>CAVQSR010000009.1:0-6626 GCA_963716055.1 uncultured Gemmatimonadales bacterium | reverse complement strand
AGACGACCATGAGGCGCCGTTCATCGACGCTTCATGACCGCTGCAGGCCACCGGAGGTAGGTAGTCCTGGCGACACCGATCTCACGTCTTCCGGAGGAATAGGATGAAGCACGTTGCTTTGGCGTCGGCGACCATGCTGCTCGTCGCGGCACCGCTCGCCGCCCAGCAGGATTCGATGCGGCCCCGGAGTCACGGGCCGGGCCCGCAGTGCATGGGCGAGCACTGCCCGGCGCCGCAGGGTCCCCGCATGGGCGGGGGCGGGGCGATGGGCATGATGATGATGGGAATGGACGGACCCCTGGCCCGCACGATCGTCTTCAATCCGGATCATCTCCTCGAGCGCCAGGCGGCGCTCGGCCTCACGCCACAGCAGGCGCAGCGCATCACCCAGCTGCGCGACGCGGCCAAGGGCGCGCACGACGCGCAGCACGCGCTCGCGATGCAGCACATGGAAGCGCTGGCCCGGCTCGCGGGATCGACCGACACGGCCGCCGTGCGCGCCGCGTTCATGGCGCATCACACGGCGATGGGCAACGCGCACTGGACCATGCTGCGCACGGCGGTGCAGGCGAAGGGGGTGCTCACCGAGGTGCAGCGGGCGCGGGTGGACGGCTGGGTGGACGCGATGCAGGCGCACCGCGCGCAGCCCGGCGGCATGGCACCGGGCATGGGGCACGGGCCGGGGCCGCACCGGCCGTAGCGCGGGTCGGACCGGCTACTGCGGGAGGTGGCGGGCGAACCACTCCGCCGCGAGTCGCGCGGCCTCTTCCAGCGTCCCCGGCTCCTCGAACAGATGCGAGGCGCCGGGGATCACGCTGAGCTGCTTCACTCCGCCCAACCGCTCGAGCGCTTTGCGGTTGCGGTCGAGCACCACCGTGTCGTCGCCGCCCACGATGAGCAACGTCGGCACGGTGACCGACGGCAGGAACTCCATCGCCAGGTCGGGGCGCCCGCCGCGCGACACCACCGCTCGCAGGATGTGCCCCGCCTGCGTCGCGGCGACGACCGCCGCGGCGGCGCCGGTGCTCGCGCCGAAGTAGCCGATGGGCAGGCCGGTGGTCTCGAGCTGCGATTCGACCCAGTCGGTGGCATGGAGCAGGCGCAGGGCGAGCAATCGGATGTCGAACACTTTGTCGCGGTCGTTCGCCTCGGCGTCGGTCAGCAGGTCGAACAGCAGCGTGCCGACACCCGCGGCGCGCAGTACCTCGGCGACCGCGATGTTGCGCGGGCTGAGGCGGCTCGACCCCGATCCGTGCGCGAACAGCACGACCCCCGTGGGCTGTGGCGGCAGCTCGAGCGCCCCGGTCAGCGTCGTGCCGTCGGCCGCGATCGCGGCGTGCACGGACCGGGTCGGCGCGCGCGTCACGTTCCGCCCCCGTGCGCGGCCGCACCCGCGCTCGCCAGCAGGTCCACCACGGCGGCGTCGGTGGTCTGGTCGAACACGTCGTACCACAGGGACACGGCGCGGAAGTCGGCCGGGGTGTGGAGGCAGACGACCTCGTCCGCGAGGCGCTCGAGCCGCGCTACCGAGTCACCCGCGCCGACCGGCACGGCCAGCACGATGCGGCGGGGTCCGAGACGCCGCAGCGCTTTCACCGCCGCCGCGGCGGTCGAGCCCGTGGCCAGGCCGTCGTCCACCACGATCACCGTGCGATCCTTGACGGGCACCGGCGCGCGGCCGCCGCGATACACGCCTTCGCGGCGGTCGAGCTCGCGCGCTTCGCTCTGAATCACGCGGTCGAGGTAGCCGGGGGGCAGCAGGTCGGGTGCGATCTCTTCGTTGAGGACCATCTCGCCGCGCGCCATGGCGCCGATCGCGAACTCCGGATTGCCGGGCGCGCCGAGCTTCCGCACGACGATGACGTCGAGCGGCGCGCCGAGGGCGCGCGCCACGGCCGCGGCCACGACGACACCGCCGCGCGGTAGTGCGAGCACGACGGGCTGCTCCGTCCGGTACTTCTCGAGGCGGGCCGCCAGCTGGTTGCCGGCGTCCGCCCGGTCCGCGAATATCAGTCCTGCCCCCAACGGACGCGCCTCGGGATACCGTACCCTCTCGGGCGTGAAGCGCAAGTGAATCGGGCGGTACGAAGTCCTGAAGGGGACTTCAGCGGGCCTTCAGCACCAGGGGAGGGTGCCGCGACTAACGTACCCGTATGGCGGCTGCTCAAGCGCTTGAGGCGCAACACATTGGCGGTCCTGACGGCGCCGTGTTCCGCGCGCGCGGCCTCTCCAAGACGTATCTGATGGGGGAAGTCGCGGTGCACGCGCTCCGCGCTGTGGACCTCGATCTGTTCCGCGGCGAATTCGTCGTCATCCTCGGCCCATCGGGCAGCGGCAAGTCCACCCTCCTCAACATCCTCGGCGGGCTGGACGTCCCGACCAGCGGCGCGGTGCATTTCCTCGACCACGACCTCGGCGCGGCCGGCGAGCGCGAGCTGACGCGGTTCCGACGCGAGCACGTGGGGTTCGTGTTTCAGTCGTACAACCTCATCCCCAGCCTCACCGCGCGCGAAAACGTCGAGCTCGTCACCGAGATCGCGGCGAATCCGATGCCGGCCGACGAGGCGCTGCGCCTCGTCGGGCTGAGCGACCGGCGCGACCATTTTCCGGCTCAGCTGTCGGGCGGCGAGCAGCAGCGCGTCGCCATCGCACGCGCGGTCGCCAAGCGGCCGGAAGTGCTGCTGTGCGACGAGCCCACGGGGGCGCTCGACGTCGAGACGGGGCGTTTGGTCCTGGCGGCGCTCGCCAAGGTCAACCGCGAGCTCGGGACCACCGTCGCGGTGATCACGCACAACGTCGCCATCGCGCGCATGGCGGACCGCGTGCTCCGCATGCACTCGGGCGAGATCGGCGCGGTGGAGAAGAACCCGAGCCGCGCCGACCCCGGCGAGCTCGAATGGTGAGGCGCCGGTGAGCGCGCTCGGCCGCAAGCTGGTGCGCGACCTGCGGCACATGCGGGGCCCCCTCGTCGCGATCGGGCTGATGGCGGCGTCCGGCGTGGCGGTGTTCGTGGCGATGCGCAGCATGCACGGCTACCTGCGGGGCACCCAGGAGCGCTACTACGACCAGTACCGCTTCGCCCGGGTGTTTGCGCACGTCACCCGCGCCCCCACGTCGGGGGCCGCGCGGCTGGCCGCGCTGCCGGGCGTGGACGCGGTCGAGCCGCGCGTCGTGTTCGACGTCAGTCTCGACGTGCCCGGACTGCCCGAGCCCGCCATCGGTCGGCTGGTGTCCGTGCCCGAGGGCGCCCAGCCCCGTCTCAACCAGCTGTACCTGCGCCGCGGCCGCCTCGTGTCGCGGGAGCGTGCCGACGAAGTCGTGGTGAGCGAAGCGTTCGCGCGCGCGAACGGGCTCGAGATCGGCGACGCGTTCGCGGCCGTGCTCAATGGCCGCTGGCAGCGCCTCCGGGTCGTGGGGTGGGCGCTGTCTCCCGAATTCATTTATGAGATCCGCGGCGGCACCGACATCTTTCCCGACAACCGCCGCTTCGGGGTGATTTGGATGGGGCGGCGCGCGCTCGAGGCGGCGTTCGGCATGCGCGGCGCGTTCAACGACGTCACGTTGACGCTCGCGCGCGGCGCCATCGAGGCGGACGTGATCGCGACCGTGGATCGCGAGCTGGCCCGGTACGGGGGCGTCGGCGCCTACGGCCGCGACGACCACGTTTCGCACCGCTTCGTGACGGACGAAATTCAGGAAACGAGCGTCACCAGTGTCGTGATCCCCGCGATCTTCCTCGGGGTGACCGCATTCCTGCTGCACGTGGTGATCACCCGCCTCGTCGGCACCCAGCGCGACCAGATCGCCGTGCTCAAGGCGTTCGGCTATCCTAACGTGACCGTCGGCCGCCACTATCTGCTGCTCGCGCTCGCGCCCGTGGCGCTCGGCGTGGTCCTCGGCGCGGGCCTCGGCATCTGGTTCGCGGTCGAGCTGGCGGGCGTCTACGCACGGTTCTTCCAGTTCCCCGTGATCCGCTACGCCCAGGATCCGGGCGTCGTCGTCCTGGCGGCCGCCATCGCGCTCGGCGCTGCGCTGGTGGGTGGTATCGGCGCGGTCGCGCGAGCGGTGGCGCTGCCGCCCGCCGCAGCGATGCGCCCCGAGGCGCCCGCCCGTTACCGGCAGGGCCTGGCGGAGCGCCTCGGCCTCGCCCGGCGGGTGGCCCTGCCGACGCGCATGATCATGCGCAGCCTGGAGCGCCGCCCGGTGAAGGCGGCGCTGGGCCTCGCCGGGATCGCGTTCGCCGCCGGCATCATCGTGACCGGAGGATATGCGTTCGACGCCGTGGACTACATGAAGGAGCTGCAGTTCCACGAGGTGCAGCGCGAGGACATGACCGTCCTGTTTCAGTATCCCCGGTCGGTGGGCGCGCGGCACGCCCTCGCCCGGCTCCCGGGGGTCGCCGCCGTGGAGCCGTTCCGTATCGCGCCGGTGCGGCTGCGCCACGGGCCGCGCGCCGAGCGCACGGCCCTCCTCGGTCTCGACTCGGCCGCCGTGCTCCACCGCGTCGTGGACCGGAAGCGGCGGCGCCACGCCGTTCCCGAGCGCGGCCTGCTGCTCACCACCATGCTCGGCGAGCGGCTCGGCGTCGGGCCCGGCGACACCGTGCGGGTCGAGGTGCTCGAGGGCCGGCGACCCGTGCGCCACGTCGCGGTGGCCGGTCTGGTGGACGAGGTGGTCGGCATGACCGCGTACGCCGACCTCGCGGCGACCAACCGGCTGGTCGGCGAGGGCCGCGTGATCTCGGGGGCCTGGCTCGCCGTGGACCACGACGCGCGGGACGCGCTGTACGGCACCATCAAGCGGCTCGCCAGCGTGAGCGGCGCGACGGTGCGGGAAACGGCGCTCGTGGGGTTCGAGCGCACCATCGCCGAAAGCTTCCGTATCTCGCTCACGATGATCATCGCGTTCGCGTGCCTGATCGCGGCCGGCATCGTGTACAACGGGGCGCGGGTGTCGCTGTCGGAGCGGGGGCGGGAGCTCGCGAGCCTGCGCGTCCTGGGCTTCACCCGCGGCGAGGTGGCGCGCATGCTGCTCGGCGAGCACGCGTGGCTCACCGCGTGCGCCATCCCCGCGGGCCTCGCGATCGGCTTCGGCTTCAGCTGGCTGGTGGCGGAGCGGTTCGGCACCGAGCTGTTCCGCGTCCCGCTCGTCGTGTCGGCCCGCACCTATCTGTTCGCGGTGGCGGTGGTGGTCGCCGCCGCCGCGCTGTCGGCGCTCGCCGTGCGGCGCCGCCTCGACCGGCTCGACCTCGTGGCCGTGCTCAAGACGCGGGAGTGATCTCCATGCGAATCACCCGGCAGACCGTTTGGTGGGGCGCCGCGGCGCTGGTGGGCGTGCTGCTCCTGTGGCTCGTGGCCCGGCCGTCCGCCGTGCCCGTGGACATCGCGACCGCGACGCCCGGCCCGCTGCGCGTCACGATCGACGAGGAAGCGCGGACGCGGGTGCGGGACCGGTACGTGGTGACGGCGCCCATCGCCGGCATCGTGGCGCGCATCGCCGTCGAACCGGGCGACGCCGTGCCACGGGGCGGTGTGGTGGCCCGCATGACGGCCATGCCGCTCGATCCCCGGGGGCGGGCGCAGGCCGTGGCGCGCCTCTCCGGCGCCGGCGACGCCCGCCGCGCCGCCGAGGCGGCGGTGGCGCAGGCCCGCGAGGCCCTGGCCCAGACCCGGCGCGACCGCGAGCGGGCCGTCCAGCTCGCGCGCCAGAACCTCACCTCCCCCGAGGAGCGCGAGCGCGCCGAGCTGGCCGAGGCGCTGGCGGCGAAGGAGCTCGAGGCGGCCGAGTTTCGGGCCCGGGCCGCGGCCCACGACGTCGAGGCAGCGCGCGCTGCGCTGCTCGCGGCGGACGCCTCCGGGGCGGCCGCCGTGCTGGCGCTGCGCTCGCCCGTCGCGGGCGTCGTGCTGCGCGTGCCGGAACGGAGCGAGCGGGCGGTGCCGGCAGGCGAGCCCCTGCTCGAGGTCGGCAACTGCGGCGACCTCGAGGTGGTGGCGGACCTGCTGTCGTCCGACGCCGTGCGGGTGCGCCCGGGCGCGCTCATGCTGGTCGAGGATTGGGGCGGCGACAGCGCGCTCACCGCGCGGGTGCGCCGCGTCGAGCCCGGCGGCTTCACCAAAATCTCGGCGCTCGGCGTGGAAGAGCAGCGCGTCCACGTGGTCGCCGACCTCGGGACCTGCCCCGCGGCGCTGGGCGACGCCTATCGAGTGGAGGCGCGCATCGTGCTATGGGAGGCGGACAGCGTGCTCAAGGTGCCCGCCACAGCGTTGTTCCGCTCGGGCGACGCGTGGGCCGTGTTCGCGGTGGGCGGCGGGCGCGCGCGGGAGCGCGTCGTGGGCGTGGGGCACCGCAACGCGTTCGAGGCCGAGATCGTGGACGGCCTCGCCGCGGGGGCGGTCGTGGTGCGCCATCCCGGCGATCGCGTGCGCGACGGCGTGCGCGTGGCGCCGCGCTGACCCGCGCGTGAGCGGAGCATCATGCTGCCTTGACCGCATCCTCACGAGCGGGTAGGTACGATGGACACGATCGAACCGCAACCGAAACGGAGGCTCGGATCATGGCCAGTATCGTGAAGGTCATCGAGGTCATCGCGCAGTCGGAGAAGGGGTTCGACGACGCGGTACGGAATG
>CAVQSR010000008.1:0-10808 GCA_963716055.1 uncultured Gemmatimonadales bacterium | reverse complement strand
GAACGCCATGCCGATTGCCGTGCTCGCGACGGTCCTCGCCCTCGCGCCCCTCGCCGCCCAGTCGCCCGATTCCGTCACCGCGGCCGACGTGCGCCGGCACATCACCGTCCTGGCGCACGACTCGATGCGCGGGCGGGGCACGCCGTCCGGCGGGCTGGAAGCCGCGGCGCGCTACGTCGAGCGGCAGCTGCGGCGCTCCGGTCTGCGTCCGCTCGGCGACAGCGGCACGTTCGTGCAGCGCTACCAGGTGATCCAGTCGCGGCTCGTGGCCGACAGCTCGTTCGTCGAGTTCCGCGGACGCGCCCCGCGCACCTTCCGGCTGGGCCGCCAGGTGGACTGGGTGCGGATCAGCGTGCCGGTGACGGGACCGATCGCGGGCCCGGCGGTGCTCGTCACCGGCGTCCCCGACTCGGCGGATCCGTTCGCCGGGGTCGAGCTGCGCGGCGCCGTCGTGATCCATCTCGCCCCCATGGTGGGCGAGCGGGTGGACGCCCCCGAGTGGCTGTTCGCCGCCGCCGCCCGCGCGGGCGTGGGCGCGTGGATCCTCGTCGTGGACCGGCCCGACGAGCGCTGGCGCGCCCTCACCGACCAGATCGCCCTGCCCCGGACGGTGATCCCGGGCATACCCGGGACCTGGCCGTTCCCGATCCTCGAGATGCGCGACGGCACGATCGGCAACTTCCTGGCCGAACAGGGCGTGGCGCAGGCGGGCATCCGGCCGATCCGCGCGGTCGGGCCCCCGGTGGAGCGGCTCGAGGGGATGACGGTCCGCGTGCGGCTGCGCGAGCGCGTGCTGTCGCGCCGGTCGGCGCCCAACGTCCTCGCCTGGCTGCCCGGGACGGACACGGCGGGACCCGCCGTGATCCTGGGCGCCCACCTCGACGCCCTGGGGATGGGGCCGGCGATCGGATCGGACAGCATCTACAACGGCGCCGACGACAACGCCTCGGGGGTGGCCGCCGTGCTCGAGGCGGCGCGCCTGCTGGCCGGGGGGCCGCCGCCGGCCCGCTCGGTGGTGTTCGCCTTTTTTTCGGGGACCGAGCGGGGGCTCATGGGTGTCTCATATTATCTCGGGCGCCCCGCGGTCCCGCTCGCGCGCACGGCGGCGTTCGTGAACGTGGAGTCGGTGGGCCGAAACCTGCGCGACACCCTCGCCGTCGTGGGAGGCGCTCAGTCCGGGCTCGCGCCGGTGGTGGACGGCCTGCGGTCCGCGGCGGCCGCGTTCGGGCTGACGGTGGCGCGCGATCCGTGGCCGTCGGAGCAGCTGTGGCGCCTGGGGGATCACGGCCGGTTCGCCCTGCGCGGCGTCCCGACGCTGTACCTGTTCAACGGGGGCCACGGGGACCTGCACCGTCCCGGCGACGAAAGCGGCAAGATCGCGTTCGACACGGTGGCGCGCATTGCCCGGTTCGTGGCGCTGCTGGGGCGGCAGTTGGCGGTCTCACCCACACCATGAAGGAGTCGGCTGTGAAATCCTCGCTCGTTCTGGTCGCGGTCTGCGCCGCGCCGGCCTGGCTCGGCGCCCAGGCGCCGTCGCCCGTGGTGCCGCCGGCGCCCAGCGCCGTCGAGCGCGCCGCGAACACCATCACGGCGGAGGACGTGCGGCGCCGTGTGTTCCTGCTGGCCGACGACTCGATGCGGGGCCGCGACACGCCCAGCCCCGAGCTGGAGCAGACGGCCGCGTACATCGCCGCCGAGTTCCGCCGTTTCGGCCTGCGCCCCGGCGGCGACGGCGGCACGTTCATCCAGCGCTACGCGATGGTGCAGCAGGCGGTGGACACGGCGACGAGCGTGCTCCAGGTCGGCGGCCCGCGGGCGCGCGAGCTGCGCATCGGGCGCGACGTCGCGGTGCTGCCGTTCATCGGCCTGCCGTCGGCGGACCTGTCCGGCCCCGTGCTGGTGCTGGCGGGCCCCGAGTCCGACGCGAACCGCTTCGCCGGGCAGGACGTCCGCGGCGCGTGGCTCGTGATGGCGGCGACCGCCAGCCCGCGCGCGCCGGCCGGCCTCATGGCCGAGTGGCAGAGCGCGCAGGCCGCCATTCTCGGCGGCGCGAAGGGCGTGATCGTCGTGTCCGACCGGCCCGACTCCCTGTGGACGCGGGTGCTCGCCCGCGTGAGCCGGCCGGCGCTGTCGCTCGAAGGCGCCCAAGCGTCTCCGCTCGAGGCGGCGCTGCTCGAGATGCGCGACGCCACGGCGCTCGCCGCCCTGGGCGTGGATGCGGCCGCGCTGCGGAGCGCCACCGCGCGCACCGTCACGCCGCTCGCCGGCGTCACGCTGACCGTGAAGCCGCGGCACGTGGTGCTGAGCCGCGTCGAGGCTCCCAACACGGTGGGCATCCTCGAGGGCAGCGACCCGCAGCTCAAGAACGAGTACATCCTGTTCAGCGCGCACATGGACCACGTCGGCGTGTCGGCCGACGGCCGCTGCCAGGCCCGCGGGGGCGACTCGATCTGCAACGGCGCCGACGACGACGCCTCGGGCACCGTCACGGTGATCGAGCTGGCCGAGGCGTTCGCCCGGCTCCAGCCGCGGCCGCGGCGGTCGCTGATCTTCCTGACGGTGAGCGGCGAGGAGCGCGGGCTGTGGGGCTCGAGCTACTTCGCCAACCAGCCGCCGGTGCCGATGGAGCAGATCGTGGCGAACCTCAACATGGACATGGTGGGCCGCAACTGGACCGACACGATCGTGGTGATCGGCCAGGAGCATTCGAACCTCGGCGCGATGCTCGACCGCGTCGCGGCGGCGCACGCCGACCTGCGCATGACCCCGATCGACGACATCTGGCCGCAGGAGAACTTCTACGAGCGCTCCGACCACTACAACTTCGCGGTGAAGGGCGTGCCGATCCTGTTCTTCTTCAACGGCACGCACGCGGACTACCATCAGGTGTCCGACCACCCGGACAAGATCGATACCGACAAGGAGGCGCGGCTCGCCCGGCTGATCTTCTACCTCGGGCACGAGCTGGCGCAGGCGGCGGAGAAGCCGCAGTGGAATCCGGAGAGTTACCGGCGCATCGTGCAGGGCGCCCACTGAGGCGCCCGCGCGGCGCGGCTCGGCGCTAGGCGCTCGCCCCGGCGCGGCGCATGGCGCCGAGCAGCTCGGCATTGGTGCGCGTGCGGCGCACCTGGTCCAGCAGCGCCTCGAGCGCCTGGGCGGGGGGCAGGCCGGCGAGGCGGCGGCGCAGCTCCTGGCGCGCCGCCACTTCGCCCGCGTCGCCCAGCAGCTCCTCGCGCCGCGTCCCGCTCGCCGCGATGTCCACGGCCGGGTAGAGCCGCCGGTCGGCCAGGTCGCGCCGCAGCCGCAGCTCCGAGTTCCCCGTCCCCTTGAACTCCTCGAAGATCACGTCGTCCATGCGGCTCTCGGTCTCCACCAGCGCGGTGGCGATCACCGTGAGCGACCCGCCGCCGTCGCGCGGCGGCACGGCCCGCGCCGACCCGAACAGCGCCTTCGGCTCGGCCAGCGCGTTGGCGTCGAGTCCGCCCGACAGCGTGCGGCGGCTGCTCACGCCCGTGGTGTTGTGCGAGCGCGCGAGCCGCGTGATCGAGTCGAGCACGATCACCGCGTCCCGCCCCATCTCCACCTGGCGGCGCGCGTGCTCGAACGTCATCTCGGCCACCGCCACGTGCCGCTCGTGCGGCAGGTCGAAGCTCGACGCGATCACCTCGCCCCGCCCCCAGTCGATCATCTCGCTCACCTCTTCGGGCCGCTCGTCCACCAGCA
Source organism: uncultured Gemmatimonadales bacterium (assembly GCA_963716055.1). Taxonomy (GTDB): domain Bacteria; phylum Gemmatimonadota; class Gemmatimonadetes; order Gemmatimonadales; family GWC2-71-9; genus SZUA-544. The sequence goes on along the minus strand of CAVQSR010000008.1, from coordinate 7,085 downwards.
GGATCAGGAGCACCGCGTCGGGGTGATTGAGCGCGACGCTCTCGGCCACGGCCTGGAGCAGGATCGTCTTGCCCGCCTTGGGCGGCGCCACGATCAGCGCCCGCTGCCCGAAGCCCAGGGGGCAGATCAGGTCCACCACGCGCTGCAGCTCCGCGGTGCGCGGGCTCGACGGCGTGGCGGTCTCGAGAGTGAGCGGCTTGAACGGGTGCACCGCGCCGAGCTTGCCGAACTCGGGCCGCTCGGCGGCGCGCTCGGGCGGCGCGCCGTTGACCGACGCCACGCGGCCGTTCTCGAGCGTCACGAGGTCGCCGCGCCGCAGCCCGCGCAGGCGCACCGGCGGATCGCCGCGGCCCGGCAGGTAGCCGTTGGCGGCGAAACGCAACGCGCCGCCTTTCGGCGTCGGGTCGAACCAGCCTGTGGACTGGGGACTGCCAGTGGTAAGGGTCACAGGTACCAGACAAGAGTACAGTCGCAAGACGCCAAGTTGCAAGATGCCCCCGGGTCGTCGGTCTCCTGTCCCCTAGCCGCTATATTGCCCCATCAATGCGCCAGTCCCACATCCGCAACTTCTGCATCGTCGCTCACATCGACCACGGCAAGTCCACCCTGGCCGACCGGCTGATCGAGCTGACCGGCACGCTCGAGAAGCGCCAGATGCGCGAGCAGGTGCTCGACACCATGGACCTGGAGCGCGAGCGGGGCATCACGATCAAGCTCAACGCCGTGCGCATGCTCCACACCGCGGCCGACGGCGCCGCCTACGAGCTGAACCTCATCGACACCCCCGGGCACGTGGACTTCACCTACGAAGTGTCGCGCTCGCTCGCGGCGTGCGAGGGCGCGGTGCTCGTGGTGGACGCCTCGCAGGGCATCCAGGCCCAGACGCTGAGCAACCTGTTCCTCGCCCTCGACGCCGGCCTCGAGATCATCCCGGTGCTCAACAAGATCGACCTGCCCGGCGCCGAGCCCGACCGGCGGGCGCGGGAGCTGCACGACCTGATCGGCTCGAAGCCCGAGGAGATCCTGCGCATCTCCGCCAAGGAGGGGCGCGGCGTGCCGGAGGTGCTCGAGGCGGTGGTGCGCCGGGTGCCCCCGCCCGGCGGCGACCCGGACGCGCCCCTGCGGGCGCTGATCTTCGACTCGTGCTACGACCGCTACCGCGGCGCGATCCCCAGCATCCGCGTGGTGGACGGCGTGCTCGCCCCGGGGATGAAGATCGCGTTCGGCTCGCACAAAGACGACGTGTACGAGGTGGACGAGATCGGCTACCTCCAGTTCGGCCGCAAGCCCACCGCGGAGCTCGCGGCCGGCGAGGTCGGCTACTTCGTCGCCAACATCCGGGGCGTGCAGGAGACCCGCCCGGGCGACACGGTGCTCGACGCCGCGCAACGCGACGTGCCGCTGCTCCCGGGGTACCGCGACATCCAGTCGATGGTGTTCGCGGGACTGTACCCCACCAACGCCGAGCAGTACGAGGAGCTGCGCGACGCCCTGGCCAAGCTGCAGCTGAACGACGCATCCCTGCACTACCAGCCCGAGACCTCGGTGGCGCTCGGCTTCGGGTTCCGCTGCGGCTTCCTCGGCCTGCTGCACATGGACATCGTGCGCGAGCGGCTGGAGCGCGAGTTCGACCTCGACCTCATCTCCACCGTCCCCAACGTGGAGTACCACGTCTACCAGACCGACGGGACGATGGACGTGGTCGAAAACCCCAGCCGCATGCCGCACGGCTCGACGGTGGACCGGGTCGAGGAGCCCTACGTCAAGGCGCGCATCCTGGCGCCCGCCGAGTACATCGGCGGCATCATGCGGCTGGGGCAGGAGCGGCGCGGCGTGTACGGCGGGATGCACTACGTGGACCCGTCGCGCGTGGAGTTCCACTTCGAGTTCCCGCTGGCCGAGATCATCCTCGACTTCTACGACAAGCTCAAGACCATCTCGCGCGGCTACGCGGCGCTCGACTACGAGTTCCTCGAGTACCGGCCCTCGGAGCTGGTGAAGCTCGACATGCTGCTGAACGGCGAGGCGGTGGACGCGTTCAGCGTGATCATCCACCGCGACAAGGCGCACGAGTGGGGCCGCAAGATCGCCGAGAAGCTCAAAGAGCTGATCCCGCGCCAGCTGTTCGAGGTGGTGATCCAGGCCGCGATCGGCTCCAAGGTCATCGCCCGCGAGAGCGTGCGGCCGCTGCGCAAGAACGTCACCGCCAAGTGCTACGGCGGCGACGTGACGCGCAAACGCAAGCTGCTCGAGAAGCAGAAGGAAGGAAAGAAACGGATGAAGCAGGTCGGCACGGTCGAGATCCCGCAGGAAGCGTTCCTGGCGGTGTTGCAGGTGGAGTAGGGCGGTCGGGCGGTCGGGCGGTCGGGCGGTCAGGCGGTCGAGATCGCCCGGAACCCCGCCACCGTGAAGTGCGGGTCGAGCGCGAGCGCTTCCTCGATGCCGCGCTCGGCCATCACGGCGAAGCTCACCGCATCGGCGAACGAAAAGTCCTGGTCCCCGTAGCGCTCCAGCCAGTCCGTCACGGCGCGCTCCTCGAGGTCCGCCGTACTCCACACGACGGCGTTCGGCGCCAGACCCACGGTGCGCACGAACGCGAGCGCGGCGCGACGGCCGGCGCGCCGCAGCAGCATCGCGTGCGTCTCGGCCACCACCAGATTCGTGGTCACCACGCGCCGGCCAGCCCGCACCAGCCCGCGCAGCGCGTCGCGCAGCCCCGCGTGCGCGGCGTCGGACGTCACCGCCAGCGGATACCAGGCGCTCGTGTCCACGAACACCTCAACGCTCACGGCCGCGCCGCTTGCGCCGCCGCGCGGGCCCGCGCCACGACGCCTTCTCCGACTCGGCCAGGTAGCGATCGTGCTCGCGCGCCACGTCGTACCCCGGCGGCGGTCCCGCCACGGCACCCGCCAGCCCGATGATCCGCAGCGCCGGGTGATGCTCGGGATCGGCCAGGACGTGCTCGAGCGCCTCCAGCCCCCGCCGCAGCACGTCCGATTTGGACGACGCCAGCTGCTCCGCAAGGCGCTCGAGGCGCTGGCGGTCGGCGGCGCCGAGGTACACCTGCACCGGCTCGGCCACGCGGCGCCGCGGCGTCATGGGAAATGACTGGTAGTCATGAGGACAATATAATGCATCATGTCACACGTGGGCGATCCGCCGAGCCGCGGAAAGAAACGGATGAAGCAGGTCGGCACGGTCGAGATCCCGCAGGAAGCGTTCCTGGCGGTGTTGCAGGTGGAGTAGCGCGGTCGGGCGGTCGGGCGGTCGGGTGATGTGAGACTGAAGTTGTCGGCTTTTGCCTCGCATCAGCGCGTGCTCTGTCGTATCGTAGTCCCGCGTTCACCCGCTCTCACCACCACGGAGGCCACGATGTCCGTCCCACGCCCAGCCGGCGCCGCGCTGGCACTGCTCTCGATGGCCGTGCTCGTGACCGGTTGCCGCGACGCGCGCGCCGGCGGCAGCCAGGAGCGCGCCGCACTCACCGCGCCGCCCGCCGTGCCCCCGCCCATCACGCGGCGCACCCCCGCCGCGGTGGTGGTCGAGCTGGAGGCGCGCGAGCAGACGTCCGAGCTGCTCGCCGGCGTGCCGTACACGTTCTGGACGTTCGGCGGTACGGTGCCCGGATCGTTCATCCGCGTCCGCCAGGGCGATCACGTCGAATTCCGCCTCAGCAATCACCCGACGAGCCGCCACCCGCACAACATCGACCTGCACGCGGTCACCGGGCCGGGCGGCGGCGCGACGTCGTCGTTCGTGGCACCGGGGCAGTCGGCGACCTTCGCGTTCCGGGCGCTCAACCCCGGGCTGTACGTGTACCACTGCGCCACGGCGCCGGTGGGCATGCACATCGCCAACGGCATGTACGGCCTGATCCTGGTCGAGCCGCCCGGCGGGCTCCCCCGGGTGGACCGCGAGTACTACGTGATGCAGGGCGAGTTCTACACCCGGGACGGGTACGGCGTCGCGGGGCACCAGCCGTTCGACATGGCGCGCGCCATCGCCGAGGATCCGGCGTACGTCGTGTTCAACGGCGCCGTCGGGGCGCTGACCAACGACCGCGCGCTCACCGCCAACGTGGGCGAGACCGTGCGGCTGTACGTCGGGAACGGGGGCCCGAACCTGATCTCCTCGTTCCACGTGATCGGCGAGATCTTCGATCGCGTGTGGGACGAGGCCGGCTCGGTGCCCAACGAGAACATCCAGACGACGCTGGTGCCGGCGGGCGGCGCGGCCATCGTGGATTTCCGCCTCCAGGTGCCGGGCACGTTCCTCCTGGTGGACCACTCGATCTTCCGCGCGTTCAACAAGGGCGCGCTCGGCATGCTGCGCGTGGCGGGACCGTCCGACTCCACGGTGTACTCGGGCCGCCTCTCCGAAGGCATCTACCGGCCGGAAGGCGGCGCGGTGCAGCAGGTGCGGCCCGAGGCGCCGCCGCCGCCGCGCGCGCAGAACCGGGCCGAGCAAATCGCGTTCGGCGAGCGCGTGTTCACCCAGAACTGCGCGCCCTGCCACCAGGTGGACGGCCGCGGCATCCCCGGAGCGTTCCCGCCGCTCGCGCGCTCCGACTACCTCAACGCCGACGTGCCGCGGGCGATCGGCGCCGTGGTGCGGGGCCTGTCCGGCCCCATCACCGTCAACGGCGCGGCGTTCAACAGCGTGATGCCGGCCGTGCACCTCACCGACGAGGACGCGGCCAACGTCCTCACGTACGTGTACAGCCAGTGGGGCAATGCGGGAACGGTGGTGACGGCGGAGCAGGTGCGGGCGGTGCGGGAACGCTAAGACGGCGGACAGCAGAGAGACGGCGGTCAGTAGGACGGCGGACGATGAGGCGGCGGTCGGTGAGACGGCGGACGGTGCGACTGCGCGTTTCCCTGACCGCCGTCTCCCTGACCGCCGTTTCTCCGTCCGCCTAGATTCCCCGCCATGCCTTCCGCCCCCGCCCTCGTGATCCAGACCGCCTTCCTGGGCGACGTGGTGCTCTCGACCCCGCTGCTCGAGGCGCTGGCGCGGCGCCACGGCCCGGTGGACGTCGTGACCACCCCCGCGGCCGCACCCCTGCTCGAGACCCACCCCGCCGTGCGCCACGTCATCCCCTACGCCAAACGCGGCGCCGACCGCGGCCTGGGGGGCCTGCTGCGCGTCGCCCGCCGGCTGCGCGCCGCGGGCTACGGGATCGCGTATCTTCCCCACCGCTCGCTGCGCAGCGCGGCGCTGGCGCGGCTGGCCGCCATCCCGGAGCGGATCGGGTTCACCGACGGCTGGCCCCTGCTCTACACGGCCGCGCGGGAGCGGCCCAACACGGGCCACCAGATCGACCGGCTGCTCGCCCTCGCCGGCGAGGCCGCGCCGCACCAGACGCAGCCGTCGCTCGGCGTCACCGCGACCGACCACGCGGCGGCGGGGCACCTGCTGCGCGCGGCCGACATCGCGCCGCCGTTCGTGGCGCTCGCCCCCGGGTCCATCTGGGGCACCAAGCGCTGGCCCGGGTACGCCGGCACTGGCACGAGGCCCTGGCCGGCCGCGCGGGGATCGTGGTGGTCGGCGGCCCGGAGGACGCCGGCCTGGGTGACGACATCGTCCGGGCGGTGGGGCGCACGGGCGGGCGGGCGGTCAGCGCGTGCGGCCGACTCGGCCTGCGCGAGAGCGCCGCGCTCGTGTCGCGCGCCGCGCGTGCTCGTGACGAACGACTCGGCGCCGCTGCACGTCGCCGCCGCCGTGGGCACGCCGATCGTCGCCATCTTCGGCCCCACGGTGCCGGCGTTCGGCTTCGCGCCGCGCGGCCCGCGCGACGCGGTGGTCGAGCACCCGGACCTGCCCTGCCGGCCGTGCTCGGCGCACGGCCCGCGCACCTGCCCGCTCGGGCATCACCGCTGCATGAAGGAGATCGCCGTGGACCAGGTCCTGCACGCCATCGAGGAGACCGGTGCGCTACGTCATCGGGATTGACATCGGGGGCACGAACATCGTCGTCGGCGTGGTGGCCGAGGACGGGAGCGAGGTGCTGGCGCACACGTCGGAGGCGACGCACGTGGAGCGCGGCCCGGACGCCATCGTCGCCCGCATCGTGGAGCTGGCGCGCGCGGCGCGCGCGCAGGCCGGCCGCGACGTCGCCGGCGTGGGCATCGGGGCGCCCGGCCCGCTCGACACCAAGCGCGGCGTCGTGCTGCTGACCCCGAATCTCGGCTGGACCAACATGCCCCTGCGCGACCACCTCGCCACCGCGCTCGACCTGCCCGCCACGCTCGACAACGACGCCAACTGCGCCATCCTGGGCGAGACCTGGCTCGGCGCCGCGCGCGGCGCGCGCTACGTGGTCGGCCTCACGATCGGGACGGGGATCGGCGGCGGCATCGTGCTCGACGGCGCCATCTACCACGGCGCGTCCGACATCGCGGGCGAGATCGGCCACATGACCATCGACCTCACCGGCCGGCGCTGCAAATGCGGCAACTACGGCTGCCTCGAGGCCTACGCCTCGGGCCCCGCCATCGCCGCGCGCGCCGTCGAGGGCATCGAGGCGGGCGTGGACACCACCCTGCCGAGCTACGTGGAGGGCAACCTGACGCTCGTGACCGCCCAGGTGGTGTACGAGGCGGCGCACGACGGCGACCCCTTCGCGCTCGAGGTCGTGACCGACACGGCCAAGTTCCTCGGCGCGGGCGTCGCCAACATCGTCAACATCTTCAATCCCGAGGTCGTGGTGATCTGCGGCGGCGTGACCCGCGCGGGCGACCGGCTGTTCCTGCCGCTGCGCAGCGAAGTGAAGCGGCGCGCCTTCCGTCCCGCCGTCGAGCGTCTCAAGATCGTCCCCGGAACCCTCCCGGGCACGGCCGGCGTGGTGGGGGCGGCGAAGGTGTTTCTGAACGGGCATCCCGCCTGACGGCCGCGCCGCCCGACTGGCGCGATGGCCAGGACGGGATAGCCTTATCCCCGAACCCAACAGTCAGGAAGGTGCCCGATGCATTGCCAGACATTCACGCTCGCCGTCCTCAGCGCGTTCGCGGTCACCGGATGCGCCAAGGCCGTGGACCTCGACGCGGCCCGCACCGCGCTCCAGGCGGCCGACGCCGCGTACTCGG
>CAVQSR010000007.1:0-11759 GCA_963716055.1 uncultured Gemmatimonadales bacterium | reverse complement strand
ATGCGCCCGGCGGTGTTTCGGTAGTCGTCGCGAGCCTCTGCCTGCCTAGTCTCATTTCCATGGGCCACTTCAAGGATCTCAAGGCGTGGCAACACGCCCGCCACCTCGCCGTGCTGTCACAGCGCGCGATCGGCCGGCTCCCTGCATCGGAGCGGAACGCCCTCGCTGATCAATGGCGCCGCGCCTCGTACAGCGCCGTGCTCAACATCGCGGAAGGGGCGGCCAAGAAGGGGTCGCGGGAGTTCCGGCGGTACCTCGACACGGCGCGCGCGTCGCTCCACGAGATCGAAGCGATCCTCGACCTCGTGGTCGCGATGGAATACCTGCCGGCTGCCGAGGTCGCGGAGATTGAAATGGTGCGAGCGGAGTGCGCGAGAACGGTCTACGGCCTGCTGCGGAGGTTCGACCCACCGCGGCCCTCTTGAGTCTACGGCTTGGAACCGCTTGCAACTTGTCGTCTTGCAACTCTGCTTGCTTTTGTCGTCTCGCAACTTCACTTCTTGTCTTCGATCGCCTGCCCTTTCTTGAATCTCACCTTCCCCACGCGTCGTCGCTCCATCTCCACGATCTCGAACACACCGCCCTTCACCGGCACCTTGTCTCCCACCGCCGGCAGCCGCCCCAGCATGCCGAACACCAGCCCGCCGATCGTGGTGTAGTTGGAGTCGTCGAGCGCGAGGCCGAGGGCCTCGTTCACGTCGCGGATCTCGGTGGATCCGGCGAATACGGGCGCGGCGTCGGCGGCGGGGGCGGCCGCCGCGTCGGGCGGACGGTCGTACTCGTCGTAGATCTGGCCCACGATCTCCTCGATCAGGTCCTCCATCGTGACGAGGCCGGCGGTGCCGCCGAACTCGTCGAGCACGATGGCCATGTGGACCTTCTGGCGCTTCATGTCGGCCAGCACGTCCTCGACCTCGCGGGTGCCGGGTACGAAGAACGTCGGCCGCATGACCGTCTCGACGGCGGCCTGGGGATCGCGGCGCAGGCCGGCGAGGACGGCCTTGGCGTGCACCGTGCCGACGACGTCGTCCAGCGTCTCGCGGTACACGGGGTAGCGCGACCGGCCGGCGTTCGCGACCGCGTCGGCGGCGGCGTCGAGGGTCGCGTCCACGGGCAGGCCGACGATCGCCGTGCGGGGCGTCATCACGTCGCGGGCGTTCTTCTCGGTGAACTCGAACACGCCCTCGATCATGCGGGCGTCCTGCGCGCCGAGCGTGCCGGTTTTCCGGGACTGCTCGACGAGCATCATGATCTCCTCGGGGGAGTGGACGCGCTCGAGCTCGGTGGGGGGCCGCGCGCCGAGCAGCTTGAGGATGGCGTTGGCGGTGCCGTTGAGAATCCAGATGAACGGGTTGGTGGCGATGGTGAACAGGATCAGCGGCTGCGCAACCCAGCGGCTGGTCTGCTCCGGGTGGAGCAGGGCGATGGCCTTGGGTGCGAGCTCGCCGAGCACGATGTGCAGGAACGTGATGATCATGAAGGCGATGATCGCGGCGACGCCGTGGGTCGCGATCACGTCGACCGGCTCCGGGAGGCCCGCGAAGACGCGCTCGATCGTCCCCGCGACCGCGGGCTTGCCGATCCACCCGAGCCCCAGGCTCGCCAGGGTGATCCCCAGCTGCGTGCCGGAGATGTACCGGTCGAGCGACTGGAGGGCCTGTTTGACGGTGCGCGCGCGGGCGTCGCCTTGGCGGATCATGGCGTCGATCCGCGTACGGCGCGACGCGACGAGCGCGAACTCGGCGGCGACGAAAAAGGCGTTGGCGGCCACGAGTAGCACGACGGCCGCGAGGGGCCACAGGACGGAGGCGGTCTCGGGATCGGACATGGGCGAGGGGGAAGGTAGCCGCCGGGGCCGTGAGTTCAAGGAACCGGGAGAAGGGAGCAGGAACACGGTGCCGGAGCGCCGTCGTCATCGTTATAGATTGAGATGATGACCGTGCTGCCGATCGAGGCCCACTGCACCCACTTGGCGCCCCTGCGCGCCGAGTCGCGCCGGCGCCTGGGGATCGTGCTGGGCCTCACCGCCACGGTCATGGTGGTGGAGGCGGTGGGGGGCGTGCTGGCCAACTCGCTCGCCCTGCTCGCCGACGCGGGCCACATGCTGGCCGACGTCGCCGCCATCGGACTGGCGCTGATCGTGTCGCACGTCGCGCAGCGGCCCGCCACGGCCGAGCGCTCCTTCGGCCTGCTGCGCCTCGAGATTCTGGCGGCCCTGGTGAACGGGGTGGCGCTCGTCGTCATCGCGCTCGGCATCGTGCTCGAGGCGTGGCGCCGGCTCGCGGCGCCCGTCGCGGTGGACGGCGCGCTGCTGCTCGGCGTGGCGGGCATCGGCCTCGCGGCGAACCTCGCCGGCGCGGCGGTGCTGCACCGCGGGCACCGCCACTCGCTGAACGAACGGGGCGCCTACCTGCACGTGCTGTCCGACCTGCTGGGCTCGGTGGGCGCCGTGGCGGCGGGGGCCGTGGTGCTCGCCACGGGCTGGTCCGCCGCCGACCCGCTCATCTCGATGCTGATCGCGCTGCTCATTCTCGGGAGCGCCTGGCGCCTGGTGCGCGAGAGTGTGGACATCCTGCTCGAGGCCACGCCTGCGCACATCCCCCTCGGCCGGGTGCACGACCAGCTCGCCGGCGTGCCGGGGGTGCGCTCGGTGCACGACCTGCACGTGTGGACCGTCACGAGCGGCGTGATCGCGATGAGCGGGCACCTGGTGGTCGCCGACCCCGCGCGCCACCAGGGCGTGCTCGAGGAAGCGCAGGCGCGCATGGGGGCGCTGGGCATCGGGCACGTGACGGTACAGATCGAGCGGGATCCCACTTGCGAATGACACGCACCGGGAGGGGATGATGGATCAGGCCTTCGAGACCACTCGCGCCGCCGCGCGCGCGGCGTGCCGCGACCTGCTCGCGCGTGACGGCGTGGTGGCGACGGGTGTGGGCTACAAGGTGACGGGCGGGCGGCGCACGGACACGCCGGCGGTGATCTGCTCGGTGACGCGCAAACGGCCCATCGCCCAGCTCGCGCCCGGCGACCTCGTGCCGCCGATGGTCGCCGGCGTCGCGACCGACGTGATCGAGACCGGCCGGATCCGCGCGTTCCAGCCGCCCACGGGCCGGTTCCGCCCGGCACCCGGCGGCGTCAGCATCGGGCACCGCGACATCACCGCGGGGACGCTCGGCTGCCTCGTGAAGAAGGGCGGCGAGACGTTCATCCTGTCCAACAACCATGTGCTCGCCAACAGCAACGACGCCCAGGTGGGGGACGCGATCCTCCAGCCGGGTCCCGTGGACGGCGGCACGGTGGCGCGCGACCGGATCGCGATCCTCGAGGCGTTCGTGCCGATCCGGTTTCAGCAGCCCGAGCCGCCCAGCCAGTGCAGCTTCGCGACGGCCGTGATCGCCCTGCTCAACGCCGGGTGCCGCGCGATCGCGAGCCGCACCCGCTACCGCATCGTGTCGATCCAGCAGCAGGAGAACCTGGTGGACGCCGCCATCGCGCGGCCGCTGAACGCCGCGGACGTGGCCGACCGGATCCACGAGATCGGCACGATCGCGGGCACCGCGTCGGCCACGCTCGGCATGGCGCTCAAGAAGAGCGGCCGCACCACGGGACTCACCACCGGGGCCGTGGACCAGATCGACGTCACGGTGGACGTGCAGTACGGGCCGGGCCAGGTGGCGCGCTTCACCGACCAGCTGCTCGCCGGCGCCATGAGCCAGGGCGGCGACTCGGGCTCCGCGGTGCTCGACGACCGCAGTCGCCTCGTGGGCCTGCTGTTCGCGGGCAGCGACACGACGACCATCATCAATCGCATCGAGCACGTGTTCACGGCGCTCGGGGTCACGCGGTGAGGCGACTCGCCGCCGCCCTGGTAGTGTGCCTGGCGCCGGCCGGCGCGTGCGGGAGGGAACGGATGTCCCCCACGATCCAGGAAGTGCGGGCGCAGAAGGCGCCCGAGTTCATGCAGCTGCCCGGCGTGGTGTCGGTCGGGATCGGCCGGGACTCGGCCGGCGCGCCCGTCATCGTGGTGGGCCTCGACCAGGAGCGGCCCCAGACCCGGGCGGCGCTGCCGCAGCAGGTGGACGGGCACAGAGTCGAGGCTCGGGTGCTGGGGCAGTTGCGCGCGCAATGACGGAGGTCGGTAGAAGGCGGTAGAAGTCGGTCCTCTACCGCCCTCCACCGACCTCTACCGACCTCTACCGCCCTCTACCGCCTGCTCCCGTCCTCGTTTATACTGCGGCCCGCTCACCCGCACCCAGGCCCGCCCCGTGCAGATCCGCAACATCGCGATCATCGCCCACGTCGATCACGGCAAGACCACGCTGGTGGACCAGATGCTCCGCCAGGCGGGGGTGTTCCGCGCGAACCAGCAGGTCGAGGAGCGCGTGATGGATTCGAACCCGCTCGAGCGCGAGCGGGGCATCACGATCCTGGCCAAGAACACGGCGGTGCGCTGGGGCGACGTGAAGATCAACATCGTGGACACCCCCGGGCACGCCGACTTCGGCGGCGAGGTGGAGCGCATTCTGCGGATGGTGGACGGCTTTCTGCTGCTCGTGGACGCCGCCGAGGGCCCGATGCCGCAGACGCGCTTCGTGGCGAGCAAGGCGCTGGCGCTGGGGCTGCGGCCGATCGTGGTGATCAACAAGATCGACCGCCAGGACTCCGAGCCCGCGCGGGTGCACGACGAGGTGCTCGAGCTGTTTCTCGATCTGGAGGCGTCGGACGAGCAGTTTCATTGTCCGTTCCTGTACGCCTCGAGCCGCCAGGGGATTGCGACGCGCGACATGGCGGTGCCCGCCACGGACCTGCGGCCGCTGTTCGAGACCATTCTCTCGGCGGTGCCGGCGCCGGCCGGCGACCCCGCCGGGCCGCTCCAGATGCTCGTGTCCACGCTCGACCACTCGACCTACCTCGGCCGCATCGCGATCGGCCGCATCGAGCGCGGGCGCGTGCGGCTGGGGCAGCAGGTGGCGTTGCTCCCCCTGGGGGCGCCGGGGATGGTGCCCGAGGAGCGGATCGAGCAGGCGAAGGTGGCGAAGCTGTTCGCTTTCGAGGGATTGCAGCGGATGGAGGTGGAGGAGGCGGCGGCGGGGGAGATCGTGGCGCTCGCCGGGCTCGAGGGGCTCGAGATCGGCAAGACCATCACGGCGGTGGACCACCCCGAGCGGTTGGCTGGCATCGCGGTCGAAGAGCCCACGATCTCCGTGGACTTCCTGGTGAACAACTCGCCGCTCGCGGGGCGCGAGGGCAAGTTCGTCACCGGGCGGCAGCTGCGCGACCGGTTGTACCGGGAGCTCGAGCGCAACGTGGCGCTGGCGGTCGAGGAGACCGACACGCCGTACGCGTTCACGGTCTCGGGCCGGGGCGAGCTGCACCTCGGCATCCTGATGGAGACGATGCGGCGCGAGGGGTATGAGTTCCAGGTGAGCCGGCCGCGCATCATCCCCCGGGAGGGGCCGGGGGGGGAGCGGCTCGAGCCCTACGAGGAGCTGCTGATCGACGTGCCCGAGGGGCACATGGGCGTAGTCATGGAAAAGCTGGGGCCGCGGCGGGCTACGATGCTCGACCTGCGCAACCCGGGGCAGGGCATGGTGCGGCTGCGGTTCAAGATCCCGGCCCGGGGCTTGCTGGGCTATCGGTCGGAGTTCCTGACCGACACGCGGGGCACGGGCACGATGCACCACCGCTTTCTCGAGTACGACATCTGGGCGGGGCCCCTGTCGGGGCGGAGCCGCGGGGTGCTGGTGGCGGACCGGCAGGGGGTCGTGGTGGCGTATGCCTTGTTTAATCTCCAGGAGCGCGGTACCCTGTTCGTTCAACCGGGCGACGCCGTGTACGAGGGCATGATCGTCGGGGAGCACGTCCGTACGGGCGACCTCGACGTGAACGCGACGCGCGAGAAGAAGCTGACGAACATCCGGACCACCGCGTCCGACGAGATGATCACGCTCGAGCCGCCGCGTCCCGTGACGCTGGAGCTGGCGCTCGAGTACATCGAGGACGACGAGCTGATCGAGGTCACGCCGTCGTCCTTGCGGTTACGCAAGCGCGAGCTGGGGGCGACGGAGCGTCGCAAGCTGGCCCGGCAGGCGCGGGCGCTGGAAGAGTAGTCGGTCGAACTCACTGCCCACCCCAGCTGGAGGTGACAATGCAGTCCGCCGTGACGTCGGTCGCGTGGTCGCTCAAGCGTCGTAGCGACAGTGCCGATGAGGAGATGCAGGACTTCGAAGAGGACGCGGAGCTCGAAGACGAGATGGACGACCTCGACGAGGACGAGGACGAGGACGAGGACGAAGAGGACGACTACGACGAGCTGGACGACGAGTTCGACGAAGAGGATGAGGAGTTTCCGCGGCGTGGCGGTGGTGGCGGGCGGCGCGAGTGGGGGTGAGCACAGTTGCAAGACGTCAAGACGACAAGTTGCAAGACATGCAACTTGTCGTCTTGCAACTTGACGTGTTGGCGTCATGGACAGGGGCAAGACGACACGATGACAAGTTCCAAGTCTGCAACTTGTCGTCTTAGCGTCTTGCAACGGGGTGGTGGGGGCGGGGTGGCGGCGGCGCGGCGGTTGCAACTTGGCGTCTTGGCGTCTGTCAACGGGGTGGTGCAGTTGGGTGGTGGCGGCCGGGCCTGTAGCTCAGGTGGTTAGAGCGCACGCCTGATAAGCGTGAGGTCGGTGGTTCAACTCCACCCAGGCCCATGGCAGGACATCGAAGCCCCGGTGACCGGTTGCGCGGTTGCCGGGGCTTGTGAGCGTGAGGCGAGGGCCGGCCCCCCTCACGGTGGCCAGCCCTCCCGCGGCAGCCCCGGCGTGATCCGCAGCGCGTTCGCGTAGTAGATCTTCCGCAGCACCGCGTCCGGCAGGGCGATGCCGTACAGCTTCCAGAACGCGTGATAGTCGCGGTAATAGTCGAAGTAATCGTCGCGCGTCTCGAACACCCGCCAGTAATACGGATACTCCTCGGGTTGGAACGAGTCCTTCCCGAAGAGGATGCGGTCCTGATACGCGACGAAGAAATCGTGCGCGGTGCGCGGCTGGCGGCCAATATCGTAGAGCACGGCGCCGACCTCGACGAGGACGTTCGGCATCTCGTCCATCATCCTCGAGAGGCGCGGGAGGTCGTTCGCATGCCAGCCCAGGTGCGCCAGCACGAAGGTCGTGCGCGGGTTCCGGCGGATCATGCTGTCCCGCTCCGCCATCAGCTGCTCGAAGGCCGGGAATTCGTCGGGCGGGTACCGCCGGCCCGGGAACAGCGCCAGTTCGAGCCAGCGCTCGTTGCCGTAGTCGATCGGCCGCCAGAACTCCTGCGGGTCGGCGGTGTGGATGAACACGGGGAGCCCGAGCCGTGCCGCCGCCTGCCACACGGGGTCGAGCGCGGGATCGTCGATGCGCAGCCGCGAGCCGTCGGCCTTCCGCGTGCTGAGCCCGAGCCGCTTGTTGATCTCGCCGATCCCGACGGCCCCTGCGGCGGCGTCCGCCTCGAGCCGCGCGACCGCGCGCTCGGCCCAGCCGGGGCCGACGCTGTCGAAGTCGATGCCGGTGAAGACGCGGACGCGGTCTTTCATCCGGGGCGAGGCGGCGATCGCCGCGACCGCCCGCTCGAGGTCGGCGCCGGAGAACGAGTTCGCGGCGATCATCACCCGCACGTTGATGGCGTCGAGCTGATCGCCCAGCTGCTCGAGGCCCTCAGGCGTCGAGACGAGCGTCCGGCCGGGATGCCCGTGGAAGTCGATCGCGGGAAACTTCGCCCGCGGCACCGGATGCTCGGGGACGACCAGGGTCGAGCGCGGCCGGTAGTCCACGATACTCGGTGCCGCCATCGTCGGCGCCTGGCACCGGCGCGGCCGTATCTCGGTCATTCCGGCGGGGCACGGTTCCCCCGGCTCGACCGGCGTCGTGGCGCCGCCGCCGGCCGATTGGGAGGCGGCGGTGGTGGGGATCGTGAGGGCGGCGACGGCCACGGCGAGGTGGATGCGGGACACGCGGACTCCTGTTCGAAGGCGCTACGGGAAATGTGACGAGGCGGCGGCACCGCGGGAACCGGCACCCAGGCGGCCGCTCACCGCGGGCCGAACCGCCAGACGCCGGCCGTGGTCTCGGTCCCGTCCGCGTAGCCGCCCGCGATCAGGACGTCCCCATCGTGCAGCAGCGCGCCCGCGGCAAAGCGATACCCGGCCGGCAGCCGGCCCGGGACCTCGCGTGTGCGGCCGGGGTTGACGCGCGGTTGAGCGTGGCCCGCATGCTCTTCACCATGAGGCTCCGCCGGCGCTACGTTTCTCCCATGGCGTCTACCTGGCACAGCGCCGAGGACCTGCTGCGCTTCCGCGCGCCCGGCAAGACCGCCGAGCTGGTGCGCGGGGTGCTCGTCGTGGGCGAGCCGCCCTCCACCCGCCACGGCGGCCGCGCTGCGCGGCTCGCGCGGCTACTCGGCAATTTCGTACACGATCGCGGACTGGGGGAGGTGTTCGCCCAGGACACCGGCTTCAGGATCCAGCACGCGCCCGACACCGTGCGCGCGCCCGACGTGGCGTTCGTGCGGCGCGAGCACCTGGCCCGGATTCCGGACGAAGGCTACGCGGACCTAGCACCCGACCTCGTCGCCGAGATCCTCTCTCCCACCGACCGGCCCGGCGAGATCCTGGAAAAGGTGGGTCAGTGGCTGAGTGCCGGTGTGCGCCTCGTGTGGGTGCTGGACCCGATGAACCGGCTGGCGCGCGTCTATCGCGCGGACGGCACGGTCTCCCACGTCGCGGCGGACGAGGCGCTGGACGGGGAGGATGTGCTGCCGGGCCTGCGCTGCGCCCTGGCGGCGATCCTCTAGCTGCCGCCCAGCGGTGCTGTCTGCAACCGGCTCGCCCCCGGAACCGCCGCCGGCTAGCTTCCCTCGAGTTCCGGCTCACGAACTCCTTCAAGGAACCGGCATGAGTCGATCGCTCGTTCTCCTGGCGACGGTGCTGGCCGCCGGCACCGGCGCGGCGGCCCAGCAGACGCAGCTCACCGTCCCCTACACCCGCTTCACGCTCCCCAATGGGCTCACCGTGCTGCTGCACGAGGATCACTCGACGCCGACCGTCAGCGTCAACCTGTGGTACCACGTGGGCTCGGGGCGGGAGAAGCCGGGCCGCACCGGTTTCGCGCATCTCTTCGAGCACATCATGTTCGAGGGATCGGAGCACGTCCCCGAAGGGTCGTTCGACACGTGGCTCGAGGCCGCCGGCGGCAACAACAACGGCTCCACGAATGGAGACCGCACGAACTACTGGGAAGACATCCCGAGCAACGCTGTGGAGTTGGCGTTGTTCCTCGAATCCGATCGCATGGGGTTCCTGCTCCCGTCCATGTCGCCCGAGCGCGTGGATGGACAACGCGATGTCGTGAAGAACGAGCGGCGGCAGTCGTACGAGAACCGTCCGTACGGGATGGCCTTCCTCACGCTGTACGCTGCGCTGTACGACGCGACGCACCCCTACAGCTGGCCCACGATCGGCTCGATGGAGGACCTGTCCGCGGCCGGCTATCCGGACGTGGTGGACTTCTTCAAGGCGTACTACGGGCCCAACAACGCGAGTCTGTCCATCGCGGGCGACATCGACGTCGCGCGCACGCGCGGCATGGTCGAGAGGTGGTTCGGCGAGATCCCGGCGGGGCCGCCCGTCCCCCAGCTGGGCCGGCCGCCGGCGCAGCTGACGAGCGAGAAGCGGCTGGTCCTGGAAGACCGCGTGTCGCTGCCGCGCCTCTACATGTGCTGGCTCACGCCGCCCTACTACGCGCCGGGCGACGCCGCCATGGATGTGGTGAGCGGCGTGCTCGCGGACGGCAAGACCTCGCGGCTCTACCGCCGCCTCGTCTACGAGCTGCAGATCGCGCAGGACGTGTTCGCGTTCCAGGGATCGAGCCAGGTGTCGTCCCGGTTCTGCCTCATCACGACCGCCCGAGCGGGGCACACCCTCACCGAGCTGGAGACGGTGGTGCAGCAGGAGCTGGACCGCCTCAAGGCCGCGCCGCCCGCGCCGCGCGAAATCGAGCGGGTGGTGAACGGATTCGAATCGGACTTCCTCGACCGGCTGGAGCGCATCGGCGGGTTCGGCGGCAAGGCGGACCAGCTCAACGCGTACTTCATGTACACGGGGGATCCGGACTACTTCAACGAGGATCTCGCCCGCTACCGCGCGCTCGACGCCACCGCGGTGAGCGCCGCGGTCACGACGTTTCTCGCAGACGATGCCCGCGTCGTGCTGAGCATCGTCCCGCAGGGCAAACCCGAGCTGGCCGCCACCGGACGCCGGCCGGCGATCCCGTGAGCGGAGGACGCGCGTCATGATCCGCAGGCACCGCCTCGTCGCCGGCAGCGCCGTCGCCGCCCTCGTCGTGGGCGCGCTCGCGCCCGGGAGCGCCGCGCAGGTCGATCGCAGCCGTCCGCCGGAGCTCGGGCCGCCCCCGACGCTCTCCCTGCCGCCGATTCACCGGCTGCGCCTCAGGAACGGGCTGCCGGTGTTCTTCATGGCGAAGCCCGGCGTGCCCCTGGTGCAGATCAACCTCGTGGTCAGGACCGGGTCGGCGCTCGATCCCGTCGACAAACCCGGGCTTGCGAGCCTCACGGCGGCGATGCTCGATGAAGGGGCCGGGGGACGGACGGCGCTCGAGCTGTCCGAAGCCGTGGACTATCTCGGCGCCCGTCTGTCGGTGAGCGGTGGCGTGCACGAGACCACCGTCGCCCTGCACACCCCGGTGGCGCGGCTCGACTCGGCGCTCGCGCTCCTGGCCGACGTGGCACTGCGCCCCACCTTCGCCGCCGACGAGCTGGAGCGGCAGCGGGCGCAGCGGCTCACCACGCTGCTGCAGTGGCGGGACGAGCCGCGGGCGATCGCGCAGGTCATCTACGACCGCACGATCTTCGGGGCGGAGCATCCCTACGGCCGGCCCGACATCGGCACGGCGCAGAGTCTCCAGGCGATGACACCGGCCGATCTGCGGGCCTTCCATCAGGAGTGGTTCAAGCCCAACAACGCGGCACTGATCGTCGTGGGCGACGTGACGCAGGAGCGCATCCTGCCGCGGCTCGAGTCCGCGTTCGGGCGCTGGCGGGCGGGCGCGGTCCCCAGCGCGGGCCTGGCGGACGCGGGCCAAGTGGAGCGCCGCAGCGTGGTGTTCGTGGACAAGCCGGGGGCGGCGCAGTCCGAGGTGCTCATCGGCCGCGTCGGCGTGCCGCGCAGCACGGCGGATTACTACCCGATTCTCGTCATGAACACGATCCTCGGCGGCTCGTTCGCGTCGCGCCTCAACATGACGCTGCGCGAGGACAAGCAGTACAGCTATGGCGCGCGCTCGTCGTTCAGCATGCTCCAGTACGCCGGGCCGTTCACGGCGTCGGCCTCGGTGCAGACGGCGGTGACCGACAGCGCGCTCGTGTATTTCTTCAAGATTCTCGACGGCATTTCACAGTCGGTCACCGATGAGGAGATGACGCGCGGGCGGAACTTCGTGGCGTTGCGCTTCCCGGCGCGCTTCCAGGCGGTGGACCAGATCGCGGGCCAGCTCGCGGAGCTGTTCATCTACGATCTGCCGGCGACCTACTTCAACGACTACGTGCAGCGGACTCTCGCGGTGACGCGGGAAGACGTACTCCGGGTGGCACGGCGGTACGTGGACCCGGCCCGCATGGCCGTCATCGTCGTGGGTGACCGCGAGAAGGTCGGCGCGTCGGTTGAGGCGCTCGGCCTGGGTGACCTGCGGGCGCTGACCGTGGCCGACG
>CAVQSR010000006.1:0-10647 GCA_963716055.1 uncultured Gemmatimonadales bacterium | reverse complement strand
TTGCCGTCACCGTGAACACCCCCCCATCACTCCGCCCGTTCACCGCCGGGTTGTACATCTCCTCGGCGTGCACCGGCGGCCGCACGAACACCCCCGGCGTCGTGGCGCGGGCGACATACGTCATCGTGTACGTCCCGGGCCACAACGTGGTCGCGACGTACACCACCCGGTCGTCGCGCAGCTCGCGGTGATCCCACGGCGACCACCAGCCGTACTCCCAGTAGCCGTAATACCAGCCACCGCTCGTCTGGTCTTCCTCGCGCCGCTCCTCGTCCGGAGACTGCTGTGGGGCGACGGGTGGGAGTCCCGCGGTCCGCAATGACAGGTCCACCGCCTCGAGGCCCCCCGGGAGCGCATCGTCCACCACAATGAAACTGCGCAGCACGCCGATCGTGACGCGCAGCTTGACCCGCACCAGCTCACCCTCGGCGACGCGCGTGATCGGGGTCGGGGCGTCGTACCGCTCGTACCAGCGCTCGACCTTGATCCCGGCATCGTACGGCGTCACCGGACGCGCCTGCGGCACCTCGCGCACGGTCAGATAATAGAAGACGGGCGCTCCGGTCCCCGGCGCGACCAGCGAGACTTGTAGCACCTGCTTGCCGTCCGGCCGCGTGCCGAGCAATCCGGTGAGCGCGATCGTGGTGTCGCTGAACGTGCCGCCCGCCGCCTTCTCGAACAGCACCCGCGCGCCCCGGGTCACGCGCACCGGGCGGTCCGCCGCCCGCTGCCGGTAGGTGTCGTAGCGCGCCAGCGCCTCGACCGCCGCGGCGTAGTCCTGCGTGTCCCACCACCATCCCTGGATCGGCCCGGCCGCGCTGCGCCACCGCCTCGACCAGCGGCCCCACGAGCTGGTGCCCCGGGTCCACCGCCAGCGTCGCCGTGAGCAACCGCGCCGCCGGCCGCACACTCGACCAGAAATAGAAGTACTTCGCCGATGCGTCGGTCGGCAGCACGGCGCGACGTCCCTCGACCGTTACCTGCGCCCACGCCGGCGCCAACAGCGAGCGCGCCGCCGCGATCTCGCGCCGCCGCGCCAGCATCTCGGCCAACAGCGCGCGATCCTCCCAGGAGAGCGATCGCGCCCGCTGCAGCAAATCGTTCTCGGCGGGGATGTCGGGGCGTCCCGCCCGGCTCAGGAAATCGGCCGCGGCGACCCGCTCGCCCAGCCACACCTTCTGGTCGTCGTACCAGTGGAACACCGGCACGAAGAGTTTCCCCGGGTTGCGCAGCTGGTTCGTGAGATAAACAGCGAGCCGCTGGATCACCGAGTCGTTCACCGGCAGTCCCGCCGCGCGCGCCGCGAGCAGCGTGCGCCCGGCGTAGGCGCTGAGCCACGGGGTGGACCAGTCGCCGCGGCTCCACAACCCGATCGAGCCGTCGTCGCGCTGGCGCTGCGACAGGATCGCCACCGCCTCGGCGATCTCGCGCTTCGGGTCCCCGCGCACGAGCGGCGCGCCGCCGAGCTGGAGCTGCGCGCGATACAACGCGATCAGCGGTAACGCCACGCTCGCCACCTGCTCCGAGCAGTAGTACGGATAGACGCGCAGCGTCTCGCGATAGCCGCGGATCAGCGCCAGCGGCGACGCGCCGTAGGAGAGCACCAGCTTCGACTTGGCCGGGTCGAGCGCCTCGGGGAAGACGAACTCGGCGCTGGTCGAATCGACCAGCGTGCCGGCCACCTCGAACGCCCTTGAGCGATAGGATAGACGGATCGGCAGACGAGTCTCGACCGCGTCGGCGTCGCCGCCGCTCGACGCCCGGAAACGGAAAAGCGCCGTGTCACCCGCCGCGCCGCGGAAGCTGAACCGCACCTCGCGGCCGCGGCCCGCTTCGAGTGTCGCGGTCTTCGAGTCAGGCCCGAGCAACGTGGCACCCTGTGCCTGGGCCCGAACCGTGACGGTCGGGGTGCCGGCGAGCCGGCTGTTCACCACGATACCGGCGAGCAGCGAGTCGCCCTCGCGCACGAACCGCGGCAGCGCCGGCCGCGCCACGAGCGGCCGCGTGACGAGCAGCTTCGCCTCGCCCGCGCCGTAGCGGTCGCCCGCCGTCACGGCCACGGCCATCAGGCGGAACGTCGTCAGGTTGTCGGGCAGCTTCGCGGTGGCCACCGCGTGCCCGGCGCTGTCGGTCACCACCGACCCAAGGAAGAACGCGGTCGTCTGGAAGCGGGAGCGCATGACGCCGTCGGCGTCCATCCCGCCGCCGCCGCCCGGCGCGCCCCCTTTCGCGCTATCCGTGATCTGCGCCGCCACGGCGGTGAGCGTGCTCGCGAGCCGCATCCCGAGCCCGCGCGGCCGGTAGATCAGGTCGATCGGGTCGGGCGTCTTGTAGCCGGTGAGCGACAGCACACCCTCGTCCACCGCCCACAGCGTCACCTCACTGCGCCGACCGGCACCGCCCACGTCGCGCACCCGCACATCGACCCGGGCGGTGTCGCCGGGCCGGTACTCGTCCGCCACCGCCTTGACGTCGACCGTGAGCCGCTTCACCGCCGGCAGGACGCGCAGCTCGGCGTAGCCGACGCGGATAGTGGGGCGCCCCGGATCGTCGGGCGCGGCCGGCGGCGCGCTGCGGCCCCGCGCCACGAGGATCGAGACGAACGCGTTGGGCGCGTAGGCCTCGGTGATCGGCAGCTTGAGGATCGTGGTGCCCGAGGTGATGCGCTGCCGCCGCTCGTCGATCACCCCTTCGCGCTCGACCGTGATCCACGCTTCGGCGTCGGTGAACGGCGCCGCGAACAGCACCGTCGCGGTGTCGCCCACGGTGTAGCGGGTCTTGTCGGGGACGACGTCCATCTTGAATTGCGACGCGTCGTTCCACGGCACCCAGTCCTTGCCCACCACCCACCGGTAGAAGCTCGTGGTGACGGCGCGTCCTTTGGCGTCGGTCGCGGTGAAACGGAAGGTGTACGAGCCGCCGCCCGTGGGAGTGAAGCGGCAGCGCACTGGGCTCGGTCGGCGCTCGTGACGTCGCAGCGGTCCACCGTGTCGGCCACCCATTCGCCCACGCTTTCGTCGTACCCATCGCGCTCGCGCCGCACGCGATGCCACTCGCGGCGGATCAACGACCCGTGGATGGCGATGCCCGGGACCCGCACGCCGTCCGGCGTCACGGCGATGAGGCTCACGTTGCGCGGCTTTCCCGGCGGTCCAGAAATAGTCATCGCCCTGCGGCCTTGGCACCGACGTACACGCTCGCCGGATGGACCAGCACCGAGGCGGCGCCCGACACCGTCTGGCGGTTCACGTCGGTGACCGTGGCCTCGAGCGAGACCCAGGACGCCCGGCCCTTGGGCGGCGCCGGCGCCCCGGCCGCCAGGGTGAGGTGGCCGGTGGCGTCGAGCGTGTCCGTGCCACTCGCGAAAACGGAGCTGCCGCCCGACTGGTTGCTCTCCTCCTCCCACCACCAGCCGGTCTCGCCCACGCTGTAGCCCTCGGTGTTCGGGATCTCGAACTCCCATCCGCTCGCGGTGCGCTGCCGGGCGGACCACGTCACCGCGGCCCGCGCCATCGGGGCGCCGAACAGGTAGCGCGCCTCGACGGTGGCGCGCACCGAGTCGCCGGCGAAGCGGGGCGTTCGCTCGGCGGTGACGCTCACCAGGAACTCGGGCGGCCGGTACTCGGCCACTCGATAATTCGCAGTGGCGGCAGAGCGCCACTTGCCGTCGCGGCGCCGGTCCACGCGCACCGTGTAGTAGCCAAGCGGCGCGTCGCTGGGGAGCGTGAACGAGTGGTCCGCCGTGCCGAACGCCGACAGGAGAACCGTGGTGTCGCGCAGCGTGCCGTTCTCACGATCGGTGAACACCCAGCGCAGCGAGTCGCCCCCCCCGCGCGGCGGCCGCAGGCTGCCGAGCGGGCCGTCGCGCATGATCGCCTTGACGAACACCGGCTCGCCGGGCCGGTAGATGCCGCGCTCGGTGAACAGCGCCGCCGCCTGCTCGAGGCGATCCGGCCCCCACGCGGCCGACACGTTGAACTGCCAGGGCGAGAGGTCCGAGTCGTAGCGGCTCACGCTCACCACGGCGCGGTCGGTGCCCAGCGCCGCCGCGACGTATCCCTCGAACCCGGAATAGTCGCAGTACTCGCATTCGTTCTCCTCTTCGCCCTGGGCCTGCGCGGTGTCGGCGCGCGCGAATCCCGAAAGGCGCGCGAGTCCCTGCGCGTCGGCGGTGGTGGTGGCGCGGATCCTTCCACTGTTGTCGTACAGCGTGACGCGCACCCGCGCGCGCGGCAGCCCGTCGCTCACTCCGGTGACCCACACAGCCCCCTGCTCGGCGCCGATGCGGGCGTGGATCGCGAGGTCGGTCAGCTGGACGACTGCGGTGGGGATAAAGCGGTCGGGAGTCGTGTCCACGCGGGTCGTGGAGATGCGGATCATCTGGAGCGTCGCGGCGCCGGCGCGGGCGGCGTTGACGGCGGGAATGCGCACCGCCGAGACGCGCGGCGCGTCGCGCACGCCGCGCACCGGAACGGTCTGTACGCTCGCCTGGTCCTTGAGCCGCTGCCAGACATCGGCCCAGGCGCCCTCGTTGCCGAGCACGCGCTGCTCGAGCGAGTCGGGCACCCCGACCATCGTGATGACGAGTGAGTCCACGTTGACGTGCTCGACCGCCAGGGTGCGCGGTCCCTGGCGCTCCACCACCATGCGGCCGTAGGGGTAGCGGACCTGTGGCGTGTAGGCCGTGGTGGCGAGGCTCCGGGTGAACCGCGCGCCCAGCCGCTGGCCGAACGTGTCGGTGAGCCCGCTGTCCACGGTGACGAGATAGCGGGTGCGGGGGGCGAGCTGCGCGTCGAGCGCCCAGGCGCTGTACTCGGCGCCGGTATCGCTGACGCTGAAGCCGATGCCGGGCGCCAGATGCACGTGCCGCAACACCTCGGCGCCGCGCACCGGCGTGCTGAAGAAGACGCGCGCGGGGCCGATGGGGCAGCGACTGGTACTGTAGGAGCACACGACGCTGTCGACCGCGAGCGGCCCGTACGTGTGGAAGTTCCACCAGCGCGTCGTGGTGACGCTATCCACTCGCTCGGGAACGCCGAGCGTCGCCGCGCAATTTGCCGGCAACGCCTCGGCGGGGACCAGCTCCACCACGCGGCGCAGGTCGCGGCTCGAGTCGGGCGTCCATTCGCCGTAGTAGCGCCAGCGCTCGTCCCGGGTGGAGATGCGGCGCTGTCGCACGGGACGCAGCGCGATCGTCTTGCTGGGCACGCAGGTGCCGGCGTCCACGCTGACCAGCGGTGCGAGCAGCGCCAGGTCCACCGGCGCCGACACGAGCAGCGAGAAGCGCGAGTCCGGGGTGAGGTATTTCGGGTTGCTCCATTGGTTCACCGGCCAGGCGTCGAGGACGCGCGGGCCCTTCACGCGGAACGAGAAGCTGTACGGCGCGGCGAGGCGACTGCCGTCCATCGCCTGGAACGTGTTGGCGATGCGGACAGTGAACGTGACCCCGGCAGGGAGCGGCGCCGCCGGGTCAAAGCGAATCGTGACCGGGTCGCGCCACTCGAGCCGGCCCGCGACGCGCGGCGTGATGCGGAAGATGGTGCGCGGATTGACGGTCGAGTCGAGGCCACCGGCCACCGGCTTGTCGAAGGTGACGGTGATGTCCTCGGTCGCTTCGCCGGTGTGAAGCGGTGAGACGCGGAGCACCTTGAGAACGGTGTCGGAGGAGACGGCGGCGGCGCCGAGCGCGGCGACGAGGGCGAAACGGGCGGCGAGCATCGGGGGTCCGGGTGAAGGCTCCAATCATCTAAGCAGGGACGGAGGATGATGTCAAACTGTCGGGCAGGACCCTGCAATAGCTCGTAAGTCGCAGCCTTGTGATACTCACGGGCCCTGACAGGGTGCTGAGAGAATGAGAAACGAAAACGCGGTGGCCGAGTGGAGCGGGCGTTGGACGCATTGGACGCGGGGGCGCTCGGGCGGGGACAAGCCACAGGAGCACGGCCGGATGCGGACGCGAGTGTCCCGCCGTGCGCCCCGGCGTCCCGGCGTCCTCGCGCCCGCTCCACTCGGCCACCGCCACTCTCCCGTACTTAGCAACCTCCTTGCGGCGGTCTCCTCCCGAGCGTTCGGGCCAGGACGCCCAGTCCGCGCCGCTCCCCTTTGCGGCGGGGCATGCGGTACGCCGCGATCAGCGTGATCCAGGTGAGCCAGCTGATCCGCTCCGGCCAGGAGAGCGCGCGCAGCATCAGCCACGGCTGCGTCACCCCCGCCCACATCGGGTCGCCGTCGCCCTGGAGCAGCGCCAGCGGCCGGGCGACGACGTGGTTGTCGGCGAACCCGCGCGTGCCCGCTCGGGAGAGATTCCAGACGCACGAGACTTTCCCCCAGCCGTGGTTGTCGCTCGCGCCGGTGACGAACCGGTCGTGCCGCTGAGCGAGGTCGATGACGTCGCGGCGCGCGGCGGCGGGGAAGGCGAGCCCCTTGGGGGAGCAGTTCACGATCTCGAAGCCGTCCACGCCGGCCGCGACGAACTGGTCGAGATCCTCGCGGTGGTTCCTCCAGTACTCGGGCAGCGACGCGATGGCGAGCGCCCCCCGCGCGTGCAGCGCCGCGAACAGCGTGAGCATCCCGGGAGTGTCGCGCGAGTAGGGGGCGAGATCGAGCGGCGGGGTGGCGCCGAGCGATACGATGTGCTGGCGGTACACGCTCCACTCGGCGCCGGGGAGCAGCGGGATCGCGGTGCTCCTCGAACCCTCGAACGGGCGGTTGTGATCGGTGACGTAGGCCGCCTGGAATCCCTGCGCGGCGTGCCACCGTGCGAGCCGCTCGGGCGTCCATCCGGGCCGGCCGTCGTGCGAGGCGTTCGTATGAGAATGGAGATCGACGACGGCCACGTCGGCTTCCCCGGTGACGAGCCTTGGGACGGGGCGGGGGAGCAGCGCCGCTGCTGTGGCGAGCGCGAGGAGGAAGACGACGCCCGCGACCGCGCGGATGAGCCGGCGGGACCCCGTGCCGCTGCGCACCGCCCCTGCGAGCGCCAGCACCGCGACCCAGGTCACGAGCAGGGCCTGGGCGCGGTCGATGCTGAGAAACGTGAGGGCGTCGAGGACGTTCGAGAGCGGGGCCACGAGCAGGTAGACGGCGGGGTTCACGAGATTGGCGTTCCCGGCCGGCGCGCCCGTGACGGCGTCCATCACCGCGGGGAGCGGCGACAGCGCGGCCCCGAGCACCGCGATCCCCAACGCCACCGCGAGCAGGTGGCGGCGCACCTGGTGCACCCCTAGAATCCCGGCATGGACGGTCGCCCTCAAGCTACTGACTGGAGTGCGCCGCGGTCAGCCCTCGAGCCGGCCGGGGGCGGCGCGTGATCGCCCCGTTCGTGCCCTGGCTGCTGCTCGGGGTGGGGACGATCGGAGCGATCGCGGCCCTGATCGCCGCCCGGCAGCGGCGGCGGCGGGAGGCGCTCGAGCAGTATTGCCTGGTGCGCGGTTACACCTTCGAGCGGGAGCGCCGCGGCGCCGAGGCCGCGCTCGCCGAGACGTTCGGGATCTTCCGCGAGGGGCACGGCCGTCGCTGGCGCGACACGATCTCTGGTAGCGTGGGCGGTCGAGCCTTCACCGCGTTCGAGTACCACTATGTCACGGGCGGCGGCAAGCACAGCAACCACCATCGGTACGCGATGCTGCTGTGGGAGAGTGCAGAGGCGGATCTGCCCCGCTTCAGTCTCGCGCCCGAGGGCTTCTTCCACCGTCTGGCGCAGCGCTTTGGGAGGAAGGACTTCGATTTCGTGGAGGACCCGGAGTTCTCGCGGGCCTACCAGCTACAGGGCGACGAAGAGGCGGCGGTGCGGGCGCTGTTCACGCCGGCCCGGCGCGCGTTCTGCATGGCGCCCGCCCCGGACGGCGGTAAGGCACCGCGGCATCACGTTGCCGGCGCGGGCCCGCGCCTGCTGTGGTGGCGCCACGGCGGGCTGCCGCAGCCGGACGAGCTCGATCAGTTTCTGGCCGACGGGGACCGGCTGCGCCGGCAGTTTCTGGAATGAATAGGGATGGCGAATGAGGTTGTTGACGATCTCCTTTCCCCGGCTGAAGCCGGGGTTCGGCGCCTGCGGCGAGGCGTCTTGAAAGACGAAACACGCTGGCCCTTCAGGGCCAATCGCGCCAGCGCCGAGCGCGGGCTTGAGTCCGCGACAACGCGACACGAACGGTGTGTCTATCAGCGACTGGACCAGGAGAGGGTACACGCGTGACCGACTTCGCCGACCTGCCCGAATTCGTGCTGGGGCCGCTGGTCAAGTATTCCGATGCCGACTGGTACAAGGCCCCGCCGGGAAAATGGAATCCCGCGCAGATCGTCGAGCACCTGGCGCTCGGTCTCGAGTGGAGCGCCCACGGCTTCGAGGAGCGCCGCGCGCGCGATCCGATGATGCGCCGGCCGCTCACCATGCCGCAGCGGGTGACCAAGTTCATCATACTGGAGCTCGGCTGGTTTCCCGTGCCCGCCAAGGCGCCGGAGCGCGCGATTCCCGCGCCGCACGTCGAGCGCTCGGCCGCCGAAGCCCATTTCCGACGCGGCGTGGAGCGCACGATCGCGCTGGCCAGCATCCTGTTGCCGGCCCGCGGGCGCGACCTGTTCGTGAAGCATCCCCGGATGGGCGACCTGGCGTTGTCCGAATGGATGGACTTCCACGTGCGTCACGCGCGACACCACGCGCGGCAGATCCGGGAGCGGATCGCCGGGTGAGTCGCACGCGGAGGCGAGGGAAGGTCAAGCTCACCGTGCGCGTCCCGAACCCCAAAGCGCCGCTGAAAGGACGCCTGCGCACGCCCGCCCATAAGGTGCACAAGTCCAAGAAAGCCTATCGGCGGCGCGGGAAACACCGAGCGCCGACCGAGGAGTGATTCAGACGCCCAGCGCCTGGCTCGCGAGCTTGGTGCCGGCGACTCGGACCCGGATCTTCTCGAATGCCGTGTCGCGGGCCGTGGACGTATCATCGCCGAACGGCGCGAACCCGCAGTCGTCGGTCGTCCCGAGCTGGGTGAGCGGGATGTACTCGACGGCCTCCAGCGCGCGATCACGCACCTCTTCGGGCGTCTCGATGTGCGGATTGATCGGATCGATCACGCCGACGAAAATCTTCTGGTCTGGTTTGACGAGCCCCTTCAGGAGCCGGAGCACGCGACCCCGGTCCGGCTCGCTCGCGAGCTGGACGTAGAAATTCCCGACCTTGAGCTCGAACAGAGTGGGCAACAGCTCCCCATAATCGATGTCGGCGCTGTGGGTCGAGTCCTTGTCGCCTCCGGGACACGTGTGCACACCGATCCGCTGCCGCTCCGCGGGTGTGAACCGATCCAGCACGCGGTTGAGTAGGCCGACGAACGACTGCAGTAACCCCTTCGTTGGATCGAGCTTCAGCGACAGCCTGGCCTCCGTGAAGTCGATCTGCACGTTGTACGCACCCTGGCCCAGGCAGCGACGGATGTCGCTCTCGGCCTCGCGCACGAGGTCCTCGAGGAACGCATCTCTCGAATAGTCCGGGATCCCGCCCTCCGGATAGAGGAGACTCAACGCCGACGCGGAGATGACCGCCTGCTTCACCGGAACCCGGGCGTGCTTCTTGGCCTCGACGAGGTACTGGTCCGCGTACGTTTGGAATCGGAACGGACCGGCGGTCAGGAGCGGCAGCTGCCGCGTGTGGCCATCCGCGAACGGGATGGTGACTCCGCCGGGCGCGAGGCTCTCGAGCCCATGGATCGGATAGGTCACGAAGCTTGGCTTGGTCTGCTCGCCGTCGGTGATGACCGGAGATCCGGTCGCCTCGAAGCGCTGGATCGTATCGCGGGTCGCCTGGTCGTACAGCTTTCCCAGCTTGTCTTGCGTGATCCGGCCGGCTGCGAACTGCTGCATCCCATCGATCAGCTCCGGCGGCCGCGGAATGCTGCCGATCGGTTCAGTGGGTATGGGCATCGGGTAAGACTATGGGGCCGAGCCTCGACACGCCAGAGACCTCGGCCATACCTGCCTGCGGCGTCTGTTATCCCGCCTTCTTCCACACCTGCACGTCCTTCCGCAACCGGTCGCCGAGCCGGTCCCGCTCGACCTCGAGGTCGTAGCTCGTCTGGAGGTTGAGCCAGAACCGCTCGGAGGTGCCGAAGAAGCGCGCCAGCCGCAGCGCGGTGTCGGCGCTGATCGCCCGCTTCCCATGAACGATCTCGTTGATGCGGCGTGGCGGTACGGTCAGGCTCTTGGCCAGCCGGTACTGCGTCAGGCCGAGAGGCTCGAGGAAATCCTCCGCCAGAACCTCACCGGGGTGTACCGGCGCCAACCGCTTCACGGGCATCTCCTCCTCCTAATGATAGTCGACGATCTCGACCTCGAATGCATCGCTCCGGCTCCAGCGGAAACAGATGCGCCACTGATCGTTGATCCGGATGCTGAACTGACCCGCGCGCTTCCCCTTGAGCCGCTCGATCCGGTTGCCGGGTGGCACCCGGAGATCGTCAAGCGTTGTCGCAGCGTCGAGTTGCACCAACTTCCGCAGCGCCACGCGCTGAACGGTGGACGGCAGCTTCCGAGCCGGCTCCCGGTGGAACAGACGCTCGGCCTCCTGGTCCCGGAAGCTGCGGATCACCGGGGCATAGTAACGCGTCGCGTTAATATCGGCAAGGACGGCGAGCGGGGAGAACCGTCGAGGCAAACGCCCTG
>CAVQSR010000005.1:0-4755 GCA_963716055.1 uncultured Gemmatimonadales bacterium | reverse complement strand
CTCGGGCATGTCGGGCGACAGCTGGTGCAGGAAGAAGTGACTCGGCGGCGATCTGCGCCGCGTCGTGGTCGGCCATGGGGTCGAGCAGGCGCCGCGCCTCCGCCCGCCGATCCGTGCCCGAGTCGGCGGTGAGGATCCCGGTGACGAGCCGGGCGTGCGGCTTGAGGTCGCCCCACCAGCGGCGCGTGTCCGCGTCGAGCTGGGCCACGGTCCGGTCGGGCGTGGCACTGGCGGCACGCGCTCTCGATCCCCAGTGCCGCGTCGAACGCGGGGCGCGGATCGGGATCGTGTGGTCCGACCCGGGCGAACCGCACGCGCGTGCCAGTGTTCGGTTCCTGGAGGTACGGCATGTGGCACGCGACGCAGCGGCTGCCGCGCGAATCGTCCTGCGCCGATGGAACGTGTGGCGCTCCGGCGCCTCCGCCTTGCTGGGATGGCAGGACGTGCACTGCCGGTCGTCGAACCGGTCGGCGAGCCGCGTGCGGCTCACGTCCCAGTACCCCTGCCCGTGCGGCTCGTGGCAGGAGACGCACGTCATGCCGCCGTTCAGGTAGCAGTCGCTCCAGCGGTGCTGCTCCTGGTAGGCGAACAGGCGGATGCGGCCGTCGGGGAAGTGCGGGCGGCTCGCGAGCACGGGGAGACCGTAGCTGAAGTACCGCGCGAAGTCGGCGCCGGGCAGGTACCCGGGGGCGAGCGCTTCCTTCACCGCGTGACAGCGGAAGCACACGGCGAGCGACGCGTCCTTCTCGAGGACGGCGAGCGCGCCGAGGCCGATGTCCGCGCGCGGGGGGTCGCCCGCTCGGGCGCGATCGACGTGCGTGCGGCCCGGCCCATGGCACGACTCGCAGTCGATGGCCAGCGAGCTGAATTGCGTGAGCTGCGTGCCGGGCGGGTCGGCCCCGACGGCGTGGATCTGGCTGCCGTGGCATTGCTGGCAGCTGTCGAGCCGGTCGTGGTCGCCCAGGACGCGGCGCGGCGGCCAGTCGCCGCAATCGGTGAGGGCGAGGGACGGCGTGATGGGCACCCAGCCCCGGTCGATCCGTCCGTTCGTGTTGCAAAACCACAGCTGGCCGGTGTGCGACCAGTCGAAGGGCACGAAGCGGAGCGTCCCATCGGCCGCGCGGGCCCAGAAGCTCTGCGTGCCGCCACCCACCATGTGCCCGCCGCCCACGACCGCGACGACGTCGAGCACCAGGTCGGTGCGGTGCTCCTGACGCACGGTGAAGCGGTAGCCGCCGGTTTCCGTGCGCGCGGGGACCACCACGGCGTCGCGGAACCGGAGCGGCCGGCCATCGAACGGGGCGATCACGGCGTCGCCGGGCGGCGCGGCGCCGGCGCGGCCGTGGGTCGAGCGCTGCCACGCCGCGAACTGGGTCTCGTGGCACTCCGCGCAGGCCGCGGCGCCGGTGAAGTGGGCGAAGGCGGGCGTCGCGGGCGGCGTCGCGGGGGTGGGGGCGACGAGGCTCCGCAGGCCGCCCGGGCCGCGATGGCCGCGCGGCGCGAGGCGGGCGACGAGCAGCGCGGCGGCGGCGAGGAGGGCCGCGAGCACGATCCACCAGCGCCGCCTGGTCATCGCGAGCGGCCCGGGTCGCGGCTCCACGCCGGGCCTTCGCAGCGGCACAGGGCGCGCAGGTGGCGCACGAGCGCGCGGATCCGGGTGGGGCCGAGCGTGGCGCCGAAGGCGGGCATGCGGGGGCTGCGGCCCATCACGGCGCCGCCCGTCGCGATGGCGTCGTACAGCGCGTCATCGGGCCGGCGGCTCATGTATCCCGCGTCGGCGTGCGCGGTGGGCCGCACGGGGAGGAACCGGGCGTTTGGTCCGGCGCCGTCGCCCGTCTCGCCGTGGCACGGCGCGCAGAAGCGGGCGTAGAGCGCGGCGCCGCTCGAGTCACCCGTCGCCGCGGGCGGCCGGGCCACGACGGGGCCCGCGGGTCGGGTGGCCGGGCGCGCGATCAGGTAGCTCGCGATCAGCTCGCTCGTGGCCTCGTCGAGCGGAATGCGGGGCATGCTGGTGCCGGTGATGGTCCGTTGCGGGTCGCGGATCATGGCGAGCACGAAGGCGCGGGTGCGCTCGCGGCCGAGGCGGGAGAGGGTGGGGCCGACCCGTCCGCCGGTGCCGTCGAGCTCGTGGCAGCCGAGGCAGGGGAGGTGATCGCGCAGCAGGGCCTCGGCTTTGGCGCGGGCGAACGGACTGAGCGGGGATGAGGGATGGGGGGTGGGGGACGGGGTGGCTTGGAGCAGGGCGAGCGACCCCAGGCGCGGCGACGAGCATAGGCGCGTAGGTTGGCCGGGCGGGGGAGGGGCGTCAAGCGCCTGGCCGCGCCCGGCGGGCACGGGTATGCTCCACCTGACAACGAGCGTCGCTGCGTGATTACTCGCCCAACTCCCTCGGAGAGCTACCACAGCATGATCACTGCCATGAACCGGATCTACGTGAGCCGTGAGTACGCCGAGCAGTTCGAGCAGCGCTTCCGGGAACGGGCCCGGCTGGTGGACGGGATGCCGGGGTTCATCTGGAACAAGGTGCTGCGCCCGGTCAATCCGGGAGACCCCTACATCGTCCTGACGCTGTGGAAATCCCGCACTGCGTTCGATGCCTGGGTAAAGTCGGACGAGTTCGTCAAGGGACATGCCCGCTCCGGCACGCTGCCGCGCGAGGCGTTCATGCGGCCCAACCAGCTTGAGCTGCACGAGGTGTTCCTGGACTCGAGCCAGCCGGATCTCGAGCCCGAGCCGCGCGGCAAGCCGGTGGCCTTTCACGGCGCGCCGGAGGGCGAGGGCTGAGCCTGGCGGACGGAGTGGACCATCGGACTTGACATGGAATTTAGACGGCAATAAATTGGACAGCACGTGGAGTGAGTGGGGATAAAACGTGGAGTCAGAAGTACAGATGGGAATGCACCCCCCTTTATTATAGGAGACTTAGAGTCATGGCGGACAAGGGCAAGGACGTTACGGAGATTCGCTTTACGGTGGACCGGCAGTTCCTGAATGATCTGGAGCAGCGGCTGGGAGTCGACAAGGCGACTGACATCGCGCGGTCCGCACTCACGTTGCTCGACTGGGCATCCAATGAGACTCGGGCCGGGCGGATCATCCTGTCCTCCACGGAGTCCGGTGGGGATCTGCACCGGCTCGTCATGCCGGAGCTCGCACAGGCGAAGGCAAGAAGCGAAGCGGAGTGAGGGAGGCGTAGCGAATGCCTCAGAAGGGGCAGAAGCGGTCGCTGGACCTCACGTCCCTGGCAAGCGTTACGCCGAAGACCGCGCCAGTCGGCGAGCCCCTATCCGGAAGGGAGCGTGCTGGCGTCAATCTCACGTGGGGAGTGCTGGGGCTGACCGGTCTGTTTCTCACCGTCGTCGTTCTCGTCCTCTGGACGAACGAACGGAATAGCGCCGCAACGCTCACGCAGATTCTCGGGTCTGGTGATACGCTTGCGACGGTCGTTGACACGGTCAAGACCCGGATCGTGTCGGAGGAGCGCACGGCGTTTCGGGCGTTCTGGCTCGGCCTGACGCAAACCGTGCTCCTCAACGTGCTGCTGCCGGTCCTGACCGCCTTGCTGGGCTACGTCTTCGGTACGACTCAAGCACGAGCGCGCGCTGAGGGCTCTGACCGCTGAGTTTCGTGGCGCGACCCCGCGAGCGTCACACGCGTACGCCCGAGGCCGATGCCAGCTCTTCGTCGAAGGTGACGACCTGTTTCTGGGCTGCTCCCTGGCCCCCGAGAAGACGTCGCTGGCCGCTGTAAGCGGAATCCCGGCGAGTCTGCCACTCTTCCCACCGACGGCGTAAGTTCTTCCGCGGCAGAGACGGGGGCGGATCGGGGCTGGTGTCCTGACTGGTCTTCAAAACCAGCTGGACCTCGCAAGGGGTTCGGTAGGTTCGATTCCTACACGCTCCCGCCACTCCCGCCCCTAGGGGTTCGGATCTCCCCCAGACAGCGCGCCCTCCTTGCTGCTGGCGCCGCGTCTCAGCGGGCGTAGGATACTGCTGCGTCGCCGAGCGTTGTGCACGGAGTCCGAACCGGGACGAGGGAGGGTTTATGCTGCGTGCGAGATCGGTCGCCCTCGTGGTCGCCGCCGTGCTCGCGGGCGGGGCCATGGCCCCGGCGGCGGCTCAGACGCCCGACAGCACGCTGCTGCGGCCGATGGTGGTGACGCTCACGGTCTCCAATGACCGGCACTTGAGCGGCACGTACCGCTCGTCGGGGATCGCCACCAAGTGCGGCTTGGCGGATTACGGGTACCCGCACCGCCTGAACTCCTTCGGCGTGGAGTTCCCCGACGATCCGTCCGCCCAGCCCATGGAGGTGAGCTCGGTGACGTTCGACGCCGACACGCTCGCGAGCGGCACCACCACGCCGAATTTCTACCTGAGCGTCAACCTCGATACGCCCCGGGTCGGCCGACCCCCGGCCCTGGTGGTCCGCGCCCGGCAGCCGCAATACGACGAGCCCGGCACGGTGACCCGGGTGACGGCGGGCGGGACCGAGACGCTGCGAATCGTGGGGACTGCGTCGCGGGGAACGAAAGTGCGCCTGGAGATGACGATCGTCTGTCGGCCGCGGCCGTAGCGGCCCCGACGATGTAGACCTGCGCGTTCGGCCCGCCGGATCGACCGCGCTGTGCCACAGAAGGGCCGCGATCGCGCGTTGACTGCCTAAAACGACCGCGATTAAGGGGGGACCGAATCCCCACGCCGAGCGCCCGGCCCCGCGCCGGGCGCTTCGCGTTGGTGACCGTGCTCGTGGCAG
>CAVQSR010000004.1:0-515133 GCA_963716055.1 uncultured Gemmatimonadales bacterium | reverse complement strand
TCGCCGTGCGGGTGGAGGTGCGCGACGCGCACGGCAACGTGGTGACGGGGGCGGCGGTGGAGCTGCGGGCGCCCGGGGGTGGCGGCGATCCCCGAGATCCCGCCGGTGGTGAGCGACTCGGTGGGCGTCGCGACGTTCGCGGTGCCGCCGACCGCGCTCCCGGTGGGGGGGCGCCTCGGGGTGGTGTCGGCGGGGCGGCAGCTCGCGACGATCGGCGTGCGGCACCGCACGCTCGTGTTGTCGGCCGAGGGCACGGAGTTCATCGGTGGCACGGACCAGCGCGGCGTGGTGGGCACCGCGCTGCCGCGGCCGGTGGTGTTCGCGGTGCGCGACCAGCTGGGTGGGCCGGTGGCCGGGTACGCGGTCGAGTTCGCGGCGACGAACGCGACCATCGTGCCCACGACGGGGGTGTCGGACGCGGCGGGCGAGGTGGCGGTGACGGTGACGCTGGGGGAGCGGGCGGGTCCCGCGGTGGTCACGGCGCGGGTGGGGGACTTCATGCGCGAGGCGGCGTTGTACGCCGTGCCGGGCGCGCCGCGCGCGCTGGTGGTGCAGCGGCGCGGCGGGATCACGGTCGCGGGGCCGCTCGCGATCACGACGCGCGAGCCGGTGCCGTTGCGGGTGGCCGCGCGCGACGCGTACGGCAACCCGGTGTTGACGGGCGACGTGCGGGTGGCCGCCGCGGGCGACGTGGTGCGGGTGGCGACGGGGACGCAGTACGGGCCGCCGGGCACGGTGGTGCTCGAGGCGCAGCGCAGCGGCCGGGCGGTGGTGACGTTGCGGGCGGCGGGGCTCGAGGCGCAGGTGCCGGTGGAGGTGACGGTGCTCGGCGTGGGCGGGTGGGTGTGGGGCGTGCGCGCGGGCGGCGCGGCGTTCAGCTACGACTTCAGCGGATCGCCCGACGTCGGCGGGCGCGGGGGATTCCGCGGCGAGCTGGTGGGCGGGCGGCAGCTGCCCTCGGGGCTGCGGCTCGAGCTGGGGCTGGGGCTGGGGGCGCTCAGCGCCACGACCCCGACCCGCGACGCGACGGTGATGCTGTATCAGGGCTCGTTGCGCGCCGAGTACGCGTTGATCCGCGAGGGGCGCGTGGTGCCGGTGGTGGCGCTCGGCGGCGGGTGGTATCGGCTCAAGGACACCGACGCGGGGACGGTGATCTATCACACGAGCGTGTTCTGGAGCGGGGGTGTGGGGGCGGACGTCACGCTCGGCCCCGCGGTGGTGGGGGAGGTGCGGTTGACGGCGCAGCGGCTGATGGAGGCGACGAGCACGCACGCGCTGGGCCCGGTGGGCTGGCTGACGGTGCTCGAGGTGGGGGCGCGCTTCACGCCGTGACGGCGCGCGCCCTCGTGGTCGCGGCGGTGCTGGGGCTCGACGCGGGATCCGCGGCGGCGCAGCGGAGCCAGGCCAGGGTGCCCGAGCCGGAGCTGATTCTCGAGGTGGACGGGCGGGGGGTGCGGGACGGGTTCATGGCGGGGGTGGGGGACACGATCGCGCTGGTGGTGAGCGCGCGCGACTCGAGCGGCGCGGTGATGGCGGTGACCGGGCTCGACGCTGACGATCTTCGATCCCCGGATGCTGGCGGTCGTCGCCCGCGGTTTCGAGGACGCGAGCGTGGTGGTGCGGCTGCGGGCGTTGCGGTCGGGGGCGACCACGCTCCAGGTGCGGGCGTCGGGGTTGCGGGCGTGGCTGCGGGTGGACGTGTTGACGCGCGCGGGGGTGACGGAGGTGGCGGCGCTCGAGGCGGCGGGGGACACGGCACCGGTGGATCTCCCGATCGTGCGGTGCGGCAACTGGTTCGCGGGTGGCCGGCTCAACCTGACGAAGTACGACTATCGGTTCGGGAATCAGTCGCTGATCGCGGGCCGCTGGGGCGTGTTCGCCGAGGGGTACGCGGGCCGCGCGCTCCCGTCGGGGATTCGGCTGATGGCGGGGGTGAGCGGGGGCACGCTCGAGGCGGACAGCGCGGGCGCGTCGATCCTCGTGGCGCTGGTCGAGGTGTACGCGCGGATGGAGTACTCGTTCCGGCCCGAGGCGCCGGTGCATCCGGTGGCGTCGTGCGGGGCGGGGTTGTACCGCGCGCGGACGGGTGGGGGCACCGGAGCCGGGCGTGTGGAACGCGAGCCTGTTCTGGATGCTGGCGGGGGGCGTGGACTATTGCGCTGTCGTCGCGGATCGTGGGTGAGGCGCGGATCGGGACGCACCAGCTGTACGACATCGGCGCGACCCCGGCGGCCACGTGGCGTCGTTGTGGCATGGGGGGGGTGGGGGTGAGGTACCGGTTCTGAGTACCACCGTCCTGACTGCTACAGTCCAAGTGGACTGCCGTTGAGCAGCGCCCCAAGCGGTGGTGACCCGCTTGGGTCTTCCGAACCCGACGATCCCGCCCTCATAGGCAAGGGCCGCGAGAGTGGGGCTCCGCGGCCGCGGATGGCCCCACAGACGGGTCTGATCCTCGCCAGCCAGGTCTTATCGGCCCTCGTTGCCTTCATCACGATACCGTACATCGCGCTCGGACTCGGCGCCGAGCGATACGGCCTCTACGCGCTGCTGTTTCTTGTTCTTGGTTACTCCACGGCGTTGGATTTCGGCCTGAGCTTTGCGCTCGTCAAGCACGTCGCCGAGCACGATTCTGAGACCGGCAGGGCGGAGATTGACTCGTTCGTGAACAATGTAACCGCCGTGTACGGCGTGATTGCGTTAGTGTCTGTAGCGGCGCTGGTCGGCGGCCGGGACTGGATCGCTGGGAGCGTGCTCGAGGTACCGAGTTCGAACGTGGCTGTTGTGCGCGATGCGATCCTGCTCCTCGCGTGCGCAGTTCCGTTCTCGAGCGCCTCGACTGTCTTCAATGCGTTGTTCCGAGGCCTGCTGCGGTTCGACTACCTGTCGCTTTTCTCGGTCTTGAATGTCTCGGTGTATTCTATCGGCGCGGCGCTCCTCATCATCAGGGGGGGCTCACTGCGCGCTGTGATAGGGTGGTACGCAGTAGTGACAGCGGTGAGCGCGGTCGCACAATGGGCCGTCCTGCGCCGGCTCCTTCCCGGATTTCATCCGGTGCCCCGCATGGACAGACCACGGCTGAAGCGGCTATTCGGGTTCGGGAGCTTCATGGCTATCGACCAGCTCGGTAGCATCGCGTTACTGCAGCTCGATCGGCTAGTGATCGCCCGAGTCATGTCGATCCCCATGGCGGCGTACTACGCCATACCGTTCACCGTCTCGCAACGGCTCAACATGCTTGGCGCAGCCGCTGCGACCGTCGGGTTTCCGCACTCGAGCGCGAGTATTGCCCGCGGAGAACTTGCCGACTTTCGAGAC
Source organism: uncultured Gemmatimonadales bacterium (assembly GCA_963716055.1). GTDB lineage: Bacteria > Gemmatimonadota > Gemmatimonadetes > Gemmatimonadales > GWC2-71-9 > SZUA-544. The sequence goes on along the minus strand of CAVQSR010000004.1, from coordinate 511,818 downwards.
CAGCACCTGCAGAGTGCCAGGGTGGTGACGTGGCTTACCCTCGCACCGACACTCGCTGTGATCGTCCTAGCCGATCAGATTCTCTATCACTGGATGAGCCCGGAGTTCGCCGCACACGGGGCTACGCCGCTGCGCATTCTCGCCTTCGGCAGACTATGGATTTCGGTCGCTAGCTTGGACGCGGTCTCTATCGAAGGATCAGGTCGCCCGTGGGTTACGGCATTGTTCATGGGCATCACCGGCATTATGAACGTCGTCGGCCTGATGGCACTTACTCCCGTCTGGGGGTTGGGGGGAGCGGCTGCGTCGGTGACATTCTCGCTGCTAGCACTCGCCGCTCTCGACGTGTGGTATTGCGGCCGTTTCGTTACTGGGTCACCGCTTGGTCTGTGGGGGCGTTCAACCCTTCTCCCTGCGATCAAGACGAGCATTGTGAGCGTGCCTGTGGCGATGTTGCTGCGTCACGTCGTGAGCGGTTTGCCGTCGCTAATTATTGTTATGCTTGTGGCCACAGGATTCTCTGTCGTCCTCGGCTATTGGTTGTTCTTGTCCACGCACGAGCGGCGGTGGGTTAAGGCCGCCGCGGCGCGATTGTGGTCGAGTACGAGTATCGGGGGGGCGCTTAGTGAATATGTCATGCTTGGGATGCGGGGGCCCGGCGGGTTCAGAGGCAGTGTGCCCAGGATGTAGTCAGGACCCGTTCATGATGGAGCAGGCACGCAAAGAGGCCGCGAGTGTCGAGGCTGGAGAGGTTTTCGAAGAGCTCTACAAGCCTCGTTATGCGTTCCTAAGACAGGGGCATGTCAAATTACTGTGGAACGACCTCTTGCTGGATGGCAAGGACTCAACGCTGGATTTCACGGTTTGGCGAAACAAGATGTCGGTCAGGCTAATCCCGGCCGGGGTCAAGACAGTCCTGGAGATTGGCATCGGCATGGGGCACGCCCTGCAGTACCTGACCGAAAAACGCCCCAACATCGAAATCTACGGGACCGACATTTCAGAGGGATCGGTACAGCGAGCCGCCGGTCGTTTCAAAGGGCATTTTGCGATTGCTGACCTCGGTGAGCTCCCATGGCCAGGGCTCACGTTCGATGCAATTCTGATGCTCGAAGTGCTCGAGCATGTTGAGGCGCCACGGACTTTCGCGGTGCTACGATGGCTACACTCGTTGCTGGGCGAGCGGGGATCGCTCGTTCTCTCGGTGCCGCTTGAGCCTGTATCTGATCTGAGAAAATCGTATTTCATTTGTCCTCACTGTGGCCAGCCAGTGCACCAGATAGGCCATGTCCGCAGCTACAGCGATCTTCAGCCCATCCGAGGGGAGCTCTCCCGTAGTGGCTTCGAAATCGAACACGTGGAAAAGCTGGCGGGAGGACGGTACTTCGGAATACGACGTCAGTGGCTGATGCGGCTCTTCCCGGGTCGGATCAGGCCAATGGTGATGGTCTTGCGATGTGGCCGGCGGTCCTGACCATTGGCTGCGAGGATCCGCGTCGGCTTTAACGCTCGTTACCTCCGCGACTACAATCTACGCGGGTTCAACCGTTATACAGTGTCCTTGCTGATCGAGCTTCAGAAGCGAACAGAGCTCGAACTGATCTTGTTTACGGATCAACGTTCGCCGATCCACCCCGCTTTCGCTGAGAAAATAAACGCGGAGATAGTTTCGATCGTTAGCCCCAGAGTCTTGCTGTGGGAGCAAGTTCTGCTGCCGGCCGCGTTAAGGCGTCATCATATCAACATCTTTCATGCACCGGCAGATGGTGGTCTTCCGGCATGGAAAGGTTGCCCTAACGTGCTGACCTACCACCGAGCCCTGGACAAGAGCCTCAAACGCTGGGTGGCCACAGGGGAACTGGCGGGCCGAGTTGCAGACTACTATCCAGAAGCGAATGGCTTGAAAGGTCTATATCAAAGGCATCGCCACAGCCTGCTTCGTTCGGTCTACCTGAGCGCAGCGGACAAGATCGTTGCTGTGTCCAACTACGGTAAATGGGAGCTGGTCGAGCTGCTCGGAGTGGCGGAGAAAAAGATCGATGTGATCTATGAGGCAGCCGATGACCGATTCACTCCCGATATTACTGCGGGCACAGTAAGACGGGCGAAAGCCAAGTATGGGCTCCCGGACAAGTATCTGGTATTTGTAGGTGGGTTTGAACCCTGGAAGAACGTGGACGGCCTTCTCAGGGCCTATGCTGAAGCCAAGAAGGCAGGTGTGAGCGAGGGACTGGTTCTGATTGGGATCGGTGGCGACTTGCATGGTACGAAGTCCTTGGCTCGTGCCCTGGAGTTGTCGGTTGGCCAGGAGGTCGTGTTTCTTGAGCGGATCCATGAGGACCTGCCTGTGCTCTATCGAGGTGCCACAGCGTTCGTTTCCCTCTCATGGGAGAGCTTCGGCCTTCCCGTTGTGGAAGCGATGTGTTGCGGCACTCCGGTGATAGTCTCGAATCGGGCTGGGCTTCCTGAGATTGTGGCCGATGGTGGCATTCTGGTGGATCCTCGGAGATCGGTCCAGATCGTTGAAACCATCAAAGCTGTGACGAGTAGATCGGACCTTCGAATGCGCCTAGGAATTCAAGCGCTAAGACGGGGGAAGCACTTTTCGTGGGAAAGGACTGCAGAACAGACGCTTAGGGTCTACGACCACGTCTTGGCCGGGTCACGTGGCGCGCATGAGGGCGGCGAGTGAGGAGTCTCAACGTTATCGTCGTTGCCCCAGAGGCTCCGGACCCCTTCGGCAACCCGGCGGGCCGGTGGTATTACGTGTTAGCGAAGGGGCTGAGTGAGCGCGGCCACCGGGTGCGCTGGCTCGCAGCGTATACGGAGGAGGCGTACGCGGCCAACGCTCGGGGCCGGCTCGACCATTTCAACCTGGACCTCAGGCTCTATCCACCCCAGCCGCGCCACTGGCTCCGCCGCAAGTGGAACACGCTTCGGCGACCCTACTCCTATTTCGTTTCCGATTCGCTCGCTCGTGATCTGCGATCAGAGTTGACGAAGGGGTACGACGTTCTTCACCTGGAATCCACATGGTGCGGGTGGCTCGGCCTTAGGGTCCCGCGGGCGATACTCTCTATCCAGTGGCTTGCGCGAATAGACATGGCCGCTCGTAGGGAGGGGTGGAACCGGCAATTCCTGTCTGGCCTGCTGATGAAGCGTACGGAGCGGCGTTTGATCAACTGGTTCAGCGTGGTTCGCGCTCTTACGCCGCGTGATGCTAGTGTCATCAGGCAGTTGAACCCAGACGCGCGCGTTGTCACAGTGCCCCTCGCGATCGATCCCAGCCTCTATCCCTTCGGGATGACCGATCCCGACGGTCATACCATCGGTCTGATCGGCAGTATGGGATGGCGACCCACCAGCTCGGCCGCTACCCGGCTGGCTTCGTCTATCTGGCCCAGGGTGAAGGCCATGCTACCAGACGCCCGCCTGCTCATGGTCGGACGAGGTGCGCGGCGCTCACTGAAGGCATTTCTGGGACGGCCCGATGTTACGATACTGGAGGACGTGTCGGAGACGGAGTCGTATTTCCGTCGGCTTTCGGTGCTCGTCTACCCGGTCCCGCTTGGGAGCGGGATGAAGGTGAAGGTGATGGAGGCGATGGCTTACGGTGTGCCGGTGGTGACTACGAGCGAGGGGGTGCAGGGTCTCGAAGCCCTGAACGGTGTCCACGCCGTCGTCGCAGAGGACGATGATACGATCGCCGACCAAGTCGTCCGGCTCGTACGCGATCCGCAGTCACGGCACACTATGTCCTTGGCGGCCCGTCATCTCATCGAAGAGAAGTACTCTCCAGAACCAGTTCTCTCGCGGATCGAACGTGTGTACTCAGTGATACAGGGATCCCGGCGGGTGACGGGAAGCTCGAACGAAGAAAGAGCGACGAAGTGACGTACGATTGCGCGCGCTTCCCTTGGAAGCGGTATTCAGCACATGGACTCTTCAGTCATGCGGAACTGGCGAATCGCACGTGGTCGAATCGTGCAGAGCTGGTGAGCGGCCAGGACCTGTCCAAGGTCGCCTCGTGCTCTCAGCACTGCCCGGCACAGCCACGGGCAATCAAGGCACGACTTCGTAGATCCGTGCGTTCCTCGACTCGAACACGAGCTCTACCCGGTGCGTGGGGCGAATCTTGAAGGCGGCTCTTCCGGACCACGCGGGTGGGACTACGTCCAGAACGTGCGTCACGCGAAGATCGTCGAGGTGTTCTAGGGCTTTCTCTGTCGTCTCGATACCGGGAACCGGTCGCTCGCCGTGCTGACCCAGAAGTTTCACGTAGTCCTTGGTTAGGTAATAGGTAGGCGCAAACTCCTCCAGAATGAGTACACGTCGCACGTCCGGCTCACGGTTGAGATATTCCCACGCATCGAGATAGGGCACGTCACGCTCCCGGAGCTCCCGCTCGGCCACGGGGGAAAAAGCCGCGAGAATACGGGCTCCGCCTTCATGAATGATGACACCGAGGCCGTACGCCATTGAGACGATCCCCACGATGGTGACGCAGGCTCGTCCCACCCGCGGCGATTCTCGCTTCAGCCACGTGCTGCCAAGGGCTGCGAAGGCGAACGAGATCCCTACGACGTGGAGGAGGAATCGCGATTGCTGAAGCGTTGACATCCAGGCGAACGCCGTGAGCGCCACCCACATGAGGAGGAGTGACGCGCGGCGGCGGCGGACAAGCACCAGCGCTCCGATCACTCCCAATGCCAATGGAGCGGCCCCGACTCCGCCGGGCCAACCGAACCGCTTGCTGTAAAGTGTGTACCGCCACGGAAGTAACAGGAAATCGACCGGGCTGTGGCCGAAGCCGTCATATGTCCGTCTGAGGCTGCTCTCTAGGCTATCCACGGATTCAACTGGGAAGGCGCTCGCGTGGAAGAAGGACGATAGCACCTTAGGGGGGGGGTAGATTGGTGACCCGAGCATCACGGCGTTCTTGATGTAGAACGGCGCGCCGAGGAGTGCCGCGGTGGCCAACACAACGGCCAGGCGCCCGCTAAGTGCTCGTCCGGGCACGCGGCCTACGTGGGCCAGCAGGAGTACGGCCCCTGTTATCGCGATGAGTAGGATCCCCGTGTACTTGGTGCCCAGCGCGAACCCCAGCATCATACCCGCCATCACGGCGTGAGGAGGCGCGAGCGTCTCTAGGAGCAATAAGCGCACCGCGCCAAGCGAGAACGAAGCGTAGGGAATGTCGACGAAGCTTAGGGGCGCGGTGGACATGATAGCAGGAGCGCACGCGGCGAGAAGACTCATCAGGGTAGCGTCCGCTTTCGTTGCTCCGAGGCTACGCGCTAGACCGTACACTTGGGCGAGGAGCACGGCAGCAAAGACTACTCCGAGCATCCCGGGGAAGCGATCGTTGGACAGCGCCATGCCCGCCGAGAACAACGACTCGATGAGGGCGGGAAAGGCTGTGTGGGAGCTGTCTAGGACTGGAGAGATGCTTCCTCGGCGAATCCACACCGCCGGGCCCAGCAAGTGATACGCGATTCCGTCGTCGAGGATATCGCCTAGAGGGCGGGGGATGGCGATCACGAATACCGTGATCAGGACCGCAACGACTCCGATCATTGGAGCGTTCAAGCCGAGCACCAGGCAGCGCACGACGTTCCGAATCCAGCACCGTACCCTTACGGACAGCAGAGGCGTGTAGCTTGTCGCGATGATGAGTGTCACGGTGAGCCGGTCGAGCCTCACGAGCCCGATTAGGAAGTGCGCGAGCCCTAGGGCGCCGGCGCCGAGCAACAAAGCGTTCGCGAGCCGCTCGACGTTCGAGAGGTTGGCGTCCGCCGGGCGAGCGAGCGCCGCTCCCGTGGCGAGGGCCCCGCCCACCCACAAGACGACAACGAGAATTGCCGCCGCCGGCCCGCTCAACGCCCCAATACCCGTGCGGCGAGCGAGCGAATCACCTGGGACTGCTCAAGCCGTTGTTTTGTGTATGCTGCTAGGACGAACAGGACCCAGGCGAGCGCCAGCCCCCGCCGCCAGGCACGCCACACCTTCGATGTGCCGGATTTCATGAGATCTTGGGATCTTGGCTTTCTCTCATGCGGCTATAGGTTGGGGTGCAGCGCCGGATCGTCAAGGACACTACGACGGGCTTTCCGGTCGATGGTATCCATGACATTATAGTCGAGCCATGGCGAACCACCGGGTCCCCGCGCTCAACCCCCTCCCCGACCAGGCCGGACAGGGTGCGCCGCCGCCCGTGAGCATCGTCGTCGCCACGCATCATCGTCCTGAAATGCTGTCACGCCTCCTGGAGTCAGTGCGCCAGCTCAGCTACCCAAAGAGCCATCTCGAACTAATCGTGGTGGGTGGAGAACGAGATTCCGCCGGGCAGGTGGTCCAGACGTTCGCCGAAACCGCTGGCTTCAGGTCGACCTACCTTGCTGTTCCTTCCCACGCTGACGGCTCAGCATCCTTCAAGCGAAACGTGGGCGCGCGGTCAGCGCGAGGAGAAATCCTCGCCTTTACCGACGACGATTGCGTGGTTCACCAGAACTGGCTGGCAGCGGGAGTGGCGCCATTCGTTGATCCAGGCGTCGGTGCGGTGGAAGGGGCGGTCGAGATCCCGATGCCTATCGCACCAACGCTCACCTACCGCGGCTCTCGTCGCCTTTCATTGGAAGGCGGCTACCAGACCTGCAACATTCTGTATCGAAAATCGGTGTTCGACGAAGCAGGGGGGTTCGATCCTGCGTTCCCCTACTACCTTGAAGATACGGACCTCGCCTACACCGTGATGGAGCGAGGTTACGTCATTCCGTTTGCGGCGACGGCGTTCGTGAGCCACCCGGTACAAGATCCGAGGCCGCTGAAGCTGCTGACCATGGCGAGGAACGACCAGGCACATCCCATACTTGTTCCGGAAACACGCCCGGTCCAAGGATCGGCTGCGCAGGTCAATCAGGTTGCTCAATCGGTCTCACTACGCCTACCTGGCTCTCTACGCGCTCGGGCTGACACTCGCCGTCTTGAACCCGCTTGCCGGTGCACTGACGGTTGCCGTAGGCCTAGGATTCCTCGTTCCCCTGCATCTCGCGCACGACTTCCGCGGCCTGCATTTTACCGGCAGCGAGGTGGCCCTCACTGCCGTATGCCAGCCCGTCGTTCCCGTTCTACGGCTCTTCTACTGGGTGCGGGGCAGTGTGGAAGCGCGTTTTCAGCCCAGGAGGCGCAAGCGGTGGCGCGGGATGAGCGCATCTACCCTGACCTGAGCAACGGCAATTTCCTCTTTCACCTCTTCCGCTACTACTGGGCGATGCCGTTCGCGGTTGATAGGGCCGTCCTCGATGCTGGCTGCGGTTCGGGGTACGGGGCCGAACTGCTCGCCGCGGTTGCGCGAGCCGTGGTTGCCGTGGACCACGACGCGGATGCCATCGCCCAATGTCGTGACAAGTACGCCTATCGGAGGAACCTGAGCTTCGAAGTTCAAGACGTCGCCAATCTAGCGCTTGCGAGCGACAGTTTCGATTTGACAGTCAGCTTTGAAGTCTATGAGCACCTTGAAAGCGCCCAGAGCGACCAGTTTCTGCACCACCTATCGAGGACTTGTCGGAGAGGCGGATCGGTCTTGCTGAGCACTCCGAACCGACTGGTCGAGACACCATTCATGAAATCCGCGGGCAAATCGTACTCCTACCACGTCAACTCGGTGTCACCTGGCGAATTCAAGGCACGGCTCAAAAGGCATTTCAGAACGGTGAGACTCTACGGACAGCGAATCATGGCTCCTCGGGTCAAGGGGATATTGAGAGCTCTCGACATCCTTAACCTCCGTCACCGTGTGCTGTCGTACCGTGCCAAGAGACGTTGGATCGTGCGCTTTCTCCTCGCCCTTTCTCCTGCCCCCCGAATTTCGGGACATCCGATCGGACGGTCGCTCATTCGACAGTCGAGCATAGTGGTGGCGGCGTGCAACCGATGACGATCGCGTCCGATCCAACGTGGTCCTCGGCGTCGGGCCGGCAGGCGGAAGAAACCGCCCAGTTCAACTTGCCGAGAGAGCGGTAGCGCATGGACGGTGGTCCGCTCGAGCCGCGGCCACCGTGGGAACCGATCACTGAAGCGAGCCGGCGCTTGAGCCATGGACGTACTTCGAAAGCTGCGTGGCGGTCGCCAAGCCAATTGCGAGAGGCTTCTCAACGGGTCTCCGCGAGGATTGGTGCTGGACGTTGGTTGTGCGGATGCTCGGTTCACCTCCGAGACGCAAAGGAGACGTGCCCACTCAGGCTACGTTGGAATCGATGTCGATGTGGAAGCTCTTCGTATCGCAAAGCACCGGAATCACGAACTTGGCCTAGTCGCGGCTCGCAGCGAAGCGCTGCCATTTCGGGATTGCACCTTCGGAACGGTCGTGATGCTCGATGTCTTGGAACACGTTGCGGACGATCGCGGTACTCTACGGGAGACCGCTCGCGTGCTTGACACAAGCGGCCTTCTCGTCATTACGACTCCGCACCGCGGTCTGTTCACGTGGCTTGACGTCTCTGAACCTGAAATTGCAGTTGCCCACTTTCTACCGGTTGTTCAGTTATCTCACAAGGGCTCAGAGTCATTCGTTGCGACAACAGTTCCGTCAGGTCGGCGGGGCCTCTTCGGGCGCCGATCTGTCGGTCATCTTGCGCGAAAGGAAGGACGAACTCAGGCATCGTCACTACTCTGTTATGCGACTAAGACGGCTGCTGGTTGGCTTCAAGGTGGAGCGTATTCGCCGCACCGGCCTGCTGCTCTTTCCGGTGATGCATATTCTTGGCGTTTTCATCTCAAAGGCATTTGGATTTCACGTGCGGGTCTTCATGGAGATCGCCGCGTTGGAGGATGGCATCGAGTTCGGACCCCTGGCCTACAACCTCTCTGTGCTCGCAGTGAAGTCCTCTAGTGTCCAGTGAGGTGAAGAGCACGGCAGTTCGGGTGCTCTACGCTCATCCAGTCGGAGAACGTGGTGGTGCCGAGATCGTGCTGCTGAACTTCTGAAGCACCACGACCGGCATCACTTCATTCCCTTTGTCTGTTTTCTCAAGGACGGACCACTCGCAGCCGAGATCGCGGCGCCTGGGTGTGCGAACGTGGGTCATCCCTACGGGGAGGCTTCCGTCTCCTGCGGAGCACCGTGAAGGCGGTCTTGGCGATCCGCCGTCTTCTGAAGGAGGAGAGGATCGACATAATCTGCTCCAACATGGCCATGGCTCACGTGTACGGAGGGCTGGCAGCACTCGGGACCTCGGTCAAACGGACGTGGTTCCAGCACACGATATCCTCGGGCCAACTCGTGGACCGTTTGGCCGCGCTCATTCCGGTCCACGGGCTTTACGCAAACTCCCGGGCCAGCCTCGAGGCGGTCTGCAGGATGCGTCCTCGGGCGCAACGCATGGAGGTTGTCTACCCGGGCATCGACACGCGTGGCCTCGCGACGGCGTGAAGGCACTGCACTTCCGGCACGAGCTCGGCATCCCGAACCACGCCCCTGTCGTCGCGTATGGTAGCACGGTTTCAGAGGTGGAAGGGGCTTCACGTCTTCATTAAAGCGACTGCTGTCATACGCGCGAGGACCCTGAGGTGCGCTTCGTGATAATCGGTGACACCCTCTTCGGCCTCGAACCCGAGTACAAGGCCGAGCTTGCGGCACAGGTGCAGGCGTGTGGGCTGTCGAGTTCATTGATATTACGCAGGCTGGCGCAACGACGTCCCAGCCCTCCTCAGAGTGGTCGACGTGCTGGCACATCCACCGATCCTGCCGGAGGCCTTCGGCCTGGTCGTGGTGGAGGCGCTGCTCCTGGGAACACCGGTGGTGGGGAGCCGGGACGGGCGGAATCCCAGAAATCGTGACGGACGGTGAAACCGGATTTCTCGTCTCTCCGGGGGACGCTGTCGCATTGGCCGATAAGATCCTCGTGTTGCTGCGCGACGCACCGTTGCGGCGGCGCATGGGGGAGCGGGGCAGGCAACTGGTTCACCGAGCGTTTCAGCGGTGGCCGAATGGTGGCAGAGTTGGAGCGGAGTTACCTGGGGATAATGGACGGTAGTGGAGCTGATGGCTGGCGTGCTCATGACCAGCGCCATACGTACTCCGATGCGGAACGGCGGTGGATCGCCACTCCGGTTGGCCGAAGCCCGGCGAAGGCATGCTGAAGCGGCCCGAGCTTTGGGAGTCCCCAACCGCGAGATCTCCTGCGCGGGATTGCACTAGCGTCACCCCTCCTCGCCTGGCCGTTTGTTGTGAAGCCGAGCGCGCGTTTTCTGGCGGCGACGTTCGTTCTGGTCCTCTTCGCCACTGATCGTCGCTCGCACACCCACACATCTGATTGTCGTGCTTTTTGCCTACTATGGGATTGACGGGTACGTACGGCTGCTCTTTGACTATGAGTGGGCGATCTACGTACTCCCGCTATTGGCTGCGGCTCTCGTCTACATGCGTTGGTTTACCGCCACTCCGTGGAAGAACTCTGGCGGAGCCTTTAGGAGGAGCCCGATAGCCCTTCCCCTGGTCGGTTTGAGCGCGCTGTACGTTCTGCAGATGTTCAACGGGGTCCCCTTCGAATCTCGTCGTTTCGTGTTGGGGGCCTGGCCTATCACATGGGTTCTGTGCCCCTGTTCTTCCTGGCCGCAACGGGATTCACCGATCGAAAGCGTGTGCGTGGTATTCTCTGGTTCATTATCGGTCTGGTCACTCTCGAATGCGCTTACGCCGTCGCCCAGTACTATATCGGTCCAGGAGAAGCCCTCGCCCTGAGTCGACACTTACCAGGCGCGCGATCGCGCGCGAGGCGTGGTGGACGCCCGGTAGTTCGAGCTCGGTCTACCGTCCGACGGGTCTCACACTAAACGGCGGTGGACCCGGACTCTACGGGGTGTCGGATTGGTGCTCGCCCTTGGGCTGCTCCGTGGCGGGCGCCTAGGGTTTACGGTCAAGGTGCTTCTCTCGTTGGCGCATCTTCGTCATGCTGGTTGCGATATTCCTATCGGCGGTTCGAGGGTTCTGGTTTAGCCTTCTCATCGCCATAGTGGCGTTTTCTCTGCTTCAGGGTGTTCGATACTTGACCCCCACGGCCATTCTGGGGTGGGCGGCAGCGGCTTGGCGATCAGTTGGACCCGGGGCGCCTTGAATGCGCGCTTGTCTACAGTCCTTACGCCGTGGGCGCTGTTTTCCGAAAAGCGGGCTGGGACATTCTGGCCCTACCAACGTCATCGTGCAGCACCCATTCGGCATCGGCATCGGCCGTGCCACTGGCTCCGCCGCTCGGGCAAGCGACGCAACTGTTACCCAGAAGGCGCCTACGGTGCGGCGCACAACTACTGGGTCAGCCTCACTTGGGAAGCGAGCATACTGGCTCCCCTGCTTCTCGCTTGGCTGCTCTGGAGACTCGGACGGTTTGGTCTCATCCAATTGCGGACGGCTACGGGATCCGCAGACGCGTGTCGATCATCGCTGCCATCCTGGCGCTCGACGTCGGTATCGTCGCTATGACGTTCGCTGGACCAGCGTTAGCCGGCGTGGCATCGAGTTTCGCGCAGTACTTCTGGTTCCTCTCGGGGCTGTTGGTTGCCTTGTCGAGGATTCACGATGAGGAAGCATCGCGACAGATGGGGTCCGCAGGAGCGCTAGACGGCGTTCCGACCGGTCCATTGCCGTCCAGCCTCGCGCCGTAGGCGGCTAGGCGCTCGACCTCGCCGATGCGCGTTGCGATGATCGGTCGCGCTCTGCCACGAGCGGATTACGCGGGAGGGGTGTCTGGCCAGATGCATTTGCTGGCCCACGCACTGGTCCACCGGGGACATCACGTGACGGTGTTCGCGCTCAATCCACCTGCGACCACGCCCGCCTACCATTTCAGTGCCATCCCCATTCCGGGTTGGCTGCAGTCTCACGCCAGGGCATCGCTCTATCTGGTTTCGTGGTTCGCCGGTCGGCTTCGGTTCGACGAGTTTGACGTGGTACATGCACACGGAGACGATCATTTTCTGCGTACACCCCGGCCCGTTGTGCGCACTTTCTATGGTGCCGCCCAAGCGGAGGCCCGGCACAGCACTCAGCTGCGCCACCGTTTCTATCACTGGAGCATGGTGCCCTTTGAACGCATGGCGGAGCGGCGAGCTACCCAGATCGTGGCCATCTCGTCCATCACTCAAAGTATCTGGCCCGTCGCGCCGTCTATCATTCCTTGTGGCTATGATCCCGAACTCTTCTTCGCTGCGGGTCCGAAGAGCGCGAGGCCTTCCATTCTGTTCGTCGGTGACCTTGGGACGCGCAAGCGCGGAGACATGCTGCTCGAAGTCTTTGCTCAGGTAGTCAGGACCGGCGATTCCCGCCGCAGAACTCTGGGTGGTGTCATCTGGGGAAGTCGCTGCGACCGGAGTACGCTCGTTCAGCCGGCTCGACACTCTGGCGCTTGCCCGACTCTACCGGGAGGCCTGGGTATTTTGTCTCCCAAGCCGATACGAGGGCTTCGGAGTTCCCTACTTGGAGGCGATGGCAAGCGGGACACCGGTCGTCGCCACTCCGAACGGCGGTGCTGAGGAGGTGCTCGACGGCGGGCGCGCTGGCCGGATCGTGCAGGACCGCGAACTTGGAGGCGCGCTCCTTTCCTTGCTCTCCGACGGTGCGGCCCGGGACGCCTTGACCGCAAACGGGTTGGTGCGAGCCAGAGAATTCGAGATCGGGCGAGTCGCAGAGCGGTACGAAGCTGTCTACGAGCGCATCGTCGGGTCGGGCGGCTCTGTCTCGTCATGATTCGACCAACGCGCCAGCGGCCGCGGCTCTCGATCGTCGTCAACAGCTCGACCAACGGTGTCTTGGCGCCACGGGTCAAGTGTTTCGCGACAGGTCTGGCGAAGGACTTTGAGGTCGACGTTGTCTGGCGGGAAACCACCAGGGCGCGTGCCATCCTCGCGTCCCTCGGCAGGCTTCGGCGGTTTCGCCCCGACCTCGTGTATCTCGTGGATCTGGGGTATGCCGCGGTCTTCGCTTCGATCATGTACCAGTGTACGCGTTCCTGCGCGCTCGTGATCGAGACCGGGGATCCGTTGCCCGAACTGCTTTGGAGCAATGGGCGAGTTGGAAGGGGTGGGCGGGCCATGGTCCGCCGATACGAGCGGGCCGTCCTGCGCCGTGCGGACCACGTTGTGGTTCGAGGCAGTGGCCTCCAAGACTATCTTGCCCGCCTTGACGTTACGCGCGTGGACACGGTACCCGACGGCGTGGACCTCGCACTGTTTTGCCCCATGGAGGCGTCGGAACTACGCCACGCGCTGGTTCCAAATGGCTGCACGGCTATCGGGGTGATGGGCTCGTTGAACTGGAGCAAGCGGCTCCGATGGGGCTATGGAAGCGAACTCATCGAAGTGCTCACTATGCTCAGGAACTTGCCTCTGTGTGGCATTGTCGTTGGCGATGGTCCCGGGCGAGCCATACTGGAGCGACAGGCTGCCGCGCGAGGTCTTGAGGACCGCATTCGGTTCGTGGGACAGATCCCCTACGAGTCGCTTCCTCCCTACATCAATGCCATGGACATCTGTCTCTCAACTCAGACGAACGACGCCGTCGGTCGATCCCGGACCACTGCGAAGCTCCACTGTTCTTGGCCTGCGGTCGTTTTGTTCTCGCAAGCCGAGTCGGTGAGGCTGCGCGGCTCCTTCCCGACGAGATGCTGGTGGAGTACAATGAAGGATTCGATCCTCATTATCCTGAGCGCCTGGCCCAGCGAATCGAACACCTCGTACAAACCCCTGAAGTGCTGCAGCGCGGGTCGCAGAATCGAAAAATCGCACGATCAGAGTTTAATTATGACAGGCTCGTGCCGAGGCTTGGGCAGTTGCTACTGTCAGTCTTGAACAACCGGTTCACTCCCCTGTAGAGGTATCGAATTCGACGAAACGTGCCTAGTAACGGAGGCGCGACGTGTCTCGGAGCTGAACGAAGGACGAACACCGACGTGCTCGTGCTTGTGGGGCCCCTTCGCGGCTTCGTGCGCGACACGCTGCTCGACCAGCGGGCGCGCGGCCGAGGCTGGTTCAACACGGATCGTCTCGAGGCCCTGCTCGGCCGCAACGGCAAACCGGCCGGTTTGGACGGGCAGTCGGTGTGGACCCTGCTGACACTGGAGTTGTGGGCCCGCGAGTTCCTCGACTGAGTCCTGCCTGGTTGCTATTAGGTCATCCGCAGTCCACAATCCGCTCTCGAATGAGGGTCCTGCTCCTCACCTGGGACTTCCCCCCGGGACATGGCGGCATCCAAGTCGTGGATGGCCGAATTGGCGCGACGCCTACCCGACGCCGACGTGCGCGTGCTCGCGCCGGCGGCGCAAGGCGATCGCGCGTACGACGCCACGGTTGGTGGCCCGTGTGTCGCGGCTCGGCGCCGCCCGGCTCGGTCGCGTCGCGTGGCTGATTCAGCTCTGCCGCGAACGGTGGCTTCCGTGCGTCGCGTCGCGACCGCATCTCATCGTGTGTGGTCACGTCGCGACCGCGCCGGCTGCGCTCGTCGCGGCGCTCTTCTCTGCGAGTCCCATATGTCGTGTTCGTCTATGGCTATGAGATTCGGCGCCGGCGCCGGCAGCGCCTGCTCGGGGTTCTGCTGCGCAACGCCAGGCTCGTTCTGGCGTGCAGTGGGTTCACTCGCGTAGCGGCACTGGGGCACGGTGTCAGTCCCGAGCGCGCCCGCGTCATCTACCCAGGTGTCGAGCCGACGCGGTTCGCACCGCCTCCCGCCAGCGACGGGGCAGGGGCGCCGCCAACGATGCTCAGCGTGTCGCGCCTCACCGAACTGTACAAGGGCCACGACACCGCGATTCGCGCGTTCCCGCTCGTCAAAGCGAAGTGTCCCGGCGCGCGCTACGTGATCGCGGGCGACGGGCCCCTGCGCGAGTACCTCGGCCGCGTCGCGAAAAGCGTCGGTGTCGAGCGCGACGTCGTGTTCCTAGGTGACGTGCCGGATGCTGAGCTGCCCAACCTCTACCGCTCGTGCGACGTGCTCGTGGTCGCCGAGCCGCGAATCGCCCGACGGCGGCGCCGAGGGGTTCGGGATCGTGTGCCTCGAGGCCGCCGCGAGCGGCAAGCCGGTCGTCGCGGGACGCTCGGGCGGCCTGCCCGACGCGGTGCAGGACGGCGTCACCGGGATCCTCGTGGACCCGAACGACATCGGCGCGCTGGCCGAGGCGATCGTGTCGGTGCTGTCGGATCGGGCGTTGGCGCAGCGCCTCGGCGCGGCCGGCCGTGCCATGGTGCTCGAGCGCTTCACGTGGGACCACATGGCGCGAGAAGCCAGGCGGCTGTTCGCCGAGGCGGCGGGGCAGGGATGACCCTCCGCGTCCTGTTCGTGAACCCCGGCCTCGACCTGGGCGGCGCCGAGCACAGCCTCCTGCTCCTGCTCGACGCCCTGCGCAGGCGCGACGTGGAGCCGACCGTCGCCCTGTTCGGCGACGGCGCGTTCGCCGCGCGCCTCGCGTCCCGCGACATCCCTACCGTCCAGCTGCGCCTTCCCGCTGCGGTGCGAGGCGCCGGCCGCTATGGTGCCGGTGGTCCGGTCGGATCCGGAGTGCTCGGGCTCCGGGCTCTCCCGAGCGTCGCTGCGGCTCGCGCAACTGGCCCGGCGGCTCGAAGCGGACGTGATCCACACCAACGGGCTGAAGGCCCACCTGCTGGGCGGGCTCGCAGGGCGAATCGCGCGCCGCCCGGTGGTCTGGCACCTGCGCGACTTCCCGCCCGCCGGAGCCGGCGGGCGTTTGCTTCGCGCCGCCGCCCGCGCGCTCCCTGCGCTCGTGCTCGCAAACTCGGAAGCCGTGGCGGCGACGATGTCAGGGGCCCGGGTATCGCGCGTGTACAATCCGGTGGACCTCGAGCGGTTTCACCCCGGCGTCTCGGGCGCGCGCCGTCCGCCGCGAGCTGGGCGTCGGGGACGACACGCCCCTCGTCGGCATCGTGGCGCACCTGACGCCCGTGGAAAGGGCACGGGGACTTCCTGCGCATCGCGCGGGACGTCGCCGAGCGCGATTCCAACGCCCGCTTCGTCATCGCCGGTGGCGCGATCTACGAGACGGGCGGGCACTCGGGGTACGCGGAGTCGTTGCGCAATCGCGCGCGCGAGCTGGGCGTGGCCGACCGCGTGACGTTCCTCGGGAGCCGCGACGACATGCCGGAGGTCCTCGCGGCGCTCGACGTCCTGGTCCACTGTCCCACCGCCCCCGAGCCGTTCGGCCGCGCCGTCGCCGAGGCGATGGCGGTCGGCCGGCCCGTGGTCGCGGCGCGCGCGGGCGGGGTGGCCGAGATCGTGGAGCACGAGAACACCGGCCTGCTCGTGGCCCCCGGCGACGTCCCCGGCTTCGCCGCCGCCACGTTGCGCCTGCTGGGCGACCCCGCGTTGCGCGCGCGCTTCGGCCGGGCGGGCCGCGCACGCGCCGAGGCGCTGTTCGGCATCGACGCGCACGCCGACGCCGTGCTCCGGGCGTACCGCTCCGTAACGTGAGAGTCGTCCACGTCTTCAAGGACTACTTCCCGCCCACCACCGGCGGCATCGAGCAGCACGTGCGCCTGCTGTGCGAGGGGCTCGCGGCCCGCGGCACGAACGTCGCGGTCCTCGTCCCCTCGCGCTCGCGCCGCCGCGTGGACGAGCGGCTCGACGGCGTGCGCGTGGTCCGAATCCCTGAGTTCGGCCGCTACGCCGCCGTGCCGCTCTGCCCCACGATGCCGCGCGAGCTGGCCCGCCTGCAACCCGACCTCGTGCACCTGCACTTCCCGAACCCGATGGGCGACCTGGCCTATCCTCGGCAGCCCCGCGCGCGCCAGCTCGTGATCAGCTACCACGCCGACGTGATCCGCCAGCGGCGCCTCCTGCCGCTGTATCGGCCGATGCTCAGGAGCGTCTTCGGACGGGCGCGGCGCGTGATCGTGGGATCGCGCGAGTATCTGGCGTCGTCCGCGGTACTCGCCGGCTACGAAAGCCGGTGCGCCGTCGTCCCCTACGGCATAGACCCGGCGGCCTTCGCCCTGCGCGACGAGGACGCCGCCGCCGTGCTGCGCCACCGCGCCGCCGGGGCAGGGCAGGTGCTGTTCGTGGGGGTGCTGCGGCCCTACAAGGGACTGGACGTCCTGCTCGAAGCGATGACGCAGGTGCAGGCCCGGCTGACCGTCGTGGGACGCGGGCCGGCGAGTGGGGACCTGGCTCAGCTGGCGGCGCGCCTGGGCATCGCCGAGCGGGTCACGTTCCGCGGGCGAAGTCACGGACGCTGAGCGCCGCGTCCTGCTCCACGCGTGCGACGTGTTCGTCCTGCCGTCCATTGACCGCCGCGAGTCGTTCGGCATCGCCCAGCTCGAGGCCATGGCGTGCGGCCGGCCCGTCGTGGCGAGCGACCTGCCCACGGGCGTCCGCTTCGTGTGCCGCCACGAGGAGACCGGCCTGCTCGTGCCGCCGCGCGATCCGGTGGCCCTCGCCGGCGCCATCAATCGCCTCCTGGCCGACACGGCGCTGCGCACCCGCCTCGGCGCCGCGGCAAGAGAGAGAGTCGAACGGGAGTTCACGGCCGAGTTGATGGTCGAGCGGGTGTTGCAGGTGTACGCGAGGTCGGCGGTAGGCGCGCGACGTCGCGGCCTCTACCCCTCGATCCTGTACACCTCCCGCCGCCCATGATCGACGAGATCGTGATACCCCTTCATGATCTCCTCCATCTCCTTCTGCACCGCCGCGCTCTGGCCCGCGCCCGACATCATCCGCTCGAACTCGTCCATGCTCGCCACTTCCATCTCCGCCACCACCGTCCAGTACCGCTCCCCGGCGAAATCGGTCATGACGCGCATTTTCGGCATCCCCGCCTTGGCGCCGAGCTTCGACATCGCGAGGAACTTCTCCACCAGCGCACGGACCTTGCCGGGCTTGCAATGCACGATTTCGCGGACCAGTAGCATGAGAGCCCCCTTGGTTGGCGATTACCCCTCCCGCCCATCCAGCACGTCGCGCACCTTCGCCGCCACGTCCGGCACCGTCCACGGCTTGAGCAGGAACGGCACCGACACCGGCTCGGGATCGGCCCCCGCCTCGGCGGGCGTGTAGCCGCTCGAGAACAGGAAGCGCACCCGCCCGTCCTCGCGCCGCACGGCGCGATACAGCTCGAGCCCGCCCAGCCGCGGCATCGACAGGTCCGACACGATCAGGTCGATCTCGCCCCGGTGCGCGCGAAACAGCGCCAGCGCCTCCTCCCCGTCCGCCGCCACCAGCACCCGGTACCCCAGCCGCTCGAGCATGCGCTGCGCCACCCGCCGCAACGCCGCGAGATCGTCCGCCACGAGAATCGTCTCCGTGCCCCCCGGCACCTCCTCCGCCCGCCGCCGCCGCGACCGCCCCGCCGCCACCTCCCCCGCCAGCGCCGGGAAGTACAGCCGCACCGTCGTGCCGCGGCCCGGCTCGCTGTACACGTGCGCGAATCCACCGTGCTGCTTCATCAGGCCGAACACCATCGGCATGCCGAGGCCCGTCCCCTTGCCCGGCGGCTTGGTGGTGAACATCGGCTCGCCCAGCCGCGCCAGCGTCGCGGGATCCATCCCCTCCCCGTCGTCGATCACCGACACGCACACGTAGGCCCCCGGCGTCACCCACGGCCGGCCCTCCTGCGCCTCCTCGCCCACCGTCACCCGCGCGCTGCGGATCTCGAGCCGCCCGCCGGCCGGCATCGCGTCGCGCGCGTTGGCCGCGAGATTGAGAAACATCTGCTCGACGGCGTGCACGTCGAGCCGCACCAGCGCGCCCCCCGGGCTCGGGCGCGACGTGCAACGTCGCGTTCGCGGGCAGGAGCGGGCGCAGCACGCCCGCGAGCTCGGCCAGGACGGCGTCCATCGCCACCGGCGCGAGCGCCAGGTCGGCGCGGCGGCTCAACCCCAGCAGCCGCTCGATCAGCGCCGTCGAGCTTTGCGCCGCGGCCTCGATGTCGTGCAGGCTGTCGCGCAGCCCCGCCGCCCGCGCGGGCAGCGCGCCCAGCACCAGCTGGAGGTTGCCGAGGATCACCTCAGGGCGTTGCGGAAGTCGTGCGCCACCCCGGCCGACAGCTGCCCCAGCGCCTCCATCTTCTGCGCCTGGCGCAGCTGGTCCTCGAGCCGCTTGCGGTCGGTGACGTCGAGCACCAGCCCCTCGAGCGCCACGAGCGCGCCGTCCGCCCCCCACACGCCGCGGCCCTGCTCCCACACCCACTTCTCCCCGCCCGCCGCCGGCCGGAGGCGGTACAGCAGCTGGAACGGCGCGCGGCGCTCGAGCGCGCGCTGCACGTCCGCCCACACCGCGTCGCGGTCCTCGGGATGGATCAGGTCGTTGTACGCCACCAGCGCGTTGCCCACCAAGTCGCCCGGCGCGTAGCCCGTCAGCGCCGCGCAGCCGTCCGAGATCGCCTCCATGGTCCAATCGGGGTCGTTGCGGCAGCGGTAGGCGAAGCCCGGCAGGTTCGAGAGCACCGACGCGAGGAACCGCTCGCTCTCGCTCGCCGCCGCCTGAGACGCGCCGCGCGGCCGCGACCGCCCGGCCGGTGAGCGCGTAGATGATCGCCGCGGTGGCGAGGACGAACCCGAGCCCCTTGACGGTCTGAAGCCGCGCCGCGATCCCCGGATCCGACGCCACGGTCTCGACCAGGCGGTCCGACAGGACGATCCACAACACCGCCGCGAGGGCGTACACCCCGGCGACCTTGAGCGCGGCGGTGCGCTGGTGCAGCGCGAGCCGGCGGAGCAGCCCGTCGATGCGGGACATGGCGTCCCCCGGTCCCTATCTCCCGAGCAGAATCGCCGCCGTCACCGCCGACGCCACGCTCACCGCCCCCACGATGAAGATCTGCCCGTTGCGCGCGAGCCAGCTGCGCTGCGGCACGAACACCTGGTCGCCCGACTGCACCGGCGACCCCTGCAACACCGTCCCCGGCCCCAGCGCCGACACGATCACCCGGCCGTCGCGCACCAGCTGGATCTTCTTCTGGTTGCCGACCGACGTCACGCCGCCCGCGAGCGAGATCAGCTCGCCCACCGTGATCGTCGCGTCCGCGGGATAGAGCCCCGGCTTCGCCACCTCGCCCGAGACGGCCACGCGACGCAACACCGTGATCTGAATGGACGGGTTGTTGAGATACCGCCGGTACGCGTCGCTCAGGCTGTCGGTGAGCGCCTCGGCCCGGCGGCCCGCCACGGCGATCTCGCCCAGCAGCGGCAGCACCACCCGGCCGCGCGAGTCCACGGGGAACTCGCCCGAGTAATCCGCCTCGCGCCACACCCAGACTTTGAGCACGTCGCCCGCGCGCACCCCCGGCGTCTGCGGCAACGCGGGCGCGGCCACCTGGGTCTGTGCCTGGGCCTGGGCGTGAATGACGACCGGAGCGACGGCGACGGCAACCACCAACCCCAGCGCCCGGACCCACCGGGCGCGGGCGCCGCTAGTTGAGACCACGGATGCCGCGCTTGGCGGTTTTCGCGGATTTCCCGCCGGGCCGGATTGCCGTTGGGCTTGCCGCCGTCCTGCTCGTCGTAATAGTAGGAATACCCGTAGCCGTAGGCGTACGGGTCGTCGGAGTGGCGCACGTCCGTCAGCACCGTGCCGATCACGTGCGCGCCGAGGCCGCGCAGCTCCTCCACCGCGCGGCGCAGCGCCTCGCCGTGCGTCGCCCCCATGCGCACCACCAGCAGCACGCCGTCGGCCGCCGTGCCCAGCACCGCGGCGTCGGTCACGACGCCCACGGGCGGCGTGTCGATCACCACGGCGTCGTGGCTCTCGCCCAGCGTCGCGAGCAGCGACGCCATCGCGGCCGAGCCGAGCAGCTCGGCGGGATTGGGCACCGGGTCGCCCGCCGGAATGAAGCTCAGCGTCCCCGCGGCGTGCCCCGGCAGGGGCACCGTGCGCATCGCCCGCTCGAGCGGCACCGTGCCCGACAACAGCTCGCCCAGCCCGGGCGCCCGCTCGGTGTGCAGCACCTGGTGCAGCACCGGGCGCCGCTGGTCGGCCCCGATGAGCACCACCTTCATGCCCTGCTCGGCCAGCGTGATGGCCAGGTTCACCGCCGTCGTGGTCTTGCCGTCCATCGGCTCGGCGCTCGTCACCACGATGGTCTTGTACGAGCGGCGCGCGCCGTTGCCCGCGTAGGCCACGTTGGTGCGCAGCGCGCGGTACGCCTCGGCCGCGGGGCTGCGCGGCGCGTGGCGCAGCACGAGGCGCGACTCGATGGCCCGCGCCGGGTCGCGGCGCCGGCCGTTGGTCGCCCCGTGGATCCGGGGGATGGCGGCCAAGAGCGGCACTGCCGTGAGCTGGCGGATCTCCTCGCGCGAGCGCACCCGCGTGTCGCCCGACTCGCGCGCCAGGCCCACCAGGCCGCCCGCGAGCAGCGACAGCGCGGCGCCGAACAGCAGGTGGAACAGCCGCCGGCCGCCGAGCGGCGTCGCCGGCACCACGGCGGGGTCCACGAGCTGCACGTTCGCGATCTCCATCGCCTCGGCGATCTGCGATTCCTTGAGCCGCGTCTGGAGCAGGGTGAACAGCTGCGTCGCGAGATCCACGTGGCGCCGCAGCCGCGCGTACTCCACCTGCACCTCGGGCACCTGCGCCAGGCGCGCGCCCGACTGCTCGAGCGTGCGGTTGAGCGAGCGGGATTGATCATCCAGGCCCTGGAGGCTCGCGGCCGCGAGCGACCCGAGCCGCGAGCGCAGCACGCCGATGCTGCGCTCGATGCCCGCCACGTCGGGGTCGGCCGCCGTGCGCCAGGTGAGCAGCCGCTCGCGCTCGGCCTCGGCGGTGGACAGCTGCTGCACCACCGCCGCGATGGCGGGGTTCTGGATCAGGGCGGGGGAGCCCGCCAGCGCCGTCCAGTGGCCCGCGCTCTCGGCCGGCTGGCGCGTGCGCCGCACCAGCTCCCACAGCTCGCTGCGCCGCGCCGCCAGCTCCTCCTGCTGCACCCGCAGCTCCGCCAGGCGGCTGACCTGGCCGCTCGCCTGCGCCTCGGGATCGATCACGAACTTGGCGCGGCGGAACTCCTCGAGCGCGCCCTCGGCCGCGCGCAGCTCGTCGCCGATCGTCCCCACCTGCGTCTCGAGGAACGCGACGGCCGCGCGGTACTGGCTCTTCTGGCCCTCGTTGCGCCGCGCGATGTAGGCGCGCGCGATGCCGTTGACCACCGCCTGCGCCAGCGCGGGATCGGTGCTGCGGTAGGCGATGGAGACGATCCCGGCGTTGGGCTGGGGCCGCGCCACGCGCAGCCCCTGGCGCAGCGCCTCGGCCGCCGCGGTCACGGGCGCGATGGCCAGCTCGATGCGCGCCACGCCCCCCGCCGCCGGCGGGAGCGGCGCGATCTCGAGGCCGGCCACCTCGAGCGCCGCGCCGTACGGCCCGCGAAACGCCTCGCCGCCCGGCGCCACGAGCGTGAACGACTCGGCGTTCAGCCGCACCTGGTACACCCCGGACGCCGCCTCGGGCGTCACCCGCAGCACGCGGAACAGCGCCGGGCGCGCGGCGCCCTTCGGCGCCATCACGGTGGCGCGCAGGCCGAGCGACTCCGCCACCGGCTCGGCCACGGTGCGGCTGCGGATGATCTCCATCTCGGTTTCGATGGTGGACGGGCGCGACAGGGCGGCGAGCACGTCCGTCACCGGCGCGGCCGAGGCCTGCTCGGCCAGGCGCAGGGTGGCGCGCGCCTCGTACTCGGGACGCTGGCGCAACGCGAGCGCCACCGTGAGGGCGATGCCCAGCACGGCCGTCACGGCGATCCACCACGCCTGGCGGCGCAGGATCGCCGCGAGGCTCCGCAGGGAGATCGCCGGTAACTCGTCGGGGTCGCGTTGCTGCATAGACACTCGGGGCAATGGCCGGAAACGCCGTAGCCAACGCACTATACGCCGCGCGGAGGGGCTTTGCAACCGCGCGGCGCCCGGCAGTTGGACACTCGGGGTATCCCGGGGTTGACGCTCCCACGCCCGGGCAGTCGCTTTGGGTCGTGCCCACCCCAGCGGTGTTCGGCGCCGTGCTCGTGGCGGCGGCGGTGGTGAGCTTCGCGCTCACGCCCGCCGTGCGGCGCCTCGCCGTGGCGCTCGGCGTGCTGGACCAGCCCGACGCCCGCAAGATCCACGTGGGCGCGGTGCCGCGCTGGGGCGGCGTCGCAGTCGGCGCCGCCACGGCGCTCGCGGTGGCGGGCGCGTTTCGTGCTGAGTCCGGGACTGCGCACGGCGCTGTTCGCGGGCGACGGCGCGCTGCGCTGGGCCGCGCTCGGCGTGGGCGCGCTCGCCGTGCTCGCGGCCGGCATGGTGGACGACGCCCGCGGCCTCTCCGCCCGCACCAAGCTCGTGCTCGAGATCGCGGCCGCGACGCTCGTCGTGGCGCTGGCGCCGCTGCCGCGCGCCATCGCGCTGGGACCCGCGACGCCCGCGTTCGCGCTCGGTCCCCTCGCGGCGGTGCTCGGCGTCCTGTGGATCGTGACGCTCACCAACGCCCTCAACATGACGGACGTGGTGGACGGCGTGGCCGGCGGGCTGGGCGCCATCGCGGCGCTGGCGCTGGCACTGGTCAGCATCGCGCTCGAGCACGTGGTGGCGGGCGTGGCGCTCCTCGCCCTCGCGGGCGCGCTGCTCGGGTTCCTGCCGCACAACTTCCGCCGCCACCGCATGTTCCTGGGGGACTCGGGCAGCCTGGTGGTGGGGTTCGCGCTCGGCGCCGCGAGCCTCGTGGGCCTGATGGACGGCGGCGTGTGGCTCGTACTGCCCGCGGCGCTGGCGCTGGGCCTGCCGCTCGCCGAGGCCGGCATCACCGTGCTGCGCCGCACGCTGCGCGCCGTGACGGTCGAGCGCGGCGCCGGGCCGCGCGAGCGTTTCGTGCTGCGCCGCGGCGCCCCGGGGTACTTCACGCCCGACGCGCGCCACATCCCCCACCGCCTGCTCGGGCTCGGCCTGTCGCAGCCCGCGGCCGTCGCCGCCATCTACGCCGGGGCCCTGGCCCTGGGCGCGCTCGCGTTCGCCGCCGTGAAATGGCCCCGCGTGGGCTTCGCGGGCGGCGTGGCGGCCGCGCTGGTGCTCGCCTGGGCGGCCACGCGCTGGTGGTACGACGAGCTGCGCGTGCTCGACCGCGGGGCGCTGCTGCCGCTGTTCCACAACGCATTCGTGCACCACCGGCTGACGCACGTGTCGTGGGACCTGATGGTCGCCGCGCTGGCGTTCGTGTTCACCGCGCGCATCGTGCCGGGCGCGGCCGCGGGCGAGGGCGAGCTGTGGCTGCGCGCGGGGCTCGTGGCGGGCGCCACCGTGGTGGGGCTGTGGCTCGCGCGCGTGTACGCCGCGGCGTACCTGCACGCCGGCCTCGCCGAGGCGCTGCGCGCCACGCGGGCGGGACTCGTGGGCGTGGCGTGCGCGGGGCGTGGCGTGGTGGCTGGTGGTGGGCGAGCCGTGGCGCGCGGCGGGGTGGCTGCTGTTTGGCTACTTCACGCTCACCGGCGTGGTGGGCGCGCGGATGCTGTTCCGCCTGCTCGAGCACACGCACGAGCGCGCCGGCCCGGGGTCACGGCGGGCGCTGATCTTCGGCGCGGGCCGCGTGGGGCGCCTGGCGCTGCACGCGATGCGCGCCAACCCGGGTCCCGGGTTTATCCCGGTCGGGTATGTGGACGACGACCCGCGCCTGTGGGGCGCCGAGGTGCGGGGCTACCCGGTGCACGGCGGCAGCGACCGGCTGGCCGAGCTGCTCGAGCGGCTGCGGGTGGACGCCCTGGTGCTGGCGGAGGGGGCGGAGCCCGCGCGGCGGGCGGAGATCGCGGCGCTGTGCGCGGCGCGCGGCACGCGCCTGGTGGCGTTCACGGTGGCGTGGGACGAGGCGCCCGACGACGCCGTGCCCGAGGAGCCGGGGCTGGCCCGGGCGCCGAGCGCGTGAGCCGGCGCGCGCTGATCACGGGCGGGGCGGGCTTCATCGGCTCGCACCTGGCGGCGGCCCTGCTCGACCGCGGCTGGCGCGTGGCCGTGCTGGACGACCTCACCACCGGCCGCCGCGGGAATCTCGCCGGCCTCGAGCGGCGGCCCGGGTTCTCGTTCACCCAGGGCTCGGCCGCCGATCCCGACGTCGTCGCCCGGCTGGTGCCCGCGTGCGACGTGGTGTTTCATCTCGCCGCGGCGGTGGGCGTGCGGCTCATCGTCGAGCAGCCGGTGCACACCATCGTCACCAACATCCGCGCCACCGAGCTGGTGCTCGAGCACGCGGCGCGCCACGGCCGCGCCGCGCTCGTCGCCTCGACGTCGGAGGTGTACGGCAAGCTCGACGTCCCCAAGTTCGGCGAGACCGACGACCTGGTGCTGGGCGCCACCGAGCGGTCGCGCTGGTGCTACGCCGCCTCGAAGATCATCGACGAGCACCTGGCGCTGGCGTACGCGCGCGAGTCCGGCCTGCGGGTGACGGTGGTGCGGCTGTTCAACACCATCGGCCCGCGGCAGACGGGGCGCTACGGCATGGTGGTGCCGCGCTTCGTGCAGCAGGCGCTCGCGGGCGAGCCGATCACGGTGTACGGCGACGGCTCGCAGCGCCGCTCGTTCACCTGGGTGGACGACGCGGTGGGCGCGATGATCGCGCTGGTGCAGCACGCCGGCGCGGCGGGGCAGGTGTACAACGTGGGCCACACGCGCGACATCAGCATCCGCGAGCTGGCGGAGCTGGTGAAGCGGTTGTGCCACAGCGACTCGCCGATCGCGCTGGTGCCGTTCGAGCGCGCGTACGAGCCGGGGTTCGAGGACATGGTGCGGCGGCTGCCGGACATCACGAAGCTCGCAGCGGGCGATCGGCTACGCGCCGTCGCTCGACCTGCCGGCGATGCTGGAGCGCATCATCGCGCACGAACGGGCGGTCCGCCCGACCGCCCGACCGCCCGACCGCCCGACCGCCGTCTCACCGCCCGCCTGACGGCGCACCAGAGGAGCAGCCGTGGACAAACAGATGATGGCGTTGCTCATCCCGATCCTGGCGCTGACCATTCCCGTGGTCGCCCTCGTCATGAGCGGGCTGCAGAAGATCTGGAAGCTGCGGCTGGAGGAGGCGCGCGCCCGGGAGGGCGTGGCCGGTCCCGGCGGCGGGCGCCTGGAGGCGCTCGAAGCCGAGGTGGCCCAGCTGCGGGCCGAGCTGAGCGACGTGCAGGAGCGGGTGGACTTCGCCGAGCGCACGCTGGCGCAGACCCGCGAGCGGGGCCGGCTGTCGGGCGGGTAGACCGCCCGACCGCCGGACCGCCGGACCGCCCTCTGTTAGTGCCCCGCCATCCCCGCCATCGGCACTTCGGAATTCCAGATGTCCACCACGATCTTCCACGACCCGTCGGCCTGCTTGCGCCACACGTGGAAGTCGTGGCCCTGGTCGGTCCCGGACGTGCCGTCCGGCTTGGGGTACGTGACGACGTAGTGGCTGAGGGAGTAGCCCATGTCGCCGCCGCCCCCGACGCCCACCTCGATCGGATGGAACGTCACGCTGAGCCCCTGCATGGCCGCGAACTGCGCGCCGAAGGCGCGAATCGCGTCGGTGCCCGTGCGGGCGCTGTCGTTCGGCGGGTACATCTTGGCGTCGGCGGCGTACATGGACGCGAAGCTGTCGGCGTTCATCGCCGTGAAGCCGGCCGAGTACGCGGCGTCGGCCGCCTGGAGCGCGGTGCGGGCCGCGTCGAGGTCCACGGCCTTGGCGCAGCCGGTGACCGCGAACGCGCTGAGGACGGCGAGCGTGAATGTCTGGCAATGCATCGGGCACCTTCCTGACTGTTGGGTTCGGGGATAAGGCTATCCCGTCCTGGCCATCGCGCCAGTCGGGCGGCGCGGCCGTCAGGCGGGATGCCCGTTCAGAAACACCTTCGCCGCCCCCACCACGCCGGCCGTGCCCGGGAGGGTTCCGGGGACGATCTTGAGACGCTCGACGGCGGGCCGGAAGGCGCGCCGCTTCACTTCGCTGCGCAGCGGCAGGAACAGCCGGTCGCCCGCGCGGGTCACGCCGCCGCAGATCACCACGACCTCGGGATTGAAGATGTTGACGATGTTGGCGACGCCCGCGCCGAGGAACTTGGCCGTGTCGGTCACGACCTCGAGCGCGAAGGGGTCGCCGTCGTGCGCCGCCTCGTACACCACCTGGGCGGTCACGAGCGTCAGGTTGCCCTCCACGTAGCTCGGCAGGGTGGTGTCCACGCCCGCCTCGATGCCCTCGACGGCGCGCGCGGCGATGGCGGGGCCCGAGGCGTAGGCCTCGAGGCAGCCGTAGTTGCCGCATTTGCAGCGCCGGCCGGTGAGGTCGATGGTCATGTGGCCGATCTCGCCCGCGATGTCGGACGCGCCGTGGTAGATGGCGCCGTCGAGCACGATGCCGCCGCCGATCCCCGTCCCGATCGTGAGGCCGACCACGTAGCGCGCGCCGCGCGCGGCGCCGAGCCAGGTCTCGCCCAGGATGGCGCAGTTGGCGTCGTTGTCGAGCGTGGCGGGCAGGTCGAGCGCGGTGGCGAGGTGGTCGCGCAGGGGCATGTTGGTCCAGCCGAGATTCGGGGTCAGCAGCACGACGCCGCGCTTGGTGTCGAGCGGGCCGGGCGCCCCGATGCCCACGCCGGCGACGTCGCGGCCGGCCTGCGCGCGCGCCGCGCGCGCCAGCTCCACGATGCGGGCGACGATGGCGTCCGGGCCGCGCTCCACGTGCGTCGCCTCCGAGGTGTGCGCCAGCACCTCGCTCCCGTCCTCGGCCACCACGCCGACGACGATGTTCGTGCCCCCGATGTCAATCCCGATGACGTAGCGCACCGGTCTCCTCGATGGCGTGCAGGACCTGGTCCACGGCGATCTCCTTCATGCAGCGGTGATGCCCGAGCGGGCAGGTGCGCGGGCCGTGCGCCGAGCACGGCCGGCAGGGCAGGTCCGGGTGCTCGACCACCGCGTCGCGCGGGCCGCGCGGCGCGAAGCCGAACGCCGGCACCGTGGGGCCGAAGATGGCGACGATCGGCGTGCCCACCGCGGCCGCGACGTGCAGCGGCGCCGAGTCGTTGGTCACGAGCACCGCGGCGCGCGACACGAGCGCGGCCGCTCTCGCGCAGGCCGAGTCGGCCGCACGCGCTGACCGCCCGCCCGCCCGTCCGCCCCACCGCCGCCGACGATGTCGTCGCCCAGCCGGCGTCCTCCGGGCCGCCGACCACCACGATCCCCGCGCGGCCGGCCAGGGCCTCGTGCCAGTGCCGCGTACCCGGGCCAGCGCTTGGTGCCCCAGATGGACCCGGGGGCGAGCGCCACGAACGGCGGCGCGATGTCGGCCGCGCGCAGCAGGTGCCCCGCCGCCGCGTGGTCGGTCGCGGTGACGCCGAGCGACGGCTGCGTCTGGTGCGGCGCGGCCTCGCCGGCGAGGGCGAGCAGCCGGTCGATCTGGTGGCCCGTGTCGGGCCGCTCCCGCGCGGCCGTGTAGAGCAGGGGCCAGCCGTCGGTGAACCCGATCCGCTCCGGGATGGCGGCCAGCCGCGCCAGCGCCGCGCTGCGCAGCGAGCGGTGGGGAAGATACGCGATCCCGTAGCCCGCGGCGCGCAGCCGGCGGGCGACGCGCAGCAGGCCCCCCAGGCCGCGGTCGGCGCCGCGTTTGGCGTAGGGGATGACGTGGCGCACGGCGGGGTGGGTCTCGAGCAGGGGCGCCGCCGCGGGGGTGGTCACGACGTCCACCGGGCCGTGGCGCCGCGCCAGCGCGTCGAGCAGCGGGGTCGAGAGCACCACGTCGCCCAGGAAGGCGGTCTGGATCACGAGGCGGCGGGGGCGGCGGGCATCGGCGGGGAATCTAGGCGGTCGGCGGGCGGCGGTCCGGGATGCGGCGGTCGCGAGCCGGCGGTCGCACCGACCGCCGTCTAGCCGACCTGGCGCGGCGCATCCGCGCCCACAACTGGCGGGCGCCCGACTGACCGCCGTGCGCGACGTGGTGCTCGACACGGGACCGCTGGTGGCCGTGCTGGACCGCCGCGACCAGTGGCACGCGCGCTGCGCGCTGGTGTGGCCCGAGGTGATCCACCGCTGCGTGACCACCGAGGCCGTGGTCACCGAAGCGTCGCACCTCGCGGCGCGCGCCGCGGGGGAAGCCGCGCGTCCGCTCGAGTTCCTGCTCGCGGCGGGCATCCCCATCGTGCCGCTCGATCCCGCCGCGCACCGGCAGGCGGCGCACCTGATGCGCCGCTACGCCGGCACGCCGATGGACTACGCCGACGCGACGCTGGTCGTCGTGGCGGACGCGCTGGGCGTCGCCGCGGTGTTCACCACCGACCGGCGGGGCTTCGCGGCCTATCGCGGCGCCCGCGGGACGGGCCTGGACCTGCTCGGGAGCTGAACGGCGCGGCGGCGCGGGTCGCCCGCCCGCCGCCTTATCGACCGCCTCCCCGCGCTGCCCGGACCTGCTCGGCCGTCACCACGGTCCCCGCATTGCCCCACTGGCTGTACACGTACGTGAGGACGTTGGCCGCGTCCTCGTCGGTGAGGTGCACGGCCGGCATCACGCTGTTGAACGCGGTGCCGTTGACGGTGATGGGGCCGGACAGGCCCCGCACGATGGCGCCGATGGCCCGCGGCACGTCGGCGTTGAGGTAGTCGGACCGCGCGAGCGGCGGGAACGCGCCGGGGATGCCGCGGCCGTCCACCTGGTGGCACGGCGCGCAGTTCTGGACGAACACGCGCTCCCCGAACGCGATTTGCTCGGCCCGGTTCTGCGCGCGCGGCGGCGGCGGCGCCCTCGGGCCGCACCTGCTGCACCGCGCCGCCTTCGGGCCGGTAGATGCCCTCGGCCAGGCGGCCCGAGTACACCGTGGAGTCGGCCGGTCCCGCCACGCGCAGCATGCCGAGCGCGCCCTTGTTGAACGCGCGGAAGATCGAGTGGTCCACCAGGATGAACGTGCCCGGCACCTCGAGCCTGAA
The DNA here is from genome assembly GCA_963716055.1 of uncultured Gemmatimonadales bacterium. Lineage (GTDB taxonomy): Bacteria > Gemmatimonadota > Gemmatimonadetes > Gemmatimonadales > GWC2-71-9 > SZUA-544. The sequence goes on along the minus strand of CAVQSR010000004.1, from coordinate 481,950 downwards.
GTCCACGATGGCCGCGCCGCCCGCCGGCACCAGCGTCGTCTGGATGTTCTCGTTGGGCGACCGAGCCGGCCTTCGTCCCACACGTTGTCGAAGATCTCGCCGATCACGTGGAACGAGGAGATCAGGTTCGGGCCCCCGTTGCCGACGTACAGCCGCACGGTCTCGCCGACCTTCGCGGTGAGCGCGCTGCTCGTCGATCAGCGCACCGACGGAGCCGTTGAACACGCACGTAGTCCGGATCCTCGGCGATGGCGCGTCGCCATGTCGAACGGCTGGAGCCCCGGCTCGCCGTACCCGTCCCGGGTGTAGAACTCGCCCTGCATCACGTAGTACTCGCGGTCGACCGGCGGGAGCCCGCCTTGGCGGCTCGACCAGGATCAGGCCGTACATGCCGTTGGCGATGTGCATGCCCACCGGCGCCGTGGCGCAGTGGTAGACGTAGAGCCCGGGGTTCGAGCGCCCGTGAACGCGAAGGTCGCCGACTGCCCCGGGGCCATCGAACGACGACGCCGCGCCGCCGCCCGGACCGGTGACCGCGTGCAGGTCGATGTTGTGCGGCATGCTGGCTGGTCGGGTGATTGTTCAGGTGGAACTCCACGTGATCGCCTTCGCGGACGCGGATGAACGTCCGGGCACCGTACCGCCGAACGTCCAGAACGTGTACTGCACGCCGGCGAGCAGCTCGGACGTCTGCTCCCGCGCCTCCAGCTCGACCACCACCGCGGCGGGGCTGCGCCGCGTGATGGGCGGGGGCACGGCGGGCGGCGCGGTGAGTGCGGCGCGCTCCTGGCTGCCGCCGGCGCGCGCGTCGCGGCAACCGGTCGCGAGCACGGCCATCGAGAGCAGTGCCAGCGCGGCGCCGGCTGGGCGTGGGACGGACATCGTGGCCTCCGTGGTGGTGAGAGCGGGTGAACGCGGGACTACGATACGACAAAGCGCGCGTCGATGCGAGGCAAAAGCCGACATCTTCAGTCTCACATCACCCGGCCGCCCGACCGCCCGACCGCGCTTCTCCGCCTGAACACCGCCAGGAACGCTTCCTGCGGAATGTACCGTGCCGACCTGCTTCATCCGTTTCTTCCGCGGCTCGGCGGATCGCCCACGTGTGACATGACGCATTATATTGTCCTCATGACTACCAGTCATTTCCCATGACGCCGCGGCGCCGCGTGGCCGAGCCGGTGCAGGTGTACCTCGGCGCCGCCGACCGCCAGCGCCTCGAGCGCCTTGCGGAGCAGCTGGCGTCGTCCAAATCGGACGTGCTGCGGCGGGGGCTGGAGGTGCTCGAGCACGTCCTGGCCGATCCCGAGCATCACCCGGCGCTGCGGATCATCGGGCTGGCGGGTGCCGTGGCGGGACCGCCGCCGGGGTACGACGTGGCGCGCGAGCACGATCGCTACCTGGCCGAGTCGGAGAAGGCGTCGTGGCGCGGGCCCGCGCGGCGGCGCAAGCGGCGCGGCCGTGAGCGTTGAGGTGTTCGTGGACACGAGCGCCTGGTATCCGCTCGCGGTGACGTCCGACGCCGCGCACGCGGGGCTGCGCGACGCGCTGCGCGGGCTGGTGCGGGCTGGCCGGCGCGTGGTGACCACGAATCTGGTGGTGGCCGAGACGCACGCGATGCTGCTGCGGCGCGCCGGCCGTCGCGCCGCGCTCGCGTTCGTGCGCACCGTGGGTCTGGCGCCGAACGCCGTCGTGTGGAGTACGGCGGACCTCGAGGAGCGCGCCGTGACGGACTGGCTGGAGCGCTACGGGGACCAGGACTTTTCGTTCGCCGACGCGGTGAGCTTCGCCGTGATGGCCGAGCGCGGCATCGAGGAAGCGCTCGCGCTCGACGGGCACTTCACGGTGGCGGGGTTCCGGGCGATCTCGACCGCCTGACCGCCCGACCGCCCTACTCCACCTGCAGCACGGCCAGGAAGGCCTCCTGCGGGATCTCCACGGTGCCGACCTGCTTCATCCGCTTCTTGCCTTCCTTCTGCTTCTCCAGCAGCTTGCGCTTGCGCGTGATGTCGCCGCCGTAGCACTTGGCGGTGACGTTCTTGCGCAGCGCGCCGACGGTCTCGCGCGCGATGACCTTGCTGCCGATCGCGGCCTGGATCGCGACCTCGAACAGCTGGCGCGGGATCAGCTCCTTGCAGCTTCTCGGCAGAGCTTGCGGCCCCACTCGTACGCCTTGTCGCGGTGGACGATCACGCGAAGCGCGTCCACCGGCTCGCCGTTGAGCAGGATGTCCAGCTTCACCAGGTCGCGAGGCCGGTACTCGAGGAACTCGTAGTCGAGCGACGCGTAGCCGCGCGTGATCGACTTCAGCTTGTCGTAGAAGTCGAAGATGATCTCGGCCAGCGGGAACTCGAAGTCGAGCTCGACGCGCGTGCGGGTCCAGGTACTCCATCCCGCCGTACACGCCGCGCCGCTCCTGCGCCAGCTTCATGATGTTGCCGATGTACTCGGTGGGCGCCATGATGCGCGCCTTGACGTAGGGCTCCTCGATCCGCGTCGACCGTCGAGCCGGTGCGGCATGCGTGCGTCGGGTTCTCGATCACGTCCATCGTCCCGTCGGTCTGGTAGACGTGGTACTGCACGCTGGGGACGGTGGCGATGAGGTCGAGGTCGTACTCGCGCTCCAGCCGCTCCTGCACGATCTCCATGTGCAGCAGCCCGAGGAAGCCGCAGCGGAAGCCGAAGCCGAGCGCCGCCGAGGTCTCCGGCTCGTAGTGCAGCGACGCGTCGTTGAGCTGCAGCTTCTCCAGCGCGTCGCGCAGGTCCTCGTAGTCGCTCGGCGTCGGTCGGGTAGAGCCCGCGAAGACCATCGGCTTGGCGTCGCGGTAGCCCGGGCAGCGGCTCGGCCGTCGGCCGCGTCGGCGTCGAGGACCGTGTCGCCGACGCGGCGTCGTCCTGCACGCTCCGGATGTCGGCGACGATGTAGCCCACCTCGCCGGCGCGCAGCTCCGTCGGCGCGGCTCGCGTGCCGAGCTGCAGGTAGCCGACCTCGTCGACCTCGTAGACGTCGCTCGGTGTGCGAGCCGAACGCGATCTGTCATGCCCGGCGCGCAGCGCGCCGTCGACCACGCGCACGTAGGCGATCGCGCCGCGGTACTGGTCGTAGTACGGAGTCGAAGATCAGCGCGCGCAGCGGCGCGTCCGGGTCGCCGCCGGGCGGCGGGACGCGGCGCACCATCGCCTCGAGCACCTCCGGCACGCCGAGCCCCTCCTTGGCGCGAGATGCGCAGGATCGTCCTCGGGCTTCGAGCCGATCAGGTCGTGCAGCTCCTCGCGCCCGCCGGTCGGGCTCGGCGCCGGGCAGGTCGATCTTGTTGAGGACCGGGATGATCTCGAGGCCGGCGTCGAGGGCCAGGAACAGGTTGCGACAGCGTCTGCGCCTCGACGCCCTGCGCGGCGTCCACCACCAGCATCGCGCCCTCGCAGGCGGCCAGGGTGCGCGACACCTCGTAGGTGAAGTCCACGTGCCCGGGCGTGTCGATCAGGTTCAGCTCGTAGGCCGCGCCGTCGGCCGCGGTGTAGTGCATGCGCACGGCGTTGAGCTTGATCGTGATGCCCCGCTCGCGCTCCAGGTCCATGTTGTCGAGCACCTGCTCGCGCATCTGGCGCTTCGTCGAGCGTGCCGGTCAGCTCGAGCAGCCGGTCGGCCAGCGTGGACTTGCCGTGGTCGATGTGGGCGACGATGCAGAAGTTGCGGATGTGGGACTGGCGCATTGATGGGGCAATATAGCGGCTAGGGGACAGGAGACCGACGACCCGGGGGCATCTTGCAACTTGGCGTCTTGCGACTGTACTGTTGTCTGGTACCTGTGACCCTTACCACTGGCAGTCCCCAGTCCACAGGCTGGTTCGACCCGACGCCGAAAGGCGGCGCGTTGCGTTTCGCCGCCAACGGCTACCTGCCGGGCCGCGGCGATCCGCCGGTGCGCCTGCGCGGGCTGCGGCGCGGCGACCTCGTGACGCTCGAGAACGGCCGCGTGGCGTCGGTCAACGGCGCGCCGCCCGAGCGCGCCGCCGAGCGGCCCGAGTTCGGCAAGCTCGGCGCGGTGCACCCGTTCAAGCCGCTCACCCTCGAGACCGCCACGCCGTCGAGCCCGCGCACCGCGGAGCTGCAGCGCGTGGTGGACCTGATCTGCCCCCTGGGCTTCGGGCAGCGGGCGCTGATCGTGGCGCCGCCCAAGGCGGGCAAGACGATCCTGCTCCAGGCCGTGGCCGAGAGCGTCGCGCTCAATCACCCCGACGCGGTGCTCCTGATCCTGCTGGTGGACGAGCGGCCCGAAGAGGTGAGCGAGATGATCGACTGGGGGCGGGGCGAGGTGATCGCGTCGAGCTTCGACCTGCCGCACGAGCGGCACGTGGCGGTGGCCGAGATGACGTTCGAGCACGCGCGCCGCCAGGTGGAGATGGGGCGGGACGCGGTGATCGTGCTCGACTCGATCACGCGGCTCGCGCGCTCGCACAACACCACGGGCGTGAGCAGCCGCCGCACGCTGTCGGGCGGACTCGACGCCAACGCGCTGGCCGAGCCGAAGGCGCTGTTCGGGTCGGCGCGGGCCGTGCCGCCGCGCGACGGCGGCGGGTCGCTCACGGTGATCGCCACCGCGCTGGTGGAGACCGAGAGCCGCATGGACGACGTGATCTTCGAGGAGTTCAAGGGGACGGGGAACTCGGAGCTGCGGCTGCGGCGCGACCTGGCCGACCGGCGGCTCTACCCGGCCGTGGACATCGCGGCGAGCGGCACGCGGCGCGAGGAGCTGCTGGGCGACGCGGGCGAAGTGGCGGCGCGCCAGGAGCTGCGCCGCCGCCTCGCCGGCCTGCCCCCGGCCCAGGCGCTCGAGGCGCTGCTGGACCAGGTGCGCCGCACGCGCACCAATGCCGAGCTGCTCGGCGCCATGCGCCGCGCCGGGGCGAGCGCCTAGCGCCGAGCCGCGCCGCGCGGGCGCCTCAGTGGGCGCCCTGCACGATGCGCCGGTAACTCTCCGGATTCCACTGCGGCTTCTCCGCCGCCTGCGCCAGCTCGTGCCCGAGGTAGAAGATCAGCCGGGCGAGCCGCGCCTCCTTGTCGGTATCGATCTTGTCCGGGTGGTCGGACACCTGATGGTAGTCCGCGTGCGTGCCGTTGAAAAAGAACAGGATCGGCACGCCCTTCACCGCGAAGTTGTAGTGGTCGGAGCGCTCGTAGAAGTTCTCCTGCGGCCAGATGTCGTCGATCGGGGTCATGCGCAGGTCGGCGTGCGCCGCCGCGACGCGGTCGAGCACCGCGCCGAGGTTCGAATGCTGGCGGCCGATCACCGCGATCGTGTCGGTCCAGTTGCGGCCCACCATGTCCATGTTGAGGTTCGCCACGACCTGCGCCATCGGCACCGGCGGCTGGTTGGCGAAGTAGCTGCGAGCCCCACAGCCCGCGCTCCTCGCCGCTCACCGTCAGGAAGATCAGCGACCGCCGCGGCCGCGGCTGGAGCCGGGCGAACGCCTCGGCCAGCTCGATCACCGTGACGGTGCCCGAGGCGTCGTCGTCGGCGCCGTTGCAGATCGAGTCGCCCCCGCGGGCCTGGCAGCGGCCGTCGGCCGACACGCCGACGTGGTCCATGTGCGCGCTGAACAGGATGTACTCGTTCTTGAGCTGCGGGTCGCTGCCCTCGAGGATGCCCACCGTGTTGGGAGCCTCGACGCGGCTCAGCACCACGTGCCGCGGCTTCACGGTCAGCGTGACGCCGGCGAGCGGCGTGACGGTGCGCGCGGTGGCGCTCCGCAGCGCGGCCGCATCCACGCCCAGGGCGGCGAGCGCCGTGGCGTCGCGCATCTCGAGCAGCGCCGCCTCGAGCGGAGACGACTTGGGCGCCTTCGAGCGACAGCGCCGGCCGGCTCACGCGGGCGAGCACCCGCGTCCACAGGGAGTCGGGCCGGTCGGACACGACGATCACGCCCTTCGCGCCGCCGAGAATGGCGGCCTGCGCGCTCTGCCACTCGGCCATGAGGCCGGCCGGCGCGCGCGGGCTGGCGGTCGCCGCCATCACGAGCCACGCGCCGCGGACGTCCTGCCCGGCGAAGCGGTTCGCGTCGGACTCGGGGCCCGCCAGCACCAGCACGGGGCCGGACAGGTCCGCCGACGGCAGGCCGATGAACGGCAGCACCGCGACGTCGCGCCCGATGCGCAGCTCGCGCGCCCGCGGGCCGCCGACCTGGAGCACGCTCGTCGCCGTGTCCACCGCCTGCTGCACCATCGCGTAGCGCTGGATGAACGTGCCGCCGTCGCCGCCGGGGCGCAGGCCGAAACGGCGGAACTCGGCGGCGATGTACGCGGCCGTCTGCTCCAGCTCGGGGCTGGGCGTGTCGCGGCCCCGCATCGAGTCGTCGGCCAGCAGGAACACACGGCGCCGCACGTCCTCCGCCGTGATGGTGTTCGCGGCGCGCTCGACGGCGCTGGGCGCGGGCGGCACCGCGGGCGACCGGCGCCTGGGCGCCGAGCCAGGCCGGCGCGGCGCAGACCGCGACCAGAACGAGCGAGGATTTCACAGCCGACTCCTTCATGGTGTGGGTGAGACCGCCAACTGCCGCCCCAGCAGCGCCACGAACCGGGCAATGCGCGCCACCGTGTCGAACGCGATCTTGCCGCTTTCGTCGCCGGGACGGTGCAGGTCCCCGTGGCCCCCGTTGAACAGGTACAGCGTCGGGACGCCGCGCAGGGCGAACCGGCCGTGATCCCCCAGGCGCCACAGCTGCTCCGACGGCCACGGATCGCGCGCCACCGTCAGCCCGAACGCGGCCGCCGCGGACCGCAGGCCGTCCACCACCGGCCCGAGCCCGGACTGAGCGCCTCCCACGACGGCGAGGGTGTCGCGCAGGTTTCGGCCCACCGACTCCACGTTCACGAACGCCGCCGTGCGCGCGAGCGGGACCGCGGGGCGCCCGAGATAATATGAGACACCCATGAGCCCCCGCTCGGTCCCCGAAAAAAAGGCGAACACCACCGAGCGGGCCGGCGGCGGCCCCCCGGCCAGCAGGCGCGCCGCCTCGAGCACGGCGGCCACCCCCGAGGCGTTGTCGTCGGCGCCGTTGTAGATGCTGTCCGATCCGATCGCCGGCCCCATCCCCAGGGCGTCGAGGTGGGCGCCCAGGATCACGGCGGGTCCCGCCGTGTCCGTCCCGGGCAGCCAGGCGAGGACGTTGGGCGCCGACCGGCGCGACAGCACGCGCTCGCGCAGCCGCACGCGGACCGTCATCCCCTCGAGCCGCTCCACCGGGGGCCCGACCGCGCGGATCGGCCGGATGCCCGCCTGCGCCACGCCCTGCTCGGCCAGGAAGTTGCCGATCGTGCCGTCGCGCATCTCGAGGATCGGGAACGGCCAGGTCCCGGGTATGCCCGGGATCACCGTCCGCGGCAGGGCGATCTGGTCGGTGAGGGCGCGCCAGCGCTCGTCGGGCCGGTCCACGACGAGGATCCACGCGCCCACGCCCGCGCGGGCGGCGGCGGCGAACAGCCACTCGGGGGCGTCCACCCGCTCGCCCACCATGGGGGCGAGATGGATCACGACGGCGCCGCGCAGCTCGACCCCGGCGAACGGATCCGCCGAGTCGGGGACGCCGGTGACGAGCACCGCCGGGCCCGCGATCGGTCCCGTGACCGGCACGCTGATCCGCACCCAGTCCACCTGGCGGCCCAGCCGGAAGGTGCGCGGGGCGCGTCCGCGGAACTCGACGAACGAGCTGTCGGCCACGAGCCGCGACTGGATCACCTGGTAGCGCTGCACGAACGTGCCGCTGTCGCCGAGCGGACGCAGACCGGAGCGCCGCAGCTGCCGCTCGACGTAGCGCGCCGCGGCGTCCAGCCCGCCGGACGGCGTGCCCCGCCCGCGCATCGAGTCGTGCGCCAGGGCGGTGATGTGCCGGCGCACGTCGGCCGCGGTGACCGAATCGGGCGACTGGGCGGCGAGGGGCGCGAGGGCGAGGACCGTCGCGAGCACGGCAATCGGCATGGCGTTCATAGGGGCGGGAAGATAATAGACGGACGAGGACGGACGAGACGGACGGACGGACGGGACGGACGAGACGGACGGGGGCGGACGAGACGGACGGGACGGACGGACAAGACGGACGAGACGGACGGACGACGGACGAGACGGACGGGACGGACGAGACGGACGGCGGCCCGACGGACTAGCCGCCGAGCCGCCGAGCCGCCTAGTCCGTCTTCCGCCGCTTCAGCTCGGGCTTGGCCCGGGTGGCGGGGGCCGACCGGCCGCCGGAGCGCGCGGAGCCGCCGGACCGGCTGGGCGGCGACGCGCGCGCCGCCGGTGCCTGGCGCTCGGGACGGGCCGTGCCGCGGGCCGGTCGCGCTCGCCGGGCGGCCGGGCGGAGCCGATCGGTGCGCCTCGGGAGCCGGGCGCCGGACGGACCGAGCGGTCGGTGCGCTCGGCGGGTGCCCGGGTCGAGCGGTCGGTGCGCTCGGCGGGCGCTCGGACCGCGGGCTTGTCCCGCGTCGCCGGGCGGGCCTCGGGAGCCGGACGGACGGGACGGACCGAGCGGTCGGTGCGCTCGGCGGGTGCCCGCACCGCGGGCTTGTCGCGCGTCGCCGGGCGGTCTCCCGGGTCGGGACGGACGGGACGGACGGGACGGACGGGTCGGTCCGCAGGACGGTCGGCCGGGGCCGGGCGATCGGGCCGTGCCTCGGGCTGGTTGGGCCGCTGATCCCGGTCGCGCGTGCGCGGCGCCGGGATGGCGTCCACGCCCGTGCGGCGCGCGGGGCGCGCGGTGCGCTCGCGCTCGCGGTCCTCGCCCGCGGGCCGCTGGCGCGCGCGCGTGATGAACTCCTCGCGCTCCCGGTTCACGCCGCTCCACTCCTTGAAGACGTAGCGCGGCTGCGGCCGGTAGGGGCGGATCCACACCACCCGCGTGCCCCCGTAGTAGCGATACGGGTAGTACCAGGGGTCGTCGTAGATCACGATGCGGAACGACCGGCAGTCGTAGCGGTACGGGTCCCAGTAGGTCCAGCTGGCGTACGAGTGGCAGTCGTAGCACACGAACCGCGGATAGTCGTAGTGCCGCTCGACGTAGTACTGCGCGAGGTCGTAATCCCAGTCCTCGTACCCTTCGGGGACGATGCGCTGGGCCAGGTCGGTGAGGGCGACGTAGGGGTCGCCCCGCACGCGCCCGTCGGCGATCACCCGGTAGTCCCAGTGGTCGCCGGTGACCACGGTGCGGTAGTCGAACGGATCGGCCGCGGCGACGGCGAAGATGTAGCCCACGCCGGGGTAGTCGTCGATGGTGAGCGCGTCCCGTCCGCGCGGGCCCTCGATTTCGTACTCGCGCTCGCGGCGCAGGAACGTGTCTTCCCAGGGCTCGCGCGGGAACAGCACGCGCACGCGCCCGTCGGTGTCGACGCGGAAGACGGTGACGAAGGCGTCGCGGTCGGCGCGCAGGAACACGCGCACGCGGTCGCCGCGCGACACGACGTCGTCGCCGCGGTTGGTCCAGACCTCGACGCGCGGGCGGATGCCGGGCCCCGCGCGCGCGCCGTCGTGCGGCACGACGGGGTCCTGGGCGCTGAGCGCCGTGAGCGCGAGCAAGACGGTTGTGGTCACCATGAGTCGGTCCTCCCGCCGCTACGAAAGGCAGGCGCCATGCCACGGGGGCTGAACCGTAACCTGTTGATTGCCAATACGATCCGCCAGGCTGCCCGAGCGCCGGGCCGCCGGTTTGTCCCCTGCCACGGACAGTTGTCCCCCCGTTACCTTTGCGCCCGATGACCGCGCCGCGCCGCCTCGACCTGCTCGATCCCGCCGAGGTATCGCGCCTGGGGGGGATCGAGATCGTGGCCCGCGGCGTGGTCGAGGGCTTCCTGGCGGGGCTGCACCGCTCGCCGTTCCGCGGCTTCTCGGTCGAGTTCACCGAGCACCGGGCCTATCAGCCGGGGGACGAGACCCGCTACCTCGACTGGAAGATCCTCGCCCGCTCCGACCGGCTGTTCGTCAAGCAGTACGAGGAAGAGACCAATCTCCGCGCGATGGTGCTGGTGGACGCGAGCCGCTCGATGGCGTGGCGCGGCGCGCCGGAGCGGCTCACCAAGCGGCAGTACGCCGACCGGCTGGCGGCGGCGCTGGGGCTGGTGCTGCTGCGCCAGCGCGACGCGACCGGCCTGATCACGTTCGACGATGCCGTGCGCCGCGTGGTGCCGGCGCGCGTGAAGGCGGGCCAGTGGAGCCGGCTGGTGCGGGCCCTGCTCGACACGCCCGACGGGCGCGGCACGGCGGCCGAGGCGGCGCTGCGCCATCTCACCCGCCTGCTCACGCGGCGCGGCCTGGTGGTGCTCGTGTCCGACCTGCTGTTCGACCGGGCGCTGGTGCTCACGGCGCTGCGCTACCTGCGCTACCGCGGCCACCAGGTGATCGTGGTGCACGTGCTCGATCCGGCCGAGCGGGCGCTCACCGGGCCCGCCGAAGTGCGCTACCGCGATTCCGAGTCGGACCTGAGCGTGGTGGTGCGGCCCCGCGAGCTGGCGCGGGCGTACGCCGCCACGGTGGATCGGGAGATCGCGGCGTGGCGCGCGACGTGCCGCCGCCACGGCGTGGCCTACCACGCGGTCTCGACCGACCTCCCCTTCGGACTCGCGCTGCGGATGATCGCGTGACGTTCCTGCATCCCCTGGCGCTGCTCGGCCTCGGCGCCGCGGCGATCCCGATCCTGCTGCACCTGTTCCAGCGGCGCACGCCCCCCGAGCTCGAGTTCCCCGCCGTGCGGTACCTGGCCGAGGCCGAGCGGCGCACCGCCCGGCGCCTGCGGCTGCGACACCGGCTGCTGCTGCTGCTGCGCACGGCCCTCATCGCCGTGATCGTCCTCGCCGCCGCGCGTCCGCTGGTGCCGCTCGCCGGCGCGGGATCGGCCCATCCGCCGACGGCCGTGGTCCTGGTGCTCGACAACTCGCTGTCGTCGGGGGCCACGGGGGGCGGGCGCGTGGCCCTGGACCGGCTGCGCGCGGCCGCGCGGGCGAGCGTCGCCGCCGCGGGACCGGACGACCGCCTCTTCCTCATTCTGGCCGACGGCGTGGCGCGGGCGGGCACCGCGCCCGAGCAGCTGGCGGTGATCGATGCGCTCGCGCCCACTCCCCAGCGGCTCGACCTCGTCGCCGCCGTCGAGCGGGCCGCGCGCCTGGTGGACGCCGAGCCGCTGGCGGGCGGCGAGGTGCACGTGCTGAGCGACCTGCAGCGTACGGCCCTCGCGGCGGGGCGGGTGGATACGCCCGCGGGCGTGGCGGTGCTCGTGCTCGAGCCCGAGCCCGCCGTGGCGAACCGCGGCATCGCCGCGGCGGAAGTGCGGGACGGCGCCGTCGCCGTGGCGTTGGGGGGGACGCCCGGCGAGGCGCCCGCGGCGGTGGCGCTGGTGGTGCGCGGCCGCGAGACGGGGCACGCGCTCGTGGCCGCCGGCGCCGAGGTGGCGCTGCCGCTGCCGGCGCTCGCGCCGGGCTGGTGGACGGGCGAGGTGCGGCTGGCGCCCGACGAGCTGCGCGCCGACGACGCCCGGCCGATCGCGTGGCGCGTGGCGCCTCCCGCCCGCGCCAGCGCGGACCCCGCGGCGGGCCCGTTCGCCGCCGCGGCGCTCGCCGTGCTGCGCGACGCGGGCCGGGCGGCCGCGGGCGGCGAGGTGCGCATCGGGGCGGCGCCCGCCGCGGGGGCGGTCGTCCTGCCCCCCGCCGACGCGGCGCTCGTGGGGACCGTCAATCGCGCGCTCGGCGCGGCGGGCGCGCGCTGGCGCTTCGGCGCGCCCGGCACGCCGGGGATCCTGGCGGAGGCGGGGGACCTGCGCGTCCGGGGCATCCCCGTGCAGCGCCGCTACCGGCTCGAGGGCAGTCCCGGCGCGGGCGAGGTGCTCGCCACCGTGAACGGCGAGCCGTGGCTGGTGCGCGACGCCGGGCTGCTCGTGGTCGGCTCGCGGCTCGACACGGCCTGGACCGCGCTGCCCGCGACACCTGCGTTCGTGCCGTTCGTGGACCGCCTGGTGAACCGGGTGGCGCGCGGCGAGAGCGCGGTGACGGTGGTGGCGGGGGCGCCCGGGGTCGCGTTCACGGTGCGCGGGCGCGACACCGTCGGGGCGACGGTGAGCGCGCCCGACCCGCGCGAGTCCGACCTGACGCCCGCCCGGCCGGCGGAGGTGCGGCGCGCGCTCGGCGCGGCGCCGCTCGCCGCCGAGCGGTTCGCCGCCGCGCGCTTCGGCGGGGCGCGCCGCGCCGATCTCGGCGCGGGGCTGCTGCTGCTCGCGCTGCTGCTCGCCGCCCTGGAGCTGTGGGTCGCGTGGCGCACCCGATGAGCGACCTCGCGTTCCTGCTCGATCACTTTGACGCCCTGCCCGCGCTGCGGGGCCTGGTGGCCCGGCTGCCGGCCGCGGGCGCGCGGCGCGTGGTGGGGGGACTCCCGGGATCGGCGCCCGCGGCGGTGGTCGCCGCCCTGGCGCGGCGCCTGCCGCAGCGCGTGTTCGCCGTCGTCGCCCCCACGCCCACCGACGCCGAGCGCTGGCTCGCCGACCTGCGCGTGCTCGCCGACGACGCGGCGCGTCTCTATCCGCAGCGCGAGGCGCTCGGCGCCGAGGAGCCGCATTTCGAGATCGCGGGCGAGCGCATCGAGACGCTCGAAGCGCTGCTCGCGGGGGCGGTGCGCATCGTCGTCACCACCGCGCGCGCGACGGCGGAGAAGACGGGAGTGCCGGCGGCCCTCGCCGGGGCAAGACTCGAGTTGGGGGGACGGGGGACGGGGGACGGGGGACCGGGGCTGTCGCTCACGGATGCCGTGCGGCGCCTCGAGGCGATGGGGTACGCGCGGGTCCCGACCGTGACGGAGGTGGCGCAGTGCAGCGTGCGCGGCGGCATTCTCGACGTGTACGGCTTCGGCATGGCCGCGCCGGCGCGCGCCGAGTGGTGGGGCGACGAGCTGATCTCGCTCCGCGCGTTCGATCTCGACACCCAGCGCTCGGGCGAGGCGATCGACCGCGTCACCATCCTGCCGGTGACGGTCGAGGGCGGGGGGACGGGGGACGGACGACGGGTGCGCTCGTCGCTGCTCGAGCTGCTGCCGGCCGACTGCCTGCTGGTGTTCGATCAGGAGCCGGCGGTCGAGCGCGAGGTGGAGCGGGCGTGGGCCGACGCGGCGCACCACCTCGAGATCGCGCGGCGGCTGGGGGAGGACCCGCTCGAGCGCGAGGCGCTGTTCCTGGCGCCCGACGCGTGGCGCGGCCTGGCGGGCGCGTTCGGCCGCGTGGCGGTGGCGGGCGCGGGCGACGTGGCGGTGGCGGAAGATCGCTTCGACGTGCGGCCCCCCGAGGCCGTGGACCGCGACATCAAGCGGTTGCGCGCGCTCGTGGCGGACCCGCCCGACACGGTGATCCTGTGCGACAACGCCGGCCAGCTCGAGCGGCTGGAGGAGCTGCTCGAGCCGCGGCGCGCGACCCTGGTGGTGGGCGCGCTCGACGGCGGCTTCGTGCTGCCGACGCTGCGGGTGCTCACCGACCACGAGGTGTTTCGCCGCGCCCGGCGTCTGCGGCGGCCGCGCCGCTACCGCGCGGCGCTCGCGACCCTGGGGGCCGCCGCGGCCCTCGCGCCGGGCGACTTCGTGGTGCACATCGAGCACGGCATCGGCATCTACCGCGGCATCCACACCGTCCCCGTGGGCGAGGGGACGATCGAGGCGGCGGTGGTCGAGTACGAGGGCGGCGACCGCCTCAACGTGCCGGTGTACCGCATCGACCAGCTCGAGCCCTACCGCACCGCCGCCGACGGCGACGCCCCGCCGCCGCGGCTGCACCGGCTCGGCTCCACGACGTGGCAGCGCCAGCGGGACAAGGCCCGGACCGCCATCCGCGCCATGGCCGTCGAGCTGCTCGATCTCTACGCCCGGCGCCGGGTGGCGCCGGGCTTCGCGTTCCCGCCCGACACGGCGTGGCAGCGCGAGCTCGAGTCGGCTTTCCTCTATGAGGACACCCCGGACCAGCGCCGCGCGGCCGAGGAGGTCAAGCGCGACCTCGAGCGGCCGCACCCGATGGACCGGCTGCTGGTGGGGGACGTGGGCTACGGCAAGACCGAGGTCGCCGTGCGGGCGGCGTTCAAGGCGGCCCAGGCCGGCAAGCAGGTGGCGGTGCTCGTGCCCACGACGATTCTCGCCGAGCAGCACGGGCGCACGTTCCGCGAGCGGCTGGCCGACTTCCCGGTGAAGGTGGAGGTGCTGTCGCGCTTCCGCAGTGCCCGCGAGCAGACCGCCGTGCTGGCGCGGCTCGCGCAGGGCGACGTGGACATCGTGATCGGCACGCACCGTCTGCTCTCGGCCGACGTGCGGTTCCACGACCTCGGCCTGCTGGTGGTGGACGAGGAGCACCGTTTCGGGGTGCGTCACAAGGAGCGCCTCAAGGCGCTGCGCCTCGCGGTGGACGTGCTCACGCTCACGGCGACGCCGATCCCGCGCACGCTGCACTTGTCGCTCACCGGCCTGCGCGACCTCACGCTGCTCGAGACGCCGCCCAAGGACCGCTCGCCGGTGCTCACGTTCATCGAGCCGTGGGACGACGCGCTCATCGAGGAAGCGATGGCGCGCGAGCTGGACCGCGGCGGCCAGGTGTACTTCGTGCACAACCGCATCGAGACGATCGCGACGATCGCCGAGCGCGTGCGCAAGCTCGCCCCGCGGGCGCGCGTGGCCGTGGCGCACGGGCAGCTCGCCGAGGCCGACCTGGACCGCGTGATGGCGCGGTTCGTCGCGGGGGAGGTGGACGTGCTCGTCTCGACGATGATCGTCGAGTCGGGCCTCGACGTCCCCAACGCCAACACGATGATCGTGGACCGCGCCGATCGCCTGGGGCTGGCGCAGCTGTACCAGCTGCGGGGCCGGGTGGGGCGCTCGCACCGGCGGGCGTCGTGCTACCTGCTCGTGCCCGACCACCCCGACGCCGACGCCGAGCGGCGCCTCGAGGTGCTGGAGCACCACACCGATCTCGGGTCGGGCTACCGCATCGCCCTGCGCGATCTGGAGCTGCGCGGCGCGGGCAATCTGCTGGGGCGCGACCAGACGGGCCACGCCCAGGCGGTCGGGTTCGACACGTACCTGCGGTGGTTGGAGGAGGCGGTCGCGGCGCTCAAGGGGACGCGGGATGGGGGACGGGGGACGGGTCCCCACGCGCCCCCGGACGTCGTGCTCGACCAGCCCGCGTTGCTGCCCGACACGTTCATTCCCGACGACGGCGCGCGGCTCGATCTGTATCGCAGGCTGGCGCGGGCGTCGTCTCCTGGCGACATTCAACCGCTTCGGGACGAGCTGCGTGAGCGATTCGGCCCGCTCCCCGAGGAGGCCGAGCGCCTCGTGCTGGTGTCCGAGCTCCGCGCGCTCGGCGCCCAGGCGGGCCTGGAGACGATCCTGGTCCGGGGCGACGAGGCGCGGCTCACGTTTCGGCGCGACGCCGTCCCGCGGCTCGCGGCTCTCGGCGCGGCGCTCGACGCGGTGCAATTCGAGGCGGACGTACGGCGAC
Organism: uncultured Gemmatimonadales bacterium; assembly: GCA_963716055.1. GTDB lineage: Bacteria > Gemmatimonadota > Gemmatimonadetes > Gemmatimonadales > GWC2-71-9 > SZUA-544. The sequence goes on along the minus strand of CAVQSR010000004.1, from coordinate 466,452 downwards.
AGGTGCCGCTGGCCCTGCGGTTGCGGCGGCTGGGCGGAGCGGCCATGGGACCGGGGCTCGCGCGGGCGCTCGCCGCCCTCGGGGCGGATCCGGGGTAGGACTCTGCGAGGAGACCCAATGCGTCGGTTGGTGGTGCTGCTGCTGGTGGTCGGGCTCGCGGGCTGCGAGCCGTTGCGGGAAGCGTTTTCGGTGCGGGCGGACGTCGCGGCCCGCGCGGGCGGCGAGACGCTGTCGGTGGAGCGGCTGTCGCAGCTCGGCGGGCTGAGCAAGCAGGTGCCGCTGCAGCCCGAGGCGTTCCGCCGCCTGGCCGGCGTGTGGGTGGACTACATGCTGTTCGGCCTGGCCGTGGCCGAAGGCAAAGCGCTCGACGACTCGGCGTTCGTCGCCGCCGCGATGTGGCCGGCGATCGCGCAGCTGCGCTGGGAGCGGTTCCACGATTCCCAGATCGACCAGCGCGCCACCGTGACCGACGGGGCGCTGGACTCGGCGTTCGCGGCCGGCGACTACCGGCTGTTCCAGCACATCCTGCTGCGCGCGACGCAGGCCGCGTCGCCCGACGAGGTCGCCGCGAAGCAACGCCAGATGGAGGGCCTGCTGCGTCAGGCGCGGCGCGACGGCGCCCGCTTCGGCCAGCTCGCGGCGCGGAACTCGGAAGACCCCGGCAGCCGGCAGCGCCTGGGGCTGCTCCAGGTGGCGGGGCGCGGCGCCTACGTCCAGCCGTTCGAAGAGGCCGCGTGGGCGCTCGAGCCGGGGGGCGTGAGCGACGTCGTGCGGTCGCCGTTCGGCCTCCACGTGATCCGGCGCCCGCCGCTCGCGGAGGTGCGCGACACGTTCCGCCTGGGGCTCGAGGAGCGGGTCGCCTTCCAGCTCGATTCGGTGCTGGTGGACAGCATTTCCACCGCGCAGCGGCTGCGCGTGGACAAGGACGCGCCGGCGCTCGCGCGGCAGCTGGTGCAGGGCTTCGAGACGTCGCGCGAGAGCGGCGCCACGGTGGCGACGTACTCGGGCGGGCGGTTCCGGGTGCGCGACCTGGCGCGCTGGATCCTCGCCATGGAGTCCTCCGTGACGCAGGGCATCCAGTCGGCGACCGACTCGCAGCTCTCGAACTTCGTCCGCATCGTGGCCGAGCGGCACATGCTGGTGCGCGTCGCGGAAGACGCGGGCACGAGCCTGTCGGCGGAGGACTGGACCTATCTGCGCCAGGTGCACGACTCCGCCCTGAAGACGCTGTACGGCGTCACCGGGCTCGGTCCCGCCACGCTGCGCGAGCCCGCCGCCACGGCCGAGGACCGGCGGCGCCTGACGGCGGCCACGGTCAACGATTACATCGAGCGGGTGCTCCAGGGGCAGACTTCGTTCGTCCCGGTGCCGCCGTTCCTGGCGGACGCGCTGCGCGCCACGGCCGAGTGGTCGCTCAGCTCCGCCGGTCTCAAGCGCGCGCTCGAGCGCGCCAAGGAGCTGCGCGCCCCGGGCGACTCGGCCGCGCGGCCCATCATGCCCGCCCCCGGGCCGGCGTCGATCCCGGGCGTCGAGGCGCAGCCCGCCCGGCCATGACGCGCGGGTCACCCGCGGCGCTGCTGCTCGCCGCCGTCGCCGCCGTCGCCGCCCTCGTGGCCCCCGCCGCGCCCGCCGCCGCGCAGGGCGACGCCGTGGTGCTCGACCGCATCGTGGCGATCGTGGGGGGACGCGCCATCCTCGCTTCCGAGCTGGAGGAGGAGTTCGTGCAGGCGCAGGCGGCGGCGCAGGGGCGCCAGCAGCCGTTCCCCACCGACTCGGCCGAGCGCATGACGCTGCGCGCCGGCATGCTCAAGCAGATGATCGACCAGGAGCTGCTGGTGCAGGAGGCGCAGCGCGACACCAGCGTGACCATCACCGAGCAGGAAGTGCAGGACGCGGTGGAGCAGACGGTGCAGAACGTGCGGCGCAACTTCCGCTCGGAGATGGAGTTCCGCCAGCAGCTCGTGCTCGCCGGGTTCGCGTCCCCCGAGGAATGGCGGCGCTGGCTGGCCGACAATCAGCGGCGCCAGATCTACTCGCAGCGCCTGCTCGAGGTGCGGCGTCAGGCGGGGCTGATCAAGGCCATCCCGCCCACCGAGGAGCAGATGCGGGAGGTGTTCGAGGCCAACCGCGCCGGCGCCCAGCCGCGTCCTCCCGTCGTGTCGTTCCGCCAGATCGTGGTCGCGCCCCAGGCCGACAGCGCCGCCCAGCTGCGCGCGCGCGCCCTTGCCGATTCGCTGCTCGACGCGGTGCGGCGCGGCGCCGATTTCGCCGAGGCGGCCCGCCGGTTCTCCGACGACTCGGCGTCGGCCCAGGCGGGCGGCGAGCTGGGCTGGTTCCGACGCGGCGTGATGGTGAAGGAGTTCGAGCGGGTCGCGTTCATCCTGCGGCCGGGCCAGCTCTCGGGCGTGGTGCCCACGGAGTTCGGATACCACATCATCAAGGTCGAGCGCACCCAGCCGGCGGAGGTGTTCGCCCGCCACATCCTGATCATGCCCGAGGTGTCGGCCGAGCGGATCGCCGTCGCGCGGGCGCTGGCGGACACGCTGCACGGCTGGCTCGCCGCCGGCGCCGGCCTCGACTCGCTGGCGCGGCGCTACGGCGATCCTTCCGAGGCCAAGCTCGCCGAGGACGTGCCCCTGGCGCAGCTGCCGGCCGAGTACCAGACGGCGATCGGCGACGCGACGCGCGGCCTGATTCCGGTGTTCACGTCCGCCGCCGGCTCGGCCCGTCCCAAGTTCGTCGTCCTCGAGCTCACCGACCGGCAGGACGCCGGGCCGATGCGCTTCGAGGACGTGCGCGACCGCATCCGCGCGAATCTCGGCCAGCAGCTCGCGGTCGAGCACTACCTCTCCCAGCTGCGCCGCCGCACCTACATCGACGTGCGGCTGTAGGCCCGTGGCCCGCCGCGCCCGTCTCGCCGTCACCGTCGGCGACCCGCGGGGCATCGGGCCGGAGGTGGTCACGCGGGCGCTGGCCGAGGGGATCGACGCGGACATCGCGCTCGTGGGGCCCGATGATGTGATCGGGGCCATTCCCGCCGGGCTGAAGATCGGGGTCGGGACATGGGGACGGGGGACGGGGGACGGGGGACGAGTCCCCCCTCCCCACCCGTCCCTCGTCCCTCGTCCCCCCTCCCTTGATGTCGCCGCCGGCCGCCTCGCCGCCGCGGGCGTGGAGACGGCGGCTCGCATGGCGATCCGCGGTGACGTGGACGCCATCGTCACCGCGCCCGTCCACAAGGCCGCGCTGCACGCCGCGGGGTACCGCTATCCCGGCCTCACCGAGTTTCTGTCGCATCTCGCGGGCGACGTGGACGTGGCGATGATGCTCGCCGCGGGCGCGCTGCGCGTCGTCCTCGTCACCACCCACATGCCGCTGCGCCAGGTCCCGGACGCCGTCACGGCGGAGCGCGTCGTGCGGATCGGGCGGATCACGATCGAGGCGCTGCGCCGCCGCTGGGGGATCGCGGCGCCACGGCTCGCGGTGTGCGCCCTCAACCCGCACGCGGGCGAGGGCGGGCTGTTCGGGGACGAGGACGACCGCGTGCTCGGGCCGGCGGCCGCCGAGCTGGGGGCGGCCGGCCCCATTCCCGCCGACACCGTGTTCGTGCGGGCGCAGCGCGGTGAGTTCGACGCCGTGCTCGCGCCGTATCACGACGTGGGGATGACGGCGGTCAAGGTGGCGGGATTCGGGACGGGCGTGAACGTGACGCTGGGATTGCCGTTCGTGCGGACGGCGCCCGATCATGGCACGGCGTTCGATATCGCGGGAACGGGCAAAGCGGATGCCGGCAGCATGAAAGCGGCCCTGCAACTGGCCTTGCAACTAGTCGCCAGCTGACAGGCAATAGAAGTGTAAGACGCCAAGCCGCACAGTGGAGTTGCAAGACGCCAAGTTGCATAGTGGAGTTGCAAGACGACAAGTTGCAAGCGGTTCACAGCTGCAAGGCGCAAGGAAACGATGCGCCCGGCGGTGTTTCGGTAGTCGTCGCGAGCCTCTGCCTGCCTAGTCTCATTTCCATGGGCCACTTCAAGGATCTCAAGGCGTGGCAACACGCCCGCCACCTCGCCGTGCTGTCACAGCGCGCGATCGGCCGGCTCCCTGCATCGGAGCGGAACGCCCTCGCTGATCAATGGCGCCGCGCCTCGTACAGCGCCGTGCTCAACATCGCGGAAGGGGCGGCCAGAAGGGGTCGCGGGAGTTCCGGCGGTACCTCGACACGGCGCGCGCGTCGCTCCACGAGATCGAAGCGATCCTCGACCTCGTGGTCGCGATGGAATACCTGCCGGCTGCCGAGGTCGCGGAGATTGAAAGGTGCGAGCGGAGTGCGCGAGAACGGTCTACGGCCTGCTGCGGAGGTTCGACCCACCGCGGCCCTCTTGAGTCTTACGGCTTGGAACCGCTTGCAACTTGGCGTCTTGCAACTCTACTTGCTCTTGTCGTCTTGCAACTTCACTTCTTTGTCGTCTCGCAACTTCACTTCTTGTCTTCGATCGCCTGCCCTTTCTTGAATCTCACCTTCCCCACGCGTCGTCGCTCCATCTCCACGATCTCGAACACACCGCCCTTGACCGGCACCTTGTCCGCGACCGCCGGCAGCCGCCCCAGCATGCCGAACACCAGCCCGCCGATCGTGGTGTAGTTGGAGTCGTCGAGCGCGAGGCCGAGGGCCTCGTTCACGTCGCGGATCTCGGTGGATCCGGCGAATACGGGCGCGGCGTCGGCGGCGGCGGCGGCCGCCGCGTCGGGCGGACGGTCGTACTCGTCGTAGATCTGGCCCACGATCTCCTCGATCAGGTCCTCCATCGTGACGAGGCCGGCGGTGCCGCCGAACTCGTCGAGCACGATCGCCATGTGGACCTTCTGGCGCTTCATGTCGGCCAGCACGTCCTCGACCTCGCGCGTGCCGGGAACGAAGAACGTCGGCCGCATGACCGTCTCGACGGTGGCGTGGGGATCGCGGCGCAGGCCGGCGAGGACGGCCTTGGCGTGCACCGTGCCGACGACGTCGTCCAGCGTCTCGCGGTACACGGGGTAGCGCGACCGGCCGGCGTTCGCGACCGCGTCGGCGGCGGCGTCGAGGGTCGCGTCCACGGGCAGGCCGACGATCGCCGTGCGGGGCGTCATCACGTCGCGGGCGTTCTTCTCGGTGAACTCGAACACGCCCTCGATCATGCGGGCGTCCTGCGCGCCGAGCGTGCCGGTTTTCCGGGACTGCTCGACGAGCATCATGATCTCCTCGGGGGAGTGGACGCGCTCGAGCTCGGTGGGGGGCCGCGCGCCGAGCAGCTTGAGGATGGCGTTGGCGGTGCCGTTGAGAATCCAGATGAACGGGTTGGTGGCGATGGTGAACAGGATCAGCGGCTGCGCAACCCAGCGGCTGGTCTGCTCCGGGTGGAGCAGGGCGATGGCCTTGGGTGCGAGCTCGCCGAGCACGATGTGCAGGAACGTGATGATCATGAAGGCGATGATCGCGGCGACGCCGTGGGTCGCGATCACGTCGACCGGCTCCGGGAGGCCCGCGAAGACGCGCTCGATCGTCCCCGCGACCGCGGGCTTGCCGATCCACCCGAGCCCCAGGCTCGCCAGGGTGATCCCCAGCTGCGTGCCGGAGATGTACCGGTCGAGCGACTGGAGGGCCTGTTTGACGGTGCGCGCGCGGGCGTCGCCTTGGCGGATCATGGCGTCGATTCGCGTACGGCGCGACGCGACGAGCGCGAACTCGGCGGCGACGAAAAAGGCGTTGGCGGCCACGAGTAGCACGACGGCCGCGAGGGGCCACAGGACGGAGGCGGTCTCGGGATCGGTCATGGGCGAGGGGGAAGGTAGTCGCCGGGGCCGTGAGTTCAAGGAACCGGGAGAAGGGAGCAGGAACACGGTGCCGGAGCGCCGTCGTCATCGTTATAGATTGAGATGATGACCGTGCTGCCGATCGAGGCCCACTGCACCCACTTGGCGCCCCTGCGCGCCGAGTCGCGCCGGCGCCTGGGGATCGTGCTGGGCCTCACCGCCACGGTCATGGTGGTGGAGGCGGTGGGGGGCGTGCTGGCCAACTCGCTCGCCCTGCTCGCCGACGCGGGCCACATGCTGGCCGACGTCGCCGCCATCGGACTGGCGCTGATCGTGTCGCACGTCGCGCAGCGGCCCGCCACGGCCGAGCGCTCCTTCGGCCTGCTGCGCCTCGAGATTCTGGCGGCCCTGGTGAACGGGGTGGCGCTCGTCGTCATCGCGCTCGGCATCGTGCTCGAGGCGTGGCGCCGGCTCGCGGCGCCCGTCGCGGTGGACGGCGCGCTGCTGCTCGGCGTGGCGGGCATCGGCCTCGCGGCGAACCTCGCCGGCGCGGTGGTGCTGCACCGCGGCCACCGCCACTCGCTGAACGAACGGGGCGCCTACCTGCACGTGCTGTCCGACCTGCTGGGCTCGGTGGGCGCCGTGGCGGCGGGAGCCGTGGTGCTCGCCACGGGCTGGTCCGCCGCCGACCCGCTCATCTCGGCGCTGATCGCGCTGCTCATTCTCGGGAGCGCCTGGCGCCTGGTGCGCGAGAGCGTGGACATCCTGCTCGAGGCCACGCCGGCGCACATCCCCCTCGGCCGCGTGCACGACCAGCTCGCCGGCGTGCCGGGGGTGCGCTCGGTGCACGACCTGCACGTGTGGACGGTCACGAGCGGCGTGATCGCGATGAGCGGGCACCTGGTGGTCGCCGACCCCGCGCGCCACCAGAGCGTGCTCGAGGAAGCGCAGGCGCGCATGGGGGCGCTGGGCATCGGGCACGTGACGGTACAGATCGAGCGGGATCCCACTTGCGAATGACACGCACCGGGAGGGGATGATGGATCAGGCCTTCGAGACCACCCGCGCCGCCGCGCGCGCGGCGTGCCGCGACCTGCTCGCGCGTGACGGCGTGGTGGCGACGGGTGTGGGCTACAAGGTGACGGGCGGGCGGCGCACGGACACGCCGGCGGTGATCTGCTCGGTGACGCGCAAACGGCCCATCGCCCAGCTCGCGCCCGGCGACCTCGTGCCACCGATGGTCGCCGGCGTCGCGACCGACGTGATCGAGACCGGCCGGATCCGCGCGTTCCAGCCGCCCACGGGCCGGTTCCGCCCGGCACCCGGGGGCGTCAGCATCGGGCACCGCGACATCACCGCGGGGACGCTCGGCTGCCTCGTGAAGAAGGGCGGCGAGACGTTCATCCTGTCCAACAACCACGTGCTCGCCAACAGCAACGACGCCCAGGTGGGGGATGCGATCCTCCAGCCGGGTCCCGTGGACGGCGGCACGGTGGCGCGCGACCGGATCGCGATCCTCGAGGCGTTCGTGCCGATCCGGTTTCAGCAGCCCGAGCCGCCCAGCCAGTGCAGCTTCGCGACGGCCGTGATCGCCCTGCTCAACGCCGGGTGCCGCGTGATCGCGAGCCGCACCCGCTACCGCATCGTGTCGATCCAGCAGCAGGAGAACCTGGTGGACGCCGCCATCGCGCGGCCGCTGAACGCCGCGGACGTGGCCGACCGGATCCACGAGATCGGCACGATCGCGGGCACCGCGTCGGCCACGCTCGGCATGGCGCTCAAGAAGAGCGGCCGCACCACGGGACTCACCACCGGGGCCGTGGATCAGATCGACGTCACGGTGGACGTGCAGTACGGGCCGGGCCAGGTGGCGCGCTTCACCGACCAGCTGCTCGCCGGCGCCATGAGCCAGGGCGGCGACTCGGGCTCCGCGGTGCTCGACGACCGCAGTCGCCTCGTGGGCCTGCTGTTCGCGGGCAGCGACACGACGACCATCATCAATCGCATCGAGCACGTGTTCACGGCGCTCGGGGTCACGCGGTGAGGCGACTCGCCGCCGCCCTGGTAGTGTGCCTGGCGCCGGCCGGCGCGTGCGGGAGGGAACGGATGTCCCCCACGATCCAGGAAGTGCGGGCGCAGAAGGCGCCCGAGTTCATGCAGCTGCCCGGCGTGGTGTCGGTCGGGATCGGCCGGGACTCGGCCGGCGCGCCCGTCATCGTGGTGGGCCTCGACCAGGAGCGGCCCCAGACCCGGGCGGCGCTGCCGCAGCAGGTGGACGGGCACAGGGTCGAGGCTCGGGTGCTGGGGCAGTTGCGCGCGCAATGACGGAGGTCGGTAGAAGGCGGTAGAAGTCGGTCCTCTACCGCCCTCCACCACCTCTACCGACCTCTACCGCCCTCTACCGCCTGCTCCCGTCCTCGTTTATACTGCGGCCCGCTCACCCGCACCCAGGCCCGCCCCGTGCAGATCCGCAACATCGCCATCATCGCGCACGTCGACCACGGCAAGACCACGCTGGTGGACCAGATGCTCCGCCAGGCGGGCGTGTTCCGCGCCAACCAGCGGGTCGAGGAGCGCGTGATGGACTCCAACCCGCTCGAGCGCGAGCGGGGCATCACGATCCTGGCCAAGAACACGTCGGTCCGCTGGGGCGACGTGAAGATCAACATCGTCGACACCCCCGGCCACGCCGACTTCGGCGGCGAGGTCGAGCGCATCCTGCGCATGGTGGACGGCGTGCTGCTGCTGGTGGACGCGGCCGAGGGCCCGATGCCGCAGACGCGGTTCGTGCACGCGCAAGGCGCTGGAGCTGGGGCTCGCAGCCGATCGTGGTCATCAACAAGATCGACCGGCCGGACGCCGAGCCCGTCGCGGGTGCACGACGAGGTGCTCGAGCTGTTCATCGAGCTCGAGGCGTCGGACGAGCAGCTCGACGCGCCGTTCCTGTACGCGTCGAGCCGCGACGGCCGGGTCTGCGACCGCTGCCGACCTGGACGGTGCCCGCCGACGCGACCTGACGCCGCTGTTCGAGGCCATCGTGCGCCACGTCCCGGCGCCGCGCGGCGACGCCGACGGGCCGTTCCAGATGCTGGTGTCCACGCTCGACTACTCGCCCTACCTCGGGCGCATCGCGATCGGGCGCATCGAGCGCGGGCGCGGTGCGCGTGGGGCAGCAGGTGGCGCTGCTGCCGCTCGGCGGGCCGGCGATGGTGGCCGAGGAGCGGATCGAGCAGGCGAAGGTGGCCAAGCTGTTCGCCTTCGAGGGGCTGCAGCGGATCGAGGTCGACGAGGCGGCCGCCGGGGACATCGTGGCGCTCGCCGGGCATCGAGGGCGTGGAGATCGGCAAGACGCTGACCGACCCGGACCACGCCGAGCGGCTGGCGGGCATCGCGGTCGAGGAGCCCACGATCTCGGTGGACTTCATCGTCAACAACTCGCCGTTCGCCGGGCGCGAGGGCAAGTTCGTCACCACCCGGCAGCTGCGCGAGCGGCTGTTCCGCGAGCTGGAGCGGAACGTGGCGCTGCGGGTGGAGGAGACCGACACGCCCGACACGTTCACCGTCTCGGGCCGGGGCGAGCTGCACCTCTCGCATCCTGATGGAGACGATGCGGCGCGAGGGCTACGAGTTCCAGGTGTGCCGGCCGCGGGTCATCACGCAGGAGGGGCCGGACGGCGAGCTGCTCGAGCCGTACGAGGAGCTGGTGGTCGACGTGCCCGAGCGGTATGATGGGCGTCGTGATGGAGAAGCTGGGGCCGCGGCGCGCCGAGATGCTCGACATGCGGAACCCGGGCAGGGCACGATGCGGCTGCGCGTTCCGGATCCCGGCGCGCGGCCTGTTCGGCTACCGGTCGGACTTCCTGACCGACACGCGCGGGCACGGGCATGCTGCACCACCGGTTCCTCGAGTACGGCCCGTGGGCCGGGCCCCTGTCGCGGGCGGTCCGCGGGGCGTGCTGGTGTCGACCGGGCAGGGCCGACGGTCGCGTACGCGCTGTTCAACCTCCAGGAGCGCGGCGACCTGTTCGTGCGGCCGGGCGACGCGGTGTACGAGGGCATGATCGTCGGGCGAGCACGTCCGGACGGGCGACCTCGACGTCAACGTGACGAAGGGCAAGAAGCTCACCAACATGCGGACGACCGCGTCGGACGACGACGTCAGCTCGAGCCGCCGCGGGACATCACGCTGGAGCTGGCGCTCGAGTACATCGAGGACGACGAGCTGATCGAGGTCACGCCGTCGTCCTTGCGGTTACGCAAGCGCGAGCTGGGGGCGACGGAGCGTCGCAAGCTGGCCCGGCAGGCGCGGGCGCTGGAAGAGTAGTCGGTCGAGCTCACTGCCCACCCCAGCTGGAGGTGACAATGCAGTCCGCCGTGACGTCGGTCGCGTGGTCGCTCAAGCGTCGTAGCGACAGTGCCGATGAGGAGATGCAGGACTTCGAAGAGGACGCGGAGCTCGAAGACGAGATGGACGACCTCGACGAGGACGAGGACGAGGACGAGGACGAAGAGGACGACTACGACGAGCTGGACGACGAGTTCGACGAAGAGGATGAGGAGTTCCCGCGGCGGGGTGGTGGCGGGCGGCGCGAGTGGGGGTGACAGACGCTAAGACGCCAAGACGCTAAGTTGCAAGCCATGGCGGTGCAACGTGGCGTCTTGGCGTCCTGCAACGGGGTGGTGGTTGCAACTTGGCGTCTTGGCGTCTGTCAACGGGGTGGTGCAGTTGGGTGGTGGTGGCCGGGCCTGTAGCTGCGTACGCCTGATAAGCCGAGGCGGCCGTCGCCCACCAGCGGCGGCCGTCGTGTTTTCAGCGAGTTACGCGATTCGAGAGGCGGCCAGCAACGACCCCAAGACGCGATCCAGGCAGGCTGCGAGATGCTGGCGGACTACGACTGAGCCAGCTGACGTTGCCGGAATCGTCGGCGCCGGGCTGTCGGTGATGCATGGCATCGGTCGCCATCGCGACCCGGCAAGCAGGAAGCTGCTGTGAGGTCGTCGCGGGATTGTAGCGGGGGCCGTCAACAGGGGCTCAGCGCCTCACGATCTCCCGGCCACGAGCCGCTGGAACCGCGGATGGTTCCGCAGCGGATCGAAGGTGGGATCGATCCGGAGCCAGCCGGGTGAGAGGTAGTAGGGAATCCGGAGCAGCGGCTCCAGGTGCTCCAACGCCTTGTCCGGTTCGCCGACGAGGATGTAGATGCGAGCGAGCTGGTGCTGTAGGTAGGCACCGTAGAATGAGTCCTGCGCGAATGGCAACAGCGCGGCGCTGCGCTCGCCCTCCTGCACGGCTTCGGCTTTGCGGTCAAGGTAGGCGAGCGCGAGTCCCAGGAACATGTGGAGTTGGGGGTGCTTCGGCATGGCCCGCAGTTGTTGCTCAAAAGCGATGCGCGCCGAGTCAGCGTAGTCTCGCGCTCGAGATGGATCTTCCCGGACCCAATGCGTCTGCGCCAGAACATGGCCCCACACGCCTCGGTCGTCGTTGAACGCGCTCGGAGGCAGGTGGAGCAGAAGCTGCTGCTGGGCGTCGTCCAGCACCCAGTACAGGTCCCAGGAGTTGGCGAAATAGGCCACGAGGGCCGCAGCGTCCACTTCCTTCGGGCTGGCCGCGATGACCGCGCGCGCAGCGGCGAGGTCGCCGCGTCCCAGCGCGATCATGGCCTTGATCTCGAGCAAGTCGAGGTTGCCCGGCGCGAGGGCGCGCCCCCGGTCAACGGCGTCCAGCGCCCCAGGGTAACGCCGGAGCCAAAGCAGCGCTTTCGAGAGCCAGCCTGCGGTGACAATTGAGCGAGGATCCAACCGCCGGGCCTGGTCAAGGTACAGGAGCGCGTCCTCCCATCGCCCAAGGCTTTGTTCGACCAGGGCCCTCCCCACGAGCAGATCGGCGTTGCTGGGCGCCGCCTGCTGGCCAAGCGTGTACTGCTCTCTCGCGCGGCGGAGGTCATGCGCCACCTTGTAGTAGTAGTCCCCGCGGGCCACGTGTCCTGCGGGGCCGTTCGGCGAAAGTGCAAGCGCCCGCTCGGCGGCTGCGCGGGACTGTTCGGCTAATCCTGGTGTTGGCGTGCCGTACCAGTAGAGCGTCGACTGCGACCGGGAGAGCTGCGCCCAAGCCATGGGAAAGGTAGAGTCGAGCGCAACGGCCTGTGCGTAGTAGGCGATCGCCCGGGTGAGCGTCGGTGGGTCAATGGCACCGAGTCCGTCTGACACTTCTTCACCCTTCAGGTACGCATCGTAGGCCGCGAGGTTCTGCGTCGGCGGCTCGGCCAGCCGCTGCCGCGTGCTGTCGCCCAACGCCACATCGAGCGCCTGCGCCACCCGGCTCGCGACGTCGGCATAAACCTAGAAGATGCCGTTCAACGAGTCCTCGGTGACGGACGCCTCGAACGGCTGTTGCCACCGGATGCGGGGCGCACCACGCCTTCCCACTTCCACCAGCTCCGCGCGGACGTGCAGCGTACGCGCACCGCCGGGCGTCTTGCCCCATCGCACCGTGGCCGTCAGCAGATAGCGCGCACCCAACTCCCGCGCGATCTCCTGGGGGGTCTTCGCCGTCTCCTTGTACGGGGTGGAACTCCCCCGTGCGATGACCTCCACGCCGGGCAGCGCGCTGAGCCGTCCCCGGACCTCGTCGGTGATCCCATCCGAGATGTACTCGTCCTCGGACGCCCCGAGGGTCTCGAAGGGCAGCACCGCGAGCAGCGAGCCGCTCCCCCCTCCGCCGCCGCCGAGCGCGTACCGCCAGGCGAACAGCGCCCCGCCACCCAGCAACACCCCGAGCGCTAGCATCGCGAACAGCGGCCGCCGCGCCAGCCACGCGGGGACGCGAACCCACCGCCGCCCCCGGGCGGGGACCGAGCGCGCGTCGGCCGTCCGCGGCGCGCCCACCGTCCCCAGCGCCCGCGCGAACGCGGCGGCGCTCGCGTAGCGGTCCGCCGCCGTGGCCGCCATGGCCTGCGCGATGAGGTCATCTACGGCTTCCGGCACGCCCGCGCGCATCGGGTGAATCGGTCGCGGGGTCTCGGTGAGCGCCCGGGCAAGGATCGCCTGCGCCGTGGGCCCCGTGTAGGGCGGCTCCCCCGCCAGCATCTCGAAGAGCACACACCCGAGCGCGTACACGTCGGTGCGGGCGTCCAAGTCCCGCGACCCGCTGGCCTGCTCGGGGCTCATATAGGCCGGCGTGCCGATCGACACGCCGGTGCCCGTCAGCGACTGCTCGCTCCCGTCCAGGGCCCGCGCGATCCCGAAGTCGGCGACCATCGTGCTGCCGTCGGTCGTGAGCAGCAGGTTCTCGGGCTTGACGTCGCGGTGCACCACGCCGTGGCGGTGGGCGTACTCCAGGGCGAGCGCCGCCTCGCGCGCGATCCGCAGCGCGTCGTCCACCGGGAGCTGCTTCTCGCGCGCCAGCCGGTCGCGCAGCGATTCGCCCTCGACGAACGGCATGGTGAACCAGAGCTGGCCCGCCGCCTCGCCCGAGTCGTGGACGCTGAGGATGTGGGGGTGCTGCAGCCGGGCGGCGAGCGTGATCTCGCGCTGGAACCGCTCGGGGCCGAGGGCGGCGGCGAGGTCGGGGAGCAGCACCTTGAGCGCGACCGAGCGGTCGTGCTTGACGTCATGGACGAGGTAGACGGTGGCCATGCCGCCGCGGCCGAGCTCGCGCTCGAGCGTGTAGCGGCCGGCGAGGGCCGACCACAGACGGCTCAGGACGTCCCCCACGCGCCCCCTCCCGGGTCCCGATAGCGCCTAGAGCATACGCGTTGGGGCGGGGCGCGGCTAGCGAGGCGCGGGCGCCAGAACGCCGCGCAATCCACACGCCATCGCGTGAAGCGCCGGCGGACTACGGGTCGTGGTCTGACCGGTCCCCCGTCGTTTTGCGCAGGACCGCACGGCGGGAAGATGCTACGACACACGTACTGCGCGGCGCGGTTGCAGACGCTGGATCACGGTGCGCCGGTGAGCCCATTCACGGTCGGCCGGGAACTCGGCCATGGCGGTGATGCGATGGTGCGAAAGGTGTACGGTCACCTGGGCGAGGTGCGGCACCGGGCAGCGGTGGTGGAGTACCGCGTCGAGCAGCACCGCGCTAAGTTGTCGGACCGGCTCGAGGCCGTGCGAGGGGCGAGTCTGGCACCACTGGTGACACCACTCGGTTAGACCGCACGCCTCATCGCGTAAGTCGTTGTAGAACATGCCGGGCCTGTAGCTCAGGTGGTTAGAGCGCACGCCTGATAAGCGTGAGGTCGGTAGTTCAACTCTACCCAGGCCCACTCGATCAAACCGAAGCCCCGGTAACCAGTTGCGCGGTTGCTGGGGCTTCGTAGTGTCAGCTTAGGCGTGCGGGCAGTGTCTGAATTAGTGTCTAGAAGATAGGTAGGTCGAGCAGCTTCCACACGAGCCACCCCAACGCGACGCCCGCGAGCGACACGGCGTTGTTCAACAGGAACAGTTGGAACGTGCGTCGTGCCCGAACTTCGGGAAGGCCCACCCGATAGTTAGCAATTCCCTTGAACACGAACCACACCGCGATGAATTCGGGATAGCCAACCACGAGCGCGCCAAGAAACAGGACGCGCTCCACGACCCCGAGGAACGCACCAGGATTCGTGAATCCAATCTTGTGGTCCCCCAACTCAAGGTCTTTGCCAAGCGCCACCGCCACCCACGCGAAGGCTTCCACGAGCCAGTGAGGGACCGTCGCGACGGCGGCAAAGACCGCTAGTTGGAGCCCCCACCTGTCTGGAAGCGTGGGCAGGGAACGCGCAACGGCCAGTAGAGAGATGGCCGCCCCTGCTCCAACAAGAGCGGTAATCGTATACAGGAGCCGTCGGCGCGGCGGCTTGGCAGGAACGGGCTCAACATCATTGCGCTCGACCTTCACCGGTGTGTTGTCCATGAGGCAACAAGATACGAGAACGCGCCCCCGTGCTGCGGGGAGGCGCGTGTCCCGCGATGGGGGACGTGCCCTATGCCGCCTGAAGCGCCTTCAGCCAGTGGGCTACGGGCTGGTCGCGGTGATTCGCCTTGAGATGCTGCTGCACCCGATACTCGACCGCCTTCGAGCGGTGTCGCACCGTGCCCAGGTGCCCGTACACCCGCTTCACCAGCGAGTCGCCGCCGTGCCCGAGTTCCTGGCCCACCGTGTAGGGTGACACCGGTGCGTCCCCGTCCAGCGTCTGTAACCGCGCGGCGCAGTACGTGTGCCGGAAGTCGTACAGGTTCAGCTCGCGTTCAGCGAAGCCCGTGCGCCGGCACCTGGACCTCGCGACTCACAGCGTCCACCGCCTCGCCGCGCAGCAACCGCAGCACGACCTCCGCCTTCGCCTTCGCACTCCACCGCTCAGGCAGCTCGGCGCCCGACTCCTGCGCGCTCACCACCGTCATGATCCTCGCTCCTCGGACCCCTCAGAGATAGCCCAAATGCCTGTCCAAGGAAATCGGGGGCTCTATAAGGGGCGACAAATACTTCCTGCCCCTAGGTGAGAGGCAGCTGCCGACCGACAAGGAGCTTCGTGCACTGTCCTTGGACCGTGTCGCTGACTTCCTGAGGCGCGCTATGCGTGTGAGATCACCGAACAGTGGGGGGGAGCAGCGAAGAATGTCCCTTTCGGAGAAGACCTTGACTCCCGCACAACTGAAGCGCGAGTTACGGCGCATCGCGTGGGGGCAAGCGCGACTCGCCCAGAACCTTGGCGTGTGGCCACGTGAGGTCCGGGATTGGCTCGCGGGGAAGGAGCCCGTGCCGCCGGTAGTCGCTTCAGATATACGCCATCTGCCTTCTCACAAGCTGCGTTCACCTCGGCACTCGTGAGGAAGCCAACCACGCGGTTGGTTTGATCTCCATGAGCGGCGTGGACGCCGCGTTCTTCATTTGCGGCGCGTCACGATACCGATGCCCAGGACATCGCGTGATTGCTACTCGGTGTCGTAACTCGGCTTGCGGAACTCCTCGACCGGGAGTCCCGCGTCCCAGACGATGCCGCCCATCGTGTACGCGTTGACGGGATCGTGCCGCGGGATCGTCAGGATCCGCACGCCGTCGGTCATCACGATGTGCTTCCCCTGTCGCACGACTCCGAATCCCGCCTTCTCGAGTGCCCGCACCGCGTCCAGGTGGTTGATGCCCGGGACCTTGGGCACCGCTCAGCCCGCGACTTCGACTTCGCGGACCGTGGTACCTCCGAGCAGATCCTCCCGCGCGGCAAGGTACTCGCGGATAGCGTCCCGGATGTTCTCCAGCGCTTCCTCTTCCGTGGCCCCCTGGGACCAGCAGCCGGGCAGCCCGGGAACCGAGACGCTGTAGCCCTCATCCGATTTCTGCAGCGCGATCTTGTATTTCATTGGACACCTCCCGCTGCAGTATGCAACCAGTACCCCGTGTCGCGCCTCAACTACTCTCTACCCGCTGCGTCGGGTGGCTGGTGGGCACGACTTTGCTCGAACCCCTTTGTGTCGTGCTGGGCGCGCCAGTGAATCGTCCCACCCTCGAAGTTCACGTCTTCCCACCAGGGATCATGGAGCGCCGTACGCACCCTCCGGCGACGTCCAGGCGGGCTGCGACTGACGGAAGAGGTCCAGGAGCTGCCGCTCGGTGAGTTCGGCAAGGGATGCGTCGGGGCTGCGGGACCCGAGAGGCGAATAGCGGGTGAAGCGACGCTTGCGCTCGGGGCCGGTCCCCAGCTCGAACAGCAACCCAAATTCGTCCTTCCCGTAGACCGTCACGCGGCCCGCGGGATACACCTTCCAGATGTCGCTGTCTACCACGATGGTGCGCCGTGACATCAGGCCGTGCACTCGTGGAGGAAGGCCGTGGGTGGCAGAAATGTGCGGGGCTGCTGCGGAAGCAGCACCATCGGGGCGGCCGCCGTCAACTGCCGGCGAGCGTGCCTCCTAAAGGCTCCCTCGCCGCCTGTTTGCCCGTCGTCGGGCGTTGCCGCCGCATGGGCGTGTCCGCCCCCTCCCCCTCCACCTGGGACCGCCACCACGCCGTGACGATCCCGCACTTCAGCGTCGGATGAGGTAGGGTGATGAAACATTCGGCCGTTGCGACGTGTGTCAGCAGGCCTTTCATAAGTGTCTCTGTGCTCCGTACGCGTGGTCGCCTCTCGGGACAACGAAGAGGAGGGCGAGCGGAACAAACACAAGAACCATGGCGCCCTCCTCTCTCCCCGCTCGGTCAGGCCTTCAACGCCTTCTCCGGCATGACCGCCACCTCGATCAGATGTGGCTTGGCCGTCTCGGCCTTCGGCAGCGTGATCGTTAGCACGCCGAGGTCGCAAGTCGCCTTGATCTTGTTGACATCGATCGCGGCTGACAGCCTGAAGGTCCGCTCGAAGGCGCCATAGGTCCGCTCATAGCGATGGACCTTCTCGGCCTTCTCCTCCGCCACCTGCTCCTTGGTCCCCTTGAGCGTCAGCAGGTTGTCCTCTACCGAGATCTTCACATCCTCAGGCCTCACTCCGGGGATCTCCGCCGCCAGGCGGATGACATCGGGCTCCTCGAAGATGTCAACCAACGGCAGCCACGCGGTCGTCGCGGCCTCGGGTACCGGCCACTGAAACGTGCGGAACGGCTCGCTGTAGATCCGGCCCATCCGGTGCTCCAGCTGATACAGCAGATCCAACATCGGGTCCCTCTTCGTCATGCCGATCATATCGTCCTCTCTCAGTCTTGTTGTGAAATCGCGCGCAGTTAACTAATGAACGTTAAGCTAGCACAATGGTATCATGATGTACTATACTTGTCAAGTACACCAGCCCCTTGTGCCTGGGTACTTGACAAACGTAGTTAAGGTCGGTAAGCTTGACGCAGCTTGAGAACCACCAGTGGTCACACAGGTTCATGTTGGTTGCCAAAGGGAGTCGCTATGTACGCACGTAATGTCACGCTGCACCTCAAGGCCAATACGGCCCCAGAGTTCACCCGGACGCTGGAAACAGACGTCCTGCCCTTGCTGCGCAAGCAGAACGGCTTCAAGGACGAGATCACGTTCGTTGCCGCGGACCGCTCCGAAGCGGTGGCGATCAGTCTGTGGGATCGGAAAGAGAACGCGGACAACTATAGCCGCGACATCTATCCGCGGGTGCTGACGAGTCTGGCGAAGGTCGTTGAGGGAACCCCGAAGGTTGAGACCTACGAGGTTGCGAACTCAACGTTCCACAAGATCGCCTCGAGGAACTAGGCCCGATCGGGCTCAGCACGAGCCGGCGGTCTGTCGAGCGGTCTGACGAGGAGGGGGGGCGGCCGAGTCCGCCCTTCTTTTCTTGTTCCCCGTAATGACGCGATACCGGTTGGCCGAAGGAGCACACCACAGACTATGGATGGCATGGTCACACATATCGCGACGCGCGAATGTCTCATCACACAGCCCCATCCGGCGACGGAGTGCGCCGTCGTCACGGCGCGGCGGCGGTGTCAGCGGGAGGGCGACGCGGCCATGCGCGGGCCGCACGAGGACGACTAGTTGCAGCGGAAGGAGCCTGGCACATGATGCAGATTCACTGTCCGCTATGCGGTGGGGTGGCCACCGTTTTCGGCCACGGGTGCCGTTACTGGGCGGAGCAGAGGCACGGTAGGCATCCGCGCCGTGATCGAGAATCAGGCCTCGACCGCGCTGCGAAGCTCCGCAGCGACCCGATCACGCACCTGATGAGCGTCGAGCCGCAAGGGCGCATCATCTTCGTGCCGCGGCAGAGTTGGCGGCGTTCACAACCGTAACGCGACACGACGGGCGTTGCTTCATGAGACTGGAAGGCGAAGACAGGAGGGCCCAGGTATGACGCGGATGGTGACCTTCGAAGAACGTGTCTGGACGATCACCACCCAGCCACGAGGTACGGGCGGCGCCGGCGCCACGGGCGAGCAGGACGCGGTACCACACATGGGTGGTCTCTCGTTTGTTTCGGACAAGGGCGACAAATACTTTCTGCCCCTCGAAGGGAGACAGCTGCCGACCGACAAGAAGCTGCACGCACTGTCCTTGGACCGTGTCGCTGACTTCATGAAGCGCGCCAGGCGGGCGCGATCACCGAACAGTGGGGGGGAGAAGCGAACAACGTCCCTGGCAAGGGAGATGGACGGGGAGCACGCCCACCCGCGCGCGCCTCAGCTCGTCACGTGGTCCCGTCCGCCCATTTTTCGGAGAGAACATTGACTCCTGCACAACTGAAGCGCGAGTTACTGCGCATCGCCTGGGGGCAAGCGCGACTCGCCCAGAAGCTTGGCGTGTGGCCCAGTGAAGTCCGAGATTGGCTGGCGGGCAAGGAGCCCGTGCCGCAGGTGGTCGCTTCAGATATACGCCATCTGCCTTCTCACAAGCTGCGCCCACCTCGGCACTCGTGAGGAAGCCAACCGCGCGGTTGGATTGATCTCCATGAGCGGCGTGGACGCCTCGTTCTTCAGTTGCCTCGCAAAGGTGTGACGGAAGCGCAGCACCCGGCGGCCATCAGACGACGACCACCACAAGCGCACCTCGGTCATCACGACGCTCACCGCCTGGCCGTGTCGGTGCACTACGCCCCCTTGACGGAATCCGGCTTGATGGTGCTAGGCCGCAGCGTGCTATGCTGCGTTCGAGGACCTCGTTAAGGCGTGAACTGCGGCGGCAGCCCCTGCGGGAACCGCGCGTATGGCGCGAGCGCTTCGCCACGCGGGTCGACCCCACGATGTGGCGACCGGGTGATTCCCGCCGCGATCCCGCCCACCAGGCCCCAGCTGAGCATGGTCCCCACAAACACGCCGCCACAGCCGTCCCGGACGCTTGAGCACGCAGCGGTGAGCGCAGCGCCGGTGACCGTGCCGCCGATCAGGGTCCACAACAGGATCCTTCCGCTATCCATGCCCCGGCCCCGCACCTGCACCCCGTAGACGTCATGCAGGGAAATGGCCCGGATCACACCGGCCTCGAGCAGCCAGGCGCTGTCGCGCTGTGCCGCCAGCAGTTCGCCTGATAGGCGCCCTCCGCCCGACATGGTGAGCCGTACCGTGGAACCGAGCGGCGGAGGTTGGTGCTGGGCGAGGGCCACCCCCGGGCCGAGCACAGCGCCGGCAACAAATAGGATCGCGAGGACGCTTCGCATGGTTACCTCCGGAACCGGCTGTTCCAGAACCGGCGCTCCATTTCGGGCTCGGCTCGTTTGAAGTCGGGAGCCAGCACTTGCAGTGCCCGGGCGGGATGGTATAGCGCCAGCGCGGCAAGAGCCGGATTCTCGTCGGCGAGCCACTCGGCGCGCATCCACTCGTAGTAGAACCCCTGGCTCTCCAGGAACAACTCCCACTCGCCATCGGCAGCGGGCAGATGGAACGTGATCTCGTATGTCTCTCCCGGATACGTGACCAGGTGGCGGGCCGGATCGAGCAGGAGCGCGAGCGCGACCGAGTCGGGAATGCCGTCGCCTGCGATCGCCACAGGCTCGACGGTCACCGGGTCTACCGGCTCGTCCAGGACAGCGAGGGCGACCCAGGCCAGGCGCCAGGCACCCTTGGGCGCGATGAGCCGGGCGCGGACGGGACCGTAGACGCTGTGGTGGAACGGGAACACCGTCACCTGTGTCGCGAGCGGCCCGGCCTCGTCGTGCGTGCCGGCGGGCGTCCAGGCCATGCCGTCCCATACCTCGAGATCGATGGTCCCGACTAGGCGCGCCATGCCCATAGCACGGTTCGCCTGCTGGGGACCGCCGCGCTCGAGCGCCACCAGCGTCTCGCCGGCGCGGCGGCCCAGAAATGCCATGGTCTGGTAGAAGAGATACGTGGTGAGCAGCGACTGGCGCGTCGCGAGCACCAAGCCGAGCCGGCCCTTCGTAGGGGGAAACATGAGTTCGACGGTGTCTCGGGCCGCCAAATCCAGCGAGTCGGCGGACGAGGTTCGCTCGATGCCGTCCAGCGCCTGCAGCGACGGAAGGCAGCTGCCCTCAGGAGACATGCAGGCGAGCGGCTGGACCAACGACCTGACCGGGTAGAAACGCCCATCCGGGTCCGCGAATACCCGACCGTCAGGCGGGCGGGGCGCCGCTATGAGGCGGAGACCGCGGACGGCGTGGGTCTCGAGGGCCTCGTTACGCATGGTGACCGTGAACAAGCCGCCGCTGCTGCGCGCGTGGAACAGTGCGTCGAGATCGCTGGCCTCCAGCACCCGCGCGACGCTGCCTGAGAACCCTTCGGCCGCCAGCGCCTCGCCAGTGTCGGTGGCAACGTAGAACGTGGGACACGAGCCAAAGCACGACTTGGGGTTGGTCACGCAGATGCCCGTGAGGATACCGTATAGCACGCTCCAGACCGCGATGCCGGTGACACCGGTCGGCCGGCTGCCAGTCCGCACGTGGATCTCGAGCAGCGCGATGGAATCGAACGGGAGCGAGTGGTATCCAGCGAAGCCGGTTGGCAGGCGGCCAGGGCCGTAGCGTGCGCCATGGCCCTCCAGCGCGGTATCGGTTTCTACCCAGGTGTCAAACAGTAGAACGTCGCCGGAACGCAGGTGGACCTTGAGCGGTTCGCTACCCTGAGCCTGCGGCGGGGCAGTAGCGGGGTAGAGGCGCGGCTCGTAGACCGCGCGGGTGCAGGCAACAAGCGTCATGGCGAGCGCAAGACTGACGTGTTGGAAACGCACGGGGCCACCTCCGGATCGAGCTCTCTCGAACTCTCGCTGCCCGCGTCAAGGAAGCGTCAAGTGCGCTCGAGACAATCAGTTATACGGAGAAGGTGCGAAGCCTCCTAGTGGAGTTTCGCACCTACTTTGGCTTGCTGCTGCTGTGCTCGCCGGGCCCTAATTGGAGGGCGCGGTCGCATCACTTCAGGTGCGGCGCGCCTTCAGGCATCGTGAGCCGCATTGCGCCGCGGCTCGTCAAGCCAGGTCCATCTGCAGACGTTTCGGACGTTACCTGTGGATCCGCCACAAGGGCAGCTTGTAATTCACCAACTTGACGACGCACGTTCCGACGATGATGGCGAGAACCCCCAGAGTCAGAATCGTCCACAACTGCAAACCCTGAGCGGCAACCACTACAACGATCCCCGACGCGACACCCACGGCGAGCCACACGCCGCCGCTGCGACTCAGTGTAGAGGTCCCAGTTTCCTGGACAGGTAGGCGCCTTAGTCAGGTCGCCCCGCCACAGCATGCCCGCACCGACGGCGGTCGGGGTCCGATGGCCGCGCTACTCAAGTAACCACTCGCGGTTGTAGCGCTCCATGAACTCGCCAATCACCCGTCGGGCTGGCTGGACGCGATTCCACTCGGCGAGCGCGCCCACGCGCTGCTCGGTGGTCTGCTCGATCAGCTCGTGGACCTGGGCCAGTTCCGTCTCGACACGACCGCGAAGCCCCACCGCGTCCACGTGCGTTCGCAGAGACTTTCAGTGTCTGAATCAGTGCCAGCGCTAGCCGTTTCTGGTCAGCGTCGGTGAGCGCTCGGCTCGCTAAGTCGTTGAAAACACGTCGCTAGGTGCCGGGGAGCGTCAGCTTAGGACCCCTGATAAGCGTGAGGTCGGTGGTTCAACTCCACCCAGGCCCATTGTGACGCGGTCCTCGACGACTTCAAGTAGCGGGGACTGTGCGATTGGCCATGGGGATCGTGAACGGTGAACAGGGTTAGCGAGAGCCTCGTGTAACAGGGGTTGCGAGGGCCGGCGCCCTCACGGTGGCCAGCCCGCCTGCGGCAGCCCCGGCGTGATCCGCAGCGCGTTCTCGAAGTAGACCTTCTTCAGCACCGCGTCCGGCAGGTCGATGCCGTAGAGCTTCCAGAACGCGTGGTAGTCGCGGTAGTAGTCGAAGTAGTCGTCGCGCGTCTCGAACACGCGCCAGTAGTACGGATACTCCTCGGGCTGGAACGAGTCCTTCCCGAAGAGGATCCGGTCCTGGTACTTCACGAAGAAGTCGTGCGCGGCGCGCGGCTGGCGGCCGATGTCGTAGAGCACGGCGCCGACCTCGGCGAGCACGTTCGGCATCTCGTCCATCATCCGCCCGAGCGCGGCCGAGGTCGTTCGCGTGCCAGCCCATGTGCGCGATCACGAAGGTCGTGCGTCGGGTTGCCGGCGGAACAGGTTGTCGCGCTCCGTCATCAGCTGCTCGAAGGTCGGGAACTCGTCGGGCGGGTAGCGCCGGTTCGGGAAGAGCGCGAGCTCGAGCCAGCGCTCGTTGGTGTAGTCGATCGGCTGCCAGAACTCCTGCGGATCGGCCGTGTGGATGAAGACGGGGAGGCCGAGCCGCGCGGCCGCCTGCCCACACGGGATCGAGCGCGGGATCGTCGATGCGCAGCCGCGAGCCGTCGGCCTTCCGCGTGCTGAGCCCGAGCCCCTTGCCGATCTCGCCGATCGCCGACGGCGCCGGCGGCGACGTCGGCCTCGAGCTGCGCGACCGCCCGCTCGGCCCAGCCCGGGCCGACGTTGCGGAAGTCGATGCCGGTGAGGACGCGCACGCGGTCCTTCATCCGGGGCGACGCGGCGATCAGCGCGACCTGCCGCTCGAGGTCGTCGCCGGAGACGTTGTTCGCGGCGACATCACCCGCACGTTGATGGCGTCGAGCGCGATCGCCCAGCTCGCTCAGGCCCTCGGCGTCGAGTTGAGCTGCCGGACGGGATGGCCGTGGAAGTCGATCGCCGGGAACTTCGCCCTCGGCACCAGATGCGTCGGGCGCGACCAGCGTCGAGCGCGGCCGGTAGTCCAGGATGCTCGGCGCCGGCATCGTCGGCGCCTGGCAGCGGCGCGGCCGTACCTCGGTCATTCCGGCGGGGCACGGTTCCCCCGGCTCGACCTGCGTCGTGGCGCCGCCGCCGGCCGATTGGGATGCGGCGATGGCGGGGATCGTGAGGGCGGCGACGGCCACGGCGAGGTGGATGCGGGCCACACGGGCTCCTGTTCGAGGGCGCTGCGGGAAATGTGCAGCGGGGGCGGCAGGGCGGGAACCGGCACCCCGCGGTTGTTGCCGCGTGCCCACCGACGAGTGGGTTACTCTCGCGCAGGTACAGGCGGCCGCTCAGGGCCGGCCGAACCGCCAGACGCCAGCGGTGGTCTCGGTCCCGTCCGAGTAGCCGCCCGCGATCAGGACGTCCCCGTCGCGCAGCAGCGCTGCCGCGGCAAAGCGATACCCGGCCGGCAGCAGGCCCGGCACCTCGCGGAACGTCCAGCTTCCGACATCGAGCAGCTCGGCCGCCGGCGCACCAGCGGTGACCAGCACATCCCCGCTCGCCAGCCGAATGGCGGTGCCGGCGATCTTGTAGCGGCGGTGCGCCATGGACGGGCCCGGCGCGAAGGTCCGGCTCGCCGGGTCGTAGACCTCGGTGGTGGCGTAATACACGCGATCGGTACGGTCCGCCCCGCCGATCACCAGCACGCGCCCATCGGCCAGCGCGATCGCATCGTGCTTGTGGCGCGCGGTCGCGAGGGCGCCGGCGTCTTCGAATCGCCGGGTTCGCGGATCGAACAGCTCCGCGCTCGCGTGCACTTCCATGTTCTGGCGCCGCCCGGTGTGACCGCCGACGACCAGCACCCGGCCGTCCGCGAGCAGCGTGGCCGTGTGGCTCTCGCGCAGCAGGCGCATCGGGCCGACCGGCTCCGAGCGGCCCGTCGCGGGGTCGTACAGCTCGGCGCTCCGCAGGAACGTCCAGCCGCGGCCCACGCCACCCACGAACAGCACCCGGCCGTCAGGCAGGAGCGTCGCCGTCTGGCCGCTGCGTCCCTCGCGGAGCGCGCCGGCCGGGAAAAACGCTGCGTCGCCGGGTCGAAGATCTCGAGCGATGCCAGGTACTCGCCATTGTAGCCGCCGGCGATGAGCACGCGACCGTCGCCGAGCAGCGTCGCCGTGTGACCGGATCGCGGCTCGCCGAGCGAGCCGAGCGCGCGCACGGCGTTGTCCCTCGGGTCGAACAGCTCGACGCTGGCGATGCTGCCGCCGCCCGCCACCATCCCGCCGGCCACGAGCACCTGCCCGGATGGGAGCACTGTGGCCGTGTGCACCGCCCGCGCGGTTCGCAGGGCGGCCACGTGTCGCACGGACCGAGCGGGTTCAGTCTGCCCCGGGGCTGGCTGCGCGAGCATGGCCAGCCCTCCCAGGCTGCCAATCCACCGGACGACCGTTGCCGACATCGGTGTACCTCCGAGAAGAACTGAACGTGCACGAACCTGACGCGTCACCTGCTTGGATGCCGCTGATGCGGCGAGCGTTTGGAGAGCTCGATCCGCGCGAGGACTGGCCATCCGGTGCCCGTCGCCCGTGAGCGGCGGGGCCGCCGCGTTGCGACGCCGTCCCCGCCGGATAGGTTCAAGGGAGCCCCGGCCCGCGCGCGGGGTTCTACACGGTTGTCACGTTCCACGCCTCCACAAGGAACCGGCATGAGTCGATCGCTCGTTCTCCTGGCGACGGTGCTGGCCGCCGGCAGATCTGCCGGCGACCTACTTCAACGACTACGTGCAGCGGACTCTCGCGGTGACGCGGGAAGACGTACTCCGGGTGGCACGGCGGTACGTGGACCCGGTCCGCATGGCCGTCATCGTCGTGGGTGACCGCGAGAAGGTCGGCGCGTCGGTTGAGGCGCTCGGCCTGGGTGACCTGCGGGCGCTGACCGTGGCCGACGTGCTCGGCCCGCCGCCGGTGATGCCGACGCCGTAGGGCGCGGGAATCCGGCGCTGGAGCACCGACGCCCGGGCGGCGGCGGCTCAGGACACGCAGCCGGATAGCGGGGAACTCGCCGCATTGACGCCCCCGGCGCGGGCGTAGGATCAAGCCAGCCGGGAGGGACCCATGAAGCTCGCACCACGCCTGCTGTGGCTCGCCGCACTGCTCGCCGCCTGCACCGACACGTCACGCCTCGCGCCCACGGCTCCCGATCCAGGAGCGGCCGCGTTCCACGGCGCCGACGGACGCGACGGCGGCATCACGGTCCTCAACTGGAACCTGTACATCGGCGCCGACGTGGACCGGGTGATCGCGGCGCTCGCGAGCCCCGACCCGGCCGACGACTTCCCGGCGCTCCTCGCCGGCATCGCCACGCTCGGCGAGACGGACTTTCCCGCGCGCGCCGCGGCGATCGCCGACGCCGTCGCCCGCGCCCGGCCGGAGGTCATCGGGCTCCAGGAAGTGTGGACGATCGATATCGATCTCACGGGCCTCGGCGTGCCGATCGTCGTCCAACTCGATTTCCTGGCGATCCTCCAGGCGGCGCTGGCCGCGCGCGGCCTCCAGTACGAAGTCGCCGCGACGGTCACCAACGTGGACGCGGCGCCGCCCGTGCCCGGCACCACCATCCGGGTGGTGGACCACGACGCGATTCTGGTCGATCCCGCCCGGGTCAGCGTCACGAACACCGTGGCGCAGAACTTCGTCGCCAACCTGGGGCCGGTCGCGGCGGGCGTGACGCTCGTCCGCGGGTTCGTGGGCGTGACGGGCACGATCGACGGAGAATCGTACGCGTTCTTCAACACGCACCTCGAGCCCAACCTGACGGGGCTCGATCTCGCGGGACTGCGGGCCCTGCAGGCCGGCGAACTACTGGCGGCGGTGGGCGCCGCGCCGCGCGCGGTGCTGATGGGCGACTTCAACGACGTGCCGGGATCGCTGATGCACCAGGTGGTGACGGGCGGGGGGTTCGCCGACGTGTGGGGTGCGCTGCGGCCCCGCGCGGCGGGGTTCACCTGCTGCCATCTCGAGAACCTGTCGAACCCGCGGCACACGTTCGACAAGCGGATCGACTACGTCTTCGCCCGCGGGTTCGGAAACCGGCACCGTGCCGTCACCGGTCGCATTGTCCGGCTGGGCGACTCGCCGCGCGAGCGCGTCCCGGGCCCGGCGCACGAGTTGTGGCCGTCGGACCACGCGGGGCTGGTCGCGGATCTCGGGCGCCGCGGCCACCACGGGCGTGACCAGCGGGACGACCGGGACGACCGCGACGACGACGAGCGGGACGGGCGGGAGGATCGCTAGGCGGCGCCGCGGTTCTTCGACGCGGACCCTGAGCTGCCGCGCCTACGGTCCCGCCAGCTCCACCAGCATCGCCGTGTACATGCGCAGATTGAGCCGATGGTTCGCCCGGCTGATGTACTCGTGCTCGGAGTGGCCCGTGTACGGCTCGTGCGGCATCGCCGGGCCGAAGTTGACGCCGCGCGGCACCAGGCGCGCGTGCGTCCCGCCGCCGATCGCGATCGGCCGCGGATCGCGTTCGCCCGAGTACCGCGCGAAGATGTCGAGCAGGACCGGCACGTGGGGCGCGTTCTCGAGATAGTAGGGCTCCGAGGTGAGCACGCTCACCACCACGGGCGCGATCCCCGATCGGCGCTGCCAGTCCGCCACGGCGTCGCGCGCCAGCCGCTCGAGCGTGGCCCCATCGCGTCCGGCGGGTGCCCGGATGTTGATCCCCGCGACCAGTGAATCCCCGCGCGTCGTGAGGGTCGTCAACGACAGCGTCAGCGGTCCCATGAACGGGTGCGTCGCCGCGACGGCGCCGAACCGCTCGCCGTAGTCGCCGGTGCCGACGAGGTCGGTGATCAGCCGCACCATGCGCGCCGCCTGCCCGTCCGGCCACGGGTGGGCGCCGAGCACCTGGGCCAGGTGCGTGAGCGCGTTGCGGCCCTGGTCCGGCTTGGACGAGTGGGCGGCGAGACCCGTGGCCCGAATCCGCAACGTGGCGGCCGAATCCGTGAACGCGTAGCGGATCGCGCTGTCGCGGACCGCCGCGGCGCGCAGGGCCGCCGCGAGCGAGGCGGTGGGACGGGCGATCACCGCGACCGCGTCCGCGGGAATCTGGGACAGGAACGCTCCGCCCGAGAACGCCACCAGCCGGGGACCGTCGTCGGGCGCTGCGGCCACGGGGGGGATTGCGACGAAGACCGCGTTCCATCCCTTCTCGGCGATGACGACGGGGTACTCCGAGTCGAGCGCCACATTGAGATCGGGTGGCGGGTGGCGCGCGAGGAACGCCTGAAACGGTTCCCAGTCCGACTCCTCGGTGTACGACACGATCAGCTCGATGCGGCGCCGCAGCGGGATGTCGCGGTCCTTCAAAGCCGCCATGGCGTACAGCGCGCTCGCGATCGGCCCCTTGTCGTCCTCCGTGCCGCGGCCGATCAAGCGGCCGGGCTCGGTCACGGTGTCGAGCGTGAACGGGTCCATCGCCCACTTCGCGGCATCGGCCGGCTGCACGTCGCCGTGGGTCACGAGACCCAGGCGGCCGGACGCGGCGCCGAGCCCCACGACCACGACCGCGCCGCGATCGGCGAAATCGAGTCCCAGCTCCGCAGCCTTGCGCTCCAGGTACGCGGTCATCGCGTGGAACGCCGGATTGACCGCGTTGTCCATGCCGTCCTGGTGCACGGTGGGAAACGCCACGAGATCGGCGAGCGTCGCCACGCTCGCGGCGAAATACGTCGAGTCGGCGTACGCGGCGACCGCGGAGCTCGTCGCGGACGGCGCCTGCCCGGCGGCCGCACCCGACCACGCGAGGCAGCAGGCCGCGACGCACGCGGCAAGCGGGCCGCGCCGGGAGAATGAGTGAGTCATGGGCCGAATGATACCGGGTGGACGCGTCCCGCAGCCAACGGCGGGGCGCTCGGCCAGCGGCCCCGCCGCACGGATGGGAGGCTGGTGCAGCCCCTTCGGCCAGCGTACCGTTTTGCCGCAGGAGCGACGCCCGGCAGGCTCCCAATTCGGATCCTGACGCCCCGCCGGACGGACGCCTGGGGATGGAGCCAATGGTGTGGCACAGCGTGCGGCATCGAGAGCGACGTCGCCGTGATGGATCCGGTCCGGTCCCTCACCGTGGCTGAGAGCGCCCATCGTCGAGGCCCCATCGCGATGCTCGATGAGCGTACCGTCCAGCGGCTGCTCAGCTACCAGACGCTCATCCCCGCCATGGCACGGGCGCTGGCCGACCTGTCGGAGGGCCGCGTGGTGCAGCCGGTGCGCGCCGTGCTTCCGGTGGCTCCGCACCGGGGCTTCTTCGGCGTCATGCCGGCGTACGCCGACGCGCTGGGGGCCAAGCTGGTCACCTTCTACCCGCACAACGAGGGCATCCCGACCCATCATGCGGTGATCGTGCTGTTCCGACCCGAGACCGGGGAGCCGCTCGTCCTGATGGACGGCCGGTTGATCACCGAGATGCGGACGGCGGCCGTATCGGCGGTGGCCACGCAATTGCTCGCCCGGGCGGAGGCGTCGGTGCTCGCGATTCTCGGGTCCGGTGTGCAGGCGCGGAGCCACCTGGAGGCGCTGCGGGCGGTGCGGCCGTTTCGCGAGGTCCGTGTCTGGAGTCCGCGCCACAGCCAGGCGTTCGCCGAGCGTCACGGCGTGCGGGCCATGGCGTCTCCGGAGGACGCGGTGCGCGGCGCGGATGTGGTGGTCGTGGCCACCAGCGCCCGACTCCCAGTCTTGTCCGGCCGTTGGCTGTCACCCGGTACCCACGTCAATGCCATCGGCGCCACGCGGCCGGATTGGCGCGAGCTGGACGACGAGCTCCTGGCCGGGGCCCGCCTGTACGTCGAGTCCCGCGAGGCGGCGACGCGGGAGTCTGGTGATGTCATGGCCGCGCGCGAGGTGGTGGCGGAGATCGGTGAGGTGGTCGCCGGTCTCCATCCAGGTCGCCGCGGCGCCGAGGAGATCACACTCTTCAAATCGGTCGGCGTCGCCGTCGAGGACGTGGCCGCCGCCGCCATGGTGTACGACGCCTACCGGCACGCGGGCGCGCATGACGCTTGACGCCGTCCGCCCCATCGCGCTGGCGGAGATACGCGAAGCGCGGGAGCGCATCGCGGCGATCATCGTGCGCACCCCGCTGGTGCGTCTGGAGCTGGGGCCGGGCTTCCCGGATATCCGGCTCAAACTCGAGAACCTGCAGCCGATCAACGCCTACAAGCTGCGGGGTGCCGCGAACGCCGTGGCCATGCTGTCGGAGTCCGAGCGCAAGCGCGGGGTGTGGACGATCAGCGCGGGCAATGCGGGACAGGGCATCGCCTACGCGGCGAGGACGGCCGGCGTGCCGTGCACGGTGGTCGCGATCGAGTCGGCGCCCGTCGCGAAGCTCGAGCGCATGAAGGCGCTCGGCGCCACGCTCATTCCGGTGGCCCACGACGTCGCGTGGCAGGCCCTCGAGGCGCGGTCGTTTCCCGGGGTCACGGGGACCTTCGTGCACCCCTTCGACGATCACAATTTCATCGCCGGTCATGCGACCATGGGCCTGGAGATTCTCGAGGACGCGCCCGACACGGCCGCGGTGATCGCCGCCATTGGCGGCGGCGGGCTCGTCACGGGCGTGGGGAGCGCGGTCAAAGCGCTCAAGCCGGAGATCCGGGTGTGGGGCGCCGAGCCGGAAACGGCCGCGCCCGCGGCGCTCTCGTTCAGCAGGGGATCGCCGCAGGCGTTCATGGAATGGAAGCCGTCGTTCGTCGACGGCGCCGGGGGCCGGAGTCTGTTCCCCCGGATGTGGGAACGCATGCAGCCGGTGGTGGGCGGTTGCATCGTGGTCACCCTGGAGGAGACCAAGCGGGCGATGCGACTGATGGCGGAGAAGGCGCGCGTCGTTTCCGAGGGCGCCGGCGCCCTGCCGCTCGCGGCCGCGCTGACCGGGCAGGCCGGTCGGGGCCCGATCGTGGCGATCGTCTCCGGCGGCAACATCGACCTCGACAGGTTCTCCGAGCTGATCGGCTCGGCGGCGGCGTAGCGAGGCCCCGGGCGGCGACGAGATCGTCGAGCGCCCATGCCGGCCGCGCTCGAGCGGCTGCGGCGCGAGGCGTAGGGAGCGAACCGTGACCATCCTCGACCACATCGGCCACACCCGCCTGCTGCCGCTGCGCCACATGGTGCCGCAGGGCAGCGCCCGGATCTTCCTGAAGCTCGAGTACGAAAACCCGACCGGCAGCATGAAGGACCGCATGGCCCTGGCCATGGTCGAGGCCGCGGAGCGGGACGGCCGCCTGCGGCCCGGGGGCTCGGTGGTCGAGTACACGGGCGGCAGTACGGGGGTGTCGCTGTCGTTGGTGTGCGCGGTGAAGCGCATTCCCCTCCAGCTCGTCACCTCGGATGCGTTCAGCAAGGAGAAACGCGACCACATGACGGCGCTCGGCGCCCGTCTCACGCTGATCGCGAGCCCCACGGGCGGGACCACGAAGGCGCTCACGCTCGAGATGATCGAGACGGCGCGGCGGCTCGCCGCCGCGCCGGGCAGCTACTGGACGGACCAGTTCAACAACCACGACGTGCTCCCCGCCTACGCGCGGATGGCCGACGAGATCTGGGAGCAGACCGGAGGGAAGATCGACGCGTTCGTGCAGAGCGTGGGCACGGGCGGGTCGCTGCGCGGCAACGCGACCCGCTTGCGCGCCCGCAATGGCGCGTTGCACATCGTGGCGGTCGAGCCCGCCGAATCGGCCGTGCTGTCGGGCCAGCCCAGCGGGTCGCACCAGATCGAGGGCACCGGCGCGGGCTTCGTGGTGCCGTTGTGGGACCCGTCGCTCGCCGACGAGATCCACCCGGTCTCGACCGCCGCCGCGATGGCGATGGCCCGGCGCCTGGCGCGCGAGGAGGGAGTGTTCGCGGGGACGTCCACGGGGGGCAACGTCACGGCGGCGCTGCGGCTGGCCGAGCGCCTGGGCCCGGACAAGACCGTCGTCACGATCGCGTGCGATTCGGGGATGAAGTATCTGAGCACGGCGTTGTATGCCGTGCCCTGACAGCATCATCAGGGCTCCAGGTGCACCAGCCGCGCGCTCTCTTTCCACAGCCGAGCGGCGAGCGCGTCTTCGCGGGCCAGCTCCGACGGGGGTCTGGGTTGGTTGTTCTCGAAGTAGAGCCCGGTCTTTCCGTCGACCTCGGGACTGGCGGCGAGATAGGTGATCCTCGTGGCTCCCTCCTCGGGCGAGATCATGAACAGCCGCTTGGCGATGGCGAGGATTGGCTGAGTCCAGCCCGGCGCGCCGCTCCAGATGTTGGTCGCGACTCTGCCCGGGTGCAGGGCGGTCACGGTCGTGCCCGTTCCCTGAAGCCGCTTCGCCAGCTCACGTGTGAATAGGACGTTGCCGAGCTTGGACCGCGCGTAGGCCCGGAAGATCTGGTAGCCGCGCGCGAAGCCCAGGTCGTCGAAGTCGAGGGTCGCGCTGTAGTGGGCGTGCGAGGCGACGTTGACGATTCGGGCGGGCGCGCTGCTGACGATCCGATCGCGCAGCAATCGGGTGAGCAGGTAGTAGCCGAGGTGGTTCACCGCGAAGGTGGTCTCGATGTCATCCTCGGTCAGCTGCCTCTCGACGCTCACGGTGCCGGCGTTGTTGACCAGGATCTCCAGCCTTGGGCATCGCGCCAGGACTTCAGCGGCGAGCCGGCGGATCGATGCCTGCGACGCGATGTCGCATAGCAGCGACTCTACGGTCCTCGAGCCCGAGCGCCGCCGGACGTAGTCGAGGGCGGCGGCGGTCTTCACCGGGCTCCGGCCGACCAGCACCACCCGGGCGCCGGAGCGCGCCAGGGCCGCCGAGGCCTCCAGGCCGAGGCCGCTGCTCGCGCCGGTGACGACGGCCGTCTTCCCGGCGAGGCAGGGAATGGGCAGGCTCGGGGTGTCGCGCGCGACGTCGACGGCTCCGGCCGGCGAGTGCACCCAAGTACCACTCATTGGTCCCCCGTCGTACTCTGGAGACAGGATGCTCACTCCCTCCCATCAAGCGACCGTCAAGTGACGGTGGACGGTCGTGGGGCGCGAGCGCGTCAGCGCCGGTGCCCGACTATGAAACGAGGGCCCCTGATGGGGCCCTCAAGCCGTTCTCAGCCCACACTCGAAGGACGTACATTAGGGCTCAGCTGGCCGCCGCTAGGGCGGTCGGGACCCATCATGTCTGCGCTGCTGGAGCGCCTGCGGGAGGCACTCTCCTCGGAATACCGCGTCGAGCGCGAGCTCGGCGGCGGCGGAATGGGTCTGGTCTTCCTGGCGTACGATCTCACGCTTGAGCGGCCCGTCGCCGTGAAAGTGATGCGCCCCGAGCTGGCCACCGCCCAGGCGGCTGAGCGGTTCCTCGCGGAAAGCCGCATCCTCGCGAATCTGCATCATCCCAACGTGGTGCCGGTCCACGACGCGGGGGAAGCAGGCGGCCTCTTCTACTACGTGATGGATTATGTCGAGGGCGAGACCCTGGCCGATCGCCTGGCCCGATCTCCGCTGTCCCGGCGCGAAGCGATCAAGCTGGGTCGCGATCTGCTCGACGGGCTCGAAGCCGCGCATCGTGCCCGCGTGGTGCACCGGGATATCAACCCGAGCAACATCCTTTTGGTGGGTGACCGCGCGATGCTCACCGACTTCGGCATCGCCAAGCCGGTGGCGGGCAAGAGCGACGCCAGAACGGCGCCGGGAGCGCCCATGGGTACTCCGGGATACATGCCGCCGGAGCAAGCGGCCGGGTACGAGGTGACGCCCGGGGCCGATCTCTACGCGGCGGCGGTGGTCCTGTATCAAGCCTTCACCGGTCGCCAGTGGTCGTACGCACAGCGAGCCGATTGGGACGGCGTTCCCCGATCGGTGGCCCGGGTGCTGCGACAGGCGCTGGCCTGGTTACCGGAGGATCGCTGGTCCGACGCCCGAGCGTTCCGCCGGGCGTTGTGGCGCACCCGTACCGCTCCCTACGTGCGCCGGACTATTGCGCTCACGCTGCTGGGCCTCGTCGCGGGCACCGCCTTTGGGATCATGCATCGGAGAGCCGTCACGCTGCCGCCGGCGACGTTGGCGGTGCTGCCGTTCGAGGTCGAGGGCGAGGCCGACCGGGCGCTGGGCAGCGGTCTGGCCCGCCTGACGGTCCTTCACTTGGAAGGTGTTCCGGCGCTTTCGCTGACGCCCACCCTGGTGGGCTTCGCCGTGTGGGATTCGCTGCGGGTGCGGGAAGGTGAGGCGAGTCCCGCGTGGGCGTCGGCACTCCGCGCATCCCGCTGGACTCGGGCGACCGTTGTTCCAGAGGGTGATGATTACGTGGTGCGGCTGTCGGTGTACGACTCCGCCGGCGTGTCGCGTCCCGCTCCGCCGTTACGGGGACCGGCCAGTGATCTCGCGGGTCTCGGTTGTCAGATCGGCCTCGAGGTGCTGCGCATCGCCGCGCCGGCGCAGGTCACCGACTACCAGTGCATCGGCGGCCTCACCAGCCGAAATGTCCGAGCGGTGCGCGCATTCTTGGCCGGCGAGGAGGCCTTTCAGCGTGATGCGTGGCCAGCAGCGGAGCGGCACTATCGCGATGCGTTGGTGCTCGACACCGGATTCGCCTTGGCGCGCTGGCGGCTGGCCAACGTTGACCGCTGGCGGCGCATCCCATCGGACATCGACGTCCGAAGGTTGTACCAGGAGCGGTCGGCCGATTTTGGAGATCTCGATCGGTTGCTGATGCAGGCGGAGCTTGCCCCGCGCGGCCGGCAGCGCTTCGCGTTCTACGAAGAGGCGCTGCGGCGGTACCCCCACGACGGATACGCCGCGCTGCTCTACGGCAGCGAGCTGATGCATCGGGGCGCCCTCGCGGGCGTGGCACTCGACAGCGCCGCCGGCCTCCTGAATCTGGCGGCGCAGCGCGATCGCTATTCGGCGCGCACCCTGAGCCATCTGGCCTGGACGTTGATCCGGCTGGGCGAACGCGACTCCGCCCGGGTAGTGCTGGACCGGCTCCGGCGGAGCGCCGCGCGGGCATCGGAGACCGACTTCAGCTTCCCCGCCTTTCTGGAGTTCGCGTTCGTCGAGCGCTTCGATCCGGCGAACGCGCCGTCCCTCCGGGCAGGGATGCTGGGAGACCCGAAATCCACCAGCCCGGAATTCCTGCGCATGGTTCGCTGGGCGCCAACCGTGGACATACCCGATGCGGAGGCGGCGCTGGGCGAGATTGTCCTCGCCGCGCCGGCGGCGCCTGTCCGCGTCCGGGCCGAAGCCCACGAGGCCAGAGGACTGGGACTGTTCGCGACTGGACGGCCGGACGAGAGCCTTGGCGACTTCGATAGCGTCGCTTCGCTGCTGGGCACGGACGAGGCCAGGGTGCAGGCGGCCGGGTGGCGGGTGATCCCCGGAGTTGTCGGCATGCCGGGCATCCCCGCGACAGAACGCGCCCGAGGAGTCGAAATGTTGCGGGCCCTCTTGCGGCGCCCGTCGGTCGGCGAGCGCGCGGCGTGGATGCTGATGCTCGATGCGATTGCCCCCCGCAGCGGCGATCAACGGGTTCGCGAGCTGCTGGGAATGGTCAATGACTCCTCCCTCCGCACACTGGCCGAGGCGGTCTGGGTGACGGCGCACCCCGACGACGGGAGCGCGGGAGGGGGGGGGCAAGCGCCCAAGTGGCGCTCGATGCCACGGTGACGCTTCTCGACCTGGAACGAGCGCCGGATCCGTTCTTCCGGGTGGTGCTGCACCTGAAGCGCGCGAGCTGGCGCGCTCTGCTCGACGACCGTCAGGCCGGCCAGGAATGGCGCTGGCACGATCACGCCGATCTCATCGGATGGGCCGGAGGAGAGGCGCAAGCCGGAGAGATCGACTGGGCGTTCGGCACCTGGGCGCGCTTTCAGCGGGGCATGGCCGCGACACGGCAGGAGCGAAAAGCCGCCTGCCGCGCTCTGATTCGGGTGACGGAGCTCTGGTCGCGAGCCGAATGGCCGATGACGGCGTTCGTGGACCAAGCGCGACAACGGGTGAACCAGCTGGGCTGCGTCGGAACGTCGTACACCGGGCCGCGATGATTCACTGCCGGACGCTCGGACCGGTCGAGATCACGGTACCCGGGTCGGAAACGCCGCCCGAGCTCCTCTGGCGCAAGAACCTGGCTCTGCTGATCTACCTCGCACGCTCCCCCACGCGCGGGCGCACCCGGGATCACCTCATTGGACTGCTCTGGCCTGACAAGCCCGAGTCGGCCGCGCGGCATTCTCTCCGCGAGGCGACGCGGGTGTTGCGCGCGTCACTGGGCGAGGAGGGGATTGAAACCGAGGGGGACCAGGTGCGGTTGACCGGCGATCGGCTGCAGCTCGACACGGAGGTGTTCGAGCGCGCGGTCGAGTCCGGCGACTGGGCCAACGCTGCCATGCTGGTGCGCGGCGCGTACCTCGAGGGTTTCAGCGTTCCCGAGTCGTCGCCGTTCGAGGACTGGATGACGTCGGAGCGGTTGCTGTGGCGTCAGCGTTCGGTGGATGCGCTAGCGCGCTACGCCGAGTTGCTCCTGACCACGGGCGACCTCAGCGGCGCGCTGGACCAGGCCCATCGGGCCGTCGCGGTCGATCCCCTGTCGGGCCCCGCCGTGCGGGCCGCCATGCGAGCCTGTGCCCTGCGCGGAGACTCGGCCGCCGCGGTCGCCTATTTCGACGACTTCCAGGCACGGCTCCGGGACGCGGCTGGAGCCGCACCGGATGGGAGCACCGTAACACTGCTGGAACGGGTGCGCCGCGAGCGGGTGTGGAAGCTCCCCGCCTACGTGCGCACCGCCGCGGGGCGCGGAGCCACGTCGCGGCGGGTGCCGCTGTTCGGCCGCGATGCAGAGTTGCAGCAACTCGTGCGCGCGGTGAGGGCGAGTGTGGAGCACCGGCGGGCCGGCGTGGTCGTGATCGAAGGAGATCCGGGGATGGGCAAGACACGGCTGGTCGAGGAGTTGGCCGCGCGGGCTCGTCTCGAAGGGACCGACGTGGTCATGACCCGGGCGGTGCCGGGCGATCTCGAGAGTCCGTTGAGCGCGGTGGTGGGACTGGCGCGGGGCGGGCTGCTGGACGCGAGCGGCCTCGCCACCGCCCAACCGCCGGCGCTCGCGACGCTGGCGGCCCAGGTGCCGGAATGGGCCGAGCGCTTTCCGGCCGCGGCCCGGGAACCATCCCCTTGGCCGATAACCGCCGCGTGGGCTGAGATCGTGCGCGCGGTCACGAACGAGCGGCCCCTGCTCCTGATCGTGGATGATTCCCAATGGCTCGATGGAGAGTCCTTCCGGGTGCTGGACGCCATGCTTCGCGATCTGGTTGCCACCCCGCTCTGTCTGCTGCTACCCAGCAGCGGCTATCCTCGCCCGCCGGAGATGGACGAGATCCGGTCTCGTATCGGCCGGGATCTTCCGGGCGCGACCGTGCGTCTCGAATCGCTCGCCCGGGACGGGCTCGAGCGGCTGGTGCGATGGGGCTTTCCATCGTACTCCGACGAGCAGGTGGAGCGGTTGGCGCGCCGGTTGTTGGCCGATTCTGCGGGCGTGCCGCTGCTCGCGACGGAGCTTCTCAATGCGGTCAGTCTGGGACTCGACCTCCAGGCCGGAACCGGCGTCTGGCCTAGCCCGCTCCGGACCCTGGACCATACCCTGCCCAGCGACTTGCCCGACACCATGGTCGCTGCCATCCGGGTGAACTTCCGCCGGCTCGGCACCAGCGCACAGCAGGTGCTGGTCGCCGCGGCGATTCTCGATGAGCGAGTGACGACCGAGTTGCTGGCACGTGCGACGGGCCTGTTGCCCGACGAGGTCAACGGCTCGCTCGACGAACTCGAGTGGCAGCGATGGCTGGTGGCCGAGGGGCGAGGGTACTCGTTCCTCGCCCGGATCGTGCGGGACGTGATCGAGCGGGACATGGTCACCGAAGGCCAGCGCCAGCGAATCAGGGACGCCGCCGCGGGCTGACGGCGGTCGTGGTCGGTCGCGTGACGATGGATTGGTTCGGTGCAGTCGTCGGTCGAGTCGCCCTCTCTCCCCCCACCGGATTCGCTCGCTTGCTAGGCCCGCGTCAACGCAAGTAGGTGTCAAGCCGCTCAGGCACAACTCCTCCCCGTGGTTCAGCAAAAGAGACTTGACGGCCGCTTGCGGTCGCCGGGGCACCGTTCGCTCGCACACAGGGAGCGAACATGGCACAACACCCGGCCGTCACTCGTCGCGAGGCGATTCGGTACCTGGGCCTGATCACCGCCGGCCTGGCTGCCGGTGCCTGCACGCCGCTCCGGATCGTCACCCGTTCCTATTCCGACGACTTCAAGCGCGACGCGGAGCTGGTCGATCGCGTGCTCCGGTCGTTCGCCACGACGATCATCCCCGGGGCGCCGGCCGATTCCGCGAACCTGGTCCGCCCGTTCCACGACCGCGATTATCCCTTCGCGCCGTATGCCCAGTTTTTCGCTTCGGATCTCTGCCGCCGCAGCTATGACCGGTTTGGCCATGGTGAGTTCTGCCGGCTGACCCTGGCGCAGCGAACCCAGGTCGTGAGCGACGGGCTCGCGGCCGACGGGACCACACGGAAGCTTTATGGTGGCGCGATCTTCCTGATGCAGGTCTCGTTCTACGGCGGGATATACGACGACGCGCGGGGCTGCCCGTTGATCGGCTTTCCCGGTCGCTATCAGGGTGATCCGGTCAGCTACGACGACGGGGGGCGATTCCTGCCTTGGTCGCTGACTGCTTCCGGCAACTACGCCTAGCGAGGGAGCCATGGTCACCATCGAGACGGACGTCCTGATTGTCGGAACCGGATTCGGAGCAGCGGCTCCGGCCCTGCGCCTGGCCCAGGCTGGCTTCGCGGTCACCATGATCGAGAAGGGGCCCCACATCGATCCCTACAATGATTTTCGCCAGACATCTGACCCCCAGTATCTGCTCAGGTACCTGAAAGGACTCTCCGGCGACCACTTCTCGGTCACTTACGCCGAGGCGCTGGGTGGTGGATCGGGCTTTTACGAGATGGTGTCACTGCGGGCCCCGTCGATGGCGTTCGATCAGGAAGACCGCAACGGCCGCCGGCTCTGGCCCAGTGGATTCGACCGCCGGGTGCTCGATCCCTACTACGACATCGCTGAAGAGATGCTGCACGTCACCCAGATCCCGGTGGAGAAGGTTCCCAAGACCGGCCAGGTATTCGCCCTCATGATGAAGAACCTGGGGTACAGCGCCGATCGGGCGCGATACGCCGAACGCGGGTGTGTCGGCAGCGGCTTTTGTGTCACTGGCTGCATCTACGCAGCCAAGCAGTCGCTGTTGCTCAACTATCTGCCCCAGGCGGTTGCGGCCGGCGCCACGATCGAAACCGACGTCGAAGCCACCGAACTCACCACGCTGCGACAGGTGCAGCAGACCGCCCACTCGGGCCGGCTATCCGGCATTCCTTACCGTTACGAGGTTCGTTGCCGGGAGCGCAAAGGGGGGACGAACGAGCGCCGCTACCGCGCCAAGGTCGTGATTCTGGGTGGTGGAACGGTGGGGACCGCGGCGCTGCTGCTGGCATCTCGGGAGCACCTCCGGCTGCTCTCGCCGCACGTCGGCCAGAACATCGCGTTCAATGGCAGCGTCAAGGCGGCGGGGATTCTTCCCGATGGATTTCCCGAAGGTGACATGTTCACCGGCCGCACTCATCCCGGCATGATCAGCTACCAGTTTCTCGAGTCCCACGGCATCACCGTGTCAGCGGTGAAGGCCATGCCCCTCCAACTCATCGCGGGAACGCGACTACGGATGGACGGGGATCCGCGGGAGCCGGCCTGGTGGGGTGAGGCCAACGTGGAGCTGATGAAACAGGTACGGCGCAAGGTGATCGCGCTCTACGCCATCGGTCTTACGCCGCCGGCGGCACGGCTCACGACGGTGCCGGGCGAGAAGCTGCGGCTCGATCTCGATCCCGATCCCCAGCTGATGAGCTACCGCAGCCGGACCCATGACGTGCTGTGCTCGATCCTCACCCGCAACGGCTGCCGCCTGGTGGACGTGCAGTTCCTGGACCGCAGCGGCACGCCGCACGATGATTTCTATTTTTCCACGGCCCACCACGTGGGCTCCTGCCGTATGGCGGACGCCAAGAAGCACGGGGTGATCGATGCCGCCGGCGAGGTGTTCGACTACCCCGGGCTCTACGTCAGCGACGGCGCGGCGATTCCGTCTTCCCTGGCGGTCAATACCAGCCTGACGATCCTGGCGAATGCCGAGCGGATCGCGGCGGGCATGCTGCGGCGGTATCAAGCCAGGTAGGTCCCGCTGCGCGTGCCGGGCCGTCCCCGCCAAATTGCCCTCCGTGAGGCCAGTGTCTGTAGCAGTGCCAGCGCGCGCTATTTCTGGTGGATCGCGGTGGACTCGGGCCTCGAGTATCTGAGCACGGCGTTGTATGCCTCGTCCTGATGCCCGCGTGCCTGGCCATACCGCGCCGGGCGCGCGAGAGCCGGGATCGCGTCGAGCTCATGTGGAGCCTGGCCGGGCCGCGCCGGCGGTCCGGAGATCGACGTGCCCGTGCAGCAGCGCCACCACCTGCGTGATGCAGAACACGAACACCAGGTCGAAAAACAGCTCGACGAACATCACCCGCTGGTCGTCGGGCGATACGATGGGCTGGGCGGGGGTCACGTCACGGCGTTCTGGGTAGCGGCGCCTGAGGTTCGCGACGCTCCGCGGGGGCGTCAAGCCCGCCCAGCGGGCGGGCAACCGCCTAGATTTCGACGCCGATGCTCGAGACCGTCCGCCAGTGGCGCGCCGACACCCCGGGCTGCGCCGAGCGCATCCACCTGAACAATGCCGGCGCGGCGCTCATGCCCGCGCCGGTGCTCCGTGCGGTGCAGGACCACCTCGCCCTCGAAGGCCGCATCGGCGGCTACGAGGCCGCCGACGCGCGGCAGGACGCCGTGCAGGGCGCCTACCTCGCGGTGGCCGACCTGGTCGGGGCGAACCTCGCGAACATCGCGTTCACCGAGAACGCGACCGTGTCGCACCTACAGGCCCTCTCGGCCATTCCGTTCGCGCCGGGCGACGCGATCCTGACGACGCGCAACGACTACGCCTCGCATCAGATCCAGTTCCTGTCGCTCCAGGCCCGCCTGGGGGTGCGGGTGGTGCGCGCGCCCGACCAACCCGGCGGCGGCGTGGACGTGCAGGGCCTGGCCGACCTGATGCGCCGCCACCGGCCGCGCCTCGTCTGCGTGACCCACATGCCCACGAACTCCGGCCTGGTGCAGGATGTCGCCGCGGTCGGCACCGTGTGCCGCGAGCACGACGTGCTGTACCTCGTGGACGCGTGCCAGTCCATCGGCCAGATGCCGGTGGACGTGCGCCGCCTGAACTGCGACTTCCTGGGCGCGAGCGCCCGCAAGTTCCTGCGCGGCCCCCGCGGCGCGGGGTTTCTGTACGTGTCGGACCGCGCGCTCGGGCTCGGCCTGGCGCCCCTGTTCCTCGACATGCGGGGGGCGGACTGGATCGCCGCGGACCGGTATCGTCCCGCGCGCGATGCGCGGCGCTTCGAGAACTGGGAGTTCGCCTGGGCGCTCGTGCTCGGCACGGGAGAAGCGGCCCGCTACGCGGCCGCCGTCGGACTGGACACCATCTGGCCGCGGGTGCGCGCGCTGGCCGCGACGTTGCGCGAGTCGCTGGGAGCGATCGCCGGCGTGCGCGTGCTCGACCGGGGCGCGGACCTGGGCGGCATCGTCAGCATCGCGGTGGCGGGCCGCGACCCCGCCGACATCGTGGCCGCGCTGCGCGAGCGGCGCATCAACACCGGGGCGCAGGCGCGCACCTCCGCCGTGCTGGACTACGACGACAAGGGCGTGACGGCGTCGCTGCGGCTGTCGCCCCATTACTACAACACCGAGGACGAGATCGCGGCCGCGGTGGCAGCCTTGGGGGAGGTGGTGGCGTGAGCGCGCGGCGGCCGTGGCTCCTGCCGGTCGCCCTCACGCTCGGCGCCTGCGCGTACGTGTACGCGAACCTCGACCGCGGCTGGGTGCCGCACGACGAGGGCACGCTGGCGCACGCGGCGGAGCGCGTGCTCCAGGGGGAGCTGCCGCACCGCGACTTCGGCGAGGTGTACACGGGTGGCCTCAGCTATCTCAACGCGCTCGCCCTGAAGGCGTTCGGCATGAATCTCCTGTCCCTGCGATACGTGCTGCTCCTCGTCACGGCGGCATGGATTCCGGCCGTCTATTCCCTCGCCCGCCGCTTCGTCGGCCGCGGTGCCGCGGCGCTGATCGTGGTCCTGGCCGTGGTGTGGAGCGTGCCGAACTACCCGGCGGCCGTGCCGTCGTGGTATACCGTCATGTTCGCCACGATGGGCACGGCGGCGCTGCTCCGCTTCAACGACACCGAGCGGCGACGGTGGCTGGTCGCGGCGGGGGCCCTGGCGGGAGCGTCCGTGGCGATCAAGATCGTCGGCGTGTATTCCGTGGCGGCGGCGGGGCTCTTCCTGCTGTTCCGGGAGCAGGGCACGCCGCTCGCGCCGGACGGCCGCCGCGGCCGGACGGCGAGCGTGATCCTGACCGCCGCCCTCGTGGCGCTGCCGGCCGGCGTGTTCGCGCTCACCAGCCGCGTGGGCGATCCCGCGGTTCCGTTTCACCTCGTGCTGCCGCCGGCCGCGCTGTCGGGTCTCCTGCTGTGGCGTGAGTGGTCGGTGCCGCGCGCGGAGCTCCGCGTCCGAGTGCCGCGACTGGGGGGGCCGGCCGCATGGTTCGCCGCGGGCATTGCGCTGCCGCTCCTGATATTCCTCGTGCCGTTCGCCGCGTCGGGCGCGGTCGGAGATCTGGTGCGCGGTGTCTTCGTGACTCCAGCGGCCCGCTTCGCGTCGGCGAGCATGAGGCTCCCGCCGCTGGCCACGCTCCTGCTCCCCGCGTCGCTGGTGGCCGCTGTCGTGCTCGGGGAGACCAGATTGCAGGCGCGGCGGCGCGCTCGGGCGGCGCTGGGCGCCGCCGTGCTGCTGGGCGCGGTGCTGGTCTTCGGCGGTCGGCTCCCGGTGTACGCCACGGTGTGGCAGGCGGTGCGGGGGATCATCCCGCTCACCGTCGCCGGTGGCGCCCTGGTCCTGGCCGGCCGTCGGGCGGCCGAGGGTCGGTCGCGCGACGAGGGAGTGTTCGCGCTCCTCGCCGTGACCGGTTGGGTGAGCCTGATCCAGTTCCCCTTCGGCGCGGCGGTCTATTTCGTGTACGTGGCCCCGCTCGCGATCCTCGCGCTGGCGGCGCTCGCCGCCCGTTCGCGGGAGCCGCGCCCGATCCTGGCCGTCGGCGCCGGCTTTCTGCTGGTGTTCGGCGCGCTGTGGGTGAACCGCGGCTTCATCTATCACATGGGTCACTACTACGCGCGCGACAACCAGACGGAGGTGCTGGACCTGCCGCGGGGGGGCCTGCGCGTCAGTCTCGAGGAAAAGGCGGAGTACGAGGCGCTGGCCGCCGTGCTGGTGCCGCGTGCGGTCGGCGGGTACACCTACGTCACGCCCGACAGTCCCGAAGCGTATTTCCTGACGGGGCTGCGCAACGCGACGCCCACGCTGTTCGACTTTCTGGACGATCCGACGGGACGGGTGGAGCGGGTGGTGGCGGCGCTCGAGCGCCACGACGTGCACGCGGTGGCGGTGAACACGACGCCCGGGTTCACGGTGTACGATGGGCGGACCGACGGCGCCCGCTTCTCCCCCCCGGATGCGCGGCTCCTGGACGCGCTGGTGGCGCGCTTCCCGCACGAGGCGACAGCCGGCAGCTTCGTGGTGCGGTGGCGCGAGTGAGCCTGCGGGACGCGGTGCTCGGGCGCACGGCCGTGTACCGGCTGTGGCAGGCGCCGTTCGCCGCGCGCAAGTTCGCCCCGGTGCGGCGGCATAACGACCTGCGCGCCGCGCGGCGCGTGCTCGACGTGGCCTGCGGTCCGGGCACGAACGCCGCGCACTTCGCGCACTGCGATTACGTCGGCGTGGACATCAACGGACGTTACATTGCGGACGCGCGGCAGCGGTTTCGAGGCGAGTTCCGGGTGGCCGACGTGACGCAGGAGACGCCGGCAGGAGACTTCGATTTCGTCCTGGCCAACAGCTTCTTTCATCATGTCGATACCACGCGGGTCCGTCGTATTCTCGGGCGGCTGGCAGCCGTGCTGCGTCGGGACGGCTGCATTCACATTCTGGATCTCGTCAAGCCGGAGGGACCGTCGATCGCGAGCGTGCTGGCCCGGCTGGACCGCGGCCGGTACGCACGGTCGCTGGACGAGTGGCGGTCGCTGTTCGCCGAGCACTTCGAGGAACGCGTCTTCGAGCCGTATCCGGTGAGGGCCATGGGCGTGACGCTGTGGCACATGGTGTACTTCAAGGGAGAGGCCCGAGGGGCATGACGACGCACTTTCGGTTGTCGGTCGCGGTGCCGCTGTACAACGAGGCGTCCGGGGTTCCCGAGCTGGTGCGGCGCATCGGGCAGGCGCTGGACGCGCTGCCCGGCGGACCGCATGAGATGGTCTTCGTGGACGACGGGAGCGCCGACGGTACGCTGGCCCGGCTCGAGGAGCGGGCCCGCGAGGATGCCCGCATCACCGTGGTGGCTCTGTCGCGCAACTTCGGCCATCAGGCCGCCCTCGCCGCCGCCCTGGATTACGTGACCGGGGACGCCACGGTGCTCATGGACGGCGATCTCCAGGACCCGCCGGAGGCGATCCCGCACCTCGTCGCCAAGCACCGTGAGGGGTACGACGTCGTCTACGCGCAGCGCATCAACCGGAAAGAGGCGTGGTGGCTGCGCGCCTCCT
Source organism: uncultured Gemmatimonadales bacterium (assembly GCA_963716055.1). Lineage (GTDB taxonomy): Bacteria > Gemmatimonadota > Gemmatimonadetes > Gemmatimonadales > GWC2-71-9 > SZUA-544. Next base: position 422,277 of record CAVQSR010000004.1, on the reverse strand, counting down.
ACTGGCTGTACTACCGGGCCCTGGCCCGCATGTCCCGGATCCAGGTGCCGCTCGACGCGGGCGATTTCTCGCTCATCTCGGGACGGGTGGTGGGCGAGATCCGGCGCACGCCGGAACGCCATCGCTACCTGCGCGGTCTGCGGGCCTGGGCGGGGTTCCGACAGGCCGGGATTCCGATCGAGCGCGGCGCGCGTGCCGCCGGCGTGAGCAAGTACCGGCTCGGGCACCTGGTCGGCCTGGCCCTGGACGGCGTCTTCTCCTTCTCCGTGGTGCCGCTCCGCGCCGCCACGGTGCTCGGCGCCGTCGCGATCGTCCTGACCGCGGCGTTCGCCGCCTACGCCCTCTACGCCAGACTGTTCCTCGACCGGTCGCCGCAGGGGTTCACGGCGCTCATCCTGATCATCACGTTCCTGTCGGGCGTGCACCTGTTTTTTCTGGGCATCATCGGTGAGTACGTCGGCCGCGTGTACGACGAGGCCAAGGCCAGGCCGGTCTACGTCGTCGATCGGATCATCGGCCGCCGGCCGTGATGGACCCGGAGTACGCGCGGCGCTACGGGGAGCTGTGGGAGCGGCACTGGTGGTGGCGCGCCCGCCGCCGGCTCGTCCTGGCTCACCTGGAGCGCCTGCGGGCCGAGGCGCCCTTCGGGCGCATCCTCGACGTCGGCTGCGGATCCGGCCCGTTCTTCGCGGCGCTGAGCGCGTTGGGGAGCGTGGAGGGGGTCGAGCCGGATGCCGAGCTGGTGAGGCGGAGTGATTGGCGGGACCGCATCCGCGTGGGCCCGTTCGACCGATCCCTAGCCCTCGCGGGCGGGTATGGGCTCATTCTCCTGCTGGACGTGCTGGAGCACATGGCCGATCCCGTGCCGGCCCTGTGTTATGCGCGCGACCTCTTGGCGCCGGGCGGCCGGGTGGTGATCACGGTGCCCGCGTTTCGATTTCTCTGGACCCATCACGATGAGATCAACCGTCATCAGCGGCGCTACACCCGGCGCCAGCTGCGCGCGCAGGTTGGGGCGGCCGGGCTGACGGTGCGGGCGCTGCGCTACTTCTTTCATTGGACGGTGCCGGCCAAGCTGGCCGTGCGGGTTGCGGAGCGGGTGTCGGGACGGCCGTGGTCGTCGGCGCGGGTGCCGACGCCATGGCTCAACGCGGCCCTGTACGCGCTGTCGCGTCTCGAGCAGCGCCTGATCGGCCCTGTCCACCTTCCCTTCGGGTCTTCGATTCTCGCGATCGGCGCCGTGACGGAGTGAATGCCCGCGCGCGCGGGCTGGATCCGCCGCGCCGCCGCGGCGCCTAGTTACAGTCCCCCGTCCCCGAATCCGTGAACGTCCCGAAGCCCGGCGCGCCGATGAACTCCCAGCGGTAGCGCCGGCCGAACAGCGTGAGGCGGAGCACGCCGCGCGTCGTGTTGTCGCGCACCTGGCTGTTCGGCTGGATGATCGGGAAGCTGCTCCCCAGCGACTCGCCCCCGCCCGTTCCCACGACGAACGCGCGCATGCCGGTGGCGCTCGCGGCGCCGGCGGCGTCCATGGGCGCGAACCGCTCAAAGGTGTGGTCGTGCCCCCACAGGACGATGTCCGCCGCGGAGTCCGCGAGCGCCTGCCACATCGGCTGCGTGCCGCTGGTGTTGCCCGCGGGGCCCGAGCTGTAGCGCGGCCGGTGCCAGTAGGCGAGGACGCACTGGTTGCGGCGGCCGTTGAGGTCCTGGCGCAGCCACTGCACCTGCGCCGAATTCGCCGTCATGGCGAAGTTGTCGTTCAGCACGACGATGTGCCACGCGCCGACGTCGTAGCTGTAGTAGCCGCCGGGCGCGGCGCCGGCGCTCGCTCCGAAGTACGCGAAGTAGGGCGCCGCCGTGGCGGACGAGTCGTATTCGTGATTGCCGGCGGCCGGACGCGTGCGGGCCTTGTGCCGGCCCCACGTCGGATCGTAGCAGTTCGCGAAGTCCTGCGTCCGGCCGTTGGGATAGGCGAGATCGCCGAGGGCGAACACCGTGCCCGGGATGCTGTCGAGCAGGCTCGCCGTGGCGTCGTCGCCGAGGCGGTTGCAGTCGGCGACGTCTCCCGCACCCACCAGCACGGGCATCACGGCCACCGTGCGCGTCTGGGTGATCGCCACCGCGCCCGCCACGGCGGAGATCGTCTTGGTGGCGGCCTGACTCGAGCGGAACTCGGCGCGGAACACGCCGGTCGCGTCGGTGGTCCCGGACGGACCGGGGTTCGTGAAGATGACGCCGGTGGCCGACGCGGCGCTGATCGTGACCGCGACCCCCGAGACCGGGTTGCCGCTCGAGTTGCGGACCGTGACGGTGACCTGCGACGCGTCGAGGCCCAGGGCACACGACACGATGCACTGCCCGATGCTGTCGATGGAGACGGCGACCGTGGACTGGCTCGCCGAGATCGTTGCGATGTTGAACGGCGCGCTCGTCGCCGCGGTGAGTCCGCTGGCGGTCGCCCGCAGCGTGTAGCCGTTGCCGTTCCGGTTGATGCTGAGGGTGGAGAACGTCGCGACGCCGGCCACGGCCGCGACGGTCCGGGTCCCGCTCAGCGACCCGCCCGCCGGATTGGTGCCGATCGCGACGGTCACGTTACCGGTGTAGCCCGTGGCCGTATTGCCCTGCGCGTCGCGCGCGGTGACCTTGACGGGCGGCGTGATGTTCGTGTTGATCGGCGTGGTCGATGGTTGCACGGTGAACGCGAGCTGCGTGGCCGTGCCGGGATTGATGTTGAACGCCGAGCTGACCGCGCCGGTCAGCGTCGCGGCCGACGCGGTCAGGGTGTAGCCGGTGCCGACCAGGTTGATTCTCAGATTCGAGAACGTCGCCACGCCGGCCACCGCCGCGACGGTCGGGGTGCCGGTCAGCGTCCCGCCGCCCGGGTTGGCGCCGATCGCGATCGTGATGCTCCCGGTGAAGCCCGTCGCCGTGTTGCCCTGGGCGTCCCGCGCGGTGACGCGGACGGCCGGCGTGATGGCCGCGCCCGCGGTGGTGTTGACGGGCTGCACCGTGAACGCCAGCGTGGCGGCGGGGCCGGCCACGATGTTGAACGTCGTGCTCGTGGCGCCCGTCACGCTCGCGGCTGACGCGGTCAGCGTGTAGCCGGTGCCGATCTTGTCGATGCTCAACGTGGAGAACGTCGCCACGCCGTTCACCGCCGCGACCGTGAGCGTGCCCGACAACGTTCCGGCGGCGGGGTTCGTGCCGATGGCGATCGTGACGTTTCCCGTGAAGGTCGGGACCGTGTTCCCCTGGGCGTCGCGCGCGGTGACCTGCACGGCCGGCGTGATCGCCGCGCCCGCGGCCGTATTGACGGGCTGCACCGTGAACGCGAGCTGGGTGGCGGCGCCCTGCACGATGTCGAACGCGATGCTCGTGGCGCCCGTCAGGGACGGGGCCGTGGCCGCGAGCGTATAGCCGGTGCCGGCCTTGTCGATGCGCAGGTTGGAGAACGTCGCCACGCCCGCGACGGCGGCCACGGCGGGCGTCCCGCTCAGGGTGCCGCCCGCGGGATTGGTGCCGATGGCCATGGTGACCGTGCCGGTGAAGCCGGTCGCCGTGTTGCCATGCACGTCGCGCGCCGTGACCTGCACGGCGGGCGCGATGGCGGCGCCCGCGACGGCGTTGCTGGGCTGGACCGTGATCGCGAGCTGCGTAGGCGCGCCCGGCGTGATGTTGAACGCCGCGCTCGTGGCGCCCGTCAGCGTCGCGGCCGCCGCGGCCAGCGTGTACCCCGCGCCGACCTTGTCGATGTTCAGTGTGGAGAAGCTCGCGACCCCGGCCGTCGCGGCGACGATCGTCGTTCCGGCCAGGGTCCCGGCGGCGGGGTTGGTGCCGATGGTGACCGTGACGTTGCCCGTGAACCCGGTGGCCGTGTTGCCCTGGGCGTCACGGGCCGTCACCTGCACGGCGGGCGCGATGGCGACGCCCGCCGCCGCGTTGCCGGGCTGCACCGTGAACGCGAGCTGCGCGGGAGTGCCCGGCGTGATGGTGAACGCCGCGCTCGTGGCGCCGGTCACCGTGGCGGCCGCCGCGGTCAGCGTGTAGCCCGTGCCGACCTTGTCGATGCTCAGCGTGGAGAAGCTCGCTACACCGCCCGCCATGGCGACGCTGGTCGTGCCCGACAGCGTGCCGCCGCCGGGGTTGGTGCCGATGGCCATCGTGACGTTGCCGCTGAATCCGGTGGCCGTGTTGCCCTGGGCGTCGCGCGCGGTGACCTGAACGGCCGGCGCGATCGCGGCGCCGGCGACGGCGTTGCTCGGCTGGACCGTGACGGCCAGCTGGGTCGCCGTCCCGGGGGTGACGTTGAAGGCCGCGCTCGTGGCGCCGGTCAGACTGGCGGCCGAGGCGATCAGCGTGTACCCGGTGCCGACCTTGTCGATCCGGAGGTTCGCGAACGTCGCCACCCCCGCCGTCGCCGCGGCGCTGGGCGTGCCCGTCAGCGTCCCGCCGCCCGGGTTGGTGCCGATGGCCATCGTGACGGTGCCGGTGAACCCGGTCGCCGTGTTGCCATGCACGTCGCGCGCGGTGACCTGCATGGCGGGCGCGATCGCGGTGCCGGCGACGGCGTTGCTGGGTTGGACCGTGATCGCGAGCTGCGTGGGCGCGCCCGGCGTGACGTTGAACGCCGTGCTCGTGGCTCCCGTGACGGCCGCGGCCGTGGCGACGAGCGTGTACCCGGTGCCCGCCTTGTCGATGCTCAGCGAGGGGAAACTCGCCACGCCGGCCGTCGCGGCGATGACCGTCGTTCCGGCCAGGGCCCCGGCGGCGGGGTTGGTGCCGATCGTGATGGTGACGTTGCCCGTGAACCCGGTGGCCGTGTTGCCCTGCGCGTCGCGCGCGGTGACCTGGACGGCGGGCGCGATCGCGGCCCCCGCCGTGACGGTGCTGGGCTGGACCGTGAACGCGAGCTGGCTGGCGGTGCCCGGCGTGATGGTGAACGCCGCGCTCGTGGCGCCGGTCACCGTGGCGGCCGCCGCGGTGAGCGTGTAACCGGTACCGACCTTGTCGATGTGCAGATTGGAGAACGTCGCGACGCCGGCTGCCGCCGCGACCGTGGGCGTGCCCGTCAGCGTCCCGCCCCCGGGGTTGGTGCCGATGGCCATCGTGACGTTGCCGGTGAAGCCGGTGGCCGTGTTGCCCTGGGCGTCGCGCGCGGTGACCTGGACGGCCGGCGCGATCGCGGCGCCGGCGACGGCGTTGCTCGGCTGGACCGTGACGGCCAGCTGGGTCGCCGCCCCGGGATTGACGGTGAATGCCGCGCTCGTGGCGCCCGTGAGCCCCGTTGCGGCGGCGGTCAGGGTGTAGCCGGCGCCCGCTTTGTCCACGCGCAGGTTGGAGAACGTCGCGACGCCGGCCGCGGCCGCGACCGTGGGCGTGCCAGTCAGCGTCCCGCCGCCTGGATTGGTGCCGATGGCCATCGTGACGGTGCCGGTGAATCCCGGGACCATGTTGCCGTAGGCATCGCGCGCGGTGACCTGCACGGCGGGCGCGATCGCGGCGCCCGCGATGACGGTGCTGGGCTGGACCGTGACGGCGAGCTGGGTGGCGGTGCCCGGCGCGATGTTGAAGGCCGTGGTGGTGCTTCCGGCCAAACCGGTGGCCGCCGCGGTCAGCGTGTAGCCCGTGCCGGTCTTGTCGATGTTCAGCGTGGAGAAGCTCGCCACGCCGCTCACCGCGGCGACGGTGGCGATGCCGCCCAGCGTGCCGCCGCCGGGGTTGGTGCCGATGGCCATGGTGACGTTGCCGCCGAACCCGGTCGCCGTGTTGCCGAGTGCGTCGCGCGCGGTGACCTGCACGGCGGGCGTGATCGCGGCGCCCGCGACGGCGTTGCTGGGTTGGACGGTGACGGCCAGCTGGGTTGCCGTGCCCGGGTTGACGGTGAAGGCCGCGCTCGTGGTCCCCGCCAGCCCGGCCGCCGCGGCGGTCAGCGTGTACCCCGCGCCCGACCGGTTGATGCTGAGGTTCCCGAACGTGGCCACGCCGGCCGCCGCCGCGAGGGTCGTGGCGCCCGTCAGCGTGCCGCCGCCGGGGTTCGTGCCGATGGCGACCGTGATGTTGCCCGCGAAGCTCGTGGCCGTGTTACCCAGGGCGTCGCGCGCCGTCACCTGCACGGCCGGCGTCATGGCCGCGCCCGCCGTCACGGTGCTCGGCTGGACGGTGACCGCGAGCTGACTCGCGGCCGCGTGCGTGATGGTGAACGCGGCGCTCGTCGCCACCGAGGCGCCGGCGGCCGTGGCCGACAGCGTGTATCCGGTGCCGGACTTGTCGATGGCCAGGGACGAGAAGGTCGCCACGCCGCTCACCGCCGCGACGGTCGTGGCGCCACTCAACGTGCCGCCACCGGGGTTCGTGCCGATGGCCATCGTCACGTTGCCGGTGAAGCTGGTCACCGTGTTGCCCTGCGCGTCGCGGACGGTGACCTGGACAGCCGGGGCGAGGGCGGTTCCCGCGGTGGCGTTCGAGGGCTGCGCGGTGAACGCGAGTTGTGAGGCCGCCCCGGGGGTGATGTCGAAACCGGCGCTCGCCGCTCCGGTGAGGCCTGTCGCTGCCGCGGTCAGCGTGTAGCCCGTGCCCACCCGGTCGATGCTCAGCGTGGAAAACGTGGCGATGCCGTTCTGCGCGGCGACGATCGTGGTGCCGCCGAGCGTGCCGCCGCCGGGGTTCGCGCCGATGGCCATGGTCACGTTCGCGGTGAAGCCGGTGGCCGTGTTGCCCTGGGCGTCGCGCGCGGTGATCTGGACCGGCGGGGTGATCCCGGCGCCCGCCAGCGCGTTGCTCGGCTGGGTCGTGACGACGAGCAACGTCGCCGCCCCGGGCGCCACCGCGAACGCGGCGCTCGTGGTTCCCGCCAGGCCGGTGGCCGCGGCGGTCAGGGTGTACCCCGTCCCCACTTTGTCCACCGTCAAGGTCGAGAAGGTGGCCACGCCGTTCAGCGCCGGTACGGCGGCGGTGCCGCCGAGCGTGCCGCCGGCGGGGTTCGTGCCGATGGCGACCGTGACGTTGCCGGTGAAGCCGGTCGCCGTGTTGCCCAGCGAATCGCGCGCGGTGACCTGCACCGCGGGTGCGATGGCGGTGCCCGCGGTCGCGGGGCCGGGCTGGACGGTGAACGCGAGGTGGGTGGCGGCCCCGGGCACCACGTCGAACGCGGCGCTGGTCGCGCCCACCGCGCCCGCCGCCGTGGCGCCGAGCGTGTAGCCGAGGCCGCTGCGATCGATGCGCAAGGTCGAGAACGTGGCCACGCCGTTCAGGGCCGCCACGACGGTGGTGCCGCTGAGCGTGCCGCCGCCGGGGTTCGCGCCGATCGCCACGGTCACGTTCCCGGTGAAGCCCGTTGCCGTGTTGCCCTGGGCGTCGCGCACCGTCACCTCGACGGCGGGCGCGATCACCGCGCCGGCGATGGTGGTGCTCGGCGGCACGGTGAAGGCGAGCTGCGCCGCCGCGCCGGCCGTGACGTCGAACGCCGTGCTGATGGCCCCCGCCAGGTTCGGTGCGGCCGCGGTGAGGGTGTAGCCCGTCCCGACCTTGTCGATGCTCAAGGTCGCGAACGCGGCGATCCCGGCCGTCGCCGCGACCGCCGTGCCGCCGGTCAGCGTCCCGGCGCCGGGGTTCGCGCCGAGGCCGATCGTGATGGTGCCGGTGAACCCGGTCGCGGTGTTGCCCAGCGCGTCGCGCGCGGTGACCTGCACGGCCGGCGTGATGGCGGTGCCCGCGGTTGCGGCGCCCGGCTGGGCGGTGAACGCGAGCTGGGTGGCGGCGCCGGCGATCACGTTGAACGGGGCGCTGGTGGCGCCGGGGGCGCCGGTGGCGGCGGCGCCCAGCGTGTAGCCGGTGCCGCTGCGGTCGATGGAGAGGTCCGCGAAGCTCGCCACGCCCGCGACCGCCGCGACGGTCGCGGCGCCCGACAGCGTCCCCCCGCCGGGGTTGGCGCCGATGGCGAGGGTCACGTTCCCCGTGAACTCCGTCACCGTGTTCCCGAGGGCGTCGCGCATGGCGACCTGGACGGCGGGCGCGATCGCCGCGCCGGCGATGGTGGTGCTCGGCGGCACGGTGAAGGCGAGCTGGGCGGCCCCGCCGGGGGTGATGTCGAACGGGGCGCTCGCCGCGCCGGTCAGGGCGGTGGCGGTGGCCGCGAGCGTGTAGCCCGTGCCGCTGCGATCGATGGCGAGCGTGGCGAAGCTCGCGATGCCGCCCGCGGCCGCGACCGTGGTGGTGCCCGACAACGCGCCGCCACCGGGGTTGGTGCCGATGGCGATCGTGACGTCGCCCATGAATGCGGTCGCGGTGTTCCCGTACGAATCGCGCGCGGTCACCTGCACGGCGGGGGTGATCGTCGCCCCCGCGGTCGCGTTGCTCGGCTGGCTGGTGAACACGAGCAGCGCCGGCGCGGCGTGCGCGATGGCGAACGGCCCGCTCGTCGCCGCCAGCACCGTGCCGGACGTGGCCTCGAGCGTGTAGCCGCTGCCGGTCTTGTCCAGGCTCAGCGTCCCGAACGTCGCCACCCCGGTCACGGCCGCGGTGCTCGCCGTGCCGGACAGCGTGGCGCCGCCGGGGTTGGCGGCGAGCGCGAGCGTGACGTCGCCCGTGAAGTCCGTCACGACGTTGCCCTGGGCGTCCTGCATCGCCACCCGCACGGCCGGCGCGATCGCGGCGCCGGCGGTCGCGTTCGCGGGCTGGACGGTGAACACCAGCCGATCGCCCGCGCCTGCCGTGACGGTGAACGACGTGCTGGTGGCCCCGGTGACGCCCGTCGCGAGCGCGCCGAGCGTGTAGCCTATGCCGGTGCGGTCGATGCTCAGCGTGGCGAACGCGGCGACGCCGGCGACGGCGGTGGCGGTCGTGGCGCCCGCCAGGGTGCCGCCACCGGGATTGGCGCCGATCGCGATCGTGACGTCGCCCGTGAAGCCCGTCGCGGTGTTGCCGTAGGCGTCCTGCGCGGTCACTTCCACGGCGGGGGCGATGGTGTCGCCCGCGATGACCGTGCTCGGCTGTACGGAAAACACGAGGACCGTGGCGGCGCCGGGTGCGACGTCGAACGGGGCGCTCACCGCCGCCGCGAGGGATCCGGACGCCGCCCGCAGCGCGTATCCGCTCGCCACGCGGTTGAGCCACAGGTCGCCAAAGGTGGCGACGCCGCCGATCGCGGCGACGGTGGTGGTGCCCGCCAGCACGCTGCCGCCCGGGTTGACGTCGAGCGCCAGCGCGACGGTGCCCATGAAGGCCGTGTCGAGATTGCCGTAGGCGTCCCGCGCGGAGACCTTGACCGCCGGCGCGATCGCGGTGCCGGCGGTGGCCGCCACGGGGTGCACGGCGAAGGTCAACGCGGTGGCCGTGCCGGGCGCGACGTCGAACGCATCCGACGTCGCGTCGGCGAGCCCCGGGGCGGTGGCGGTCAGCCGGTAGCCGGCGGCAGCCTGCTCGATGCGGACGTCGGCAAAGGTCGCGACGCCGGACGCGGCGGTCGCCACGGTCGTGCCGACGAGGGTGCCGTTGCCTGGGTTCGTGCCGAGCGACAGCGTGACCGTGCCCGGGAAGTCCCCGACGGCGTTGCCGGCGGCGTCGAGCGCCACCACCTGGATCGCGGGGGCGATCGCCGCACCCGCGGTCGTGGCCCCCGGTTGGACCGTGAAGCCCAGCCGGGACGCCGCCGCGGGGTTTACGTCGAACGCCGCGGACGTCGTGGCCGTCATGCCGGCTCCGGACGCCTGCAGCGAATACCCCGCGCCCACTCGGTCGACGCGCAGGTTGGCGAAGGTCGCGACGCCGCCGACGGCCGCGACGCTCGTCGTGCCCGTCAGGGTGCCGCCGGCGGGATTGGTCGCCAGGGCGAGCATGACGGTGCCCGTGAAGCTCGTGGCGACGTTCCCGAACGCGTCGTACGCGGTGACCTGGACGGGCGGCGACAGCGGCTCGCCCGCCGCGGCGCTCGCGGGGACGGCGGTGAACTCGAAGCGCACGGCGGGACCGGCGATGACCGTGAACGCCGCGCTCGTGGCGACGGTCAGGGCGCCCGCGGTGGCGCGCAGCGTGTAGCCGCCGGCGCTGCGCTCGAGGCGCACGTCCGCGAACGTGGCGACGCCCGCGACCGCCGCCGCGGTCAGTGTGCCCGAGAGCGTGGCGCCGCCGGGGTTGGCGGCCAGGGCCAGCGTGACGGTGCCGGTGAAGTCGTGGGCGGCGTTGCCGTGAGCGTCGAGCGCGGTGACCTGGAGGCCGGGCGTGATCGCGGCGCCCGCCACCACGGTCGCCGGCTGCGCGGTGAACGCGAGCCGGGTCGCGGGACCGGGGATCACCGAGACCGTCGCCGTTCCCCGCACCCCGTCGCTCGTCGCCGTGATCGTGGCCGGACCGGCGACCGATCCCGTCACCATGCCGGTGGCGTTGACGGCGGCCACGGCGGCGTTGGTCGTGGTCCAGCTGACCGGACGGCCGGTGATGGGATTCCCGTTGGCGTCGAGCGGCGTGGCGCTGAACTGGGTGCTCGCACCGGCCTGGATCTGGGCGCTCGGGGGGCTGACGCGCACCGACACGACGGCCTGAACGCCCGCCACGTCGGAGCCGCAGCGGGCCACGAGGGCCGCGAGCATCAGGATGCCAAACGCGCGCAGGCGGGGCCTGCTGGAGTCGACTACCGCCACATCACCTCGCCGTCGTCTGGGCCGCTCCACGAGCCTGGGCGACGCGCGCAGGGGGTGCGGAAGCGCGTCCGTGGTTGGTCGACAGGAGCCTGGGACGCTGGGCTGTCCCATGAGTCCACGCCTTGCAAGCGGCGTTCCAGTCGCGGCGCTGCCGCACCGGGTGTAGTTGCTCAGTAAGTTGTTATTAAGTCATAGGTTACGAACATCGGCCCGAGCCGCCTGCGGTCGCCCGAGCGTCCGGACTTGGGGAACGCGGGCGGGGCCCCGTGGCACCCGTGCCACAGGGGGCGCCCCCCCCAGGGCGAACAAGTGGTCGTCAGGCCACGGCGCGCAGCGCGGCGATGAACTGCGTCAGGCGGCGGTGCCCGAGGAAGCGGCTGCGGGCCCGCCGCCTCAGGCCTCGCGATTCAGATTCCCAGCCAGTAGTTGACCTTGATCAGGAAGATGTTCTCGGCGGGCCCGCGGAACAGCGCCCGGGCGTCGTCGCCGAAATCGATGGATCCCCGCGTCAGGTCGGACGCGCTGCTCCGCGTCCACACGAGAAACAGGGTGGAGCCGGGCCGGTATTCCCAGCGCAGCACCGCGTTGCCGCGCAGCGACCGGAAGGTGAAGCTCGGGTCCTGGACGTCGAAGCTCGCGGCGGGGCCCGCCCCGTCGGGATCGATGGTGTAGACGGTGGGATCGCCCGACTGGCCGGGTTGCACGGCGACGGTGCCCACGTCCTCGCCGTACACTAGCCGCTCGAGGCGGCGCGGCGCGGCGTACTCGTTGTAGCGCGCGTACGCGCCGCTCGCGATCAGCGGTTGCACGAACAACTCGAACGTCAGGTTGGGCGTGAACGTCACGTTGAAGCGGGTATTCATGGAGACGTCCTGCTGCCTCAGCTCGGCGAAGACGTAGCGCCGGCCGTAGAACGCCGTCGCGGTGGAGTCGTCCACGGCCTGCACGTACTGGAAGCCCGTCCTCTCGTGGCTGAACGACGGGCCGATCGACAGCGACACGTTGGGGGCCGGGCGGAACTGGACGGTGAGACCGGCGCGGCGGTCGCAGTCGCCCTCGCGGTTGCAGCCGAAGTCCACCCCGCCGTCGAGCACCACGGCCTTGCGCTGGTCGGTGGAGAGGCCGGCGGACCAGAAGTTGATCCCGGGCCGCCGCAGCACGGGCCCGCCGCGGCTCAACCGGTCGTCCAGCAGGTCGGGACGGGTGATCCAGAACGCGTACGCGTTCCAGTAATTCAGCGTCTGGATCGAGCTGTACAGATGGACCTGCCGGTCGGTGGGGTCGCCGTCGAAATTGTACTGCTGCTGGGCGCCGGCGATGAAAAACAGCTGGCGGTACCAGCCCGTCGGCTTGGTCCACTGCGGCAGCACGTTGGCGCTCATCCACCAGTAGTCGGAGCGCGACAGGAAGGCGATATCGTTGTTCTCGAAGCCCGGCGTGCGCACGTTGGTGGACACTTCCCACAGGAGGTTGCCCGAATTGCGCGCGAACCGCGCATAGCCGCCGACGCCGCGCAGCGTGGCCAGCGTGGGATCGAGGGAGTCGCTGAGGAACCCGTTCGAGCCGTGCTGGCGGTCGGGGCGCTGGAAGTAGCGGGCGCTCGAGCGCTGCAGCCGGAGGATCGCGGCCGGCTCGCCCGACACCTGGGTCGCGGCGACCTGCGCCATGAGTCGGTAGTCGCGGTTGCGGAAGTACCAGTCGGTCGCGAGCCCCACGGTCTCCGAGTGGCGCGGCAGGCGATCCGCCAGGAACGGATCATCGAGGTCGCGCAGTACGGACGTGCCGAGCACGCGGAGTACGGTGGCGCCGCCCCGCAGGTCCTTGGCCACGCGCCCCACGAAGTAGTTGGTGAACGGCTCGACGGTGACGCGGGCGCGCGAGCTGTCGGGGAGCTGCACCGTCGCCCGCTCGCGCCGGGTCACGGCGTCGAGCAGGCCGATGGACCAGCCCGAGGGCGTGCGGCCGGTGAGCTTCGCGGCGCCGAGGATCGTCGTGTTGTCGGGCACATCGGCGTACGGGCCGACGGCGTACGCGTTGTCCGCGACCTGGGGCGAGCGCCCGATGCGCCGCGTATAGAACGTCGACAGGCTCGACACGTTGGAACAGAAGAAACAGTTCAGTCCCCCGAAGGAGAAGTAGCCCGCGCCTTCGACGAAAAACGGCCGGCGTTCCTCGAAGAACGTCTCGAACGCGCTGAGGTTGACCACCGCCGGGTCCACCTCCACCTGGCCGAAATCGGGGTTCACGGTCGCGTTGAGGGTGAGGTTCGACGTGAGCAGAATGCGGGCGTCGGCGCCGACGCGGCCGTCCCACACGTGCGGGTCCTGGAACGGGTCCGCGGCGTCCCGCACCGGGATGCTGGCCGACCGGCCCACCGCGTAGGGCAGGAACTCGGCGCGGCCGGGCGCCCGTTCGATCACGAGACCCTCGAGGTGCCCGAAGCGCGAGGGGCCGCCCGTCTCAGTCAGACCCCAGAACGACCACATCGACAACTCGTTCAGCCGGTTCGCCTGACGCCAGATCTGCAGCCCCCACGTCTGCTCGGCGCCGGTCGAGGGATAGCGCAGCTGCGAAAACGGGATCCGCATCTCGGCGGTCCAGCCGAGCGAGTCGATCTGCGTCTTCACCTCCCACACGGGATCCCAGGAGTCGTCGCCGCCGCCGCCCAGGCCGTTCGCGTCGTTGCGCACGCCCGAGGGGTTCACCAGGAAGAAGAGCCGCCCGATGTGGTCGTGATAGGTATCGAAGATGACTTCGATGTAGTCCGAGCTGGCGTTGCCGTCCCGCCGCACCAGGCGGGTCTGGACGCCCGCCGCCCCGCTGTCGTCGAACATGCGGGCGCCCACGTAGAGGGCGGCGGCGTCGTAGGCGAACCGGACCTCGGTCCGCTGGGTCGCCGGCTGGCCCTCGGCGGGCTGTGTCTGCCGGAAATCGGTGGCCGCGGGCGCCGTGCGCCACACGGGCTCGTCCAGCCGGCCGTCGAGCTGGATGTCGCTCCCGACCGTGACGGCCCGGACCGCGGGGCCGGGGATGGGGTGGACGTTTTGGGCAACCGCGGGGGCGGCGGCCAGGACCGCGAGACAGACGGCCATGCGGGTCATGGGAGGGCTTCCGGGCCGGGCACATAATAAGGACGTCCCCAAGGGCCGGATGGTTGCAGGAGGTGAGACGGCAGTCGGTGAGGCGGCGGGTGGTGAAACGGCGGGCGGCGATACAGCGGGCGGCGAAACGGCGGTCAGCATACGGCGGGCGGTGAGACGGCGGTCAGACCGCCGTTTTCCCGACCGTCGTCTTTCCGACCGCCGCCGTATCGCCCGCCGCTCAGTTACAGTTCGCCGATCCCGAATCGGTGAACGAACCGAACCCCGGCGCCGGGATGAACTCCCAGCGGTAGCGGTTGGGGTAGAGCACGATCCGCAGCACCCCGTGGGTGGTCTTGTCGCGTACCACGCTGTTCGGCGGGTCGGTGCCGAAGCCGCCGAGGCCCGTGCCCCCGGTGCCCACGATGAACTCGCGCACCCCGGTCGCGCTGGCGTTGCCGTCGGCGTCCATCGGGGCGAACCGCTCGTAGATGTGCCCGTGGCCGTTGAGCACGATCTCGACGCCGTGGGCGGCGGCCGCCTGCCACAGGGGCACGGAGCTGCCGGAGGGCGCCGCGGTCGAGCCGTAGAGCGGCTTGTGCCACATGGCGATCACGCACTGATTGGTCCGCCCGCTCAAGTCCGCGAGCAGCCAGGTGCCCTGGGCCGAGGAGGCGCTGGTGGACACCTCGGTGTTCAGCATCGCGATGTGCCAGGCGCCGAGGTCGAAGCTGTAATAGCCCGCCGAGTTGCCGCTCCCGCCCGACGGGTTGGCGGCGGCGCCGAAGTAGGCGTAGTAGGGCGCCGCGCTCGCCGTGTTGTAGTCGCGGTTCCCTGCGATGGGCTTCGTGCGGGCCTTGTGGCGCCCCCAGGTGGGGTGGTAGCAGTCGGTGAATTCGGTGGTGGTGCCGTCCGGGTAGGCGTTGTCGCCGAGCGTGAACACGGTGCCCGGGATGCCGTCGAGCAGGTTGGCCACCGCATCGTCGCTGATCAGGTCGCAGCGGGCCATGTCGCCCGCGCCGACCAGCACGGGCATCACGGCGATGGCGGCCGTCTGCGTGAGCACCGCGCCGCCGGCGTTGGCCTGGACCGTCTTGGTGACGGCCTTGCCCGAGCGGAAGTCCGCCTGGAACACGCCGCTCCCGTTCGTGACCCCGGTGGGACCGGGATTCACGAACACCACGCTGTCGGCGTTCGTCGCGCTCAGCGTGACCGGCACGCCGGGCAGGGCCGTGCCGCTCGCGTTCCGCACCGTCACGGTGATGCGCGACGCGTCGAGTCCGAGCGCGCACGATGTGAGGCACTGGCCCACGGTGTCGGTCGCGGCGCTGAGCGTGGACTGGGTCGCGGAGACCGTGGTCGTGATGTTGAACTGCGCGCTGGTCCCGGGTGTGGGGACGCCCGCCGCCGTGGCCGTGAGCCGGTAGTTCGTGCCCGCCCGGTCGATGCTGAGGTTGTTGAAGGTCGCCACGCCGGCGGACGCGTTGCGCGACGTGGTCCCGGACAGCGTGGCCCCGCTCGTGCCGGTCCCCGCGGTGATCGCGACGGTGATGCTCCCCGTGAAGGTCGTCACCGTGTTGCCCTGCGCGTCCTGCGCGGTGACCTGGACGGCCGGCGCGATCGTGGCGCCCGCCGCGGCGTTCGACGGCTGGACGGTGAACGCCAGCTGCGCCGCGCCGCCCGTGATGACGTCGAAGGCGGGGCTCGTAGCGCCGGTCACGCCGCTGGCGCTGGCGACGAGCGTGTACCCGTTCCCGCTGTTGTTGATGCTGAGGTTGGAGAAAGTCGCGACACCGGCCGCGGCGACCACGGTCGTGGTGCCCAGGAGCGTGCCGCCTCCGGGGTTCGTCCCGATCGCGACCGTCACGCTGCCGGCGTAGCCGGTGGCCGTGTTCCCCTGCGCGTCGCGCGCCGTGACCTGCACCGCCGGCGTGATCGTGGCCCCGGCCGTGGTGTTGCTCGGATCGACGGTGAAGAGCAGCTGCGCCGGTGGTCCGGCGGTGATGTCGAACGTGGCGCTCGTGGCACCGGCGAGGCCCGCCGCGCTGGCGGCGAGCGTGTAGCCCGCGCCGACGCGGTTGATGCTGAGGGTCGAAAACGTGGCGACGCCCGCGCTCGCGGTGACGGTCGTCGTGCCCGACAGCGTGCCGCCCGCGGGGTTGGCGCCGATGGCGACCGTGACGCTGCCGGCGAACCCGGTGGCGGCGTTTCCCTGCGCGTCGAGCGCCGTCACCCTGACGGCCGGGCTGTTCGCGGCGCCCGCCGCGGCGTTCGACGGCTGGACCGTGAACAGCAGCCGCGCAGCGGGTCCCGGCGTGATGTTGAACGCAGTGCTGGTGGCCCCAAGCAGCCCGCTCGACGAGGCGGTGAGCGTGTACCCGGTGCCGGCCTCGTCGATGCTGAGATTGCTGAACGTGGCCACGCCGCTCACGGCGGCGACGGCCGTCGTGCCGCCGAGCGTTGCGCTGCTGGGGTTGGTCCCGATCGCGATGGTCACGGTGCCCGTGAAGCCGGTGGCGGTGTTGCCTTGCGCGTCCCGGGCGGTCACCTGGACGGCCGGGGTGATCACGGTCGCCGACACGGTCTGGCTCGGTTGCACGGTGACCACGAGCTGCGTCGCCGCGCCCGCGGTGATCGTGAACGGCGCGCTCGCGGTGCTGCCGAGCCCGCTCGCGCTCGCGACGAGCGTGTACCCCGCGCCGGCCCGGTCGATGCTCAGGGAAGAGAAGCTGGCCACGCCGCCGATCGCGGCGACGGTGGTCGTCCCGGACAACGTGCCGGCGCCCGGGTTGACGCCGATCGCGATCGTGACGGTGCCGGTGAACCCGGTGGCCGCGTTGCCCGCCGCGTCGCGGGCGGTGACCTGGACAGCGGGCGTGATGGAGCTCGCCACGGGCGTATTGCTGGGCTCGACGGTGAAGACGAGCTGCGTGGCCTGGCCCGGCGTGATGGTGAAGGCGGCGCTCGTGGCGCCCGTGAGCCCGGTGGAGCTGGCGGTGAGGGTGTAGCCCGCGCCGGTCCGGTTGATGCTGAGCGACGAGAACGTGGCGACGCCCGCGCTCGCCATGACGCTCGTCGTGCCTCCCAGGGTGCCGCCGCCGGGATTTGCCCCGATCGCGACGGCGATCTGGCCGCCAAAGGTGGTGACCGTATTGCCCTGGGCGTCTTGCGCCGCGACCCTCACGGCCGGCGCGATCGCCGTGCCGGCCGTGGCGGTGCTCGGCTCGACGGTGAAGGCGAGCCGCGTGGGAGCGCCCGACCCGACGTTGAACGACGGGCTCGTCACGCCCGTGAGGCCGGTCGCGCTGGCGACGAGTGTGTACCCGTTCCCGCTGTTGTTGATGCTCAAGGTCGAAAAGGTGGCCACGCCCCCCGAGGCCGCGACCGGGTTGGTCCCCGACAGGGTGCCGCCCCCGGGATTCGTGCCGATCGCGAGCGTGATCGTCCCCGTGAAGCTGGTGACCAGGTTGCCGCCCGCGTCGAGCGCGCTCACCCGGACGGCGGGCGTGATCGTCCCGCCCGCCACCGCGCTACCCGGCGGGTCCGTAAAGGCCAACTGGGTCGCGGCGCCCGGCGTGACGGCGAAGGTCCCGGAGGCCGAGGCGGACAGGCCGGACGCGGACGCCTGCAGCGTGTAACCCGACCCCACGCGATCGAGCCGCAGGTTCGCGAACGACGCGATCCCGTTGACCGCCGCCACGATCGTGGTGCCCGACAACGTGGCCCCGCCGGGATTGGCGCCCAGCGTGATGGTCACGTTGCCGCTGAAGCCGGTGGCGACGTTCCCGCCCGCGTCATAGACGGTGACCTGTACCGGGGGCGTGAACGGCGCCCCGGCGGTGACGCTCGCGGGGACCGCGGTGAACTGGAGGCTCGCCGCCGCGCCGGCCACCACGGTGAACGGGGCGCTGGTCGCGGCGGGGAGCGGGCTCGCCGTGGCCTGGAAGGCGTATCCGCTGCCGCTGCGGTCGAGGCTGAGGTCGCCGAACGTCGCGACCCCGGCCACCGCGGCCATGGTCAGGGTGCCCGACAGCGTCGCGCCGCCCGGGTTCGCCGCCAGCGCGAGCGTGACGGCGCCGTTGAAGCTCGTGGCGGCGTTGCCGTGCGCGTCGCGCATGGTGACCTGGATGCCGGGCGTGATCACCGCGCCCGCGACCACCGACGCGGGCAAGTTCGTGAACTCGACTTCCGCCGCCGGCCCGGCGCTCACCGCCACATTCGCCGTACCCTGCACGCCGTCGCTCGTCGCCCTGATCGTCGCCGGGCCGACGACGGCCCCGGTCACGAGACCGGCGGCATTCACGGCGGCCACCGCGGAGTTGGTGCTCGCCCAGACGACCGCGCGGCCCGTCAGGGGATTCCCGTTGGCGTCGAGCGGCGTGGCCGTGAACTGCACGGTCGCCCCGGACTGAATCTGGGCGCTCGGCGGAGTGATCTGGACGGAGACGACCGGCTGCAGGCCGGCGACGTCGGAGGCGCAGCGGGCCACCAGGGCAGCGAGGATGAGCACTCGATACGCACGCACGTTGCGCCGCAAGCCAGAGATCGGTGGCACGTCACCTCGTCGTCGGTTTTCGGCCAAGGCGGGGCACGGCAGGAAGGCGTCCGCAGCCGTCGCGCCCGCTCAACATAAAACACGGATGTGTACTGGGTCCCGGGCCAGTCCCGCCCGCCTTCGTGCAACACGCGTTCCACGGTGGCGGCGGCGTCGCCGTATCGTAACAACTTGTAGGAGTTGATGATACAGCGGCGGCCGGGTGCTCTCGAGGTCCGCAAAGCCCAGTGAGAGCGCCGGGATTCCTGGCCGGCTAGCTCAGTAATCCGTTGGGACATAGAATGTTAGCCGCGCGGCGCCGGGCCGGCAGCGAGCTACGCCCAGGTGTCGCGGGCGCGCAACGCCCGGTCTCAGGGCACGACCAGGATGCCCACCTCCGCCCCGAACTCGTCCACCACGCGCGTGGTTCCCGCGGGCGCCCGCCACGGGCCCCCGTCCACCCGCACGGTGAGGCGCCGCGCACCGGGCGGCAGGCTGCACACGACCTCCCAGCGGTCCCGCGTCGCTCGGGTGAGCGTCACGGGCTGCCAGTCGGTGAAGTCCCCCATGATCTCGACGGCGCGCGCGCCGGGCGCGTGGACGCGGATCGTCTGCCGTCCCGCCGCGGCATCGCCCAGCTCGAGACGGGGCGCGCCGGCGCGCGGACGCGCGCGCGAACCCCGCGCGGCCGGCGCGGGCACGCGGGCGCCGGCCGTGCCCGCGAGCCGCAGCCCGGCGCTGAGCTGACGTCCCGCGAGCGTCCCGCGGATCGGGTCGGTGGGGTAACTGCCGCCGCTCAGTATGATGGAAAGGCCGGTGGTGAGGGGGATGGTGGCGCTCGCCGAGCCGTAGGCTCCCCGAGCGGTGCCGCGATCCCACAGGCGGGCTCCGAGGGCGACGGCCCAACGAACACGGCCCACGTTCCATCGGGCCGCCGCGTCGACGTCCACGTAGGCGGTATCGCCGACGCTAGTGCGGCTCGCGGACGCGCTGAGGTCACCCGTGCGGAGGGGAGCCCACGCGCCGGCGGCGTACTGCGCGACGGGTCGGGCCCCGGCGCCGAGCGTGGCGCGCCCCAGGGAGAATCCCAGCCAGCCGCCGCCGCTCCGGCCGCCGAGATGCACGCGCGCGCGACCGAGCGCGTGGGTGAAATCGGAGGTGTCGGCGTACTGCGCGAGGCCCGCCGCCGCCGCGATCTCGCCGCGCAGGGCGCCCCGCGCCGGGAGAAACCCGGAGCCCGCGACGACCGCCTGCAACGACTGCCGGCCGCTTTCGAACTGGACGATCGTGCTCCGCGCCGCGAGCGCGGCGGCGGTTGCGGTGACGGCGGCGTCGGCGGAAAGGAACCCGGCGACCGAAGGCAGGAACGCGTCGTAGTCCACGCCCGACATGCCGAACTCGAGCCCGCCGGAGATGCTCGTTTGGCCCGCTGCGGGAAGCGCGCCACCGAGGGTCAGGGCTGCGGCGAGGCACCTGACCCGGCGGGCGCGCTCCAGGGCCGACGTCAGGGCTTGCGCCCGGCGTCGCTCGTTGCGGCGGTGGAGCGCGTCGTTGCGGCCGCGGCGGGCGGGGCGCCGCGGGCGATGTCGCGCTCGACGTTGCGCTGGAAGGCGAGGTACTGGTCGTCCGCGAGGCTGCCGGCGAGCGCGAGCACGACCGCCGCCGCCGTATCCGCGGGCACGCCACCCGCCACGAGGTCGGTGAGCACCGCGAGGGGCACGAGCAGCGACCGCCGCGGCCGGCGTTCCTGTAGCGCCGTCAGATGGGCGGGGCGGGCCCCCACGAACAGCGCCGCGGCCGCGGCGTCGAGCTCGGCGGGGGAGGCGGCGTTCCCCAGCGCGGCGCGGGCGGTGCCGAGCTGACCCGCCAGGCGGCGCACGGCGGCCACGATCCGATCGCCGGGCGCTCCCTTGCTCGCGCCCTCGAGCGCCCGCTGCACCAGAGGCTCGATCGGCAGTCCCGCGCCGCTCGCCGAGTCGATCACGGCCGCGACCGCGGGTCGAATCACCGGATCGAGCCGCGCCAGTCGCGGGTCGCCGCCCTGGGCGGCCGCGGCGGTGGTGGCGAACGTGAGGCCGAGCAGCGCGAGGGTCGTACGCATCAGGAATCTCCTGCCACCGTGACCACGGAGTTGGGGGTGCCGAAGTCGTCCCCGGCGGCGCGCGGCGCGGTCGGGTCCGCGGCCCAGCTCGCGCCGTCGACGACAAACGCGTAGCGGTGGCGGCCGGGGGCGAGGGCCACGCGCACCGTCCACAGACCTCCGGACCGGACGCGGTCGAGCGGGGTCGCCGCCGGGTCCCAGTCGTTGAAGTCACCGACGACCGCAACCGAGGTGGCGGCGGGATCCACGTACACGAACTGGATTTCCGAGGGCGCCGGCCCGCCGGGCGACGGCGCGCTCGTCCACGGGCGCCACCAGAGCAGGGTCACGAGCGCGGCGGCGGCCAGCGCGCCGAGCGGTGACAGGCGGATGCTGCGCGGCCGGCGCAGCCAGTCCCAGGCGGATGCGAGGGCGCCGCGCGGGGCGCGGGGTGCGGGGGCGGCCGCCACCGCCGCCAGGATGCGCGCGTCGAGCCCGGGCCCGAGCGCCACCGGGCGGCGCAGCTCGGCGACGGCGCGACCGATCACGGCGTCATCGAGCTCGGACACGGGGCTCCTCGGCGAGCACGGTGCGCAGCTGATCGCACGCGCGCTTCACACGCATCTTGAGCGCCGGCACGCTGGCGCCGGTCATGTCCGCCATCTCCTCATACGTCAGGTCCTCCACGTGCTTGAGCAGCAGCGCCTCGCGATAGACCGCACCCAGCTGGGCCACCGCCCAGCGCACGGTCGCGCTCCATGCCTGGCGCTCGGCCGGGTCCTGCTCCCCGGCGGCCAGCGCGTCGGGCGCCTCCTCGAGCATGCGGGCGCGGCGGGCCCGCTGAGCGCCCAGCGTGCGGCAGCGGTTCACCAGGATCGTGAACAGCCAGGGCCCGAAGCGATCGGGGTCGCAGCGCCCCAACGACCGGTACGCCCGGACGAACGCCTCCTGCACGGCGTCCTCGGCGTCCTCGCGGTTGCCGAGCATGCGCATGGCGTAGCGGCCGAGCCGGGCCTGATGGCGGGACACCAGCCCTCCGTACGCCCGCGCGTCCCCGCCCAGCACCCGGCGGACCAGGGCCGCGTCGCCGTCCTCCCATGATGGAAGACCCATCGTTGCCGCCTCGCGTCACCCGGCCGGAATGCGCCTTTGTACCCCCGACACGGCCCGTTGGCCGCGGGGCGCGTCGGCGCGCGGCTACCCCGCTCGATACAGCCAGACCAGCCCGGTCACGTAGATGACGAGCATCAGCGCGGGACCGGGCTCCACGAGCCAGACCCGACGCTCCGACTTGTTGAGGACGTCGAGCAGGGCGACGGCCATCAGCAGCATCGCCACCACGGCCGCCACGGCGAGGGTTTGGTCCACCCGGCCGAGCAGCGAGGCGGGGCCGTCCAGGAGGTCGAGCGGCACCAGCGCCGCCATGTTGAAGCAGTTGCTGCCGAGGAGATTCCCCACCGCCAGGTTGTACCACCCCGCGCGGAGGCTCGCCACGGTGACCGCGGCCTCGGGAAGCGAGGTGGTGATGGCGAGGAACAGCGCGCCGACGAATCCCTGGGCCACGCCCAGGTGGCGGGCGAGCTCGGCGGCCGAGCGGGCGAGAAAGGGAGCGGCGAGGAAGATCACGGCGGCCGCCGCGGCGAACTCCACCACCGCGCGGCGCAGGACGCGGCGCTCGGGCCGGGCCGCCGCGAGCTCGTCCGGCGTGCGGAACGGCGGCGTCTCGCGATTGCGGTGCAGCAGCCCCATGCCCGCGACGTACCCCCCCGCCAGGGCCAGGGCGGGCCACCCCAGCCCCACGACGCTCCACGTGGCACCCGCCAGGACGCCCAGCGCGGCGATGCCGGTGAGCGCGATCGCGAGCGTGCCGACGAGCGCCTGGTTGATCGCGACACGGGTGAGCAGGCGCGTCCCACGGGTGGCGAGGTCGGCCGTGGCCAGGATGGCCATGTTCGCCATGCTCGAGCCGAACAGGTCGCCGACGGCGAGATTCGGGTTGCCCTGGAAGATCGCGCTCGCGTCGGTGGTGAGCTCGGGCAGGGAGGTGGCACCGGCGACCAGGATGGCGCCGACCCACATGCCGCCGAGGCCCGTGCCCTCGGCGATGGTGTCCCCGGCCCGCGCGAGTCGCGCTCCCGCCACGGCGATCGCCGCGCCGCTCGCGAGAAACGCCAGCCATGCCGTCACCGTGCCCCGCCGTCACCCATGCGCCAAGATAGGCCGGCGCTCTCCCGCCCGGCAGCGCCCGGCGGTCTTGCCGGCGCGCGTTCCGCGGGCCATGCTGTGCGCGGTGCACGGTCGCGGGCGGACTTCGTCTCGGGGGATTCATGAGAGCCAGGAGTGGATCGCGGGTGCTGGTGCTGCTCGTCGCGGGTGCGGCGGCGGTGACGGGGCGCGGACCGGCGCAGGGCGCGCCCGACCCGGCCGTTCCCGCGCTGGCGGCGCTCGTCGCGGCGCCGGCGAGCGAGCTGCGCGAGGTGGTACACCGCTACACGGTGGATCGCGCGGCGCTCGGCCGCCGCCACAGCGTGGACTACTCGCCCGCGCGCCGCGAGCGGCTGCGCGCGTTCTTCGCGGGCTGGCGTGCCCGGCTCGCCGAGCTCGAGTTCGACCGGCTCGGGCTCGAAGGCCGCGTGGACTACGTGCTGCTCGACAACACGCTGCGCCACGAGCTGGCGCTGCTCGACCGGGAGGCGGCGCTGTACGAGGAGGTGCGGCGGCTGCTACCGTTCGCCGAGCGGCTGATGGCGCTCGAGGAGGCGCGCCGGCGGGTCGACTCGATCGATGCCCGCGCTACGGCGGCGCAGCTCGCGGCGCTGCCGGCGGAGATCGCCGGCCTGCGGAGCGCGGCCGAATCGGCGCTCGCGGGGAAGCGGCCGGGGGGCGTGTCGCGCATCGTGGCGCTGCGGGCGGCCGGCGCGCTCGCCGAACTGGACCGCCAGCTCGAGCGCTGGTTCCGCCACTACGCCGGATACGATCCGTTGTTCACGTGGTGGGTCGGGGAGCCGTATCGCGCGGCAGACAAGGCGGTGGACGACTACGTGAAGTTCCTGCGCGAGCGGATCGTGGGATACAAGGAAGGGGAGGACGAGCCGATCGTGGGCGACCCGATCGGAGCCGCGGGCATGCGGGAGGACCTGCGCCACGAGATGATGCCGTACACGCCCGAGGAGCTGGTGGCGATCGCCGAGTGGGAGTTCGCGTGGTGCGAGGCCGAGCTGGTGCGGGCGGCGCGGGACATGGGGCTGGGCGACGACTGGCGGGCAGCGCTCGAGCGGGTCAAGACGCGGCACGTCGCCCCGGGGAGCCAGCCGTTCCTCGTGCGCGATCTGGCGCGGGAGGCGGTCGCGTTTCTGCGCGAGCGGGACCTGGTCACGATTCCACCGCTCGCCGAGGAGGTCTGGCGTCTCGAGATGCTGTCGCCCGAAGCGCAGAAGGTGAGTCCCTTCTTCCTCGGTGGCGAGGTGATTCGCGTCGCGTTCCCGACCGACGCCATGGCGTATGACGACCGGCAGATGAGCCTGCGGGGCAACAACGTGCACTTCGCCCGGGCCACGGTGCACCACGAGCTGATCCCCGGGCACCATCTCCAGGGGTTCATGAGCGACCGGTATCACCACCATCGCGAGGCGTTCCGCACCCCGTTCTGGCACGAGGGCGGCGCGCTCTACTGGGAGATGCTGCTGTGGGACCTCGGGTTCCCGCGTACGCCGGAGGACCGGATCGGGATGCTGTTCTGGCGCTCGCACCGGGCGGCGCGGATCATCTTCTCGCTCAACTTCCACCTCGGGAAGATGACGCCGCAGCAGGCTGTCGAGTTCCTGGTGGACCGCGTGGGCCACGAGCGCGCCAATGCGGAGGCGGAGGTGCGGCGCTCGTTCAACGGCTCGTATTCGCCGCTCTACCAGGCGGCCTACATGCTCGGCGGCCTGCAGCTGCGGGCGCTCGCCCGGGAGCTCGTGGACGGCGGGCGGATGAGCGCGAAGGCGTTCCACGACGCGGTGCTCGCCGGCGGGCCGATGCCCATCGAGCTGGTGCGGGCCCGGCTCACGGGGCAGGCGTTGACGCGCGACCATGCCGCGAGCTGGCGCTTCGCGGGCGACCCGCGGCGGCGCTAGGCGGTCACAGGTAGCGCACGAGCAGATAGATGTGCGCGATCAGGATGCTGACGAACGTCAGCGACAGCGCGCTGCGCGTGTAGGTCCAGAACCGGAACGGCACCCCGTCCCGCTCGGCGAGCCCTGCCGCGGTGAGGTTCGCGCTCGCCCCCACGAGCGTCGCGTTGCCGCCGAGGCAGGCGCCGAGCGACAGCGCCCACCACAGCGGCTCGATGGCCTCCGGGCCGCCGACACTCGGCGCCACGCCCTGCAGCAGCGGGATCATCGTGGCGACGAACGGGATATTGTCGAGCGCCGCGGACAGGAGCGCGGACCCCCACAGCACCGCCGACGCCAGCCATAGCAGGTTGCCCTGGGTGGCGGAGGTGAGGCGGGCGCCCAGCAGGTCGAGCAGCCCCGCGTGCTCCACGCCCGCCACGATCACGAACAGCCCGATGAAGAAGAACAGGGTGATCCACTCGACGTCGCCGAACGCCTGGTGGACCCGCTCGGCCTGCGTGTGGGCGGGATGGGCCCAGTTGTCGAGCAGCACGAGAATGGCGGCGCCGAACATGGCGATGGTGCCGGGCTCGATGCCGTTTCCGCGGGCGAGCACGAAGGCGGCGACCACCGCGGCGAGCACGCCGAGCGACTGGCGCAGGAGCAGCGGGTCCGTGATCGCGGCCTGGGGGTTCATCGCGAGCACGCGCTGGCGGTGCTCCTCATCGGTCGCGAGCGCGCGGCCCCACCGCAGATGCAGCAGCGCCGTCGTGACCAGCAGAATGACGAGCACGACCGGCCCGAGGTTGGTGACGAACTGGTTGAAGCTGAGGCCCACCTGCGAGCCGATCAGGATGTTGGGCGGGTCGCCGATCAGCGTCGCCGTGCCCCCGATGTTCGAGGCCAGCACCTCGGCGACGAGAAACGGATAGGGCGCGACGCGCAGCTCGCGGGCCACGGCGAGGGTGACCGGTACGACGAGCAGGATGGTCGTGACGTTGTCGAGCAGCGCGGACATCAGGGCGGTCGCCACGGCGAGGCCGAAGAGGATCCCGGCGGGGCGGCCGCGCGCCCGGTGCACCGTCCAGATCGCCATGAACTGGAACATGCCGGAGCGCCGGCTCACCCCCACGATGAGCATCATGCCGGCCAGCAGCATGATGGTGTTGAAGTCCACCCCGCCGATGGCCGTTTCCTGGTCGATCACGCCGGTGGCGATCATCAGGCAGGCACCGACGCCGGCGACGATTGCCCGGTTGAGGCGCTCCGTCGTGATCACGGCGTAGGTCAGCACGAGAATCCCCGACGAGAGCCACAGGGGGTTCATCGCGAAGAGCGTGTGCGACACGGCGGGCGTTCCGGTTGGCGGTGCCGGACGATAACCGCCTGCCGGTGGCAATTCCCGTCCCGCAAGAAACCTTCATGCAGTCTTTAGCCGCGGTTGGGCCGGGCTTCCCTAAACACCATGGTGAGCAGCGGTGAGCGAAGGCACGACGGGTCCCCACCCGCCGGACTTCCCTCCCGTCACACGCAATTACCACGGCGACTCACCGTCCGACCGAAGGAGAGGCGATGACGGTCGCTCCCATTTCGGGTACGCGGTCTTCCGCCGACCCCGCCGGCGCCCGGGCGGCCGCGCGGGCGTCGATCACCCGCGTGCCACGGCACACCGTCGAGATCGTCTCCGACTCCGGCGAAGGCGCCCAGAAGTGCGGCCAGATCTTCGGCCGGGTGTCCGCCAAGATGGGCAACGGCGTCTGGACCGTCGAGATCATCCCGGCCGAGATCCAGCCGCCGCCGCGCACGCCACCGCAGCGCGTCAGGGCATCCGCGATCCGGCATCGGCACCGACCCGGTCACCAACTGGGGCGACGAGGCCGACCTGGTCGTCGCGTTCAACGAGCAGGTGCTGCTCGCCCGGCACCGGCTCGGCGCGCTGGCGCGACGACGCGATCATCCTGATCGAGAACATGTGGGAGCACGCACGACGACGAAGACATCCGGCGCGCGTGGGCGGCGGCGATGGAGGAGCTGGACGGCCATGGCTACCGGTATCGTGCGGGTCCCGATGGAGGAGCAGTGCCTCACGGTCGTCGACAACGCCGCGACGCGGCAAGAACATGTTCGCGCTCGGCCTGCTCGCGTGGATCTACGACCGCGACCTGGCCAAGATCCGCGACGTGATCGCGCACGAGTTCCGCAAGAAGTCCCAGGAAGTCGTACGAGGCGAACGTCGCGCTGCTCGACCTCGGCTGGCAGTGGGCCGAGGCGAACCTCGACTTCCGGATCGAGGTGCCGATCGAGGCGCCGGCCGAGCCGCATGGTCGTGATGAACGGCAACCAGGCGATCGCGCATCGGCGCCATCGCGGCCGGCATGGAGCTGTGCGCCATGTACCCGATCACGCCGGCGACGTCCGTCTCGCACTACCTGGGCGAGATCTTCGAGAAGTTCGGCGGCGTCGTCCACCAGGCCGAGGACGAGATCGCGGCCGTCGGCGTCGCGATCGGCGCCTCCTACGCGGGCAAGGTCGCGTTCACGATCACCTCGGGTCCCGGGCCTCGCGCTCAAGACCGAGTTCCTCGGCCTGGCGGTCATGACCGAGATGCCGCTCGTCCTCGTGGACGTGCAGCGGGGCGGGCCGAGCACCGGGCTGCCGACCAAGGTCGAGCAGTCCGACCTGCTGGCGGTCCTGTTCGGCCAGCCGGGCGACGCGCCCAAGGTCGTGATCGCGCCGGCCACCATCGAGGAGTGCTTCCACGTGCATGATCACCGCGCGCCGGATCGCCGAGACGTTCCGCTGCGTCGGTGATCGTGCTGTCGGACGCGAACCTCGCCACCGGCGTGCAGCCGTTCCCGCGCCCGACGCTCGACCGGCGACTGGCAGGCGAGGCCGCCGGACCTCAGCGCGCGTGCCGGAGGGCTTGCGGCCGTACGACTGGGACGCCGAGACCGGGCTCTCGACGCCGCTCGATCCCCGGGCAGCCCGGCGGGATGTTCACGGCGACCGGGCTGTCGCACGACGAGCGCAGCAAGGTCGCCTACGCCCCGACGTGCACGAGCGCGGCTGCGTCGATGCGCAGCCGCAAGCTCGCGGTGTTCCAGCACACGCTGCAGCCCGCCGACGGTGCAGGGCGCCGAGACGGGCGACCTGCTGGTCGTCGGGCTGGGGCAGCACGCAGGGCGCCATCGAGGAGGCGGTCGACCGCGCGCGCGCCGAGGGCCTGTCGGTCTCCTCGCTCCACCTGCGGTTCCTGTCGCCGCTCGAGCCGGGGCTGAAGGAGATCTTCCGGCGCTTCCGGCAGGTGATGACGGTCGAGATCAACTACAGCGACGATCCGCAGGACCCGTTCATCACCGACGAGAACCGCCGTCGCGGCCAGCTCGCGTGGCTGCTGCGCGCCCAGACGCTGGTCGACGTGGACTGCTGGACCCGGGTGCCCGGCGAGCCGCTGCGGCCCGGGCAGCATCCTCGAGGCGATGCGCGCGGCACTGGCGCAAGGGAGGCGAATCGTGATCGAGCATGGCTGTTCGCTGCTGGGCTGCGCGGCGGACGAGGATCGCGGCTGCGAGCATGGACGACTACGAGGGCGCCGTGGCGCGCTGGTGCCCGGGCTGCGGCGACCACGCCATCCTCACCGCCGTCCAGCGCCTGCTCGAGGCGGAGCAGCTGCCGCCCGAGCGGACCGTCTTCGTGTCGGGGATCGGCTGCTCGAGCCGCTTCCCGCACTACATGAAGCACCTACGGCTTCCACGGCCTCCACGGTCGCGCGCTGCCCGTCGCCACGGGCGTCAAGCTGCGCCGGCCCGACCTGGACGTGTTCGTCGTCATGGGCGACGGCGACTGCTGCTCGATCGGCGCCGGCCCACTGGATCCACGCGATCCGCTACAACGTGGACATGGTCGCGATGATGCTCGACAACAACATCTACGGCCTGACGAAGAACCAGACGTCGCCGACGACGCCGCAGGGCCTCGCCGAGCAACACGCAGCCGCGCGGCGCGTACCTGCCGGCCCTGAACCCGCTCGCCGCCACGCTCGGCGTCACCAACGCCTCGTTCGTGGCGCAGACGGCGCGACTGGGTGCCGGCGCACCTCTTCGCGACGCTCCAGGCGGCGTACCGCCACCAGGGCTTCTCGTTCGTGCGCATCCTGCAGCGCTGCCCGCAGTACACCGACCAGCTGTTCGAGGCGGCGCTGCGCGACCCGCGACGCGATCGAGCTCCTCGTGCACCCCGACGGGATCCACGACCCCGACGTCGAGCGCGATCTACAAGAACCACCGCGCCCACGACCCGTCCGACCTCGACGCCGCGCGCCAGCTGGCCGAGGCCGCCGAGCGGCTGCGCCTCGGCCTCTTCTACCGCAACGAGCAGGTGCCCGTGTACGAGGAGACTGCGCGCCGTCCCGGCCCAGACCGCCGAGGAGAAGATCGGGCTCCTGAACGAGGAGCTCGACCGCTATGCCGTCTGACGAGCGGATCGGCAGCGCCCGCGCCGCGCTCGCGGCCGCTCGAGGACGCGTTCCGCTCGGCGCTGGCGGCGACGGTCGGAGCAGGTCCGCGCGTTCCAGCAGCAGCGGCGCGGCGCCGAGCCGAACGGACGCGCCGGGCGCCTCGCCGCCGAGCTCGGCGCGTTCGCGGCCGGTCGGATCGACGTGGAGCGGCTCGCCGACGTGCTGGTGCCACGGGATGCCGCTCGACACCGCGGCGGCGGCGGCCATCGACCGAGCGCGCTGGCCACGCTCGCCGCGGCGGGCCGGGGCGACGCTGAGGTGGCCGTCGTGGACGTGCCGCCGGGCGGCGACCTGCGCGCGGCCGTGGCCGCGGCGCTGGCGGGGATCGGGCGGGCGTTCGGCGCCGCGCGCGGCGTTCGAGCTGGCCCGGGCGGGCGGCTCGGCGGCGGACGACCGCTGCCGGCGCTCGACGCGTTCCCGTTCGCGCGGTGGAGCCGCGGCGAGCGGCGGCTCGCGCCGCCGCTCGTGGTCGCGGTGGACGGCGCGGACCTGCGCGCCGAGGCGCTGGCGGAGTTCCTCGACGGCGCGCAGAAGACTCGTGCTCGTCGTGCGCGGCGCCGCGCCGCCGGCGCCGCTCGTGCGGCTCGATCACGCCGGGCACGTTCGTCCTCCAGACCGGCGACGGCACGGGGCTCGACCGCCTTGCCGGCGTGGGACGGCCCGGGGGTCGCCGCGCTCGTGCCCGGACGGCGGCCGCGCGGTTCGTGCACGATCCGGGAGCGGGGCCCCGGCTCGCTGACCGGGTCGAGCCTCGATCTCGTGCCCGAGGCACGCGCCGCGCCGCGCGCTGGGCGGCCTGAGCGCGGCGCAGCAGGCCGAGGAGCTGCGGCAGCTGCGCGAGCTGGCGACGCCGCCCGCGGGGCCGGGACCGCGGCGCCGGCGGCCATGCCGGCTCCCGCCGCCGGGGCGCAGGCCGCCGCATCCCCGGCCGAGCCGCGGATCGCGCTCGCCGCCTGGCTCCTCGCGCAGGCCGACCTGACCGGGCTCGGATGAGCGGCGGCCATGACCCCGGGCGCCGTCCTCGGCTCGGTCGCGATCCTCGGGGGCGTCGGGCTCGCCTTCGCCGGCCTCATCGCGCTCGCGCACCGGAAGTTCCAGGTGTGGGAGGATCCGCGGATCGACGCCGTGGCCGCGATGCTGCCGGGCGCCAACTGCGGCGCCTGCGGCCAGGCGGGTTGCCGCGCGTTCGCCGAGCTGCTCGTGGCGGGCGGCATCCAGCCGGCGGGCTGCACCGTGATGGGCGCGGACGAGGTCGCGGACGTGGCGACGCTGCTCGGCGTCGAGGCGGGCGAGGCCGACAAGCGCGTGGCGCGGCTGCTGTGCGCGGGCGGCTCGGACGTGGCGCTGCAGCAGGCCGACTACCGCGGGCTCGCGACCTGCGCGGCGGCGGCGGCGGTCGCGGGCGGCGGCAAGGCGCTGCGCCTGGGGCTGCCTCGGCCTCGCCGACTGCGAGCGTGGCCTGCGACTTCGACGCCATCACGATGAACGCCGACGGCGCTGCCCGGTCGTCGATCCCCGACGCGCTGCACGGCGTGCGGCGACTGCGTCGAGGCCTGCCCGCAAGGACCTGTTCGCGCTCATGCCGCTCGAGCAGCAAGCTCATCGTGCAGTGCAAGAGCCTGCTCGAGGGCGACGCGGCCGAGGCGGTCTGCCGGGTGGCCTGCACGGCCTGCGGCCGGTGCGTCGACGGACGCCGCGCCCGGCCTGATCGAGATGCAGCGACGGCCTGGCGGTGATCGACTACGACAAGAACGAGCTGGCGAGCCCGACGGCGATCGCAGCGCTGCCCCACGGGCGCGATCGTCTGGGTGGAGGGCGCGCAGTTCGCGCCGACGCCCGCGACTGCCGGAGGGAGCTGGCATGCATGATCCGTCCACAGAACGACGGACGACCGACGGCGCCAGCGCCCAAGTACCCGGGCATGCGCGACGGCCGATCGACGGCAGCGGCGCCGTCGTCGAGATGGAGACGGCCGGCCAGCGAGGCGGCGGGCGCCTACCCGATCACGCCGTCCACGCAGATGGGCGAGGGCTGGGCCGCGGCGGTGGCGGCCGGGCAAGCACCAACGTCAACGGCCGCCGGCTCCTCTTCTTCGAGCCCGAGGGCGAGCACGCGGCCGCCGCGGTGACCGCCGGCATGAGCATGATCGGCCTGCGCGCCACCAACTTCTCGAGCGGCCAGGGCATCGCCTACATGCACGAGTCGCTCTACGCGGCCGTCGGCAAGCGCCTGACCTACGTGCTCAACATGGCGTGCCGCGCGATGACCAAGCACGCGCTCAACGTGCACGCCGGCCACGACGACTACCACGCGGTCGACGACACCGGCTTCTTCCAGCTCTTCGCCAAGGACGTGCAGGAGGCGGCCGACCTCAACCTCATCGCGCACCGCATCGCCGAGCTGTCGCTCAACCCCGGCGTCTGCGCGCAGGACGGGTTCCTCACGAGCCACGTGATCGAGTCGATGCGGCTGCCGGAGCGCGAGCTCGTGCGGGAGTACCTCGGCGACCCGGCCGACATCATCGACTCGCCGACGCCGGCCCAGCGGCTGGTGTTCGGCGAGAAGCGCCGGCGCATCCCCGAGATGTTCGACCTCGACTACCCGGCGATGCTCGGCGTCGGTCCAGAACCAGGACAGCTACGCGCAGGGCGTCGCGGCGCAGCGGCCGTTCTACTTCGACCACGTCGCCGAGCTCGACCGACCAGGCCTTCGACGGAGTACGCGGCGCTCACCGGCCGCCGCTACGCGCGCGCCATGGGCTACCGGCTCGACGACGCCGAGTACGTGATCGTCGGCCAGGGCTCGGTCGTCTCGAACGCCGAGGCGGTGGCCGACCACCTGCGCGAGACGCGCGGCCTCAAGGTCGGCGTGCTCAACGTGACGATGTTCCGGCCGTTCCCGGCCGACCTGATCACGCACCTGCTGCAGGGCAAGAAGGGCGTGACGGTGCTCGAGCGGGTCGACCAGCCGCTGGCCGTCGACCCGCCGCTGCTGCGGGAGATCCGCGCCGCGATGGGCAAGGCGCTCGAGAACGGCCGCGCGCCAGCGGCGACGCCGCCCGCACCCGGGCTCGCCGCCTGCCGGCCCGAGGACGTGCCCGACTTCTACTCCGGGTGCTTCGGCCTCGGCAGCCGCGACCTCCAGCCCGGCGACCTCGTCGCCGCGGTCGAGAACATGCTCGCCGGCGGCACGCGGCGCCGGCAGTTCTACCTCGGCATCGACTTCGTCCGGAAGGGCACGCGGCTGCCCAAGCTCCAGATCTGGCAGGAGAAGCTGCTCGAGGCCTACCCGCACCTCGCGCGACCTCGCGCTCGAGCCCGGCGGCGGACGTCAACCTGCTGCCCGAGGGCGCGACCTCGCTCCGCATCCACTCCGTGGGCGGCTGGGGCGCCATCACCATGGGCAAGAACCTGGCGCATGACCGCGGCGGAGCTGCTCGGCCTCTACATCAAGGCCAACCCGAAGTACGGCTCGGAGAAGAAGGGCCAGCCGACGACGTTCTACGCGACGCTGGCGCACGAGCCGATCCGGCTCAACTGCGAGCTGCAAGCACGTGAACGTGGTGCTCTCGCCCGACCCGAACGTGTTCCGCCACTCGAACCCGCTCGCCGGGCTGCGCGGAGGACGGCGTGTTCGTCATCCAGAGCGACCGGCGGCGCGGAGGACGCTCTGGAGCTCGCTGCCGCCGGAGCGCGCAGCGCGACATCCGCGAGCGGAAGCATCCGGTCTGTACACGCTCGACGCGTTCGCGATCGCGCCGGACGAGGCGTCGCGACGCCGAGCTGCGCTACCGCATGCAGGGCGCGGCGTTCATGGGCGCGTTCTTCCGCGTCGTCGCCGCTGCATGGAGCGCGACGGGCTGGACGAGGAGCGCGCTGTTCGAGGGCATCGCGCGCGCAGCTCGAGAAGAAGTTCGGCCACCTCGGCGAGCGGGTCGTGGAGGACAACCTGCGCGTGATCCGGCGCGGCTTCGACGAGGTCCGGGCCGCTGGATCACGGCGACGCTCGACGGCGAGGCGCCGCGGAGGCGGCGGCCGCGCCGCGCATGCCCGCCGTGCTCGACGGCAGTCGCGCGCGCAGCCCGGGCATCGGCAACCCGGGCCGGTTCTGGGAGCAGGTCTGCCACCTCTACAAGACGGGCGAGGACGGCATCGCCGATCCGTTCGCGGCGATCAGCGCCATTCCGGCGGCGACCAGCATCGATCCGCGACATGACCGACATGCGCTTCGAGGTGCCGGAGTTCGTCCCCGAGAAGTGCACGGGCTGCGGCCAGTGCTGGACCCAGTGCCCGGACGCGGCGATCCCCGGCCTCGTGAACACGGTCGAGGAGGTGCTCGAGCGCGGCGATCCGCACCGCCGCCAACGGCCAGCCGCTCGACCGGCTGCGGCAGATCGTGAAGCACCTCGGGCCGCGAGTGCGCGCACGCATCATGCGCGGCACGCCGTTCACGACCTTCGCCGACGTCGCTGAACGACGCGTACGAGAGCGTGGTCGGCGAAGCTGGACGCCGATCCCGAGCGCCGCGCGGCCGCTCGGACGACGAGTTCGGCGCCGTCGCACGCGGTCGCTGGCCGACTTCCCGCTCGCCAAGACGGCGCCGTTCTTCGACGTGCCGGAGGCGCAGGAGAAGGGCGCGGGCGGCCTGCTCTCGATCACGGTCAACCCGGAGGCCTGCAAGGGCTGCAACATCTGCGTCGAGGTCTGCCCCGACGGCGCGCTCGTCACCGTCAAGCAGGACGACGAGGTCGTCGAGCGACCTGCGCCGCAACTGGGAGCTCTGGGAGCAGCCTGCCCGACACCGACGACCGCTACGTCAACATCGCGCACCTCGACGAGGGGATCGGCGTCCTGCTCGTCGCTGCTCCTCAAGAAGGACAACTACCGCTCCATGGTGGGCGGCGACGGCGCCTGCATGGGCTGCGGCGAGAAGACCGTCGTCCACCTCGTCGCTGTCCGCCGTCAACGCGCTGATGCTGCCGCGCGTCGCAGACGCTACGTCGCGCGGCTCGACGACCTGATCGCGCGGCTCGACGAGAAGGCCCGCGAGCTCCTCGCGGCCGACGCCGACCTCGACGCGCGTCGGCCGGCGGCCGACGGGCAGCGTGCGACGTGCCGCTCGACGACGGAGAAGCAGGCGCACGTCGAGCCGCATCGCGCGGATGATCGGCGACCTGAAGGACCTGCGCTGGCGCTACACCGAGGGGCCCGAGCGGCCAGGGCCGCGCGCACGCTGGGCATCGCGAACTCCACCGGGCTGCTCGTCGGTGTGGGGCAGCACGTATCCCTACAACCCGTACCCGTTCCCCTGGGTCAACCACCTCTTCCAGGACGCGCCGTCGATCGCCATCGGCATCTTCGAGGGCCACATGCGGAAGATGGCCGACGGCTTCGTCGACGGTGCGCCGCGCCGAGCTGGAGCTCGACGGACGCAGTACGATCCGGCGGAGCACGAGCCGTTCTTCGCGCAGTTCGACTGGCAGCAGTTCACGGACGAGGAGTTCCCGCTCTGCCCGCCGATCTTCGCCGTCGGGCGGCGACGGCGCCATGCTCGACATCGGCTTCCAGAACCTGTCGCGCCTGCTGGCGTCGGGCAAGCCGGTGCGCGTGGTCGTGCTCGACACGCAGGTCTACTCGAACACCGGCGGCCAGGCGTGCACCAGCGGCTTCACCGGCCAGGTGTCCGACATGGCGGCGTACGGCAAGGCGCAGCACGGCAAGGAGGAGATGCGCAAGGAGCTGGCGCTCATCGCCATGGCGCACCGCGACGTCTTCGTGCTCCAGTCGTCGCAGGCCGCTGCCGTCGCACCTGCTCGGCGGCGTGCTGCGCGGGCCTCCAGTCGCGGCGCCCGGCGCGTGTTCGTCGCTCCACTGCCCGTGCCCGCCGGAGCACGGCCTGGCCGACGACTCGGCCGCCGCGACGCCGCGAAGCTCGCGCTCGAGAGCCGCGCCTTCCCGCTCCTGGTCTACGATCCCGGACGGGGGCGACTCGCTCGCCGAGCGCCTGAGCCTCGACGGCAACCCGGCGCTCGACGACGATCTGGCCGACGTACGAGCTCGACTACGTGGACGAGGACGGCGACGAGCGCGACGCATCGACGCTGCCGCTCACGATCGCCGACTGGGCGGCCACCGAGGCGCGCTTCAAGCAAGCACTTCACGGCGGTGCCGGCCGACGCGCCGGCGGACGAGCTGGTGCCGTTCCACGAGTACCTGGCCGCTCGCGCCGGCGGAGCGGGAGGGACGAGACGCCGTTCATCTACACGCTCGACGCCGAGCGGCGAGCTCGGAGCGTCGCTGCGTCGCCGACGAGATCGTGCGCCTGGCCGAGGAGCGGCTCGACGTGCTGGCACCAGCTGAAGCAGCTGGCGGGCCTCGAGGCGCCGGCGCCGTGCACGACCTCGTCGAGGCGGAGCTGGAGGCGAGTTCGACGCAGGCTCGAGCGCTCCGGGCCGAGTACGAGGCGAAGCTCGCCGACCTGCGGGCGCGCTACCCGCGCTCGTCGCGCGGCGGCTGGCCGAGGGCCTCGCTCCGCGCCGGCAACGGCACAGCAGACCGTCGCCGACCTGCTGGCCGAGCGTCCAGTCGATGCCGACTGCCGCGGCCTCGAGCCGGTTCGACGTGCCGGCGGCGCCGTGCCGGACGGCCGCCGCGGCCGCGGCCGCGGCGGCCGCCGGCCAGCGCCGCCGCCGCGGCGCCGGCGGCCGGTCGCCGAGGACGGAGGACGGCGAGCTCGCGATGGAGCCGTACATCGAGTCGGCGCGCTGCACGACCTGCAACGAGTGCACCAACCTGAACCGCAAGATGTTCGCCTACAACGAGCAAGAAGCAGGCGTACATCAAGGACCCGCGGGCCGGCACGTTCAAGCGAGCTCGTCATGGCGGCCGAGAAGTGCCCGGTCAGGATCATCCACCCCGGGCACGCCGCTCAACCCGAAGGAGAAGGACCTCGACAAGTGGATCAAGCGCGCCGAGCCCTTCAACTGAGACCGGACGCGATGACCGAGTCCGCCTGCAGTTCCGCCACGGCGTCCACCCGCCGGAGCACAAGGAGCTGACCGCGCAGCTCGCCGATCCGGCGGCTGCCGTTCCCGCGACGAGGTCGTGCTGCCCGCTCCGCCAGCACGCCGGCAAGCCGGCGACGCCGATCGTGCAGGCGGGCGACCGCGTCGAGCGCGGCGACAAGGTCGCCGAGGCCGACGGCTGCGTCTCCGTCGCCGATCCACGCCTCGGCCGCCGGCACGCGTGGCGGGCATCGGGCTCGTGGCCGCACCCCGACGGCACCTACGAGCCGGCGGTGCGCATCGCGGTCGACGCCGCACTCGGCCCAGGTCGCCGCGGCCGCGGATCGATCCCCGACTGGCAGGGCTCTCGGCCGAAGCAGATCGTCGCGGCGGTGCAGCAGGCGGGGGTCGTCGGGCCTGGGCGGCGCCGCGTTCCCGACGCACGTGAAGCTCGTCGCCGCCCGAGGACGCCGCGATCGACACCATCGTCGTCAACGGCTGCGAGTGCGAGCCCTACCTCACGACCGACCACCGCACGATGGTCGAGTACCCCGAGCGCGTGCACCTCGGCATCCGCATCATGATGCGCTGCCTCGGCGTGGCAGCGCGCGATGATCGGCATCGAGCGGAACAAGCCCGATGCCATCGCGGCGCTGCGCGCGACGCTGCCGGACGACCTCGACGTCACCGTGCTGCCGCTGACGGTGAAGTATCCGCAGGGCGCCGAGAAGATGCTGATCAAGGCCGCTGCTCGGCCGCGAGGTGCCGTCGGGCAAGCTGCCGCATGCACGTCGGGCGTGGTCGTCCAGAACGTCGCGTCCGTCGCCACGATCGCCGAGGTCTTCGAGACGGGCCTGCCGCTGATCGAGCGCATCGTCACCGTCACCGGACGCGGCGTCCGGCAGCCCGGCGAACCTGATCGTGCCCGTCGGCACGAAGCTCGCGGGACCTGCTCGACGGCCTGCGGCGGGCTCACGGACGACGCGCGCGAGATCGTCTTCGGCGGGCCGATGATGGGCGCCGCGCAGGCGAACCTCGACGCGCCGGTCATGAAGGGCACCACGGGCGTCGTCGTGCTGACGCGACGCCGACGTGAAGCGCGCAGCGAGTCCTACCCGTGCATCCGCTGCGGCCACTGCCTCGACGCCTGCCCCGTGTTCCTCAACCCGCAGCTCCTCGGCCAGCTCGCGCTGGCCGAGCGGTACGACGAGATGGCGGCGCCACCACCTGGCCGACTGCATGCTGTGCGGCTGCTGCTCGCTACGTCTGTCCGTCGAACATCCCGCTGACGCAGCTCTTCGCGCTCGCGAAGACGCAGCTCAAGCGGCGGCCGGCGGCCGCGTGAGCACCCCCCGGCTGCTGATCACCGCGTCGCCGCACCTGGCCGGTCGCGGACACGACGCCGCGGATCATGTGGACCGTGGTCGGCAGCCTGGTGCCGGTCGATCGCCGCGGCGATCTACTACTTCGGGCCGAGCGCGCTGCTCGTGCTCGCCGCCGACCGTGGCGGGGTGCGTCGTCACCGAGCGCGCTGTTCGGCGCCGCGGGATCGCTGCGGCGACGGCTCGGCCGTGATCACCGGGCTGCTGCTCGGGCTGACGCCTGCCGGCCGGGCTCCCGCTGTGGATGGCGTTCGCTCGGCGGCGCCTTCGGCATCGGCTTCGGCAAGCTCATCTTCGGCGGCCTCGGGCAGAACGTCTTCAACCCGGCGCTGCTGGGCCGCGCCTTCCTGCAGGCGGCCTTCCCGGTCGCGCTCACGACGTGGCCGGCGCTCGGGACGGCGTGGTGGCAGCTGCGCGGCGACAACTTCGCGCTGCCCCTCATGGCGCCGCGGGCGGTGGACGTGGTGACCGCGGCCACGCCGCTCGGCCTGTGGAAGTTCGAGCGGCAGGGCGACCGACCTGTCGGACCTGGTGCTCGGGTCCACCGGCGGGCTCGCTCGGCGAGACCGCGGGTCTCGCTGATCCTGCTCTGCGGCGCGCTACCTCGCGCTGGCGCAACTACCTGAACTGGCGGATTCCCGGCGAGCATCTTCGCTCGTCGTCGGCGCGTGCTCCGGCGGGCCTCCACGGGCTCGACGCCGCGCGCTACCCGCGACCCGCTGTTCATGCTGTTCTCCGGCGGCCTGATGCTCGGCGCCGTCTACATGGCGACCGACCTGGTCACCTCGCCCGTGACGAACGCGGGGCGCTGGATCTTCGGCGTCGGCATCGGCGTGCTGGTGGTGCGTGATCCGCGTCTGGGGCGGCCTCGCCGAGGGCGTGATGTACGCGATCCTGCTCATGAACGCGCTCGTGCCGTTCATCAACCGCGCCACGCAGCCGCGCGTGTTCGGCACGCGGGCGCCGAGCGCCCGCATGAGCGCGCCGCACGCCCACGCCGCTCCGCCCCCCGCTGTGCCGGAGGTCGCGGCCTGGCGGCTGGTCGCGACGCTCGGCGTCGGGGGCGCGGTGGCGGGGCTGCTGATCGTCGTCGTCTGGTCGCTCACCCAGCCCACGATCCAGCGCAACAAGGCCGAGCGGCTGCGCGCGGCGGTGAGCGAGGTGCTGCGCGCGCCGGCGCGGTTCGACACGCTGTACGTGGTGGACGGCGCGCTGCGGCGGCGAGGCGCCCGCGGGCCGACCGCGGGGCGCGAGCAGGTGTACGTCGGCTACGCGGCGGACGGGCGCCGCACGGGGTTCGCGATCGTCGCCGCGGAGCCCGGGTTCCAGGACGTGGTGCGGCTCATCTTCGGGTACGACCCGGGAGACCGGCGCGTGCTGGGGATGAAGGTGCTCGAGAACAAGGAGACGCCGGGGCTCGGCGACAAGATCGAGAAGGACACGGGCTTCGTGGGCCAGTTCGCCGGCGCCGCCACGCCGCTCGTCGGCGTGAAGCCCGACCGGGCCACCGGCGCCGCGGCCGAGGTCGACATGATCACCGGGGCGACGATCTCGTCGCGGGCCGTGATCCGGATCATCAACCACGCGCTCGAGCGCCGGGACCCGATGATCCGGGCCTGGCTGGCGGAGGCGCGGCCGTGACCGCCGCCACGGTCGCCACCGGCCTCCACGACCTGCGCCGCGGCGTCTGGCGCGAGAACCCCGTGCTCGTGCAGATGCTGGGGCTGTGCCCGACGCTCGCCGTCACGAACACCGTCGCCAACACGCTCGCCATGGGGCTGGCGACGTTCTTCGTGCTCATCGGCTCGAGCGTGCTCGTCTCGCTGCTGCGCCGGCGCATCCCGGGCGAGGTGCGCATCTCGACCTACATCCTGATCATCGCGACGTTCGTCACGATCGCCGACATGGTGCTCGAGGCCGTCGTGCCCGACGTCCACAAGGCGCTGGGCGCGTTCGTCGCGCTGATCGTGGTGAACTGCATGATCCTCGGCCGCCAGGAGGCGTTCGCGTCGCGGCAGCCGGTCGGCCGGGCGATCCTCGATGCGGTCGGCACGAGCGTCGGCTTCATCATCGCCCTGCTGATGATGGGCGCCGTGCGCGAGCTGCTGGGCAACGGCACGCTCCTGGGGGTGAGCATCTTGGGTCCGGCGTTCGAGCCGTGGGTCATCATGATCCTGCCGCCGGGCGGGTTCCTCACGCTGGGGCTGTGGCTCGCTCGCGCTCAACTGGTGGTCGGAGCGGCGGACGCGCGCCGCGCGGGCGCGGCCCGACCGCGCCGACGTCCGGAGGGCGGCATGATGGGCGAGCTGGTCTGGATCCTCGTCTCGGCGATGGTGATCAACAACTTCACGCTGATGCTCTTCCTCGGCCTCTGCCCGTTCATGGGCGTGTCGGCGCGGGTGGAGACCGCGCTGCGGCATGGGCGCTGGCCGAACATCTTCGTGCTCGTCGATCACGTCGCTCTGCGTGTGGGTCGCTCAACACCTTCGTGCTGCCGCACGCGCCCTACCTCCGGCTCATCTCGTTCATCGTCGTGATCGCCTCGCTGGTGCAGATCGTCGAGATGGTGATCAAGAAGCTGAGCCCCGCGCTGTTCCGCGCAGCTCGGCATCTACCTGCCGCTGATCACCACGAACTGCGCCGATCCTGGGTCTGGCCATCTTCCAGACGAACCGGGGCTACGGCCTCGTGGAAGGGCTCGTCTTCGCCGTCGGTGCGGGCGTCGGCCTCACGCTGGCGCTCGTCCTCATGGCGTCCATCCGCGAGACGCACCGAGCTGTCCGACGTGCCCGCGGTGGCGCGCGGCATGGCGCTGGTGCTGATCATCGCGGGCGGCCTGTCGCTCGCGTTCATGGGCTTCGCCGGACTGCTGAGCGGCGAATGAACGCGCTGATCGGCGTCCTCGCGGCCGCGGCGCTGTTCGCCGTCTTTGGGTTGCTCCATCGCGGCCGCCGCCCGCGCATCGGCTGCGCCGCCTGCGACGGCACCTGCGGCCGCACCTGTCGTTACGACCTCCCGGAGTCGCCTGATGCCACTCGCTGACCGACCACCCGTGGCCCGGCCGTCGCGCCGCCAGTTCCTCGCGCTCGGCGTCGGCGTCTTCGTCGTGACCGCCGTCCCGTTCGCGCGTGGACGCCGCGCGCGGCTGGTGCGCCGCGCGGTGCCGCTCATGGGCACGCTGGCCGACGTGGGCGTGGTGCACGACAATCCGGTGTACGCCCATGCGGCGATCGACGCGGCCCTGGACGAGCTGTGGCGGGTGGAGCGGGCGATGTCCCGGTTCCTGGCGGACTCGGACGTGGGACGCGCCAACCAGCTGGCCGGACGCGACGCGGTGGACGTGTCGCCCGCGACCGCGGACGTCCTCGTCGCGGCGCTCGACTGGGCCGTCGCGAGCGACGGCGCTTTCGATCCCTGTCTCGGGCGGGCGTCGGCGCTGTGGGACGTCGGGCGGCGGACGGCGCCCCCGCCCGCCGCGGGCCTGCGGCGGCTGGCCGGACGGCGCCTGTACCGTGCACTCGACGTCGAGCGCGGACCGCGCTCGCGCGTGCGGCTCACCGACCCCGACGCGGCGGTCGATCTCGGCGGCATCGCCAAGGGCTACGGCGTCGACCGCGCGGCGGACGCGCTGCGCCGCTGGGGCATCACGGGTGGGCTCGTCAACGTGGGCGGCGATCTCTACGCGCTGGGGCGCTCGGCGGATGGCGATCCGTGGCGCGTCGGCATCCGCTCACCCGCCGACCCCGACGCGCTGGCGGGTACGCTCGAGCTTGAAGACGGAGCGGTCGCGACGTCGGGCGACTACGAGCGGTTCTTCCGGTACCGGGGGCGCCGCTATCACCACCTGCTCGATCCGGCGACGGCGGCGCCGCGGCTCACGCCGTTGCACAGCGTGACGGTCCAGGCGCCGACGTGTCTCGCGGCCGACGCGGCGGCGACGGCGATCTTCGGCCTCGAGAAGGCCGCGGCCGGCCGGATCCTGCGGCGCGCCGACGCGCGGGCCGTGCGGATCGGCGCGGCGTGACGGCGCGGGGAGCGACGAACAGTGGAGTGTGGGCTGTGGGCCGAGCGGGTCGTCACCGCTCACCGCTGCTCAGCGTAACCCGCAGCTCACATTCCACGGGGCCCCGGGTCGGCGCCACAACGGTTTTTCACCGCGGACCAGTCGCCCAGATCGAGGGCGGTGCGGGTGGCGGCGGGAGCCCCGGCCGCCCGTGCCGTGAGGCGCGCGCGGCGCTCGGCCGTGGCGGGGTGGCTGGAGAGGTACGCGACGCCCCGCGGCACGTCCGCCCCCACGGCGGCCAGCGTGTCGAAAAACGCGACCATGCCGGCGGGGTCGATCCCGGCCGCGGTCACCAGGGCCAGGCCCTCGCGATCGGCCTCCAGCTCGTCCCGCCGTCCGTAGCGCAGCACGCCCAGCGTGCCCAGGGCCCCCGCCGCCTCGCGCACGCCCACCAAGTCGCCCGCCATCAGCCCCACGAACACGCGGATCGGGATCTCGCGCAGGATGGCGCGGGTGCCGTGCCGCCGGATGACGTGCTGCATCTCGTGCGCGAGGACGCCGGCGAGCTCTTCCGCCCGGCCGGTGCGCGACAGGAGGCCGTGATAGACGGCGATGCGGCCCCCGGGCACCGCAAACGCATTGACCTGGGGTCCCTCCAGCACCTGCACGCGGAAGCGGTAGCGCTGCTCGGGGAGCGCCGTGGACAGACGTGTGACGATCGCGGTCACCGCGCCGACCACGGCGGAGTCGTCGCACACACCGGCTGCCGCGGCCAGCGGCGCCGCGACGTCGTCGCCGAGCTGCTCCTCCCAGCTCACGGGCACGCGCCGCGCCACGGCATCGGCCACGACGGGGAGAACGGAGAAGTAGCCCCCGGCGAGCAGGGCGAGGGCCGCGACGGCGAGCCCGACGAGCCGGCGCCAGCGTCCCCATCCGCGGCCCGAAGACGCCGCCACGGGGCCCGACGGCGCGATCGCCCGCACCGCGTCGAGGAACGCGCGATCTTCGATGACCACTGCTTCGGCCGGCTCGGGGCCGCGCTCGAGCCGCACCTGCTCGCCCGCGAAGGCCCCCTGGGTCAGCCGGACCTCGGCATGGGGCCACCAGGCGGATGGTCCACCCTCCCGGTCCAGCCGTAACGCCGTCGGGGTGATCGTGACCGTGACGGCCTCGCGCGCCGCCGTCCGGCCGCTGAAGTAGAACCCCGGCCAGGTGGTCCGCATCTCGGGCCT
The DNA here is from genome assembly GCA_963716055.1 of uncultured Gemmatimonadales bacterium. GTDB lineage: Bacteria > Gemmatimonadota > Gemmatimonadetes > Gemmatimonadales > GWC2-71-9 > SZUA-544. Next base: position 379,716 of record CAVQSR010000004.1, on the reverse strand, counting down.
GTGGGGCCGGTCCTCGCTAGACGCCGAACCCGGCGTCGAAGCCGTCGATGTCCAGCGCGGTGGACAGTCCCTCGCCGGTCGCCGAGGCTGCCTGCGCACGCTGCTCGATGCCGGCGAGGTCGAGGGCCCCCTCCAGGACGAGCGTCTCGCACAGGTACCGCTGGACCCGGACGATGACCCACGGCAGGCCCAACCCGAGCGTGACCACGAGCAGCAGCACGCTCAGCGCGGCGAGTCCGAGGAGGCCACCGCCGGTCATCGTCGCGCGGAACGTGGCGCCCTCGACGTGCGTGTGCGACCAGTAGTACCGCTCGCGCTCCGCCGCGTACCAGAACCAGTAGAGGCCGATGGTCGGGATCGTGAGAAGCAGGGCGAGCAGGTAGCGCCGGAACAGGTCCGCTCCCTGTCCGTCGAAAGCAGGGGCGGCGGTCCCGAAGCGCGTGTTGGTCACGTTGAAGCGACGCACGTTGGCGTGGAAATACGGGCCGTACAGCGTGAGGGTCACGGCGCTGAGGAGCCCGCCGCCCACGTACAGCTTCACGAATTCTCCGACCTTCCCGGCGAATCCGAACCGAATGCCGCGCCACGACGTCCGGCTCGACCGATAGCGCCGGGCGCCGACGAGCGCGGCCGGAATCAGGACCATGAATCCCGCGACCAGGAGGGCCACGCCGAGGATCGCGCCGCCGGCATCTCCCAGGACCGGCCGGAACACCAGCGGCACGAGCGCGAGGGTCACGAGGTACAGCAGGAGGATGATGCCCATGGCCTTGAGGTAGCCGCGGAACAGCTCGCCGCCGGTGCCGTGGTACGCGAAGCGATCGCCCGCGAACTCCGTCTGACTCCAGAGGTACTGCCGGACTTTGGTGCGGCCCCAGAACGAGTAGATGCCCAGGGTGACGATCGACAGCAGCACGGTGACGATGTGAATGCCGAACAGGGCTCCGCCGGTGCCGTGGAACGACAGGCGGTGCTCCGATTGAGCGGACATGGATAGTGCGTGTCCGAAACGCCGGCGCTGGCGTCCGGGTGGCGTGCCGCGCCGGCGGGACGGCCTACGCCTCCTGGTAGAGTTTCGCTCCCGCCAAAGCCGCGAGTATTCCGGCCACGAGGTAGACCGCGCCCATGATCACCCAGAGGCGCGTCGCAAAGATGCCCATCGGGGCCTCGCCGATCCCGTGCAGCACGCCGAGCCCCACCCACACGAACAGCCCGGCGTACACCGCGGTGCGCGGTCCCGGACCGAAGCGCGGCCGGATCATGGCGTACAGCCACACGATCCACATGCCCCACGCGAAATCGAGCAGCACGTACAGCCAGATGGGCTGCGATTCCATGTTCTTCCCGATGGCCGCCATCGCCGCCGCCATGTCGTCCCGCAGCACGACACCGTACAGGACGAAGTCGAAGAGGTTGAGGACCAGGCCTGCCGCCAGTCCGCCGACGATGATCCGCGATACGTTGATCTTTCCCATGGCTGACCTCGCGCGTGAGGGAACGGGGGTCGGAGGCGGGAGAACGTGTTCGGCGCGCGGCCCGCCGTCAAGCGGGCGCGCCTAGCGCCGCAGCGCGGCCGGTACCAGCTCGCGCGCCAGGTCGGCCAGCCGGTCGGCGAGCCCCGCGAGCTTGGCGCGCCGCGCTTTCGCCGTGTAGTGGAACGTCGTGCGCGTGCCCGCGTAGACGGTCGCGATCCAGAGGGGAATGACGGCGATCAGCAGCGCGGGCGCCTTGAGCCCCTCGATCACGCCGGCGATGATCGGCCCCAGCCCCCCGCCCCCCAGCCCGCCGAGCAGGCCGCCGAACAGGCCGGCTTTCAGGTCGCCCAGGCTGTCCGAAATGTGAATGCGGGTCTGTCCGGCACGCACCGTGATCGCGACGCTCAGGTGCCGCGTTTCGGACGCGCCCCGCGCCGCCGTCCATGTCAGCGAGCGGCCCAGCGCGCCGACCATCCCCACGTCGCCCAGCGTCTGGCGGATCTCGTCCACGAACAACGGCAACTCGGATTCCGGCACCTCGCCCGGCACCACTCGCTCGATGATGAGCCGCGTCGGCCCGCCGATGATGCGGCTCCACACCGGATGGCGCTCGGACATCGGCGGCGCCGCCGAGCGCGTCGCGACGGACGCCGCTTCCCGCACCCGGGCGGGGTCGATGCCCGCCTCGGCGGCCAGGCGCTCGATACCCCCGATCGTCATCGACCCGTCGATCGTCGGCGCCTGCGCTTCGAGCTCCGAGGCGCGCCGCACGAGGTCGCGCACGGCGGCCTCGTCGTAGCGGCGCCGCGGCGCGGGATCGGCGAGCTCGCGGACCAGCGCCGCGCACGTCGGCGTCCGCTGCTCGAGCCGCACCGCCAGGCCCCGCGCCAGCGCACCCTCGACGTGCCCGGGGAGTGCGTCGAGCGCCGCGCGGTGCGCGGCGGGCGCCGCGGCCAGCCGCCCCCGGCGCACGTCGTCTTCGCTCGGCCAGCCGCGGGGAATCTCCCCCGTCAGCATCTCGTACAGCACGGCGGCCAGGCTGTAGACGTCCGTCCGCTCGTCCACGTCCAGCAGCCCCGCCGCCTGCTCGGGGCTCATGTACCCCGGGGTCCCGATGGGAAACCCGGTGCGGGTGAGCTGCGCGCCACCGGCCGTGCTCACGGCCTTGGCGATGCCGAAGTCGGTGACGAGCGGGTGCCCCTCGGCGAACAGGATGTTCTCGGGCTTGATGTCGCGGTGCAGCACGCCCATGCGGTGGGCGTAGGTGAGGGCGTCCCCGACGGCGTCGCCGATCGTGAGCGCGGCTTCGAGCGGCAGCCGCCGCGCCCCGCCGAGCCGCGCCCGCAGCGATCCGCCCTCGGCGTAGGGCATCACGTAGTAGAGGAAGCCGTCGGCCTCTCCCGAATCGTGCAGGGGGAGGATGCGGGGGTGGGTGAGACCCGCGGCGATCTCGATCTCGCGCAGGAACCGCTCGCCGCCGATCAGCGCGGCGAGATCGGGGAGCAGGACCTTGAGCGCGATCTCCCGTCCGTGCTTCCGGTCGCGCGCCAGGTAGACGGTGGCCATGCCGCCGCGCCCGAGCAACCGCAGCAGCTCGTAGCGCGCGGCTAGCGCGGCCTGCAGCCGATCGGGGATGTCCGACACGCTAGTAGCTCGGTCCGAGGAACACCGCGTTCGCGAACAGCGGCAGCAGTCCCCGCCATTGGTCGCGGAAGTTGGGGTCGTCGGCGAAGCCGATCACGCGGCCGCGGCCCACGCGCTCGGTCCACAGGTAGGGCGACGCCGCGAGGCGGCCCGGGACCTCGGGCCACAGATAGCCCGCGAGCCTCAGCCGCCGTTCGTCCGCGTAGCGCACGACCGCCTCGCCCGCCCGCAGGTCCTTGGGGACGGTGTAGATCCGGTCGGTGAACACGAGCACCGGGAATTCGGTTTCGCCCACGCCCGCGAGGAGCGGCGACAGCGTGTCGGCCGTGGCGCGGACGATCGCTCCCGGCACGTCGGCGGGGAGGGGTGCCCCACCGGCGCTGTCGGCGCGCGCCGAATCCTGGCGCAGGCGGATGCGGGCGAGCCCCTGGGTCTCAGAGGCGAGCCACGCGGTGGCGCCGTCGAGCGTGATGAGCGTGCCGCCGTGGCGCACCCAGGTGCCGATCGCCTGCCGGCCGTCGGCACCCAGCGCGCGCTCGAACGCTGCGGGTTGCGCCGACGGCACCACGAGTACGTCGACGTGGTCGAGGAAGGTCGGATTGATCGCCGCCGCGGCGACCGTCGTCACCGGATAGCCGAGCCGCTGGTCGAAGGCGTACCAGCTGAATCCGAACGAGTTGCCGGAGACTCCCGGGCCGCCGACGAGGGCCACGCGCGGCGGGCGTACCGGGATCACCGAGTTCGAGCCCAGGTCCGAGCCCTCGTCCACGCGGGCGCTCGCGAGCGCCACGACGCGCGCGCCGGCGGCCGCGGCGTGCCGCCGCACGGTGGCGTGCACCGCGCCGTCGTTCCCGGCGTTGCGGACCACGAACGCGCCGCGGGGGAACCGCTCCGCGCCGGCCCGGAAGGCGCGCGGGGCGTACCACACGCGCACGCTGTCGGCGAGCAGGCCGGCGAGCACGCGCAGCGACGCCTCGCTCCCGGGCGCGAACGCGTAGCCGTAGCGGCCTTCGGCGGGCGCGGGAGGTGGCGCCTCCGCCGTGACCGGGGCCAGCGGGCCGACCAGGCTCCGCGTGGCCCACGCCCGCAGCCGGAACGCGTAGGGCAAGGACCAGGCGGTGAGGTCGTAGAACCGGTCGGGCTGGGCCGTGCGGCGGCGCTCGAGCTCCGCGGCGATGAATGTCGAATCGAGCTGGGCGTCCGGCTCGAGGATCGCCTTGGCGAGCCGGCCCTGCGGTTGCGCGAGGTCCACGACGTAGGCCCCGGCGGGGAGGCGGGTGGGCCGGGGGGCCGCCTCGCCGAACGGCGTCGCGTCGCGCGCGTCGGCGGCCGCGGCGAGGCGGCGCACCTCGATGCCGTTGTCGCGCAGCCGCGCCGCGAGCGTGTCGGCCCGGCCGTCGGGGTCGCGCTCGAACACGACGGCGCGGAGCGGCCCGCGCTCGGCATCGGCGACCGCGGTCTGGCGGAACGCGAGGTAATCGCCGACGCGCTCGTGGCGCCGGGCGGCGGACGTGACGAGCGTGGCCCACGCGGCGGTGTAGTGGTGCCAGGCCGCGTCGCGCAGCGTGAGGATGGTGCCATCCGAGCGCCGGATCGCGCCGCCCGCGCTCGAGGCCTGCTCGTAGGTCATCCCGACCGCGCCCGTGAGAATGGGCCACGACACCCCGTACCCGGGATAGAACTCGTCGTAGCCCTCGCGTCGAAAGAACGACCACCCGTGAGCGTCGAACGCGGCGGCGTTGGCGGCGGCGTAGATGTCCCACCATTTCACGATCGACTCGTGCACGTTCTTGTTCACCGGCTCCATCGGCGGCGCGAAGAAGTAAGTCGCGTTCGATCCCATCTCGTGCAGATCCACGGCCACGTGCGGCCACCACCGGAGAAAGGCCCCCACGCGGCCGCGCGTCTCGGGGTGGGAGAGGATGAACCAGTCGCGGTTGAGGTCGAACTGGTAATGACTGGTGCGGGGTCCCGGCCAGTTGCCCTGGTGCACCATCGCCCCGGGCGTGGCCGGCACGCCGAGCGCGCTGCGGGCGCGCGCGACGTCGTGCACGTGGCGCTCGTGCCCGTCGGGATTCTGCACCGGGTCGATCAGCACCACGGTGCTGTCGAGAATCAGCTGGGTCTCGGCGTCGCGCCCGGCGGCCAGTTGATAGAGGAGGGCGAGGGCGGCCTCCGTCCCCGAGGCCTCGCCGCCGTGCACGGTGTAACCCAGCCATACGATCGCCGGCAGGCGGGCGGTCGCCTGAGCGAGGGCCGCCGGGTCGGCGCCGCGCGGATCGGCCACGCGGGCGGCGTCCACCAGAATCGCGTCGAGGCGCGCGTGGTTCGCCGCGCTCGTCGCGATGATCATCAGTACCTCGCGGCCCTCGAACGTCCGGGCCACCGTGTCCACGCGGAGGCGGTCGCTGGTGGCGGCCAGCCGCTCGACGTACCGCGTCAGGAGGTGATGTGGCGTGAACCGCTCGCCGATGTCGTATCCCAGCACGGCGCGCGGTGACGGGACCGCGGGGTCCAGGGGACCGTGGGCGTTGAAGGTGTGTTGGGCGGCGAGCGGTGCGGCGAGCAGCGCGCCCGCGGCGCAGACGAGACGCAGGGTCACGATCGGGGCTCCGGGTGGGATGCGGGCAGGGAAGCTAGCGGCCGCCGCCGGGGTCGGCCACCGGCGCGCGGCCGGCCGCCGCTATACTTCGGGCGTCGGGAGCGAGGATCGCGCGATGCGCGTGCAGATCAAGAAAGGCCGGGACAGCCCGCCGACGCTCGCGTGCGTCCGCGCCGACGGCAGTCGGACCTGGAGCCGGGTCCACCCATTCTTCCCGCTGCACGATCTCACCCATTACGCGGTCGAGACCGTCCTCGGCCTGCGCGACGCGTTCTTCGGACTAGTGGCGTGTGGGTGGGACCTCGATGCGTTCGCCGACCGCGCGACGCGGGCGCGCATGCCCGCCGAGGCGCTGTGGGCCGAGCAGATCGTCGGGCTGCTGGATCTGGAGCGCGCCGGGCACGAGCCGCTGGCGCCCGACGCGTTCAACGGGGCGCTGGGGGACAGCCTCGCGCGCCACGGTCTGCCGCCCGTGCGCCCGCTGTCCGCCGCCGAGCTGGCGGCGGTGCGCGCGCTGCGATCGGAGCTCCACGCGCGCTGGACGGGGCTGGCCCCGGGCGCGACGCTGGAGCTGCCGTTTCCCTCCGGCGCTACGTCGTAACACCAAGGCCTGCAATTGGTTAATGCGTCCTTGACACACGGATTATATGTGACTAATTAGTAACATATGTCGTTCCTGCCTGCGGCTGCGTCGCTCGACGATCTCACCGGGGTCTGGAAGGCGCTCGCCGACCCGACCCGGCGCGCGATCCTCGATCTGCTGCGCCAGCGCCCGCACACCACCGGTCAGCTCGCCGAGGGGTTCGCGCTCACGCGCTTCGGGGTCATGAAGCACCTCGGTGTGTTGGTCGAGGCGGGACTGGTCCTGGTGCGCCGTCGCGGGCGGGAGCGGTGGAACCACCTCAATGCCGTGCCGATCCAGCGGATCTACGATCGCTGGATGCGGCCGTTCGAAGTTGCATCGGCGGAGCGGTTGCTCCGCCTCAAACGGGTGGCCGAAGTGCCGCCCGAGGAGATAGCCATGACGCAAGGAACGGATCGCGCGTTTCGCACCGTCGACATCCAGCAGGAGCTGCGGATCAACGCGCCGCGCGCCACGGTGTGGCAGGCGTTGACCCGGGACATCGGGCGCTGGTGGCCGGCCAAGTTCTATGTGGGCAAGGCGCCCGTGCGCTTTGCCCTCGAGCCGCAGGTCGGCGGCCGCGTGTTCGAGGATTGGGGCGACGGCGAAGGGTCGCTCTGGGGGACGGTCGCGACCGTGCGCGTTGGGGAGCTGCTCCAGTGGACAGCCGACCTGCCGGCCGATTACGGCGGTCCGGCGCGGAACATGACCACGTTTCGTCTGAACGACGACGGCGAGGGCACGCGGCTCCAGTTCCGGGACACGCTGTTCGGGGAGCTGTCCGAGGAGTTTGGCGAGCAGCTCACGCAGGGGTGGGGCTTCCTGTTGCGGCAGTGCCTGCAGCCCTGGGCGGAGACCGGCAGGCAGCCGGAGCGTCCCGAGACCGTCGTCGCGCACGAGCGCGCCGGCGGGCGCTGAGGGTCCCCCCGCTCGGGCACGGTGCCGAGCGGGGGCACCTGGCTACTCGAGTTTTTCTTTCGCCACGCGGTACAGGAAGACGCACATCACGGCGAAGGCCGCGAGGCCGATGAGATCGGCCAGGGCGCCGAGCGACGCCCAGCCGTGGATGCCGACCTTGTCGAGCACCCAGGTGAGGGTGGAGATCTCCCGGGCCTGCCCGTCGACCGTCACGGTCATCGGGATGCCGGCGAGCAGCGCGATGGCGATGCCGGTGAGCGAGCCGCCGGCGACCAGGCCGGTCGAGTACAGCATGCCGGAGCTGACCTCGCTCTCCTGCTCCGCTTTGACGCCCATCTGCCGGTCCACGAACCACTTCAGCGCGCCGCCGATGAAGATCGGCGCCGTGGTGGAGAGGGGCAGGTACGCGCCGACTGCGAACGACAGCGAGCGCACGCCGCACAGCTCGATCACGACGGCGATCGCCATGCCCACGAACACGAGGCCCCAGGGCAGGTCCTGGGCGAGGAGTCCCTTGATGATCGTCGCCATGAGGGTGGCCTGCGGGGCGGCGTAGCGGTCGGTGCCGATGGCGTGCGCGACGCCCTCGAATCGCATGGACGCGTCGAGCGTCTGGAGCGTCCAGCCGATCACCGCCGCCGAGGCGAGCACGCCGACGACGAGGCCGAGCTGCTGATAGAGCGGCGTGCCGCCGACGATGTAGCCGGTCTTCAGATCCTGGCTCGTCGCCCCGGCGTTGGCGGCGGCGATGCACACGATGCCGCCCACGGACAGCGCCAGCGCCTGGTAGACCTCCCCCGTCCACCCGATCGCCACGAAGATCAGGCTCGTCGCCATGAGCGTCGCGATCGTCATGCCCGAGATCGGGTTCGACGAGCTGCCGATGATGCCGACGATGCGGGAGCTGACCGTCACGAAAAAGAACCCGAACACCACGACCAGCAGGCCCATCAGGAGCGTGCCGGGGAACGTGCCCGGCAGCTGGGGGAGCAGTGCCACGATCAGAATCAGCGCGATCGATCCGCCGATGACCCAGGTGATCGGCATGTCCCGCTCGGTGCGCGCGGGGGCGCGGCCGGCGCGTGCGTCCCGCATGGCGCCGAAGCTTTCACGGAACGCCGAGACGATGGTCGGCAGGGTGCGGAGCAGCGTGATGAGGCCCGCGGCCGCCACCGCGCCGGCGCCGATGTAGCGCGCGTAGCCGAGTCGGACCTCGCTGGCCGACATCTGCGAGATCAGCTTGTCCCCCACGCCCGGCCGCACGACGGCCTCGAGGCCGTTGCCGATGATCGAGATCAGCGGGACGAGCACGAGGGCGGACAGGACGCCGCCGGCCACCAGATTCCCGGAGATGCGCGGGCCGATGATGTAGCCGACGCCCAGATACTCGGGCGTGATCTCGCCGTGGATGACGGCGTTGGGATACTGGGAGGCGCGGCTCGTCACGTACCCCGGCACGTCCTTCCACAGGCCGAGGATGCTCATCAGTCCCTTGTAGGCGAACGCGAGGCCGAGGCCGCGGAACACCTTGCCGGCCATCGAGCCGCCTTTTTCGCCCGCGACGAGGACCTCCGCGCAGGCCGTGCCCTCGGGATAGGGCAGCGTGCCGTGTTCCTTGACGATCAGCGCCCGGCGCAGCGGCACCATCATGAGGACGCCCAGGATGCCGCCCACGATGGAGAGCGTCATGATGTTGAAGTAATTGAAGAACCGCTCGCCCTGGTCGAGGAACAGCAGCGCCGGGATGGTGAAGACCACGCCCGCGGCGACGGATTCGCCCGCCGAGCCGATGGTCTGCACGATGTTGTTCTCGAGGATCGTCGAACGACCGAGGCGTTTGAAGACGGCGATGGCCAGCACGGCGATCGGAATCGACGCCGAGACCGTCAGCCCGGCCCGCAGGGCGAGGTAGACCGTGGAGGCACCGAAGATGATACCGAAGGCCGCGCCGAGGATGATCGCCTTCGTCGTCCATTCGGCCACGTTCTGATCGGCGGGCACGAAGGGCTGGAACGGTCGCGGGGCGTGATCGGCCATTGATCCGGTCGCGGGTGAGGGACGCGCAAACTTGGCGCGCCCCGGGGGCGGGCGGAAGAGGCCGTTGACACGCGGCCGGGGGGCGCCGCACCTTCGACCTCGCCATGACGACGCCCTTGTTCCCCCCGGGCCGCGCCCCCGCGCTCCGATCGCCCGAATTCGGGCTCGCCATGGGCCTGATCGTGGGCCGGCACATCCTCGGGATGGAGGACCTGCATTACGGGTACTGGACCGACGACGTGCCCCTCGACCTGCAGCATCTCCCGGAGGCGCAGGCGCGCTATACCGAGGCCCTGATCGCGGACATTCCGGCGGGGGTGCGGACCATCCTGGATGTCGGGATGGGGGCGGGGAACACCGCGCGCAAGCTGGTGGAGCGCGGCTATCGGGTGGACGGGGTCTCTCCCAACGCGTACCTGACCGCGGCCGCGCGCCAGCTGCTGGGCGACGCGGTCACGATCTTCGCAAGCCGGTTCGAGGACGTGGAGACCGACCGGCGCTACGACCTGATCCTGTTCAGCGAGAGCTTTCTGTTCATGGACCCCGACGCGGCCCTGGCGAAGGCCGCGGCGCTGCTCAACGACCGCGGCCACATTCTCATCTGCGACATCTTCCGCATCCCGGCGGACGGGAAGAGCCCGATCGGCGGGGGCAAGGAGCTCGCGACGTTCCGGGCCACGATGGCGCGGTTCCCGTTCGATCAGATCCGCGAGACCGACATTTCGGCGCACATCGCGCCCACGTTCGACCTGCTGGACCGGGCGTATCGCGAGGCCATCCGTCCCGCGTACGACCTGCTGGTGGCGCGGTTCGACGCGACGCGGCCCTGGCTGATGCGACTCCTGCGCTGGCGGTTCCGGCGCCGCATCGCGCGGCTCGAGGAGAAGCACTTCGGGGGTCGCCGCAACGCCGCCAATTTCCTCAAGTACAAGTCCTACCGCCGCTTCCTGTTTCGCAAACGGGCATCGGCACCGGCGGCGGCGTGAGCGAGGGGACCAGCGCGGGGGGCCGGCGCCCGGTGACGGCCGAGGTGGACTGCTTCGGCCTCACCCACACGGGGAAGGTGCGTCAGAAGAACGACGATCACTTCCTGATCGCCAGCCTCCACAAGCTGCTGCGGGTGCACCAGACGAGCCTGCCCGATCCAGCCGACGCGATGCCGCTGGTGAGCGAATCGCGCGGGTTCCTGTTCATGGTGGCCGACGGCGTCGGCGGACGGCCGGGGGGCGACGTGGCGAGCGGCACCGCGCTGCGCATCATCGCGCAGTACGTCACGCACCTGATGGACCTGTACAACCGCATCGATCCCGACAAGGAGTCGGCGTTCCTCATGGAGCTGCAGCATTCCGTGGAGCGCAGTCACCAGGTGCTGGTGAGTGAGGGCGTGCGGATGGGCGGCAAGCGCGGCGGGGCGACGACGCTGACGATGGTCGCCGTGGTGTGGCCCCGGGCGTACCTCGTGCAGGTCGGCGACAGCCGCTGCTATCGGCTGCGCGGCGGCCAGCTGGAGCGGATGTCGCGCGACCAGACGATCGCGCAGGCGCTGGTGGAGCAGGGTGCCCTCACGCCCGCCGACGCCGAGCGCTCACCGCTGCGCAACATGCTGGCCAGCGCGCTCGGCGGCACCGAGGCGCGGCCGATGACCGCGTCCACCGACGTGCAGTGGGGCGACGTGATGCTCATTTGCTCCGACGGGCTCACCAAGCACGTGGAGGAAGCGGAGCTGGCGGCGGAGCTGAGCGACACGTCGTCGGCTGAGGCGTCCTGCCGCCGTCTCGTGGATCTCGCGCTCGAGCGGGGCGGGACCGACAACGTGACGGTGGTGGTCGCCCGCACGCCACAGCGGCCGAGCGGCGCGGTCCGCGCCACCCTGCCGGGCTGAGCCCTCAGCGCGCGGGCTCCGCGTCCGCCGCGTCCGCCGCGCCGGCGTCCACGGCGTGTTGTCCGGTGGGATGGCGGTAGGTGACCCTCGGATCGAGCTCGGCGTCGAGCTCCGGGGCGTGGGGCTCGAACTCCGGCTGGGCGCGCAGCACGAGGCCGGGGATCAACGTGTTGGCCAGCGTGTAGATAATGAGCCCGCCGAACACCGCCTCCGGCACGAAGAAGCGGTCTCGCAGGATCTCCGCAATCACGAGCGTGAACACCAGCGTCGGCAGGAGCGACACGCCGATCCGCAGGCTCTTGGCGGGGCGCTCCTGGAGGGTCAGCCAGCGCTCCAGCGCCACCAGCAGCAGCCGGGCCGGCACCATGATCGCGAGAAAGACGAAGCCCAGCAGGAGGGCTTGTCGCCCGAAATCGTCGCGCTGGAGGTGCAGCCCGGCGCTGAAGAAATAGAACGGGACGAACACCGAGGCGAACACTTCGACGGCGTGGAGCATCTGCTCGGAGCCCATGGCCGGAAGCTGCTCGCGGAATCGCTGCGCCGCGATGCCGACGATGAACGCGCCGACGAGGTAGTACACGCCCAGCTCGCGCGTCACGATGGCCGCCACGAGCGCGACCATCATCAGGAACGCGAAGTCCGATTTGGGGGCGTACGGCACAACGCGCTCGGCGAAATAGCGGAACGCGATGGGGAGAACGCCGATGAGCGCGACGAGCACCAGCGACGCGAAGGCCAGCCGCCCCAGCGACGTGGACTGCAGGACGAAGAACAGTACCACCAGGGCCACGATCTCCATGGAGATCGCCTTGGACTTGACCCAGAACTGCTCCCGGTCGCCCAGCCCCATCGCCCCCAGCGAGTCCAGAATGAAACCTGTCGACGGGGTAATGAGCGCCAGACTGACCAGCATCGCCGGCCGCCAGGCGAGGCCGAACATCACCGTCGCGGCCCAGGCGACGCCGAACAGCGCGACCAGCCGGAGGCTCACGTGCCGCACGAGCAACCCCCGCTGGTTGCGCAGCTCGTCGAAGTCCACTTCCAGCCCGGCGAACAGGAACAGCGACACGATGCCGAAGCCCGCGAGGAGCTGGATCGTGGTGTCGCCGCCGAAAAGCCCGAATCCCATGCCCGCCGCGGCACCCAACGCGAGGCTCGTAATCGCGCTGGGCAGACGCCAGCGTTGCAGCAGCTTCGGCACCACGAAGAGCGCGAACAGCAACGCGACGTAGAGGATGTCCTGCGGCAGACCGAACGGCATGGCGCCAAGATGCCGCCGCCGGTCCTCGCGGGCAACCGCACGCCCCTTCCGGGGCGCGCACGCGCCGCTAGCTTGTCGCCCCGGACGGCGAATAGGAGTGACTCGTGACCGACATCGCAGGGGCGCTCGTGCTGATCACGGGCGCGAGCGCGGGGATCGGCGCGGCCTGCGCCCGGCGGTTCGCGCGCGACGGCGCGCGCCTCGCGCTGTGGGCGCGGCGCCACGACCGGCTGGAGGCGCTCGCCGGGGAGCTCCGGGCGGCGCACGGCACGGCGGTGCGAACCGCGGCCGTGGACGTGCGCGACCGCGCCGCGGTGGGCGCCGCGGCGCGCGCCCTGGCGCAGGCGGACGGCGCGCCGGACGTGCTGCTCAACAACGCGGGCCTCGCCGCGGGCTTCGACCTGCTCCAGGCGGGCGACCCCGACGACTGGGACCGGATGATCGACACGAACCTCAAGGGATTGCTCTACGTGTCGCGGGCCATCCTGCCCCTGATGCTCGCCCGCGGGACGGGCCACATCGTCAACCTGGGCTCCACGGCAGGCCACTGGGTGTACCCCAGGGGCAACGTCTACAACGCCACCAAGTTCGGCGTGAAGGCGCTGACCGAGGCGATGAACCTCGATGTCGCGGGCACCGCGATCCGCGTGTCGAGCGTGGATCCCGGGTACACGCGCACGGAGTTCGGGGAGGTCCGATTCGGCGGCGACCGCGAGCGCGCCGAGGCCACCTATCGGGGGTTCACGCCGCTCACGCCCGACGACATCGCGGACACTATCGCCTACGTGGTCACGTTGCCGCCCCACGTCAACATCCTCGACCTCGTCATCGTCCCGACCGCGCAACGCAACGCGTATGTGATCGATCGATCAGAATAGGGACGGGGACGGGGAAACTCGGGACAGGGGATGCGGGATGCGAGGGTGACCTCGCCGGGGGCGGCGATCGGAGCCAAGTTGTCGGCGAACCCCAGTGCGGAGGCCCCGGTGCGCGGTACCTGGCTGATCGTCGTGGTGGCCCTTTTCTCCTCTTCCCTCTCCCCGGTTGTCGGACAGGGCCTCCCATCCATCGCCGAGAAAACGCGCGGCATGGAGCCGCGTGACGGCTTCCTGCCGCTCTACTGGGACGCGGAGGCGGGCAAGCTGTGGCTGGAAGTGCCGCGGCTGGGCGCGGACCTCATCTACATCGTGTCGCTCACCGCCGGGATGGGGTCGAACGACATCGGGCTCGACCGCAGTCAGCTGGGGCAGGAGCGGATCGTCCGCTTCGAGCGCGTCGGCCCGCGCGTGCTGCTGGTCCAGCCCAACACGCGCTACCGCGCGGAGACCGACGACGCGGCCGAGCGCCGCGCGGTCGACGAGTCGTTCGCGCGGTCGGTGCTGTGGGGGTTCACAGTCGAAGCGGCCACCGACGGGCGAGTGCTGCTCGACGCCACGGAGTTCGTGCTGCGGGACGCGCACGGCGTGGCGGGCGCGCTGCGCCGCGCGCGCCAGGGCGAGTTCCGCCTGGAGGCGACCCGCAGCGCGCTCTACCTCCCCGCCACCAAGGGGTTCCCCCGCAACACGGAAATCGAGGCGACGCTGACGTTCAGCGGCGACAATCCCGGTGGCTGGGTGCGCGACGTGACGCCGACGCCCGAGGCGGTCACGGTGCGCCAGCGGCACTCGTTCGTGGCGGTGCCCGAGCCGGGGTACGTGCCGCGCGCGAGCGACCCGCGCGCCGGCTACTTCGGCATCAGCTACGCCGACTATGCGACCCCCATCGATCGCCCGCTCGAGCAGCGCTTCATCGCGCGCCACCGCCTCGCCAAGCGCGACCCGCGCGCGCGTGTCTCCGACCCCGTGCGCCCCATCGTCTACTACCTCGATCCGGGCGCGCCGGAACCCGTGCGCGCGGCGCTGCTCGAGGGCGCGCGCTGGTGGAACCAGGCATTCGAGGCCGCGGGCTATCGCAACGCGTTCCGCGTCGAGCTGCTGCCGGACGGCGCCGACCCGATGGACGTGCGCTACAACGTGATCCAGTGGGTGCATCGCGCGACGCGCGGCTGGAGCTACGGCAGCACGGTGACCGATCCCCGCACCGGCGAGATCATCAAGGGTCACGTGAACCTCGGGTCGCTGCGCGTGCGCCAGGACCTGCTCATCGCCGAGGGGCTGCTGGCGCCGTATGCGCGCGGGGACGAGGACGCGGCCGCCGCCCGCGCCATGGCGCTGGCCCGCATCCGCCAGCTCTCGGCGCACGAGGTGGGCCACACCCTCGGGCTCGCGCACAACTACGTCGCCAGCACGCAGGACCGCGCGTCGGTGATGGACTACCCCCATCCCCTCGCCCGGCTCACGGCGGACGGACGCATCGAGCTGTCGGACGCGTACGCCACGGGCGCGGGAGAGTGGGACAAGGTGGCGATCGTCTATGGGTACCAGGATTTCCCGGACGGCACGGACGAGGCCGTGGCGCTCGACCGGATCCTCGGTGACGCGCGCCGCCGCGGCATCACGTTTCTCACCGATCAGGACGCCCGGCCCCAGGGCGGCGCGCATCCCGAGGCCCACCTGTGGGACAACGGCGCCGATGCGGCAGCCGAGCTGGAGCGCGTGCTCGCAGTGCGCCGGGCGGCGCTGGCGCGGCTCGGGGAAGCCGCCATCCGCACCGGCGCGCCGGTGGCCACGATCGAAGAAGCCCTCGTGCCGCTGTACCTGCACCATCGCTACCAGGTGGAGGCTGCGGTGAAGCTCGTGGGCGGCCAGCGCTACAGCTACGCGCTGCGGGGTGACGGCCAGGCGCCGCCGGCGCCGCTCCCCGGGGCGGTGCAGCAGCGGGCCCTCGCGGCCGTGCTCGCCACGCTCGAGCCCGCCGCGCTGACGCTGCCGCGGCCGCTCCTGGCGCTGATCCCCCCCCGGCCCTACACGTTCGGCGCGCACCGGGAGCTGTTCGACCGGTGGACGGGACTGACCTTCGACGCCGTGTCGCCCGCGGCGGCGGCGGCGGGACTGTCGGTGGCGTTGCTGCTGCACGAGGAGCGCGCCGCCCGGCTCGTGGAGCAGCACGCGCTCGATCCGTCCCTCCCGGGGCTCGGCGCCGTGCTGGACCGGCTGCTCGACGCCACGTTCAGCGCGCGGCCGGCGGATGGCTACGAGGCGGAGGTGCAGCGCGTGGTACAGCGCGTCGTGGCGGAGGAGCTGCAGCGCCTCGCGGCGGAAGCGGCGATGCCGCAGGTGCGCGCGCTCGCGACGCTCAAGCTGCGGCAGCTCGCCGCGCGCTCGGAAGGGCTGGCGGACCAGGCCGACGAGGGGACGCGCGCGCACCACGCCCTGCTCGCCGCCGACGTGCACCGGTTCCTGGCGCGCGCTTACGAACCGGCGCGGCGACCGACGGCGCCCAGCCCGCCGCCGGGCGCGCCGATCGGCGACGGGGAGCCGTAGGCCGCGACTAGCCCGGGGCCCGAGGCCCGGCCCATATTACGCACGCAACCCGAGGGGAGAGTGTGATGGTCGTTCGCCGCCTGCTCCGCGTCGCCGGCGCGGCCGCGCTCGTCGCGACGAGCTCCACCTGCGCCACCAACCCCGCCACCGGCGGGCGCATGTTCTCGCTGATCAGCGAAGGGCAGGAGATCGCGATGGGCCAGGAGGCCGACGGGTCGATCGTGGCCCAGATGGGGCTCCTGGACGATCCGGCGGTGCAGCAATACGTGTCCGATTTGGGGATGCGGCTCGCCCGGGCGTCGGAGCGGCCCAACCTGCCGTGGGCGTTTCGCGTGGTGGACGATCCGGTGGTGAACGCGTTCGCCCTGCCCGGCGGGTTCATCTACATCTCCCGGGGCATCCTGGCGCATTTCAATTCCGAGGCCGAGCTGTCGAGCGTGCTGGGCCACGAGATTGGGCACGTCACGGCGCGGCATTCGGTGCAGCAGATCAGCCAGCAACAGCTCGCGGGGATCGGGCTCGCCGTCGGGAGCATCGTCTCACCCACGTTCGCCGAGTACGCCGGCATCGCGGGGCAGGGCCTGGGGCTGCTGTTCCTGAAATTCAGCCGGGACGACGAGCGCCAGGCCGACGATCTGGGGCTGCGCTACATGCGGCGTGGCGGGTATGCGCCGGCGGAGATGGGCAACGTGTACGTCATGCTCGGGCGCGTCAGCGCCGCGGCGGGCGGCGGGCGCATCCCGGACTGGCAATCCACGCACCCCAACCCCGAGGATCGCCAGGAGCGCATCAACCGCGCCGTGGCCGCGCTGCCGCCCGACTCGACGCGCGGCCTCGTGCGGCGCGCGGAGTATCTCGCGCGCGTGGACGGCATCGTGTTCGGCGACAATCCGCGGGAGGGGTACTTCAAGGGCGAACGGTTCTATCACCCGGACCTCAAGTTCCAGCTGGCGTTCCCGCCGGGATGGAAGACGGCCAACATGCGCCAGGCGGTCGCCGGGCAGAGCCCGGGGGAGGATGCGCAGATCGTGATGACCGTCTCGGGCGGCAGCACGCCGGATTCGGCGGCCAACGCGTTCTTCGGCAGCAGCGCCGTGCGGGGCCAGCCCCAGCGCCGTACGATCAACGGCCTCGCGGCCATCGCCGGACCGTTCAGCGCCCAGACCCAGTCCGGGCAGGCAGTGTCGGGGTCGGCGGCATTCATCTCGTACGGCAGCCTGGTCTACGAGGTAGTGGGGATCGCCACCGCGAACGGCTGGCGCGCGCACGGGCGCGCGATCGACGCGACCGTGCAGAGCTTCGCCCCCCTCACCGATCCGGCGATCCTCGCCGTGCAGCCCCACCGGCTCGACGTGGTGCGGATCGACCGCGACCTCACGGTGCAGCAGGTGGCACAGCGCTATCCGGGCCCGGCATCGGTGGCCCAGCTGGCGATGCTCAACAACGTGGACTCGACGGCGACGCTCCCGCGCGGCACGCACGTGAAGCGCGTGGTCGGACGGCCGTTTCCCTGACGGCTGGGATGAGGGATCAGGGCACTTGATGCGGGATGAGGTAGCCGCGGCCGCGGCCGCGCTCAGGCGTCGAGCCGCCGCGCCGCCTTCACCGACTCCCGAATGAGCTGTTGCAGGACGTTGCGATCGACGTCGGCGAGCCGCTTGATGTAGAGGCACGCCTTCCCGGTCTTGTGCGCGCCGAGCTTGCGCAGCAAGGCGGCGTGGCGGCTCGTGCCACCCATCACGTACAGCGTCAGGTCGTTCTTGCGAGGCGAGAACCCCGCCAGGAACCAATCGCCCGCGCGGCCGCTCGCGTACCGGTAGTGGTACGTGCCGAAGCCGACGATGCTCGGGCCCCACATGCGCGGGGCGGCGTTCGTCGCCCGCCGCATCATCTGCACCACGGCGCGGCAGTCGCGGCGCCGCTCTGCGTCGGCGATCCCTGCGAGGAACCCCGTGACGCTGGCGTGCGTGGGTTTCGTCTTCAACTCGGCCATGGCTCCCGCCCTCTCACGTGTCTCCCAGGCGCTGGATCGCCTGGGCCAGGATCTCCCGGTCCGGCTCGTCGAACGGCAGGGCCACGAAACGCTCGAGGCGCCGCCGCAGCGTGTCGAAGGTATCGCGGAACGCGGCGCGCCGGGCCTCCTCGTCCTCGATGCCCGCGGGGTCCGGCATGCCCCAGTGCGCCCGGACCAGCGCGCCGTAGAAGACGGGGCAATGCTCGCGCGCGTGGTCGCACACGGTGATGACCACGTCCCAGTGCTCGTCTTCCACGTCGGTGACCGGCCTGGGCCGGCGCCGGTCCCACGCGATGCCGTGCTCCCGCAGGGTCTCCACCGCGAAGCGACTCACTTGATTGGCCGGGTGCGATCCCGCGCTGGCGGCCTCGAATCGTCCGGCGCCCAGCTGGCCGAGCAGGGCCTCGGCCATCTGGGAGCGGGCGGCGTTGCCGGTGCAGACGAACAGCACCCGCAGGGGCGTGGACATGTAGGATCAACCTAGTCCCCCCTCTCCTGAACGGGAGAGGGGGAGAGGACTACGGCTTCCGCGCCCGCACGAACGCGCCCATGACGCAGCCGTCCAGCTCGCGCGCCAGGACTTCGTGGTCGAGCCCGACGTCGCTCAGGAGCGCCTTCGCATCGTCGAACCGGTACACGCGCGTCGGCTCGATGTCCACGTCCGTGAAGCCCTGGGCCGCGAGCAGTCCGCGGAATTCCGCCTCCTCGAGCGCGCCCGCGACACAGCCGACCCACAGCTCCATCGACTGACGGACCGCGGGCGGCAGCGTGCCGCGGACCACCACGTCCGCCACGGCGAAGCGTCCCCCGGGCTTGAGCACGCGGAACGCCTCGGCCAGGACGCGGCGCTTGTCGGCCGAGAGATTGATCACGCAGTTCGAGATGATCACGTCGACCGACGCATCGGGGAGGGGGATCCGCTCGATCTCGCCTTTCAGAAACTCGGCGTTGTCGATCCCCGCCTGCCGCTGGTTGGCGCGCGCCAGGTCGAGCATCTCCTCGGTCATGTCTATGCCGTACGCCTTGCCCGTCGGCCCCACGCGTTGGGCCGACAGCAGCACGTCGATGCCGCCGCCCGAGCCCAGGTCGAGGACCGTCTCCCCGGGCCGCAGCTCGGCGAGGGCGGTCGGATTGCCGCAGCCGAGCGACGCCAGCACCGCGCCCTCGGGCAGGAGCGCCGTCTCGATGCTGCCGTACAGGTGGTCGCTGATCGGGTCAGGGCCACAGCTGCTCGAGCCGGTGCCGCAGCCGCAGCTCGCGCGCGCGCCCGCCGCGGCGCGCCGCGCCGCCTCGCCGTACGTCGCGCGCACGAGGCGCGTCAGGGGGGTCGTCATCTCCGGGGTCTCCTATCAAGTTTTGTTGATGGATACGGGAAAAAAAACGGCTCAGCAGCACGCGCCGCGCACCTGCCCGGTCGTGACGGGACGCAACTCGGCGAGCTCCGCCTCGACTGCCGCGAGGGTCTCCGGGTTGATCGCGTAATAGGTCCAACGTCCCACCTTACGGTCGGCGACGAGCCCCGCGTCCTTGAGCGTCCGGAGGTGGAACGACAGCCGGGACTGGGCGGCCTCGAGGAGGTCCTGGAGGTCGCACACGCACCGCTCGCCGCTCCGCAGGCGCGCCAGGATCGCGAGGCGCGTTTCGTCGGAGAGCGCGTGGAACAGCCGCGCGCCGCGCGTGGCGGGGTGGGTCGTGGGCATGGTGACGGAACGTATCAAGAAAAATTGATAAGTCAATGGACCGTAATTGCTTGTCAATCAGTGTGTTACGGTCACCTGACTTCG
Source organism: uncultured Gemmatimonadales bacterium (assembly GCA_963716055.1). Taxonomy (GTDB): domain Bacteria; phylum Gemmatimonadota; class Gemmatimonadetes; order Gemmatimonadales; family GWC2-71-9; genus SZUA-544. Next base: position 360,055 of record CAVQSR010000004.1, on the reverse strand, counting down.
ATGCGCACCTCGTCCTGGCCACCCGATGGTGTCACAGCCCGGACGCGATGCGGGCCCGCCACGAGCGCCCAGCGCCCGCCCGCCACGGGCCGGCCGTCCACGAACCAGCGCACCGTCTCGTCGGCCCCGGCGCCGCCCACGCGCAACGCGATCGTCGCGTAGCGGGGATCGGTGCCCGGAGGAACGGCGTAGCGGTCGCCGTCCTGCGGGGAGGTGATGTGCAAGTCGGCCGCCCGCCGCTCCGCCGCGCCGCTGACCCCGGCGCCGCCCAGGGTCGCTGCGGCCGCGCGCTCCGTGGCGGGCCCCGCGCTGCCGTCGCTCCCGGCCACCCACTCCGTGTACTCGAGCGGCAGCTCCACCGTCGCTCCCCGATGCCACCCGCATTCGCCCGCCGGACCGGTCCCCGGCAGGAACCACTCGGTCAGGACCGGGCATCGGGGACCCGCCGCGAGGCCGGAGAGCCGGCACACCGCCCGCGGGGCGGCCCCGAGGGCCGCGGGGGTGGGCAGGGCACCGGGGGCGTAGCGGTGCGCCGTCGCGACCGCGACGCGGTAGGCGAGCGGCGCCGCGCCCGTGACGCCGCTCACGCCCCGCATCGCGCGACCCGAAAAGTTTCCCACCCACGTCGCCACGGTGAAGCGCCCCGTGACCACGACCGCCCAGTTGTCGGTGAAATGCCGGCTGGTGCCGGTCTTCGTCGCGGCGGGGAACGGCAGCTCGAGCGCCGACCCGGCGCCGAACCCGGGAAGGCGCGCGGCGGGATCGGCCAGCACGTCGAGCACGAGCGCGGCGGCCCCGGCGGACACCACCTGGCGCCCGTGGGCGGCGGGCTCCGTCGCGGTGGGGGGAGTCGCGAGCCAGCGCACCGGCCGCCAGACGCCGCCGCTCGCGAGCGCGCGATAGGCGTTCGCGATCTCGAGCAGCGTGACGTCGCCGTTCCCCAGCGCGAGCCCGAGCCCATAGTGGTCGGCGCCGCGGGCGAGCGACGAGAACCCGGCGCGCTGGAGGACGTCGAGCAGGCTCGCGGCGCCGAGTCGCTCCACGAGCTCCACCGCCGGCACGTTGTACGAGCTCGCGAGCGCCTCGCGGGCCCGGACCGGGCCGTGATACACGCGGTCGTAGTTCCGCGGTCGGTACGGACCCGTGGCCGTCTGGTAGACGCGCGCGACATCGGGCAGCACGGCGGCCGCCGTGTACCCGCGGTCGAAGGCGAGGCCGTAGGCGAAGGGCTTGAGGGTCGAGCCCGGCTGGCGCAGTGAGACCACCATGTCGACCTGGCCCATCGTGTCGGCCCAGAAGTCGGGCGAGCCCACCCAGGCCAGGATGTCTCCGGAGCCGTTGTCGAGCACCACCACCGCGGCGTGGCGGGCGTTGCGCTCGCGCAGGACGTCCACCGTGTGGCGCACGTCGGCCTCCGCCGTTTCCTGCAGCCCGAGGTCGAGCGACGTACGAAGCGTTCCGCCGAGGCCGGCGTCAGACTCCGTATCGAACCGCTGCAACAGGTGGGTGGTGAAATGCGGCGACCGGAAGCTCGCGCGCTCGCCGCCGCGCAGCGGCTCGTCGCCCGCGCGCCGCGCTTCGTCGGCCGTCGCGAAGCCGGCGGCGACCATCCGTTCCAGAGCCACGGCCCGGCGCGCGCGCGCGCGCGCGGGCGACACGAGCGGGTTGTCCCGCGAGGGGGAGCGGGCGATGCCGGCAAGCAGCGCAGCCTGGCCGTGGCTCAGGCGCTCGGGGGCGGCGCCGAAGTAGAGCCGGGCGCCCGCGGCGACGCCGATCGCCCCTTGGCCCAGCGGGACGCGATTGAGGTACTGCTCGAGCAGAGCCTGTTTCGACAGGTGGAGATCGAGCCGCACTGCCCACAGCGTCTGGTGCAGCTTGCCGCCCCAGTCCCGGCCGCTGCCCGTCGCCAGCCGCGCGACCTGCATCGTCAGCGTGCTCGCTCCCGAAACCACGCGTCCCGCCCGCAGGTTGTCGCGCACCGCGCGCAGCACGGCTCTCCCGTCCACGCCGTGGTGCTCGTAGAAGCGGCGGTCCTCGAGCGCCACGAACGCCTGGATCAGCCGGGGGTCCACGTCGGCGAGGCGCACCCACGCTTGCAGCGTCCCCGCATCGCCGCGCACCGTCCGCAGCGGTTGGCCGTGCCGGTCCTCGAGCGCCAACGCGGGCCGGGCCGGCGGGGCGAGCAGCGCGGCGGGGACCGGTTGGAAGCACCACAGAGCCACAGCGAGCGTCATGGCTCCCGTCGTTCCCACACCCCACGTCCCCACCACCCACAGCCGTGATGTCATGGCGCTTTCGGCATCACCGTGAACGTGCCGCCATCGGAGCGGCCGCGCACCGCCGGGTTGTACATCTCCTCGGCGTGCGCCGGCGGGCGGACGAACGTGCCGGGTGTCGTGGCGCGCGCGAGATAGGTCGCGGTGTACGTGCCCCGCCACAGGAACGTCGCCGCGTACACCACGCGATCGTCGCGCAGTTCGCGGTGCTCGAAGGGCGACCACCACCCGGCATCCCAGCTGCCGTAGTACCAGCCGTAGCGCCACGCGTTCGCGCTCCCCTCGTCCTCGTGTTCGACGCCTTCACCCTCGGGCTGGTCCGGCGCGCCGGCGCCGGCGGGGCCCGGGGGCAGTCCGGCGGTGCGCAGGCTCAGGTCGATCGCCTCGAGGCCGGCCGGGAGCGGGTCGTCGAGGATGAGAAACTGCCGGTCGGCGGGGAGCGTGATCCGCAGTCGCACGCGCACCAGGTCGCCCTCGGCCACACTCGTCACCGGCCGGCCGGTCCGGTAGTCCTCGTACCAGCGCTCGACGGCGATCCCCTCGTCATCGGGTGTCACGGGCCGCACGCGCGGGACTTCCCGCACGGTGGCGACGTAGTAGACCGGTGCGGCGGGCGCGTCGCCCGCCGGACCGGCGCCGAGCTGCACGCGCAGCGTCGCGCCGCGAGGGCCAGTGGTCACGAGCCCCGTGAGGGCCAGGCTCGAATCGTGGAGCTGGCGGGTAGGACCGCCGAGCGCGAGCAGGGTGCGGCCGCCCGCCGTGACCCGCACGACCCGGCCCGCCGCCTCCCGCTGCTGGCGGTCGAAGGCCGCGAGGGCGCGCACGGCGCCCGCCCAGTCCTGCGTGTTCCACCCGTAGCGGTCGGCCCGGATGTGGCCCAGCAGCGTCTCGACCAGGGGCGCCACCAGCGGGTGCGTCGTGTCCACCGCCAGCGTCGCGGAGAGCAGGCGCGCCGCGGGCCCCGTGGCCGAGGGGAAGTAGAAACGGCGCGGCGCGGAGTCCGGCAGCACCGCGCGGCGGCCGTCGAGGCGCACCGCGTTCCACGCCGGCGTCAGGAGCTGGCGGGCGGCGCGGGTGCCGCCGTTGCGGCGCCGCGCCAGCATGTCGGCGAGCCGCACGCGGTCTTCCCACGCCATCTGCGGCGCGTTGCGCAGCAAGTCGTTCTCGGCGGGCAGGTCGGGCGTGCCGAGCCGCGCGAGGAAATCGGCGGCGGCCACGCGCTCGGCGAGCCGAACGCGGGTCGCCTCGAGCCAATGTGCCACGGGGGCCATGATGGGGCGCTGCTCGCGCAGCGAGCGGCGCAGGTAGTCGGCGAGCCGGGCGAGGACGGTATCGCTCACCGAGACCCCCGCGGCGCGCGCTTCGACCAGCACCTCGCCGACGTGCGCCGACAGCCAGGGGGTGGTCCAGCTGCGCGCGTCCCACAGCCCGATGCCGCCGTCGCCGCGCTGGCGCCGCTCGAGGGTGGCCACGGCGCGCTCGAGCTGGCGCCGGCCGTCCGGGGGCGCGATGCCGGCCGCCCCTTCCGCCTCGGCGCGGACCAGGGCCGCGAGGGGCAGTGCCGCGCTCGCCACCTGTTCGGAGCAGTAGTACGGGTACACGCGCAGCCAGCGCTGGGCACCGCGGATCACGGCGAGCGGCGACGGTCCGAGCGACAGCTCGAGGCGTGAGCGCGCGGGATCGATCTCCGCGGGCAGCGCGATTTCCACGGTGCTCGTGTCGTGTAGCACCCCGGTCGCGGTGAAGCCGCGGGGGTGGAAGGACGGCCGGACGGGGACCCGGTGCTCGACCGCATCCGCCTCACCGCCGCCCGCCACCCGGAACTGCAGCGTCGCAGTGTCGCCGCTGGGGTCGCGGAACGCGAACCGCACCTCGCTGCCGCGGCCGGCGGCGAGCGTCACGGTCTGGCGCGCCGGTCCGCCCACGGTGACGCCGCGGGCCTGGGCGTCCACCTGCACGGTGGGGGTGCCGCCGAGCCGGTGGTTCACGACGACGCCCGCGCGGAAGTCGTCCTCGTGGCGCAGGAACCGAGGCAGGGCGGGCCGGGCGAGGAGCGGGCGGGTGACCAGGAGCGACGACTCGCCGCTGCCGTACCGGTCGCCCGCCGTCACCGCGACCGCCATCACGCGGAACGTCGTGAGGTTGTCGGGCAGCCGGGCGGTCGCGACCGCCGCGCCCTGCGCATCGGTCACGACCGAAGCGAGGAAGAACGCGGTGGAGGAGAACCGCGAGCGCAGGATATCCTGCGATTCCGCGCCCCCACCGCCGCCCGGCGCCTGGTCCTTGCGGGTCACCCCTTCCTGCTCCAGCACCTGGGGGGCCACGTTGGTGAGGTCGCTCGCGAGGCGCACGCCGAGCCCGCGGCGGCGGTAGATCAGGTCGAGCGGGTCGGGGGTGCGGTACCCGGTGAGGGCGAGCACGCCCTCGTCCACGGCCCACAGCGTGACCTCCGCGCGGCGCCCCGCGCGGCCGGCGTCGCGCACCTGCAGCCGGACGCGGACGGAGTCGCCCGGCCGGTATTCCTGGCGCAGGGGGGTGACGTCCACGGCGAGGCGCTTGACCTCGGGCGTCACGCGCAGCTCGGCGTACCCGACGCGGATCGTGGGCCGGCCCGGGTCGGCCATGGTGCCGGGCGTCCCGCTGCGCCCGCGCATGAGGAGCACGGACACGAAGGCGTTCGGCGCGAAGCGCTCCGTGATCGGCAGCGTGAGCGTCGTGGATCCCGACGCGATGCGCACGCGGCGCTCCTCGAGGATGCCCTCGCGCTCGACGGTGACCCACGCCTCGACGTCGGTGAACGGGGCCGCGAGCAGGAGGGTCGCCGTGTCGCCCACCGTGTAGCGCGTCTTGTCGGGGATGACGTCCATCTTGAACTGGGTCGCATCGCTCCACGGCACCCAGTCCCGGCCGACCGTCCAGCGAAAGAAGCTCGTGATCGCTTCGCGGCCGTTCGGGTCGGTGGCGGCGAAGCGCACGATGTAGCTGCCGCCTTTGTCGGGCGTGAACCGGCACTGCGCCGCCTCGGCGCCGGTCGTGATTGCGCAGCGGGCGACGGTGTCGTGTACCCACTCTCCCACCAGCTCGTCCCAGCCGTCGCGCTCGCGGCGCACCCGATGCCACTCGCGCCGGATGATCGCGCCCCGGACGGCGACGTCCGCGACCCGCCGGCCGGTCGGCGTCACGGCGAGCACGGCGATGCGCTGCTCCCGGCCGGCGGTCCAGAAATATTCCGTCCCGAGCGGCCGGGCGGCGACGTAGAACGCCGCGGGATGGACGGTCACCGCTCGTCCCGCCGACACGGATTGGCGGTTGACGTCGGTGACGGCGGCGCCGATGGTGGCGCGCGCGGGGCGGCCGCCCTGGGGCGGCGGCAGGGCGACGGTGAGCGCGAGGCGGCCGCGGTCGTCGAGCGTATCCGTGGCGGACTGCACGACGCCGGCGGACGGGATTTCGTCCGGCGCGTCTTCCCACCACCAGCCGGACTCGCCCAGGGAGTAGCCATCGGTGCCCGGGATGTCGAGCTCCCAGGGGCTCATCGCCCGCTGGCGCAGGTCCCAGGCGGTGGCGGCGCGCGCCATCGGCGCGCCGAACAGGTAACGCGCTTCGACCGTGGCGCGCAGCGAGTCGCCGCCGAAGAACGGGCCGCTGTCCGCTTGCACGTCGACCAGGAACTCCGGGGGCCGGTACTCGGCGGCGCGGTACGACGTGCCGCTGATCAGCGTCCACTCCCCGCCGCGCCGCAGCGAGACCTGGACCAGGTAGGTGCCGAGGGCGAGCTCGGGCGGCAACGCCAGCGACTGGTCCGCCGTGCCGAACGGCGACAGGGCGGCGATCGTGTCGCGCATCGTGCCGCCGTCGCGGTCCACGAAGTGCCAGCGTACCGAGTCGCCCGCCGCGGGCACCGCCAGCGCGCCCAGCGGGCCGGTGCGGACGATCGCCTTGGCGTGCACCGTCTCCCCGGGCCGGTAAATGCCGCGCTCGGTGAACACGGCCGCCGCGGCGGGGATGCGCGCGGCGCCGTAGGCGCCCCAGACGTTGAACTGCCAGGGAGACAGCTCGTTGCCCCAGCGATCGATGGCCACGAGCGCCCGGTCGGTGCCCAGCACCGCGGCGACGTAGCCCTCGGCGCCCGAGCCCAGGTCGTCCTCGTCTCCCGCGGCGGGGGGCTCGGCGCCGGCGGCGAGACCGGTCAGCCGCGCGAGGCCGGTGCTGTCGGTCGCCGCGCGGGCGCGCGGCCGGCCGCGCGGGTCGTAGAACGTCACCCGTGCGCCCGCGCGCGGGCGGCCGTCCTTCGCCCCGGTGACCCACACCGACCCGTCTTCGGCGCCGATGCGCGCGTGCACGGCGAGATCGGTGACCTGCGCGACCAGGGTCGCGGGGCGCTGGGGCCGCGTCGTGTCGGGTCGGGCGGGTGCGATGCGCAGCACGGTGAGCGTCGGCGCCGCGGGGCGAGCGGCGTTGTAGGCCGGGATCTGGACCGCGCTCACGAGCGGCACGTCCCGCGGCCCCGACGCGGCGAGCCGGCGCTCGGTGGCGTGCGGCTCGACCAGGGCCCACAGCTCGTCGGCCCGCCAGTACGGCGCGGCGAGCACACGTGCCTCGAGGCTTTCGGGCACGGCGGCCTGCGTCACCACCAGCGTGTCCACGTTGACGTGCTGCACCGCGATGGTGCGGTACCCCTCGCGCTCGATGAGCACGGTGCCGCTGGGGTAGCTGAGCGACGGCTCGTACCCCGTGGTCACGAGGGTGGCGACCGGGTTGCCGGTCAGCGGCTGTCCAAACACGTCGCGCAGCGCCGTGTCCACCACCACGGCGTAGCCGGTCCGCGGCTTCAGGATGGCCTCGAGGGCCCAGGTCTCGGCGGCGTCGGCCGTGTCGCGCACGGTGAACGCAACGGCGGGGAGCAGCCGCACGTGGCGCAGGATGTCGGCACCGCGCACGGGAGTCGCGAAGCGGATCTCGGCTGGCCCGGTGGGACACCACGGCCGGCAGCGCACGCCCCACAGACGCAGCGGCCCGTAGGTCGCGAACGGCCAGCGCTCGTAGTCGGTGGCGCCCGGCTCGAGATGCAGCGGTGCGACCATCCAGCCGGGGCACGCGAGGGGCAGCGCGCGCTCCGGCTGCAGCGTGATCACGCGGCGGAGCGAGTCCAGCGCGCGGTCCCGTTCCCAGCCCCCCGCCTCCTTGTATTCCCATCCGTCATCGCCGCGGATCGGGCGCTGCCCCGTGGCGCGGAGCGGCACCACGCGGGGGCCGTCGCAGCGGGGATCGAGCTCGAGCGACACCGCGCGCGCCACCCGGGGCAGATCCACCGGCGTGGACACGACCAGCTCGAACCGCTGCTGCGGCACGAGCAGCAAGGGGTTGCGCTGTCGGTAGACCGGGTTGCCGGCGATGATCCGCGCGCCGCGCGCGACAAACGAGAAGCGGAACGGGGCGGCGAGACGGCTGCCGTCCATCGCGGCGAACGTGTTCGCCACAGTCACGGTATAGGTCACGCCGGATTCGAGCAGCCGGTCGGGCCGGAAACGGATCGTGATCGGATCGCGCCATTCCGCGCGCCCGGGGACGGCGGGCTCGATACGAACGATGACGTCCGCGTCCACGCTGCGGTCGAGCGAGCCCGCGACGGGCCGGTCGAACGTCACTGTGATGGCCGAGGTGGGGCCCGCCTCGTCGGTGGGCGAGACCCGCAAGACCCGCAGGGCGGCGTCCTGGGAGCCGGTGATGGTCACTGCCAGCAAAGCCGGGAAGACGAAGCGCATGGGATGGATTGTATGGACCGTGCGGCGTGACGGTGCAACCCCCGGCTCCGGCGCGCGAGGTGCGGCGGGCTCGCGTGCCGGAGTGGGGGCGCTGGATCAGAACTGCACGATCACCGGGCGCTGCAGGGCGACCGCACGATCCGCAGCTTCGGCCATCAACTGGACCACAGCGTCCTCGTCGGCGCCGGGCGGCACGCGGATGTCGGGGGCACTCGCCGAGCCGGCGCTCGCGCACGCGACCTCGATGGTCATCGGGGTGAAGAGGTGAAACGTGAGCGCGCCCACCAGCATGTTCACGAAGCTCAGCTGGGTCTCGACGCGCGCGACGCCCTGCGGGCACTGCGCGGCGGTGGAAACCGTGCTCGGGGGAATGAGGCCGAAGAGCCAACCAGTCGCCCACGGTTTCGAAATCACCTGGCCCGACTCGGCGCGTCCGGTTTCGATGGTGGCGTGGTAGCAGCTGACCGACACGGCGACCATCGCAAGAATGGAAAGCAGCGATCGCTTCATATGAGGTGTGCCCTCGGGTGGGGGTGTCGAACTGTATGGAACCTCGACTGACGGCCGCACGACGAGGAATCTGGGGTGCGGCAGGCGCCACGGCTAGGTGGGTGGCGGCCGCTGGAGCCTAGAACAACGGCGCGAACTTGTGGGTCAAATAGCGCTCCCGCCAGGTGGGGTCCGTCTCGTCGAGCACCAGAGCCAGGGCGGCGCCCAGCGCGTAGAACGACTCCCGCCGGCGCGCGGCGAGATCGGGCGCCGCCAAGTGACGCTCGATGTCGGCGCGGATGTCCCGCGCCGCTGGGGCGTAGGCCGGACCCCCGGCGGTGGCGACGCGCAGCTCGACGTAGCGGCTGACGCCCTCCTGCCAGACCTGGAACCAGAAGTACCGTTGGTCGGCGGGCGACAGCGCGCCGGTGAAATCGGCGAGGTGATGCGGCACCGATCCGACCCGGGCCGGGAAGGAATCGGTTGCGATAGCCGACACCGCCGTCGCGAGCGCCACGGAGATCGCGTCGAACGCGCGGCGCACCGGGGCGCTGTCATAGGGGAACGGGTAGTTCAGCATCCACATCCCCGCTTCGTCGTCGCCGAGGCCCAGGCGCTGCGCCGCGGCGACGTACCCCGAGTCTCCCATCTGGAGCTGATGGAAATGCTCGTGCAGCAGGGTCACCACCCACCGGGTCGGTGTCTGCCCGGTCTGCTCGGCCTGCCCGATGACGACCGTCGGCGGCAATCCAAACGCAGGGAACGTGGCGAGCAGCGTGGGCGCAAACACCCGGGGGCGGACCCAGACCTCGCCGCCCAGCACGGAGTCGAAGCCCACGGACTCGAACCCGGCCGGCTGCCGCGCGGGCCGGACCAGGAACTCGTGCGCGGGGGTGACGAGGAGCACTTCGAACGGCGTGCGGCCCCAGCCGGGCCACACGCTGTCGGCGACGGCGGCGGCGAGGCGAAACCCCTCGGCCAGGCGGTCGCGGTCGACGGCGGGCAGGGCGGGGCGCTGCGCGGCGAGCGGTGCCGAGCCGAGCATGAGCGCCCCGGTGAGGGCGGAGCGGGCGAACATGGGGCGAATCTACCATGAGGATCGCCCTGCCGCCCGGGATCGGCGTGCTTACGCCGTAGGGTCGGAACCGGCCCGCTGCAGTTGGCGTGTAGCGCCGACGCTCGACAGCACCGACACGATGTACGGGACGACCACCGTGAGCGCGATCCGGACGAGACGGTTCTCGTCCAGCTGCCCGTCCAGGATCGCGTCACCGTGGTTGATGCCGACGAGCACGGTGCCCACGACGACCGCGAACTTGAGGCCGCGGACCACGACCGCCCGGCTGCAGGCCAGCCGACACCACTCGCGGAACGCGCGCATCAGGACACCCCCGGAGTCATCGGTGCGAGAACGGTCCCCGCCGGCCCACCCGACGTAAACGTAACCCGCAGGGCCCGCGGTTCCGCCCCGATCGGGCCCGCGTGAAGGACGCGCGCCCGTGCGCGCGCCTTGCTGGCGCCGCACGCCGGGTCCATCCTTCCTCTGTTGCAATCGCCGCGCGCAGTCGCGCGGGGCAAACGGTGGTGACTCCCGACTGCTCCAATGGAGCGAGGAACCGCATGACCCGAGACCCGGGGCCGCGGCGCGATTCCCTCGCCGAGATGGCCGAGTTCCCGGAGATGAACCCGGGACCGGTGTTGCGCCTCGACCGCGACGGCATCGTGCAGCGCGCCAACGGCGCGGCGCTGCGTGTGTTCCGCGCCGCAGACCTGACGGGGGCTCGCTGGCTCGACGTGTGTCCGGGGATGACCGCGGAGCGGTGGCGGGCGGCCCAGGCCGGATCGAGCGACGCGCCGGTGAACCACGAGGCGATGATCCACGGCGCGTGCGTCACGTTCGCGCACGTGCACGGTCCGGACGGGAACCTGGTCTTCGTGTACGGCACCGACATCACGGCCCGGCGCGCAGCCGAGCACCAGCTCCGGGAGCTGGCGCGGTTCCCGGAAATGAACCCCGGCCTGGTCTGTCGCCTGGATCGCGAGGGCACCATCGTCCTGGCGAATGCGGCCGCGCGCCGGTTGTTCGCCGACGAGCACGTCGTGGGCAAGTGTTGGCGCGACGTCTGCCCCGGCATGTCGGGCGAGTGCTGGGCCCAGGTGCTCGCCGCGACCGAGCTCACGAGCCACGAGGTCAACGTCGGCGACCGGTACGTTATGTTCACGCACACGCCCGGTGCCAACGAACACGAGATCTTCGTGTACGGCGCCGATCTGACGGCCCAGCGCTCGGCGGAGCGGGCCCTCCGCCAGACCGAGAAGCTGGCGACGCTCGGCACGCTCGCGGCCGGTGTCGCCCACGAGCTGAACAACCCGGGAGCGGCCGCCCGGCGGGCGGCCGAGCAGCTGGGCGAGGCGTTCGGCAAGCTGCAGCGGGTCCAGCTGGACCTGGCGCAGGTCGCCCTGGATGCCGGCGCGCGCGCGGCGGTCGCCGAGCTGGACCGTACGGCGCGCGAGCGGGCGCGCGATCCGGCCGCGCTGGGCGCGGTGGAGCGGAGCGACCGGGAAGCGGTGGTCGAGGAGTGGCTCGACGCGCGTGGCGTCGCGGACGCGTGGGAAATCGCGCCCGCGCTCGTCTCCCTCGGGCACGACGCCGCCAGCCTGGACACGCTCGGCCGGCGGTTCGGCGCCGAGGCCGCGGGCGCGGTCGTGGCTTGGCTGGGACGGACGTACCCGGTGTACGCCCTCGCGGAGGAGATCCGGCACGGCACGAGCCGCCTGGCCGAGATCGTGGGCGCGCTCAAGGCCTACTCCTACCTCGGGCAGGGGCCGGTGCAGGCGGTGAACGTCAACGAGGGGCTGCGCAGCACGCTCATCATCCTGCGTAACAAGCTCAAGTACGGCATTACCGTCGAGCAGGACCTCGCCGCGGATCTGCCGCTGATCCAGGGCTACGGCGGCGAGTTGAACCAGGTGTGGACCAATCTGATCGACAACGCCGCGGGTGCGCTCGGCGACAGCGGCCGCATTCGGCTGCGCACGGCGCGCGACGGGGACGCCGTGGTGGTGGAAGTCGAGGACGACGGGCCCGGGATCCCGGCGGCGATCCAGTCGCGGATCTTCGATCCGTTCTTCACGACGAAGGCCCCGGGCGAGGGGACCGGGCTGGGGCTCAACACGAGCCACAACATCGTGGTCAAGCAGCACGGCGGCACGATCGCGGTGGACTCCGCGCCGGGTCGCACCCGTTTCACGGTCCGGCTCCCGATCGAGCCGCCCCGGCCCGCGCGGGCCGCGGGCGGCCCGGCCGCGGTTGCCTGACCACCACTTCGAGGGGGCGCAGCATGGCGAAGCCGGTGATCATGACGGTCGACGACGACCCCGATGTGCTCGGTGCGGTGGAGCGGGATCTCCGCAGCCACTTCCGCAACGACTATCGCATCCTGAAGGTGGACTCCGGTGCGCGCGCGCTGGAGGCCGCGCAGGACCTCAAGCGCCGCGACGACGCGGTGGCGCTGTTCCTGGTCGACGAGCGGATGCCCCGGATGAGCGGCACCCAGTTCCTCACCGAGGCGCGGAAACTGTTCCCCGACGCGCGGAAGGTCCTGCTCACGGCGTACGCCGACACCGAGGCGGCGATTGCCGGGATCAACAGCGTGGGACTGGACCACTATCTCATGAAGCCGTGGGATCCGCCGGAGCAGCATCTGTATCCCGTCCTGGACGATCTGCTGGCCGCCTGGTCGGCGACCTACCGGCCGCCCTTCGGGGGCATTCGGGTCGCGGGCTCGCGCTGGTCGCCCCAAAGCCACGCGGTCAAGGACTTTCTGACGCGGGCCCACACGCCATACGAGTGGATCGACGTGGACGCGAACGGCGCGAGCCTGGAGTTCGTCGAAACGGTCAGCCCCGGCCTGCAACGGCTGCCGGTCGTGTTCTTCCCGGACAAGCCGCCCCTCGTCGCGCCGAGCATGCGCGAGCTGGCGGAGCGCCTCGGCATGAAGACGGCGGCCGAGCAGCCGTTCTACGACCTGATCATCATCGGGGGCGGGATGAGCGGGCTCGCGGCGGCGGTGTACGGTGCGTCGGAGGGCCTCAAGACGATCCTGATCGAGTCGGAGGCCCCGGGAGGCCAGGCCGCGACCAGCTCGCAGATCGACAACTACCTGGGGTTTCCCAACGGACTGAGCGGCGCGGATTTGGCGCGCCGGGCCATCGCGCAGGCACGCCGTTTCGGCGCCGAGGTCGTCACCGCGCGCACCGTGACGCGGGTGCGCGCGGAGCGCCCCTACCGGGTCGTGACGCTGGATGACGGCAGCGAGCTGCATTGCAAGGCCGTGCTGCTCGCGACCGGGATGGAGGTCCGGACGCTCGACGCCCCGGGGATCGACCGGTTGACCGGGGCCGGCGTGTACTACGGTGCCGCGCGCGCCGAGGCCGTCGCCTGTAAGGACCGCGAGATCGTGATCGTGGGCGGCGCGAACTCGGCGGGCCAGGCGGCGATGGAGTTCTCGCGCTACGCCCGCAAGGTGACGATGCTGGTGCGCGGCGCGTCGCTCGAAGCGTCCATGTCGCGCTACCTGGTGGACCGCATCGCGGCGGCGGGGAACGTGGAGGTGGTGCCCCGCACGGAGGTCACGGGCGTCAGCGGGAGTGACCATCTCGCGGCGGTCGAGACCCGGCAGCTGGACTCCGGCGCGACGCGCGCGATCCCGGCGGACGCCGCGTTCATCTTCATCGGCGCGCAGCCGCGGTCGAGCATGGTGGCGGATCTGGTGGCGCGGGACGACGCCGGGTTCATCAAGACCGGCCCGGACCTCCTGCTCGGCGGCCAGCGCCCCCCCGGATGGACCGACGCCCGCGATCCGCTCTTCCTCGAGACCAGCGTGCCCGGCGTCTTCGCCGCCGGAGACGTGCGGTACGGCTCCACCAAGCGCTGTGCCTCAGCCGTGGGAGAAGGGTCCGCCGCCGTCGGGATGGTGCACCGCTATCTCGAGACTGTCTGATGGCCCGACGCGCGATCAGGTCGGCTTGAGCACCATCAGGACGAGGGCGGCCACCGGCGTGAGCAGGGCGACGAGGCCCCAGAATTCCCACCGGCGCGACAGGCGCCCATAGGTCGCCCAGTCGAAATCCGCGGCCGCGTCGGCGCGCCGGGCCAGGTCGCGCAGCTTCACCTGCAGCGGCGCCACCCAGATCGCGAACGCCAGCCCCGAGATCCCGAACAGCACGAGCGCGGTCCAGATCCACAACGTGGCGAGGATCTTGTAGCCGCCCACGCCTGCGGCCCCCATCCCCGAGACGATGATCAGCGCCACGCCCGGCAGCGTGAACCAGCGGTCGCTGCGGATGATGCCGTCGAAGGTGTGGGCGATGACCCGGGGGTCCCGGGTGCGGTCGGCGTGCAGCTTCCAGAACAGCCCCGTCGCGATGTTGCCCAGGAACAGGATCACCGCGGCGACGTGGACCAGCTTCAGGATCGCGTACATGGCGTCGCGCCGGCGGGTCAGGGACCTGGGACCACCCGCTCGACCGGCAGGTCCCAATGGGCCAGCAGGATCTCGAAACGGCGCTGCTCCTCGCGCCGGAACGTCTCCTGGTCGGGGTAGAGCCGGCGGCGGTCCTCCGCCGTCACCGGCGAGCCCCGCGCGTGCTCGCGCGCGCTCGGGTACGTGATGCGGACCCGGAAGTCCCAGCGGCCCTCCTCCGTGCCGTGGAACCGCGGGCGCTCGATCACGAGGTCCACGAGATGGCCCTTGTCGCGCTCGAGCATCATGACGGGCAGATGGTTCTGCACGTACAGGCGGAAGAACTCGTCCGCATGGCCCCAGCGCGCCTTGTAGTAGTACTCCACCACGTAGGTCGAGTCGAGAGCAGGCACGGGGGCCTGGGCGGAGAGCGGCAGGCCGCACAGCGCGGCGATCGCGACGACGCGCGCGACGTTCATGGGCGTACTCCAGCGGGGCGGGTCCCGATCACCGTCGCACCGGTGCGAGCAGCAGGTCGTGGAAGTCGAAACTGAAATCCGTAGCCGGCGAGAGGGCGCGCATCTTCGCCTGCTCGATCGTGCCCTCGGGGGTCAGGTGGAACGTGATGAACGCGTGGGCGCGGAGCTCCCGGCTCATGTGCTCGCGACCCCGCCAGCGGGCCACGAACGTGTCGTGCTGCCAGTGCTCGAGGTCGCCCACCAGCTCCGGCGTGGGCACCATGCGGATGACCAGCCGGTCGCCATTTTGCGTGATGGTGACCTCGCCGTACCAGGCGTCGGCGTACGTGCCGGCGTAGCGGGCCAGCGGCAGGGAGGGTCGGGAGGTGGGGTCGCGCGCGGCCACCGCGCGTGCCTCCTCCGCCCGGACCATCGAATCGGCCCGCTGCCGCAGCACGGCGTACCCGGCGATCCAGTCGTGCGCGGGCGCCCCGAGGTAGTGATCCAGCACCCGGTAGGTGATGGCGTCGAATGCCTCCCCGGCCTCGGCGTTCGTGAGCACCGCGATGCCGAGCTTCAGGTCGGGCACGAGAGTCACGCGCGAGACGTACCCCGGCAGGCCGCCGGTGTGGGTCACGACCTTTTGACTCCGGTAGTCGCGGATCTCGAATCCCAGGCCGTAGCCCCGGAACTGCGCGCGGGCCGGCGCGAGCTCGGGCGGCGGCGTGCCGACGTGCATCGGGGTCACGATCGACCACAGCTCGCGGGCGGTGCGCGCGGCAAAGAGGCGCGAGCCATCGCGCAGGCGACCGGAGTCGAGCTGCACCAGCAGCCAGCGGGCGATGTCCGCCGCGCCCGTGTTGATGCCACCCGCCGGATTCGTGTTGTCGGACAGCATCGGTGGCGTGAGCCGCACGACGCCGTCGACCACAGCGTGGGTCGCCGCGACGTTGCCGGCGTCGCCCGCGGCGGAATGCAGCAGCGTGGTCTGCTCCATTCCGAGGCGATCGAGGATGCGGGTCTGCACGAACTGCTCCCAGCGCGTGCCGCTCACCGCTTCGATCAGCTCGCCCGCCACGCCGTACAGGACGTTGTCGTACGCGTAGGCACTGCGGAACGAGGTGGCGAGCGGGACGAAGCGCAGGCGGCGCGCGATCTCGCGGCGGTCGTACGTGGAGGCCGGCCACCACAGCAGGTCACCCGCGCCGAGGCCGAGTCCGGAGCGGTGCACCAGCAGGTCGCGCACCGTGAGTTGGGCGGTCACGTACGGATCGGCGAGCGCGAACCACGGCAGATAGCGGACCACAGGCGCGTCCCACTCGAGCGTGCCTGCTTCCACGAGCAGCGCGAGGGCCGTGGCCGTGAAGGCCTTGGTGTTGGACGCGATGCCGAACCGGGTCTGGGCGTCGACCCGGGTCGTGTCCCCGACCCGCCGGACGCCGTAGCCACGCGCGAGCACGACCTGGCCGTCCTTCACGATCGTCACGGCGACCCCCGGCACCTGAAACGTCCGCAACGTACGGGCGACGAAGGCATCGAGATCCCCCGGGGGGGGCGCGGGGGCGCGCTGCGTGCTGGCTGAAGCGCCCGTGGCGGCGCACAGCGCCGCCACGAGGAGGACCACGCGGATATGGGCGGCAGTCACGTCAGGTGAGTCCCAGCCGCTTTTCGAGGTGCGCCTTCACGCCCGGGGTGATCACGCCGCGCGCCAGCGCCTGCGCCACCGCGGCGGTGAGCTGCGGGCGGTCCGCATCGATGCCCTGATCGCGCAGCTCCTGGATCACGCGGGCCAGGCGGGTGTCGTACTCACCGGACCGCAGCTTCCCGCCGTCCATTTCGGCTTTCAGTTTTTCCAGCTCCTGCATGAGGCGCTCGATCGAGACCGACATTGGCGTTCCGAATGTGGGTGTGCGAGTAGGATACGCCGGCGTCGTTGGCGTGGCTAGTCCACTCACTCGCGTGTCAGCCGCGCCCGCTGCACCGAGTCGTTGGCCGCGAGCGCCCGCGTCGCGGTCCACTTGTAATGGAGCATGAGGCAATCGGCGATGTTGCTCCGCGCGCGGTTGCCGCCGCACCGCTCCACCTGCTGCCGGTGCGCGTCGGCGTCGACGTGCCACAGTGACTCCGCCGCGACCGTGGCGCGCGCCGCGGGCCATCCGGCGAGCCGCAGGCAGCGGTCCACATCGCCGGATCGCCCCGCGCAGCGGGCGAGATCGGCGGTGTGAATCAGCGAGTCCTCCCGCCAGGCGGAATCCGCCTGGCGGGCGAACATGGCGTCCAGCTCCGCCGCCCGCGCCACCGCGGCCGAGTCGGCCGTGGCGGGGGTCCATCCCCGGCCTCGCAGGCAGGCCGCGATGCGCCCAGCGTCCGCGGTATCGGCGCAGACGCCGACGTCCCGAGCGCGGGCCGCGGGCGACTTGCCACAGGCCGCTGCCAGCACCACCATCGTGATCCCGCCGAGCATCGGGCGCATGGTCAGCTAATATATCGCTCGTCCCGTGACCGCGATCCCCCGCTTCCACCTGTTTGAGATCCACGATCAGCCGTGGTGCCCGCGAGGCGTGCGGGACGCGGTCACCGACCTGCTCCAATGGACCTTCGCCGCGGCGCGCCTCTACGATCCCGTGGTGCCGGCGCTGGCCCGCGCGCTCCGGCGCACCGCCAGCCCGACCGTCGTCGATCTGGGCTCGGGCGCCGGCGGCCCGTGGGCGGGGCTGATGGCGGGCCTCGCGGCCGCAGGGGTGGCGCCCGAGCTGGTGCTGACCGACAAGTATCCCAACCGACCGGCGCTCGAGCGGGCGCGCGCCCGGCTCGGCGTCCGGGTGCGGGTCCACGCCGAACCGGTGGATGCCCTGGCCGCGCCGGCGGCGCTGACCGGGTTCCGCACGTTGTTCACGACGTTTCATCACTTCCGGCCCGACGCGGCGCGGCAGATCCTGGCCGATGCCGCGCGCCGGGCGGACGGCATCGCGGTGTGCGAGGCGGCGCACCGCTCGCCGGCGGCACTCGTCGCGATGCTTGGTTTCGTCTTCGTCCTGCTCGTCGTGCCGTTCATCCGGCCGTTCCGCTGGGACCGATTGTTCTGGACGTACGTGATCCCGCTCGTCCCGCTCGTTGCAGTGTGGGACGGCCTCGTCTCGTGCCTGCGGACCTACACGCCCGCCGAGCTGCGCGCGCTCGCGGGCGGGTTGGACGCGTGGGAGTGGGAAGCGGCGGAGGCCGGCGGAGCCTGGTGGCGGCCGCCGGTCACGTACCTCATCGGCTACCCGAAGGACACCCGCGGAGATACACTACCGGCATGATCCCGCACCGTGTGGCTTTCGTCGCAGCCGCGGTTGTCGCCGCACCGGCCGCCGCGCAGCAGGCCCCGCCCGCGTGCGCGGCCGATAACGCCGGTCTCACGTTGCCGCCGGGGTTCTGCGCGGCGGTCGTGGCGGACAGTCTCGGTCCCATCCGCCACATCGCCGTCGCGGCCAACGGCGACGTGTTCGCGGCGCTGCGCGGGGGACCGGGCGGTGGCGGCGGCGTACTGGCCCTGCGGGATGCGAACGGCGACGGGCGGGTCGAGTCGCAGGGGACGTTCGGGCCTGGCGGCGGGTCGGGGATCGCGCTCGCCGGCGGCCACCTGTATTTCGCGACCGACGACGCGGTGGTGCGCTGGCCTTGGCGGGCGGGCAGGCTCGCGCCGGCCGGCGCGCCCGATACGGTCGCCCACCAGCTGCTCAATCGGCGGCAGCATGCCTCCAAGGGGATCGCGATCGGCCCGGGCAACGCGCTGTACGTCAACATCGGCGCGCCGTCCAACAGCTGCCAGGAGTCCGACCGCCAGCCCGGCGCGCCCGGCAAGGACCCGTGCGATCTGCTCGAAGTCGCGGGCGGGATCTGGCGCTTCGCGGCGGACGGGCGGCGCCAGTCGCAGGCGCAGGGCGAGCGCTTCGCGACCGGGTTGCGCAACGCCTGGGCGCTCGCGATCGAGCCGTCCACCGGCACGCTCTATGGCATGCAGCACGGGCGGGACGACCTGCACCGTCTGTGGCCCGCGCTGTACACCGAGGAGCAGAGCAGCGAGAACCCGGCCGAAGAGCTGTTCCGTCTCGAGCGGGGCGGCGACTACGGCTGGCCCTACTGTTACTACGATGCGGCACAACAAAAGAAAGTGCTCTCCCCCGAATACGGCGGCGACGGCAGGGCCGTGGGCCGGTGCCGGGGGGCGCGCGATCCCGAGGTGGCGTTCCCGGCGCACTGGGCGCCGAACGGCCTGGCGTTCTACGTGGGGAGCCAGTTCCCCGCGCGCTACCGGGGCGGCGCCTTCGTCGCATTCCACGGCTCGTGGAACCGCTCGCCGGTGCAGGCGGGGTACAACGTCGTGTTCGTGCCGTTTCGGGATGGGCGGGCCGTGGGGACCTACGAGGTCTTCGCGCGCGGCTTCGCGGGCGGGGACGTCGCGACCTCGCGAGACGCGGCCAACCGGCCCACGGGACTCGCCGTGGGACCGGATGGCTCGCTGTACGTCTCGGACGACCGGGGCGGGAGAATCTACCGGGTGTTTTACCGACCTTAGAACTTCCCCAGTTTCAGGATCGCGTAGACGACGACCGTCGCCCCGGCGATCAGGGCCGCGTCTTCCGCCGACGCGGGCGTGTCCACCTGGCCGATCTGGAGGAACTCCTTCACCTGGAGCGTGAGGAATGTGGTCACGGCAATGACGAGGCCGCGGCCGAACAGCGGGCCCCACGCCGTTGGGACGTCGAGGCTGAAACCCCTTCGGGGCTGCTCGTTCATGTCGGCGAACCTCGGAATCAGGGTTTGGGAACCACGGCCTCGGTCGGCGCCGCTTCGAGGAACCGCGCCGGGCTCAGCACGAACTGATCGAACCCCACCCCCTCCATCCCCGCTTGCACCCGGACGGTCACCTCGCCTCCCGCGCGGAACCGAATCAGCCCATCGGCGCCGGGCTCGCTGCTGTTGCACCGCACCCACGCCCACCCGGGCTGTGCCGGACCGCGCGCGGTCAGGTAGCTCCGCGTGTCCGGCTTGAGGATCTGCTTGTTCGCCTGATCCACGGCGTCGGACACCTGCACCCAGAGCAGGTTGGCGCGCGACACACCCTGGGGCTCGCCCACCTTCATGTGGATCCAGCAGCGGTACGGCGCCCCCGCCTGGACCTGCACCTTGAAGATCACATGCGGGTCTTCCTCGGGGGGCGGGTCCAGGTCGGCGCCGTGGTTGGGCGTGCCGACCAGCTTGCCGCCCGGCGAGGCCGCGTCGGTCCAGAACTCCCACTCCGACAGGGCCTTGGGGGTCAGGTCGGCGGCATACACCACCACCTCGCGGGGCGTCGCCTGCGCCGCGGCCGCCGGGGGCACGGCGGCCCGGCCGACGAGGACGGCGGCGGCAACGAGGCCGAGCATCCCGCGCAGCCTGCCGCAGGACGAAGACGAGCTGTCAGCTTCGGTCATCGAGCATCTCTCCCTGATCTTCGGTCTGTAGTCGGTGTGAACCTGCCGGGCGCACTCTCTCCGCAAGAAAGATGCGACGGGGCGGTTGCCCGCCCGGCCGCCTGCCGGTCCGCGCCGGTGTAGAATGCGGGCGACAGTGTGGCCCGACCGCCGCCTACCTGTTACTCCAGGTCTGGTTGGTTCGATCCACGTCGGCAAACAGCTGGGCCGGGTCGATCTCGACTTTCGTCACGGTCGCCGCGTTCGCGACGCGTAGGGTGTGGCGCCGCGCCCCGCCGAGCCAGATCTCGACCGGGACCTCGAGCCACTCGACGGCCCCGTCGGCGCGGGTCACCGCGACCCGGGCGGGCATCGGGGCGAGTCCCCGGTCCTCCACCACCACGTCGAGTCCGTCGCCCGCCGGCGTGACGCCGGCGAGCGCGTGATCGAGGGTCCAGGTCTCGTAGAACCACGTGCGCCAGAACCAGGACAGGTCGCGGCCGGTGACGTCGTCGACCGTGTTCCAGAAGTCGTAGGGCGTCGGGTGCCTGTTCGCCCAGCGCCGCCCGTACTCGCGGTAGGCCCGCTGGAACGGCTCCTCGCCCACGAGGCCCCGCAGCATGCGGAGGATGGAGGCCATCTTGCTGTAGCTCGCGACGCCGTAGGCGGGGCTGCCGACGGGGTACTGCTCGCCGTGCCGCATCAGCTCGACCTCCTCGCCCACGCGCGCAAAGCCGAGGTATCCCTGAAACAGGGACAGGTCGTCGGGACGGCCGAAGAACTCCCGCGCTCCCTGGCTGGTGTTGTAGCTGGTGAGTCCCTCGTCCTGCCAGGCGTGCGCCTGCTCGTTCGATCCCACGCTCATCGGGAACCACATGTGGCCGACTTCGTGGAGCGTGGTGCCGAACAGGCTCGTCGTGTCGCGCCGCTCGCCGCCGATGCACGTCATCATCGGATACTCCATGCCCCCGCACGAGGTCACGCCGTCCACGATCGTCATCTGCGGATAAGGGTACGGCCACAGAAACCGCGACAGGAACTCGACCGAGAACTTGCCGTACCGCGCCGCCTGGCGCCACGCGTCGCGATCCGGACGGTATAGCGCGTGGACGGTGCTCGTGTCCGGCCGCCGGTCGCCGTCGGCGTCGCCCGCGATCGCCACGGTCGCGTCCCACACATAGTGGTCCGAGGTCCCGAACGCGAAGTCGCGCACGTTGGCGGCGCGGAATCGCCAGGTGACCGTGCCGTTCGGGCCGGGCGTCGTGGCGCTGCCCGCTGCCCGGTCGGCCGCGCTCACGATGGCGACGACTCCACGGCCGCGCCGCGCCTGCGCCAGGCGGTCGCGCGTCTGGCGCGTCAGCACCTCGGGCGCGTTGGCGAGCACGCCGGTCGCCCCGACGAGCCACCCGTCGGGCACCGTGATCGCCACGTCGTAGTCGCCATACCCCATGTAGAACTCGGCCTCGCCCATGTGGGGATAGCGCACCCAGCCGCTGACGTCGTCGTACACGGCGAGCTGGGGATACCAGTAGGCGAGGTAGAACACCTCGCCGTCGTGTCCCATGCGCCCGCCCTCGTGCGGTACCGTGAACGACCAGTCGAACTCGAGTGTTGCCGAGTCGCCCGGCGCGAGGGCGCCGGCCGCCGCGGGCAGCACGAGCACGGTGCCGCGCCGGCGGATGGTGCGCTCGCCCGCGCTGTCCGGCAGGAGCCGGCGTCCCTGGACCACGACGCGCGTCAGCTCCATGCCCGCGGTCGGTTCCACGACCTCGTTACGCACGGCGTTTGGCGCAAAGAGGTCCTGATACAGATTGACCGTGAATGTCCGCAACGTGTCGGGGGAGCGGTTGAGGTACACGATCGTGCCGCGACCCGTGAGCCGTCGCGCGGCGGGATCGAGTGTGGCCGCGAGGCGGTAGCGCGCGTACTGCTGCCAGTAGCGCTCGCCCGGACGCCCGCTGCGGGTCCGCGTCCCCGCGGCCACCGCGCGCGCGAAGCCGCGCGTCTCGAACACGGGATAGGGCCGCGGCCGCTCCGGCGCGGATTGCGCCGCGAGGAGCGAGGCACCGCCCGCGAGCGCGACCGCCCAGCCACCCACCACCGAAATCCACCGCATGCCGCCAGCCTCCTGTTGAGTAAAGACCCGCGCTACCGGCGCGCGGCCCAAAGGTATCCGGTCGCGACCACGAACAACACGAACGCCCAGGCGAGCGGCAGCGGCCGCCGCTCGTCGCGGGACCGTCCCGCCGGGTCGGGCGGCCCCGCCGCAAGCGCGGCCGCGCGGGCGGTCGCCGCCACGCGCTGCGCCGCGTCGCGGGCGCGCCACGCGCCGGCGGGCGCGACGCGGAACGCGAGCCCGCTGTCCCCGATCGCGTGCCATCCCGGTTCCCGCGGCCAGTACGTACCCCGCGCCCGCTCCGGGGCCAGCGGATCGGGCGCGACGAACACCGTGTCGGCCGCCCCCGACGGCGCCGTGATCCGCACAGCCGCCGGCGGTCCCACC
The DNA here is from genome assembly GCA_963716055.1 of uncultured Gemmatimonadales bacterium. GTDB lineage: Bacteria > Gemmatimonadota > Gemmatimonadetes > Gemmatimonadales > GWC2-71-9 > SZUA-544. The sequence continues at coordinate 337,661 of CAVQSR010000004.1, read as the reverse complement.
GGCCCGGTAAGGGGCACCGGCTCGTCGACCACGTGTGGCCCGTCCGCCGCGCGCCACGCGGGGCGCTCGCGCGCCACGCGCTCGAGCAGCCGCGACCAGAACGCCGCGTAGGTGTCGCGCTCTCCGGCCCGGATCCAGCGCGCCGTCTCCGCGACGAGCGATGCCGCCACGACTCCCGCGCCTCGGGGCGCGACCTGCACCAGGGCCACGCCCGCGCCGTCGCGCAGCACGGTGGCGACCGCGAAGCGGTCGAGGAGGGCGGCTGCCTCCGCGGGCACCGCCGTGCGGGCCGGCGCGAGGCCCTCGAGGGCCGGCCGCACGAGCCGCTCGCCCAGATCGCCGGTCGGCCGTGTGGCGAACGGCCGGAAGAACGCGTCCGCCGAGTCCCCGCCGGTGAGAATCACGCCCAGGCCGGAGTCGCTGACCAGCTGGCGCACCGCCCGCCGCTCGGCGGGCGCCAGCGCGGCGAGCGCCCGTGCGTCGGTGACCAGCACGTCGAAGTCGGCCAGGACGGACGCGGTGAGGGGGACGACGCGCCCGGCGCCGCGGTTCACGAGCTCGACGTGCCAGCGATCGCGGCTCACCGCGGAGCGCACCGCGACCGCGCCGCCGCGCGCCGCGAGCCAGTCGCGCAGCGCGCGGTGCTCGAAGCTGGGCGCGGCCGCGAGCAGCAGGGCGCGTGGCGGCACCGGTGGCGTCACCACCACGCCGAGGGTCTCGACCGCCGCCCGGCCGGGCTGGGGGAGGGCCACGCGCAGCTCGTACTCCTGGCGGCCCGCGGCGCGGGGCAGGTCGCGGACCCGGAAGCGCCCGGCCGTGTCGACCCCCGTCGAGTCCCGGGTGCCGCCCGCTCCGGTGAGCGTCACGACGGCGCCGCGCGCGGCGCCGCTCACCGCGCCCTCGAGGACGAGCGGCTCGCCCAGGGTCACCACCGATGGCCCGGCGACGTACACGAAGCCCGGGGGTGGTTCCGCGGGGCGGGGCACGATCGCGATGGCCCCGAGCTCGGCGGGATCTGGCAGGCCCCAGCCGGCGACGATGGCGGTACGGACGTCGGTCCGCGTGCGGGCCAGTGCTGCGGCATCCGGGACGTCCTCAGGGACCCGCACGACGGACACTCCCGCCGAGTCGGCGAGCCGGCGGACCTGTGCGGGACCGGCGCCCGGGGTCACGACCACGACGTCGGTCGCCGGCGTGGCCACGCGCCGGCTCGGCCGCAGGCCGAGCACGACGAGGGCGAGCACGGCGGCGAGATGGGCCAGGGCCCGGGCGAGGCGGATCACGGCAGGGTGTCCAGGAGGTCGAAGTAGGCGCGGGCCACGCCGGCGGACGGGCCGCGCCGTGATCCGGGCGCCGCCCCGGGCGCGGGCAGCGCCGCCCACAGCCCCCGGGCGGCGCGAGCGAGACAGCCGGCGCACGGGGTGGCGTCGCGCTCGAGCGCCGTGAGCAGCGTGCGCAGCGCCCGCAGCGTCTCGAGATGGCGTGCCGGGTCGTCCGCGGCGAGACGGGCGATCTCGCGGCCCGCCCGCTCGATGGCTGCTGCGTGATCCGCCGTATCCCCCTGGCCGTGGGCGAGCGCCGCCGCCGCGGCGAGGCCGGCCCGCACGGCGGGCAGCGAGTCGGCGGGCGCGCGGTCCCGCCGGCGCGTGCGATCCACGATGCCGTCGAGGTCGCCGGTGAGGCGATTGCGGTCCGGCTCGAGCGGGGCCGGCTCGAATCCCGTGCGCCGCACGTACAGCCGGGCGGCTTGCTGCACCTGCTTGAGGAATTCGAGCGCGCGGTACTCGTAGGGCAGGGCGCTGTGGGGATCGTACGTACGGAGGCGCACTTCGGCCTCCCACATCTCGGCGAGCGCCGCCTTGAGCGTTTCCTTGACGGTCCGCGCCAGGCGCGTGGCATTCTCCTCGGTGTCGTGCTCATGGGCCTCGGGCCGACCCGTCGGATCGATGTCCACCGGCCCGTCGGTCACGGTCTCGTCCCCGACCATCTCGCCGTACCGCAGCCGCAGGAGGTGCTGGTCGATCCCGATGTTCTGCGAGCGATCGCGGAACGTCTGACGCGGCAGGTCGGCGCGCTCCTCGAGCAGACGCTCGGTGTCGATGATGATCTGCCGCTGGCTGCGGAAGTACTCCGGCACGACGTCCAGTGCGAGCCCCGAGAATTCCGCGGCGACGAGCCCGCTCGTGTCGGCGATCGTGACGAAGTGCGTCTCGGACCGCGTCTCGTTCGGCTCCGGGCGACGCGTGTCGCGCGCGGTCACGTAGAAGTACAGCTCGTCACCGGGTCCGAGCCCGAGTGCTGCGAGGTCGAGCGCGCGCCGCAGCAGCCAGCCCCCGCCCGGTCGCCGCTCACGGCGGTCGAACGCGAGCCGCTCCTCGCGAAACCGGATCCCCTCGCCGTGACCCGCCGTGAGCGTCGCGACGATGGCGACGTCCGCCAGTCCGTAGTCGTCACTCGCGAGGACCTCGAGCGCGACGGGTCCGCGCGCGGCCGCGGGGAGCGTGGTGCGCAGGTCGGGACGAATCACGGTCACCACCGGCGCCGCGTCGGCGATGACGATCAGGCGATGGTAGGCGCTCGCCACGCGGCCGCCCGGCCCGGTGGCCACGACCTGGTAGAGCCGCGAGCCGTCCGGGGACAGCGCCCCGGCGACGTGTCCGGGGCCGTCGGGCTCGAGCGGGATCGAGTCACCGGCGGACGTGACCAGGGCGACGGCGTCCACCGCGCCCGCGACGGCGATGCGCCAGCCGACCCGCGCGCCGGCCGCGACGTCCTCCAGGTCCCACGACCGCGTGCGCCGGGCGGCCCGGCGGGTGTAGGCGGGCGGCGCGATCGTGACGGTGGCATCGCCCACACGGGGCGGGCTCGGCACCCCGTCCGTGCGCGGGTCGCCACCGGGCGTCGCGCGTCCCCCCGCGCCGATCCCCGCGCCCGCGGGCCACAGGGCGAGCGCCGCGGCGGCGGCGAGGAAGCCCGCCGTGATGCGCAAGGCGCGGCGCAGCGGGCGGTGCGGCAGCCGGGGCGCGGGGACGCGGTCGAGGGCGGCGAGGACGCGGCGGCGCTGGAGCCGCCCCAACGGCTCGAGACCCGTCTCGTCGGCGAGCGCCAGCTCGGTGCTCTCCTCCAGGGCCCCTACGGTGCGATCGAGATGACGCGCGATCTGCGCGGCGCTGACGGGCGCGCGGCGGGCCGCCACCAGCGCCCCGAGCGCGGCGGTCGCGCCCAGTGCCGTGGCCGCCGCGGCGTCGAGTCCGCCGAGCCGCAGGGCGGCGAGCGCGGTCGCCGTGGCGCACGCCCCCGCGACCGCGACCGCGCCGGCGATCCGGCGGCGATTCCATTGCCGCGCCAGCGCGGCGAGATCGGCCCGGGTCACGTTCGCTGCCGCCGCCATGCGAGCCATCGCTCGAACGCGAAGGCCAGGGCGGCGACGAACCACAGGGGGATGGCCAGCCGGCGCGCTCCGGCGGGGACCGAGCGGCGCGCCGTGGCGTCGCCCGAGCGGGGCAGCGCCTGCGCGAGTGCGATTCGGGTGTCCGCCCGGGGCGCGGCGGCGCCGGCGGTCTCGACCCACAAGGCGGCCATCGCCTGCGCGAACGCCGGAGACAGGGCCAGATCGCCGGCGGACGGATGCACGCGGGTGTACAGCCGATAGGCGAGTCCCCGCTCGGCGCGCACGACGCTCAGCAGGGGCTCGCCGCCGGCATCGGTCCAGACGGGCGCGCCCACGCCGTCGAACCGCGTGCGTCGCTCGATTGCGGGGCGGGGCGCGGCCACGGCGAGCGTGGCCGTCGTGTGCGGTCCGACGCTCGGGTCGCGGCCCGCCGGCGTCAGGAGGACGGCGCCCGCGGCATTGCGCGCCGCGACGACCGGCGAAGGGTCGCCGTCCACGAGCCACACGATCCAGTCCGCGCTCGCGACGAGCGCGGGGGCGGCGGTGGGCTCGCCCCGCCGGACGTCGGCGGGCAGCCCGGTCGTGGCGGCGGCGGCGCGGATCGCCGCCTCGATGTAGCGGGCGTCGTCGCGCAAGGCGACATCCCGCAGGATCGCGACCCGTCGCGCAGCGCTCCCGCTCGACCGCCGGCCCGTCTGATCGCTCGCCGGCACTTCACGCCACGTGACCGCCGCCCCGATGGCCGGGCGGGCACCGCGAAACCGCTCGGCCAGGAGTGGTGCGGCGACGATGAACCGCGTGCCCGGTGGCGCGATGCGGTCGGCGGCGGCGAGGAGCGACCACGAGTGTGGGGGACGGGCGGACTGGCGGTCGGGCGGAGGCGGCGATCCGTGAACGCCCGTCCGGCCGTCCGTCTGAGGGCTCAGCGCCGGTATCCCGGCCTCGAGCAGCCGCAGCTCGGCGCCGGCCCCGCGCAGCGAGTCGATCAGCGCGCGATCGGCCAGCGCCTCGGTGCTGAGCAACGCCCACGTCCCTGCCGCCGCGCCGGCGGGCACCCAGTACGGGCCGGCGAGTGACAGGACGAGGGCGGAGAGCACCGTGAGCCGGAGGAGCAGCAGCCACGGGTCGCGCAGCCGCAGCGAGCGGGTGGTGGCGGGAGGGGCCGCGGCCAGCAGTCGGATGCTGCCGACCAGGATCGGGCGCCGCGGGCGGTGGCTCCACAGGTGGATCGCGAGCGGCACCGCGAGCGCGCCGAGCGCGGCGAGCCAGGCGGGCGCGAGGAAGCCGGTCACGCGGCCGGACCGCGCGCGCGCCGGCGGAGGTAGTGCCGCAGCGCCGTGTCCACCGGCTCGTCAATCGTGAGGCGCACGTAGTCGGCGCGCGCCTCCGCCAGGCTGCCGCGCAGGTCGGCCGTCGCGGCCGCCAGGCGCGCGAGGTACGCGTCGCGCGCGGCGTCGGCGTCCACTTCGATCCGCCGTCCCGTCTCGAGCTCCTCGAACGCCACCGGACCGTGATAGTCGAACGCCACGTCGCCACGGGCCACCACGTGGAACACCGCCACGTCGTGGCGCAGCGCCGCGAGCTTGGCCGCGACGGTGCGGATCTCTTCCTCGCGCTCGCACAGATCGCTGATGAGGACGGCGAGTCCCCGGCGTCCGCCGGCCGTGAAGAGCTTCTCGATCTGCGGCCAGGCGGGCCAGACGCCTGCCGGGGACAGGGACGCGAGGAGGTTGAGGACGCGGTGCAGGTGGCGCAGGCCCCGCTGGGGCGGGAGCACCTGCGGCGCGGCGTCGGTCAGGGCGTGCAGCCCGACCGCGTCGCCCTGGCGCAGGGCGAGGAGCGCAAGGGCGGCGGCGAGGAGCCGGGCGTAGTCGAGCTTCGACAGGCCCCGCTCGGCCTGCGCCATCGAGGCGCTCGTGTCGATCGCGAGATGCACGGTGACGCTCGTCGCCGTATCGGCCTCGCGCACCCAGTAGCGGTCGGCGCGGGCGAAGAGCTTCCAGTCCACGCGCCGCAGATCGTCACCGGGCTGGTAGCCGCGGTACTGACTGAACTCGAGCCCCGGACCGGGAAGCCGGGACGGATGGGCGCCGAACATGAGCCCGTCCACCACCGTGCGGGCCGCCAGCTCGAGGTCGCGCAACCCCGCGAGGGTGCGGGGATCGATGAAGCGGTAGGTGTCCGCCCGCGTCACGCCGAACCCTCCTCCCGCTTCGCTCCTCCCGGTCTCACAGGGGACTGCGCGGCTCTCGGACTTCGGCCAACAGGCGCTTCGTCACGTCGTCGGGTACGATGCCCTCGGCCTCTGCGCGGAAGTTCACGAGGATGCGATGGCGCAGCACGGGAAAGGCGACCACCCGCAGATCCTCGAGCGTGGCGGCGAGGCGTCCCCGCAGCAGCGCGCGTGCCTTCGCGGCGAGCACGAGCGCCTGACCCGCGCGCGGTCCCGCGCCCCAGCGCGTCCAGTCCCGCACGAAGCCGAGGTCGGTCTGCTCGGGCCGCGTGGCGCGGACCAGTCGCGCCGCGTAGGCGAGCAGGTCCTCGGAGATCCGGACGTCGCGGGCGAGCGCTTGCGCGGCGAGAATCTCGGCGCCGGAGAGCACGGGCGTCACGGCCGGCGGCTCGCGGCCCGTGGTGCGCCGCAGGATGTCCAGCTCTTCGGTCTCGCTGGGGTAGCCGATGCGCACGTGGAGCAGGAAGCGGTCGAGCTGGGCCTCGGGCAGCGGGTAGGTCCCCGTCTGCTCGATCGGGTTCTGGGTGGCCAGCACGAAGAACGGCCGTTCCAGGGGATACGTCGTGCCGCCGTAGGTGACGGAGAGCTCCTGCATCGCCTCGAGCAGCGCGGCCTGCGTCTTGGGTGGCGTGCGGTTGATCTCGTCGGCCAGCAGGATGTGCGCGAACACGGGACCGCGGACGAAGCGGAAGAACCGCTTGCCGGTGGCGTGGTCTTCTTCGAGGATCTCGGTGCCGACCACGTCGGTCGGCATCAGGTCGGGGGTGAACTGGATCCGGCGGAAGGTCAGATGCACGGCGTCGGCGAGCGTGCGGATCATCAGCGTCTTCGCGAGACCGGGCACGCCTTCGAGCAGACAGTGCCCGCCGGCGAGAAACGCGGTGAGCAACTCGTCCACGACCTCGTCCTGGCCTACGATCACGCGCGCGATCTCGCGCCGCAGGGCGGCGAGCCGCTCCGCCAGGCGGGCGAGGTCCGTCTCGGTGACGGCGGTCGTCATCGGCGTCTCACGCGGTCATCGCGTACACGACGATGTTGACGCCGAACTTCGTGTTGTCCTCGGCGAGAAACCGCTTGTTGCGGAAGTCGTAGTCCCACTCGCACCCGTAGTCCTTGTTGCTGTACAACACGGCGATGCGTCCGTCCACCAGGATCGCCTTCAGGTAGTCGTGCACGAGGTCGTCGCCCCACCCGTTGAGCTCGAGCGCGGTGGTCGGCGGCCCCTTGGGGAACGCGAAGAAGGCGTGATACAGCGGGTGGTCGTTGGGGAGGGTCACCAGGGCCGTGGGGCCGAACAACTCGGCCAGCTGGCTCTCGAACGACTTGGCGAACAGGCCGTCGATGTCGTGGTTGCAGTCGTCGGCGAACACGAAGCCGCCGTTCCGCACGTAGCGCGCGAACACCTCGCGCTCTGCACGGGAGAACTGCACCAGCTTGTGGCCTGCGAGATAACAGAACGGGGCGTCGAACACGGCGGGGCTGGCGAGCGCCACCACCCGCTCGCGCTCATCGACGGTGACCGTCGTGTACTGAATCAGGGAGTGCAACAGATTGGCGGGCATGCGCTGATCGACGTCCCAGTTGCCGGACTCGTAGCGCAGCCGTGTGAAGCGGAAGTCCGCCCGGCGGCGCCCCAGTGCCAGCGCGCGCGCCTCGGCCCACGGGGCCAGCGCCGCCGCCGCGACCGTCACACCCGCCCGTACGAAGTCCCGTCGTGCCAGGGTGCCGGCTGGTCGTCGTCTCCCGTTCTCCCGCCCGTTCGCTCCCGCCCGTCCTCGTGCGCCGTCGTCCGCCGTCACACCGCGTCCGACAGGCTCGTGAACGTGAAATCCCGCACGCGCAACGCGGGGATGAGGCACGCCAGGCCGAACTCGCCCTGCACGCGCTCAACGCGCCCCAGCGCGTCGAGGTTGTTCAGCATGATCACCGGGCTCTCGTTGAAGCGCATGTTCTTGACGGCGTGCCGGATCGTGCCGTTTTCGATGTAGAACGTGCCGTCACGCGTGAGGCCCGTGAGCAGCAGGGTCTGCGGGTCCACGGTCCGGATGTACCAGGTCCGGGTCAGCAGGATGCCGCGCGGCGTGTCGCGCACCAGGTCCTCCACCGAGGCCGTGCCGCCCGCCATGATGAGGTTGTTCGGCGCGGGGACGGACTCGACGCCCTGCTTCGCCGCCCAGTAGCGCGAGTAGAACAACTGGCGCACGACGCCGCCGTCGATCCAGTTGCGCCGCCGGTACGCCCGTCCGTCGCCGGCCCAGGGCGAGGTCGGGAGGTCCGGGTTCGCCGGGTCGGAGTAGAGCGTCACGCGCTCATCCACCAGCTTTTCGCCCACCCGCGTGCCGCCGCCCGGCTTCGCCAGGAAGCTGCGGCCCTCGTCGGCGTTGCGGGCGTTCAGGCTGAACGCCAGGAACTGCAGCAGCCCGGCGGCCGCTTCCGGCTCGAGGATCACCGTGTACTTGCCGGGCTCGATCGCCCGGGCCTCGCGCGAGGCGGCGGCCTTCTCGACGGCGATGCGTGAGGCCGCGGCGGCGTCGAACCGGCTCACGTCGGTGTAATCGCGCAGCGCGTACCCCGAGCCCATCGCGTCACTGGTGCGCATCGTGACGGTGAAGTTCATCTGGGTCTCGCGGTGGAACGCGAACAATCCCCGGCTGTTGATCATCGCCTGCCACTGCGCGCTGTCGCTCAAGAACCCCGCCGCGACGCAATCGCGCGCCCTGGCCGCCGCGATGCTCGTGGCCGCGACCTCGGCGCGATAATCGGGCGTGATCGCTGCTGTGCGGTCCACCCAGGCGCTGGTGGCCACGTAGTCCTGCGGCTCCAGCGGCTCCATGAACTCCGGGTCCTCGGGGGCGAACCGTGCCAGCTCCTCGGCACGGCGCACGGCCCGCTCGAGCGACGCGTCGTCGAATTCGTTGACCGTCGCGGTGCCGGACCGTTTGCCGAAATTCGACTGCACGACCAGGGTGCGGTCGGTGGTCCGGCCGGCGGTGGTCACGCTATTGCGCGCGTAGCGGATGTTGCCGCTCACGTTGGCGTAGAGGTTGGCCTCGCAGGCATCCGCCCGGGAGAAGGTCAGTACCCGGGTGAGGATGGCGCGGGCTTCGTCGGCGGTGAATCCACTCATGGTCGTCCGGTCCGGTTGCGGGTCGCGGCGCGCTTACAGGCGACGCGCCGTGTTGATGACGTTGACGCCGTTGAAGCGCGTGGTCGCGGAGCCATGCGACACGGCGCTGATCTGCGAGGGCTGCCCCTTGCCGTCGAAGAACGAGCCGCCCATCCGGTAATCGCGTTGGTCGCAGATCTGCGCGCACGAATTCCAGAACTCCTGGGTGTTGGACTGGTACGCGACGTCGCGCAGCATTCCCGCGATCTGGCCGTTCTGGATCTCGTAGAACAACTGGCCCGTGAACTGGAAGTTGTACCGTTGCTGGTCGATCGAGTACGAGCTGTCCCCGACGATGTAAATGCCCTTCTCGACTCCGGCGATCATCTCGGCGGGAGTGAGCGGCGCCGAGCCGGCCGCGAGCGACACGTTGGGCATGCGCTGGAACTGAATCGAGCTCCAGTTGTCGGCATAGCAGCAGCCGTGCGACGCGGTTTCGCCCAGCATGTGCACCTGGTCGCGGATGGCCTGGTAGTTGACGAGGATGCCGTCTTTCACCAGGTCCCACCGCCGGGTCTGCACTCCCTCGTCGTCGTACCCTACGGCGCCGAGCGATCCGGGCTGGGTCTTGTCGGCGAACAGCGTGACGATCGGGCTGCCGTAGTTGAACGACTTGCTGCGCCACTTGTCGAGCGTCGCGAAGCTGGTGCCCGCGTAATTGGCTTCGTATCCCAGCACGCGGTCCAGCTCCAGCGGGTGACCCACCGATTCGTGAATCGTCAGCCACAGGTGGGAGGGATCGAGGACGAGGTCGTACTTGCCCGCCTCGACCGACTTGGCCGCGATCTTCTCCTTGGCCTCGCGGGCGGCGTTGCGGGCGTCTTCGACCATGTCGTAGTACATCCCGTAATTCACCGCCATCGGACTCGCGAACCGGCCCACGGGCCGCGCCGAGACGTACTCCCACCCCATCCCCATGGGCGCGCTGAACGCACTGCGCGTCTCGAACTTGCCGGTGTCCTGGTTGACGATCGTGACGCCGAAGTTGGGCCAGATCCGGTGGACGTCCTGGTCGATGTAGGAGCCGTCGGTGGACGCGAAGTATTTCTGCTCGTTGACGAGGAACAGGCCGGCGTTGATGAAATTGGCGCCGCCCTTGAGAGCCTCGTTCGCCACGCCGAGGAGCAGGTCCACCTTCTCCGAGATGGGCACCTCGAAGGCGTTGCGCTCGATCGGGGTGCGCCACGTGACCTCGCCGTGCCCCCGCTGGGGGGCGAGCTGCACCGGCTCCCCCTGCAGCCGCGCGTTCGCCCGGGCGATCGCCACCGCCTGCGCGGCGGCGCTCGCCACGCCGTCTTCGGTGACGTCGTTCGTCGCGGCGAACCCCCACGTGCCGTTCACGATCACCCGGACACCAGCCCCGTACGACTCGGTGTTCGTGACGTTTTGGATCTTGGTCTCGCGCGACTGGATGAACTGGTTGAGGTAGCGGCCGATGCGGATGTCGGCGTAGGAGGCACCCCGCCCGCGGGCCGCCCCCAGGGCGGCGTCCGCCAGTCGCTTCTTGTCGGCGGTGGGAATCGGGGTGAGCGCCCCGTTGAAATCGGGGACCCGGCGTCCCCACACCGGGACGATCAGGGCGCCGGCGGCCAAGCCGGACATTTCGAGGAATTCTCGACGTTCCACAGCGGACTCCCGCGTGAGGCGGTGCGCGTGACAATTGACGGAATGGCCCGACCGCCGGTGGCGGCCGGCACTCAACACTTAGACGCGTACGTTCGAGCGAAAGTTGCAGGCCTCCGGCCGGTGCGGCTAGGGCTGGCGCCAGCGCCGTCCGCGCAGGGTGGGACCTTCCTCGCCGGGCTCATCGTCGCGCACCTCGCGCGGGGCGGGCAAGGCGCCCCACGACTCACCCGGCTGGGTCGACAGCCAGATCCCGGGGAGGGGAACCGCGACCGTGACTTCCTCCGTGCCGCGGTGCGGGCGCTCCTGGTACAGGGTCAGCGCCGCCCGCAGCGGTCCGGGGGCGTAGTCGGCGCGGCGCAGCGGGAACGCGGCCCACGTGCCCACGACGCCGACCACGCTGTTCTCGATCACCCCGGTGAGCGGGCGCCCGGCCGGGTCCCGGACGCGCGCGAGCGCGGCGAAGCGCAGTCCCGGATCGCCGCCCGCGACGATGGCGGCGGCATAATAGGGGAGGTTGGCGGCGATGTGCGCGAGCGTGCGGCTCTCGCCTGCCTCCACGCCGGGCGCGGCGGCCAGGGCGGCCAGGCTCGCGAGCTGGACCTGGGACTGCGCCGGCACGACCACGTCGCGGAACGTCTTGAGGCGGACCCAGCGGTCGCCGGCCCGGCCTTCGATGTGCAGCGTGTCGAACGACAGGATCTCGCGCGATGCGTTGTGGAACGCGATGCGGCCCGGGAACTGCAGCGGGTGCTCGTGAAAGTCCGACAACCGGATCGCGCCGATGAAGAACGCGCCCCCGGCCCGGATCGGCGCGTCCACACCCGGCGGCGTGTCGGTGGGGAAGAAGTGGACCGTGTAGCGGATCTGGTCCACGTGCAGGAAACACCACAGGCGGCGCAGATCGTGACCGTGCTCCGTGGGCGCGCGGTGGGCGATGAGCCGCAACTCGGAGACGGGCGGCGTGTCACCGACGGGGGTATTGGGCGCCGCGTCGATCACCCGCTCGAGATCGGGGCGCAGCGCGGGGTCGAGCAGCACCCGTCGCAGGATCGGGGCGAACTGCCGCACCGCGCTGCGCGTGGCGAGCGGCGGGATACGAAATGGCACGAGCACCACCGGCCGGGCGTGGGCGAGCCGGGTGAACACGCGCGAGCGCGCCAACGCCTCGTAGAAATGGTAGGCGAGCACGCGATCCGCCTGCGGGTTGCGCAGCGTGCGCACCACGGTGGCCGCCGATTCCGCCCCGGGCGACACGATGCGCACGGCCAGCGCGCGGCGCCGCAGCAGGTGACCCGCCCGCACCGCACGCTCGGCCAGCGTGGCCGCGGTCTCGGCGACCGCGGGTCCCAAATGGAACATGCCGCTGGGCGTCGGCACGAGCGCCAGCGGCTCCACCGAGCGCACTCCGTCGCTGCGCAGGCCGTCGAGCGGACTGACGTCGCCGACCAGCGCCGCCACTGCCTCGATCGGCCGCTCCGGCTCGACGCCGCCGGCCCACCGCCGATCGGTGATGGCCACGTGCAGCTCTTCGCCGGGCATCACGTGCGCCGTATAGAGCAGGTCGCCGGCCGCGTGGCCCGCGGGCTCCCAGTGCTGCTCCATCTCGAGCAGGATGCCGTAGCGCGCGGCCTCGCCCACCGGCTCGGGCGTCTCGAAGAAATCCACCGGACCGGAGAGTCCCGATCCGTCCGCGACCGGTCCTGCCAGCGCCGGTGCCTCCGGATCGGCGCCGCCGGTGCCGGCGGGCGCGACGAGCAGGCGGGCGTACGCCAGCAGGTGCCCCGGCGTCTCGCTCCGCTCTACGCGGTCGACGGCCGAGCCGGCCCGCAGCCGCGGCGCGGTCTCACGCTCGACGACGCTGGGGAGGGCGGTGGCCGGCGCGACCAGCTCGACCACACCCACGTCGAGCGCGCCGACGTCCACGGTCAGCGGCTCCTCGTTGCGCAAGCCGAGACGCACGCGGATGCGATCGCCCGCCTGGAACGGGAGCGACACATGTCCGTCCGCATCGGACATCCAGTGTCCGGCGGGATCGCCGTGTTCGTCGAGGAGCGTGACCGGCACGCCGGTGGCAGGCCCGCCGCCGGCGTGCACGAGACGAAGCGTCCAGCCGTCGGGGGTCTCGGTGGTCACCCGATCAATATGCCGGGTGCCGCATACGGCGTCGAGAGACCGGGGGTGTGGGAGGTGGGGTGTGGGGACCTCGGGGTGTGGCCGGGCCCCCACACCCCCACCGTGCCCTAGTCGAAATGCGCGTTGAGCACCGGGAGCACCTTGGTAAGGCCCCGGTTGTTGCGGGCGATGTTGATGAGGCCGAGCTGCACGCCGTGGAGGGCGCGCGCGTGGTTGACGAGCCCGATGGCCAGGCCGCGGAACGGACCGCGGGTCTCATTGTAGGCGGCGACGGCGAGACCGGTGTGGGCGCGCGCGAGCGTGTACCCCTGGGCCAGCATGACGCCGGTCTGTTGCGGCGCTTTGACGCGGAACCCGGCGAGCGCGAGGCCGCGGACCTCCTGGCCCGCCGCCACGGCGCCCAGCGTCGCGGCGATGCCTTCGACCGTTTCGCCGCCGACGACGGCGAGTCCGCCCGCGGACAGCCAGCGCATGCGCTGGCCCGCCACGGCGGCGAGCCCCGCGACTGATACGCCGTCCACGTCGCCGCCGCCGACCGTGGCCAGGCCCGCGACGGTGAGGCCCCGGACCTGCTCGCCGCCGACCGCCGCGAGCCCCGCGACGCTGACGCCGCTCAGCGACCCGCCGGCGACGGTGGCCAGGCCGCCGATCGTGAGTCCATGGCTGTCGCGGCCCGACACCGCCGCGAGACCGCCGAGCGTGAGGCCGCGGAGGCTCCGCCCCGACACCGTCCCCAGACCCGCTAGCTGGACGCCGACCTGATCGCGGCCGGTGACGACGGCGAGGCCACCCACGTTGAGCCCGGTGGTGGCCCCGCCGGTGATCGTGGCCCCGCCCGAGAGGGTGAGGCCGATCGCGTCCCGTCCCGCGACCGCGGCCAGTCCGCCGAGCGTGATGCCGGTGGCGTCGTCGCCCGAGACGACGGCGAGCAGGCCGAGCGAGATCCCCGCCAGCGCGGTTTCGGCCACGACGCCCGGTCCGAGTGCCACGCCGCGGATCGTGCCCGCCTGCGGGTACACCACGCCAAGCGCGATGCCGTTGATCGTGCCGCCCACGTCGTCGGCGGGCTTCCACAGGGTGACGTTCAGGCCGTTGATGCGATCGAGGCCCCGATCGCGGAGGTTGACGCGGATGCCGTTGTGGCGGGTCGAGTTGCCGAACGACAGACCCGTTTCGCCGACGCGGAGGTCGAGCTGCGCCGCGAGCGGAACGGGTGCCGCGAGCAGGAGCCCCGCGAGCGTGGCACCGGTGAGGGCTGCGCGAAGGGTCATCTGTTCTTCGTACGGACGCCCGCGCGGGGCGGTTTCTCGGGGGTGGCGCGGCGCTGCCGAGCCGTTCACCCCCACGCGAGGGGCAGCGTGAGGCACGTCGGGCCGCCCCCGCCCTTCACGCAGATCTCCGCGCCCGCGAACTCGCGCACGGCGCACCCGGCCGACTCGAGCCGGCGGCGCGTCGCCGGGTTGCCCGCCACCATCACGACCCGTCGCGGAACCACGGCGAGCACGTTGCAGCCGAGGGTCGCGAACTCGGCGTCGGGCACGCCGACCAGCGTGACGCCGCGCGCGAGCAGGGCGTCGCGGAAGGGGACGGGGAGCAGCGGCTCGTAGACCAGCGCGAGGTCGCGATCGAGCAGGCTGATCATCGACATCAGATGGAAGACGTCCTCCGGCCCGCGCCAGTGTGGCAGGGGCACGGGGATCAACTCGTCGATGAGGCCGTCGAGCAACGCGCGCAGCTGGCGGATCCCCTCGGCGTTGGTGCGGTAGCCCTGGCCCACCGCCACGGTGCGCCCGTCGAGCCGCACCACGTCGCCACCCTCGAGGCGGCCGGCGCCCGCGATCCGGCCGTGGACCGCGATCCCCAGCTCGCCAAGGGCGCGTTCCAGGGCCGCAGGCTCCGCCGCGCGGGCGGGCTTGCCCATGTTGCCGACGATCACGCCGCGCTCGCACGCGAAGGCGGCGTCGCGCACGTACAGCGAGTCGAGACCGACCGACGGTCCCGGCGGCACGCGCCGAACGTCGGCCCCAGCGTCGCGCAACGCGTCGAGGAAGCCGTCGTACTCGGCGAGCGCCCGCGCGCGATCGGGTCGCGCCGGGTATCCCAGCCCCCGCCACTCGCGCTCGATCGTCGCGTCGTCCGGCCACGCGTCGCGCGCGTGCTTCACGAGCACGGGAGTGGAAGGCGTCACACCAGGCAGCCGCGGCCCGCCCTCACACGACGAGCAGCACGATTACATCGTACAGCGCGTGGGTCCACGCCGTGATGCCGAAGCCGCGCAGCAGGTACAGCGCGGAGAAGAACAGCCCCGCGATCATGCGATAGGTGAACGAGAACAGCGCGAATTGGTCGCCGTACGGTCCGATGTAGTGGAAGCCCGAGAAGACGAACGCGCCGATCACCACTGCGAAGATGCCGGCGGCCAGGGGCCGCCAGCCGAACAGCCGCCGCGCGGTCCAGGCCAGCAGGGCCACGAGCAGCACCCGGAACAGCAGCTCCTCGTACAGGCCCGCGCCGAGCGACAGCATCAGCCGGGTGGGCCAGCCGAGCGCGTCGAGTGGGCCCGCCTGGAACGCGAGCGCCCCGAGCAGCCGGGTGGTGACCGTGCCCACCACGACCCCGCAGGCCACGGCCAGCGCCGCCGACTCGGCGAGCATGCCGGCGAATACGCGCGCCGAGAGGTCGCCGCGGTGGCGGCGCGCGTCGCGGAGCACGAGCGCGAGGCTCACGAGGATCAGGACGGTCCAGAACACCAGCGGCCCGTGGCGGCCCGCGAGGAGGACGAACAGCTGCTGCAGCAGGACGTCGGCGCCGTTGCGCAGGCCCGTGCGCGAGACGTCGGGCAGGGTCGCGGCGAGCGCCTCGTAGGCGACGAGGAGCGGCAGGGCGAACAGCAGGGAGTAGCGCGGCGCGCGGCTGGCCGCGAAATACCCGCGGACGTCCTCGCGGCTGCCGATCACGCCGCCGCCGCGCGCGCCGCCGCCGCGAAGCGGCGCACGATCGCCCCCGCCGGCTCGACGTCGTGGATCGTGGCGACGCTCTGGCCGGCCTGCCAGAAGTCGGCCGACGACGCCCCCTGCAGGGACGCGCGCTTGAGCTTGATCACCGACCGCACGGCGTAGATCGTCCGCATCCAGTGCTTGGTGCGCCGGCCGCGCAGCATCCAGCGCGCCAGCGGACCCGCCTTGGTGCCCACGCGCTCGACGTAGGCGTTCCGGATCACGGCGAGCGGCACGCCGGTGACCCGCTCGGTGAGCACGATGTCGTCCGCCGTGGCGCGCACGATGGCGGCCTTGTAGTCGGCGTGCGCGGTGCATTCGGTCGTGGCGATGAAGCGCGTGCCGAGCTGCGCTCCCGCGTAACCCAGCCGCAGGGCCGCGACGAAGTCGGGCGCGTCGCCGATCCCGCCGGCGCACACCACCGGCACCCCCAGGTCGGCGAGCTCGGCGAGCAGCGGCTCGGCGGTCTTGGGTCCGGCGTGTCCGCCGGCGCGGCTGTTCACGGCGATGAGGCCGTGCACGCCGCCCGCGAGCGCCTTTTCGGCCCACTTCCGCTCGGTGACGTCGTGGTACACGATGCCGCCCGCGGGCGCGACGCGATCCACCACCCAGCGCGGGTTGCCGAGCGAGGTCACGAAGAAGCGGACGCCCTCCTCGACTGCCACGTCGAGCCAGCGACGCATGCGCTCGAGGTACATCTTCGAGCCTCGCTCGATGAGCGCGTTGAGGCCGATGGGCTTCTGGGTCAGGCGGCGGATCAACCGCAGGCCCGCGCGGAAGTCGTGTCCGTGCACGTAGGTGAGGGACACGGGCTGCACGATGCCGATGCCGCCCGCCTCCGACACGGCGGCGACCAGCTCAGGGTTGGAGCAGGGATACATCGCTCCGCAGATGAGCGGCACCTGGACGCCGGCGTCGCGCGTCAGGCGGGTGTCGAGCAGGCTCACGGCCGGCGCTCCGGGCCGAGGCGCCACCGGGCGGTGAACCGCGCCACCACGTCGCCCGCCGCGTCGGTGATGGTGGCGGTCACGGCGTGGTCGGTGTCCGCGGCGACCGACGGGATCGCGGTCCGGCACTCGGCGACGAGCCGCCCGCGCGCTTTCTTGTGATAGGTGATCTCGAGTCCGGTCACGATCCCGCGCACGTCGCCCGGCAGTCCGGTGAGCATCGCCAGGCCGCTCGCGACCTCGCCGAGGTTGACGAGCGCGACGGCGTGCACGGAGGCGAGGTGGTTGCGCACGCGGCGCCGGTCGCGCAGCGCGACGCGCGCGTATCCCGGCTCGAGCGCCACGACGTGCGGGCGGATGGTCCCGGTGTACGGCACCATCCGGCTCAGCGCCCAACTGAACATGCGGGTGCCCCCCGGCAGGGGCGTGAGCCGGCGCCAGAGAGCGCGCAGCGTGTCACCGGGTGCCGCAAGCGACCGGGCCATCCACAGCCTCGCGAGGGGAGAGCGGCCTAATCCTAACGCAACGGTCGCCGTTTCGGTCCCCCTCGGGGGTTCCGTGGGTGCCCCCGTCGCGACACCTTGCGGGCCCGTGCCCGTACTGTCCTCGATGCCCCGTGTCGTCCGTGTCCAAGTCGCCATCGCCGTCGCGGTCGCCGTCCTCGTACCGGCCGCCGCGTCAGCGCAGGCCTCCACGTCCGACGACACCTATCGGGACGAGACGGCCCGCCGGCTGGTGACCCGCGCGCGGGCGCGCCGCGCGACGCTCGACCGCTCGATCAGCGCGTACACGACCTTCATGAAGGAGCGGATCGGCGTCGGGATCCGCGCGTTGCGCCGCGACCGGATGCTCTATCACCGCGAGCTGGCGCTGCGCATCACCTGGCGGCGGGACTCGGTCGGGGACATCGAGGTCGTGGGCGCGCGCGAGGGCGTGCCCATCGCGCTCACGGACCAGCAGGTGCCCGAGGACCTGCTGCAGGACGCCGACGACTACGCGTTCGATCCCTCGGCCAACCGCCTCGCGATCGGCTCGGATTCGGGGTTCATCATCCATCCCCTCTCCGAGGGCAGCGAGGCGCATTATCGCTTCGCGTCGGGGGATTCGACGCTCCTGTCGTTCCCCGATGGCCGGCGGCTGCGGCTGTACGAGCTGCGCGTCGAGCCGCGGCGCGCCGACGCGCACCTGGTGGCGGGTGCCGTGTGGATCGAAGGGGACGGGCATGGCGTGGTGCGGCTGCTGACGCGGCTCGCGCGCCCGATCGACTTCGAAGTGGACTTCGAGCGCCGCGCGAGCGGCGGGGACACGACCACGACGGCGACGGCGCGCCCGCGCGACGGGCGCGGCGGGCAGCAAGGCGGCGACGGCATCCCGGGATTCCTGAAACCGCTGCGCGCCGAAGTGCGGTTCTTCGCGATCGAGTACGGGCTGTGGGACGACCGCTGGTGGCTGCCGCGGCTGGTGTCGTTCGACGGCGTGGCGACCGTCGGAGGGTTCGCTACGGTGCCGGTGCGCTACGAGCTGACGTACGAGGATTATGAGGTGACGGGCGACACGACGCGGGCGCCGGAGCCGCGGGCCGCTGCCGTGCCCAACGACACGGCCCGGGCGCGGTGCCGCGAGCGCTTCGGCGAGGACGTCGCGTGCCGCTGCCGCCAGGGGCGCTGCTTCGCGTTCACCGTGACCATGCCCGACGACTCCGCGGCGCTGGTGGCGAGCGCCGCGCTCCTCCCGAGCTTCCGCTCGACGACCGACACGATGCTCGCGGAGCAGGAGATCTCGGATCTCGCGCGCCAGATCGGCGGGCTCCCCGGCCTGCCGGGCCAGACCGTGCTGCGGCCGCCGCGCTGGGGACTCCTGCGCTACAATCGGGTGGAAGCGCTCTCGCTCGGCGCGCGGGGCGAGGTCGAGTCCGGCGCGTGGCGGCTCGACGGCCTCGCGCGGCTCGGCGCCGCCGATCTCGTCCCCAACGTCGAGCTGGGTGTCGGGCGCGACGGCGTCGCCGCGCGGACGCGACTGGCGGGGTACTACCGGCTCGCCGCGGCCGACACCGCCAACCGGCCGTTCGGCGTGCTCAACTCGGGTCGGGCACTGCTCTTCGGGACGGATGACGGCGACTACTTCCGCGCGTGGGGCGTGGAGCTGCACGGACGGCCCGCGATCACGCTGCCGCGGACCTACGGGTGGCGCCTGTACGCCGAGCGTCAGCGCCCTGTCCGCAAGGAAACCGACTTCTCGCTGGCCCACGTTTTCGATCGCGACCGGCGGTTCCGCCGCAACCTCGTGGCCGACAGCGCCGATCAGCTCGGGGCCGCCGCGACGGTCCGAGGCACGCGCACGTTCGGAGCCGGCGGCGCCACGTTCGGGGTGGAGCTGTCGCTCGACGGCGCGGTCGGGACGTTCGACTTCGTGCGCGGGGCCCTGACGGCGCGGGCGACGACGCCGCTCCCCGGGCCCCTGATGGGCGGCGTGGAGCTGGCGGCCGGCACGTCGGATGGAATAGTCCCGGCGCAGAGCCGCTGGTATCTGGGGGGCCCCCACACCCTGCGCGGCTACGACGGCGGCGTCGTGGCGGGGGCCGAATTCTGGCGCGCCCGCGCCGAGCTCGCGAACGACTTCCCCGCGGCGCGCGTGGCCCTGTTCGCCGACGCCGGTCGGGCTGGCCCGCGCGGCACGGTGTCCCTGCGCAACGCCCTCCTCGGTGTCGGCGTGGGCGCGAGCTTCCTCGATGGGCTGGTGCGCATCGACGCGGCGCGCGCCACCCGCGCGCCGACCGGCTGGCGCGTGGACCTGTACTTCGACGGAGTGTTGTAAACCGACGGGATGGGGATGGGGGATGAGGGAGGGTGGGTCGCCGCTCTGGCGGGCCGCCCCCCGGCGCCTATGTTTCGCGCCCCATGCCGTCCCCCCACCGGCCGTGAGCGACCTCCGCCGCGAGCTCGGGCTGTTCGACGCCACAATGATCAATGTCGGTACGATGATCGCCTCGGCGATCTTCATCGTGCCGGCGATCGTCGCGCTGCACCTCCCGGCATCGGGGCTCGTCATCGGCGTGTGGATCGTGGGGGGGGCCGTATCGCTGCTGGGGGCGCTGTGCGTCGCCGAGCTCGGCGGCGCGTTCCCCGAAGCGGGCGGCCAGTACGTCTATCTACGGCACGCCTACGGTCCCGTCTGGGGGTTCCTCTACGGCTGGGCGGCCTTCGCCGTGATCAACACGGCGTCCGTTGCGGCCATCGCCGTCGCGTTCGCGATCTACGTGGGCTTCTTCGTCCCTCTCGGGGCGCTCGGCGTGAAACTCGTCGCGCTCGCCTCGATCGTCGCGCTGACCGCATTGAACTGCCGCGGCGTGCGGCTCGGCGCCACGATCCAAAACGTCCTCACGGTCGCCAAGGTGGCAGCGCTCGCGGCGCTCATTGTCGCGGCGTTGGTCCTGCCGGGCGGATCGGCGGGGAACTTCATCCCCGTGTGGCCGGCGGCGGGCACGGGGTCGCTCACGGGACCCTTGGGGCTCGCCCTGGTGGCGGTGTTGTGGGCCTACGACGGGTGGATCGAAGCGACCTACGTGGGGAGCGAGATCCGCGACCCGGGCCGCAACCTGCCACGCTCGATCATCCTGTCGACGGTGATCGTCGTGGCGTGCTACACGCTGGCGAGCATCGCCTTCGTGTACCTCCTGTCTCCGGCCGGGATGGCGCGGTCGGCGCTCGTGGCCTCGGACGCCGCCCGGATCACGCTCGGCGCCGCGGGCGCCGGGTTCGTGGCGTTCGCCATCGTCGTATCGACGCTCGGTGCGAACAACGGCATCGTGCTCACGGCCGCGCGCATTCCCTATGCGATGGCCCGCGCGGGGCATTTCTTCGCCTGGGCGGGCCGCGTGCACCCGCGCTGGAGCACCCCGGTGCCGGCGCTCGTGGTCCAGGGGATCATCGCCGGCGCGCTCGTGTTCTCCGGCACCTACGAGCAGCTCGCGACCTACGTGGTGTTTGCGTCGTTCCTGTTCTATGGCATGTCCTGCGCTGCCGTCATCCGCCTGCGGCGCACGCGTCCGGACCTGGCTCGTCCGTACCGGGCGTGGGGCTATCCCGTGACGCCACTCGTATTCATCGCGTTCGCGCTGTGGCTCGTGGCCAATACCATTCTCGAAGCGCCGCGGGACGCGCTGATCGGGGCGGGGCTGATCGTCGCGGGGTTGCCGGGATACTGGTACTGGACCAGGAAAGACGGGGAGAAGGGATGAGGGATGGCGCCTCGGGAGTCGCGGGCGCGCGGGCGTCAGCGCCGGTCGCGCAGCAGGTCGGCGACCTCGGGGGCCGATCGGGCGCCGAACACGTCGCGGGCGGGGACGACGAGGAGCTGCGGCCGGCTACCGGGGTTCCCTTCGGGGCCCGCGGGCCCCGCGACGCCGGCGGGTCCCGTGGGCCCGGCGGCGCCCGCCAGGCAGCGCCGGTCGTCGGCGGGGTCGGGCGCGCCGCCCTTGCCGCCGGGCCCGCCCGCGCCGCCGCGCCCGCCGGCGCCGCCGTCGCCGCCGCTGGTGCGGGCGTCCACGATGCCGGCGAGGAACGGCTCGTCCTGCGGCGCGATGATGGTGACCCGGCCACCGCGTCCGCCGGCCGCGCCGCGGCCCCCGGCGCCGCCTGCGCCGCCGGCTCCGCCGGCCGTGCCGGGGCAGCCGGGAGCGCCGTCCGCGCCCGCACGGCCGCGCGCGCCGTCCGGTCCCCGGCCGCCGTCGCCGCCGCGCGACTCGACGAGCAGCCAGTCGGCGGGCGGAATGGTCTCCGCGTCGGCCAGCACCCACAGGGGCGGCGCGTCCAGTACCTCGACCGCGGCGATGAGGAGGCGCGGGTAGAACGGCGACCGCCCGATGCCCAGGCGCACCGTCACGTCGGGTCCGTCGCCGCCCGCCTCGCCCCGCGCGCCCGGCTGTCCCTCGAACGTGAACGTGTGGGGCAGGCACGAGTACTCGGGAGCCACCGCGGCGGTGGCGGAGAGGGCCGGCCGGGCGCGCAGGGTGGCGGTGACGCGGAAGCCCTCGCGGGCACTGAGGAGGGGGTCGGCGCGGGCGGACCACCCCCCCGACTGGAGTGGGACCGCGGCATCGCTCGTGCGCTCGAGGAACGACACGTGGAGCTTGGGCGGGCGGTCCTCGTCGTAGCTCGTGGCGAACGGCAGCTCGGTGCCGTCGTCGAGCAGCGCGAAGTACGTCGCGGCGAAGCTGCGGCCCGGGCAGGCGGCCGTGGTGGTCGCGATGCGGATCTCCCGAATCCGGGCGACGAGCCCCGGATCGGGCGCAAAATCGGCCGGGGGGCCGGAGGCGCAGGCCGCGAGGGTCGCGGCGATCGCCGGGATGGTCACTCGACGCAGCATGGCGGATAATGTACGCTCTCTCCGTGGACGCGGCAGGCATGGGGTTGATCGAGACGATGCGGGTGCGCGGCGGCCTGATTCCGCTCCTCGAGCGGCATCTGGCTCGGCTGGCGCGCTCGCTCGCCGAGCTGTCGCTCCCGGTTCCGGCCGACGACCTGGAGTGGCTGATCGCGCAGCACGTGAGCGGTGCGGAGGCCGTGCTGCGCCTCGTGGTGGCGGAGGGGCGTGCGACGGTCACGGTGGGTGCCCTGCCGACGGGGGAGCCGCTGCGCGTGATCACGGCGACCGTGCCGCACGTGCCGTATCCGCACAAAACGACCGCGCGGGCCGCCTTCGAGCGCGCGGGGTCCGAAGCCTGGGCGGCCGGTGCGGACGACGCCCTGCTCTTGACCCCGGCGCGGCTCGTCGCCGAGGGGACGGTGTGCAGCGTCTTCTGGTGGGACGGCGGCGTGTTGCGCACGCCCGCGCTCGACGTCGGAGTGCTCCCGGGGATCGCGCGGGCGCGCATCGCGGAGCTGCACCCGCTGTCGGAGGGTCACTGGCCGCGGACCGCGCTCGAGCGGCACAGTGTGTTCTTTGCCAACGCGGTGCGGGGGATCGTCCCGCTGGCGGAGCTCGACCAGCGGGAGGTGCCGCTCGACAAGCGCACGGCGCGGTTGGCCGAGAGCTTCTGGGACGTGTGAGGTTGCAGCGGGGACGGGGCGCCGTGTAGGTTTCGGCGCGAGGCGCGTGGTGGCTGTAGCTCAACCGGTTAGAGCGCCGGACTGTGGCTCCGGAGGCTGCGGGTTCAAGTCCCGTCAGCCACCCCTGAAACGGACAGTGGCAAGACGCAAGACGCCAAGTTCCGAGCGGTTGCCAGTTGCAGGTCGCGAGTTCGGGGTGCCACTCTTACAACGTGGCGTCTTGACGTCTTGGAACTGTCAGTCCTAGGTCCGTAGCTCAATTGGTAGAGCACCGGTCTCCAAAACCGGGGGTTGCAGGTTCAAGTCCTGCCGGGCCTGCTCGGGCCGCGACGCTGTCGCGGCCCTTCGCATGCCCGGCCGACTCGATGCGCGCTGCCTCACTGCGTTCGGCCGCGTGCGGGCAAGTCCTGCCGGGCCTGTCCTCACTGTAGTCACCGTAGCAACGAGTTAGCCCGCCTCGGGAGGGGCGGGCTAGGTGTTTTTGGGCAAATCCTCGGGCAAATTCGCCGACGCTCCGCCAGGTGTGACGCCCGTCACACGCAGTGACTCGACGGTCCACTAGCGGCCCGTCGACGGCGCTGCATGTTTATGCCCGTTCATTGGGGCGCCGCGACGCCCCGCCTGCCGAGCGTGACGCCCCGAACGGGCGCCCTCCACCCGACCGACGGGACCCCGCGTCACCAGCAAGTGCACCTGCCGTTCTAGACTCTCAGGTTGGAGGGAATCATGACGCACGCACATCGCATGCTCACGTTACTGCCCCTCGCGGCGCTTGTCGCCTGCGAGTCCCCCACGGCGGCAACTACGGCGGCCGTTGACGCCCCTGGCTTTGCCAGGTCCGCGAACGCTCCCGTGCACCGGGTGAGCGGCGGCGGGAAGTTGGATATCAGCACCCTGTTTTCGTTGCCGCCCGAGCAGTACGGCTTCACGGCCTCCGTCGACGGCAATGGCGTGGCGCGGGGACAGATGCATGCCAATTTCAGTGCCCCCGACGTCACATTTCACATGGAGATCAGCTGCCTCTCCGTCAACGGGAACGATGCTTGGCTGGGAGGGACAGTCACGCAGACTCACGATGCGTCGATTTACCCGGTCGGCACCTCGTTCATTTTCCGGGTTCAGGACAACGGCCAGGGCAAGAGCGCCGCTCCCGACCGGATGAGCTTCTTCTTCTTTGCGCCTCCAGAATTGTGCGGCTTCCAGTTCAACATCGACCTACCGTTCCCGTGGCTGCACGGCAACATCCAGGTCGAGTAGTCCACCGGCTCTCGCAGACTGAGCCGATCGACGTCCGCGTCGCTCGTGCACCGCCCGGCCAAGCGCCGGGCGGTGGCGTTTTTGTGTGATGCGCGTCACACCACGAAAACACGCGTGACCCTGGCGCCGTGACGCGCCGCGCGACAGAATCAAGCCGGCCCGCGCGCCGCGGGCCGAGGGAGCTCCACGGTGGCAGCACACAGCGTCGAAGCCCCGGCGAGCCACGCGCCGGTCATTCAGCTCGTCAACCGCCTGGTGACGGACGCCCTCGCCGCCGGGGCGAGCGACGTGCACTTCGAGGCGCAGGAAACCGCGTTGCGCGTGCGGTACCGCATCGACGGGGTGCTCCAGGACGTTCCGGGGCCTCCCGCGGCGGCGCGGGAAGCCATCGTCAGCCGGCTCAAGGTGATGGCCGAGCTCGACATCACCGAGCGGCGGCAGCCGCACGACGGACGCACGCGTCTCCACGTGAACGGCCGCGAGCTCGACGTGCGCGTGAGCACCCTCCCCAGTCTCCACGGCGAGAGCGTCGTGCTGCGCCTGATGGATACCGAGCGCAAACACCTCGACCTCGAGCGGTTGGGTATGGCGGACGAGACGCTCACCGCGCTGCGCCGCTCGGCCGCGCAGCCGCACGGCGTGCTCCTCACGACCGGACCGACCGGCGGCGGCAAGACCGCCACGCTCTACGCCCTCGTGCAGAGCATCAGCAGCGGCCGCGAAAAGATCGTGTCGGTCGAGGATCCCATCGAGGGCGAGCTGCCCGGCGTGGTGCAGGTGCCCGTACGCGACCGCGGCGGCGTCACGTTCGACCGCGCCCTCCGCTCGATTCTGCGCCACGATCCCGACGTGATCCTGGTGGGCGAGCTGCGCGATCCGGAGACTGTCGAGATCTGCATGCACGCGGCGCTCACCGGTCATCTCGTCCTGTCCACGCTGCACACCAACGACGCGCCGTCCGCGCTCACCCGCCTGCTCGATTTCGGCGTGGCGCCCTACCTCGTGGCCAGTACGGTCGAGGCCGTGCTGGCGCAGCGGCTCGCGCGCCGGGTGTGCGCCGAATGCGCCGTGACCGTGGCCACCCCGGACGCGATGCGCGCCGAAATGCAGCGCGACGGCTGGACCTGCGAGTCCGTGCGGATGGCCGTCGGCTGTCCCGCGTGCCGCGGCACCGGGTACCGCGGACGCACGGGCATCTTCGAACTGCTGCTGGTGGACGAGGACATCCGGGACGCCGTGCTGCACCGCCAGGGCGCCGACCCCCTGCGACGCGTCGCGTTGGAGCACGGCATGCGGCCGCTGCGCGCGGACGGCTGGCGTCAGGTGGCGGCCGGCATCACCACCGTCGAGGAAGTGTTGCGCGTCCTGCCCGCCGGCCTGGGCCGCGTCACGGCGCCCCGCCACGAGGGCGGCCGGGCCGACAGCCGTCGCGCCCGCAAGCGCGCGGCGCGCGAGGCGGGCCGGTCGCAGGGCGGCGCGCCGAGCCCCTAACAGCCGCCGCCCGGCGGGGCGAGGACGATAACCGCCCACACCGGACGGTGATCGCTCGTGCCGCGGTTGTCGCGCACGACCCCGCTGCTCATCGGACCGACCGGCGCGAGCCCCCGCACCAGGATGTGATCCCAGTTGAGGAGGAAGTTGGTGCCGGACTGGTCGCGCGTCGGCCAGAAGTACCCGTCCGCCTCGAAGACCGTTCCGACGCCGTGGCTGTTCAAGTCGCCCGCGACGATCACGCGATCGTGCCCCGCGGCGTCTCCCAGCACCGCGCGGGCCTGGTCCCGCCGCCCGTCGGGGCCCGTGTCGGCGCCCGTGCCGAGATGCACGCTGTAGATGCGCAGCGACTCCCCGCCGAGCCGGATCGTGGCGGCGACCGCTACGCGCCGCATCTGCCGGAAGCGACCGAGGTGCGGCAGCAAGATCTTCCCGTCGGCCTCGAGCGGCCACCGCGACAGGATCGCGTTGCCGAACTCCCGACCGGTCCGCGGGTGGATCGCCGCCGGATAGTACACGTACGCCATGCCCAGTGCCGCGGCGAACTGCTGGGTTCCGGTCGCGTCCATCTCCTGTAACGCGATGACGTCCGCCGCGCGGAGTGGCTCGACGGAGCGGAACAGCTCGAGCGCGCGATCCACCTGGCGTCCCAGTTTGAGATTGAAGCTCGCGACGTGGAGCGTGTCCGGAACGCAGCGGGGTGGCTCCGGAGCGACCTGCGCCGGCCCGCCGGCGTAGCGCGGACCCAGGCCTTCGTAGTTGAGCGCCCGGGCACAGCCCGACAGGGCGGCCACGCCCACGGCGACGACCAGGTGGAACACGGGCCGCATGGGTGTGCGCATCACGGTCGGTGGCGGTGTGACATCACGGGTGCCCTTGCGGGTCGAGTGCTGCAAGATACATTCCCGCCGTCGCCGGAACGCCTATGCCTCGCCCGGTTCTCTGGGCGGTTTTCGTGACGGCAGCGACGGCACCGTCGCTGATCGCGGCGCAGGACGGCCGTGAGCTCCCTCCTCCGGACAGCGTTCAGCTGACTCCGGGACCCCATTATCGCGCCGGCTGGTTGCACCGCTGGCTCCTCGGCCACCACTACCGCCAGCTGTGGACGCGGCCCATCACGGTCGCGGTCCTCGACCTCGATCGCGTGGCCGGCGGGCTCGTGGCGGAATGTCGGGTCGGCGGCTACGACCGGGCCGCCCTGCGCCTGCGGGGCGGGGATGGCCGGCGGTACGTGTTCCGCGCCGCCGACCGGACGGCGCCCCAAGCCCGGCTGCCCGTCGCGCTGCGTCGCACGCCGGCCGCGGATCTGCTGCGCGATCAGGCGTCGTCGCATCATCCGGCCGGCGTGCTGGTCGTGGCACCCCTGCTCGCGGCCATGGACGTGCCTCATGCCGAGCCGCAGCTGCGCGTCGTGCCGAACCACCCGGCGTTGCGGGAATTCCACCAGCCGTTCGCCGGCATGCTCGGCACCCTCGAGCAACGGCGGGGCGACGACACGACGCGCACCGAGCAGGTCTGGCAACGCATCGCCGCGTCGCCCGCCGACCGCGTGGACGCGCGCGCCTATCTCGCCGCACGCCTGATCGACATCGTCGTCGGCGACGGGGACCGGCGCTTCGAGCGGTGGGACTGGGTCGGTGACTCCACCCGTCATGGACGGGTCTGGCGACCCATTCCCCGCGACCACGATCAGGCCTTCGCGCGGACGGACGGCGCCGTGCTGACCGTGGCGCGGCTGTACTGGCCGCAACTCGTGAATTTCACATCGTCCTACCCGCGAATGTCGGGACTGACCTGGTCGGCACGCGCCCTGGATCGCCGCTTCCTGGTAGAACTGGAGAAGGCCGTGTGGGACTCGCTCGCGCGGGTGGCGCAGGCCCGGCTCACCGACTCGGTGCTGGAGGCCGCCGTGCGCCGGCTGCCGCGTGAGCTGCAGGAGCCGCACGGTGCCCGGCTCCGCGCGGTCCTCGCGGCACGGCGGGATCGACTGCCGCAGGCGGTGGACGGGTTCTATGCCCTCGTCGCCCGTTTCGCCGACGTGCACGCTACCGATCAGGACGACGTCGCGGAGGTCGAGCGCGTGGACGCCGAGCGAGTGCGGGTGCGGCTGGCGCCGCTGGCCGCGCCGGAGTCGGCGTTCTTCAGCCGTACGTTCGCGGATTCCGAGACGGTGGAGGTGCGGTTGTACCTGGGCGGCGGGCACGACCAGGTGGTCGTGCGGGGGACAGTGCCTCGGAGCATGGCCGTGCGGATCGTGGGTGGCCCGGGCGACGACGTGCTGGCCGACTCGTCGGTCGTGGGTCTGCCGCTCGTGCGCAGCGTGTTCACCAGGACATTCCTGTACGACTCCGAGGGCGACAACGTCTTCGTGCGCGGGCCGGGCACCGAGATCGACGAGCGGGGCTTCCGCCCGCCCCGGCGCCGGGACGCGTACCCGCCATCCCTCCCGGGCGCCTGCGGCGACGGGCGCGTGGATCCGCCCCCGCGCGATCTCGGCGATCCTTTCACGGACTGGGGCTCCCGTTGGGTCGTGACGCCGTGGGCGAGCCTCGAGCCGAGCCTCGGCTTCCTGGTGGGCGGGGTGGCCGTGCGCCACGGCTACGCCTTCCGCAAGACGCCGTATGGGTCACGCATCACGCTGCGGGGGGCGTACGCCACGGGTCCGCAGCGGGTGCGCCTGTGGTACGAGGGCGAATTCCGCAACCTGCCGCGGCGATCATGGGCCGCGACGAGCGTTCGTTACTCCGGAATCGACCTCGTGCGGTTCCATGGGTTCGGGAACGAGACGGCGTTGACCGGTAGCGGTGAATTCT
This sequence comes from uncultured Gemmatimonadales bacterium, assembly GCA_963716055.1. GTDB lineage: Bacteria > Gemmatimonadota > Gemmatimonadetes > Gemmatimonadales > GWC2-71-9 > SZUA-544. The sequence continues at coordinate 309,561 of CAVQSR010000004.1, read as the reverse complement.
ACCGCGTCGCGCAGCGCCAAGTGTCGATCGCGGCGGCGCTCACGGTGTTTCCGCCGCGCAGCCGGGTCAGTGTCGGGCCGTTCTTCGGATTCGCGGCCACCGCGTTGGGGCGCGGCGGCCTGATCGACTCGCTCCGGCCGTATGGCACCGGCGATTTCGCAGAGGCCGGGGTGCAGGCACGGGTGGACGTGGACACGCGCGATCGCGCGCATGCGCCGCGGCGCGGGGTGCACGTCGTCGCCGCGGCCCGCATGGTGCCGCAGATGCTGGACGCGGTCCGGCCATATGGGTCGCTGTCGGGCGACGCGTCGGTGTACCTCGGCCTCGGCGATCCGGCCCGCGTCACCGTCGCGCTCCGCGCCGGTGGGGAGCGCGTGTGGGGACGGTTCCCGTTCCACGCCGCGGCGTATCTCGGCGGAGCGACGACGCTGCGGGGGTACGCCGCGCAGCGCTTCGCCGGCGAAGCGGCGCTCTTTGCCAACGCCGAGGTGCGACTCTTCGTGACCCGCATGTCGCTGGTCCTCCCCGGAGAGCTCGGCATCCTCGGGCTGGCGGATATCGGCCGGGTGTATGTGGACGGCGAGCGCTCCGATCGCTGGCACGGCGCCGCGGGCGCGGGTGTGTGGCTCGCATTCATCGAGCGCGGGAGTACGGCGACCCTGTCGGCCGCGCGCAGTCCGGAAGGAGTGGCGTGGTATGCCGCGCTGGGATTCATGTTCTGAGCCTGGCCGAGGTCGCCGCGCACGCGCGGGCGGCCCCCGCGGATGGTGGGCGCTGGTCTGGTGCAGCGCCACCCTCGCCGGGGTGGCGCCTGGTGCGGCCCGGGACGCGCGCGCCCAGTGGGATCGACCGCCGGAGGCAGGCGGTCGCACGGCGTCGCTCGGTCAGCCTCCGCGCTGGCACTGGCACGCCGGCCTGGGCGCCGGCGCCTTCCTCGAAGGCTCCTCGCACCAGGTCCTGGTCCGCGCGTCGGTTGGCGGCGCGCGCGACCTCCTCAGTCCGGTCGTGGGGGTCGCGAGCATCGGAGTCGAGGCCTACGCCGGCGGTCGCGGCGCGGTGACCGACGGCGGCGCGCGGGCCATCCTGCGGGTGCCCTATCTCAGCCTGGGGCCGGGGGCCGATTACAACCTGCGCGACGGCCGTCTCGACTTCCTGGTCACCGCGTACAGTCCCGTGCGCCGCGGCGGCCTGGTCGCACCGGGTGGCCTGCTGCGGCTCGACTGGTATCCGCTGCGGGGCCACAGCTTCACGCTCGGACTGTCGGTTCCGCTCGGCGACCCGCTCGCCGGCCGCACCCGGCCGATCCGAGACTACGTCGTCGTCGCCGCCGATTTTCAGCCACTCGTCCCCTACCGGGTGGACGATCCGGCGCTTGCAGCGGTGCTCGACAGCCTGCGGACGTCGGCCGAGTGGATCCGCCGGATCGTCGTCCCGTTCCTCGACCAGGACGGACGCCGCGCCGGCGTGGCGGTGGCGCGCACGCGGCGCTACCTGCAGGAGCTGCAGGCCCACTTCGCTGTCCGCTCGGCCGAGCAGGAGGTGCGCCACTTCCACGCCCAGCTCGTGCACGCGTTCGACCGGGCGGCCGGCGGACGCACGGCGGACGCGCTGGCGCGCGCCGCGCGCGAGGTGCTGCTCGACGAAGTGATTCTGCCGTACAACAGCCTCCTCGGCCGCAAGAAGCGGGGCGACACGGTGGAGGAGCTGGGGACGGCGGCCCGGGGGCGGTTCAGCCGCTGGGTGGTATCGTCCGGGCTCGTGCCCGTCGAGCGGACCGATGCGGTCCTCTACGTCTTCCAGCGGCTGACGCGCATCATGGACGACGTGCGGCGCACGGCCGCCCGGGAGTGGGACGACGCGCGCCTCGCGTGGCTGCCGCTGCAATACGCCCTCCTTCCCGAGGACCACGACGAGCAGGCCGAGCTGGACGGGTTACTCGAGCGGGCCACGGGCGCCCGGTTCAGCGACGACAACCGCATCCTGTACGTGGCCAACCTGCAGTTCCACGCCGAGCTGCTGCGCACCATCCGCGAGACGCAGCAGTATCACGTGCTGTGGGTCCACGATTTCCCCGCGCTGAACGCGGACGGTGTGCCCGATTGGGCAGCCCTCGCGCAGGTGGTGGACGGGTATCTGACCACCCTGGCGGAGCGCGTCGAGGCCTACGACTCGACGGGCACGCTGCCGACCTACTTCATCTTCCTCGATCAGCATTACTACGAGCAACGCAAGTCACGGCTGTTGATGACGGTGCTCGAGGATCCGCTGGCGGCGACGGTCCGGCTCCCGCGCGACGCTCGGGGCGACGTCCAGCGTCTCAGGCAGGCGCTGGACCGGCTCCGCGGCGCCGTGCGCGCCTCGCACGTGCTGCAGGCGGAGGCCCGGCAGTACGGAGCGGCGTGGCTGCGCAACCGCATTCAGGTCCACGTCAACGTCACCAACCGGGCGGACCCTTCGTTCTGGGGCGGGGGGGTGGTGGCGAGTGTCTTCGGGTACCCCGACAACGTGATGCGGGACCACCGCAAGCTCGCGTTCCGCGACGTCAGCGAGGCCGATCCGTTCGCGGGCACGGCGATCCTGACGGGCATGGGAGTGGGGGAGCACTACCTCGGCCCGTCCTGGGAGGATCGGTCCCTCGCCGTGACGGGACCCGCGCTGCTCGAGCTGCGGCGCGCGGCGCGCGAGCTCCTGTTGAGCCAGGGCATGACGGCGGCGGACCTCCCGGTGCTGCTGCGAGCGGGACCGCCCGGCGGAGCCCCGCCACCCGTCCCGCGCGTGCCCGCCGACGGGTTCGATGCCCGGGCGCTGACGCTGGTGAACGGCACGGGCTACCTGGGGAAGCCGCTGAACGTCGCGAAGGCCGTGCTGTACTCGCTGCTGCCCCGGGGCGCCGTGATCAAGATCCCGGACTCGCTGTGGAACTCGACGTTCTACGCCAGTCTGCTCGTGGGCGCCTGCGCGCGGGGCGCGACGGTGTCCATCATCGCACCAGCCGCCGGCAACGCGCCGAGCAGCGGATTCCCGCAGATGGCGCGCGCGCACGAGCTGCTGACCCGGCTGCTGCTCGCGCGGCGCGAGCTGGCCGACGCGATCGCCGGTGCGGGCGGCGAGCTGCGGGCGGGCCTCTACGCGCTCGAGGTTGACCGCCGCGGATTCGCGAGCCGGGCCGACACCTGGGCGCGTCGGGTCGCGGAAGACTCCGTGTTGCGCGCGGTCCTGCCGTACTCGGGCGCGGTGCTGGCGGCGGTCGCGGACGCCGGCTCGGCAGCGCGCGACACGGACGGGGCCGCTCGGCAGGATAGCGGTGGCGTCGAGCCGCCTAAGCTCCATCAGAAGGTCCAGTACTTCGCGTCGCGGTCGCTGTGGAACGCGATCGCCAGTGCGCCCGAATGGCCCGAGTTCATGGCGACGTACCTCCGCTATCGGGAGGCGACCTATTCGACCGCCACGGATGCTGCGGACGCCCGGCGGTTCCCCGCCGAGCTGGAGGCCATCGCGCGCCGCATCTTCGCGCGAGCGGGCGGTATCGCCGGGGCGGCAGGGTACGCCATCGTGGGCTCTCAGAACCAGGACTATCGCGGGATGTTCATGGACGGCGAGGTCGCCGTGCTGTTCGGCGGCGCGCAGGCACTCATGCCCCTCGTCGATCTCGTTTTCCTCGAAGGCACCGTCACGTGGCTGGACGATCAGGCCACGCTGGACCGCTGGCTGCCACCCGTGGGCGAGCTGAAGCGCCGGTTCGGGCGCGTCGCCAAGGACGCCGTGTGATGCGACTGCCCGCGATCGTCGCCGCGGTCGTCGTCGCCCTACCGGCTCCGGCCCTGGCTCAACTGGGCGAGGTGCACGTCGGGGCGCTCCTCGGGTACGGGTCGGAGGACGCGTACGGGCCTGGGGCCGGGATCATCGGCGGTGTCGCCGCGGGGCGCATCGCGTATGCCGGTGTGCGGTGGACATACCATCTCGGCAATGAGACTCGCGTCACCACGCTGGGGGGAGAATTGGCGGTGCGGAACCGCGTGCAGGTGTTCGCCGCGGATTTGGGCCTGCTGCTGCCAGTGGGCGCGTTCGAGGTCGTGCCCGGTGTCAGTGTCGGAGTGGTCCGCTTCGCGCAGCGCGCCCGCCCCACGGGGGGCGGCGGACCGCCGCCGTCGCGCGCCGACGCCACCGAGTTCTTCGTGGCCCCCGGGTTATCGATTCACGGGCGGGTGGCGGGCCTCGCCGTGATTCCTGAGCTCCAGTACAGCATCGCCGGCGATCCGCGGCTCCCGTGGCGCACGCCACATCGAGGGGTCGTGGCGTCGCTGCGGCTGGTCCTCGCCTTCGAAGTCGGCCGGATCAGGCACTAGGCGGCCGCCTCACTTCATCTTCCAACTCCCCATCCACCGGATCACGAGTCGCCCGTCCGCGCCTTGCATCTGCGGAGTCGTCGTGCCGCCCCCCTCGACTCCCGAATACTTGCCGCTGCCGCCCGTGAAGCCCCAGGTATTCCCGCTCGGCGCGTTCTTCCACCAGATCCACCATACGTGCCCATCCCGGTCGACCCCGTCGCAATACCCGGCGCCCCCGAGCGCCTGCCCGTCCGCGGCGATGCGGTTGCTGCCCACGCAGTCCTGGGGGCTCAGATGAAACGGCACGTTGGCGTCGGTCGCGAGCACCACGCCCTTCAAGTGCGACCGTTGGAGCTTCGTGCCGTCGGGCAGGTCGATGGTCTCCATCGTCACCGGGACGTACGTGACCGTCCCGGTGCCCGTGGTTGGCGGGGCCTGCGCGGTGGCGGTTGCCCCCGCGAACAGGCCACCGAGCAGCAGGGCACAACCAGCGAGCATGGTTCGGTACATGGAACCTCCTTTGCGCATCGTCACGAGTGCGTGGTCGGCCAATATGCTCCGGGTCAGGACTGTCGCAAGGTGCGGGAGGGTTCGCGAGGGCTCCATCGGCACGGCATCCCCGGCCGTCACGGCCGCGGGACCAGCCCCCACTCCTCGGGGTACAGCGACGCGATGCGCTGGGCGCGGAACACGTACACGTTGTCGATGCCCGTCAGCTCCCACGCTCGATTGCCCACCTCATCCGTCTCGACCACGCGCCCCGCCCGGCCGAACGAGACCAGGCCGTGTCCATTGGCGGAGTAGTCCGTGCTCCCCCCGACCGCCGTGAACGTGGTGGGCGAGTCACCGAAGTCCATCGTCAGCAGCGCGGTCCGCGCGACGGGATTGACCAGGTAGCGGACGAAGCGGCTCGGCGCCGCGGCGCCGTTGTCGAGCAGCTGGATCTGGCCGGGACCCGCCACGCGCAGCCCGTGCTGGCGCTCGAACGTCCCCTTGGCATCGTTGACGAACGCGAACTGGTTCCCCGGCCCGCCGAACCGCCAGACCATCGCGCCGGTCGTGACGTCCACCTTGACGATCTGGTTGAGCGTCCGGAACGACAGCAGCAGGTTGCCGTCGGTATCGATCGCGATCCCGTTGCCGTGGGTCGCGTTCACGTTGGTACCCGTCCGCTCGCTGGCCGGGACTTCGCTGATGTCGATGTGGTCGGCGCTCTTCCACTCGAACAGCACCGTGCCGTCCGGGGCCCGGTGTTGGACCACGGTCCACACCGTGGTCACCGAGTCGAAGCCGCCGAGGCTCGTGAGGTCCATGATCCGGGTCTCGTCGCACGAGATCCAGTAGTCCCCGCCGGGCATCACCTGCAGATCGTGGAACCGGGTCGGGAACCCCACGCACTCCAGGGCGCCGACGTCGTTGCCCAGCTCGTCGAGCACGCGGTACTCCCGTGGGACGTCGTCGGCACCGAACAACGTGTAGCGTCCATCGGGATGGGCCTGAAACGAGTTCAGTGCCGGGTCGGGCGCCTCCAGGTACCAGCGCACCGTGCCGGCGTTGTCCACGATCGCCGGACCGCCCGGGTAGCTCAACACGATGTACCCGGCCGTTGTGTCGGTCCCCTGCGCCACCGCCCGCGGGATCCACGCCGGCAGCGAGCCGCTCAGGAACGGCTGGGAATCCGCCGCGACCGCCGGGTCGTCGCCGCCGATGAGCTGAATCTCGAACGTGTAGGCGGCGGCCGTGTCGAGCCCGAGCACGGCGACCCGCGCGATCGAGTCCGGGCCGAAGGCGTGGCTCGGCGTGCGGCGGGCCGCGGCGCCCGTGTGCCAGTAGCGCACGAAGGCGCTGTCGTATCCCGCGGCCGTGACGGTGACGAGGGCGCTGATGGTGTTGTGCGGATTCGCGCTCGCGACGGCGCCGAGGTACGCCGGGGCCGGCGGGCCCTGGTTCGCATCGGTGGCGCACGCGAGCGGCAGACCGGCCGCCGTCGCCAGCAGGAGGGGGCGGAGCATCGGGCGGACCATGGTGGGCGAAACCTAGCCGGGGGGAGCGGCCGGTCGCCAGCGCGGGGAGGCTGGGCTAGCGGATCTTGGCCTGCGCCTCCGCCCGTACCAGAGCGTACCCGGCGCTGTTGAAGTTGTAATCCGCCACGTCGCTGAACAGCGCTCGCGCCCGATCGCGCAGGCCCGCGGCCTCGAGCGCGAGCGCGAGGTGGTGCTTGATGTAGAGGTCGGACGGGTCGCCGCGCCGCAGCTCCCGCATGGCCTCGGCGGAGCGGCGCTGATACAGCGCGCTGAGTCCGAGCAGCTGATGCACCGGCTCCATCTTGCGCGGGTCGGCGTCCGGCGCGAGGAGCGCCGTCATCCGGTCGGCCTGCCGGCGCGCCGCCCGGTGGTCGCCGCGCCGCGCCGCGAGCCAGCCGTCGAAGTACGCGATGCTCGCTTCCTGGCGGCGCCGGAACGCAGCGCTCCCCATCTCATCGGCCTGCTCGAGCAACAGCTGGCCGCGCTGAGCGACCGCGGCCTCGGCCGCCGGGAAGTCGCCGGTGTGGATCGCGATGGTCGCGACGTTGGTCAGGGCGAAGATGCGGATGCCGCGGGGATCGGGGAGGCCCAGCTCGGGAGCCGCCGCGGCGAGCACGTTGAGCTCCGCCATCGCAGCCCGCGGGTCGCCGGCGTAGACGCTCACCAACGCGCGGAAGGCGCGGAAGATCCCCCGCTGGTTGGCGCGTCCCAGCGCGGCCGCCGAGTCGTAGTCCGCCCGCGCCTCGGCGAAATGCCCCAGAAAGGAGTGCACGTGGCCGCGCTGCTGCACCGGCTCCGCGGCCAGCGGGTCGAGCTCGTGCGCCCGCGTGTAGGCGTCCCGCGCGCTCGGCAGGTCCCCCCGGGCGCGGTACACGTCCCCCGTCAGGTCGTGGGGCAGCGGCTCCCCGGGCGCGAGCGCGGACGCGTGCCGGGCGTGCTCCAGCGCCCTGTCGAAGTCGCGCGGCTCGCTGAAGAGGTACGAGTTGGCGAGCTGCACGTGAGCGGCGAAGAACCGCGGCGCGAGCTCCAGGACGCGCGCCAGCGCCGCCCGCGACTCCTCGATGCGGTTCATCCCCTCGAGAATGCCCGCCTGCCCGAGCAGCGCCCGCGGATTGCCCGGGTGCGCGGCCACGAGCTGCGTCGCCAGCTGGAGCTGGCCCTCCACGTCGCCCTCGAGGCCCCGGCGCGTGATCTGGATGAGGAGCCGCTCGGCATCCGCGACGGCGCCCGCGTGCCGCTCCGCCCGCTCGAGGTTGCGCCGGAAGTCCTCCGGCGTGCTGGCCGTCATGGCGCCGCCAAGGTAGGCCAGGGCGAACGCCGAGTCCGCCGCGACGGCCGCGGCGAAATGCGCGTTGGCCTCGATCGCGCGTCCCAGGTCGAGGTCGCGCCGGCCCCTGAGGTAATGCGCCCGCGCCGCCTCGGACGACGTCGTGACCGGGGGAATCAGGATGTCGTTCGTGACAGCGGCCAATCCGGCCCGCGGGTCGCGCGACGCCCGCTCGCACGCCACCGCGCCCGCGCAGAGTGCGGCTCCCGCCAGCACGGAGAACACGGACCTGGTTCGCATCACCGCCTCCGTTGAGCGTGCGTCGCTCCAAGTTGCGCGCGGCCGCGGGGGCACGCCAGCCACCGCGTCGCGCGCCCTGGACCACGCCGCCCTCCGCCGCCATACTTGCGCGGTGAAGATCGCCTTCATCGGCTCGCACGGCGTCGGCAAGACCACCCTCTGCTTCGACCTCGCCTCCCGGCTCAAGCGGCTCGATCTCGCCGTGGATCTCGTGAAGGAGGTCGCCCGCGCCTGCCCGCTGCCCATCAACCAGGGAACCACCCTCGAAGCGCAGGCGTGGATCCTGCACACCCAGATCGCCCACGAGATCGCCGCGGCGAGCCAGTTCGAAGTCGTGATCTGCGATCGTTCGGTGCTGGACAACTACGCGTACCTCGTGCACCGGGCGGGGCGGCGGCCGGAGTACGACGCGCTCGTCCGCGCCTGGGTGGGTACCTACGACGGCCTGTTCAAAGTCCCGGTGCTCGAGGCGCCGTCCTTCGACGGCAAGCGCGACGTGAGCGGCCGGTTCCAGCGCGAGATCGACGGGGTGATCGACGAGCTGGTCGCGGCGTTCGGCCTCGATTGCCACCGGCTCGCGTCCGCCGACCGCGCCACCTGGGTGGACGACGTGTTGCAGACCATCCGCCTGCCGCTGGCGCCGCCGCAGGTGGACCTGTTCCCGACCGGGGCCTGAGCGTCCGGCGCCCACACGCCCTGTAAGGTCGGGTCTTCCCACGCGACGACGACGGAGATTCGGCGAGGTGTGCCTTCAAGAAGGGAGCATGACATGTATGCAGCGCTGTTCGCCGTCATGGCCGTGGCCGTCGCGCAGACGCCGGCCGCCCCATGGACCGCGCCGTCCGACGACTCGCTCCAGAGCATTTTGGCGCAGCGCATCGCGCGCGGCGGCGGTGTCGGCCTCGTGGTGGCGGTCACGGAGCGGGGCGTCCCCCGCTGCGTCGCCGTGGGCCGCCGGGCGGGAGATGGGTCGCCGCCGCTCGACTGCGCGGCGGTGTTCGAGATCGGCTCGGTCTCGAAAGTGCTCACGGGCATGCTGCTGGCGCAGATGAGCGTCGCGGGCGACGTGACGCTCGGGGACCCCGTGCAGCGCTTCCTCCCCGCCGACGTTCGCGTCCCATCACGGGGTGGCCGCGCGATCACCCTGGAACACCTGGCCACGGCGACCTCGGGCCTGCCGCGCGTCCCCGACCTGGAGCCCGCCGACAGCGCCGATCCCTACGCCGACTTCGGTCCCGCGGAGCTGCACGCGTACCTGTCGTCGCACGAGCTGGCGCGAGACCCCGGGGAGTCCTACGAGTACTCCAACCTCGGTGCCGGTCTCCTCGGGCATGCGCTCGCGCTCCGCGCCGGCATGCCGTACGAGCAGCTGGTCATCGAGCGGCTGTTGCAGCCGCTCGGCATGAACGAGACGCGCATCACGCTCACGCCGGTGCTGCGGGCGCGGCTGGCCGGGGGTCACGGGCCGGATCTCGAGCCCGCGGGCAACTGGGAGTTCGCGGCGCTGGCGGGCGCCGGGGCGTGGCGCTCCACCGCGCCCGACATGATGCGCCTGATGGCCGCCATGCTGGCCCCTCCTCCCGTGCTGGCAGAAGCGATCGCGTTGAGCGTCGCGCCCCGGCAGTCGGCCGGGCATCCGCGACTGTCCATCGGCCTGGGGTGGCACGTGCTCGAGCGGGGCGGGGTCCGCATTGTCTGGCACAACGGGGAAACGGGGGGCTTTCACTCCTTTGTCGGGTTCGTCCCGACAACCGGCGCCAACGTGGTCGTGCTCTCCAACGCCACGCTCGACATCGACGACATCGGGATGCACGTGCTCGATCCCGCCGCGGGGCTGCGCACCCCCGCCGCGCGCGACGAGGTCGCCGTGAGCCCCGACCTGCTCGAGCGGCACGTGGGTCGCTACGAGCTGGTGCCGGGATTCGTGCTCACGATCACCCGCCGCGAGGCGACGCTCTTCGTGCAGGCCACGGGTCAGCCACGGTTCCGCTTGTACGCGGCGTCGCCGACGCGCTTCTTTCTCAGGGTGGTGGAAGCGGACGTCGGCTTCACCCTCGATGACGCCGGCCGGACCACCGGCGTCGTCCTGTACCAGGGAGGCCGGGAGACGGCGGGCCGTCGGCTGCCGTGAGGGCCGACGCGCCGTGGCGGGGCCGCGCGTTCGCCGGCCTGCTGCTCGTCGTCCTGGCCGCTCTCGCCGCGGCGACGCGCGGATTCACGGCGCTCCCGGTCACGTACTACATGACCGGACCCAGCATGGCGCCGGCCGTGGGGCAGGGGGCGTGGTTCGTCGCGCGGCCGCTCGCCGACCTGCCCGAACGCGGCCAGCTCGTGGTCCTCGAGCACTGGATCGACGACTCGCTGTTCCACGTGCTGCGGCGGGCGGTCGGCCTCCCGGGCGACACGCTGCGGATGGTGGACGGCGTGTTGTGCGTGAACGGGCGGATTGCCCCCTGGCCGGCGTGGGTGGTCGAGCGGCGCGCCGAGCGACCGCTCGACGGACCGGTGGCCGGCACGATCTACAATTGGGGACCGGTCGGCGTCGGACCCGACTCGGTGTTCCTGCTGAGCGACACGCGGGACATGATCGGGTGGCCGGATTCCCGGTTCATCGGCGCGGTGCCCGCCGGGGAGATCCCCGAGCGGTACTGGTTCGCCCTGCGCCCAGGGCGGCCCGACGCGTCGCCCCAGCGGCCGTAAACCGGGGCGCCACGGGCGGCATCCAACCCTCGAACGCGGACGCCCGGCCGCCGCGCGGCCGGGCGTCCACCGCAACCGCGCGCTCACGAGGGAGGATCAGATGACCTGGAAACCGTTACGCATCGTGCTGCCGGGCGCCGCCGCGCTCGTAGCGGCCGCCGCATCCGCCGGGGGGTGGGCGGCGATCACCGTCGAGGACCTGCCGGAGTACGTCGTCGCCGGGCAGCCGGTGGCGCTCACCTACTCCGTGCGCCAGCACGGCCTGACGCTGATGAGCGGCCTCGAGGGGCGGGTCGAGGCTCGGGCCGGACGGCGCAGTGCGCGGGCAGAGGCGCTCCCCGGTGGTTCGCGCGGCCAATATGTGGCGACGGTGACGTTGCCCGAGCCCGGTGAGTGGACCGTCACGATCCATAGCGGGTTCGGCACGAGCCGGGTCACGCTGCTGCCGATCCGCGTGGTCGCGGCCGGCGCCGCGGCGCCGCGGGCGGCGACGGCCGCCGAGCGTGGGCGCCAGCTGTTCGTCGCGAAGGGGTGTCTCACCTGTCACCGCCATGGGGACGTGGCGGGCAGCGGGGCGGCGCCCGTGGGTCCGGAGCTGACGGGGCGGCGATTCGCGCCGGAGTACCTGTCGCGATTCCTCGCCGATCCGTCGATCATCCGGCCGGCCCGGGCTAACGTCGAGCCGATGCCGCAGCTGGAGCTCGACGGTCCCGAGATCGCGGCGCTGGTGGCGTTCATCAATACGGAGCGGCAGGCGGCGCGCTGACGGCGGCGGGCTAGACGACCGCCTTGTCCTCGTAGCACCACGCCCAGTCTTCGCCGGGCTCGAACGACCGGATGATCGGGTGCCCGGTCTCCCGGTGGTGATGGCGGGCGTGGCGGTGGGGCGACTGGTCGCAGCAGCCGACGTGGCCGCAGGTCATGCACAGGCGCAGGTGCACCCAGGAGCCGCCGTCCTTGAGGCACTCCTGGCACCCGGCGGTCCCCGGCTTCACCACCCGGGCGGCTTTGGTGTGGGTGCAGGTGCCGCTGCGCTGCTGCATCACGCTCAGCGTCCACGCGTCCGGATCCGTGGGCGACACGGTCGGCAGGGACACGGCGCCCTCGCGGGGCGCGGTCGCCGGTGCGGCGGCCTCGTACGCTGCCACCAGGCGGTCGATCAGGGGGGCGGCGCCCGCGTCGTCGCCGATCACGACGTCGCTGGCGCCGGTCCCCAGCAGACTCGCGGCGTCGTCCGCGGTGCGCGCGCGCGCCAGCACGGTCAGCTCCGGCCGCAGCGTGCGGGCGGCGGCGACGACGCGGTGTGTCGTGGCGGGATCGTCGTCCGCCACCACGAGGAGGCGCGCGTCACGCAGCCCCGCGAGACTCAACTCGTAGTGCCGCCCGTAGTTGCCGCGCAGCACCGGGACGCCGTCGCGCTCGGCCGCGGTCGCGCCTTCCGGACTCAATGTGACGACGACGTACGCGATGCCGCGGGCCGTGAGCGCCGGCGCGAGCACGCGGCCGGCGGCGCCGTAGCCCGCGATGACGACGTGATCCCGCAGCCCGCTGCCCGCGGCCGGACCGGGCGCGAGGGCCGCCGCCGGCAGCCACCTGCGCAGCAGCCGGTCGCACAGCCGTGAGACCGGCGGCGTGGCGATCATCATCACCACGGTAGCGGCGACGAACGTCTCCGGCCCCCCGGATGCGAGCCCGGCGGGGTGGAGCCCCAGATCGCGGCCCGCGCGCTCCAGCACGAACGAGAATTCGCCGACCTGCGCGAGCAGGACGCTGGTGAACGCGACCGTTCCGGTCGCGAGACCCAGCGCGCGCAGGCTGATCCCGGCGGCCAGCAGCTTGATGACGAGGCTGCCGCCGATCGCGGCGAGCACGAGCCCCGGACGCGCGACCAGGAATCCCACGTCCAGCAGCATGCCCACCGACACGAAGAACGTGGCACTGAACAGAATCTGAAGCGGCAGGATCTCGCCCGCGGCCAGGTGACGGAAACGGCTCTCGCTCACCACGAGGCCCGCCAGGAAGGCGCCCAGGGACAGGCTCACGCCGGCGAGACTCGTCAGGTACGCCGTGCCGAAGCAGATGGCGATCACGGTGAGGAGGAAGATCTCCTGCGAGCAGGTCCGGGCCACGGCCTCGAGCACCCGCGGCATGACGCGGCGGGCGACGACCAGCACGGCCGTCACGATGATCGCGGCCTTCACGAGCGCGAACGCGATCTCCCCGACCGACCCGCCGCTGCTGTCCCCCGCGGCGAGCAGCGGGACGAGCAGCACCATGCCGACCACCGCCAGGTCCTGGAAGATCAGAATGCCGAGCGCGGCCTGGCCGCCCTCGGTGTGGGTCTCGCGCCGGGTCATCAGCAGCTTCATGACGATGGCCGTGGACGACAGGGCCACCAGGCATCCCGTGAAGACCCCCGCCCGCCAGTCCACGCCGGCCAGCGCCAGCCCGCCCGTGACCAGCCCCACCACGAGTCCCACCTGCAGCCCGCCGCCGACCAGAATGAGCCGTTTGATGCGGGCCAGCGTATCGAGACTGAACTCGATCCCGATCGTGAACAGCAGCAGGATGACGCCCAGCTCGGCGGCCCCGTCAATCACCGCCGGGTCGCTCACGACGCCGAGCGCGTGCGGGCCGATGAGCGCGCCGGTGAGGAGGAAGCTGACGATCGGCATGACGTGGAGCCGGTGGCAGAGGTACGTCACCAGCGCCGTGGCGACGAGCAGGCCCACGACCTCGGGGAGGAAGGCCGGAGCCGCGCCGGCGAGGATCGGAGGGCCGGTCACGGTGCGGCGGTCACCGCCCGCCGGCGGCCGCGCCGCTCGCGAAGCTGCGGAAGAACGAGTCGGGACGCCACGCGGGCCGCGTCTCGCGGTTCGCCACTTCCGCGATCAGCCGGCGGTAGAAGTCGGCGAATCCGGCTGCCGCCGCGAGATCCACCGGCTGGCTCGTGTCGTCCCCCGGGCGATGATAGCGGGTGGCGCGGAACCGCCGCACGGCGTCATGCTCGGGGGAGTCGCGGGTGAACCCGACCTTGACGCTCAGGGCCGGGATGCCGCGCTGGACGAAGCTGTACTGGTCGCTGCGCACGAAGCGGTTTTCCTCGGGCTCAGGGTCGGTCACGACGGGCACGCCCGCTGCGGCGCCCGCGCGCGCCGCGTCGTCCGCGAGGTCCGATTCCTCGAGCCCGTTCGCCATGACCATGCGAAACGGCACGATCGGAAGAAACATGTCGGTATTGAGATTCGCGACGATCGCGGCGGCGGGCACGGTGGGCCGACCGGCGAAATAGCGCGAGCCCAGCAGGCCCTTCTCCTCCGCGGTCACGGCGAGGAACAGGACCGAGCGCCGCAGGGCCGTGTGCCCCTCGGTGAGCCGGCGGGCGGTCTCGAGCAGCAGCGCCGCGCCCGACGCGTTGTCCATCGCCCCGTTGTAGATGCTGTCGCCGTCGAGCGGCAGGCCCACCCCGACGTGATCGAGGTGTGCCGTGACCACGACGTACTCGCGGCGGGCCACGGAGTCGCCGCCCCGCAGCACGCCGACGACGTTGTCGGACACGACCGCGCGCTCGACCAGGGCCACCCGCGACCGGACCCGCACGGCCAGGTCGAACCGGGCCACGGGCAACCCGCTGTCGGCGCGCGCAGCCAGCTCCGCGAAGGTGGCGGGAGCGCCCGCGAACAGTCGCTCGGCGCGCCGCCCGTTGACGCGGATGGAGAGCCGGTTACCGGCCTGGGGGTCGAGACCGGGATCCGCGATCATCATCTGGGGCGAGAGTCGGGCTCGCGCCGCGCGGCGCCACACGTCGGGCGCGTCGATGAAGACGATCATCCCCACCGCGCCCGCGCGGTGGAATGCGTGCCAGGCGTCCGCGCGCGCGTGCGACACCACCGCGGGCGGCAGCCCGCGGGGGAATCCGCTCACGGTGGCGACCACCTTGCCGCGCAGATCGAGCCCGGCCAGGTCGTCGTGCCCGTACTCGGGCAGGTGGAGCCCGTAGCCCGCGAACACGATCGGCGCGTCCACCTCGGGCGCGAGCGGCGCGCGAAGGTAGAAGTACGCGTCCTCGCCGAGCACCAGGCGCGTCTCCCGCTCGCCGCGCACCAGCGCCAGGCGTGAGTGGGATTCGTCGATCGCGCGCTGCACGAACCGCACCGGCTGGAAGTAGCCCTCCGTCCCCGCGGGCTCGAGCCCGGCGCGGGCGAACCCTGCCGCTAGGTACTCCGCCGCCTGGCGGTGCTCCGGGGTGCCGGCCTCTCGTCCCCGCATCGAGTCGTCGGCCAGAGCCTGCACGTCCGCCCACCACCGTTCCGCCTGGGCGGCGGCGGCAGCGGACGTCGCACACCAGAGAATTGCGAGGGCGACGATGGTGCGCGCGAAACAGTGCGGCATCCGGGCGGCTCCGGGCGGGGACCTGTCGAAACTAGCCGCCGGTGGACGCCGGCGCACCCCGCGGCGGAAGCCGGCGCACAACGAAAAGACCCGGCGGGTGGCCGGGTCAGTTCGTCGTCACGGCGTGCCGCAGTCAGGCGGTGCGCATCGGTTCCGTGCGGGGGCTCGGCTGGTACACCGTCGGCCGCAGTTGCGGCCGCGGGGGCGCCGGAATCTCGCCCGACAGCTGCATCACGAGCCGGGGTTGCGTCACGTCCGCCGACGCCGGCTCACTGGAGTGCCGCAGCCACGCGCGTTGTTTCAGCATGGATCCCTCCCACTGGCGATGGTTGCGACGGCCCTTCAGGTGGTTTGATGCCCGAGGGAGGGAGATGGTTGCGTGCAGCGCGCCCTGAGGGACCCGAACCCCCAACCCCCAGATCCGAAGCATCGCGCGCGAGCGCATCGAGCGACGAGTTTCGGTGTGAGCGGCATGGCACCCTCACCGGCACCCGCCCGGCGCTGGGCCGGGCGAGTGGCTGGCATGAGTTCAGCGGGCGGAAGCGCCGAGCGTCAACGGATCTGTACGTTCCCCGCCCCGACGTCGTTGAGGGGTGGCGATTCGGGCTCTCGACGCAGTAGGCGGCGGCGAAGCCGGGCCCCCCGCCGACAAACTGCAAGCTGACCTGATCCGGCGCGGCCTTGCTGCCCTCGCCGTTGTCCACCACCCTGAATGCTCCTTCGAATCCGGCAAACGCCCCGTGTTCAGCCACCGTGCCGATCCAGGCTTGATTGCCGACAATAGCGAGGCAAACGACGTTACCGTGGGCTGGGCCAAACCCCCCAATGGTTCACGCGCTGCCATTCGCCGCGGACGCTGCCGTCGGCATGCTGACGCGCGGTGAACGCCATGACGCGGTGCGCCTGATATGACCCAGGCGCCCGTGACGGATGCAACCACCCGGCCAGCGCTCAAGAAGGCCGGGGTCGCGGCCGTCTCGATCGCGGCTGGAGCGGCGGGTTGTGACTGGTCGCAGGCCAGGAGCAGCAACGGGAGAGCGAGGGTGAGGGTGGGTTTTCGCATGGCAAACCTCCAACGCCGAACGGTGAGACTGCGCTGGCGGCGCGGGGTCCCGTCGTCGGGTGGAGGGCGCCCAGCCGGGGCGTCACGCTCGGCAGGCGGGGCGTCGCGGCGCCCCGAAAGTGAACACATGAACATGCAGCGCCGATGACGGGCCGCTAGGGGACCAGCGAATCGGTCCGTGTGACGGGTGTCACACTTGGCGGAGCGTGGGCGAATTTGCCCGGGATTCGCCTAAGCGCCCACCGTGGAGTAAGGTGCCCTACACCAGTTGTGGCCCAGAATGTGGCCCTCCGGGTAGTCGGCCTGGATTGACCTCGGCAACGAACCAACCAAGCCGAACGAACCAATGAGTTCTCGCCAGCGCGCCCTGAGGGACTCGAACCCCCAACCCCCAGATCCGAAGTCTGGTGCTCTGTCCAGTTGAGCTAAGGGCGCAACGCCGGAAAGATAGCGCGGGGGGTGCGCGTTCGACGCCCACCGGTTCTACCTCAGCGAAAGGCATGCGGATCGCCAGCCACCACTTCGCCCTGGACCTGCGGGGCCGGGAGCCCTAGACCGCCCGGCGCGAATCCTGCAGTGGCCATTGGACAGGGCGGCGGCGATTTCCTATCGTGGGGCGTCGCTACACCGCCCGTCATCCCCACCGTCAGGAGGACGCACCCGATGAGGACCTCATTCCCGGCTGCGGCGGTCGCCGCGCTCGCGGCCCTGCTCGTCGCGACCGCCGCGACGCCGCTCGCCGCGCAGAAGAAGGGCGATCTCCTGCCCGGGAACGGCGGGAGCGCTGGCAGCAGCGGCAGCGCCGACGTCATCACGCAGATGTCCAGCGACGACGTGCAGCGGCTGCTGCGCGACATGGGCTACTCGCCGCAGGCCCTCGAAGGCCGCGACAACGCGTGGTCCATCGAGGTCAGCGGCCGGCGGGCCGTCGTGATGCTGTCGTCGAGCCGCCAGAACCTCGCCCTGTGGAGCTATATCCGCGGCGAGGGCCGTGTCACGATGGAGAAAGTCAACGAGTGGAACAAGACGAAGCGGTTCAGCCGCGCGTACCTCGACAGCGACGGCGATCCGAACGTCGAGTGGGACATCGACCTCGAGGGCGGCGTGAGCATGGGTGCCGTGCGCGAGGGGATCCGCACGTTCGGTATCGTGGTGGAGGCGTTCAAGGCCTTCTTCTGATGCGACGCCGGTAGGCGGACAGCCCGAGCGGGCGCCTGCGGCAGCGGGCGCCCGTTCTCACTTCCATCGGATCACCCCCACGCTCACCAGGTCGTCCAGGTAGCGGCGCACCGCGTCGAACGGCACCGGCCCGAACTCGGCCGCCAGGGCGTCGCGGATCTCGCTCACCGAGCGCCGGCCATCGATGAAGTTCACCAGCTCGAACCGGGCGTCGCCGTCCAGCGGCATGTCGCCGTCGTACCAGGCGGCGCGGTCGGCCGGCAGTCCGCTCTCGGGCAGGTCGAAATCGAGCGGACCGCGGGTGAGCCGCACGGGCACCCGTACGTCGGCGGCGCGCGGCCGGTCGGCGGTGGACAAACCCGCGCTCCGGGCCACCGTCCGCAGCTCGTCGGCCAGCGCGGCCTCGAGGGCGGTCAGGCGGCGCTCCGCGCGCGCGGCGGCGTCACGCGCGGGCGGCGCCGCGTTGAAGGTCAGCACCGAGCGCACCGCCTCGCGTTCCCCGCGCGCCGCGTGGCCCAGGGCGTTGGCGGCCTCCATCCACGCATCGCTGCGCGCCGGGCCCAGGGCGGCGCGCATCCGCCGCGCGGCGGCGCGCCCCGCCTCGCCCAGCCGCGCCGCGCCGCTGCCGGCCACGAGCCCCACCAGGTCCACCGCCTCGGCGGCGGTCAGGTCGGACAGGTACAGCATCGTCGCGGCGGCGATCAGCTCGCTGCGCTCGAGCTCCACCGGGTCCACCTTGTCGGGCGTGTCGTCCGACGTGTGGTGCGTGTAGTCGGGGTCGTGCGAGAACATCACGCCCGGGATGCGGCGGTCGATGAACATCATGTGGTCCGACCCGCCCGAGTAGGGCGTGACGCGCCAGTTCATGCGCGACAGGCTGCCGCGCGGCGTGCGGACGTCCGTGCGGTCCACCAGCTCCGCCATGTTCGCGACCACGTCGTTCACCGCCGAGGGCAGGGAGGCGGGCGTGCGCGTGAGGATCAGGCTGGAATGCAGCAGCTCGAGGTGCTCGCCCACCATGTCGAGGTTGAGATTGGCCAGCACGCGCCCGCCCAGGCCGGGCCCGACCATGTCGGGGTGCGCGTCGATGTACGCCTGCGTGCCGTACCATTCGGGCACCCACAGGAACCGCAGCGTGCGCCGCGGCCGGGGCAGCCGGCCGGCATCGACGAGCTCCGCGGATCGTCCGCGCGATGTCGAGCAGGGCCGCCGAGCCCGACGCGTTGTCGTTGGCCGATTCCTTGGGATGGTCGAGGTGGGCCGAGAACACCAGCTCGCCTGCGGCGGGGTCGGCGCCGGGAATCGTCGCGACGACGACGTCCATGAAGTACGGCTCGAGCCCGGTGCCCGTCACCCGGCCGCGCAGCACGACCGTGCGCCCGGCCACGAGCAGATCGCGCAGCCGCGTGCCCTGGCGGTTCGTCAGATTGAAGCCGAAGGTCACCCGCTCGAGCTCGTCGGTGCGGGGCCACATGCCCGTGTACTGCAGCATGTCGGGATACTCGCGCGCCCGGTCGTCGTCGAGATAGCAGACGACGGCCGCGGCACCATGCTTGAGCACGGCGAGCCGGTGGACCGCGCCGCCGTACCCGGTCGCCAGCACGAATTTGCCGCGCACGTCCTTGCCGGCGTAGTCCTCGTCCCGCGTACCTCGCCCGACCCACACCAGCTCGGCGGTCACATCACCGGCATTGGAGTACGTCATGACGCTCATCGCGATCTCGGGGTAGCCCACGATGCGCTCGCCGGCCGGCTCGACCATGCGCAGCTCGGCGGACGTGATGTCCCATCCCGAGGGCGACTGCCAGGTCTGATAGACGACGCGGCCGTCGGACGGATACGACTCGACCAGCGCCTCCTGCTCGTTGAAGCCGTAGCCGCGTAGCGCGCCGAGCACGTACTGGGCGGCGGCGCGGAAGCCGCGCGAGCCCTGGATGCGGTGGTGGCGTGTGATCGCGATGACGTGCTCCTTGGCCAGCTCGCCCGAGAGCGCCTCGTGCAACAGGTCGCGGCGCGGGGCATCGAGCAGCGGCGTCCACGTCTGTGCGGCGAGCGGCGCGCTGCGAGCGGGGAGCAGGAGGACGGTGGCGATGGCCAGGGGAGTCAGCAGTCGCACAGGTATCTCGGGAAGGCGGCGCCTAATACTGGGGTGGCGCGGGGGATCGCGCGAGATGGCGCGCCGCGGCCCGGTCGGTTGCGCGCGCGGGCCGGGCGGTGGAGGTTTCGGGTCCCGTGGCCTTCTCGCTCTCGTCGCGCGCCGCCGGCCGCCTGCGGACGGCGGGACTCGCGATCGCGCTCGCGGTGCTGGCCACCGCGCCGCTCGAGCGGTGGTACCTGACCCGGCGGTCGAACGCGATGCACGCGCGGATCGTGGCCGCGCGGGAGGCGGCCGCCGCGCGCCAGCCCGGGGGCTGGCAGGCCGATACAACGGCGGCGCGCGCCGTGGCGGATCTTGAGTATCGCCGCGCCCAAGTGCGGCACCGCCTCCTGGCGCAGTGGACCCTCGAAGGCTGGACGGTGCGGCTGCTGATCGTCGGCGGCTTGCTGGCGGTGACCGGGTTCGTGGTCCGGCCGCGCGCCGCCGGAGGCCGTGCGCCCGGGTGAGGCGCGGCCGGGTTGCGCGGGTCGGTGCGCGGTGGCGATATTTTCGCCCGGCCGGCGGGACCGGCCGTCGTGGCGGTATCGTCTAGAGGCCTAGGACGTGGCCCTCTCAAGGCCAAAACACGGGTTCGAATCCCGTTACCGCTATTCTCCCCTCGGGGCGCCCCCATCGTCTAGCGGCTAGGACACCACTCTTTCAAGGTGGGAACAGGGGTTCGATTCCCCTTGGGGGCATGAGACCGGGGAAATTGGGGGGGGGGAGGGAAGGGGGAAGGGGCAACGGGGAAGGGTACGACTCATCAGGGTCCCGCGCGCGCCGCTAGCTCAATTGGCAGAGCAACTGACTCTTAATCAGTAGGTTCTAGGTTCGATTCCTAGGCGGCGCATGAACGAACACTCCACGCCCGCTGCGGCTGATCCAGCCCGGCGGGCGTCGTGTTTGCGCGGTGGTCACGCGAACGGAGCAGGGCGCTCGCGCGACCCCGATCGGCCGGCATCTTCCCTCCCGGAGGTGCCACGATGACCGACCGCTCGCAGATACGGCTGCTGATCGTCTTTGTCGATCTGACGCGCTACGCCGCGCAGGCCCTGCAGACCGACGACGCCGTCCTGGCCGACACGATCGACACATACTACGAACTGGTCGGCGGCGCCGTCCAGGCGGCGGGCGGCACAGTGGTCAAGTTCATCGGCGACGCCGCGTTGGCCGTGTTCGCCGAATCCGCGGTGGACGACGCGGTAGACGTCCTGCTGGAACTCAAGGATGAGGTGGACCGCCTGATGGTGGATCGGGACTGGGAATGCCGGTTGACGGCGCGGGCCCATGTGGGTGCCGTCATGGCCGGTTCGTTCGGCGAGCGCGGCGCGAAGCGCTACGACGTGATCGGATCCGCGGTGAACGCCGCGGCGCGGCTCGAGTCCCGTGGTCTCACGTTGTCGGCTGAGGCGTTCGCGGCACTCGGTCCGGTGTTGCGGGGCCGATTCCGCCACCACGCGCCCTCGCGGACGTACGTCCGGGCCGAGGATCTGTTGTCCTAGCCAGGCTGGGCCCTGTCTCCATTACTCATCGCCTCCACGGGCGGCCGTGCGGCGCAGCGTTCGAGCACGCCATGGTCCACGAGCCAGCGCGCGATTGCAAGCCCCGTTGCGACCGGCGCCGAGCGGGACCACGTGTGCGCGAGCTGCCGCGCTGTCATCCCGGGACGGACAGCGCGCAGCAGCGGCGCGAGCTCCAATCCGCCGACGTACGCCACCGGCCCATCGAGCCGCGGATGGCGGAGGGCGGACCGTATCTCGACATACTGCGCCCCGAGACAGGGCAACGCCTCCCAGTGGGAGTCCGGCGACAGCCGGACCGGGGCATCATCCGCGATCCTGACACTCGACGGCATCACGATCGGGGCGGTATCGATTCCTTCCGGGACGACCGCCCGCGCACGGGCGGTCCAGAACGGATCGTCCAAGCGGGCCGCCGCCGTGGCATAGTGACTGGAGGCCCACGTGCGATGTCGCGCCGCCGCGTCGCGCAGGCTGTCGCAGTAGAATCGCTGCGCCGCGTCCCCGGCGTCTGGCCGGCGCAGCAAGGTGTTCGCGACGATCGCGCCGGACAGCGCCGTCTGAAATGCCTTCTGCACGCCGCTCGACGAAAGCGGATCGATGGCCAGTGCCGCGTCGCCAATCCGGATGTGGCGCGCGCTCACGCAGTCCTCGTTGAGGTATGGTGTCGCATCGGCAGCCCGCGCCGGGGCGCGGAGCGTCGCGCCCCGCGCCCCGCGCATCAGCGCTGACCGTTCCAGAAGCGCGCGCAGGCGGTCTTCGAGCGAACCCCTCGGGTCCGACCGCACGCGCGTACCATCTACGAAGACCAGCGTGTTATAGGTTCCATCGGGGATCGGGACACCCCAGTACCACTCGCGCTCGCCCGCCTCGATGCGCGGACGTTCCGGCAGCTGTGTGCCGATCCAGTATCCGTAGATCGCCAGCGTCCGCGGTCCCATCGCCCGCCGGCGCCCACCGAGTCGCGCCGAGCGTCCGCTTCCGTCGGCGAGGAAGGCGGTGCGGAGATCGATCGTCCCCTCTGACCCCGTCACGTGGAGACGCCACCCCTCCGGCGTGCGCTCGTGGGAGCGTACGTGCGCCGGCTGCAGCACGCGCACGCCGATCGCCGCGGCCCGCGCGAGCAGTGCGGCGTCGAAGGCGCCACGATCCACGAGCAGTCCCTTCGCGCCAGGGTCGTGGCGCACCGCCTCCTCGCCCTCCCAGTTCGTGCTCACCGCCGCTATCCGCCAGAATCCCGCCGCCTCGACCGCTCGCGCGGAGCCGATCGAGGCGAGCATCGGCATCACGCCAGGAGTGAGCGACTCACCCAGGTGGGGGCGGGGGAACCGCGCGCGCTCGACCACGCACACGTCGTAGCCGAGCTGCGCCATGCGGGTCGCGAACACGCTGCCGGCCGGACCGCCGCCGATGACCGCGACGTCCGTCGTGACGCGCCGGGTCACGCCGAGGCCACCTCACGCGGGATTTGCGGGTCGGGGCCGCGGGCGAGCGCCGTGAGGCGCAAATAGGCGCCGAGGCAGTAATGCAGCCAGCCGCGGATGTAGTCACAGGCCGGACGGCCGCGGGCGATCACCTCGTGGTGGCAACCGCCGCCGCAGAGGTAGCGCGCCCAGCACCTGGTGCACGGCTCCTGTCGGTGCACGTGGCGGTCCCTCAGCCACGCGGCGCGGCGCGTGGCATCGATGCCCTCGGCCAGGGAGCCCAGCGCGCCATCGGCATCGCCCACGAACCGGTGACAGGCCGCGAGCTCGCCCTCCGCCGAGACGCCGAGATAGCCCGCCCCCGCGCCGCAGGGGTAGGGCCGGTGCGTCCCGCTGGCGATCTCGCGCAGCGCGGTCAGCATGTTGGCGAACGGATACCGCTCCCCGGCGACCGTGCGGCGCTCGAACTCGCGGCCGCAGTCGATCATCTCGCCGAGCATGACTTCGAGGTGCCCGCGCTCCAGTTCCCCGTCTCCGGTAGGTGACCGGAGCAGCGGCGAAAAGCCGACCGTGTAGAATCCGGCGGCGATGAACTCGTCCAGCGTGGCGCGCAGCATCAGGTTCCGCGGCGTCACCGTGACGCGCGCGGTGACCTGCATGCGACGCTGCTGCTCGAGCAGCGGCCTGAGGTTCGCCATGATGCGATCGAAGCTTCCCCTGCCGCTCTTGAACGGGCGCAGCGCATCGTGGGTCTCGCGCGGCCCATCGAGGCTCACGGTGACCGCGAACCCGAACTCCTCGAAGAAGTCGGCGTCGGCCGCGGTCAGCAGCGTGCCGTTGGTCGTGATCGAGAAGCCGAGCGTGACGCCGCGGTGGGCGGCCATCGTCGCGGCGCGCCGCGTGGTCTCCTGCAACAGCGGTCGGTTGGCCAGCGGCTCGCCGCCGAGGAAGGCGAGGTTGAGTCGCGCGCCGGGCGCGGCGTCGTTCACGAGCAGGTCCACCGCCCGCTCCGCCGCCTCGCGCATCATGTTCCGTGCCGGGCCGCCGAAATCGCCCTGCTGGGCGTAGCAGTAGCTACAGCCCAGGTTGCACTTCTGCGCGATCGCGAGCGAGATGGCGTGGAGGGGCGGCGCCGTCAACGGCTCGTCGTCGATGTACGGCACGCCGCGCACACCCACCTCGTCGAGCAACGCCTCCAGCTGCCCGTCGTCGATCGCCGCCGCCAGACGCGCGGCGAGGCGCGCGTCCGCATCGAACAACCGGCTGCCGTCGACGATGAAGACATGATGCCCGGCGTCCGTGTCGAGCAGGTGCGCGTCCGGCGACCGCGGTGCCGACGCCGTCATGAACCGGCGCCCGTGCTCTCGCATCGCCGCGCGCCGTTCGCGGGGCGCGACGTCGCCCGCTGTCACCGTCACGCCTTTGCCTCGCCGGCGGCGTCCTTCCCGTGAATGACGAAGCGCAGCCACTTCTCCCACTCGTTGAACAGGTCGTCGTACAGCACCAACCGCGCGTCGGCGTAGTCGTCCGGCACGTACGACCCGGTCCGGGCCTTCTGGAGCCAGTTGTCACCCACGCTGGTGCCCGCCGGCGACGCCTCCAGGTTGACGAAGTCCGGCCGCGCCGAGGCCCAGTAGTAGCACGAGCACTCCCGGTAATCGTTCTGCCAGGGGGAACACAGCCCCTGCGTGAGCTCGCCCGGCTGCGCGAGCGCCGGCGCGATCACCGCCGTGTCGCCATCGAAAAACGCCCGCACGCGGAGCGCCATCTCGATGTGCTTCGCCTGCTCGTCCCACGCGACCATGCCGAGCTGCTCCTCCCCGGCGGTGAAGTAGCAGGTCACCGTCTTCCCGGCGCGCTCGTGCAGCATGAACGCGAGGAGGTTGGACCATTCCAGCGGCGCGAGGCCCTCGGGATTGGCACCGAACGAGAGGACCACGGACTCGGTCGCGGTGTCGTACGGGTTCGGTCCGATCTGCGTGGTCATGGTGAGAAACGAGTGGCGCTCGCGCTTGCCGCTGCCGGCCGGCCGGTCCCACGCGACCTTGAGCAGCCGATGCCCCACGAGATGGCGGTATTTCGCGTGCTCCACTTCCATCACGAGATTGTCCCATTCGCGCAGCACGATTCCCTCGAAGACGCGCCGCCATACGGCGCGAAAGTCGACCTCGAGTCCCGGCGTGCAGTTGCCGATCGCCGTGATCGGTCGCGAGCTGACCGGGTTGCCCTTCGCCACGTGATGCAGCTCGGCCGCGCGGCGCGCCGGGTGCGCCGCCGACGCGTTGCGCGGGATCAGGCGCGACGGGTCCGCGTCCGCCTCGATCGTGACATCCGCGTCGGGCGTGTCGAGCGGCCTGCCCGCCGCCTCGTAGATCGTGCGGATCTGGCGGTGCGTGAGGGCCAGGTAGTTGCCGTCGGCTCCGCACATGAGCGCCGGCATCTTGCGTCGGCCGCTGTCGGTGAAGTCCGCGACCTCGTCGGGCTTGCGGAGCAGCGCCGGGAACCAGGGTGCGGCGCCCCCGCGCATCGCGGCATACACGCGCTGATGCAACCCCATGATCGCGAGCGTGTCCGCGGTATGCGGCGCGAAGATCGGCCGCATGAGCCGAAAGACGTCGAACGCTTCCTCGGCCGGCATCGTGTCGATGTCGAGCGGGTCGCGGCCGTCCACCGGGTTGCCGTTCATCACCGCGACGTTGAGAAAACGCACCGTCTCGTAGGCGCGGCGCACGATGTCCTCGGCGCGGGCCCGTGTGACGGCGTCGGGTTCGTCCGCCGGCACGGCCGGGCCGAAGATCACCTGATCGAGGTCGTCGGCGAGACTGCGCACGAAGAGCGAGTCTGGCACCAGCGCGGGCGGCGCGGCGACGATCCGGCCGAGTGCGGTGAGCGCCTCGCCGCGCTGCGGCGCGAAGGTGACCTCGACGGTCCCGTCGCAGGCGTCGTCGAGGTAGCCCCGGCTCACGGCGACGTTGTTGTTGAGCCAGCAGGGGCCGGGCGGAATGATCGCGAAGAGCGCCGGGGGCTGCGTCTCGTTGTAGAACTCGGTGAAATTCGGGTCGGCGTTCCGCACCTCCGGCGGGATCGAGAACTTCCACCACCCCTTCGTCTTGTCGTAGACCGCCTGCTCCTCCGGCACGACGAACAGATTGGTGACGCTCGGATCCGCGTCGCGCATCTCCTGAATCTCCTGCGGCGTCAGCTTGGGACCGTAGATCAGGCCCTTGGCGGGCGTGAACCGGAGGCGGATCTCCGGATGCGCGCGGTTGGGCTTGATGTACCGCACGCTGCCGAAGTCGATCGCGTGTTTCCGCGAGCGGAAGTGCGGACTGTGGCCCCGGAGCCGTTGCACCCCGTGGTCCGAGAACCGGCCCGTCGTCGCCTCGACCCGATCTCCCGCTTTGCCGGTGCGCCGTTCCACCTTGCGGTTGGTGACCTGCACGCTCCAGGTGAGGTCGCCCGGACTGGCGCCGTGCTGTTCGAGGAGATCGAGCGTGAGTGGGACGAACGTGGGCGTGTCGTCGACGCGCGCCCAGACTTCGAGGAACGGCGCGACCGGCCGGATTCTCCCGTCCGCCGTCTTGAACTCGATCGCCGCGGGCACCGTCGTCCTGGAGATCTCCCCCGTCTTCTCGTCGACGTGCAACGTCTCCGCGGGCACGATCCGCCGGAAGCCGAGCGGCGAGCGCGGGTCCGCCAGGATCGAGAAGTTGTCGAGCGGTGTGTCCGCCGAGCCGAGACGCCCGATGGCAAACGGCGGGAGGATGCGAAGTTCGTGGATGGTCATCTGCGCGCACTCCGGCGAAGGCCCTCGAGCACCGCCTCGATCCAGTGCCGGGCGTCGCGATCGGTCTCGCGCAGCGCCTGCAGGTACCGCGCGCCATCGGCAGGCGTGTCCGCGAGGTCGTGATCCAGCAGGGTGTCGACCAACTCGGCGGACGCGCCGTGCAGGTCGAGCTGCATGCGCCAGAAGTTGGTCTCCGGAAGCGGGGGCGTGAGAGTGTAGGGCACCTGGAACGGGGGACCGGCGCGCGCGGCGTCGCCCGCGTCGCCGAGCGGGAGCCGCACCAGGATGCCCGCCACCGCCTTCAGGTTGTACATCTCCCCGAAGATGCGGGCCAGCATCGGCGCGCGCCGCACCTGGGCGGACTCGGCTTCGTCACGCGGCACCCGGTACATGAACGTCAGCAGCGACAGCAGCATGCGGTAGCGGATGTTGAACAGGCTCGCCCAGGCCGCCGACGTCTGCGACGTGATCGCGGTCGCGCCGGACGGCGCGTACGTCGCCTCGCCGGCATACGGATTCACGGGGACCGGACGACTCGGCGACCACGCGGGGTTGTTCCGCAGGATGGCCTGGTACGCGCGGAAGATCTTCGCAAAGCGGTCGAAGTGCGAGTCTTCCATCTTGTCGCCGGGTCGCACGTGTTCCGCCTCGCCCTGACCGGCGATGTCCCGCAGCCCCGCCAGGGCCTCCGTCCGCGTGGCCATCTGGGCGACGATCACGCGCGTCTTGCGCTCGTACGGCGGCGGGGTAGCGGGGTCCTTCGCGTACGGTTTGTGCGCCCCCGGGCGGTACCCGCGCCCCCACTCGTCCCACGTCGCCTGGTAGCGGTAGGAATCGGCGTCGAACGTGGAGTCCGGTATCACGGTCCGGTCGCCGACCAGCGCGATGATGCGATCGTAGACCTCTCCGACCGTCGGTCCGGGTTCAGAGGTGACGAGCTGCCGGACGTCGCGTTGCACGTCGATGTCCACCCGCCGCGTCAGCTCGCGCGGCATCTCGGCGTACACGTAACAGGCCAGGGACGCGAGCGACAGCGGCTCCAGACGAAACTCGAACGGATAGAACGGGCTGCTCCACGGATAGTCCTCCCGCTCGAAGCTCACGGGTCCGCCGATCAGCACCAGCAGGTTCTGCACGGTCAGGAGGTGGCCCATCTCCTCCCGCGCGACGGTGAGGATGGCATCGCGCCACTCCCGCACCTGGCGCGCGTGCTCGGCCGCGCCTGGCCCGCCGAGCGAGTACGCGGCATAGAGATACTCCACCATGAGCGCGTGCTCGAGTTCCGCGGCGATGTGCAGCAGCATGATCAGGTAGTCACGCCACGACATCTCGTCCGGCTTGTGAGGCAGTCCCGGCAGACGCGGCTCGGCAACTGCGCCCGGCTCGCGGGTCACGCGCTGCGGCGCGGGTGCCGGGCTCGGCGCCAACTGAATGTGTCGGTGGCTTCGTGTGGGCACGAGCGGGCCCTCGGATGCGAGACGCGGGGACGACGTGGAGCGCGCGCTCCCGAATGGAGTGCGGCACCCAGCGCCGAGCGCGTTCGCCAGGTGCCGCCAGACCTGCTCAGCCGCGGGTGATCACCGGCTGCGAATTGAAGTTCCAGATGTCGCGATACACGAGCCAGGTCCCGTTCTTCTGACGCTTGTAGATCAGAATCCCCTTGACCGTATAGCGCTGAACGGGTCCCCCGTCGCGGGGTACGTCGTGCGCCGTGTCGATACCCTGGTCGAAGCCGTAGTCGCCGGCCACCCAGATGACCTTCGACTTCTTGACCCAGTGCGTCTTGAACGCCTTGAAGTAGCCGTCGACCCACTTCCGGAGCTGGCGCCGGCCGGACACCGCGGGTCCGTCGGGCTGCATGACGACCGCGCCCTTGTCGTACATGGCCATGACGCGGCTGGTTCGGTTCGAATTGATGGCGCTCACGTAGGCGGCGTGCGCCCTGACGATGCGCGGGTCAAACTTCGGTTTCGACCGGCGTGACCGAGACTTCATGCCCATGACGCGTTACTCCTGATCCGGCTGAGGAAGGTGGTGTGTCGCGGGACCGAGGTGCGGGCCAATCTACCGCCGGTGGCGTGCATCGCAAGCGACCGCACCGGTTCGCGCCGTCATGAGGACAGCTCCGCCAGCAACGCGGTGGCTTCGATCAGGTCCTTCGTGTCCCGGCCCTCGGTGAACCAGCCGCACACTGGCGCGAGCAGCTCGCGCGCCTCGTCGCGGCGACCGTGGCTGATCATGAGCGTGGCCAGCGTCGTGGCGCTGCGCAATTCCCAGGACTTCGCGTGCAGCTGGCGCGCGCAGTCGAGCGAAGCGCGCAACTGCGCCTCCGCCTCCTCGGTCCGGCCCTGGCGCCGCAGCATCCAACCCTTGAGGCGCAGGACTTCGGGCAACCAGACACGCTCCTGCCAGGCCGGGCGCTCGATCTGCTCCAGGCACTCGTCGATGAGCTCCACCGCCGTGTCCAGGTCGCCCTGCAGCGCCACCGCCTCCGCCAACGCGGACTTCAGGTAGGGGATCCGGACGTGCCCGCCGAGCTTCGTCCATCGCTCGATACCGTCCCGGAGCAGCGTGATCGCTTCCCCCGGCCGGCCGCTCTGCAGCTCGGCGAGCCCGTGGGCCTGCGGCACTGACACCTGATAGATGAACGTGAGGCCCTGCTCGCGGGCGATGCGGTCGGTTTCGCCGATGCGCGCCAGCAGCCGCTCGGGCTCGCGCCGATAGGCATAGACGTATGCGCTGAAGATCAACGCCCACGCGAGGCTGAACGTGTGGCCCTCCGGGTGCGTGCGCGCGGTGCTCGCTTCGCTCAACTGCCTGGCCTGGTCCGGGAACCCCAGTATCCACAGCAGCTGACATGCGTAGACCTCGACGAACGTCCGGAGATCGTGCCCGGTCACCTGGATCCACGCCTCGGCACGCGCTGGATCGTACAGGGCGAGGGCCCGGTCGGCCTGCTCGCGCGACTCGAGCAGTTGGCCGCCGAGGAAGTGCTGCACCATGGCGGTGGCATGCCCGAAGATCCGGAGGTCGATATCGTCGGCCTTACTGCCCTCGGCCAGGAGGCGCTGTACCCACGGGAGCGAGTCCGCAATGCGGCCTTGGGTGATGGTGTTCGTCCACACCCACCACATCGCCAGCAGGCGGCTTTGCGCGTTGCCTTGGCTCTCGGCCAGCCGCAGCACCGCGGCCGCGTTCTCGGCGACTTGGGAGGCCGCCCATCCGTATAACCCGGTCGAGGCCGCGTTGAGCGGTTCCCGGATCGTCAGCTCGAGCCGGTCGCGCTCTTCCGAGGGCGGCAGCTGATCGATCAACGCCAACCCGTGCCCGAAGTAGGCTACGGCTTCCTGCAGCGCGACGCGCGCGACCGCCAGCATGCCGGCTTTCCGCCACAGCGGGATGGCGGCGGCGAGATGGCCCGCTTGCGTGTGGTGGTGCGCGAGCGACTCGGGCTTGTTGGCCACGCGATCGGCGAACTCGGTCTCCAGCACGTGCGCGATCCGGGCGTGCAGTTCGCTCCGCCGGCTCTTGAGCAACGAGTCGTAGGCGGCGTCCTGCACCAGGGCGTGCTTGAAGGTGTACGTGGCGTCGGGCGTGGTGTCGCGGCGCGTGACGAGCCCGGCACTCACCAGCCGGTCCAGGGACGCCTGGAGTGACTCGCCGCCGAGCGTCGTGAGGCGTTCGAGCAACTCGGAGGAGAACTCCCGCCCGATGCACGCACCGATCTGTGCGAGCTCCTTCACCGAGCCCAGGCGGTCCAGTCGTGCCATCAAGGAGTCGCGCAAGGAGGCCGGAATGGACAGCTCGGTCAGCGGGCCCTGCAGCACGTAGTGGTCCGCTTCCTCGCGCAGCAGTCCCGACTCGATCACCGACCGGGTCAACTCTTCGACGAACAGCGGCACGCCGTCCGTGCGGGCGAGGATCTCGTCACGCACCTCCGGCGGCATCGCCCGGCCCCCGGTCACTGCGTCGAGGAGCTGCGCACCCTCGTGCCGCCCGAGGCGGCTGAGGATGAGGGTGGTGACGCCGGCTTGGCCCGCCCACATCGGCACATCCTCGAGGCGGTACGTCATGACCAGCAGCACCGGGAGTCCTCGCAGCATCGGAACCAGGATCTCGAGCAGCTCCTGGCTGGTGGGGTCGAGCCAGTGCAGATCTTCAACCACCATCAGGACGGACCCTTGGCCGGCCTGTGCTTCCACCAGCCCGGCCAGGGCCTCGAGCGTTTTCTCCTTCTGCTTTTGCGGCGAAAGGCGCAGCGGGGGATACCGCTCGGTGGGGAGGGAGAGCAGGGCCGCGAGCAGCGGTAGCGACTCGGCGATCTGTGCCGCGCCGCCTCCGAGGAGCCCCTCCAACTTTTCCAGCCGCTGGTCGGGCGCGTCGTCACGGGCGAAACCCGCGGCGAACTCGAGCTGCTCGATGAAGGGGTGCAGCGGCGAGTTGAGGTGATAGGGCGAGCTCTGGTAGTGAAGCACCGTGTGCGGTTCGGCAATGCGTTCGTGCAACCCCTCAGCGAGACGCGACTTGCCAATTCCGGCCTGTCCGCCGATCAGGACCACTTGTCCGGCGCCGCCGCGCGCCTCGCGCCAGCGGCGCATCAGCAGGGCAGACTCGTCCTCGCGACCGACGAACGGTGCCGGTGCCTTGCCGCCGTGCCCCGCCTGGAAGCGCCCCGCCGTCGTCGGGCTCGCCGCGTCCACGCGCCACGCCCGCACGGGTTGCGCAATCCCCTTGAGCCGGTGCTCCCCGAGATCCGTGAGGGCGAAGGCACCGACCACCAGATGGCGCGTCGTGGGCGCGATGACGACCTCGTGCAGACCGGCCAGCCCCTCGAGCCGCGCCGCCAGATTGGGCGTCTCGCCGACCGCGAGCCGCACCTCCGCGGTGTCGTGCCGCGAGTCGTCGCCCACCACGACGGGGCCCGTGGCCAGCCCGATGCGCACCGCGAGGGGCCGCGCGGCACGTAGCTCCCTCACCGCCCGAACCATTTCCAGCGCTGCACGCACGCCCCGCTCCGCATCGTCCTCGTGGGCCCTGGGCCACCCGAAGTACACCATCAGCCCGTCACCCAGATACTGGGCCACGTGGCCGTCGTAGCGCGCAACAACGTCACTGCAGGCGGTACGGTACGTGCGCATCAGCTCGCGCAGCTCTTCCGGATCGAGTTGCTGGGTCAGCGCTGTTGAGCCCGCGAGATCGCAGAACATGACCGTGAGCTGGCGCCGCTCGGCGCCACCCGCGCCCGTGTCCGCGCGCTCGACGTCTCGCACGCCGCGGGCCGCCGCCAGTTCGTGGACCGCCACGACGAGACGGCGCCGCGGTCCGATGGGGAGACCGAGGCGGTCGATATCCGCTTCGGTGAGATGGGGCAGGACGTCCAGCGTGATCTCGTGCTCGGCGAAGCGTGCGGCGTATTGCGCGAGCTGGACCGTCTCCAGCCATTCCGCAATGCTGCTCACACCTGCTTCTCCTGCCGCGCAATCGTCCGCGAGCGGATGCGCCAAGGCCGACGCCCCCAGCGACGCGGCACCACTGAGTTCACCGATTGGGCGCGGGCGCCGCCCGCACACGCTGGAGCGAGGAAGGTCGTTACCAAAACAATCCTACGTTACCGCATTGTCGCGGCCACCGCCACGATGGGCGGCCTGGCGAACGCGGTGGGGGAACGACATAATACACCGGCCGGCCATCTCATCGTCGCCGGACGGCCTCGTCGCGCGGCGAGGGTGGGGTTGATGGCGCGGCACACCGTGCCGGGTCGGTCCCCCGCAAGGAGAGTTCCTGTGAGCGAGCGGCACCAGTACCTCCTCGACGAGAGCGCGCTTCCCAAGGCCTGGTACAACATCAACGCCGACATGCCGGTGCCGCCACAACCGGTGCTGCATCCCGGGACCATGGAGCCGGTCACGCCCGATTTCCTGAGCGTGCTGTTCCCCATGAGTCTGATTCATCCAGGAGGTCAGCGCCGAGCGGTACATCGAGATCCCCGAGCCGGTTCGTGACGATCTACAAGCTGTGGCGGCCCACGCCGCTGATCCGCGCGCTACGTCTGGAGAAGGATGCTCGACACCCCGGCCCACATCTACTACAAGTACGAAGGCGTGTCGCCGGTGGGCTCGCACAAGCCCAACACCGCCGTGCCACAGGCCTTTTACAACAAGGAAGCCGGCACCACCGCGCTGACGACCGAAACCGGCGCCGGGCAGTGGGGCTCGGCGCTGGCCATGGCCTGCAACTTCTTCGACCTGGACCTCGAGGTCTACATGGTCAAGGTCTGCTACCAGCAGAAGCCCTACCGCCGCATCATCATGGAGAACTTCGGCGCGCAGGTGTACGCCAGCCCCACCGACCGCACCCACGCCGGCCGCGCCGTGCTCGAGCAGGACCCCGACAGCCCCGGCTCGCTCGGCATCGCGATCTCGGAAGCC
The DNA here is from genome assembly GCA_963716055.1 of uncultured Gemmatimonadales bacterium. Taxonomy (GTDB): domain Bacteria; phylum Gemmatimonadota; class Gemmatimonadetes; order Gemmatimonadales; family GWC2-71-9; genus SZUA-544. The sequence continues at coordinate 277,012 of CAVQSR010000004.1, read as the reverse complement.
GTGGAGACGGCCGCCACCAGCGGTGGCCGCAGGAAATACTGCGCTCGGCTCGGTGCTGGGCCACGTGCTCATGCACCAGACCGTCATCGGCCTGGAAGCCCTGGAGCAGATGGAAATGGCCGGAGAGTATCCCGACTTCGTCATCGGCTGCGCCGGCGGCGGCTCGAACTTCGCGGGCTTTGCCTACCCGTTCCTGCACCAGAACTTGACGGCAGGACGGAAGGCCCGGATCATCGCCGTCGAGCCGGCCTCGTGCCCGAGCCTGACACGCGGCCACTACGCCTTCGACTAGGGCGACCGGCGGCGTCCACCCCCATCGTCAAGATGCACACCCTGGGCCACACCTTCATGCCGCCGGGCATCCACGCCGGCGGCCTGCGCTATCACGGCATGGCGCCGAGTGTCAGCGCGCTGGTGGAGCACGGCGACATTGAGGCCGCGCGCGGTCGCGCAGCTGGAGACCTTCGCAGCGGCGGTCCAGTTCTCCAAGGCCGAGGGCATCATCCCCGCGCCGGAAACGGCCCACGCCATCCGCGTCGCCATCGACGAGGCGCTCAAGTGCAAGCAGACTGGGGAGAAGAAGGTGATCGCCTTCAACCTGTCGGGCCATGGGCACTTCGACATGATGGCCTACGAGGCCTATCACCACGGGCAGCTGCAGGACTCTGACTATCCGGCGGACAAGGTGGCGGAGGCGCTGACGACATTGCCGCAGGTGCCGGCGACCTAGCCGGCGCACATCGGGTCCGCGGTCCACGCGGCCGGGCGGCTCCCCTGCGCCGGTCTCAGCGGACCCCCAGCTCGTCGCGCAGCGCCGCGAGCAGGGGGGGCGGCACCGCGAACACCCGCTCGAACGTCGCCGCGTCGGTGGCGGACTCCCCGACGCCGCCCAGAAAGGCGGCGCGGTACCCCGCCACCAGATCCGGACGGTGCCGCTCGAGCAGCAGGGCGCCGCAGCGCACCGCCGCCCGGCTGCTCACCCGCTCAGCCGCCACGCGGTCGCTGCCGCCGAGCGTTCGCTCGAGCGTCGCCGTCACCAGCGGATAGCACAGCTCGCGCACGAGCGCGGCCACCACGATGCGACCGGCATCCGGCCCGGCCGGCAGCCACACCACGACCTGGTTGTCCTCGGGGTCGGCGGGATCGCCCCGAAACACCCGGCCCTCGGGACCGACTGCCGCGGACGCGAGCGCCCGTCCGGCGTCGAGCCGCCGGGTCCGCAGGAATCCGCCCAGTGCTCCTTCGAGGTCCCGCCACTCGGCCGTCGCGGCCGCGAGCGCCCGCTCGCGGTCGGCACGCCGCGCGTTCCACTGCGCGCCGAAGTAGCCGTCCCACTCGGCGCGCAGGGCCCGCACGAGGCTGCCGAGCGCGCGGCGCTGGGAGGCGGACCGCAGCACGGACGCCACGAGGCGCGCGCCGGGTTCGGGCGGCGGGCGCCCGCGCGCCACCTCGGCCAGCGCGTCGAGCATCGCGGCCGGCTCCGCCGCGGCGAAGTACAGCGGCACGAAATGCAGGATCTCGAACGCGCTGTCGCGCGCGAACGCGGCGCCGAGCTCCGGCGCGAGCGAGTCGAGCAGCGTGGGGAATCGCCCCGCCGCGCGCTTGGCCGCGCGCGTTTCCGTCGCGTACGCGGCACTGTAAAACGGCAGCGGGCCGAAACCCTGGAGCCCGACCACCGCGAGTCCGTGGAACCACAGGTCCGCGTGCGCGGCCGCCGTGATCGTCCAGTCCCGCTGCGCGGGGGCGGTGGACGCGAGGAGCAGGGCGGCGGCGCCCGGCAGCAGGCGCTTCATCGCGCCGACTCGAGCGGCGCCGCGCCGATCGCCGCTGCGCGCAGCAGCGCCGCTGTCCCGCGCGCGCGGTCGCGCCACCACTCCGCGATGCCGCCCACCACCGGTCGGTGCGCCATGTGGCGGCGCGCGGCGCGCCGCGCCGTTTCCCCGAACCAGGCGAGGACGCGTGGCGGATCCTGCTCCATCAGCGCCCGCAGCGCGAACCGCCGCTCGCCGGCCCGGAGCCCGAGCCCGAGCGCCGCGGCGGCGGCCACCAGATCGGCGCGCGTGAGGATGATGCCCGAGCGCGCGGGGGCGAGCAGGCCGGCAACCAAGTCGGCCGGCGGCTCGGGGTCCTCCGACGGCGCGTCGGCCGCCCGCAGGTGCAGCGGCAGCCGGTCGGGCGGGGTGTCGCGCAACGCCTCGGCGGCGAGCGTGCGCGCGAGCAGCCGGCCCCAGCGCCGGTAGGGCGGCGGGCCGATCGCCACCACGCGATCGATCCAGAACGGCAGCCAGCTCAGCAGGTGCTCCCACAGGAACGCCGCGCGGGCGCGCCCCGCCGCCTCGCGTCGCGATCCTGCGCCCGCGCCCGTTTCCAGCTCGGCCAGCCGCGCGTACGCCGCGAGCAGCAGGGCGAGGTGATCGGGTTCGCGCGGCGGGTCGTCGCCCAGCGCGCGCCAGAATCCGGCGATCCGGTCCCGGGCCTCCCCACCCAGCATGCCCTCGGCGCCGAGGTACACCGAGGCGTAGGGGTAGAGCTGGAGGACGAACAGATCGGTGTATTCGTCGGCCGTGGGCGCGCGCCCCAGGCCCAGCACCGCGGCGACCCGGGCCGTGGCGGCGGTCGGCGGCTCAGTCACGAGCGCGAGCGCGCGGAAGAGCTCCACGCTACGGCGTTGGGGTGAGCTGGAAGTGCCGCTTCGCCGGCTTGAGCGGCCGCAAGAGCCAGAACGGCCGCCGGGTGCGGTCGGGGGAGTGGGTGTCCGCCGGCCGGGACTTGGCCAGCCACTCGCGGTAGATCGCGCGGGCCTTCGCCGTGTCCACCGCGACGTCGCCGTAACGGTCGTCGGGGCCGGCGCGCCGCAGCCGCACGGCCTGATGCCAGCAGTGCTGTCCCGACACGGGGTCGGGATGCACCGGGAACGTCAGGTTCTGGTGCACGCCCGCGTCGGTCCACCACAGGCGCCCGGTGTCGGGATCGGCGGACGCGAATGGCTCGGACGCCCGCCGTGCGGGCGAGATCCCAGCGCGCGTCGGCGTGCGTCAGGCGCACGGTCGCCATGAGCTGCCGCTGGCCGTGGTCGTGGAGCTTCCAGCGTCCCATGTGATGGCTGCACGCGACCACGCCCGGCCGCATGCCCTCGGTGACCCACGCCTTGACGACGAAGTGGCCGATCGCGGTCTCGACGCGCACGAGATCGCCGGTATCGACGCCCAGCGCGGCCGCGTCGCGCGGGTGGATCCACAGCGGGTTGGTGTGCGCGATCTCGTCGAGCCACTTGGCGTTCGCGCTGCGCGTGTGGATGTGGACCGGCAGCCGGAACGTGGAGATCAGCACGCGCTCGTCCGCGGCGAGGCGGTCGGGATGCACGTGGCTCGGGATGTAGGTCGGCAGGGCGTACTCCGGCCAGCCCCACTCGGCGAGCGTGCGCGAGTAGAACTCGAGCCGCCCGCTGGGCGTCGGGAAGCCCCGCAGGACCGCGCCGTCCACCCGCACGCCGACGGGCCGCCGGCCGTCGGCGTCGGGCTCGGGACTCGGTTGCGGCACGATGTTGGGAGCGTCGGCCTTGGGCGCGCGGGTGTAGACCCGGCCGAAGGCGTCCTCGCCGACCTCCTGCAGATCGTCCGGCGGCACCGTTCCGCGTGCAGCGGGCCGATCTGGCGCCGCGACCTCGAACGCGCCGTAGCGGCGCATGTACTCGAGCGGCGTCAGGCCCTCGGCGGCCGCGTGCTCGGGCAGGCCCGGGACCGAGTGCTCGAAGATGTACGCGTAGTACTCGTCGACACCGAGCTTCGTCGCCGGGCTCGCGCCGCGACTCGAAGTAGCTGCCGGATGCCCAGGTCGCCGTCGGGATCGATCCGCCACGACAGCTCGATCCAGAACTCGTTCTCCTCCCACACCTCGCCCGGGTTCACCTCGCGCGTGTCCGTGACCGGCTCGCCCAGACGCTGCCGCAGCGCGCGCAGCACCGGCTGGCGGAAGCCGATCCACTGCGCGTCGTGCGTCTCGTACGAGTGGAGGTCGTGGCGCTCGGCGCGTGGCCCATCGGCAGCACGTAGTCGGCGAAGTACGCCGTCTCGCTCCAGGTGGGCGTGAGCGCCACGTGCAGCCCGACCTGCCGCTCGTCGGTGAGCGCCTCGATCCACGAGAAGCCGTCGGGGTTGGTCCAGACCGGGTTGTAGACGCGCGTGAAGTAGACGTCGAGGCGTCCGCGGCCGTCCTTCAGGAAGTGCGGCAGGAGGAACGACAGCTCGTTCATGCGCCAGCGGGATACTCCACCGGCCAGGTCAGCTCGTTCCACGTCTCGGGGTGCGGCGGCGCGTGGATCGGGCGCGGCACGAACTTGTTCCACGCGTTCGGGATACGTGCCGCCCGGCGTCGCCGACGGCGCCGAGCAGCGCGTTCAGCAGGAACAGCGTGCGCGCGACCTGCCAGCCGCCCAGGTTGCCGGCGGCGGCGCTGCGCCAGTGTGGGTGGTGAGCGCGGGGCCCGGCGGTGGCGACCATGCTGCGCGACCTCCTCGAGGACCGCGGCGTCGAGCCCCGACTCGCGCGCGGCGAAGGCGAACGTGTACTCGGCGTACAGCTCCTTGAGCACGCGCTCGAAGCCGTCGAACGTCGCGGCTCCACGTCCGGTCGCTCGCGCTGCCAGGTACTCCTGCCAGTTCCACCAGCGCCGCACGAACTCGCGGTCGTAGCAGGTCGTGCTGGATCAGGTGGTTCGCGATCGGCGAGCAGGATCGCGGCCTCGGAGCCCGGGATACGGCGGCAGCCAGTGGTCGGCGTGGGTGGCGGTGTTCGACAGGCGCGTGTCGAACACGATCAGCTTCGCGCCGCGCGCCTTGCGCTTCGATGATCGCGCTGCGCGTGCGGGTTGAAGTAGTGGCCCGGTCTCGAGGTGCGCGCTGATCAGCAGGATCACGCTCGGCGTTGGCGTGGTCGGGGCTCGGGCCGGTCGAAGCCCATCCAGTACTGGTAGCCGGCGCGCCCGCTGGACGAGCAGACGTTGGTGTGCGAGTTGTGGCCGTCCACGCCCCAGGCGGCGAGCACGCGCTCGGTGAAGCCGTCCTCGCCGGGGCGGCCGACGTGGTACATGACCTCGTTGTGGCGGCTGCTCGCCGAGCGCCGTGCGGATGCGGCCCGCGATGTCGTCGAGCGCCTCGTCCCAGGTCACCTGCGCTCCAGCGGCCCTCGCCGCGCGCGCCGGCCCGCTTGAGCGGGTGGAGGATGCGGTCGGGATCCGTCACCTGGTTGAGCGTGGCCGGTCCCTTGGCGCAGTTGCGGCCGCGCGAGCCCGGGTGCTCGGGGTTGCCCTCGAACTTGCGGATCTGCGAGCGTCTCGCGGTCGACGTAGGCGAGCAGCCCGCAGGCCGACTCGCAGTTGAAGCAGGTCGTCGGGACCAGCAGGGCATAGCGCCGCTCGACGCGCCGGGGCCAGGCGCGCGAGTCGAGCTCGACCCAGTCGTCCCAGCGCTCCTTGGGCGGGAACGACGCGAGGTGGATGCGGCTCGGGCCCCGGATAGAACGTCTCGCCGCGGGCCTCCAGTCGCGCCCGCGCGGCGCTCAGGCGCGCGTTCAGCTGGTCCACGGACGGGCGGGTCATCGCGATCGCTCTCACGCGAGCGGCACCGCCTGGCCCGCCTGCACGTAGGCGTGCTCGTAGCGCCAGCAGGCCGACGAGCGCCAGCGCCACCAGCGCGGCGAAGCCGATCCACGGCGCGAGCGCGCCGGCGGCGACCAGCACGACGCCGGCCCAGAAGAAGCGGGCGAAGCGGCCGCGCGTCATCTCCCAGGTCGCGAGGCGCGCGTGGGCGGTCGCGTGCGTCAGCGTGATCTCGCCGGCGACGAAGGCGAGGTGTGCGACCGACGCGGCCGCGACCGTCTGGAGCGAGCGGCAGCGCCGCCGCCGGGCTCGAGGCGTGCGGCGAAGGGCACGAGCGCCGCGGCGCCGGCCAGCACGGCCTGGACCGGCGAGGTGCGGCGGCAGCAGCGGGCTCTGCCACAGATCGCGGGCCTGGGCCTGGGCGAAGAGATAGCGCGGTGTAGACGGCCGTGAGCGACCGCGAGCGGCACGCCGACGACGGCCAGCCGCAGCGGCACGGCGGTCGGCGCCGGCGAGCGTCGCCGCGACGTGCGGCCGCGAGCACGGCGGCGTAGGCGGCGATGATGCAGGCGCCGCGGACGAGCCAGCTGCGCCGCTGCGGCCTGGTGAAAATGTACAGGAACCGCCGCGGGTGCTCGAGGTCCCCGATCAGCAGCGCGCCGGTGGCCGCGAGGAAGCCGCCCGCCACGAGCGGTGCGGCCCAGCGCCACAGCGCGCTGGTCGCGGGGACGAGGCCGAGCGGCGACGAGCAGCGGCGGCCACGAGGTACGCGCCGGCGGCGATGCCCTTGGTCCACGTGTACAGGCTGACCCGCCAGTCCCACGGCGCGCGTGTGGGGCACGTCGTAGGACAGGAGCGCGGCGGCCGACGTTGGTCCCGCCCTGGGGGTGCCCGGCGACCACCTGGCCGGGGCCGGCCGGCTGCTCGCTCCACAGGAACAGCCCGCCCGGCGGGCCGGCGCGCGGCGAGCGGGTCGAGCGTGGCCTGGTGCGCGCCCTTGTAGAACAGCTTGGGGCGCGTCTCCTTCTCGGGCCGCCGGACCGCGACGGGCTCGCGCTGCACGACTGCGAGCGACGCGCGGACGTCGGATCGTTCAGGTCGCCGACGAGGATCGCCTCGGTCGGGACAGACCACGACGCAGGCCGGCTCGAGCCCGACGTCGAGACGGTGCGCGCAGAAGTTGCACTTCTCGGCGGAGTGGTCGTCCGGATTGATGAAGATCGCGTCGTACGGGCAGGCGGCGATGCAGGCCTTGCAGCCGATGCAACGCGTCTTGTCGAAGTCGACGATCCCGTCGGGACGGCGGTACATGGCGCGCGGTCGGGCAGGCCGTGACGCAGGGCGCGTCCTCGCACTGGTTGCAGCGCGTGACCTGGAACGCGCGCCGCGTCTGCGGAAACAGTCCCACGTCCACGTACTTCACGTAGGTCCGGTTGACGCCGAGCGGGCACGTCGTTCTCGGACTTGCAGGCGGTGCGTGCAGGCGTGGCAGCCGATGCAGCGCGTCTGGTCGATGACCTTGACCCAGCTGGGCGGGCGGTCCGTTGCGAGGACGTCCGCCGCTGCGCCGCCGGCCATGGCACTCACGCCGCGCTCAGGCGTCGGTGTCGCACTGCCGGATGCAGTCGAGGATCTTCGAGACTTTCGGCTCGGTGATCCAGTAGTAGACGTGCGCGCCTTCGCGCCGGCAGTCCACGATGCCGCGCCCGCGCAGGATGGCGAGCTGCTGGGACACGCTCGCCTGGCTGGCGCGCGACGCCTTCTGGAGCTGCGACACGGTCTTGTCGCCCGATTCCAGGGTTTCGAGCAGCCGCAGCCGCAGCGGATGGCCGAGGCACTTGATGACGTGGGCCGCGCGCGCGAGCACGCGGGGCCGGATGATCCTGTCGAATGTCGCGGTCACGCCGTCCTCCGTTGCACCAACCTAGCGTCATGTCGCGCGGGCGCGACCCGGCGCCGGGCGTGGGCGTTCCTTCACGCGCGCCTCACGTCGGTTTCCGGCGCGCCTGGTCATCTTGACCGCCGAAGAAATCAGGAACAGCATATATGCGAATATTCGGATGTCGCAAGCCGCTGCCGGCCCCGTTCACCCCGGAGGTCCGCGTGCGTCACGGTCCCCCTTCCCCCCGCCCGCCACGGGCCGCCGCCCCATGGCTCGTGCTGACCGCCCTGGTGATCGTTCCCCTTCCCGCACGACCGATCGAGCGGGCGGGGCCCTCTGACGGGGCGTCCTACGGCGTCTACGTGCGACTCGTCGAAGGAGTCCGCGATCGCGGGTTCGCCGACGTGGTGAGTGCGCTCCGGGTCGCGGTGACGGCATCGGACTGGACCCTGCTCGCCGACTATGCCGCCGCGGTGCCAGGGTCCAATTGCACGTTCGGCGCCCATGTGTTCGTCGTGCATCACCCCGAGTATGCGGCGGCCGTCCTCGCCCACGGTGTCACGGCTGCCTTCGCCTTGCCGCTGCGCCTCGCCGTGTACGAAGACGAGACCGGCATCCACATCAGCGCCACCAACCCCCGGTCGCTGAACCGCACGATCGTGGCCGAGACCGGCTTCGACGAGCGATCCGCCGCGGCGGTTGCGGCGCTCACGCGACTCGTGGCGTCGGCGTTCCCCGGGCACGTCGTCGAGCGACAGCACGGCCAGATGCGCGACCGCGGCGAGATCGGCAAGACGATGGGCATCATCGCGGGCGGTCCGTTCCCCTCGAAGATCGAGGAGATCACCACGGTGCGGGCGACCGGGCCCGCCGCACTGGACGACGTGACCGCGCGCCTCGCGCGGGGCCTCGAGCGCATGGCCGGCCGGCGCCGGTGGGAGACCCGGCCCGTCTACGAAGTGCGCTTCCCCGAGCAGGGCATCGCGATCATCGGCGTGACGGGCGCCGCGATGGAATCGAAGGCATTCGAGATCGTGCAGCACGGCGGCGACGACGCACGGCAGGGCTTCGCGTGCGCCGGCATCGATCACGCCGCGGCGTTCCCCATCGAGCTCGTCCTGGCGCGCGAGGGCGACGCCGTCCGGATCCTGATCGTGGACGAGATGTTCCGCATGAAGATGTACTTCGAGGACGCGGGGAAGATGAAGTTCGCCATGAACATGCAGATGCCCGGGTCGATCGAGAACGAGATCCGCGACAAGGTCGCGGACAGCCTGCAATGAGGTACGACCTGCGGCGTTCCTTTCAGGAGGTGGCAATGCGTCATCGTGGCTGGGTTTCCCTCGCCGTCGTCGGCGTCCTGGCGTTGACGGCTGCCCCGTCGGCTTTCGCAACCGACGGGCACTTCTTGCACGGTATCGGCGCGGTGAACTCCGCGATGGGCGGCGCGGGCGTCGCCGCTCCGCGGAGCCTGCTCGGCACCTTCTACCTCAATCCCGCCGGGTTGCTCGCGTTCGACGGCACGCGCGTCGAGTTCGGGTTCGAGCTGTTCGGCGCGGATCGAACCGTGGCCAGCACCGTCACGGGCGGCCCCGGCGGCAGCACCGAGAGCAAGCGGGACTGGGTCCCCATCCCGGCGATGGCCTGGACCACCACGCTCGCCAACGACCGCGTCGTGGTCGGGCTGGCGGGCCTCGGCGTGGGCGGGTTCGGCGTGGACTACCAATCCGATCCGACCAATCCCGTGCTCGCGCCGCGGCCGTTCGGCTTCGGGCAGGTGTTCAGCAACTACCAGCTGTTGAAGATCGTGCCCGCCGTGGCCATCGCCGCGGGCGAGCGGCTGTGGCTCGGCGCCGCGGTGAACGTCGACTGGGCATCGCTCACCGTGGATCCCGCGCCGATCGCCGCGCCGGCCGTCGATCCGGGGCCGGACGGCAACCCCGGCACGCCCGACGACCGCGCGTTCTACTCGCGCGCCACCGCGGCCGACGGCGCGTTCGGCTTTGGCTTCCAGGCCGGCGTCCTGTTCAAGCCCAACGACCTGATCGCGATCGGCGCGTCGTACACCTCGGAGCAGGCGTTCGAGGACTTCGAGTTCAACGGCGTGTTCGAGAACCCCAACCTCCCCACCTTCGGCACGCCGCGGACCATCACGTTCAAGCTCAACGTCCCGGCGGTCGTGGCGGGCGGCATCGCGCTCAACCCGCTGCCCAACCTCACCCTGGCCGCCGACTACCGGTACATCCTGTACGAGAGCACGGAGGGATTCACGGTCCCCGGCACGGGACCGTTCAATCCCGACGGCTCGGTGTCGGGGTTCGCGTGGAAGAACATCTCGGTGGTGGCGCTGGGCGGGGAGTACCGCGTGAGCGATCGGGTGGCGCTGCGGGCGGGCTACAACTACTCCGAGAACCCGGTGCCCGACGAGTGGTCGATGATCAACATCCCCGCGCCCGCCATCGTCCAGAACCACGTGACGGGCGGGGTCGGCTACATGGTGTCGCCGCGGTTCCAAGTCAGCGCCGCGTATTACCGGGCGTTCAAGAACGACGGGACGGGCCCGCTGCTCGGGCCGGCGGGTCCGGTCGGCACGGTGACGAACTCGCTCTCCGAGGACGCGCTGCTGGTGCAGTTTTCCTTCGCGACCCGCGGCGGGATGTGAGCTAGCGGGCCGGGGCGGCGCCACGCGCGCCGCTCCCGGCGCGCTGCCCGATTCCCCCGGCGCCATGCCGCCGCACGACGAACCGAGCGTGAAGCAGCCCGTCTGGGGTCGCGCGCTCGACGCGGTCCTCGAACCCGCTACGGCGGTCGTCCTCGCATGGATCGCCGCGGTCGGGCTCGTCATGCACGCCGATCCTCTCCTGGCCACGCTCGTCGTCCTCGGCGCCGTCGGCGCGTTCCTCGCCGGTCTCGTCGGCGTGGGCGGGGCGATCGTGATGATCCCGCTGCTGCTGTACGTCCCGCCCGCGCTCGGTACGGGCCGCCTCAGCATGCACGACGTGGCCGCCGTCACCATGGTCCAGGTGCTGGCCGCGGCGTCGTCCGGTCTGGCCGGGCACCTGCGCGGGGGGTTCGTGGATCGGCAGCTGGTGGTGAACCTGGGCTCGGGCATGGCGGTGGGCTCGCTCGTCGGCGCGATCGGTTCCCGGTGGCTGCCCGCGGTCGTGCTCCAGGCCGTGTTTGCAACGCTCGCCGCTGCGGCCGCGTTGCTCATGATCACGATGGCCCGTCGCGCGGCCGACGCGCGACCCGTGGCCTCACCTCCTCCGCGACGCGTACTGGGCTTCGTGATCGCGCTCGCCGTGGGGATGCTCGCTGGCGCCGTGGGCGCTGGCGGCGCGTTCCTCATGATCCCCATCATGCTCTACGTGCTGCATGTGCCGGCCCGCATCGCGGTCGGCAGCTCACTCGCGGTCGTCTTCGCCGCCGCCGTGATGGGGACGCTCGGAAAATTGGTCACCGCGCAGATTCCCGGGTGGCCGGCGTTGGCCCTGGTGGCGGGAGCGCTGCCGGCGGCGCAACTCGGGGCCGCGGTCAGCCAGCGCCTCGGTGTCGTACAGCTCAAGCTCGTGCTCGCGCTCCTGATTGCGATCGTCGCCGTCAAGATGTGGTGGGAGATCCTGGTCTGACGGGCGCGGCGGCGGCGGCGATGCGCTGCGCCACGGCCTCGACCGTGAGGCCCGCCGCGAGATCGCACAGGCGCGCGACCGGCGGACACCCGGCTGGCGGGATGCAGAGCCCGTCCAACCGGGCCAGGTCGGTCGTGACGAGCAGCGTGCCGTGCACCAGGACGGCCCCGAAGCTCGCGCGCGACGCCATCCCGGAGATCTTGCGGCCGGCCGCGTCGATCCGGTTGGGTGCCGCGAAGTCCGCCGCGATACCGAGCGGCGCGAGACAGCGCGCGATGAACGCGGCACCGCCGCGGAACAGGCGCTCGCCTCCCACGTACCCCTCCGCGCGCCGCAGGTAGAAGCTCCAGTTCAGGTTGCCGCGGTCGAAGTAGACGGTGCCCCCGCCGGTGGAGCGGGCGTACAGCGGCACGCCGAGCGCGCGGGCCTCGGCCTCCCGGTGCCAGCCCGAGCGGCACGAGCGATAGGCGCCCCGCACCAGACATTCGTCGGCGACCCAGAGGCGCAGCGTGTCGGGGCGGGTGCCCGCTTCGACCTCGAGCAGCAGCGCGTCTTCGAGCGCGAGGTTCGTGGCGGGGTCGGTTTCGGGCGTGCGGAGCACCGCGACGCCGCCGGCGCCGGGCGTCAGGGGCGCTTGCGGGGCTCGATGCCCCACGCGTCGATGATGGACTGGTACTTCTCCCCGGCCGCGGCGCCGGGGGTGAGCAGCGGCAGGTCGGCGTCGAGCTGGTCGGGCTTCACCCGCGCCACCCAGGTGCCGTACGCGTCGGCGTTGATGCGGGTGGGCGTGCGGGTCGCCTCGGCGTTGACCTCGGTCACGGTGCCGCTCACCGGGCACCGCATCGGCCCCATGTACTTCGCGCTCTCGACCGTGGCGAGGATCGCGCCGCGCTTCAACGCCGTCCCGACTTTCTTCACGGTGATGTGGATGATCTCGCCGGCGTATGCCTGCGCCGGATCCGTGGCGCCGACGAGGACGGTGTCGCCGTCCGGCAGCGCCCACACGTGGTAGTCGAGGTCGTAGTAGCGGTCGTCGGGAATGCGGAATCCGCGGTAATCGGCCATGAGCGGCGGGCCCTCAGAAGTACAGGATGACGGTGTCGGGGTCGGTGGCGGCTTCGAGCAGGGTGGCTGCCCCGGCGAAGGTCATCCCCTGCGGGAGCTCGTTCTCGTCGAGCTTCCAGATCACCTTGGCGGACACGCTGCAGCACAGAAACTTCACGCCGGTCTGCATGCCGTAGTCGATGACCTTCTGGAGCGGCTCTTCCTCGGGCGTGGTGCGCAGCGTCTCGGCCACACCGGGCTTGAGCAGCGACGGTCCTTCCGCGAGGAAGAACATCGTCGTTTCGAAGTCCATGGACGCCGCGGCCGCGGCGTAATAGAAGGGCGTGAACGCCTTCTTCGGCTCGCTGGCCCCGGTGCTCACGACGAAGAGGAACTTCTTGGGGGCCGGCGTGCCTCCGGCATCCGCGGCGCTCATGATCCGTCCTTTCCGTGTGCGTGGTTCTCCGGCGGTGCGACGGCCAGTCGCCGCGACAGCTCGGCGAGATACTCGTCGGCCTCCGCGCTCTGCTCGATCGCGTGAAACACCCGGGCCTCGACCGTGCACCCGACGGACGGCTGCTCGCTCGCCACGAGCCACACCTCGAGGCCGTCGGTCTGCGGGACGGGCGCGGCGGCGCTGAACACCTGCCGTCCGGCGATGTCCTCCGTCACGCCCTCGAGCCGCAGCCCGAGCGCGTCCGCCACCGCCCGGATCTGCCGGACGACGGCGGGGACGTCGCGGCCGTCGAAATGCGTGACGACGCCGACGTGGGGCCGGCCGCCGAACCGGTTCTCCAGCCGGCGCGCGTGCGTGCGGGCCTTCACGGGCCGCGCGGCGCCGTGAGCGCGCGGTACACGGCCCAGCTGGGCCGCCACACGGCGTGCATGAACTTGGTCCACGGCGCGGTGGCGAGGATCAGCCCGACGAACACGAGGTGCACGACGTACCACGCGGCCGTCGCCTGCGCCCGCGCGAGATCGGCGTACCACTGGACGAGGAACCCCGTGCTCCCGGTTCCCCACAGTGCGCCGAGGAACGCCCAGTCGCCGGCCGCGCTGGCCGACCGCAGGTCGGCGCGGACGGCGCGCCGCACGATGGCCAGCGTGAGTCCCGCGAGGAACAGTGTACCCGTCACATTCCCGAGCAGCCGTACGGGGTGCAGCAGCGGCAGCGGATCGGCGGCGCGATTGACCACGGCGTCGAGGGACGTCGTGGCGAACAGGCCGACGAAGCCCCACATCGTGAGCAGGTGGGCGAGCCACTGCTGGGCGTCCTCGCAGTCGCGCATCCCGCCGCCCGCGATCTCGCGGGCGGCCGTGGCGAGCGGTCGGCGGAGCGGGCGGGGCACGGCGGGCGCGCCGTCGGGGCCCCGGCGCCGCACGAGCGCGACGATCTCCTGGAGCAGCACCGGCGAGGAGCGGCGCCAGGTGCGGACGGCGATGCCGAGCAGCGCGATCCCCACGGCCGAGAACCCGATTACCTCCACCGCGAGCTTCGACACGATCGTCTTGCGGTCGATCTGTCGCACGAGGCCGGGCGCGATGAACTCGGCGTGCCAGCCGAGCAGGTAGATCCAGGAGGCGACGAGCAGCAGCGTGACGGCGGCGGCCGCGCCCCAGGGGAGCGCGGCCGCGAGCCGGCCCGGCTTCACCGGGTCCTCCGGATGGCCGTGCCGATCGCGGCCATGACGCCGCTCGGATTCACCTCCCGGGGGCAGACCTCGCTGCAGCGGCCGCAACTCGCGCACAGGTAGATGGACGTGCGCACCTTCTCGAGCTCGGCGGCGTAGCCCATCCGCGCGACGTGGATGAAGTAGCGCGGATTGAACTCGGGGTGCTCTTCGGTGGTGGGGCAGACCGCCGTGCAGTTGCCGCACTGGAAGCAGCGATGGATGTGGCGGCCCGCGGGGTCGCGCTGGATCTCGCGCAGCAGCGAGTGGTCGAAGGCGGTGATGGTGCGGGGCTCGATGAGCACGCCCCAGCGCCCCGAGATATCGATCCCGCCGACCTCGAGCTCGGCGGGCTCGGTGATGCGCCGGTCGTCGATGTACTGGCGCTCGACGATGAACCGGCCCTTTTCTTCGTCGGTCACGCGGCGGCGCTCGACGCTCGCACGGCCTTGGCCGCCTGCATCGCGGCGGCCGAGCCGGCGAGGAATGCCTCCTCGATGGACATCGGCGCGACGCACGCGCCCGCGAGGAACACGCCGGGCTTGTTCGAATCGAAGTGCACGTTGGGGTGCCGCGGCTGGAGGAACCCGAAGGTGTTGACGTCGAGGCCGATCGCCTTCGCGGCCTGCGCCGTGCCTTCGCCGGGCGAGATGCCGACGGCGAGCACGACCATGTCCATGAGCACCTCGAACGGTCCGCGCACCAGCGTGTCCTCGCCCTTGATCAGCAGCTGGGTGCCGGTGTCGTACACCTGGGAGACGCGGCCCCGGATGTAGTTGATGCCGTGCTGCTCCATGCTCTCCCAGTAGAGATTCTCCCACAGGCCGAACGTCCGGATGTCGATGTAGATCATGTACAGCTCGGCGTCCGGCAGGAGCTGCTTGATCTCCATCGCCTGCTTGATGCTGACGCCGCAGCACACGGTGCAGCACCAGGGATTGGTCGCGCGGTCGCGCGAGCCCACGCAGAACACGAACGCAATGCGCTGCGGCGTGCGACCGTCCTGGCAGACCACGCGGCCGTCGCTCAGCATCCCTTCGAGCTCGTGGATCCCGATCACGTTGGGCGCGCGGCCGTACTCGTAGCGTGGATCGCGCGTCGCGTCGAAGTGCTCGAAGCCCGTCGCCACCACGGCCGCCGCGACGCTCGCCTCGCGGCTGCCGCCGCCGCCCTGGATCGTCGCGCGGAAACGCCCCGGGGCGCCGTCGAAGTGTTCGACCACGGCGTCGCGGTGTACGGTGATCAGCGGGTGCGACTCGACCGTGCGGATCAGCGGGCCCATGACCTCCTCGGTGGGCCGGTGCTCGGGGGCGAGCGTCTTGTAGCGCCAGCGGATCGGGGCGCCGCCCAGGGCGGCGCGGCGCTCCACCAGCACGACCGGCGTGCCGAGGTTGGCCAGGTCCGCGGCCGCCTGGAGGCCGGCGGGACCGCCGCCCACCACCAGCACGGCGGGATCGGTAGGTGCCGGGCTCACGCGGGGACTCCGGCGCGGTCGGGGCGGGGGGGCGACTGAATGAACGCGGGCTTCATGCCGCCCTTCACTTTCTCCACGTAGTCCGTGTACTCGGCCCAGGCGGCCTCGCCGTCGATCCCCATCTTGGCGAGGAGCGGCTTCCAGTCGGCGACGTGCCAGTGCACCTGGCACACGATGA
This sequence comes from uncultured Gemmatimonadales bacterium, assembly GCA_963716055.1. Taxonomy (GTDB): domain Bacteria; phylum Gemmatimonadota; class Gemmatimonadetes; order Gemmatimonadales; family GWC2-71-9; genus SZUA-544. The sequence goes on along the minus strand of CAVQSR010000004.1, from coordinate 261,540 downwards.
ACGGGTGCGCGCCCATGGCGAGCGCCGCGAACTGCGCGTCGGAGAGCACCGGGACGGTCTCCTTGTGGCCGTGGGCGAGCGGGACCACCTGGCTCTTGTCGAGCGTGGTCACGCAGCCGGTGTCGTGAGTGAGGAGCACGTCGGCCTGCGTTTCCCGCACGATCGGCTGGATCTTCCGGAAGTAGGCGAACGAGCGGCTGACCTCACGCTCGGTGAGGATGTGGCGAAAGCCGAACCCGCAGCAATCGTACCAGTTGCTGTAGTCCACGAGCTGGGCGCCGAGCGCCAGCGCGAGGCTCGAGACCGGAGCCGGCTTGCGGCCGTCGAGCACGCCGTCGTCGTAGGTGAAGTCCTCGGACATCATCTTGTAGGTGTGGCAGGCGGCGTGGACGGCGACTTTGATCCCGGAGACGTCCAGCGTGCGGTGCTCGGCGATCCGGTCCCGCAACACGTGCATCCACTCGCTGTAATGGACCAGCTCCCGCGGCAGCACGATGTCCCGCCCGATCTTCTGGAGGATGGCCCGCACCTGTGCGCGCAGCTCGTCGTTCATGACGATGAGAAAGCGCACTTCCTTGTAGTCGCCGAAGCTCGTGCCGCAGTGAATCAGGGGGTACGCGCCTTTCTGCCAGGCGACGTGCATGTTGCGCACGAACACGGCGGAGAGCGCCACCGGGTTCGAGGTGCCCGAGCCGTAGTAGTTCCACGCCGTGCACGACGTCTGGTTGGTGTCGTCCACGAACGGCACCCCCAGCTCGCGCATGATCCAGTACAGGGCGGTGACGTAGCCCGGGATGTGGCCGCACTGACCGCAGGACTTGTGCTGCCACAGGTCCACCGTGGGGATCGGTTTCTCGCGGCCGCTCAGCGTGCGCACGGAGATGGGCGCGAACCGGTCGGTGACATGCTGCACCTGGATTTCGCCGCGCTCCTCGAGCTCGGTCATCCGCTGCAGCATGTGCAGATACTCTTCGACGGTCCCGTACTTGGTCCGGGCGTTCCCCGCGAAGCGGGCGCGATCGAACAGCTGGGGCGCGGTCATGGCTGATCCTCCTCGGCGGCGGCCTCGGCGGCGGCCTCGGCCGCGCAGCCTCTTCGACCACTTCGCCCACGTCGGGGGCGCTCTGCTTGACCATCTCGATCACGCCGGCGGCCTGCTCGATCACGAGCAGCTCGCGCATCGTCTGGAGATCCACGCGCCAGCTCTTGTCATGGACGCCGGCGAGCGACTCTACCGGGACGGCGTTGCGGTACTCCTTGAGGTGCTGCGCCAGCTCGGCCTTGTGCGGCCCCCAGTCGCGGAACGGGCCCACGTTCGAGTGCATGTCGGGCGTGATCTGGGTGCCGGTCGTCATCAGGCGGTAGAGGATGCGGCTGTAGGGCTCGAGCGCCTTCTTCGTCGAATCGAGTCCGTGACGCACCGCCGCCTCCTTGAGGATGGCGACCAGCCCCCCGGGATTGTTCTGCGCCGGGCAGACGTCCCAGCAGGCGTAACACTGGTAGCACGCCCAGATGTACTGGTCGATCATCTGGAACAGCAGCTCCGGCTCCCCGGCGGCGTGCATCACCTTCTGCACGACGATGCGCGGCGCGAAATCCGCGAACCGGAACGCGGGGCACACGGCCGTGCAATTGCCGCAGTTGATGCACGAGCGGTAGTAATCGTGAAACGCGGCGTGTTGCCGCATGTCCTCGCGGATCGACAGCATCACGCCGCGGTCGGCCGCGCGGGCGTTGGCGACCTCCCACTGCAGGCCGGGGAGACCGCCGTAGAGCCAGCCGTCGGCGTTCAAGCGGCCGAGCCGGCGGCGCACTTTCGCCGCGCGGGTCGCGAAGAGCTCGAGGACGGGCACCGCGCGTCAGATGAAGATCGTCACGGCGTTGTCGGAGGCCCAGCCGAGAAACGCGGAGGCGCCGACGATGTCCACGCCGGGGATCAGGTTGCGCTTGTCGAGCCCCATGAGTCCCATCGTGGGCGAGCAGGCGTGCATCCGCACGCCGAGCTCTCGCGCTTCCTCCATCATCTCGGGGAGCGTCGGCCAGTACTTCTTGATCTTCTTCTTCATCATCCACGTCGCCATCGTCGTCATCCCCGGCAGCACGGCGAGCCAGTCGGGCATCCCCATGGCCGGGTTGCCGACCGGGGAAAGCTTGATCTTGTTGACGGTGCGCTTGTCGAGCAGCGTCATCCCCCAGAAAGTGAAGTAGAGGTCCACCGCCATGCCGGTGGCCGCGCCGGTCGTCGCCAGAATGAACGCGGGGTATGCCTCGTCGAGCGTGCCCTTCGTCAGCACGATGACGAGCCGCTTCGCGCCCGAGTCGGCCATCTCCTGCACGGTGGCGGCGGCGGCTTCGGGAGCGATGGCGGTGGGGCTCACGTGTGCCATGATGTCACCTCGTCCGCTGAATCGTGAATCGGAACACCTTCGGAGACCCGTCCTGCTCGGCGAACGTCAGCAGCTTGTGGCCCGTCATCCTGGCCCAGGCTTCGAGGTCGGGCTTCGACGCGGGGTCCGTCGCCAGCACCTCCAGGATCTTGCCCACGGCGATCTGCTTGATCGCCTTGCTGGTTTCGATCACCGGCTTCGGGCACAGCATGCCCTTCGTGTCCAGCGTCTTCTCCACCGCAGCGGTCTCAGGCACGGTCGTCGACTCCTTTCAGGGCCCACGGGCGGCGGCGCCGCTGCGCACGGCCCGCAGCAGCGCGTTCGTATGCTGGTGCGCCTCGGCCAGCTGGCGGGCGAGCACCTGCCCGACGGCCTGGCAGGCGGCGTCGATCTCGGGATACTTGAGACGGTAGAAGGTCCGTGCCCCGTCCCGGCGGGCCATGACGATCCCGGCCTGGCGCAGCACGGCGAGGTGCTGGGACAGCCGGGTCTTGGTGACGTCCATGCGCTCGAGGAGCTCCGCGAAGGCCACCTCGCGGGTCCCCAGCAGGTGCACCACCTCGAGCCGGACCGGGTGGGCGAGGGCGCGGCAGATCGCCGCCTGCACTTCGTAGACGCGTCGGGTCGGATGGGCTGGCATAGGATCGCAGTGTTTCGAAACACTGCAACAGAATCCGGTCGGGCCGCAAGACCGGGCCGCGCGGCGGCGCGGCCCGTGAGACCTGGGGCGAGCGACCGGGCCCGCGGCGGGTACTTCACGTCCGGCTCATCACGGCTTCAACGCCGCGCGGCTACCCTCCCGCAGCCCGGTGAACGCACGGCATTCCCGAATGGAGGACCCCGGTCATGCCCAACCGCTGGTGGCATGGTGGCCTCGGCCTCGCCTGCGCGGTGGCCATAGCCAGCGCGTGCGAGGGGACGACGGAAAGCGGGACCGGTGGGGCGCTGCCGGTCGTGGCGCCCGAGGCGGTGGGCTACTCCAGCGCCCGGTTGCAGCTCGCTCGGGCCCATTTCGACACCATCGGCTCCGCCGCCTTCATGGCCCTGTACGACGGCCAGGTGTTCGTCTCGTGGGGCCAGGTGGACCGCAAGTACAGCCTGCACTCGATCCGGAAACCGCTGCTCGGCGCCCTGTACGGCATCGCCGTACAACGCGGTGTGATCGATACCGCGGCCACGCTCGCGGCCTTGGGGATCGACGATATCCCGCCCAGCCTCACCGCGGCGGAGCGGCAGGCCCGGGTGATCCATCTGCTCAAGTCGCAGTCCGGTGTCTACCATGAGGCGGCTGCCGAGACTGAAGACGTGGCAGCGCAACGCCCGGCGCGCGGCAGCCATGCTCCCGGGACCTTCTTTTGGTACAACAACTGGGACTTCAACGCCCTCGGCACGATCTACGAGCAGCAGTCGGGAGACGGGATCTTCACGTCGTTCCAGCGCGAGATCGCCGCGCCGATCGGGATGCAGGATTTCGTGGTGGCGGACGGCTCCTACCAGCTCGAGCCGGAGAAGTCGATGCACCCAGCGTACCCGATCCGGATGACGACCCGCGACCTGGCGCGGTTCGGCGTCCTGTTCCAGCAGCGCGGGCGGTGGCACGGGCGCCAGATCGTCCCCGAGTCGTGGATCGCCGCCAGCTGGACCTGGCACGGGGTGGACGATGCCACGCTGGGACTCGGCTACGGGCTCATGTGGGGCGTGATGGAAGCCGATTCACCGTTGGGCGTCGGGCCGGCGGTGTTTCATGGGGGGCTCGCGGTCCATTACGTCTTCATCCGGCCCGAGGACAAGCTCGTGCTGGTCCACCGTGTGGATACGGATCACCCGTGGACCATCGCCACGGACGAAATCGGCGAGCTGTTCCGTTTGGTGCTCGCGGCGCGGGAGGGACCGTGACGCGGCAGAAGATGAGTCCCCGGCAACTGCTGCTTCCCGGCGTCACGTTCCTCGCCTTCTGGGCGGTGGCCGTGGTGGCGTGGCGATCCTCGGGCTCCGTCCAACCCCTGTTCCTCTTCGGGTACATCGGGACCGCGCTCGGCATCGGGCTCGGACTCTACGCGGTCCTGCCGAAGAAAAAGAAGCAGCTCGGGCGGAAGCTCACGTTGGGCCTGATCGGCGCTCTCCTTCTGGTCTACGTCGGCGGCATCCAGTCGGAGAACATCCAGCTCGAGTGGGTGTTTTTCTCGGTGCTCGCGGGGCTCGGCGGGGCGGCCCTGATGCACTACGTGATCGCCAAGATCGTGGGCCCGCTGCTGTTCGGCCGGCTGTGGTGCGGCTGGGCCTGCTGGACCCTGATGGTGCTCGACCTGCTGCCGTTTCAGCGGTCGCCCGGCCGGCTCCCGGGCCGGTGGGGCGGGCTACGCTACGCGCACTTCGCGCTGAGCCTGGGGCTGGTCCTCGCCGTGTGGACCGCGTTCGATTACCGCGACCAGATTCGCTTCGGCAGCGCGGCCGGTCTCATGTGGATGGTCGCGGGCAACGCGCTGTACTACGTGGTGGCGGTGGGCATGGCCGTGGTCCTGCGCGACAACCGCGCGTTCTGCAAGTATCTCTGCCCGGTCACGGTGTTCCTGAAGGCGTCCTCGCGCCTGTCCCTCCTCAAGATCGCCGCCGAGCGGGAGCGGTGCACCGCATGCGAAGCGTGCGTGAAGACGTGTCCCATGGACATCCAGCTCCTGGAGTACATCCGGCGCGGCCAGCGGATCCTGTCCACCGAGTGCATGCTGTGCCAGACGTGCATCACCGTGTGCGCCGAGGACGCGCTGCGGGTGTCGTTCGGGTGGGATCTGGGCGGCAGGGAACGCCTGCGGCAGCGGCCGGCGGTGCGCCGGGCAGCGTGAGGGGCGCTACCGCCCCGCGCGCTCACCGGTGAGCCGCCCGAGCGCCGCCCGCGCCTCCTCCACGTACGGTCGCAGCGCCGAGTCGGCATTGCGCCACACCGCGGCGACGTAGCGATACGACTCGATGGCCGCCTCGCGGCGTCCGAGACGCTCGGCGACGCGGCCGCGCTCGAGCGCCATCAGCGGGCCCACGTCGCCGCCGCAGCAGAATCCGCCGCGGTCGAGCCGTGCCGCAGCTTCCTCCAGCCGCCCGGTGGCGGCGAGCAGGTGCGCTGTGCCGAGCTGCAGCGCCCCGCACTCCGGACACGCGGAGTCGGGAACGGCGAGCAACGTGCGCAGCGCGGCGCCGGAATCGCCGCGCGCCAGCTCCAGCGCGGCGCGGCCGCCGGTGCGGGCCAGCGCAATGCGCCGCTGCAGCAGAGCGGGCGGCACGCCGCGCAGGTCCGGGCGGCGCAGCGGCGCGCCGCGCGCCACCGAGTCGAGCCGGGCAATGTAGGCCTGGATCATCCCCGTGTCCCCCCGAGCGGCCCACCAGCGGGGCAGGGCGCTTTCGAGCCAATCGGTGGCGAGCCAGCGCCGGAACGCGGCCTCGGTGCTGTCTGGCGTCACCGCACCGAATGCCATCATGTCGGCGGCGAGGAACGGAGCGTCCCCCGCCAGGCCCACGGCCTCGCGCAGGTGGCCGCGCGATGCGAGGATCCCCGACAGGCGATACCGGTCCGCCAGCGAGTCCAACGGCCCGCTCTTGGGGCGCCGCAGCGCTTCCCGTGCGATCCGCACCGCCACCTCGGTGGAATCGCTGCCTCCGAACGACGAGCCGATGGCGTGAATCAGCTCCTGGTGCGTGGCACTGTCGAGCAGCGCCTCCGCGCCGGGATCGCCGGCCAGCAGGGCGCGCACCAGGCGGATGCCCGCGGCGTTCACGTCTTTCGGGTCGAGCGCGAGGTAGGCGTCGGCGTATCGCAGGGCGGCGGGGGTCCCGTCGAGCGCCAGTCCGAGCTGGACCGCGTGGATGTACGCGGGCCCGAACGCGGAATCGAGCGCGATCGCCCGGTCGAAGGCCGCGAGCGTCTGCCGATCGGGCGTGCCCTGTGGCATCCCGCGGCCGAAATGGTAGCGGGCCTCGCCGAGGGCATACCACACTTCGGGGTCCTCCGGATACCGGCGCACCGCGTCCTCGAGGCCGGCGAACAGCCGCAGGCCGCGCTGCCAGTCAGCGGCGAGTCCCTTGGAGTAGATCGCGGCCGTGAGGGAATCGGCCGCGACCAGCAGGGAATCGCGCGGCGCGAGGCCGCGGTTCAGCGCGCCCGCGCGGGCGTGGTAGCGGCGGGACAGCGTGTCGATGCCCGACCGCTGCCAGCCCAGCGCCGTGCCCACCCGCCACCACGGCATGGCGAACGCCGAGTCCTGGGCGATGGCGCGTTCGTAGTAGGTGATCGCCGAATCCCAGTTGGTCTGCCGGTAGAATTGCTCCGCCCGGAGAAAGGCTCGCAGCGCCGGTAGCGATCCAGTGCCCACCGACACGAGCCGCACGGCGCCCATCTGGCGCGTGCCGGGCAGCGCCCGCAGCAGCTCCAAGGACAGCGAATCGGCGACGCGGTCCATGCGGTCCGCGACGTCGCGCACCTGGAAGTCCTGGATCGGCCGCGCGGCGGCCACGTCGTACAGGGTGGCCGTGAGCCGCACCGAATCGCCTCCCGCGCTCACCAGCGTGCCGAAGACCGCCAGCCCGGCTCCCGTGCGCCGTCCGAGCAGCCGCGCCGAGGGCGCGTCGGCCCGGCCCTCCCAGCGACGCACCGCGATGGTGGGGGCCACGATGCGGATCGCGCCCGCGCCGTCGAGGTTGCGGGCCACGACGTCCACCAGGCCCTCGCGCCACAACTGGAGCTCCGGGGCCAGGACGTCGAAGGGGGCAACGGCCACGAGCGCCGGATCGACCGGCCGGTCGCCCCGCGCCCCGCGGAGCACGAGCACGGCGGTGGCCGCGGCGGCCACCGCCCCACCGAGCGCGAGCCAGCGGCCGCGCCGGCGGCCGGCCCGGAACGCCGGGACGTCGCCTGATTCGAGCGCCGCGGCGATCTCGGCGCCCGACGTCCAGCGTTCCGCCGGGGTCTTGGCCAGCGCGCGCGCCACCACCGTTTCGAGCGCGGGCGGCACGTCGGTGCGCAGAGTGCGCAGGCGGCGCGGGGTGTCGTACAGGTGCTGGCGCGCCACCGTCTGGGCCGTCGCCCCTTCGAACACCGGCTTGCCGCTGAGCATCTCGTACAGGACGCAGCCGAGCGCGTAGAGATCGGCGCGGCCATCGATCCGTTCGTCGCCCGCCGCCTGCTCGGGGCTCATGTAGTACGGCGTGCCGATCGCGATCCCGACCTCGGTCAACTTCGACGCGGCGGCGCCGTCTCCCGCGAGCGCCCGCGCCACGCCGAAGTCCGCGACGAACGCATGCCCTTCCTCGAGCAGCACGTTCTCGGGCTTGACGTCGCGGTGGACGTAGCCGCGGCGGTGCGCGTAGTCGAGGGCGTCGGCCACCTCGCGCGCGATCCGCACCGCGTCGCCGATGGGCAGCGCGCCCTCCCGCTCGATCCGCTGGCGCAGCGACTCGCCGCGGACGAAGGGCATCACGTAGTAGAGCAGGTCGTCCGCCGTCCCCGAGTCGAACACCGGCAGGATGTGCGGGTGGGTGAGGCGCGCCGCGATCTCGATCTCGCGCAGGAATCGCTCGGGTCCCACCATCCGCCCGATCTCGGGATTCAGGACCTTGACGGCAACCGGACGTTTGTGCTTGAGATCCTGGGCCAGGTACACGGTGGCCATGCCGCCCCGGCCCAGCTCGCGCTCGATCGCGTAGCTTCCCGCCAGCGCGCCCCGGAGGCGTTGCTCGAGGGTCACGTGCCCGTCCACGCGGCGCGGCGTACCCGTCGGAGGTGCGGCGTCATCGACACAAGGTACACGCGGGGAGAACGGACCGTCCAGCAAGGTGGCGGGCTTGTCGGTGAACACCGAACGCGATGCTATCGTTCGGCAGGCCGTGGTCCGCTCACCCGGAGGCTCGCATGCATCTGCCCCGTCCGTCGTGGCTGCTCGTCACCGTCTCGGCGCTGCTCGCCGTGACGCCATTGCGCCTCGGCGCTCAGGCCCCCGCCTGGTTCCAGTCGCGCACCGCATACCTGCTGCGCGACGGGGGCCGCTGGTGGGCCGCGAATCCCGGATACGACTCGACCCAGGCGGGCGCTCCGTCGCATTTCGGCTACCGCTTCGAAGCGGGTCCCGCGCCCAGCATCCTGCGGCTGCGCATCACGGGGCGGGTCGGGCAGCAGCAGGTGCTGTACTGGGAGGGCTTCTACTATTGGCACCCGGCGCACGGTCGTGCCCGCTACGTGAGCCTCGGCACCGGTGGCGCCGTGGCGACGGGGGAGACCGTGGACACGGCCGGGACCCTCATCTTCGAGATCCTCGGGCCGGACGGTACGGTGACCTTGCACCGGGATGAGGAGACCGACCTGGCCCCAACCACCTTCCGGTCTCACGCTTCGCGTTTTACGGACGGCCGCTGGGTGCCGGAGCAGACGCTCCTGTGGGAGCGGGAGCCGCGCTAGCGCCCGGGTCGTGAAGACCGCGCTGCTGATTGTCCTCGGGCTGGGCCTGGCCGTCGCCGTCGCCCTGCTCTACGGCGCCTGGCGCTGGCGGTCGGGCACGGCCGACCTGCGGGAGCAGCTCGCCGCCGCGCGCCTGCCCGCCGTGCCCCTCACCTACGACCCGCGCGAGCTCGCGACCCTGCCGGCGCCCGTCGCGCGCTACTTTCGCGCGGTGCTCACGCCGGGCCAACGCCTCGTCACCGCCGCGCGCGTGGCGCACACGGGGACCTTCAACCTCGACGAAAGCGGCGAGCGATGGGTCCCGTTCACGTCACACCAGCTCGTGATCACCCGGCGCCCGGGGTTCGACTGGGATGCCCGCATCCGCATGGCGCCGGGCGTCACGGTCCGCGTGCACGATGCCTATGTCGCGGGCGAGGGCATCCTGCACGCCGCGGTGTTCGGCCTCGTGACGGTGGCCGAAATGCGCGGCACGCCCGAGGCGGCGGCGGGGGAGCTGATGCGCTACGTCGCCGAAGCGGTATGGTATCCCACGGCGCTGCTGCCGAGCCAGGGCGTGCGGTGGGTAGCGGTGGACGAGCGCACGGCCCGCGCGACGCTCGCCGACGACCCGACGCAGGTCACGCTCGAGTTCGGATTCGACACGGCGGGCCTGATCGCCACCGTGCGCGCGGCGGAGCGCTCCCGCGCGGTAGGGGGCCGGCCGGTCCCGACTCCGTGGCAGGGGCGGTTCTGGGCCTACGAGGTGCGGGACGGCATGCGCGTGCCGCTCGAGGGGGAGGTGGGGTGGGTGCTGCCGGGCGGCTTCGCGCCGTATTGGCGCGGCCGTATCACGGCGATCGCCTACGAGTCGGCCGGGCTGCGGTGACGCGGATCACTGGCGGGAGCCCCGCTCTCGGATGATGTTGCACCATGGGTTCGGCGAGTCACCGGTGACGGGCGGCGGCACGGCCAGGCTGCGGTCGCTGCTCGAGGGCTGGGCGGCACGGGCCGTCGGGGCGCCGGCGGCCGGCGGATCGGCCGACGAGGGCGACCGGCGGCGGCGCGCCTGCGGCGAGATCCTCCGGACCGTCGTCCGGCCGGTGCTGGACGACGTCATGACCGAGCTGCTCCAGGCCGGCCACGAGGCCGTGACGCGCGACCACACCGAACTCGACAACGCCTATCCCAGCGTCGCCCTCTCGTTTACGCCGCGGACGCCGCCGCCCCCCCAGTTCGCGCTCGCCTCGGCGCTCATCTTCCGGTATGATCCGAAGCACGGCATCGTGGTGCACGCCGACGTGAAGCCGTCGCCGAGCAGGCGGCGGGTCGCGACCGGCGCAGGCGAGCGCCACGGCACGATGGGCGTGGATGCGGTCAGCGCTCCCTGGGTCGAGACGAAGACGCTCAACTTCATCGAAGCGGTGCTCAAGGCGAATTGAGCGCCATGACCCGGCGCGGCCGCGCGCTCACCGCGTTCCTGCTTGCGGCCGGTACCGCCGCCGGTTGGTGGGCCACGCGCGCTCCCGCGAACGCCCGCGACTGGACTCCCAATGAGGCCGTCCTCCCCGAGGCCGAGTTCGACGGCGCAATGGTGCGGGTCCGCAACGTACGTCACACCGCGTATCGCACGGCCGACGACTACACGCCCGCCTACGAGGACCGCACGGTGGACCTCGACCGGCTCGCGCGGGCGTGGTTTGCCGTCGTGCCGTTCGCGGGGCAGCCCGCGGTCGCCCACACGTTCCTCTCCTTCGAGTTCGCCGGCGACTCGGGGCCATCGTACGTCGCGATCTCGGTCGAGGCGCGCAAGGAGCGCGGTGAGACCTACCACTTCCTGAAGGGGCTGTTCCGCCGCTACGAGCTGATGTACGTCGTGGCCGATGAGCGCGACGTCATCGGCCTGCGGGCCATTCATCGGGGCGAGGCGGTCCATCTCTATCCGCTGCGGGCACCGCCCGCCCGCGTGCGCGAGTTGTTCGCGGCGATGCTCGAGCGCGCCAACGGGCTGCGCCGCCGCCCCGAGTTCTACAACACGCTGACGGCGAACTGCACGTCGACCATCGTGCGGCACGTGAACAGCCTGGTCCCCGGGCGGGTGCCGTTCAGCTATCGCTGGCTGCTCCCGGGCCTCGCGGACCGCCTCGCCTACGACCTCGGGCTGATCGATACCGATCAGCCGTTCGACGCTCTGCGCGACCGGTATCTCGTCACGCCGCGCGCCCGGCGGGCGGCGGACGATCCCGCTTTTTCGGTGCGGATCCGGGAGGGCCTGGACACCGCGCCTTGACGCGGTGCCGAACCGCGCGCAGTGTGGTCGGGCTCGCGCGCCCCCCGCGCATCCTCAAGGAGGAGACGATGGTAACGGTGACCGCGTTGTGGCTCCCGATCCTGCTCGCGGCGGTGCTCGTGTTCGCCGCCAGCTCCGTCATCCACATGTTCCTCACCTACCACCGCAGCGATTACGGCAAGGTGCCGCGGGAGGACGAGGTGATGAACGCCCTGCGGCCGTTCGCCGTGCCGCCCGGCGAGTACGTCCTGCCCCATGCCGGGAGCCCGGCGGCGATGAAGTCACCCGAGTTCGTGGACAAGGTGACCAAGGGGCCGGTGGCGTTCATCACGATGCTGCCGAACGGCATGCCCGGCATGGGCAAGAGCCTGACGCTGTGGTTCGTGTACTGCGTGGTGGTGGGGATCTTCGTCGCCTACGTGACGGGCCGGGCGCTGGGTCCGGGGGCCACCTACCTCGAGGTGTTCCGCTTCGCCGGCGTCACCGCGTTCCTCGCCTACACCGTCGCGGGGTGGCAGCAGTCGATCTGGTTCTATCGCCGCTGGACCCACACGCTGAAGCACACGTTCGACGGCCTGGTGTACGCGCTCCTGACCGCGGGCGCGTTCGGGTGGCGCTGGCCCATGTGAGCGCGCGGGGCGCCCGGTGCGTCAGGACGGCCGGATCCGCCCGACCAGAATCGTGATGTTGTCCGACCCGCCGCCGTCGAGCGCGTCCTGCAGCAGCGCGCGGCAGGCCTGCTCGGAGGACTCGAGCGCGCTGAGCCGCTCGGCGATGCGGTCGTCGGAGACGTGCTTGGTCAGACCGTCGGAGCACAGCAACCACAGCGAATCGCGGGTGGACGTGAGCTTGCTCACGACCGGCATCGTGGTGCTGCCGCCGATGGCGCTCGACAGCACGTGCCGCAGTGGGGAGGTCTCCGCCTGCGCCGGCGTCAGCGCCCCGCGGTCCACCATGTCCTCGGCGAACGTCTGGTCGCGCGTGATGCGGTGGAGCTCGGAGTTCCGGTACACGTACGCCCGGCTGTCGCCGACCTGGAGGATGTAGGCGCGCGGCCACACCCAGATGCCGAGCGTCAGCGTGGTCGCCGGGGTCTTGCGGCCCGGCTCCGGCGGCGCCTGGGTCTGCACCACGCGGTGCGCCTCGAGCGCCGATCCCTGGAGCGACTCGAGGAAGTGCCGCTCGTCGGAGGGGTCGAGGGCGTAGTAGCACAGAGTGGAATGCGTCACGTACTCGGCGACCGCGCTGATGGCCGCCTGGCTGGCCTTGCCGCCCGCCGTGGAGCCGCCGACCCCGTCCGCCACCATGCCGAAGAACGCGAGCCGCTCGCTGCGCTGCGGCAGCGCCTCCAGGTCGGGCAGGCTAGTGCCGTGAATCGCCAGCTGCTTGTGCAGCGAGGCGAGCAGGAAGTGATCCTGGTTGTCCTTGCGTACCAGGCCGGGGTGGGTGACACCGAAGACGTCGATCTCGGCGTCGCTCGGCCGGGCTTCGGTCGGAATCTCGATCGTGATGGGTGCGACGGTGGTCACGGGGGCACCTCCCGGGAGACAGCGGCCCACATCGCCCGCGCGCGTCCTCTCAATAGACCAGCGCCCGGGCGAGCGTCAAGTCTTCTTGCCCTTGCGGCGCCGGGCCGCGGCCCGGGCGGCGATGACCGCCGCCGCGCCCGCGCCCGCGACGGCCACGACCTTGGCCGCGGTCTTCAGGGCGCGCTTCACGGCCCGCCCCCGCTGGCGCTTCTCCGCCGCCTTGCCCGCTTCAACCAGCATCTCGTCGCCCAGCTCGGCGGCGCGGCGCGCCACCTCGCGGCCCGCGCGCCCGGCCACCTTGCGGGCGCCCGCTTGGAGCACTCTCATCTTCCCCTTCATGGCTACCTCCGACGCGTGTGACCCACGGTCCCCCCGACGGACCCGTCGGGAATCATGCCGGTGCGGCGGTGAAACGGCAATGAGGGGGCGATGAAGCGACCTGTCGGGGGGCTCGCGCACCGCCCGGCCCGCTGACATCTTTGCTGCCGCGCCCGGCGCGACCGCCCATGTCCACGAAATTCTCCCCCCCGCTCGCTCCCGCCGTCCTGGTCCGCGTGCCCGGCGACGATGGAGTCGCGAAGTTCGCGCAGACTTTCACGATCGGCCGTGATCCCGCCAACGACCTGGTGGTGCAGCACGACGTCGTGAGCCAGCGCCACGTCGAGGTCTCCTACAACGGGGGGCGGTGGTGGGTGCGGGATCTCGAGAGCACGAACGGCACCTTCGTGGGCGGCAAGCGGATCGAGCGCGTGGCGCTCGCGGGCACGCTGCTGGTGCGGTTGGGCGCGCAAGGTCCCGCCGTCGTGCTGACGCCCGAGGGCGGAAGCGCGCCGCCCGAGCCCACGCTGGTGATGGACCCCCCCGGAGATCCGAGCGCGAGCCAGGTGGTGGAGCGGTACTTCGCCCGGCGCGCGCCGGAGACCATGGGACGCCACACCGCCGCCGTGCGGCAGGTCGTGCGCCAGCGGCGCAAGAAATACTGGGTGGCCCTGGCGGTCCTCACGATCGTCAGCGCGGGCGCCGGCGCGTACGGCTACATCCAGCACCGCCGCGTGCAGCAGACGCGCGCCGCGGCGGCCGAGCTGTTCTACGCGATGAAAGCGCTCGAGCTCGACGTCGCGCGGCTCCAGGCCAGCGCCGACGAGCGGGCGGCGATCCGCGAGCGCCGCGAGGACCTCCGCCGTCAGTATCGGGACTACCTCGAGGACCTGGGCATCTACGGGTCGGGGACGTCCGCGCGCGTGCAGGCCGTGTATCAGGTGGTGCACCGCTTCGGCGAGTCCGAGGTCAACGTGCCGCGCGAGTTCGTCAATGAGGTCCTGCGCTACATCGAGCGCTGGAAACGGGGGCCGCGGCTCGAAGAGGCGTTCCGCCGCTCGCTGCAGCACGGGTATGGGCAGCGGATCGCGGAGCTGATGCTCGAGCAGGACATGCCCCCCGATTTCTTCTACCTGGCGCTGCAGGAGAGCAGCCTCAAGGTCGAGGCGATCGGGCCGCCGACGCGCTTCGGGTACGCCAAGGGGATGTGGCAGCTGATCCCGGGGACGGCGCGCGAGTACGGGCTCACAACCGGCCCGCTCGTGGGCCAGCGGCGCCTCGACCCGATGGACGATCGCCACGACTTCGAAAAGTCCACCCGGGCGGCCGCGCGGTACCTGCGCGACATCTACACCAGCGACGCCCAGGCGTCGGGACTCCTCGTCGCGGCGTCCTACAACTGGGGGCAGACCAACGTGCTGCGGCTGATCCGCGAGCTGCCGGCGACGCCGCGGGAGCGCAACTTCTGGAAGCTGTTGACCCTCTACGGCGACCGGATCCCGCGGGAGACCCGGGACTACGTCTTCGCGGTGGTGTCGGCGGCGGCGATCGGCGACAATCCGGAGCTGTTCGGCTTCGCCCTGCAGCCGCCGCTGCCGCGCCACGAGGAGGGCGGGAGCGGCGAGCCGGCGGCGACCCCGTAACGTCGCGCGGTCAGCGCCGCGCGGCCGCGGAGTCCAGCGTTTCCCGCACCTTCAGCGCGAGCCCCTGCGGCTCGAACGGTTTCTGCAACAGCGCGACGCCGGCCTCACTCACGCCGTGGCGCAGCACGGCATCGTCGGTATAGCCGGTCATGAACAGCACCGGGAGCCCCGGCCGTTCCGCCTGCAATTGCTCGGCCAGCGCGCTGCCGCTCATCTCGGGCATCACGACGTCGGTCACCAGCAGGTCGATCCCCCCGGTGTGGTCCCGGGTCAGCGCCACGGCGGCGGGCCCGCCGCTCGCCTCGAGCACGTGGTACCCCATCATCTCCAGGGTGCGGCGCGCGAGCTTGCGGACCGCGTCCTCGTCCTCGACCAGCAGGATCGTCTCCGAGCCACGCGCCTCGGGGACGGTCCGCGACGGATGGGTGGCGGCCGCCAGGTCGTCGATCCGGGGCAGGTACACCGTGAAGGTCGTCCCCTCGCCGGGCGCGCTGTCGGCCACGATGTAGCCGTCGCTCTGCTTCACGATCCCGTACACCGTGGCGAGGCCGAGTCCCGTCCCCCGGCCGGTCGCCTTGGTGGTGAAGAACGGCTCGAACACGCGTGCCCGCGTCGCCGGGTCCATGCCGACCCCCGTGTCACTCACCTTGAGTCGCACGTAGCTGCCCGGCGCGATCGGCACGCCCGCCACCGCGTACTCGGCGAGCTCGAGGTCGGTGGTTTCAATCGTCAGGCGACCGCCCTGCGGCATCGCGTCACGGGCGTTGAGGGCGAGGTTGAGGATCACCTGCTCGAGCTGGCCCGCGTCGGCGCGCACCCGGCCGGTGCCTTCGCCGAGCACCGCGACCAGCGCGATGTCTTCGCCGATCAGCCGCCGCAGCATCTTCTCCATGTCTTCGACCAGGGAGTTGACGTCGATCACGGTGGGCTGCAACACCTGGCGCCGACTGAACGCGAGCAGCTGCTGCGTGAGTCCAGCCGCCCGCTCGCCCGCCTTCTTGATTTCCTCCACATCCGCCCGGTTGGGGTCACCCGGGGTCATCTCGCGCAGCAGCAGCTGGGTGTACCCGAGGATCGCCGTGAGGAGATTGTTGAAGTCGTGCGCCACCCCGCCCGCGAGGCGCCCCACGGACTCGATGCGCTGGGCCTGCCGCAGCTCGTCCTCGAGGCGGCGTTGCCGGGTGACGTCGCGCGTCAGGACGAGGCGGCCCGGCCGCCCCTCGAACTCGACCGAGTGCACCAGCAGCTCGGTCTCGAGCTCCGTTCCGTCCCGGCGATGAAGGCGCACGCCCTCGAACCGCGCCGGCCCGTCCCCCGAATCACGCAGGGCGGCCTCGATGCGGGTGTGGTCGGCGGGCAGGTGCACGTCCCGCACGGTCATGGCCAGCAGCTCTGCCCGGGTGTGGCCGAAGCGCCGCACCGCCGCTTCGTTGACGGCGAGGAACCGCAGGGTCTCGGCGTCGTAGACCCACATCGCCTCGGGGTTCGCCTCGAACAGCAGCCGGTACTTGGCCTCGCTCGCCGCGCGCTCGGCTTCGGCCCGCCGGCGCTCGATCGCCTGCGCCGCCTGGGCCGAAACGAACTCGAGCAGGCGCTGCTCCTCGAGGCCGTACCGCACGCGCTCGGTGTAGCTCTGCACCACCAGCGCGCCGATCGTCCCCTCCCGGCCCCGCAGGGGGACGCCCAACCAGTCGAGCGACGGCTCGCCTACCAGCTCGACCTCACCGCGCGCGACCAGCTCGTCGAAATACTCCGGTGTGGCCAGGAGCGGCCGACCGCTGCGCAGCACGTACTCCGTAAGCCCGCGTCCCGGCGGCCGCGGTGCCTCCGGTGCGTCCCGCTCGTCCCTGAAGTAAGGAAAGCTGACCAGGTCGGCGGCCGCGTCGTACAGCGCCAGATAGAAATTCTCGGCTGGCATCAGCTCGCCCACCGTTTCGTGGATCGAGCCGAACAGCGCCGGCAGGTCGCTCGCCGCGAGCGCCGCTTCCGAGATCCGGTAGGTCGCGTTCTGCACCAGCTCGGCATGGCGCCGCTCGGTGATGTCGCGGACGAACGCCGTAAACTCCGGGGGGTGCGCCACGCCGACCCGGGACACCGCGAGCTCGACCGGGAACTCGGCGCCGTCACGCCGCACGCCGGTCAACTCGAGCCGGCGGCCCAGGATCGGACCCTCCCCCGTCGCCAGGTAGTGGGCCAGGCCCGCGCGATGGCGTTCCCGTAGGGCGGGTGGGATGATCAGCTCGGTCAGGGGACGCCCGACCGCATCCGCGCGCGTGAACCCGAACATGCGCTCGGCGGCCGGGTTCCACTCGACGACCCGGCCCTCGTGGTCCATCGTGATCACGGCGTCCAGCGCGGACGCGAGCAGCTCGCGGGTGCGCGCCTCGCTGCGCGCCAGCGCGGCCTCCGCGAGACGCCGCTCCGTCATGTCCCGCAGGCTGACCACGATGGCCCCAACCGCGGGATCGTCGAGACGATTCACCCCCAAACCGTCGATGTGGCGCCACCCGCCATCCCGGTGCCGGGCGCGCACTTCGGCGTCCCGAACTTCTCCGGGGTGGCGCGCCAGGGCGCCGAACACCTGCTGGAGGCGGGCCACGTCGTCGGGGTGCACCAGCTCGAACACGCTGCGGCCGATCCGTTCCTCCGGCGCGTAGCCCAGCAAGCGGCGAAACGACTGGCTGACGTAGAGGGTCGTGCCCTCGGCGTCGAGCAGGAGGATCGCGTCTGTGCCATGCTCGACCAGCGCGCGGAAGTGCCGCTCGCTCGCCGCGAGCGCCGCCTGCGCGGCGGCGTCCTGGGGTGCCGGGGGTGGTTTCACCGTGGTGGTCCGGACCCATGGCGGGTCCGCTGCACCAAGGTTGGAAGCCGTGCCCCGCCTGTCAATCGGCGGTCCCCGGCGAACGTGCGCCGGCCGGGGTCACCGGGTGTGACAGGAGGGGACGCCCTCGGTGGTGCCGGGCCGACGGTCGGGCACCGCGCCCACCCAGATCTCGCACCGGTACTGCGTGTCGGCGGTGTGCGTCGCGACGGCGTGAAAGCCCTCCGCCGAAGCGAATGCCACCGCGGTTGCGATGTCCGGACTCGGGACGAACTGCAACGAGGCCAGCGATGCGGCGTACCGCAAACTGTCGCCGAAGAACCATTCCTGGGCCGTGACGAGGTTGCGCAGGTCCGATTTCATCATCGCCCGGTACATCAGGGTGCGGTCGTGGTAATGGGGCAGGGCGAGGGACGCCACGACCACCAGGAGAAGGAAGACCAGGACCGACGTGATCACGTGCACCGCCACGGACAGGGGGGTGAGGCGGGGCGCGCGGCCAGCGAGGTCGCGCGCCACGGCGGCGGGATCGCCCGCGTGGCGGTGGCGGGCCCGCGCCACCGCGCGGCGCGCCTGGCGGTGATACCCCGCCGTCGCGAGACCTCCCTGTGCGATACTCATCCCCCCGAGCACCGCGGCCGCGGCGACCGCCACGGCGGTCGCCCGGCCCAGGCCGTGCTGCAACCAGCCGGTGATCCACACGAACAGCAGCACGTTCACCGCGTACAGCGCGATGGCGAGCCGCATCCGCCGGAAGCTCATCCAGAAGGGGACCAGCGCCGCGGCCCAGTTCCAGCTCCATGAGCCGCCGCCCGCAGCGCGGGCCGCGAAGCGCGCCTGGTAGAACTCCTGCCAGTTGGGTCCGACGTAGGCGGCGAACAGTGCGTCGTCGTCGCCCGCCGGAGCGGTCACGGGGTCGTCAACCATGTCGTCCACACCTCCGGGGCGAGGCCGATCGTGAGCTGATGCCGGCAGCGGACCAGCGGCATGCGTAGCAGCAGCGGCTCGAGCGCCAGCTTGTCGAGCCAGCGCGTATCCGTGAGCTGGGCGGTGCCGAGACCCAGCTGGGCGAAGCGCTTCCCCTCGCGGTCCACGAGCGCCGTGACCCCGAACTTCTGCGCGAACCGGCTCAACTCGCCGGGCGAGGCGGGGCGCTCGTTGAGATCCACGAAGTGCGTCTTGATGCGCCGCTCGGCGAAGAACCGCAGCGCGGCGCGGGTATCCACGCTCTTGCGCGTGCCGAACACCTGGACGTCCATCGCTCCCGAAGAAACGCGCCGCGCGGTGGCGCGTCAACGGCTGCCGTCGCGCGTAGCCAGCGTGCCAGGACCGGTCTATCTTGCGTCGTGACCGAGTCCCTCGAGCGTCTCCGCACGGCCCTCGCCGGCCGCTACGCCATCGAGCGGGAGGTGGGCGCGGGGGGGATGGCCACGGTGTACCTCGCGGAGGACGTGAAGCACCACCGCAAGGTCGCGCTCAAGGTGATGCGCCCCGAGCTGGCGGCGTCGCTCGGCCCCACCCGGTTCTTGCGCGAGATCGAGACCGCCGCCCGTCTCCAGCATCCCCACATTCTGCCGCTGCACGATTCGGGCGAGACCGACGGGTTCCTCTATTTCGTGATGCCGTTCGTGGAGGGCGAGTCGCTGCGCGCGCGGCTCGCGCGCGACGGCGAGCTGCCGGTGGGCGAGGCGGCGCGCATCGTGCGCGACGTGGTGGACGCCCTGTCGCACGCGCACGGGCAGGGCGTCGTGCACCGCGACATCAAGCCCGACAACGTCCTGCTCTCGGGCCGCCACGCGCTGGTCACAGACTTCGGCGTGGCGAAGGCGGTGAGCGAGGCGACGGGACGTCAGGGCATCACCACGGTGGGCGTGGCGCTGGGGACGCCGGCGTACATGGCGCCGGAGCAGGCGGCGGCGGACCCGCACGTGGACCATCGCGCCGACATCTACGCCGTCGGGGCGCTCGCCTACGAATTGCTCACCGGCCGGCCGCCGTTCGAGGGCGCCAACGCACAACAGGTCCTGTCCGCGCACGTCACCCAGGCCCCCGATCCCGTCACGCGCCGCCGCGCCACCGTCCCGGCCGTGCTCGAGACCATCGTGATGCGGTGCCTTGAAAAGAAGCCCGCCGATCGCTGGCAGTCGGCGGACGAACTGCTGGTCCAGCTCGAGGCGTTCGTCACGCCGTCGGGCGGCATCACGCCGACGGCGACGCGGCCCTTCGCCGGGGTGCGGCCCGCTGTCCGGCGGCCCGTCGCGGCCCTCGCCGGCGCGGCGGCGTTGATGGTGACCGCCGCGGTCGGCGTGTGGGCGGTGATGCGGGGCGGGGATGGTGGGTCGGCGGCGAAGCCCCGTATCGTGGTGCTGCCGCCGCGCAACCTCGGCCCGGCCGAGCAGGCCTACGTCGCGGACGGGATCGCCGAGGAGATCAACAACCGTCTCGTCGCGTTGTCGGGCCTCGAGGTCATCGGTCGCACCTCGGCCGAGCGGTACCGGGACAGCGACAAGACGCCGCGGCAGATCGGTGAAGAGCTGGGCGCCCAGTACCTGCTCGCGCTGCGGGTCGCCAGCGAGGGACCCGCGCGGCAGCGGCGTCTGCGCGTCTCGGCCGAGCTGCTGTGGGGCGAGACCGAAGCGCAGCTGTGGGGCAAGTCGTTCACCGCCGATCAGGCGGACGACTATTTCCGGGTCCAGGAAGAGATCGCGGCGGAAGTGGCGCGCGGGATGGGCGTGGCCCTGGGCGCGGGCGAGCGGGAACGCCTCGGCGTACGCCCCACCACCAACGCCGAGGCGTACGACTACTACCTCCGCGGCACCGCCGCGTGGGACCGGGGACTCGCGGTCGAGGACTTCCGCGCCGCCGAGGAGCGGTTCCAGCGGGCCGTCGAGCTCGATCCGCAGTTCGCCGCCGCCTGGATCGGCCTCGGGCTGAGCCACATCGAGCAGTACTGGTTCTACGGCGACCGCACCGACCGGCGGCGGGAGCTGGCGCGCGCGGCCCTCGATCGGGCGGCCGCGCTGACGCCCGAGGTTCCCGAGGTCGACTTCGCGCTGGGGATCTTCCACTATCACGGATACTACGACTACGCGCGCGCGCTCGAGCGGCTGCAGCGGGCGGTCACGGCCGACCCCGGCCGCGCCCAGTTCCACGAATGGATCGGGTACGTGTACCGGCGCTCCGGCCGGATCGACGAGGCGATCACGGCGCTCGAGCGCGCCGCGCAGCTCGATCCGGGCTCCGGCCGCGTGATCGGCGGGCTGGGCGAGACCTACGGCCTGGCCGGGCGCTATCGGGAGGGGCGCGCGATGGTGGACCGCGCCCACGATCTGTCGCCGACCGACTGGCCGGCGCGGTGGATCGGCGTCCATATCGCGATCGCCCAGGGCGATCGCGCCGGGGCCGGGGAGCGCGCGCGCGTGGCCATCGCCCGCCTCGGTGCGCCCAGCCTGCTCGTCAACCGGCCGGACGTGCTGCGCCAGTGGGCCCTGCTCCTGACGCCCGCCGACCGGCGCGTGCTCCAGCCGTTTCCGCCGCTCACGGCGGCCATCGCGGACACGGCGGGATACTATCTGGCGCGCGGAGCCATCCAGACGGTCAGCGGTCAGGACGCGCGGGCGGACTACGACGCGGCCGCGACCGCGTACCGGCGCGTGACCCGCGACCGCCCGGACGAATTCAAGTACTTCATGGGCCTCGCGCGGGCACTCGCGGCGCTCGACCGCCGCGCGGACGCCATCCAGGCCGCCGAGCGGGCCGTGGAGCTGGCCGCCGTGGACCGTTACGAGGGACTCTGGGCCTACGCGACGCTCGCCGAGGTGCTGCTGCAGTTCGGAGAGCGGGAGCGGGCGGCCGAGGAGCTCGCGCGGTTCGCCGCCGCCGCGCCCCTGTGTCGCGATCTGGTGCGGCACGATCCGCTATACGCGGACCTGCGCGACCATCCCCGCCTCCGCCAGCTGTTGCGGTAGCACCCACGAACGCGCGTTGACGGGTGCGCGAACGGGCGTATCATCAGGCGCATCCAGGGCGCTCGCGCATGCGCATTGCCGTCGTCTTCGCCTGCCTGATGCCGCTGGCGCTGCCCGTCGCCGCGCAGCGCTACAGCGGCTCGTTCACCCTGGCCGGTCAGGCCGGCCCCGTCACGCTGGTCCTGCGCCAGGCGGGCAACGGAACGGTCACCGGCACGTATTGCGGCAACGGCGTCAGCTTCGCGATCGAGGCTCAGCCCGAGGAGGATGCCATCGTCGGGACCGCCACGGGCCAGCAGGGCAGGCTCTTCATCCAGGCGGGCCTGGAAGGCGAGCAGCTCGTGATATTGTTCGTCGAGCCGGGCCCCGACGGGTCGCCCAACTACGATACGGCACAGCGGCTGGTGTTCACGCGCGTTAACAGCGGCACGCCCGGCTCGTCCCACGAGGGCGGGGCGGCCGCCGCGTGGGGCGGCTCGACGTCAGGGAAGGGAAGGTCTGTGTCAACGGGGTCCGCGTGTTCGTGAACCGCGGGCGGGATCTGTCCGTGCTCAACAGGCGAGGGAGGAACCGATGAGAGGGCCGAAGGTGGTGGTGCTCACCGCGCTCGCGCTCGGGATGGCGGCGTGCGCGTCGGCGCAATGGGAGCGGTTGGGGACGCGGCGGGTCAGCTTCGCCGCCGAGCGGGACGTGATCGAGGTCGGCGCGGTCGACGGCCGCTTCACCGCGGTGCGCATCGACGTCGCGGACGGCGACCTCGAGATGTACAACGTGCGCATCGTGTTCGGCGACGGCGACGCGTGGTCGCCGCCGACGCGGCTGGACTTCCGCCAGGGCACGCGCTCGCGGGTGATCGACCTGCCGGGCGGCGCGCGCGTGATCCGCCGCATCGAGTTCGCCTATCGGAGCCGCGTGCGCCGCGGCCGCGCCACGGTCGAGGTGTACGGCCGCACCGCCGGCGGCGGCGCGGGCGGGGCCGCGGCCGACGTCCCGCTCACCGAAGTCGCGGCGCCCGCCCGCGCGGGGTGGGAACACGTGGGGAGCCGCGTCGTGAGCTTCCGTGCGGAGCGCGACGTCGTCACCGCGGTGGGCCAGGGGACGTTCCGCCAGCTGCGCTTCGAGGTGGACGGCGGCGACCTCGACCTGTTCGATCTCCGCGTGACCTTCGGCAGCGGCGAGTCGTGGTCTCCGACCACCCGCTTGCACTTCCGCGAGGATTCGCGCAGTCGCGTGCTCGATCTGCCCGGCGCCGCGCGGGTGGTCCGGCGGGTCGACTTCGTGTATCGCAGCGTGGCGGGAGGCGGCGAGGGGCGCGCGGTGATTCACGTGTACGGCCGCTAGCGGCCGCGGGCTGACCCGCTAGACCGGCACCACGCTGTTCAGGAGCGCGAGCTTCTGCCAGATCTTGCGGGAGATCCCGGTTGCCAGGGACTCGACCTCGGTGACGGCGCCCAGCACGACGGAATCCTGAAGATGCTCGGCGTACAGCGCCGCCACCTTGCCCGTGAGCGACAGGATCTCGGAGCAGTAGTCGAGGTAGCGGGACAGCTCGCCGCGGCTCATGGTGCGCGCGGGGGACGAGGCGGTGTCGGCCACGCGCCGCAACACGTGGTCGGGATCTTTCGTGAGCTGGTGCATGTCCACGATGTGCGCCAGGCTGCGGAGCTCATGGAGCGCCCCCAGCGCCTGGCGCCGCTTGAGGCGCCCCTCCAGGCTACCCAGGAACCAGATCGCGATCCCGACGAAGACGACGTCGTTGACGCCCGACTCGAGCGTCGTCACGAGCTCGGTGAACGTCTTGACGCGGAACGTGAGCCCCAGCTTGACGATCACCGATACCACGACGACGACGAGCAGGATCGCGAGGGCCACGACGCCGCCCCGCAGCGCGACGTGCGGCCGGCGCAGGGACGGGGCGCGGGTCAGCGCCGCCTCGGCACTGGCGACGAGTTGGGCCGCGACGCCGCGGAGGTTCGCGCCGGGAAACCGCTCGTCGATGCGGCGCTCGAGCACGCGGGCCGTCTCGAGCACGCGCCGCCCGTCCAGCTCGCGATAGCGCGTCACTCGCGCCCCTGGACGTCCGCCAGGGTGGCGAGCAGGTCCGCGAGCTCGTAGGGCTTGCGGACCACCGGGCGTCCGCTCGCGCGGAGGAAGTCTCCCGAGGCTTCCCGGGTCTCGTCCCCCGTGAGGAACACCACCCGCCGCGCCACCGCGGGCCAGCGCGCGGCCACCCGGCGGTACACTTCCGCACCGTCCACGTCGGGCATCTGGATGTCGAGGATCACGAAATCCGGCGTCTCCCGCTCGAGGGCGACCAGCGCGGCGGCGCCGTCCGCCACGGCGGTGACGACATAGCCGCTGCGCTCGAGCAGCCGCGTCAACGCGTGCCGGTTGGAGGCGTCGTCCTCGGCCACCAGTACGCGCGAGCCGGCGCGGGGGCCGGCCGGTCCGCGGCGCGGCGGCGGCGCGAGCAGGCTGGAGGGGATGAGCGTCACGTTCAGCTCGGCCGCGCCCCCGGGACCCGTCTCGAGACGCACGCCGGCGCCGCAGGTCTCGGCGACGCGTTGCGCCAGCGCCAGCTCCACGTGGCCGACGAAACCCGGCTCGGCGGGCCGGAAAAAGTGCAGTTCGTGCCGGGCGTGGCCCGCGGGCAGCGGAGGGCCCGTATCGGTCTGCGTGAGCAGCACGCTCGCACCGATCGAGCGGGCCGCGAGGCGAATGCGCCGGGGCGGGGGAGCGCTGCGCAACCGCGCCTCGCCGAACGCCAGCGCGCGACCCAGCAGCATCTCCAGATCGTCCGGCTCGGCCGCGATGAGGGGCAGGCCGGCCACGGGGTCGATGGTGACCTGGATGTCCTGCGCGGCCAGCTCGGCCGCGCGGCGCCGCAGCACCGCCTCCACCGCGGCGCCGAGATGCGCGGCGCCCTCGCCGGCGCGCGGCGGCCGCACGAGATACCCGAGATCGCGCACGATCGCCGCGGCGCGACGCGCCTCGGCCGCGACCGCGGCCAGCGCGTCACGCTCGTCGGGGGTGGGGGCGGTCTCCTCGGTGAGCTCGGCGAGGCCGATGATCGCGCTGAGGCGGTTGTTCAGCTCGTTCACCACGTCGGCGATCCCGGTCTCGTAGACCGTGAGCCGGCGTGTCGGCTGGGAGGGTCGTGGCTCGTCCGCGGGCGGCACGCTCACCCCCGCATTGTGCGACCGCGCGCCCCGCCTCGCAATGGGCGCCGCGTGCTTGACCCCCCCCCAGCACGCCAGCTAGGATTGGGCGTCCGCCCTGGTGGTGAAACTGGTAGACACGCTGTCTTGAGGGGGCAGTGGCGCAAGCCGTCCCGGTTCGAGTCCGGGCCAGGGCACTGGCATTCCCCTTCTCTCATCCCGGTCGCCGATGGACGCTGCGAAACGGGAAATGAGCTTCCTCCTCGCCGCGCCGGAGCGCCGGGTCCTGCGCTGGGTCGCCGCTCGGCTGCCCCGCGGGTGGATGCCGGACCATCTCACCGCCATCGGCGTGGTCGGGGCCGTGGTCACGGGCGCCGGCTACCTCCTGTCGGGCCGCCATCCCGCGTGGCTCTGGCTCGCCACGGCAGGCCTCGCGCTCAACTGGTTCGGCGACAGCCTCGACGGCACGCTCGCCCGCGTGCGGCAGATCGAGCGGCCCAAGTACGGCTACTACATCGACCACATGGTCGATGCGGTGAACACGACCCTCATCGGTGCCGGGTTCGGCCTGTCGCCGTTCGTGTCGCTGCCCGCAGCCATGCTGCTCGTCATCCTCTACCTCTGCCTCTCGATCAACGTGTACCTCGAGTCGTCGGTGCACGGCGAATTCGACCTCGGCTTCGGCATCGTGGGTCCCACCGAGGTGCGCATCCTCATGGCGCTCGTCAACACCGGCCTGTTCGCGGGGTTGGCCTGGGCCGGTCTGAGCGCGCCGACGGTGGCCCGCGTGGCGACGGTCGTGGTGCTGGTGGTCAGCGGCGGACTGCTGTACGCGCTGGCCGCGCGGTTCCGCATCAACCTCATCCGGCTGAGTCGGCTCGAGCCGCCGCGGCGCGGGTGAGACGGGCCGGGCGGCGGAGCTTCGAGTTCCATGCCGCTTTTTCGGTGGCCGTCCACGGGCCGTCGTCGTAGGTTCCCGCCATGACGAGCCGCACCGGGCCACACCTCCCGCCCGTCGCCGAAATGACCGCCGCCTACCGGCGCCGCGATGCGTCCTACGACGGCGTGTTCTATCTCGCCGTCACGACCACGGGCATCTTCTGCCGTCCGTCGTGTCCGGCCCGCAAGCCGCTCGCGCGGAACGTCGTGTTCTACGGCGCGGTGAAGGACGCGCTGTTCGCCGGGTTTCGGCCCTGCAAGCGCTGCCGGCCGCTCGAGCTGCCGGGCGCGCACCCGGCGTGGGTCGCCGGGCTGATCGCCCGTCTCGAGCGCGAGCCGGAACGACGCATCCGCGACCGGGACCTGCGCGCGGCCGGCGTCGAGCCCGGGCGGGCGCGCCGGTATTTTCGGCAGCGCTACGGCATGACGTTTCACGCATTCGCGCGGGGCTACCGGCTGCGCCGCGCCTTCGTTCAGCTCCGCCGGGGCGCCGATCTCGATGAGGTGGCCATGAGTCACGGGTTCGAATCCCACAGCGGTTTCCGCGAAGCCTTCGGGCGGCTGCTCGGCCACCCTCCCGGTCAGAGCCGGTCGTCGGACTGCGTCACCGTGACCTGGCTCGAGAGTCCCGTCGGCCCGCTCGTGGCCGGGGCCACCGACCGGGGGGTGTGTCTGCTCGAGTTCAGCGACCGGCGCATGCTCGAAGCGCAACTCGATGCCGTGCGGCGGCGCCTGGGCCCGGTGCTGCCCGGCAGCCATCCCCTGCTCGACCAGCTCAAGGGCGAGTTGGCTGAGTATTTCGCCGGGACCAGGACGGCGTTCACCGTGCCCCTCGAGTATCCGGGAACGCCGTTCCAAATGAAGGTGTGGGAGGCGTTGCGGCAGATCCCCCACGGTGAGACGCGGTCGTACGAGCAGCTGGCATGGGCCATCGGCGCGCCCGGGGGTCAGCGCGCCGTGGGGCACGCCAACGGCCAGAACCGCATCGCGATCGTGATCCCCTGCCATCGCGTGGTCAACAAGGACGGCCGGCTCGGCGGGTACGGCGGCGGCCTGTGGCGCAAGCAGCTGCTGCTCGATCTCGAGCGCGGCGAGCAGACGGCGCTCGCCCTCGCGCCGGCGGCGGGCTGACGGGCACCGTGGCCCGCCGTCCCGCCAGCTGATCAGGTAGTAGCCCCCGAGCTGCTCCTTCGTCTCGGCGAAGGGCCCGTCGGTGGTGGCGGGCTTCTTCCGACACCCGCGGCCGGCGCGGCCGAGCCCCCCGCCACCGGCCGGAACCAGATCGTCGCGTTGTTAGCCGGGCCCCGACCGGCGGTTTCTCGAGCGCCCGCTGCGCGAGCTGTCGAGCGGCGTGGAGTCCTGACTGCCGCCGGCAGCTCGGGGAACCCGGGCCCGAGCCCGGGCGTTCGCGGGAGAGCCGATCACAACGCGTTGAGCCGTCGCGTGGTCGGCGAGCGATCCCGACCGACTGGCGGTCCGGTGCGATTCGGGATATCTTCGGTCCCCACTGGCGGCGGCACCGGATGGCACCGCCGCCGTCGAATCCACGTAGGTCCGAACGACGAATTGGTGCGGTCGCGGCCCGGCGTACGACACCCCGATCAGCTCTGACGCGAGGCAGAACCCGATGCACTTCACCGAGATCTTCATCCGCCGGCCGGTGCTTTCCAGCATGGTGAGTCTGGCGCTCGTGCTGGTCGGCGTGATCGGCTACACGCGGCTCCCGGTACGCGAGTTCCCCGATGCGGACCCGCCGGTCGTTTCCGTCACGGTCCTCCTGCCCGGCGCGAGCCCCCAGGTGATCGAGTCGTCCGTGACGGATGTGCTCGAGGAGGAGTTGTCGAGCGTCGAGGGGCTGCGCACCATGTCGAGCGAGAGTCAGGAGCAGCTGAGCCGGATCACGCTCGAGTTCACGCTCGATCGCCAGATCGAGGCCGCGGCGCAGGACGTGCGGGACAAGGTGTCGCGCGTGCGCGGCTTGCTCCCGGACGACATCGAGGAGCCGGTGGTGGCGAAGGAGGACGCCGACGCCTTTCCCATCATGTTCCTGGCGCTGACGTCCAAGAGCTACGGGTTGATGGAGCTGTCCGACATCGCCGACCGCGAGGTCAAGCCGCGGCTCCAGCCGATCCCCGGCGTTTCGGCCGCGCCGATCTACGGTGAACGCCGCTTCGCGATGCGGGTGTGGTTGTCGCCGCGCGAGCTGAACGCGCGGGGCCTGACGGTGCACGACGTCGAGGCCGCGATCCGCTCGCGCAGCGTGGAGATCCCGGCCGGGCGGATCGAGTCCGATCGGCGCGAGTTCGCGGTGCGCTACCTGGGCGAAATGCGGACCGCGGCGCAGTTCGCCGACCTCACCGTCTCGCAGGGCGGGGGCCAGCTGATCAAGCTGGGGGACGTAGCGCGGGTCGAGCCGGGTCCCGAGGACGAGCGGTCGATCGTGCGCTTCTCGCGGGAGCCCGGCGTGTTCATTGGCGTAGTGCGACAGTCCAAGGCCAACGTCCTCGAAGTGGCGAGCGCCGTCCACGCCGAGTTGCCCCTGGTGCAGGCGGCGCTTCCCGCCGGGGTCGAGCTGCACATGGCGTTCGACGGCTCGACGTTCGTGCAGCGGTCGATCCAGGAGGCGCGGGAGACGCTGGTGATCACGGCGGGGATCGTGATCCTCGTGATCTTCCTCTTTTTGCGCACCCTGCGGGCGACGGTCATTCCGGCGGTCACGATCCCCGTGTCCATCATCGCCACGTTCGCCGTCCTGGCCGGGTTCGGCTTCTCGGTGAACTCGCTCACGCTGCTGGGGCTCATCCTGGCGGTCGGCATCGTGGTGGATGACGCCATCATCGTGATGGAGAACGCGCACCGCCACCAGGAGGAGCTGGGCAAGGACCCGACAACGGCGGCGATCGACGGCACCCGCGAGATCACGACCGCGGTCATTGCGACTACGATCGCGCTGCTGGCGGTGTTTTCGCCGCTCCTGTTCCTCACGGGCGCCACGGGCCGGCTGTTCACCGAGTTCGGCGTCGCGGTGGGAGGGGCAGTGCTCATTTCCGGCGTCGTCGCTCTCACGCTGACGCCGATGCTGTCGGCCAAGATCCTGCGCGCCACCCAGCGCGAGACGCGGTTTCATCACGCCGTGGGCGGAGCGCTCGATGCGGTGGCGGCGCGGTATCGCCAGACGCTCGAGCCCGCGGTGCGGCGCCCCCTCATCGCGATCGCGAGCGGCGTCGTGTTGACCGTGGCCGCGTTCGGACTGTTCCGTGCGCTGGAACGCGAGTTCGTGCCGCCCGATGACCGCGGGTTCTTCTTCACGTTCGTGGTCGCCCCCGAGGGCGCGACGGTCGAGTACACCGACGGCTACCTGCGCCAGCTCGAGGAGATTGTCCACCGCACGGCGGACATCCGCTCCTCGTTCGCGGTGATCGGGTTCGGCGGCCCGCCCAGCTCGGGCTTCCTCGGCCCGATTCTGGAGGATTGGGACAAGCGCGATCGCTCGGCGCAGGACATCATCGACGAGGTGCAGCCGCAGTTCTTCTTCGGCGTGCCGGGCGTGTTCGCGTTCGCCATCAACCCGCCGGCCTTCGGCGGGTTCACCCCGCCGGTGCAGTTCGTGGTCCAGAACCGCGACTTCGAGGCGCTGGTGGACGGGATGGACGCGCTGACGGCACGGGCCAGTACGATCCCGGGGCTGCTCAACGTCGATACGGATCTGCGCGTCACCAAACCGGAGCTGGTGGTGACGCTCGACCGCGACCGCGCCGAGGACCTCGGCGTGCCGGCGCGCGACGTGGCGACGACCCTACAGACCCTGCTGGGCGGGCGGGACGTGAGCCGCTTCACGTCGGAGAACAAGCTGTACGACGTCATCCTGCGACTCGACCCGGCGGAGCGCGCGACGCCGTCCGACATCGCGGGGCTCCACGTGCGCGGACACAGCGGCCAGCTCGTGCCGCTCGATGCGGTGACGCGGGTCGAGGAGCGCATCGGACCGCGCCAGCTCAATCACTACGACCGCGTGCGATCGTTCACCCTGTCGGCGAGCATGGCGCCGGGCTTCACGCTGGGCCAGGCGCTCGATTCGCTCCACGCCGCGGCCGCCGAGGTGCTTCCCCCCGGCAGCACGGTGGATCTGGCCGGCGAGTCGCGCGAGCTGCGGGAAAGCGGCAGCGCGCTGTACTTCGCGTTCGGCCTCGCCCTGATCTTCGTGTTCATGGTGCTGGCGGCGCAGTACGAGTCCCTGGTGCATCCGTTCACCGTGATGCTGGCCGTGCCGCTGGCGGTGACGGGCGCGCTCGCCGCACTGCTGATCGCGGGCTCGACCCTCAACGTGTACAGTCAGGTGGGCATGATCCTCCTGATCGGTCTCGTGTCCAAGAACTCGATCCTGCTCGTCACCTACGCCACCGATTTGCGCGAGCAGGGCCGCGATGCCGTGGCGGCGATTCTCGAGGCCGGCCGGATCCGGCTGCGTCCCATCCTCATGACCTCGGTCGCGACCGCGTTCGGGGCGTTGCCGATCGCCCTGGGCCTGGGCGCGGGCGCCGGCAGCCGCCGGCCCCTCGGCTATGCCATCATCGGCGGCATGATCGTGTCCACCCTGCTCACCCTGTACCTCGTGCCGGCCGTGTTCGTGGTGCTCGAGCGGCTCCGCGGCGAGCGCGCGCTGCGGGCGTCCGCCGGCGCCGATCCCGCGGGCGCCCTGGAGGCTTCCCGATGATCATCCTGCGATCCACCATCGTCGCGCTCGCGCTCCAGGCGGCGGGGAGCGCGGTGCGGCTGCCCGCGCAGGCCGACGGCGGCGTGCCGGTCGTCACCCTGCCGGAGGCTCGGCAACGCGCCGCGCGCGTCGATCCGGCCACCGTCGCCGCGCGTGGCGCGCTGGCCATCGCCGCATGGGAGCGCCGCGCCGCGATCGCCGGCCTGGTGACGCCGACCATCACGGCCGCGACCAGCTACATTCGGTTCTCCGACCCGTTCTTCAACTTCGGGACGGGCGCCATCAGCCCCAACGCGACCAGCGCGACGCTCGAGGCGAGCTACACGCTGATTGGCGCCGGCAAGCTGGCGGCGCTGCGGCGCGCGCGCGCGTCCGTCGCCAGCGCCGACGCGGGCGCGACCGCCGCCCGGTTCCGCACCGCGCTCGCGACGGACGCTGCGTACTACGCGGTGCTGGCCGAGTCCGAGTTGTCGCGCGTCGCCGCCGACCGGCTGCGCCGCGCCACGGAGCAGCTCGACGTCGCGCGCGTCCGGGTGCAGTCGGGTGAGACGATCGCCACCGATTCGCTCCAGCTGCTGCTCGAGGCGAATCGGGCGCGGCTCGACATCCTCGAGCGCGACTCGGCGCTGGCCGTGTCGCGGCTGCGGCTCGGGCGCCAGATCGGGCTCCCGGGGCCGAGCGACGCCGCGCCGCTCGACGGCGCGCCGCCGCCGCCACTGCCGCTGACGCTCGAGGACGCGGTCGGCGAGCTGCGCGCGCGCGGTCCCGAGGTCGAGGCCGCGCGCGCCGAGGAGCGCCGCGCGGGCGCGGCGCTGGCGGCCGAGCGTGAGGGTTACCTGCCGGCGGTGACCGTGAGCGCGACGGCGGGGGCGTACGACGCCGAGTTCTTCCCGTCGGCGCTGAAGCGCAACCAGGTCGCGCTCACCGTGGCGCTGCCCATCTGGGACGGCGGCCAGCGGGAAGTGAGCGTCGCGCGGGCCCGCGCCGTGCGCGATGTCGCGCGCGCCGAACGCGAGGATCGCGAGCGGGCCACCGCCGAGGACATGACCCGGGCCTACCGCGGCTATCAGACGGCCCAGGCGCGGGTCGAGCTGGCGCTCGTCGCCGTGTCGGTCTCGACGGAGAGCTACCGCGTGCAGGGCGCGCGCTACCGCGAAGGGGCGACGACCATCCTCGATCTGCTCGAGGCCCAGGTGGGGCTGGGGGAGGCCGAGGCGGCGCTGGTCCAGGCGCGCTACGCGGCGCGGCTGGCGCTGGCGCAGATCGAGGCGCTGCTCGGGCGCCGCGTGTTCGAGTGAGTCTCACGCATCTTCATCGAGGCGAGAACCATATGTTGCGGACGGACCGAGATCGGGAATACGCGCCGTGGGTCACGCGGCGCCGCGTGGTGGCGGTACTGGCGGTGGCGGCGATCGCCGCCGTGCTCTACTTCGGGGGCCGCGGCCTCGGCCTGTTCGGCCGCACGGCGGCGGCCGCGGGTCCCGAGGGGGGCGCCCCCGGGGCGATGCCGCCCATGCCGGTGGACGTGGACACCGCGCGCCACCGCAGCGTGGTGGACGCGGTTCGCGCCACGGGACGGATCGAAGCGATACAGGCGGTCGAGCTCCGGGGGGACGAGCCCGGGCGGGTGCTCGAGCTGCTGTTCGCGGAGGGCCAGGCGGTGGCGGCGGGCACGCCGCTCATCCGGATCGACGACGCGCTGCTGCGTGCCGAAGCGGAGCGCGCGGCGGCGGACCGCGACCTGGCGCGCCAGCAACTCGAGCGGGTGCGCCGGCTGCGCGCCGAGCAGGCCGCCGCGCCGGCGGACATGGAGCGGGCCGAGGCGGCGGCGCGGCGGGCCGAAGCCGCCCTGGCCGTGCTCGAACTGCAGATCGCGCGGAGCATCGTGCGGGCCCCGTTCGCCGGCGTCGTGGGCCAGCGGTTCGTGAGCACGGGCGACTACGTCACCTCCGCGACGCCGCTCCTCACCCTGCAGACCATGGATCCCCAGCGGGCGGTGATCGAGGTGCCCGAGCGGCACGCGGCCGATCTGCGGCGCGGGCAGACCGTGGAGTTCACCGTCGGCGCGCATCCGGGCCGCGTGTTCCGGGCGCGGGTCGATTTCATCGATCCCGTGGTGCAGCCCGAAACCCGCACGATCGTGGTGAAGGGGCGGGCGCCCAACCCGGGCCGGCTCCTCAAGGCGGGCATGTTCATCGAGGCGCGGCTCGCCGTCGCCACGCGGACGGGCGCCATCGTCGTGCGCGAAGATGCCGTGCAACCGTTGCGGACCGCCAACGTCGTGTGGGCCGTCGTGGACGGCAAGGCGAGCCGCCGCGTGGTGCAGCTCGGGACGCGCTCCGATGGCGCGGTGGAGATCCTGAGCGGGGTCGAGGCCGGCGAGATCGTAGTGGTCGGGGGGCTGGAGCGCATGGGGGAGGGCATGCCCGTCGCGCCGCGGTCGCCGGCGGCGGCGGGCGACACCGCCATCGCCCCCGGGGGCCCGTAGCGGCGACGCGTCCCGGCGCGCGGCCCTAGCCGAACCGCCGCGCGGCGCGCTCGCGCGCCTTGCGCGCTTCCTCTTCCCGGTTCCGCGGCGGCGCGCTGGTCGTGAGCGAGCCGACCAAGCGGGTGGCGGTCGCGGTGACCTCGGCCACCGCCGTGTTGAACGCGGCCTCGTTGGCGCGCGACGGACGGGTGACCCCGCTCAGCTTGCGCACGAACTGGAGGGCGGAGGCCCGGATTTCCTCGTCCGTGGCTGGGGGCTCGAAGTTGGCCAGGGTCTTGATGTTCCTGCACATGGTCCGGATCCCCGGGTTCGCGGTATGCGTAAGCTACACCCGCGGGGAAGCGCTGACCCGGCCGGTCACGTTCGCCGCCTGGCGCCGCGACACCGCCGACGATACCGTGTGGCGGTGCGCCCCGGGGTAGCCCTTCACCACATCGGACCATGACCGCGACCCAGCAGCAACCGATCGTCCAGCGCCTGCGCGGCCACGCCACGCTCGGCGGGGCGCCGCTCGCCGAGCTCGAGTGGCTCGCCGCGCGCGGCTCGCTGCGGCGCTTCGCGGCGGGCGACTACGTCATCAAGCAGAGCGATGCCGCCCTCGACTCGCTGATGGTCCTGCTCACGGGCCACGTCGTGCTCTATGTGAGCCGGGGGCGGGGCCGTCGCAAGATCGCCGAGTGGCACGGCGGCGAGGTCAGCGGGGTGCTGCCGTACTCGCGAGTCACGGTCGCCATCGGGGATGGCGTGGCCGAGCAGGACACCGACGTCTGGATGGTGGCGCGCGAGCAGTTCCCCGCGATGATCCGGGAATGCCCCGAGGTGACGGCGATCCTGGTGCACGTGATGCTGGACCGGGCGCGCCACTTCACCTCGGCCGACCTGCGGGACGAGAAGCTGATGGCCCTGGGCAAGCTCGCCGCCGGGTTGGCCCACGAGTTGAACAACCCCACCTCGGCGATGGTACGGAGCGCCAAGGCGCTGGGCGCACTGCTCGACCAGGGCGAGGCGGCCGCGCGCACCCTGGGGGCGCTGGGCCTGACCGACCGGCAAATGGCCGACGTGGAGGCCCTACAGGCGGCCTGCCTCGCCGCGCCGGTGGGCACGCTGTCGCCGGTCGAGCGGGCGGACCGCGAGGAGGGCCTGGCGGCCTGGCTCGCGGCGCACGGCGCGGACGTGGAGGTCGCGGCCGCGCTGGTCGATACGGCGGTCACCCTCGAGATGCTCGAGCGCCTGGTGAGCGCCGTGCCCGCCGCGGCGCTGGACGTCGCGGTGCGGTGGATCGCGAGCCGCTGCGCCACCCGGAGCCTGACCGAGCAGATCGAGCGCGGGGCGTCTCGCGTCTTCGATCTGGTGTCGGCGGTGAAAGGGTTCACCCAGATGGATCGCTCGCCCGCGGCGGAGCCCGTGGACGTCGGGCAGGGACTGCGCGACACCATCATCGTACTGCGCTCCAAGGCGGCATCCAAGCAGGCGGGTCTCACGGCCGACGTGGACCCGGACCTGCCCGCGGTCCAGGGGGTGGGCGCCGAGCTGAACCAGATCTGGGCGAACCTGGTGGACAACGCGCTCGATGCGGTGGGGGCGGGCGGGCGCGTCGCGGTCGCGGCGCGCCGGGAGGGGAAGCGCGTGGTGGTGGAGGTGACCGACGACGGTCCCGGGATCGCGCCCGAGATCCGCGAGCGGATCTTCGATCCCTTCTTCTCCACCAAGGACGTGGGGAAGGGGGTGGGGCTGGGCCTGGACATCGTGCGGCGCACGCTGGAGCGGCACGACGGTGAGATCGACGTGGAGTCTCGGCCCGGCCGGACCGTGTTCCGCGTGCGGCTGCCGGCCGAGGGGATGCGGTCGAGCGGCCGGTGGTCGCGCGCGACGTCGCGGATTCAGATCGACGAGTAGCGGAACAACGCCCGCGCGGAGGTGCGCTAGTCGTCCTGCGCGAACCAGGCCGCGACCCGCTCCCGCGTGCTGGAGTCGGCGGCGCGATGGGTGAACTCGTTGCTGGTGGGTGAGTAAACGTAGTCGCGGGACCACGCGGCGGCGTGCCGGACGATCTCTTCCACCGCGCCCAGGGCGTGGTCCACGTCCGCGCGGGTCATGCTCGGGTGGAAGGAGAGCCGGGTCCACCCCGGTTTCTCGGAGAGGTCGCCCTGATCGATCCGATCGGTGATGCGCTTGGAGTGCGCCGGATCGACGTTGAGCAGGAAGTGGCCGTAGGTCCCGGCGCAGGAGCATCCCCCCCGGGCCTGGACGCCGAACCGGTCGTTGAGCAGGCGCACCATCAGATTGTAGTGAATTCCCTCGACCCAAAAAGACAGCATCGCGAGGCGGTGTCGGTTCTCGCCGGCGAGCAGGTGGAGTCCGGGAATCGTCCCGAGGCGATCCATCGCCGCGGGGACGATCTCGTGCTCGGCCCGCATGAGGTGGTCGACCCCCATGCGCTCCTTGAGTCGCACCGCGAGCGCCGCGCGGATCGCTTGCAGGAAGCCCGGCGTGCCCGCGTCCTCCCGCGCTTCGATTTCGTCGCGGAAATGGTACTGTCCCCAGGGATTGGTCCACGTGACGGTCCCGCCGCCCGCGTCGTCGGGTACGCTGTTGCGGTACAGACGCTGGTTGAAGATCAGCACCCCCGCCGAGCCCGGTCCGCCGAGGAACTTGTGCGGCGAGAAGAGCACGGCGTCGAGCCGCTCCTCCGGGTCCGCCGGGTGCATGTCGATCGGGGCGTACGGCGCGGAGGCCGCGTA
Source organism: uncultured Gemmatimonadales bacterium (assembly GCA_963716055.1). Lineage (GTDB taxonomy): Bacteria > Gemmatimonadota > Gemmatimonadetes > Gemmatimonadales > GWC2-71-9 > SZUA-544. The sequence continues at coordinate 226,129 of CAVQSR010000004.1, read as the reverse complement.
GTCCACGACCACCACGCCGCCGGCCTGGTGCACGAGGCGCGCCATGGCGGGAACGGGCGTGAAGATGCCCGTCACGTTCGAGCAGGCGGTGAACGCGCCGATCAGGAGCGGGCGGTGACCGTAGCGACGGAGCAGCCCCCCCAGCGCCTCGAGGTCGACCACGCCCGCGGCGTCCGGAGGGACGACCACGACGTCGGCAACCGTCTCCTGCCACGACGTGTGGTTGGAGTGGTGCTCCATGTGGGTCACGAGCACGACGGGCCGCTCGGCCTCGGGCAGGCGCACGCGGTGGCGGAGCCCCTCGGGCACCTTGAGGCCGAGAATCCGCTGCAGCTTGTTGGCGGCCGCGGTCATGCCGGCGCCGCAGGTGATGATCAGGTCGTCGGGGCCCGCGTTCACGTGGGCCTTCAGGATGCGCTGCGCTTCGAGGTACGCGAGCGTCATGGCGGTCCCGGTGACGCTCGATTCGGAGTGGGTGTTGCCCACGAACGGGCCGAATTCCTGCGCCATGCGCCGCTCGATCGGCCCATACAGGCGACCGCTCGCCGTCCAATCGGCGTAGACGATCCGCTGCTCGCCATAGGGCGACCGGAACGTCTGGTCGTGTCCGATGGTGTTGGCGCGGATGGGCGCGAAGAAGCGCTCGATCTCGGTCACCCCGGGAATATGCGACCGCCCGGTACCCGGTGCCACGGGCTGGATCACGTGTTGTGGCCGCGAGTTGGGTTGGCCGGGTGTCGGCCGGGGCCCTGGCCGGTCGGGCCCGATCCCAGGCGACGGAGCCCGATCCGCGTCGCCGGCGTAGCCCTTGTCTGCTCGCCGGGCTATGTTTTAGTAGTCACTGAAATGAGAAACTGACAATATGGCTGCACGCGTTGGTAAGGCGGCCGCGGAGCGTCGACTCTTCGAGCTGCACGCGGCAACGTGTCGCGTGCTCGCGCACCCCACCCGCCTGGGGATGATCGAGGCACTGCGGAGCGGTGAGCGGAGCGTCACCGACCTGGTTGAAGCCGTAGGAACCTCGGCCGGCAACGTCTCCCAACATCTCGCCGCCATGCGCGAGGCCGGGGTGGTGACCGCACGTCGCGAGCGGCGTTACACCTTCTACCGGATTGGCGACGCCCGCATCCTCACGGCCTTTCGCTTGATGCGTGAAGTCCTGCTGGACCGGCTCGCCCGGGACGCCCAACTCGCGGAGCATGCGGTCGGGAGCAAAGGGGCCGCTCGATGAACGTCCTCCTCATCCTCAACGATCCTCCATACGGCACCGAGCGCTCGTACAACGGCCTGCGGCTCGCCGGCTCGCTCGCCAAGCGCGAGGGCACGACGGTGCGAGTCTTCCTCATGGGGGACGCGGCCGCCTGCGCCAAGGCCGGACAGAAAGTCCCGCAGGGCTATTACCACCTCGAGCGCATGCTGCGGGTCCCCCTCCTCCAGGGCGCCGCCGTCGGCGCCTGCGGGTCCTGCATGGATGCCCGCGGGCTGACCGATGCGGAGCTCGTCGAGGGCACTCGCCGCAGCTCGCTCGAGGAGCTGGCGGATTGGGCGCTGTGGGCCGACAAGGTCGTCGTGTTCTGACGGGGAGCGCACGGATGTCACCGACGAAGACGGTAGTCGTGCTCGGTGGGGGAGTGGGTGGGCTGGTTGCGGCGAGCCTTCTCCGACGGCGGCTCCCGGGTTCCCACCGGGTAGTGCTGATCGATCGCGCCGCGGAGCACCTGTTTCAGCCGTCACTGCTCTGGGTCGCGATCGGGGACCGGCGACCGGAGCGCATTCAGCGCCCACTGTCCCGTCTCGCGCGCAAGGGCATCGACGTCGTCGTCGCGGAGATCGAGCAGATCGACGCCGAGCGACGCGCGGTGCGCGCGGGAGGTCGGGAGTTCACGGGCGACGCCGTGGTCATCGCGCTCGGGGCCGAGCTGGCACCCGACACCGTCCCCGGACTGGTTCAGGCGGGGCACAACCTGTACACGCTCGAGGGTGCGGCGGCCCTGCGGGACGCCCTCGCGCGATTCGCGGGGGGCAAGGTCGTCGTGCTCACGGCGGCGCCCGCCTACAAGTGTCCGGCGGCCCCCTACGAGGCCGCGATGCTCATCGAGTACACGCTCAGACGCCGGGGGGTTCGACATCAGGCCCAGGTCGACATCCATGCCGCGGAGCCCGGGCCCATGGGAGTCGCGGGACCGCAGGTGTCCGCGGCGGTCCGGATGATGGTGGAGCAGAAGGGGATCGGCTACCACCCGGAGCACCAGGTCGTCTCCGTCGACCCCGCGGCACGGCGGCTCACCTTCAGCGACGGAACGCATGCCCAGTACGATCTCCTCGCATATGTGCCTCCCCATCGCGCGCCGGCGGTCGTCCGCAGGGCGGGTCTCGCAGGGGAGGGCGGCTGGGTGAGCGTCGATCGCGCCACGTTCATCACTCGATTCCCGGGTGTGTACGCCATCGGCGATGTCACCGCGGTGCCCCTGGCGATGGGCAAGCCGCTTCCCAAGGCCGGGGTGTTCGCGCACGCGCAGGCCGAGGTGGTCGCGGCGAACCTGGCCGCCGAGTGGACGGGGCGCGGCGGGCGGCGGGTGTTCGACGGCTATGGCAAGTGTTTCCTCGAAACGGGGGACGGCCGCGCGGGACTCGGCGCGGGCAACTTCTACGCTGAACCGACGCCCGAGGTGACGCTGCGGAGGCCCAGGCGTTGGTGGCGTTGGGGCAAGGTTCTGTTCGAGCGGCGCTGGCTCAGCCGCTGGTTCTGATGGTTGCGGACCGCGTGGGATCCGCCAGCGACGGAGCGTGGGGTCTAGAAGCTTGCGCCGATGGAAAAGCCCGGCCAGACGAGGAAGCCGCCTCCCGCGAAGAGGATGTCGAACCCCGGTCGGATCATGAACCCACTCGCGGACTGGTATTGGTAGCCGATCTCTAGGGCACCGAAAACGGTGCTGGTGAAATCTCCCTGGCTCGGGCTCCCAGCCGCCACGAAGACCGCCCCTGGTGAAACATAGAGACTGTGGATGTCGCCCACGGGATTCAGTGACAAGAATACGGGGATCAGTGTGAAGGTGGCGTCAGACGATGCAATGGCCATGAGCCCCACGCCCGCTCCGATTCTGGCGCTGAAGTACCGCTCGTAATTCAGCGTATACAGGATGCCGCGGCCGAGGAGCTGGCCATGCACGAGATTGGGACGGAGCTCGCGAATCGCCTGGGCCTGGCCAGACACGATGGGAACCTGGGCTAGAGCGAGCGAGCTGGCGAGAGCCAGCATCCAGATCGGCTTCTGCGTCATGGCCACCTCCCCCCAGGGAGGCCGTGGATCGCCGGCGAGAACGGAAGCGAGCAGCAGCCTCCTGACGGGTAACGTAGCGCCACGAATCCGTTCTGTCGACGTACTGTGAAACGTCGTGCATCCGGTCCCATGATCGGGCGGCGCCCTTCCGATCCCTGATGCTCCCCTCGTTCTACGTGCGCTCGACGAATCGCGCGCCGGCCCGCGCGAGCGGCAACCGGTGCGCCCCGTCAATCTGGCGAGCCATCCACGAGGTTTTCCCCAAGGTACGCGCGACCGCAGACGAGCTGATCAGGAATCCGGATGCCCAATGTCGCAGTAACGCGCCACCGTAGCTCAGTGGTAGAGCTCTCGATGCGTAATCGCGCACGGCCAGCGCCCGCCAGCGCTGGCCGTCGTGTGTTGGCGGCGCGCGGTGACAAACCCGACCGCCAGCGACGGTGGGCGACGAAACATCTGGTACCACCATTGGCACCACGAAGTCATGGAGGTCGTGGGCGCGACGTGCCCGCGGGCGGGAGGGGTCTGTCTGCTTGACACGTATAACGGTATCCGTTATAGTAGTGTCAAGTGACTGCGGTCGGCGCACATGATTCGCTCGTTCTCTGATCGGGGAACGGAGGACGTCTTCAACCGGCGCCGCACCAAGGCGGCGCGCCGAACGTGTCCCGAGCAGTTGCGACGCACCGCGGAACGCAAGCTGGACCAGATAAACGCCGCCGTTTCGCTCGCGTCGCTCCGGATACCTCCTGGCAACCACCTGGAAGCGCTTGGCAAGGATCGGAAGGGGCAGCACAGCGTCCGGATCAACGATCAGTACCGGATCTGTTTCGTGTGGACCGACGAGGGACCGAGTCAGGTCGAGATCACGGACTACCATTGACCTTCCGAAAAGGGGAGCAACGCATGATACGGGTTCCGACAGATGGCGCACCGACGCATCCGGGCGAAATGCTCGAGGAGGAGTTTCTCAAGCCGCTCGGCTTAAGTCAGACCGCGCTGGCTGCCAAGCTGGGGGTCTCCTACCCGCGGGTCAACGAGCTCGTGCATGGCAAGCGGGGTGTCACGCCGGACACGGCGCTGCGGCTGGAGCGTCTGTTCGGGATGGAGGCGCAGTTCTGGCTCAACCTCCAGTTGGCATGGGACCTCTACCACGCACAGCGTTCGCCGGCCGCCAAGAGCATTCGGCGCATCCGGCGGATCGGGCGCAAGTCCAAGGCGTCGCTGTAGTACCGCGCGCGGACGCACGCCGCTAACTTAGTTGCCTTCGGCCACCGTAGCTCAGTGGTAGAGCTCTCGATTCGTAATCCCGCACGGCCAGCGCCTGGCAGCGCTGACCGTTGCATTGCAGCAGTCGGCGGCGATGAGTGCGACTGCCTGCGACGATGGGCGATGGAACGTCTGACACCACCATTGGCACCACGACCCAGGCCGGTTTGCTTGCAGTTTCACTCTCGGCCGTTGAGTATTCTGTGTATGTACCTGATGACGGACGACCAGCGCGCTCGCATCGCCGAGCTGTGCCAGCGCTTCGGGGCGCGCCGGCTCGACCTCTTCGGATCCGCTGCGCGCGGCGACTTCGAGGAGGGGCGGAGCGACGTGGATTTCCTCGTTGAATTCGTGGACGATGGGGAGGGGCCAGGCCTGGACGCGTACTTCGGCCTGAAAGGCGAGCTCGAAGCGCCACTGGGTCGGCCGGTCGACCTGGTGATGCCGGACGCCGTGAGGAATCCGTGCGTCCGTGCGGACATAGCCCGGCATCGCACTCCGGTGTATGCCGCGTGATCCGCGCGGGTTTCTCTGGGACGTTCGCTAGGCCGCCGACAACATCGCCGCGTTCATTCGCGGCAAGACCCAGCAGGAGTACTCGGGGGACGCGTTGCTGCATTCGGCCGTTGAGCGCCAACTCGAGAGCATCGGCGAAGCGCTGAATCAGCTCGACAGGTCAGCGCCCGAGACCGCGTCCCGAATACCGCATCTCCGCCAGATCGTTGGGTTGCGAAACATCCTCATTCACGGGTACGCCGTGGTGAATCATGACCTGATCTGGCGAAGTGTCTGCGAGGACCTCCCTCGGCTCCGTGCTAATGTCGATGGCCTGCTGAAGGAGCTGAGTGAGCGCGGGTGAGGCTCGACGGAGTGGAGTACCGAACCGAGAAGGGTTCCACTAACTTTGGGCTCGTCCGGGACGCTGGCGTCACCATTCCCGGCACCAGCGTGTAGGAGTCTCGACGTAAGTCGTTCCGGCACAACACCGCCACCCTAGCTCAGTGGTAGAGCTCTCGATTCGTAATCCCGCACGGCCAGCGCACCCGAGCGCTGGCCGTAGCGTTTTCAACGAGTTACGCGACGCGAGCGACGGCCAGCGACGACCAGCAACGAGAGTTTTGGCACCACTATTGGCACCACGCGCGCTAGATTGACCGAACGCCCATCCGAAGGAGCGCATCCCATGCACGTACAGGTCGCGGTCATGGGGGCGCCGTGGCTGGTCCGACCAGTCGACCTGGTCCAACGGCCGCCCACCCGCGCGGCGGACCCACCACTGCACCGTCGACAAACTCACGCGGCATCGCCGCGCCACCATGCGCAGCGAGTCGCCCTGGCGGACGGCCGCCACCATGCCACGCCGCCGCTCCTCCCGATCACGTTCTTACGCATGCCCCACCTCGGAAGCGGGTCCCGCGAGATCTAAGGCAGGCGCAGTCCAAAGCGGACCCGCTGAGCCATGCTGCGACCGGCCTGAACTAGGTTCGCGCGTGGCGGGCGGAGCAGTCCGAGCATGAGCCGGATGGTGGTTGTCTTGCCGGCGCCATTGGGATGGAGGAATCCGTACATCCCAGTGGCAGCCGCGAAGCTGTCAACCAGTTTGTGGCGGCAGGTTCAGGGGCTGAAGAACGCCAGCCCGCTGCGGACGAACTCGAGGTCCCGTCGGTCGTGACCGACGGTGTGGACGGCACACGATGAGCCCGCCGGTATTCCATGGTCTTTGCAGGCAACGGGACTGCAGGTACACACCCTCTGCGCTCTCTGTTTCGAGCCGGAATTCCCCGTCCCTAGCACGCCAAACGAGGCTGTCGAGGAGGATTCGTCGATGAATCCTGGTTGATTCTCCTCGCACGCCGGCGGCATACGTGCGGAAGTCCGCTTCGCCAGGAGGTCTCCCCCTAACTGCCGACCTTGATCGCCTGAATGGGGATCGCGCTGCCCCGATCGCGCGATGAGAGTGCCCAGGATGCCACAGCGGGAGCGCCGCGCAGCTGGCCATGACAGAGTCGACACGACGCTGTGTAGCATTGTCGCGTTCGAACCTCGGGCCGGGCGCCGGCAGCGAGAACATGAACGCTGTGTGGCGAATTGTATCTGGCCCGATCTCAAGCCCGGCGCGCTCGCCTTCGGTCACGCTCACGAGTTCCGCGCGCTCAGTCCGTGTCACGGTCTGCGAAGCAACCCGCTTCGATGCCTCCAACAGCGACACCAACAACATGACGACGGTCGTCCAAAACGCGAAGCGCGCTCCGCGCGTCCGCCCCTTTCGTCCCGCTATAGCGTAGACGATCAGTGGGATGATCACATAGGCACTCGCCGCGCCAATCGCCCCGGCAATCGAGGTTCCTTCCCCCAGCGTCCGTACCCAAGCGGCGCGGGCTAGAATCGCCGCGATGAGCAGTGTCGGGACGAGGTATGCCAATGCTTCAAGGGGGCCAGCCTTTGCATGATCGCCAGTTCGGCCTTCTTTTATGCCCGTCATGGCTCGTATCCCTTGCCAGAGAAAACGAAAAGGGGGTAACAAGAATGCGTTCTCGCGAGCCAGCGCGCGAGTGCATTCTCCTGACGTGTCGCCTCCGCTTACAGCCACATAGGATCATGAGCATCCCTGCCTTCCAAACAGTAACGTGCAGGACGGGCAACTACATGTGATTGCCGTGTAAGCATTTCCGCTTGACGCTTCCTGGCGGGCGTGTATCGTCAAAGAGCTAGTCACCCGGAAACCAGGATCTCCAGTGCCGAGTTCCTCTCACCACGTCACCGATCTCCTTCAGGCCTGGGGACGTGGCGACTCGGCTGCCCTCGACCGGTTGATTCCGATCGTGTACGAGGAGCTGCGCCGGCAGGCGAGCCGGTACCTCCGCCGCGAGCGACCCGGCCACACCCTGCAGACCACGGGTGTGGTGCACGAGGCGTATCTCCGGCTCGTGGATCAGCGACAGGCAGATTGGCAGAATCGCGCGCAGTTCTTCGGCGTCGCCGCGCAGATGATGCGGCGCGTGCTGATCGATCACGCCCGGAGCAAGCAGGCGGTCAAGCGGGGGGGCGCAGGGATCCAGGTGACGCTCGAGGATGCGACGGTGGCGGCCGCGGAACGCGGGGTGGACGTGATCGAGTTGGATGAAGCGCTGAGCCGGTTGGCGGCACTCGATCCGCAGCAGGCGAAGGTCGTGGAGCTGCGCTACTTCACGGGTCTCGGGATCGAGGAGACCGCGCAGGTGCTCGGCATCTCGCCGGCCACGGTCAAGCGAGAGTGGGCGATGGCGCGCGCGTGGCTGCGGCGCGAGCTGGCAAGCGCATGACGCCCGAGGCCTGGCAGCGGGTCAAGGAGGTCTTCGCCGCAGCGCGCGCGCTCCCGGCGGTCGACCGGGCGGGCTTCCTGGACCGCGCGTGCGGCACCGATGCCACACTTCGTACCGAGCTCGAGTCCTTGCTCACCGCTGCCGACGCCAGTGAGCCGCATCTGTCCACATCCCCACCTCTTGCGACTTGTCAGAGTTGCAGAACGCCGCTCCCCCGAGAAGCCGCGTTCTGTCCTGGGTGCGGAGCAGCCACGCCGACCGAGGTCAGCCGGGAAACCGGTGAGATTCGCACTGCGCTCACCGACGATACCCCCGAGCGCGAGCACGTTCTGCGGCTCCAGCGCGCGCTAGGCAAGGCGTATGAGCTCCGCGAAGTCATCGGTCGAGGCGGATTCGGCACCGTCTACAGCGCCTGGGATGTGCGCCTGGAACGCCAGGTGGCGGTCAAGGCGCTGCGCCATGATCTGTTGCCGACACATTCCCTGGTCGAACAGTTCGAGTTCGAGGCAAAGGCTGCGGCCAAACTCCGGCACTCGAACATCGTACCGATTTATTCGGTGGGGGAGGGTGATGGCCTCGCCTTCATGATCATGCCCCTAATCGAGGGCGAGAGCCTCGAGGCGCTGCTCGATCGGGAGCGTCAGCTTTCTGTCGAGGAAGCTCGGCGCATGCTGGCCGCCGCCGCGCGTGCCCTCGACGCCGCACACCAGGCCGGCATAGTCCACCGGGACATCAAGCCGGCGAACATCCTACTGGAGGGCCCGTCCCGGGGTGTCTTGCTCACCGATTTCGGCATTGCCAAGGCGATGCGCGCCGGACACACGACGATCACCGGTAGCGGACTGATCGCCGGCACGCCGCAGTACATGAGCCCGGAGCAAGCCGCGGGAGCGGAGTCGATCGATCATCGCGCGGACATCTATTCCCTGGGGATCATCGGGTTTCGGCTCCTCACGGGGCGGTTGCCGTTCGAAGGGGTCACGAGCCGGGAAGTGATGATCCAACACATCACGGCTCCGGTGCCGAATCTCGCGGAGATGCGGCCCGACGTGCCGCGCGCCATCGCAGCCGCAGTGATGCGTTGCCTGGAGAAGAACCCAACTCACCGATGGAACAGCATGGCGGCATTCGCAGCCGTGTTGGAGGCAGAGCCGAGCGGACACGCCACCGAGGCGACGCCGGGGGAGGACCCGGCTCTCCGAGAAATAGCGGCCGCGGTCAGTCGATCAGAGTGCGTGCTGTTCATCGGCATGAGCATGCCCGTGGTTGCGAGCACTGGCTCCTCCCTGACGCCGGAGCACGCGCTGTGCGCGGCATTGCTGCGACGGCTGAGAGGCCCCGCAGCGGGGCAGCGCCTCCCCCAGGTGACGCAACAACTCGAGATGGAACGCGGCCGACAGCAAATGCTGGCAGCGCTGCGAGAAGCGATTGGGGATCCTCAACTGTGGCCCCTGCGCGTAATCGAGCGCATGGCGGATGTTCACTTCCCCGTCGTGGTGAGCACCGGATTCGATCACCTGCTCGAAACAGAACTGGCCCGCGGCGGTCGCACTCTTCGGCGCGTTGTCGATTGCCGAAGCATCTCGGACGATGCGTCGGCGACGGATCTTATTGTCCGCCTGTTCGGTAGCCTCGACCAGGAGGACTCGGTGATTGTGACCGAGGATGACCTGTGGGAGTTCTTCGACCGGTTCGATAGGATGGCGGATGCCTTAAAAGCGATCCTCGCCACTCGTACTCTAGTCTTCCTCGGCTACGACATCGGCGACGAGACCTTCCGGCACCTGTACTCGCAGGTCATGCGCCTCCGCCCTGCTGGGCGTGGGAGTTGTTACTTGGTAGGTGGGAGCGTGCAAAGTGTAGGTCTAAGATGGAGTGAGCGGAAGGGACTGCGCCTAGTTGGAGTGGACCCCGCGGAGTTCCTGGATCGCCTCGCTGCGCTCCTGAAGCAGGAAGGCGAGACTAGCGCCGAGAGTGCAGTAGCGTCACCCCTCCCGAGCCGGCCCTACAAGTTCTTGAACTACTACGAAGAGAATGACGAGCGGATCTTCTTCGGACGCACGCCGGAGATTCGGACGCTGTGCAGCAAGATCCACGCGCACCCCCTCAACGTGCTTTACGCGCCATCAGGCAGCGGCAAGACGTCGCTGATACATGCTGGACTCATGCCTCGCCTGAAACGGGATGGCTACGTGCCCGCCTACGCGCGGGTGTACGACGATCCCGAAGGAGCGATCCGACTGGCGGTACTACACGCCACCGGATCGGCAGGCGCCGGCTTGGAGCAGACGGACGCGCTGGAGCTGCTACTGCCACAGCTGGCCGGGCGAATCGGCCGACCGCTCGTGGTCTTCCTCGACCAGCTCGAGGAGATCTTCATCCGCTACGACCACGAGTATCGACGGCGTTTCGCTCAAACGGTGCAGCGGTGCCTGGCGGCGTCGGGGGGCCGCGTCCGCTTCGTGTTCGCACTGCGCGAAGACTACCTCCCCCGGTTGGCGGAATTCCGACAGCAGATCCCCGGCATTTTCCACAACGAGTTCCGGCTCGAGCCGTTGGGCGAGGCGTCGGCTCGCGAAGCCATTGTCGCGCCAGCCAGACTATTCGGCCTGGACGTGGAACCGCAGCTCCAAGACCGCCTCGTCAGTGACCTGGCGCTCGAGGGGATCGACCCGCCGCAGCTTCAGATCGTGTGCGACATGCTGTACGACTCGCTGTCGCCCGACGACAAGGTCATCGGACTCAAGGCGTACCGCGAGCTGGGTGAAGCACGCCGCATACTGGCTCGCTATCTCGAGCGGGTGCTCAACGAGCTACCGCCCGAGGAACGGCGGCTGACACGAGATATCCTCAAGCACTTGGTAACGTCAGAGGAAACGAAGACGGTCACGAGAGTCGAGGACATCGGTCGCCGTGCTGGTGCCGCGCCCGAGCAGATCACGGTGTGCCTCGCTGAACTGTCGGAGCGTCGCCTTGTCCGGCGCCTGCAACGCGAGGATGGCTATTGGTATGAGCTCACGCACGAGTACCTGGTCGAGGAGATCCGGGGGTGGCTGTCGGGGAAGGAGCGTGAGGTAAAGAAGGTGCGTGAGCTCCTCGAGCAGGCGGTTCGCAACCACAGGCACCTTCGCGTGCTGATGCCCTCCGCCCAGGTGCGGTTGGTCCGCGCGCACGAGGCCGATCTCAATCTCAACAAGGAGGAGGTCCAAGTCCTCAAGGCCAGCGGAGAGGCGCACCAGTGGCGGCGCAAACTCGTGGCGTTGGCGACGTCGGCCGCCGTGGCGGCGCTCGCCATCGTCGGAGCGATATCGCGCTTGAACTACCTCCGTCACCATCAATTTGTCCAGTCCGCGGATCGGGAGCTTCGCCAAGTCGAGTACGGGCAGCCCGTGAACGTCAGGATCGAGACGATTCTGCTGTATCGTGGTTCGCCTGCCCGCTGGTGGTTCGATCGGCTGTTCGGGTTCCCGCGGTTGCGATACGAAACCGACTTTGCACTCGACCAGCTCCAGCTCAAGCACCGAGACGCAATCAAGGCCGGGCTGATGTTCGGGTCGGACATCGCGGCCGAGCGTAAGATCTTCGAGATGCTCAAGCCAGCGGAGCAGGTGAAGCGACTGGTGTTGTATCGGTCCGACAGCGCTGTCGTTGAGGCACTGGCCTTGTATCACAGCCCTTCGCAGCAGGATGTTCTGGCGCTGGATTCGCTCACGACGTTTCTGGCGCATTCCGGTCTGGGCGGCCCGGCGATTCGGGGAGCCGCCGTAGCGCACGCCATTCGTCCTGGCACGCCTTCGTTCACTATCAATGGGCTCTCAGATCGCGCGGCTCCTCTCGTACCCTTGCTCGTCGAGCTTCCTGCAGAGTCCACGGCTCAGTACATGGGGCCGCTGCTCGCCAGCTCGCGCACCATCAGCGATGGTCTCGCATTGCTCGGCCGACTGGGCTCGGACGAGACAACGCCTCTCCTGGCTCCGTTCCTTCGTGATGCTGATCCCGGACGACGGCAAGCGGCCGTTGTGGCGCTGGCCATGGCTGGGGGCTGCTCCGAGCTCCCCGTTTCTCGCCGGCTGGTGCGAGACCAGGATCTCGGCGACGCGGCGGACCAGGCCATCGAGATCGTCCGGCAATGTGGCGGTCCGGCAGACATGGCGTTGCTCGAGTCCGTTGCTCGCTCAGACCCGAGACGGCGTCCCGTCGTGTTGAGGGCTGTCTATGCCATGGGTGGCCGCGCGGCGCTGCCGGTTATCGACCGAATCCTCTCCAGCGGTTCGCTGATCGAAACCAATCCCTGGGGCGCATCCAGCATTCTCCAGAACCTCGATGCGGTGCCCGACGCGCAAGCGATTCCGTTTGTCCTGCGTGGACTAGGAGATTCGTCGAAGGCTCTTCGAGCAGAGAGCGCGGAAATCCTCGCGCGGCGTGGTCGTCTGGATGGCCTCGCAACGGCCGCAGCGGTAGCATTCGACTCGACGGAGGCAGATGAGACACGGGCGACTGCAGTAGGTGCGTTCATGTGGTTCGCGGGGGCGAATGTCCGATCGTTCCTCCTGGGTCTCCTCGACACTCGTCCCCCGGTGGCTGTGCGAGCCGCCGCGCTGCGCGCCCTGCGTTGGTATGATGACGACACGACGGTGGCGCGTCTCGTCGCGTCCCTCGCGGATTCGGACGTCGCCGTCCGTTGGGCGGTGAGCCAGGCGCTCAGGTTGCAGACTGCCTCGCCAACCCGAGTGACGAATGCTGTTCGGCGTGCGTTCGATACGGGAGATGATTCACACAGGGTCTACGCCGCCCGCGTGATCCAGGCCTTCGACACCGCGAACGTGTCGCGATTCTACCGAGCGTTGCTCGAGACCGGCGCGATCACCACGACTGACCTGAGCGTGCTAACCGAGGCCTTTCGGGGATTGCGTGCATCGTACCTTGGCCATCCGGACTCTGCGGTCGTGCGGGGGCTCGAGTCTCCGAGCCGGTACGTCCGGCTTGCGGCTGTGCTCGCGATTGTCGATCGTCATGCGAGGGATTCCGACACCGCAGCCGTGGGCGACCGGTTCACTCGAGGAGGCCATGCAGTCGGGGAGACTGCCTATCTTGCCCAGTGGGCGCTCAATCTGGGCAGGAGGATCACCCGACAAATCGACGCCGCTGCGGCGGCCGCAGAACAAGGGCAACTAGCGCGGGCATCTCAGCTCTTGACGCAAACGAGCCTCACTGGATTCGAGGCCTCAGCATTCGCTGGTGTCCTCCCAGTGCTTATGAGGGGAGATCGGTTCCCGCCGGTGCTTTCCCCAGACCCTCTGTGGCTCAGGCGCGACGCCAGGATGCTCGAAGCGGGTCTCGAAGTCCGGCAGTGGGGGTGGAGGGGTCCGTGGCGTCATTTGGAGCAACTGATCTCCGAAGAGCCCACATTGCGCGCCACGATTGCCGACGATCCGAGGTTCTCGCGGCTCGTGGATTTCTACCAGTTCCGTGTTCTCGTCGGACTGGAGCGGCCCAGAAGCGCCGACGGCGTCAAGCTGCCCGGGGCCCCGGAATCAGTCCAGCCGTAGGGGGGCTTTCTCTTCGTCTGCGCCCCGTGTTGTGCGTTCTGTCGTGAGTCCAACCCAGCTATTCGAGCTCACCACGGGTTCCGTCTCGGCTTCCCGTTTCTCGACGCGACGTGTCGCGGTGGCGACGCCCTGCGGCGAGAGGTCGAGGCCCTGCTCGCCGCCGCCGATGCGCAGGGGGCCTTTTTGGGCGGGGGGCATGGCGACGGTGTACGTCGCCCATGACCGCAAGCACGACCGGCTCGTCGCGCTCAAGGTGCTTCACCCGGAGCTGGCCGCCGCGCTCGGCACCGAGCGATTCGAGCGCGAGATCAAGATCGCCGCACGGCTGCAACATCCCCACATCCTCTCGGTGCACGACTCGGGCGAGACCGCGGGGAACTTGTGGTTCACGATGCCGTTGGTGGAGGGGGAATCGCTGCGCCACCGGCTTGCGCGGGAGAAGCAGCTACCGCTCGAGGATGCGCTGCGGATCGCGCGCGAGGCGGCGGAGGCTCTCGATTACGCGCACCGCCATGGGGTGGTCCACCGGGACGTGAAGCCGGAGAACATCCTGCTGACCGAGCGCCATGCGCTGGTGGCCGACTTCGGCATCGCGCGCGCCCTGGGTGGGGGCCAGGTCCCCTGACGGGGAGCGGGATCGCGATCGGGACGCCGGCGTACATGAGCCCGGAGCAGGCGAGTGCCGCCCGCGAGGTGGATGGGCGCACCGACGTGTACGCGCTAGGGTGCGTGCTGTTCGAGATGCTGGCGGGAGAGGCGCCCTACACGGGGCCCACGCCGCAGGCCGTCATCGCTCGGGCGCTGACCGAGTCGCCGCGGCCGCTTCATCCGATGCGGCTCGCGGTGCCCGAGGCGGTGGATGGGGTGATCGCCAAGGCGATGGCGCGGACGGCCGCGGACCGCTACGCCCAGCGCGGCTGAGTTCGGCCGGGCCGTGGACTCGGTTCTCCGGGGCGCCACCAAGGACTCTCAGCCAGTTGCGAGGCCCGAGGCAGTCGGGCACCCGGTCCTTCGCGCCATCACGCGGCGACCGTTGTTTGCGATGCTCGCCTTCGGCTTTCTGCTGGGCGTCGGGGTGCTGTTCGCCTGGCGGCAATCGCGCGGGGGGGACGACCCATCGGGCGCGAAACTTCTGGCAGTGCTGCCGTTCGAGAATCTCGGCGCCGCGGAAGACGAGCACATCCCCGATGGAATCACCGACGAAGTCCGAGGACGGCTGGCGATGCTGCCCGGCGTGGAGGTCATTGCCCGCGGCAGCTCAACCCCGTACAAACGAACCACGAAGCCCCCTCAGCAGATCGCGCAGGAGCTGGGAGTGCGCTATCTGCTGACGGCCACGGTACGGTGGGAGAAACCGCCCGGCGGCGCGCGCAACCTGTACGTGGGCGCGGAGTTGGTGGAGGTGCGGCGCCGCGGTGCGCCGCGGGTCAGATGGCAGCGCGGGTTCGCCGCCGTCGTGACCGCGGATTCGCTGGCTGGCGTGTTCCAGGTCTATGCGGACATCGGGAGCCGCGTGGCGGACCCGACAGCAGTTGGCGCAACGTTCGACGGAGAACTTGGCCGCCTACGATGCCTACCTGAACAGAGTCTGGGTGCATCCGACCCCCCGACGCTTCGTCGGGCAGCGGCCTACTACGTGCAGGCCATCGCGCTCGATTCCGGTTTCGCGCAGGCCTGGGTGCAGCTCTCCCGGGCACATTCGATCCTCTACTTCAACAGCATCCCGACCCCAGCCGAGGCTGAGCAGGCGCGCCGCGCCGCCGCGCGGGCGCTGGCCCCGAACCGCGCCCACGGACATCTCGCGATGGGTACCTACGTCTACCATGTCCTCGGGGACTATGCGCGTGCAGTCGAGGAATTCGACCGAGGGCAGAAGGTCGCGCCGAATGACGCCTCGCTCCTGAATGCGATGGCACTACCCGAACAATCGCTCGGCCGCTGGGAGGCCGCATTGGGCCATTTGAAGCAGGCTCAGAGGCTTGACCCCCGCTCGATTTTCGCCAGTGGAGGCGGCCTTACTTGGGCGCTGCTTTCGCTCAGGCGTTACCACGACGCGGGGCAAGCGGCCGACCGCGCGTTCACGCTCGCCCCAGCGAACCTCGCGTAGTCGAAGACAAGGTGATGGTCGCGCTTGCGCAAGGCGACCTGGAGGGAGCACGAGCGGTCATCGCTCGAGCGGCCAAGGAGATAGAGCCCGCCACACGTGCGGCATTTTTTGCGCAGGCTTGGGATCTTTCATGGGTGCTGGATGAAGGCCAGCAGGCGCTGTTGCTTCAACTCACTCCAGGCGCGTGGGATGGAGACCGAGGCACGTGGGGTATTGTTCTGGCGCAGACGTACTGGCTTCGGGGCGATCACCCCGCGCACAAATCTTCGCGGATTCAGCACGAATCGCCTTTGAGCAGCAGATCCGCGAATCGCCGGAGAACGACCAGCGCCATCTCTTCCGCGGTCTGTCGCTGGCCTATCTGGGCCGGAAAGCGGAGGCTATACAGGAAGGACAGCGCGCCGTAGCGATGTTGCCGATCTCCAAGGATGCACTCTTCGGCCCATATGGCCAGCACCAATTGGTGCGGATCTATGTGCTCGTCGGCGAACATGACAAGGCGCTCGATCTGCTCGAGCCGCTGCTCAAGATCCCCTACTACCTCTCACGCGGCTGGCTAAGGATCGATCCCAATTTCGATCCGTTGCGCGGGAATCCGCGGTTCCAGAGGCTGGTGGCAGGGGAGAGTGAGCGCGGCGCAAGGTCCGATTCTGGAAAAAGGACCTTCGATTACATCGTTCCAAACCGTACGCCAGTTCGTCTTGCGGCCGGGCAACAGCGCACGGCGTCACCGCTCCGCGGCATGCTTGCGTTGGATGGTCTCGATCGCCCATTTCGCGCGCATCCGCACCTGGCGCACGGGATCCCGCAGCAGCTGTTCGAGCTCCGGGAGCGCCTCGAACGCGGCGGCGCCTCGATCGCCCAGCGTGGAGGCCGAGCGCTCGCGAACGCCGGGGTCCGGTGAGCGCAAGCCGGCGCGCAACGTCGCGACGTCCACCAGTGCTGGAGCGGCGGGCGGCCGGCGGGGGGCAAGTCGCTCCTGTTGTTTCCATTGTGCCCGTCGCTCCTCGACCGCGCGAAGGAACTCCGGGGTCCGCTTCTCGAAGTGCTTGACCAGCTCACGGCTGTACCCGAACGCCGCCCAAGGCACCCGCTGCTGGACGAACGAGAGGATCTCATCGACGCGATTCTTACCGCCCGGTATCACGGCACGTGCGTCGGGGAACATCAGGATCGCCTGATGCGTCTTCGCGACGGGAAGGAGGTTGACGCGGTGCGTGGTGACCTTCTTGTAGGCCCAGGAGAGGTCTTCGAGACGGAGCACCTCGAGCCTGAATAACGTCGATCGCACGAGGTAGGTGTCGCCCACCTTCCAGCCATCTCCGCCCTTGTATCGCGGATGCGTGAACGCGCGCTCAGCCTCCATGGCGACCACCGGGAGGTCGCCCCACGACGCCGCACGACCCACGAGCGGATGAGCGGTGGGATTCCGAAAGTGCTTCCATGCAGGAACTGCGAATCGAAAAATGAGAAAGACGAGCACCAGCGAACTGAGAATCACGCCTGACCACCGGGCCTGGCTGACGAGACTCGTGCTCCAGAGCACCCACAACACGAGACCCAAGCCCCACGCCACGACTCGACGAAGAGACACGGCCCGAATCCTCTTGAGCAACCAGATGTCCATGGCGATGCCCTCCGTGAGGTTGTTCGCTTCGTTAGATCGTCTTCACGGGTTGCCGGTGCTGCATGGGGTGGTCTCAGCGCGCCGTAGTCCTCGCGCCGGGGAACAGGTCGTCTATCCAGGCCATGCTCTGGACCCCCGGCTCGGGCTGCGCGCCGAGGGACACCGCGGTGATGTCCCGCGGCGCCCGTAGGCCTGACGATTGCCTATCGGCGTGGACTTGGGCGGCATTGACCTGGTCTGCCGTGATGGTCATGGCCGAAGCCGCAGGCTTGGCGACGAGCGCCGTTCCAACTACGAGAGCGAGCACGCTCAGGCAAGCGAGGCGAATCGAGCGGCGGGGCGACATGGTGACCTCCTGACGTCACGAGTTCGGCTAATCGTGGTCGGGCCTTCGCGCCCAACCCTTCAGTTGGTAACGCGAAACCCACGTCGAAATCGGCTCACCGACGAGCCACGGCCTTCCCATGCCGTTGCAGCCCAGGCACTTCCGCTTGACCCATCCCAGAGGGGGTGTATCGTGAGCGATTGGTCCACAAGCAGCGGTTTGAGATTGGTCCTGCCGGATTGCGAACTGGCTGGATTCACGGCCCACTGCGAAAACCGAAACTCGGGACGGCACTGTTAGCGGCGGCCACAGATTGCACGAATTCGGCGGCCAAAAGTGCACACTCGGCCCCGATCCCGCCGGCCGCTCGCCTCGCAGCGTCGGTCGCTCGAATGGTGTACTCGGTTCCGTGACTCCTGAGGCTTGGCAGCGCGTCAAGGCGGTTTTCGATGCCGCGCTTGGCCCTCGGCCGCTGGGAAGCTGCTCTGGCGCACCAGCGACGGGCTCAGAAACTCGATTCCCGCGAGGTTGGTGGAGGCCGAGGTGACCTCATATGGACCATGCGAGAGGGAGAGCACGGCGTCGCGCTGTCATCGATCGCGAAGGACGCGCTTCAGGGTCCCTACTTCCAGCACCAACTCGTGCGGATCTGCATGCTCGCCGGGAAAACGGAGAAGGCGGTCGACCAGCTCGAGCCGCTGCTCAGAATTCCCCACTACCTCTCGCCCGGCGGGCTGAGGATCGACGCCAACTTCGATCCGTTGCGCGGCAATCCGCGGTTTCATAAGTTGGTGGCAGGGAGATCATGACGCCCGAGACTTGGCAGCGGGTTAGGGCAGTCTTCGACACGCACTGGTGGCGCTCAAGGTGCTCCATCCCGCATCCCCCCTCGCCGCTCGGCCCGGAGCGGTTCGAGCGGGAGATCAAGCTCGCAGCCAGGCTCCAGAATCCGCTCATCCTGTCGGAGTACTACTCGGGCGAGAGCGCGGGGCAGGCGTGGTTCACGATGCCGTTCGTGGAAGGGGAAGAGCTGCGCGACAGGCTCGAGCGGGAGACGAGCGGTGGGGCATTGAAACGATCATACCAAGACTCCATGGAATGCTCTCGAGTCGACCCCGCATCCCTGACTCTCTGGCAGAGAGCTAGGTGAAGACCGTTGCCGCCAGCGCTCTAATGCTGAGCACCATGGTGTCGGGGGGCTGTACCGATGTTGTCGTCGATCCTTGCGGGATCCCAGCGGCGGTCGCGAACGCCGTTCCGACGTCCGGTAATGCGCCGCTGCTGGTCGCAGTCTCGGGCTCGGGCTCACACGTGAGAGGTGGAATCGGGCCCCTGGAATACAACTGGGACTTTGGGAACGGGCGGAGTAGCTCACAGCCGAACGACACGGTGACTTACTCCGTCGCCGGGAGCTATCGGGCACTGCTGACTGTCACGACTTGTCAAGGACGGGACACCGCGGGCGTCGCGATAACAGTGCTGCCTCCGGCGATCGCTGCCCGGTCCATCGGCCTGGCTCCTCGGACCCCTCAGAGATAGCCCAAACGCCTGTCCAAGGAAATCGGGGGCTCCATATGCTATGGCTGGCACTCGTGGTGCCCTCGGCGAAAGACTGTTACTGACGTTAGTGCGTTCGCAACCTTCGTCGCCACGTCGACAGTCGTCCTCCTAAGCAACCCCTTCCGTGGGTATCACCAGGCGCTCAGAGGACACAGCGCAAGCAGATACGTCCCGGTCTGCCCGTGATAACCGTAATACCCGTGACGAGCTGCAGCGACTCTCTGTGAGCCCGTCCCATGACCGTTGAGGTTCCACTCCCTATCGCCCGCGTGAAAGCTCACACGAGCGAATTGTTCGACCGTTTGCCGAGGAAGGCCTGCTCCTCTTAGGAAGACGCCCGCTAAGCAGTCAGCTTGAAGTTCTGCCGCCGTGCCAATGACCTCGCCCTGAACCGTGTTCCACCACGACGGGCAGTCGATCCGCTACATGCGCCGCGCGTGCCTGTCCGCGTGCAAGCGGGTGGCGACGGTGACGCATGAGAAGGGCGTCCAGGAAGTGGTGCGGCCCGAGCTGCTCGGCCGCCTGCCGCACGACTTCCGCCGGACGGCGGTGCGCAACCTGGGCGCCGAGCGAGCGGCCGCGGCCGATCCATCCGATACTGGCGGGGGTGCCCGAGCTTGTGGATGCGGTGATCGTCAAGGCGATGGCGGTGACGCCAGCGGACCGCTACGCCAGTGCGGCCGAGTTGGGCCGGGCCATGGACTCGGTTTCTCCGACAAACACCAGGGACTCCGTGTCAGCGGCAGGCCACGAGGCCATCGGGCACCCGATTCTCGGCGCGCTGACGCAGCGGCCGCTGTGGACTCCGGCGCGAAGCTCGCTGCCGTGCCCGTCATGATTCGGACGCCAACTCCGCGCCGCCGCCTCGCTTACGAGATCGCCCGCTCCCGCTTGACCGTCGCCGGCGAGATGCCAAGCACCTCTGCCGTCTCCACGATACCGAGTCCGCAGCGGTAGCGTAACTCCACTACGCGCGCCCGCTCCAGATCGACAGCGGGCAAATCCCGGCGATCGCCACATCCAAGCCGCACCTGAGCTGACAGGTGTGCTCTGCCTGGCGGGCGCACGATTCCTAGGATGAGCCGTTCTGCCACGGTTCGATGCAGCAGACACTTGTCGGAGGAGAAGGGTGGGATTCCGCCCGTTTCCGAGCGTCCCGCAGTCAAGGCACCCAACGATTCACTATGGAGCGCAGCTGTCATGAAAAAGTCACTACTCTCGGTCGCCCTTGTTATGGTCCTCCGGGCAGCTCCCCTCGGAGCGCAGGGGTCAGCGGACGCCGCCGCGGCACTGGCGCAGCTCAATGCGCAGATGACTGCCGCGATGGTGCCGGCCCACAGCTGGATCACCGCGTGTCTCCCGATGGGGAACGGCGCCCATGTGATCTGGTCAGATCCGATGCAGTTTGACCCTTGGAACAACACGCTTGTCATCAATCCAGCTCAGATCGATGCCAATGGACAAATCGTCCTCGGGCCGCGATGGGTGCGGAGAGTGGCGATTCCTGATTGGAGTGAGCTGATTTCCCCCCCTTGTCCGGGAGAAAAGAGAGAGGATTGACACCGGTCTTGCGCGGCGGTACATGTATGGCGCCGTTTCGACAATGGCAAACCCGGCGAAAGCTGGGGGCGCAAAGCCACGGGTCCTCGCCCTGCTGAGCGAACGTCCCAAGGACGTCACGCAGCATTCCACGACCGCCGAGCTGCCAAATGGGTGGCTCGGCGTTCTTTGTCTGGGCCACAGTCGAGATGAGCCGATCAAGGGCCAATTCCCGCGTTGCTGGAAAGAACCCCGGCTCACAACCCTGACTGGAGGTCCCAATGGCCGATCGTGGATCCTGGTTTCTCAAGAGTGTCCCGTCGCTCGCAGGCCCTGCCCTGACACTGGGGCTCGCACTCCTCGCAGCGTGTGGGGACGGCCCGACGCCGCCATCCGCGCCGATCCCTGAGAACCTGTTCCTGGTGACGATCAGTAACGCGCGCTGGCAGTGCGCCTCCGGCTCCTCCGCGACGGATCCCGGAGTGTTCGCGCTCGTCATGGTGCCACAGCTTATTGGCGGAAGCTCCTACGATATCTACCACCTCGATGCGACGCCGGTATCCGCCAACTTCTCGGACGACCACCTGACGCTCTCGAGGACGTTCTCCGATTCCATAGCCGTCGTCGATTTTAGTGTGGATTGGACGTTCTCCAATGACCGACTATCGTTCACCGGCGCGACAACCTTCGACGTGCATCGCAGTGACGGAGCGGCGTGCACTTTCACGTTTGCAACCGAAGGGAAGCTCGGCGCGACTGGTATGGTCCACAATCCCCCGGCGCCACCGACGGGAAATGTGACCACGTCGGCATCGCAGCACGAGTTTAGGGATCCCTGCCTCCTTGATAACCTGGGTGTAGGGTGTTGGGGTCAGTTCGCCTACGTGCGGCCCAATTACCCGATCTGTGCCTACGATGGCATTTACATCCAACCGCCGGCATTTGTTCGAGCGCGCAATGTAGACGGCACCTTCGAGTCGGATCACGTCTATTGGCGCTACCGGATCTATCGGGAAGCCTCGCTCGAGGCGGCTCAACTCCGGTGGTTGACCGCATCACTGGGAACCTATGATGCTACACAGCCTATCGGCGAGTCTCGTTGGTACTTTTCTTACTTTACCGAGATCTCATCCGGCGGGAATTTCGAGAACTACGCGATTGGCGGCCGTGCTAACTGGCTGGACTACAGTCTCGATCCGACATTCGTAAGAGTCTATGGCCAGAGCCCTTACCGTCCTCCCGAGCATGGCTACTACATTGTCTTTTACGACGTGTATTGGGGTCAGCACTTCTTCTCGGGGGTGCCGGGGCCGCTGTCGTTCGGATGGATGCAGATACCCTCGCCGCTCTTGTCCCCCGTGGGAGGCGGGGGAGCTGTGTGTCAATTCTGAGGCCGACGTTCGGCCGAGCGGAGCGCGGTGCTAGTGTGGTGCTCCGTGACGACGTTGACTGTATGTCAAAGTGAGGTGAGGTGGTCGTGCCCCGATTTCGTGGACACGGCGGAGACAGCGGTGAGCTGCTTTGACCGTCTCCACGAAATTGGGGCAAGTCCACGATGGCTATCAAGGCCTCGGTGTCGCCGCGTCAACGCCTTCGTCCCGTTGCGAGGTTGCTCGTCGTGGCAGAGGAGCTACTTGCCGAGGCGATGCCGGGCGCCGGCTGCGCGGCGGCGTCCCGGGAAACGGACTAGATCGCGCAGTACTTCCTTGGCCGTATCGGCGACCCAGACCGCAGTGACATCCCCCACGACTCGCACGAACCGCTCCGCATCGTGCAGATTCGTCTAGCACGGCTCCCGGCTTCGGAGCACGCGCGTGAGCTAGGCTGCTCCGTCCATGAGACCTTGAGCTATGCCACGATAGCCTCCCCGTACCGCTTCTTCACCCTTGACACCCGGCCTCGAGAAACTGCATCTACGGCCGCGCCGCGCAGCAACGACGCACAACGTCAGTGTTCGCCTTCGCCCTCCACTGGTCGGGCAGCTCCGGTGTGACGCCGTCGGCTCATGAACCCCGAGCCACCAACCTCCGAAACCGCGGATTGTCCCGCAGCGGATCGAAGTTGGGATCGATCTTCAGCCAACCGGGCGACAGATAGTATGGCGTCTCTAGGAGTGGCTCGATCTGGTCCAGTGCCTTGTCCGGCTCCCCGACAACGATGAAGATGCGCGCGAGTTGATGCTGAGCATAGGAACCGTGCACAGAATCCTTCGAGAGCGGCATGTACGCCACACCCAGGAGCCCTTCTTGGATCGCTTCGCCTTTCCGGCCGAGGTAGGCGAGAGCCAGGCCGCGTTGGTAATGGAGCTGCGCGTCCTCAGGTGTGCTGCGTAGGAAGCCTCTGCCGCCGGTCGTCCAGGACCCAGGTGAGATCAAAGTAGTTGCCGAAGAACGCTACGAGCTCTGACTGATCCACATCCGCCGGCGCAGATCTGACACTGACCTTGCCGCTCGATCAGGGCCAAGCTTGTCAACAAGTCCGCGTCTTCTGGCGCCAATGGCAGCGCCCGTCGTAAGGCGTCCGCGGCACGCGGGTTGTTTCTTGACCACGTAACGATGGTACGCTGCGATCGCGGAGGAGCCTTCAGGCCGGTCTGGTTTCAGTTCCAGCGCTCGCTCGGCGGCGCTGCGGGCTTGTGCGGAATCAGAAGGCAATGGCGCCACATTGTTATAGAGGGCGCTATGCATTCGCGACAGCGCCGCCCCGAACCGCGCCGAGGGGCACCTCGATCGCGCTTGCCCAAGGCGACCTCGAGGGAGCACGAGCGGTCATCGCTCGAGCGGCCAAAGAGATAGAGCCCGGAACACTTCCAGCCTTCTTTGCGCAGGGTTGGGATCTTTCAGGGCCTGTCCGCTGAATCATTGGATATCGTTGTCACCCAAGTACTTCCGCTTGACCAGCGGCAGTCGCGGGCGTATCATCGCCGCTCGCCTCGCAGCGTCGGTCGCTCGAATGGTGTACCCGGTTTCGTGACTCCTGAGACTTGGCAGCGCGTCAAGGCGGTTTTCGATGCAGCGCTCTCACTTCCACCGGCTGAGCGGGAGCGTTACCTCAACACCGCTTGTGGAGCGGATACCGCGGTCCGCGCCGAGGTCGAGTCCTTGCTCTCGGCGGCTGCCAGCGAAGAGTCCGTTCTCGATCCGCCTGGTTGGCGGATGGCGACTACGGTTGCGACGGATTCGGCCCTACGGGAACGAATCCAGCTGGCGCTGGGGGATGGGTTCGTCCTAGGCGAGCGGCTTGGGGGCGGTGGGTTCGCGGAAGTGTATGCGGCGAACGATAAGCGTCTCAAACGGCGCGTCGCCGTGAAGGTCCTGCGGGCGGGTCTGATCGAGGCAGCGGGAGCGCTCGAGCGGTTCCGCCGTGAGGCGGAGGCCGTCGCGGCCCTGCGGCATCCCAACATTGTCCCGATCTACGCCGTCGGCGACGCCGAAGGGCTCGCGTACTTCCTCATGCCGCTCTACGAGGGCGGGAGCCTTGCCGAGCGACTCGCGCGCGAACCCCGCCTCCCCGTCGCGGAGGCCCGACGCATCCTCCAAGAAGCGGCGGCTGGGCTGGCGGCTGCGCATCGCGCGGGAATCGTCCATCGCGACATCAAACCTGACAACATGTTGCTCGACGGGCCGGAACGCCGCGTGGTCCTGACGGACTTTGGCATTGCGAAGGCGCTGGGGGCCGGGAGCCACGGACTCACCCAAACCGGCGCCGTGATCGGAACGCCGCTCTACATGAGTCCGGAACAGGCGAGCGGCGAGCGCGCGATCGATCATCGCGCGGATCTCTATTCTCTGGGCGTCGTTGGGTACCAGATGCTCGGTGGCCAGGTGCCGTTCAACGCGGATAACGCGGCCGCCGTGCTGGTGCAGCACCTCACGAAGGATCCCGTTCTCGTGTCCCGCGCCCGCCCCGATTGTCCACCCGATCTCGCCCGGGCCGTGATGCGCTGCCTCGCCAAGGCGCCAGAAGATCGGTGGTCGTCGGCCGACGATCTGACACGGGCCCTGGAAGCCGAGGCGCCAGCGACGCGCGCGACAGCCGGCGCCCAGCCCCGTTCATCGGCCGCGCAAGCACTTGCCGTGCTCGGGCCAATCCGGCGATTCCGCCTCGTGGCCGCGGGGGGGCTCGTGGGCGTGGCGCTGCTAGTCGCGGTGGACGTGGTGATGCAACGCGTCCTGGCCGGCCCGCTGGGAGCCATCGTCGCCGCGCTGGTCATCGCACACGAGTACGGACGGTTGTGGACGGCCGGGTTTACCTGGCGCGACGTGCTGGCGCACGCGGCGGTGCCCGCGCGGGTGGCGTCACCCGTGCCGTTCGACTCGGCCGAGCTGGGCCCGCACCGCGCCTCAATACAACAGGCGCGCAACGACCGGGCCGGGATGCTCGCCCTCATCCAGGGATTGCCCGCCGCCGAGCGAAAGCGGCTGGCCGCTGTCCTGCCCACCGTGGACGCACTCGTCGCGCGCGCAGCCGCCGACGCGCGCCAGCTGTTCGCCCTGGAGCGCCAACTCGACCCCGGCCCCGAGGAGATCCGCCGACGCCTGGCTGATACGCGTGCGGAGCCTCCGTCGCCGGGGCGGGAGCAGCGCATCGCGGTACTGGAACGACGGCTCGCCGAGATCGGATCCATCGTCGAGCGTAGTGAACCGCTCGGCAGCGGCCTCGCGGCGCGGCTCGCCGGGATCACAACGCTGCGGTTCGCGCTCGATTCGGCGATTGCCGGAGGGGTGGCCGATGGTCTTGCGAGGGTCGACACTGCCGTGGAAGAAGCCCGGATGCTGGCCCACGAGGTGGGCCTGAGCGATCAGGCGACCTGACGGCGCACCGCGGCGAGAGCCGCTGCGCCCATCGCGAGCGCGACGATCAATAGACCGGTGACCATGGCGCCGACGGTGACGCCGGGGCCGAACAGCCGTATCCCGGAGCGCTCCAGCAGCCACCGGTGCGTCCATTCCTCGATCGGCATGCCTATTGTAGCGGCGAAGGCCGAATCGACCGGCAACGGGGATTGCCAGAAGCGGGTGAACCGCTCAGGTCCAGCCTCGTGTGCCAGATCCGACAGGAACCAGAACTTCTCGCGCCGCTCAGAATACCCAAACGGACTCAGGGCGACACCGTAGTCCGGACCGAGCGGTGGACCTCGTGTGAATTGCGACGAGAACACGACGTCCCGGCAAGTGATCAGATCACCCCGCGCACACGCCCATTCTATCGGGGTCCATCCGACGTTCGTGGTTGGGTCCGTCTGAAACATGAGGGACACCAACTCCGCGGCCGAGAGGTTCTTCGCATCCGCTGAGTCGACTCTGGGCCGGCCGGTCGACGGTCGCGAGGCCCGCCAGTTCGCGGCCCGGACAAACAGGAAGTTCGACCGCCGCAGCCACCGTTCAACGTGAGGTCCTGGCAGGCCGTATGCCGAATAGAACGCGCACGGGCCGAGTATTCGTCGTGCGAAGTGACGGCTTGGGCCCGCCGCCCAACTCTCCGCGTCAACTAGGCGTCGCCCTTGAACGTAATAATCATCCACGAAGTACAAGGCCAAACAGGTGCGGCCGTCGGTCGCGCTTGGTGTCAAGTGCCACACGCCCCCTGGGACCCTAGGATTCCCCTCTAGCCTCTCATTGAGGGCGCTGTGGAAAATCAAAACGGCCCGCACGGCGACCTCATGTGTTCGTGGTTGTAGCTCCGCCAATACCGAGTCGAACGCCGCGGCGGCCGCACGCTGAACGGGGGCAGGAAGCCCTTCGAACGTCATCGCGGCTGCCGTCGCCCGGCGGCGGATGGTCAACACCGCGTCACGCCTTTCGAGCACCACGAGCGCGCGCGACGCCTCATCCAGGTTCAGGTCGGCGAGGCTTCGGATCGACTTGGCGGGCTCGTCACGAGCAACGTATCGGTACTTGTCCGCCGGGGAAGGCAAGGCCGCGGCCGCAAGGAGGGCGCCGCTGAGGACGAACGTTACAACCCAACGTGTGACGGTCAGCGCCACCGTGTGCTCCGTAAGGCGAACGCGGCGAGAAAGACCCACCATGCCACTGCGGTCCAGGCGCTCCGCGGCGAAAACGCTCCGGGCTCGGGACGCGCGGCGAGGACCCGCGCGCGCCAAGCGGCGACGAGCGAATCCGTGGACATGCCCGCGACGGCGGCGAGGCGTGCGTCAATGGGGAGCTGGTGCGAGGACACCAATCGGCTGTAGGCGTCCGCGCCGCCCTCGTGGAGCGCGAGGTGCAGCAAACTGACGCGGGCGCCAGTGGTGAATGGCGGCGGCAAGCCACCGGGTCGCGATTGCCGCAGCACGATGCGGCAATCCGCGTCCGATCCCTGTCGGCAGCGAGCGCGACCTGAGTCCCCGGGGACTGAATTGACGAGCAGCATGCGCTCCGGCCCGTCGTACCAGCGCACCAACGGATCGTCACGTCCGTCCAATCCCAGCGCTAACCGGCACGCCACGATGTCACCGCGGTGACAATCCTGGACCCGGTGCCACTGTGAGTTCACCAGCTCGAAGTATAGCATACGGTCTTGCGCCCCGGTGTCGGAGACGGGCACGAAGATCTCTTGCGCCCAATCTCGCACCCCGGAATCGATCTCCTCGAACATCCGCACCGCGACCGCCGAGACCAGCCTCGAGCTGGCGATTCCCACACTCGCATCGGCGGGTACCACGGCCACCCTCCCCGACTGGGACCAATTCGGAAACACTTCCCCGGTACGCTCAAACCTGAATCTCACGGCTCTGGTGGACAGGGTGTTCGCGGCCCGCCCGTAGGTCCGCTGCACCAGGGGCCAAGCGCTGTCCACGGCTGCCTGGGCGAGCGCGTGCGCGGACGGCTCAACGATCACCGTCAGTTGGCCGTGACGTACGGTATCGAGCACGAGCCGCTGCGTGTCTGCACGCAATACTCTGCTCGCGGGTAACGGGCGCTCGTTGGGCCGTACGCTCAAGCTCTGCGACGCGGCGGCGGAGTTCGGCGGTGCTTTGCGCGGCAGAAGGCGCTAGCACGATCGCGCCAAGGAACAGCAGCCACACGATGGTGCGCCGGTGCTCAGACATCGAACAGCATCCACTGTCCTACGAAGATCTCGAGTGGCCCGGGCCAGATGTATATCTGGTACAGCACGGATTCGAGAATCCGCATCTTCAGGCCGAAAAGACTCGCGACCACCTGCAGCAGGACCAGCACACCGCCGGCGCCCAGGACGTAGCCTGCCATACGGCTCGTGCCGGCAGCAATGGCGAAGCACAGCCCGAACGCGACGAGGGCCGCCAGTCCAAAGCGCAGGGTGAGGGACATCGGATACGCGTGCAATCCCAAAGGCAGGTCGACGGCGGCGGTGGCGATCGAGGAGCCGAGGCCCAACGCGAAGGTGGGAACGAGGACCAGGACGGTGCCGGCAACGAGTCGCAAGAGCGCGTAGTGCCACCGAGGAACCGGGAGTGCGAGGACGTACACGTGGCGACCGCGATGATCGGCAGACCAGGCCGTCAGGGCCAGAATCAGGCCCGTGCCGCCCGCCACGAGCGGGTAGAACACTCCCAGCGATCTCAACCCCGCGAGGACGCCTTGAGGGTTCCAATATCCGATCGTCGGGCCCACCTGCTGCCAGGACAAGAGGGGCACGGTGAACGCGGCAAGAGAGAGGAGGAGCAAGGGAAACCGCGACCACTTCCACTGGGTGTAGAGGATGACGGTGAACATGGTCCGCTCCTAGCTCCGGGGAGCCCGGAAACTGCGCAACAGCTCCACGAAGCCTTCTTCGAGGTCGAGATCAACGACATTGCGCAGTGTGGCGCCCACGCCCGCGAAGTACTGGCTCATCGGCCCCTGCCAGCCCCGCACCGTCCAGGTTTCCAGGCCGCCGTTGCCAGACTCCCGAAACAGGACCACGAACGGCGTGTCCCCCGGCAGGGTCGGGGCGTTGGCCACGTGCAGGCGCTTGATCCCGTTCTTGAAGCTGTGCATCGGTAGCTCTGCCACGAGGTGGCCGCGGTCCATCACTCCCACCCAGTCGCAGATGCGCTCCAGCTCGTGGACGAGGTGGGACGAGATGAACACCGTGGCATTCTGCTTGGCCACGTAATCGAGCAGCGCCGCCAGCACGTCGCGACGCACGACCGGGTCGAGACCGTCCGTGGGCTCGTCGAGTACGAGCAACTCGGGACGCTGCGCGAGCGCGAGCAGCATCTCGAGCTTGCCCATCTCCCCCTTGGAGAGTCGCCCGAGGAGCTGGGAGCGATCGAGACCGAACGCCCCGAGCAGCTCATCCGCCCAGCGCCGGTCCCAGGTGGGATAGAAGGCCGCGTGGAAGCGCAGCGCCTCGTCGACGGTCAGCGACTGGTAGAGGTGCGGCTGCTCCGGCACGTAACCGGTGCGAGCGAGGACACGTGGTCCCTCGCGGGGGATTGCGCCACCCAACACCGTGATGCGTCCGGCGCGCGGGCGCAGCAGTCCGAGCATGAGCCGGATGGTGGTCGTCTTGCCGGCGCCGTTGGGACCGAGGAAACCGTACATCGAGCCGGTCGGCACGTTGAGGGCGAGGTCCCGGATCTCGAAGGTCTTGCCGGCGCGGTACTGCAGGTCACGAATCTCGACGGCGTTGCTCATGGGCACCTCAGCTCGCCACAGAATGCTCTGCGCCTTGGCAGGGGGCGTCTAAAATAGAGCGTCGGGTCTAGGACAATGCAAATAGCCGAGTGGCTGTCGCCACGCGCCGAGCGGGCGGCTTGCTCGACACGACGTGCCCCGGTGACGACGCACTGCGCATGGCTCAGAGTCGAGCCTGAGCCCCATCGCAGCTCGATAATCAGCAAGTACGGGTTGTGGAGCGCCGATCCTTCGCTGGATTGAGCGACGAGCCGATCCTTCGCTGGATTGAGCGACCAAGCGCATGTCGTGGTGACCGGGTCGTGCGACGTGCTGTCGTGCGAGTGCTATGGAAGGCGCACGAGGTATCTCCGCGGCGTCGCAGGACTTTCCCCACGTGCCGGGAGCGTGTCCTCCTCCACGACGACTGCTAGCACCGTTATCTCTTGATGTGCACCCTCCGTAGGAGAACACCCTTGGGCAGACTGCCCGTGACATGAACGGCGACGCCGTCAGCCTCCAGTTGCCAATCGCTTCGCCTGCGGGGCGGAGCACCAACGGCCACGGGTCTCCCGTACCCGAGACAGCGACCAAGAACGCGGACTCGTTGCCCCTCAAGTGCACTCGAGGCCAAAATTTCTCGCACAGTTGCAGGCATCACGTCCTCGGACCGACGTGGCGCGATCAGTGGCTCAGCGCTTCCCGTGGTGCCGCTCCGGCCCCAACTGCGAGACGCCCTGGAGCGATACCTGGCCGAGCACCCCCCGGGCCGCCTGCTGTTCCCGAGCTATAGAACGGGCGAAGAGGCGATGCTCACCGACTTCCGCAAGCTGCTGGACGGCGTTGCCTCACGCGCGGGCTGGAAGCCCGGCGAGGTTCGCTCAAAGATGTTCCGCCATACCTACTGCGCCGCGCGGCTACAGACGCTCGACGCGGGCGCGCCGGTCAGTGTCTACACGGTCGCTCGGGAGATGGGTCACGGTGGGGAAGCAATGGTGCGACGGGTCTACGGCCACCTGGGGCAGGTCCGCCACCGCTCTGAAGCCGTGGAGTACCGCGTCGAGCGGCACGTGGCTAAGTTAGGCGGTCGTCTGGAGGCGCTGCGCGGGGTGGGTCTTGGCACCACCATTGGCACCACGGCGTAGACCTCTCGACCAACGCGGTAAGTCGTTGCGGCACAACCGCGCCACCGTAGCTCAGTGGTAGAGCTCTCGATTCGTAATCGAGCGGTCGTCGGTTCGACTCCGACCGGTGGCTCTGCAGCATCTCGTCCGTCTCGTCCGTCTCGTCCGTCTCGTCCGTCTCGTCCGTCTCAGTCCACCCCCACCAGCCTGATCCGTTTCTGCTTGAGCGCGGCGGCGAACCCGGCCTTTTCGACCGCCCGCAGATAGGCTTCGGACGGCTCCACCAGTCCTTGCTCCACGAGCCCCATCAGCGCGTCGTTCAGGGTGACCATCCCGCTCCTGCGGGAGGCCTGCATCAGCGGAGCGATCTGGAAGGTCTTGCCCTCGCGGATCAGGTTCGCGATCGCCGGCGTGACGAGCAGGATCTCGCGCGCCGCGATGCGTCCGCCCCCGATCTTGCGGCACAGCGTCTGCGCGATCACCCCGCGCAGCGACTCGGCCAGCAGCCCGCGCATCGAGGCCTGGCGCTCCGGCGGGAACGGGTCGAGCAGCCGGTCCACGGTGGCGGTCGCCGTGTTGGTGCGCATGGTCGCCAGCACGAGATGGCCGGTCTCGGCCGTTTCGAGGGCGAGGGCCACCGTGTCGGGGTCGCGCAGCTCCCCCAGCACGACGACGTCCGGATCCTCGCGCACCACCGCCCGGACCGCCGTCCGGTAACTCTCGGTGTGCAGCCGCACCTGCCGCTGGGTCACTACCGATCGCCGGCTGTCGTGCACGAACTCGATGGGATCCTCGATCGTGACGATGTGGGAGGATCGATCGCGGTTCATCAGGTCCACCAGCGCGCACACGGTGGTGGACTTCCCCGACCCGGTGGGCCCGGTCACGAGCACCAGTCCGCGAGGCAGATAGCACAGCGCCCGGACGGCGTCCGGCAGCTCGAGGGCGTCGGCCGACACGATCTCGCCCGGGATCACGCGAATCGCCGCAGCCGGGCCGCGGCGCTCGCGTGCCGCGTTGCACCGGAAGCGGGCCAGACCCGGCACCTCGTAGGCGAAGTCGGTGTCGCCCGTTTCCTTCCACTCCGCCCGGCTCGCCTCGGGCATGACGGCGAGCAGCATCAGCTCGATGTCGCCCGTGGTGAGCGGCGCGCCGTCCTCGCGCTGCAGCTCGCCGTGGGTGCGGAAGATCACGGGCTCCCCGACCCGCAGGTGCAGGTCGGACGAGCCCGATCGCACCAGGGCGCCGAGGACGTCGCGCAGGCGCTGCTCGGCACCGTCGTATTGCGACGCCGCAAACTCGCCGGGGAGCGCGGCGGGGGGCGCGGGGGCGGCGGCCGGCATGGGCAGGGGGTCGGCGACGAACGGCGCCGCGGCGATCGCGGAGGGCCGCGGCGCGCGCGGCGCGGGTCCGGCCGGCGCGAGCGGGCCGCCGGCTGAGGGGCGCCCGCGGCCCCCCCCCGCCGCCGCCGCCGGCGCTTCGCGCGGCGCGGGCGAAATCACCGCCGTGAGCCGCTGGCCCTCGGGGACCACGCGGATCCGCGTCAGCCCGCGGCTCGCCGCGTAGTGGAACTCGGTCTCCGCCCGCTGGTCGATCTTGTCGGCCGCGTCCGACGGCGCCACCTCGACGAGCAGGGCGTAGATGTGCTGATCGGTGAGCGGTTGTTTCGTCACTTTCCGCGGCCGGCCGTTCACCACGATGGTCACCGGCTCGTCGGGCAGCAGGTACAGCTGGTCGGCCTTTTCGCGGAGCAGGACGTCGACGAACTGGTCCAGGCGTGCCGTCACGGGCGCTACGTGCCGGGCTGCACGTGGCGGACGTGCACGCGGTTGATGAACGTCGTCGCCTCGCCCTGAATGAGCGCGAAGAAGGGGTCGTGCGAGGCGTTGAGGTAGTCGAGCGCCCGCTGCCGCGACAGCGGCGCCTCGAACTGCGCCTCGCCGGCCAGGGCCTCCCCGGTCGCCAGCGACACGGTCAACGGCACCGCCTGCGCCGCCGCCCGGCGGGCCGGATCGACCAGGGGACCCGGCACGTCCACCGTCACAGTGACCGTGTGGCTGCGCGCGACCAGCAGCACCGGCGGTCCCGTGGTGGGTCGGAAGGCGAAGAAGTCCTCCTCGCGGTTGAGCATCTCGAGGACGGTCTCCGGTCCATCGCGATACGGCACGCGGTCCATGACGAACACGTCGCCTTCGTGGGCACCCCCGTCGGCGAGGCGCAGGCGCACGCGCACGGGCGTGCGCGGCAGAAACAGGCTCGAATCGCCAGAGGTCATGAGGAGCCTAGCGGGTGCGGCATTGCACCGACGCCGGCGGCGTGTTGCCGCACGCGATCGCGTCGTTCATGCCGTTGGTGATCGGTCCGCACGCGGTGGTCTGTGCCGTTTCCGTCGCGGCGCCCTGGGTGGGCCCCGCGGCCGTCGCGCAGTTCGTGCGGCCGCGGAAGTCCATGCAGACGCGGCACTCCTCGCGGGCGGTCCCCGCCGTCATGAAGAAGAACAGCGCCGCAATGCCGATCAGGACGGCGATCGTGTAGAGCGTGGAACGTTTCATATGAGGGTCCTCAACGCCCTACAACATACACGGCCGCCGGGGTGGGGGCAAAAAAGCGCTGCGGGCCCGGAGGGCGGATCCCGCGGTCGCAACGACCGCCGTGACCCGCCGCCCGCGGCCCGCAGGCGGTATGGCTGGCGGGAGGGAGACCAGACGGTGGCGACCCGCCTGGCGAACCGGCGCGGTGTCCGCGTCGACGAACCCCGCCTTGGCCGGCGAACTCCCTCCCAAGACGACTCGCCCCTCAGCGGGGCGCCGACGCCGCCGTTACCGGCGGCTCGGAAAACTGCTCCTTCTCGGTTGAGCCGTCGAGCGCGGTGGTCGAGCTGCGGCCGCTCGTCACGACGGTCGTGATGTCGTCGAAGTACCCCACGCCGACGAATTCCTGGTGTTTGACGGCCTCGTACCCGTCGCCCTCCGCGGCGAACTCGCGGGTCTGGAGATCGGCGTACGCGGCCATGCCGCGCTCGCGGTACGCCCGCGCCAGCTCGAACATCCCGAAGTTGAGCGCGTGGAACCCCGACAGGGTCACAAACTGGAAGCGGTAGCCCATCGCCCCGAGGTCGCGCTGGAAGCTCTCGAGCTGGGGGTCCGACAGGTGCCGCCGCCAGTTGAACGACGGCGAGCAGTTGTACGCCAGCAGCTTGCCCGGGAAATCGCGGTGGATCGCCTCGGCGAATGCCCGCGCCTCGGCGAGGTCGGGCCGGGACGTCTCGAACCACAGCGCGTCGGCGTACGGCGCGTACGCCTTGCCCCGCGCGATCGCGGACTCGATCCCCGGCCGCACCCGAATGAAGCCCTCGCTGGTCCGCTCCTCCTCGACGAACGGCTGGTCGGCGGGGTCGATGTCGTTGGCCAGAATGGTGGCGCTCAACGCGTCGGTGCGGGCGATCAGCACCGTGTCCACGCCCGCCACGTCGGCCGCGAGGCGCGCCGCCACGAGCTTCGAGACGAACTCGCTCGTCGGCACCAGTACCTTGCCGCCCAGGTGGCCGCATTTCTTGAGCGACGCGAGCTGGTCCTCGAAGTGCACCCCCGCCGCGCCGGCCTCGATCATGTGCTGCATCAGCTCGTAGGCATTCAGCACGCCACCGAACCCCGCCTCGGCATCCGCCACGATCGGCGCGTACCAGTCGATCGACTCGTCCCCGCGCTGATGGTGGATCTGGTCGGCCCGCCGCAGCGCCTTGTTGAGCCGGCGCACGAGCGTGGGAACGGAGTCCGCGGGATACAGGCTCTGGTCGGGATAGGTCTCGAGCGCCTCGTTCGCGTCCCCGGCCACCTGCCAGCCGGAGACGTAGATGGCGCGCAGGCCCGCCTGCACCTCCTGCACCGCCTGGTTGCCCGTGAGGGCCGACAGCACGGCGACGTAGTCGTCGGCCTGCAGCAGCTCCCACAGCCGGCGCGCCCCCCGGGCCGCGAGCGTGTGGTCGATGGCGACCGAGCCGCGCAGGCGCCATACGTCGTCGGCGCCGTAGGGACGGGTGATGCCACGCCAGCGCGGGTCGGACGCCCAGCGGGACGCGAGCGCGGTGACGAATCTCTGTCGGTCAGTCGATGTGGTCATAGGCCGTCAGGGTGAGGAAGTCCGCAAACTCCGTGCCGGTCATCAGTTCGTCGAACAGGCGCGCGGCGAGGGCGAACCGACCCCCCTCGAACCGCTCCGCGCCCAGGGTTTTCCTCAGCTTGTCGAGCTCCTGGGCGGTGATCTGGCGCACCAGCTCCGCCGTCACCACCCGCCCGTCGTCCAGCCGGGCGTTGTGGTGGAGCCACTGCCACACCTGGGTCCGCGAGATCTCCGCCGTGGCCGCGTCTTCCATCAGATTGTAGATCGGGACGCACCCGATCCCGCCCAGCCAGGCCTCGAGATACTGGATCCCCACGTCCACGTTGAGCCGCAGCCCGGCCTCGGTGATGGGGCCCTCGGGTACCGTGAGCAGGTCCCGCGCCGTCACCCGCACCTCGTCCCGTGTCACCGCGAGCTGGTTCGGGCCCGTCATGTGGGCGTCGAACACGTCCTGCGCGAGCCCCACGAGCCCTGGATGGGCGACCCACGTGCCGTCGTGTCCCGCCCGGGCCTCGCGCAGCTTGTCCTGGCGGACCTTGTCGAGCGCCCGCGTGTTGGCCGCGGGGTCCGCCTTGATGGGGATCTGGGCCGCCATGCCGCCCATGGCGTGGGCGCCGCGGCGGTGGCACGTGCGGATCAACAGGTCCACGTAGGAGCGCAGGAAATGGCGGTCCATGCCCACCAGCGCCCGGTCCGGCAGCACGAAGTCGGGTCGGTGCCGGAACTTCTTGATGAAGCTGAAAATGTAGTCCCAGCGGCCGCAGTTGAGCCCGCTCGAATGGTCCCGCAGCTCGAACAGGATCTCGTCCATCTCGAACGCCGCGAGGATCGTCTCGACGAGGACCGTGGCGCGGATCGTCCCGCGCGGCACGCCGAGCGCGTCCTGGGCGAGGACGAAGACGTCGTTCCACAGCCGCGCCTCGAGGTGGCTCTCGAGTTTCGGCAGGTAGAAGTAGGGCCCGGTGCCGCGCCGCACGAGCTCGGCGGCGTTGTGAAAGAAATACAGCCCGAAATCGAACAGCGAGCCCGAGATCGGCCGGCCGTCCACGAACAGGTGTTTCTCGATCAAATGCCAGCCCCGCGGGCGCACCACCAGCGTCGCCGTGGTCGGGGCCAGCCGGTACTGCTTCCCCTCCGGACTGGCGAAGGCGATCGTGCGGCGCGCCGCGTCGGCCAGGTTGATCTGGCCCTCGAGATTGTTCGCCCAGGTGGGCGCATTGGCGTCCTCGAAATCCGCCATGAACACCCTGGCGCCCGAGTTGAGCGCGTTGATCACCATCTTCCGCTCCACCGGTCCGGTGATCTCGACGCGGCGGTCGAGCAGGTCGGGCGGGATGGCGGCCACGCGCCAGTCGCCCGCGCGGACCGAGGCCGTGTCGGGCAGGAAGTCGGGGAACCGTCCGTCCTGAATCTCGCGCTGCACCGTGACCCGGCGCGCGAGCAGCTCCCGGCGGCGGTCCTCGAACGCGCGCGCGAGCTGCGCCAGGAAGGCGACGGCCGGGGCACTGAGGATCTCGTCGTAACGGGGGCCGAGGGGCGCGCGGATCTCGACGCCGGGCACGGTCGGGGGAATGGGGGAGCGGGTGGGCGTCGCGGTCACAGGGTCATGGGCTGAGGGTCTCCGGTCGAGGGCGGGCCGCGGCAGGGCCGGCGCACCCGCCCAAAGTAACTATCCGACCCCGATTCGGGGGCACGCGCATGGACAGCGGGGGCCGCCGGCCACTAAGTTCGGGTCCGTGCGCCCGGACACCCTTTCCATATGAGGAGCCCCTCCATGCAGTTCCGCCGTCCCGCCGTCGCCGCCGCCCTCATCGGCGCCGGGTCCCTGGTCTGGGTCGCGGCGCAGCGCGCCGCCCCCGTTTCCCAGACACGCGTCTATTACATCGCCGCCGACGAGGTCGAGTGGGACTACGCCCCCGCCGGCCGTGACCTGATCAGCGGCCAGCCGTTTGATTCTGTGTCGCGGGAGTTCACCGCGGCCGGGCCGCGCCGTATGGGCCGCCGCGTGCTCAAGGCGCTCTACCGCGAGTACACCGACTCCACGTTCCGGACCATCAAGCCGCGGCCGCCCGAGTGGGAGTATCTGGGCTTCCTCGGTCCGCTGGTCCGCGGCGAGGTGGGCGACACGATCCGCATCGTGTTCCGCAACAACACGCGCTTCCCGGTCGGCGTGCATCCGCACGGCGTTTTCTATAACAAGGACTCCGAGGGCGCCATTTACGAAGACGGCACGAGCGGCGCGATGAAGGCCGACGACGGCGTGCCCACGGGCGGCACCCACGTGTACGTGTGGCCGGTCCCCGAGCGGGCCGGGCCCACGGCGCACGAGACCAGCACCGCGTTCTGGATGTACCACTCGCACACGCGGGAGGTGGAGGACGTCAACGCGGGCCTGATCGGCCCGATGATCATCGGGCGGCGTGGCGCCCTGCGGCCGGACGGCACCCCGAAGGACGTGGACCGCGAGGTCGTGGTGGGGTTCATCGAAGTGGACGAGGGCGCGAGCCTCTACACCGACCACAACGTCCGCACCTACTGGGCGCATCCCGACAGCGTGATCCGCACGCTCGTCTTCGCGACCCCGGGGCTCGGCCCCGACGGTCCGGCGCACTTCCGCGAGACGATGAACGGCTTCCTGTACGGCAACATGCCGCTGCCGCAAATGCGCGTCGGCGAGCGGGTGCGCTGGTACATCATGGGCTCGACCAACTTCGAGTTCCATTCGCCGCACTGGCACGGCAACGTGGTGGACCTGGACCAGATGCGGACCGACGTCGCGGCGTTGCTGCCGATGGGGATGGCCATCGCGGATATGACGCCCGACAACCCGGGCGTGTGGCTCTTCCATTGCCACGTCGGGGCCCACCTGCTGATGGGGATGCAGGCGCGCTACGAGGTGCTGCCCGCGGCGGGCGCGGCGGGGCGGTGACCCGCGCGCCGCGCGAGCGGGCCGGCGCGCTGATCCGCTCCCTCGCCCTGCGGCCGCACCCCGAGGGCGGACACTACGCGGAAGTGTACCGCTCGCCCCGCGCGGTGACCCCAGACGATCGCGGCCTGACCCGGGCCGCGGTGACGACGATCTACTTCCTGCTCACCGCCGGCGAGTGCAGCCGCTGGCACCGCGTGCTGGCCGACGAAGTGTGGCACTTCTACGAGGGCGGACCGCTCGAGCTATGGGTGCTGGCGGAGGCCGGCGCCGCCGCGGAGCGGGTGGTGCTGGGCCCCGTGGGCGCGGACGCCCGGCCCGTGGCCGTGGTCCCCGCCGGCGCGTGGCAGGCGGCGCGTCCGCTCGGGGACTACGCGCTCGCGGGCTGCACGGTCGCGCCCGGCTTCGATTTCGCCGACTTCACCCTGCTCGCCGACTCCCCCGCCGATGCCACCGCGTTGCGCCGTCACAGCCCCGACCTGGCGGGCCTGCTTTAACCTGTGGCCCGCGCTCGGCAGGCGTCGCACCCACGCCCCGCCTCGGGGTCCGCCGGGGACCCGATAATCCCCCGAGGGAGGGCACGGGTCTTGCTAACTGCCGAAGGGTCATCACTCTGTGGACCGTTACCGCAATGTCCCGTTCATCTCGGGAACGTCGCAAGGAGCCGCGCCGCATGACCAAAGACCGTCGCCGGAAAGAACGTCGCACCAAGGCGGATCGCCGCACCGGCACCGTTGCCGTCCGCGTGGAGCGCCGCGCCGCCGATCGCCGCGAGCCGGCCGACCGCCGCTCGGGCGACGAGCGACGCGCCAACGAAGAGCGTCGCGTCTCCCGCCGCTCGGCGGTCGCCTAGGCGTCACACCCCCCGGCGTTGCCGCGACGGCTAGCGAGGCCCGGCGCCGGTTCCTAGGTTGCGGGCGTGCTGACGCTCGTCAAGCTGGTTCAATCCATCGTCAAAGCGCTGCACTCCGACGGCACGCCCGGGCAGGTGGCGATGGGGCTGGCGCTGGGTGCGATCATCGGGCTGACGCCGCTCCTGACGCTGCACAACGCGGTCGTGTTCGGGCTCATCCTCATTCTCAACGTGTCCTTCCCGGGCGCCCTGCTCGGGATGCTCGTGTTTACGCCCATCGGATTTCTGCTCGATCCGGCGTTCGACGCGCTCGGCCGCCAGCTGCTCGTCGGGACGCCGGCCCTGATCCCCCTGTGGACGTCGCTCGCCAACACGCCCGTCGTTCCCTTGACCGACTTCAGCAACACCGTCGTGCTCGGCAGCTTCACCGTGGCCGTCGCGCTGCTCGTCCCCCTCTACCTCGCGTCGCGCTGGGGCGTGACCCGCTACCGGGCGACCATCGGCGAGCGCGTGCGGCAATCCGCGCTCTACAAGGGCGTGACGGCATCGAAGCTGTACAACGTGTACCGCCTGTTCCGGCCGGAAGGGTGAGATGACCGCGCGCGCGCCGGAGCGGCTCCGGATCTTCCGGTGGCGGGCCATCGGTCCCCTCCTGTTCTTCGTGGTGGCCGTGGCCGTGCTGTGGTGGCTGTTCGCCGACCGGATCGCGCGCCAGACGACCGAGGAAGTGGGGACGTCGGTGCTCGGCGCGAAGGTCGAGATCCGCCGCCTGCACCTCGACCTGCGTAACGGACGAGTCGAGCTGAGCGGCCTCACCGTGGCGAGCCCCTTCGAAGCGTTCCAGAACCTCCTCGAGGCCGAGGAGATCGTGGCGCAGATCGACATCCTGCCGTTGCTCGAGAAGAAGGTGGTGATCGACCGGCTCGCGGTGCTCGGGGTCCGGTTCGGCACCACGCGCACGACGTCGGGGCTGGTGCCCCGGGACGGGCAGGCGCCGGGCACCCGCACCGTGGGCGCCCAGGTGGAGGAGTGGGGCGAGCGGCTCCGGATCCCGGCGCTGGTCCTCGCGGGCGGCGCGCTCGACGTCGGCGCGCTCGATCTCGGCCGGCTCGAGACCGCGGGCGCGGCCCGGGCGCTCGTGAGCCGGACGGACTCGCTGGGCGGCGCGTGGCGGACCGAGCTCGCCACGCTCGATCCCCGGCCCACGATCGACTCGGCGACGGCACTCGTCGAGCGCCTCAAGCGCGCGCGCCCGACCGATCTCGCGCTGCTCAACGACGCGCGCCGCCGGCTGGACGACGTCAAGCGTCTCGAGGGGCGTGTGGCGGGACTCGAGCGCGCGGTACGCGGCGGCCTCGATTCGCTCGCGGCGGGCGTGCGCGGACTCGACGCCGCCCGCCGGCGCGACTACGCGTTCGCGCGCAGCCTGATACGGCTCCCCTCGCTCGACGCCCCCGACCTCGGGGCCGCGCTGTTCGGCTCGGCCGCGGTGCAGCGGTTCCAGCGCTCGCTCTACTGGGCCCAGCTCGGCCGCGAGTACCTGCCGCCGGGCCTGCGGCCGCGCGAGACCCCGGGGGGGCGGCGCCTGCGCCGGGCCGGCACCGACGTGCGGTTCCCGCGCGAGCGCGCCGATCCCGGGTTCCTGCTGCGCACCGGTGAGCTGTCGTTCACGCTCGCCGCCGAGTCGGACCGGCCGCGGACCTACACGGGCCGACTCGAAGGCCTGACCAGCGCGCCGGCGGTCTACGGCCGGCCCACGACGTTCGCGGCCGCCGGCCCGCAGGTGACGATCGGCGCCATGCTCGATCACGTGACCGCGCGGGCACGCGATACGGTGGGAGCGCAGGTCGGCGACGTCCCGCTCCCCGCCCTCAGGATTCCGGCGCTTCCCCTCCGGCTCGATCCGGGGCGGGGTGCCGTCGGGCTGCGCTTCGCGCTCGAGGGCGACGAGATGCGCGGTTCGTGGCGGGTGCGCGCGCCGGCGGCGGCGTGGACGCGCGACAGCGCGGCGCCCGCCGGCTCCTACGTCCAGCAGCTGGTCGAGCGCGTGCTGACGGGGATCGGCGACATCGAGCTCGAGGCGCAGCTCGGCGGCACGCTGGCGCGGCCCCGGCTCGCGGTGCGCTCCAACCTCGACGACCTCCTCGCCCAGCGGCTGCGCGCCGTGATCGGCGAAGAGGTCGCCGCTGCCGAGCGGGCGCTCCGCGCGCGGGTCGATACCGCCGTCGCGACCCAGGTCGCCGCCGCGCGCCTGCGGGTGGCCGCCCTCACCGACGACGCCGGCCAGCGGGTGGGAGTGCCGCGGGCCGAGCTGGAGCAGGTGCGGCAGGGCCTGGAGCAGCAGCTGCTCCGCCTCACCCGCGGCCTGCCGGGCGTCCGCATTCCCTGAGCGCCGCTTCCAACCCGCGCGCGCGCCGCGGCATCCAACCGCTGTGCCCTCGAACGCCGTCTCCGGGGGGGCGGGGGCCCCCGTGACCGATACCGTCCGACGGGCCGCCCAGGGGGACCAAGCGGCGTTTCGCGAGCTGTATCGCGAGCACGCCGGCCGGGTCTATGCCGTCTGCCTGCGCATCGCGGGTGACCGCCAGGAGGCAGAGGAATTGACGCAGGATGTGTTCGTGCGCGCCTGGGAGAAGCTCCACACCTTCCGCGGCGAGAGCGCTTTCGGGACCTGGCTGCACCGGTTGACCGTGAACGTCGTGCTGATGGACCGGCGGGCACGGCGGCGGCGCGAGCAGCGGGTGCAGCCCACCGACGATCCCGGCGCGCTCGAGCGCCCCGGCGCCGCCGCCCCACCGGGCCTGTCCCTCGATCTGGAGCAGGCGATCGCCCGGCTGCCCGAAGGCGCGCGGGCGGTGTTCGTGCTGTACGACGTCGAGGGGTACGGGCACGCCGAGATCGCCCGCGTGCTCGGCATCGCTCCGGGGACGTCCAAGGCGCAGTTGTTCCGGGCGCGGCGGCTGCTGCGCCAGTGGCTGGACCGATGACCCCGCACCTCACCGACGACCTGCTCCACGGCTACGCCGAGGGCGCGCTCGACGCGGCCGCGCGGCGCGCGGCCGAGGCGCACCTCGCCGCGTGCGCGGCGTGCCGCAACGACGCGGCGGCGCTGGGCGCGCTCGTGGCCGGGGCGCGGGCCCTGCCGCGCGCGATCGAGCCCGAGCGGGACCTGTGGGAGGGGATCGAGGAGCGCATCAGGCGAGGGACGGGGGACGGGGGACGGGGGACGGGTCCGATCCCCATCCGCCCCGCGTTCCGGCGCGTGCTCTTGCCGCTCGCGGCGGTGCTGGTGGTGGCGCTCGGCGTCGCGCTGTGGCTGCGGACCGGTCGCGCGCCGGGCTGGGACGTGACGGCGGTCGTGGGCCGGCCGACGATCGACGGCGCCCGGGCGGACCGGGGGCGTGCGCTCGCGCCAGGCGCGTGGGTCGAGACGGGGCCGGGGGATTCGGTCACGCTCCGCGTGGGCGAGTTCGGCACGGTCACGGTGGGGCCCGGTACGCGGGCGCGGCTCGTGGCCGCGGGCCCCACCGCGCAGCGGCTCGCGCTCGAGCGCGGCGCGATCGCGGCCGAGATCCTGGCGCCGCCGCGGCTGTTCGTGGTCGAGACGCCGGCGGCCGTGGCGACGGACCTGGGCTGCGCCTACACGCTCGCCGTGGACGATTCGGGCGGCGGCCGGCTGCACGTCACGGCCGGGTGGGTGGAGCTGGCGCGCGACGGGCGGCTCGTGGTGGTGCCCTACGACGCGTACGCCGAGATCCGACGCGGCGCCGGGCCCGGCACGCCGTTCGTGGACGGGGCGCCGCCCGCGCTGCGCGCCGCGCTCGCCGCATTCGATTTCGGCGCGGGCGGTGCGCCCGCCGTCCACGCGGCGCTCGCCTCCGCCCGCCCGGCCGACGCGGTGTCGGTGATGAACCTGCTGGCCCGCACCGACGGCCCGCTGCGCGCCGCCGTGCACGACCGGCTGGCGCTGCTCGTGCCGCCGCCCCCCGGCGTCACGCGCGAGGCGGTCCTGGCGCTCGACCAGCGCGCGCTCGACCGCTGGTGGGACACCATTCGGCCGCCGCGTCTCGAGCGGGAGACGGGACCGGGAAAGAAAAAGAAGCGGCTGCAAACCACCGCCGCCGGGCCATCTCAGTGGTGAGCCGCGCACGCGGGAGGATGTGGAGCTGATCGCGGCCCGTGTGATCGGGCGGGGCACGTACCTACCTGACCGGCGTCTTGCCCTCCAGGCGATGGTCGAAGTAGCGCAGCGTGGGGTACGCGAAGTCGATGTCGGGGTGCGCCGCGAACCCGCGCAGGATGCGTTCCCACAGCACCTGCTCCGAGTGGCGGCGCAGGGTCGGCGAACAGACGTACCGCACGGTCAGCATGACGCCGATGTCCACGACGCTCGTTACCACGGCGGGATCCACCGACGCCTGGAGCAGCAGGAACTGGCGCACGGCCCGGGGCTCGGGCGGCGACTCGCCGTGGAACGACTTCGCTTCCTGGCCGATGATCTCGGCCAGAATTCCCTTCGCCTTCTGCCAGTCGCTCTCGAACGTGACCGTCACCGGGATCTCGTTCCAGATGTACGGGAAGCCCTTGGTGTAGTTGGCGAGCGCCTCGGTGAACACGAGGCCGTTGGGCACGTGCAGCACGCGTCCGGTGGGCTGGTCGGCCTGCACCCAGTTGCCGATCTCGTGCAGCGTGAACATGAAGATGCGGACGTCGATCACGTCGCCCGCGTAGGTGCCGATTTGCACGCGGTCGCCGAGGTCGAACGGCCGGCGCCATAAGATGAACGCCCACCCGGCGAAGTTCACGAGCAGATCCTTCAGCGCGATCGCCACGCCCGCCGAGACGAGGCCGAGGAACGTGGCCAGCGCGCCCACGCCCGCGAACCACAGGCGGCCCACGAGGAGCAGGCCGACGGGGGTGAGCACGTAGGCGGTGCCCTTCTGCCAGCGGTAGCGGAGCGCGGGGTCGGGGCTGCGGCGCCACACCAGCATGAGCGTGAGGCGCCGGAGCAGCCACAGCACGCCGATGGTGACGAGCGACGTCAGGATCTTGGCCTGCACGCCGCGCGAGACGCCCAGCGTCCCCTCGAGCCACGTCGCGATGTCCGGCATCGTCCCCAAAATGGGTCCCGGGGCCGCGCCGCACCAGCCGGATCCGTGAGCCGGCGGACCTGCTAGCGCGGCGCGGTCGCCGTCGGGCCCGGCAGCGGCGGTGGGGCCATGTACTCTTCGCGGTACATCCGCAGCAGCTCGAAGAAATAGGACAGGGCGAGGGGTCCGATCAGCAGGCCCAGGATGCCGAAGTACCGCACGCCGCCGAACGCGCCGATGATCGTGATCAACGGATGGATGTTGGCCCAGCGCCGGTACACGAGCGGCCGGATCACGTTGTCGGTGTTGGAGACGACGATCGCGCCCCACGCCGCGAGGCCGACCGCGTTCCCCACCCGGCCGTCGAGGTACAGCACGAGCGCGCCGGGACCCCAGATGAGCCCCGATCCCACGACGGGGAGGATCGAGCAGATGGCCGTGACGACGCCCCAGAACAGGCCGTTCGACAGGCCGGTGGCCCAGAACGACACTCCCACCAGGCTGCCCTGTGCCAGCGCCGTGAGCCCCGTGCCGATCACCGTCGAGACGGTCACGTTGCTGAACCGGGTGCGCAGCCGCTCGGCGTTGGCGGTCGAGAACGGGATGTAGGGGAGCACGCTGTCCCACAGCGTGGCGGAGCGCTGCAGCAGGTAGAACAGGCCGAAGAACGCGATCACCAGGTTGAGCGTCAGCCGGGTCGCCGCCCCGGCGAGGGTGAACGCGCTGGACGCGACCCAGGAGGTGAGCCGGCGCCCGAGATCGGCCAGGTCGGCGCCGACTTCGAAGCCGCCCACGCGCAGCTCGCTCAAGCGCTGCAACACCGCGGAGCGGCCCACCCCGGACGCCAGGCCCTCCGCCTCGGCCACGATCACCCCCGCCGCGGAGGCGAGGGGGACAAAGACGATGACGACGCCGAGCGTCACGACCAGCCCGGCCGCGACGCTGGGGCGGACGTGGCGCGCCGCCCGCTGGTAGATCGGGCTGAAAATCACGTACAACACCGGGATGCCGAGGAGGCCGGTGGCGAACGGGAACAGCGCGAGGGCGATGCCCGCCCCGAGCAGGACGATCAGGAAGGCGGCGCGCTGGTGGTTG
This sequence comes from uncultured Gemmatimonadales bacterium, assembly GCA_963716055.1. Taxonomy (GTDB): domain Bacteria; phylum Gemmatimonadota; class Gemmatimonadetes; order Gemmatimonadales; family GWC2-71-9; genus SZUA-544. The sequence continues at coordinate 181,782 of CAVQSR010000004.1, read as the reverse complement.
TCGTCGATGAACGCCATGCGCACACACTACGAACGCCGCGGGCCAGCCGCCAGGGCGCGCGCGCTGGTTCGGGTTGGGCGCGCACCGTATTATTCGCCTATGGACTTCGCCGTGAGGACCCCGATGCGTGCCATCCCCATTGCTGTCGCCACCCTCGTCGCGGCCGGCCCGCTGGCGGCCCAGGACGATCACGCGCACGATCACGGCCGGCTCGGCCGGGTGACGTTCCCCGTGTCGTGCGCCCCCGAGGCCCAGAGCCGCTTCGAGCACGCCGCAGCCGTGCTGCATTCGTTCTGGTGGGAGGAAGGGAACCGCGCGTTCGGCGCCGTGCTCGAGGCCGACTCGACGTGCGCGATGGCCTACTGGGGCCTCGCGCTCAACGCCTGGAGCAATCCGTTCGCCGGCGGGCCCTCCGGTCCCGCGCTCGACGCGGGCGCGCGCGCGGCGCAGCGGGCGGTCGCCCTCGGCGCGCCCACCCCGCGCGAGCAGGGCTTCATCGGCGCGGTCGCGGCACTGTACCGCGACGCCGCCGCGACGCCCAACCCGCGCCGCCTCGCCGCCTACTCCGACACGATGGCGCGGCTGTCCCGCGACTTCCCGGACGACCCCGAGGTGGCGATCTATTACGCGTTGTCGCTCGTCGCCACGGCGTCGCCCACCGACACCACGCTCGCGCGCCAGCGGCAGGCCGCGGGCATCCTCAATCCGCTGTTCGCGCGCCACCCCGATCATCCGGGGCTGGCGCATTACATCATCCACGCCAACGATTCGCCGCAGCTCGCCGCGCTGGGACTCGACGCGGCGCGCCGCTACGCCGACATCGCCCCGGCCGCCCCGCACGCCCAGCACATGCCGTCGCACATCTTCGTGCGGCTCGGGTTGTGGGAGGAGACGATCAGCTCCAACTGGCGCTCGTACGAGGCGGGCATCGAGTTCGCGCGGGCCGCGGGGATGCGCGGCGCCGCTCCCCACGAGTTCCACGCGCTCGACTACGCCGTGTACGGCTACCTGCAGCGCGGGCAGGACCGGGCGGCACGGGCCGCCGTCGCGCTGGCGGAATCGATGGCGACGGCAGCGGCGCTCAACACGCTGGTCGGCGGCTACAACCGCACCGCGATGGACGCGCGGCTCGTGCTCGAGCGGAGTGACTGGCCCGCCGCGGCCGCCTTCCCCGTGCGGCGGGCGGCGGACGTGTCGCTGCCGGAGATGCTGAGCCGGTTCACGCGGGGCATCGGCGCCGCGCGCAGGGGCGACCTCGCGGCCGCCCGGGCCGAGGTGGCGGCGCTCGACACCATCGAGCGCGGCTTCGCCGGCCGCGACCCCTACTGGGCGCGGATCACCGGCATCAAGCGGCAGGCCGTCGACGCATGGATCCGCCTCGGCGCGGGGGACACGACGGGGGCGCTGGCGGCGGCCCGCGCGGCCGCCGACAGCGAGGCGGTCACCGGGAAGCACCCGGTCACGCCCGGGGAGCTGCTGCCCGCGCGCGAGCTCGAGGCGGACCTGCTCCTGGCCGTGGGTCAGTATCGGGCCGCGCTCGCGGCGTATCGCCAGACGCTCGCGCGCGAGCCGGGCCGCGCGCGCAGCCTGTTCGGCGTGGCGCGGTCGGCCGAGCTGGCGGGCGAGCGCGCCGCGGCGGCGGCGGGCTACCGCGCCTATCTCACCATGATGGAGAAGGCCGACGGCGATCGGCCGGAGCTCGCGCAGGCGCGGGCCGCCGCGGCGGGGACCTAGAGCGCGCGGCGCCGGCTAGGCGCCCGCGAGGAACGCCTCCACCCGCGGCCACGCCCGCATCGTGTCCTCGTAACCGAGCGCCGTGAGGCGCGCGGTGTACGCCGGTTCGAACAGCAGATAACTGAGAAACCCCGTCGCCCCGGCGCGCCGCGCCCGAGGCGTTCCACGACGAGTCGGACGGCGCGGGGCAGGGAGGAGAACTGGCCCGCCGCGAGCCGCCCGAGATCCGCCGAGGGCCGGAGCACGAGCAGGCGCACGGGGCGCAGATCCTCGGGGACCGGCGCGCCCGCGGGGAGCGCCGCCAGCAACGCGTTCACCCGCTCGAGGCGCTCGGCGTCCGCGTCGAGCGCGTCGAGGAAGATGGAATGCAGCACCATCCCCATCGCCTCGGCCGCGCTGGGATAGGTGGCGGCGGGCGGCGCGGCGTCCGCGGCCGCGGCGCGCAGGCCGATGGCGAGCACCGCCCGGGCGCCCAGGTGGATCGCGGGCGCGAGCGGGGCCGTCAGCCGCACGCTCCCGTCGCCGTAGAAGTCGTCGCCGATCGCCACCGCGGGGAACAGCAGCGGGATCGCCGTGGACGCCATCACGTGCTCGATGCCGAGCCGCACCGGCAGCGCCACGCGGCGCGCGCGGGACCACGCCGCGGTCCCGGGCGGGCCATGCACGAACGTCACCGTGTATCCCGTCCCGTACGCCGTGGCCGTGAGCGCGACCGCGCGAAGGCGGCCGGTCGCCAGGTTGTGGTCCACTCCCGTGGCATCGATGCACGCGGTGAGGAATTCGCGGAGCGGCGCCGTGTCGAGCAGGCCGTGCAGCGCGCGGTCGCTCCGCGGCCGGCCCAGCGCGGCGCGCAAGGCGGCCCGCCCGAGGCGCAGCGGGCGGACCCGCAACACCCGGTCCACGGTGAGGCGGCGCCACTGCGCTGCCAGGCCGCCGACGGCGTCGGCGAAGCGGCCGCGGTGCGCGGCGAGGAACAGCGTGTTGATCGCGCCGGCCGACACGCCCGTGAGAATCGGCGGGCGAAGGACGGCAGCCGCTCGGTGAGCGCCGCCGAGCACGCCCACCTGGTAGGCGGCCCGCGCGCCGCCGCCCGAGAGCACGAGGGCGAGGGGTTCGTGCTCAGGGACGCAAGGCCCCCGCGATGGCATCGCGGGGGCCGGGCGGTGAGCGGCTCCGCTCAGCCACCGCCGCGCCGGCGCGGCGCCGGCTCCATGGGACGGTTGCGCGAACATGTCCTGCGCCAGCCGCCGCCCGTCCTCCGGCGCCAGCGCTGTCGGTCATGGCCGCCATCCCGGCGGGGGCGTTGGGACCGGGGGTGAACGAGAGCGTATAGCTGCCGCGCTGCACCGCGTGCGGTCCGTTCGCGACGACCTCGATGGTCGAGGGCACGAGGGTCCAGCTTCCCATGCCCGTGAGGGTGGCCATCCACTGGCGGATGTTGTCGCGGCCGCTCACGGGCGGCTCGTTGGCGGGCATGAGCACGGCGTCCGCGGTGTACATCATGGCAATGGAGTCGGCCTGGCCGGCGGCGACGAACGCGGCGAAGCGGGCATCCTGCGCCTCGATCGCCGTGCGTGCCGCGGCGGCCTCCTGCGCCATCCGCGCCATCGCCTGATCGGGGGTTTCCGCCTTCTGGCAGCTCAGCGTGGCGGCGAGGGCGGCGGCGGTGATGCATCGTGTGAGGGTCATACGGGCCTCCGGGGCCTGAGAAGTCAGGCGACAACTTGTCTCGACGGCGGCTCACCCGCCGCCCGGTGCCGCCGCTCGATCCATTCCGCCGCCGCGAATCCGCCCGCCGCCACGAGCGCGACGGCGACGACGCCCACCCAGTGCGGCACGCCGACCAGCTCGGGGAGCGTCACCGGGCCGAGTGGCGTCGCATTGTAGAACCGCGCGAGCAGGGGAAACACCTCGGCGAACGCGAACGCGCCCGCGAGCATCCCTCCCACGACGGCAAGCGCGTCGAGCCGGCCCGACGCGAGGCCCACGCAGCCGGTTCCCGGGCAGTAGCCGCCCACCACGAACCCGACGCCGAACACGAGCCCGCCCACGAGCTGGGGCAGCACGAAGGTGCGCGGCAGCTCGAGGCGGGCCACGTCCACCACGCCGATCGCGTCGAGCAGGACGAGGCCGGCCAGCGCCGTGACGATGGCCGTGAACATCACCTTGAACACCGTCAGGTCGGTGAGGTAGAACTGCGCGGCGAGTTTGACGCTCGAGCCCAGTCCCGCCCGCTCGAGGAAGAACCCGAATCCGATCCCGATGGCGAGGGCGAGCCACAGGCTCTCGGCGAGACCGGTCATGTCCACTGCCGCCGCACGAGGGGAGCCACGGCGTAGCCGGCCGCGAAGATGGCGAGCATGAAGATCCACGCTCCCGTGCCGAGCAGGGCGCCGCCCGTGAGGGCGAGTCCGCTGGTGCAGCCGCGCGCGAGGCGCGTCCCGAATCCCATGATCGCGCCGCCCGCGAACGCGTAGGCGAGGCGCGTGCGGGCCGTGGCGCGGGGCCCGCGCTCGATCGTGGGGCGCACGCGCCGCGCGAGCAGCGCGGAAATCAGACCGCCCACGAGGACCCCCGCCACTTCGATGACGAACCAATCGTGCAGCGGGCTCACGGTGCCGTCGCCCACGTAGGCCGCGAGGTAGGGGTTGGCGCGCGCGTGCGCCGGCGCCACGGCGTCGGTTGCGGCCGCGACCACGGACGCGGCGGCGCCCGAGACGCCGATCCCGTGGCCCACGAGCACGAACGCCGCGAGCAGCACGAGCCCGAGGCCCACCCCGGCGACGTAGGGGTTCCAGTAGGGCCGCGGCGCGCTCACGGCGTCGTGCGCTCCACCGGGAGCTCCGTGCGCCGATCCCACTCGGTGTACGAGCCGTCGTACAGCCGCGCCTCGCGCCCGAGGAGGCGGGCCGCGAACCACACCGCCGTCGCCTGCTGGCCGATGTGGCAGTAGGTGACGACCAGCTCGCCTGGTGCCGCGCCCGCGGCGGCGAGCATGCTGTCGAGCGCCGCGCGCGGCAGAAACCGTCCGGACGAGTCCACGACGTCCGTGAAGGGCAGGGTGCCCGCGCCCGCGATGTGGCCCGGACGAGCGTAGCTCGTGTCCTCGCCCGTGTAGAACCGCGAAGCGCGCGCGTCGATGATCGCCACGCCGGGATCGGTGCGCCGCGCATTGACCCAGTCAGCCGTGACGACGACGTCCGCGCGGGGCCGCAGCGTGAGGCCGCCGCCCCGCCGGACCGGCTCCTGGACGTCGCGCGTGATGGGGTGACCAGCCGATCGCCAGGCCGCGAGGCCGCCGTCCAGGATCGAGACCCGGGAGCCGAGTCCGGCCCAGACCAGGGTGAGATACACGCGGGTCGTGGGCGACACCCACTGGCTGCCCCAGTACAGCACGATGCGGGAGTCGTCCGCCACGCCCCGGGCCTCGAGCGTCGAGTCGAGGGCCTCCGGGGCGGGCAGCTCGAGCGGCAGCAGCGAGTCGCGCGGCGCCGCCACGTCGCGCAGCTGGATGAACTGCGCGCCCGCGATGTGCGCGGTGTCGTACTCGGTCCGGGGCCCGACGTGGAAGATCACGACCCGCGGATCGTCGAGCCGCGCGGCCAGCCACGCCGGCGAGACGAGCATCGAGTCGGTGGCCGCGGCGGCCAGGACGGCGAGGCAGGCGAGCATCATCAGCGGATCTCCTCGGGGGCGGCGCCGGTTGCCACCGGCAGGTCGGGGCGCCGGCTCCAGTCGGCCCACGAGCCGTCGTACAGCCGGGGTTCGTAGCCGAGATAGCGGGCGACGAAATACAGGTGACTCGCGCGCAGTCCGACGGTGCAGTAGAGCACGATCTCCGAGCCCGGGCCGGCGCCGGCATCGGCGAACAGCCGCTGCAGGTCGGCGAGCGGGACCAGGCGGGACGCGGTGCCGGCCACGGCCCCCGGGGCGTCCGTGAACGTGCGGCTCCAGTCGAGGTGCCACGCGCCGGGAATGTGGCCGGTGCGTGGGAGACTCTCGCGCGCCGTGCCCGCGTACTCCTCGGCGCTGCGCCCGTCGATCAGCACCAGCCGCCGCCGCCCGAGGCGCTCGCGGATCCATGCGGCGTCGGCCACGGCGGCGGGGCGGGGCCGGGGCTCGAACCGGCCGCGGGTCGCGGCCCGAGCGGCGCCGGTCGCGACCGGCCGCTCTTCGGCGCGCCACTGCTCCAGGCCGCCGTCGAGCAGGGCGGTGCGGTCGCCATGTCCCACATAGGCGAGCACGAAGTACATCCACCCCGCGTGCCACGGGTCGCCGTACAGCACGACCCGCGACTCGTTCGAGATGCCGAGCGCCGCGATGCGGCCGGCGAGCGCGGCCACGGCGGGCAGGTCGTGGTCCCCCACGGTGAGCGTCATCGGGTCCACCGGCCGCGCGCCCGGGACGTGGCCCGCCGCGAACGCGGCGTCCCCGTGACCGCCTGCCACGTGCACGACCACCAGGTCGGTGTCGTCGAGGTGCGCCTCGAGCCACGCGGTCGAGACCAGCAGGTCCGACCGGACGGTGGGCCGGTCGAGCGCCGGGGGCCCGCACTGGGCCCGGGCGGCGGGGACGGCGAGACTCGCGAGTGGCAGGACGGCGACGAGGAACGGCGGGCGGGCGCGGCGGGACAACGGCACCTCCTGGAGATATGCGGGCCGGCGCGAGGGTGGGGCCGAGTGCAATACGCGCCCGCGCCGTCGCGGTTCCCGGTTGGATGCCGGCGATGCGGGCACTGTTGCAAAGGTAGCCCGCCGGCCGCGACGGCTGCATTCGCCCTCGCGCATGCCAACGTCGCTATATTGGGGCCCAGTCAGAGTCTGCGGTTTCCGAGGAGCGTTTCAGTTTGCAACCACGTCGGGACCGCGTGCTTCGCGACCGTCGCCCCCCAGAGGAGGCCCCGCGCGATTATGCGGCTTTGGCTACCCACTTTGCACGTCGCCCCGGTGCCGGCGCGGACTGAGCGCTGGCTCCCGGAACAGTTCTTCAGCCAGTTGATCGCGGTCCCGTCGCCGCGCCACCTGGCGACGCTCGCGGGCGTGGCGGCGGTGTACTTCGTCGCGGGCAAGCTCGGCCTGCGGCTCGCGTACTTCCACGAGAGTGCGTCTCCGGTCTGGCCCCCCGCCGGCGTCGCGCTGGTGGTGTTCCTCCTCCTGGGGCCGCGCGTCTGGCCCGCCGTGTTCGTGGGCGCGTTCCTCGTGAACCTCACGACGGCCGGCACCGTCGCGACGTCGCTCGCCATCGCGCTCGGCAACACGCTCGCCGGTGGGTTGGGCGGGTACCTGGTGCAGCGGTGGGCGGGCGGTGCGCGATTCTGCGAGGGCGCCCGCAACGTGTTCAAGTTCACGGTGCTCGCGGCGCTGGCGAGCTCGACGGTGAGCGCCGCGGTGGGCGCGGCGGCGCTCGCGCTCGGCGGCCTCGCGGAGCGGGCGACTGCCGGGCCGATCTGGCTGACGTGGTGGTTGGGCGACGCCACCGGCGTGCTGGTGGTGGCACCGGTGGTATTGACCTGGCTCGCGGACCCCCGGATACGGTGGCGGACGGACCAGGCGGTCGAAGCGGTCGCCCTGCTCGCGGGCCTCGGGATCACGGGCCAGCTCGTGTTCGGCGAGCTGTCGCCGCTCGCGCTGCAGAACTACCCCATGAGCTTTCTGTGCCTGCCGATCCTGCTGTGGGCGGCGTTTCGCTTCGGCCCGCGCGAGGCGGCCACGGCGGTGCTGCTGATGGCGGCCATGGCGATCCGCGGCACGCTCGGCGGATTCGGGCCGTTCGCCGGCTACTCGCCCAACGCGTCGCTGTTGTTGCTGCAGGAGTTCACCTGCGTCGCCGCCGTGATGAGCCTGATCGTGGCGGCCGTGGTGTCGGAGCGCCGCCGGGTCGAGGAGCAGCTGCGCGAGCTGTCGGTGAGTGATCCGCTGACGGGGCTCGTCAACTACCGCCAGCTGCTCGCCGTGCTCGAGGCCGAGATCCGGCGCGCCGGGCGCACGGAGCGGCCGTTCGCGTTGCTGTTCGTGGACGTGGACGGGCTGAAGGCGATCAACGACCGGCACGGCCATCTCACGGGGAGCCGCGCGTTGTGTCGCGTGGCCGACGCGCTGCGGCTGTCGTGCCGGGCGGTGGATACCGCGGCGCGCTACGGTGGCGACGAGTTCGCGCTGGTGCTGCCCGAGACCGACGAGATGGCGGCGCGGCGCGTGGCTCGGCGCGTGTCGCAGCGGCTGGAGCGCGATCGCCACGAGCCCCACGTCACGGCGACACTGGGGGTGGCGGTGTATCCGCGGGACGGGGCGACGGCCGAGGCGCTGCTCGGCGCGGCGGACGCGGTGCTGTATCGCGGCAAGGCGCGGCGCGGCCCCACCGCGCCGTCGCGGCGCCGGTCGAATCCCTGAGGGGCTGAGCTGGTGTTCCGACGCTGGACGTCGGCCGGGCGCGCTGGTACGCTAAAGGCACTCGGATGGCCGTAGGATTCGGCTGGTTGTGATTGGAGGTGCCCATGCGCGTCCGGTTGCCGGTGTCGTTCCTCGCAGCGTCTCTTCTTTTCGCCCCGTTCCCTCTTGCTGCCCAGGTCGCGATCGGGCCCGTGATCGGCACCGAGTACGGTTTCGGCGCGCTGGTGCGGGCCGGGTCGCCGCGCTTCCAGCTCGAGGTAGGCGCGGGCTTCACGCCGGTGCTCGTCTTCGTCCAGGCGATCGGCGGCGGGAGCAGCATCTTCCGGGTGTATTTTCCCGGGACGGTGGGCGCCAAGGCGAGCTTCCCCGTGCGGGTGCCCGAGGGGGGCACCCAGGTCAACGTCGAAGCCGGCGCCACGTACAGCAATCTCCTGCGCGCGGGATTCGGCGGCGGCATCAACGCCCGGTTGGCGAAGTCGCGGCTGCTGGTGAGCGGCGGGGTGATGATCTACCCCGATGCCAAGGATCGTCTGCGGAACCGGATCAACCGGGACGAGAACCTGAATCTCAGCGACAGCGAGTTCCAGGCGCCACTCACGTTCTGGCAGCCGTACCTGAGCCTGGCGATCTTGCTCGGCCGCTGAGGGCGGGGTCGCGGGTCAGCCCGGGCAGGCCACGCGCAGATCCCCGAGCGACGAGGCGAAGTCGCCGCTCGAGGGTCCACAGCCGCAGCCGGTCCAGCAGCGTGGAGGCCAGGAGGTGGGCGTCGTCCCGGCGCGGAAGGGTTCCCACGCTGAAGCGTGGGCCCGGTGAGGCACTGCGCTAAAGCGCAGCTGTCCGGGCGACCCTCAGCCGATCGTGAAGTCCACGCGCTGGAGCACCTGGCCCGCGGCGTTCCGCACCTCCACGCGCCAGGCGCCGGTGGCGCCCGCGGGGATCGTCTTGCGGCTCCAGGTGCGCCAGGGGGACCCGCCGACGCGGAGCGCGACGTCGGCGACCTGCTCGTCGCCGTGGAACCAGACGTGGTGGATCGTCTCGTCGGGATTCGCGTGGGACACGCGGGTCCAGAGGATCAGCTCGCCCACGTCGGCGGGGAAGGCGAGGCCGGTCTCCTGGGGGACGCGGTCCACGATGGACCGGGCGAGCACGGCTTCGACCGCGACCGCTGCGGGCGACGCGACGACGGTGGGGGCCGGGTCCTGCGCCGCGGCGATGCCGGCGGTGCAGGTCGCGAGGAGGAGGAGCGGGAGGGGGCGCATGGCGACTCCGGGGAATGAGGTTCGCCTGATAATGATGGTGGGTGCACGCCGGGGCTGGTCGGGCGTCGGCGGGCGGCCCGGCGGGGTGTGACGGGAATCACGGGCCTGCGTGGGCGGCGCCGAGGCGCTACGTTGCGCGCGCGTGGACCGAGGCAAGGCGGCCAGACGAGACGGCCGTAGCGGGGAAGCCAGCACCCTGTCGTGATCGGGCCCATGGCCGAGGCCGGCACCCCGTCCGGGAAGAGTGAGGAGGACGACATGAGAATTCGGCACCTGGTAGGCCCTGCCATCCAGATAGCGGTGCTCGCGGTCGCTCTATTCGCGCATCACCTTCGGGGCCAAGGGAGCGCGCCGGCATCCGGAGCAATGCAATCTGACACAGTGCGGTTTGCCACATTGAGTGTCGGTGGGATCCATACTTGCGGCACCACGCCCGCGGGCGCTGCCTACTGTTGGGGGTGGAATAGCCGGGGCCAGCTCGGCGACGGGACCAGCGGCGGCGAGCAGTCGCGGCCAGTGCGCGTCGTGGGGGACGTGCCGTTCGCAGTGGTGAGCGCCGGCGACCGCTATACGTGTGGGATTACGGCCGCGGGGGCGGCCTACTGCTGGGGTCTGAATGGCTGGGGTCAACTTGGGGACGGAACCACTATCGAACGTTCGACCCCGGTGATCGTCGCGGGTGGTCTGCGATTCACCGCGATCAGCACCGGCTTCCGCCACACCTGCGCCGTTACGGCCGAGCGCGTCGCCTATTGCTGGGGCTTGAATCGCGCTGGCCAGCTCGGCGACGGGACCACGACTGACCAGTCGACTCCGGTTCGTGTCGCAGGCGACGTGGCATTCACCGCGGTGAGCGCCGGTGACTTCCACGCGTGCGGCGTCACGGCTGCCGGCGCCGTCTACTGCTGGGGAGCGAACGGCGACGGGCAGCTTGGCGACGGGACGACCACAGGTCGGTCGACTCCAATGCGTGTCGGGGGCAATGCGAGCTTCGCAGCGGTAAGCGCAGGCGGCTTCCACACCTGTGGACTAACCGGGGGGTCGGCCACCTGCTGGGGCGCCAATAGCGAGGGCCAGCTCGGCGACGGGACTACGACAAGTCAGTCGAGCGCCGCGTCCGCGGCGGGCGACGTGCGCTTCGCCGAGGTGAACGCCGGCCTCGCCCACACCTGTGCGGTCACGGCGGAAGGCGCTGCGTATTGCTGGGGTCTCAATGACCAAGGTCAGCTGGGCGACGGGAGCACGACCAATCGGCTCCAGCCCGTGCGGGTGTCGGGCGACGTGCGCTTCGCGGCGGTCCACGCCGGCGGAAGCGGGCAGGCCGTGGGCTACCACACCTGTGGGGTCACGGCCGCCGGCGCCGCCTACTGCTGGGGACAGAATGCGAGGGGCCAGCTCGGGGCTGGGATGACGACGGGTCCTGAGATGTGTCGCCTGACGCAGTTTCCTGGTAACCCGGAGGTGCCATGCAGCACCGTCCCAACACCAGTAGTGCGAACCGGTCTGGAGGCGGCTCCCGTGATAACGGCAGAAGCGGAAGAGGCCGAGCGCATCGTGGCGATGGAAGGCGACCTGAGAGGACTCGTCGTCGCTGAGGAGGTGTTCTTTGCCGACTCGCTGAAGTACACCTCCAAGATCGGCCCGGGCGGAGTTAACCTCCGTCTCCGTGAGGGCAACAGGCTACTGAGCTTGCAGCTCACCGCCGATGGTTGGACCGCTAGCATCGGAAGCGCGAAGAGTCAATCGGTCTGCGCCATCTTCGTCGGTTCCACGCCACGTCCACCGGCGACAGAGGAGGGATCGCCGGCTTGCAGCCGCTGACGCCCAGTTGCCAGACGCCAAGACGTCAAGACGCCAGGGGGTGCTGCGCCGGCAGTTTTCCTTGTAGCTTGTGTCTGGCAACCGCTTGGCGTCTTGGAACTGGTGACGGCTGAGATTGCTCCTGCAACGGGGAAGGGTGGGGCGGAAGGGCATCGGGACGTAGCCTTGGGACAGTGCTCAGACGTCGAGACGGCAGACGCCAAGGGCTGCGGCGCTCGCATCTTTCCTTGTAGCTTGTGACTGGCAACCGCTTGGCGTCTGGGAACTGGTGACGGCTGAGTTCGCACTTGCAACGGGGAGGGGCGGGGCTGAAGGGCAACGGGACGTAGCGCAGTCCGGTAGCGCACCTGAATGGGGTGCACGCGGCAAGCTGCTTCAGGTACTACCAAATGTTGCACTCACGCGATGTTAGGGCGTCCTCGTGTAGTACCTGATGGGGAGCAGAGCCTGCCCATGTAGCACGTTCTTACTCCAACTCTTACTCCAAGGCCGGACGTAATCCCGGCGTTTTCATGCCCACGGCCGCCATGAATTTCTGTCGCTGTGGTTGGCATGGGGACCCCAGCACAATTGCTAGGGTTCTTGCACGAAGATAGGGATCCGGCACGAAAACTACTTTGCGTTTCTGCCGCAGCGGCCAGCGGAACTTTTGCTCACGCCGCTGCGCGTTTTACGGAAAGAGATCCACATACCGTAGATACCAACGACCAGCGCAGCCACGACGTAGACGACTGCGACTACCTTCAAGGCAGCCTCGTCCGGATACGTCCGGATCCAGGATATCGCTGAACTGCCGAGGGATGTAAACCACAACACGAAATAGAGCACCTGGATTTCGCTAACCCGTCGCTCCGTAGGATAGACGCAGAGACGCAGATCGGCTTTGACCAGCTCATTCCTCGTGTCTTTCAGCTCATGAATGCGGCGACGATACTCTGCCCCCAGAACCGTTCCAACGATTGCTACACCGAGAAAGAGGACAGTGAGCACGAGGGGCGTGGTCCACATTGCGAGGGTGGAAGGCAGCTGGATATTCTCGCGGCCAACGATGATCAGCGCTTCGACCGAGAGCGCGACAAGGTAGATCTGACCTGAGCGGCGTCGGTAGAAGGAGAGCTCTCTGTCGATCGAGTCCAGCGCGGCCCCCGTCCATTGGGACGGTGTCGGTGCCGGAGGATTCGAAGGGCTAGTTGGATCGTTCAAATCGTGGGTCATGGCCTGCACTCTTTTCGGCGGGTCTCGTCGGCAGGGATCGCCGCCACGACTTTCCAGATCAGTCTTGGAGTGTTTTGGCCGAGACTGCACCGGTTTGGAACAGGAGGGGCCGGAGAAGGTGGGGCCGGTCGGTTGACGTCAATGTACGTGCGACTGTGCGTGTTCATCCGAACCATCGAGCTGAATGCACTGTCTCCGGACCCGAGCTTGTCCTCTCAAGCGGACATGGTAAAAAGGTAACGCAGGGATGAGGAAGGCGGGAAGCGTTGATTGCTACTGGTATTGCAGAGCACACCTGGCCTGCCGGCGCGCGTTGTCTGTCGGCACCGCGGCAGTTCATCGGTCGCGCCGCAACTCCTCCAAGGCTTCTGATGCGCATTGTTTGACGGAGCCTGCCTCCTTGGGGTCCTCGCTCCGTCGCCTCAGGGGCTCGATCGCCTGCTTGTCCCCAGACGCACCGAGGGCCTTCGCCGCACTGCATCGCACGTGCGGGTAGTGGTCTTCAAGGGCCACAATTAGAGCCTGAACCGCCAAGGGATGTCGCAATTCGCCGAGCTTCACCGCTGCATCAGCCCTGATCTGCTGCTCCCGTTTCCGCTCTTGTTCAAGGCTCCGCTGTTTGTCCTTCAAGCTGTTGAGCGCAGCGGAAGTCTGCTGCGACCGGCCAAAGCCAATCCCGCCAAAGGCATTCCCCAAAGCAGCAAGCATCGGGTTTGCCTGCTCAAATCGGTCGATCTCTGCCTCGAGATTCGCCGCTGTTCGGGAGCGGTACGTCAGGCTCTCGATCAATCGCTTCACCCTGGCTTCTGGGTCTCTTGGACCGAACAGATTGCCGAGGAAGCTCATAAGTCTTCTCCCTTGTGAGCGACAAGAAGCGTTGACGTACCGTTGCGGCCTAACGACCAGCAAAGCGTCGGTTCGGCGGTCACGTCGACACGCACCCTGGGACGACCGCGATGATGCCGACATGAGAGCCTCCGCCGATTGCGGCGGCCGGAATTGCAGCTGTTACTGACCCATGGCACCAGAGTTAGTGGCACCAATCGAGGTCGGTCATGCCTAATGGTGCCGCTTGCCACCCGGTGACGTCCGGCAGGGTATCCTCGGGGGTCGGGAACGCCAGGAGGGCGACGCCGAACAGAACCTGAGTGATCACGCCTTGAGCGTACGCGCCGCGAGCGGGACGTCAAGCACCTCGGCGCACGTGCTGCTTGAGGGCTGGACGCCGCCCTGGCGCTGGAGAAGTTTGATTGGCACCCAACGAGCACCCAGGAACAACTGGCGTTCACCGCCGCCAAGGGTGACGTTCCAGCGATTGCGTACCCTGGGTGCGATCGCGGTCCATCCTCTGCTCAATATTCTGGAGAATGAGGGCGCCCAGGATGATGACCGCCTCCGGGCGGGGTTGTCCCTCACCGCCGTGGTGGAGAAGGAGGCCCGAACCGTGACCTCTGAGGCGCTGCAGAAGATTGCGACGCACAATCAGGATCAGGGACGTCAGCTACGAGCGGGTAATGAGCAAGGGTGCTGACTTTTGCGATGATGAGACCGGATCACGGACCACCTACGGGCCGCAAGAGCTTTTACTCAAGGAAGAAGGTGGTTTACGAGGAGTTTGCCCCGCTGAAGAAGCTGGCTGCGCATGAGCTTGAGCGAAGGAAGAAGATTGGTGAACCCTGATCAGCGGACTGGTCGGATCGGCCAAGCCGACCTCGGCCCCGCCCGACTTGCGCGAGGAGGCTCCCATGCGTTTCGCGGCCTGCATGCCGCTCCTGGCCCTGCCGCTCCTTCTGCTCCCTCCGATCACGGTCGGACCGGGCGGGGCTCTGGCGGCGCAACAGTCCAACCGGCCAGCGGTGCGGGGGCGACTGCTGGATGCGCAGCAGCACCCGCTGGCGGGGGCGACGCTCCGGATGTGCCAGGAGGGCCGTCAGCCCGGGCCCAGTGACGGCTGGGGGTTTTCCGGCCGGGACCAGGAGGGTGCCGAGATCTTCCAGGTCCCCGACAAGAACGGCATCACGACCACTCTGCGCCGGACGGAACACGGCGAAACCACCTACTTCCTGCAGTACCGCGACAGTACCTGGGCGAACACTGAAACGGATCTTGAGGGTCGGTTCACGTTCCAGGGCGCCCTGCCGCCTGGGACGTATTGCCTCGCCGCCCTCACGCCCGGGACCTTCCTGCCCAGGAAGCTGCACGCGGCGGATGGCACGCCGGTCAAGGTCACGGTGGCGGACGGCAAACCGGGGGTCGATGCGGGAGACGTGGTGGTGCCGTGGTAGTCTTTCGCCGCAGGTCCCTCATCGCTTCACCCCTCGGGACTCAGCCGTTATCGGTGTCGTCGGGCTCCGCCTCGCCACCGGGCGGCCCCCTAAGGCAGGAGCTGAGAATGCCAATCTGGAGCGTTCGCGTCAGGATCAGCAGAGCGCGGCATGTGGCCCCGGCGGATTCCGCCGGCTGGTACCGGGCGGTATGTCTATTAGTCAACCGAGGGCTCTCGAGGAGCAGACCATGGGACTGTTCAGTCCCAACGTCCGGAACATGCAAGCAAGAAAAGACCTTGCCGGTTTGACCGAGGCGTTGGGTAACCAGGATCCGAAGGTGCGCTGGACCGCGGCCGGGGCGTTGGGGGCGATGAACGACCTCCGCGCCGTGGAGCCGCTCGTCGCTGCTTTGCGCGACTCCAACGACGACGTTCGCTACAGTGCGGCCGAGGCGCTGGGCAAACTCGGTGACGCCCGCGCGGTGGAGCCGCTCGTCGCCGCCATGCGTGAGGCAGGCAGAATCTCGCGCAGGGCCGCGGCAGAAGCCCTGGGGAAGATCCGAGACGGGCGAGCGGTGGAGCCGCTCCTCGCCGCCCTGCGCACCCCGGATGAATTCTCATTCGCGCGGGTGGATCCCTTTGCGCGCATCGTGGCCGAGGCGCTGGAGCGCATTGGCGTTGCGGATGATCCAACCGCGCAGGCCTGGTGTGCCGCACTCAGGAACGACTGGGATCGGGCGGTCTCACTGGGAGCTGCGGCGGTGGAGCCACTTGTCGCGGCCGTGCAGGACCAGGACAAACGGGTGCGTGCCAAGGCCGCAGAGGCGCTGGGGAAGCTGGGCGGCCCGGCTGTTCAGGCGCTGGTTATCACGCTGCGCGACCATGACCGCAACGTCCGCCGTTTCGCGGCGGAGGCCCTGGGGACAATCGGCGACCCCAGTGCCACGCCGCCGCTTATCGCCGCCTTGGGCGACGCGGAGACATCCGTCCGCCAAGAGGCGGCTGATGCTCTCGGGAAACTCCGTGACGAGCGCGCGGTTGGGCCGCTCATCGCGGCGCTGTGTGACGCCGACCGATACCTGCCCCGGCATGCGGCGGATGCCCTGGCGGCGGTTGGCGGCGCCGCTGTGTCGCCGGTCATCGCTTTGCTGGACAACCCCGCCGAATCTGTGCGCCAGGTCGCGGCGGAGTTGCTGGGGAAGGCCGGCGACACCCGCGCCGTGGTCCCACTCATCTTAGCCCTCCGCGGTTCCAGCGACGGGGTACGTCGCCAAGCGGCAATAGCGCTCGGGAGAATCGGCGATGTGCGGGCTGTGGCCCCCCTGGTAACGGACCTGGGCCATTCAGCCCCATGGGTGCGGCGCTATGCAGCAGAGGCGCTGGGAAAGATCGGTGACACCCGCGCCGTGAAGCCGCTCCTGATGGCCCTGACTGACCCGGATGAAGGCGTGCGCGACAGTGCGGTTGCGGCGCTCTGGAACATGAACGACACTCGCGCGGCCGAAATCCTGAACCGCGAATCACGATGCTTTGTCTGCGGCAAACGGGTAATCCCGCCGGACAAGCTACCCGCGTTCGTCGTCGGATTCGATTCCACCGGATCAGGGTCGGAGTTCTCCGCCCTCTGCAAGAACGACAATGCCTACGTGCACTTTCGGTGTGCCCGGATTGACCGTGAGGGGTCCGGCGAGTTCGCCTACAAGTTGGTGAAGTGCCCCAAGTGCGGAGAGCTGCTACAGCGCATTGATTAGATGCCCGGCTCCTGGGTGAGCGAAGGAGGGCCTCATGAGGTGCCTGACTTGAGGCAAATCGTATCCGTCGTTGTTCTACTTCCATGACGAAGCCAGGACCGGCCCCCCGATTTGCCACGAATGCCATGCACTGCCCGTCGATGAGCGCCCGGGAAACGCCGCGCGAGAGCACAGTGCCGGCACTGACGTCCGATCCACAAAGGCCGAGCTGACCAAAGGCCCCAAGCTCGGCATGGTCGGGTGGGCATTTGTCGGCGGCATCATCCTGGGTTCAATGCCCGGCTCCCGGCGAGGCACAGCCGGGGTAGCCCTTCTGATCCTGGGTGCAGGACGCACCATCAGCCAGGCGCGTGCATCCGGCGACGACAGGACCCAGTCCCGCCTTCTCGTACTGGGGATCGTCTTCCTGGTCATTGCCCTTGCCTTGCTGGCCAGCGGCTATGCGGCCTATTCCACGGCCTATGACAAAGAAGCTCGGACGCTGAAGGCGACAGCAGGCAGCCAATCGAAGCGCGGCGGCACCTGACGATGCGCTTGTGGCTGACCAAGCTCGGGATTGCCCTCGCGGCACTCGGGCAAGTTCCATTCTGACCTCCACCAAGCGTTGTCGCCCTTCCCTTAACCCGTCATCCGCTTCACGGGATAAGAGAGAAGGGTGCAATGACTTCTCCCTGTGTCACCGTGACATGCATCCAGGGTTGTGGTCGCCAACGCGAGCCGGGTGGTGGCTCGCTCTCGTGCGCCGATTCGTGGTTTCCGGTGTGCCGCGGCATGGCGGCCTGAGCGGTGTGTCACGCAAGCGAGGCCCTCCCGACACCTATGATTGTGGGAAGCGTAGAGCGGCGGGCGGTCGCGAGCGGTGCTTGACGTCCTGCGGCCAGCGCGTAGGTCTTAGCTGCATCGGGAGGGCACGGTGGAGTGAGACCGCGCCGCCGCACGATGCGCGTCTCCGGGCGGCAGCCGTGCGCTGGACGTCGAGTCCGTGCGTGCTGCAGACCGTATCCTCACAGGGAGGGCCGTCCGCCATGGCCACCTATTGCCAAGACCGCCACGTCGTCGTTCTGCGATTGCAGCAAGTGCTGTGGACCCTAATCGCTGCCTGGGTCCCGCCAGCCGCGGCCGCACAACCCGCCCTACAACAGACCGGCGCTGCACAGTACTCCGCCGGCGAGGTCATCACCCTCGACAAGGGAATGAAACTGGTCGTCACCGTGCACGCGCCGCAGGGAGACCGCATCTCCTATCTTGGGGGGCAAGGGACGCTAGAGGCCGGGCTGGAGGTCATCTTGGTGTTCAGGAACACGGGCCGCGAGCGTGTGGATGGTTTCCTGATGGCGTCGGCAAAAGCGGATCAAACATCGGTGATCTTGATTGACAGCAGAGGCAAGAAAGTCACCCCACGGGCCATGATGCTGGATCGGGAGGGCAGCAGAGGATTTCGAACTGTTGACGCCAGTGGAGGCATAGCGTTCACGGGTGGCTGCATCGACAATCACCCCGTCGGCTATGAGAACGAGAGAGGCAGATTTCTTGGCGTTGGAAGCCAATTCTGCACCAAACCGAACGAAACGGACAGGTTTGTGTTTCTCTTTCCACAACCTGAACGCGTCAGCGGCCCAAAGGTCACGATCGCTGTGGATCACTGTCTCGCGTGTCCGAAGGGCGGGGTGACCGTGATAGCGGATCTAGACCAGCTCGCGCGGCCTCGAGGCGCACCGGATGTACGCTTCCGGCCGGTGTTCACGGCTGCCACGAGTGACCTACCCGACAATGATGTGAACGCGCTTGCCGTCGCCCCCGACAGCGCGCTCTGGATCGGCACTCGTGCCGGCCTCGCGCGCTACCACCAGGGCCAGTGGCAGGCGTTCACCGCCGCCACGAGCGGCCTGCCTGACGATTATGTCTACGATCTTGGCGTCGCCCCCGACGGCGCGCTCTGGATCGGCACGAGTGAGGGTCTCGCGCGCTTCCACCAGGGCCAGTGGCAGGTGTTCACCGCCGCCACGAGGTCGAGGCGCGTCCAGGCTCTTGCCCTCGCGCCCGATGGTGCCGTCTGGATCGGCACGAGTGAGGGCCTCGCGCGCTTCCACCAGGGCCAGTGGCAGGTGTTCACCGCCGCCACGAGCGACTTGCCCTACAATGATGTAAACGCTCTTGCCGTCGCCCCCGACGGCGCGCTCTGGATCGGCACGAGTGAGGGCCTCGCGCGCTTCCACCAGGGCCAGTGGCAGGTGTTCACGGCCGCCACGAGCGACCTACCCCACGATAGGGTGCACGCTCTCGCGGTTGCCCCCGACGGCGCGCTCTGGATCGGCACGTTTGGCGGCCTCGCGCGCTTCCACCAGGGCCAATGGCACGTGTTCACCGCCGCCACGAGCGACTTATGGAACGATCTTGTGATAGCTCTCACCGTCGCCCCCGACGGCGCGCTCTGGATCGGGGGTGGATCTGGCCTCGCGCGCTTCCACCAGGGCGAGTGGCAGGTGTTCACGGCCGCCACAAGCGGCCTGCCTGACGATAATGTCGACGAATTTGCCGTCGCACCCGATGGAACGCTCTGGATCGGCACGTTTCGTGGCCTCGCCCGGTATCAGTCGCCATGAGTGCGCCCATAAAGTGCACCCGATGGCGGCCTCTGCGACGGGGATGCGCCCCGCTGCGTTGAGCCGCAGGTCGCCGTCTACTGCCTTCTGGGGTTGCAGCTGAAGTGTGGTTCTGTGGCAAGGTCGCCGAGGCTAGGTCCGTGGTGATCACAGGTGTGTGACGATGCACGAGAGCGCTCCCGGCGGTCGGCTCCAGTACGGCCACATTGAGGAGGTGACGGCTATCGACCAGGAACTGGCGGGCGTGGTCGCGATCCGTTAGACGCGTACGGAAGCGAAGGAGGATGCCATGAAATGGCTTAAGCGGCTACTCGGAAAGTCGGCCACCCCGGTTGATCCCCTCGGCGGAGCGTTCGCTGAGACTCTCGCAAAGGGCGTGGGCCAAGTTCTTAAAGGGGGCGAGTTTGAGCCTGTCTCCACCAAGCGCGCAGAGGACGCTGTCGCCGCGCTGTTCGATAAGGCCCTGGCGGCAACGTCGAGTCTGAGCATTGATGCCGTTCAGTCTCACTATGACATGCTTAAAGGGGCTTGGTACTCGCAGAAGCTATTCCGTGGATCTCGCGACCAGATTCGTTCCGTTGTTCTCAAGAATCTCCGCCGAATCCAGTCGGAAGCTGGCTTCCGAGACTTCACAATCAGCGTCGAACTGACGCGCGGCGCGGCGCAGATATTTGCGAGCGTGCGCCCCTACGCCATACCCGTGTGTGTCTGGCGGTCCGGCGACGTCTACTTGGCGTGCGGCAACTCCGACTTTCGAGGGTAGCGCCCTCCGGTTGGGCCTGGCGAGATCAGCACGCGCCTGTGTAAGAACCCAAGGCGGTGGAGAAATGTCATGGTTCAGTAAGTTGATTGGAAAAGGCAAGGCACCGCAGAGCGAGACAAACAAATCTACGCAGAAAGGTGGTTCCACAGTTGCCGAGGAGGCCATTGATCGCCAAGCTGAAATGTGGCGCCAAATGGGGTTTACAGTAGCCGGAGTGGACTCCGCGAAAGAAGCGGCCCGTAGGGCGGACGTAGCGCGTCCAAGTGAGCCTTGGTTCGGTGAGGCAATTGACAAAATGGTCTCCATCTATAGTGATCATCCGCAGGGATTCGTTCAAGGTCAGGGAGGGGCACCCGAGCAAGAACTTCGGGGAATCGGCGAGATGTTCAACAAGAGGGGAGGAATGGATCTGATGCGGGCCGCTCATGCGGAGTTTGCTCACACATGTACCGTCCATGGTGCGCCGCGCAACCTCGAATTCGTATGGGATGGAATAGGAGCATGGCAGGGGTAGCCTGAATAAGTGCTGGTATGCTTTGCCATGAGCAGTCAAGGAATCTACCGGGCGATCGAGCGCGATAATCTCGACGGGGTGACCGCCCTCTTGGAGCAACACCCGACCTCGCCCGCATTGTGAGCGAGGCCAGCGGCATAGCGACATCGGTCCGTTCAAGAGACTAGGAGGGTTATCATGAGCCCTAGACACATTCTGATCTTAGGTCTGCTGTTCCCTTCGTTCTTGACGGAGGGTGCCGCCCAACAGGATCAAAAGGCCGATTCAATACTGGCGAGCCGCGACGAGCTGCAGGGCACCAGAATCGTCGCCGCCGATGCCCGGTTGACTGGCCAGGGTGTCTTGCTCATCTACAAGTTGTCAGACAAAAGGACGGCGATCTTTGACCTCAGCACCCTCGAAGCGGCATCAGCAGACACTGCACGACACGCGAACTACGTCCTGCTTGACGCCAAGGGAAGGTTTCTAAAGGCCGTCTACAACGGCGCTACTTACACCGAGGCCACCCTGCTGAATGCCCTGCAAGGCACGGCGGCCCTTTCGGAAGCCGCTGGCCGTGGTTTCAACGCCAGCAAGGTCCGAGCCATCGAGTTCAACCTTTTCGATGGCTCGGTGACGTTCAGGGACAACAAGAGAGTGCAAGCAACGCTTCAGGTAGGCCTGATCAAGAACCAGTGATCTAGGCGCAAGGTACGAGCACGCCAGCACGGTGCTCACCAGCAACAAGAGCTTCGAGGAGTGGGGCGAGGTGCTAGGCGACGAGGTCATGGCCGCGGCCCTGATTGACCGGCTCCTCCATCATTGTCACATCGTGGACATCCGGGGCAACAGCTACCGGATGCGCGAGCACCGCGCTCGCCACGCGCCTGGCGGCCGCCCCCGCCAAATCCCCGTTGCCCCGTCCCCGCCGGCCCAGCCGGCAGGAGGCGAGCGCCTTACCCTTGGGCTGGCCGCCCCCCGAGTGTGCAATTCGCCGATTGAAATTGCACACTTGGGTATCCGGCGTGGGGCCTCACTCGCCCGATCGGGGAAAGGATGCGCCGCTTGGTCTCGTCGTGCAGCCGCTCGAGTCCATTGGTCGTTCGGATCTTCTTCCAGTGCGCGGCGGGAAACGACTAGAACACCGTCGCCGCGGCGAAACCGTCCTGGAGACACGCCGGGATCTGGACGCTGTTCGTCAGACGACCGTTAGAAAAACGGCGCACCTGAATACCAGCCAGGGGGGCGTTGACGTTGTCAACCGTGGGCCAGCTCACCTCGGACATACTTCCGAGATGATTCACACGATCTTGGGAAGTCGGAGCGTCGCCCCTGAGCCGGGTGGCGACGCGGAATCGGTGTCTTTTTACTCCACAGTCTTACTCCACGAGATTCACTCCATGTAGCAAGACCGATGGTGCGCTGCGAAAAGCGTAAGTCGTGTAGATGTAGTAGATTGTGATCCCTCGGGACGTAGCGCAGTCCGGTAGCGCACCTGAATGGGGTGCACGCGGCAACAAGCGTCAGGTACTACCAAATGTTGTACTCACGCGATGTTAGGGCGTCCTCGTGTAGTACCTGATGTAGAGGAAAGGCCGCAGAAGTAGCACGTTCTTACTCCAACTCTTACTCCAAGGCCGGTCCTAGCCCCGGCGTTTCATGTCCACGGTCGCCATGAATCCCTGTCCCTGCGGCTGGTTCGGCGACCCGCAGCACAACTGCTCCTGCGGGCCGCTCGGCGTGCAACGCTATCTGGCGCGCGTGTCGGGCCCGCTGCTCGATCGCATCGATCTCCATCTCGAAGTGCCGGCGGTGGCGTATCAGGCGCTGGCAGAGCGGGGCGGGGGGGAGCCGAGCGAAGCGATTCGCGAGCGCGTGGACCGGGCGCGACTGGTGCAGCGCGAGCGGTTCGCCAAACGCCAGGGCATTCACGCCAACGCCCACATGGCGCCGCGCGACATCCGGGCGTTCTGTCGCGTGTCCGACGGGGCCGACGGGCTCTTGCGCACCGCGATCACGCGGCTCGGGCTATCGGCGCGCGGCTATCATCGCGTGCTCAAGATCGCCCGGACCATCGCCGACCTGGACCGAGCGACCGACATCCAGCCCAAGCACGTGAGCGAGGCGATCCAGTACCGTAGTTTGGATCGGCGCGGGGTGGGCTGACCCTTCGAACAGTGCAGACAAGAGGCGCTTCAGGAGATGCTTCTCAGGCTGCGCCCTGGCGGTTGGCTCGGTGCTTTCGCCTTTGGCGTGGTCTTCGGTCGAGACCCGGATCCAGATGCCGACGGGCTTATTCTTGGCAAGTTCCAGGGAGGGTTCGCCTGTCTTGGTCATCAAGGTCTCTTCGGAAATAGAGAGGCACCCTCGGCACGAATCCAATAGAGATTTGCTAGCTTGCACCGTCAGCCACGCTATCCCTTGAAGTGTTGGTTCAATGAGACCAATAGTACTGTACTACCCTATTGGTGAGTTGAACGAGGGGCGGTCACCCGATCACTGATCTGCCACCTACCTAGAAGGGGATTCTTATGGGGTGGGATGAGGTACTGGGCGCGGCTCCGGATGCTGCCTTTTTCAGCGAACTCCAAAGGTTTCTAATGTCTGTGAAGCTCAGTCGAGACCTTCCAGACTTCCTTGAAAACACCTATGTGAGAGGGTGGGAAGAGGCTGGCCTGGCGAGACAAGATCAGATCGCTGGGCTCTGGATTAACCTGGGCATGGCAGCTGTCACTCTTCGCAGCGCGCACGCGGATGCAGCCGAGTTCGCGTTTGAGTGCACTGAACGCGGGGCTCGGTTCACAAACGCCATACCGGACGCAGAGGCCCGTCGTCGCTTCGTTCGGGCCCAAGCCTTGCTGATTCTCGCCACCTCAGAAGAGGACACATCACCAGACATATGTCGCAGCCTGCTCAAAGAGAATACGGGTCTCGTTGAATTCCTGGCTCAGCAACTGGCTCGATTCTCGACAAAACAGGTGCAGCAACACGTCCCTGCTGCTTTGGCCATAACGTTGAATGCGCTCACTGGCGCCTTGTTTCACCAGCGCCCGTACCGCATTCACTTGCGAGCTCCAGCTCTTTGCAGGAGACGAACAAGATCTCGGTTCCCCTTCGCCAGCATCAGGGCCGTGATGCCAGATGGGGTCGCCTCGTAGTTGACATCGGCACCCATCACAATTAGGGCCTCGCACGTATTCACGTGGCCCCTGTGCGCGGCAAGCAGCAGCGGCGTCGTGCCGGACGTGTTCTGTGCATTGACGTCCGCTCCAGCGAGAAGGAGCATCCCTAGAATGGCACTTACACTCTTTCTCCGATCCCGTATTGCGATATTAGTGATTAGTGGAGTGTCGCCGTCGTTGTCACGAGCATTAATATCAGCGGCGCGATTCAGGAGGAGCCTGACGACGCTTGGGTGGTTATGAAACGTGGCAACGTGTAGCGCGGTTCGGCCCTTATTGTCCCGCGTTTTATTGATGTCGTCACCCGCCGCTAGCCGCGACAGTATTTCGGTGGGCCGACCTTTAGCCGCAGCGAGAAGAAGCGGCGGAAAGGCGGCCTCCTCTTCCGGCAAGAGATATGTTTCGCCCAATTCCTCAAGGCGATCGGCAAGAGCATTCAGCGACTCAGCGGCCTCGCCTGTTATTGGTATCAGCGGGCCGAGGATTGCCTCCAGACGCTTCATCACGTCTGAATTGCGTTCGGCACGTCTCGGTGCTTCCTGGGCGAAGGTCGCAACCGGATATGCCAACAGAAGTGCCGCAGCGAGAATGCGGCTTCGCCTGTTCATGATCTACCTCCCAAGACAGCCGTCTGTGGGTGGGTCCGGTCCTCGGCTGGTCCCAACGCACCCACCCAGGGAGCCTGCTACGGTCTAAAGGTGATGAGCCGCGCCGACGAGAGCAGGAGTCGGAATGCGCCACCGGTCTTGCTGCGCCCTACCACATAGACACATCCAGCTCCGCTGTTGTCTTGAGATGTGATGACCTGTCCATCGATGAGGGTGAGGGTCAGGTCCCATTGGGTCGCTGAGCGGCCGGGAGGCTTGACAAGACGCGACTCGATTCTGGCGATCTGTTTGAACGGATACTGCTCCTCTGCACTACCGCGAGAAACCTTGACAAATGTGGTCTTCTGTTCGGGGAAGCACCAGACTAGGCCGTAGTCCGTGACCTCATGGGTGACGCCCTTTGAGTCCGCGATCACCATTGTCGATGGTGGGGGGCCCTGGGCGGCAGAGGGGCTCGGTGCGAGGACCGCTGCGAGTACCACCACTAAGGCGACCGCCGTGGAGATGGCCTGCGGGTCGAGGTTCTTTCGCTGGGGAGTCATTGCTGCCTCTCTAGGATGAATTCGGGCCAGGCGGGAACATGCTCTGATGGGCGAAGGCTTGGAGCTTCCGGTGTACCGGGGCAAGAATATGAGTCGTCCTCCATGAACGTGCTCGTGCACGACCACGGGTCAGTGAACAAAGACATAGGTCGCGATGTTGGTCTGCAAGTAGTACTCAACGTCTACCTCGTCGCCGGTCTTTAACGATCTCACCGCGACGTTGCTCGTGCCGTTGGTAATGTCGGTGTTCGGTTCAAAAGTCACAGTGAGATGTTGTTGACGATCATCGTCGGTCCTTTCATACAGCCTCACGGTAATCCCGCCTGCTGCCACGTCCACTAGGAGAATCTCGCCCGATACCACGTCCTTATCCTCCGCGGTAGGAGGAGCACCGGCAGGGAGCTCGCCGTAGTCCAGCCAAACGTGGGCATGGCTGGGAAGGACCTCCACAGGCTCCTCGTAGCCCCCGAGTACAGCGCGAAACGTGACCACCGCGCCGAGAGGCAATTGTCGCCAGCGCCTGGGATCGGCCGTTTCGAACGAGCAGCAAACAAGCTTGCGGGAAGTACCATGTCGGTCCGTGAGCAACACGCTTTCTGGAGTCATGTGGACCTCGGCGCGCCCGATGGAATCGGTTCCCAGCAGTGTCTTGCGCGCGGTCTCTTTGAAGCTCCTTAGCGTGCCCTGCCACGTAACAGTCCTTCGTCTGAAGGTGGCAATGGCGTCGCATGACGCTCGACGCAGGCAGAGTCCGTACGCCTCGGCGAACGCTGCGTAATCGGTACGCCAACGCTCGCTAGACTGGAGATCTCGCTGTTGCAGGGATGTTGATGCCTGCCTGAGTGACGGGTTCACTTTGAGAAACAAGTCGACAGTCCTTCTGACGGCATTCCTGATTGGCCAAGCCTCATGAGAAAGCAGCAGACTGACTTGTCGGAACCGCTCCGGCGTAGCGAGAGCCGCGTTGGTGCCAATCAACAGATCAAGAGCGGGCAGTCCTTGGAAAAGCAGAACGTCCAGGTGGTCCTGAGAGACCTGCAACTGAATCTGGTTCAGAACTTCTGTCGCGGCCTCAGAGTTAGCCAAAGAGGGGTCCGCCTCAACAAACCATTGGGCTTCGAGCAGAGCTCCCTGCCGCCATCGAGAATCTGCCTGCCCAAACAATCGGGTGAGAACGTCCCTGAAGTTTTGGGCTGTGATTCGGCTGCGGTGCAACTCAAGAAAGGCCGGCGAGAGCTTGGAGTTCGCAATAAAGAATGAAGCGAGCACACCGAAGGCGTTATCATCGTCTGGGTCCACCGCGCCTCCACGAAAATAGTCATAACTCGCCTGGGTCGCCAACGAAGGCGCCACATTGAAAGCAAGCTGGACCGCGAGAAACGATTCGTATCGAGCCTTCATGTCGGGCTCCGCCAGCATCCCTTGCCAACCCGTCAAGGTTCGAGTTACGCACTCAAGCACTGGGCTGAAGTTCGCCTCCGTGGCCAAAGAAGGTGCCGCAAGAAAGAGAAGCTCGACCGTTGAAAGAGCAGCGGTCCTCATCTCCAAGCTGGGATCACCCAGCATCGGACGAATGGCGGTGAAGATGATCTGCGTAGCCGTCCTGGGGTTGTCCCGGAGGAGCGTATCCACCGCCTTCAAACCAGCGAGGCGGACCGCCGCACTTCTGGCGGGGTCTAGATTCCTCAACACAAGGCGGAGGTCCTGCGCCGACACTGATTCTGTGGAGACCAGATATAGAGCCCCAAACGCGAGTGCCAAAGACTTCCACATATTTGCCTCCGATGATCCTCGGATTGTTTCCCGCGCCAGCTAACGGGTGCGCCGCTTCACAGAAAGCTGCGGCCTGCAGCGGCCACGGACAAGAATCGACGCCGCCGACCTGCCAGATCAGGGAACGGGTGGGAGGAAAAGCTGATACTGCCTCATGCGACGAGGGGGCCGCACGTGGCCCCTCGTCGCCAAAGTCCGGTGTTTTCCGCGCTCGTCCATTACTGAGTCCCGATAGAACTGTGTCAACTTCTGTGTCAACTTCTGCCGAGCATCCAGCGTGTTGAGCACGAGCGGCACGCGCAGCGTGCGGTGGAAAGCCGGCGCGGACGCGCAGCATGCGCGGTTCGGCTCCGCGGCAAGGAATAGGGATCGACAAGCCGGACGTGCCCCCCTCGCTGCGCTGGGCGCCGCCGCGCTAATTCTAGGTGACAGCGCACGGCGACCTCCTGCGACTCCAGGCGCTCAAACCACGCGTCCCGACCTTCAAGCGCTTCCAGTTCTTGTCTCTCATCGAGCCCCCGTCTGCCGCATCCCATGCCGTGGCAATGCGATCCGGCACGTGACGAGGTAGCGAGAGTCTTGCCGCCGGTGTGCTGGGCGAGCCCCGCGCATAGGTGCCAAGACCGCAAGTGGCACCCGCCGCAGCGTAATAGTTGTTAGCGGCGGCCCCAGATTGCACGAATTCGGCGGCCAAAACTGCACACTCGGCCCCGATCCCACCGGGGGCTGAGATCCTCACCGGTCGCCGCCCTCCGGCCCGTTAGCAGATTCGCGTCGCCCCCCTCGGGAGACGCGATGTACGACTGGGAGCCGCGTGTGCTGCTGCGCCATTATCTGGAGCAAGGTCTCTCCAAGACCGCCATCGCCGAGCGCATCGGGGTCAGCCGGCGCTGCATCTACAATTGGATCGCCCACGGCGATCTCGACCGCGCGGTCGAGCTGGGCAGCGTACGCTATCCGCCGCGGCCCACCCAACTGGATCCCTACCACGACCTCATCCGGCAACGGCTCGAGACGTATCCCGATCTGACCGCGGTCCGGCTCTTCGAAGAGGTCCGCGCCGCCGGGTACCCCGGCAGCTTGACCCAGCTCAAGGTCTTCGTCCGGCGCGTCCGGCCCGTCCCGGCGCCGGAGCCGATCGTCCGCTTCGAAACGCCGCCAGGCCAGCAGGGCCAGGTCGATTTCGCCGAGATGCGCCTGCCTTGGGGGAAGCGCTTCGCGCTGATCGTCGTCCTCGGCTACTCACGCCTGCTCTGGGTCCAGTTCTACCCCCGCCAGACGCTCCGCACCCTGCTGACCGGCCTCGAGACAGCCTTTGCGTTCCTCGGCGGCGTGCCCCACGAGTTGCTCTTCGACCAGCTCAAGGCCGTCATCCTGGAGGATCGTCGCCCCCAGGGTGGCCGCGTCCTCGAGAATCCCGAGTTCCTGCGCTTCGCCGCCCATTGGGGCTTCCGGATCCGCGCCTGTCGCCCCTACCGCGCGCAGACCAAGGGCAAGGTCGAACGGCCGATCCGGTACGTCCGGCAGAGCTTCCTGTACGGCCGGGCCTTCGCCGGCGACGCCGACCTCAATGCCCAAGCGCTGCACTGGCTCGCCACCGTGGCCAATGTCCGTGACCACGGCACGACCCACGAGCCGCCGGCGGGGCGCTTCGCGCGCGACGAGCGCGCGGTGCTGCAGGCGCTCGCGGCTCGTCCGTATCGGTCGCTCGTCCTGCTGCCCGACGCCCCGCCGGCCCCGGCGGGCCAGGGCGTCGTCCCCCGCGTCGCCGTCGAGCGGCGCCCGCTCACGGCCTACGCACAGCTCGCGGCGGAGGGGCGATGAGGACCGCCCCCTCGCTCCGCGACCGGCTCCGCGCCCAGCTCGCCGACCTCAAGATGCCCGGCGCGCTCGAAGCCCTCGACGATATCCTCGCCCGCATCGACGGCGGCCACCTCAAGGCCCCTGACGCCCTCGAGGCCCTGCTCGGCGCGCAGATCACCCTGCGCAACAACCGCCGGCTGGTGGCGGCCATGCGCTCGTCCCGGCTCCCCGCCGTGAAGACCCTGGTCGACTTCGATTTCGCTTTCCAGCCCTCGCTCCAGCGCGAGCAGATCGACAGCCTCCACACCCTCGGCTTCGTCGAGCGCCGCGAAAACGTCATCTTCCTCGGGCCGCCCGGCGTCGGGAAGACGCACCTGGCGATCAGCCTCGCGATCGCCGCCGCCCAAAGCGGCCGCCGGGTCTACTACGGCACCCTCTCCGACCTCATCACGTCACTCGAAGAGGCTCAGGCGGCCGGGCGTCTCAGTCAGCGCCTCAAGACTCTCGTCTTCCCCTCGCTCCTCGTCGTCGATGAGCTCGGCTACCTGCCGATCAGCCGAATCGGGGCGATGCTCTTCTTTCAACTTATGAGTCGCCGCTACGAGCGGGCCTCCACCGTCCTCACCAGCAACAAGGGCTTCGAGGACTGGGGCGACGTCTTCGGCGATGACGTCATGGCCAGCGCCCTGATCGACCGCCTCGTCCACCACTGCCACATCGTCAACATCCGCGGCAACAGCTACCGGATGCGCCGGCACGCCGATCTCCAACAGCTGCTCAGCCCGCCGCCCCGTGCCGCCGAGCGTCCCGCTTCCCGCCGCGGCGCCCGCCGCCAGGAGGCCCCGACGCCCTAGGCTCGTCCCCCGGCGAGTGTGCACTTTTCGCCGCCGAAAATGCGCAATTCCTGGCCGCCGTTGACAATAGTCACTTGCCGCGCCGCCAATGCGGTGCATCTTGCCACCCCAGAGATGCGCAGAGGATTGGTCATCCGCTGCGCACCGCTAACCATCGCGTCAACTTGTGCCCTGCTTCACCAGCTGCACGACGGGACGCAGTTCCCGTACTGCTTCCGTGAAGGGTCACATTGAGGAGGTCGCGCGGAAATCCTCTTCGCCGACCTGTTGAAACAACTGCCTTTAGTACTCGCAGTGGGCGGCGCCAGTAAACAGGAGTCGCGCGCCGTGATATCGGATGTGGGCGGAAACCAACGTGTAGGCGCCGTCTCCACTACCCGCGAAAAGGCGAACGCGGACGCCCTCGGCGATGTTGATCTCGCGGTGTGCGTTGTGCATCAGAGCTCGTTCAACCTTAGAGCCGAGAGCTGTTAGTGCTGCCTTGAGCTTCGGTGTCCACTTGGGTCGGTGCCAGGAGGTGTCCTCGCTGCGTGCGTACAACACCTTGTTCGCATGCTTGGGTTTGGCTTGCAGCAGCGGCGCGAACGCACCCCGGCGCATCCAGCTCCCAGCCAGACGGTGGCCGTTCTTCCGTTTCAAGCTCCACGCCACCCGAGTACTAGGGCCTTCGTGTCCGAGTCGCACCAGGGAGCACCAAGAACCTCGTCAAGTAGAGGTGATCGTACTCCGTCAACTCGCCGAATGGCGAGCACTAGCGCGCGGAGGTTCCCGACTGGGAAACTACTTGAGTCCGCGACCAGGACCCCCAGGAAGGTTGGGTCCAGACGGGCCAAGGCACTAAGCAGATCAATGGCTTGCGGCTCCGCACCATGGCCACGCCGTAAGTCCGTCGAACGTATTAACGCTACTGTCCACAAGCGCAACTGTAACTGCAGCCCAAGCTCTTCAGTTTGCGCAATAGTCTTGAGTGCGATGATCAACGATCTGAGCATGCCGCTCTCTACTTGGCCTCGCCCCACCAAGCGCAGCGCGATTGCTCCAACAACCTCCGCACTGGCCCCAGGGGCTCGACCATTCTCCCGAACCCAATTGGCCACGAGCGAAAGGAGCAGGCGGACGACAGGATCGGATCTTTCGAACACAGCTGCTTTGCATGCTGCAACAAGGTCTTGCTCCGAGAACGGTTGACGGAGCTCCAACATGCGGCTGAGTGCCTCGAGCCAATGCAGTCGCACTCCTTGAAAGCGGGACTGTGCCAGGCTCAACAAGTCGCTGGGCGAAAGCTTATTCTCACTGCCCACAAGCAAGACAAGGCGAGATCCAGCTGCTAGAGCAACCTTCATAGATGAAGACGCACACCGCTCTACGAGGGCCGACACAGCCTCTCGGGACGCACGCCCTAGTGCTCCAAAGAGCCTGATTGATGCAATGTTCTGGGCGCGATCCGATTCGGCTGTTGCCAGGAACCGCCCTAGCTCGGGGGCCAAGATCTCAACGGTTTCTGCTGGCAGTTCACGGATTATCCTCGTGACCGTTGGAGCCCGTCTATCTACGGGAAGGGCTGCGACAAGCTCGGGCACGATTTTGCGCGCCAACTCAGATCGATCCGTCAGGGCTGCATAGGCACGAGCAAAGACTTCCGGTGCCTTCACCGCAATGTTCTGAAGTCTCCTAGCGATCCCATCTGCATCGATGAACCGTTCGGCTCGTGCAATCTCACTTACCAACGTTGAGACCAGGACGAAGCGACTCTCTAGAACATGCTCTAAAGGAGATTCGAGTATCAATGCTAGTACCTTGTGGGCTGCCCCTTGTCGAATGACCTCTCTGAGAGCCTGTAGTTCCAGATCAGGTCGTCGGTTGTCTGGAAGTAGTAGGTTCTGAACCAGCTCAGACAGCAAATCAGGTTGGTCGCATGCCAAGCGACCGAGCACGCCCGCCATCACTTCACTCCACCCGTCCGAGAGTAGACCATGAAGGCCCTTGATTGACATGGGCACTAAGGCGTCGTGCTCTTCTGCTGCGCGCGCCCTCTCGAAGCGTTCTAACAAGTCCGATGCGGCTTGCCTCAACTCTGTAGGAAGTGGGCGTCCAACGATGATTGCCAAGAGTTCGCGAACCGCTCCTCGTGGAACACCTAGAGCGAGGTGGAGGAGAACAACGGATAGTTGCGTCCGGATGCCGAAAGACGCATATCTCTGGCGCAGCACTTCCAGTGCCTTTACGTCTACAGCGCTTTGCAGCAGCGACATGCATGACCTGACCATCCACCCCCACATGATCTCTCGGCTTCGGGCGCGCTCGACCGATGTCTCTGCAGGACGCCTTTCGATGGCTGCCATAGCGCTATCAAGCCCATGGTCTAAGGGCAAGTCCGACCGTTGGAGCAGCTCACCAACTGCCTGAGCTAATCGCGACGCTGTGGTGGAATCACCGTGCTCAAGCAACAACAGGATTGCGTGCCAGGTCTCTCGCCGAACCACTGATGCAGTCGAATGCAGTGCGAGAAAGAGCGCCTTCTGATGCTGTGATCCAAGAGTGAGGGCCAAAGAGAGGAGCCTGGAAACCCGATTGCCTTCTAGCCTCGCAGCCGCAGCGAGAGCAGCTGAGCGAAATGCCTCAATCCTTGAAAGATCCAGGATGTCTACGAGCCGGTCGAACTCACCTTCCTCCACACTAGTCAACACCTGACGAACGATCGGCCACCAGTGAATCCCCGACTCTGCGGAACGGACTCGCCCGAACAAGGCATCCCTCTCCGGCTTTCCCGATTCCGTGACCAGCCATCGCGCAATCGCGTACTCCAGGAAAGTTTGGTGAAAGAAGCGCGTTCGCCCTGTTTGTTGCACGTAGTCTAGTACATCATCGCTTAGTAGCTCCGCCCGTGCTGCAGCGAGGGTTTCATCCAAATGAGTGTCGAGGTCACTTTCGTAAAGCGATTCCAAGAGCCGGTCATCGGACAGCTGGTAGAGAGCCCGAGCGATTCGAAGGCAATACTGCTCCTTTCGCATCGCCACGGCAGAGCCTGGGCCGTGCTTGCGACTAGCTGTAACCTTTCGCCTCCAATACTCCGCGTAGAGGCGATTCACGGACAGATCTCTGGGCACGGATCCGTCTCTTCCGAACAGTTCGCACAACATCCCGAGCAGCAGCGGATTGTGGGTGATCTCCTGTAGTGGGCGATTATCTGTTGAAAGGCGGACGATTCCATTGGCGAAAGTCTCGTTGCGCGTCTGTTGGCTGAGTTCTGGCTGGCTGTTCACAAAGGCGATCGCGGCGAGCTTCACCTCTTCGGTAGAAAACGGCGGCACGTTGTAGCGATCTATGCTGGTCGACAGGCCGGGGAGCTTATCAGTGCTTGGCTCAAGGAAGGCATTGTACTCAAAGTCGCGGCACGTGAGTACGACCGTCGTGCCTGTCTCCGCCAGGCGCAAGAGAACCCCGCGCAGCGGGGCTACAAGGCGTTCCGATAACAATAGGTCTAGCGTGTCGATCAGCAGGACCCCTCTCCCCCTCACCTGTGCAACGACACGGGCGATCTGCGCTATCGAACCTCGACGTCCAGAAGCGGCTTCACCTAGCGCTTGGTCCAGACCTTCAACGCTGTTCTCAAACCCGAGCGCGATATCGTTACATCTGACCAGAGACACCCATGAAATGCCCTCCCGAACCAAGTCGTCGTACATGGTCCCGAGGATCGTGCTCTTTCCGTAGCCTGCCGGGCCGACGATACAGACTACCCTCTGCCTGCTGTCACGAACGCCTCTTAAGACGGCTGGTATTAACTTGTCTGAAACGATGGCTCGCTCGATTCGCGGCAGCACATGTGGGTCAAGGGCCTCTCTTACTTGCGCCGCGGCAAGTGTGATGTCAGGCACTTCCACCGACGCTGGTTCACCCGCTAGGCTAGCCAGGATCTGGAAACCGAACGCGCTAGCATTCCGTGCAGCCATTTCCTGCGAGCCCGTCGTTTCGACACTCGACTTATTCTCAATCAGATCCGATATGCCCCTTATGACAAGAGCATCGACTCCTGGGTTGGAGTAGACCGCCTCGAGAAAGCCGCGCCCCTCCATCTCGACTGCGAGAGCGTCGCTGTATTCAGAGCGCAGGAATTGGAAGACAGGGGAGCGCGTCGAGGCAACGACCTTCTCCCCCGCGGCGATCGGCCCTACAAACACTGTCGGCGCGTCGGGCACTTGTTCGCCCAGCCATCTCAGCCAGTCTTTCTCCCGTCCTTCTGCACGAGCGCGGTTGACCATTGGGTACGTCGACCTGCCCACATCCGGTCGGGGCAGGAAAGCCATCGCAGCCTTTCCTGACTCATATCCGTAGATCTTGTTCGCCGCTACTACGTCGCCTAGACGGACGTCCTTGAGACCGCCAGCAACCCCGATGAATAGGGCCACTCGCGGCTGATACCGTTCGATTCCACGCTCGGACTCAATAGCCGCTGGGACGTTACCGGGCCCAGCTTGGAGCACGACAACCTCCCAAGCTCTCGCCCCGGCCTTGAAGAGCCCGACTTCGTACACGGTACCGCGCGGGTCGCTTTCCTTACGCACGTCAGCGAGCTGTGCTCGCACCTGTAAGTATTCGACTTCCAGCGCCGTGACGATCAGTGCACGAGGAAGCGCAGGCTCCGGCGGGCCAGCCGTCGTCATCCCTTGCTAGTCTCGTTCTGAGTGGAGAGCGGACGTGTGCCGGTACACGACCTGTTCCGTTCGGGACAAGCTGCCGAAGGCCCGCATCATCAGTATCATGCACGCCAATGCCACTTGATGCCAGAAGAGAGAGGCGGACGGGAACCACCGTCAGAATCGCTGATCCGTTGATTCCTAAAGATCGGCTGGTCTAGCGCATAGTGCTGAGGCGTCCCTGTCACTGTGGATTCGAGCATCATCCCAGGCATGGCAAGAAGGCGCTCCCGCACCCTGGCGACAACTCATCCACATTCAGGGCTAGCGTGGTCAAGCGCTCAATGTGGCAAACACTCGGCAAAGTGCCTCAGAGCTTCAGGCACTAATGGATATGGACGCGATGCCCGTTCGGGTCGTCGCCGAGGAAGCCTCGTCACGACTGCTGTGTACCCCAATTCGACGAGGCACTTTGGGAAGAGTAGGTCTACTTCTCGAAGGAGGATCGTCGGATGGAAACGCATCGGCGGGGGTCGGACGGTCGGCGCATCGACACGGCCGAGTTCAAGCAGGCACAGATCGCGCGGGTGGTGCGCGGAGAGGTGACGCTCGCGGAGCTCGCGCGGGAGCTGACGGTGTCGCCGTCGGTGGTGCGGCGCTGGCAGCGGCTGAGTACGAACGGGAGCGCGGCGGCGGTCAGTGCGAACGAGGAGGTCGTCCCGGCGAGTGAGTTCCGGGCGGCGTTGCAGCAGATCAAGGAACTCGAGCGGGCGCTCGAGTCCATTGGTCGTTCGGATCTTCTTCCAGTGCGCGGCGGGAAACACCTAGAACACCGTCGCCGGGCGCAGCCGTCCTGGAGACACGCCGGATCTGTGCGGTGTTCGTCAGACCGCTAGAAAAGCGGCGCACCTGAATACCAGTCAGGGGGGCGTTGACGTTGTACCCGGTGGGCCACGTCACCTCGGCCTTACCTGCGAGACGATTCAAACGGTTTTGGAAGGTCGGGGTGTCGCCCCTGAGCGGGGTGGCGCCGCGGAATCGGTGTCGTTTTACTCCAAAGTCTTACTCCACGAGATTCACTCCATGTAGCAAGACGGACGATCCACCGCGAAGGGCGCAAGTTGTAAAGATGTAGTAGATTGTAATCCCTCGGGACGTAGCGCAGTCCGGTAGCGCACCTGAATGGGGTTCAGGGGGTCGCGGGTTCAAATCCCGCCGTCCCGACTCACGAAGTCGTTGTGACAGCAGCACCTAACGGGCGGGCACATGCTCGCCCGTTACGCCCTCCGCTAGTTTCTCCGCTAAGTTGAGCTTCCGTCGCGCTGGGAGCCGCCCCGGTCGGGCATGCCGCCGGTCCGATGCTGACGCCAAGCGGCCCGGATTCTGACGTTAGATCGGTCCACCTGACCGTGACAGGAGCCACCCTCCGAGCCGGCACCCGGTGATCCGGCCATCCGGGTCTGGTACCATCGGTGGGTGGTAGACGCCCCTGCGCTCCGAAAAACGGTGATCTTTCAACCGAGCCGGACCAGAGCCGCGAACCACACCGCATTAACGACGCTACTCTCGAAGAGTTCAGGCACATGTTTGTGCGGCATGGCATTGCACCCGAAACTGGCCGCCATCGCGAGATGTGGTCGCATCTGGCTCCCGAGCCCGCAGCAAGCGAGCGAGTGTTCCCTCTGGATGGTGTGCGCGATTCCGAACTCGTCGCCGCACTCGCGAGCATCCAAAGCGCCTCGCTCACCATTTCGTGCGTCGGAGCTCTAGCCCAAGCCGACGTCAAACTCGGCGGGACGTGCGCGTTTATCACCCTTGGGGAATTGGGGCGCGCCGTGCGCCATCTCAGTGCGTACGCAGCGGCCGATGTTGGCCTGCTGTTTGATCGCTCTGGCGTCGATCTATTGCGATTTCTCGATTCGCGCCCGGTGCCGGATTCGGACGCCGCCGCAATGCGGGCTATGTTGGTCGCTAACTGGCGCCGGCTAAAACCATCGGTCCTGTCCATCCGCAATAACGTGGCTCACCATGCACCCTCCACGATCGAGGGTCACAACCATGGCATAGATTCGCTCAGCCGCGTGAAGTTTCGAGACCTAATGCAGTTAGTGGTCCTCGCCCATTACTGCGCTGCATCACTTCTCGAACCGGCCGACCCCGCGTATGCGGCTGACCTGGGGGCGTGGTACCACACGTTCGACAAGTCCACTGCGTTTGGCTGGGCCCTCGATGTTCCGGAGCTCTGGCCGGTCTTCCCGTCCGTACAGCACATAGTCGGCAGGCTGGTGCGGTGGCCAGGTTCGCTTGGCGTACTGACGCTTCGAGCAGTCGCAGACTGGGCCGACCAGCGACGTGCCCGCGAACACACCCAATGGCACGCTGCCCCTGATGCAGCCGTTATTCTGCAAGCGGCTCATGGCACCAACGGGAGCGCGGCTCTATCTCAACTCTACGCGGCGTTGATCCGCGAGGAGATCGGAGTCGGCCGCGGGCACTTTCTGGCCGGGCCGCTCACACGTGCAATGGCACGGACCCGCATCCTCCAGGTATTGTATGCGAGCGTTGTACGCCTCTTTGAGCCCGGACGCATCAACCTAGTTAGGGCTGCAGAAGCAAACTGGCAAATCCTGCCGCTGACAGCGAGGTCGCTGTTCTCAACGTACTTGTGGCCACTCTGGCGGGCGCGCGCATCAGATTTGCGCGAGTTTCGTAATTGCGGGGGTTACCATTTCGCTGCGTCCGATTCGCGCAGCACCGCTTCGTGGCTCCGCCTCCAGCAGCGGTTAGACCCCAACACAGTGCACGCGCTTCTCTTTATGTGTCACGCGTTCCTGAGCCATTCCCAGGTCCGTCGCATGGGATTGAAGCTGATGCGACCACATCCGACGGTCGCGCCGTCGCTCGCGTTTGATCCGCGGCACCCGGTGTCAGTCTACGACCACCTGACGGGCGGCCGATTCTCCGCATCGCCAGACTTCGCACTCATTCTCCGGCACCAACCGCCGGAGGGTTCCACGCGATTCCCGGCGATCACGAAAGCCGAAGCAGAACGGATGCGCGGTGCTGTTATGTAGCGTGATCCGCATGGGCTGAAAGCTCCGCACTGAGGAGGCGGACCACTGGGTCGTTGGCTTACCCACTCTCGTGGTCGGCCCCGGCCCACTTCCGGTGCAAGACTCTGGTACCATCCATGGGTGGTAGACGGGTACCGTCTGCCCGCCTGCCATCTAGTTCCGCGACGGCCGCCCCGCCAGCCCGACCCCGTACACCACGGGCAACTCGCACGTCCGCACCGCCTCGACCAGCGCCTCCTCCGCCATCGTCCGGGCCGCTCCGGTTAGAGGCTGTGGGGTGGCCTCTAGGCGGAGGAGCAGGGAGGTGAGGTCATGGGCGTGGGGTTCTTCGACCGCAACCACGGCCAGCTTGGGGCGGCGTCTGTCCAGGTTGCCAGGCGCTCCTCAAGCGTCTGCCGAGCCCGGGCGTAGTACGCCGCGAACCCTGACCGACAGGCTCCGCTACACCTCGCATCGGGAATCTCAGTGATGATCGTGACGGTGGTGTCCACTAAGCCCGCGACACCGAGGTGAATGTCGCGATTCGCGCGGACGCTCAACCAGCGCCCCCGCAAGCGCCTCGGCTACCGCACTCCGGAGGAATGCTATGCCCGATGAACCCCGCCGAAAGACGCGCTATCGTGGTGAACGTTGCACGTCAAAGTTGAGCTTACGCCGCCTGCACTAGCCAAGCATGAGGCCTACCCTGCAATTGTCCGCTACGCACCCAGTCATCGTGCTCCAGTTGACACCATCACCGATTCTGAGAGTGTCGGGGTCAGCGTCGAACAGGAGGCCGCCGTGATGCATTCGGAGCCGGTCAATACGTATGCCATTGGGGGGCTCGGCGACGAGAACCAGTGAATACGTGCCCGGCCCATCGCGAATTAGAATCCGTCCCGCAGTGAACTCGACGTCCCACACCCCCGCAGCAACGCGCCACTCGTTCTCATGAACCGTTAGCAGAGGATTGGCGCTGGCATCCGAGAAGAACGCAGAGAGCCGGAATGGTGCGCCCGGGCATTCTGGCCCTTGAATGAGAAACAGTGGTTGGCCACGGACTACGACGGGCATGTCGCAATTGCTCAAAAGGACGCCACCGAAGCGCACAGATGGGTGACGGTCACCGAAGTCGAAGTTCCCCCAGGAGAATCCCTCGCGGCGGCAATAGGGATCGGCCATCGCCAGCTTTACTCTGTCCTTTGACCAGTAGCCGCGCGTCACATGGCCGTGGCACGAATGGCACAAGAGCGTGATTTGATCGGAACGATGCTCTTTGGCTTCTGCGAATGGTGGGTCGACGTGCTCGTATTGCACGAGACTAGCACCGCAAACGACACAGTCGAAACCACTGGCCGTCCGTACTTGGCGCTTTATGGGCTCAGGGATGTCACGTGAAAGGCCGTGTTTGTTGATCACGCGGGGTTGGTCCTTGCAGGCGGCCTAACGAAACGCGCATGAGCTGCGGGCGCGGCGCCCGCTGGCGCTGCGACCGCCCGCTCGGTCGGCGCCACTCAACAGGCGCACAAATGGAACTCTACCTTACTTGGCCGCGCCCGCCAGCTTCACGCGCCGGTCAGGCCGCGCGCCCGGGGTACATTCGCTCGAGGCAATCCCGAAGGACTGGGGCGTGAGTCGCCGCAGCACTCTTCACTACGCTTCAGGGCCTGGTGGGGCCGGCGCTAGTGACTCAGGATACTGATCCCAGCCCTTGCCGCCAACACATCGAGGTCACCGGGCTTGCCGTATGTAACCGCGACGTCGAGGAGCCAGAGATCGGCGAACTCCCAGCCAACGCCGCCTGTCACCCCGAACCCTGACCTCGATGGATCGCTGCACTCCACACAAATCTTCAGGAACGTGGCGAAACCTAACCCGCCACTGATGTGTACCGGAGCGGTTGGAAGGACGTAGCTGACGCCGATGGCCGAGATGCCAGCGGCGACGGTAGAATTCGATAGATCTGAATTGAACCAGTTCGTGCGGCCCAAGTAATAGACCTGCACCGACTTGCTAACCTGGGCGCCGATCTTGAAATCGGTCGCGAGACCCACGTCTGACTGTCGGTTCGAGCTGGCGGTGGCATAACTCGTCACGCCGGCGCCGATGCCAAATCCGATGATGAATCCACGACGCTGCGCGACCAGATCGCTCCCGCCGACGAGCGCGAGAGTGGGGACGAGCGCTGCAACGGCCACGATCCTGTGCATGGAGCCCCCTGTGGAGTGAAGTGGTGAAGCGTGCCAGCGCCGCCTAACGCATGTTGAGAGCGCGCCCCTTGTTGCTACCATGGAGTCTCCCCAGACCCATGGACCCCAGCAGCAGCCTTGTACCGCACCACAAACTTCGGGCGCTGACGAGCGACGGAGGCCGTCGCAGCTACGGCCGTTCTTTGTTCGGGACAGAAGGCGTGCCGAGCTCCAACTCCTTCCGATGAGCGGCCAGAGAATCGCTGATGGCGTGCAGCGCGATTTCGAGCGCAAGGCCGGAGGCGCGTCCCAACGACGTCAGCACGGGGCCGGTGCCACCCACCGTCATCCATGTGAAACTGCTCCCGGTAGGGAACGAACGGGCGTCAAGTCGGAGGGTGACCGACGCCGTTATTTCGGTCGTGTACACGTTGCTGACCTGCATGGAGTCGACGACGGGTGCGGGAATGTAGATCGGATCCCCCGCAATCATTCGAAGCCGGGCGCCGCCGCCTTCAAAGGCGGGCGCAAGCAGGATGTCTGCGACTGACGTATCGGCCGGTCCAGCCATCAAACGTTGCACGTCCGCAGCCGCAACACGCCTGATCTCGACGACCGTAAACGACTCGGTGACGAGGGCGGACAGCGCCTTGGTGCCCGCTTCACCGTAGCGAAACACCTGATGGGAGCTGTAGTTCTTTTCCCGGCTCAGGTATCCCTCGAAGGACGGTGTGATGAGGAGGAGTGCACGGGCCCGTATCGGCGGCGACACCGGTGGGATCTTCTGGGGCGTGACGACTGGAGTGACATGCTGAACACACGCCGTTGTCATCCATAGACCGAGAACGAACCAGAAGCCATGCTTCATGTCGCCGCCTGGTCAGAGTGGGGCCGGAACTGAGGCTCTCCGGTCGCTGTCATGGATTGCACTGCATGCCCGCCGAACTCACGGGACGAACCTGCCACCGACAGCTTCAAGCGCTGGTTAGGCGGTCGCTTTGTCTCCTTCACTCGACGCGGACGAGCCGGAGTCGCGACTCGCTCGGCCCGGCCCCTGGCGAAGCCATCTGCCCGCCATAGACGCACGTGACGTCAGTGTTCTTTTGCGTCAGCAGCAGCGCCGCGCTATCGACGGTGAACTGCAATCGCATGGACGCTCCCGTTCCACAGTTGGGCACACGCGCGGCAATCGGTCTCAGCATCACAGTCGTCCCACTAATCACGTAGGTGCCAACATTTGCGAGGAAGGAATCAAAGGCTCTGAGCTTCTCCGAGTCCGTAGCTACCGGACCTTCGAAAAGCGCCCGAGCCTCGTTGTCAGGGACGTACAGGAAGCTGTAGTGGGTGGGAGTAAAGATGAAAAGGCCGGGCTGCGGGGCCGCGTTGCGGAACGCACCCGTTCCCGTGACAACGATCTCCGTCACCTTCCACGTGCCCTCCACTGGCGTGCGGGCGCGGTTTTGAGCCGCGGCAACGCCAGGGAGCACTGCGAATAGCAGAACGGCTCTCCAAGTGGGGCTCATGTCCTTCTCCTCATGTGGCGTGAATTCGGATGAAGTATCGGCATTGTCGAGATGTGTAAGGCCGCCTAACGTGATGCGCATGAGCTGCGGGCGCGGCGCCCGCTGGCGCTGCGACCGCCCGCTCGGTCCGCGCCACTCAACAGGCGCACAAATGGAACTCTACCCTGCTTGGCGGCGCCCGCCAGCTGGGCGGCCCCCGGTCCAAACCGTGAGGTACCATCTGTGGGTGGTAGACCGGCTCGCCTTCGGATCGTCGGTGTAAGCGGGGTTCATCCCTCCGCCAATTCCTTCTCAAGGAGTCTGCTGCCACGCCGGGCAAGGAGCATTCTCAGCTGTTCTGTCACCGGCTCGCATGCTGTGCGAGAGAAGTCAGGCACCTGACCGGCGCAGGCATGCGCGCTGGGAGTTCTGCTGCAGGGCAGGCGACGCTGGGACGAAGTAGGTGGCCGCGTTGGGACGACGATCCCACGGTGACAGACCCCGCGCTGCCCGATGTCAACGTAGCTGAAGGTTGGGACGAGGAAGGAGCGAATCGCTTCATTGAGAAGCTCGACGTTGCCCTCGCTCGGCTTGACGACGTCGAGCGGAGTCGAAGGGAGGACACCGAGGTGGGCCACTGGGGCGCGTTGTTCGGTGGGGTCTTTCCGCCGGTCTCCACTGTGACTAGGCGGGTTCGGCAACGCGCCTGATCGTCTGGACACTAACGGCGTTGTGAGTTTGTTGTGAGTGGTTTCTTGGCTCCGTGTCCAAAAAAGTAGACCCCCTGATTTGCTCAGAGAGCCGACTTGTATCTTGTGCTCAATCGAGTTGTGAGTCTCGTTGTGATTCTGCTGCAATTTCCGTCGATTTTCGGTCCTCGAATCACAACACCGATGCCCAGAACATCGCGTAGTTGCTACTCGTTGTCTTGACTCCGCCGACTAATCGGGCATGACCTTTCAGGGGGTCGTCCGTTTGTAAGGCAACGAGTTGCGCCTGTCGACCACTGCGTGAAATCACAGCGAAGGGATCATTGTGCGCCGTACGCGCCCTCCGGCGACGTCCAGGCGGGCTGCGATTGGCGGAAGAGATCTACGAGCTGCCGCTCAGTCAGCTCGGCAAGAGACGCGTCGGGACTGCGGGACCCGAGAGGCGAATGGCGGGTGAAGCGACGCTTGCGCTCGGGGCCGGTCCCCAGCTCGAACAGCAACCCAAATTCGTCCTTCCCGTAGACTGTCACGCGGCCCGCGGGATACACCTTCCAGATGTTGCTGTCTACCACGATAGTGCGCCGTGACATCAGGCCGAGCACTCACGGGGGCATAGGTGTCAGGTCACTTCAACCTTGATCAGTTCGCCTTCAACGACAACCTTGTACGTCGGCACGCTCAGCGGCGCGGGCGGGCCTACGACCTGCCCTGTCGTCACGTCAGACTGGGCGCCGTGCCAGGGGCAGGTGACCACCGAGCCGTCCAGCTCGCCTTCCCCCAAGGGACCACCGCGATGGGTGCACGTCCCGTGGATCGCGTAGATCGTGCCGTTCACGTTGAACACTGCCACCGGCTGGCCAGCCGCGTCCACCTGTTGGCACGCGCCCGGCGCGAGATCGGTCAGTGTCGATACTTCGATTAGCTTGCCCATTGGGCCCTCCACGTTTCACTGAACAGTAACAAGCTGACAAACTCGTGTGTGAGCGGTCGGACGGGATAAGACGCCGCAGGAGGAGGATCACAGAACCTCGCCTTCCTTGACATGCCGACGGTCTGCGTCATCATTATACGTAGCGATGGCGAATGGTCCTCGACGCATGACTGGCAGGCGGGCCACAGCCTGCTTCTATCGTGGGGTCCCGCGATTGGGGCCCGGAGCGGGCGTGGGTTTCGTATAGCGTAAACGGCTGCACGAGTCTCGCGACCGGCCGCGGCCCCGGAAAATTGGGGCTGGAGCCGGTCGCGGTTTTTTCGGAGACAGTTGATGACGTACGTGATCGCTGAGCTGTGCATCAACGTGAAGGATCGCTCCTGCGTGGACGTGTGTCCCGTGGACTGCATCTACGAAGGGGAGGACCAGCTCTACATCCACCCCGACGAGTGCATCGACTGCGGCGCGTGCGAGCCGGAGTGCCCGGTGACGGCGATCTTCGTGGAGGAGGACGTGCCCCCGCAGTGGAAGTCATTCATCGCGAAGAATCAGGAGGTGTTCCAGGGTGGTAATCCGCCGGGAAAGCCGTCGGCGGAACGGGGCATGAGGTAGACAACCGTCTTGTGACCGGTCCACCGAGCGTGGTGAAGGAGAGAGCAATGACGGTGCCGCAGCAGTCGCTCGACGGCATCCGAGCATGGATGAATAAGGAATTCCAACCTGCGAAGACGCAGCTGCGGGAGGAGGGCACGCCGACCGTCTATCGCTTTGAGGTTGAGCAGGGTGCGCCATCGCCAACCTTGTGGATCGCCCAAGAAGTGTTCGATCACCATGCGGTTGACGAGATTATCGCCGCGCTCGATCGCGACCACGTTGCTGCGAAACTCCGCAGCGATCCGATCACACACCTGATGGGCGTTGAGCCGCAAGGGCGCATCATCTTCGTGCCGCGTCAGAGTTGGCGGCGTTCACAACCGTAACGCGAAACTACGGGCGGTGCTTCATTAGCCTGGAAGGCGAAGATAGGAGGGCCCAGGTATGACCCGGATGGTGACCTTCGAAGAACGTGTCTGGACGATCACCACCCAGCCACGAGTCACGGGCGGCGCCCGCGCCACGGGCGAGCGTCACGCGTTATCCCACATGGGTGGTCTCTCGTTTCGTTCGGACAAGGGCGACAAATACTTCCTGCCCCTCGAAGGGAGACAGCTACCGACCGACAAGAAGCTTCACGCACTATCCTTAGACCGTGTCGCCGACTTCATGAAGCGCGCCCTGCGTGCGCGACCACCGAACAGTGGGGGAGGAGAAGCGGGGAATGTCCCTGGCAAGGGAGATGGACGGGGAGCACGCGAACCCGCGCGCGCCCCAGCTCGTCACGTGGTAGCGTCCGCCCACCTATCGGAGAGAACATTGACTCCTGCACAACTCAAGCGCGAGTTACAGCGCATCGCCTGGGGGCAAGCGCGACTCGCCCAGAAGCTTGGAGTGAGGCCCAGTGAAGTCCGGGGTTGGCTGGCGGGCAAGGAGCCCGTGCCGCAGGTGGTCGCTTCAGATATACGCCATCTGCCTTCTCACAAGCTGCGCCCACCTCGGCACTCGTGAGGAAGCCAACCGCGCGGTTGGTTTGATCTACTATGAGCGGCGCGGACGCCTCGTTCTTCATTTGCCTCGCAAAGGTGTGACGGGAGCGCAG
This sequence comes from uncultured Gemmatimonadales bacterium, assembly GCA_963716055.1. GTDB lineage: Bacteria > Gemmatimonadota > Gemmatimonadetes > Gemmatimonadales > GWC2-71-9 > SZUA-544. Next base: position 138,008 of record CAVQSR010000004.1, on the reverse strand, counting down.
CATCCGGCGGCCATTAAAGACGACGACCCTCTAGTGTCCCTCGGGGGTCGCCGTGGTGTGAGTTCTGCTGTGAGTTTCTCACGACACTCGGTTGATCTTCGGGCGGCGTGTCACGACACCGATGCCCAGAACACCGCATGAGTGCTACTGGGTGTCGTAACTCGTCCCCCTAGTCGTGCGCATGGGGTTCAGGGGGTCGCGGGTTCAAATCCCGCCGTCCCGACTCAAACGGCGAGCCGAATGGCTCGCCGTTTTTCGTCGGGCCGGCGCGCTTCAGCCGCCGCCCCTCGCTGCGCTCGGGGCTCGGCGGTCAAATCCCGCCGTCCCGATTCGCTGAGGATCAAGCCTCACCGTGAGTTGAGCGGTGGGGCTTCTCCTGGCCGAGCGGGGGAGGCACATTCAGAGCAGCTTGCGGAACTGGTCGACCGCGAGCCCCCCGTCCCGCACGATGCCGCCCATCGTGAATGCGTTCACGGGATCGTGGCGCGGGATCGTCAGGATCCGCACGCCGTCGGTCATCACGATGTGCTTCCCCGTTCGCACGACTCCGAATCCCGCTCTCTCGAGTGCCCGCACCGCGTCCAGGTGGTTGACGCCCGGGACCTTCGGCACCGTTCAGCCCGCGACTTCAATCTCGCGGACCGTGGCGCCCCGGAGCAGATCGTCGCGCGTCGCCAGGTACTCGCGAATGGCGTCCTGGATGTTCTCCAACGCCTCCTCCTCTGTGGCTCCCTGCGACCAGCAACCCGGAAGCCCCGGAACCGAGACGCTGTAGCCTTCATCCGATTGCTGCAGCGCGATCTTGTACTTCATGGGACACCTCCCGCTCCAATATACTCCACCGCCCTGGAGGGGCGGAGCAGCGCGAACGGGGTCGTCTTCGTGACGAGCGGGAACAGCGCCTGCCTGTGCAGCCTTCCCTGGAAGATCGCGGCCAGCGGGCAGGAGAACCCGGGCAACACGTCTTCCCCGTCGAGCGCGCCGTCCGCCGCCACGATCGCTTCGCTCCGGTCGTGGCGGTACACCCGGGCGACCCGGCGCCCGGGGTCCACGACCCACAACGAGCCGGGTCCCGGCTGAGAGCCAGTCGGCGGCCTTGGCGAGCACCTCACCGACAGGCAGCGCAGAAATCCTCGTTGATCCGCCGTTGATGCCGAGCGAGAGATTCCTTGCCGTGCCCGCCGATCACCCCTACGTTCCGCGCATGCCCCCGCTGATGACCGCCGCAGACTTGTTGCGGCCTGGTACCCCCGAGCACGCGGACCTCGTCCGCGGCGTCCTGGTGGTGCGTGAGCCCCCGGGGTTTCGACACGGCGAGGTCACCGTGCGGCTCGCGATCGCCATCGGCACCTTCGTCGAGGTCCATGACCTCGGCCGCGTCGTCGGCGGAGATGCGGGGTTCAGGCTCCAATCCGATCCCGACACGGTGCGTGGCGCGGACGTCGCCTTCGTCAGCCGGGAGCGAATGCCCGAGCCATCTCCCGCGGGCTTCCCGCCGGTTGCCCCGGACCTCGTGGTCGAAGTGCTGTCCCCCGGTGACCGCAGCGGCGAGACGCTTGCCAAGGTTGCGGACTGGCTCACCGCGGGTGCCCGGCTGGTGTGGGTGATCGACCCCGAGCGGCGCGTGGCGCGTGTCTATCGCCAGGAAGGTTCGGTATCGATCCTCGGCCTGGACGACGCGCTGGATGGGGAGGGCGTCCTTCCGGGGTTCGCCTGCAGCCTCCGCGCAGTGTTGGCGGCGAACGCGTAGGGCGTCCTCAGCGAGCGGCCCGCGGCGCGCCGGGCAGCCGCGGTGTCTCGGCGGCTCACTTCCCCGACGTCGTCACCCCATCGTGCGCGTCGCCGCGACCAGCGTCACGTCATCGTGGGGTTCGGCCGATCCGGTGAACGCCGTGACCCTGTCCATGACACCCCGGACGAGATCGACGGCCGAGGTGTGGCTCGCCTGCAGGGCGTCCCGCAATCGCTCCGCACCGAAGGCCTCGCCGGCCGGGCTCCGCGCCTCCACCAGCCCATCGGTGAACGCGAAGATGGACTGCCCGCGCTCGAGCGTCCCCTCGCCCGCCTGAAACACCTGGTCCGGGAGGACCCCGAGCACGGGGCCCGTCGGGTGCAACTCCTGCGTGGGGCCGTCCGGACCGATCACCAGCGCCGGCACGTGACCCGCGTTGACATAATCGAACTGCCCGCTCATCGGACTGAGCGCCGCGAGGAAGACCGTGGCGAACATGTTGGTGCGCCCGTGCAGCCGAGCGATGTAGTCATTGGTGAAGCCGGCGACCCGGGTCAGCAGGTCGGCCGGCGTGGCGGCGTCCAGGGCCTGGCGCACGAGGGTGCGACGGCCGCCGATCATCTGGATCGCCCCCCCCTCGACGGGATCGGCGGAGGCGCGGATGAGGCTGCGGAACAGCGCCATGAACAGCGCGGCGCCGAACCCCTTGTCGCACACGTCTCCCACGACCAGGACGATCGTGCCGGATGGCGCCAGCACGAACGCGTCGTAGAAATCGCCGGAGACGTCGAGGGCCGGATGCAGCGCCGCCTCGAGCTGCCACCCCCGGGCGACGGGAAGCGATTCGGGAAGGAAGTCCCGCTGGATGTTCCGCGCGACGGCCATCTCGCGCGTGAGGTTCTCGGCGTCGCGCAGGCGGCTGCGGTCGAGCGCCGCGCGGAGCCGGAGCCGCAGCATGACCGGCCGGAACTCCCTGGGGAGATAGTCGTCGGCGCCCGCCTCGAGGCATTGCGCGAGGGCATCGATGTCGTCCCCCCCCGACACCACGATGACCGGGACGTGGGCGAGGTCGGCATCGTTCCGCAGGGCCTGCAGGAACCGCGGGCCGTCCATCCCTGGCAGGTGCGCGTCCAGCAGCACCAGGTCGAACGGCTCGGCCCGGAGCTTCGCGAACGCCGCGCCACCCTCGCCGACTGCGTCCACGGCGTGCCCGTCCGCCCCCACGTGACCACCGAGGGCGTCGCGATCGGCGGCCGCGTGGGCGACCACCAGCACGCGCGCCCGTGGGCCGCCGGGCGGCGGCGCTGTCGTTCCCTGAGGTGGTGGAGTCGTCACGCTCGATCGTGGGTGGCGGTGGTGGCCGGTCAAGTTACGGGTCGCCGGGGGAGGCAGCTAGGGCGTCAGAGCTCGCTCAGCATGTTGAGCTGCCAGAGGTCCCGCATGCTGGTGTCGAGGAACGGATGCACGGCACGCAGCCCCGTCTTCCCGATGCTCCGCTCGAGGTAGCGCAGCTCCTCGAACGTGTCCTTCAGGGCCGGGTCCGGCGGGGCCTCGAACCCGGCCTCGCGCATCAGCAACACGGCCTTGGCGCGGATGGCCAACTCGGCACGCAGGCGCAGGAGGCACATCATGTCGACGATCACCTCCGGCGCGAACCGGCTGCGCAGGGTCGCGAGGTACTTCCCGACCGGACTGCGCGAGACCTGGCCCGAGCGCACGACCCGCAGCAGCTCGAGATGGGTGTCGAACCCCGTGCCCACCCACGTCTGCGTGTCGCGCTCACTCCGCTGGAACACGGCCACACTGAGGTACGGGATGACCAGCACGATGAGCCCCGTCGCCAGGAGCGGATGCAGCAGGAAGTGGTTGTACAGCGAGTGCAGGACCACGGCCACGCCGAGCCCCGGCAGCAGCAGCCACACGCGAAAGGCGTCGACCCGGTTCAGGAGCGTCCGGGAGACCATGACCATGATCGCCGTCGCGCCCCCGTGCATGATCGCGGTGCCCAGCCCCCGCACGATCCAGGTCCAGAGGGTCGCGTCAGGGCTCACGTACAGGTAGTAGATGTTCTCGAGCACCGCGAAGCCGGTGCCGATACCGAAGCCGTGGATCGCGGCGTCCACGACGAACCCCACCTTGTTCCCCCGCAGCAGATACACGACGAAGGTGGCTTTGAGCGTCTCCTCCACGACCGGGGCCACGTACCAGGAGTAGCGGCTGAAGTCCAGGCCGAGGGCCGGCCGGAGGGCGACGTTCACCCCGTAGCTCGCGCCGGCGGCGAGCGCGCCGGCGGCCACCGACAGCAGCACGGCCCGCAGCGTGACGAGCTTGTAGCTGTCGATGACGACGAGCGCTCCGAGAAACAGAAAGACCGGCAGGACACCGACGGCAGCGGCGAGGACGACCGTCACAGGATCTTGAACGAGAACATCCAGCCGCTGGTGCCCCGAGCACCCCGCTGTCCGGCCGCGCCGAAGCCGACCGACAGGGTGGAGTTGAGATGCGACAGCGTGACCAGGCGGATGTCGAGCTGCGCGCCCACGCTGCCGATCGTGCGGCGGACCGCCGGCTCATCGACGTTGGTCGCGAGTCCCGTCGCGAAGAACGACAGGCCGGCCCACCGGAGATAGAAGCTCGGGATTCCGGCGCGACGAAACCGCAGCGGCGGCAGCGTCCACTCGATCTGGGCCTTGCCGTAGTTGGCACCGCCGACGTCGTTGATCGCGATGCCCGGGAAGCTCTCGGTGTGCCGGAACTGCCGCATGGCCCGGTAATCCACCCAGTTGTTGCCGAACCCGCCGAAGAAGAAGTTGGCGAAGGGCTCGTTCCGGTCCCCGGCCAGCGCCGCTCCCGCCGAGGCGCGGAACCACAGCGACGAGTGGTTCAACGGCAGGAGAACCCCTTGGGACGCATCCACGCTCAGGCGGGGATAGAGCGACCCATTGACGTAGTTGCCCCGCAACGTCACTCCCCACGTCGTCCCCAGCTCATCCTCGATGGCTCCCAGCGAGCTCCGCAGCGACCGATACTCGAGGTTGCTCGAGAACGACAGGAGCTTGTCGAACGACGCCGCCACCGCCTGATACTCCGGCACCGTCTCCAGCTCGCCGTATCCCGCCAGTTGCAGGGTGTATCCGAGCCTTCGCGGTCCATCGAAGACGAGATTGTCCTGATATTGCAGCGCCAGCGAGTACCCGCGGCGACTCGCCTTCGTGGGTCCGAAGAGGTCGTAGAAGTCGGCGCGATTCAGGGCCGCGGAGACCCGCCAGTTCCAGTGGTGGAAGTCCGCGCCCAGGTGCAGCCGTTCGAACGACGACAGGCGCCGGTCGGGAGAGTATGACGCGGTCAGATCGAGCGCCGTCGTGCCGATCCGATCGGAGAAGTTGACGCGCACGCCTCCGGCCACGGCGGCGTGGCCGGCCGCATCCTCGTACCCCTCCACCACGGGAAACACGTTGTCCAGCTTGAAGTGGCTCAGCGAGCGGTAGGCGCCCGTGGAGGTCGTGAGGGAGTCGAGGTCGATGCTCGAGGCGGGCGACACCATCCACGACTGCACCTCGGCCCGTTGCTCGGCGATCTCGTTCCCCAGGAAGCGGATCGCGCTCACGCTGTCGGGCACCTGGTTCGGGATCATCGAGGGCACGAATCCCCGGCCGGTAAACCGGAAGACGACGATCGAGTCTTCCGAGATCGGGACCGGCTTGAAGAGTCCCGTTTCCGCGTTGCTCAGGGCATCCGTGCTGCCCGTGGCGACGTCATAGCGGAAGATGTTGGAGACCCCCGAGTAGTAGGACGAACCGAACAGGTACCGCCCGTCGGGAGAGAACACGAAGTTCGACGGCGCCCATTCGTCGAAGTCGGCCAGGACCTCGTGCGTGGTGTCCCCCTGCACGAGCGCCGCCAGGTCCATCCGCACCAGGCGCTGCTTCCCGCTGATCTCCGACATGGATCCGATCAGGGTCGCTCCATCCGGCGAGATGTCCAGGTCGAACAGGTCCCGCCCGTACGGCAGGGTCCGGATCTGCTGCCACTCGCGATAGGGAGAGGGAATGCGGACCAGCGTCGAGAGTCCGTTGTCGTGCCGAACTCCCCAGAGCGAGCGGTCCGCCGGGTTGAAGACGAGATCGCCGACCCGCGCGTTCCGCTGCAGGACCGTGGTCCGGCCGGTCGCGAGATCCAGCCGGACGAGGTGACGCCAGTCGGCGTTGTTGCTCGTATAGAACAGGGTCTTCGACGCCGCATCGAACGCCAGGGCGGTCACGTAGAAGCCCGAGGCTCCCAGCACCTCCCTGATCTTCGTGATCTGCCCGGACGCGACGTCGATGGCGGCGATGTGGGCCACCTGCCCCGGATACCGAAGGGCCACGTAGATGTTCCGACTCGTCGCGTCATAGTACGCCCGCGAGATCGATCCCAGCGCCCGATCGGTGAGCGGGCGGGACACCGTGACCGGATGCCGTCTGATCGCCGCGAGGTTGGCTTCCTGCCACTCACGCTCCCACGCGATCCAGCGCGACCACTCGTCCTGGAGGGACCGGCCATAAACGTGCCGGAACTGCGACGAGAAGTACCGTCGGCTGCCGGGCGTCCGGTTGAACCACGCCAACAGGCTGTCGTTCCCGTAGCGCAGCGCCAGGTAGCTGACGAAGCGCGTTCCGTAGAGGTAGGAGTTCACCCCCGTCTGGAAGTCGATCGTCGTCCCTTCCGATTCCAGTCCGACCACGTCGTAGATGGTGGCGCTGTCGCGCACGAGCGTCCGAAACACCATTTCGTCGTAGGGCCCGATGACGCGTCCCAGACCTCCATCCATCCACGTTTCGAGATAGACGGCGATCCCCTCGTGGTACCACCGGGGCGAATACCACCGCGGCGTGGTCAGGTAGCTGTACAGCATGGACAGCGGTACTTCGGCGTTGGGTCTGACCTTGCCGAAGAAGGCCGACCGGAAGAGCCGGTCGGCCGAGGTGGTCTTGTCGACCACGACGACATGGGCCACCTCGTGGTTGAGCAGAAAGACCATTCGTTCGGGACCCGGCGCCGACTCGTAGACGTGCTGGAACGGAGCGATCCCGACCTCGATATGGTTCTCCGGCATCGCGCGGGCCCCGGCGTTGCCGTAATGCCACAGGTCGTGCATCAGCACGTTGATCTTGCCGGGTGGCGTGTACTGGAAGAGATCGCGGTGGAACCGCAGCGAGTTCTCGAAGCTCAAGGCCACCTGGGGCACCAGGTAGGACTGAACCGGAGAGGTAAAGACCAGCCGCAGGTTGCCGGTCTCGAGCGTCTGGAACTGCCCGGCGAGACCGCACGGCGCGAGCGTCACCACGCACAAGAGAGCGGCGAGGACCGCCGCGGTGCGGCGGCGGGCGCTCGTCGTGAATCGGATGCGATGCATTGTCAGCTCGTGGTCGGCACGGCGCGGGATAATGTAAGCGGCGATCCCGGCTCGCGTCAGCACGAGCCGGGATCACCGCACTGCACCAGCCCAATTTGGCGGGGCCGGCGCATCCGCCGCGTCACGTCAGCGGGCGACTTGCTCGGCCTCCCTCATGAACAATCCGGACAGCCGCTCGCTTTGCGAGAGGGCCTGGAATGCCTGGTTGGCCTGCAGCGCCTGAAATGCCTGGTTGGCCTGCAGCGCCTGGAATGCCTGGTTGGCCTGCAGCGCCTGGAACGCCTGGTTGGCCTGCAGCGCCTGGAATGCCTGGTTGGCCTGCAGCGCCTGGAACGCCTGGTTGGCCTGCAGCGCCTGCCACGCGTCGCTGGCCTGGAGCGCCTGGAACGCCTGGTTGGCCTGCAGCGCCTGGAACGCTTGGTTGGCCTGGAGCGCCTGGAACGCCTGGTTCGCGTGCAGCGCCTGCCACGCGTCGCTGGCCTGGAGCGCCTGGAACGCCTGGTTGTCCTGCAGCGCCTGCCACGCGTCGCTGGCCTGGAGCGCCTGGAACGCCTGGTTGGCCTGCAGCGCCTGGTTTGCCTGGCCCTGCAGCGCCTGGAATGCCTCGCTCGCGCTCAGCGCCTGCCACGCGTCGCTGGCCTGGAGCGCCTGGAATGCCTGGTTGGCCTGGAGCGCCTGCCACGCCTCGTTGGCCTGGAGCGCCTGGAACGCCTGGTTGGCCTGGAGCGCCTGGAACGCCTGGTTGGCCTGGAGCGCCTGGAACGCCTGGTTGGCCTGGAGCGCCTGGAACGCCTCGCTGGCCTGGAGCGCCTGGAACGCCTGGTTGGCCTGCAGCGCCTGCCACGCCTCGTTGGCCTGCAGTGCCTGGAATGCCTTGTTCTTCATCACTTGGCGGAACTCGTCGCTCTGCACCAGGCGCAGGACCTCCGGGTTCTGGAGCAGCACCGCGATCTCGGGGTTCTTGATGGTCACGTCGGCTTCGGTCATGGCCCGCCCCTGATACCGCGACGCCTTCTCGACCCCGCCGATCGTGCCGGCTTCACCACCCGTGGGTGGGAAGCCCGTCACGATGCCGGCAATGACGATCCCGATCGCCACCACCGTGCCTCCGATGAGCATCGTCTTCTTGGTCATAATCGCCTCCTCCATGTGTTCGGCGCCGAGTTTCAGTTGGTGCACGGACCATCGCAGGATCGCACGCGGGGACATCCATCCCCATTCGGTCCTCGAGGGCGCCGGGGCCGGCTCTGGCAACGCCTCGAGGATGGCCTGTTTCAGATGCGGGGGCGGTTCGCGCGCTCCCACATGGTCGAAGAGCAGGGCGACCTGGCGCAGGTCCGCCGCGAGCGCCCTGGCCTCGGCATCCCGCTCCAGCAGGGACCGGAAGGCGGCGCTCTCGTCCGGCGTGTTCGCGCCGTCGATCTCCCGATGGATCAGCTCGATCTGTTCCTGCTTCAGCATGGTTACCTCGCTGACTCGCGCAGCGTGTGTCGCAGCCGTTCCCGCGCCGTGAACAGGCGCGACTTGACGGTCTTCACGGGGATCTCCAGCACGTCAGCGATCTCCTCGTAGGAGAAGGACACGAAGTGTTTGAGCACCACGACGGCCCGGTCGTCGGGCTTCAGTCCCATCAGCGCCCTCCCGACCCGGTCCTGCGCCTCCGTCGCGCCACCGGGCTCGGCGCCCGGCGCCGGGATGCGAGGCTCGTCGTCCAGCATCACGGTGTGCTTCCGGCGCTTCAGCGTGTTCAGCGACTCGTTGACCGTCATGCGATAGATCCAACTGAAGAACCGGTAGCTCGGGTCGTAGGTCCGGAGCTTGAGGAACGCGTTCAGGAACACCGTCTGGGTGACGTCCTCGGCGTCCTGCACGTTGCCGAGCATGCGCAGCGCGACGTTGAACAGGCGCTGCTGGTAGCGATCGACGAGACCGGTGGCCGCGTCCCGTTGACCTGCCAGGTACCGCCGGACGAGCGCGCGGTCCTGTGCGTCTACCGCCGTGGGTGTCTCTTTCAATTACAATCCAGACCGTCAAAGGTTGGTCAGGGGTAACGTGCACTCCGTGGTGCCCCCCGGCAAATGCCGGCGGAGGGGGGGGCCGCCGCCGCCCGGGACGGCCCCCGCGCCGACGGCGGGCCGGCCGACCATATTATGGCCGTGGCGGAGTCGGACAGGGGCGTGCCGGAGGACAGGATGCGGCCAGGCTTCCGCATGACGATCGGTGCCGATCGCAGCGAGATTGCCGGGGTCACCGCGGCGTTCTCCGAGTTCGCGGACACGCACGCGTTGTCCGGGTCCGTCCGGCGGAGCCTGCACATCGCCCTCGACGAGATGTTGAGCAATAGCATCATGCACGGATTCGCCGGCCGGGAAGGCGGGGAGGTGACGGTCGAGGTGGTGCTGGATACGGACCGGGTGTGCGTCACCCTCACCGACGACGGCCGGCCGTTCGATCCGCTCGAGATGCCCGCCCCCGACACCACGCTCACCACCCAGGAGCGGCGGATCGGCGGGCTTGGCATCCACCTGGTCCGGCACATCATGGACGAGGTCACCTATGACCGCCGGGCGGATCGCAACGTCCTCGTCCTGGCGAAGCGCCTGACGCCCGGATGAGGGCAGATCATCACGGAGGAAGTTCATGGAGATCGTCACCCGCGCGCAGCACGACGTGACCATCGTCGCCTTCCGGGGGAGTCTCGACAGCAAGACGTCGCCGCAGGCGCAGCAGGCGCTGGACGGGATCCTCACGGGCGGCGGCCGGAAGCTGCTGATCGACTTCACGGCGCTCGACTACATCAGCAGCGCCGGCCTCCGCGTCCTGCTGGGCACGGCGAAGCGGCTGAGCGGGGCGGGGAGCGCGCTGCGCCTGTTCGGGCTGAACGAGTCGGTGGGGGAGGTGTTCCAGATCTCCGGGTTCTCCGCGATCTTCGCCGTGTTCGCCACGGAGGCCGACGCGCTCGCGGGGCTCCAGGTCTAGCAGCGGAAGGGGGGCGCATCGGCGTCCCCCCCCCCGCAGCCCGGGTTCCTGCGCCCGCTACATGCCGCCGGCCTGAAAATCCGACCACACGAAGTGATAGGCGCCCTGTTGCGCGTCGTACTCGCCGCGGAACGTGGCCGGATGATTGCCCCGCATGCCGGGGATCGCGGGAATCGGCAGGTCGAATGACTGCTTCTCCCGCAGCATGGCCCGGCTGATCATCGGCTCGATGAAAATCGGCTTGGCGTCGTAGTACCCGATCACCATGGTGCCGCGGAACGTCGTCGTGCTCTCGAGCTCGGAGGCGAGCAGGGAGTGCATTCCCATCGTGGGCACACAGATGCCGACCAGCACCGGGACGCCGATCGCTTGGGCGATGTCGGGCGGCAGTTGCTCGTCCGGCAAGGCGTAGCCCGCCGGCAATGCGGCCGGCTTCGCCGTGTTGGCGCAGTCGATGGCGGAGCGGTCGGCGGTGGGAATCGTGTAGAAATGGAAATCGAAGTGCGGCGTCAAGTACGGCGTCGGCGGGTGACCGTGGGCTTCCCAGAACATCGTGAAGTGGGTCAGTCCGCTCGGCTGCTGCGCCGACGCCGGCAGCTGCAGCACGGCGGCCGCCACCGGCGGCCAGGTCATCGGGCCCCCATCGGCCGGAGCGCTGTCGATCACCGCGACGGGCACCGTCACCCCGACGGCCAGCACCGAGTCACCCTGCATGCGGGCCCAGCTGCAGACCTGCCCGTGATAGACGTCCACGCACTCGCCGTTCACCACGGCAACGCTCGGCGTTGATTTGCAGGCTCCCACGACGATCAGCAGGATCGCGAGCGCCTGTGCTGGTTGACGCAACGGCATGGAGAACATCCTCGGTGTGGGTAAGGGGCCAATCTGCCCCTCACCCCGGTGGTCGGCAACCTCCCAGTAGGGGGGCCCGCTGAGCCTTGGCCCACCCGCGACGACCTTCCGCGCGCTTGACGGCATGGCCCGCCACCCTCAATTAGGAGCCTCACTCTCGCGACCCGCATGCCCCGCACGACCCGTTCGACTCGCGCGTCCGCGACGCGGCGCCTCCGGCGTACCGTGAAGCGCGGCGTCGGTCACCCGCCGCCGCCGGCGCCGGGCGCGCTCACGAGCGCCCACAGCTCGGAGAGCGGCCGGACCTACGAGCTGCTCCAGCTGATCGGCAAGGGCGGCTTCGGCGAGGTCTACCTCGCCACGCCGCACCCGCGCGGAGCGCTCCCGGCGCAGGTGTGCGTCAAGCTGACCGAACGCCTGTCACCGTGGCTCCGCGAGTCGTACTTCGCCGAGCTGCTGCACCGCGAGACGCGCGCTCTGCGCATCTTCGACCGCTTCGTGGCCACCGACGGCGGGCGCACGCGCTACTGCCTCGCCCTGGAATACGCCGAGCACGGCGACCTCGGCGCCTGGCTCGAGCGCACGGGGCCGCAACCCGAGCGCTTCGTGCGGCGCGAGCTCGCGGGCATCCTCGCCGTGCTCGATGCGCTGCACCGGGGACAGGCGCTGCACCGCGACCTGACGCCGTTCAACGTGTTCGTGTGTCACGACGGGCAGCTGAAGCTCGGTGATTTCGGAATCGCGACGCACCAGCTGAGTCACCGCGGCGTGACGGCCGACGCCTTCAACCTGTTCAACGTGCCGAACGAGATCGCGTGGGGCAGGGTCCGCCGCTGGCAGCAGCGCGACGATATCTACCAGGTGGGGCTGATCGCCGTGATGCTGCTGCGGGGCGACATCACGAGCCCGATCCGCAGCCGCGACGTGCGCACGCTGCCGTGCAGCGACCACCTGAAGGAGGTCATTCACCGCTGCCTCGGCGTGCGCGGCAAACGTTACGAGGCGGCGGGCGAGCTGATCGCGGCGCTGCGCCATCCGCGCACCGAGCCGCAGTTCGGCCGCGTGCCGAGCCTCAAGGGCAAGCGGCTGTCGTTCACGGGATTCCTGAGCCGGCCGCGGAGCGAAGCGATCGCCGCGGCGCGGCGGGCCGGCGCGACCGTGCAGTCGAAACCCGGTCCCTCGACCGACATCCTCGTCCGCGGCCGGGCCAACGCGCTCCAGATCGCGGGCACGCGCGGCGGACTGAAGCTGCTCGAGATCAAGCGCCTCGCGGCGCGCGGCCACGTGGTGAAAGTGATCGGCGAGCGCCAGTTCTGGCGGCTCGCCACGCCACCACGGCGCCGCCGGACCCGCTGAGCGGCGGCCGCCGCGCCACGAGATCTTCCGCGGCACAACCGTTGACCGCCGGTTGACGACCCACCGATACGATTGCTTGCTATGCCCGCCGAGCGCGCCTACGTTGGCGACATGGCGCCCCCCGGCCCCCCGGCGCTGATCACCGCCGACGAGCTGCTCCACTTGCACGTCCCGGACAAACAGGTGGAGCTCGTGCGGGGCGTGCTGGTCGTACGCGAGCCCGCCGGGTCCCGCCACGGACTCGTGGCGATGAACCTCGGGATCGAGCTCGGCAGCCACGCCAGGCGGACCGGCGCCGGACGGACGTTCGCGGCCGAGACCGGCTTCCAGCTCGCCACCGATCCCGACACGGTGCGCGCCCCGGACGTCGCCTATGTCGCGCGCGACCGCCTGCCGGCCACCGAGACCACGGGATACGCGGCTGGCGCGCCCGACCTCGTTGTCGAAGTGCTTTCGCCCGGCGATCGGCCCGGCGCGGTCCTCGCCAAGGTGGCAGACTGGCTCTCCGCCGGCAGCCGGCTCGTGTGGGTCGTCGATCCGGAGCGCCGCGCGGCCCGCGTGTACCGGCTGGATGGCAGCCTGACGTTAGTGGCCGAGGATGGGGTGCTGGACGGCGAGGATGTGCTGCCAGGCTTCTCCTGTCCGCTTGCGTCGATTCTCTGACTCCCGGCGCTACAGCCGCTTCGGGGCCAAGCCCCCACCATCGCGAGCGTCGTCCGGAACGTCCGTGTCATCGCACGGTCCGTTTCTTGGCGTGGGTCGGTCCTTCCCATCCTCCCGGCGGTGCCGCGCCGCGGGTCGCAAACGCGTTCGCGAGCGCGCCGGAATCACTGCGGGCGGATAAGATACAGCACCCAGTACCACCGGAGTTGTCCCCCCCATGGGTCCGCTGGACCGCAACGGCGCCGTCCTCGGCGCGGCGTTGGCCCTCGTCAATCTCGTCGCGAGCGCCCACGTCATCCTCCGCAAGCGCGACTCCCGCGCTGCCATCGGCTGGGTCGGGCTGATCTGGCTCGTCCCCGGCCTGGGCGCCGTGATCTACGCGGCGTTCGGCGTCAATCGCATCCGCCGCCGGGCCATCGCGCTGCGCCGCACGCCCGGCGCCCTCACCAGCACGGCGACCCTGCGGGGACGACCGTCGCAGGTGGGGGCGGCGGCGCCGCGGCCCGGTCTCCTGGCCCTCGCCCGCCTGGGCGAGCGCGTCGGCCGCCGGGCGCTCGTGGCCGGCAACCGCGTGACACCGCTCGAGAACGGCGAGGAGGCCTATCCCGCCATGCTCGAGGCGATCGACGCGGCCACCGCATCCCTGTCCCTGAGCAGCTTCATCTTCGCCGCCGACACCGTCGGCCGCCACTTCGTGGATGCCCTCGCGCGCGCGACGGGCCGGGGCGTCGCCGTCCGGGTGCTGATCGACGGCGCCGGCGTCCGCTACAGCTGGCCCCCGATCCACCGCGTGCTGCGCAGCGCCCGCATCCCCGTGGCCCGGTTTCTCCCGATCACGAGCGGCCGCGGCCTCGCGTTCTTCAATCTGCGCAACCACCGCAAGATCCTGGTCGCCGACGGGCGCACGGCGTTCTGCGGCGGCATGAACATCCGAGACCGGCACGTGGTCGGCACGGGCGGGCGCTGGGCCACCCGCGACGTGCACTTCCGCCTCGAGGGCCCCGTGGTGGGGCAGCTCCAGGAAACGTTCGCCGAAGACTGGGCGTTCGCCACCGGCGAGCTGCTCGAGGGTCCGGCGTGGTTTCCGTCGCTGACGGAGTCCGGGCCGACCGCCGCCCGCGTGCTGACCGGCGGGCCGGACGACGATTTCGAGGTCATCCGCACCGTGCTGCTCGGCGCCCTGGCCGCGGCCACGGAATCGGTCGGCATCGTGACGCCGTACTTCCTGCCCGACCAGGCGATGATCGCGGCACTGGCGGTGACGGCCATGCGCGGCGTGCGGGTGGACATCGTGCTCCCGGCGCACGGCAACATCCCGCCCGTGCGGTGGGCGACGCCCGCGCTGTTGTGGCAGGTCCTGGCGCCGGGGTGCCGCGTGTTTCTCTCGCCCGCGCCGTTCGACCACGCCAAGCTCCTGGTGGTGGACCGGGCGTGGACCATGTTCGGGTCCACGAACTGGGACCCGCGCAGCCTGCGGCTCAATTTCGAGCTAGATGTGGAGTGCTACGACCCGGCGCTCGCAGCGACGGTGGACGACCTCATTGCCACGCGCCGCAGCGTCAGCCGCGAGATCACGCTCGCCGAAGTGGACGCGCGCCCGCTGCCGATCCGGCTGCGCGACGGCGTCGCGCGGCTGTTCTCGCCCTACCTGTGACCGGGGGCGCTACAGCGCCCCGTCCGCCCACGGTCCCCAGATCGCGAACGTCATCCCCCGATTCGTGCCGGTGGAGCGCGTGGCCCCCTGGATGTTCACGAACAGCGTGTGCCCGTCGGGACTGAAGCACGCGCCCGCGAACTCGTCGCCGTTCGCCTCGTTGCGCCCGAAGTCGAAGATCGCGCCCTCCCGGGTCAGGCCCCGCAGGTACTGTACCTCGTCGCCGTCCTCGCACAGGACCAGTCCGCCGCGCGGCGACACGACCAGGTTGTCGGGCGAATCGAGCACGTCCGCGCTGGGCGACTCGAACACGAGCGTCAGCGCACCGCCCGCGCCGACTCCCGGGCGGTACTGCCACACTTGCCCGTGCCCCGCGTCGCCGCCCGCCGTCGCGTTGAAATACACCGCGCCGTCGCCGTACCAGCACCCCTCGAGGCGCTGGAAGATCGTGCCGCCCTTCGCGAGCCCCTGGCGGAACACCGCCGCCGAATCGCTCGCCGCGTTGGCCGGATCGGGATCGGGGATGTCCACCCACACCGCGGGCAACGCGCGCCCGGGGCGCTGGCCCCGGGTCGAGTCGTACCGCGGCCGGTCCGCCACGGCGAGCATCTGGAGCCGGCCGCCCGCGAGCAGGCGCCCGGGCTCGCGCGGCACGTAGCGGTAGAACCCCGCGCCGGGCCGCGCCGGATCGTCGTGGCGATATCGCGCATCCTCGGTCAGGTACACGATGCCGGTCGCGGGATCGACGGCGAGCGCCTCGTGCACGAACCGTCCCATCGCCTTGATGGGCACCGGCGTCACCTCGGCGGTGGCGCTCACCGGCACCTCGAACGGATAGCCGTGCTCGGCGCCGCGGCCCTGGGCCGCGCCTTCCGTGGTCTCCTCGCACGAGATCCAGCTGCCCCACGGCGTCGGCCCGCCGGCGCAGTTGACGTGCGTCCCGGTGAGCGACGCGTAATGGCGGACCAGCTCGCGGCTACCGTCGTGCCGCACGGCGACCTCGAGCGACGTGGTGCCCCCGCCGCTTTTCTGGTCGTACGCCTTGGCCGGATCGCCGAACGGGCGCGCGACCTCCACGGGATCGCGGATCTCGTGGTTGCGGATCAGCCGGATGTTGCCGTTGGGGAGGGGGAACGCCGCCATGCCGTCGAACGCATTCGGGGTGGGGTGGCCGTCTGTCATCCGATCGCCCGCCTGGCTGAGCCGCACACAACGGAACCCCCGCGGGAGCGCGAGCGCGGCACAGTCGGCGCTCGGCGCCAGCGGACCGTAGCCGCCGCTCCCGCGGGCGGCGCGCGCGGCGTCGCCGAGCCGGGCGCGGTCGGCGGACGCGATGAGCCCCACGAGGGACGGGGCCAGCAGGGCGCCGCCGCCGTACTGGACGGCCGAGCGCAGGAAGGTGCGGCGATCGAGATCGGTCATGGTACTCAACCTACGTATGGCGCACGCCTCGGGCTACGGCGGAACACCGCCCCTCGCACTCCCGCATCGTGGCATGCAGTTTTTCCTGGCACTCGGAGCCCGCGCCCCCCCGAACGAGGACGAGTCTCATGCAGAAGATCACGCCCTTCCTGTGGTTCGACGGCAACGCCGAAGCGGCCGTGAACTTCTACGTCTCGATCTTCCCCAACTCACGGGTCGTGCGCCTGGCCCGCTACGGCGATGCGGGGCCCGGACCGAAGGGGACGGTGATGGACGTGACGTTCGAGCTGGACGGGCAACAATTCCACGCCCTGAACGGCGGCCCGCAGTTTCACTTTACGCCGGCGATCTCGTTCTTCGTGAATTGCGAGACGCAGCGGGAGGTGGACGAGCTGTGGGACAAGCTCGCCGCGGGCGGTGAGCCGCAACGCTGCGGCTGGGTGACGGACCAGTTCGGCCTGTCGTGGCAGATCATCCCCACGGCCCTGGGCCGGATGCTCGGCGATCCGGACCCGGCCAAGGCGCAGCGGGTCATGGCGGCGATGCTCACGATGGGGAAGATCGACATCCAGGGCCTGACCGACGCGTACCACCGAGGATAGCCGGTGCGTCGTCTCGGCAGGGACGCGCTCGGGGACCTGACGCGCCCCATCGTGGCACGCCGGCTCGCCTCGCGCCGCGGCCTGGGGCGCCCCCCGCCGCTTGCGCGCCGGGGCCCGCTGAGCGTGCACCCCGCCCCTGCACAAGCCACGGCCGCGGCCATCCGCGGATTCACTGGTGGTTGATCGGGTGTTGATGCGCGGCCGACACATTCCGTTGCCATGCCCGCCGAGGAAGCCTACGTTCCCGTCATGCCCGTCGCGCCGATGACCGCCGACGAGTTGCTGCGTCAGCGGCTGCCGCACCAGCGAGCGGAACTGGTTCGCGGCGAGCTGGTCGTGCGGGAGCCGGCCGGATACCGGCACGGTCGCGTCGCGATGAACCTCGCCCTTCGGCTTGGTGCCCATGTCCACCAGACCGGCGCGGGTCAGCTGTTCGCCGCCGAGACGGGCTTCACGCTCGCGCGCGGGCCCGACACCGTCCGCGCCCCCGACATCGCGTTCGTGCGGCGCGAGCGCTTGCCCGATCCCGAGCCGGCCGGGTTCCCCGAGCTGGCCCCCGACCTGGTCGTGGAGGTGCTGTCGCCCGACGACCGACCCGGCGACGTTCTCGCCAAGATCGCCGACTGGCTGTCGGCGGGGACGCGGCTCGTCTGGGTCATCGATCCCGGGCGCCGGCTGGCGCGCGTATACGACCTCGCTGGCAGCCAGGCGATCGTGGGCGCGGACGAGGCGCTGGACGGCGGGGAGGTGCTGCCCGGGTTCGCCTGCCCGCTCGCGGTCGTGCTGTAGCGTAGCTCCGCTTCCCTACATCCGGTCCGGCCTTCATCTTCTGCTCGTCTCTCTCCCGAGCGGCGCATGGCCCACGATCACCTGTCCCGTCGCGCATTCTTCGAGCTGGGCGCCGCCGCCGCGGCGGCCGCCGCGCTCCCCGCGTCCCGCCACGCGTCGCGGGCGCCCGCGTCCGTCGCCGCGCAGGAGCCGTTCGCGCTCGCCGAAGCGACGATCGCGCAGCTCCAGGACGGCATGCGGGCCGGGCGGCTCACGTCGCGCGGGATCACCCGGGCGTATCTCGAGCGCATTGCCGCCCTCGACCGCCAGGGGCCCACGCTCCGGTCGCTGCTCGACATCAACCCCGATGCGCAGACGATCGCCGACGGGCTCGACCGCGAGCGGCGCGAGGGCCGGGTGCGGGGGCCGCTGCACGGGATTCCCGTCGTGGTGAAGGACAACATCGACACCCACGACCGCATGCAGACCACCGCGGGCTCGCTCGCGCTCGAGGGCAATTACGCCCTGCGCGACGCGCATCTCGTCGAGCGGCTGCGCGCCGCCGGCGCGGTGATCCTCGCGCAAAGCGAATCTGTCCGAATGGGCCAACTTCCGGTCCACGCGGTCGTCGTCCGGCTGGAGCGGCCGCGGCCGGCAGTGCCGCAACCCCTACGTGCTCGACCGCAACCCGAGCGGCTCGAGCTCGGGCTCGGCCGTGGCCGTGAGCGCGAATCTGTGTCCAGTCGCCGTCGGAACGGAGACCGACGGGTCCATCATCAGTCCGGCGAACGCGTGCGGCATCGTCGGCATCAAGCCCACGGTGGGACTCGTGAGTCGGGCCGGGGTGATTCCCATCGCGCACAGCCAGGACACGGCTGGGCCGATGTGCCGCACCGTGGCCGACGCCGCGGCGCTGCTCGGCGCGATGACGGGCGTCGATCCGCGCGACCCCGCGACGGCGACGGCGCGACGGCCATATCGCGCCCGACTACACCGCGTTTCTCGATGCCGGCGGACTGCGTGGCGCGCGCATCGGCGTGCGCAGCGCGCCGGCGCCAATCCCGTCATCGACCAGCTGGTCGAAGCGGCCATCCGCACGCTGCGCGAGCACGGGGCCGAGGTCGTGGACCCCGCGGACATCGCCACCTGGGGCACCCTCGGCAACGCCGAGCGCGAGGTGCTGTATTACGAGTTCAAGACGGATCTCAACGCGTATCTCGCCCCGATGCCGGCGGGGGTGAAACACCGCACCCTGGCGGACCTGATCGCGTTCAACGAAGCGCACGCGGATCGCGAGATGCCGTACTTCGGGCAGGAGATTTTCATCACGTCGCAGGCCAAGGGTCCCCTCACCGAGCAGGCGTACCTCGACGCCCGGGCGAAGTGCGTGGAGCTGACGCGCGCCAAGGGGATCGACGCCACGATGGACGAGCACCGGCTCGACGCCATGATGGGTCCCTCGGGCGGCCCCGCCGGGCTCGTGGATCTCGTGACGTTGACGGGCGGCGGGGGCGGGGGCGGCAGCTCGCAATTCCCGGCCGTGGCCGGGCTATCCGCACGTCACGGTGCCCGCGGGATTCCACCTGGGCATGCCCATGGGGATCTCGTTCTACGGCCGCGCGTGGAGCGAGCCGGTGCTCATCCGGATCGCGTACGCGTTCGAGCAGGCGACCAAGGCGCGGAAGGCGCCGGGGTTCGTGCCGACGCTGGAGTTGAGCTGACGGGCCTTGTAGTGGACCGCGTGGGTGGAGCCTCGGTAGCTGGCGATGGCGGATGTCGCCGTGGGGCGGCGCGACGCCGCAATCCGGCGCCTCGAGGGCGTGACCGAGCGCACCGCCGAGTTCTGGTTCCGGCTGCAGCTGCCGGAGTTCGACGCCGTGCGCGACGACCCCCGGTTCGCGCGGCTGGCGGCGGCGGCGCGCCCGCGCAGCTCGGAGCCCCGGGCGGGCATTGACCGCCCGACGGCCGCAGCGCAGCTTGGCGGGCGATGAGCGCCACGTTGCCCGTCACCCCACCGGCGCCGGCGACCGCCGCGACTCCGCGCGTCGCGTCCGTGGATCTCATCCGCGGCGCCGTGATGATCCTGATGGCCATCGACCACGTGCGCGTGTACTCGGGGCTCCCGCCGGGCGGCCCCACGGCCGGGATCTTCTTCACGCGCTGGGTGACGCACTTCTGCGCGCCGGCGTTTCTGTTCCTGGCAGGGACGAGCGCGTTCTTCTACGGCCGCAAGCACGGGGACCTGTCGCGCTTCCTCGCGATCCGCGGCGCGTGGCTCGTGTTGCTCGAGCTGACGTTCCTGCGGGTGGCGTGGACGTTCAATCTCGATTTCGCGCAGTACAACATGGCCGGCGTGATCTGGGCCATCGGCTGGTGCATGATCCTGCTGGCGGGCCTCGTGAAGCTGCCGCTGCGCGCCATCGCCGCCGTCGGCGTGGCCATCATCGCCGGCCACAATCTGATCCCGATGCCGCAGGGCGACGTCGGGGCCCTGTGGAAGATTTTCTACGTGGGGTTCTGGGCGGGCCCGATCCAGGCCGGCCCCGACGGCCCGAGCCTGATCGTGCTGTACTCGATCATCCCGTGGATCGGCGTGATGGCGGCGGGCTACGCGTTCGGCGCGATCGCCATGCTCGAGCCGGCCGGGCGCAACCGCATCTGCCTGCAGTTGGGCCTCGGCGCCACGGCGCTGTTTCTCGTGCTGCGCGGATTCAATCTCTACGGCGAGCCGCGGGCGTGGAGCACGACCGGCCAGTGGTTCGACGGCACGCCGATGCCGGTGGCGCTCGATTTTCTCAATACCTCCAAGTACCCGGCGTCGCTCCAGTTCCTGCTCATGACGCTGGGTCCCACGATCGCGCTCATTCCGGTGCTCGAGCGGGCCCGCGGCGCCGTGGCCCGGTGGGTGACGGTGTTCGGCCGCGTGCCGTTCTTCTACTACATGCTGCACATCCCGCTGATCCACGCGCTCGCCGTGGTGGTGTCGCAGCTCCGGCTGGGTGGGGTGAGCCCGTGGCTCTTCGTCAACCATCCGATGGGCAATCCGCCGCCGCCCGACGGCTACACCTGGAGCCTGACGCTGCTGTACGTGGTGTTCGCGGTGGCGATCGTCGTTGCTGTATCCGGTGTGCCGCTGGTTCGCCGCACTCAAGGCCACGCGCCGGCAGTGGTGGCTGAGCTACCTGTAAACAGCACGGCGCCCGTTCTTGCGAACGGGCGCCGTGTCGTACCGAGATACCGCCGTGTGGTTACAGCTTCACGACGTTCTCCGCCGCCGGGCCTTTCTGGCCCTGCACGACGTCGAACTCGACTTTGTCGCCTTCGGCCAGGGACTTGAAGCCCTGGGCCTGAATGGCGGAGTGATGGACGAAGCAGTCCTTTTCGCCGTTGTCGGGCGTGATGAAACCGAACCCCTTCGCGTCGTTGAACCACTTCACGGTACCGTTGATGCGTGCCATCTGTGTGATGACTCCTGACTAGAAAAACGTTCCCGGTGCCGAGCGGTCTGCGCGTTACGCCGAGCCGCTACCTGTGCTGCCAGCACCGTCGAGCGAAACCCAGAAACACAAACGAGGACCGCAGGCGATGCCCAGGTCCCCGAATCCGTCGCTGGTGTTCAGCTGAAGCAATACGCCACAGCCTGTTCGCTCGCAGGGAAACATTGATAATCGGCGGGCGAAAGTCAAGGGCCCCGGGCGACCGGCGCCGTCAGCGATCGCCCGGCAGGTGCGCGGCGGCGCCGCGCCGCGCCGTCCGCTGCCCCACGAGCGGCGGGCGCCCGAGCACCACCCGCACCTGGTGCACCGCGCCGTCGTCCAGGAGGGGGATGGCGCCGGGCTCCACGGGCTGGCCGTCCAATTCCGCCGTGGCGATGCCGCGGCAGCGGTGCTCCGGATTGAGGACGGAGATTTCGTAGCGGCTGGTGCCGTGGCGCCAGGCGATCGCGTACTCGGGCCAGGCCGATGGGATGCAGGGATCCAGCTCGAAGCTCGCCCCGTGGCGCGTGAGGCCGAGGATGCTCTCGAGGCCCGCGCGGTACATCCATCCCGCCGAGCCCGTGTACCACGTCCACCCGCCGCGCCCGGCATGGGCCGGGTGGGCGTAGACGTCCCCGGCGGTGACGTAGGGCTCGGTCTTGTAGCGCTCGACGTCCGCCGCCGTTCGGGTGTGGTTGATCGGGTTGAGCAGGTGGAACAACTCCACCGCCTCGTCCCCGTTGCCGAGCCGGGCCACCGCCATGACCGTCCATGCGGCGGCGTGGGTGTACTGCCCGCCGTTCTCACGCACGCCGGGCGGGTAGCCCTTGACGTACCCGGGGTCCCGCGCCGATTGGTCGAACGGGGGCGTGAGCACCAACACCACCCGCGCGCCGCGCCGCACCAGGTGGGTGCGGACGGCGTCCATGGCCCGTTCGGCGTACGGCAACGGCGCGGCTCCCGAGAGCACGGCCCAGGATTGGGCGATCGCGTCGATCTTGCACTCGTCGCTCTGCGCCGACCCCAGGGGCGCGCCGTCGTCGTAGTACCCGCGGCGGTACCACTCCCCGTCCCACGACTGCGCGAGCATGCCCGCCAGCCGGGCGGCCTCGCTCGCGTACCGCGCCGCCCGCGCCGCGTCGCGGCGCTCGCACAGCGGGATGAACTGCCGCAGCACCGCGTACGCGAACCACCCCAGCCACACGCTCTCGCCGCGGCCCCCGTGCCCCACCCGGTTCATCCCGTCGTTCCAGTCGCCGCTGCCGATCAACGGCAGGCCGTGGGCGCCGGCGGTCAGGCCCTTGTCGATGGCGCGCACGCAATGCTCGAAGAGCGGCGCCGCGGTGGCGGAGGCGCGCGGCTGACCGTAGGCCTCCGTCTCGCCGGCGGCGAGCACGGGGGCCTCGAGGAACGCCACCGGCTCGTCGAGCACGGCGACGTCCCCGGTCGTGTCCACATAGTGCGCCACGGCGAACGGCAGCCACAGCAGGTCGTCGGAGCAGCGCGTGCGCGTGCCGGCGCCCGAGGGTTCGTGCCACCAGTGCTGCACGTCTCCTTCGATGAACTGCCGGCCGGCGGCGCGCAGCAGGTGGGCGCGCACCAGGTCGGGCCGGGCCAGCGCGATCGCCATGCCATCCTGCAGCTGGTCGCGGAACCCGAACGCTCCGCCTGGCTGATAGAAGCCGGACCGCGCCCAGAGCCGGCAGCTCACGTTCTGGTACAGCAGCCACCGGTTCATCAGCAGGTCGAAGGAGTCGTCCGGCGTGTGCACCTGGATCGTCTCGAGGGTGTCGGTCCAGGACTGCTGCACCGCCGCCAGGGCGCGCTCGGCGGCGGCCACCGTGGCGTGGCGCCGCAGCAGCGCGCGGGCGTGCTCCCGATTCCGTCCCTGCCCGAGCAGGAGGACCACGCGACGGCTCGCTCCCGGATCCAGGGTGATCTCGATCTGCAGGGCGGCGCAGGGATCGAGTCCGGCGCCGAACCGGCCCGACAGCGTGCGCTCACGCAACGCGGCCGGATTCGCGGGAGAGCCGTTGCGTCCCAGGAACGCCACGCGGTCTCCCGTCGCCGAGCGCGGGGCCTCGCTGGCGGCGGCGAAGGCGACGTGGTCCGTGAAATCGTGGTTGTAGGGGTTCGTCGCGAGCACGGCCCCCGTCTCCGGGTCGAGCGCCGTGATCACGTGCAGATGGTCATCCGGCCGCGGCGGTCCCAGGCGCCAGCGGCTGTACGAGTACAGGCTCAGCCGCCGCGGTCGGCCGCTGCGGTTGGTGAGCGTCAGGAGGGAGAACTTCACCGGGTCGTTCGCGTCCACGAAGACCGCGAGGTCGTGGTGGATCCCGTGGGACGCATGCGTGAACCGCGAGACGCCGGCGGCGTGCCGCGTCACGAACCGGCCGCTCGCGCCGGTGCGCCGCATCGGTCCCGGCGTGGGGGACCAGGTCCCACCCTCCTCCTCGTCCCGCACATAGAGGGCTTCGGCGCTGGAATCGGTCACGGGATCGTGCGCGCAGGGCGTGAGCCGGTTCTCGCGGCTGTTCGCCGCCCACGTGTGCGCCGCACCCGACGCCGAGACCATGGTGCCGAAGCCGGGGTTCGCCATCACGTTGACCCAGGGGAGCGGCGTCTCCTGGTCGCCGTCCAGGACCACGACGTATTCGCGGCCGCCGTCGGCAAAGCCGCCCATCCCATTGGGGAAGGTGAGCGCGGGCACCGGAGTCCCGGCGCGGTCCGGCTCGTCGCGCCGCGCGATCGCGAGCGCCGGCTGGTGCGGTTCGCTGCGCCATGCCGCCTCGGCGTACGGCCAGTCCAGCTGGGTTGCCAGCTCGCCGCGGTCGCCGCTGAGGATCGCTCGGGCCACGCTGGCGAGCAGGATCCGCTCCGCCTCGTTCATGCGGTCGCTGCGCAGCAGGTACACTCCCCCGGGGCGGTGTTTCCACGCTCCCCAGGGCCCGGTATCGAGCAGCGCCGCGAGCTGGACGTGCATCTCGTCGAGGTAGCTCACCGGGTGCTCGTTCAGCAGCACGACGTCCGCGCTCAGGCCCTTCAATCGCCAGTACTCCTGAGCTTGCAGGACCTGCCGCACGAGGGGGATGTCGTTCTCGTCCACGACGCGCACGAGCAGGATGGGGAGGTCGCCGGAGATCCCGTGGGGCCACAGGCCCGGCTGCCCCAGCACGTTGCGCTCCAGGACCCCGGGCTCGGCCCGCAGCGAGGCGTCCGTGTACAGCACGCGGGAGGCGAGGCGCTCGAAGAGCTGGCCCTCGTCGGCCGAGATGCCGAGGTGGCGCAGGGTGCTCTGCGTCTGCGTGAAGGCCAGGGCGAACGTGCGCGCGGCGGCGCTGGGGTCGTGGTACTTGTGCGCCATCGCGAGTGCGCCATCCCGGCTCGCGGCCATCCCCGTCGCGAACGACAGGCGCACGAATGCGCCGGGGGCCAGCCGGATGCGCTGGCGCAGGCTGACGATCGGGTCGAGCACGGCTCCCGTCGTCCCCGACAGGGGCCGCCCGTCGAGGGCCGCGGGATCCTCGGGTCCGCGGCCGCGGCCCAGGAAGCGGGCGCGGTCGGTCTCCCACTCCACGGGTCCCTGCATTCTGCCGTCCACGCTCAACACGTGCACCGCCCACGCGCGCGGCTCGTCATGGGAGCGGGGCCGCCGGCCGCACACGAGCGCGGCGCTCTCCGGCAGATACTCGGTTTCCACGAACAGCTTGCTGAAGGCGGGGTGGGTCAGGTCCTCCGCCACGGCCGCCAGCGCGATCTCGGCGTAGCTCGTGACCTCGAGCTCGCGCGGCCGGTCGCTCTGATTGGTGACGGTCAACCGCCGCACCTCGACGTCGTCCTCGGTCGAGACCGCGATGTCGAGCTGGGTCGTGATGTCCTCGTCACGGCGGCGGAAGGACGCCTTCTCGGCCTGCAGCGTGACGAGATAGTCCTCGGGCTCCCGGTCCGTCGGATGGTAGGCCGCGGACCACACCGACCCGTTGCGCACGTCGCGCAGGTAGATGAACTGGCTTCCCAGGTCCCGAGTCGCGTCCTCGCGGTACCGGGTGACGGCGCGGCCGCGACAGAAGCTGGCCCCGCCTCCCGCGTTGGTGACGATGGCGGTGTAGCCGCCGTTGGACAGGAACTGCGCGTGCGGATAGCGCGTGTGGGGCGACCGGATGCGCCGGACGGGCGCGGCGGACACCGGCGCCGCCACCCGCGTCGCCTCCGCGGGCCGGGGCCGGGTGATCGGCGCGTGGCGCGGCGGGCGCTCCTGGAGCAGCAGGGCGGTGGCCTGCACCCGGGGGTCGGCGTGGAGGCGCTCGACCATCGGATGGCCGAGGACGGCGTTGGCCAGCGCCACCAGGCTCATGCCCTGGTGATGTGCCAGAAACGCCTGGACGACCACGCCACGCGAGCCCTGGGGTCGCCGCTCGCCGGCGCTTTCGCCGTCGTCCGGTTTCCGCGGCGTGTAGTCGATCGCCTCGTAGAACCCGTACGCGCCGTCCAGTCCCTCCCGGGCCAGGCGGCGGAAGTTCTGGACGGCCCGCTGCGGTTCCACCATGGCGGCCAGGGCCGTGGCGTAGGGGGCCACCACGAGCTCGTCGCCGAGGCCCCGTTTCAGCCCCAGTCCGGGCACGCCGAAGGCCTTGTACTGGTAGACGCCATGACGGTCCACCGCATTGAAGGCGGACTCCGAGATCCCCCAGGGCACCCCGTGCTGTCTGCCGTACTCCATCTGCCGACGTACGGCCATGCGGCACGATTGGTCGAGCAACGTTCCCGGGTAGCTCTTCATCACGAGGAGCGGCATGAGGTACTCGAACAGGCTGGCACTCCACGACAGGAGGGTGGGGGCGCCGTCCACACTGGTGAGCAGCCGCCCCAGGTGGAACCAGTGACTGTCGGGGACATCGCCCTTGGCGATCGCCACGAAGCTCGCGAGCCGGGCCTCGGACGCGAGGAGGTCGTAGTAGGAGGGATCGAGACGGCCGGGACCCTGCGCGTCGGCGAGGCGATAACCGATCGCGAAGATCTGTCGTTCGCGCTCATAGAGGAAAGCGAAGCTCATGCCGTCGGCCAGTGCGAGGCTGCGAGCGGCGAGGTCCTCGAGGCGTGCCGTGAACCCGGCGGACTGCGGGGCCGACGCCGCCAGCTCCGCGGCGAGGGATTGCGACCAGTAGGCCACCTGGGCCCGGTCGTTGCCCGCCGGCGTCGGCGACGCGTCGGCCGCCATCGCCCGGGCGAGCGCGGCGCGCTCGCCGGCCGCGCGCGCCAGTTTCACCTCCGCCTTCTCGGGGCCGTCCAACGCGTCGAGCACGGACCGCACCACGGCGGCGAGGCGGTCTCGCGCGGCGCGGTGCACACCGGGCGTTTCCTCGAGGCCCAGGGCTCGCCCCGTCAGCGCCGCGGTGTCCGCCAGGCCGGCGCAGATCTGCTCGGCCGACTGGGGTGTGCCGGCCAGGCGCCGCAGGCCCTCGGCCAGGGCGAGGAGCGCGCCCGCGAGGTTGCCGCTGTCCACGGTCGAGATGTAGCGGGGCGGCAGCGGCGCGAGGGTGGTGGTGTCGTACCAGTTGAACAGATGGCCATTGAACCGCTCCAGCGCGTCCAGCGTGGACAGCGTGGCGTCCAGCCGTTCGACCAGCTCCGCCGTGCGGATGAAGCCGAGGTCGTGGGCGGCCAGGGTCGCGAGCAGCCCCATCCCGATGTTCGTCGGGGAGGTCCGGTGGGCGACGATCGGCGCCGGCGTCTCCTGGACGTTGTCCGGCGGCAGGCCGTGGTCCGCCGCGCTCATGAACGTCTCGAAATAGCGCCACGTCTTGCGAGCGACGAGACGCAGGAAGCGGCGGTCCGCCGAGCTCAGGGGACGGCCCTCGGGCGCCACCGGGCGGCTGAGCCAGTACGCCAGCTGCGGCGCGGCCAGCCACAGCGCCAGCAGGGGAGCGGCCACCGCGAGGCTGCCCGGCCGGGCGATCGCGATGAGCGCTGCCAGGACGAGGGCGATCGCCGGGCTGGCCGCCATGTCTCCGAGGAAGAGCAGGGCCCCGGCTCGTGGGCCGTGGCCGGCCGCGCGGGCGCTCGCCGCCGCCGCCGTTTCCCACTCGAGGAGGCGGCGCTGCGTGAACACGAGCCGAGCCAGCGTGAGCGCGATGGCGTGGGCCATCTCAGAGGCGTGATAGGCGAGGAACGTGATCTGGAGCAGCGTCTGCGCGACCGCGGTCTTCACGTCCTCGCCCAGGATCCGCAAGAACACGCCGAGTGGCTGCTGGGGGTCCGGCCCGGCCGCGAGGCGGACGGCCAACGGGTAGAGCGGGAAGGCGATGGCGGCGAGCACCCCGACGGTCCAGATCACGGGATCGCCCGGCAGCGCCAGCCACGCCAGCGCCAGGAATCGCGACCGTGGCGGGGGCCACGAGCGTCCGCCGCAGGTTGTCCAGGATCCGCCAGCGCGCGATGACCGGCAGGCGGTTGCGTTCCAGGCCGGCGCGGGTCGGGACCAGGGGGAACAGCCAGAACAGGATCTGCCAGTCTCCGCGCGCCCACCGATGCTGGCGCCGCGCGTGCGCGAGCACGCTCGCGGGGTAATCGTCCACCACCTCCACGTCCGTCACCAGCGCGGCCCGCGCGTGCAGCCCCTCGAACAGGTCGTGGGACAGGAGGGCGTTCTCCGGGACGCGGCCCTCGAGGGCGGCCATGAAGGCGTCCACGTCGTAGAGTCCCTTGCCCGTGAAGATTCCCTCGTTGAACAGGTCCTGGTAGGTGTCCGACACCGCGGTGGTGTAGGGATCGACGCCCGTGTGGCCCGCATACACGCGGGCGAACAGCGATCCGGCCGCGCTCGCCATCGTCACGCTGACCCGCGGCTGGAGGATGCCGTACCCTTCGGTGACGCGGCGCAGGCGCGGGTCGAAGCGGGGCCGGTTCAGGGGGTGGGCGATGATGCCGATCAGCTTGCGGGCCGCGTGCAACGGTAGCCGGGTGTCGCTGTCCAGCGTGATGCAGTAGCGGACGTGGCGCAGCACCTCCGGGTCGCCCACGTGGACGTTGTAGCTCGTGTCCGTGGCGCCTCGCAGCACGCGGTTGAACTCCTCGAGCTTGCCGCGCTTGCGCTCCCATCCCATCCACGACCCCTCGCTCGCGTTCCACAGGCGCGCGCGCAGGAACAAATGGAACCGATCGTCGCGACCGCGGCCGAGGCGGGCGTTCAGGTCGTGCACGCCCGCGCGGGCGGCGTTCAGGATCTCGTCGTCGGTCGCCAGCTCGGCGGCGTGCGCATCGGCGAAGTCGCCCAGGACGGCAAAGTGGATGTGCGGGTCCGCGTTGCCGAGGGCCAGGACCTCCACGTGCTCGAGCAGCTCGGCCACGCCGGCGACGCTCGTGAGCAGGGTGGGGACGACGACCATGGTCCGCGAGTCCTCCGGCACCCCGGTCTTGAAGTCGAGGCGGGGGAGGGGCAGCGGCGTCACGAGGTGCGCCGCCAGCCGCTGCACGGCCGCGACGGCGAAGTCGCTGGCTGGCAGCAGCAGCAGCACGACGCCCAGGGCCTGGGCCCACACGGGAGCCCCCGCGGCCCGGAGATAGGCGACCGCCAGCGCGAGCGGGGCGGCGGTCACGAGCCCGATGGATCCGAGATAGAAGCTGGTGGCGTGCGCGAGCAGGAACCGGCGCGCGCCGTCCGACGAGACGCGGGGCGTACTCCACGTCGGTCTCGAGCTCGCGCCGGCCCGTCCCGATCAGGTGGTGGCCGACGTGGGTGGCGCGGTCGTCGGCCGAGCGCAGCTCGCTGGCCTGGCGGGCGCTTTCGACGCTGCGCAGGGCCACGCGCAGCTGGGCCTCACCGGTCGGCTCGGCCAGCTCCTCGACCGCCTGCCGGTAGCGATCCCGGCTGCGGAAGTCCATTCTCGGGTAGACGCCGGCCGGGTCGCGCCGCAGGACCTGCTCGATCAGGCTGACGGTCTCGAAGTACTGCGTCCAGTCCAGGGTGGCGCACCGCCGCAGGCTCGTGATGGCGTTGGCGACGGACACCTGCCCGGCAGCCAGCCGCTGGTGCTCCGAGCGGATCGCGTCCTCGGCGGTGATGCCCTGCGTGGCGAGACGTTGCTCCACCGCGGCGCGGACGGGCCAGACCAGCGGTCCGTACTCGCGCATCCGCTGCAGGAGGCGCACGACATAGGGCGTCTCCAGCATTCTGGGCAGGGACCGCAGGGGCGCGGCGTCCGGCGTGCCGCCGATCTGGGCGAGATACGCGTCGGCCCTGCGCCGCGCGTCCCGGCCTGCGAGCGTTTCGTCGGCCAGCCGCCTCAGGCTCTCGATGAGGCCGAGCTTCAGCATGCTGGGCCACGCCCACAGCTCGCCGATCGTGAGGGGCGCCACCGTCTGGTAGGCCGCCACGAAGCGCACGAGCTGCTGCTGGTCCAGGCGCCCGTCGGTGTGGCGGATCAGCTCCAGGGCCATCGCGTAAACGCGCGCGATACCGGCCATCTCCCGCGAGGCGAGCTTGGGCAGTCCCCGGTAATACGGCCGCGGCAGGTCGCGCCGGACGTCCCGGATCTCCCCTTCGATGAGGTGGAAGTTGTCGAGCAGCCATTCCGCGGCCGGGGGCACGAACTCGCCGCGGTGCACGTCGTCGGCGAGGAGGCGATAGGCCTCACGCAGGACGCGGGCGTTGTCCTCCAGGCGCGAGAAGAACGGGCGGGTGTTGCGGCGCGGATTCCGGGCCAGGGTGAAGCTGGCGGCGAGCGCCCGAGCCCGTTCCTCCAAACGCTCGATGCTCAAGAGCTCCCCGCGGAGGGGCTGCGCGGCCCCCGCGCGGTGGCGGTCTCCGAAAAAGCGGCGCCACGCCATCAGGCGTGGCGTCCGCGTCGGGTGGGGTGTGGCGTTGGTCCTCCGCGATAGCCCTGCGCTCCAGTGCCCGAGGCTCCGACCGAATGATAACCGGTTTGCCCCGCCGGAGCCTCGGCGCGGCGGTCACGGATGTGGACGCCTCGGCGAGGGCGAGATAGCATACACCGGGGACGAGCCATGACTCACGACGGCGATCCATTGATGGCGTTCATCCGTGCGGCCACAGTGCCGCGCGACGCCGCGCACGCGTCGGGGACGCTGGACGACGCGCAGGCCCTCCTGGCCGCGCACCCCGACATCGCGACGGCCGGCATCCACGCCGCCGCGATCCTGGGCGACGACCGGGCGCTGAGCAGCTGGCTCGCGCGCGACGCCGGGACCGCGACGGCGACGGGCGGCCCGTATGCGTGGGACCCGCTCACCCATCTCTGTTTCTCCCGCTACCTGCGCCTCGACCCCGCGCGATCCGACGGCTTCGTGCGCGCCGCGCGGGCGTTGCTCGATGCCGGTGCCGACGCCCGGACCGGGTTCTGGGAGCCGAACCACGCGCCCGAGCCGGAATGGGAGAGCGCGCTGTACGGCGCCGCGGGCATCGCCCACCACGCCGAGCTCACCCGCCTGTTGCTCGAGCGCGGTGCCGACCCCAACGACGACGAGGTCGCCTATCACACCCCCGAGACCTACGACAACGCCGCTCTCGAGGTCCTGGTCGAATCCGGACGGCTCTCGGCCGACAGCCTCGCGACGATGCTGGTGCGCAAACACGACTGGCACGACCTCGCGGGCGTCCGGTATCTGCTGGCGCACGGCGCGGACCCGAACCACCGGGGCCGCTGGGGGTTCACCGCGCTGCAGCACGCGATCGCGCGCGACAACGACCGGGCCATCGTCGAGCTGCTGCTGGACCACGGCGCCGACGCGACCGCCGAGACGGAGGGCCGGTCGGCCGTGGCCCGGGCCGCGCGGCGCGGTCGCGGCGACCTGCTCGAGCTATTCGCGCGCCGCGGCGTTCCCGTCGGGCTCGAGGGCGCCGAGAGCCTGATCGCCGCGTGCGCGCGGAACGACGCCGCGTCGGTCCGGGCGATCGCGCAGGGCGATCCGCCGGTCGTGCGCGACGTGGTGGCGCAGGGCGGCCGGCTGCTCGCGGAGTTCGCCGGCAACGGCAACTCGGACGGCGTGCGGCACCTCCTCGACCTCGGCGTGGACGTGGCGGCGCGGTTTGTGGAGGGCGACGGCTACTGGGGCGTGGCGCCCGGCAGCACGGCCCTGCACGTCGCCGCGTGGCGCGCGCGCCACGCGACGGTGCGCCTGCTGGTCGAGCGTGGCGCGCCGGTGGACGCGCGGGACGGTCACGGACGGATGCCCTTGATGCTCGCCGTCAAAGCGTGCGTGGACTCCTATTGGACCGATTCGCGATCGCCCGACTCGGTGGCGGCGCTGCTCGGTGCCGGCGCGTCGCCTGACGGCGTCGGGTTCCCGTCGGGGTACGCGGAGGTCGACGCGCTGCTGCGGCGTGGTCGCCCGAGTGTCTGACGAAACGCCGCGGTGGGCCGTGCGTAGGACGATGTGGACATGACCACACCGATCGGCCCCGAATTCCTGGCCTTGCAGGAGCTGCTGGCCGGCCGTTACTCGATCGAGCGCGAGCTCGGCCGGGGCGGCATGGGCATCGTGCTGCTCGCCCGCGACGTGGCGCTCGACCGCCCGGTCGCGATCAAGCTGCTCCCCCCGCAGCTGGCCGCCGGCGCGGACGCCCGCGACCGCTTCCTCAAGGAAGCCCGCACGGCGGCCGGCCTGTCACATCCGCACATCGTCCCCATTCACCTGGTCGAGGCCCGGGACGAGTTGGTGTTCTTCGTGATGGGGTACGTGGACGGCGAAACACTGCGCGAGCGCGTGGAGCGCGCCGGCCCGCTCACGCCGCGACTGGGGATGAAGCTGATGCAGGAGGTGGCGTGGGCGCTCGGGTACGCGCACCAGCGCGGCGTCATCCATCGCGACGTGAAGCCCGACAACATCATGGTCGAGCGGGGCACCGACCGCGCGCTGGTCACGGACTTCGGCATCGCGCTCGGCCGGCGCGACGACAAGAGCCCGGGTGGCCCGATCATCGGGACCGCGCGCTACATGAGCCCGGAGCAGGCGTGCGGGGAGCCGGTGGATGCCCGCAGTGACCTGTACTCTCTGGCGGCGACGATGTACTACGCCCTCACGGGACGCGCCCCGTTCGAGGGGCCCAACCTCCCGGCCATCCTCGCGCGGCAGGTCGCCGAGCCCGCGCCGCGCATCCAGGGGATCCGGCCGGAGGTGCCCGCCAAGCTGGCGGCGGCGATCGATCGCTGTCTGCACAAGGCCCCCGCCGACCGCCTCCAGACGGGCGACGACCTGGCTCGCGTGGTGGGCGAAGCGCGGGGCCGGGAGTTTCGGGCCCCGCCGCTGGTGCGCGCGTTCATCCGCAACGCGCAGGTCTCGACCATGGTGTTGCTGGCGGTGGCGGTGGCCGGCCAGACCGTGACCATCGGCACGACCACCGGCACCGGGTCCGTGTCGTTCGGTGGGCCGGGCATCATCGGCATGATCCTCGTCTTCCAGCTGGTGTCCGTAGCCCGGCGCCTCCTCCGGGAAGGCTACGCGTTCGCCGACATCCGCGCGGCTTTGCTGGCCGAAGCCCAGGTCCAGAACGAGGAGGCCGAGGTGATCCAGCAGCGGCGCTGGATCCGGCGGCTCGATACCCTGTGGTACCGCCTGTGGGCGGGGAAGATGGGGCGCTGGTTCTTCCGCGTGGCCGGCACGGGGCTCGACGCGCCCACGCGGCCCGCGCTCGCCGGGGTCGAACCCACGGAGCTGGTTCTGGGACGCTCGGCCCTCGCCGCTTACGACGCGCTGCCCGACGCGACGCGGCACCAGGTCCCGGGCGTCCCGCCCGTGCTCGAGCGGCTGGAAGCGGACGCCGAGGCGCTGCGGGCCGCCGGCGACACGGGCGAACGCCTCACGCGGGTGGTGGCGGCGCTCGAGCACCTGCGGCTGGCGCTGTTCCGGCTGCAGGCCGGGACGGGGTCCGTGCCGGACCTCACGCTCGCGCTCGAGCGCGCCCGCGAGATCGGTGACCACGTGGACCGGCGAATCGAAGCGGCCGGCGAAGTCCGGGCGCTCACTGCCCGCAGCCCGAGCTAGCAGCCAGCGAGGGAACCATGGTCGACGGGCACGTGCTGCGGTTCGGATCGGACCCGCAGCCCGATCGCCCGTTCGGGGAGTGGCTCGACATGGAAGGTCGCGCCTGGGTGGCGGCGCCCGGCGGCGGCTGGACTCAGGCAGTGCGCGGCTGACCGGCGCCGCGGGGCCTACCCGCCGAGGGGTCCCGCTCGCTCGAAGATGGCCTGCCAAAAGAAGCCGTTCTGAAACGCGATCAGCAGCGGGATCAGGCCGCGCGGCTGCCGCGTCGCCGCCACGTAGACCGGCATGAAGATGATCGGTGAGATCAGGACGGGCCGCCACAGCCCGTTGAGGTCCACCGGCCCCTCGACGCCGTGCACCCAGAAGTAGTTGGCGGCGATGCCCAGGAGCATCCCCGCGAACAATGCGAGGTTGAAGCCTAGGGCGAGGAGCTGCTCCCGGCCGAGGTTTCGGACCGCCGCGTCGTCGCCGGCACGCCGCCGGGCGAGGAACGCGGCACCGATGGCAATGGCGACGCCCGACAGCGCGGACAGCAGGAACTGCATCGCGTCACGCGCTGCGCGACCCGGCGACGGACGCGGCCTGCCGCCGCGGCGCCGCCGCGTCCAGGACCTCGCGCACCTTGGTCGCGACTTCGCCGATGGTCCACGGTTTCTGCAGGAACGGTACCCGGGCCACGCCGAACGGCGTCCCGCTCTGGTCCGCGTAGCCGCTGCTGAACAGGAAGATCAGGCCGGAATCCTCCGCCGCCAGCGCGTGGTACAACTGGATCCCGTCCATGCGCGGCATCATGACGTCGGAGACGACGAGGTCGATCTGGTTGCGGTGCGCGCGGAACGTCGCCAGGGCCTCGACCCCGTCGGCCGCCAGGAGCACGCGGTAGCCGAGCTTCGCCAGGATGCGCTGCGCGCTGCGCCGCGGCGTCTCGTCGTCGTCGACTACGAGGACAGTCTCGGTGCCGCGCGGCAGCTGCGCCAACGGGGCGCGCGCCGGCGCCACGGCCGCCCGCTCGGCGCTCACGGGGAAGTACACCGTGACCGTCGTTCCCCGGCCGGGCTCGCTATACACGTGCACGAACCCCCAGTGCCGCTTCATGAGGCCGTATACCATGGCCATGCCCAGACCCGTGCCCTGTCCGGGCGGCTTGGTGGTGAACAGCGGGTCGAAGATCCGCGCGACCGTGTTCTCATCCATCCCGGTGCCGGTGTCGGTGATCGACACGCGGCAGTAGTCGCCCGGCCGCAGCCAGGGGCGGATCGCCTTGGCATCGTCGCCCAGGGTGACCTGCTCACTGCGCATGGTGAGCTCGCCGCCCTCGGGCATCGCGTCGCGCGCGTTGGTGGCGATGTTCAGCAGCACGTGCTGGATTGCGGTGGCGTCGGCCTGCACCACGGTGCGCGACGGGTCCGGCTCGATGCGCAGCCGGACGGTGGGCGGCAGCATCGGGCGCAGCGTGTCGGCGCAGATCTGAATCGCGTCGGCGAGCCTCACGGGCTGGAGGTCGAGGTCGGCCTGCCGGCTGAAGCCGAGGAGGCGCTGGACCATGGCCGTGGCGCCCCGCGCCGCCCCGTCGATGTCCTGCAAACAGCTGGCGAGGTCCTGGCGGTCGGCGGGCATGGCCGCGCGGGCCAGCTCGACGTTGGCCAGGATCACCGACAGGGTGTTGCGGAAGTCGTACGCCACGCCGGCGCTGAGCTGTCCCAGCGCCTCCATCGTCTGGGCCTGGCTCAGCTGGCTCTCGAGGTGGGCCTGCCGGCGCGAATGCAGTTCGAGCGCGTCCGCCATCTCGTCGAACGAGCGGGCGAGGGCGCCGAGCTCGTCGGTGTTAGCGGCCAGCCCGGTGCGCGCCCGGAGGTCGCCCGCGCCCAGGCGCTCGGCGGTCCGCGCCAGGGTCCGCAGGCGCCGCCGGATCAGCAGCTCGCCGAAGATCCAGGCCGCGGCGATTGCGAGGACCACGACCGCGCCGAGCAGGATCAGGCTGCGGCCGAACATCCGGTTCGCCTCGCTGAACACCGCCGCCCGCGGGACCACGATCGCCACGATCGGCGTCGCCCCGCCCATCGAGTGGTTGAGCCGGGCGAACGCGACGAACTGCGGCGTGCTGTCGGGGCCCGTGGATTCGCGCACGCCCTCGGTCGCGCCCTGGGTCGGGCGCAGGCCGGGGAGCATCTCGTGGATGTTGCGGCCGACCCAGCGCTCGGGGTCGGGATACGCCACGAGACTCGTCCCCCGCGCGTCCGCCACGAGCACCGTGGCGCCGGGGGGTAGGGAGATTTCCTCGAAGACCCGGCTCAGCGCCGTCAGGTCCAGCGCCGCGAACAGCACCGCCTCCACCCGGCCGTCGGGCCCGAGCACCGGGTACCCGGCGTTCACCGACGGTCGGCGCGTGATGCGCCCGACCTGGTAGTCCCCCACGGCGAACGTCCGGGTCGCGAGGGCGCGCTGCACGTACGGACGGTCGTCCAGGCGCACGTCGGCGGCGGTCGGAAGCGCGCTGCAGAACACCCGGCCGCCCGACGTCACGCCGCCGAGATTGATGAACGCCGGCCGTGCCGCCATGATCTTGCGGAACAGCGCGGTGCATTCGGCCCCGCGCTGGCGCCGCACCACGTCGGTCTCGCCCAGCGCCGTCAGGAGTCCCCGCGCGCTCTCGAGAAACCGCTCCTGGGTGCTGGCGCCGAGGCGCGCGAGCCGCAGCGCCTCCCGCTCGGCCTGCGCCTGCACCAGCCGCCGCTCGGTGCCCGCCGAGTAGAGGACCAGGGCGAGCGCCGGCAACGCCCCG
Source organism: uncultured Gemmatimonadales bacterium (assembly GCA_963716055.1). Lineage (GTDB taxonomy): Bacteria > Gemmatimonadota > Gemmatimonadetes > Gemmatimonadales > GWC2-71-9 > SZUA-544. The sequence continues at coordinate 102,327 of CAVQSR010000004.1, read as the reverse complement.
AGCAGCACCAGCAGCAACAGGCGTGCGCGAAGGCTCGACAGGTTCACGAATGAAACGCCGGATCCGGTGCTCACCGGCCCATTATATACGACGGCGTTCCCCGAGCATATAGCGGCGCGAATATGGGGGGGGGGACCGGGGGCCACCCCGCTTGGAACCTCGGGCTACCCCCAGGGTCCTGGGCGGCTGGAAGTCCTACTCTTGGCGGAGAAACCCGGTGGAACCCTCCACGACCCTGGTGCTGACGCGGGCGGATGTGGTCCGCCTGCTGGACCTCGACCCCTGCATCGCGGCGGTGGAGCGGGCGTTCCTCCTGCTGGGTGAGGGTCGGGTACCGCCGCCCGTGGTGGCGGGGGCGCACGCGGCCGGCGGCGGGTTCCACATCAAGGCGGGGCTGTTCGACGACGGGCGGCCGGTGTTCGCGGTGAAGGTCAACGCGAACTTCCCGGGCAACCCGGAGCGTCACGGACTGCCCACCGTGCAGGGCGTGATCGCGCTGTTCGATGCGGCGCTAGGCCGCCCCCTCGCGCTGATGGACTCGATCGAGATCACGACCCTGCGGACCGGGGCGGCCACCGCGGTCGCCGCGCGGCACCTCGCGCGCCCGGACGCGGCCGTCGCGGCCATCGTGGGGTGTGGGGTGCAGGGCAGGGTGCAGCTGCGGGCGCTGGCGCGCGTGCGGCGATTGGAGCGCGCCGTGGCGTTCGACGCGCTTCCGGCGGCGTCCCGGCGGTTCGCCGCCGAGCTGTCCGCCGAGCTCGGCATCCCGATCGCCGCCGCGGGGTCCGTGCGGGAGGCGACCCAGGCCGCGGACCTCGTGGTCACCTGCACGCCCGCCCAGGAGTTCCTGGTGGGGCCGGACGACGTGCGCCCGGGCACATTCGTGGCGGGGGTGGGTGCCGACGCCGAGCACAAGCGGGAGCTGGCGCCGGCGCTCCTCGGGCGGGCGGCGGTCGTGGTGGATCTGCTGGATCAGTGCGCGGCGTTCGGCGACCTGCGCCACGCGATCGCCGCGGGCGCCTGCGCCCGCGGGGACGTGCGGGCCGAGTTGGGGGAGGTCGTGGCCGGCCGCAAGCCGGGACGCGCGACGCCCGACGAGATCACGGTGTTCGATTCGACCGGGATGGCGCTGCAGGACGCTGCGGCGGCGGTGGTGGTCTACGAGCGGGCGCTCGCGTCCGGGGCGGGGCTTGCGGTGCCGCTTGGCGCCGCGCCCGTCACCCCAGGATCATCGTCCCCACCTGCGTGAGCGGGGGCGCCACGCCCCCGGGCCGCTCAGGCGCGGTCGCCGTCCGCCGGTCCGCGCCGCGTCAGCACGTACCCGCGATATCCGCAGGTACACGATTCCGTGGTCCGGCCGTCCCGATCGGTGCCGAACTGGAGGGGTAACCCGCAGGTCCGGCAGCGCGGCGGGCCACCGTCGGTCACCATCCCGGCGCGGCGCATCTTCAGCGACCGGTTCACTCTTCCTTGGCCATCGATCACACCTCGAGGATCGCCGGATCGCCCGGCACCTCACGAATCCGCTACCGGACCGGGCCGAGCAGGTCCCGGGCGCGGTCCTGGGCCTCGATCTCGTTGAGTGCCGTCCCGACCGCCGCGGCGCGGACCCGCTCGCCGCTGCGGTACACTTCGTGAACGCCGGTGCCCCGCACCACCCGATACTCGCGCGTACCGCCACCGGCGCGCCCGACGTACTCCCGCACGTCCCACTGCTCCTTGCCCCGGCTCCCCGTGTAGCGCGCGCCCAGCTGGAACAACTCCTCCGTCGTGAGCAGCGCGCCCTGCAACTCCGCGAGCGCGCGCACGCGCGGGCCGAAGGTGTCCGACTCGACGCTCACGGCGCCGTCGGGGTCGCCGTCGTCGGCGCCCGGGACGGGCGCCCGCTGCGTGATCTTCACCTCGACCTCCTGGCTCCTGGTTCCCCCGGATCCCCGCACAGACGGAAACAGACCCGCGGGCCCTAAGACAAGGTAACTACGGCAGCGACACAGATGTGGTCGGCATGTGATGTGGAACACACACGGGAGGGCTGTGGCCGGGGCAAGACCGAGAATCAGCCGGTGGCGGGTCGCCGCCCGGGCCCGCCTAGCCGCCCGCGTCGCAGCGGCCTGCGGCCACGAGGTTGTCGATGAGCGCGACGACGCCCACGCCGCCCAGCTCGTCGGCCGACAGCGTCCGGCGGCCGGAGGTCGCTTCGTACGTCACCCGGATGAGCGCGTGGTCACGCGCCGACGTCACGCGGTACGCGATGACGAATGCGCCGTCGGGGAACCGATCGGAGGTGAACCCGAGGGTCGCGCGCTCGCTCTCGACCGTGCGCCGCGTCCCCACCAGCCCGTACTCCGCCGCCCACGCGCGGCCGACGGAGTCGATCGCGGAGCTGCAGTCCGATAACGTGGCCTTGAAGAAGAACCCGCTGGCAACGCCGTCGCCGCTGATGGTCCTGGTAAACCCACCGGGTCCGACCTCCTTGGGGAGCACGGTGACGATGGAGACGTCGGCGATATCCGTGGCGGGACTGCCGCACGCCACGAGGGCGCCTGCGAGGACTGCCGCAACGGCTGCTGCGATGATCTGGTGCATGGGGGCTCGTGACGAGGGAGGGCGGCGGCCGCGATCTGACACCCGGTGCGGGAGTGTGGGACGGGCCCCCCGGGCGTGTCAAGTAGGGTCCGCTCGCCCTGCCCCGGCGCCTGCGGCGCCGCCGCCCTGGATCGCGCAGGGACGTGACGGGGCGCACAATTCGCGGCGCATGGCACGTGCCTTGCCCTCTCGTGCGGGGAGGACACCCGGAGGGATCGACCCGTGGCGAGTGGTGGTGGAGGGCCGCGCGGCCGGCGCGCCACGTCGTGGCGGATCGTCGGTGCCGCGGTGGCCGGACTCGCGGCCGTGGCGCCCGCGCCCGCGTCGGCGCTGGCGCTCGAGCCGCCGGCCGCGCTGCTGCTCGATGCCGGGCTGCTCGCACGGCTGCGCACGCTCGCCGGCGCGCTGCACAGCGAGATCGTCCTGTGCCTCACCGGCTCGGTGACGGGCGACACGGTCACGGCCACCGGGTTCGTGATGCCCGAGCCGTACTCGTCCCGCCCGGACGGCGCCGCCTTCGGGCCGTGCCCGGCGACGGCGGTCGCGATCTGGCACAACCACCCAGTCGAGGATCCACCGGCCCCCGCGCGCGGGGCCGATCCCTCCTACCGCCGCCCTCGGGGCGATCCGGCCGCCAGCGCCCGGGAATACTGCGCCCTGTCCAATACGGACATCCGCACCGTGGCGCGCGACGGCTACCTCTTCGCCATCGTCGCGGTGGATTCGGAGACGTGGTGCTGGTGGTCACGCGAGCAGGTGTTGGCGTTCTCCCAGCGCGGCGCGCCGCGCGGCGACCCCGTGTTCGGCCAGATCAGCCCCGCCGCTGCCCAGCCGCGCTTCCCCTAGGGCGGTGTTCCGACGGTCGCACCGCGTATATTGCGGCTGCGCCCATGGACGCTTCCGACGACGCCGACCGCCTGAATGACGACGCCGAGTTCCTGGAGGACGACCCCCAGGCCGACGGCGCGGCCCTGGAGACCGAGGCCGACGTCACCTGCCCGCACTGTGGCCAGACGCTGACCATCGCCCTCGATCCGGGCGGCGGGCGCGCGCAGGATTACGTCGAGGACTGCGAGGTGTGCTGCCGTCCGTGGCGCGTCCGCGTGTGGTACGATGCCGCCGGGGTACCGGAGGTGCAGGTCCACCCGGTCGAGTGAATCGCGCCGTGGCTCCCGCCGTCCAGGGCATTCATCACGTCACCTGCATCGCGGGTGACCCCCAGGAGAATCTCGACTTCTACGTCGGTGTCCTGGGGCTGCGCCTCGTGAAAAAGAGCGTCAATCAGGACGTCCCCGACACCTACCACCTGTTCTACGCGGACGGCGCCGGCACGCCCGGCACCGACATCACGTTCTTCCCGTGGCCCGCCATGGCCCCGGTGCAGCCGGGGACCGGCCTCGCGATGGAGGTCGCGTTCGCCGTGCCGCCCGGCAGCCTGGCGTACTGGCGCGACCGGCTTCTGGCCCACGGCGTGACGCCGGGCGAGTCCTCACCGCGCTTCGACGAGCCGGTACTCCCGCTGCGCGACCCTCACGGCCTACCCCTCGTGCTGGTCGAGACCGAGCGGCGCCGGCCGTTCGTGCCGTGGGCGGCGAGCCCCGTGCCGGCGGAGCATCAGCTGCGCGGCATGGACGGCGTGCGGTTGTGGGAGCGCGACCCCGGGCCCTCCGTCGCGTTCCTCACGAGCGTGCTGGGTTTCCACCGCCTCGGCGAGGACGACGGCTGGACGCGGTTCGGGCTCGCGCGCGGTGCGGCGGGCACGCTCGTCGAGCTGCGGGCGCTGCCGGACCAGGCCCGCGGGCGCTGGGGCACGGGCGCCGTGCACCACGTCGCCTGGCGCGTGCCGGATGCGGCCGCGCAGCTGGTGGTGCGCGACCGCGTCGCCCGCGCCGGTCGCCAGCCGACCCCGCCGATCGACCGCTTCTGGTTCACGTCCGTCTATTTCCTCGAGCCGGGGGGTGTGCTGTTCGAGCTCGCGACCGACGGGCCGGGGTTCGAGCGCGACGAAGACGGGGCGCGGCTGGGCGAGCGCCTCATCCTCCCGCCGTGGTTGGAGGACCGGCGCGCCGGAATCGAGCGGGGGCTGCCGTCGCTGGTGCTGCCCGGGCGGTGACGCCCGGAGCCATCGCCGGGTCTTCTCTCCCAGAGGGGACCTTCCCAGCGAGGTGCCGCATGTCCCGCAGCGTCGTCTGGCTCTCCAGCCTGCTCGCGGCCATCGCCGTTCCGGCGGCGGCGCAGTTGATCACCATCAAGACCGTGCCGGTTGCCCAGGGCGACCAGTTCGAGATCTTCCCGTCCGATAACCTCGCCATGGGGGGGGTCGCGATCGCGCTGCCCGACACCCTGCTCGACCCGTTCGGGAGTCCGGCCACCGGGGCGCGCGTGGGCGCCGCGCGGTTCTTCGGCGCGCCCATGCTGTTCAACGTGTCGCGCGACGCCGGCGGGGGGCGGACGCTGCCGCTCGGGGCGTTCCTGTCGTCCGGCTCCTGGTTCGGCGGCGCCACGGTCGCGTTGCAACAGGTGGACCCGAGCCGGCGGCCCGGGTTCTTCGCGCGGCCCGGACCCCTGGTGGATCCTCCGTTGACCCCGCCGACCCCCGCACCGGTGCCGGACCAGGCGCACGGCAACACCTATGCGTTCGCCCTGCTGGGCCGGACCCTTCCGGCGACCGGGGTCGCGATCGGCGGCAGCGTGATGTGGGCCGGTCTCAGCGCCGTGGACGGCGTCGATCTGCTGTACGCGGGGAGCGAGCGGATCCGTCAGTCGGGCCACGCGCTCGACTTGCGGCTCGGGTTGCTCAAGGAGTGGGCCGGTGACCGCTCGCTCGAAGCGGTGGTGCTGCACAACCGCTTCGCCATGACGCACGACGTCACCTATCTCGACTGGGTGTGGGATCCCGGTACCCAGCAGGTGGTGCAGGTGCCGCGCGTCGAGCTCAACCTCGACCGCACGAACACGTGGGGACTGCACGTCGAGCACGAGCGGCCGCTGGGGCCGCGGGGCTGGCGCATCGGCGGGCTCGCGACCGTGAATCGCATGTCCCACCCCAAGATCCCCAACTACGAGATCGTGAACGTCCCGCGAGATCCCGGGCACTCGTCGGCATTCAACGTCGGTCTCGGCGTCGCCCGGGTCCGGGGCGCGACGACGTTCGGCCTCGACCTGGTGTACGAGCCGATCTGGAGCCACACCTGGGCCGAAGCCGCGGGGCCCACGGTCACGAGTGGCGGCGACACGATTCCCAACGGCGGGCGGACGCTCGAGAACCGGTTCCGCTTCTCCAACGCGCAGTTCCGGATGGGCGTGAGCCAGGATCTGGGCAAGGTCGCGGCGCTGCAGCTGGGGCTCGCCCTGCGCGGCGTCCACTACTGGCTCGACCAGTGGGACCACGTCCAGCTGGCCGGCCGGGATCACGAAGAGCGGTGGGTAGAGTGGACGCCGACGTGGGGGGTGAGCCTCCACTTCCCGGGCCTCGACCTGCGCTACCGCGGGCGGGTGACGCACGGGACCGGGAGGCCGGGCGTCGCGGGAGGGCCGCCCGTGTTCGCGCGCACCGACGTGCTGGCGGGCGGGATCATCGTGGCGCCGAGCGGCCCGCTCACCCTCGACGAAGTGTCGGTGGTGACGCACCAGATCTCGATCGCGCTGCCGCTGCGATGAGGACGCCCACCATGACGCGAGGCGTCACGGCGCTGTGCCTCGGCGTGCTGCTGCTGAGCTGTGACCGGCGGAGCGGACCGTCGGAGCCGCCGGCCGGCTCGGTGGACCAGCAGCTGCGGACGGCGCTCCAGATCTGGGGGGTGATCCCGATCGGGCCGATGCCCGCGCAGGATACGGCGCAGGTCACGCTGGGTCGCGCCCTGGTGTTCGACAAGATCCTGAGCGGCAACCGCGACGTGGCGTGCGCGACCTGCCATCAGCCGGCCGCGCACATGGGCGACGGCTTGCCGCTCGCCGTCGGCACGGGCGGGACGGGGAGCGGGGCGTCACGCCTGCCGGGTCCGGGCCGTGCGTTCGTGCCGCGCAACGCGCCGCCGCTGCTCAACACGGGGCTGGGGTTCTTCTACGTCTTCTGGGACGGCCACCTGTCCGGCTTCGGCGCGGGACCGTTCGAGTCGCCCGCGGGGTCCGCCCTGCCGCGCGTGCCCCACGTGCTCGCGGCGCAGGCCCTGTTTCCGGTGGTCAACCGCCGCGAGATGCGCGGTGAGCCGGGCGACGTGGACGTGTTCGGCAACCCCAACGAGCTGGCCCAGTATCCCGATACCGCCTACGGCGAGATCTGGCGTGCGGTGATGCGGCGGGTGCTCGGCGTCCCGGCGTACGTGGCGCTGTTCAATGCCGCCTTTCCGGGCATCCCCACGTCGCAGCTCGGGTTCCAGCACGCGGCGACGGCGATCGCCGCGTTCCAGATGCAGTCCCTCACGACCACCGGCTCGCCGTTCGACCGCTACCTCGCCCAGGACGACGCGGCCCTCACGCCCGCGGAAAAGCGGGGCGCGCTGCTGTTCTTCGGCGATGCCCGGTGCGGGCAGTGTCACAACGGTCCGTTCCTCGGCGGCCAGGGCTTCGCCAACGCCGGCGTGCCGCAGCTCGGCCCGGGGGTGGGCCGGGCGGCGCCGCTCGACCACGGCTTCGGCGAGGTGATCGACCAGGAGTTCTACCGGTTCGCGTTTCGCGTGGCGCCGCTGCGCAATGTGGAATTGACGGCGCCGTACATGCACAACGGCGCGTTCGCGACGCTCGACGCCGTGCTCGACCACTACAACGACGTGCCCGCGGCCCTGCGGGCGTACGACGGCGCGCAGTTGCCGCCGGCGCTGCGCGGCATGGTGCACCGCGACCCGGCGACGATCGACGCCGTGCTCGCCACGCTCGATTTCCGCGTGTCTCAGCCGCTCGATCTCTCGGCAGACGAGAAGGCGGACATCGCGGCGTTTCTCCATGCCCTGACGGATCCGGCGGCGCGGAATCTCGGCGGTGTGGCGCCGTCCTCGGTGCCGAGCGGGTTGCCGCTGCCGTGACCCGAGTCGCGGTGGTCGTGGCCCTGCTCGCCGCCGGCTGCGAGCTGCTCACGCCGCCCGCGGGTGACGCGGTCGCGGTGGGCGTGTGGGGCGGCGCCGACGCCGGCTTGATCGTCAGCGACAGCGGTGCGCACGCCCACATCGGGTGCACGGCGGGCGACCTGTCCGGCCGGATCCCGCTCGACTCGGCGGGCCGGTTCGACGTAGCGGGCACCTATCACGTCCGCCTGTATCCGGTGGCCATCGGTGAGCCGCGACCCGCGCGGTTCAGCGGCCACACCGACGGCCGCGACCTCACGCTGACGGTCACGCTCACCGATACCGCCGTGGTCCTCGGGCCTGTCCGGCTCCGGTTCGGCGAGGAGCCGGCGATGACGATCTGCCCGATCTGCCGCTCGCCGGCTCCCTAGCTGTCGCCTAGCGCCGCCGTCGCGCGGGTTTCGCGAGCACGGCGCCGAGCGCGTCGAGCCGCTCGGTCCAGTAGGTCTTCAGCGCCGCCACCGCGCGCTTCTCGGTCAGGCCCGTGTGCTGGACCGACACCTGGCTCCTGTCCGGGCCCTTGCGGGTGAACCACAGCGCGACCGAGGTGCGGTCGGGCCAGGTGATCCGCATCGAGCGGTCGCGCGTCGCCGTGCGGACCGTGAGCTGCACGTCGGGCAGCCAGCGCGCGCGCGTGCGCGCGTCGCTCCACGCGCGGTACAGCCGCGCGAGCGGCACGGCGAACGTCTTGCTCTTGCTGGCTTCGAAGCCGCCGCCGCGCCGCTGGCCGATCTGCCGCAGCCCGCGGATCCGCTCGTAGCCGACGGTCACCGTCTGCGCCCACCAGCCCGGGATCTTGTACTTCTCGTGCACGTACTCGGCGATGTCCTTGTGGGGCCACGCGTGCGCCTCCACGCGGTCGAGCACGTACACCCAGCGGTCCCACGCGCAGCCGGTCTTCGCCTTCACGGCGGCGTCGCTCAGTCCGGCGAGCGTCGCGTAGTCGGCCGGCGCGACCTGCCCGGCCTGCGCGGGCGCCGCGGCCGGCGTGCGGGACGATCGGGGTTGCTGGAGGAGTTGCATGCGGGCGGTGGTGTAAGACTCGCCCGTCTTCTGCATGCGCCCGCGCACGAGGCGCTTGAAATCGCGGTTGGTCGGCATCGTGTCCGTCCTTTGGTCAGGCCACGGGCCGCGCTCCCCAGCAGCCGCGCCCCGCGGCGATCCAAAGGGCTCCGACGATGCCGATCCGGGAGTCTGCCCCCCTTTGCCTCGCGGGGACCCTCGCTGGGGGAGGGCCGTCGAGGTTGGGCGTGGATCGCCGCCCGTGCCTCCAGGATGCCGTGTCGTCCGGCGGAAGGCAAGATCCCCGCGGAGGCCCGTGGCGCTTTGGCGCGACGCGCGTATCGTATGGTGACCTCCTCCCCGGATCTGTCCCGATGATGCGATCAGCGATGCTGTCAGTTCTTGCCGTCACGGTCTGGACCGGCTGCAGCAGCGACTCGGGCCCGGACACGACGCCGCCCACGGTCGCGAGCGTCAACCCGGCGAACGGTGCCACGGGCGTCGCGATCACCGCCGACGTGCTCGTGAACTTCTCCGAGGCGGTCGATCCCGCGACCGTGACCCCCGCGTCGGTTGCCCTCCAGCTCGGGTCGTTCGTCGTTCCCGTGACCCGGACGCTCGAGAACGGCAACCGCGTGGTGCGGCTCCACCCCACGTCAGGTCTGGGAAACAACAGCACCTACGCGCTGTCCGTCAGCGGCGCCGTCACGGATGCTGCGAACAACCCGCTCTCGGGCGCGCCGGTGAACGCCGGCTTCACGACGGCGACCGCCAGCGCCACGGTGAACGACGGCACGGGGGACACGTACGGCGTCGGTGGCGTGCAACACGATCTCACCACGTTCTCGAGTCAGCAGGGCTCGATCACTTTCGTTTTGCAGTTCGCGGCGGCCATCGCCCGCGCGTCGGCCGGCCTGGCCAACTCGGTGGGGGGCTACGTCGACATCGACGCCGATCAGAACGGCGCGACGGGGGTTCAGGCGTTCACCGACGGATTCCGCCCCGACGCAGGCTCGACCGGCCTCGGCATCGAGTATGTCGTCTATCTGTTCGATAACCCCGACGGGTCGTTGTCGGTGTTCGACAACCAGCTCAACGAGCTCGGCACCGTCATGCCGACCTTCGGCGCCACCTCCATCAGCTTCACGGTCCCGTTGTCGCTGCTCGGCGACGATGATGGCAACGTGGACCTGGCGACGGTGATCGGCACAAACGCCGAACCCACCGATATCGCGCCGAACAGCGGACACCTCACGCTCGGCGTCTCGGGGCGGCCCGCGGCCGCCCCCGCCGCCTCGCAGCAGCGCGCCGGCGCCGCACCCAGCGTCCACCGCTGGGGGCAGTGAGTCGCTGACCGCCCGGGTCCCGTCGGGCCGGTGACGTCACCGGCCCGGTGGGGTGCCAGGCGCCGAGCACCGACGTAACGACTGCGGCCGCCGGGCGATGGGTGGACCGGTGGTCGCGCGGTCGTTTCCGCGCTAGAATCGCCCCCCATGTCCGCGCCCGCCCGGCCGCCCGCCCGTTCGACCGGTCCATCGTCGAAGGTCCCATCCCCCGCGCCGTGTGGCGGCTCGCATGGCCCACCATGCTGCAGAACGTCATCGGCGGTCTGCAGGGCATCGTGGACCACGCCATGGTGGGGCACTTCGTCGGGTTCGAGGGCAACGCGGCGATCGGCGTGGCATTCCAGATCTTCCTCGTCGTCATCGTGTTCGTCACGTCCCTGTTCACCGGGATGGGCGTCCTGGTGGCGCGGTTCGCGGGCGCGGGTGATTCGGACAAGGTCAATCGCACCGTCTATCAGGCGTTCCTCGCCGCCGTGGCGCTGGCGGCCGGCGTCTTCGCCCCCATCGGGTACGTGCTGTCGCCGGTGCTGCTCGGCCTGGTGAACGCGACGCCCGGCGTCCAGGCCGAAGCCCTGCCGTACCTGCGCATCATGTTCGTGTTCAGCGCGGGGCTGATGCTGTTCTTCATGGTCGGCGGCGCGCTGCGTTCGGCCGGCGACGCGCGCACGCCGCTGCGGCTCGGCGTCGTGCTCACGGTGCTCAACGTCGTGTTCAACGTGATCTTCATCCGCGGGCTCGGGCCGATCCCGGCGTTCGGGACCGCGGGGGCCGCGATGGGGACGGTGCTGGCGGGCGGGATGGTGAGCGGCATCGCCGTGTATCTGCTGTTCTCGGGCAAGCTCGTGGTCACCTGGCACCGGGGCATGAGCTGGCGGCCCGACTGGGGGATCATCCGCGCCCTGTTCCGCTTCGGTTTGCCCACCGGCGTTCAGGGGGTGGCGATGAACGTGGCCGGGGTGCTGCTGCTGCGGTTCATCGGGTCGCTCGAGCAGAGCGCCGAAGCGCAGGCCGCCTACGCCGTGGCCTACTCCGAGCTGTTCTCGCTCGTCACCTGGACGTCGGTCGGGCTGATGGGCGCGGCCGCGGCGGTCGCGGGCCAGAACCTGGGGGCGGGCCGGCCCGAGCGCACGGTGCGGTCGGTGCAGATCGCCGCCTGGATCGGGCTCGGTGCGGCCGTCGTGGTGGGCGCCCTGTTCCTCGCCATCCCCCGCGTCCTGCTCGGCGTGTTCGGGATGGACGATCCCGTGGTCGTGGCACTCGGCGTGCAGCTGCTCGGCTTCCTCAGCGTCTCCGGCCTGTTCATCACGGTCGCCCTCACCTACACCGGCGGGCTCCAGGGCACGGGCGACACGCGCAGCCCGCTCTACATCTCGATCGTGTCCCAGATCGTCGTCCCCCTCGGCCTGTGCGCCGTGCTGCAGGCCACGCGCGGCCTCCGGCCGGCCGACATCTGGCTCGCGATCCTGCTGGGGCACGCCACGCGGTGCGCGCTCAGCGTGCTGCGATTCCGGCAGGGGAAATGGCGGTCCATCCGGGTGGACATCGAGCCGGCGCGGTCGTGAGCGTGGCCGGCTAGGCGCCCATCCCGGCGAGGGTGGGTTCGACGCGGTTGCGTCCGCCCTCCTTCGCGCGATACAGCGCCGCGTCGGCGCGGCGCAGCACGGCATCGAGCGACTCGTCGGCGGGCGTGCAGACTGCGACGCCGACCGAAATCGTGATGCGCAGCTCGACGCTCGGAGCGCCGGGCACCCGGAACCGCCGCTCGGCCAGCGCTGCCCGGAGTCGGTCCGCGAGGGCGACCGCGCCGCGCGCGTCGGTTTCCGGCAGCAGCACCGCGAACTCCTCGCCGCCGTAGCGGGCCGGTACGTCGGCCCCGCGGCGGAATTCGCTGAGCAGCGCCGCCGCGGCCTGAAGGACCGCGTCGCCGGCGGCGTGACCGTAGCGGTCGTTGACCTCCTTGAAATGGTCCAGGTCCGCGAGCAGGAGGCAGGCCGGCCGGTCGTAGCGGCGCACCGCCTCGAGCAGGCGGGCGCCCGCCAGCATGAACTGGCGGCGGTTGGCGAGGCCGGTGAGCGGATCTTCCGCCGCGAGGCGCTCCACCCCGCGCTGGTAGGAATAGGCGCGCCGGTACAGCCGGTCGAACGCCCACAGGGTGAACAACGCGAGTCCGCTGGCCGGCAGGATGAGCGTGTTGTACTCGGCGTACAGGAAGCCGGGGACCAGGCCCGCCGCGGCGGCGGCGTTCGGCGCCAGCAACACGAGCGGCACGCCGATCGCGTTGTCGCGGAAGCGCAGCGGCAGCCCGGTCACGAGCAACCCCAGGACGTACAGCATGTGCCCGCCGATACCGAAGACCAGCCCGCCCTCGATGCGCTGCAGGATCGCGAGCCAGAACACTTCCGAGCCCAGCATGCAGGCGTAGAGCAGCAGCGTGTACGGGACGAGGCCGAGGTTGGCGCGCAGCGCGACGATGCACGGGAGCAGACACGCCGCCATGCCGATACGCAGGCCGAGCGTGGCCGGCGCGGCCGACGGGTCGATGACCCAGTCCCAGCCCCACAGCAGCGCGAGGAGCGTGGGCAGCGCGACCAGCGTGCGCAACGTGTAGCGGCGCAGCTCGTCGAACTTGCGATGATGATAGGCCTCCTCCTCGCCGCGCTCGAACCGCCCGCTGGATCGGGCGTCGAGGGGTGGCGTCAGGAAGGGCGGGGCGGGCGCGTCGTCGGCGTGCATGGCTGGATGTTGTAGCGGGTCGCGCGGCGCCGCAACGAGGCGGCCGCGCCTACTCGCTCAGCTCCCGCAGCACCTGCAGCGGCGTTCCGCGCAGCACTTCGGCGCTGGTCGCGAGCCCCACGGCGGCGGTCAACGCGCACACCGTGAGCCACACGCCGCCGAGCGCGAGCGCCGGGACGTGGAACTCGATCTCGAACAGCCGGGTCGCGAGCGCCCACCCGGCGACGACCGCCAGGCCGACGCCCGCGAGCGCCGCGAGCGCGCCCCACGCCAGGTACTCGGTGAGCAGGATGCGGCGCACCTGGCCCCCGGTCGCGCCGAGCGTCTTGAGCAACACGGCCTCGCGCAGGCGCTGGAGCCGGGAGGCGCGCAGCGCGCCGACCAGAATCACGAGGCCGCTGCCGACGCTGAACAGCGCCATGAAACGGATCGCGAACGATACCCGGCCGAGCACACCATCCAGCGTGCGCTGCACCTGGGTGAGGTCCACCACCGAGACGTTGGGATACGCCGTGACGACGTCGCGTTGCAGCTCGGCGCGCAGCACCGGATCGGCGGCGCGGCCCAGCAGCACCCAGGTCTGCGGCGCCGCCTCGAGCACGCCGGGCTCGAACACCACGAAGAAGTTGGGCTCGAACCGCGCCCAATCCACCGCCCGTACGCTCGCGATCCGGGTCTCGAGCGTCACCCCCTGCACGTTCCACGTGATCCGATCGCCGATGCCCACGCGCAGCTCGGCGGCCACGTCTTCTTCGATCGAGATTCGCGGCGGTTCGTCGGCGCCGCGCGGCTCCTCCCACCAGCGGCCGGCCATGAGGCGCTCCGACGCCACCAGCGTGTCGCGATAGGTGTTGCGGTACTCGCGGCGCAAGGCCCAGCGGCTCGGGGCGGGCCCCCCGGTGTCCGCCGCGATCGCATCGAGGTCGCGGCCGTTCAGCCCGGCGATCCGCGCCGGCACGAGCGGCGTCGGGTTACGCGAGGCGACGCCGCGCGCGGCGAGCAGGCGCGCGACCCCGTCGCGCTGGTCCACCTGGACGTCGAACAGCACGAGGTTCGGGCGGTCGGGGCGCGCGTCGACGGCGAACTGGTCCACCAGGTTGCGCTGCACGATGTACAGCGTTGCGATGAGGAACACGCCGAAGCCGATCGCGAGCACCACCGCCACGGTCTGGTTCTGCGGCCGGAACAGGTTGGCGATGCCCTGCCGCACGACGTAGCTCGCGCGCGCCGGGAACCAGCGGCGCGTGGCCCGCATCAGACCGGTCGCGGTGAGCCACAGCACGGCGGCGGTCAGCCACAGCGCCGCCGCGAAGGCCAGCCCGACGCCGCGGCTCGGCGCCTGCCACACGGCGAGGAGCACGATCGCGCCGAACAACGCGGCGACCGCCGCCAGCCGCCACGGGTCGCGGCGCCGCGGCCCGGGGTCGAAATCCCGGCGCAACGCCCGCAGCGGCGTCACCGCCCGCAGCTCGAGGAGCGGCGGCAGCGCGAACAGGACCGCCGTGCCCGCGCCGATGCCGAGGCCGGCGAGCACGGTGGGCCAGCTGACGGCGACGCGTACCTCGAGCGGCAGGAAGTCCCGCACCACGGCCGGGAGGGCGGCCTGGACGGCGATCCCCAACACCGCGCCCACGACGGCGCCGATGACACCCAGCGCCACCGCCTGGAGCAGGTGGATCGCGAGCACGGTGCGGGTCGGCGCGCCGAGGCAGCGCAGCAGGGCCGCCGCGTCGAGCCGGTCGCGCACGAAGACGCGAATCGCGCTGCCCACCCCGAGACCGCCGAGCAGCACCGCCACGAGCCCGACCAGCCCGAGGAAGCGCGCCAGCCGTCCGAGCGCGTCCGTCAGGTCCTCTTCCTGCTCGGCCACGGTCTCGCTGCCGATGCGGTGACGCTGGAACAGGGCGTTGTGGCGATTGAGCAGACGTTGCACCTGCGCGTCGTCGGGCAGCCGGAGGTAGGCCCGGTACTGGGCGCGGCTGCCGAACCGCAGGAGGTTGGTCTCGGGCAGGTAACGCGCCGGCAGGAACACCCTCGGGCCGAACGCGGTCCGCAGGCCGACGTCTCCCGGGGCGCTCGTGATCACGCCCGCCACCGCGAAACGCCCGTCCCCCACGGCGAGCGTGTCGCCGAGCCGCGCGCCGAGCTGGACCAGCACGGCGGGGTCCACGAGCACGGTGCGGCTCGTCGTTTCTCCACCCCACAGCCCCGCCGGATCGGTGGTCACGGTCCCGTAGAACGGGAAGTCGCCCTCGATGGCGCGCACTTCGACGAGCCGCGCCTGACCGGTGCGCGGGGCGAGCGCCATGGACGCGAAGCTCGTGACGCGCGCCAGCGGCACGCCCGAGCGGGCGATCGAATCGAGCACGGCCTCGATCGAGTCGGGGAAGGCGCTGCGCGAGCGCAGCGCCAGATCGGCGCCGAGCAGCGTGCGGGCCTGGGCGCGGACCGAGGCCGTGACGTTGGCGGAGAACGAGTTGATCGCGACCAGGGCGGCGACGCCCAGGCTCACGGCGCCGACGGTGAGCACGAGGCGGCGCCGGGTGCCCCGGCTCTCGCGCCAGGCCATCGCCAGCGTGAACCGCGCGCTCACGCCGCGGCCGACCGGGTATCCGAGACGATCGCGCCGCCCGCGAGCCGGATCACGCGCCGCGCGCGCGCGGCGAGGGCCGGGTCGTGGGTCACGAGCACCAGCGTGGTCTGGGCGTCGCGGTTCAGCGCGACGAGCAGGTCGATCACGGTGTCCCCCGTCTCGGCGTCGAGGCTGCCCGTGGGCTCGTCGGCGAACAGGATCCGCGGCTCCCCGGCGAAGGCGCGGGCGAGGCCCACGCGCTGCTGCTCGCCGCCGGACAGCTGGGCCGGATAATGGTGCACGCGGTCGCCCAGGCCCACGCGCCCGAGCAGGGCGCGCGCGCGCTCGCTCGCCGCGGGTCCGGCGCCGCCGCGCAGCTCGATCGGGACGAGCACGTTTTCGAGCGCGGTGAGCGTGGGCAGCAGCTGGAAGGTCTGGAAGACGAACCCCACTTTCTCGGCGCGGAGCCGGGCGCGCGCGTCCTCGGACAGCCCGTTGAGGTCCGCGCCGTCGAGACGCACGGCGCCGCGGGTGGGGCGGTCGAGGCCCGCGAGCAGGCCGAGCAGGGTCGTCTTGCCGCTGCCCGACGGGCCCATGACCGCCACGAACTCCTGCGGCGCGATGGCGAGGTTAACTTGGCGCAGCACCGTGAGCGGCGTGCCGCCGCTCTGGTACGTCTGCTCGAGGTCGGTGGCGACGATGATCATGGACGGAATGATACCGACATCGCCGCGCGCCCGGCGACGCGGACCGGCGGGGCTAGGGCTGGTGCGCGGGACGCGCTCCCGTGACGGGACCCCGGGGCATCGGGCCCAGCACGCGGCTCAGCGCGTCGGCGAGCTGCTGGATGTCGACCGGTTTGGCCAGGAACTCGGCGGCGCCGAGCTCCTTCACGCGGGCGGGCAGGGTGTCGTCCGCCATCCCGCTGATGACGATGATCGGGATGAACCCCATGGTGAGGGAGGCCCGGACCCGCTTCAGCACCTCGATGCCCGTGCCGCCCGGCATCATCACGTCGAGCACGATGGCGGCCGGACGGTCCTTCTGGGTGACCCGGACGGTCTGGATCACGTCCGTCGCCGTCAGCACCGCGTATCCCAGTCCCTGCAGGCCGGCGGTGAGGGTTTTCCGGGTCACGGGATCGTCGTCGGCGACCAGGATGGTGGTTTGGGTCATAGAAGTGGCGCAAAATGGTGCGGCCCAAGGTGTTTGGCAATAGACGACGGCCGGGTGACCAAGGGGGCCGGATGAGGCGCAGGGCCGCGGCCGCGCTCCTGATGGGGCTCGCCGTCGCATGCGGGGAGCCCCGTCGCGAAACGGAACGGCCCGGCGCGCCGGCCGCGGTTCCTGACGCCGCTCCCGTCGTCCTCTTCTTTGGTACCAGCCTCACGGCCGGACTGGGGCTCGAGCCCGAGGAGGCGTACCCGGCGCTGGTACAGCAGAAAATCGACTCGGCGGGCTACGGCTACCGGGTCGTGAACGCCGGCGTGAGCGGCGAGACGTCGGCGGCCGGGCTGCGCCGCATCGACTGGCTGCTGCAGCAGCCGGTCGCCGTCCTGGTGCTCGAGCTGGGCGCCAACGATGCCCTGCGCGGACAGGACGTCGCCGCCGCCCGGGCCAACCTCCAGGCGATCATCGACCGCACGCGCGCCCGCTACCCGGACGTGCGGATCGTGGTCGCGGGCATGGAAGCGCCGCCCAACCTCGGGAGCCGTTACACGCGGGAGTTCCGCGATCTCTTCGCCGCGCTGGCGCGCGACAACGGAGCCGCGTTCATCCCGTTTCTGCTGGAGGGTGTGGGCGGGGTGGCCGAGCTGAACCAGCCCGACGGTATCCACCCCAACGCCGCCGGGGCGCGGGTGCTGGCGGACAACGTCTGGCGGGTGCTGGCGCCCGTGCTCGCGGACGGGGCACCGACGACGGCGCGGTGAGGACGACGGCGCTCCTAGCCGCCGCGGTACCAGGCGTGGCGGCGCAGGCGATCGTGCAGCAGGCCGCTCATTTTCTGCGTGCCCGACGTCGACGGGTGGACGCCGTCGGCCACGTAGTCGTCCCGCGCGTAGCACACCCCGCCGCCGTTGGTTTCGCCCGCGGCGCAGTCCGGCGCCCACAGGTACGCGCCCCAGCCGTGCCACACGCCGTCCACCCGCCCGTTGGCGCCGAGCCAGGTGTTGAGGGCGTGGCCTTCCTCGTAGCTCAACGGCTCGCCGCGGCCCGGGTTGCCGGCGAAGCCGCCGTAGCTGCGGGAGGCGGTGTAGACCGCTTGCAGGGAGGGGAACTTTCCCGCCACGCGACCGGCGAACGCCGACAGGTGGCGCTGGAAGGCCTCGTAGTCGCTTCCGGGATCGGGGTAGAGGGGCAACGCGCCCCCGCCAGCGGCGGTAGTGAACTGGTTCGCGGCCTTGTGGTACAGCACGCGCACTTGGTCGGGGCGCACGCCGGCCTGCGGCAGGCGGCGCTGGATGCAGTCGTCCCACAGCGTGGCGTCGTAGGCGGGATCGATCCAGCGCTCGATCGCGTGGCCGCCCACCGCGCAGTTGACGACGCGGACCGCCGGATCGACTTCTGTGGCGAACTCACCCTGCACGCGCTGGATGAAGTCGGCGCATTCCTGTGACGCGTTGCTCATCCCGACGCACACGACGCCGACAATGCCATCCACGGCAGACACCGTGGGCTCGCCGTTGTCGGTGAGGCGGAGCCACAGGCCCTTGTAGGTGCCGGGGGTATGGGCGCCGTCGTCGCCGCGGTCGATGGGGAAGGGCAGCGCCGTCTGTGCGCCGGGCGGCGGCGCGGCGCCCGGCGCGCCGGCGACGGATGCCGCCTCGCAGGCTGCCAGCAGGACGATGATACCGTAGACCGCGAACCGCTCGACCATCCGTCGACCCTCTGTGTGATCCCGTGCGCGTGACGCTCGGTACGGCAGACGCTGTCCGGCATCATACGTTAAGCGCGCCCGCGGTCCCGTGACGCGGGTCACGCCGGTCTAGGATGACGGGCGACCGCGTGTCCCGGCGGCGAGGACGCGCTCGAGGGCCTCGAGCAGCGCCGCCGCGTCCACCGGTTTCGCGAGCAGCTCCACCCCCACCTCGGCGGCGCGCGCGTGGGTGGCGCGATCGGCCTGGCCGGTGGCGAACACCGCGGGAACCCGCGCGAGCGCGGGGTCGCGCCGCATTTCCTGCAGCACGGCGAGGCCGTCGAGCCTGGGCATCTGCATGTCGATCACCGCGATGTCCGGCGCGCGGCGGCGCGCGAGGGCGAGCCCCACCTCGCCGTCGGGCGCCTCGATGCACGCGAAGCCCGCCCGCCGCAGGAGGCGCGCGAGGACGTCGCGCACCGACGGATCGTCCTCCATGTAGAGCACGCGGCGCCGGCGCGGCAGCGCCGTCACGCGCGCGGCTTCCTCCACGGTCGCGCCGGAGTCGGTCGACACCCAGCCGTCGGCGCCGTATCCCATGGCCTGCGGGGGCGGCCCCGGTCCCCCGATCAGCACCGTTGGAATGTCGGCGGTGACCGGGGACCGCTGCAGGCGCCGAATGAACTCGAGCCCGTGCATGTCCTCGAGCTCGTTCGCCACCACGATCACGTCCGGTTCCCATTCGTCCGCCGTGGCGAGTCCTTTTCGCCCGAGGCCGGCCGACGAGACGGCCTCAGACGCCCGCTCGAACTCCGCCTGGAGCAGGCGGCGCAGGTCGGCGTCGCCGTGCACCAGCAACACGCGGCCCAGCGGCGCGGCGCTGTCCCGCGGCGGCCGCGCCTGGGCGGCGGCGGTACCCGCGAGGGGCAGCCGGACGTAGAAGCGCGACCCCAGGCCATCGCCGCTCTCCGCCCAGATCCGGCCACCGAGACGCTCCACGATCCCTTTGCTGATGTACAGCCCGAGACCGGCGCCGCCGTGCTGGCGGGTCGCCGCGGACTCGAGCTGCTGGAACTTGTCGAAGATGACCCCCAGGCGACCCGGCGGGATCCCCGGTCCCTGATCGGCGACCTCCACCACCGCGGCGCCCTCGTCCTCGCGCCAGCGCAACGACACCACGCCGCCGGCGGGCGAGTACTTGATGGCGTTGGAGAGCAGGTTGATGAACACCTGCTCCAGGCGGTCGGCGTCGCCGAGGACGATCGTCTCGTCGCGCGGCGCCTCGCGGTGGAGCCGCACGTCCCGCTCCTCGGCGAACGCCAGTACGGCGGCGACGGCGCTCGCGGCGATGGGCTCGAGGGCGACCGGCTCCGAGCGGGTCACGATCCGGCCGCTCTCGATACGCGATACGTCGAGCATCTCGTTGACGAGCTTGATCAGCCGATCGAGGTTGCGCAGCGCGATCTCGAGAAATTCGTGCATCGGCTCGCTGACCGCACCCGCGGCGCCCCGGTTCAACAGGCTGAGGGACGTCTTGATCGAGGCCAGCGGCGTGCGCAGCTCGTGGCTCACCATGGACACGAACTCATCCTTGGCCGCCTGCGCTTCGGCCTCGCGCGAGATGTCGCGGTACACGACGAGATGGCCGAGCAGCTCGCCTTCCGTGCCGTGGACCGCGTCCACCAGGCGCTGGCAGACCCGTCGCCGAGGGAAGGCGAACTCGATCGTGTCGTTCAGCGTGGCGTCTTCGCGCTCGAGCGCGGCGCGCTGCGGCGCGAGGGCGCCCGGATCCCGCAGCGCCCGGGTGAGCGAGCGCTCGACCTGGTCGAGCGAGCGGCCGGCCAGCACCTCCCACGGCAGCCCGAGCACGTCGGCCATCTCGTGGTTGGCGTAGACGACCTTGCCCTCCGTCGCCATGAGCACGGCGGCCCCGGTGGCTTCGATCAACGCCTCGAGCCGCGCGTGCTCCCGGGCGAGGGCTTCGCGCTGGCGTTGAATCGTCCCCAGCATCCGGGAGTAATGCAGCGACGTCTCGATCTGCCGGCCGAACAGCACGGCCAGCTCGAGGTCGTCGTCGTGGTACCGGCCGCCTTCCCGGGTGCCGAGGTTGAGCGTCCCGATGACGAGTCCCTGCCCGCGGAGCGGCACGATCAAGGCCGAGATGTGGCCTTCGTCCGCGAGCCGGATGCCCTCCGTGCCGCGGAACTCGTCCACGCGGATGGCGTCGCCGGTCTGCATCGCCCGGCCGGGGTGGCCGCTCGCGAGCGGAAACCGGTGGTCGCCGCTCGGGAGGAAGCCGCCGCGCGCCCCGTCGTACAGGGCGTGCAGGTAGTAGTGCTCGCCGTCTTCGGTGCGGAGGGCGATGCTGGCGCGCCGGAAGTCCAGCACCCGCTGGATCCGCGGGATCGCGGCCTCGAAGATGTCCCCGACGTCGAACTGGGTGTTGATCAGCGAGGCGAGCTCGGCCACGACCTCGAGCCGCGCGCGCGCGGCGGCGAGCCGGGGATCGGTGAGCGTCACGTCGCCCCCGCGTCCGCGACGCTGGCGTGGTAGGCCCGGGCGGCGCGCTCCAGCGCATCGAGCTCGACGGCCGCGGCCGTCCGCTCGTCCGGCGGCGCACCGCCCGCCTCGTTCCAGCGGCGCCCGCGGTCCTCGAGCGTCCGGGCGCAGGCGGCGACTGCGGCGGCGCCGTACGCGGCGGCCGTGCCCTTGAGGGAGTGGGCGCCGCGGTGCAGCGCGTCGCGCGCCGCGGCGTCGTCGCCCCGCGCCAGCGTGGCGAGGGCATCCCGCAGGATGGCGAGCCGGTCCGGCAACCCCGCCGCGAACTCGCGCCGCAGCGCGGCGACGGCCGCCTCCCGGTCGGGGGCGCCGGGGGCGCCGGCGGCTCCGCTCACCGCGGCGCCTGACACAGCTCGGTGATGCGGGCCGCCAGCTCGTCGGGCTCGAACGGCTTGAACAGCACGCCCGCCGCGCCCAGTGCGCGGACCCGCTCCTCGTCGATGCGCTGGCGCGCGGTGAGGAAGACGACGGGGATCCCCGCGGTGGCGGGGTCCGCCTTGAGCTGGCGGCAGACCTCGTAGCCGTCCATGCCGGGCATCATGAGATCCACCACGACGGCGTCGGGCGCGAGCTGGCGCACCAGGGCGAGTCCGGCGGTGCCGTCGGGCGCGACGGCGACGGTCCAGCGGGCCGTGAACTCCAGGGTCACCTGGAGCAGCCGGCGCAGGTCGGCGTCGTCGTCGATGATCACCACCCGGAAGCTCCCACCCATGGTCCTGCCCCTATCCGCTTGCCCTGCTGGTACTTGTGATTCGCCGCCGCGACTACAAGTATTGTGTCCATGCTGCGAAAAATCTACGTCCTCGACGACGACCTGTCCCACGCCAAGCTGCTCGCGGTGAACCTGAGCCACCCGGGCCGCATCCGCGCGGAGCCGTTCGGCGAGGCGGCGGCGCTGTTCGAGCGTTGCCGCGAGGAGCCCCCCGACGCCGTGATCACCGATCTGGTGATGCCCGGAACGGACGGGATCGCGGTGACGCGCAAGCTCCGCAAGAGCGATCCGTTCCTGCCGATCTTCGTGCTCACCGGCCAGGGCGACATCCAGAGCGCGGTGGACGCGCTCAAGGCGGGCGCCACCGAGTATCTCGCGAAGCCCGCCAACATCGACGAGCTGATGACCCTGCTCAACCGCGCCCTGGCCGAGCGACCGCTGAAGGAAACGGCGCAGTCGCTCGAGCAGGGGCGGAAGGCGGAGTTTTCGGTCGCGGCCATCCTGGGCGAGCACCCGCGCGTGGTCGAGTGCCGCCAGTTCGTGCAGCGCGTCGCCGAGATTCCGCGCCCGACCGTCCTGCTGCTGGGCGAGAGCGGCACGGGGAAGAACCTGGTGGCGCACGCGATCCACTACGCCAACCGCCACGCCACCGGCCGGTTCGTCGAGGTGAACTGCTCCGCCCTGCCGAGCCAGTTGCTCGAATCGGAGCTGTTCGGCCACCAGAAGGGTGCGTTCACCGACGCGAAGGAATCGAAGCGGGGCCTGATCGAGGTCGCCGACGACGGCACGCTGTTCCTCGACGAGATCGGCGACCTGTCGCCCGAGCTGCAGGCGAAGCTGCTCAACTTCCTCGAGTCGCGCCGGTTCCGGCGGGTGGGAGGCACCGAGGAGCAGGAGGCCAGTCTCGGCATCATCACCGCGACGAACCGCGACCTCGGCGCCCTGGTGCGCGAAGGGAAGTTCCGGGCCGATCTGTACTACCGGATCGGCGTCGCCGTCCACACGCTGCCGCCGCTGCGCGACATCGCCGCCGACGTGCCATTGCTCGCGAACCACTTTCGCGAGGTGTTCAACCGGCAGTTCGGCCGCAGCGTCCAGTCCATCGGCGCGGACGTCCTGGCGGCGCTCGGGCGGTGGCACTGGCCGGGCAACGTGCGCGAGCTGCGCAACGTGATGGAGCGCGCCATGATCTTCGCGACGGGAACGGAGCTGACGCTGGCGGAGCTGCCCGCGCTGGGCGGACGGGCAGGGCGCGGGGCAGGCGGCGAGCGCCGCCTTCGTGGCCGTGCCGCGCAACCTCACGCTGGTGGACGTCGAGAAGACCTACATTCGCGAGACCCTCGCCGCGTTCGACAACCAGGTGCAGCGGGCGGCGGAGAGCCTGGGCATCTCGCGCAAGAACCTGTGGGAGAAGCGGCGGAAGTACGGCCTGGATTGACGCCTCCAAAGAGGCCGAGGTTACTGCGTCCGTTACTGTTGGTAACGACGCGCCGGCGGCGCAATCAGTCCCAACCTGTTAAGTAATTGTCGCACACTGTCCTACGGCGTCACTGCGGTAGGCACGAGAACTGCGAGTTCGTATCTGTCCCAGCTCCGTATCCATCCGGCCCATCCGTCGGTCGCAACGTCGACGCACGGACGGCAATGACCAGGGAGTGGCCGTTGGCACTGGTTCGGTCGACGAGGCACGCGCGGAGGCGAGCGCCGCAGCGCGGGCTCCGCGCGCTGTTGCCGTGCGCCGTGCGCGCAAATCGGCTCGGCGCGGCTTGCCGGAACGCGTGGCGGGTGGCCGGGCTCGCCGTGGCGCTGGCCGCCGGACCGGGAGCGTTGGGGGCGCAGATCACCGTGGACGCCTCGAGCAGCGCCACGATCAGTGCCAGCACACTGACCTGGGCCCACACCGTCGGGAGCGGCTCGAACCGGTTCCTGGTTGTGGGCGTGTCCATCCGCAACGCCGGCAACACGGTGTCGGGCGTCACCTATGGCGGCGCCGCGCTGACGTTCATCGGCGCACGCAACAACCACGACGATGCCGTCCGGACGGAGATGTGGTACCGCGCGGCTCCCGCGGTCGGAACCGCCAACGTCGTCATTACTCTGACCGGTGGCGCGAAGATGGTGGGCGGGGCGGTGTCGTTTTTTGGCGTCTCGGCCACGGCTCCCCTGGGCACCTTTGTAGCCAACAACTCCACCAATACCGGGACCGATAATCCGTCAGTCGTCGTGACCAGCGCCGCCGGCGAGCTGATCATCAGTGCGCTTTCCACTCAAGGAAGCGCGGGCACAGTGACCCCGCTGGCGGGCCAGACCCAGCGCTGGAACCTGTTCTACGGGACCTCCGGCGGCGACCCGGCTGGGTTTGGCAGCACCGCGCCCGGCGCCGCCTCCGTGACGATGGGATGGACCAAGACGGGGACAGCCAAGTGGGCCATCGGCGCCGTCGCGCTCAAGCCGGCGCTGACCACTACGATCGGTGACGGGATCGATCCTGCCAACGCGAGCCTGGCACCCGGCGGCGCGGCCACGATGGCCGACGCGTTCACCCTCCAGACGAATAGCGGCACCGACGCCATCACCAAGGTCGCGGTCACACTCGCCGCCGGGACCGCGGGCGGCCTGAGCCTGGTCGAGATTACCGACAACGCCGGTACGACGGTGTACGGGTCCGTCACCGATCCGGCGAGCGACACGCCGTCGATCGGGCTGACGACCAGCATCACCGCCACCACCACCTCGACGCAGTACAAGGTTCGCGTCACTCCGAAGAGCCACGCCAACATGCCGGTGCCGGCCGGGTCCAGCTACGCGGTGACCGCGCGTATTTCGGTGTGGTCCAGCACGAACGCCCAGGCCGGGTCCGACGCCGCCGGCACGACCGTGACCATCGACAACCTCTCGCCGGGCGACGTGACGGCTGGGGGCGCCACGGCGGGGAGCGCGGCGGTGTTGCTGAACTGGACCAATCCCGGGGACGCCGATCTCAGCACGATCGCCGTCCTGCGGCGCGCGATGTCCGCTGTGACCGACGTCCCGGCTGAAGGCGCTACGTACGCGGTCGGCAACACCATCGGCACCTCGACGGTTGCCTGCGTCGTGACGGCCCCTGCGGCGAGTTGCACGGACACCGGGTTGACCAACGGCATCGCGTATCACTACGAGATCTTCACCCGGGACGTGAACGGGAACTACTCCATCGGCGCCGTGCCCAGCGGATCGCCGGCGACGCCGACTCCGACAATCTCAGGGAACGTCTTTGAGGACGTGAACTACGGCGGCGGCGCGGGGCGGAGCAAGGCCACATCCTCCGGGGTGAGCCGCAGCGGCGCCCGCGTGGAGCTGTACACCTCGGCCGGCGTCTATTCCACGTTCGCCACGACCGACGGCAGCGGGGACTATTCTTTCACCAACGTCGCGGCGGGTACCTACTACATCCGGGTGGTCAACGCCTCGGTCACATCCTCACGGACCGGCTATACTTCATCTGCCCTGGCAGTGCAGACCTATCGCACCGATGCGACATCCGGGACGGCGGCTGCCGTCACCGACTACGTGGGGGGTACCGATCCGGCCGTGGCAGACCCGGGCAGCGGTTCGGCTGGCGCCACCTTCAATTCGACGACATTCGTCTACTCGGCGGTGCTGAGCGGCACGGCGCAGTCGGTGACCACGGTCGTCGTCGGCTCTACGAACATCAGCGGTCTGGACTTTGGGTTCAACTTCAACACCGTCGTGAACGTCAACCACGCGGGGCAGGGCTCGCTCCGTCAGTTCCTTGCCAACGCCAACCTGCTCGGCAACGCGGGACTGGCTCAGGCGGGGCGGTCCGCGGGCATCGACAATGCCATCTGGATGATCTCGAACGGGTCCGCGGCGGCCGGGCTCCGGGCAGCCCACAACGCGTTCAGCGGCGGCGTCGCGACGATCGCCCCGACTTCCGCGTTGCCGGTAATCACCGATCCCGTCATTTTGGACGCACAGACCCAACCCGGCTGGGCCAGTGCCCCGATCGTGCAGTTGAGCGGAATCAGCGCCGGTCCCGGTGCGAGGGGACTGGAACTTCAGGCCGGTGGCAGCACCGTTCGCGGGTTCATCATCAACGGCTTTACGGGCAACGCCAACAGCGCCGGTGTCTGGATCGCTACCGCCGGCAGCAACGTCATCCAGGGGAACTACATCGGGACCAACGCGGCGGGCAACGGTTCGGTGGCGAATTATCAAGGGGTCTACGTGGCCACCTCCGGCAACACGATCGGAGGATCCGGGGCCACGCAGCGCAATGTCATCTCCGGCAACACCTGGCGCGGTATTCTGGTGACCGGGGGGGGCGCCACGAGCAACGTGATCCGCGGGAACTACGTGGGCACCGACGCCGCAGGCACGTCCGCGCTCGCCAACAACATCGGCATTTACCTGTCCCAGGCGCCCAACAACGTCATCGGGGGCACCGGCATCGGCGAGGGGAACGTCACCTCGGGCAACACCAATTTCGGACTCTACCTCGTCTTCTCCGGGGCCAGCGGGAACCTGGTGCAGGGGAACACAGTAGGTCTCAACGCGAGCCGCAGCGGCGCCGTCCCCAACGGATCGAGCGGCATCGAGCTCTGCTGCGCCGGGAACGGGGGCAGCGGCAACACCATCGGTGGCACCGCCGCCGAAGCCGCCAACATCATCTCGGGCAACACCGGGCGCGGCATCGTGCTGCGGGGCGGGACCGGCAACGGCATTCTTGGCAATTCGATCTATGGCAACGGCGGCATCGGGCTCGATCTCGGGGCCGACGGCATCACCCCCAACGATGGCGCCAAGCCCGCCGGACAGCCGAACCTGGAGATGGACTTTCCGGTCTTCACCTCCGTCCTGCTGAGCGGCACGACCCTCACGGTCACGGGCTACGTCGGGAGCGCCGCGAGTCAACCGACCTTCGGCGACGCCCGTGTCGAAATCTTCAGGAGCGACCTCGATGCCAGCGGGTATGGGGAGGGCCAGGTCTACCTCGGCTTCGTGACGACCGACGCCAGCGGCAATTTCTCGGGGGCACTGGCCGTGAGCGGCCTGGCAGAGGGGGACCAGATCACCGGTACGGCGACGGATGGCGCCAACAACACCTCCGAGTTCGGCGCCAATGCGACGGCCCTGGCCCCGGCGCCGAGCATGAGTCTCGCCGAGGGCGTCACTCCCTCCGGCACCCAGCTGCCCGGCACCGACCTGGCGTACACCACCACGTTCGCCAACGTCGGTACCGCCGGCGCGCAGAGTGTCGTGATCACCGATCTGGTCCCCGCCGAGACCGATTTCAAGGTCGGCTCGGAAACCCACGACCTCGGCACCACGGGACTCACGGTGGTCGTGGACTATTCGAGCGACGGTGGATCGACCTGGACCTACACGCCCGCGAGCGGAGCGGGTGGCGCGCCGGCCGGCTACGATCGTCTGGTGACGCACGTCCGCTGGGCCTTCACCGGCAACCTCAGCCAGACCGCACCCAACAACGCCGGCAGTACGGGCGTCACCCTCCGCATTCGCTGAGCCTCCATACCGCTGAGACGGGCGCGCCTCAGGCGGAGCAACGCCGGGCCCGGGGCGAGCCGCGGCCGCCTGCCCGCGGCTGGCGCTGGGCCATCGCGCTCGCGCTGCTCCCCGTGGCGGGCGCGGCCCAGGACCTCCCCGGTCCGGCGGCCAACCCGCAGCTGGTCCCCAAGGGATCGCTCGTCATCCCGATGGACAACGCCAAGCAGAGCCTGACCGCGCCGTTCAACCTGCGCGCCTACGGTCTGGTCAACGACCTGCTGCAGAACAACATCCCGGTGAAGTGGGCGATCCGTGCGGGGAAGGCCAAGGACGGAACCGACTTCACGGCCGAGGCGCGGCGCGTGGCGCCCTCGGTGCTCGCTCCCGCCGTGCTCGCCTTCTCGGGCGGGCCGTTCATCGTGCACGAGTCCTACGCGGCCCCGGCGCTGGCGCGCATCGCCGCGTTCGGCGGCAACGTGGCGGTGTACGAGCTCACGCGCGACACCACTATCGACATCCGCCACGACCTCACCTTCAAGCCTCGGGCGTTCGTCAACGCGCAGAACTCGGACATCGCGACGAACATACTCGCGGCCGCCGGCATCGCGAACTACACGGTGGGGAACGACTTCACGTTGCTGAGCGGGTCGTGCTACACCCTGGCGATGGAGCCGCACAACGACAATCCGGCCGGCGTCGTGGCCATCCGGGCGTTCCTCCAGAGCGGCGGCAACTTCCTGGCGCAGTGCCGGTCGGTGGACACGTACGAAAACAATGTGGCGGGGCGGTTCCTCACGACCCTCGGCATCGCCGAGGCCAACGCCGGCAACGTCCTGTCCCATCCCAATCCCGATCTCGCGTTCTCCCAGTTCGTGGGGACCCTCGAGCCGGCCCCGGGAGGCTCCCACCAGGACTGGCGCCTCCTCACCGGGTCCGTGTTCCAGAACTCGGGGCACATTCACGCCGACAACGTCGGTGCCAGCCCGGCCCGTTACGCCGCGCTCGCCAGCAAGCTGTACGCCGGCGGCCCCGGGGGGATGTCGTTCTATCTCGGCGGCCACGACTGGGCCGGGTCCACGCTGCCGTACCTGAACGGCCAGCGGATGATGCTGAACGCGTTGATGACGCCACCCACCCGTCCCCCGAGCTGCGGGCTCGCGATCGCGGTGCCCGACCTGGCGATCTCGAAGTCACACACAGGCTCGTTCATCGAAGGCGCCATCGGTGTCTACACGCTCACCGTGTCGAACACGGGGACCACCGCGACGGTCGACACGATCCTCGTGACCGATACGCTCCCGGCGGGGCTGACCTACGTCACCGCGGGCGGGGCGGGGTGGACGGTGAGCGCGGCGGGCCAGGTCGTGACGGCGCGGTACCCGGCGGCGCTCGCGCCGGGCGCGGGCGTGAGCGTCCAGCTCGCGGTGGCCGCCGGCGCGGCCGCGGTGCCGTCGGTCACGAACCGCGCGCGGGTCTCGGGCGGCGGCGAAGTGAACCTCGCCAACAACACGGCGTCCGATCCGACGGTCGTGTTGCGCGGATACGATCTGCTGGTGCGCGCGACCGCCGCGCCGGACCCCGTCGCGTTCACGGGCACCCTGACCTACACGATCCGGGTCCTGAACCTCGCGCCGGGTGCCGGAGCGGCGCCCGGCGTCGCCCTGATCGACTCGCTGCCGGGCGGGGTCACCATGATCTCGGCGACGCCCAGCCAGGGCGGCTGCGTCGGGACGGCGGTGCTGAGCTGCGCGCTCGGAGCGATCGGCAACGGCGACAGCGCGAGCGTCGCGATCACGGCGCGGGTCGCGGCCACCGGGTCGCTGACCAACGTCGCGCGGGCGTACGCCACCGACGCCGATCCCGACTCGACCAACAACCGCGCGACGACCATCGCGACCGCCGTCCCCGCCACCGTGCGGGACGTGTTCGGCGCGATCGGGTACGGCGGCAACGACGGCAGCCACCCGTGGGCGGGTACCTGGGCCGAGTGGGGCGAACCCACCAATCCGGCGGCCGGCAATATCCAGGTGGTCGCGAGCGCCTTCTGCGCCGCGGGCAACTGTCTCGCCATCGGCGGCAACGGGGTCGATATCGACAACCTGTATGTCACCCGGGGGGCCGACCTCACGGGCGCCACGTCGGCCGCGCTCACGTTCAGCTATCGGCGCCAGGCCCTGGGCGCGCCGGGCGGCGGCGTGGACCTCCAGGTGTCGGGCGACGGCGGGTCGAGCTGGACCACGCTGCGGACGTTCACGTTCGGCGGCTCGACGGACCCGGCGCAGCAGCCGCGGTCGTGCGACATCTCGCCCTACATCGGACCCGGCACCCGCGTGCGGTTCCTCGGATCCGGAGCCACGATGGCGGCGGTGCTTCATGTGGACGACGTCCAGATCGAGTATTCGGACCAGCCCCCCGCCGCTTCGGGCTGCGTGAGCCTGGCGGCGACGCAGCTCGGATTCGTCGTCGATCCGGGCACCACCGAGGTGGACCGGCACCATCGCTCCGGCGGTCCAGGTCGCGATCCAGAACGACCTGGGGCAGACGGTGGCGGGCGCCACGCACGCCGTCACCCTCGCCATCGGGACCAATCCCGGCGGTGGCGTGCTCTTCGGCACCACGACCCTCAACGCCGTCAACGGCGTGGCCACGTTCGCGGATCTGTCGATCGACCTCGTGGGGAGTGGATACACGCTGCGCGCGACGTCGGGGACGCTGGCGGACGACGTCAGCGCGCCGTTCGCCATCAACGCGGGCTGCTATGCGGCGCCCGGAGGCGCCCCGGTGACCTACCACGCGTTCACCGAGGCGAAGGCGCGCGGGAGCGCGACCGCGCTCACGCTGCCCACCACCTGCGGCGCCGGCGTCGGCGATCTGCTGGTCGCCGCGGTGGTGACCGATGGCAACACGAGCGGCTCGCTCAGCGCGCCCGCGGGCTGGACCCTGATCGACCGCGGGCAGCAGGGGGGCGCCGTCACCCTGGGGGTCTGGTGGAAGCTCGTGGCGGCGGGCGAGCCCGTGAGCCATCAATTCGCGTGGGCCGGCGGCGAGGACGCGTACGGGTGGATGATGCGGTTCACGGGCCACCATGGCGCGAGCCCCATCAACGCGTGGACGGCGAGCGGCGTGGCGGCCAGTGCCGCGCCCACCAGTCGTTCCGTCACGACCACCCTCGACAGCACGCTGATCGTGCGCCTGGGCGGGTTCGACGGTCCCGACGTCTCGACCGACGTCCCCGGCTCCCGGGGCACGCGCCCCTCACGATGGACCGGAGCGGGACGGCGACGGCCGAGCCCGCCTCGGGCGGCGCGGGGCACGTGCGGCAGCCAGCGGCGGGCGCCAGCGGGACCTCCACCTTCACGCTCACCGCGAGCCACGCGGCGCGGCTTGTGACCCTCGCGATCGCGCCGGGGGACACCGTGCCTCCGGCGGCGGTCACGAACCTCGCGACGCAATACCCGATGTCCACCAGCGTCGGTCTCACCTGGACCGCGCCGGGGGACGATGGCGGCGTCGGTCGGGCGGCGAGCTACGACGTGCGCTATTCCACGACGTCGATCACGCTCGCCAACTGGGCCACGCGGACGCAGGCGGCGGGCGAGCCCGCCCCGCAGCTGGCGGGCTCGGCGGAGTCGTTCACGGTCCCGGGTCTGAGCCCGGGGACGCTGTACTACTTCGCCGTCCGGACGACCGACGATCGCGGCAACGTGAGCGGCCTGTCCAACGTGGCGAGCGCCACGACGACCACGTGCAGCACCGTGACGACCGTGGCGCAGCTGCGGACTCAGGTGGCTGACCCGGCGTGCACCATCATCAATGTGGCGCCGGGCACCTACCTCCTGACGGCCAGCGGCAGCGGACCCCTCGACATCAAGCGCAACGTCACCATCCAGCGGGCGGGCCTGGGCGAGGTGGTGCTCGACGCCAAGAGCGTCTCGGCGGTCATTGACGTCACCGAGGACCGCACCGTGGATCTGATCGGTCTCACGATCCAGGGCGGGCAGCGGGACGACGGGGCGGGGGTGCGCGTCAACAAGGGCAACGCCCTCCTGCGCCTGACGAACAGCACCGTGCGCAACAACACCGGAAAGAACGGGGCCGGCATCTACAGCAAGAGCCCGCTCATTCTCGATCGCAGCACCATCCACGGGAATGTCGCGCCCGACAACGGTGGGGCGGGGGTGTTCATCGACGGCGGCTCGGCTCACCTGCACCAACAGCACGATCAGCGGCAACACGGCGCAGCAAAAGGAGGGTGGAGGCGTCCACCTCAAGGGCGGGGCGGTGGCCACCTTCACCAACTGCACGGTCGCGAACAATCGGGCCGAGGAATCCGGCGGGATCCATCATGACGGCAGCGCGGTGACGCTGCGCAACACCATCGTCGCCGACAACTCGGCGACGGTGGTCGCCAACCAGATCGGCGGAAAACCCATCACCTCCAACGGCTACAACCTGGTCGAGGGCGGGTGCTCGGGGTGCGTGGCGAGCGACCGCACGGCCGATCCTATGCTCGGCCCTCTGGCGAACAACGGCGGCGATACGTTCACGCAGGCCCTGCTCGCCGGCAGTCCGGCGATCGATGCCGCGCTCCCGAGCGACGCGCCGGCCACCGACCAGCGCGGCGTGGCCCGCCCGCTCGGCGCCACGGCCGACATCGGCGCCTACGAGTACGATCCACCACTCGTTGCGGTGAGCGTCACGCCGGACGGGGGGCAGAGCCTGTCCCACCTGCCGAGCAACGGCACACCCTATTCGGCCACGTTCACGGTCACCAACACCGGGAACGGTGCATCCACCTACGGTCTCAAGGCGCTCGGCGGGGCCGCCGGCGCGGTGTCGATCGTGTCGGTGGACGGCGTCGCGGGCGATACCGCGAACGTGTCCGTCGCCGCGGGCGCGAGCCGGTCGGTCGTCGTCGAGTACGTCGTCGGCGGTCGTCGCGTCGGGCACGCCCGACACGGTGTGGCTGCGCGCCACGACTGGCGACGTCGCTGACGCCGGGTTTGCCGACCTCACGGTCGTTCGCCCGGACATCCGGATCACGCGGGGCGTCGCGCCCGCGGGGCCGCAGCCGCCGGGACGGATCTGACCTACACCGTGACCGTGACCAACGCCGGCACGCGCGAAGCCGTGAACGCGGTCGCCGTCGATTCGCTCGCGCCCGAGGTCCGGTTCAAGGTCGGGAGCGTCGTCAACACGCTGCCGCCAGGGGTCGGCGTCGCGGTCGAACTACTCGAGCGACGGCGGCGCGACGTGGACCTACGTCCCCATGTCCCGGGTGCGGCGCGGCGCCCGCGGCTACGACGCCTGCGTGAACCGCATCCGCTGGCGACTCTGCTGCAACGACCTGAGTGCCGTCGCGCCGGACAACGCCGCGGTGTTCGAGTTCGTCGCCCAGATCAAGTGACGGGCGGCCCCGGCCGCGGGGCAGCACCGTGCCGCTTCCCGAGAGCCCGCGCTTACCCCTCGCTCATCATGTCCGATCGACGTTACCAGTCAGTTACCGAACAGTAACGATGCACGATCCAGCGGGCTTGGTCTGCGTCGCTCCAATCCACATAAGTGTTCTATTACAAGGTATTACGGCGACGGCACGGGCCTGGCGGGCGGGCATGTGTCCTGCCCCAGGGAGGCCCAGCGCATCCGCTGACCCATGGAGAACCACCGTGCAACTGAGCTGTCCGCACTGCCAAACGAGCGCCCCGTACGGGCGCAGCGATTTCTCGGGGAAGTGGGTGGTATGCCATCACTGCGAGGTGCCGTTCGCGTGGGAATCCGCCCGCCGGGCGACCGCTCCGCGGCGCCGTCTGGCGACCGAACCGAAGGAACCGGTGGAGTAGCGAGGGAATGATGCGACACGAACTGCCGACCGCCCTGCTGGTGACGCTCGCGACGCTCGTCGGCGCGGCGCCGCTCGCGGCGCAGGACCCGAAGCCCGAAGCGCTCGCGATCACGGCGCAGAACCTGATGGCGGGCGACGCGCGCCACCAGGACCTGGCCGACCCGAGCGCGTTGCTGCCCGGCGACGTGGTCCAGTACCGCCTCGTGTTCACCAACGTGAACGCGTTCGCGGTGCAGCGGGTCGAGTTCCTGGATCCGATTCCGGCCGGACTGCGGTACGTGGCGGAATCGGCGCGGGCCGACCGCGACGACGTCCGGGTGGAGTACTCGATCGACGGCGGCGCGACGTACGCGTCGCGGCCGATGATCGAGGTGATCGTGGACGGCCGACCGGTGATGCAGCCGGCGCCGGCCGAGCGGTACACGCATGTGCGGTGGCAGGTGCAGGGGTGGGTACAGCCCGGCGCGCAGGTCACCGCCCAGTTCCAGGCCAGGCTGCCGGAAGCGCAGCCGCCGACCGAGCCCAACGGCGCGCGCTAGGCGCCGCATTGCCGATAGACCGTCGACCGAGAGGAAGCGAGAGGACACCATGAAGTGGAACTGGACGAATACGACCCGCGCCCTGACCCTGCTCGGGATCACGATGGTTCTCACGGCTCCGGCCGCGCTGGCGCAGACGCCGGAAGGGACCGTCATCACCAACACGGCGGTGGTCAACTACCAGGACGCGAACCTGCGGGCCTACGCGCCGGATACGGCGCAGGTCTCGATCACGGTCGGGTTCAAGGCCGGGCTGAGTACCATCGCGGCCGCGGCCTCCGTGACTCCCGCCTCGCCCAGTACCAACGACACGATCACGTTCACGATCAACAACATCGGGAACGGCGTGGACACGGTGCAGGCGAGCCAGTCCATCTCGGTCGCGGGGGTGATGTCCAACATCCGCTACCGCCTCAACGGCGGCACGGTCTACACGTCGCTCGGCGACCTCAACACGGCCCTGGCATCGCTCCAGCTCGTCGGGATCACGGGGTCCGCCGAGGTCAAGGTGATCTTCGACGTGCCCGGCGGGCAGGGCGGCAACTCCACCCTGTTCAGCCTCACCGCGACCTCCGTGCGCGACGGTGCGATCCAGAGCACCGGAGCGACGACGGTGGCGCCTCCCGCGGCGTACACCGTGGCGGTGACGCCCGACAGCGCGCTGCCGCGAGCCGAGCGGTTGCCCAGCTCGACGCCGTACAGCTTCACGTTCTACGTGAAGAACACCGGCAACATCGCCGACGACTACAACCTCGCCGCCACGAACAGCGGCTCGACCATCACGGTCACGTCCGTCAGCGTGAGCTCGCCGGTGAACATCGCGGCGGGTGACTCCGTCGCGGTGATCGTGGGCTACACCATCGCCGAGGTCGCGGTCGGCAGCACCGACCGGCTCACCCTCACCGCGACGTCCGTGACGCAACCGGCGACCGATGACGGGTTCCTCGACATGATCGTGGTGCGCCCGGCGGTCGCGATCGCCAAGGCCGTGTTCGCGCCCGACTCGTTGACCGCGCTGGCCGGCACGGTGAAGCCCGGCGACGTCATCTGGTATCGCGTCACGGTGACCAACACCGGCGACCGCGACGCGTCGAGCGTCGTCGTCACGGATTCACTGCCCGCGGAGCTGACGTTCGGCCTGCTGGCGCCGGACACCGGCACCGATTGGGGCCTGTCCTACTCGGGTGGCTCGGGCGGCACGGTGACCGCGAGCCTCAGCATCGCCCTCGCGCCCAGCGCGACCCGCCACTTCTGGATCCAGGCGGTGGTCAACTAGGCAAACCCGGGCAGACACAGCGGGTTGCAGTGCGCGGAGGGGTTCCCGGTCTCGCGACCGGGGACCCTTCTCCGTTTAGTTACCCCAGCCGTTACCAACGGTAACCGCCGCGTACCCTCCGGCTGTGCCGTGCCGTCATAACGCGTTGTATAACAACGATATACGCAACTGCGCACCCGGCACGCCCCGTGCACTCTCCGTAGCGGGAGCGGACTTCGCGCGCGGGAGAGGGCATGGCGGATCATCGGCGGTCGCTGCGACGGGAACGGGGGCTCGGTCGGCTGGTTCAGCCGGCTGCGGCCGTCGCCATCGTGCTCGCGGTTCTTGCCATGCCCGCCCGCCGGATCAGCGCCCAGGCTCCCACGCCCGCCGGCACCGTCATCTCCGCCGCCGCCGAAGCCAGCTACCTCGCTCCCAACGGCGCGCGCTTCACCGTACAGTCGAACGTCCTGACGATGATCGTGGCCCAGGTCGCGGGTGTGGATCTCGCCGCTCCGGGCAACGCGGTCGCCAATCCCGGTGCCCGCGTGGTGTTCCCCCACACGCTCGTCAATCTCGGCAACGGCACCGACAGCTTCACCGTCGCGGCGACGTCGCAGGCGGCGTGGCCGGTCGCGCTGTACCGCGACGCGAACGACGACGGCCAGCTCGATGCGGGCGACCCGGTGCTCACGGGTCCCGTCAGCCTCGCGATGGGCGCCGGCGCCGCGATCCTCGTGGCCGTCGACGTCCCGGCCAGCGCCGCCGTGCGGGGCACGCGCGACACCGTGACCGTGCGTCGCCACGAGCCGGTTCGACGGCACGGCGGGCGATGCGGTCCTCGATGTCGTGGACGTGCGGGACGTCGGGGTGCTCGTCGCGCTGAGCAAGGTCGTAGACCGGCCCGCCGCCGCCGCCGGCGACGTGCTCACCTACACGATCGGCTACGCGGTCACCGGCACCAATCCGGCGACCGATCTGGTGATCGCCGATCCGATCCCGCTCGGCACGGCGTACGTCGCCGGGTCGCTGCGCTGGAACGGCACCGCGCTGTCGGACGGTCCGGGCGACGCGGGGACGTTCGAGATCGCCGGCAATCGCGTGGTGTTCCGGCTGGGCGACGTGGCCGCGGGTCAGTCCGGGACGGTCTCGTTCCAGGTGCGCGTCGGTGGCTGAGCGGGCCCGCCCCGACCGGCCTCGCGCGGGTTGCCGCGGCCCTCGCCGTGGCGCTGCTCGGCGCGGCGACGCTCGCGGCGCAGGCGGTGGTCGTCAACACCGCCACGGCGTCGTACGGCACGAGCGCCGGCACCGACTCGGTCGGCTCCAACACCGTGGTCACCACGGTCGAGCCGGCCCAGCTCGATCTCGCCAAGATTCTGAACGGTCCCGCGAGCGCGCGCATCGGCGACCTGGTGTCGTACACGATCGTGTATCGCAACACCGCGTCCGTCGCCACCGCCCGCGACGTCGCGCTGTCCGACACGCTCGACGCGGGTCTCGAGTACGTCGCTTCCCAGCCGGCCGCCACGGTGACCGGCCGCGTGCTGACCTGGGCCCTCGGGGACGTCGCGCCCGGTGACTCCGCCGCTATCGCGCTCACCGTCCGCGTCGCGAGCGAGCTGCGCGACACCGTCCGGGTGCGGAACCTGGCCGTCGTCACGGCCACGAACGCCACCTACCGGACGGCGTTCGCGGGCGAGGTCGAGCTCGTCGGTCTCCTCGCGGACCAGCTGACGCTCGCCAAGACTGCCGACGTGCTCGAGGTCGGCCTCGGCGAATCGGCGCCGTACACGCTCGTGGTCGAAAACACCGGGGCCAACGGGGTCGCGGACATCCGCGTGCACGACCTGCTTCCCGCGGGCGGCCGCTACGCCCCGGGCAGCGCGCTGGGCGCCGATTCGGTCCGGGTGGACGGGCGCCAGCTCACGTTGTTCGCGGCCGGTCCCCTCGCCCCCGGGGCGCGGCGCACGATGCGCTATCAGGTGGCCATCGTGTCGGCAGCCGGCGATCTGATCGAGAATCGCGCGTATGCCACGGCCGAGAGCGAATCGATCCGCTCGGCCGAGCAGGTCGTGTGGGTGCGCTACCGCCGGGTCTGGCCGATGCAGACGCGCGTGGCGGTCGGGAACGTGTGGCTCGACCGCGATGGCGACGGCGTGCAGGGCGCGGGGGAAGCGGGCATCGCCGGGATCGACGTGTGGAGCGACGACGGCGAAGTCGCCACGACGGACGGCGACGGGAAGTTCTCCTACCGGAACCTCCGCGCCGGCGGGCACGCCTTCCGCATCGACCCGACGACGATTCCCATGGGCTACCGGCTGCTGGCCGCCGAGGAGGTCGTGAGCCTCGACGCGACCGGCTGGACCACGCCGCGGATCGCGTTTCGGCTCGTGCCGCGCGGCGCGGGCCTGGTCGAGCTGCGGCTCCCCGTCGCCTGGCGCTTCACCGCCCGTCCGATCCGCCCCCCGCGCGACACGACGCCCGTCGTGACGCAGGT
Organism: uncultured Gemmatimonadales bacterium; assembly: GCA_963716055.1. GTDB lineage: Bacteria > Gemmatimonadota > Gemmatimonadetes > Gemmatimonadales > GWC2-71-9 > SZUA-544. The sequence continues at coordinate 65,259 of CAVQSR010000004.1, read as the reverse complement.
CGCCGCCCCCGTCGTGGCGCCGGTGCGCGCGGCGCAGCCGATCGTGCTGGCCGGGGTCAACTTCGCCCTCGGGAGCGCGCGGCTCACGCCGGGCTCGGACGCCGTCCTGGGCCGGGTTGCCGCCTCGCTGAACGCGAACCCGAGCGTCCGCGTCGAGATCTCGGGGCACACCGACTCGACGGGCTCGCGCCGGCTCAACACGCGGCTCGCGCTGGCGCGGGCGCGGGCGGTGGCGACCGAGCTGATACGGCAGGGTGTGGACGGCACGCGCCTGGTGCCGGCGGGCTACGGGCCCGACCGGCCGGTGGCGCCGAACCGCACGGCCGACGGCCGGGCGCTCAATCGCCGGGTCCAGATGGATCTGCTCCTCGACTCGATCGTCGCGCCCGCGGCCGACGCGGCGTTCCTCGGCGACATGGCCCGCATCGGACTGCTCGATTCAACGGCGTTCGTCGCGGCCCCGGCGCCGCCCCCAACCCCACCCGTCGTCGAGTACGAAGTGGTGGTGGACAACCGCCACGCGTTCGCGCTGTCGGGGCTCACCGTGCGGTTCGCGGCCGAGCCCGACTCCGCGATCGTCACGATTGGGGAGACCACGGCGCGGTACGGCCGCGGTGCCGTGGCGCTGCCGGGCGTCCCGCCGCGGTCGCGCGCGGTGGTCACGGCCTGGTGGCGCGGCGCCGCGGATTCCGCCTGGGCGGTGATCGACGCCCCGGGCGGCGAGACGGAGCGCATCGCGGCCGAGATCCACAATCCGCTGCGGCCGGTCGATGGCGTGTTCCACGTGCGCCGCGCCGACGACCGGCTGCCGGCGCCCGAGACGGTGCCGCCCGGGCGAGGCCATCGTGATGGTGCTCGCACCGACGGCGGCCGGTTGGCCGGAGCTCACCTTCCCGGCCGACGCGCGCTGGGAGCCGGTGCCCGGGACGACGCGCCTCGGCGCGGCCCCGGCGGCCGACCCCGCCGTCCGCGTCGATCCGGCCGGGCAGGCGTTCCTGTCGTGGGATTTCGGCCGCGCCGGACTCGCGCCGGTGAGCGTCGCGCTGCGCCCCGTCGCGACCGGCGGCACGGCCGAGGCCGTCGCGTTGCCCCCGTTGCGCACCGCGGCGGAGCGGGCGGCGGAGCGTGGTCGCGCGTTCCTGGCGGGTCCCGGGATCGAGATCTTCGGCGTGACCGACGGCCTCGTATCGCCCCGCGACCGCCTGTTCGTGGGCGTCCGGGGGGAGCCGGGCGCTCCGGTGACGCTGTTCGACGGCGACTCCGCGGTGGCGCACGCGGCGGTCCGGCCGGACGGCGTGGCCGACTTCATCGCCGTGCCGGTCGCGGCCGGCCCGCACCGGCTGCGCGCGCGCATGGCCAACACGTGGGGGCAGGTACGCTGGGACAGCGTGGCCCTGCACGTCAGCGGCCCGCCCGCCGCCCTGGTGGGCCCGCCGGGACCGATCCAGCTCACCGCCGACGGCCAGACGACGCGCCTCGTGCGCGTCCGTCTGCTCGACGCGTGGGGCGTCCCGCTCGTGAATCCGGTCAACGTGACGGTGTCGGTCGAGGGCGCGGAGCCGGTCGGCACCGACGCCGATGCGTCGTCGGTGGGCATGCAGGTGCGCTCGGACAGCGCCGGCTGGATCGCGCTGCGCCTCAAGCCGGGGCGCGAGGTGCGCCGCGGGACCCTGGCGCTGCGCACCGGAGACGCCGAGTACGGCGCTGGCCTCGAGATCCTGCCCGCCGTGCGCGACCTGATGGTCACCGGCGTCGGCCGGGTCGGTGTGGGAGCGAGCCCGGATGCCTTCGGCGCCGTCACCGCGCGTGGCCGCCTCGACGATCGCACGTCGCTCGTGCTGAGCGTGGATTCGCGCCGGCTCGACGCGGGCCGCGAGAACTTCGGGCGGTCGTCGGACCCGCTCGAAGAGGCCCAGTACCCGATCCTCGGCGACGCGAGCGCGCAGCAGACGCTCACCGCCTCGCGGCACGCCGTGTCGGCGCGCCTCGAGCGCGGGTTCGACTGGGTGAGCATCGGCGACGTGGCGACCGACGAGTTCGCGCGGGGGCTGACCCTCACCGCGTACCGCCGCGCGCTCTCGGGCGGCGCGCTGCGCCTGGGCGCGGGCCCGGTCGACTGGCGCGCCTTCGGCAGTCTGACCAACCAGGGCCTGCAGCAGGCGCAGATCCGCGGCGCCGGCGTCTCCGGTCCCTACGCCCTCGCGGGCGCGACGGTGCCCGGCACCGAGCAGATCGCGATCGAGGTCCGCGACCAGGACAACCCGCAGCGCGTGGTCACGCGGCAGGCGCTCGTCCGCCACGTGGACTACCAGATCGACTACGCCAGCGGGCAGATCCTGTTCAAGCGCCCGATCCCCGCCGGCGATCCGAGCGGCAACCCCGTGTTCATCGTCGTGACCTACGAAGGGCGCGGCACCGGAGCGCAGCGGCTCGTGGGCGGCGTGCGCGGGTCGCTCGACGCGCGGGCGCTCACGGGCGCGAGCGGGCTCGACGCCCTGCGGGTCGGCGTCACGGCGGTCCACGCCGACGAGGCCAACGGCAGCTTCACCCTGGCCGGTCTCGACTTCCAGGTCGCCCGCGTCGGCGGGATCGAGCTGGACGGCGAGCTGTCGCATTCGCAGAGTCCGGACTCGAGCGGCTTCGCCACGGTGTTGCGCGGGTCCGTGACGCTGCTGGACGGCGCGGCCCGCCTGTCGGCGGGCTGGATGAAGATCGGCGCGGGATTCGGCAATCCGTCGAACGCCGCGTTGCGGGCCGGCACCGAGGAGATCCGGCTGGGCGGCGCGCTGCGGCTGGGCGGCACCCAGGTGCGCGCCGAGCACGAGCAGCTGTCCTCGGCGGCCGACGCCATCGGGCGGCGGCGCACCAGCGCGACCGTGATCCAGCCGCTCGGCCGCACGCTCGAGCTCGAGGCGCGGCAGGCGTTCGACCGGTTCGAGCGCGGGCTCGATGTCTCGAGCACGGCGGCGGGCGAGGCCAAGCTGACCTGGACGCCCACCGCGCGGCTCAAACTGTGGACCGAGGGCCGCCAGCAATTCGCGTCGACCGGCACGCTCACCCGCCCGAACGACGTAGGGGTGGGCGCGAACGTGCAGCTCACCAAGCTCGTGGCGCTCGAGCTGCGGCACCGCCACGTGATGCTCCCGGGCAACGCGTCGTACGCGGTCACGAACCTGGGCATGCGCTCGGATCTGGGCTTCGGCACGCAGGCCTGGGGCTCCTACCAGCTGGCGGGCGCCGCGGGCGCGCAGTACAACGCCGCGCTCGTGGGACTGTCGAACCGCCTCCGCGTCGGCTCCGCGTGGAGCGTCAACACGATGTTCGAGCGCCGCGCGGGCGTGGGCCGGGCGCCGGAGGCCGATCCGGTGCGGGCGCTCCCCTTCCTCCAGGCCGAAGACGACTACTGGTCGCTCGGGCTCGGGGTGGAGCTGCTGCCGGCCTCGGCGCCCTACCGCATGAGCGCGCGCGGGGAGTATCGCGACGGCATGGCCCTGTCGAGCCGGCTCGTGAGCGTGACCGGCGACGTGGCCTTCAACCGCTCGCTCGCGCTGCTCAGCCGGCAGGAGCTGATGCGCACGGAGCGGACGGAGCCGGGCGGCGCCGCCGTGAGCCGCCGCGTCGCGTCGCTGTGGGGGCTCGCGTTCCGGCCGATTCGCTCGAACCGGGTCAACGCGCTGGCGAAGCTGTCGTGGAGCGAGGAAACCAACCCGCTCGCGGGCGGCGTGCTCACCAATCTCGGCGAGGAAGCCCGCCTCATCGGCGCCGCCGAGCTGATCTGGGCGCCGACCGGCCGCCTCGAGCTGGCGGGGCGCTACGCCCGGCGGCACACGCGCGCCGACCGTCCCGTAGAGGACGGGGCGATCCAGCGCCTGACCTCGAGCGCGGACTACGCCGGGGGGCGGGCGAGCGTCGCGGTGCGGCCGTGGCTGGTGCTGCGTGGCGACACGCGGCTGCTGGTGGAGCGGGCGAGCGGCACCCGCCGCTGGGACGCCGCGCCGTCGGTCGGCGTGCGCGTCGCGCCCGGCGTGGAGATCGCCTCAGGCTACCGCTTCGGCAATCTCCAGGATCCCGATTTCGCGGCGCAGGGGGGGCAGGGCGTCTTCGTCACGCTCAGCGCGCAGGTGACCGAAGGCCTGCTGCCCAACGTCGCCGACTTCTGGCGCGCGCGGTTCGGTCGCTAGCGCCGGGCGGTCACTGCTGTCGGGCGCCGAGCGCGGCCTGTAGCTCCCGCAACGCCTCGCCCAGCCGCGACAGCTCTTCCCCGTAGCGCGACCAGTTGCCGGACCGCTGCGCCTCGACGGCGCGCTGGTAGTGATCAGCCGCCTGGCGGGCCAGATCCGCCGCGCGCGCGCCGGCCGGCATGGCGGGCGCCGGCGCTCCCGGCCGCGCGACGAGCACGGGCGGCCCGACCGAGCCGCCGAACAGCTGGGCCAGCCCGGCCTCGAGCGTCTCTTCCATGACGACCCGGTTCTGGTACGCCACCACCACGCGCTTCAGCTCCGGGATGCGCCCGCCTTCGGCCCGGAGATAGAGCGGCTGGACGTAGATCAGCGACTCCTCGATCGGGATGACCAGCAGGTTGCCGCGGATCACCTCCGACCCGCGCTGGTCCCACAGGGAGACCTGGCGCGAGATCTCCGTGTTCTGGCTGATCCGGTTGACGATCTGCGTCGGGCCGAACACGAGGCTCTGTTTCGGGAACCGGTAGACGACGAGCTGGCCGTAGTGCTCGCCGTCGTTCCGCGCCACCATCCACGACGCCAGGTTGTCCTTGCCACGCGGCGTGAACGGCACCATGAAGATGAACTCGGCCTGCTCCTCCTCGGGCAGGCGCATCACGATGTGGCGCAGGAACGGGTCCGGCTCCTCGCCCCGCCGATTCACGAGCGGCTTCTGCCACTGATCCTCCCGATGATAGAAGATCTCGGGCTCGGCCATGTGATAGGTCGCGTAGAGGTCGGTCTGCACCCGGAACAGGTCCTCCGGGTAGCGCAGGTGGGCGCGCAGGTCCGGGGGCATCGCGTCGAGCGGCTGGAGGATGCCGGGGAAGACCTTCGCCAGCGTCTGGATCAGCGGATCGGCCGGATCGGCGAGATAGGCCGTGACGGTGCCGTCGTAGGCGTCGATCACGACCTTCACGCTGTTGCGCAGGTAGTTCGTGCCGTTCGCGATCGGCTGGGAGTAGGGGTAGCGGGTGGTCGCGGTGTAGGCGTCGAGGATCCATTGCAGCCGTCCCGCGTCGGTGACCACCAGGTACGGGTCGCTGTCGAACAGGAGAAACGGCAGCGCCTTGCGGGCCCGCACCCGGATGTTCCGGTGGTACAGCGCCCGGCTTTCGTTCGTGATGTCGCTCGACAGCAGGACCTTGAGCGAGGCGAAGTGCGACGCCAGCACCAGCCGGCGGAACAGCCCGCCGACCGGCACGCCGCCGGTCCCCTCGTACGACGTGAAGATGTTCTCGTCGCCCGACGGGTAGTCGAACTCCCGCTGGCCGGTGCGCGCGAACACCCATGAGTCCGTGAGCTCGCCGAAGTAGATCTCGGGACGAGTCACGCCGAGCGACACCGTGGACGCCGGCGGCAGATCCTTGATGAACAGGACCGGCAGTCCCTCTTCGGTCACCTGGTTCACCGGTCCCAGGGTGAGCCCGTACCCGTGTGTGAAGGTGAGGCGCTCGTTGATGAAGGTCCGCGTCGGCAGCGAGCTCGCGTTCAGCTCGCGCGGCGAGAGCAGCACCTGGCGGTACACGCCGTCGATCCAGTAGCGGTCATCGTCCACCGACACGAAGTCGTAGTACGTCCGGATCTCCTGCAGCTGTCCGAACGTCTGGAGCAGCGGGTCGCGATCCCACAGCCGCACGTTCTCGATCGTGAGCGGATTGGCGACGATGTCGCGCTCGGTGAGCCCCGCTTCCCCCGTCAGGTCCCGCGTCGTGACCCGGTCCAGCCCCCAGGCCCGCCGCGTCGCGGCGATGTGGGAGGTGAGCTGCGGCGTCTCCTTCACCAGCTCGTTCGGCGCCACGATCAGCCGCTGGACGATGGTGGGGTAGGCGCCCACGGCGAGCAGCGTCACGCCGAAGTACAGTGCCACCGCGAACGCGGCGCCGCGCGCCAGGCGTCCGGTCTGCGCGCCCCACACGACGAGGCCCGCGCCCACCAGCGCCGCGAGCCCCACCAGTCGCAATCCCATGACCCGGCCGTGCAGATCGGCGAAGCTCGCGCCCACCAGCGGTCCGGTCGTGGAGTAGAGCAATCCGGGGACGCGCACGAAGTAGGCCCGCAACGCCGCGAACACGAACAGGAGGACGAGCAGCACGGCGACGTGGCGCCGGGCCCCGGGGCCGACGGTGACCTGCTGGCGGAACACGACGATGTCCCGGCGGACGGCGTAGATCACCAGGCAGGCGCCGAGCGCGAGCGTGGTGAGGGCCGTGAGCATGCCGAGCGTGCCCGCGACGATGGGCAGCGTGAAGACGTAGTACCCGACGTCGCGGCCGAACACCGGATCGCTCACGCCGAACGGCGTCTGGTGCAGGAATTGGAGCACCCCCAGCCACCCGCCCGCGGTGGCCAGGCCGATGAGCACTCCGAGCCCGAGCGATGCCGGCAGCGTGAGCCGGCGCAGCAGCCGGGTCACGTCGAGCACCGACCGCGCCTCGGGGTCCATCTGGAGGATCATCGGGTTGGGCACGACACCGCGCTGGGCGAACCACAGGTTCCCATAGAGGAACGCGAACGCCAGGGCGCCGACCACCAGGCCGAGGGACAGCTCGGCGACGAGCCGGGTCCCGAAGACGCGCTCGTAGCCCAGGGAAACGAACCACGGCCAATCGGCCGCGAGCTGGACCAGGTAGGGCAGGACCAGCACGACGGCGAACAGCAGGATCAGGGCGAGGAGCCCGAACCGCCGTCCGCGGCGGGGCGGGAGTCGTGGAATCGCTATCGGTGTGCTCATGAGTAATGAACCTACACCGACGGGACGAAGCTCGGGACCCCGCCCGATCCGGGCGGCCGGCCCGCGGCCGGCCCGCGGGACGGTGACCCATCGCACCGAGTGGCGGCTGGCCGGGCGGGGTGTGACCCGGAGCCTATCGCGGCGCCCGCGGCGAGCGCCAGTTTGCGGCCGATGCTTCGCTGCACGAGGTACGCCATGGCGCTGCTCGCCGCCGGCGCCGCCGGGGGGATGCCGGCGGGGGTGGTCGCGCAGGCGGGCGGCGCGGTCGAGCTGGGTGTGTTCGGCCGCTTCACGCGGTTCGATCAGTCCCTCGGGTTCGACAGCCGCACCGGCGGCGGAGCCCGCCTCGGCGTCTTCCTGGGCCGCGTCGTCTCCCTCGAAATCGACGGCTCCTACACGAGCACCGTCGCGCCCACGGGAACACCGGCCGCCTACGTGCCGTTGCACGCGCGGGCCCTGATCCACCTGCCGCTGGGTGCGTGGAGCGCGCTGAGTTTCGGTCCGGGGTACGTGCGCCACGAGTACCGCGACGGCTTCGCGGGCTCGGAAGACGGCGCCGGCGGGCTCGTGGGCCTGCGCCTCGGGCTCACGCCGTGGCTCGCGCTCCGGGCGGACGTCACCACCGACTACATCGCGACGCCGGTGAACGCGGCGCAGGACAACTGGAATGTCGGCGGTCAAGTCGGTCTCTCGCTCATGCTCGGCGGGCGTCCGCGCGACGCCGACGGGGACGGCGTGCCCGACGGCCGCGACAGCTGTCCGGGGACGCGGGTGACGGAGCGGGTGGATGCGGCCGGGTGCCCGCGCGACGGCGATCAGGACGGCGTGAGCGACGCGGCCGACCGGTGCGGCGGTACGCCGCCGCGCCAGCGGGTGGACGTGACGGGCTGCCCCGTCGACAGCGACGGCGACGGCGTGCTGGAAGAAGTGGACCGGTGCCCGGGGACGCCGTCCGGCGAGGCGGTGGACGGCCGGGGCTGCCCGCTGCCCCTGGACGCCGATGGGGATGGCGTGCCGGACGGGGCGGATCGCTGTGCGGGCACGCGCGTGGGGGATCCGGTGGACGCCGCGGGATGCCCGCCCGCCGCCGACCAGGATGGGGATGGGGTCCGCGACCCCGCGGACCGCTGCCCCGGGACGCCGCCGGGCACCCAGGTGGACGCGGTGGGGTGCCGCATTCTCTTCGAGGCGGAGCGCACCACGGTGGTGCTCGAGGGCGTCACTTTCGCGACGGGCAGCGCGGCGCTGACCGAGGCCGCCCGCGCGATCCTGCTCGCGGTCGGGCAGTCGCTCGTCGCGAACCCCGAGATGCGGGTCGAGGTCGCGGGCCACACCGACCACACCGGCTCGCGGGCGACGAACCTCAGGCTGTCGCAGTCCCGGGCCGAATCCGTGCGGCAGTATCTCGTGCGCGCCGGCGTGGCGGCCGACCGGCTGGTGGCGCGCGGGTACGGCCCCGACGCGCCGGTCACGAGCAACGCGACGCGCGACGGCCGGGCGCAGAACCGCCGGGTCGAGCTGCGGCGCCTGAACTGACGCGGCGTCTCCCCATTTGACTGCTCCTCGGCCCCGCGCTAGGTTGCGCGCAGTTCGTGGCGCGCAGCGCCTGGGGGGACGCGGGATGGCCAAGGAAGAGGCGATCGAGATGGACGGCATCGTCACGGAGGTGTTGCCCAACACCACGTTCCGGGTGGCGCTGCCCAACGGCCACAACGTGCTCGCGACCATGGCGGGCCGGATGCGGCGGTTCCGCATCCGCGTGCTCGCCGGTGACCGCGTCACCCTCGCGGTGTCGCCCTACGACCTCACCCGGGGGCGCATCACCTTCCGGCACAAATGAGCCGCTGACGGCCGGTCCCCGACAGGCCACAGCCCCGCCGCGATGGTCGCAGCGGGGCTGTCGCGTTGTGGTGACGGTCGGACGGCGCGGGTGTCAGTCGGGCCGGAACCCCGTGGCCGCGGGGCGGCGGCCACCCGCCGGTCGGCGCGAGCGGTCTCGCACCTCGGCGGCCCGCAGGACGACCCGCAGGACACCGGTCTCGAGATCCACGTCCCAGCGGGCCACGCGGGGCTCGATGAACTCCGCGAAGTGGCGACTCGTGAGGGTCGCGGGCGTCGCCTCGAGGAACTCGAGCACGTGGAGCCGCATCACGGGGTAGCTGCGCTCGCGCTGCGCCGCGGCGAGCCGCAGCCCGATCTGGTCGTCCAGCACGCGCCGCACGGCGCCCTGCGCCACCTCGAGCAGCCGCCGCAGCACGTCGGCGAGCTCGGTGGCCGCGCGCCGCCCGCGCCGCCGCTCCAGCGCCCGCATCGTCTTCGGCTCGCACAGCTCGAGCAGCTTGCGGCGCACCTCCGCCTTGGGCTCGGACGCCTTGGTCGGCGTGGTTTCGGCCCGCTCGGCCCGCGCGCAGAGCTCCAGGTGGTTGCGGCCGAGGCGGAGAAACGAGGTCATGCGCGGATAGAGGTCCGTGCGACCGGGCAGCGGCAGTTGCCGGGCCCCCGCGATCAGGCTGGTGACGTACTCGGGCGGGACCTCGAGGGCCTCCGCCAGCTCCTCCGGCGTGCGCTTCACCTCACGCAGACGCCGGTGTACCAGCTCGCTGATCTTGATGGGTCGCTGCAACGGGGTCGCTCCCCTCATCCGCTGCCTCCTGGGTGTCGCTGTGGAGCCGAGATCGCGCCGTGCGGCGCGGTGGTGGGTGGTCTGCCCGGCGGCTCGGCGCATGCTCCGCGGCATCCACTAAATGTAACCTGGTGCGGGGGTGTTTTGGTGCACCAAAAAACCGCGGGTTGGAGATCACCGGACGTCGGGTTAGGTTCCGAAGTTGGGCGGTTTTCCTCTCACTTTCGACCGGACAGGCTCATGAATCCTCTTTTGGACCTGCTGCAGGGCCAGATTGGCGGGGGCGCGCTGGCACAGGTCAGCCAGCGGCTGGGCGCCGACCAGGGCCAGACCACGCAGGCCGTCGCGGCCGCCCTGCCGATGCTCCTGGGCGCGCTGGCCCGCAATGCCGCCAAGCCCGACGGCGCCCAGGCGCTCCACGGGGCGCTGACGCGGGACCACGACGGTCGCGCGCTCGACGACCTCCCGGGTGCCCTGAACCGTCCCGATACCGCCGACGGCAACGCCATCCTGGGCCATGTCTTCGGCGAGCGCCGCGGCGCGGTCGAGACCGGTGTCAGCCGCGTGAGTGGCCTCGACGGCCAGCGCACGGGCCAGCTCATGGCGATGCTCGCGCCGGTCGTGATGGGGGCTCTCGGGCGGATGCAGCGGCAAAAGAATCTCGACTCCGCGGGGCTCGCGAGCGCGCTGGCCGGGGAGCGGCAGGGCGTGGAGCGTGCCAGCGCCGGACTCGGTGGCCTCACCGCATTGCTCGACGCGGACGGCGACGGCCAGATCATGGACGACGTGGTCGGCAAGCTGGGCAACGGCGTGCTGGGCGGGCTGTTCGGCAGCAAGAAGTGACGCGCGGGCCGCGATGGCCGCGTCGCTGTTTTTGACGTTCATAGATCATCAGCGAAAGGAAGGAACAACGATGGGTATCTTCGACTTCGCCAAGAACGCCGGCGCCAAACTGCTGGGCCGGGACGATGGCGCGACGGCCGTGGAGGAGCGCAATCAGGAGATGATCTTCGGGAACCGCCTCCTGCGCCACGTCACGTCCCTCGGCTTGGAGGTGAGCGACCTGAAGATCGGTTTCGACGATGGCGTTGCCACGCTCCAGGGCAAGGCCAGGGACCAGGGCACGCGTGAGAAGGTCGTGCTGGCGGTCGGCAACACCGAGGGCGTGGCCCGGGTGGACGACCAGATGACCGTGGGCGCGCCGGAGCCTGAGGCGCGGATGTACACCGTGCAGAAGGGCGACTCCCTGTCCAAGATCGCCAAGGAGCACTACGGCGACGCGATGAAGTACCCGGTCATTTTCGAGGCCAACAAGCCGATGCTGAAGGACCCGAATCTGATCTACCCGGGTCAGGTGCTGCGGATTCCCCCGCAGTCCAAGTAGGCCGCACCGGGCGCGGCGCCCCTGCGGCGCCGCGCCACCACCACCCGCGTCACCGTTCCACCAAATGCGACACGGCGCCCTCCCCGAGGGGAGAGCGCCGTGTGGTGGAACCCGGCCGTGTCTTAGAGCTTCACGACGTTCTGCGCGGCGGGGCCTTTCTGGCCCTCGACCACGTCAAACTCGACGCGCTGCCCCTCGCTCAACGACTTGAAGCCGTTCGCTTGGATAGCCGTGTGGTGCACGAAGCAGTCCTTCCCGCCGTTCTCCGGGGTGATGAAACCGAACCCCTTCGCGTCGTTGAACCACTTCACGGTCCCGGTAATGCGTGCCATCTGCTGTCCGCTCCTGACTAGTACTGTTCACGGCGGCGTGCGAGCTTCACCTTGCGGCGAGCCGCGACCTTGTCCTTCCGCCGCCGTCGAGCGCTGGGGCTCTCGTAGAACCGCCGCTTCTTGAGATCCTGAAACAGGCCGGCCTTGGTCACCCAGCGGCGGAACTTCTTCAGGACGAAGTCCAGTCGGTCGTTCTCGCTCAGCTTGATTTCCATGAGGCCCCGGTTCTCCCAGACACTGACCCAACAAAATGAGGACCGCAGGCGGAAGCCCAGGTCCCCGGCATCAGTCTCTGGTGGTTAGTCCACGGCATCGTGCCGTGGGCCCTTCGCTCGCGCGTAAAGTGATGTGCCCCTAGCGGAAAGTCAAGCGGGGGTGGGCCGCGCCGGGCCCCGGGCCAGGGCCATCTCGACCAGCCGGCGCAGCGCCTGCGAGAAGCTAAACCCGGCGTGCTCGGCGGACTCCATGAAGGACACCCCCTCGGTGAGGTCGGGGTTCGGGTTCACCTCGAGCACGTAGGGGTGCGTGCCGGCGAGCCGGATGTCCAGTCGGGCGTAGTCGCGGCAGCCGCACACGCGGTAGGCGCTCAGGGCCACGGCTTCGATCTTCTTCCAGGTCCGCTTGGACACCCGGGCGGGGCAGATCGTGTGCACCCGATGGTAGATCTCCTGCAGCGGCTCCCATTTCGCTTCGTAGCTGATGATGGCCGGGTAGTCCGCGGGGAGATCGGAGAAGTCGAACTCGATCGCGGGGAGCACCTGCGGCGGGTCGTTGCCGAACACCGAGACGTGCAGCTCGCGGCCCTCGATGAACTCCTCGACCAGGATCGGCGGGGCGAACTCGGCGAAGGCGTGGGTGAGCCGCTGCTGCAGCTCGCCGTAGTCGTGCACCACGGCGCCCTTGTCCACTCCCGCGCTCGCGTCCTCGCGGGCGGGCTTCACGATCAGGGGATAATGCAGGCCGTGCCGCCGCGGAATCCGCGCGTCGGCCAGCGCCCGGAACTTGGGCGTGGGCACGCCGTTGGCCAGGAGCACCTGCTTCGCGAGGCCTTTCTTCTGGCACAGCGCCAGCGCGAACGGCGGCGATCCCGTGTAGGGGATGCCGTGCAGCTCAAACAGGCCCGCCACGGCGGCCTCGAGCTCGGCCGAGTCGTGGAAGAACTCGATCAGGTTGAACACCGCGTCCGGGGGGTTGCGGCGCAACAGCCGCTCCAGGCGCTGCAGGTCCTCCCGTACGTTCACCGCCCGCGCCCGGAATCCCTCCTGGCGCAGGCCCTGCACCACGGCCCGATACTCCTCGACCGTCGTGGCGACGTCGATCGGGTACTTGGGCTCGAACCCCAGCGTCGTGGGGTCGACCTGCTTCAGTTTCTCGTACTCGTCCTCGCCGACGTGGTTGTACAGCACGAGGACGGAGGTCTGGGTCTCGGTCATGGGCGCTGCGTCGTCCGGAGCCGGGGTGTCTCGCGTGGGCCGCGGGTTGGCGCGGGCCGGGAAGATGGTAACTTGTGCGGGACTCGCGCCCGGCGCCCATGGGAATCTACCCACAACCGAACCTCTGGCAGTGCGGCCCGTTCGCCCTGAAGCATGCCCTGCTGGTGCACGGCATTCTCGTGAACGAGCGGGAGATCTCGCGCTCGGCCGGGTCGCACTGGTGGAACGGGACCGACGAGGTCCAGCTGGCGCGGGTGGCGCGCCGCTACGGCAGCCGCCTCGAGATGGTACGCAAGCTGGATGCCGACCTGGCGCGGCGCGCGCTCGTCTCGTACCTGCGGCGCGGCATTCCCGCGCTCCTCTGCGTCTACGAGTGGACCCACTGGGTGACCGCGGTAAAAGAGGAAAAGGGGCAGTTCATCCTGCTCGACAGCCGCAACCCGGCGGTCGTGGCGATCGCGACATGGCCGCAGCTGAAGCACATGTGGGTGTACCACGAACCGGACGAGTACGACGCCGACACGGTGCACACGTTTTACGATCTGCACCCGGTGATCCCGCGCGGTCGCGTGGCGACCCGGGCCCGGTTCTCGCTCGCCCGGGCGCGGTACCTGCGGCGCAAGGCGAACCGCAACTTCGCTCAGTTGTGGGACGTGTACGTTAACGACCTGCTCGCCATCTGCAAGCCGCGCACGCCGCGCAGCACGAAGGTGCTGTCGATGGGCGAGTTTTTCCGGCGGCACGAGGCCATGCTGCTCGATCAGGTGGATTACTGGCACGGCGGCGTCCAGCGGTCGGCCGCCAAGCGCATCCTCGCCAACATGCATTTCGTGGCCGATACGTACGGGCTCGTGATTCAGGTGGAAGCCGAGAAGCGGGCGATCGCGGGCATCAGCGTCCTGCTCGGTCTGTGGGCCGCGGGGGAATACGGTGTCAACGGGCTCTATCGCGTGCCGAAGCGCAAGCGCTGAGCGCGTCGCGGCGCGGGTTGGCGTGCCGCGCCGCCGCCTTTACATTCTCCGGGGCCGATGACCGTGCCCGCTCACGACCTCTCCAAACTGCGCATCGATCGCGACGCACCGCCGCCGGCGCTGCGGCGCGCGCTGGTCCGCAACGTCGCGCTCGCGGCGGCCGCCGTCCTCGTGATCGTCGTCGGGGTGCTGCTCGCGCGGCGCGGCGGCGCGGTGCCGGTCCAGGTCGCCGTGGCGGCGGCCCCGGACGCAGCGAGCGCGGCGGCCGCGAGCGTCACGGCGAACGGCTACGTGGTGGCGCGCACGCGCGCGTCGGTGTCCTCCAAGGTGCCGGGGCGCCTCGCCGAGCTCGGCGTGAGCGAAGGATCGCGCGTGCGACGCGGAGAGGTGATCGCGCGGCTCGAGAATGCCGACTACCGCGCGCAAGTCGCGCAGGCCGAGGCCGCGGTCGCGGGCGCGCAGGCGGACCGCATCGAGGCGGAGGCGGACCGCGACCAGGCCGAGCGCGAGGCGCGGCGGCTGCGGGAGATCCGCGCCGACAACCCGCGGCTCGTCTCCGACCAGGAAGCCGAAGTGGCCGCCACCCGCGCGGCCACGGCGACGGCGCGGGCGCGGGCGGCGGCGGCGCGGGTCGAGGCGGCCGCCGCCGGTCTGCGGTTCGCCCAGGCGAGCCTCGACAACACTCTGATCCGCGCGCCGTTCACCGGCACGATCCTGCGCAAGGAGGCGGAGGTGGGCGAGGTCGTGGCCCCGTCGGTGGGTGGCGGCCTCACGCGCGGCGCGGTGGTCACGATGGCCGACCTCGCGACGCTCGAGGTCGAGGTGGACGTGAACGAAGCGTACATCGCGCGGGTGCGCCACGAGCAGTCCGCGCGCATCGTGCTCGACGCCTACCCCGACACGGCGTTCCGCGGCAGCGTGCGCCAGGTCGTGCCCACCGCCGACCGCCAGCGGGCGACGGTGCAGGTGAAGGTGCGCATCCTCGACCGCGATCCGCGCATCCTGCCGGAGATGGGCGCCCGCGTCGACTTCCTCGAGCCGGTGCCCGTGGGTGCGGCCGCGGCGGCCGCCGCGGCGCCGCGCCTCCGCGTGCCCGCCGAGGCGGTCCGCGATCACGACGGGCAGACGGTCGTGTGGCTCGTGCGCGACGGGCGGCTCGAGCCGCGCCCGGTGCAGGCGGGCCCGGTGAGCGGGGGATTCCGCGAGATCCGGTCCGGGCTCGCGGGTGGCGAGCTCCTCCTGGTCGGCGGCGTCGAAACTCCGCGGGCGGGTCTGCGCGTACGGGCCACAACCCCCTGACGGTCAACCCCGAGAGCACTCATGGCACTCGTCGAAATCCGTGACGTCCACAAATCGTTCCAGCGCGACGCCGAGAAGATCGAGGTGTTCGCCGGCCTGGATCTCGACATCGCGGCCGGCAGCTTCACGGCGCTGATGGGGCCCTCGGGGTCCGGCAAGTCGACGCTGCTCAACCTGGTCGCGGGGCTGGACCGGCCGACGCAGGGCAGGGTCCGGGTGGCGGAGGCGGAGGTGAGTGCGATGAAGGCGTCGCAGCTCGCCCCCTGGCGCGCCCGGCACATCGGGTTCGTGTTCCAGCAGTTCAACCTGCTGCCGGTGCTCACCGCGTATCAGAACGTCGAGCTGCCGCTGCTGCTCACCCGGCTGTCCCGGCGCGAGCGCGACGAGCGGGTGCGCGTCGCGCTGGGGGTGGTCGGTCTCGACGACCGTCTCCAGCATTACCCGCGGCAGCTGTCGGGCGGGCAGGAACAGCGCGTCGCCATCGCGCGCGCGATCGTGGCCGATCCGACGCTGATGCTGCTCGACGAGCCCACCGGCCAGCTGGACGCGAAGAGCTCGCAGGAGGTGCTCGACCTGCTGCAACGGTTGAACGCCGAGTTCGGCAAGACGGTCATCATCGTGACCCACGACGCGCACGCCGCCGAGCGGGCGCAGACCGTGTTGCACCTCGACAAGGGCGTACTGATGCCCGCAGCGGCGGCGTCGTGAGGTACCTGCCCCTGGTGCTCGCCAATCTCGGGCGGCACAAGCGGCGCACGGTGCTGACGATCGCGAGCGTGGCCCTGGCCCTGTTTCTGTTCGCCTCGTTGCGCACGGTGGTCACCACGCTCGCGGCGACGGCGCAGTTCGGCGGCGCCGACCGGCTCATCGTGACCAACGCCACCGGCATCGTCTTCGTGCTGCCGCAGAGCTATGCCAACCGGCTGCGGGCGATGCCCGGGGTCGAAGCGGTGAGCTTCGCGAACTGGTTCGGGGCGCGCTACGGCGACAACCGGCGGTTCTTCGCGCAGTTCGCCGTGGACGCCGAGTCGTATCTGGACATCTATCCCGAGATGGTCGTCCCCGAGGATCAGCGACAGGCGTTCCTGCGCGAGCGCAGCGCCGCGATCGTGGGGAAGCGGTTGCTGGACGTGTTCGGGTGGCGCGTGGGGCAGGACGTGACCCTCCAGGGCACGATTTTTCCCGGTGACTGGACGTTCACCATTCGCGGCGTGTACACGCCGACCGATCGCGTGCTCAACGACGACATGATGATCTTCCGGCACGACTATCTGGAGGAGCGCATCGGGCGGCCCGGCATCGCGGGGTGGTACATCGTGCGGATCGCGGACCCCGCGAGCGCCGCGCAGATGGCCAAGGCGATCGACGACCAGTTCCGCAATTCCAGCGCGCCCACGAAGACCGGCACGGAAAAGGCGTTCAACGCCAGCTTCGCCACCATGTGGGGCAACGTGAGCCTCCTGATGGGCACGATCGGCATGGCGGTCGTGTTCGCGATCCTCCTGGTGACCGCGAACGCGATGATGATGAGCGCGCGCGAGCGCACCAACGAGGTGGCCGTGCTCAAGACCATCGGGTTCTCGGACCGCACGCTGTTTTCGTTGGTGCTGCTCGAGGCGGGCTTCGTCGCCCTCACCGGCGCCGTCCTCGGACTCGGGGGCGCGAAGCTGCTGTATCGCGCGTCGAACTTCAACGCCGGCGGGTTCCTGCCGGGCTTCGACGTGACCGCCGGCACCATGGCGCTGGGCGCCGGGGTGGGCATCCTGCTGATGCTCGCGAGCGGGCTCGTGCCGGCGGTGCGGGCGGCCCGCCTGCCGGTGATTCAGGCGCTGCGGCACGTCGAATGAAGATCCCCCTCATCTACAACGCGCGGAGCGCGCTGCAGCGCCCGCTCTCGACCATCCTCACCGCCCTCGGCATCGGGCTCGTGGTCGCCGTGTTCATCGGGATGCTGGCGCTCGCCAACGGTTTCCGGGTCGCGCTCGCGCGCACGGGCTCGGAGCGCAACGCTCTCGTCCTGCGCCGCGGCGCGGACTCCGAGCTGTCGAGCGGGATCGGCCGCCAGGCGGCGAGCATCATCGCCGCCTCGCCGCACGTGGCCGCCGGGCCCGACGGCCGCCCGCTCATGAGCCCGGAGGTCTACGTGCTCGTGCCGCTGCCGCGGCCGGGCGACAGCACCGTGGTGGCCAACGTCGTGGCCCGGGGCATCAGCGACCGGGCCTGGGATGTGCGCGGCAAGGTGGAGATCGTCGCCGGCCGGCGGCCCCAGACGGGGCGCTCCGAGATCTGCGTGGGACGCACCATCGTCCCCCGCTTCGAGCACACCGGCATCGGCGAGACGCTGCGCATCGCCGGCCGCGACTGGACCGTGGTGTGTCATTTCTCGGCCGCCGGCTCGGCCTTCGAGTCGGAGATCTGGGGCGAGAACGAGCAGTTCATGCCCGTGTTCCGCGGCGAGGTGTTTCAGTCCATCACGTTCCGGCTGCGCGATCCGGCGGCGTTCGAGGACGCCAAGCGGGCGCTGGAGGACGACCGCCAGCTCACCGTGGACGTGCACCGCGAGTCGGCGTTCTACGTCAATCAATCGCAGCTGCTGGGCCGCATCCTCGAGATCCTCGCCGTCCTGATCACCGGCATCATGGCCGTGGGCGCGGTGTTCGGCGCCGTCAACACCATGTACGCCGCCGTCGCCACCCGCACCCCCGAGATCGCCGTGCTGCTCACACTCGGCTTTCCACCCCGCAGCGTGCTGGCGAGCTTCGTGGCCGAGTCGGCGCTGATCGCGGCGGTCGGGGGCGTGATCGGCGGACTGCTCGCCCTCCCCATCAACGGCGTCGTCACGAGCACCACGAACTGGGCCAGCTTCAGCGAAATCGCGTTCAGCTTCCGGGTGACCCCGGCCCTGCTGGTCGCGGGGTTCGTGTTCGCCGTGGTGATGGGCGTGATCGGCGGGTTCTTCCCCGCGCGCCGGGCCGCGCGCCAGCCGGTGGTGCAGGGGCTGCGCTAGGAAGCACCATAGCAAACAGTATCAAACAACTGCAAAGTTGACATAACAGCGGTATTTGGCGAGGTTGTGGAGCCCAGCGAGGAGGGGTCGTCCATGGCCGCGCCGCACCGCGCCGCCGGCTCCCGGCCGGCGCACACGTCCTACCAAGAATTCCTCAGCGCGCTGCTGAGCGATCGGGAGCGGTTCTTCACGGAAGTCGTCGATGGCGTGGCGTTGCGCGCCAAGCTGCGCCACGCGGTCGTGACGGTGATCGCGCTGGCCGGGTTCTTCGGCGTGGTCGCGGGCGCCTACTCCGGTCCCGCGCAGGCCGTCTCGGCGGGCGTCAAGCTGCCGTTCCTGTTCTTCGCGACGCTCGTGATCTGCTTCCCCGCGTTCTTCGTGGTCCAGGTGCTGGTGGGCTCGCGTCTGCGCCTGCTGCAAGTCGTCGTGCTCGTGCTGGGCGCGCTCGCGCTCACGTCCGTGCTGCTCGCCGCGTTCGTGCCGATCACGGTCTTCTTCCTGGTCACCGGCGCGAACTACTACTTCCAGCACCTCCTGAACATCGCGATCGCCGGCGTGGCGGGACTGTTCGGCATGTACGCCTTGCATGACGGACTGAGCGTGGTGTGCGAGAAGCGCGGCGTGTATCCCCGGAAGGCGCTGAGCATCATGCGGGCGTGGGCGCTCTTGTTCGCGTTCGTCGGCATTCAGCTCGCGTGGAACCTGCGGCCGTTTCTGGGTGACCGCAACGAGCCGTTCCGCGTGCTCGGGAAATACCAGGGGAACTTCTACGCGGCGATCGTCTACGCGGTGCGGCAGCTCGGCGTGCGCGCGGAGCCGGCGCCGCCCGCGCCCGCCGCGCTCGACACGACGGCGTGGCTCCGCGGCCTCCAGGCGCCCCGCGCCGATACCGCGGGCGACGGCAGCGGCCGGCCGGCGCGCCCGTGACGCCGCGCGACCACCCCGGCCGGCCGCCCGACCACGACATCCTGACGCTCGAGGAGGTTGCGGCGTACCTGCGCCTCACGCCGCAGACGATCTACCGGTGGGCGCAGGAAAAGCGAATCCCCGCGGTCAAGCTGGGCAAGGAGTGGCGCTTCCGGCGCAGCATCCTCGACCGCTGGCTCGACGCGCAGATGCTGGCCGAGGACTCGGGGTTCGGTCACCTCAAGACGGACGATGGTTGACGGGCGTCAGCCGATCGGCGCGTCGTCGTCGCCCAGCTCCGCGGGGCCGCCGGCCCCGAGCCGCGCGACGGCGGCGAACTGCACGAGACCCAGCTCCGTCGCGATCCCGAGCGCGCGCCGCAGTCCCGCCCGGTGGAACTCGACGGTGCGGGGACTGACGCCGAGCAGGGCCGCGATCTCGGCGGCCGAGCGGCCCTCGCCCATGAGGCGCAGGATCTGGCGCTGCCGCGGGGTGAGCCGCTCCAGCAGCTCCTCCTCCACCGGCTCGCCGGCGCGGTAGCCGCGCCGCGGCACGCGCGGCGACAGATAGCGCTCGCCCCGCAGCACCGCCGCGATCGCCCCGCGCAGCTCTTCGGCCGTCGCCTCCTTCGGCACGAATCCGTCGGCGCCGTTCTGGAACGCGAGGTCGGCGAACGCGCGGTCCAAGTGCATCGTCACGATCAGCACGCGCAGCCGCGGGAAACGCGCCCGCAGCACGTCCAGCAGCTCGAGCCCGTTGCGATGCGGCATGGACAGGTCGAGCAGCAGGAGATCGGGGCGCTGTTCCGCGACGACGGTCTCGACTTCGCGCGCGTCTTCCACCAGCGCGGCGACGTCGTACTCGGGCGCGAGGAGCGCGCGCAGCCCCTGGGCCACGAGGGGGTGGTCCTCGGCGATCACCACGCGCGCGGGGCTCATGCGCCGTTGCGGTACGGCAGGCGCAGCCGCACCACCGTGCCCGCGCCCGGCTCGGAGAGCACCGTGAGGCTGCCGCCCGCCGCCCGGGCTCGCTCCGCCATGGAAATCAGGCCCAGCCCGCGCGCCGCCTGCGGGTCCTCGACGGTGAACCCGCGGCCCTCATCCGCGACCTCGAGGGCGAAAACGCCGTCGTCGGCGCGGATGCGCACCGCGCCCGTGCCCACCCCGGCATGCCGCACCAGGTTGGAGAGGGCCTCCTGGGCGATGCGGTACGCCACGAGGGTGCGCTCGCCCGTCAGGTCGCACGGCGTCGCGACGTCCTCGGTGATCTCGAGCTGCACGCCCGAGCTGCGGCACAGGTCGGCCGCCAGGCGCCGCACCGCGGGCACGATGCCCTCCTGCTCGATGTGCGAGGGGTGCAGCCGGTAGGCCAGGCGCCGCAGCACCACGGACAGGTCCTCGAGCTCGGTGCGCAGCGCGCCGAGCTGTGATCGCACGGCCGCGCCGCCGCCCCAGGCGTCCAGCTCGTGGACCAGCATGGCGATGCGCTGCAGCGCGTCGTCGTGCACCTCGCGCGCCACCCAGGCGCGCTCCTCTTCCTGCGCGCGCAGCAGCCGCTCGGCGTGGTTGCGGTGCAGGGTCACGAAGCGGCGCTGGTTGATGACGAGGGCCGCCGCGAACGCGAGGAGAATGACGCAGAGCGCGAGCCCCGCGCTCAGGAATGCCCACCAGACCGACGGGGGAAGCGAGGACACAGGACTCCCGCCGTGATCAGTCCGAACGCCAGTATGTCCGTCCAGGCCTTAGCAAAATAGACTGCACGCACCCAGTCGGGATGGGTGGCGAGCAGCGCCTGCGGCGAACGGCCGCACCGCCACATCAGTGCCGAAGTAGAGGGACATAGCCGAGGCTCATCCAGAACCAGGTTTCCCGCGTAACCGCCCGGTCAGCCAGGACGCTGCGATGGAGCAAGGTATGCAGGGCGGCGGCGAGCAGGACGAGTGCGTGGAGCGGCGCCACGATCTGATCGAACGTCTGGTGAGGGGGCAGGAGCAACAGCGCGACCGTGGTGGCTGCGAGCAGCGCGAGGATGGCGAGGCGGTAGCTCAGGCGCAGCAGCGCGTGGGGCTGCCAGTCTGAGAGTGCCCAAAGGGCGACGGCGCTTTCCAGGGGCACGAACCCAAAGAAGAACCAGAGATTCTCGCGGCTCTGCATGGCCGTGGCGAGGGTGACTGCGTCGCCCAGCAAGAGCAGCCCGCACCACACCAGGACCCAGCGCGCCGGGGCCGACACTGGCCGACCCCGGCGCGCTAGACCAGCAAACAGCGGCAATGCCTGGAGAATGGCTGCTGCGTAGAGCACTGCCGGAAAGGGCATGCAGCGTCCCTACGTCCCCGAGCGGAGGGACGCCCCGATGGCGCAGAACGGCGGGCACGGGAAGTTCTTTTCCAGCAGCTCGCCCTCCAGGATCTCCTCCCCGTGTTGGTCCACGCCCACCAGTACCAGGCACGGCGCGCCGTCGGGGTGCATCCCGTAATAGATGCGCATGCCCGCGCACCTTGCGGATGGCTGAGCAACCGCATCAACGCGTCCTTCTCGAACGCGCCACCGGACACCATCGCTGCACGGCGGCGCCGCGCGATCATGTCGCGCGCTTCCTCGAGCGTGATGCTGTGATCCCCCTGGGGCCACGTGCGGTCCAGGTTCTCCACGTGCGACGGACGGCGCCGCGTGACCGTCTGCTGCGCCTCGTCCTGCGTGGTCCGGTGATCGTCCGCTTGCCAGTTCATGGTATCCTCCGCGAGTGGAGAGAAGAGAAACGGCGATTAACGCCCTCTCACCGTGCGGCGGGCGCCGCACGGCCGCGGAAGCGTGCCCTCGTCTGTGCGCCGTTGGATACTGGGGGTTCCCCTAGGTCGATGCAACCCGTTCCGATGCCACAACCTAGGGGTTCCCCGAGTGTACCAGATGGGCACCATCACGTAAGTTGAGCCGTGAAGCACGAATCGCGTGACCGCCGCCAGCCGCCGCAGACCCGCAGTGCTGGCAGCGAAGCGGCGCATGGCCTGCCCGAGGATGCCCGCGGCACCGAGACGGTCCTCCTCGTCGAGGACGACGCCGGCGTGCGGCGCGTGGCCGGCGAGGCGCTCCGCCGCCTCGGCTACCTCGTGCTCCACGCGGCGACGGCCGAGCAGGCGGTGCGCCTGGGCGGCTCGCACCGCGGTCCCATCCACCTCGTGCTCAGCGACGTCGTCCTGCCCGAGGTGAGCGGGCGCGAAGTGGCCGAGCGTCTGCAACTCCTCCGGCCCGGGATCCGGGTGTTGTACATGTCGGGGTACGCGGCGGAGTCCAGGGAGCGCCATGGCGCGCTCGATGCCGGGACGCCGTGTATCGAAAAGCCATTCACCCTCGAGATGCTGGCCCGCCGGGTGCGGGCGGCGCTCGACGACTGAGCGCCGCCGCGCTCACGATCCGTCCGCCAGCGCCGCCCGCGCCGCCAGAAATCCCGCCCCGCCCGGAATGCCACCGCCCGGGTGCGCGCCCGCCCCGGCGAGATAGAGTCCCGCGACGGGGGTGCGATAGCGCGCCCACCCCGGCACCGGCCGCATGAACAGGATCTGATCCAGCGTCAGCTCGCCGTGATAGGTGTGTCCCTCGGTGAGGCCGTATTCCACTTCCAGCTCGCGCGGGGTCCGCACGCGCTCCACCCGGAGCGCGCCGAGCGCGGGCGCGCGGGCGCGGAGCAGGGCCGCCGTCGTCTCGCCCAGCGCGCGCCGGCGGGCATCGTCCCAGCTTCCCTCCCGCAACGCATAGGGCGCGTACTGGACGGAGGCGAGC
Organism: uncultured Gemmatimonadales bacterium; assembly: GCA_963716055.1. GTDB lineage: Bacteria > Gemmatimonadota > Gemmatimonadetes > Gemmatimonadales > GWC2-71-9 > SZUA-544. The sequence continues at coordinate 42,574 of CAVQSR010000004.1, read as the reverse complement.
AGCCCGTGGCCGTCGTTCGCGGCGGGCTCCGGCGCGCGCACGTCCACGAACGGCTCGGCGGACACGCGGCCGTGCTTGGCGGCGTCGTAGGCACGCTCGAGGTAGTCGAGACCCGGCGCGATCGTGAACGCGGCGAAGGCCGGGGGCGCGGCGGCCGTCAGCTCGACCACCGCCCGGGCGCCGCGGAACTTGATGTTCGCCACGGCGTGGCGGAACTCCGGCGTGAAACACGCCGGGTCCACGAGGTCGAGAAACGTGCGTCGTGGATCGGCCGAGGACAGCACGAGCCGGACGGGAATCTCCTCCCCGTTCGCCAACACCACGCCCGTGACGCGCTCGGCGGGCACCGTGACGCGCGCGACCTCGGTGCCCAGGCGGATCTCGGCCCCGAGCCGGCGGGCGGCGGCGGTGAGCGCCGTGCGCAGGCCGCTCGTCGCGGCCATGAACACGCCCGGCGGGCTGCCCGCGTGGTGGTGCAACAGCACGAACGCCGTGCCCCCCGAGCGCGGGCCCTGGCGGATGCCCGTCACGCCGATTCCGCCCAAGGCCCCCTTGAGCGCGTCGCTCACGAACCAGTCGTCGAGCAGCTCGGCCACCGACATCGGCAGCGTGCGGAGCAGGTCGGTCATGCCGGTGCGGCCCAGCCCGCGGAACCGGCGGGCGAGTCCGAGTAGGTGCACGGCGTCGCGCGCGCGGCTCCCCGTCGGGTCGGGCGGGGGCGCCGCGTAGAGCCGCTCGAGGAACCCGGCGAGCCGCGCCATTCGCGCGCAGAACTCCGGCCAGCGGGCGCCGTCCGCCGGGCTGACGCGGCTGATCGCCGCCGCCGTCGCGGTCACGTCCCGCCCCAGCTCGAGCACGCCGCCGCCGTCGAGCGGGATCGTGAGCCAGGGGTCGGGGCGCAGGGGGGTCCAGCCGTGGGCGGCGAGGCCGAGGTGGCTGGCGACCGTGGGGGGCACCCAGCCAGCTTCCCAGGCGGGGTCGCCGGCCTCGCCCGCGCGGCGCTCGAGCACCAGCACCCGGCGACCGGCGCGCGCCAGGCAGCCCGCGGCGGCGAGCCCGTTCGCGCCGGCGCCGATCACCACGGCGTCCCACGTCACGCGCGGTCCTGGAGCATGGCGAGCGCCGCGAGCCGGCCCGAGGCGCCCATGATGCCGCCGCCCGGATGGGTCCCGGCGCCGCACTGGTAGTAGCCGCGGACGGGAGTGCGGTAGCGCGCCCACGCCGGCGCGGGCCGCAGGAAGAACAGCTGCTGCAGGGCCAGCTCGCCCTGGAAGATGTTCCCCTCGCTGAGGCCCGTGATCCGCTCGATGTCGGCCGGCGTGATCACCTGCCGGTGCAGCACGGCGCGCTTCACGTTGGGGGCGTACTCCGCGAGCGTGTCGAGCACCGCGTCGCCCAGCGCCTCGCGCCGGGCGTCGGTCCAGCCGCCGCTCAGCGCGTACGGGGCATACTGCACGAAGATCGACATCACGTGCTGCCCGGGCGGGGCCATGCCCGGATCGATCATCGAGGGCAGCACGATGTCGAGATACGGGCGGTGCGAGAACTCGCCGTACTTGGCGTCGTCGTACGCGCGCTCGAGGTAGGCGATGCTGGGGCTGATGGAGATGGCGCCGCGCAGATGGGCGCCCGGACCGGGCAGGCAGGTGAAGTCGGGGAGCTCGCTCAGGGCGAGGTTCACCTTGGCGGACGAGCCGCGGAACTTGAAGCGCCGCACGTCGGCGGTGAAGTCGGCCGGCAGGGCGTCCCCGTCCAGCAGGCCCAGGAACGTGCGGCGCGGGTCGAGCCCCGAGACGACGGCCCGGGCCCGCAGCTCGTCCCCGTTCTCGAGGGTCACGCCGGTGGCGCGCCCGCCGCGGACCCGCACGCGGGCCACGCCGGTAGCGGTGCGGATCTCCGCGCCGAAGCGCCGCGCCGCGCCGGCGATCGCCTCGCTCACCGCACCCGTCCCGCCCCGCGCGAAGCCCCACGCGCGGAACGCGCCGTCGATCTCTCCCATGTAGTGGTGCAGCAGGACGTACGCGGTGCCGGGCGAACGGGGCCCGAGGAACGTGCCGATGATCCCGCTCGCCGATTTCGTCGCCTTGAGCGGCTCGCACTCGAACCACTCGTCCAGGAAATCGGCGGAGCTCATGGTCATCAGCTTCGCGAGCGCGTGAAACCGCTCCGGACCCAGCCCGCGCATGTGGCGCCCGAGTCGCAGCAGGTCCCGCAGGTCGCGCGGCGAAAGCGACGTTGGGTCGGGCGGCATCATGTTGAGGATCGGCTTCACCGCCATCGCCATGTGGTGCATCAGGCGGCCGAAATCGTCGTAGGCGTCGGCGTCGCGGGGCGAATGGCGGTACAGCTCCCGCCGGTTGCGGTCGTGATCCCCCCACGCCGCGAAGTGGTTGCCGTCGGGGAGCGGCGTGACGGTGCTCTCGAGCGGCAGGATGTCGAGCCCGTGACGCGGCAGATCCAGCTCCCGCACGATCTCGGGGCGAAGCAGGCTCACGACGTAGGAGAACACCGAGAACCGGAACCCGGGGAACACCTCCTCGGTCACCGCCGCTCCGCCGACGCGCTCACGCCGCTCGAGCACGAGCACGCGGCGGCCGGCGCGGGCCAGATACGCGGCGGCGACGAGGCCGTTGTGCCCGCCGCCGATCACGATGACGTCCCAGGTCGGGGCCATGGTCAGGCGCGCTTGCGCGCGGGGTTGAAGAACGGGGTGGGCACGACCCGCGCCGCGGCCTGCCGCCGCCGGTGCTCGACCGTGATCTCCATGCGCAGGGCCGTGCCGGGCCGTGCCTGGGCGGCCTCGACGTGTGCCAGCGCGAGGTACTTCTTGAGGAGGGGCGACCAGCAGCCGCTGGTGGCGTAGCCCACCTGGCGCCCGTCGGCGTACACCGGGACGCTGGTGCGCCACGCGACCGTCGGCAGTCGCGGCGGGAGCCCGACGGCGGCGTACAGCCGCTCGAGCGATTCCCATTCCACCTCGAGCCCCACCAGGCGCCACGCCGGCCCCCGGGCGTCCTCGGCCGCGAGCGCGGCGCGGCCCACGAAGCGCGGCTTGCCCAGCGCCACGGCCCAGCCGAGGGCGAGCTCGTAGGGTGACGACAGCTGGCTCGCCACGAGCGCCCGGTGCGCCGGCACGTAGTCCACGTCGAGCAGAATCAGGCCCGCCTCGATCCGCGCGACGTCGAGCGCCAGCATGCCCGCGGGGGTGAGCCCGTACGGGCTGCCAGCCGCCACGAGCGCGTCCCAGACGGGCAGGGCCCGTGCCGCGTCGAGCCAGATCTCGTACCCCAGGTCGCCGGTGTAGCCGGTGCGCGAGATCGCGACGGGAACGCCCCCGATGGCGCCGTTCGTGATCCGGAAGTACTTGAGTCCCGCGAGGTCCGCCTCCGTCGCGCGCTCGAGGATGGTCCGCGCGGCGGGGCCCTGGAGGGCCAGCGCGGCCACGGCCTCCGAGTCGTCGCGGATCGTCACTCGCAGGCCCGTGGCGTTGAGGTGCAGCCAGCGCAGGTTGGGCTCGGCGGACGTGAGCCGGAACGCCTCGTCGTCGAGCCGGGCCAGCGTGCCGTCGTCCATCTGCTTGCCCGCGGCGTCGCACCACGGCGTGTACAGCACCTGGCCGACGTGGCTGCCCGCGACGTCGCGGGTGACCACGCGATCGAGCAGCGCCGCGGCGTCGGGCCCGGCGATGTGGTACTTGTAGAGCGGCGAGACGTCGAGCAGCGCGGCGGCGCTGCGGATGGCGTGATACTCGCGATCGTGCTGCAGCTCGTACGCGCTCGCCACCAGGTGCCCCGCCCAGCGTCGCCAGGTCTGTCCCTGGCAGAGCGCGGCGGTGCGCGGGTGGAACGGCGTGACCTTCAGCATCCGATCGGGCTCGCGGGGGAATGACCGCGGAAAGACTACGCCCCGGGCGCCGGTTGCCACAAGCCCCGGCGCCGCGCAGCTTTCGCGCCGTTCCGTCGTCCGGCCCCGACCTCTACCCGCGATCGCGATCCCTCGATGCCCGCACCATTCGACATGAGCTTCGTGCAGCGCGGCGCGCGCCTGCGCCGCAGCCCGTTCTTCGCCGCCACGCAACGCTACGGGGCTCGCGCGTACACGACGTACAACCACATGCTGTTCCCGATCTGCTTCGGAGACCTGGAAGAGGAATACTGGCACCTGATCCACCACGTGACGCTGTGGGACGTGTCGGTCGAGCGGCAGGTCGAGATCACGGGGCCCGACGCGCTCGCCTTCACCAACCTGCTCACGCCGCGCGACCTGCACCGCTGCGCCGTGGGGCAGGGGAAGTACGTGATCATCACGGCGGAGGACGGGGGCATCATCAACGACCCCGTGCTGCTGCGCCTGGGGGAGAACCACTTCTGGCTCGCCCTCGCCGACTCGGACGTCCTGCTGTGGGCGCGCGGCGTCGCGCTGCGATCGGGGATGGACGTCACCATCACCGAGCCCGACGTGTCGCCGCTGCAGATCCAGGGGCCCAAGGCCAAGGCCGTGGTCCAGACGCTGTTCGGCGACCGCGTGCTCGACCTCGGCTACTACTACTTCCTCGAGACGACCCTCGACGGCATCCCGGTGGTCGTCACGCGCACGGGGTGGACGGGAGAGGTCGGCTACGAGATCTACCTGCGGGACGGCAGCCGCGGCGACGACCTGTGGGAGCGGATCATGGCCGCGGGCAAGCCGCACGATATCCGTCCCACGGGACCGTCCGACATCCGGCGGGTCGAGGCCGGGATCCTCAACTGGGGCGCCGACATCTCGCTCGACACCAACCCCTACGAGGCCGGCCTGGGCTGGCTCGTGGACGACGCCAAGCCCGGGGACTTCATCGGGCGCGAGGCGCTGCGCCGCATCAAGGCGGCGGGGCCGCGCCGCCGGCTCGTGGGCATCGAGATCGCGGGCGATCGCATCGCGTTCAACACCACGAAGTGGCCGGTGCGCGCCGCGGGCCGCCCGGTGGGGCAGGTGACGTCGGCGATTCATTCCCCGCGTCTCAAGAAGAACATCGGGTTCGCGCTGGTGCCGGCCGAGCACGCGGCGGACGGCACCAGGCTGGCTGTCGACGTGCCGGACGCGGGGGAGCGGCAGGCGACGGTCGTCCCGAAGCCGTTCGTCGATCCCGAGAAGGCCATTCCCAAGGCGTGAACCCGCTCCTCGATCCCGCCGCGCGGCTCGTCATCGGGCACCGCGGCGCGTCCGGGGTGGCGCCGGAGAACACCCTCGTCGGGTTCCAGCTGGCGGTGGAGCAGGGTGCCGATGCGCTCGAGCTGGACGTCCACGCCACCGCGGACGACGTGCCCGTCGTGCTGCACGACCCGACGCTCGAGCGCACCACCGACCGCGCGGGTGCCGTGGCCGCCCTCCCGCTGGCGCGGGTGCGCGAGGCCGATGCGGGGGCCCGGTTCTCGCCCGATGGTGGCCGCACGTATCCCTGGCGCGGTCGCGGCGTCGCTGTGCCGACCCTGGCCGAGGTGCTCGACGCCCTGCCCCAGTGTCCGCTGCTGATCGAGATCAAGGTCCCCGGCGCCCAGGACGCCGTGCGCCGCGTCCTGCTGGCGCACCAGGCCGCGGGTCGCTGCGTGGTCGCGTCGGCCGAGCACGCGGCGCTCGCCGCGTTCGCCGACCCCCCGTTCGTGCGAGGCGGATCGCGGCGCGAGGCGCTGCGGCTGTGGGCGGGTGTGCTGGTGGGCCTGCCGCCGCGCCGGGTGCGCTACGGCGTGCTGGCGCTCCCCGAGCGCCGGGGCGGGTTGCCGGTGCTGACGCGCCGCTTCGTGGCGGCCGCCCGGCGGCTGGGCTGTGCGGTGCACGCCTGGACCGTGAACGACCCGGCGGCCGCGCGCGCGCTGTGGGCGCGCGGGGTGTCGGGCATCATCACCGACGTCCCCGCGGCGATCGCGGCGGCGCGCGCCGGCGGCTAGACCCCGCCCTGACTCAGCCGCAGGAGCAGGATCGCCGTCCGCTTGGTCTGGAGGGGCAGGGTGCGGAGGTCGATGAACTCCCGCACCGTGTGATCGGCGCCGCCGCCTGCGCCGAGGCCGTCGAGCGCCATCGTCACCAGCCCCGCAGTGAAGGAGATGTCGGCCGCGCCGGCGGATCGCGGGTCCACCGCGGTGACCGGGCCGAATTCCAGGTCGCGGCTCGCCCGGTCGAACAGCGCCAGGAGGCGGCGGTTCCCGTCGCTCGGGGCGAGGGGCGGGTACGAATCCTGGAACGTGATCGCCGCCGCCGTGTGGGGTAGCGACTCGGCGACGATCGCGCGCATGCGTGCTTTCGTGTCCGCCAGCTGCTCGAGCGAGATGGTGCGCAGATCCCCGGCGACCACGGCGTGCTCCGCCACGACGTTGGTTTTCCCGAATGCGGTGCCGCGGGACTGCGCGGCGTCGAAGCCCACCTCCGTGCCCGCGAGCGCCACGCCCGGGTTGAAAGTCACGTACGGATCGCCCGCGAGCTCCCGGCGGAAGCGGTCGAGGATGCGGGCGGCCTCGAACACGGCGCCGGCGCCGACGTCGTCGCGGAAGATCTGCGATGAGTGGGCCGGGCGCCCGGTGACGCGCAGCTCCCAGCCGGTCGAGCCGCGCCGCGCGACCACGGCGGTGCGGTAGTCCGAGTCCCCGTTCTCGAATCCGATCGCCACGTCGGCCCACTCGGCCGCGGCGACGAGGTCCGCCCGCGCCGCCGCGAGAGGGCGGCCGCTGCGTTCCTCGTCGCCGGTGAAGATCACGCGCAGGGCGAGCCCGTCCAGCGCGCCGGCCGCCACGAGGGCCCGCAGCGCCTCCACGATCACCACGCTACCGCCCTTCATGTCCACCACCCCGGGCCCGCGCGCCGTCGAGTCGTCGAGCCGCTCGAAGCGCTGAAAGGGGCTGTCGGGCTCGAATACGGTGTCGAGATGGCCGATGAGGAGGATGCGGGGTCCGGGCCCGCGTCCCGCGCGCTCGGCCACGAGGTGGCCCGCTCGCTCGAACGCCGTCCCGTCGATCCAGCGCGTGGTGAACCCCAGTGCGTCGAGCTCCGCGCGGAGCGCGGCCCCGACGGCGCGCACGCCGGCCAGGTTCATCGTGCCGCTGTTGATGTTCACGACGCGCTCGAGCAGCGCCACCGCCTCGACCCGGCGCGCGTCCACTCGGCGGACGATGTCGCGCTCGACGGCGCTCAGCTGTGCGGCGACGGGCTGCGGGGGGGCGAGCACCTGGACCGCGGCGAGCGCCGCGGCGAGACGCAGGGTGTTCTTCGGCATCGGGCGAGTCATGTGCTCAAGGTACGCCCGCGACCGCGCGCATCGCCACTCCGTCGCCACATGTGTGGCGGCGCCGCGGCGTCCGCCGCGCGACGGCGCGGGCCGCGCGCCTTGACACGTCGTACGGCCCCGGGTCTATTCGTCAAGACGGCCGACCTGTGGCCCGTGGATCCGACCCCGGAGGTGTCTTGATGCGCCCGTTATACCTCGGCGTCACCACCCTGGTGCACGGGTTCTTCACCCTCATCTGGATCGTCATCCTGCTGGACGTCGGATCACCCACCTTCGCTCTACACCTTCCTCAGTGGAACGCGAGTGAGGCGGCTCTCGCGGCGGCGGTGCTGTTCACGGCCTCGGCCGCGCTGGGGGTCGTGATTCACACGCTCTCCCGCAGCGTGTTTCACCGGCAGAAAGAGACCTGGGCGCTCGAGGTCCTCACCAGCCCCACCGTGCAGGAGCGGTTCGTCGGCCTGGGCGCCGGGGACACGTTTCGCGGCGGACCCACGTACGGCGAGGCGCTGAAGGCCGAGGGGCGCGCGCGCACGACGAAGGCCGGCGGGTTCCTGCACGCGGTCGACTACCAGTTACAGGTGCGGGCGAACAAAGTGTGGCGCGCGCTGCAGGCCTACCGCGACCAGTACCGGCTGGCGCGCGGGTTCATCCTGCCGTCGGCGGCCTTTGCGCCCGTGTTGCCCCTGTGGGAGCCCGTGCGCGTGCTCGACGGCGCGGCGGATTTCGGGTTCCCGATCATCCGGATCCAGCTCTTCCTGCTCAGCGTTCTCGCCGCGTCCGTGTGCTACATCGCGTTCCGCGAACGGTCCCATCGCTACGCCGCGGGCCAGCTTCTGGCGTTCGCGACGGTCGAGGGTGAGCGGCTGAAGGGGCGGACGCCGTGACCGCGGGGCGGCGCAGCGGGTTCACGTTGATCGAGGTGCTGATCGTCGTCGTGATCATCGGCCTGCTCGCCACGATCGTGATCCCGAAATTCTCCTCGTCGCGCGAGCGGGCCCTCGTCACGGCGATGAAGGCGGACCTGCGCAACCTGCTCACGCAGCAGGAGAGCTTCATGGCCGACAGCGGACGCTACGTCACGAGCTTCCCGCTCAGCGTGTGGCGTCCGACCACCGGCGTGACCGGCCCGACGATCGCGCTGACGAGCGATGGCTGGACGGCCACCGTGGGTCATGTGGCGACCCCGCGCACCTGCGCCATCTTCGCGGGCACGACGCCGCTCGCGCCCGCCACAAAGGAAGGCGTGCCCACCTGCACGCCGTGACGCGCGCCGCCGCCCGGCGTTAAGGCGTCGGGCGGCTGGGCCGCGCCGCATCCGGTCGCGCGGCGGCGGGATCGAGCAGGTCGTGCGTCACCACGTAGCGCACGAGGTCCGCGTTCGTGCGCAGCCCCAGCTTCTGCAAGATGCGGGTGCGATAGGTCGTCACCGTCTTGCCGTGCACGCCGATCCGCGCCCCGATCTCCTTCATGCTCGCCCCCGTGCCCATGAGCCGCAGCACTTCCAGCTCCCGGCGTGACAGCAGGTGGTGAGCCGGTCCGGTGGAACCCCCGAGCACTCCCGCGGCCAGCTGCTCGGCGAGGGCGGGGGAGACGTAGCGGCGGCCGGCATGGACGCGGCGGATCGCCTCGATCAGGTGGTCGGCGGAGTCCGGTTTGCTGAGATAGCCCGCCGCGCCGGCGCGTAGCGCCGGCACCGCGTACTTCTCCTCCGGCGTGACCGCTCAGCACGAGGACCCGGACCCCCGGTCGGGCGGCCGTCACGGCGGGAATCAACTGCAGGAAGTCCGGTCCGCTCATCGAGATGTCGAGGACCACGACCTCGGCGTTCTGCTCGCGCACCAGGTCCGCCAGCCCGTCGCCGCCGGAGAGCTCGCCGACCACGTCCATGTCCGGCGCCGTTTCCAGCACGCGCCGCAGCCCCTGTCGCACGATCGAGTGATCGTCGGCCACGACGACGCGGATCATCGCCGCCCTCCCGGGGACCCGAGGCCCCTCCCGTCTGTGCGAATCGCCCTACAGCCGCACCCGGACAATCGTACGCCCGAGCGCCCCGGCCACCGATAGGCCCGACCTCTCGGGGGCCGTATCCTGCGGCCGTCACGGGCGACCGGGGTGCTGGTCGCCACGCACGGGCCCCTTACGCCAGGATCGTCAGCCATGTGTGGTGCGCATCGTGCTCGTCCGCCCTATCCCGTGGTCTTGGGCCTGCTGCTCCTGGCGCCCCCGGTCGCGGGCCAGGCGCCGGTCCCATCGGGCGCCACCCTCCTCGCGCAGGCCACGGTGGTGACGCAGCGCCTCGGGGGGCGCGCGGAGCAGCCCTTCTTTTTGACGGCGCCGCGCGCGGCGCGGGCGCAGGCGATTGCCCCGACCGACCGCGGGGCCGCGGCGTGGACGGTGGACGGCAACCCGGGAGCGGCGGTGGTGCTGTCGTTCGACCTGCCCCGCACCGTCACCCACACGGACAACCCGACGGCCCGCGGGTTGCCGATCGCGTTCCCGTCGGGGGCCGCACGCTGGCACCCGGTGCGCGAGCCGGTGTCCGGGCGGTCCTTCGACCCCGCGGTCGGAACGGTCGGCGTCTTCGCCGACCGGCCGCAGCCTCAGATCACGGTCCGCCTCGGCGGCGCGGTGCGGCACGCGCCGGACACGACGCCCGGCACCTACACCGGCGCCGTGACGCTGACGGTCTTCTACTTGTGACAGCGCGGCGGGGGTACCCCCGCGCCCGCCCACCCACATAATAGTGCCGGCGCCGCGCCGCGACACGCCGACCCGCGGGGCCGGCGGCGCTGCCGCACGCTTGACCGTCGCCTCCGGGGCGGTGCAACTTGCACGGATGCCCGATGTTCGGCCGCTGTCATTCATCTTGCTGCTCGGTGCGATGTCGGTCGGCGGCGCGCTCCGCGCGCAGGACCGCACCCTCACGCTGCACGACGTCAGTCCCGACCTCGCCCGCCTGATCGGCGGGACCGAGCTCGACTTCGTCGCCAAGTCCAGGATCACCTACGGCGTCACGGGCCGGGCGAACTACGACCAGTTCTTCCGCGAGTCGGCCGTCTCCTACGGCGGCATGACGGTGGGGCGCGGGCTCACCGACGACGCGACGATCAAGCTCAAGGGTTACGCCCGCACCAAGGCGGCCATCGTGGAGCTCGAGGACCAGATCCGGGAGCTCACGGGCGGCAAGCCGCCCGAAGAGTGGACCACCGAGGAGTCGATCGCGGTCCTGCAGGCGGCCAAGGAGAAGGACCGGCTGTCGGACGAGGAGAACACCTACGTGCTCGCCTCGAGCGCACGCGTCGCGGCCACGATTCCCGTCGTGCATGCGTCCATCGCCGCGTCGCACCAGCTCATCGGCCAGGTCACGGGCCTCACTACGGGCGCGCGGTCGGCGTTCGGGATGCTCCGGGGCCCCGCGGTGGCCCGCAACGTCCAGCGCTCGGGCGACCGGCTGAAGAGCGTGCCCACCGAGGGGGCCGGGCTGATCGAGGCCCTGACGGTGCTGTCGCGCGGTCTCTCGATGCTGTCGGGTCAATAGTGCGCCGCGCCCTGGTGGCCGTCACGCTGGCCGGCGCGCTCGGACCGGCCGTCCTCGGGGCGCAGCGCGTCGACCCGGGCCTGCGCCTGCCGCCGGGGTGGGAGGACGCCTACTTCGAGCGGCTGGCCCGCGGCGAGTCCCCCAAGACCGTGGTCGCCGTGCTCGACTTCTCGGGCGGGAGCCTGCTTCAGGAGCACCTGCGGTTCAGCATGTCCGACATGCTGATCACGGCCCTCGTGCAGGCGGGGCGGTTCACGGTCGTGGAGCGCGAGCGCGTGGCCGACCTGCGGCGGGAGCAGGAGTTCCAGCAAGGCGGGATGGTCGATCCCGCGACGGCGGTGCAGGTGGGCCGGCTGTTGGGGGCGGAGCTGGTGGTCCACGGCGTCGTGACCAAGGCCACACAGCAGACACTCGACAAGTTCTCCTACGACCTGGTGCGCATCGAGGTCGCGGTGGACGTACGGGCGGTGCACACCGGGAGCGGCCAGATCGCGATCACGCGCACTGCCGAGGCCGCCGCCGAGGCGAAGATCATCACGACCGCCGACGGCCGGATCGTGAGCGGCCCGACGGACTACGATCCGCTCTACGCCAACGCCGCGATGGCGGCGCTCGACTCGGTGGCTCATCTGGTCGCCAACGCCGCCCCGCTCGTCGGGATGGTCGTGACGGCCGACGGGGACGAGGTCACGACGGATCTGGGTGAGCGCTACGGGGTCAAGGCGGGCGACGCGTTCGTGGTGTTCCGCCGCGGCGATGCCCTGACCCACCCGACCACCGGCGAGCGCATCGGGTGGCGCAAGACGGTGCTCGCGCGCATCCAGATCGCCGGCACCGAGCAGGCGCTCTCGACCGGGCGCGTGGTGGCGCTCGCCGCGCGCGGAACGGTGATTCAGCCGGGAGATTTTCTCATCTGGGAGGCGCCCGGCCGCCGGCCCTGACCTCGAGCCCCACCACCCGTCGAATTATCGCAGCAACCGGCGGATCGCCTCGAGCGCCTCGCCACCCCCCACGTACGCGAACAGCGCCAGCGTGACCAGCAGGGCGAGGTTCGTCACCCACCCGCTGCGCAGCTCGCGCCCGACCCATGCCGCGTTCGTGTTCATGACGAGCAGGGCGAGCGCGAGCAACGGCATGAACAGCGCGCCGAACACGGCATAGAGCAGCTGCGCGCGCTCGAGCGACGTCCACAACAGCACGAGCGGGGCGGTCGAGAGAAACACCAGGAACGCCCGGTAAGGCGCACTCGTCGTCATGTCGCCGGCGACCGCGCCCGGGGCACGCGCCAGCGCGACGAATTCCGCGAACAAGTACGGAACGCTCTGCCACACGCCGAGCAGGCTCGAGAACACGGCGCCCCAGAATCCGACCAGGAAAATCCAGCGGCCCAGCGGTCCCATCGCCACGCCGAGCTGGTTCGCGAGCTCGAGCGCGGCGGTGGGTCCCTGACGCAGCGCCACGCCCGAGCCGATGATGATCATCGCGCCCCCGAACAGCGCGGTCATGCAGTAGCCGCCCGCGAGGTCGAGCCGGCTGTCGCGCGCCCCGCGCAGGCCCGCGCGGCCCTTTTCCCGTATCCAGTAGCCGTACGACAGCAGGGTCACCGTCCCGCCGACGCCGCCCAGGACGCCGAGGGTATAGGCGGTCCCCTCGGGCGGGACGCGAGGGACGAGCAGCCCGGCGAGCAAGGCCGACCAGTCGGGGCGGACCAGCGCCGCGGTGAGCACGACGCTCGCGAACATCAGGCCGACGCACACGGCCATCAGCCGCTCGAACAGCCGGAATCCGCCGCGCCACACGAGCAGTCCACCCAGGGCGGCGTGGGCGATGCCCCACCCGATCTTCGAGACCCGGAGGTCGCGGGCGAGCGGCAGGAGGCCCGTCCCCGCGACGCCGCACGCGCTCGCGAGGGCGCCGCCCGTAAAGAACGCCCAGGGGAGGAGGTACAGCAGGAACACCCACTGCACCCAGCGGCCGCCGTGGCGCACCGCGCCCGCGACGAGCGTGGTGCCGGTGGCCATTTGCCAGCGGGCAACGCCCTCGGTCAGGAACCACTTGAGGAGGGCGCCGATCACGGCGGCCCACAGGAGCGTGAGGCCGTGGCGGGAGCCCGCCAGGCTCGCCGTCAGCAGATCGCCGGCCCCCACACCGGTGGCCGCCACGAGCATGCCCGGTCCGAAGACCGCCAGTCGGGCGAATCCGCGACGGGCAGGGGGCGGCGTCACGAGCGTGAGCGAGCGGGCCAGGGCATGGCGGACGTTGCAGAAGGGAGCGTGCCCTGGCCGCCGCCGCAAGCACCCCATCCCGCGGGGCGCGCCCTTCCGCGAGGGCAGCCGACCATTCACATTGCAGCGTGCCTTCGCTCGAGAGTGTTCCGATGCGACGTCCCCGATCCCGTCTCGCCGCCGCCATCCTGATGTCGACCCTCGCGGCCTGCGGCGGCGACTCGGGCGCCGTTGCGTTCCTCGTCGCCGTGCAGTCGGGCAGTGGCCAGAGCGGTCACCTCAACACCGTCCTCGGCGCGCCGCTCACCGCGCGCGTCACCCGCACCGACGGCACGCCGGCCGCGAGCGTCGCCGTGACGTGGGTCGTGACGGCCGGCGCCGCGGTGCTCAATCCGTCGTCCTCGCAGTCGGACGCGAGCGGTGTGGCCACCACCACCGTGACCCTCGGCGGAATCTCCGGCGCGGTCACGGTGACCGGCGCGGTCCCGGGCGGCGCGGTGGCGACGTTCGCGCTGACCGCGATCGGGCCGGCCGCCCTGTCCCGGGTGTCCGGGGACAGCCAGACCGGGCCCGTGGGCGGTGCGCTGGCCGAACCGCTGCGCGTGGGCCTCCTCGGCACCGATGGCCAGCCGTACGGCGGCGGGATCGTCGCGTGGGCGGTCACGGCCGGCTCCGGCCAGGCGAACCCGCCGTCGTCCACGACCGACGTCGCCGGTGAGGCCTCCACGGCCTTCACGCCCGGCGCTGCGGGGAATACCACGATCACCGCCAGCATCTCGGGGGCTACCCCCGTGTCGTTCCTCGCCACGGGCGTGCCGCCGTGCCAGTACGTCGCTCCCTACACCTTTGGACAGACCGCGAGCGGCACGCTCAGCCCGTCGGATTGCGCCGTGGATCTCGGCGCGACGTTCTATTACGACTACTACGACCTCACGCTCGGGTCCCAGCAGAGCGTGTACGTCCGCATGGCGGCGGGGTTTGACACGTGGCTGGACCTGTTCAGCGCGACGACCGGCACGAACATCGGGGTCAACGACGACTCACTCGGCGTGGTTACCAATTCCTTCCTCGAGGCGTTTCTGGGCGCGGGCAGCTACGTGTTCGGCGCCAGCTCATTCGACCCGGTGACGACGGGTCCCTACACCGTGCGCGCGGACGCGCGCGCCGCGACGCTCCGCGCGTGTCGGGTGGTCTTCGGCGCGGGCGCCCTGGCAATCGGCGAGATGGTGGAAATCACCGACTGCGTCGATACGACCACCGGCAGCACGTTCTATTCCGACCGCCTGGTGTTCGCGCTCGCCACCAACGACACCATCCAGATCCGGATGGCGTCGGGCGCCGTGAATCCGTTCCTGTACGTGTACGACATCTTCGCCGACACGGTGGTCGCGGCCAACGACGACAGTGCCGCCGGCAACCCGACGGCGTACGTGAGCTTCGTTTCTCCCCGATTCGGTTTCTATTTTGCCGACTTCGGGACGGCGGTCGCCGGCGAGACGGGGGCGTACACGGTGACGATCGGCGGGTCGGTGGTGGCGGCCGGTGCCGCGTCGGCGCGCGGTGGGCGGCAGGGTCGGCCGGCGGGATTCCTGCCCGCGCGGCTGCCGCCCGGCGTGAAGGGCGTCGGTGTCCGCGGGACCGCCGCGCGGGCGCGAATCGCGGGCGGGGAGGGTCGCCCCGGGCCGTAGCGGCGGCGTCCGCCTACCGCAGCACGACCAGCTCGATCGCGTCCAGCAATCGGGCCATCTCGCGCGCGTCGCTCGTGACGAAGCGGAACGCGCGCTCGCCCGTCTTCTCCAGCGTGAAGCCGGACAGCGTGTCGATCGGCGCGATCAGCTCCGCGGGGTAGCTGCGGCGGAGGGCGAACTCGACGCGATACGGCTTCTCGAGGGTGAACGGCCGGAACTCGCGGCGCAGGGCGCGGGCGACCGCGACGGCGGCGGAGTCGGCGAGCATCTGCCGCACCACCGCCGGGCTGAGCGTGACGGCGGCGCTGCGGCCGACGGCCCATTTCGTCACGACCCCGATCACGCCCGGACCGAGCTGCTCGCGCGCCTCGCGGATCACCACGTCGTCGCCCGACACCAGCACGATGGGCACGCCGTACTCGCCCGCGACGAGCGCGTTGATCCCCGTCTCGTTCAGCACGCGGCCGTTGACGGTGAAGCGGTCGAACGCATAGGTGTGCGAGATGACGCCGGGGCTTCCGGCGTTGGCGTGCGCCCCGATGAAGAACAGCGCGCCGGCGCTCGAGTCGAGCCCCGTCGACATCACCATCGGCTTGGGCCAGCCGCGGACGAGCAGCGCCGCCGTGTCGAGCTCCCAGGGCAGCAGGCTGGCGAACAGGTTGCCGCCGTGGCCCTCGTTGACCACGAACGAGCGCGCGCCACCCCGCCGCGCCCCTGCGATCGCCGCGTTCACCTCCCGGGTGAACAGTCCCCGGTAGTGGTCCCAATAGTCCGGACTGGACTGGTTGCGGTACCGCTCGCCCTCGTACCCGGAGATGATCTCGCGATTGAACACGACGCTCGCGAGCCCCTCCATGTCGGTGATGAGGAAGACCCGGAATCCGTCGGGTGGGGGGACGCGGGGCGCCGCCGGCATCTGGGCGGTGACGACGGCCGGAAGCGCGAGCAGGGCGAGCAGCCAGGAGGTGTGCATGGGAGGAACCTACGCGCCGCCGGGTCCCGCAGCGACCGGGAGCCGGGGCTCGTCCCGCCAGCGCAGCAAGGCCGACAGCGCGAGCCCGCCCCCGACCAGCCAGTCGGGCCGGTAGCCGGCGAGCGTGGCCAGCGCGACGGCGGCGAGCACCCAGGCGGCGGCCGTGCCGTAATGGCGCGGACCCGGCGCGCCCCGCCGCGGGCGCTCCCGCCGGGCGACGCGCCAGCCGTCCACGCCGTGGGCCGCCGCGAGCAGGGGCAGGGCCCACCACCCCGCCGCGAGCCACGCGAAGGCGAGCCAGGCCGCGAGCGCCGCGAGCGTCCACAGCGCGTTCCACGCCACCGCGGCACGTCGGCCGGGGCTCAGCCGGTCTCCCCCCGAGCCGGGCATCCCAATCCTCGAGCGAGCGCGGCCAGTCGCTGCGCAACAGGCGGGACAGCGCGCGGTCGGCCAGCACCCGGCCGCCGGTCTGACACCGGGCGCAGTAGTTCACCTCGTTCTGCGCGT
This sequence comes from uncultured Gemmatimonadales bacterium, assembly GCA_963716055.1. Taxonomy (GTDB): domain Bacteria; phylum Gemmatimonadota; class Gemmatimonadetes; order Gemmatimonadales; family GWC2-71-9; genus SZUA-544. The sequence continues at coordinate 26,388 of CAVQSR010000004.1, read as the reverse complement.
ACCGAATGCGCTGCACCGGCGCCCCGCAGACCGGACACGGCCGGCGAAATCGCCCGTGCACGGCCATGCCCTCCCGGAACGCCGTAACCTTGTCCGGGAACGCGTCCCCCGCGTCGCGTTGCAGGCGCTCGATCCACGCCGTCAGCGTGGCGCGCATCGCGGCGTGCAGGCGGTCGAGCTCGGCGTCGGACACCGTTGCCGTCAGCGCGAGCGGCGACAGCCGGGCGGCGTGCAGGATCTCGTCGGAATAGGCGTTGCCGATGCCGCTGAGCATGCGCGGATCGGTGAGCGCGCGCTTGAGGGTGTGGTTCTCCCGGCGCAGCACCGCACGAAACGCGTCGAGTGTGACGGTGAGGGGCTCGACACCGCCGCGGTCGAGCGCGGCGAGCGCCATCTCGCCGCGCACGAGGTGCAGTGCAGCACGCCGCGTGGTGCCGGCCTCGGTGAGGATCACGGTCCCGGTCGGGAAATCGAGCGCCGCCAGGCCGATCCGGCCCGGCACCGCAGCGCCGCGCGGCCGCCAGCGCAACCGGCCCGCGACCATCAGGTGGAGGGCCAGGAACAGGTCCGGCTCGAGCGCGAACACGAGCCGCTTCCCGACCCGGCGCAGGGCCGTCACGCGCCGGCCGGCCGCCGCGGCCAGGGGGGGCTCGACGGTGCGCACCAGAAACGGGGTCGCGACCCGGACCTCCTCGAGGAGCTGGCCACCGATCCGGGGCTGGAGCGCGCGGAGGTAGAGCTCGACGTCCGGCAGCTCGGGCATCCGATAAAGCTACGCGGGCGCACGCCGGAGGCTGCCCGTTGCCCTCCGGGGCGCGGTATACCACCTTGGAGCCGGTCCTCTCTTCCCGGCGTATCGTGCATGGTGTCGCCAACCGTCGTGGTTTCCGCAGTTCTGGTGCTCGCGGGCCTGGTCGCGTGCTCGGGCGGAACGGCCGCGCGCCAGGATCAGGCGCCCGCGCCAGGGCCGCCGCCCGGGACGCCCGTACGGGTGGACACGATCCGCGTGAGCGTCCCCGATCCCGAGGCGCAGCGGCGCGTTGCCGAGCTCGAGATGCGGTTGCTCGAGCGCGACGCGCAGATCGAGCGGTTGGAAGCGAGCCTCGATGATACGCGTCGCGAGGTGGTCCGCTCCCTGGCGCGACTCCAGACGACGGCGTCGCGTGCCGAGGCGGCCTCCGCGCTGGCGGAGGCGGACATCGCGATCCAGACCCTGCGCAGTCGCGACGCGCAGGCGCCCGAGCTCGGGTTCGCCCGTCGGCTGCTCGACGAGAGCACGGCAGAGTTCGGCAAGCAGAACTATGGCGGCGCGCTGTATCTCGCGAACCAGGTCAAGGTGGTCGCGTCGGCCGGCCGGGGGCGGCTGGGCGACGCGGCGGGGGGTGCGCGCCCCGGCGAGACGGCGTTCGCCGTGCCTGTGCCGCTCCGAGCCACCGCGCGGGCGAACGTGCGTGAGGGGCCGGGCACCAACTTCCGGGTGTCGTTCACCGTGGACGCGGGCGTCGCACTCACGGGAGTGTCGCGCGTGCCGGAATGGGTGCGCGTGCGGGACGGGGCGGGGCGGAGCGGCTGGGTGTACTACAACCTGGTGGGGCGGCGGACGGACGGCGGCACTTAGCCCGGCGTTTCGGCGCCCTCCGACGAGCGCGCCCCCTTCCCCCGGAGCGCCTTGGGATCCTGCGCCTTGACGTCCTGCGAGAACCGGCCGCGCACCGCGCGCGTCACGCGGTCGCGCCCGTCCCGTTTCGCGCGGTACAGGGCGGCATCGGCCGCGCGCAGCACGAACTCCGGCGTTTCCCCATCGGCCGGGAACTCCGCGACCCCGATGCTCAGCGTGACCGCGCCGCCGGGGAAGGTCTCCTGGGCGAGGCGGGTGCGGATCCGCTCGGCCACGTCCAGGGCCCCCGCGATCGGGGTTTCGGGAAGCAGCATCACGAACTCCTCGCCGCCGTAGCGCGCCGCGCAGTCCACTTCCCGGGTGGACTCCTGGAGCACCGCCGCGACGCCCGCGAGGACCTCGTCCCCCGCCTGGTGGCCGTAGGTGTCGTTCACTTTCTTGAAGTGGTCCACGTCCATCATCAGCAGGCTGAACGGCCGGTCGACCCGCCGGGCGCGGCGCCCTTCCTCATCCAGCCGGGTCATCAAGTAACGCCGATTGTAGAGCTTGGTGAGCGCGTCGATGATGGACAGCCGTTCCAGCTCGTCACGGCTTTCCCGCAGCCGCTTGACCATGTCGTTGAATACCCGGGCGAGGTACCCCATCTCGCCGCCTTCGGTCGCCGGGACCTCGATGGCAAGATCGCCGCCGGCCACGGCTTTCGCGCCCGCGGTGAGCCGGTCGAGCGGGCCCACGACGAACAGCCCCAGCCGGTAGGCGAGCAGGCCGATACCGAGCACCAGCGCGATGACGATGCCGATCGCCGTGTTGCGGAGGCGGGCGACCTGCGCGAACGCGGCCGCCATCGGCACTTGGGCGACGACCGCCCAGCGGGCGCCGCCCGGGACGGGCCGCAGAATCCCCACGACCTCCAGCCCGCTGGGCGCGCGGTATTGGATCTGCTCGCCCGGCCGCGCGGTCAATTCGGCGAAGGCCTTGGCGGGCAGCTGGGCCGCCATGAGCGCGGGGGCGTTCTCGTGCGACGTGATCACGAGCTGCCCGCTTTCGGTGACGACGATGGCCTCGCGGCTGCCGTTCGGCGCGAAGCCGCTCAGGACCTCGACCGCGCTGGCCAGGCTGAACTCTGCCGCGAGGGCGCCGAGGATCGGGCCTTCACCGCGGGCGATGGGGACAGCCAACGTGACCACCGGTTTCGCCGCGGCGCTGTCCCAGAACGCGTCGCCCACGACCGTCAGGTTCTGCTGGATCGCCGCCAGCCACTGCGGGGGCAGGGTGCCAAGCGCCGCCGCTTCGCTCCCCCGGCGGCTCCCGCTCGCGGCGACCACCCGTCCGCGGCCGTCGGTCACGGCCAGCAGCTCGTAGTCGCCGGTCCGTCCGCGTACCGCGTCCAGGTAACCCGTGAGCCGCGCGCGGGAGCCCCGCTCGGACGCCTGGGTCACGCGCTGCAGGTTCTCGCCCACCTCGTACGATCCGGTGTACACCCGCAGGTCGTACAGCCGCTCCTTCAGCCAGAGCCCGAGCTCACGCGCCGCCTGGGAGCTCGTGGCCGAGAGCTCTTCGGCCGTCTTCTCGACGAGCGATCGCTTGCTCTGCTCGTAGGCGAGCCACGCGACGGTCACCGCGGGAATGAGCGCCGCCAGCACCGCGAACGCCAGAATCTGGCGGCGGATGCTGCTGAGACCGAATCGCTGCAGTGCTCCAGACAAGCGCTCGCGCCATCCCATCGCCGTGCACTCCCCGCGTATGCCGGACTGCCCCCAAGATCCAACATTCATGGCCCAAAGCAAGGCGGGCGCCTCTCCGCCGGCCCATATCCGCCTGCCGGGTCGCATCTTGCGGCGCCGTGACCGGCGAGCCAGACTGCACGGCCGATGACCACAGCCGAGCAGGCGGCGCTCGCCGAGCGCGGCGCGACCATCATCCACCAGGGATTCGAAGCCTACCACCGCGATTTTCTCGCGGTCACCGGCCGGGCGAAGCACCGCTTCGAGCGGCGCGACTGGCCCGGCGTCCTGGCGGACGCCCGCGAGCGCCTGGACCTCTATTCCCGGCGCCTCGCCCCGGTGGTGGCGGAGATGCGAGCGCTCCTCGGCGAGCGGGTCCGGGACGAGCCCGCGTGGGCTGCCCTGCGGGCGGCGCACTCGCAGGCCGTGCTGGGCCATCCCGCGGCTGAAATCGGCGAGACCTTCTTCAACTCCGTGACGCGGCGCATCATGCGCACCGTCGGCATCAACCCGGCGATCGAGTACCTCGATTTCCACTTCGAGCGGGTGCCGGTGCTCACGGCGCGCCGCTCGTACGCGACGCATGCGATCGATCCGAGCATCAGCGGCGCCGTGCGGTCCGTGCTCGACGCGTGCGGATTCGCCGCGCCACTCGCGGATGCGGAGCGGGATGCGCGGCTCGTCGCCGAGGAGATCGCGACGCACTGGGAGGCCGGCAAGGCACCCCTGCCGCCCGAGGAGATCGAGGTGCTCGACGCTGTGTTCTACCGGCGCAAGGGGGCGTACGTCGTGGGCCGGGTGCGGGGCGGAAACCGGGTGATGCCGCTGGTGCTGGCGCTGGTGCACGGCGCCGAGGGCATCGTGGTGGACGCCGTGCTGCTCACCGAGGCCGACGTGTCCATCGTCTTCAGCTTCACCCGCTCGTACTTCCACGCCGACGTGCCCCGGCCGGCCGAGGTGATCGACTTCCTCCGCTCGCTGCTGCCGGTCAAACCGGTGGGCGAGCTGTACACGGCGCTGGGCCACCTCAAACACGGCAAGACCGAGCTGTACCGTGACCTGCAGCGGCACCTCCTGCGCACCGACGGTCGCTTCGAGCGGGCGCCGGGCGCGTCGGGGATGGTGATGGCCGTGTTCGCGCTGCCGGGGTTCGACGTCGTGTTCAAGGTGATCCGCGATACGTTCCCCCAGCCCAAGCGGACCACGCGGGCGCAGGTGACCCGGCGCTACGAGCTCGTGGCGGCGCACGACCGGGCCGGCCGGCTGGTGGACGCGCAGGCGTTCGAGGGACTCGCGTTTCCCCGGGTCCGCTTCAGCCGCGGGGTGCTCGCCGAGCTGCTGGAGACGGCGTCCCGCACGGTCCGGCTCGAGGGCGATCAGGTCGTGATCGGGCACCTGTACACCGAGCGGCGCGTGCAGCCGCTCGACGTCTATCTGCGGGAGGCCGACGAGGCGGTGGCCCGGCACGCGGCGCTGGAGTACGGGCAGACGATCCGGGACCTGGCGGCCACGGGAGTATTCCCGGGCGACCTGCTGCTCAAGAACTTCGGCGTGACCCGCCACGGCCGGGTCGTGTTTTACGACTATGACGAGCTGCAGCTACTGAGCGAATGTCGCTTTCGGGATCTACCGGAGCCGCGGACACCGGAAGAGGAGCTCGCCGACGAGCCGTGGTTCGCGGTCGGGCCGGACGACGTGTTCCCGGAGGAGCTGGCACGCTTCGTCCCCTTCCATGGGACCGTGCGCGAGGCGTTCCTCGCGGCCCATGGCGATCTGCTCACGGCGGCGTACTGGCGCGACATGCAAGCGCGATTCGCGGCGGGCGAGATCGTCGATATCTTCCCGTACGACGCTCGCCGGCGGCTCCCCAGATAACCGGAGACTCTCATGTCCCTGGGCGCGTTCCTGAAATTGTACGCCGCCACGCTGCCCGTGCTGCTCGTCGCCGACGCCGTCTGGCTCGGCGTGGTGGCGCGCGGCTTCTATCGGCGGCAGCTCGGCGCGCTGCTGCGACCGGATGTGCAGTGGTGGGCCGCCGTCGGGTTCTATCTGCTGTTCGTCGCCGGCGTACTCGTGCTCGCGGTCCTGCCCGCGCTCGAGCGGCAGTCTCCCGGCCGGGCGGCCGTGCTGGGGGCGCTGCTGGGGCTCGTCGCGTACGCGACCTACGATCTGACCAACCTCGCCACGGTGCGCGGATTCCCACTCGTCGTGGCTGCCGTGGACCTCGTCTGGGGAACGCTCCTGTCGGCCGGGCTCGCGAGCGTCGCCTACCGGCTCGCGAGCGTGGTGCACTGACCGGACGGGCTCACCGCGCCTCCGCCGCAAGCGCCTCGGCCGCGACCGGCTCGACCGCCGTTGCGACGGCGATGCCCTGCCGCACACTCTGCGACACGAGACAATAGTCCTCGAACACCGCGAGACAGCGCTGCATTCGCGGGTGCTGCTCCGCTGGCACGACCGGCTCGAGCCGCACCCGCAGGTCCGAGATCCGCAGGCGTCCCCGCTCGTTGCGCGCCATCGTCGCGTCCACGGTCGCGCGCAGCGCGCTCACGTCGACGCGGGCCTTGTGCAGACAGAACAGCAGACTCGCCGCGAGGCAGTTGCCCACGGCGGCCGCGAGTACGCGCGCGGCGTTGGGGCCGGCTCCGGCGCCCAACGGCACCGGCTCGTCGAATTGCAGCGGCGGCACGTCGGGCAGGCCGAAGTCCGCCCCCATGCGAAAGCCATCGCGCAGCGTCAGGGAGACCTGGAACGCGCGGTCGTGGGATGTCTCGGTCGGCACGGATCCTCCTAGGCTCGCCCGCAACATCACGGGCGCGGCGTGAAGGGGGGGTGAAGCGCCCTTGAAGGGGCGCAGGATGCCGCCTAACGTCTCCCGCCATGAATGCGTTCGCCGTGGCCGCGGGATCGGTCGTGCTGGCGGGTGCGCTCGCCGCGCAGCAGCCCGACACGTCGGGCCGCGATACGGTGGTGCTGCGGCCGCTCACCGTCACCGCGACGCGCGACGGCCGCGACCCGTTGCTCGTCCCGCTCGCGATCACCCGTGTGGAACGGCGCGATCTCGCCGGGACCCGCGGTTTCGGGCTCGACGACGCCCTGACGCTGGTGCCGGGTGTGATCGCGTCGTCGCGCTATGGGACGAGCGACGTGCGCATCGTCATCCGGGGCTTCGGGGCGCGGGGCGCGGGCGATCGATCGAACAGCGGCACCTCCCGCGGCATCCGCGTGCTCGTGGACGGGTTTCCCGAAACGGAGCCGGACGGCCGGACCTCCTTCGATCAGGTCGAGCTGGGGTTCGCCCGGTCGGTCGAGGTGGTGCGCTCGAACGCGTCGGCGGTGTGGGGCAACGCCGCGGGGGGCGTGATCGCGGTGTCTACCGTGCCGGTGTTCGAGCGCCACCTGCTCGAGGCCGCCTGGGACGGCGGGTCGTTCGGCCTGCGGCGGGGCCGCCTGGTCGGCGCCACGGCCCTCGGGCCCGGGCGCGTCGCGGCGGCGTTCAGTCACACGCGATCGCGCGGCTGGCGGGCGCACGCCGCCGCCCGTCGCGCCGTGCTCAACGTCTCGCTCACGGCCCCGCTCGCCGATCGTACGGACGTCGGGGTCTTCGCCGTGGCGAGCGTGAACGACTTCGAGATTCCCGGACCGCTCACCCGGGCGCAGCTGGCGACCGATCCGCGTCAGGCGAACGCGATCTACGCGGCGCGCGATGAGCGCCGCGAGAACACCACCGGGCGTCTGGGGGTGTCGCTCACGCACCGATCCGGGGCCGAGCGGGCCGTCACGGCGCTGCTGTTCGTCAATCCCAAATTCCTCCAACGGTCCGAGCGCGGCACGTTCCGTGATTTCACCCGGTATCACGTGGGCGGCAGCGTGGCATATCTGGCGGGCTTCGCGATCGGCCCGGGCGCGCGCGCAGCGCTCCAGGCGGGCGCCGACGTGGCCTATCAGGATGGGGCCATTCTCTTCTACGCGCTGGCGTCCGACGGCACCCGTGGCGACACGCTGCGGAGCGATCGGCGCGAGGGTGCGGGAAACTACGGCGCGTTCGCCCAGGCCGACCTCGCCCTCGGCGGGCGACTGGTGCTGAGCGCCGGCGCCCGGTACGACGAGATCCGCTACGCGTACGAGGATCACCTCGAGCCGCGGCTCACCGCGGCGAAATCGTTCGCCGGCGTGACGCCGAAGCTGGGGGTCACCTACCGCCTGGGCCCCCGCCACGCCGTGTATGCCGCCGCCGGCGGGGGCATCGAGGCCCCGGCGGGGAACGAGACGACCCCGGCGGGCACGTTCGGGCAGGACACCGTCACGGGCCTGAATCCGCTCCTCGACCCCATTCGCTCCACGACCTACGAGATCGGTACGAAGCACGCGCTCGTGCGCGGGGAACGGGGAGCGGTCCGCGCCGTCGCCTACGACGTCGCGCTGTACGTGACGGCGGCGCGTAACGAGATCGTGCCGTATCAGGGAGGACGGTTCTACTTCACGGCGGGACGTGCGCGGCGCGCCGGCGTCGAAGCGGGACTGCGCCTCGAGCTCGCCGCCGGCACGTCAGTGCAGACGGCGCTCGCCTGGGCGGACCACCGCTACACCGCGTACGCGGTGGACTCGGTCCACTACGGCGTCCCCGGGGCGGTCGCCGATTATTCCCACAACCGGGTCGTGGGGGTTCCCGCCTTCACGTGGGCCGTCCGCATCGGGGTCGCGCCGCCCGCGCTCCGGCCCGTCGGGGCGCAGCTCACCGCCCAGGGGCAATCGCGCTGGTACGCCGACGATGCCAACCGCGTGTCCGTCCCCGGATGGATCGTGGTGAGCGTCACCGCACGGACGGACCGCCCGCTGCGAGTCGTCGGGAGCTGGACGCTGGGCGGATTCGTCACCGTCCACAACGTGCTCGACCGGTCCTACGTCGCGTCGGCGTTCCTCAATCCGGAATACGTCGACGGCGAGGCCGTTGCGTTCGAGCCGGGCCTGCCGCGGAGTCTGGTGGTGGGACTGGCGCTCGGCGCGGGGTACTGACTCAGCGCCAGCTGGCGACGAGCCCGAGGTGGAGCAGGTTGAGGTTGGCCGCGTCCTGGACTGTGGCCCCGTTGAACGACACCTGCCCCGCGATGGTGCCGATCATCAGCGTCGCATAAGGCCCCAGCCCGACGCGCGGGCTCAGGCGCCACTCGTACGCGACGCCGACCACCGGACCGATGCCCGACGCGGTCACGACATCGACGTCATCATCCACCCGGTATGTGACGTACGCGATTCCCACTTTCGCGCGCAGCGGGCGGCCAGGGGCCGGGCGCCAGGTCGCCACGGCGGCGAGGCCGACCAGGCGTTCCCGCACGCCATCCGCGCGGCTGGTCCAGGCATCGACCTCGGCCCCGAGCCGCACCCGCGATCCCAGTTGCCCGCCGAGCCCGACATGACCGGACACGCCCGTGGCGCGGCCCGCGTCGCAGATGTTGCAGCCCACCCGCGCCCATCCGGGGCCGAGGCCCAGCTCGAGCCAGAATCCGTCGGAGCCCGTCTGCGCGACGGCGGAACGCGATACGGTACCGCTGAGAACGGCGGCGGCGGCGAGGGCGGCGAGGCGCCCGAAGGGCGAAGTGCGCATGGCGCTCGCATGTGTAGGGAATCGCGCGGCGCCGCGCAATCCCCGAAAACACGCGCCCCGGCCCCCCGTGACGGCCGTCACCGACGCCCGGCCGGCCGGCCGGTACATGATGGGACCGGAACGGCCGACGGGGCCGCCGTGGCTGGCCCCGCTGATGCGGAGGTAGTGGGATGACTGTGAGCATGATGCGGCTGGTCGCTGTCACGACGGCGATCGGCGTGCTGGGGTGCGACGGCACGGCCGTCCCGGGGGCGCCCGTCGCGCCGAACGGGTTCGGCCGGGCGTACGGCATCTGGGCGCCGGCGCCGGGGGACGACTGCACCGTGGCGCAACACAACGGCTTCGCCGTCGTGGGTGCCGACGGCAAGCTGTATCCCACATGGCATCCGCCGGCCGATCCCCAGACGAGCTGCAGCTACGGGCACGACCATGGGCGCGACCCGCGCGGCTCCGCCCTGTACCGGGCGGTGGGCGACATCCCCTTCGGCCTCGCCAACGACGCGCTCGATGTGTGGGATCCCAGCGGGATGCGGCACGAGGATCACGTCGGTCACAAGATAGAGTGGGAGAACGGCATCGCGATGCGCTTCGGCTCGGACGCCGCGAACGCCATCTTCGACGTCCGCTGCGATCTGCTCACGAAGCTCCACCAGGGATCGCATTCGAAGGACGCGTTCACCAACAACCTGCACGAGCTGGTGTACCACCTGAGCTGCACCGACGGCACGGCGATGCACGTCACCATCATGGCGGCCATCGGCACCCCGGGGCAGTTCGAGCGCTCCTGTGACCGGGTGACCGTGTCGGTGGGACCGCCGACGCCGGCGAACTCACCCGACGGCGGCGGGGTGCGGATCATTCCGGACCGCTTCTGTGTCGAGCAGGAGATACTGCGGCCCGCCGGCCAGAACTCGAACTTCGGCGTGCTGCGGGAAAGCTGGCAGACGTCCAATAGCCTGCGGACGGAGGACGGGCACACCCTGGTCTTCTTCAACCCGTACTATCAGGTCTTCCGGCCGAGCCGGTTCCACGACGCGTCGCAGCCGGCGCTGGTCGGCCGCCCCATCGATCTGTGCTACGAGGTCATGGCGAACGGCAATCGGGCGCAGGGGGGCGACTGCGAAGAGGCCACGGCGGGCGGCACCGTTACCGGGGTCACCTTCGACGACCCGCGCTCGCCGTTCAACGGGGTCCGGCGCCAGGTGGACATCAACGACAACGTGATCCGCAACCGCGGCGGGCCGACGGTGTGGTACACCGATCCCTTTGGTCGCAGCGGACGGCCACAGCCGTTCGCGGGCTCGGTCCGGCAGGTGGTCGCCGCCATCGACAACGACCGGGGTGACCTACAGCTGGCCGGCCCGACGATCGGCGGCCAGCGCGACTACGGCGGTCCGCGGGTGCACGCGCCGAACTGACGGGTGCCGGGATTCGCACGACGAGGGCAGGTGGCCGGAAACGGCCACCTGCCCTCGATTGTTGTGCGGGTGCCGGCGGCCGTCAGAAGGTGACGCGCAGCCCGGCCGCGAACGGCCACACCCAGGCGTTGGTCGTCGTGAGCTCGTCCTTCTTGCTGAAGGCGATGTCGCCCTGCGGGCTCAGCACCACCGCCAACTGCGGGCTGACGCGGTAGGCGATCTTCGCCCCGACGTTGATGGCGGGGTAGGTGAAGCTCTGACCGCCGGCATCGAAGGTCATCGCGCCGGCCCCGGCGTTGATCAGGATCGACCAGGGGCCCTCGCGGCCGGCGGTGAGGTCGTAGCCGAGCTTGCCGATGAAGTGATAGACCTTGATGTCTCCCGTGCCGAGCTTGGGGTCGTGCGTGCCGAAGTCGGCGTCGCCCATCAGCCACAGGCGGGGGGTCACGCGATAGGCGATGCCCGCGCCGAAGCTCGGGCCGGCCTTGGCGATGTCGGCGATGTCGAACGTCGGGACGTTGAAGCCGCCCCGGACCTCGAGTGCGACGCGGCGATCCTGCGCCGCGGCGGGCGTGGCGCGGAGGGGCAGGGTGAAGGCGGCGAGTGCCGCGACGAGCAGCGATGCATGACGGTCAGTTCCTCCGAAAGTGTCGTGGTCGGGGCCGCGTCGGGTGTCAGCGCCGACGATGTAATGTACTAGTATTGTATATGTCTTGTAGAGATAATGCAAGTGTCTGCTGTATTCCCGTAACCCGCTTTCGCACCACGATTTACGGATAACCTCGTCGCCGGAGCCCGGGCCCGTAGCGGCGCGGCGGCGGCCGCGGTTTCATTTCCGGCCTCGCGATCCCGAGGCGACCGATGCCCCAGGCCCGTCGCCGTCCGGCGCAGCGCTGCGCGTGGGCGGCCGGCAATCCGTTGATGGAGGTGTACCACGACACCGAGTGGGGCGTGCCGCTGCACGACGACACGCGCCTGTTCGAGTTCCTGGTGCTCGACGCGTTCCAGGCCGGGTTGTCGTGGGCGATCATCCTCAAGAAACGCGAGGCGTTTCGCCACGCGTTCGATGGATTCGACGCCGCGCGGATCGCCCGGTACACGCCCGCGCGCGTGACGCGGCTGCTCGGCGACGCCGGCATCGTCCGCAACCGGCAGAAGATCGCGGCGACGATCGGCAACGCCCGCGCGTTCCTCGCGGTGCAGCGCGAGTTCGGCTCGTTCGACGCGTTCATCTGGCAGTTCAGCGGGGGACGCCCGCGTCGCAACGCCTGGGTGCGAATGGGGCAGGTGCCCGCCCGCACCGCGGAATCCGACGCCATGAGCCGGGCGCTGCGGGACCGCGGGTTCTCGTTCGTGGGCTCGACGATCTGCTACGCGTTCATGCAGGCGGCGGGAATGGTGAACGACCACCTGGTCGGTTGCTTCCGCCATCGGCAGGTGGGGAGGGTGGGGCGCCGGGCGCGCTAGGGCCGGGCGGCGTCTTGTGGCCGGTGGCCGGCCCTCCTATTCTCCCGGACGACGGTGGGGGCGCGGACCGCCCTGGGCACCCCGGGCTCGAGGAGCAGGCGTGGCGCGCATTCTCGTGATCGACGACGATTCCCAGATCCGGACGATGTTGCGCCGGGCGCTGGAGCGCGCCGGTCACGTGGTCGCGGATGCGGCGGACGGCGCCGGGGGCCTGCAGCAGTTCGCGGCCGACCCCGCGGATCTCGTCATCACCGACATCTTCATGCCGGGACAGGACGGGATCGAGACGATCCGCGCGCTCCGGCGCACGGATGCGGCGGTGAAGATCATCTGCATCACGGGAGCGGACGGGTCGGGCATGCTCGACCTCGGCGAGCACGCCGTGCTGCTGGGCGCCGTGTCCACCCTGCGCAAGCCGTTCGAGCTGACGGACCTCATCAAGACCGTCGCTCAGGCGCTGCAGCCGGACGCCTGACCCCGGCGGCTAGCCCCGCAGCAGCAACCCCAGATACACCGCGTACCCTCCGAGGAGGAGCGCACCCTCGGCGCGCGAGATGCGCATCGCGCGCGCCATCATCGGCAGCAGCACCAGCGAAAACGCCAGCATCCACCACATGTCGCTCGCGACGATGGCTGGGGCCACGGGCACCGGACGGACCAGCGCCGTGATCCCGAGAATGCCCAGCACGTTGAAGATGTTCGACCCGATGATGTTGGCGAGCGCGATGTCGGCCTGGCGCCGCGCGGCGGCCACCGTGGACGTCGCGAGCTCGGGAAGCGAGGTGCCGGCCGCCACGATGGTGAGTCCGATCACGCGCTCCGACACGCCCGCCTGCTGCGCGATGGACACGGCGCCCGCGATCAGCCCACGGGCTCCGAGCGCCAGCAGGGCGAGCCCCAGCGCCACCATCCCGACGTCGAACGCGGCGCCCGTCAGCCGCCGCCGGCGGCTGAGCTGCTCCACTTCCGCCGCCAGGGCCTGCGCCTCGTCCGCCCGCACCTGGGTCAGCGCCACCCGCACGACGTAGAACGTGAACAGCACCAGCGCGGTGAGCAGAAACCCGCCCTCGAGCCGGTCCAGCGCGCCGTCCCGGACGAGGAGCAGCGCCACGAAGCTCGCGACGAACATGAAGGGCCATTCGAGCCGCACGGCGTTGCCGTGCACGTCGAGCGGGAGGAGCATCGCCGCGAGGCCCGCGATGACGGCGACGTTGAAGATGTTGGAGCCGACCACGTTGCCGACCGCCACGTCTGGCCGCCCGTCGAGCGCGGCCAGAAGGCTGACGAGCAGCTCGGGCAGCGACGTGCCCATCGCGACGATGGTCAGCCCGATGACGGCCGGTGACACCCGCGCGCGGCGGGCGAGCGCCGTCGCGCCGCGGATCAGCACGTCGCCGCCGCCGGCGAGGAGCCCGAGGCCGGCGGCGACGAGGAGCAGTGCGACGGGCAGCGTCACGCCGCTAGGCGGCGGCGCCCGGCCTCACGGCAGGCGGGCACGTCCCAGCGTGTTCGCGTCCGTGCCGAACCAGATCGCGTGGACCTCGGGGTCGTACACCATGTGGCGCACCGTGCCGGCGCCGCTCGGAATCGGCGTCCCGCCGAAGAACGCGCGGGTCGCGGGATCGAATCCGACCATGCTGTTGGGCTGCACGCCCGTTTCCACGAGCCAGAGCCGGTCGCGCGCGTCCACCTGCAGGGCGTAGGGCCGCGACTGCCCGGCGGCCGGGGCCCGCCACTCGTCGAACGCGCCGCTCCGCGGGTCGTACACCCCGAGGTAGCCCCCGGCCCAGTCGGCGTACCAGACCCGTCCGTCCGAGGTCAGGACGAGGCGCCGGACGCGGGCCTCGGCCCGCGGCAGCGTGACCTCGCGCAGCGCGAAGCTCGCCGGATCGACCGTGGCGAGCTTGTTGGTGCCGAACAGCGCGATCCACGGCTGGCCGGAGGGCGCGACCACGATGCCGTAGGGCCGGGCCCGGGCCGTGGGGACCGGGACGAGGCGGACGGTCCCCGTCGCCACGGTGAGCTTGCCGATGAAGTTGCCGCCCTGCACGGTGAACCAGATGTCGCCGGCCGGGTCCCAGGCGAGGGTGTGCGGGTCGCGGGCCGCGGGGTCGGGCATCGGATACTGGGTCACCTGGCCCGACGCCGGATCGAGGCGCCCGATGTGGGCGCCGCGGTTGCCGGCGTACCACACGAATCCCTTGGCGTCCACGATGAGGTTGTGCGGGTTGGCCGGCTCGGGGAGGTCGTAGCGCCGGAACTGTCCCGTCGTCGTGTCCATGACGGTGACGTAGTTGCCGTTCATGCCGCAGATCCACACGCGGCCGTCGGGGGCGACGTAGGGATCGCGCGTGAACGTCTGGGGCCACGGCACCGGCCATTCGTGGATGTCGAGGGCCTGCGCACCGAGCGATGTGGCGGGGGCGGCCAGGGCCACGGGAACGGCGAGCGCAGCGAGCAGCAGGCGCGAGCGGGGCATGGGGGTCGTCTCCTTGTGGTGCGATGCGGTCGCGGCCGGGGTGCGACGGCGTCACCGTCGGGCGAAGCGATAATGCCCGACCAGCCATTCGGTACCCCCACGATACCCGAAAAGCTCCTCGCAGGCGAGGAAGAACAGCCGCCACCGGTGGAACCAGCGCTCGGCGGCGGCCGCGCCGTACGCGGCGCCGAGGACGGGGAGGACCGCATCCCGGCGGCGTTCGAGATTCTCACGCCAGCTGCGGGCCGTCCGCGCGTAGTGCGCTCCGTTCACCGCCCAGTGCGCATCGAGGCGCAGCTGTTCCTGGAACCGCGGCAGCAGGTCGAACGACGGCATCAGCCCGCCGGTGAAGAAATAGCGGCCCATCCAGTCGCCGGCGCCGTTCGTTTCGAACGGATAGGTGAGCTCGCGGTGGCAGAACACATGCACGAACAGCCGGCCGTCCGGGCAGAGCCACCCGGCGATGCGGCGCAGCAGCTCACGGTAGTTCCGCAGATGCTCGAACATCTCGATGCTGACGACGCGATCGAACTGTTCCCCCGGCTCGAACGCGGCCACGTCGGCCGTGACGACCCGGAGATTGGGCGTCGCCCGCTCTTCGATGAAGCGCCGCTGCGACGGCGCGTTCGAGACGGCGACCACGCGGGCCCGGGGAAAGCGGCGGGCCACGGCGAGGCACAGGCTGCCCCACCCGCATCCCAGCTCCAGGATGCGCTGCCCGTCGGCGAGCTCGGCGCGCTCGATATACAGCTCGAGCATGGCCCGCTCGGCGCCGCCCAGGTCCCGCGTCCCCGGCGGCCAGTAGGCGCCGCTGTACTTGAGCCGGGGTCCGAGCACCAGCTCGAAGAACTCGGGCGGCAGCTCGTAGTGCTGGGCGTTCGCCCGGTCGGGCGCGGGCGCCAGCGGACCGGCGGCGAGCTCGGGCTCGACGCGCCGTGGGCGCCCGCGCTCGGCCCGGAGGCGCTGCGCCAGCAGCCGGCGCACCCCAAACCGCAGCAGCGGCAGCGGCACCCGTCCCCGCTCGGCCAGCGCCAGCCCCAGTCCGAGTATCACCCGCCTCCCGTCTCCCGTCCCGCGTCCCCTCGCCTGGGAAACCACGGCACGAACACGCTCGTCTCGCGCTGGTAGCGGCGGTAGTCGTCGCCGCGGCTCTTCAGGGCCTGCGCTTCCGTGTGGGGGATCCCGGTGACGCGGAACAGGAACACGAACATGAGCACGGGCCCGAGCCAGGTGAGCAGGGCGCCGTGTCCGATCAGGACGTAGGCCCACCAGTGCACCCACTCGAAGAAGTAGTTGGGATGGCGCGAATAGCGCCACAGGCCGGCGCGACAGGTCCGGCCCCGGTTGGCGGGATCGGCCCGGAAGCGCGCCAGCTGGCGATCGGCGACCGTCTCGCCGGCCACGGCGATGAGCCACACCAGCGTGCCCGCGGCGGTCCAGGCGTCGAGTGCGGCGGTCCGCACGGCGGCGAGGATGGGGATCGAGAACAGGGTCGCGACGAGCGCCTGGCCCTGGTAGACCCAGAAGAACCCGGCGGCGGCGCGCGCGCCCCAGTGCGCGCGCATCGCCGCATAGCGGCCGTCTTCGGCGGTCCGGCCACGCACCCGGTCGTGCCACAGATGCCAGGCGAGCCGCAGGGCCCACGCCGCGGCGAGCGCGGCCACGATCCAGCCCGCGGTCCCGGCCGTGCGCGCGGCGTACCACAGGCTGAGCGCCGCGAGCGCGAGCGACCACCACAGGTCCACCGACGTGGCGTTCCGGGTCCGGGTCTGGCGCCACCACAGCAGGGCCATGACGACCGCGAGCGCGGCCCACGCGGGGAAGACGAGGCGCCCGATGGTCATCGGGTCGCGCTCCGGCTGCCGGAATGCGGCCCGGCCCGCGTCACGACCCCTCTCGCGCCAGCACCATCTGCACGTCGTTCAGCACGCCCTCGCGGAATCCCCCCTCGCAGTAGCAGAAGTAGAACTCCCACAGCCGCCGGAACTCCTCGGTGAAGCCGAGCGCCCGGATGCGATCCCAGCGCGCGATGAAGTTCTCGCGCCAGCGTCGCAGCGTCTCCGCGTAATGCGGGCCGATTTCTTCGAGGTGCCGCAGGGCGAGTCCGGCCCGCTCCGCGGCGCGCTGCAGCACGGCCGCGGCCGGGATGTTGCTGCCCGGAAAGATGTAGCGCTTGATGAAGTCGATTTCGCGCCGCGCCTCGTCGTACTGCCCGTCGGGGACCGTGATGGCCTGGAGCGCCATCCGGCCACCGGGCACGAGCAGGGCCGCGCACTTCCGGAAGAACGTGTCGTAGAACTCGTGGCCCACGCCTTCGATCATCTCGATCGAGACGAGCCGGTCGAACCGGCCGGTGAGGTCGCGGTAGTCGCGGTCGAGCACGGTCACCCGGTCCGCGAGTCCGGCCGCGGCGATGCGCTCCCGCGCGAGCGCGTGTTGCGCGGGCGAGATCGTCGTCGTGGTCACGCGGCAGCCGTAGTGGCCGGCCGCGTGGAGCGCGAACCCGCCCCAGCCGGTGCCGATCTCGACGCACGTGATGGTCCGGGTCGAGGGCCAGCTTGCGGCAGATCCGGTCGTACTTGGCGACCGCGGCGTCGCGCAGCGTGCTGTCGGGGCGTTCGAAGACGCCGCACGAGTACGTCAGCGTCTCGTCCAGGAACTCCGCGAAGAACTCGTTGCCCAGGTCGTAGTGCGCGCGGATGTTGCGGCGGCTGCCCGGACGGGTGTTGCGACGCAGGCGGTGGACGACGCGCCGCAGCGGCCGGGTGAGGCGCGGCCAGCCGCGCTCCAGGCCCTCGAGCGCGGACCGGTTGCGCGCGAACAGCCGGACGAGCGCGGTGAGATCGTCGGTGGTCCACCACTCGTCGAGGTAGGCCTCCGCCGCGCCGAGGTGCGCCGCCGAACGCGACCGCGCGGTAGAACCGCGGATCGCGCACCGACGAGGCGGGCGTGCGGCGCGCCGTCGCCGAAGCGAGCGGACGGCAGCGCCGTCGTCGAGCACCAGCGTGCCGGCGGCCGAGGCGGGAGAACCGGGCGGCGAGGCGCGCGCCGGGCGAGCGCGTCGAGCACGGTCACGCCGTCGCCCCTCCGGCGACGCGCGTTTCGCCGGGTGCGGGTGAAACGGGGCGCCCCGGAGCCACAGCCGGAGCGCCTGCCAGTAGATGCCGCCGAGCACCGTGCCGCCGTCATGAACGGGTGGCGCACCAGGGCGCGGGCGAGCGCGCGGCCCGTGAGCGGCTCGCGCCGCAGCGCCAGCGTCGCGTCGAACACGCGTGCGGCCGCTCCTGGATGTTCTCCATGTGCACCGCGAGCGCGCCGGCCGGGCGCGGCGAACCGCCAGTCGTAGGCGTGATCCATCGCCATGAAGGGGGAGACGTGGAACCGCTTGCGCGAACGTGCGGCGCAGCGACTCGGCCCGCCGTGCGCCGGCTCCCCGCTGGCGCGCAGCACGTAGGCGTGCCGCTCGTTCCACGGCGTGTTGGTGATCTCGGCGACCACCGCGTCCAGACCGTCGATCGTCCGCGTCGAAGCAGTAGTAGAAGCTCACCGGATTCAGCACGTAGCCCCAGTAGCGCAGGTGCGTCAGCAGGCGGATCGGTCCGGCGGGGCGGCGGCCGGTCCGCGTCCGCGACGAGGTCGCGGACCGCGCGGTCGAGCGGGACGTCGGTCGGCCGAGGTAATCGGCGCGCCGGAACCAGGCCGGCGCCGGCCGGCGCGCCGACCACAGCCAGTAGCCGTCGAACACGTCCGGCAGCTCCGCGAGGTCGAGGTACAGCATGAACAGCCGGTAGCGGAACGCGTGCGGCACCGGGCGTGAAGCGCCGGTGACGCACGCGCGCCACGGTACAGCGCGCTGATCACAGCGCGACTCCGAAGCCGCGGCAGACCGCGAGCGCGCTCTGCACGCCGTCCTCGTGGAAGCCGTAGCCCCAGTACGCGCCGCAGAAGTGCGTGCGATCGGCGCCGCTGATCTCGCCCCAGCGGCGCTGGGCCGCGGCGCCGGCCCGGGTGTAGACGGGGTGGTGATAGACGAGCCGCGCGAGCACGTGCTCGGCGGCGACGTCGTCGCCATGGTTGAGCGTCACGCACAGCGGCTCCGCGGCGGGCAGCGTTTGCAGCGCGTTCATGTAGTAGGTGATCGCCGCGGGGGCGTCGCGGTCGGGCTCCCGCCGGATGCGGTAGTTCCAGGCGCCCCACGCGCGGCGTCGCCGGGGCAGGGCGCGGCGGTCCGTGTGGAGGAGGGCCTCGTTCGGCTGATAGGGGAGCCGGCCGAGGATGTCGCGCTCGAGCGGCGTCGCGTCGGCGAGCGCCGCGAGGGCCTGGTCCGAGTGGCAGGCGAAGATCACGGCGTCGTGGCGCGTGCCGTTGACCGTCACCCCGTCGTAGCCGCGGGTCACGCCGCGCGCGGGGGCACGGAGCCGGATCCGGTCCGTGAAGCCGCGCGTGAGCGCCGCGACGTACCGGGCCGCCCCCCCGTGACGGTGCGCCACTCGGGGCGCGCGCCGAGCGACAGCATGCCGTGCTGATCGAGAAACCGGACCAGAAACGCCGCGGGCATGTCGAGCACGCGCCCGGGCGGCTGGGACCAGAGCGAGGCGCCGAGCGGAACGAGGTAGTGCTCGACGAACGGCTCCGAGTACGCCGCGCGGCGGGCGTACTCGCCCACCGTTTCGTCCCGGGCCCCGTCGCGGATCGCGGCGGGCGCCTCGCGGCTGAAGCGCGCGATGTCGCGCAGCAGGCGGTAGAATGACGGGCGCACCAGGTTGCGCCGCTGCACGAACATCCGGCGCAGACTGGTCCCGTTGTACTCGAGCCCGGTGCGCTCGCAGCGCACGCTGAAGCTCATGGTGGAGGGCTGCGTGGCGACGCCCAGCTGCGCGAGCAGGCGGGTGAACGCGGGGTAGTTCGCCTCGTTGTACACGATGAACCCCGTGTCCACGGCCCAACGGCCGCTCGCGGTCTCCACGTCCACCGTGTGGGTGTGCCCGCCGACGCGGTCGGCGGCCTCGAACACGGTGATGTCGTGGGCGCGGTGCAGCAGATAGGCGCAGACCAGGCCGGAGACGCCGGAGCCGACGATGGCGATGCGCATGGCTACTGGTCGGCGGCGACCACCACCGCCGGACTCGGCGCCGGTCGGGGGCTCACGCCGCCGCCCGCAGCACCCGCTCGGGCACCGGTCGCAGGTCGCGCACGACCCGCAGGCGCT
Source organism: uncultured Gemmatimonadales bacterium (assembly GCA_963716055.1). Lineage (GTDB taxonomy): Bacteria > Gemmatimonadota > Gemmatimonadetes > Gemmatimonadales > GWC2-71-9 > SZUA-544. Next base: position 6,868 of record CAVQSR010000004.1, on the reverse strand, counting down.
CGAGCAGCCGCAAGCCGTAGTAGGTCAGATCGATCTCCCACCAGCGGAATCCCTGGCGCGCCGCGCCGGGGTACCAGTGGTGGTTGTTGTGCCATCCCTCGCCGAAGCAGATCAGTGCGAGCAACAAGCTGTTGCGGCTGTCGTCCTGGGTCGGGTAGCGTCGCCGGCCCAGCTGGTGCGCCAGGGAATTGATGAAGCAGGTGCAGTGAAACAGCACGACCGTCGACACGAAAAAGCCCCAGATCAGGAGCTGCCACCCGCCGACCCAGAACAGGCCGCCGGCGAGCGCGACGGGCACGATGATGTCGTAGCGGTCGAGGAAGCGCAGCTCCGGGTAGCGCGCGAGATCGGGGACCTGCGACAGGTCCGTGGGGAAATTCCCCGGGGCCGTGATCCAGCCCATGTGGGCCCACCAGAAGCCGTGATGGCGGGGCGAATGGACGTCCTCCTCCGTGTCGGAATGCCGGTGGTGCTTGCGGTGGTGCGCGGCCCACCACAGGGGCCCGCGCTGCGACGCGCTCGCGCCGAGCAGCGCGAACGCGAACTGCCACCCGCGCGAGGTCCGGTACGCCCGATGCGAAAAATAGCGGTGATAGAAGCCGGTGATCGCGAACATCCGCACGGCGTACAGGCCCGCCGCTACGCCGACTGCCGTCCAGCTCCACCCGACCCAGATCACGCCCAGACACGCCGCGTGGACGCCGAGGAACGGGATCACCCGTACCCAGTCCACGCGATCGGTGGGTCCTCCGGCTGCGTGGTGCGCGGCGTCGAACCACTGGACCAGCTTGCTGCCGAGGCTCATGCCCGTGTCTCCCGATCGGTGGTGAGGAAGGTGCGGAAGTCCGCGAGGGTGGCGCACGGGTGGGCCCCGGTGTCGGCGATCACCCGCGCCAGCGCATCGCGGCCGCGGCCACCCACGAGGAGCGGGAGCCGGCCGTCGAGCTCCCGGGCGAGGGCCATGAGCTCGCTGCCCAACCCGCGGACGCCGTCGCGCTGCACGATGCTCAACGCCACGGCCCGTGCGCGAGTCTGTCTGGCGGCGGTGGCGATGTCGGCGGCCGGGAGATCGGCGCCCAGATACACGACGCGCCAGCCCGCCTCGGCGGCGGTAGCGGCGGCCAGCGCGGCGCCGAGCTCATGGCGCTCGCCGGCAGGCGTCGCCACCACGATCGTCGGCGCCGTGTCGCCGGTCTGAAACTGGCCGGTGAGCCACGCGAGCACGCGCCGCACGACCCCCGACGCGAGATGTTCGTGCGCGGGGGTCAGCGTGCCCGCGTGCCAGCGGTCGCCGATCGTGTGGAGCAGCGGCGCCGCGACGTGCTCGGCGAACGCCATCGCGCCGAGCGACAACGCCGCGCGACGCAGGCTGCGCTCGAGTCCGGCGCCATCGAGGCGCTCGACGTGACCGATCAAGCGGGCGCCAAGGGCCGGATCGGTCGTATCCGCCGGCGGAGCGCCGACCTCCTCGCGCGCCAGCAGGGCTTCGAGGTCCGCGCGCGACAGCTGCGCGATTTGCGCCAGCGCGTGACCCGCCGCGGTCGCGCGCGCGAGCAGCGTCAGCCGCGCGATGTCCTCGTCGGAGTAGAGGCGCTGACCCCCGGCGGTCCGGCCCGGTCGCACGACGCCATAGCGCCGTTCCCAGATGCGCAGCCGGGCCGGCGTGAGACCGGTACGACGGGTGACGAAGCGCATGGGGTGGCGCGGCTCGAGTTCGGGTCGGGTGGCTGCGGGCATGGCGGCGGTCTGGGTCTCCCGGCGGGGAAAGCGCGTCCAGTCTAATATCGTCAGAATATGAACAAAAACTACTCGCTCGGCGAGATTCCGCCACCCCTGCCGTCGGATGCCTGGTGTCGCGCGGGTCATGACGGATCTACGCCGCCCGCCCGCGGCTGGACGGACCACGGGAACCCGCCGGCGCGCTGCGGCGTATCGGAAGCATGATGCCGCGCCGCCTGCTGGCGTGCCTCGTGGGCGTCGCGCTGTTTGCCGCGAGTCCCGCCGTCCCCTGCCTGCTGCAGTGCCTCACCCACGCCCGCCAGCCCGGCGGGCATCACGACCACGGAGCACCGGGGCCCTGCGCGGGCGGGCAGGTGGACGTGGACCATGGCATCCCGGGAGCGCTGATCCTCGCCGCACCAGCGGCGCGCCTGGTGCTCCCGCCGGTCGCGACCCCGGTGTCCGCGCCCGCGCGTCCGGCCGTCCCCGCCGCCGTCTCGTTCCTCCTCGTTCCCGAGCCCCCGCCTCCGCGACGCTGAGCGGCCGGTTGTTCGATCGGTCATCGCTCACCCTCTCGCGGAGGTCCCGTTGCGCGTTGCCATTGCACTGGCCGTGGTGCTCACGGCACTGCCGGCGGCTGTGCCGGCCCAGGATCATCCCCACGGCGCTCAGGCGCACGGGGACGAGCTGCACTCCCATCGCGGGCCCGGCCCGCACTTCGTCGATGCGTTCTTCACGGAGAACGCCTATCTCGAGCGCAAGCTGCGCCCCGACGTGGTGTACGCGGCCTCCGACGAGGGGTCGCGCACCACGTTCCAGCTCGAGGGCGAGTGGGCGGTCGCCCGGCGGGTCGCGTTCATCGTCCACGCTCCGGTGCACCGCCTGGCGCCCACCGGGGCTCCGGCGGAAACGGGGATCGGGGATGTGACCGTCGGCGCCAAGCTCGCCCTGGTCAACGATCCCCGGCGCTTCATCCTCGCCGTCGGCGCGGACGCCGAGTTGCCCACGGGCGACGCGACGCGGGGCCTGGGCGAGGAGCACGCGGCCGCGGCGCCGTTCCTCCTGGCGTGGCTCCCGTTCGGCCCGGAGCGGCGGTGGCTCGCGCAGGGCGCCGTGCACACGGACATTCCCCTCGCGGGCGCGGATGGCGCGCACTGGGAGACGAGCGCGGCGCTGTCCTGGACGTCGCCGCTCGGCGTGACGCCGATCGTCGAGATCGGCGCGAGCTTCGCGACGCGCGAGGAGGTCGCGTGGTTCGCCGCGCCCGAGTTTCGCTGGGAAGTCGGACCCGCGTGGGAAGTCGGCGCGGCCGTGCGGCTGCCGATCGGCGGTCCGCGGCACGAGGACTACCGCATCGCGCTCGGGGCCATCCGGCATTTCCGCTGGTGCGCTGAGCGGGGGGGGCGGGGAGGGCGGGGGGGCCGGGTCGCCCCGACGCTTGCGGCGCCGGGATCGCGAAGGTCATAATGGGCCGACCTCGGCCTCGGCGGCATCATGCCCGACCCAACAGGTAGGCGCGCCCACTGTGGCGCTCCGACCGATGCCTGAGCCGTACTCCGAAGCCGACACGCGCCAGCAACTCATCGACGAGCGGCTGGGTCTGGCGGGCTGGGACGTGCACGATCCCGTCCCAGGTGATCCAGGAACTGGACATCCACGTCGAGGAGACGGACGCAGGGGCCGTGCGCGAACGGGGCCAGCCGTACGCTGGGCATCGGTTCGCCGACTACGGGCTGCTGTTGCGCGGCAAGCCGGTGGCGGTCGTCGAGGCCAAGAAGACGAGTCGCGACGCCCAGCTCGGCCAGGAGCAGGCGAAGCAGTACGCCGAGCAGCTGCAGCGCATCCACGGCGGCCAGCCCCCGTTCGTGATGTACACCAACGGCCACGAGCATTTCTTCTGGGACTCGGGCGCGTACCCCCCGGCCCGCGTCATGGGCTTTCCGACGCGCGACGACCTCGAATGGCTGGCGCAACGGCGGGAGACGCAGGGTGCGCTGTCGGTCGAGCTGGTCAACCCGGCGATCGCCGGCCGCGACTATCAGATCGAGGCCGTCCGCACTCTGCTCGAGGCGATCGAGTCGCGGCGCCGCAAGTTCCTGCTGGTGATGGCGACCGGGACGGGGAAGACGCGCACCGCGGTCGCCCTGGTGGACACGCTGATGCGTGCGCGCTGGGCGAAGCGCGTGCTGTTCCTGGTCGATCGACTGGCGCTGCAGGAGCAGGCGCTGCTCGCCTTCAAGGAGCATCTCCCGCCGCAGCCGCGGTGGCCGGCAACGCGACGAGACCCGGTTCGAGCGCAACCGCCGCGTGTATGTGACGACGTATCCGACGATGCTGAACCTGATCCACGCGGGTACGACGCCAGCCACCTGGGTCTCGCCGTTCTTCTTCGACCTGATCATCGCCGACGAGAGCCACCGCAGCATCTACAACATCTATCAACAGGTGGTGCGCTACTTCTACGGTCTCACGCTCGGCCTGACGGCAACGCCCGCGCGATCACGTCGACCACGACACGTTCGCGCTGTTCGATTGCCCGACGCACGATCCGACGTTCGCCTACGGCTTCGACGAGGCGATCGGCACGAGCCGCCCTACCTGTGCGACTTCGAGGTGCTGCGCGTCCGCTCCAAGTTTCAGGTCGAGGGCATTCGCGGACCCCGGCTCGGGGAGCCCGAGCGCGAGCAGCTCGCGCTGGAGGGCCTCGATCCGGACGCCATCGACTTCGAGGGGACGGACCTCGAGCAGAAGGTCACGAACAGCGGCACCAACGCGGTGATCGTGCGCGAGTTCATGGAGGAGTGCATCACGGACCCGACGGGGACGCTGCCCGGCAAGTCCATCTTCTTCGCGATGTCGATGAAGCACGCCCGCCGTCTTCAGGAGCTGTTCGATCAGATGTACCCCGAGCACGGCGGCCGTCTGGCCCGCGTCATCGTGTCCGACGACTCGCGGCGTGTACGGCAAGGGCGGCCTGCTCGACCAGTTCAAGAACCAGGACATGCCGCGCGTCGCGATCTCGGTGGACATGCTCGACACGGGCGTGGACATCCGCGAGGTGGTCAACCTCGTCTTTGCCAAGCCGGTCTACTCGTACGTCAAGTTCTGGCAGATGATCGGCCGGGGCACCCGGGTCCTCGAGACCGATCCCAGGCTGCGCAAGCCGTGGTGCCCGGAGAAGGACCGGTTCCTGATCATCGACTGCTGGGGGAACTTCGAGTACTTCGAGATGCACCCGCGGGGGCGGGAGCCCGGGCAGCAGGTGCCGTTGCCGGTGCGGCTGTTCCGCGCGCGGCTCGACCAGCTGGCGGCGGCGCTCCGCAGCCATGCCCCGGAGGTCGTGGAGCGCGTCAAGGCGGACCTCAGGGCCGATCTTCGCGCGCTGCCCGAGAACAACGTCGTCGTGCTCGAGCGGCAGGCGGACCTCGCCGTGGTGCGCGACGACGGCTACTGGGCCCGCCTGGCGCCGGACGCGATCGGGTTTCTGCGGCAGACGATCGCCCCGATTCTGCGGGCGAAGTCGGACGCCGACTTCAAGACCCTGCGGTTCGAGACCGACGTGGTGGAGCTCGGCACGGCGCTGCTCGGTGGGAACACGCAGGCGGCGGAGGCGCTGCGCGGGTCAATCGTCGAACAGGTGAGCGAGTTGCCGCTGGGCGTCAACCTCGTGGCCCGGGAGCGCGATCTCATCGAGGCGGTGCTCGCGCCCGCGTGGTGGGCGTCGGTGGATCACGCCGGGCTGCATGATCTCGTGACCCGGCTCGCCCCGCTGATGCGGTTTCGTCGGGAGCGGCCGGAGGCGATGCTGGTGCTCAATCTGGCCGACATCACCGCGGTCCACGAGCGCGTGACCACCGGGCCGGACGGCCGCGACATGCCGATTGCCGCCTACCGGCAGCGGGTCGAGGAGACCGTGCGCACGCTGCTGGTCGAGAACCCCGTGCTCCAGCGCCTCCAGGCGGGGGAGGAGGTGTCGGAGCGCGACCTGCGCGAGCTGGCCGACCTGCTGCGGCGCCGGGACCCGGCGATCGACGAGGAGCGGCTGCGCCGGGCGTACGACGTGCGCAGCGCGAGCTTCGTACGCTTGATCAGGCACGTTCTCGGCGTCGAGATGCTCGAGCGCTGGCCCACGTTCGTGACCCGCCGGTTCGAGGAGTTCATCGCCGCGCACACGACGTACACGGCGCTCCAGATCCGGTTTCTCCAGACGCTCCGCACGTTCATCGTGCAACGGGGGCGGGTGGCGCGCGAGGACCTCGTGGCCGCGCCGTTCACCCAGCTCCACCCTCAAGGCATCCGGGGCGTGTTCCCGCCGCAGGAAATCGACGCCATCCTGGGCCTGACGAGGGACCTGGCGGCCTGAGGAATCGGGTAAGGGCTTGCCGTAAACGTGGTAATAATACATAGTTATTACCATGTTTAGCTGAGATGTTACCACCTTTCCGGTTCCAACATGACTTCCTTCGAGCCACGCTTCCTGGACGTCCCCCGATTCTCGGCCCAACACGGCGCCACGCTGCGGGCGCTGGGGCAGTACCGCGGTCGCCAGGACCTGTTCCGCAAGCAGGCCCCGGAGGCGCTCGAGGCGTTGCGACAGGCCGCGTTGATAGAGTCGAGCGAGTCCTCGAACCGTATCGAGGGAGTCACGGCGCCGCGGGCGCGGATCGAGGCACTCGTGCTGCGTCCCACGGCTCCCCGCAACCGGTCCGAGGAGGAGATCGCGGGGTACCGCGATGCCCTCAACCTCATCCACGAGTCGGCCGCGGAGATGGCGTTCTCGACGAACGTCATCCTCCAGCTCCACGGGATGCTCTACCGTTATCAGCCGGGCGCCGGCGGGCGCTGGAAGATGGCCGCGAACGAGATCGTGGAGCGCAACCCCGACGGGAGCATCCGGCGGGTGCGGTTCCTGCCCGTTCCGCCCGTCGCGACGCCGCAGTTCATGGAAGGACTCACGGGGGGCTTCGCTCGCGCCCACGACGAGCAGCGCGAGCCGCTGGTCCTCGTCCCGCTGGCGATTCTCGATTTCCTGTGCATCCATCCCTTCGCGGACGGCAACGGGCGGGTCGCACGGTTGCTGACGCTGCTCCTGCTGTACCGCGCCGGTTACGTGGTGGGCCGCTACATCAGCCTCGAGCGGGTGATCGAT
>CAVQSR010000003.1:0-550405 GCA_963716055.1 uncultured Gemmatimonadales bacterium | reverse complement strand
CACCATCACCGTCTACGGCGGAGCCGCCGGCCCGGACGCCAGACCGGCGAAATCGGCGGCAACAAGATCTTGGTCGAAACGGACAACCGGACATTCCTCCTCGACTTCGGCATGGGGTTCGGGCGGACGGGCAGGTTCTTCGACGAGTTCTTGAACCCCCGCAGCGCGGTCGGGCTCAGGGACTACCTGAGAATGGACCTCATCCCGCCGGTCGAGGGGATCTACCGGGAAGATCTGACTCTCCACGAGCCGGACATCTGGAAACAGTATCGCAAGCACCCGCACTACCGGCGCATCGAGCACCTCGATGGCGTCCTGCTGTCACACGCGCACCAGGATCACAATGGCTACATGGGCTTCCTCGATGGGGGAGTCCCGGTGTACACGGGCCTGATGACGGCCCTGATAGGGAAGGGCATGCAGGATCTCGGCGGGACCGGCGAGTTCAGCTACATCGCTCCGAAGGAGCTCGGTGACGGCGTCCTCAAAGGGATCCGGGGCGTCCGCAAAGGCCGGCCGCACTACATCTGCGAGACGGACCCGGTGATCGTGTCCGCACTGGATGCGCTCAAGACGTTTTTCGCCTACCACCCCGGCTCGCGTACCGACTTCCACGCCGCCCCGACCGAAATCGCCGATCTCGACCGGCTCGGCCTGCGCTTCTTCCGCGTGGACCACTCGATCCCCGGTTCCGGTGCGTTCGCAATCAAGACGGGCATTGGCTGGGTGGGGTACACCGGCGATCTCCGGCGCCACGGCTTCTCGAAGGCGCGCACCGAGAAGTTCGCCCGCGAGCTGGCGGAGCTGAAACCGGCACTGCTGATCGTCGAGGGCACGAGCCTCAGGGACGAAGCCTCGGTCGAGGAACCGCAAGTGCTCGAGGCGGCGCGCGAGGTCGTACGACGCGAGAAGGGCCTCGTGATCGCGGACTTCTCCGCGCGCAACATCGAGCGACTGCGCACGTTCTGGGACATCGCCCGCGAGCTGGGACGCACGCTCGTCGTCACCGCGAAGGACGCGTACCTGCTCGAGCAGATGCACGTGATCGATCCCAAGATCCCGAGTCCCGCCGAGGACGGCCTCGCGATCCTCCAGACCCCGCGCGCATCGTCGTACGGCTGGGAAAAGGACTTGCTGACGACGTTCGCGGCCAGATGACCGATGCCGCCGCAATCCGCCGCGCGCCCGGGGAGCACATACTCTGCCTGTCGTATTGGGACATCGGGAGCCTCGTGGACATCGACCCCGGCGGCGGGACCTACATCTACTCGGCGTCGGAGGCCTACGACGAAGAGCAGCGCATCGACCACGAGCGGCTGTCGAACTGGCTCGACCGCTTCGGGCTCGCGAAGGTCGGCGGACTGCCGGGCGCGGAAAAGGGGCCGTTCCACGCCTCGGGCCACATCGACGGGCCGGGAATGGAGTGGCTGATCGAGACCATCAACCCGACGAAGATGATCCCGGTCCACACCCAGAAGCTCGGCTGGTTCGAAAAGCGGTGGCCCGACAAGGTGATGCGGGCCAAGGAGGGGGAGGCAGTGCGGTTCGGCTAAGGAACGCTGACAGGCGCGAGCCGGCGCCCGCGGCATGGCCACGTGTATCTGGCCGCGCTGGGCGCCGCGGGAAGAACGTTGTAGTTTGTGGGTGTTCGTCCCCTATGTGCCACCTGCAACCGAGGAGGTGATCCAGTGTCTCATGACCCAACGCAGGCGCGGATCGCCGGTCGCCGCTAGGGCGACGTAGCCGCTGGTCGACCGACGCGTTCCGCGCCGATCGGTCATGCAGTACCGGGGTCCGGTGCGCCAGGGGGCGCGCCGGACCCCGCGCGTCAGGTCAACTGCCGACAGTCGGGTAACCCGCACCTCGAGCGGCGGGTGCGTGCTGAGCAGCCGACTCGCTTGGAGCGGCGTGCGCGGAGGCGTTGATTGGAACGCGGTGGGTCGCGTGAACCCTCGTCCGGCGGCGCGGCAGAGTCGGTTCCCGGCTCATGCTCGCCACGCGGCCCTGCGAGTTCCGCCGTCCGTTCGCTAACGGCTCACGGTTGCAGGGGCATGGCTCGCTGTCCACCCCAACCAAGGCCCACGCCGAGGTTCCCAAACGCATCCTGCACCAGCAGGCCGAAGAAGACCAACACGACACCGGCCCCCACGACGCCCAACAGCAACGTCTTGCCCTGATCGTACTGCTGCGTCTCAACCTGGCCGATGTCGGCGAGGGCGACCCGGGCCCGGATCTCGGGATAAAGCGCCGCCAGACTGTCGGCCACCACGATGCTGGGCCGCTTGAGCACGAAGCGACGCCACATCAAGCCGTTGAGCACCTCGAGGCTGTCGCCCGCCACGATGCGGAGCGGCGCGAGCACGAAGCGCCGGCCGTCGGTGCCGGTGACTCGGATGACGTCGGGCTGCCGGACGGCCATGACCTGCGCCAGGCTGACGCCCCGTTCGACCCGCCAGGACGTGCAAGCGGGAAGGTAGCACGCGAGCAGTGCGACGGCGATCACGCGGCGCGGCATGGATCGGATTCCCGCGGTAATGCTGGATGTCCGGCAGCCGGCCGTCAAGCAGGCGCCGAACTCCTGAAGAGCGCGCGGTGCGGTCATGTCGCGTGGCGACTCCTCGACCAGCTTCGCCAGGCTCTCTGCTCCTCCATGCTCGTCCCAGCGCATGATCGGCGCCATCGGCGCCAGTCCGTGTGCCGCGCTCGACCACCGTTCCCCCTCCCCGATCGGGAGAGGGGGACAGGCGGAGAGGTACCCCGCCAAGGAGAGGGGGACAGCGGGAGAGGTACCCGAGGGCGAGGGGCAGCGGAAGGTACCCCGACAAGGAGAGGGGTAGGGGGAGAGGTACCAACGTCAGGGAGACGGAGGAGAGAGCTCGTTAGCCGGCCACGCGCACGAGCTCCCGCACCAGCCGATCGAGCTCGTCCAGCAAGGGCCCTTTGAAGCCCGCTTCCTTATAAGCCGCCAGCGCGCTCTGGTAGTACCACAGCTGGTCCGCCTTGCCGGCGTTGAAGCGCTCCCACAGCGACTCGCCGAATCGCTGATAATCGGCGAGCATCGCCCGCACGTTGTCGATCTTGTCGGCGACCGTCACCCGCAGCGTAGCAGGGTCCGCGCGCCGGACATGCGCGAGGTAACGCTCTTTTCGCTCTCGCCAGGGAGCTTTGGGGCCGCCCGCGTAATCCGCCGGCGTGTCGGTGGCAAGCTGGATCAGGGCGAGGACGCGCGGGCCGAATCGATCGAATAGTAGGGCGGGGTTGGTCTCACCCGGTTTGTCCTCCAGTGAATCGTGGAGCAGCGCCGCAATCGCCTCGTCCTCATCCCCGCCATCCTGCTGGACGAGGGCGCAGACGGCGAGCAGGTGCGCGAGGACCGGCACCGGGCTCTTCTTCCGCGTGTCCCGGCCATGCAGCTCGATGGCATAATCGAGGGCTTCCTGGAGGCGCGGGCTCAGGCGGTCGGCCAAGAAACCTCCGTGTGGAAGGGGTGCTGGCGGCTAACGATGACAAGCTAGCTCCGGCGACGCCTGACCGTCGCTCGCCAGCCAGCCCGTCCGGCCGAGACCCAATCCCTACGTTTCCTCCTCTTGATGGCTGCGCCGCCTGCCCCGAGGTTTCGTGGCATGACGGACGCGTCCCCGCTGTGCGCCTCGTGCCACCGCCGCCTGGGTTCCGACGACCGCTTCTGCCCCAGATGTGGCACGCCAACCCCCATCAACGACGATCCCGCAGCCACCATCATCAACCCGGCGACGGGCGGAAGACTCCAGCTCGCGCGGCCGTCATAGCGCGGTGACCGCCCGCCCCGAGGTGCCCGAACCCGCAGCGCCCCCCGCGGGGAAGAGCTTCAGTGCCCGGCTGCGCGACGTCCTCGGCGCCGAGTACGAGCTCCTGTCCTTGATCGGCCAGGGTGGTTTCGCGCGCGTATACAAGGCACGGGACCTGCGACTCGACCGCATCGTGGCCGTCAAGGTCATCCGGCCGGATGTGATCGGGACGCCGGCGTTCGTGGACAGCTTCCGGAGCGAAGGCGTCGCCCTGGCGAAGCTGCGACACCCCGGGATCGTCCCGATCTACGACATTCGCGAGCGCGAAGGACTGATCTACTACATCATGCCGTTCGTGCGGGGGACGAACCTCCAGGCGCGGCTGAACCGGGGACGCCTGCCACCCTTCGAGTCGCGGCGCATCCTCAGCGAGCTGGCCGACGCCCTGGCGGCATCCCACCGCGCCGAGATGGTCCACCTCGACATCAAGCCGGCCAACGTGTTCCTGGAGGGAGACCTCCAAAAGCCGCTGTTGATGGATTTCGGGATCGCCCGGGCGGTCACGGCGCAGGTGGAGGAGTCGTCGCGCGGATCGGTGATCGGCACGCCCGATTACATGTCGCCCGAGCAGGCGCGCGGCTTGCCGGAGATCGACCACCGGTCGGACATCTACTCGCTGGGTGCTCTGGGATATTGCATGCTCGTGGGGCGGCCGCCGTTCACCGGGGACACCGCCGACGACGTTCTCAAGCAGCACATCAGACAGGCACCGGTGCCCATCCGCGACGTCAACCCCACGATCCCGAAGGATCTGGCGGACGCCATCATGCGCTGCCTGGAAAAAGTCCCGTCCGCCCGGTTCGCGACCGCGATGGAGCTGCGCAGCGCGCTCGACGCGGTGACGTTCTTCACCCCGAGTGGCGGGACGGGCCGTGAGGCCCTCTCGGGCGTGCAGGGCACCATCGTCGCCATGATCGCCGGCATCGCGTTCATCGTCGGGGTGCTGACCGGTCTGGCGTTCCGCTGACCTCCAGGCGCTGCCCGCGCCCCGGTGTGCCTGGCTCGCTTACCTCCTCACCGTCGCGGGTGATGCCCAGCGCCTCAGTCTCGGGATGTTCCGCGTAAACAGCCATGCCATGAATCCCGGCGTTCCCGTTTCCTTCATCTTGGCGATGCAGAACTTCTGCATTTCCTCGGGTGTGCTGATCTCGGGCGAGGTAAACACCCCGTCTTTGTAGCAGTAGCTGCAATACTCCGTGCTTCGGCTACCGTGAGCATCCGTTCCCCCGTTCCCGGGGTCCTTGCTCAGCGGCATGCCGCAGCTTTGGCAGAACTTGCTCATGTGTCCTCCTGTTCAGCGAACGTCGGCGCGCTCGCGCGCCGGGGAGGAGTCCTTCGTGGAAGTACTCAAATACTCGGAGGGCCGGGGTGAAGCGAGCGTGTAATCGGCGTGAAGATCCGCACGCGGCGCGAAGACGAAAGAACGAAGCACATTTCCACCGAACTCATTCCGCCACGGCGGCCTCCCGCGGACGCGAGCCCCACTCGGCGCCGTGCACGAACACGAACCACACCGCGGCGGCGTAGACGAGCAGCTGCGCCTCGAACTCGCCGCGCGTCAGGTGCAGCGCAAAGCCACCGACCAGCACGATGAGCAGGGCGATCGCGCCGACGCGCAGCGTCCGCGGAATGAGAAACAGCACGGCACCGATTCCTTCGAGCGCAACCAGGAACCCGAGGTGCAGACCCAGACCGCCGTGCTCCCGCATGGCATGCAGCCCCATTTGCAGGGTGGCCGCCAGCAGGCCCAGGCCCAGCGCCGCATGCAGCACGATGAACGCGCGGCGCAGGTTCGGGTCGGTCATTACTTCGCGCCCTGCAGTCGGGCGACCCGCACCTCGAGCGGCGGGTGCGTGCTGAGCAGACGACTCAGCCCGCCGCTGTGGATGCCGAAGGCGGCCAGGTTGCGCGGCAGCTGGGACGGTGCGCCGCTCAGGGCGCGGAGCCGCTCGAGTGCCGACACCATGGCCGGCCCGTTTTTCAGTTGGGCGCCACCCGCGTCGGCGCGGAATTCACGCCGCCGGGAAAACCAGGCCACGACGATGCTCGCCAGCACGCCGAAGACCATCTGGAGCGCCAGGTAGATCAGGAACTGTCCCCGCTTGAACTGGCTCGCGATGATGCGGGAGATGAAGATCACGAACGTGTTGAGCACCCCCTGAACGAGCGCGAGGGTGACCATGTCGCCGTTCGCCACGTGCGTGATCTCGTGGCCGAGCACGGCCTCGACCTGGTCGCGGTTCATCGTCTGGAGGAGCCCCGCGCTCACCGCCACCAGCGCGCTGTTGCGGAACATGCCGGTCGCGAACGCGTTGGGGTCCGGCGACGGGAAGATCGCGACCTCGGGCATCCCGATGCCGGCCTGCGCCGCCTGCCGCCGCACCGTCTCGAGCAGCCAGGCCTCGCGCTCGTCGGCGGGCGTCTCGATCACGCGGGCGCCGGTGGAGCGCTTGGCCATCCACTTGGAGATCGCGAGCGAGAAGATCGCCCCCCCGAAGCCGAACAGCGCCGACCAGATCAGGAGTTGGATGTACGGGCGCGTTCTGGGGGATGATGCCGAGCGCGGTGAGCACCGCCATGGCGACGGCGGCCATCACCAGCACGGCGAGGTTCGTGGCCAGGAACAGCAGGATTCTCAACATGCACCGGGCTCCCAGATGAATGAGTGACTCGATCGGCGCAACGGCCGTAACAGTAAACGTAACAGGTCGCCGTGCGTTACCACGCCACCGGGGCCTGAATACCTGACGCCAGTGCAATCAGCGCAAGGACGGCGACGACGACGGCAATTCCCACGAGCACTACGCCAGTACTGACCTGATTGAGCGTCGGGATCTCGACCAGCGCGATGTCCGAGAGCGCGATGCGAGCCCGCACGCCGCGGTAGAGCACCGCCACACTGTCCCCCGCGACGAGGCTGGGCTCCGCGAGCACGAAGCGGCGGCCGTCGGTCCGTGTCACGCGTATGGTGTCGGGCTGCTGGGTGGCGATGAGCTGCGCCGGACTGATCCCGTGCACCACCTGCCAGGTCGTGCATGCGGGGAGATAGCACAGCACGAGCACGAGAGCGATCGGGCGGCGACGCATAGTGCGGTTCGCTTGCAAGTTCCTCTTCTTAAGGAGGACGTCCCGTCAGGCGCTCGTCAAGGCTCGGAAAGGAGGTTAGCGTTCACCGCTCACAAAGGAGATACAATGAAGCGCAAGGCATGGCTCGGAGTGCTCACCGCACTCATCCTCGCGTTCGCCGTCAGTGTGGCGGCCGAGGCGCAGATGCCCAAGCAGGGCAGATTCCGGGGCAATTTCGGCGTTACGGCCGTCGGCACGCCGCATCAAATCGAAGAGGGGCACGTCTTCTTCGTCGGGGCGTTCTCCGGCGTGTTCTTCAACGACGTCGCCGGTGGCTTCCTCGACAAGAGCTCGGTAGTGTGTCCGGGCGTGAACGACATCGTCAACGGCACCTCCACCGGGAATCACGGCTACTGCATCGTCACCGACAAGGATGGCGACAAGGCCTTCCTCGTGTGGCAGGGTAAGGACACGAGCCCGAACGCCGGTGGCGGCGATCAGGAGTGGACCGGCGGCACGGGCAAGTACGCTGGGCTCAGGGGCAAGAGCACGTACCGCTACACCGGGATCGGTGCCACGCCGTCGTTCGCGGTCGTGTGGGACGGCGAGTGGCAGCTGCCGTGAGTTGAATCGCCGGACTGCTATGTCTCACACATGAGAAGGGGCGACCGCGACGGTCGCCCCTTCACGTTTGCGTGCGTTCGCCGCGGCGGCTACGGCTTCGCCATCACCACACGCCAGACGTAGTCGGTGTGGGACCCACAAATGGAAAGGAACTCCTGGGTCGCGCGCGGTGCGGTCGCCGCCGCCTCACCGAGCACCATGTCCAGGGCGTTCAGCGCCGCCTTGGCGTCGGCGGCGTCGAGCGTGCTGAGTCTCCGCGCGGGTCCCCCCATGTCGTGCCGGAACCACGCCCATGATGCCAAGTGGCCGGCCCGCATGTGCTTGTTGTAGATCGGGGCGAGGACCGTCTGGAAGATCTCGTCCGCGCGCGCCTCCCGTGCCATGTCGCACTGATGGTAGTGCGAGAGGCTGAACGGCTGGCGGTTGGCGCCCGGCGCCGGTCCGCCTTCCGCCGAGGCGACGAGGGCCCAGATGTAGTCGTCGTGACTGGGGCAGATCGCCGCCAGACTCTGGGCCGGATTCCTCGCCGCCGCGGCCTGGATGTCCCGGATGATGGCGGCCCGCGCATCGAGCAGGGAATCCCGCGTGGGCGCCACGAAATAGCCGGCGCGCCGCCAGTCCGTGCCCCACGAGTGCGCCAGCCATCCCCATGACGAGATCGCGCCGGCCGTGCGGTGGCGCTCGAAGATTGGGCCGATGGTGCTCTTCATCAGGGAGTCGACCCTGTCTTCGGTCGCCTGAGGGCAGCGATAGTACACCGCCGCGACGAACGCCGTGGACGACGGTCGCGCCTGCGCCGCCACCGACCCGACCGCCCCGCACAGCGTCCCGCCGACGAGGGCGAGTGTGGTCATCTTTCGCATGCCTGCCTCCTGATCGGTTGAGAGGAACCAGCGACCATAACGCCGAATCCGGCGATGCGCGAGCCGCATCGCACGCCGTCTGCGCGCCATCTGCTCAGTCACGCGGGTTCGCAATCGTGAGCGCGAAGCCGTCGGGATCCGTGATCGCAAACCCGAGCGGTCCCCACGGGAGCGCCGCCACCTCGCTGTCGAGCGCGAAGCCGGCCTGCTTGACCTGGGCGGCCAACGGTTTCAGATCCTGGGAGGTCGTGATCCACAGGCGCTGGCCCACCCCCTTCGTCCGGTTCTTGCCCTTGGCGAAATCGTCCTGCCCCAGACTCAGCTCCCCGTGACCGGCCTTCAACATCACGAACCGGAGCTGACCGTCGGCTTCGTGCTTGTCGGCGATGGAGAATCCCAGGCCGTCGACGTAAAACCGCATGCTGCGCTGCAGATCGCTCGCGGTGATGCTCGGGGAGATCCCGCGGCTCTCGAGATTTACCTTGCCCATGCTGTACTCCCGGTAGAATGGTGGGAGGAGAAAACGACGGCACCGGGAAACCTACCCGGCTTGACATAATAAGTGAACCCAAACTCCGACCAGCCGGTGGATGCTTGACAAATTCAGTAAACTGCGGTACCGTACGGGACTAATTCCTCATTATCGGGAGCAGTATGTCGAAATTCCGTGGTGCAATCGCAGCGGCAGCAGCAGTATTCCTCGTACAGACCTCATGCACGGCGCAGTCACAATCCTACACTCGTGACCTGGGCGCCCTGGACGCCGTGACCAGCGGGATGTACACGCTGCCCGATCACGACCGCCTCGACCGAGGCACGCAATCACTTCCTCCAGGGCCAGCGCGAGCTCGACCTGGGACGCGGGTTCGAGGCGAACGTGCACTTCAAGGCGGCCGTGGCGGCCGATTCGACGTTCGCCCTGGGCTACCTCAGCGTCGCCAACTCCGCCAACTCGCTCGCGGAATTCCGAGCGAATCTCGAGCACGCCGAGCGTTACGCCGCCGGCGCCTCGCCCGCCGAGCAGCTCATGATCCAGATCGCGCGCAAGGGCCTCGAGAACGATGTCAACGGCCAGTTGGCGCTGGCGCAGCAGCTCGTGACGGCCAACCCCGAGAGCCCGCGGGCGTACTCGCGCTGGCCGACGTACAGGGGACGCTGAATCGTAACGTCGAAGCCCGGGCGTCCATGACGAAGGCCGTGGGCCTGGCTCCCCATCTGCTCGTCGCCCATACGGACCTCGGCAACTCGTACCTGTTCGCCGAGCCCAAGGACTTCGCCGCGTCGCTCGAGCACATGCAGCACGCCGCGGCGCTCGCGCCGAACGAGCCGAACATGCACGACCTGCTCGGCGACGTGTATCGCGCGCAGAACAACCTCGAGCAGAGTCGCGCCGAGTACACCCGCGCCCACGAGCTCGATCCCATGGATGCGTCGCCGCTGCAGCAGCGGGGCCACGTCAACTCCTTCGCGGGCAACTACGCGGCGGCGCGCGCGGACTACGACTCGGCCATCGCCCTGGGCCGGGCGAATCAGAAGGCTGGCTTCGCGCCGTTCCGCGCCTACGTCAGCGTGCACGCCGGTGAGCCCACGGCGGCCATCGCCGAGCTGAACGCGTTCGTGGCGGGCGTCGACACGCTGAACGCGCCCAACGCGCGCGGTGCGAAGATCGGCGGGCTGTCGAACATCGCGTGGATCGCCATCCACACCGGCGATTTCGCCGCTGCGGAGGCCAGTCTCAAGGCGCGGACGCCGCTGCTGATGGAGCAGGGCGCCGAAGGCCGGAGCGCCGCGTTTCAGCGGGGCCAGGAGGCGAACGTCGCGTACTTCGAGTCGTGGCTCGCCGCCCGCAAGGGTGACTACGCCGGCGCCGGACGTGCCGCCGACCGCGTGGCCACGCTCGTGACGCCGGACGCGAACCCGCGCCGCATGGAGCCGGTGCACGAGCTGAAGGGGTTCATCGCGCTGTATCAGTCCAAGTTCCGCGACGCGGCCGGCCACTTCGCGCAGGGGAACCTGGACGACCCCTACGTCAAGTACCAGTACGCCGTCGCCCTGGCGGGCGCGGGCGACAACGCCAAAGCCAAACAGCTGTTCGGCGAGCTCGCGGTCTACAATTTCAACAACGTGGGCTACGCGCTGATTCGGAAGGACGCCCAGCAGAAGGCGTCGTAATCCGTCGCACGGCCCGACAGAACGCCCCGCTCGGTCGTCTCGAGCGGGGCTTCTGTTCTCCCCGAACTCAAGCGGGCTCGCTGGGTCACCCCGCGCGACCCCGCGCGCGCTCGGCGATCAACCGCTCCAGATGTCCCCAGATCTCGGGCCGGATGCTGTCGACCAGCTCCTCGTTCTCCTTGCCGAGCATGGCGGCGATCGCGCTCGTGTCGAGGCCCGCGATGCGGCACTCTTCGATCACGGCGGTGAAGTGTATGCGGGCTTCCCGGATCATCCGGCCGAACTGGGTCGCCCCGTTGCCACGCGCCCCCAGTGCCAGGGCCAACAGGTAAAGGTCGCGGGCGCCGTCGAGCCGGTGGGCCAGGTAGTCCCGGGCGGGAGGCAGGCGCTTCCGGGGGGATTCGGTGTGATTGGTCACGGCGTCGCTCCAGTCAGGGGACGGGTCGCGCTGCACGAGGCTCCACGGCCAGTCGGCCGCTACGGCGTGCCGAAATGCAGCGGGTCCCGCAGGCTCTGCAGCTCCCGGTAATAGTACAGCGGTGTCGGCCGCCCGTGCGTGAATCGCAGCTTCCTGAGGAACGCGACTTCCTCCCCGGTCGCGGTGCCACTGAGGGCGGCATCCTCGAGGAACGCCCGGAGGCCCGGCTCCTCAGCGACGGCCGGGTGGGCCTGCTCGACGAACGCGAAGCGCCGCGCCTGGCCGGGCACGACGGTGCGGTTCAGAACGATCTCCAGGCCGAACGTCGCCAGGTCGATGTCCCAGGACTCGATCAGCGGATCCAGGAACGCGACGCAGTTCTCCACCGACAGGTGGAAGACGTCCGTGTCGAGAAACTCGAGCACGATGACCCGCATCTCCTCATAGGAGTGGTCGCTCAGTTGGGCCACCATGCGGAGCCAGTAGTCGTTCTCGAGCTCGTCCTGCGCCACGCGCTTGACCACGTCCAGCAGCGTCTGGGTGACGAGGCGCTCGAGCTCGCCGAAGGGCTGCTTCTCGAAGATCGCGCGGACGTGCGGTTCCTTGTCGGGATGACACTTGCGCAGGATCAGCTCGCGGACCTCGTGAAACAGCGGGGCGGCCTCCTCGCCCCATTCCCGCTTGAGCTGCGCCCGGCGCTGCAGGTCCGCCAATCGGGCCAGCTCCCCGCTCGGGAGCTTCAAGAAGCCGTCCATGCGCTCGTAGATGTCCGTCCGGCTGGGCGCGGGCGGCGCCTTTTTTCGAGTCAGCAGCTGGGAAATGTAGGACTCGGTCACGCCGGCGGCGCGCGCCAGGTCGCGTTGCTCCAACCCCAGCTCCTCCAACCGCTGCCGGATCACGATGGGCACGTCCACGGGCCGCCTCCTGCCAGATCGGTGTGTTAACTCATGCAGTTAAGTTTTATCCCAACACAACGGAATTCTAGCCACCTTACTTGACAAGTCAAGTAAACCACACTACACTCCGTCATAACCAACCCTAGTTAACTGCGAGGCAGATGGCCATGGCGACCGCGACCAAAACGAAGCTGAAGGTCTTCCCGCTCGCCGATCGCGTGGCGATCCGGCCGCTGGAGGAAAGCCAGGAGACGCGAGGGGGCCTCTACATCCCCGACACGGCCAAGGAAAAGCCGATTCAAGGGGAGGTCATCGCGGTCGGACCGGGCCGCCTCGCCAAGGGGCAGCGTGTCCCGATGGAGCTGCACGTGGGGGACCGGGTCGTGTACGGGAAGTACACCGGCTCGCAGGTGGAGCTGAACGACGAAGAGATCATCCTGATCAAGGAAACCGACGTCATCGCCAAGCTCAGCTGAGCGGAGAGAAGGGATAATGGCTGCCAAGTACCTGGAATTCGACACCGAAGCCCGCTCGCGCCTCAAGCGCG
Source organism: uncultured Gemmatimonadales bacterium (assembly GCA_963716055.1). Classification (GTDB taxonomy): domain Bacteria; phylum Gemmatimonadota; class Gemmatimonadetes; order Gemmatimonadales; family GWC2-71-9; genus SZUA-544. The sequence continues at coordinate 537,992 of CAVQSR010000003.1, read as the reverse complement.
GCGTCGATCAACTGGCCGAGGCGGTGAAGGTGACCCTCGGTCCCAAGGGCCGCAACGTCGTGCTCGATCGGAAGTTCGGCACGCCGACCATCACCAAGGACGGCGTCACCGTCGCCAAGGAAATCGAACTCGAGGACGAGATCGAGAACATGGGCGCCCAGATGGTGAAGGAAGTGGCGACCAAGACTTCCGACATCGCGGGCGACGGCACGACCACCGCGACCATCCTGGCGCAGGCGCTCTTCCGCGAGGGGCTGAAATCGGTCACCGCGGGCGCCAACCCGATGTCCTTGAAACGCGGCATCGACAAGGCGGTTGCGGCGGTGGTGGAGGAGCTGAAACGGATCTCCGTGCCCAGCAAGGGCCGCAAGGAGATCGCGCAGGTGGGCACCATCTCCGCCAACGGCGACAAGGAGATCGGCGACAGGATCGCCGACGCGATGGACAAGGTCGGCAAGGACGGCGTGATCACGGTCGAAGAGGCGAAGGGCCTCGAGACCACGCTCGAGACCGTCGATGGCATGCAGTTCGACCGCGGCTACCTCTCGCCCTATTTCATCACCGATCCCGAAAAGATGGAAGCCGTGCTCGAGGACGCCCACGTCCTGGTGCACGAAAAGAAGATCTCCGTGATGAAGGACCTGCTGCCGGTCCTCGAGAAGGTGGCGCAGTCGGGGAAGCCCCTGCTCCTCATCGCGGAAGACGTCGAGGGCGAGGCGCTGGCCACCCTGGTGGTGAACAAGCTCCGCGGCACGCTCAAGGTGTGCGCGGTGAAGGCCCCCGGGTTCGGGGACCGGCGCAAGGAAATGCTGGCCGACATCGCGACCCTCGCGGGTGGCAAGGTGATCTCCGAGGATCTGGGCTTCAAGCTCGAGAACACGGCACTGGCCGACCTCGGCCACGTGAAGCGTATCCTGGTGGACAAGGACAACACCACCCTGATCGGCGGCAAGGGCAAACCGGCGGACGTCCAGGGCCGCGTGAGCCAGATCCGCGCGGCGATCGAGAAGTCCACGTCGGATTACGACAAGGAGAAACTCCAGGAGCGGCTCGCCAAGCTCGCCGGCGGCGTGGCCGTCATCAGCGTCGGCGCGGCGACCGAGACGGAAATGAAGGAAAAAAAGGCCCGCGTGGAGGATGCCCTGCACGCGACCCGTGCGGCGGTCGAGGAGGGCCTCGTGACGGGCGGCGGTGTGGCGCTGCTGCGGTGCCAGGCGGTCCTCCCCAAGGTCCGCGGTGCCGACGACGACGAGAAGACCGGCATCGCCATCGTCCGGCGCGCGCTCGAAGAGCCGATTCGGATCATCGCGCAAAACGCCGGTGCCGAGGGCGCGATCGTCGTGGGCAAAGTGAAGGAATCCGCGAGGCCCGCGTACGGCTACAACGCCCAGACCGACGAATACGAGGACCTGGTCCTGGCGGGCGTCATCGACCCGACCAAGGTGACCCGGACGGCCCTGCAGAACGCCGCGTCCATCGCGGGGTTGCTCCTCACGACGGAATGCGTCGTGGTGGAGAAGAAAGACAAGGACAAGGCGCTGCCGATGCCCGGCGGCGGCGGCATGGGCGGGATGTATTGACCGCCCCGCCACGGCAGCACGCGGAGTCCCGTCCGTTCACGCTGGTATCGCTGAGGAGTTCGCCATGTTCGCTCGCAACGTCACCATGCACCTGAGGGCCAACGCGGCCCGTGAGTTCACCCAAACGCTCGAGCGGGACGTCCTGCCCCTGCTGCGCAAGCAGAGTGGCTTCAAGGATGAGATTTCGTTCGTCGCCCCGGACCGCTCCGAGGCGGTCGCGATCAGCTTGTGGGATCGGAAAGAGGATGCGGACGCCTATGGCCGGGAGGTCTACCCCCAGGTGCTGCAGACTCTGGCGAAGGTGGTCGAGGGAACACCGAGAATCGAGTCGTACGAGGTCTCGAACTCGACCTTCCACAAGATCGCCACGAGAAACTAGGGCCAGCGGGCGCGTTCGGGTCCGACGGCTGGTCGAAGGGGGAGGGTGGCACCTGCCACCCTCCCTTTTTGTGATGCACCGTCGCCACACTTCGCCTCCCGGCATGGGAGTTGCTGCCCTGTCGCTTCATCCCACGCCTCAACACGGAGGCGCGCCATGCGACGTATCCCGATCCTCCTCGCGGCCGCCGGCCTGCTCCTCGCCGGCTGCATGGACCCCATGCAGCCCGCGCGCGAGGACCTCGCCGCCGCGGCACTGGTCGCGCCGGCCGTGCCCGTCGCCGCACCCACCGGGGACCCCGCGATCGACGTCGCCAACATCCGCGCCGCGATCGCCGCTGCCTTACCCGGTGCCGTGATCGAATTCGCCGCCGGCACCTATGCGATCGAGGAGACGACCCAGATCGTGGTTCCGGTGCCCGGCGTGACGCTCAAGGGCAACTCCAGCGGCACCACGATCCGCGGCGTCCCGTCGTTCTCCGCGGCGCTCCTGAGCGGGCACTTCCAGCTCACCGGCGGCGGCCAGAGCGTCCGCAAGCTCACGTTCGACGGCTTCAGCACCGCCCTTTCGTTCGGGGTGTCGGGTTCCGCGGTGGGGGGCTACCTGCTGGACCACTGCATCTTCCGCAACGGTGGCTTGCCGTTCGACTTCGCCGCGTTCTCCGACGAGATCTCGACGGTCAAGTTCAACGAGTTCACCGACGTGACGCTGGCGTTCATGATCTTCGGCAAGACGGTGCACTTCCGCAAGAACAGCATCACGATCACGGACCCCGCCAGGACGCCGTTCGGACAGCCGTTCGCCGCCGGCCTCGTGGCCCCCGATTTCCTGTCGCCCGTGCCGCTGCCGTGCGAGAACAACGTGCTCGAGCGCACGACGGTCACCGGCAACGCCGACGGGTACATCCTCGTGGGCTTCCCCGACGCGCCGTGCCGCAACAACACCATCAAGCGCAACGTGTTCGTGAACCAGCGCGTCTACTCACCCGGCGACAACGCCACCATGGTGTGGGCCGCCGGTACGGGCGTGGACGGCAACCTGATCACGAAGAACGAGCTGCGGGGCAGCGAGGGCGTGGGGCTCATCATCGACGCAGGGAGCGGCAACCAGATCGTGCAGAACCAGTTCCGCGACATTCACGGGGCGCCGGGCATCAGCACACCGTTCCCGGGCACGGCGATCTTCCTCGATCAGCCCACGAGCGCCAACCGGACCCGCAAGAACGTCTATGTCAACGTGACCCGGGCCATCGTGGATTTGGGGACCGGCAACATCCTCGACGACCTCCCGCCCGGCGGGCTGATGTTCCCGGCGGCGCAGGCGCTGTCGGTGGACGGCCGCGAGCGGGGCCTGGCGAGCATTCCGAAGTTGCGATTCCTGCTGGACCGCGCCCGAAACTGAGGCCGCCCGGGCATCGTTGACCGCGCGTTGAGGAGCGGCACGGCAGATTGCTTGCCATGCCCGACCCGCATTCCTACGTTCCTGCCATGACGCCGGCGGCCCCGATCACGGCCGAGCAGTTGCTGCACACCCACCTGCCGAACAAGCAGGTCGAGCTGGTGCGCGGCGTGCTCGTGGTGCGCGAGCCGCCGGGCATGCGCCACGGGCGGATCGCGATGAACCTCGCTCAGCGGCTGGCCGACCACGTCCGCGCGCAAGCGCTGGGGCAGGTGTACGCCGCGGAAACCGGGTTCCACCTCGCGCGCGATCCCGACACCGTGCGCGCGCCCGACGTGGCCTTCGTCCGCGCGGCGCGATTGCCGGATCCCGAGCCGACGGGCTTCGCCGCGCTCGCCCCCGACCTCGTCGTGGAAGTGCTGTCGCCCGGGGACCGTCCCGGCGAGACGCTCACGAAGGTCGGTGACTGGCTCGACGCGGGCACCCGCATGGTCTGGATCGTGGACCCGGAGCGTCGCCTGGCCCGGGTCTATCGCGACGACGGCCGCGCGTCGCACGTCTCCGCCGGAGAGGCGCTGGAGGGCGAGGACGTCGTGCCGGGATTCTCCTGCCCGCTGGCCGCGATCCTCTAGGGGCTGTGCCCGCGCCCACAGGGGAGCGGTACGGTGCGGGAGCCGCCGCCCTCAGAACGGCGTGAACGGCAACCGGTAACTCACCCCACCCGAGTACGTGACGTCCAGCATCGTACGGTTGAACCCGGCCATGTCCCACTTGTAGCTCAACCCCTTCACCTCGCCGAACACCTCGAAGCGCGTGCGCGGGATCTCGTAGTACGCCCCAACGCCGTACATCAGCGCCGCCTTGGTCGTTGGCCGGAACTGATCGAGCCCCAGCTGGTCGATCGACACCGCGCCGACACCGAGGAAGCCGTACGGGGTCAGATTCCGCGCCAGCGGATAGCGGGCCTCGAGCTGGGCGCCATAGTAGAACCGGTTGACGTCCGCGCCCGCGAACGGCGCGTCGCCCCATGCGGCGTTCCGCGTGAACGTGAAGTCGCCGCGCAGCGCCACCCGCTCGGTGAGCTGCACGCCGACGCCCGCCCCGATGTTGTAGCCGGGCGAGAACGACGCCTGCGGTCCCAGCGGCGTGAGGTCGGCGAGATGATCGGCGCCGCCGCCGTACACCCGCACGAACACCGTGCGCTGCGCACTCAACGCTCCGGCGGTCACGAGCAGCGCCGCCGCGAGCCACGAGACACGTTTCATGGTTCACCTCCTGGACACCCGCCAGCCTATCGGCGCGAGCCTGAAGGGACCATGAGCGCGTGGTGAAGGGTTACTGGGGCGGCGCTCCGACATACGCGGCCTCGAGCATCGCCCGCACGCCGCCGCGCGTGATTTCCCGGGGATTGGGATAGCTCGCCGCCACGACGAGATCGGCCGCACGATCCAGGTCCGCGGGGCCGAGACCCAGATCGCGGAGCGTGGCCGTGATCCCGAGCGCGCGTCCCAGCGCGTACAGTCCCGCGGGCGCCGTGTCGGCGTCCAACGCCGCCGCGATGTCCGCCATTGCGGCTTCCGCCGCCGGCGCGTTGTAGGCGGCGACGTGCGGCAACAGGATCGCGTGCGTCAGCGCGTGCGGCAGCCCGAACGTCCCGCCCAGCACGTGACACACCTTGTGGTGCAGCCCCATCGCCGTCATGTCGAGCGCGCGTCCCGCCAGGTGCGCCCCGTAGAGCGCGCGCTCGCGCGCGGCGAGGTCCGCCGGATCGCGCACCACGGCGGGCAGCGCGGCGGCCAGCAGCCGGACGGCTTCCCGCGCGAACAGCGCCGCTAACGGTTGCGCGTCGGCCGCGTACAACGCCTCGACGCCGTGCGCGATGGCATTCAGTCCGCTCGCGGCGCTCACCTCGGCTGGCAGCGACACGGTGAGCGCGGCGTCGTACACGACCGCCCGCGGCGCGACCCGCTCGTCGCGGCCGGTCTGCTTCGCATCCCCGTCGGTGATGCCCCAGACCGCCGTCATCTCGGAGCCCGCGTACGTCGTGGGGACGGCGACGAGCGGCAGATTGGCCCGCAGCGCGAGCGCCTTGCCCAGGCCGATCGCGGACCCGCCGCCCACGGCGACCGTGCCGTCCGCCCGCCAACGCGCGGCCTCGTTGAGGGCCAGGGCCACGAGCGCGGCGGGGACGTGGGGCGCGGCCCGGTCGAAGACGCCCACCACACCGGCGCCCAGCGCGTCGCGCGCGGCGCCGGCCGCGGCGCGCCGCCCCGGGGTCGAGACCACCACCGCGCGGCGCAAGCCCACACCCGCCACGACGTCGCCCAGTCGCGCGAGCGACCCGGCGCCGAACTCGACATACACGGGACGGAAGCGGTGGGAGAAGGACGCGTTCATGAGGTGCGGCGCGGGCACGTGCGCCTCCGCTTCACGGGGTGGCCACCACCTCGCGCATCAGGGCCCGCGTGAACTCGATCTCGTCGTCGTTCACCAGGTGGCCCATCCCGGGATAGATCCGCTTGGTCACCGCCGCGCCCATCCGGTCGAACACCGCGGCGCTCTCGTCCACCCGTGTCCGCGGCACGTGACCGTCCACGTCGCTGCAGCCGAGAAACACCGGCGTGCCGTCGAAGCGGCCGTCGTACTGCCACTCGGTGCCGTCCGGCCCGATCAGGCCGCCGCTGTAGACGATCACACCGCCGTAGCGGCCGGCATGGCGCGCGGCGAACTCGGCTGCGAGACAGGCGCCCTGCGAAAAACCGAGCAGCACGATCCGCCGCCGCGGGATGCCCGCCGCCTCGACTTGCGCCACCAGCTCGCCGAGCAACGACAGCGCGGACGACAGGCCGGGCTCGTTGCGGTCGGTCGCGGCCATGAAGCTGTAGGGGTACCACGCGTTGCCGGCGGCGGCGGGCGCGAGATAGACGAAGCCCAGTCCCGGCTGGTCGAGCGCCGGGACCAGGTCGAGGATGTTGCGCGCCGTGGCGTTGCGCCCGTGCACCATGAGCATGGCCGCGCGGGCCTGGGCCAGGGGCACGCCGGCGGATTCGACCGGCTGTCCCGCATGCGGTGCAATGGGTGCCGGCATCAGATCCTCACCGGTGGCAGGCGCGGCTCGATCGCCGCGCGGTGCGGCTCTTCCCACGGCGGGAGCTTGAGATCCTGGCCGAGGCAGGGCAGGGTCTCGTCCACCGTGAATCCGGGCGGCACGGTGGCGATCTCGAACAGCACGCCGCCCGGCTCCCGGAAGTAGATCGACCGGAAGTACTGGCGATCCCGGACCTCGGTCGCCTGGTAGCCCAGGCGGATCAGCTCGGCGCGCATGCGCAGCTGCTGGTCGGCATCCGCGATCGCGAGCGCCACGTGGTGGACCGTCCCGAGGCCGTTTACGGCCGGCGGGGCGTCGGGCACGTGGACGACGTCGAGCAACCGGCCGGGCGCGTCGCCGCCCACCGCGAGCCGCGTGCGGCCCGCCTCCTCGCCCACTACCTCGAATCCCAGCACGTCGGTCAGCAGCTGGAGGGTGCCGGCGGGCGAGCGGATCGTCAGCGTGACGCTGTGCAACCCGCGGATGGCGGATTCGGGCCTCACGTCGGCCGTCACCCGGGGGGCACGGTGGTCGCGGTCGTTCGCCACCAGCTCGATGACCAGGCCCGACGGGTCCGCGAACGTGATCGAGTCCTCGCCGAACCGGGGAGCCACGTCCCGGACGTCCACGGCGGCGTCGCGCAGGCGCCGCTTCCAGGTGTCCAGCGACCCCGGCGGCACAGAGAATGCCGTGGCAGTGATCTGGCCCGCGCCCTTGGTCCCGACCGGGACGCCCCAGCCCTTGTAGGGGAACGTCGTCCAGATCGTGCCGGGCTCGCCGCGCTCGTTGCCGTAGTAGAAGTGATACACGTTGTGGTTGTCGAAGTTGACGGTCTTCTTGACGAGCCGCAGGCCGAGCGTCGCGGTGTAGCAATCGAGGTCCTGCTGCGCGTCGTCGGCCGTGGCGGTGACGTGGTGCAGGCTCTGGATCAGTGGCTCCATGGGAATCGGAACCTAGCCATCCGCGGTGCGCGTCGCTACGACTTGCCCGTGCCATCGTGACGGTGATACCGTGAGGCGCGATCATGCCGACGTTGCCCGCAGCCTGGACGGAGCTCGCCCCCGCGCGCGCCGCCTTCCGCGCCGAGATGGCGGCGGCCGGGGCCGGGGCCGCGTGGGCGCGCTTTCCGGGGCGCATCGGCCTCGTGCTGTCGGGCGGCGGAGCCCGCGGGGCGTACGAGGCGGGCGCGCTGCTGGCGTTTCAGGACGCCGCGCTGCCGACCCACATCGTGGCGACCGCCTCCATCGGGAGCATCAACGGCGCCAACTTCGTCGCGCACTCGGCGACCTTGGTCGGCCACGCCGAGCAGCTGGTGGAGGGCTGGCTCACCATCACGCCGCGCAAGCTCGGGATCGAGTGGACGCGGTACGGCTGGATGGTGGCGGGACTCATCGCGCTATCGGCGGGCGTGGGGAATCTGCTCTATTTGATCGCCGGGCTGATCGGCCTGGACCTCAGGCTGCACACCCCCGGGGTGGCGTGGGCCGCGGTGGCGCTCGCGGGCCTCATGGTGATGCTGTTCTACCCGCAGCTGCCGTACGCGTACTTCGTCGCCGCCCGGTGGATGCGGCGCCAGGGCTGGGACGTGAACCGGCGGCGCCTGCGGATCTCCGTCGCGGCGAACCTGGTCGTGATCGTGTGTCTCGTCGCGATCGCGCTGTCGTTCCAGCTGCACACGACGTTCCGCACGCTGCTGGTCCGCTCGCCGCTGCTCGTGGGCGCGGGGTTGGCGGTGCTGGTCCTGCTGCGGTGGGTGGAGCGGAGTCAGAGCGCGAAAGTGAGCCGCCTGTGGGAGCGGCTGGTGCGGGCGCCGCTCGCGGCCGGCCTGTTCAACAACTTCGACCGCACGCGCTACTTGCGCGGACGGATCCCGGCGGCCCCGCTCGACGCGTCACCGATCCGTTTCGTCGTGACCGCGACCGACCTGGAAGACGGCTCGCCGAGGTACTTCTCCAACACGCCCGCCGACCGCCTGGCCGCCGACCCCGGTGTGGATCCGCGCTTCGCGTCCCGGGAGGTCACGTATCATCCCGATCTGCTGCGTGCCATCGTCGCCTCGTCGGCGCTGCCGATCGCCTTCGAGCCCCTCGTGCTGGAAGGCCGCCTGCTGTCGGATGGCGCGATCGTGGGGAGTCAGCCGATCCGCCCCGCGATTCGCCTGGGCGCGGACGTGCTCTTCATCGTGCTCCTGAGCCCGCCGCGCGGTGCCGCGCGCCGCGCGCGGAGCACGTTCCTGGACGTCGGCCTGCGCGCGCTCGACATCCTGATGCACCAGAACCTGCGCACCGACTTGCAGACCACGCGGGAAGCCAACGGGCTGTGCGAGCGCGGCGCCCGCGAGCTGGGCGTGCCGCCGGAAACCATCACGATCGAGCTGGGCCAGCGCCGCTTCCGTTACATCCGTCCGTTCACCATCCGTCCCGCGGCGCCGCTCGGGGCCGGCATCCTGGACTTCGGCAGTCCCGCCACGGGAGCGATGATCCTGCAGGGCTATCGCGACGCCGCGGTGCAGATCCGCGAATTCCTGGCCTATGCCCCCCACGCGCGGTTCGGGACGGCGCGGCACGTCCTGCGAATGGCCCCGGCCGGACCGGCCTGACTGACTCGGGCGACGCGTCAGGCGGCGAGGCGGACCACGTCGCGCGCCACGGCGCTCGCTCCACCAGGCACGATTTCGAACTCGACCGCGTCGCCCGCAGCGAGGGTGCGATAGACGGTTCCCCGCATCGCCGCGTGGCGCACCAGGCAGTCCGGTTCACCGTGCTCCCGGCCGATGACGCCGCAGCCCTGGACCTGATCGAACGATTTGACTCTGCCTCTGACGCGCACCGCGGTACCTCTGCCGGAACCTGATGGACAAACGAAACGGCGGGACTCGTGCAGTCGCCCGAGCCCCGCCGTGACTCTCGCCGGCGCCGCACACCCCACGGGTGTGTCGGGCCGCTACGCAACTCTAGTGGAGTGCGGGGGCAAAGTCAAAAGAAAACGCTAGCGCTGCCGCTCCCACGTGGACCACAGGTCTTGTGTCACGAGCTCGACCAGCCGGTCCACCATCGGCCCGTACGCCCGCTGCGGGTCGCGCGCCATGAAGTCGAGCTGGCCGTCCACGATCCGCACCTGTCCCACCTTGCGCGTGGCCCACGCGCTCGAGCGCCACAGCGTGGCTCCCGACTGCGTCGCGAGCAGCCGCACCGAGAGATCCGCGCGGATCGTCGCTTCGAGGTGCGGCGTCACGAGCCCCCCGAGACCCCCGATCCCCCCCGTGGCCTCGGGGTTGGTGATCTTCAGGTGGCCGGCGAACACCGCCGCCACGCCGCGCTGTCTCCCCAGCTCCTGGGCCGCGGCCATGCCGAGCTGCTGCTCCCCCACGCGCCGCGCGAGGGTGTCCTGTGCGCCCAGCTCGAGCAGCTCGATCCCGGGCTGGGCCGCGAGCACCGCCTCGGCAAACCGCTCGGTGGCGAGCTGGTGCAGCGAGCCCTTGGCGTTCTCGACCGTGAACGTCACGATCGCGAGCGTGCCGTAGGGACGGAGGTCGAGCTGGGGCGGGACCAGCACCTTTTTCGATCCGCAACCCAGAGCGAGCATCGCGAGGCCGAGCACTGCCGTCGTGCGCATCATCGTCGCCACATCTCCTTGAGTCGGGTCTGCACGTCCACGCGCGCGGCGCGGGATACGTCGCCGGGGCCGGCCGCCGCGGCCGGAGTCGGCGTGGCGCGCTCGAAGCGCCGGGCGACGCCGTCCGGGATGAAGCGGGTGCGTGGCGCGTGCACGTGCCGGTCGCCGTCCGGCCGCCCCTGCGTGTAGAACCGGTGCGGCTGCAGCAGGTACAGGCCGTCCCGCGCCCGGGTCATGGCGACATAGAGCAGCCGCCGCTCTTCCTCTATCTCCTCGGGCGTGCCGGTCGCCATGTCCGACGGGATGCAGCCGTCCACCACGTGCAGCACGTACACCGCGTCCCATTCCTGGCCCTTGGCCGAGTGGATGGTGGACAGGATGAGAAAGTCCTCGTCCAGGAGCGGCGCGCCCGCCTCGTCGCCCAGCGCGCTCGGGGGGTCGAGGGTGAGATCGGTGAGGAAGCTCTCGCGCGTCCCGTGGTCCGCCGCGAGCTGCTCGAGCTGCTCGAGATCGGCGACGCGCAGATGGGGGGCGTCGTACAGCCGCTCGAGGTGCGGCTCGAACCAGCGCCGCACGGTGCCGAGCTGCCCCGCCCACTGCGGCGCGCGATGGAGCGCGCCCAACAGCGCGCTGAACGGCGCCCAGTCCGCGCGCGCGCCGGCCGGCACCTCGAGGTCCGCCAGCACCGCGAGATCGAACCCCGCGGCCTCGAGCCGGTCGAGCACCCGGCGGGCGGAGGCGGGCCCCAGGCCGGGGAGCAGCTGCAGCACGCGGAACGCCGCCATCTCGTCGCGCGGATTCTCGGCCCACCGCAGCACGCACAGGACGTCCTTCACGTGCGCCGCTTCGAGGAACTTGAGTCCGCCGTACTTCACGAACGGGATGTTGCGGCGGCTCAGCTCCACCTCGAGCACGTCGGAATGGTGCGCCGTGCGCATCAGCACCGCCTGCCGCTTGAGCGCGACGCCCGCCTCGCGGTGCTCGAGCACGCGGTCCGCGACGTAGTCCGCCTCCGCCTGTTGATCCCGTACCGCGACGAGCAGCGGCCGCTGGTCCGACCGGCGGGTCGAGAACAGGCGCTTGGCGAAGCCCTCGGGCGCGAGCGCGATCACGGCGTTGGCGGCGTCGAGGATCGGCTGCGTGGAGCGGTAGTTCTGCTCCAGGGTGACCACGCGGGCGGGGGGATCGAACCGCCGCGGAAAGTCGAGGATGTTGCGCACCGTCGCCGCGCGGAACGCGTAGATCGACTGCGCGTCGTCGCCCACCACCGTGAGCCCGCGGCCGTCCGGCTTGAGGCCCAGCAGGATCCCCGCCTGGAGCGCGTTGGTGTCCTGGTACTCGTCCACCAGCACGTGGTCGAATCGCCGGCGGACGGCGGCCGCGGCGGCGTCGTCCTGCATCAGGTGGAACCAGTAAAGCAGCAGGTCGTCGTAGTCGAGCAGGTGACGGCGTTGCTTCGCCTCGACGTAGGCGCGGAACAGGTGCGTCAACTCGTCGGCCCAGCCCGCGTAGGCGGGGAACGCGGCCGCCAAGCTCCGCTCCAGGGCGTGCCCGGCGTTCACCGTGTGGGAGTAGATCGCGAGACACGTGGACTTGGTGGGGAACCGCGTCGCCTGCCGCGAGAACCCGAGCTCGTGGCGCACGAGGTTCATGAGGTCGGCCGCGTCGGACCGGTCGAGCACCGTGAACCCGGCATCGAGCCCGACCGTCGCGGCGTGCTGGCGCAGCAGCCGGTTCGCCATCGCGTGGAACGTGCCCGACCAGGCGACGCGCGCGGGTTGCGGCGCCGCCCGCGCCACCGCGCCCGCGATGCGCTCGGCGCGGCGGGTCATGATCTCCGCCGCGCGGCGCGTGAACGTGAGCAACAGGATGCGCCGCGGGTCCGCGCCGCGCACCACGAGGTGCGCCACGCGGTGGGCCAGCGTGTTGGTCTTGCCGGTCCCCGCGCCCGCGATGATCAGCAGGGGACCGGGGAGCTCAGTCGGCAGCCCCGCGGTGCCGTACTCCGCGGCGGCCCGCTGGGCGGTGTTGAGGCCGTCGAGATGCGCGGCGTCGGGCATGGGAGCCCGAATATACGCCGAAATTGAGCGGCGATGGTGGATTCGTGTAAGCGCTTTGGGGATAAGGAGATGTCGGGAGAGGCAACTACGGGGGAGGCTCCCTAGGGCCGGTCCAGCAACACCTGCGGGTTCTGCACGTAGACGACCTCGGCCAGCTGACCCGGCCGGCCCTGGCGCACCATCGCGAACGACCGGCCGTCGGGGAACGGGTCGTAGTTGCGGTGCGGGGTGGCGAACTCGTAGGTGGCCACGCTGAACAGCGGCGTGCGCGACCGCACGCGCAGCTCCGCTCCGCCCTCGAACGCGGCGGCGACCAGCTCCGGCTCCGCGCCGCCGCCCGACCGGTAGAACAGCTCGCGGCCGTCACGCGACCACGCGGGCTCCGTGCCGCCGCTCTGCGACACCTGCGTCTTGGCGCCGAGGGCGGGCCAGGAGCGCACGTACACCTCGTTGCGGCCCGATTCGTCCGACTGGTAGGCCAGCCAGCGGCCGTCGGGCGAGAGCGCGGGCCAGCCCTCGTTGTAACGTGACGCCAGCAGCGTGTCCACGCGGGGGCGGCCCTCCATCCCGACCGCCACGAGGTCGAAGGCGGCGCTTTCGATGATCACCCCGACCCCCGTCCGGCCGTCGGGCGTGAAGGAGTGGATCGACAGCTGCTGCGGCCCCACGAGGATCGAATCCGCCCGGACGCCGCCGGCCAGCCGGCGGCGGAACGCGCCGATCGCGCCGCCGCGCGTGGCGGCGAAGACGAGGCCGCTGCCGTCCGGCAGCCACTCGGCGTCGTGGGCGGCCGAGTCGAATCCGAACCGCGTCAGTGTGGAGTCGGCGATGTCGAACAGCCACACATCGCGCGACTGGTCGGTGAAATCGAGCGATACGCGGCGCCCGTCGGGCGACACGCGGGGGTTATGGTAGGTCCGGTCGGTGCCGAGCAGGGTCGTCGCCAGGCCGTTGCGGGTGACGCGGGCCAGCGCGCGCGGGCGCGTCGGCGCGTACGCGAGGCCGCCGTGCGCGAGCGTGGCGGGCGGCGTGAATCCCAGGATCGACAGCACCGTGCCGCCCAGGGCCCGACCGGGGCGGGTCAGGCGCCGCTGCCCGAGGTCGAGGGGGGCCCCGTAGAGGACGCCGTCTTGCAGCGTCCAGGCGAGCATGCCGTCCGCGTAGCTCGCCCACGCGACGTCCGCGTCGAGGATCGTGTCCCGCTTCCCCGACGCGGGATCGATGAGCATCACCGGGCCCACCGGCGGTGCTCGCCATGCCCGAACCAGCGCCGTGCCGTTCGGCAGCACCTGGTCCAGGGCGAGCACCGGCTCGGCCCGCGAGGAGTCCGGGCGCGCGAAGCTCCGCAGTGAGCCGTCGGATGTCAGCACCGCCAGCGCGCCCTGGGCGCCGACGACGAACCGGTCGTTGCCGAGCCACTCGATCCACGCGAGCGGCGTGCCGCCTTGTACGGGAATGGCGACCGGCGCGCCGCCGTTCGCGGGCACCCTGCGTGCCTGGGTGCCCACCAGGAACGCGATCGACTGGCCGTCGGGCGAGAAGCTGAGGGCCACGGCGTCGTCGGTGCCCTCGAGGCGGCGGGGTTGCAGGTCGTCGAGGCGGCGGGTGAAGATCGCGAGCCGGTCACCCTCGCTGCTGATGTAGGCGAGTGTTTGCCCGTCGGGCGACAGGCGCACGGCGACGGGCGGAGACTCGGTGGGCAGCGTGATGGACATTCGGAGCACGCGAGCGGGAGGCTGGCGCGCCAGCAGCAGGGCGCCGACGGCCAGGCCGGCGGCCAGCGCCACGGCCACTCCGGCCCACGGCGCCAGTGCCCGGATCCGGTCGCGGACGGGGGGCAGCGCGCGCGCCGCGGCGGCGGTGGTGCGGCCGGTCGAGAACGCCATGGCGCTCTCCCGGCTCAGCGCCTCCGCGAATTGGGCGGCAGTGGCGAAGCGGTCCGCCGGCAGCTTGGCCAGGGCCGTGGTCACGGCCGCCTCGACGTGCGGCGGGATCGTCTTGCGCTGCAGCGTCAGGGACCGCGGCTCTTCGGTCATTACGCGCGCGATGATCGCCTGCGCCGTGGGCCCCGTGAACGGCGGCTCTCCCGTGAGCATTTCGTACAACACGCAGCCCAGCGCGTACACGTCGGCCTTCGCCGTGATCTCGCGCTCCCCCATCGCCTGCTCGGGACTCATGTAGTGCGGGGTGCCGAGCGACATGCCGGTCTCGGTCATGCGGGTGCCGCCGTCCGAGCGGCTCACGGCCAGCGCGATGCCGAAATCGGCCACCAGCGCGCGGCCGTCGTGCAGCAGGATGTTCTCGGGCTTGATGTCGCGGTGCACCACGCCGTGCCGATGGGCGTAGTCCAGCGCGTCGGCGACCTCGCGGGTGATGCGCACGGCATCGCCCACCGGCAGCTGCTTCTCGCGGCGGACCCGGTCGCGCAGGCTCTCGCCCTCGACGTACGGCATCACGTAGAACACCGTGCCGTCGGCCTCGCCCGAATCGAACAGCGAGAGGATGTGGGGGTGCTGGAGGTTCGCGGTGGTCTTGATCTCGGCCAGGAACCGGTCGGCGCCGAGGATGGCCGACAGCTCGGGGCGCAGCACCTTGAGGGCGACCTTGCGGTCGTGGCGCACGTCGTGGGCGAGATAGACGGTGGCCATGCCGCCCTGGCCGAGCTCGCGCTCGATCAGATAGCGGTCGGCGAGGGCCGCGGTGAGGCGCTGCGGGGCGTCGGACATAGGTCCCAAAGATGCGCGAGCCTGAGGCTCCGCGCGAGCGCTCGCTCCGAAACCCGCGCTAGCGGGTCAGCGCGGTGTGCGAGTCCGTCGCACGTCTTGCGGCAGGGCCACGCGCTTCCGTCATTTCCGATCGTCGCGGATGACCTGTTCCCATTGCGTGGTAAGGCCCAGCTCAGCGACCCAATGCTCCAGATACGCCCGGTCCAGTCGCCCCGCATGCACGCGCCGCAACGCCGCGACGTCTTCGAGCTGCCGGGCCGATCCACCGAGCATTGCCCATTCCAGCTTGGCCACGATGACGTCCTCCACGCTCGCCACCCACAGCGCGCACCCCTCGTACTCGGCCGCCTGGCGACGCCCCAGCTCCGTTTCACTGAACGGCCGGATCTTCCGAATGATCAGGTCGGCCTTCCAGCCGCTCGTGGTGTCCACCACGTTGAACGTCGAGCGGTGCGCGAGGGCCTCATCCGCGGCCTCCGCCGATATGTAGGCTCCGGTTTCCGCGAGCGCACGGACCAGGGCACGCAACTGTGATGGAGTGGGGTCGATGACCACATCGATGTCCATCGTGGCCCGACCGGCCCCATGATAGGCCGCGGCCAACGAGCCCGTCAGCATGAACGGCACGCCCACGGTGTCGAGTGCGGCGACCACCGACCGCAGGAGCGCCGCCGCCGTCACGCCGGCGGCTCGACCGGGCCCGAGGGGATCAATGGGGCACCGACCAGCAGCTCCACGAGCTCGAGCTCCGTTCGTTCCAGGTGCAGCTCCCTCAGCCGCGACAGGGCAAACGCGCGGACCGACTCGCTGAGCTCGAGTGCATGCATCAGGCGTTCGATCGGGGCGAGGCGCCGGATCGCTTCGACCTGCGCTCGCTCGGCTGCCGGCGTGGTGTCGCCCATGCGTGAAAGATAGCCCGCAGCGGTCACTGTCATGGGCCTCTTCGCGCCAGGACCGCCCATGCGAGAAAGTATCGGCGCAGGCCCGCTGCGACGATGCCGCGGATCGCGTCGCGCAGCCGCTCGTCCGCGACGTCGCGGGTACGCCTTGGCGGTCGTGACGCAGTACTTCGACGACGCGCACATTCCGCCCAAGACCCGGCTGGCGCTGGAGGAGCTGCTGCCGGGCTGGCCGAGCGCCTCGGCGCGGCAGTCGCCAGGGCGGACGCCCGGGGCCGCGCGCGGGGGTCAGGCGCTCACGCCGGCCATCCGCTCCTGCCCCGCCACCTTCCCGTCGATTGTTGTCGACCGTCAACAACAAGCGCTACGGCCAGCGCGCCGCGCGGCCGGTCAAGGGAATCTCCGGGAAGGCCTCCGGATACAGCACCGCACCCAGGATCTCGATGCCGTCCGCCACCCGCGGGCCCGAACGATTGAAGTACGATGACCCGTCCAGCACCCAGGCGCGGCCCGCGGCGATCGCGGTCCCCGCCACCGCGCGCAGCCGATCGGCGTGCCGGTCCGCATCGCCGCGCGACGCCGCGAGCCCGAAGCCGCACGGCATCACGAGCAGTACCTCGGGCTCCGCGTCCGCCAACTCGCTCCAGTCCATCTGACGCGACCGCCGCCCCGCGCGACCGAACAGGTCCAGGCCGCCCGCGGCCGCGATCATCTCCGGCACCCAGTGCCCGGGCACGAAGGGCGGGTCGAGCCATTCGAGGGCGAGCACGCGGACCTCTCCCCCTGTCCCCCTCTCCGCGTCGCGGAGAGGGGGGACCGAGCGCCGCCGCACCGCGTCGATCCTCGCCCGCAGTCCAGCCACGAGCCGCTCCGCCCGCTCGGCGACACCCGCGGCGCGGCCCACCTCGAGGACGGTGCGAAAGATCCCCGCGAGGTCGTGGGCGTCGAGCGACAGAATCACGGGCTCGTAGTCGAGCGCCGCCACGGCCTGCTGCGCCGTGGTCGTGGGCACGGCGCACACGTCGCACACGGCCTGCGTGAGGATCAGGTCGGGCGCGAGCGCCGCGAGCCGCTCCGCGTCCACTTCGTACACGCTGCCGTGCTCCGCCATCGCCCGGCGCACGGCGGCGTCGATGGCACCGCTGTCGAGGTGGGTAGGATCGAACCGCGCCCGGCTCAATCGCGGCCGGTCGAGCGCCTCGGGTGGGTAGTCGCACTCGTGGGAGATGCCCACCAGCCGGTCGCCGAGGCCGAGGGCGTAGAGGATCTCGGTCGCGCTCGCGAGCAGGGACGCGATGCGGGTCGCCGGCGGGTTCATGCGCTGCATTCTATCGTCCCCCCTCTCCCGATAGGGAGAGGGGGACAGGGGAAGAGGTACCGACAGGGAGAGGGGGACAGGGAGAGAGGTACGCCCTATATTCACTGCTCCCCATGCGCCCGATCCTGCCGTTCACGCTGCGCCGGCCGTGGCTCCTCACCAAGGAGCTGCTGCAGAGCCGTGCCCGCCCCAACGTCGCGCGCCTGGAACGGATCGCCGATCCCGAGACCTTCGTCTGGAACATCCTGCCGCACGGCGCACGCACGTTCGCCGCGTGCATCACGCTGCTGCCCGCCGAGCTCGCCCGCGCGGCGGCGGTCGCGTACCTCTATTGCCGCGTCCTCGACACCTACGAGGATTTGATCCCCGAGCCGGCGGAGCGCGACCGGGCGCTGGCCGAGTTCAGCGGCCGGTTCCGCGCCGCGAACGGCGACCCGCCGCAGCCGGCGCCGTACCTCGCGCACGCGCACGCGCGCGACCTGCGCGACCGGACCCACGTGGTTCTGGTGAACCGCTGTCATCTCGTGGACGAGCTGTTCCGCACCCTCGCGCCGCACGCGCGGCGCAGCATCGTGGAGCTGGTGGAGGCGATGGCGGCGGGGATGATCTGGTCGTCGCGGGCGTTCGCCGAGCAGGGCGGCGTGCTGCGCGACGCCGGGCAGCTGAGCCGCTACTGCCGCAACGTGATCGGGCTGCCGTTTCTCTTCGCCGTCCGCCTGCTGCTCGAGCGCGACCACGGCGAAACCCGTGTGTCGGACGCGCTGCGCGAAGACTGCATGGTGGCGGGGGAGATGGTGCAGCTGGCCAACGTCACGCGCGACATCGAGAAAGACCTGCGCCGGGGGATCGCGTATCACCCCGCGCTCCAGGCCGACCTCGGCCGATCGGACGCGGACGACCCCGACCTGCGCGAGCGCATCCGCGTCGTGCGGGAAGAGCTCCTGGTCCGCGCGCTCGCCATGGCGCCGGCCTACGAGCGTATGATGTCCGCCCTGCCATTCCGGGCCGTCAGTCTGACGCGGGCGTCGGGCGTCCTGATGCTGCTCTTCACGGACCGCTATTACCGCTCGTGCGCCCGCCGCGCGGGGCGCGCCCCGTGGCCCGGAGCGCGGTCCACCCTCACGCTGATGCTCCCCTCTTTCCTTCATTGGGTCTCGGGCCGGGCGTCGAGCCGCACCGTGCGGCGCATCACCAGTCGGTTCGTGCGGTTCGCCAACCAGGGGGAGACTGGAACAGCGGCCGCCCGGCCCGCCGCACAGCGCGCGGGTGTGTTCGCGGCGACGGGCTGAGGGGAAGCGCGGGGAGGGCGCGGCCCCTACTCGTGGGGCTGCTCGCCCGGCTCGTTCGCTTCGTCGTGCTCCGGGGCCGGCGGCACCCGCACGGTGACCGGCGCCGTCAGGTAGACCCGCAGGGGCTTCCCCGCCGGCAACACCAGCTCGCCCTCGAGCGTCGCGACGGCCGCGCCCGTGCCCAGCGCCGGGCCGGAGGCGGCATGATGCGTCCACAGCTCCCGCCCGTCCGGCACGCCCGACACCACCACCCCCGCCGTCCGGGACGCCGGCGCCGCCGAGCGCGCGCCCCGCACGACGAACGGGTCGGTGGCGATCGCGTAGGCGTTGCCCCGCACGTCGAGCATCGTGAACCGCAGGGTCAGCTCAGGCGCCGCGCGGGGCGCGCCGCGCGTGACCGCGGTCACCGTGCCGCGGATGGTGGCGCCCGCGGGCAGCTCACCCCCGTCGGGGAACCGCACGTCGTGCACCGTGGTCAGCGAGATCGGATCGCCCACCGCGGCAGTCGCGGTCGTGACGGCCTGATCGAGCGCCCCGGCGAGCATCGCGCCCCCGGGCATCTCCGTCGCCCGCTCCGCCCGCTCATCGGCCAGGATCGCGGCCGTGCCGACCCCGAACGCCAGCAGCGCGAGGGCCGCGAGGTACAGCGTCTTCGAGTGCGCCAACGTCATGCGTGGTGTCTCCCTAGTCCAGCGTCGCCTGCGACGGTACCCGTACCGGCTCGAGCAACCGCACCCGGACGAATTTGCCCGCGGGCAGCACCAGCTCGCTGCCGTGGGTCGCGACGGCGGCGCGCCAGCGCGCGGACGGCCCGCGGGCGCGCGTCCCGTGGTCGCAGCGGCCGTGCACCTCGAGCGGCGGGGACGCGATCGCGTAGCGGTCGCCGTCGATGACGAGGGAAGTGAAGCGCAGCATCAACTCGGGCGCGGCGCCTGCGCTGCCGGCCCGGGCGTGCAGCACCTCGCCCGCGACGGTCGTGCCCGCCGGCACCTCGCCGCCGTCCGGCAGCCACACGCGGTGGATCGTGCGCAACTCGACCGGGTCGCCGGTCCGGGCGTACACCGTCGAGATCGATCGTTCGAGCGTGGCGAGGAGAAACGTCCCCTCCGGCATCGTCGTGGCCGGGCTTCGCAACCGGGCGCTCGCGGCCGTGGCGAGACCGGCGCCGAGCAACAGCGCGAGGGTTATGTAGCGCACCTGCGAGGCACGAAGACCAGGCATGGGGCAAGCGCCTCCTTGGCGGCTCCCATCATACCCCGTGGGGGCAAGGGCCGCGGGCCACATGTCACGGTCCGACCCTGCGGAGCGTGCGGTGGGTCACGGCGGCCGGGGTCGGCTGCCCCCCCGGGGTAATCGGCTAAAGTAATGATTCGCCCAGGGCCGTCAAACGCCCGTCAACGCGGCGCGTTACAATTCCCGGACCCATGCGACCTCGTCCGTACGCCCTCGGCCTGATCCTTGCGCTCGCGGCGTGCGCCCGTCCCGGGGCCGCGCCGCCACTTCCCGAGGACGCGTGCGCGATCGGGGTGCGCGGCAGATCCGCGTCCGACACCCTCGTCATCGCCGTGCCCGGTGCCATCGATCCGGCCGCCGCCCCGTTCGCGCGCGGCGTCGCCGGCCGGTTGCTGTTCCGACAGCTGTACCAGTCCCTCATCCACGTGGATTGCCGCGGCGCCGTGACTCCGGGCCTTGCCGCCGCCTGGCGCGCGTCCGCGGGCGGCCGAGTGTGGGTGTTCACGCTGCGAGCCGACGCGCGGTTCTGGGACGGCGTCCCCGTGACCGCGCGGGACGTGCGCGATTCGTGGCTGGGCCGGCCCGCGACGGCCGGGCGGGCGCCCTGGGACGGGGCCGTGGGCGACGCGGTGGCCGTGGTGGACGAGCGCACGGTGACGGTGCGGCTCGCGACGGCGTACGCCGCGGTCCCCCGCGCGTTCGCCGATCCCGAGCTCGCGGTGGTGAAGCGCGTGCCGGGCCTCGCCGCGCCCCTCGGCACGGGGCCCTACTGGCTGGATGTGTCCGCCGCCGTTCCGACCGCTGTGCCGCTCACCGCGGGCGCGCGGCCGGTGCTCGTCGTCCGCGGGATCGACGGCGATCCCCGCGACCTGCTGGATGCGGGCGCCGACGCCGTGGTGACCGACGACCCCGCCACCGTCGCCTATGCGGCCCAGCGGCCCGATCTCACGTCGCTCCCCCTGCCGTGGGATCGCACCTTCGTGCTGGCCGGCGCGCCCGCCGGCCTCGCGATCGACCGCGCGAGTCTGGCGCTGGACGCCGTGCGGGTCGAGGCCCGGCCGGCGGTGCTGCCGGACTGGTTCGCCGACACGGCGGGATGCGATCCCGCCGCGCCGCCCGCGACCGACGGGCACACCGACGCCGCGATGGCGCATGCGTCCGGCGACGCGGCCGCGGCGGCGCTGGCGGGGCGTCTCGCCGCGCTGGGCGGTGCCGACGTGCGCGCGGTCGCCCAGAGCGAGGCGGAGCTCACCGCCCACCTCTCCCGGGGCGGAGCAGCGGTGCTCGCCCTCCCGCGGGCCGCGCTCGATCCCTGTCTCGCGTGGGCCGATCTGCGCGCGCGAGGACCGGGCCTCGCGCCGGGCGCGGTGCGGCCGCTGGTGGACGTGCGGCGCCGGCTGATTCTCCGGCGCCCGCTCTTCGGGGTATTCCTCGACTGGGACGGCGTCCCCCGCTGGAGGTAATCCCGTCGTGTCCTTCCGTGCCCGCGTGCTGCTCGCCTTCGTGCTCGTCGCCCTCGTACCGCTCGTCGTGTTCGGGCTGGGTGCGCGACGCGTCGCGCGCGAGCGCCTCACCGCGCAGTACGAGCGGCGCGTGGCGGGCCTCGCCCGGCGCATCCGGTTGGATCTGGCGCGGCGCGGCGACGAGGTGGATCGCCGCCTGCTGGCGCTCGGGCGCGAGGCGCTGGCGGACAACCGCCTGCGGAGCGGGGTGCTGGGCGTGCAGGCCGCGCGCCCGTATCTGCTGGACTGGGCGGAGGGGGCCATGCGGGTCGCGGGGCTCGACATGCTCCAGCTCCTCACCGATGAGGGCCGCATCCTCTCCTCCGGCCACTTCCGAAACGAGTACGACCGCCTCGCGCCCGGGCTCGCCGGCCAGATCGCCGCGGCGTCCGGCGGCGCCCTGGTGCGCGCGCGCGGTCCCGACCGGGCGTTCCTCGTCCTGGCGCGCGTCCGCCCCGTGCGGATCGGTGACCGCGAGCTGCGCCTCGTGGGCGGCATCGCCATCGACACCGCGTTCGTCGCCGAACTGGTGCCGGACTCGGACCTGCGCGTGGCGCTCGCGACGCCCTTCGGCAC
Source organism: uncultured Gemmatimonadales bacterium (assembly GCA_963716055.1). Classification (GTDB taxonomy): domain Bacteria; phylum Gemmatimonadota; class Gemmatimonadetes; order Gemmatimonadales; family GWC2-71-9; genus SZUA-544. The sequence goes on along the minus strand of CAVQSR010000003.1, from coordinate 516,329 downwards.
GCTCGCGTCCCGCGCGGCCGATGCCGCGGTGCCGGGAACCGGGCAGCGGGCCGTGGCGGAGTTCACGATGCCGTACTTGGACGCCGCGGGGGGCACCGTGCCCGGCGAGGCACGCATCGCGGTGTCCCACTCGCTCGACGCCCTCGACTCGTGGCGCGGCGCGCTGGGCGACTGGTTGCGCGCCACGGCGCTCGTCGCGATCGCCGCCGCCCTGCTCCTCGCGTGGTGGCTCTCGTTTCAGGTGAGCCGGCCCCTGGCGCGGCTCGCGGCGCAGACGGAGCGCATCGACCTCGACCGGCTCGAGGTCGAGTTCGCGACGGAGCGCGGCGACGAGATCGGCGCGCTGGCGCGCGTGCTCGACGCCATGACCGCCCGCTTGCGCGCGGGGCGGGCGCGGCTGCGCGAGGCGGAGCGGCGCGCCACCCTCGGCGAGCTCGCCCGCCAGGTGAACCACGACGTCAAGAACGGCCTCGCCCCGCTGCGCCACGTCTTCCGCCACCTGTGGGACGTCGCCCGGCGACAGCCGCACGAGCTGCCCCGCGTGTTCGAGGAGCGGCGCAACACGATCGAGTCGGGCCTCGCGTACCTCGAGGGGCTGGCGGCGAATTACGCGCGCCTCACGCCGCGGCTCGAGCCGGAGCCGTGCGACGTGAACGCGGTCGTGCGGGAGGCCGTGGAGCACGCGCCGGTGTCGGACCGCGAGCAGGTGGCGCTCCGCCTGGGCGCGGAGCTGCTGTCGGTCCGGGCCGATCCGGTGCTGCTGCGGCGCGTGATCGACAACCTGCTGCGCAACGCCGTCGAGGCGCTGGTGGACCGGCAGGGCCGCGCGACCGTCACCACCGAGCCGTTCGTCTGGGAGAATCAGGCGCCGGGGGTGCGGCTCATCGTGGCCGACACGGGGCAGGGGATGACCTCCGAAGAGGTCGAGCGCGCGGTCGCGGGGTTCTACACCACCAAGCCCGGAGGCACGGGCCTCGGGCTCTCGATCGTGCGCCGCCTCGTGCTCGATCTCAGCGGCCGCCTGCGGGTCGAGACCGCGCCGGGCCAGGGGTCCCGCTTCATCGTAGAGTTCCCCGGGGTGGTCGCGTGACGCTGATCTTGATCGTGGACGACGCGCCCGCGCTGGCTGGTCAGTACGCCTATGACCTGCGGCGCCTGGGCGGCTTCGAGACGCTCACGGCGGGCGACGGCGCCGCGGCGCTCGAGATCCTCACCGCCGAACCGGTGGACTGCGTGATCCTCGACCTCGAGCTGCCCGGGATGGACGGGTTCGAGGTGCTGCGGGCGCTCGGCCGCCGCGGCGCGCGGGTGCCGGTCATCGTGTACACCGGCACCGGCAACTACGATCGCTGCGCCGAGGCCATCAGGCTCGGCGCCCGGAGCTTCATCGACAAGTCCGAGCCGATGGAGCGCGTGGTGCAGGAGGTCCGCACCACGCTCGAGCGCGAGCGCCTGCTCCATGAAGTGGCGGTGCTGGAGCGGGAGACGGGCCGCGATTCGCCGCTCGTCGGCGCGAGCCCCGCGATGGAGGCGCTCCGGGCCGCGATCGCGCGGCTCGCGCGCGTGCCCAGTCCCGTCCTCGTGCTGGGCGAGAGCGGATCGGGCAAGGAGCTCGTGGCCCGCGAGCTGCACCGGCTCGGCGCGGGGCCCCGCGCGCCGTTCATCGCGGTCAACTGCGCCGCCCTGCCGCACGAGCTGATCGAGAGCGAGCTGTTCGGGCACGAGCGCGGCGCCTTCACCGGGGCGGTGGCCGTGCGCAAGGGCGCGTTCGAGGCGGCGGCGGGCGGCACGCTGCTGCTCGACGAGATCGGCGAGCTGCCCCTCGCGGCGCAGGCGAAGCTGCTGCGCGTGCTCGAGCAGCGGGAAGTCACCCGCGTCGGCGGCAACCGCACGGTCGCCGTGGACGCGCGGGTCGTCGCCGCCACCAACCGCGACCTCGAGGCCGAGGTCGCAGCCGGCCGGTTCCGCCAGGACTTGCTGTACCGCATCAACGCGCACCTGCTGCGGGTCCCCCCGCTGCGCGACCGGTTGTCGGACGTACCGGACCTCGTGCGTCACCTGCTCGCGACGACGAGCGCGCGGTACCGGATGCGGCCCAAACCCGTGGCGGCGGCGGCACTCGAGTGCCTGATGGCCTACGAGTGGGGCAACAACAACGTCCGCGAGCTGCGCAACGCGGTCGAGCGGATGGTGATTGCCGCGGAGGGCGACGAGATCGGGCTGGACCACGTGCCCGCCGACGTGCGCGAGCACGGGGCGGCGGCCCGCCTCGCGGCGGGCGACGCACCGCGCACGTTCCACGAGCGCAGGGCCGAGGCCGAGCGCCAGATCGTGCTCGCCGCGCTCGAGCGCAACGCGTGGCACGTGACCCGCACCGCCGCGGAGCTTGGCCTCGCCGATCACGCCAGCCTGCTCAAGATCATGCGGCGCCACGGGATCAGGCGGGAGGAAGGGTAGGGTCCCGGGCGCCGAGGATCGAGGTGGGCCGGCCTCCGCTCGCGTTCCCAGGCTGAAGCCCGGGCCCGATACCGCGCTGCGCTTAAGCGCAGTGTCTTGCCGGGCCCACTCTTTAGAGTGGGAACAACTCCGGAGTGGGTCGGGGGTAACCGACTCGCCCGTCGGGGCGTAACCCGCTTGGCGTGTCCCCTCGGACATGCCACCACGCCCGAGCTCGTGTCCCACAGGACACGACCGTGATCCCAACCCGAACTCATCTTCTTGTCGCGCACGCGGTTGCGCGCGCGCGCGCGCGTGGCCTGTCGCCTGCCTCTCTCGGTGGCCGCACCGGGCGCTCGTCGCCCCCCACCGAGGAGGTTCCCATGAAGGCACGCATCATCGCGCCGGCCGCAGCCGTCCTCATCCTCGCCGCCGCGTGCGGCACGGACGCGCCCAAACCCGCCGACGCGCGCGAGTCCCACACCGAGACGGTCGTGTCCGTCGTCGAGGCCGGGGCGCCCGAGCGTCCGCCCGTCCCGACCGTCGAGATCGGTCCCGTGACGTTCGAAAGCGCCGAGGCCACATTCACCGAGCGGCGTTACGACGACGCGATCGCGCAGTTCACGGTGTACACCGAGACCCACCCGCAGAACCCGTGGGGGTTCTACATGCTCGGCCTGTCCGCGTGGAAGGCCGGGAATCCCACGCGGGCCGAGGAGGCGCTGCGCCAAGCGATCGCGCTCGACTCCACCCATCTCAAGGGCCGGCTCAATCTCAGCCGCGTGCTGATCGAGAGCGGCCGGCCGGATGACGCGCTGGTCGAGCTTGAGGCAGCCGTCGAGCTGGATGGGACGCGCGGGGAGACCTATCGGCTGCTCGGCCGGGCGCACGATGCGCGGGACGACGTCGAGGCGGCGATCGCCGCCTATCGCCGCGCGATCGTGCTCGACTCGACGGACGTCTGGGCGCTGAACAACCTCGGCGTGCTGTTCGTGCAGCTCGACCGCCACGAGGAGGGGCTCGGGCCGCTGGCGCGGGCCACCGAGCTGCGCCCCAACTCGCCCGTGTTCCAGAACAACTTCGGCCTGGCGCTCGAGCGCACGGGCCACCTCACCGCCGCGGTGACGGCCTACACGGCGGCGCTCGCGGCCGACTCGACCTACGAAAAAGCCCGCGTCAGCCTCGCGCGCGCGGTCGAGTTGGTGCGGGCCAACACGGATGTGCCGGTGTCGGTCGAGGAGATGTCACGGCAGTTCGTGCTGCTGGTGGAGCAGTGGAGAGAGGGGTTTGGCGCCGAGCCGTCACCGCGGTAACGCGACGAGCGCCAGCGGCACCTTGCGCAGACCCGGCCAGCGGACCCGCGAGGGTCCCTGGCCGATCTGCATCTGCGCGGAGATGCCGCCGTCGAGCATGACGGCATCGCGCGCGCCGAGCGCGCCCATCAGGGCCGCCATCTCGGGTGTGGTGAGGCCGAAGGGGACCTGACCGAGCGCGTCCCCCGCGGCGTCGAAGCGCGTCAGCGCCACGAGCAGGGTGCCGTCGCGGGTCTGGCCGATGGCGAGGCGCGCGTCGCGGTGGCTCAAGTCCACGTGGGGACCGGGGACCCGGAGTGGCGGCGGGATCGTGCCGTCGGCCGCGAGCAGGGTGGGGTACGATTGGAACGCCGCCGCGACGCCGCGGCGCGTGGCGGCATCGGCGAGGGCGTCGCCCGCGGCCCAGCGGATGGCACCCGTCGAATCGACGATGAACGCGGTGGCGAGCGGTCCCCGGCCCGGGGCGAGGAACTGCCGGCCGTCGAGCACCACCCAGCCCCACGGCAGCGTATACACGAACTGACCCGCGTTGACGGCGAACAGCGCCTCGGCGGGGGCGGAAGCGAGCGACCACGCCGCGCGGCGGCTGCCGCGGGCGAACGCCGTGTCGAGGCGCAGCCGGACGCGGGTCGGATCGAGGCGCGCCACGATGGCGCGGGTGCGCCATGCCTCGCCCGAGCCGGCGAGGCGCAGCTCGGCCCACGCGACGCCGTCCGTCACGGGGCGCCACTCGAGGGCGCCGGTGAGCGTCGAGTCGGGGGCGGTCCAGCGGGCGGGCGCGGTGGAGGACTGCCACCAGCGGTGCCACGCGCCCTCGCGCCACACGGCGAGCGCCGACTCGGGGAGCGCGGGGGCGCTCCCCGACCCGGCGATGCCGAGGGCGATCAGCGCGGCGGCGAACGTCCTCAGAAGAGGGCCACCAGCTCGTCGCGTCGCGCCGACAGCGCCTTCACCTCGACCGCTGTGTAGCCGCGATAGACATGCCCGGCCTTGGGATCCTGGCCCAGGAACGCGGTAATCCGCTCGCGCGCCTGGAACAACTGGGCGTCGTTCATCCCGCTGGCGACCAGCGCGGCGGTGTCGGCCTCGATCTCGAGCCGGCGCAGGTGCTCGTTCAGCGTGTCGGTGAGCGCGCGGAGCGAGTCGCGCCGCACCATGGTCGGGGGCGGCGCCGGCAACCGGCCGCATTTGGTGTCCACCGCGGCCGAGTCCGCGCGGGTGGGGCCGCCCATGACGGCTTCCATTTCCCTGGCGGCGCGATTCATCGCGGCCGTGTCACCGCTCGCCTGTGCGGCCTGCGCCGCCTGCGAAATCTGTGTCAAGCGAATCGCCAGGTCCGGATCGGTCATCACGCGCTGCGTAAACTCCTGGTGTCGCATTTCCTTGTAATTCGCGAACTCCCCCGAGCGGCAATCCCCGACGGTATTGTACCGCTCGTTGTAGGCGTCGAACGCCGCGCCGTGCCGTTCCTGGATCGCGGCGGCGTCGTTCGACGCGGCGTCGCGGCGCTCGGCCATGGCGTTCCAACCGGGCCGGCCGCGCCCGCCGTCTAGCACCGTCTTGCTCGCGCGCAGGCCCTTGATGAACCCGTCGACCCGCGCGGCCGTCAGCTCGAGGGTGACGCTGTCGAACGCCACGGCTCCGTCCGCGGCGGGCTCCACCCCCGCCGCGTTGGCGGCGGCCTCGCGCGCCCGGCGCCGCAGGTCTCCCACCTGGGCGGGGGCGAGTGTGGCAGCGCAGACGATGCCCGCGAGGCCGGCGAGTGCGGCGCGCCGCAGGAGGCGGCGCGAGGGAACCAGTGCGTGAATCATCGTGGGTACCTCGGGCAGAGCGTGCGCCGGCGCGGGCAGCAGGACCGGGAACCGGCTCGCTCAGGAATGTAGCATCGGGGCGGGTTTTCCGCGGGTCGCCGGCGCGGCCGCCGCCGCGTACGTTAGCGGCCGTACGATCGCGCAACCTAGCCCGGAGGGTGTCGCCATGTCCCGTCGTTTGCTCCTCGTCCTGCCGGCGCTGCTCGTCTGGGCGGCTCCGGCGGCCGCCCAGGCCGCCCAGCAGCCGTCGCTGTATCAGCGGCTTGGCGGCTTCGACGCCATCGCGGCGGTCACCGACGATTTCGTTGGTCGGCTCGTCACCGACTCGCAGTTGGTGCGGTTCTTCGCCGGTCACGGCAACGACTCCAAGGGGCGCATCCGCCAGCGGATCGTGGAGCAGCTGTGCAACGCCACGGGCGGGCCGTGCGTCTACACCGGTCGCGACATGAAAACGACGCACACCGGGCTGGGCATCTCGGGGGCCGACTGGGACCGCGCGGTGCAGCACCTCAACGCCACGTTGGCCAAGTTCAACGTGGGGGCGCGGGAGCGCGAGGAGGTGCTGGCCGCGATCGGCAAGATGAAGCCGGATATCGTGGAGCGGTGAGGGATCGGCCGGCGCCGCGCCGCCCTACAACTCATCCCGCCGCTTGAACCCCGCATAGCGGGCCCGCAGCGCGGCGATGTCCCGGTCGGCGTCACCGCTCGGGATCAGGGCGGGGAAGAAGCCGACCTGCCGGGTGGCGTTGTCGAAATAGCACGGCGCGATCGGCAGGCCGGTGCCGTGGGCGATGCGGTAGAACCCGCTCTTCCACTCCGTCACCGGGCGCCGCGTCCCCTCGGGAGTGACGCCCAGCACGAAGCGCTCGTGCCGGCGCAGCGTCTCGTTCAGCTGGGCGACCACGCCCTGCGGGTTGTCGCGGTCCACCGGGATCCCGCCGAGCCACCGCATCACCGGGCCGAGCGGCCAGCGGAACAGCTGCTTCTTGCCGATCCAGTGTCCCTCGAACCCGAGCGCGAACATCGCCGCCACTCCGACGAGGAAGTCCCAGTTCGATGAATGGGGGGCGACGATCATCACCATCTTGGGGAGGTTGGGGAACTGGCCGACCACGTCCCAGCCGAGCAGCCGCAGACCGATGCGGCCCAGCCAGCGGGTCAGCCTGTTCCCGCGGGTCGGCACGAGCGGGGGCAGCTCGATCACAGATGCGAACCGGTGAGTGGGCCGTACCGCCGGACTACTGCGCGAGCCGGGCCCGCACGTCGGCGAACCAGTTCTCGACCAGCACCAGCGGACGCGCGGCGGCTGCCTGCGACGCCTGCGGACGCAGGAACAGGAAGCCGCCACCGGGCAGTACGTCGTACGTCTGATGGAAGTTGTCGAGGCTGAACCCGGAGACGTCGAACAGCGGCGTCAGCTCCTGGACCTGGAACGCCGAGCCGGCCGGGATCCGGGCCGCGACCAGCCTGACGGACCCGTCCACGTAGTACAGCTCGCGTCCGTCCCGCGACCAGACGGGCGCGAAGCCGCCGCCGTTGGATACCTGCCAGCGCCCGCCGCTCGTCGCGGGGAACGGCCGGACGTAGATCTCGTTCGCGCCCGACTCATTCGACGTGTAGGCGATCCACCGGCCGTCGGGCGAAATGGCCGGGTGGAGCTCGGTGAACCGGCTCGCCACGAGCGGCACCGGCGTCGTGTCCCCGTCGGTGCGAACCCCGACGAGGTCCCCGGCCCCCTCCGCGCCGTTGTCGGTGCGCAGCACGACCCAACGCCCGTCGGGGGACCACGCGACTTCCTGGACCTGCCGGTCCAGTCGGGCGAGCAGTGCGTCCGCGATGCTGCCGTCGGCAGGCCGGGCGAAGATGCTGCTGTAGTTGAGCGAGTCGCGCACGAACGCGACCACGCGTCCGTCGGGCGACCAGGCGGGCCGCCGGTCCTGCCCGCTGAAGGTGAGGCGCGTGAACGGTCCGCGGTCGAGCTGCTTGATCCAGATGCCCAGCGTGCCGCTCGCGAGGCCGACACCCACGGCCACCCGGCGTGCCTCGGGTGCCAGCGCGAACGAATTGAAGCCCCCGAACCACGTGGTGTCGATCGGCGTGGCGGCGCCCGCGCGGCTCACGCGCACCAGCTCGCGGTCCACCGCCTGCGTCGCGCCTTGGAGGTACACGAGCGTTCCGGCCGCGGACCAGGCCAGAAACGCCACGCCGCTCGGCACGAGCACGCCCTCCAGCACGGGCACCCCCGCGCCCGTGATCTCGAGCCGATCGAGATCGAACGGCGCGGCCAGCGCCGCGCCGTCGCGCCGCACGTACAACAAGTGACCCGTGGGCAGGTACGACGCGGTCACGACATCGCTCAGCAGCTCGCGCTGCTCGCCCGTGCGCAGGTCGAGGAGGTGCACGCCCATCGTCACGCAACCCGAGGTGCACACCGTGAACAACACGCCCCGCGATCCGGGGAGCGGCAGCGGGCCCCCGAACCCGAAGCCCGCGAGCGACGGATTGCGCAGGACCACGGTGCTGGGCCCGCCGGCGGCAGGGACTCGCGACAGCACGTCGAGCGTCGGCCCCACGTAGATCACCGTGCCGTCGTCGAGCCACGCGGCGCCGCCGAACGGCACGGCGGCCGAGTCGGCGAGCGTGATCGCCGCGCCCTCCCCGGGGCGGACCTTCTTGAGCCGCCCGTCGGCGACGAACGCGAGCCACTCCCCGTCGGGCGAGAACGCGGGATGGCTGGCCCGCTCGGTCCCCGGGATGGGCACGGCGTTGAGCTCGCCGCGCCGCTTGAGCCACAGGCGGCCGTTCTGGATGTCGTCCTTGACCACCAGCGTCTCGCCGTCGGGCGAGAGGGCGAGCGAAGGAAAGAGCGTGGTGGGCGTCGGGCCGTCGCCGAAGCTGACGTACTGCCAGTTCGTGCCCGGCGGGGCGGGGCGTCCCAACCAGCCCCACGCGGCCACGCCGACGGCCAGCGCCGCGAGGATCCACGGCGCCAGCGCGAGGCCCCCCAGCCGGAGGCCGGCGACCGCGGGTCGGTGCGCCGCATCGGCCGCCGCCGTCGCCGCCTGCAGCATCATGGCGCTGGGCCGCGCCAGCGCCTCCGCAAACTGCGCGGCCGTGGCGAAACGGTCGGCGGGCAGTTTCTCGAGCGCCGCGCGCACGGCGGCGTCCACGTGCGGCGGGATCGTGCGGCGCTGCAGCGTGAGCGAGCGCGGCTCCTCGGTCATCACCCGCGCGATGATCGCTTGCGCCGTGGGCCCGGTGAACGGCGGCTCCCCGCTCAGCATCTCGTACAGCACACAGCCCAGCGCGTACACGTCCGACTTCGCCGTGATCTCGCGCTCCCCCATCGCCTGCTCGGGACTCATGTAATGCGGCGTACCGAGCGACATGCCGGTTTCGGTCAGCCGGGTCGCGCCTTCCGAGCGGCTCATCGCCAGCGCGATGCCGAAGTCGGCCACCAGCGCCCGGCCGTCGTGCAGCAGGATGTTCTCGGGCTTGATGTCGCGGTGGATCACGCCGTGGCGGTGGGCGTAGTCGAGCGCGTCGGCCACTTCGCGAGCGATGCGCACGGCGTCGTCCACCGGCAGCTGATGCTCCCGCTTCAACCGCTCGCGCAGGCTCTCGCCTTCGACGAACGGCATCACGTAGAACACCATGCCGTCCGCCTCGCCCGAGTCGTGCAGCCCGAGAATGTGGGGGTGCTGGAGATTCGCGGTGGTCTTGATCTCCTGGAGAAACCGGTCGGCGCCGAGGATGGCCGACAACTCGGGGCGCAACACCTTGAGCGCCACCAGGCGGTCGTGCCGCACGTCGTGGGCCAGGTACACGGTGGCCATGCCGCCCTGGCCGAGCTCGCGCTCGATGCGGTAGCGGTCCGCGAGGGCGGTGGTGAGCTTCGCGATGGGGTCAGTCATCACTCCCGCCCTCCCCGGCTCTCGGCGACGCGCTGGCGCAGCTCCGTGATCCAGTTCGGTGACACGACCAGCTGGTAGTCGTCGGCGTCCGACAGAATCGCGAGGATGCGCCGGCCGTCGCGGCTCACCTGGTAGTTCGGCCCGCCAAAGGGGCTTGCCACGAAGGGGGCGTCGGATCGGACGGTATCGCGCCCCAGCACCGCGAACGTCGGCGACAGGGAGACCCTGGCCGCCAGTAGCGTGGAGCCCGAGCGATAGTAGAGGCGGGTGCCATCCGCTGACCACACCGGTTCGGTGCCACCGCTCGCCGAGATCTGGATCTTGGACGACGGCTCCGGGAACGAGCGGACATATACCTCGTCGCGGCCCGATTCATCCGACTCGACGGCTACCCATCGACCATCCGGCGAGAACCTGGGGCCGCCCTCGTTGGCGCGGGTCGTGAGGTAGGCCCGGGCCAGGCGTTCCGAATCGAGCGGCACGCGCAGGATGTTCCACGAGGATTCGTGTAGTGAGGTGACGAGCAGTGAGTTGCCGTCCGGCGATATCGCCGCAAGAGGCGTCAGGAACGGCTGCTCGAAGAGCTTCTCCGCCGGGGACCCACCGGAAGCGACCTGCGACCACACCGCGCCGCGCATCTCCTCCCCGCCCGCCGTGAACAGGACGCGCGATCCGCCTCCACTCCACTGCACGGACGTCACCGTGCCGACCGACGTCAGCCGCGAGAATGTCGACAGCGCCACGTCGTAGATCCAGACGTCCGCCTGCCGACTGTCCCGCACCACCACGGCGATGCGCCGTTCGTCCGGCGACAACCGCGGTGTCACGAACTCGCGGGCTTGCGGCATCACCGTCTCCGTGCCTCCATCGACCCGCATCCAGACCAACTGGCCGCGTGCGCCACCCCGGGTCGTGACCAGGGCCCCGCCCGGGGAGACGAAGATGCCCGAATTGCCGTTGTTCGCCGATCCGACCGGAACGGGGTCGTGCACGGGGATGGGCCGGCCGTCGATACGTTTCCGGTCCGCATCCAGGGCGACCGCCATTACGGCCCCGTCGGCCTGCACGTACACGAGCATGCCGTCGATCACCGCGAGCGGCCGGATGGCCGCGATGCCCAGCGGAACGACCGCGCCGTCGTCGAGGGAAGTGATCGCCAATCGTGACGTCGCGAGACTCCCCGACCAGATCACGAACACGATCGTCTTGCCGTCCGGGTGCGCGATGGGCCAGAGATGCTCGTACTCACCGTTCGCGGTATCGGGCTGGGTGAGGGCGACCGACTCGCCGCCGGCCGCGCTCACGTGCGACAGCCCCTGGAAGCGATCGTGCGACCCGAGCACGATCTCGTCGTCGACGGTCCAGTCGGCTCCGTTCGCTCCGCTCGCGTCGGTGATCGTCACCGGTGCGCTGCCGTCGAGCCGGACTTTCCGCTCCTTCCCGCCCGCCTCGAACGCGAGCCACGCGCCATCGGGCGAGAAGTACGGCTGGTACGCGTTCGTGGTTCCCGGAATCGGCCGCGCTTCGAGCTGGTCGGTGTGGAGCAGGTACAGCATCGTGCCGGTCGCGTTCGGTGCTACCGAGTACACGACCATGCCGCCGTCGGGGGAGATCGCCGCCGGCCACGGGAACCGGTCGACGGGCCTGGCGCTGTCCGCCGCGGCGATGGCGAAACGAATCGGGGGATAGGGCGCGGCGGCCCGGGGGCGTCGCGCGAGACCGAGCGCCACGACGAGTGCAATCACGGCGAACAGTGACGGGACCAGGGCGACCGGATCGCGCAGGCGTTCGCGCCAACCGGTGGACCGGCGGAGCGGGGCAGCGGCGGCGGCCGCCGCCGTTCCTGGGGCTGCCGCGAATCCCGGGTTCGTGAGCGCCCCGGCGAAGTCGTGCGCGGTCGCGAAACGGTCGGCGGGCAGTTTCTCGAGCGCCGCGCGCACGGCGGCGTCCACGTGCGGCGGGATCGTGCGGCGCTGCAGCGTGAGCGAGCGCGGCTCCTCGGTCATCACCCGCGCGATGATCGCTTGCGCCGTGGGCCCGGTGAACGGCGGCTCCCCGCTCAGCATCTCGTACAGCACACAGCCCAGCGCGTACACGTCCGACTTCGCCGTGATCTCGCGCTCCCCCATCGCCTGCTCGGGACTCATGTAATGCGGCGTACCGAGCGACATGCCGGTTTCGGTCAGCCGGGTCGCGCCTTCCGAGCGGCTCATCGCCAGCGCGATGCCGAAGTCGGCCACCAGCGCCCGGCCGTCGTGCAGCAGGATGTTCTCGGGCTTGATGTCGCGGTGGATCACGCCGTGGCGGTGGGCGTAGTCGAGCGCGTCGGCCACTTCGCGAGCGATGCGCACGGCGTCGTCCACCGGCAGCTGATGCTCCCGCTTCAACCGCTCGCGCAGGCTCTCGCCTTCGACGTACGGCATCACGTAGAACACCATGCCGTCCGCCTCGCCCGAGTCGTGCAGCCCGAGAATGTGGGGGTGCTGGAGATTCGCGGTGGTCTTGATCTCCTGGAGAAACCGGTCGGCGCCGAGGATGGCCGACAACTCGGGGCGCAACACCTTGAGCGCCACCAGGCGGTCGTGCCGCACGTCGTGGGCCAGGTACACGGTGGCCATGCCGCCCGCGCCGAGCTCGCGCTCGATGCGGTAGCGGTCGGCGAGGGCCTGGGCGAGACGCTCGGCGGGTCGGGTCATGGAACGCTAATGATCGCCAGCGCGGCCGCTTCGCGCGAGCGGTCGATCACGCCGGGACCAGGTCGACCTCGTACAGGCCGAAGCTGCGGTCGCCGGTCAGGATCGGCAGATCCTCGAGCTGGGCCTTGCTCCCGCTGAGCGAGCGGCCCACCTTGTCCGGTGAGACACTCTCCATCCTGCTGGGGGTTCTGCTGAGCGCTCCCGCTGTCCGCATCGCCAAACTGCCCAGGGGTGATCGCCCGCGTGACGAGGAGATCGATCTGTTCGGCATGACGCACGTCGGGAACGTGCGCCCGGAGAACGAGGACCACTTTCTGCTGTGCACCCTGCACCGCTCGATCAACGTTCACGCGACGAGCCTGCCGGCCCCCGAGCGGCTGCCGCTCAAGTCGGAGCGGCTCGCGACGGTCGCAATGGTGGCGGACGGTGTCGGGGGCGCCGTGGCCGGATCGCAGGCCAGCGAGCTCGCGGTCGAACGCGTCGCTGGCTACGTCGCCCGGGCCCTCGAGATACTCACGTCCGATGATCCGGCCCTCACAGGAGAGTTCCGGGCGGCGCTCGAGACCGCGGCGCTGGCCGCGCACGAAGCGGTGCTGGGCCGCGCGGCGACCGATCCCGCACTCCGCGGCATGGCGACGACGCTCACCCTGATGATCAGCACCTGGCCCAATGCCTACATCGTACAGGTCGGGGACAGCCGCTGTTACTACTGGCACGACGGCATGCTGCAGCGCATGACGCGGGATCAGACGCTGGCGCAGGAGCTGGTGGACGCGGGTGCGCTGCGGGCCGACGAGGCGCAGCAGTCACCGCTCGCGAACGTGCTGGCGAGCGCGCTGGGCGGGGGCGAGGCCCGGCCCGTGGTCGCGACGCTGACCGTGCAGCGCGGCTGCGCTATGGTGCTGTGCACCGACGGCCTGACGAAGCACGTGTCGGACGAGGAGATCGCGGCGCACCTGCGCACGGCCACGTCGTCCGAACAGGCCTGCCGCGCGCTCGTGGACCTGGCACTCGAGCGGGGCGGCAGCGACAACGTCACCGTCGTGATCGGCCGGGCCCCAGCCTAGGGCACGGGGGTCTCGAGCCGGTCCAGGAGGGCCCGCCCTCTCGGATCGGCACGGAACGGGTCGAACCGCGTCGTGCGGGACCGGATGGCGAGCCAGGGGTCGTGCGCCGCGATCGCCCCCTCCAGCACCGCGAGGCCACCATCGAGGTCGCCGACCGCGGCGAGGGCCGCGGCCAGGTCGCCGGCGGGCGGCAGGCGCCCGCCGTTCGCCGCGCGAGCCCGGCTCAGGATGTCACGGGCCTCCGCGCCGCGGCCGGCTCGCGCCAGGATCCAGGCGTGTGTCCCCTGATTGGCCCCCTGCCGGGGCCCCGGCATGCCCGCCACCCGTCGCGCCATCACCGCAGCGGCCTCCTCCGCCCGGCCTAACCCGACCAGTGCCTCGGCGTGCTGCATCCAGGCCAGCGTGAACGACGAATCTCCGGCAATGATCCGCGTGGCGACGGAATCGGCCTCCGCGAACCGGCGCGCACTGATGAGCCCCTGCGCCACCTGCACGTGCGTGATGAGGGAAGCTGGCTCGAGCGCCACGCCCCGGAGCGCGCGTCGATGCGCCGCGTCGAAATCCCCGAGGCGGCTCGCGAGGAGGGAGTGCCAGCCCCAGGTGGTTGCGAAGGTCGAGTCGTGCGCCAGCGCCTGCCGAAACCGGGCATCGGACTCCCGCAGACGACCGAGCCCCATCAACGCCGCGGCCGCACCGGTGTAGGCCTCCACCTGGGTCGAGTCGAGCGCGAGCGCGCGCTCGGCCGCCGCCAGCGCCCGCTCGAAATACGGCGTGGGATCGCCGTCGTCGTAGTACGGCAGGGTGGAGTACGCGACCGCCAACCAGCCGTGGGCCCGCGCGTAGCGCGGGTCCCGCGCCACCGCCTGCTCCAGCAGCCCCACGGCCTGGCGCACCGTGGGCCCGGTCCGGCGGTTCCAGAGCACCGCGCCCTGGAGGACGAGGGCGTGGGCCTCGGGGTCGCGGGTCTCGTCGCCCACCAGCCGGCTCCCGGCCGGCGCGCCGAGCGAGCCGAGCAGCTCGCGTGCGACTTGGCGGGCGATCTCGTCCTGCACGGCGAAGACGTTGGCGAGCGGCCGGTCGTACGCCTGGCTCCAGCGCACGGCTCCGTCCGCGGCCGACAAGGCCACGCTGATCCGCACCTGGCCACCCGCCCGCTGCACTGACCCGGTGAGCAACGACCCGACCCCGAGCTCCCGCGCGATGCTGCGATCGTCGAGCCCGCGCGCCTGGAGCGCGCCCGCGCTCGAGCGACCGATGACGCGCATCCCGGCCTTCGCCAGGGCGCGGGTCATCTCTTCGGAGAGGCCGATGCCGAAGTAATCGTCGTCGGGATTGCCGCTCAGGTTGGCCAGGGGGAGCACGGCGATGCTGCGGTCTTGCGCGGCGGCGCCGGCGCCGCCGCCGCGCGAGACCGCGAACGCCACGATCGCCACGAGCGCGACCGCCGCCACGCCGGCCGCGAGCCAGCGCGCGGACGGCGCGGGTCGCCGCACGGGTGCGACGGTCTCGCTGGGTGTCGCGACGCCTTCCAGCTCCTGGAGGATCGCGTCGGCGTTCGGCGGCCGCGCCGCCGGGTCCTTCTCGAGGCAGCGCATCACGAGATGGGCGAGCCCCGCCGGCACCTGGGCGCGGCGGCTCGCGATCGGAACCGGTTGCTCCCCGATGTGCGCCGCGAGGACCTGGTGCGGCGGCTGGCGGACGAACGGCGGCTCGCCGGCCAGCAGCTCGTACGCCACGCATCCCCACGCGTAGAGATCGGCGCGATGGTCGATGTTGGGGTCGCCGGCAACCTGCTCCGGCGCCATGTACGCCGGCGTCCCGATCGACGTGCCCGTCTGCGTGAGCGTTCCGGACTCGGTGCCGGCGCGCGCGGCCGAGACCGCCTTGGCGATGCCGAAATCGGTCACCACGGCGGCGCCGTGCGACAGGAGGACGTTGTCGGGCTTGATGTCGCGATGGACCACGCCGTGCGAGTGCGCGTAGCTGAGCGCGCGCGCCACGTCGCGCAGAATGCTCACACTTTCCGCGACGCCGAGCGGACCCCGTGACAGCCGCACTCGCAGGGATTCGCCGCGCACGAACGGCATCGTGTAATACGGCACGCCGCCGGCGTTCCCGGCCGAGAGCAGGGGGACGATGTTCGCCTGCTGGAGGGAGGCGGCGAGCCGGATCTCGCGCTCGAACCGCTCCGTGCTGACCTCGGCGGCGACGTCCGCGGACAGCACCTTGACCACGACCTCGCGGTCGAGGCCCTGCTCGCGGGCGACGAACACGCGGGACATGCCGCCGCCGCCGAGCTCCCGCTCGATGCGGTAGCGCCCGGCGAGCGCGGCCGCGAGGCGGTCGGGAACGCTCACGCGCCGGGCGACAGCTGCTTCCGGTGATGCCGGGCGTGCAGCTCCTGGAACCGGACGTAGTCGGTCACCAGCACCGTGCCGAACACGCCGCTCGACGCCGTCGCCGTGTCGCTCTCCCGGGCCCGGCACGCCCGCTCGAACTTGTCCACCGCTGCCTCGAGCCGCGCGCGCCCTTCCGGGGGCGATCCCGGCCCGCTCGCTGGGTTGAACGCGGCGGCGGTCCTGCCGCCGCTGGGAAACTTCCCGGTCCGCACGGCGCGACTGAAGAACAGCATGCGCACCGGAGGCCGCAGCAGCCGAGGGATGGTCGGGAACTTGGACGGCACGCCGGCCACGAGATTGGCCGACTCCTCGAACGACCGGGCGAGGTGCTCGACCACCTGGGACGGGGACCACTTCCCGGGCGCGCGGGGCACGGTCCAGTGCGGCGCCGCGGCTTCTGCCGCCACGATGAACTCGCTGACCGCGGCCCGGTTGGCCGCGAGCGCGTTGTTGATGGCATCCATTGGCGTCCTCCCGTGGACGGAAGCCGATAAGGTCGCCGGAGCCGCGGCACCTGTCCATATTCGACGCGTGAAGACGTTCGGCGCCTATCTCGCTTCCGTGGTACGCCGCGAGCCGGTGGTGCGCGGGGGGATTGCTGCTGCTGCGCTACTGCGCGCTGCTGGCCGGCGTGGTGCTGCTCTACGGCTGGCTGTTCCACGTCCTCATGGCCCGGGAAGGGCAGGACCACAGCTGGTTCACCGGCGTCTACTGGGCGCTGACGGTGATGAGCACGCTGGGCTACGGCGACATCGCGGTGCGGGAGGATGGCCGGACGATCGCCAACCCGGCCGCCGACACCCCGCTCGCCGCGGGCGCCGTGCTGCTGGCGCTCGGCAGCGCCGAGCAGCGGCGGTCGTTCGCGGCCGAGTACAAATGACGGCGCGGGCGCGTCCGCCCGCTCACCGCCGCGTCCCCGCGATGGTCCAGATGTCGCGCTCCGCCTCGCCGAGCGAGTTTGGATAGCGGTCGGCGAGGGCGGCCCGGATCTTCTCGGTGTCGTCGCTCATCGGTTCACCGTCCCACCTTCGTGCGGAGCTCAGCCAGGATGTTCTGCACGAAGACTATATCTCCCGAGACGTCTCCCTCCCCGGTCTGATTGATCATGAGGAAGCGCTGCCCGTCGGCCGTCACGGCCATGAGCCGGTTCCGCGGGTTCGCCTCGTAGGCCCCCACCGGAATGCGCAGGACGACCTCGCGCGCGGCGGCACTCGGCCCACCCGCCAGCGTGGCACGCCAGACGGCGTTGCCGTCGAAGGACCGGTAGTACAGCTCGCGCCCGCTGGCGCTCCAGAGGGGCTCGATGCCGCCTTCCGTGGAGATCTGCCACTTGCCGCTCGACGTGTTCGGGAACGGCCGGATGTAGACCTCGGCTTGCCCGGACTCATCGGAGACGTAGGCCAGCCAGCGCCCGTCCGGCGAGACCGTCGGCTCGAATTCGTCCGCCGGGCCTTGCACCACCCCGGTCCACGCCGTATCGCTCTCGACCCGGAGCGCGACGATATCATCACTCGGGGGACCCGTCATGCTCCCGACCAGCCACTGCCCGTTCGCCGACCAGGTGATGTCGTGCAGCGTCCGTGGCGGCGTCGGCAGCGGTTCGGGTACGCCGCTGCCGTCCGCCGGGCGCCGCACCACCGACCACACGTCATCGTCGCCACGCGAGAGATAGGCAATGAACCGCCCGTCGGGACTCCAGGTCGGACCCTGATTGTCCGCGCCGCCGAAGGTGAGCCGGGACAGCGGGCCGCGCGGAAGCTGCTTGATCCAGATTTCTCCCCCCGAGAACCCGGCAACCCCGAGGCGTGTCAAGCTCGTGGCTCCGCCGATGATCTCGACCGCGAGACGCGACCCGTCGGGCGACAGCGCCAGCCCCTCGAACTCGAGGTTCCCCGTCCACGCCGGATCCACCGGTTGGACGGTGCCGTTGCGGTCCACCCACACCAGGATCTCCGGGGCGTTCAGCCCGGGCGTCGAGTACACCATCGCACCGCTGGCCGAGACCGCCACATCGCCCGCGCCGTTGTTCCGGTAGTCCACCCCTTCCACCAGCGCGGTCGGACGTCCCGTCAGCTTGCCGGACCCGGCATCGAACGGAGCCGCCATGAGCACATTCTCGGCGGTGATGTAGAGCAGGTGCCCGGAAGGGCTGTAGCGACCGTACACGCCCTCCACCAGGCGGGTCGAGGCGCCGGTCGTTAGGTCCACGACGTGCACCTCATGCGTGGAAAGCCGCGACTGGGCCTGAATCCCAATCGTGACGACGGCTCGCTTACCGCTGGGCAGGACGTCGGGCCATTTGAGGCGCCCGCCCGCAGGGAACGCCGTCACGGTCGCCACCGTATCCACAGGCCCGCCGCTCGCCTGCACTTTGAGGATCCGGAGCCCCGAGAGATCGATGAAATACACGTAGCCGTTCGGTCCCCACGACGCCGACGAGTACCCCACGCCGTTGGCCACCGTGCTCGGCGGTCCACCGTCGAGAGGCGCCACCCGGATATCCGCGCGGTTCTCCGTGAACACCGTAAAGACGAAGCGCCGGCCGTCCGGGGAGACGGACGGGGCCCAGCCGTTCTCCGTGCCGGTGAGCGGCCGTCCCTCGAGCTCGTTGAGCGGCCGGATCCACAATTGGGACGCGACCCCCAGCGCGAACTGCCCGGCCGGAACCGCCTGCCCGCCGCCGGGCGTTACGGCGGCAACGGGTCCGGTGCCGGCGTAGATGATGGTGGCACCGTCCGGCGTGATGGCGACGCGCGGCGGCGTCAGGTTGATGCCGCCGTACACCAGCCGCTGCTGCGGCGGCAGGCCCATGGCCATGCGCACCACGGGCAGGTCGGGCCGACTGAAGTACGCCCATGCGGCGAGCCCCATCGTGGCGATGAGCGCGACAGCGAGACCCAGGGTCACGGGTCCGCCGGGCAGGTTGCGCACCTGCCGCCGTGAGGCGGCGGAGGCCACCTGCTCCCGCGTCACCGAGGGCCGCCACCCGGGAGCGCCCAGCGCCTCGGCAAACGCCTTGGCGCTGTCAAACCGGTCGGCCGGCAGCTTCTCGAGCGCCTGGGCCACCGCCGCGGCCACGTTGGGTGGCACGGACTTCCGCAGCTCCGTCACCGGTCGCGCCGTGTCGGTCACGATCCGCATGATGATCTGCTGCGCCGACGCGCCCACGTGCGGCGGGTGCCCAGCCAGCATCTCGTACAACACGCTCGCCAGGGAGTACACGTCGGAGCGGGCCGTGATGTCCTTCTCGGCCGTCGCTTGCTCGGGGCTCATGTAGTGCGGCGTGCCGAGCGAGAGCCCTGTCTCGGTCATCCGCCCGCCGGCCGCTGCGCTCACCGCAAGGGCGATCCCGAAGTCGGCCACCATCGGCCGGCCGCCGTGCAGCAGAATGTTCTCCGGCTTGATGTCGCGGTGGATCACCCCGTGTTCGTGTGCGTAGTGCAGCGCATCGGCGACCTCCGTCGTGATCTTCACGGCTTCTTCTATGCCGAGCTGCGTCTCGCGATTGAGCCTGCCGCGCAGCGTCTCGCCCTCGATGTAGGGCATCACATAGAAGAGGAAGCCGCCGGCCGTGCCGGAATCGAACAACGGGAGAATGTGCGGGTGCTGGAGGCTCGCGGTGGTGGTGATCTCCTGCACGAACCGCTCGGCGCCGAGCACGGCGGCCAGCTCCGGCCGGAGCACCTTGAGCGCCACCTTGCGCTTGTGCTTCAAATCCTCGGCGAGGTAGACGGTGGCCATGCCGCCCTGACCCAGCTCGCGGTCGATGCGGTAGCGGTCGGCGAGGGCGGCGGTGAGGCGGTCCGGGTCGCTCACGGCGACCCGCCGGCCGTCCGCGCCTCGCTCATGGGTGCCTCCTGGACGTAAGCGTGCTGCGCCGGGGGTCGGACATCGCGCAATCGCAGCCGGGTCTACTGCCGCGGTCTCGCCGTCGGCGGGAGGATCCCGTTGAGCCGGAGGTACATCGCCGCCTGCGCGTAGTGGTCGGCCCAGTCCTGCGCCAGCGCGATCGCCACCCGCGCCTTCGTTGCCCTGCGGCCGCCGAAGTACGGCACGGAGTCGGCCAGCGCGCCTTCGGTGAGCGCCGCGACGGCCGGTGTGCACATCTCGAACGATCGGCGGAGCCGGGTGACCAGCGCCTCCTTCGAGGCCGCCCCCGCGGCGGGCGATTCCGTTATCGTCGTGGCCGTGCCGCCCAGGGCCGCGCACAGCATCTCGTTCGCCTCGGCCTCGTGGCCGATGATCTCGGCGAAGCTCATCTGCTCCGGCGTGGGTTTGAAGCCGTACCTGTCGGCGGGCATCAACTCCGCGGCGGCCGGCATGTTGCGCGTCGCCCGCTGCAGCGCGCTCCCGAGGGCGGCGGCGAGCGGTCCCGCGGCGGGCGTCGGCGCCTGCTGGGCCTGTGCGACGGCTCCGACGAGCAGCGTCAGTGATACGAGACTCACGGTGCGCTTCATGGCGTGTCACCTGGGGCAAAGGGGGACGACAACATAGCACCGTCTCCGGCGACCCGCTGCCACGGCCGGACGTCAGCATCGCGGCGCGCGACGTCGGCGGTGGATCGGATTCCGGGTGGCGGGGGGAGCGCCCGTTCCCCCATATTCGTGCGGAGCGCGGGCGCGCCGCTGCACGTCGGCGTTCGCCACTGCGCCCCAACCGCCCGGTGACTGGAGCCGATGTCCCAACTCGATCGCTTCATCCAGGTCCTGCATGAGCGCGGTGGGGACCGGCTGACGTTGCAGGATGGTCGGCCGATCTCCCTGACCGTGGGCGATCGCACCGTCCCGGTCACCCGCACCCCGGTGGCGCACGCTCAGATCGAAACCCTGATTCGCGAGCTCGCGACGCTCGGTGTCGCCGAGCGGCGGGGCGGCGACGCCACGGTGGCCTTTTCCTACCACGCGCCCACCGGCCCGGTCGACATCGAGGTCCGGCGCGCGAGCGGCGGCATCGAGGTGATGGTGCAGCCGGCGGTCGGTGAGCCCCCCGCGGCGGCCCCGCCCGAGGCGCCGCCGCCGCGGGGCGGCGCGCCGGAGCCCGGTCCGTCCGCGGACCTGGATGGACTGCTCCGCCGCCTCGTGCAGGCTGGCGGATCGGATCTGCACCTCCGGGTCGGCGAGCCGCCGCTCTTCCGCCGGGATGGGCGTCTGGCCCGCGAGCGCGAGGCGCCGTGCACGGTAGCGCGCATCGGCGCCATGCTCGACGCCATCCTGCCGCCGAAGGACAAGGCGCAGTACGAAGCCACCGGGGACGCCGACTTTGCCTATGAGATCCCGGGTCTGGCGCGCTTCCGCGTGAACGTGGCGCGCGACCGCGGCGGCCCGATGACCGTCCTGCGGGTGATTCCCAGCGCCATCCCGACGTGCGACCAGCTCGACATCACGCCCGAAGTGCGGAACCTCTGCTACCTCACCAAGGGCCTGGTCGTCATCACGGGCCCGACGGGATCCGGCAAGTCGACGACGCTCGCCGCTCTGGTGGACCTGATCAACCGCGAGCGCGAGGAGCACATTCTCACCATCGAGGATCCGATCGAGTTCGTGCACCAGAGCGGCAAGTGCCTGGTGACGCACCGGCAGGTGGGCCTGCACACGCAGTCGTTCAAGGCCGGATTGCGCGCCGCCCTCCGCGAAGATCCCGACATCGTGCTCATCGGCGAGATGCGCGATCTCGAGACCGTCGCCATCGCGATCGAGACGGCCGAAACGGGTCACCTCGTGTTCGGGACCCTGCACACGACTACGGCGGCGTCCACCGTCGATCGAATCATCGACCAGTTTCCGGCTGACCGGCACAACCAGATCCGGGTGATGCTGTCGGAGTCGTTGCGCGGCGTCGTCGCGCAGGTGCTGTGTCGCCGCATTGGCGGCGGGCGGGTGGCGGCGCGCGAGATCCTGTTCTCCACGCCGGCCGTGAGCAACCTGATCCGCGAGGGAAAGACGTTTCAGCTGCCGTCCATCATGCAGACGAGCAAGAAGCTCGGCATGATCACACTCAACGACGCGCTGCTCGACCTAGTGGCCCGCAAGGTCATCGAGCCGAAGGAAGCCTACATGAAGTCGGTCGAGAAGGAGGGACTCCTCAGCGCGCTCAGGGCCCGAAACCTCGACACGTCGTTCGTGAAGACCTGACGCGGCCCGCACGTCCGAGGAGGAATCGTGCCGTTGTACACCAAGTGTCTGAAATGCGGGGGGTGGAAGCGGGTGCCGGAAGATCCAGCCGCCGCGGACGCTCTGGCCACAGGGATGATGATGAATCTGTCCCAGGCCCCCGCGAAGCTCTGTTCGTGCGACGGGGCGGCGGAGTAAACTCCGGACGCCCACCGCGCGGGCGTGTGAGCCCGACTCACGCTACTCGCGCACCCCCAGGCGAGTCAGCGCCTCCACCGACGATCGGAACTCCGAGTCGATCGCAACCGCCTGCCGATACGCTGCGATCGCCTCGTCCTGCCGCCCCGCGAGGAGCAGCGCCTCCCCCAGACTGTCGTACGTGTTCGCCGATTGCGGATACACGCGCGTGTTGATCGCGAACACGGCGATGGCGCGTGCGTGGGCGCCCGAACCGAGCAGGCGGTACCCCAGGGCGTTGATGTCTCCCTCGAGATTGGCGAAGCGGTTGACCACGGCGGCCTGCGCCGCGCGCAGCACGCGCTCGGCGCCGCCCGTGTCGCCGGCCGCCACCGCGCGCGCCACCTGTTCCGCCACCGGGCGCGTCGTATCGGCCGTCGTGATCGCGGCGAGCGCCGGGTCCACGCCGCGGCGGTAGTCGGCGGCGGTCAGCGGTGTATACAGCGCGGGGGGCACGAATGCCCGCGTGTCGAACGCGTTGGGCCCCTGATGGAACACGCTCGAGATCTGCACGGTGAGGCGGCTGTGCGGCAGCGCGAGCGGGCGGTGGTCGCCGTACTGCGTCGGCCGCTGGCCGGTGGGCTCGCCGACGAGCGTCGCCTGGGTCCACCACTCCAGCCCGTTCGCGAATTGCTGTCCCGCCGAGAAGGTGCGCCGGCCGATGATGACGAACAGCCGGTCGGGCCGGTCGAGCGGCGGGCGCCGCAGGATCTGCTGGATGGGATAGCGGTTGAGGAATCCGTTCCCGCCCAGGTTGTCACGGATGTCGATCACGACGCGGGCGGGGGCCACCGAGTCGGCCAGCGCGAACACCGCGTCCCAATGGGCGCGATTGCTGTTGGAGCGCGGGGCCGGCGCCACGGCGCGCTGTGCGACGTACAGCGTGCGGCTGTCGGGGAGGTACGTCCACCAGAACACGTCGTCGGGTCGCTGCTCCCAGAGCGGCGCGGGCGCCTGCCGCATGGTACGCCACGCGCGCATTTCGATCGGGACGGGCCCGTGCCCGCCGATCCGGCCCGCCGGCGCGACGACGACCGTGCTGCGCCGGCCGTCGCGCTCCACGACGATCGGCAGCCGCTCCATGTCCGCCGCCAGGCCGAGCCCGTCGAGCATCTCGGGGATCATCAGTTGAAATGGGCCCCAGGCCCGCACCCAGCCGTCGTTCTCGTGCGAGACGATCGCGGCCACGGCGGCGAGCGCCGAGTCGGCCGTGACCCACCCGATGCGCAGCACCTTCGCGCCGACGAGAGCGGCGTGCGCGGAGTCGGCCCGCCGGACAAACAGCCCGTCCTCGAAGGCGTACAGCTCGAGCGGGTAGTACCGCAGGCCGAGAGACGGGTCCGGTTGGAGCACCGTGTGGGCGTCGCCGAGCAGTGCCACCAGGCGGGCGAACTCGACCAGCATCTGGTTACGGGAGAGCGTTGCGAGCCGGTGATCCAGGCTGGAGACGGCCGAGTCCCATTGCGCAGCGGTGATCTGATGGAAGGGGCCGGGGTGGCGGCGGGGCAGCTCGGTGGCGAGCAGGGCCAGGTCGGCGCGCCAGCCGGCGACATCGGGTGCAGGGGGGGCCTGGGCGGCGAGGGCGCCGCTGCAAGAAAGAAGCAGGACGACGGCTGAACGACGCATCGAGTCTCCCAATGGGGCCATCCCTTCCTGACGGGCGCCGGGGGGCGAAGGTTGCAGCCGATTGACGACGCCGCCGCCGGAGGGTAGCATGCCTCCCATGAGCACGCGCGTGCACTCGTACGCCGCCTATTCGCGATACGCGACCCGGATCCCGGGCCGCCGCGGGAGGCGTGCGGGCTAGCCGACTCGAGCCCCAACGCAGCGCACCGGCGGCCCGTGGATACCCACGGGCCGCGTTTTCGTTACGGGAGGTGTCTCATGAAACCGATCGCCGCGTCTCCGCCGACGGACTTCTTCACGACCCAGGACTGGGACGGGTACACGCCTGAGGACCACGACGTGTGGGGCGTGCTCTACCGGCGGCGCATGGCGCAGCTCGAGCGGAACGGCAGCCGGCTGTTTCTGGCGGGCGCCCGGACGATCGCGCTCCGTCCGGATCGGGTGCCGGATCTCGCTGACGTGAATGCGCGGCTCGAGCCGATCACCGGATGGAACGCGGTGCCGGTGACCGGCTTCATTCCGGCCGCCGACTTCTTTGGCTGCCTCGCGCAACGCCGCTTTCCCACGACCGTCACGGTGCGGCCGCGCGCGCAGCTCGATTACCTGCCCGAGCCCGACATCTTCCACGACGTGTTCGGGCACGTGCCGCTGCACGCCGATCCCCATTTCGCGGACTTCCTGCAGCGGTTCGGCGCCGTGGCGGCGCGCGCGCGCACGCCCGAGGAAACGACGCAGATGGCGCGGCTGTTCTGGTTCACGGTCGAGTTCGGCCTGATCCGCGAGCAGGGCGAGGTCAGGGCGTACGGCAGCGGGCTGATCTCGTCGCACGGCGACGCCGCCAACGCCCTGGGCCCGCAGTGCGACCGGCGGCCGTTCACGCTCGACGCCGTGATCGCTCAACCGTTCGAGATCGACCACTTCCAGGACGTGCTGTTCGTGGTGGACGGTTTCGACCAGCTGTTCGACGCGGTCCGCGCCATGGAGGGCCGCCTCGGCGGCGCGTAGTCCGGTCGCCCGGTCGCGGTGGCGCGGCGAAAGTGGCACGGCTGGCGGACGCGGTACGGGAGCTCGCGGCCGCGGGGCCCTGACCTCCTGAGGGCTTCCCGGTGGCGGTCGCGCATGCGCGGCGCGATACTACGGCCGTGACCCCGGCCCCCGGCCGCTTCGCGCCTCCCCGCGCCCTCCCACGGCCCCGGCACCGCTGCTCGAGCGGTGCCGCGGGGAGCCGCACGTGCAGCTCGACCTGATCCATCTCCTCATGGTGCTCATCGCGGCGTGGGGCAGCGGGCTCCTCGCCGTCCGGCTGGGCTTCCCCGCGATCCTCGGCGAGCTGGCCGCCGGGGTGGTGTTCGGACCCGCGCTCCTCGGCTTGCTCACCCCCAATGCATCGGTGGACGTCCTCGCCGACCTCGGTGTGTACCTCCTGATGCTCTACATCGGGATGGAGATCCAGCCCCGGCAGCTGCTGGCGGCGTCGCGCGCAGGCGTGCTCGCCTCCGTCGGCGGGTTCGCCGTTCCTTTCGCCGCCGGCGTGGGTCTCATGCTCGCGCTCGACTACTCGACGGCCGCCGCGCTCTTCATGGGCACGGCGATGGCCGTCACGTCGCTCGCGACGAAGTCGCGGATCCTGGTGGACCTCAATCTCCTGGGCACGCGGATCGCGAGCGTCCTGCTGGTGGGGGCGATCTTCGCCGACACGCTGGCGCTCGTGACGTTCGGCGGGATTCTCGCCATGGCCGCGCAGGATACGGGAGCCGGTGTCTGGTCCGGTGTGCTGCTGACGGGCGCCAAGGCGCTCGTCTTCTTCGCCGCCGCGATCTTCCTCGGCATGCGGGTGTTCCCGTGGGTCGGGCGCCTTCTCGCCCGGTGGGAGTTCGGCAAGCGCACCAGCAACTTCACGATCGTCCTGATCGTGGCCCTGCTGTTCGGCGAGCTGGCCGAGCTCGCGGGACTGCACGCGATTCTCGGCGCCTTCGTGGCGGGGCTGTTCCTCCAGGAAGGCATTCTCCAGCACAAGTGGTCCTACGAGATCACGGACGTGGTGCACGATCTGTCGATCGGCTTTCTCGCCCCCGTGTTCTTCGTCTCGGCCGGATTCCACATCGACTTGACGGCGGTCATAGCGAACTGGGAGCTGCTCGCGCTGGTCGTCGTCCTCGCCACTCTCGGTAAGATCGTCGGCACCACGCTGTTCTACCTGCCCAGTGGGCACGGGTGGCGCGAAGGCATCACGGTGGGCGCCGGCATGAACGGCCGCGGTGCGGTCGAGGTAATCGTGGCCGAGATCGGCCTCGCCATGGGCCTGATCTCGAGCGAGGTGTTCTCGATCCTCGTCGTCATGGCATTCCTCACGACCCTCTCGGTGCCGTTTCTGCTGACGTGGCTCGTCCGCTGGCTCCGGGCCCGCAACGAGCTGGCGCCCGCGGAAACCGGACGGCGCGGGGTGATCGTCACGCCGGTTACGCCGCTCGGCCTCCGCCTCGGCGCCATCATCGCAGCCGACGGCGAGCAGGTGACCTTCGTGGACCGCAATCCGGACCGCTGCAGCGAAGCCCGGGCGCAGGGTTTCCAGGCCGTGCACGGGGATGTGCTCCACGGCGAGACGCTCAACGACGCGGGCGTGCACGACGCACGCCTGATCGTGTCGCTGCTCGCTGACGAGCCGAGCTCCGTGGCGCTGGCGCGCTACGCGCTGATCGAGTTCGGTGTGCCCGAGTTCTTCCTGCCGGGCGCGCCGCCGAACACATCGGCGACCGAACGGGACGTGGAACGGCTGGGATTGCGGCGGCTTCCCCTCAGCACCGCGCAGATGGCTGCACTCCGGGATCACGAGGATCTCGACCGCTACGAGGTCGAGGACGAGGTCGTGCCCGACATCATGACCGGTGAGGAGGCGCTCGAGGTGTTCGCCGTGCCGGGTGAGGTGATCCCCCTGGCGTTCTGGCAGGACGGGCGGACCCATCCGCTGTATGCCGAGGCCACACTGCATCCCGGCGCCACGCTGCGCGTCCTGAAATGCCCGCCGCGGGTCGAGCTGGCGGAGCCGCGGGCGCGGGCGCTGGCGCTGCTGCGCGGAGCGGAAGTCATCGACATCACGGAGGCGCGCGACGCGGACGCCGTGTTCCAGATACTGGCGCGACGGCTGGCCGCCTCCGTGCGGCTTCCCGAGGAGCGGGTGCACGCCCTGTTGTGGGAACGCGAGCGAGAGGAGACGACGGTCCTGGCCGCCGGGATCGCCACTCCGCACGTCTTCGTCCCGGGACTCGAACGGCCGGTCGTGGTCGTCGCCCGGTCCGGGCCCGGTGTGCGGTTCGCGGCCGACCACCCACCTGTCCACGCCTTCTTTGCGATCGGGAGCGATCCGGCGAAACGGCGCCCGTACCTGTACCTGCTCTGGGCCATTTCCTCCATCGCGTCGCTAGCGGAGTTTGTGACGCGTTGGACGGCGGCGCGAGACGAACCCGACCTCCGCGACACGCTGCGCCAGCTCGCGGCGGAGGTCGCCCGTTCGAGCGCCCCGCCCGCCGATGCGCAGTCCACGTCCAGCGCGGACGCCAACTGACCGACCGTTGCCTCGCGCATTCCGCCTCCCGTCTCCATCTTCCCCTGCCCCGACCCCGCGAGGATCGCTCATGGACCATGACGACAAGCCCATCGGCCGCGTGTTGAGCCGGCGCGAGGTGCTGACCTCGCTCGGAATCGGCGGCGCCGCGCTGCTCGTGCCGCGCGGCCTAGTGCGCGGCGGCGCGGATGTCGCGGGCCTCCTGGCTCTGCCGGCCTGCGTCGTGCGGCCGGCGCAGACCGAAGGCCCGTACTTTCTCGACGCCCGGTTGGACCGCTCCGACATCCGGTCGGATCCGACCGACGGCGTCGTCGCGCCGGGCGCGCCGCTGCGCCTCACTTTCCAGGTGTCGCGGCTCGACGGCACCGCGTGCGCGCCGCTGGCCGGTGCGCTCGTGGACGTCTGGCAGTGCGACGCGCTGGGGGTGTATTCCGGGGTGAAGGACATCAGCGGCCTGTTCGACACCACCGGCAAGCAGTTCCTGCGCGGCCACCAGCGGACGGGCGCCGACGGCCGCGCGACGTTCCGGACCATCTATCCGGGCTGGTACCAGGGGCGGACGGTGCACATCCACTTCAAGATCCGCACCGATCCCGACGCACAGCGGGGCCGGGACTTCACCTCGCAGATCTACTTCCCGGACGACGTCTCGGATCGGGTGTTCGGGCAGCCCCCGTACTCGACCAAGTCCGGACGGCGCACCCGGAACGACGGCGATGGGATCTTCCCGCGCGGCGGGCCGCAGCTGCTCGTGGACGTCGCCCGCGCCGGCGAGGGCTACGCCGCGACGTTCGACGTCGGACTGCAGCTCGGGTGACGTCGGCGACCGCTCCGTTTCTCGCCATCGGACCGGGCGCCGATGCCTGATCCCGCCGCCCGCCTCACCGCCGCCCTCGCCGACCGCTACCGCATCGAGCGCGAGCGGCATGGCGACCGTCTACCTCGCCGCCGACCTGAAGCACGACCGCAAGGTCGCCATCAAGGTCCTGCGCCCCGAGCTGGCCGCCGTGCTCGGGGCTTGTCGTAGTGACCATATATGACCATATTGTGACCATGAAAACGAGATCCGAGAGGACGGTCAAGGTGGCCGAGCTCAAGGCGCGGCTGAGCGCCTATCTGCGTGCCGCCCGGCGCGGTCATGCGGTGACCGTGTGCGACCGCGACACGCCGATTGCGCGACTCGTGCCGTACCGGCTGGCCGGGGAGCCGCTGGCGGTGCGAGAGCCGCTCCGCGGGCTCCATGAGACGCCCCTGCCGCAGCCCCTCGGTCACCACGTGGACAGCCTGGCGGCGTTGCTCGAGGAGCGGCAGCCGTCGCGGTGATCGCATACCTCGATGCGTCGGTGGCGCTACGGCTCGTCTTGGCCGAGCCGAATCGTCTGGCGGAGTGGCCCCGGGTCGCCGCCGCGGTTGCGAGCGCGCTCGCCGAGGTCGAGTGCCTCAGGACTCTCGACCGGCTCGCGCGCCTGGGATTGCTGTCCGGGGAGGAGCTGGCCACGCGGCGCACGGCGGTCTATCGATTGTTCGAAGGCGTGGAAGTAGTTGACGTGGGCCGCCCGGTGCTGCGGCGCGCCTCCGAACCGTTCCCGACCCCATTGGGCACGCTCGACGCCATTCATCTGTCCACGGCTATGGCTTGGCGGGACGCCCACGATGCAACGCTGACCATGGCCACGCACGACAAGGCGCTCGCGCTTGCGTCTCGCGCCGTGGGGTTGTCGGTGATCGGTGCCTGACGCCCCGGAGCGTCTCGCCGCCGCCCTCGCCGACCGCTACCGCATCGAGCGGGAGCTGGGCGCCGGCGGCATGGCGACGGTGTATCTCGCCGAGGACGTGAAGCACCACCGCCGCGTCGCCATCAAGGTGCTGCGCCCCGAGCTGGCCCAGGCCATCGGCCCCGAGCGGTTCCTGCGGGAGATCGAGACCACCGCCAATCTGCGCCATCCCCACATTCTGCCGCTGTACGACTCGGGCGAGGCCGGCGGCTTCCTCTTCTATGTCATGCCGCTCGTGGAGGGCGAGTCGCTGCGCGACCGGCTCGAGCGCGAGAAGCAGCTTCCCATCGACGACGCGCTCAAGATCGCCCGCGAGGTGGCCGACGCGCTGAGCCACGCGCACAGCCGGGGCGTCGTGCACCGCGACATCAAGCCGGAGAACATCCTGCTCGAGAGCGGGCACGCGGTGGTGGCGGACTTCGGGATCGCGAAGGCAGTGAGCGCGGCGGGTGGGGAGCGGCTGACGCAGACGGGCATGTCGGTGGGGACGCCGCAGTACATGAGCCCGGAGCAGGCGGCGGGCGAGCGGGATCTCGACGGCCGGAGCGACCTCTACTCGCTCGGCTGCGTGCTGTACGAGATGCTGGCGGGGCAGCCGCCGTTCACCGGGCCGACGGTGGAGAGCGTGGTGCACCAGCATCTCACGGCCGAGCCGCGGGCGATCACGCAGATCCGCCCCGCCGTGCCGGCGGAGATCGCCGGAGTGCTGCAGCGCGCCCTGGCCAAGACGCCGGCGGACCGGTTCAACCCCGTGGCGCAGTTCTCCGACGCGCTGCGCCGTCCGTCGGATGCCCGGCCGATCGTCATCGAGCGCGTGCCCCGTCGGCTGGTGGTGGGTGCCGCTGCCGCACTGGTGGTCGCGCTCGTCGCCGTCGGACTCATGCTCCGCGGCGGGCGGGGGGGCGAGCCGCTTCCCGGTATCGGCCGGACGGTCCAGGTCACCCGCGAGCCGGGGCTCGAGGTCGATCCGGCGATCTCGCCCGACGGGCAGCTGGTGGCGTACGCCTCCGGCGCGGCCACCAACATGCAGATCTTCGTGCGCCAGGTGACGGGCGGTCGCACGGTGCAGCTCACCGCCGATGCCAGGGGCAACAACCGCTGGCCGCGGTGGTCGCCGGACGGCTCGCGCCTCGCGTTCCAGGCGATGGACGGCGTGTACGTCATGCCGGCCTTGGGCGGGGCGCCGCGACTCGTGGCCCGCACACCGCGGCCGCTCGCGGGGGTCAGCGTCGGGTCGTACACCCCGCTCGCCGGCCTCGCCTGGTCGCCCGACGGGGGCCGCATCGTCTTCGGGGGCACCTTCGGGGTCGGGACGGGGGAACTGTGGATCGTGGGCGCGGACGGCGGCGAGCCCACGCTACTCGCTGCCCCGCCCGAGTCCCATTCGCCGGCCTGGTCGCCCGACGGCACCCGCATCGCGGTGGCCGTCGGGAATCCCATCTTCGTGTTCGGCATGACGTATTTCGCGAATGCCGGCCCGTCGTCGATCTGGACCGTGCCGGTGGGCGGCGGCGCGCCGCGCCGGCTCACCGACGGCGGCTCGCAAGACGGCAGCCCGCAGTGGTCGGTTGACGGCCGACACCTCTTCTTCGTATCTGATCGCGGCGGAAATCGGGACGTCTATCGCGTCGCGGCAGACGGCAGCGGCGAGCCGGTCCGGATGACGACGGGCCTCGACGCCCAGACGATCACGCTGTCGCCCGATGCCACCCACCTCGCGTACGCCCGGCTGCAGTCGTCCACCAACATCTGGATGCTTCCGGTTCCGAGCGCCGGCCCCGTTTCCGCCGACCGCGCGACGCCCATCACGACCGGGGCGCAGACCATCGAGTCGGTCGACGTGACGCGCGACGGCCGGTGGCTGGTGTTCGACTCCGATCGCAGCGGCAACGCCGAGATCTACAAGCTCGCGACGGCTGGCGGCGAGGCGGTGCAGCTCACGACCGACCCGGCCGGCGACTTCAGTGCCGTGTGGTCGCCGGACGGGACACGCATCGCGTTTCACTCGCTCCGCACGGGAAACCGCGACGTGTTCACCATGAACGCGGACGGCACCGGCTTGGTGCAGCGTAGCAGCGATCTGCGACACGAGCTGGATCCCAGCTGGTCGCCGGACGGCCGGATGCTCGTCGCCGAAGTCATCGGCGCGGAGGACTTTTCCCGCGGCAACTTCGTCACCGTCCCGGTGGAGGCGCCGGGCGATTCCGGGCGCACCCTGGCGGGGATTGGCGATTTCGCCGAATGGTCGTCGGGGGGCGACCTCATCGCGTTCCACGGGAGCGACGGCATCCGCGTGATGGACCTGGAAAGTGACTCATCCCGGCTGCTGGTGTCGAACGTGGTGGACGGGACGGAGGCCTTCTACGGCGCGTGGTCACCCGATGGGCGTATCCTCTATTACCTCGCTCGTGGCGACAGCGGATGGATGATCCGGGCGATTCCGCGGACCGGGGGCGCCAGCAGGATCCTGGTCCGGTTCGACGATCCTGGGCGGCAGCCGTCGAGCTACGGGTTCGCCACGGACGGCCGCCGCTTCTATCTCACGCTCGGCTCGCACGAGAGCGACGTGTGGGTGCTGGACCTGGAGGGTCGTTGACGCAGGATCTCGCCGGCGCCGTGGCCGACCGCTATCGCATCGAGCGTGAACTGGGCGCGGGCGGCATGGCCACGGTGTATTTGGCCGACGCCGTGAAGCAGCTGGTCGCGATGCGCGACGAGATCGCGCGGCGGCGCGACGCGCTGCGGGCGGGACGATGACAATTCCCCGCGAGCTCGGGGCCGCCCTCGCCGACCGCTACACGATCCAGCGGGAGCTCGGCTCCGGCGGGATGGCGACGGTCTATCTCGCCCACGTGCTGCGCTGGGAGTGGCAACCGGGCAGCACGCTGTTCCTGGTCTGGCAACAGGACCGCTTCCGCCGCGGCCTGCCCGACGGCAACGTGGGGCCGCGTGGGCTCTGGGACCCGTTCGAGATCGACGGGGACCAGTTCCTGGCGGTCAAAGTGAGCTACTGGATCGGCGTGCGGTAGCGCGCGCTCGTCAGCTCTTCTTCTTGAGGAGGCCGCCCAGCAGCGGGAGGATCAGGCCGACGACGGCCGAGCTGCCCACGCTTCCCATCGTCGCGTTGCCCAGCATGTCCGTCACGGTACCACCCAGCAGCTGTCCCCCGCCCACCCCACCCACGGCACCGAGCACGGTGTTGATCAGCGGGCCGAGGCTCTTCGCCTTGTTCAACAGACCGCCGATGTTGCCGCCGACGGCACCGGACACGACCTGGATCAGCAGTGTGGTGAGGTCCACAACACGCTCCTTGAGAGGGGGCCAGCGATTGCTTTCGGGCGCGTGGGAAGATGCCCGCGGGCGGAGCGGCCGCAAGGTGGCGGCCAGGCGCCCCGGTCCCGCTACCGCCGCCGCGCCATCAGTGTCCGGAACTCGAAGCCCCAGTGGCACAGCAGGAACTGCCAGCGGTTGCGCTGCCGCGGCTCGTCCGAGCACTTGAGCTCCAGCACTTCCTCGTTGTCCACCGTGCGACCGATGCTCCAGGTGTACAGCGATGGGCGCAGCGGGACGGCGGCACGGCGCTCGCCGTCCTCGGCGCCGCAGCCGGTGCGCCGCTCGAGCACGAACGCCGCCTCGGGCTCGGTCGTCAGCGTCTGCTGCGAGCTGTACTCGGCCACCGTCAGCGCGTAGGTACCGCGCTCGTAGGCGAGGATGCCGACCGCACACCCGGGGCCCGGCACGACGTTGTCCTTCCACCCGGCCCACTCGTAGCGGCCGTCGGCGCCGAGGCGGAGCCAGTGCGCGTCCTCCGGGGGGGCGCGGAACGTCGCCGGCACGCCGTCCACGGCGAAGGGCGCGACGCGGGCGGGCCACGCCCACAACGCCGGCAGCGCGCGCGGCACCGCGTCGCCCCGAGCCCGAGGGGGCAGGCCGGCCGCGGGCCAGTCCATGCGCGGGTCGGAAGCGTAGTGCAGGGTGTAGGATGAGCCCGCGGACGCCGCAAGCGTGAGCGCCACGGTCTCGAAGCCCGAGATGAGCACCTGCCACGCCAGCGTGACGCCGAACCGTTCGCGGGGCGCAGCCACCGGCCGATCGCTGTAGGAGTTCGCCCGGTTGCACCCGTCCCGCTTCGTCTCGACGGCGCGGGCGGGCGCGAGGGTCAGCACCGTGCCGTCGACGCCGGCCGTGCCGGCGATACGGCGCAGCGTCGCGATCCGGCAGCCGCCAAGCTCGCCCTCGCGGTACTCCTCCCAGGTGTAGCGGCCGTCCGCCGCCAGCTCGAGCTGGGCGTGCCATCCCACGAGCGCCACGCCGGCGCCGGTCACGGCGTCCCGCGACTCGGCGGGGACGTCGGTGCCCTTCCACACACCCACCAGAGCGTCGGGGATCGGGCCCTGGGCCAGTGCCGCACGAGCGGCGGGCGGGAGCGCGGCGATGATGCCGCAGACCGCCGCGGCGATGGAACGGGAAGCGGACATGAGGCTCGGAGCAGGGAAGGGACCCCGAAAGCTCCGCGCTGGCGCGAAACGCCGCAAGCAGGCGCTCGTCCCGTCCGGGGTCGAGTGCGTAAGTGTATCCATGCCAATACTTATGCGATCTGAGCGAAGGTTCTTGACAATTGTACGTTATAACGATTATTGTTGTCACATGTCACTGTTGCTACGCGAGATCAAGCAAACCAAGCCGTTCGGCAGCCTGGCCGAGGAGGCCTTTCTCAACGTCTGGCGCACGGCCGACGTGCTGTTCGGCGCAATGAACGACACACTGCGCCCGTACGGGATCACCCTGACGCAATACAACACGCTGCGCGTGCTGCGCGGCGCCGAGCCCGACGGACTGACCTGCCGCGAGGTGGGGGAACGCATGATCTCGCGCGATCCCGACGTGACGCGCCTGCTCGATCGGCTCGCGAAGCAGGGACTCATCGCGCGCCGCCGCTCGACCAGCGACCGCCGCGTCGTCACGACGCGCATCACCCCGGCGGGGCTCGAGCTGATGGCACGGCTCGACCGTCCGATGCCGGAAGTGCCGCGCCGCATGCTGGGCCACCTCGGCGATGCCGATCTCCGCGAGGTCGTCCGCCTGCTGGAGCGCGCCCGTAGTCCCAACCCTGAATCAACGGAGCAGAACTGATGACTACACATACCCTGGTCGCCGCCACCGCCGCGGCCACCCTGACCGCAACCGGCACGGCCGCCGCCCAGCTCCCGACACCGACCTCCGCCCGCGCAATCCCCGGGGCCGCGCGGCGCTGGACCGTGGATCCGTTCCACTCGAGCGTGGGTTTCGCCGTCCGCCACATGGGCCTGAGCACCGTCCGTGGCAGCTTCGCCACGTTCCAGGCCACGATCGAGACCGGCGCCGACCTCGCGCCGACCCGCATCGAGGCGACGATCGATCCGGCGAGCATCGCGACGGGCGTCGAGCGCCGCGACGACCACCTGCGGTCGCCGGACTTCTTCGACGTGGCGCAGTATCCCACGATGCGTTTCGCGAGTACCGGCGTCACGCCGGCCGGCCAGAATCGCTACGAAGTGGCGGGCGAGCTCACGATGCACGGCGTCACGCGGCCGGTGACGCTCACGCTCGAAACCACCGGCGGCACGGTGGCCGACATGGAAGGCAAGCTGCGCACCGGCGGCCGGCTGAGCGGCACGCTGAACCGCAAAGAGTGGGGCCTGACCTGGAATCGGGCACTCGAGCTCGGCGGCATGGTGGTGGGCGAGGAAGTCACGCTGACGATCGAGGTGTCGGCGGTCGCGGTTGGCGATCCGGCGACGGCGGCCACGGCCGGCACGAAGTAGTCATCGCCGTCCGTCATGGCGGCCGGCGGGCAACCGCCGGCCGCTGGCGTTTTCCCGTTACTGCTTGCCGCGTCCGCTCCGTCCTGACGCTTTCTCACTCGATCTGACGACGGTGGTCGCGGCGGCGCGACGGGGCGGCGCGGCGGTCCACGTGGCCGCCCGCCCCGGTTTGGCCTCGCGCGGCTGGCGCGGTGCGAACCCCACCGCCGTGCGGGTCTTGGGTGCGGACGGGATCGCACTTGCCGTGGGCCCCGTCGCGGTCACGCCCCGCGGCCAGTCGATCAGCGCCGGCCGCGTGCCCGCGCGCGCTCCCACGCTGCCGGGCGCGAGCGGCGCGGGGCGCCCCCGAGCCACGCCCACCGGCGCCGCGGCCGCCGGCTCACGCGCGCGCGGCAAGACCGCGGCCGGCCGCTCGGGTTCGGCGGCAGCGATTCTCCGCACGAGCGCCCCGGCCGTCCGCCGCGGCGCGGGCCGGACGTACGTGCCCCGCGCCACCGGAGCGCGTGCCGGCCGGGCCACGGGCAGGCGTGGGCGCGGCTCGATCACGCGCGGGGTGGCGGGCCGCTCGGGCCGCGCGGGCTGCGCGAGCGGGGCATGTCGCCGATAGAGCGCCAGCACCCGGTCCCGCTCGGGCGCCACGCAGCCGAACCCCGCCCGACACCACTCGGCGCAATCCCGGTCGAACCGTCCGAACTTCGCGGTGCACCACACAAGGGGCTGGACGCACCGGCGGTGGCGCGGATGCCAAGGGACCGGCGGGGCGAACGGGTAGGCGATCACGATCACCCCGCCGCGGCCGCAGCCGTATCCGTAGCAGACGCCGCCGGTAGCGCCGCGCGCGAAGGCGGTGTGCGCCGCGACGGTGTAGTCGAGGAAGTCGTAGTTGAAGAACCCGTCGCCCTGCATGCGCTGCACCACGTCCAGCAGCGCGCTCACCCCGTCGGCGCCGTTCCACGAGGCCGCGAGCGCCGCCGCGTCCCAGTCGCCCCCGCGTGCGAACTCGTCGAACCGATGGGGCAGGGGGGCCAGGGCGACGAGTACGAGACCCGTGCCCTCGGGCTCGGCCGCGACGAAGCTCGCCGTCTGGCCCGACCCGCGCAGCTCGTAGGTGCCGGCCGCGAGATACGTGCCCTCGTCGGGGTCCTGCGGGAACAGCACCGCGATGCGGCCGGTCGTGGTGAAGCGCAGCGCCACGAGGTGGCCGGCGCGCGCCAGGTCGACGTAGACGTGCATCCGCGCCCCCGGCGCGACCACGCCGGCCGGTTCGAGCCATACGCGAATGGGTTGGGCAGCGACGTACGCGGCGAGGGGGTGCGCCACGATGGCGAGAGCGGCGAGCAGCATGAGGCCTGCCTCGATCGGGTGTACGCTAATGAAGGGCCGGGCGAGTCGGGTGCGTCAAGGGCGAGTGCCTCGCGGGGGCTGGCCCCGCGGCCGCCGCGGCTCCAACTTGCCCGCGATGCTGAGCGTCACCTACGAACTCGCCGGCGTCACGCGGGACGAGGCCCGCGCCAAGGCCCGCGACATCGCCCGCGAGCAGAGCGTCGAGGTGCCGGAAGGCACGGCGCCGGACGTCGAGGCGCGCCTCGTCGGCCGCGTGGAGTCGCTCGAGCCGCTCGGGGCGGGCCGCTGGCGCGCGGTGATCGCCTACGATCCGGTGATCGTGAACGGCGACCTGACTCAGCTGCTGAACGTCCTGTTCGGCAACATCTCTCTCAAGCCACCGGTGCGGCTGGTGGATGTGGTGCTTCCCGATGCGCTGCTGAACGGCCTGGGGCCCCGGTTCGGCATCGCGGGCGTGCGCGAGGTGTGCGGGGTGCCGGCGCGGGCGCTGGTCTGCACGGCCGCGAAGCCGCTCGGCCTCGATGCCGCGGCGCTGGGCGAGCTGTGTTACCGGTTCGCTCGTGCTGGGGCCGACATCGTCAAGGACGACCACAACCTGGCCGATCAACCGTCGGCGCCGTTCCGCGAGCGCGTGCAGCGCTGCCAGGAGGCGGTCGTCCGTGCCAACGACGAGACGGGCGGGCGCACGCTGTACTTCCCCAACGTCACCGGCCCGCTCGCGACCCTGATGGCGCGGGTCGATGAGGCGGCCCAGGCCGGGTGCCGCGGCGTGCTGGTGAATCTGCTGCCGCAGGGGTTCGATGCAGCGCGCAGCATCGCGGAACGGGGGCTGGTGGTGCTCGCGCATCCCACGATGAGCGGCGCCTTCTTCGGGCCGGACCACGGGATCGCCGCCGCCGTGCTCCTCGGGACGCTGTTCCGGCTGGCCGGCGCGGACGGCGTGATCTACGTCAATCCGGACGGACGGTTCCCTGCCGCCACCCTGGATCAGTGCCACGCCTTGAACGACCGGCTGCGCGCGCCCCTCGGTGCCGTGCGATCCGCCTTCCCCGTGCCCGGCGGCGGCGTGGACGCGGCGCGCGTACCCTACTGGCTGGAGCAGTATGGGGCCGATACGATGTTCCTCATCGGCAGCAGCCTGCTGCGACGGCCCGACATCGAGCAGGCGACCCGCCAGGTCGTGGACATCCTCCGGAAGCAGGCCGCATGAGCGAGGCGTCGAAGGTGATCAGGGGCGCGCGCTTCCGTTGGGAGGGAGTCGCGGTGACCGAATACAAGCCCGACCCGGCGCTGTTCCGGGACGTGACCCGCCAGACGGTCGTGGGGGACGGGCCCGGGGAGGAGCGCAGCACGATCGTGACGCGGTACTTCGAAGTGCAGCCGGGCGGCTATTCGACGCTCGAGTACCACCAGCACCGCCATACCGTGATCGTGCTGCGCGGCCGCGGCACCGTGCGCCTGGGAGGGGAGACCCACGACATCGCCCCGTTCGACGCCGTCTACGTCGCGCCGTACACGGTGCACCAGTTTCGCGCCGCGGCCGGCGAGCCGCTCGGTTTCCTTTGCGTCGTGGAGCGCGAGCGGGACCGGCCGACTCCCGTGCAGGAGGACGCTACCCCATGACGCACGACAAGCCCGACGACGCCGCGCTGCGCGCGCGCCTCACGCCGGTGCAGTACGAAGTGACCCAGCGCGACGGTACGGAGCCCCCGTTCCGCAACGCGTACTGGGACAACCACCGCGCGGGCATCTACGTGGACGTGGTGTCCGGCGAGCCGCTGTTCAGCTCGCGCGACAAGTTCGACTCCGGCACCGGCTGGCCCAGCTTCACGAAGCCGCTCGAGCCCGCGAACGTGTGCAACCGCCGCGACGCGTCGCACGGCATGGTCCGCACGGAGGTCCGCTCCGCGGGCGGCGACGCGCACCTGGGGCACCTGTTCGAGGACGGGCCAGCGCCCACCGGCCTCCGCTACTGCATGAACTCCGCCGCCTTGCGCTTCATTCCGGTCGAGCGCCTGGAAGAAGAAGGCTATGGCCAGTACCAGCGGCTGTTCGAGCCTCCCGCCTGACGTGGCGGGCGGGGGCCGGCTGACCCTGCTGCTGGGCGCGGGTCTCGTAGGGCTGCTGGGCGCGCCGTCCCGCGCGCCAGGCCAGGAGGATCCCCACGAGGCGGCGCTCTTCCGGGAGCGGCGACTCGCGATGGTGCGCACTCAGATCGCGCAGCAAGGGATCCGCGACACCGCCACCCTCCGGGCGATGCGCGCGGTGCCGCGGCATCGGTTCGTGCCCGCCGACCTGCGCGACCGCGCCTACGG
This sequence comes from uncultured Gemmatimonadales bacterium, assembly GCA_963716055.1. GTDB lineage: Bacteria > Gemmatimonadota > Gemmatimonadetes > Gemmatimonadales > GWC2-71-9 > SZUA-544. The sequence continues at coordinate 477,920 of CAVQSR010000003.1, read as the reverse complement.
CGACCACCCGCTGCCCATCGGCCACGGCCAGACGATCTCCCAGCCGTACATCGTCGCCTACATGACCGAGGTCGTCGGCGCCCGCCCCGGCATGAAGGTGCTCGAGGTGGGGACGGGCTCGGGCTATCAGGCCGCCGTGCTCGCCGAGCTCGGGTGCGAGGTCTACACCGTCGAGGTCTTCGCCGCGCTCGCCACGAGCGCGCGCGAGCGCCTGCACCACCTGGGTTACCGCGACGTCGTAGCGCGTCACGCGGACGGCCACTTCGGCTGGGTGGAGCATGCGCCGTTCGACATCATCGTCGTCACCGCTGCCGCGGGCTACATTCCGCCCGCTCTGGTCGAGCAGCTCGCGCCGGGCGGCCGGATGGTGATACCGGTGGGAGGCGTCTACGGGGTCCAGCACCTGATCCTCGTCGAGAAGCGGGCGCCGGACGACGTCCGCACCCGCAACCTGCTGCCCGTCCGTTTCGTCCCGTTGCTCGGCGGCCTGCGCTGAACGGGGCGCGGCTCGCCCGGCCGCTCGCCGTCGCCGGCCTCTCGGCCGGCACCCTCGCCTACGAAATCCTGCTCGTCCGCGTCTTCGCGATCGCCCACTTCCATCACTTTGCCTACATGGCGATCGGGGTCGCCATGCTCGGGTTCGGCGTAGCCGGAACCTGGCTCGCCCTCCTTCGCCCCCGCCCGCCGGAGACCGACGCGCGCTGGTTCAGGCTGGCGGCGCTCCTCGCCGCCGGGGCGCTCGTGGTCAGTCCCGCCCTCGCGCTCCGGGTCCCGCTCGACGCCACCCGTCTCGCTTGGGACGCGGGCCAGTGGCCGCGCCTGCTCGCCCTCTACCTCGTCCTCGCCGCACCGTTCGCCGCGGGCGCGCTGGCCAACCTGCTCGCCCTGGCGCTCGAGCCCGAGCGGATCGGCGCGCTGTACGGAGCGGGCTTCGCCGGGGCGGGGATCGGCGCGCTCGCGGGTCTCGCGCTGCTCGGCGTGGCGGTACCGGAGCGCGCGCTCGCGCTGCCCGCTGCGCTCGCCGCCGCCGGCGCGCTCGCCGCGCAACGCGGGCGGCAGCCGCGGCCCGCCGCCACATGGATCGCCATCGCCCTGGGGGGCGTCGCCGCCGGCGTGGCGCTGCGGCCGCCGTGGCGGCTCGTACTCACGCCCTACAAGGGGCTGCCGCAGGTCGAGGCCTATCCCGACGCCCGCCGCGTGGCGCAACGCACGAGTGCCGTCGGCTGGGTCGTGGCGGTCGCGGCGCCGGCGCTGCGGCACGCGCCGGGCCTCTCGCTCGGGTACCACGGCCCGTTTCCGGAGCAGGTGGGGCTGTTCCTGGATGGCGACCTCGCCGGCGCGGCGACCGACTGGCATCGCGAGACCGCCGCCCGCGAGCTGCTCGGCTGGCTGCCATCGGCAATTCCGTACGCCCTGGGGGAGCACCGGCGCGTGCTCGTCCTCGGTGCCGGGGGGGGCACCGAGGTCTGGACCGCGGCCGCACACGGCGCCCATGAGGTCACGGCGGTCGAGCTGTCGGCCCACCTTGCGCGTCTCGCCGCCGGCCTCGGCGGCGAGCCCGACGAAACCCGCGTGCGCTGGGAGACGGGCGACGCGCGCAGCTGGGTTGCCCGCAGCGCCGACCGCTTCGATCTGATCACGCTCGGCGCGGGCGGCGGGCTCGGCGCTGCGGCCGCGGGCGTACACGGGTTGCACGAGGACTTCCTGCACACCGTCGAAGCCTACGACGCCTACCTGCGGCGGCTCGGCCCCGGCGGCATGCTCGCCATCACGCGGTGGCTCGCCATTCCGCCGCGCGCGACGGTGCGGGTGATCTTCACGGCGGCCGAGGCGCTGCGCCGGGCCGGGGCACCGGCGCCCGCGACGGGGATCGTGGTCGTGCGCAGCTGGGCGACGGCCACGGTCCTGGTGAAGCCGGCCGGCTTCACCGCCGCGGACATCGCGGCGCTGGAACGGTGGACCGCCGACCGGCAGTTCGATCTCGATTGGGCGCCGGGAGCCGCAGCACCCGTCGCGGGGTTCCACACGCTGGAAGAGCCGACGCTGTTCCGGGCCGCCGCCGCCGCGGCGGCGGGTCCGGACTCGGCCGCCCGGTTCGCGGCAACCTACCCGTTCGCCGTCGCACCCGTGGACGACGCGCGACCCTACCCACATCACCACCTCCGGACGCGGTCGCTCGGTCGCCTGCTCGGCGCCGACCGCGGCGCGTGGCTGCCGTTCGCCGAGTGGGGGTACGTGGCGCTGGTCGCGACCCTGGCGCAAAGTCTGCTGGTCGCGCTGGTGCTGCTCGCGCTGCCCGCGGCGCTGCGGCGCGGTCGCCCTGCGGCGGGCTCGGCACCCCGCGTGGTCGGGTACTTTGGCGCCATCGGCTTCGCGTATCTCGCGGCCGAGATCGCGGCGATCCAGCAGTTGAGCCTCCTGCTCGGTCACCCGGTCTATGCCGTCGCTGCGGTGCTGGCCACGCTGTTGATCGGGTCGGGACTCGGCAGCGCGTGGTCGGATCGCCTGCCGGCCCGTCGCGCGCGCCTCGTCGCGGCGGCGCTGGCCGGGGTGCTGGCGCTGTATGCGGCGGGCCTGCTTCCGGTGGTGCACGGCGTGCAGGCAGCGCCCACGTGGCTCCGGGTCGCGGTGGCGGTGCCGCTCGTCGTGCCGCTCGCGCTCGCCATGGGGATGCCGTTCGCACTGGGCGTGCGGTCCCTCGTCGCCGCCGACCGCACGAGCCTCGCCTGGGCGTGGGCGGCCAATGGCTTCGCCTCGGTGGTCGCGGCTCCGCTCGCGGCGTTGGTCGCGCTCGAGCTGGGGTCGCCGGCGCTCCTCGCTGGGAGCGCCGCGGCGTACGCGGCGGCCGCGGCCCTGTCGCAGCCCCGATGGCGCATTGTCCACGCCGGCGTCAAGTTTCCTGCCGCATCGTAGCGGCAGGACCGTACCATGAGCGTGTTTGCCGCGCCGTCCGCCAATGGAGGAGCTGATGATCCGCATCGTACTCGCGGCGTGCCTCGCCGCCGCCGGCCCGCTGGCCGGGCAACAATTCGAAGGCGTTGCCAAGGTGCGCACCACCACGCTGCCCGAGGGGGCGCTGTGGACGCTACTGGGCGAGGAGGACGATCCCGGGCCCGCCTCCGAGCAGGAAGAGCCGGCGTGGCGGCGCCGCCTGGCGGACCGGATCTTCGCCATCGGAGTCGACCGGGCGCTGGGGATGATCCAGTCGGGCGAGCTGGAGGACGGCCGGGTGGTGGACAACACGATGTACATCAAGGGTGGCAAGATCCGCGGCGAGCAGGCCGGCGACGATAGCCAGATCTCCTATTCGATTCTCGACAGCGAGACGGGCGCGTTCATCCTGGTGAGCGATGCGCAGCGGGCGTATTGGCGGTGGGGCGCGGCTCCTGCGGCCGGGGCGGCACGCGGCCCCGCGGCCGCGCGATCCGCCGCGCGCCGGCCCACGGTCCGGGATCTGGGGCGGACCGCGGCGATTCACGGGCGGCAGTGCCGCGCGTACGAGGTCATCGACGAGGCCGGGGACATCATTCGCGGCTGGGTCAGTACCGAGCAATCCGGGCTGCGCGCCGCGCTGTCCAACTTCGTCGCGCGCATACGCCAGATGTCCGGCTCGGAAGAGGATACGGAAGTGGACGCCGAGGACCTGCTCTGGGAAAAAGGGATTCCGGTGCGGATCGAGCGCGTCACCTTCGCGAGCGGGACGCTGTCGCGCTACGAGATCGAGGACATCGTCTCGGTCGAGCAGCGGCCCGTGGCGGCCAGCATGTTCGCTGCGCCGGCGGCGTACAAGGAAAAGCCGCTCAGCGAGCTGTTCGGGGAGCCGTAACGGGACGGTCGCGTGCCGGACCGGCCCCGCGCGTTGTTGATCGACCTCGACGGCACCGTCTACGACGACGACCGGGGGCTCCCCGGCGTCGCAGACGCGCTCGCGCAGCTGCGGGACCGCGGCATTCCACTGCGATTCGTGACGAACACCACCCGCCTCCCACGCGGCGCCCTCGGCGCCCGGCTCCGGGCGATGGGCGTGGCCGCGTCCGCGGACGAGGTGCTCACGGCACCGCGGGCGGCTGCGGACTGGCTCGAGTCTCAGGGGCTGCGTCGCGTCGCGCTGTATTTGGCCGAGCCCTCGCACGAGGAGTTTGCCCGCTTCGAGGTCACCCGCGAGCGGCCCGACGCCGTCGTGGTGGGCGACTTGGGCGCCGACTGGACGTTCGAGCGCCTGAACGAGGCCTTCCGGGCAGTGCGCGACGGGGCCCGGCTCGTCGCGATCCAGAAGAACCGCTACTGGAGCACCGCCGGGACCCTCACGCTCGACGCCGGGCCGTTCGTCGCCGCGCTGGAGTATGCCGCGGCCACGGAGGCGACGGTGGTGGGGAAGCCGTCGGCGGCGTTTTTCGCCGCGGCCGCGCGATCGCTCGCGCTGCCGCCGGCGGCGATCGCCATGGTCGGCGACGACGTGGAAAGCGACATCGGCGGCGCGCAGCGGGCGGGGATGCGCGGCGTGCTGGTGCGCACGGGCAAGTACCGGTCCGGCGACGAGACGCGCACCGGTGTACGGCCGGACGCCGTCCTGGGGTCGGTCGCGGATCTGCCCGAGTGGCTGGGATAGCCCTACGGTGCCTCGATCTCGGGCGAAGCCGGACGCCACGCGCGAGTCGAAGACGCAGCCGCGGGTGGAACGGCCGGCGCGCGCCTATAGCGTCTATGTCGTCGAGCTCGACCGCGAGGCGATTCCCGCGCGATTCCGTGGCGCACCGGTCGCGGGCTGTGTGTATGTGGGCCAGACGGTGAAGTCGCCGGAAGCGCGATTCACCCAGCACATGCGCGGCGGCCGGCTCGCCAACACGAAGGTGTACAAGTACGGCCGACGCCTGCGGCCCGATCTGTATCGGGCCTGGAATCCGTTCTCCACGCGCCGCGAGGCGGAGGAAGCCGAGCAGGCGCTGGCGATGGAGTTGGAGCGCCGGGGGTTCGTGGTGTACTGGGGCTGAGGCTCCATACGCTTCCATCCAATGCGGAGGAACAGTGGATACGAACAAGATCGGCAAATGGGCGTTCATCGCCGGACTCGCGATCGCGGTCGTGGCCGGCCTCGGGTTCGAGCAGAGCTGGTTCGCCTGGGTCCTCGCGATCCTCGGGCTCGTGGTCGGGTTTCTCAATGTGACCGGCGACGAGACCCAGGGGTTCCTGCTGGCCGCGATCGGCCTGATGCTGTCGGCGACGGCGATCCGGTCGCTTCCCTACGTGGGAGACGTGCTCACCCGCATGGTCTCCAACCTGGTCATCTTCCTGGCGCCGGCCGTGCTGGTGGTGGCGCTCAAAGCGTTGCTCCAGACGGCGAAGCGGGGCTGACCCGCCGCATCGCCGGGCCGCCGGTCGGTCCCTGACGTTGCCCCCTCCGGCGAAGATGCCGGAGGGGCGGGCGTGTGGCGCCGCTGACGGCGCTCGCCGCCCGGTCCTAGGACGAGCCCGCGGCCAGCCGCTCGAACCGCGGGTTGCCCCGGAGCGGCGCGAACGTCGGATCGACGCGCAGCCATCCCGGGGAGAGGTAATATCGCACCCGCAGCACGAACTCCAGCTGGTCCAGCGCTTTCTCGTGCTCGCCTGCCAGGATGTAGATCCGCACGAGCTGATGCTGGAAGTACGGGCTGTTGACCGCATCCCGCGAGACGGGCCAACGGGCCACGGCGCGCTCACCCTCCCGTATGGCATCCGCTGAGCGACCCATGTACGCGAGCGCGAGCGCGTGCAGGACCGGCAACTGCGGGTCGTCGGGCGCATCCCGCAGCTGCTCCGCGAAAGCGAGGCGGGCCGAGTCGGCGTACGCCACCGTCCTGGCGCGGTCGCCGCGCAGCGCGAACACCTGGGCCAGGTCCATCGCCCAGATGCCCCGGTTGTCGTCGAAGTACTCCAGCGGTAGCCGCAGCAGGAGTTGCTGCTGTTCGTCGTCCAGCACCCAGTACAGGTCCTGATACGTGGCAAAGTACGCGACGAGCGCGGATCGCTCGACGACGTTGAGCGCCGACCGCACAACGGCTCGCGCACCCGGCAAGTCTCCCTGCGCGAGCCGAATCATGGCGTTCACTTCGATCAGGCTGAGATTCGTCGGAGCGAGCTGGAGCCCGCGGGCCATCGTCGCCTGCGCCTCGGCGTAACGCTGCAGATTGATCGACGTGACGGCGGCGACCAAGATGGTCCCGACCGAGCGGGGATCGAGCGCCTCCGCCGCCGCGAGGTCGGCGACCGACGCGTCCCATTGCCCGAGGCTCTGCTTCGTCGCGGCGATGTTGCGGAGCAAGTCCGCATTCCCGGGCGCGACCTGCCGTCCCTGCGTGTACTCCGCCAGCGCCCGGGCGAAATCGAACGTGACCAGCCGGTGGTAGTCCCCCAGGGCGAGGTGACCGGCGGCCCGCTCGGGGGCGAGCGCGAGCGCCCGCTCAGCGGCTCGGAGCGCCGCTTCGGCCTGCGCGGGTGTGGGAATGCTGTTGGCGTGCGTCCGCGAATGGGCGCGGGACAACTGCGCCCATGCCAGGGCGAACGTCGAGTCGGCGGCGATGGCCCGCTCGTATTCCTGAATCGAGCGGCGCAGCGTGACGGGATCGCCTGTCCCGATGCTTTGCGAGATCTCCTCCCCCCGGAGATACGCGTCGTACGCCGCGACGTTGTCGGTCGGCCGCTCGCCGAGCGTGCGGCGGTCGGCCGCGCCCAGGGCCAGGTTGAGCGCCTGCGCCACCTGCGTCGCGATTTCCCCCTGCACCCGGAACACGTCCGTGAGCGCGGCGTCGAACGACTGCCGCCACTTCACCCCGCCGGTGCTCGCGTCGATCAGCTCGGGGCTCACCTGCACGCGGCCGGTCTGGTCGTTGCCCCCCTGCCAGCGCACCGTCGCCGTGAGCAGGTAGGACACGCCCAGCTCCTTCGCGATCTCCTGCGGGGTCTTGGTCGTGGCCTTGTACTGCACGGAGCTGGCACGGGCCGTGACCAGCATGCCCGGCAGCGCCGAGAGCTTGCCGCGCACCTCGTCGGTGATACCGTCAGCGAAGTACTCCTGGTCGCTGGCGCCGAGGTTTTCGAACGGCAGGACGACGAGGCGGGTCACGTCCCCCACGGCGCCCGCCATCGGCCCGCGGAACACGAGTGCGAGCGCGACCGCCACCCAGAGCCCGCCCGCGAGGCCCCCTCCGTACGCAGCGTTGCGCCACGTAAACCAGCGTGCGAGGCCCGGGGTCCTGATCCCCGTGCGCCGCCGCGCTTCCAACCGCCCCGTTGCCACGAGCACGGCGGCGCCGATCACGAGCAGCACCACCGCCAGGGCCAGCGTCCACGCCGGCAATCCCCAGCGCCGCACCAGCCCGTAGACCACCGCCAGCGTCGTCGTCGCCGCCGCGCCGAACAGTCCCCAGACGTGCAGCGCCGATGGCCCGGTGGAGAGGGGCGCGATGGCGCCGCTGCGGACGGCGCCGAGCGCGCCCGCCAGCGCCGCCGCCAGCTCGCCGGCCGAGGCGTGGCGATCCCTCGGATTGCGCGCCATGGCCCGCGCGACGACCGCCGCCACCGGAGCCGGGACCTCGGGCCGCGCCGTGGCGAGCGGCGCCACATCCTCCATCAGGCTCTTCGCCAGAATTGCCTGCGGGGTTTCCCCCGTGTAGGGCGCCCGTCCCGCCAGCATCTCGTACAGCACGCCGCCCACGGCGTACACGTCCGCCCGCGCGTCCACTTCCTTCGCGCCCATCGCCTGCTCGGGGCTCATGTACTGCGGCGTCCCCACCGCGAGACCGGTGCCGGTGAGCGCCGCTTCGCTGCCCAGCGCGCGCGCGATCCCGAAGTCGGCCACGAGGGCGTGGCCCTCGCCCAGCATGATGTTGGCGGGCTTGATGTCCCGATGGATGATGCCGCGCTTGTGCGCGTAGGCCAGCGCCTCGGCCACCTCGCGGGCCAGCTGCACTGCCTCGTCCACCGGCAGCGGGCCGTCGCGCTGGATCCGGTCGCGCACCGACTCGCCCTCGACGTTGGGCATCACATAGTAGAGGAAGCCGGCGGCCTCACCGGAGTCGTGCACGGGGAGGATGTGGGGATGACTGAGCCTGGCGGCGATCTGGATCTCGCGCAGGAACCGGTCGGCCCCGAGCGTGGCCGCCAGCTCGGGGCGCATCACCTTCACGGCGACCTGGCGCTGGTGTTTCAGGTCCTCGGCGAGGTAGACGGTCGCCATGCCGCCCTCGCCCAGCACGCGCTCGATGCGGTAGCGGTCGGCCAACGCGTGCTGGACCCGGGTAACCTCCGTGACGCCGGTCGGAGCGCTGCGGGGCGGGGCGCCGGGATCGGTGGGCGTGGCGGCGCCACACTGCAGGCAGAACTGCGCCTCCTCGGGCAGCGGTGTACTGCAGGCGGGGCAGGCGCGTGCGGCAGTCGGCATCGACCCTCGATTGGGGAGTTGAACGACAACGGTGGGACGGACGAGAGATATCCTCGGAGGGTGGGTGCGCGCAAGGATGCAGTCTCCGTTTGACACCTTTGCCGACCTCGGTCCGTAGGGTCAGGCGGCCTTCTCCGGAGACGCCAACCGTGTTCAAGCCCGTGCTGGTCCTCGCGGCCGCAGGATTCCTCAGCGTCGCGCTGTGGAAGATCCTCTCGGTTCTGCTGCTGCCGCTCGCCGGCGTCCTGCTGGGGTTCGTCTTCACGATCCTCAAGCTGGCCCTGGTCGTGGCGATGGTGTTGTTCGTGATCTGGTTGTTCCGCCGCAACGGCGAGAAGCAGGCCCCCGCGGACTGATCGGGCCGGCGTCGCGGAGGTTCAGCAGCACCTCACGCCGCTTTCACGCACGCGGTGCGAAGGTGACGCATGGCCACGCGTCCCCAACGGGTCCTGATCCTCGGCGCCGCCGGGCGGGATTTTCACAACTTCAACGTCCGTTTCCGCGACGATCCCGATTCCGAGGTCGTCGCGTTCACCGCCGCCCAGATCCCCAACATCGCGGACCGGCGCTATCCGGCCGCGCTCGCCGGACCGCGCTACCCGCACGGCATCCCTATCGAGCCCGAGACCGAGTTGACCCGCCTCGTGCGCGAGCGCGAGGTGGACGTCGCGGTGTTCAGCTACAGCGACGTGTCGCATGAGGCGGTGATGCACCTCGGCTCGGAGGTGATCGCGGCGGGCGGCGACTACCTGCTGCTGGGCCCCCGCCACACCATGCTCCGCGCCGCCGTTCCCGTGATCGCGGTGTGCGCCGTGCGCACGGGGGCGGGCAAGAGCCAGACGACGCGGCGAGTGGCGACGCTGCTGCGCGACGCCGGCAAGCGCGTGGTCGTGGTGCGCCACCCCATGCCCTACGGCGACCTCGCGGCCCAGGCCGCCCAGCGCTTCGCGACCGCCGACGACCTCACGCGTCACGACGTGACGATCGAGGAGCGCGAAGAATACGAGCCGCTGATCGAAGGCGGGCTGGTCGTCTACGCGGGAGTCGACTACGAGCGGATCCTGCGGACTGCCGAGCGGGAGGCGGACGTCCTGATCTGGGACGGCGGCAACAACGATCTGCCGTTCTTCGAGCCCCGGCTGCTGATTGCCGTGGTGGATCCGCACCGGCCGGATCACGCGCTGCGCTATCATCCGGGTGAGGCGGTGCTGCGGATGGCAGACGTCGCGCTGATCAACAAGGTGGACACCGCAGGGCTCGATCAGATCGAGACGGCGCGCGGCGTGGTGGCGCAGCTCGCCCCCGCCGCGACCGTCATCGAAGCCGCGAGTCCCATCACGGTGGACGACGCAGCCGGGATCCGGGGCCGGCGCATACTCGTGATCGAGGACGGGCCGACGCTCACGCACGGGGGCATGCGCTTCGGCGCCGGCTGGATCGCGGCACGGCGCCATGGCGCCCGGGAGATCATCGATCCACGGCCGTACGCCGTGGGCTCGATCCGCGACACCTTCGCCGCGTGGCCGGAGGTGGGACCCGTCCTGCCCGCGATGGGGTATGGGGAGGCGCAGCTCGCCGACCTGGCGGCGACGATTCAGGCCGCCCCGGCGGACTTGGTGCTCGTGGCCTCACCGATCGACCTGCGGCGGCTGTTGCGGCTCGACCGGCCCGCATTCCGGGTGCGTTACGAGTTGCAGGAGATCGGCCGGCCGACGCTGCGTAACGTATTGGAAGAGCGCGGGTTCCTGCCGGCGACCTGACCGTGGGGATAGTGCGCGGCGTCACACAGCTGACGGTCAGGCCGTGACGGCCGACCAGCGGTCGCGCTCCAGACCGGCTAGAATTGATGTTCGGCGCAATCACCATCGTTCCCCTTCGGAGAAACCGTTCATGTTCGGCAAGCCCCAGCGATTGTTCGTCGCCCTGGTTCCGGCGGTCGTGCTCGCCGCCGCGGCGTGCGGCCCGTCCCCCGAAGTTCGCACCCGCCTCGCGACGCTCGACACCGTCAGCGCGCAGAAGGACAGCCTGCTGCAGGAAGTGGCCCTGCAAGCCCGGCTCCTGAGCGACGTCTCCGCGGAGCTCGCAAACGTCCAGGTGAAGGACCTGCGCGTGTCGGCCGAGTCACCGCGGGCCGCTCAGCACGACTCGATGGTCCAGAAGGTCCGCTACATCGTCGCGCGGGTGGACGAGAGCGAGCGGCGCCTGCGGGAGAGCCAGCGGCGGATCCGCGGGCTCACGCATGTGTCCGACAGTCTGCGCTCGACCCTCGAGGCGACGGTCACGAACCTCCAGGGTGTGATCGAGACGCAGCGCACGCAGATCGCCACGCTCGCGGCGCAGGTCGACACGTTGCAGACGCAGAACACGGCGCTCAATGCGGAGAACGTGGCCCTGAAGGACTCGGTGTCGGTGGAGAACACCGTGTTCTACGTCGTCGGTACGAAAGAAGAGCTGAAGCAGAAGGGGATCGTGGTCGAAGAGGGTGGGAGCCGCGTGCTCTTCATTTTGTGGCGTGCCGGCGAGACGCTCGCTCCGGCGCGGGACCTCGACCCGACCCAGTTCACGGCGATCGACCGGCGGCGCACCACCGAGATCCCGCTGCCCCATCCGGACGGCCGCTACCGCATCGTGTCGCGGCAGGACCTGTCGCAGCTCGCGACCCCGCGTGACGACCGCGGCCGGATCATGAACACCGCCAGCCTGCGGATCTCGTCGCCGCGAGATTTCTGGCGGACGTCGCGCTTCCTGATCGTCGTGCAGGACGAGCCGGGCCAGGCGACGCCGGGCGCGGACTGACCGCACGGGGATGAACGGGGGCCGGCGGGCGAAAGCCCGCCGGCCCTTTTTTTTCATGGCGCCATGCCGGGGGACCGGCTACACTATGGTCATGCCGAAGCACACCGGTCCGGAGCGTCGTCAGCGCGAGCGCCGCCGCAGCAGCCGCCGGGTCACCGACGACCGGCGGGAGTGGGTCGAGCGCCGCAAGGTCAAGCGGTCCGACTCGAAGGACCGGCGCACGTTCCGCCCCCGCCGGGGCGGCATGGACCGCCGCTCCGGCACCGACCGCCGCGACAGCTGAGCCCACCGCATCGCCAGTTGGTGAGCGCGCATCTGGCCCTCGTCGGGGCGCAGGTGGCGTTCGGGCTGTTCCCCGTGTTCGGCCAGCTCGCCTTCCGTCCCGGCGGGCTCGCGCCCCTCGCCGTGGGCGCATGGCGCCTCGGCGCGGGCGCGGTCCTGCTGGGCGCGCTGGCCGTCGCGGTCCACGGCCGCAACGCCATCCCGGCGCGCGCCCACCTGCCTCGGTTCCTGGCCGCCGCGCTCCTCGGCGTGGCGGTCAATCAGGGCCTGTTCCTCGTGGGCCTCGCGCGTTCGACCCCGATCAACGCCACCCTCGTCATGTGTCTCATTCCCGTGTTCACCTTTGCCCTCGCGGCGGGCGTCGGGCTGGAGGCGTTCAGCGCCGTACGGCTCGCCGGCGTTACCATCGCCCTCGCCGCCGCCCTGCCGCTGCTCTTCGAGGACGGGTTCCACAGTCTCGGTCGCTACGGGGCGGGGAACCTGCTGATGGTCGCGAACGCGCTGTGCTATTCGGGCTACCTGATCGTCTCCAAGCCCCTCGTGCGGCGCTATCCACCGCTGGTCGTGATCGCCTGGGCGTACCTCCTGTCGCTGCCGTTTCTGCCGGTCTTCGCCTGGGGCGAGGCGCTCACGCCCGCACCCGGACATGCGGCGGCCTGGTGGGCGCTGGCCTACATCATCGCGTTCCCGACGGTCCTCGCGTACCTGTTCAACATGTACGCGCTGGCGCGCGTGCGCGCATCCACCACGGCCGTGTATGTCTACGCGCAGCCGGTGATCACCGGCCTGGCGAGCTGGGTCGCCTTCAGCGAGACGCCGTCGGCGGGCATGCTGCTGGCCGCGGCGGGGTTGTTCGTCGGCATCTGGCTGGTGGCGCGGCGGCCTCCGCCCCGCGAGGCGCCCGCGCCGGGCTGAGGCACCCGCGGGCGGCGCCGCCCATTGCGGTCGCGCGCGAACGGCGACCTAATACACGGCGCTGCCCGGTCTCCGCGCGGCCCGATACCCATGCCCCACTCGACCGTCGTGCCCGTCGTCGTCGCCGTCGTCGGACTGCTGCTCGTGGCGTCCGTGGCGGGCATCGGTCTCAAACGGCTGCGGTTGCCGTACACCATCGGGCTGGTGGTCGTGGGGCTCGCCCTGGGCGTGCTCGCCCGCGGCGTGGACGGGCTTGCCGTGCTGCGACACGTCGAGCTGTCACCCGAGCTGATCCTGTTCGTCTTCCTGCCGACGCTCATCTTCGAGTCGGCGTTCAATCTCGACAGCCGGCTCCTCGCCAAGAACCTCGCGCCGGTGCTGGTCCTCGCCGCGCCGGGGCTGATCCTGTCCACGCTCGTGATCGGCGGGCTGCTCACCTGGCTCACGCCCCTGGGCCCCGGCCCGGCTCTGCTGTTCGGCGCCCTGATCTCGGCGACCGATCCGGTGGCGGTGATCGCGCTGTTTCGGGAGATCGGCGCGCCGAAGCGGCTCACGATCCTGGTCGAGGGCGAGAGCCTGTTCAACGACGCCACCGCGATCGTGGCGTTCCAGATCGTGCTCGCCGTTCTGGTAGGCGGGGTGCTGACGGTCGGCACGCTGACGCGGGGCGCGGGGCAGTTTGCGCTCGTGTTCGGCGGCGGCCTCGTGGTGGGTGGTGTGATCGGGTACGCGATGGTGCGCTCCATCGCGCTGGCGCAGGACGACCCGCTCGTCGAGGTGGCGTTGACGACCGTGGTGGCGTACGCGGCCTTCATCGCGGCCGATCATTACCTGCGCGTGTCGGGCGTGATGGCGGTGGTAGGCGCCGGGGCGGTGATTGGCACGCTCGGATCGACGCGCTTCGCGCCCGAGGTGCGCGCGTACCTGCAGCAGTTCTGGGAGTATGCGGCGTTCGTCGCGAATTCGCTCATCTTCCTGCTCGTCGGCATGAGCGTACGCCCGGAAGTCCTGGCCGCGATGGCCGGGCCGATCGGATGGGCGATTGTCGCGGCGACGCTCGCGCGGGCCGTGACGGTGTTCGGGCTGGTGCCGCTCGTCGAGCGCCTCCCGGGTGTCGCGCCCGTGGGCCGCCGCCACCAGGTAGTGCTCTTTTGGGGCGGCCTGCGGGGGGCGGTGGCGCTGGCACTGGCCCTCAGCTTGCCGGCCGGGTTCGCCGGGCGCGAGCTGATCATCACCCTCGCGGTCGGCGTCGTGCTGTTCACGCTGCTCACCGGCGGCCTGACCATGGCCCCCCTGATCCGGGCGTTGGGCCTCGACCGGCCGCCGCTCGGGGAGCGCGTGGCGCGCGCCCAGGCGGCGCTCGTGGCGAAGCGCGAGGCGCTGGCCCGCCTCGCGCGGATCGGCGCCGCCGGGCACTTCTCGGCGCGCCTCGTCAGCGACCTCGACCGGGAGTACCGCGCGGCCGCGGCCGCGGCGGAACGCGACGTCGCCAGCGTGCGCGCGGAGTGTGATCCGGCGGACGTGCGCCGCGTGCTCGGGACGGAGGCGCTCACCGTGGAGCGGCGGGCCTACCGCGACCTGTTCGACCACGGGGTGATCTCGGAGCCGGTGCTGCGGGAGCTCGAGCTCGCCGTGGACCTGCAGCGCGACGCGCTCAAGCGCGGTGAAGCGCCCGGCCCGTTGCCGTCCGCGGCGCCGCTCGAAGTCCGCTTCGCCGACGGCGCCATGCGGCTCGTCGAGCGCGTCGCGCCGCGCAGCCGTGCGGTGCGCCGCCACCGGCTCCGGGCCCTCGCCGCGCGTTACGAGCACGACAGCGCAGTGCTCGAGGCGGGTCAGCGGGTCGTGGCCGAAGTGCACGATCTGGCGGAGCTGCTCGGCGCCGCCGGCGCCATGGCCGACGAGCTGCGGGAGACGTACGCGCGCCGCACGGCCGAGGCGATGGAACGGCTCGACGCGGTCGGCGCGCATTTCCCGGAGTTCGTGCAGGCGGTCCAGCAGCAGACGGCGCGCCGCATGTTGCTGGACGGAGAGGCCGACGCCATCGAGCGCCTCGCGGTGGCGGGCGCCATCCCCGAGCCGGTGGCGCTCGAGGCGCGGCGCGGCGTCGAGCGGACGCTGCGCGTCCTGGCGCGCCGGCCGGTCGCGGCCCTGGACGTGGGCCCCGAGGAGCTCCTCGCTCGCGTGCCGCTGTTCGCGTCGCTGGGCCAGGAGGATCTGGCGCGCGTCGCGGCCGCACTGATCCCACGAACCGCGCTGGCCAGCGAGGAGATCATCCGCCAGGGTGAGCGCGGCACGTCGCTCTATCTGATCGCGCGCGGCGTGGTCGCGGTGCGGGTGTCCCGGGACGGTGGGCCGTCCACCCGGGTCGCCTCGCTGCACGCGGGAGATTTCTTCGGCGAGATGGCATTGCTGTCGGCGGCCCCGCGGGCCGCGACCGTGGCGGCCGCCACCGACTGCCAGCTCTACGAGCTGACGAAACGAGCAGTGGACCAACTCAGCGCCGCGCATCCCGACACGCGGCGGGTCCTCCTCGCCGCGGCGGCATCCCGCGGCAGCGCGCCCGGGCCGACGGAACCGGCGTGACGCGCCATCGCCCGGCGGCGCGCCGCTAGTTCGCGCGCAGGTACGTGCGCCCGTCCGCCACGATGCGGTCGGGGAGCAGCTGGAGATCGTACGAGAACTGCCCCGAGCGACCGCGCACGATCAGGGTGTTGCCGATCACCGTGTACGTCCCCGCGTCGTTGCTGGCCTGGGCGCCGCCGGCGTTGCCGGTGAGGCCGGGCGTCGTCACACTCACCGAGGACGACGACTGGTAGGAGTAGGTGCCCTGGCCGTCGAACTCCACGAACTCCTCGTGGCTGCGCGACGCCCCACCCGTCGCGCTCGTCACGCCCTGCGCGCGGCCCGCGTAGTACATCCACCGGCCGCGCAGCGCCGCGATGGCTTGGGGGTTCGGCTGAGGCGGGCCGCCCACGGCGATGCTCTGCGCCACCGCGTCCACCGCATGGCCGACCCGCGCCATCTCCTGCTGGGCGGCGATGCCGGTGACGACGAGGCCCGTACCGTGCGTGGTCAGCACGGCCACCGCGCGAGCCTGGAACGGCATCCCCATCTGGTTCTGCCCGGCGTAGGTCGCGGTCATGGCCTGCATCCCCTGGATCGTGGACGGCACCGGCTGGCCCATCGGCATGCCCGACAGGCCGAGCGCCGTGAATCCCTTGCTCAGGTCCCCCCCGACGTCGTTGAAGCTCTGATACATGCCGGCGGCGACGTAGACCGCGGCGCCCTGCGAGCCGGCGCTCAGCGTGTGCAGCCGCCCGACCTGCTGGGCCAGCTGCCACCCGGCGGGCAACGCGTAGGAGATGTTCCAGTGCTCGATGGTGCGCCGGGCACCGGTCGCCGCGGCGGGCGCCTGCGGCGGGGTCGCTCCGCGGGGCGCGGCCGCGCCCAGCGGCGGAGCGGGCATCGCGGCGCCGGGGGCTGCCCCGTCCTGGCGCGTGAACGCGATCGTCTGCGACCGCTCGTAGTTGGGCCGGTTGTCCGGGCCCGCCTCGTACAACGTGAGCGTCAGTTGCGCACCGCTCACCTCGGCCGCGAAGTACAGACCTACGCCCGGGCCCGTGACCGTGCCGAGCACCGACCCCTCCTGGAGTACGCCGTTCAGCGCGAAGTCGACGTTGCTGCCCGAGAGGGTACCGGTGACCGCGCCGCCCGCCGCCTGCTGCAGTACGAGCACGACCGTCCCGCCGCTCTGATCCGGCGTGACGTAGCGGCCCGCGTACGCGGGCGTCTGCGCGTGCAGCGTGCCGGCGGTGGCGAGCAGGGCGAGACCGATCGCGTGCGGCATGGGCCCTCCCGGGCAAGGGAGACTGGCGTGGGGATTCGTCCCTACGTTGGCCGGCGGGCGTGCCGCCGTCAACACACGGCGTCTTCCGTATAGCGGCTGGCCCACGCCGCGAGCACGCGGGCGGCGTAGCGCGCATCGGCTTCGCGGACCAGCAGATGATCCGCCGTGTCGAGCGACACGAAGCTCTTCGGATGCTTGGCGGCCCGGTAGATCCGCTCGGCGTTCTCGATGCCGACGATCGTGTCCACCGGGGAGTGCATCACGAGCAGCGCCCGTCCGAGCGTCTCCAACCGGCGGTCCACCCGAGTCGTCGCGAGATCGTCGAGGAACTGCTGCTTGATGCGGAACCGGCGGCCGGCGAGCGCCACCTCCGCTTCGCCGGCGGCGCGGATCGTGTCGGTCGCGTCGGCGAAGAGGTGGGCCACGTGAGCCGGGTCGTAGGGTGCGCCCAGCGTCACGACCGCGCGCACCGACTCGAGCTGGGCCGCGGCCTGCAGCACCGCCGCGCCGCCGAGGGAGTGGCCGACGAGCAGGCTCGGCGGCTGCCGCCGGGCGTCGAGGAATCGCGCCGCCGCGATGAGGTCGTCGACGTTGGAGGAGAAGTTGGTGTCGGCGAAATCGCCCGCGCTTTCGCCCAGGCCGGTGAAGTCGAATCGCAGTACTGCGACCCCGCGGTCGGCGAGCTCGCGACTGATGCGCACGGCCGCGTGCAGGTCTTTGGAGCACGTGAAGCAATGGGCGAACACGGCGCAGGCGGTGACGCGTCTCCCGTCCGGCTCGCTGAGGACCGCGACCAGGCGGGCGCCCGTCGCCCCCGGGAACGTCAGGCGGGTGTCGGCGACGGCGGCCTCCCGGCGATCGGGTCGTCGTCCCCGTCGAGCAGACGCCGCACGATGCGCAGCAACTCCTCGGCGGTCCACGGCTTGGCCAGCAACGGCACCTCGGCGGGGATCGGCCCGTCCTGTGCGGACCGCAGCGTATAGCCGCTCACGAACACGAACGGGGCAGTGACGCCGGCGGCTCGTGCCTGGCGGTACAGCTCGTGCCCACCGAGGTTCGGCATCACGACGTCGCTGAGCACGAGATCGATGGGCCGCGGCGGGTGGCGCAGCATCTCCAGCGCCTGGAGCCCGTCGTCGGCGACGAGGACGTGATACCGCTGCCCCTCGAGGACGCGGCGCGTCGCCCCGCGAATGCCGAGATCGTCCTCGACGAGGAGAATCGTCTCGGTCCCGCCGGCCACCGCCGGCGCCGCCGGCGGATCGGGCGGGAGGACGCTCCCCGCCGCCTGCGGGAGACATACGGCGACGGTCGTGCCGCGCCCCGGCGTGGAGCTGATCTCGACCAGGCCGCCGTGCTGGCGGACGAGCGTGAAGACCATCGCGAGCCCGAGGCCGCTCCCTCCCGCCGCGCCCTTGGTGGTGAAGAAAGGATCGAAGGCCCGCTGCCGGGTCGCCTCGTCCATGCCGATGCCCGTGTCGCGCACGACCAAGCATCCGTACGGGCCGGGGACGACTTCGTCGACGGGCCGCGCCGGATGGACGCCGATCTCGCGCCGTTCGACCGCGACCGTCAACTCGCCGCCCGCGGGCATCGCGTCCCGCGCGTTGGTGGCGAGGTTCAACAGGATCTGCTCGAGCGCGCCGCGATCGGCGAGCACGATGCAACGATCGGTCATCTCGGGGAGCGAGATCCCGATGTTCGCCGGCAGCACGCGCTCGAGGATGCCCGTCATCCCCCGGACGGTCTCGCCGAGGTCCACCGGGCCCACCTCGAGCGGCGCCCCCTTCGCGAAGACGAGCAGCTTGCGGACGAGCGCGGCACCCCGGGCGCTCGCGGCCCGGATCTCCGACACGTCCTCCTGTCCCTGCGTCGCGCCCGGTGGCAGCGCGTCCGCCAGCAGGGTGGCGTTCGCGTTGATGGCCGTCAGGAGATTGTTGAAATCGTGCGCGATGCCACCGGCCAGGCGCCCCACCGCCTCGAGCTTCTGCGACTGGCGGAGCTGCAGTTCGAGCGTGCGTTTCTCGGCGTCGCTGCGGCGACGCCGCGCGCGATAGTAGGCCACCAGCGCCGCGAGCGCCGCGGCGAGGACGAGCAGCGGCACGAGGAACGCCGGTCGCAGCGGCACCGGCGGCGGCACGCGGATGTCGGCGCCGGCAACCTCGGCGTCGCGGCCGCGGCCGAACACCGCCAGCGCCTCGACGTCGAACCGGTGCCGGCCCACCCCGAGCCCCGGCAGGCTCACTTCCCGGGCCGTGCTCCACCGCGACCACGGGCCGGCGTCCACGCGATAGCGCGTGAGGATCTGGCCGGTTTGTTGCTGGCCCCAATACGCGTGGGCCTGCCACCGCACCAGCGCCTCGCCGTTCTCTACGATCGGCCGCTCCACGAACACCCGCGGCGGCGGGGCCGTGTCCTCGCTCAGGTCGAGGGTGATGAGGCCGTTGCCGCGTGACCCGATGAGCACCCGCGACGAGTCGGGCACCAGGGGCCACAGGGGTGCCGGCGGCAGCCCCTCGCGCGTCCGGTAGTTTGTCCACACGCCGTCCAAGAACGTACTCAGGCCTCCCGCCGTCGCGACCCAGAGTCGGCCCCGCGGGTCGAACCCGAGATCCCAGGCCCGGTCGTCGAGCGGTCCATCGTCCGACGTGATGACGCGCCACCCGTCCCCCGGGCCGATCACGGCGATGCCCGTCAGGCGATCGGCCGCCCACACGCTGCCGTCGGGCGCCGCCGCGACCGCGAACACCGGGTGACCGGCGAACCAGCGCCCCCGCGCCCATTCGCTCCACGCGCCGTCGTGCCAGCGGTACAGGCCGGTGCCCGAGCCGAACCAGCGGGAGCCGTCCGGTCCTTCGGCGAACGCGTAGACCTGCCCGGTGCTGTCCGGGAACCCGCGTTGCGCGGTCCACGGTTCGAGACGGCCCCGCTGGAGCAGGAGCGCGCCCTGCCCCGGTCCGCGTTCCGGCCCGCCGATCGTGAGGAACCACAATTTCCCGCTCCGGTCGCGCGCGATCTTGTGGACGAATGCCGTGAGCCCGGACTCCCGGCCGTGGTAGTACCAGCGTTGGCCGTCCCAGCGGAACGCGCCGCGAAACGCCTGACCGCTGCCGATCCAGACGTCACCATTCGCCTCGATGCCGAGCGCGGTCACCGGGCCCAGCGCCGTGCCGAGAATCCGCTCGGTCAGCACGACGGTTCCGTCGGGCCGGTGGACCGCCAGGCCCGCGCCGGTGCCGGTCCAGACCGCGCCGTCCGGCGCGCGCGCGATGGCGTTGACCGTGCTGTGCAGATTGGGAAAGGGCAGGGCCCAGGTGGTCCAGCGGCGCGCCGTGCGGCGGTACAGATACAGTCCCCGGCCCGTCGCGACCCACACGTCGCCGTTGGGCCGAAACCGGGTGCCGCGCACATCCTGGATTTCCGACGGCAGTACCACCGACTGCCACGCCCCGCCCGCCCACAATCGCATGACGCCCATCTCGTAGGCCGCGAGCATGTCGCCCCGGAGCGAGACGGCGACCGCCGTGGCACTGTTGGAGCCCTCGGTCGCTTCGAGCCGCGGCGCCCGCCCCGGCTCGAACACCCACAGGCCGCGCTGCTCGCTGGGCCCCGCGAGGTACGCGACGGCCGTTCCGCCGCCACCGGAGGACAGGCTGGAGATCTGCGGGGTGAAGCGAGAAGCGAGCCGGAGCTGCCAGCCTGTCGGTCCCCATTGGTGCACACCCTGCGTGACGTTGATCCAGAACGTGCCCAGGCTGCCGTACCACAGGGACGCGAGCGCGCGGTCCGGCAGGGGCGCCGGCGCCGGGAAGGGGTCCGGCGGCCGATCACTCGACACGCGCAACAGCTGAACGCTGTCGCCGCGGACCACGAGGGCGACTGCGCCGTCGCGCGTGGCCGCGGCGGCAAGCACCTCCACGCCGTCCCCCAGGTTGATCGGATGCAGTCCGGCGGTGTCGCCGGCGTAGAGGCGCGCGTCGAGCACGGCCAACACGCCGGCGCCGTCGGCGGCGGGCGCGATCCGCACGGCGCCGAAGTGGGTCGGCACCGTCCCGAGCCTGCGCCAGCGAAAGCCGTCGTACCAGGCGACGCCGCCGCGCGTCGCGGCCCACACGACGCGCGCCGGTGTTTCGACCACGTCGAGCACCTCGTCGTCCGGGAGGCCGGCGTCGGTGCCGAACCGCGTCCAGCGCCAGCGCTCCTCGGCCGCCGCGCCCTGCGCGGCGGCGGGGCCGGCGAGGGCACACAGCAACAGGGCCGACAGCGGCGCGGCGCGCCACCGGGGCCTGACGGACGGCGCCGGGTGGTGCCCCGCGCACTGGTGCGCGCGGACTGGCATGGGAACATGAAAGATAAGGTGGCCGGGCCGGCCCGCTGTGACGGTCGGCCCCCGGCCCCGGGTCCCAGCGCCGTGGCGCCTCTCAGCGATCCGGGGCCAGGGGGCTGCTCAGCTGCGCCGCGACGGCCGCCCGCACGGCGTGCAGGAGCTCGTCACCGGTCCAGGGCTTGGACAAGAGCGGGGCATCGTCGGGCAGCGGCGTGTCGGACTCGGACCGCTGCGCGTAGCCGCTGGTGAAGATAAAGGGCCGCATGACGCCCATCGCCCGCGCTTGCCGGTAGAGCTCCGGCCCGCCGACCTTCGGCATGACGACATCGCTGATCACGACGTCTACGGCGTGCCCCGCCGCCCGCAGTGTCGCGAGCGCCTCCTCACCGTTGGCCGCGGTCAGCACCGTGTAGCCGCGGGACGCGAGGAACCGCCGGGTGACGTCGCGCACATCCGTGTCGTCTTCCACCAGCAGGATCGTCTCGCTGCCGCCCGCGATCCGACTGGCTGATGTGGCGCTGGCCGGCTCGCTGCCTTCGGGGGCGAGCGGGAGATGCACGGTCACCGTGGTGCCGCTCTGCGGCGTCGACGCGATGTCGACGAAGCCGCCCTGCTGCCGCACGAGGGAGTAGACCATGGTGAGCCCCAGGCCGCTCCCCCCGTCCGGCCCCTTGGTCGTGAAGAAGGGATCGAAGGCGCGTTGCCGGGTGCTTTCGCTCATGCCATGCCCGGTATCCCGCAAGACGAGCCGCGCGAGCGCGTGAGCGCCGCTGCCGGGCGTCGGGGCGGCGCGATCCACGGCGATCGTGATCGTCCCGCCCTCCGGCATGGCGTCCCGGGCGTTAGTGGCCAGGTTCACGACGATCTGTTGAATCGCTCCGGGGTCTCCCAGCACGACGCAACGCTCGCGGGGCGGTGGGAGCTGCAGCTCGATGGTCTCGGGCAGCAGGCGGCCGAGGAGCTCGCTCATGTCACGGACCGTCTCGGGGAGATCCACCGGGGTCATGTCGAGCGGCGTGCCGCGCGCGAAGACGAGGAGCTTCTTGACGAGGGCGGCGCCGCGGTCGGTCGCCCCGCGGATCTGCGCGAGGTCCGCGAGGCCCGGGGCGCCGGCCGGGAGGGCATCGGCGAGCAGGGTGGCGTTGCCGCGGATCGCGGTGAGGAGGTTGTTGAAATCGTGCGCGATGCCTCCGGCCAGGCGCCCGACGGCCTCGAGTTTCTGCGCCTGCCGCAGCTGGGTTTCGAGAGCGCGTTTTTCCGCGTCGCTCCGCCGACGGCGGACGCCGTGGTAGAGCAGCAGGGCGCCGAGCAGCAACGAGAGCCCGAGGACTGGGATGACGAACGCCGGCCGCCGCACCAGCGGGGCGGGCACGCGGAACTCGAGCGTGGTGGACGGCACGTGGGGCAGGCCGAAAACGCCTTGGGCCTGGATAGTGAAACGGTGACGGCCCGACGCCAGGCCAACGAGGTGTGTCTCGCGCGCGATACTCCATTCCGACCACGCTCCGTCGTCGACACGGAAGCGTGTGAGGATGCTGGTGGCGGATTGTTGTCCCCAGTACGCGCTCGGTCGCCAGTGCACCTGCGTCCCGGTCTCGTCCGCGATGGGCCGATCCAGCAGAATCCGCGGCGGCGGTAACGTGTCTTCGCCCAGATCGAGCGTAACGAGGCCGCCGCCGAGCGTCCCGACAGTCACCTGCGTGGACTCAGCGAGCAGCGGCCACACCGGCGCGGCGGGAAGGCCGTCCCCGGAGGGATGGGCCGTCCATACCCCGTCGCGGTGACTCGCCAGACCGGTTTCGGTGGCGGCCCACAGGCGGCCAGACGGGTCGGTCGCGAGTGCCCACACCCGGTCGTCCATCAGCCCATCCTCGGTGGCGACGAAGGTGAGGCGGTCGTTTTCGTCGATCTGCGCGAGGCCGGACTCGCGGTCGGCGGCCCACACGCGCCCCGTGGAGTCGATCGCGATGGCGAACACGGACCGGCCCCGCAGCCCGCTCCAGCGGGGCCAGGTGGTCCAGCGCCCCTGTTTCCACCGATAGATGCCGGTCGTGGCACCGAACCAATACGAGTCGTCCGCACCATGCGCGAACGCGTAGACCCGTCCGGTCGAATCGGGAAACCCGTGTTGGCCGGTCCATGGTGAGAGGCGTCCGTTCTCGAGGACCAGTGCTCCGTCTCCCGTCCGCCCCTCGGGCCCGCCGATCGTGAGGAACCAGAGTCGCCCCGACCGGTCCTTCGCGATGTGATGCGCCCAGCCGCCGAGGCCGAAGGCGCTCCCGTGATGATGCCAGCGGTGCCCGTCCCAGCGGAACACGCCCCGGAACGCGGAGCCGCTCCCCACCCAGACGTTGCCGGCCAGGTCCTCGGCCACCGCCGTCACCGGGCCGAGCCGGGTCCCGGCCACCTGGGTGATGAGCTCGACCCGACCATCAGGGTGGTGGATGGCGATGCCTCCGCCGGTTCCGGTCCACAGTGTGCCGTCGCGCGTGCGCGCGAGGGCGTTGATCCGGTTGTGCAGGTTCGGGAACGGCAGGGACCATACCGTCCAGCGCTGCGCGCTGCGCCGGAACAGGTACACGCCTTCGCGGGTGGCCACCCACAGGTCGCCATTGGGCCGGAAGCGGAGCGCCCGGATGCCCGCGATCTCCGGCGGGAAGTCTAGAGTCTCCCACGCGTCGCCCACCTTCCGACGCACGACGCTCATCTCGTACGCAGCCAGCATCTCCCCGCTGGAATGCCGGGCCAGCGCGACTGCAGCGTTAAACCCCTCGCCCACGTCACGGCTCGGAGCCTTGCCGCGGTCCCACGCCCAGAGTCCCTGGATCGGGCGCGGGTTCCACACGTACACGATCGCGGCGCCGTCGGGGCTGTGCGTGAGGGCGCTGACCCAGAGGCTCACGCCAGGCGCCGCGAGCCGACGATCCCATCCCGTGGCCGTCCACTCGAACAGGCCGCCGTCGGCATTGATCCACACCGCCCCGCCCGCCCCATACCAAATCCGGGCGTTGGCGCGCCGCGGAAGCCGCCCCGGAACGGGGAACGGCTCGCCGCGGCCGCGTTCGTCGATGCGTTGCAGGTGCATGCCGGCGGCCGAGTGGCTGAGCGCGAGTACTCCTCCGCCTGGGGCGGCCACGGCGGCGACCACCTCGGCATCGCGCCCGTTTCGTTGCACCGGAAACCGTGTGAATCCGGCGGTGTCACCGACCCACAGGCGCTCGCCGACTACCGCGATCAAGCCCCTGCCATCGGCCGCCGGGGCGATCTTGATCTGACGGTGGTTGCCCGTCGGCGTGGCCACCGGGATCCACCGAAAGCCGTCGTACCAGGCGATGCCCCGCTTCGTGGCCGCCCAGACCAGTCCCGACCGTGTTTCGATCACGTCCAGCACGTCGTTATCCGGCAGGCCCGCATCCGTGCCGAAATGCGTCCAGCGCCAGCGTTGGTCGACGGGCAGCTCCTGCGCCGCCGCCGGAAGGCAGGCGACGGCGGCGACCACCAGCGCGGCGGTGGCCCGGCGGAGAGGGGTGGCGGGAATCACGCGGGGACGAAGGTAACGCCGGCGGGGCCGATTGTCCCGCCCGGGGCGGCGGGCTACGGGAAGATCCCCAGCTCCTCGTACGCCAATGCCACCTTCTCGATGGCGTCGATGAACGCCGCGGTCCGGAGGTCCGCGCCCTTGGCGGCGTGGCGGTCGCGCACCTCCCGGATCTGCTGGAAGGCGGAGATCATCGACTCCTCGAGGCCCGAATTGACCAGGTCCTCTTCGTCCGCCCCCTCGGTGAAGAACGCCAGCTCCTCGTCGCGGAACTTCTTGCCCGTCTGCTGCTCGACGGCCTGCAGCATCCGCCGGGCCGCGCTTTCTTCGTAGCGCTTCTGCAGGCGCCCGAACCGCACGTGCGACAGGTTCTTCAGCCACTCGAAATACGACACGATCACGCCGCCGGCGTTGAGCCACACGTCGGGCAGGATCAGGACACCCCGGGCGCGCAGGATCTCGTCGGCCTCGCCCGTGGTCGGCCCGTTCGCGGCCTCAGCCACGATCTTGGCCTGCACGCGCGGGGCGTTGTCTGCTGTGATCTGCCGCTCCAGGGCGGCCGGGACCAGGATGTCGCACTCGAGCTCGAGCGCCGCGATCGAGTGCGGGAGGTTCGTCGCCCCGGGGAAGTTCGTGATCGACCCCGTCTCCTTCCGGTGCGCCATCACGCGCTCGATATCCAGGCCCTTGGCATCCGTGATGGCACCCTCGCGCTCGGCCAGGCCGACCAGCACGGCGCCGGCTTCCTGCAGGAACTTGGCCGCGTGGTACCCCACGTTGCCCAGGCCCTGTATTACTACGCGCTTCCCCGAGACGCCGCGCGGCAGACCGATGCGTTTCATGTCCGCGGTGGAGGCGCACGCCTCACCGATACCGAAGCACACGCCCCTCCCGGTGGCTTCGACCCGACCGCGAATGCCGCCCTGGGCGAGTGGCTTCGCGGTCACGCACGCCAGCGCGTCGAGCTCGCCCCCCGTCAGCGTGCCGTACGTGTCGGCGATCCACGCCATCTCGCGCGGTCCCGTGCCGAAGTCCGGCGCGGGAACGTCGACGCCCGGACCGATGAAACGCTTGCGCACCAGCTCGAAGGTGTAGCGGCGTGTGATGCGCTCGAGCTCGGCGTCCGAGTAATTGCGGCGGGCGATCCGCACGCCGCCCTTGGCGCCGCCGAACGGGACATCGACAATCGCGCACTTGTAGGTCATCAGCGCCGCGAGCGCCATGATCTCGTCGTCGTTCACCTCGAGGCTGTACCGGATGCCACCCTTGGTGGGGAGCTTGTGCTGGCTGTGCTCGGCGCGCCACGCGTGGATCACCTCGATCGTGCCGTCGTCCCGCCGCAGCGGGAAGCTCACGTAGTACACGCTGTTGCACGCCTTGATCTGCTCGAGCAGGGTGGGATGGTGCCGCGTGAACGCAGCGGCCCTATCGAACGCTTGATTGACCTGCCCGAAGAAACCGACGGAAGGGGCCATGCTGGAGAATGCGGCCCGCACGGCACGCCCGCAACCACGCCTTGAGCGGTCCATGCTCGGTGACGCAGATTGGTGCGTGCCCTCCGAGCTTCCGTTGATCACGCGCGCGCGCACGCACGCCGGACGCACCGCGCTCGTGGCCCCCGAAGGCCGGTTCACCTACGACGACCTGCTCGACGCATCGGCCCGCGTCGCCGCGGCGCTGCTCGACGGCCGCGACGACCTGGCCGAGGATCGCGTGGCGTTCCTCGCCCCACCGGGGTGGCACTACGTCGCCACGCAGTGGGGCATCTGGCGCGCCGGCGGCATCGCCGTGCCGCTGGCGGTGTCGCACCCGCCGCCCGAGCTCGCTTACGTCATCCGCGACGCAGAGGCCTCTATCGTGATGGGCCACGCCGAATCCGGCGGGGCGCTACGCAGGCTCGCCGAGCAGGCGCGCGCCCGGTACGTGGAGACCCGCGCGGCGGCCGAAGGACCCGCTCCCCGCCTTCCGCTCCCCCACGTGGACGAGCGACGGCGGGCGATGATCATCTATACGAGCGGCACCACCGGCTCTCCCAAGGGCGCCGTCGCCACCCACGCCAACATCCGGGCGCAGGTGACGAGCCTGGTCGAGGCGTGGGCGTGGCACGCCGAGGACCGGATCATGCTCGTGCTCCCGCTGCACCACGTGCACGGGATCGTCAACGTCCTGACGTGCGCGCTGTGGACCGGCGCCGTGTGCGACGTGCTGCCGCGGTTCGATGCCCGGGCGGCCTGGGAGCGCGTCGCCGGTGGCGACCTGACACTCTTCATGGCCGTGCCCACGATCTACAGCAAGCTGATCGCCGCGTGGGACGAGGCGACGCCGGCGGAGCGCCGCCGGTGGTCGGCGGGCGGTCGCGTGCTGCGCCTCATGGTGTCGGGGTCGGCGGCCTTGCCGGTGCGGACGCTCGAGCGCTGGCGCGAGATCACGGGCCACACCCTGCTCGAGCGCTACGGGATGACGGAGATCGGGATGGCCCTCTCGAACCCGCTCGCCGGGGACCGGCGCCCCGGGGCCGTCGGAGGACCGTTGCCGGGCGTCACCGTCCGGCTGGTGGACGACGCCGGCCGTCCCGCGGCGGCAGGATCGCCCGGCGAGCTGGAGGTGCGGGGGGACACCGTGTTCCTCGAGTACTGGCGCCGGCCGGACGAGACGGCGCGCGCGTTCCGCGACGGTTGGTTCCGCACGGGCGACGTGGCCGTGTACGAGTCCGGCGCCTACCGCCTGCTCGGCCGGAGCAGCGTGGACATCATCAAGACCGGCGGGTACAAGGTCTCCGCGCTCGAGATCGAGGAGACGCTGCGCGCGCACCCCGCGGTGGCGGAGTGTGCCGTGATCGGTGTGGCCGACGCGGACTGGGGTGAGCGGGTGTGCGCCGCGGTCGAAGTGCGCGCCGGAGCGGAGCTGACGCTCGCCGGATTGCAGGGATGGGCGAAGGAGCGGCTCGCGCCCTACAAGGTGCCGCGCGACCTGCGGGTCGTCGCGGCGCTGCCGCGGAACGCCATGGGGAAGGTCACGAAGCCCGAGGTGGCGCGGCTGTTTCAGCGGTGAGCGTCGGCCGGAGGATGCGGAGCACCGCGGCATCCGCATCGACCTCCACGGGCAGCTCCAGCAGCCCATCGGCGCCCAGGGTGAACGCGGCGAAGCACGACCCGCCGATCCGGGCGATGGCGATGGCGCCGCCGGGCCCCGGATCGATGCGCGCGATTCCGCCGATCCGCGCCAGCATGGGGTGGTCGCCGAGGCGGACCTCCACCGTCTGTTCGCCGCCCGGCGGCGCGTCCAGGCGGCGGGATCCCGAGCCGCGCAGCACCGCGCGCAGCGTCTCCAGCGTGACGCGCGCGATCATGCGGCGCGGATCGACTCGCGAGGGCACGAAGCGGGGCATGGGCCGGCCTAAAACCGGTAGGTCAGGCTCACGTAGGCCTGGTCGAGCTGGTCGCCCGGTCCATCCTCGCGGCTGCCAGACGCGACGAGAAACCACGAGCGGCCGATACCGACGTCGGTTTCGGCGCCGAACCAGGCGACCTGCCGGGTGCCCAGGGTGACGGGCGGATTGGTCTCGCTCCGCAGGCCGCCCGACAACTCGACGTGGACTCGCGCGGCGGGATCCATGCCCACCCGCACCGCGTGCAGCCAGCCCGTGAGCTCGCCCGTCCGATAGCGCGTGGTGCGGATCGACGCCGCGAGACCGAACGGCCCGATGCGCTCGAGCCCGACGGTCCCGGAGAGTGCGGTCGCACGCCCGCCGCCGCCCCCCGTGGTGGTGCGGCCCTCCGCGCGCAGGCGCACCTGCCGACCCGTGTAGCCCACGCCGCCCCACGCTCCTTGGCGGTAGCGGTCGTCGAACGCGACGAGGGGGTCGGTCACGTCGCGGTACAGACGTACGTTGCGCCGGGTGTCGAATCCGGCGTCGACCGTCAGGCGGCGGCCCGGGTGCACCGACGCGCTGGCGTAGCTGCTCGTGAACGACACGGGACGCTCGCCGGCCGCCAAACGGATGCTGCGGTACAGATCGACTTCCTGGGCGCCGTGCACGGTGAGCGACGGGCCGGAATAGGTGGCCTGAACGAACGCGAACTCGCGGTTGACCTCGTCGCCACGGTACGACCCGATGGCTCCGAACGTGACGGCCCAGAACGAACGACCCGCGGCGGCGCGGGGACCGCTGTGTCCCCGGAGGTACGCACCGTACACCTGCCGGGACGCTGCGAAGGCGAGGCCGTCCGGCTCGAGACCGCCGAATGCGCCCGCGGCCACGCGGGATCGCGCCAGCTCGGCGAGCACGCCGTCCAGGAGCAGGAACGACGATACGCCGGCGACGTATTGCCGGCCGAGGACGGCGCGGAACGGCGCGCCCGGCGCCCGCCACAGCAGGGCGAGCTGATGGACGTCGGTGGCGGTCTCGGTCCGGGTCGCGCCACCCACGAAGCGCGACGTCGCCGACCGGGCGCGCACGTCGGCCGCCACGCCGAAGGACGAGCCGCCAAGACCCTCGCCCGTGAGGCGGACGTCGAGCGCCGGCTGGCTGAGGCTGCCCGCCTCCGGAGCGACGCGGGTGGCGACGTAGCGCACGCCCACGCGCCCGTGCAGGCCTCCGCCCCGGCGCGTGCTCGCGCGGCCCGGCGACGCCGGCTCGGTCGCGGCGGGGGCGGCGTCCGTCACCTCGGCGGGGGCGGCCGCCGGCACGAACCGCACGCGGTCGCCGGGCACGACGTCACTCGCCCCCCGCACGACGTCGCACGCGGCCGCGCCCGAGGACACGTAGCGGACGCGCAGGGTCGCGACGACCGAGTCGCGCCGGACGACCTGCGCCTCGCTGTCTTCCTGCAGACCCTGCTCCCGGCCGGCCGACAAGTACACCTGACCGCCCGACACGAAGGTCACCTGGGCCCAGCGCACCGCCACGCGCTCCTGCGCGCGGAGGACGCCGGGCAGGACACCCGCCAGGGCCAGGATCGTGACCGCGCGGCGGATCACGGCTTGCGCCCGGTCGGGTGGCACCGCAGGCAGTCGGCGGGCGCCGGGCCGTAGCCCGGGATCTCGCGGTGCTTGTCGTCCATGCGTGCCTGGTTGTGGCACTGCGCGCAGGTGAACTGCGAGAAGTCGCTCGCGCTGACGTGGCAGTCGGCGCACGAGCGCCATTTCCCCTGGTGCTTGCCTGAGTAGATGGGGAACCATTGGGCGTCGTGATCGAAGCGCGCGCCGTCCCAGGTGGTGGTGCCGTGGCACGCCGCGCAGTCGGGCGGGATGCCCGCCGCCGCGTGATTCGGATTGGCCGTGCCGTCGAAGTCCTGCCGGTGGCAGTCCACGCACGCGACCGATGCGCCGGTGAACACGAAATTGCGGTGACAGGCGTCGCACGACAGTGGTCGGTGCGCGCCGGTGAGTGGGAAGCCCACCTGCGCGTGGTCGAACCGCGCGCGCGCCCAGTCGATGGTCGAGTGGCACTGCGCGCAGTCGGTCGAGAACCCGACGGCGCGATGGTCCGGTACTGCGGCGGCGTAACGGGCCAGGTGGCACTCCTCACAGCGCACCGGTTGCGCCACGAACGTCAGGCGTCCGAGGCTCGCGGTGGCGTGGCACGCGCGGCAGTCGGCCAGCAGATGGGAGCCGTCCAGCGGCAGGCGACTCTGGGCGTGCTGGCGCACCATCGCTGTCCGGTCGAGGAAGCTGCGCGGCGTGTGGCAGCGGGCGCACTCGGGGCCGAGCTCGCCCCGGTGAACGTCCTCGTGACAGGCGGCGCACTCGCCGCGCACGCCGCGGAAGTCGAGCGACACGTGGCACGCGCGGCACGGAGACTGAACGTGCGCCCCTTCCAGGGCAAAGCCCGAGCGCGCATGGTCAAACCCCGGCCCGAGCCGGATCGCGGTCCAGCTCTCCGGGCGGTGACAGGCGGCGCACTCGATGGCGAGGCTGCCGTGTGGGGAGCGGGTAGTCTGTTGGGCGCCGACCGGCGGACCGAGGCACGTCATCAGCGCCGCGAGCGCCGCGGCGGCGGCGCGAACGGGGACCGGCATCACGAAGCCCCCTTGTGACAGGATTCGCACTTCGACGACACGGGGCGGTAGACGCGGTCGGCGGCGGGCCGCGCCGCCGGATGGCAGCTGGCGCACGGGACGCGGGCGTGGGCCCCGGCGAGCGGGAACTCCGCATCGCGCTCGTGGTCGAATCGGGCGGCTGGCCGCCAGGCGCCGACGGAGTGACATCCCTGGCACCCTCCCTGGTCGCGCCGCGCCGCGAACTGGTCGCCGTGCGGTCCGGGATGGCAGCCGGTGCAGGTTCGCTCGGCACCGAGCGCCACGGTCCTCGCTCCCGGTCGCGCGGGCGCGGTCAGGGTGCGGTGGCAACCGGCGCAGGGCACTGCGCGGTGGGCGCCGTCCAACGCGAACGTGAACCGGGCGTGCCCGGCCACATCCACCGTCGACGGCCGGAAGTGCCGCACGTGGTGACAGCCGGCGCAGTCCCGCCCGGCGGGCCCGTTGTGCGGGTCGCGGCGGTGGCAATCGATGCAACGCGCGAACGCCGGGCGCAGATCGGTGGCGCCAGCAGCGGTACGGTGGCAGGCGGCGCAGGTCGCGCGCGTGTGGCCGCCCTCGAGCGGATAGCGAGCGGACCGGTGCTGCACCGTCGTGTACGTCGAGGGCTGGAACGCCTGCAGGTCGTGGCAGCCGCCGCAATCCACGACGCGTCCGGCGAGGGTCGCCGTCCCGGCGTGGGGATCCCGATGGCAATCGCCGCAGGTCGCGAACGGGGAGCTGCGGCGCGCCCCGGCCCGGCCGCCGAAATCGTGACAGCGGTCGCAGGCGACGCGGCGATGCGCCCCGCGCAGCGGGTAGCGGGTGCGCTCGTGATCGAAGCCGGTGACGTTGGGGGTCGCGAATCCCGCCGTCACGTGGCAGTCGCTGCACGTGCCGCCGAGCCGCCCGCGGTGCGGGTCCGCGTGGCAGGCGCTGCACTCGCCGAACGGCAGCGGCCGGTACCTGGGAACCGGGCGGCCGCTGGCATCGCGCGTGAGATCGAGGCGGACCGCCGCGTGGCATGCGTCGCACCCGACTTTGGCGTGCAGCCCGGTGAGCGGATAGCGGGTGCGCACATGGTCGAACCCGGGGGTCTCGGTCCAGCGGGCCACGCCGTGGCACGTTTCGCAGCGGGAGTCGAGGGCGCCGCGGTGCGGGTCGTCGTGACAGGTCGCGCACGCGGTCTCGAGCCCCGTCCATCCCGCACCCTGGCGGCGCGCGGATTTCGCGGCGGCGGGGGAGACGCGGTATCGCGCGGCGTGGCAGTCGGCGCAGCGCGTGCGGGCGTGGGCGTCCCTCAGCGGCCAGCCCGCCTCGCCGTGGTCGAAGCGCTCCGACGACCCGCCGGGCCAAACGATCAGGGCGAAGTCCTCGCCGCCGTGGTCAGGATGGCACGCGGCGCAGTTGGCCCGCTCGTTCCCCGCGTGGTAGCCGCGTTTGCGCTGCGCCAGCCAGGCGATGTCACCGTGGCAGGCGAGGCAGTTGCCCGACAGGGCGTTCCGGCCCCCAGCGTGGCACCGCGCGCACCGCAGCGGCCCCTCCAGCTCGCGATGCGACGCGGCGAGCTTCCCCGGTGCGAGCTGCGCGGCGAGCGCGCCGTTCATCGGGACGGCGGCCGGCGCGACGGTTGCGAGGAAGGCGCAGACGGGGAGGGCACGGCGCACGCCCCGTTCACCGGAACCAGGTGGCGCCGACCGCTACCGCCACGGCGACGTGGACGAGGACCGCGACCAGGGCCGCGACCGCGAACGGACGGTGGACGACGTGCCACAGCCGCAGCAGGCGCTGCGTGGCTCCGAGCAGGCGCGCCCGCTGCATCAAGGCCATCTCGCGCCGCGCCAGCTTGCGGATGCGGCGCAACGTGCGGCGGTCCACGCGCCGGGCGCACTCCTTCGCCAGCGCGCGGGTGGCGCGCCATCGGGCGAAGTCATCCCGCATCAGCTGCGCGAGCGTCGCCCCGATCCCCAGGCCCTCGCACGGCCACGGATCCTCGCCCAGAATCGCCTCCACCCGCTCCACCGGCAGCCGCGCGCGCTTCGCGATCTCGGCGAGCAGCGCGTGGCGCACGCGCGTCAAGTCGCCCGCTGTCATTTCGAGGCCGGCCCGCGAGCGGGGCACGCGGATGTAGAGGTAGCGGCCCGCGATTCCCGACAGCCACACCGCGACCATGGCGAAGTAGCCCAGCCCGATGAGGCCGTGGAACCGCCATCCCGCGTGCACGGCGGCGAGCAGCGGGAGCAGCAGGGCGAGGGCTACGTGCACGTCGAGCCAGCGGGCCATGGAGCCGGTGAACGCCAGACGGCGGAATCGGCGGCGCAACGGGTAGAGCCACAGCGTGACGAACGCGAGCAGCGCCACGATGCCGGCAGTCTGGCCCACGTACCCGGACGGTCCGAGCCACGGGTGCAGCGGCGAGCGAATTCGCACGGCCGGCGGCGCGAAGTAGTAGCTGGCGCCGGCGAGCGTCACAGCGCCGAGGACGACGGCACCAATTGCCAGCCAGCGCCACGCGCCGCTGGCGGGCGCGCCGGCTACGGCGCCGGAGACCCTGGTGGGTCTCGCCGCCGACGGCGGCGCCATCTGGCGACCGCCGTGGCGCTCCGTGCTGCGCGGCGCCGCCGCCGTCGCGCGAAATGGCTCCGTCGTGATTCCCATGGGGCGTGCACCTCCAATTACCGAGCGCCGACGCGGTGAGTCCTGCAGTCTGTCGCCGGAGGTGAAGCGGGTGCGTGGGGAACCGTCACCAGCGATTGGGTCAGGCTCCGGCACCCGTCACACACCGTTGGGTCACAAGGTCGCGACGGCACGGACAGCGAGCGGCACGGGGCGTGCGCATCGCAAGCGGCACGCCCGCTGGTGCGGGCGATGGCAACGCCCGACGCCCATGGTGGTTACGCGCGTTGGAGCGCGCGGTTGGCCGCCGCGCGCCTGCCTCGCGGCGAGGCAGATGGGACGAAGCGTGGCAGATCGCGCGCGATCGGCGAATGCCGCCGCTCGGATTCGGATATGACGCGTGCGCGGTCCGACCATCCGTTCGGTGACGCGCGACCGAGCGCCGCCGAGCCGGCAACCGGAGACTGGAGGGTCGATGCTCGTCAATCTCGGTTTCGGCGCGCTGCTGCTGATCGCCGTCTGGGCGCACGTGCGCCGGCTCCGCCGACGCGAAAGCGCGGGGCGCGAGGCCGCGGCGCACACGCGGGCCAGCGGCGCGCGGGCGCAGGCGCAGCATCCGCGAATCGACGTGCAGCGCTGCATCGGGTGCGGCGCCTGCGCCGACGCCTGCCCCGAGGGCGCGGTGCTCGCGGTCGTCGCCGGGAAGGCGGCCCTGGTGCAGCCCGAGCGGTGCATCGGGCACGGCCTCTGCGCGGACGCCTGTCCGGTCGGCGCGATTGAGATCGTCACCGCGCCCCCGGGCCTCCAGGCCGACACGCCGCATCTGAGCCGCGACCTCGAAACCAACCTGCCGGGCGTCTTCGTCGCGGGCGAGCTGGGCGGCCTCGCGCTGATCAAGAACGCAATCCGCCAGGGCCGCGAATGCGTGGATACCGTGGCGCGTCGGATCGCCGCGCGCCCCGTGCCCCGGCGACCGGGCGTGGCCGACGTGTGCATCGTGGGCGCGGGCCCCGCCGGCCTGTCGGCCGCGCTGCGGGCTCAGGAGATCGGCCTGTCGTACGTGCTCCTCGAGCAGACGACGCTGGGCGGGAGCGTGGCCAGGTATCCGCGTCAGAAGCTCGTCCTGACCAGCCCGTTCGAGTTACCGCTGTACGGGACGTTCGACAAGCTCAAGATCCGCAAGGAGGAGCTGCTCGCGCTGTGGACCCGCGTGGTACGCGAGACGCGACTCGCCGTGCGGACCGGCGAGCGGGTCGAACATGTGGCGCGGGATCCGGACGGCATCTTCACCGTGACCACGACCCGCGGCCTCCATCAGGCCCGCGCCGTGATTCTCGCGATCGGCCGGCGCGGCACGCCCCGGACGCTGGGGATCCCCGGGGAGGAGTCGCCCAAGGTCATGTACGATCTGCTGGATGCGGCGGCGTACCGTGACCGCCGCATCCTCGTGGTCGGTGGGGGTGACAGCGCGGTGGAAGCCGCACTGGGACTGGCGCACCAGCGCGGCAACCGCATCACGCTGTCCTACCGCCGCGACGCGTTCTCGCGACTGAAGTCGCGCAACGAGCAGCGGATCGCCGAGGCCGCGCGGCGGCGCCGGGTGACCGTGCTCTTCAACTCGGCGCCCCTCGAGGTGCGCCCGAGCAGCGTGATCCTCGACGTGCAGGGAGAGCGGCGTGAGCTGCCGAACGAGTTCGTCTGGGTCTTCGCGGGCGGCACGCCGCCCACCGCGTTCCTCGAGCGGATCGGCGTGGCGACGGGCATGCAGGGGCTCTCCGCCGCGTGATCCGATCGGCGCCTATCGCGAGTTCGTCGGCCCCCAGGGCCGGATGAAATCCTCGGGCTCGACGCCGAGCCCGTCCGCGATCCGGGTGATGTAGTTGAAGTAGGCGATCACCTGGACGGCGTCGTGGATCGCGCGGTCATCGAATCCCGCCGCCCGCAGCCGGTCCAGGTCGGCCGGCGCCATCGCGTGCTGGTCGTGCGTGAGCTTCGCCGCGAACTCGCACAGCGCACGATCAGCCGGCGCGAGCGGCGCCGCACGCCAGTCACGCGCGACCGCGTGCACGAACGCGTCGGCCGCGCGACCGTCGGGATGGTGGTCTGCGACCTCGGCCCGGAGGTCGTGCGCGTGCGCCTGCACTCAATAGAAACAATTCAGCTCGGCCGACACCGCCGTGGCGAGCAGCTCGCGCTGCACGCGACTCAGCGGCGAGGGGCCGTACATGATCGCGAGGTAGTAGGCGATGCTCGCCCGCAGCACCGGCGGGTTCAGGCTCATCACGTGCACGATGTGCCACACCCGACCGGCCCGGCGCATCGCCTTGTCGAACTCCTCCTTAAGGAGGCCGCTCGCCTCGCCGATCGGCACCTCGCGGATCCACGACATCGTCAGGCCCTCCCGAGTCGCGCCAGCGCCGGCGGTCCGATCGGCCGGGCGTCCTGAAGCATGCGCGCCAGGGTCAGCACCCGCTCCTCGCCGAACGGCGGTCCCACGACCTGCAGCCCAACCGGAAGGCCGGCGCCGTCGAGCCCGCACGGGACCGACGCCACCGGGAGCCCGGTCAGGCTGAGCACGAAGGTCGGCGCAATCCAGTCCACGTACGTTTCCATGTTCTTCCCCGCGACGGTCTCGGGGTAGTTCTGCTCCACCGGGAACGGTGGCACCGCCATGCATGGGGTGAGGAGCAGGTCGTGACGAGCGAACAGCTCGCGGAACTCGTGCCACATCCGGCCGCGCACCGCCTCGGCGGCGGCGAGCTCCGCGGTCGTGACCGCCAGTCCCGCCTGCACGTTATTGGCCACGTTCGGGCCGAACCGGTCCCGCCGGTCGAGCAGCGGGCGCATCCACGTCACGAACCACAGCCCGCGGAGCGCCAGGAACGCCGGCCGGGCGTACGCGAGATCGAGCGCCACCTCTTCGACGGCCGCGCCCGCGTCTGCGAGCGCCTGCACCGCGTCGCGACACACCCGCGCCACGCCGGGATCCACACCGATGCCAGCGACGTCCGGGCAGTACGCCAGACGGAGGTCCCGCGGCGGGTCGCGCCGCACCGCCGCGACGAAGTCGCGCGGGCCCCCGCGCCCGAGCGGCGCGCGCGGATCGGGCCCGGCGATGGCCTGGAGCATGAGGGCCACGTCCTCGGCGGTCCGGGCCATGGGGCCTTCGACCTGGAGCGTGTCCCAGACCCAGCCGTACGGATGGGTGGGCACGAGGCCCACCGACGGCCGCAACCCGACAGTGCCGCAGAACGAAGCGGGAATGCGCAGCGATCCGCCGAGATCCGTCCCCTCGGCGAGTGCGATCATCCCCGTGGCGAGGGCCGCGGCGCCGCCGCCAGTCGAGCCGCCGGCGCTCCTGGTCGGGTCCCACGGGTTGCGGGTGCGGCCGAAAATCTCGTTCCAGGTGTTGCCGCCGGCCGCGAACTCGGGGCAGTTGGTCTTGCCGAGGACGATGGCGCCTGCCGCCCGCAGCCGCCCGACCACTACCGCGTCCTCGGCGGGCACGTGATCGGCGAAGATCGGCGAGCCGTACGTGGTGCGCAGGCCGGCGACGGGCGTCACGTCCTTGATGCCCACCGGCAGGCCGCACAGCGCGCCGGGTGTCTCCCCACGCGCCAGGCGCCGCTCGAGATCCCGGGCGTCGTCGAGCGCCCGCGGGTTGAGGGTCACGACCGCGTTGATCGCCGGATTGAGGCCCTCGACCCGCGCGAGAGCGGCGGCGACCAGCTCGCTGGGAGACACCTCCCGCGCGGCCACGAGCCGGCGCTGCTCCGCCGCGGGAAGGTCGGCCAGGTCAGTGGGCGGCACCGTCTCCCGCTCCCTATTCCTTATTCCAGTCTCCCACGAACGCCACCGTCCGCGCGAACGCCGCCTCCCCGCCCTTGAACAGCCACGGGAAGCAGCCGATGATGAGCCGCGTGTTCTGCAGCTCCGGCGCATCGATGCGTCCCCCCAGGTTCTCGATGTGGATGCAGTCGTGGGGGAACAGCCCGTTGTGTGTCAGCTGGTACGCTTCGTCGGGGAACAGGCGCTTGACGCCGTCCACGCCGAACTTCGCCTCGGCCTTCGCCCGCACGCGGTCGCAGTGGCCGTGCATGCCTTTTCCGAGGAACCGGCCGATGGGGAGGTTCATGGGATGATCGGTCGAGATACAGTCCACGCCCCACAGGTGGATGCGCTTTTCGAGCAGCCACGGCACGAGCTCCGGGTGCGCGCCGGGATGCAGGTGGATGTAGCGCTCCTCGTCTGGCGTGGCGCCGAACTCGCCGTAGCGGTGCCAGCCGGTGTGGAGAATGAGGATGTCTCCGGGCTTCACCTTCACGCGCTGCTCGATCATGGCCGGCGTATAGACCGCCAGCTCGTCCATCTCGTCGCGCAGGTCGACGATCACGCCGCTGCCGCACAGCCATTCCAGCGGCAGCTCGTCGATCGTCTTGCCCGCCGTGACGAAATGCCGCGGCGCGTCGAGGTGCGTGCCCATGTGATTCGAGGTCATGATGTACTGCGCGTTCACCCCGTGCTCCGCCTTGCGCTTGATGTACTTCACCTCGAACGGCGGATAGTACGGCCAGAACGAGCAGCGCTCGTTGAGCGGCTGGGAAAGGTCGTACATCTTCATCGGCGCAGCTCCCGGTTGATGCGTTCACCCGTCTCCCGTCTCCCGTCCCCCATCCCGTATCGCCTATCCCTTGTCCCTTCCATCCCGTCTCATCAGGACCCAATACACCCCGAACGCCATCAGCGCCGCGGAGAACCAGGCGCCGTCGAACAGGAACCGCAACGCGGGGTGGAGCGCGCCGGCGAGTGCGCACAGGATGCCGGTGGTCAGGGCGCCGAGGGCACACCAGTTGAAGCCCCGCGCATAGCCGTACGCGCCGTCGGGCGCGTACAGCTCGCGGAGGGCGAGCGCGCCCCGCCGGATCACGACGTAGTCGCACACCAGTACTCCCGCCACGGCGCCCAGTAGCCCTGAGTATCCGATCAGCCACGTCTGGTACTGGTCCAGCAGCTTCCACGGGAGAATCGCGATCCCGATCAGGCCGGCCACGAGGCCGCCCAGGCGGAAGCTCACGCGCCGCGGCCGCAGCGCCGAGAAGCTGTTCGCCGGTGCGACGACGTTGGCGGCGATGTTCGTGGTCAGGGTGGCGACGATCACCGCCAGGAGGGCGAGCACGCCGAGCAAGGCGTTGCCGCTCTCGGCGGTGAGCCGCGACAGGAGGTCCACGGGGTTCCAGATCGCCTCGCCATAAATGATGAGGGTCGCGCTGGTCACCGCCACACCGATGAACGCGAACAGCGGCATCGTCGTGAGCAGGCCGAGCGCCTGTCCCAGCGCCTGGTCCCGCTGGCTGCGGGCGAAGCGGGTGAAGTCGGGGATGTTCAGCGACAACGTCGCCCAGAACCCGACCATGGCCGTGACCCACGGCACGAACACCGTCAGGTAGAACCGCCCGCCGGATGGCGTCCCGGCGGGCTGGAGCGCGTCGGCGCGGGCCAGTACCGTGCCCAGTCCGCCCGAGCGGCCGGCCGCCCAGGCGAGCAGCGCGAGTCCCATGACGATGAGCAGCGGTGCGGCGATCGTCTCGAGGCGTCTGATGCTCTCCGTGCCCGCCCACACGAAGTACATGTTGATCGCCCAGAAGATCAGGAACGCCGCGAACTGAGGCAGCCCGTAGCCCATGAAGCGCCACGCGCCGCCGACCGAGAGCCACGCCGGCCAGAGGATGCCGAGCAGCGCGTGGATCGCGAGTCCGCCGACCCACGTCTGGATGCCGAACCAGCCGCACGCGACCACCGCGCGGAGCAGCGACGGGACGTGGGCACCGGTGGTGCCGAACGCGGCCCGGGCGAACACGGGGAAGGGGATGCCGTAGCGCGTGCCCGCGTGCGCGTTGATCACCATCGGCACCAGCACGATCGCGTTGCCGAGGAGGATGGCGACGAGGCTCTGGCGCCACGTCATCCCGGCGCCCACCATGCTGGCCGCGAGCATGTAGGTGGGGATGCAGACGCTCATCCCCACCCACAGCGAGGCGAGGTGCCACAGGTTCCAGGTCCGCTGCGCGAGACGCGTGGGCGCGAGATCGGCGTTGACCAGCGGCCCCGGCGGCATCGGCTGGGCGAGCTGAACCAGCCCTCCGAGCGTGATGGTGTCGTGGTCGGCCGGCGGCGCGGCCCGGTGGGCCTCGGTCACGATCGCCCGGGCGCGGCCCGCTCGCACGCGGTGGTGAGCGCGCGTCGCGTGAGCACGCCGGCCAGATGGCGGCGGAACGCCGCGGACGCGTGGATGTCGCCCGGGGGGTCCACGTCCTTGGCGGCCGCGATGGCGGCGGCCTCGCGCACGGCAGCGGGCGTCGGCGCCTCGCCGGTGAGCGCCTTTGCGGCGCGCACGGCGAGCACGGGTCCTTCCCCCACGCCGAGCAGGGCGATCCGGACGTCACGGCAGCGGCCCTTCTCGTCGATGACGACCGTTGCCGCCACTCCGGCGAGCGCATAGTCCCCGTGGCGTCGCGCCACCTCGACGAAAGCCGAGCCGCTGCGAGGGGCGGGCGGCGGGACGGTGATCTCGACGAGCAGCTCGCCGGGGGCCAGGGCGGTCTGAAAGAGACCGGTGAAGAACTGGTCGGCCGGCACCACGCGAGCCCCCGCGGGGCCGCGGGCGTGGTAGCGGGCTCCGAGCGCGAGCATCACGGCAGGGATCTCGGCGGCGGGGTCGGCGTGGGCCAGACTGCCGCCGACGGTGCCGCGATTACGGATCTGCGCGTGGGCGACGTGCGGCAAGGTCTCGACCAGAAGCGGCGCGAGGCGCGCGGCGAGCGGACTGAGCTCGACCGCGCGTTGACGGGTCATCGCGCCGAGGTGGAGGCCGTCCGGCTCTTCCCGCAGAAACGCCAGCTCCGCCACCCGATTGAGATCCACGAGCATGACGGGCCGCGCGAGCCGGAAGTTCATGGCCGGGATGAGGCTCTGGCCGCCCGCGAGCGGCCTCGCGTCCGCGCCGTGCGTGGCCAGCAACGCGAGGGCCTCGGTCGGTCGTCCCGGGCCGCTCATAGGCGAATGCTGCGGGCTTCACGGTTTCTTGCCGCCGCCGAGGCGGGTCACGAGCTCGCGGTGCACCAGCTCGAGCGCCTGCCGAGTCATCAACTTGGCGGCGGTGTCGAGCACGCGCTGTCCCACGCCCGCGATCTTGCCGCCGACCTGCAGCTCCGCCCGATAGTGCATCATCGTGCCCTCGGGCGTGTCCGTGAGGGAGACCTGCGCCGTACCGCGGGTGAACCCGAGGCCACTGCGGCCGTCCACCACCATCCCGAAGCTCGACGGGGGATCGAGATCCAGCAGCGTCACGCTGACGGAGAACTCGGCCGCGGACACGGGGCCGATACCGACCCGCATCGATCCGTCGTACGTGGTGTCGCCGCGGCGCTCGAGACGCATGCCGCCGGGCAGCGCGTGCACCAGGATTGCGGGATCCTGGAGCGCGTCCCACACGGCGGGTCGGGGGAGGCGGAACGCAAAGTCGCCTTCCACTACCACGAGGTTACGTCGCGCCGGCCGCGATTTCCCGAGCAGCTCGAACAATCGCACGGGGCTGAGCGGGATCTCGCAGATCTCGATCTGGTGATCGGCGAGCGCGTCGTCCAGCGCCTGCGCGAACGCGGCGCCGGTCGGGATGCAGCCGGCCTCCCCGACGCCCTTGAGCCCGATGGGATTGAGCGGCGACGCCGTCTCCCGGTGCGCCATCTCGACCCGCGGGACGTCGGTCGCGGTGGGCAGCAGGTAATCCATGAGGGACGCGTTCTGCAGCTGGCCGTTGTCGTCCCACATGAGCTGCTCGTAGAACGCGTTGCCGATGCCGTGCGCGACACCGCCCTGGATCTGGCCCTCGACCAGCATGGGGTTGATCAGCCGGCCGCAGTCGTGCACGACGACGTACTTCCGGATCTCGACCATCGCGGTCTCGGGATCCACCTCGAGGATCATCGCGTGGACGCCGCTCGCGGTGTTGCCGCGGTCCGGCCCGTAGTAGGCGGTGGCCTCGAGGCCGGGCTCGGTGCCCGGAACGACGGCGCCCCGCAGCGGGTTCGCCCTCGCTGCGAGCTCGCCCAGATCGATGTCGCGCCCTCCGCCGCGGACCCGCACGCGCCCGTCCGCCAGCTCGAGCTGGTCCGCGGGCGTTTCCAGCAGGCGGCTCGCGAGCGTGAGGATCTTGTCTCGCACGGCGGTGGCTGCCGAATGACAGGCCGTACCCGCGACGACCGCGCCGCGGCTCGCGAACGTTCCGGTTCCCCAGTGAAACGCGCGGGTGTCGCCGGTGACGACGTGGATGCGGTCGACCGGCACGTCGAGCACCTCCGCCACCACCTGCGCGAACGCGGTGAAGTGGCCCTGTCCCTGGGTGCCGACGCCGGTGGCGACCCGCACCAGGCCGCTGGGCTCGACGGTGACCCGTGCGCCCTCGTAGGGACCGATGCCCGTGCCCTCGATGTACGACACGATCCCCACGCCGACGCACCGTCCCGCGGCGCGCAGCCGCGGCTGCTCTTCGCGCACGAACTTGTCGTAGCCGATGAGCTCGGCGGCCTGTTCCAGCGCCGGCGCGTAGTCGCCGCTGTCGTAGACCAGGGGCCCCGAGTCCTGGAAGATGATGCGATGGTCGTGCGGGAAGCGATCCGACGCGAGGTAATTGCGGCGCCGGATTTCGATCGGGCTGAGCTTCAGCTCCCGCGCCGCGAAGTCGAGCAGCCGCTCCATCACGAACACGCCGTGCTGGCGCCCCGCACCGCGGACGGGCGTGACGAGGGGCTTGTTCGTGAACACCGCCGTGAACTCGGTGTCATAGTTCGGCACGTCGTACGGGCCGAGCAGGGTGCACTGGCTGTTGATGGGCACCGTGAGGCCGTACGAATCGTAGGCGCCACTGTCATGCAGGAAGGTGTCGCGTACGCCCAGGATGCGCCCGTCCCGATCGACGGCGAGCTCGGCGTCGTGGACCTGGCCCCGCTCCTGCGTGGTCGCGAAGAAATTCTCGTGGCGGTCCTCGGCCCACTTCACGGGGCGGCCGAGCAGCATCGCGACCCAGGGGACCAGCAGCTCCTCCGGATAGAACATCATGATCTTCGGTCCGAAGCCGCCACCGACGAATGGCGCGATCACCCGCACCTGCGACTCGAGCAGGCCGAGCCGGGCGGCGAGCCCGTTGCGGATCGGGATCGGCGCCTGGGTCGTGTCCCAGATGGTCAACTCCTCCGCGCGCGCGTCCCAGTGGGCGGCGACCGCGCGGTTCTCGATGGCGGCGCCGAGGCCGCGGTCGTAGCGAAACCGACGGCGGATGACGTGCGCCGCGGCGGCGCGCGCGGCGCCGTAGTCGCCCTTCTGCTGGACCACGTGGGCGGCGAGGTTGGACTCGAGGTGATCGTGAACCTTCGGCGACCCCGGGACCAGGGCGGCCTCGAGATCGACGACGGCCGGCAGCGCTTCGATGTCCGCCGTCATGTCGTCGAGTGCGTCCTCGGCTACATACCGGCTGTCGGCCACCACCATCGCGATCGGCTCACCGACGTGACGGACCTTGTCGCGCGCGAGCGGCACCTGGGTGCACGCGTGAAACACGAGCCCCGGGATGGGTGGCGGCGGCACGAGCAACGGGCCGGGGCGCCAGTAGTCGCCGAGGTCGGCGGCGGTGTAGACGGCGACCACGCCCGGCCGCCGTCGCGCGGCCGCGGTGTCGACCCCGCGGAGCCGGCCGTGCGCGTGCTCGCTCCGCAGGAACGCGGCATGCAGCATCCCATCGAGCTGGACGTCGTCCACGAACAGCGCCCGACCGGTGAGGAGCCGGGCGTCCTCGTTGCGGGGCACCCGCGCCCCGAGGTACCGATGGGACGAGGGTCGGTCGCTCAGCCGGCGGCCCGGGAGGCGGCGAGCCTCACGGCCTCGATGATGTTCTGGTAGCCGGTACAGCGGCACAGATTGCCCGCGAGCGCCTCGCGGACCTGCCGCTCGTCGGGGGCTGGCGTCTCGCGCAGGAACGGGATCATGCTCAACAGGATCCCCGGCGTGCAGAACCCGCACTGCAGCGCGTGCGCTTCGTGAAACGCCTGTTGCAGCGGATGCAGCGCGTCGCCCTCGGCGAGGCCCTCCACGGTCGTCACCTCGTGACCGTCCGCCTGGACGGCCAGCATCAGGCATGACCGCACCGCGTCACCGTCGAGCAGCACGGTGCACGCCCCGCACACGCCGTGCTCGCACCCGACGTGCGTGCCGGTGAGTCCCAGGTCCTGACGTAGGAAGTCGCTGAGCAGGAGCCGTGGCTCGACCGCGCGCTCGTAACGCCGGCCGTTCACGGTCGTCCGGACCGGCAAGTCCTGGCTCACGGGGCGCCTCCCGCTGGTGGCGAAACGACTGCGCCCACGCCTGGGGCCCGAAGGCAGCC
Source organism: uncultured Gemmatimonadales bacterium (assembly GCA_963716055.1). GTDB lineage: Bacteria > Gemmatimonadota > Gemmatimonadetes > Gemmatimonadales > GWC2-71-9 > SZUA-544. Next base: position 434,734 of record CAVQSR010000003.1, on the reverse strand, counting down.
CGCCCGGCGGGGCGCACGATCACGATGGTGGCGCTAACGATACGCGCCGCGCTGCGGGCCGCAAGCGAGCGGGCGCGATCGCGACGGTTCGCGTGACGTGAACCGCCGCGCTATGTTCCCGCCCCTGCACAGGAGAGGATCGCATGCCCGCCACGCCACGCGGCCGCTTCGTCTGGCATGAGGTGATGACCACCGACCCCGATGCGGCCACTGAGTTCTACGGCAAGGTCGTCGGCTGGCGACCCACCGGGTGGGAGCAGGATGCGTCCTACCGGCTGCTGACGATGAACGGCACGCCGATGGCCGGCCTCATGCCGCAGCCGGACGAAGTGCGGGCATCGGGCGCCCCGCCGTACTGGCTCACCTACATCGGAGTCCCCGACGTCGACGCGGCCAGCGCCCAGGCCAGCCGCCGCGGAGCGACGGTGTACGTGCATCCCCGGGATATTCCGACCGTCGGCCGCTTTGCAGTGCTTGGAGACCCGCACGGTGCCGTCTTCGCCGTGTTCACGTCCGCCACCGAGCACCGGGGATCGGAGGGGTTCACTCTCGGCGACTTTTCGTGGCACGAGCTGGCGACGACGGACTGGCGGGCCGCGTGGGACTTCTACCGCGCCATGTTCGGCTGGGAGCACCACTCGTCGTTCGACATGGGGGCGGCGGGGACCTACTGGATGTTCAAGGGTGCGGGAGGCAAGGGCCCGCTCGGCGGCATGTACACCAAGCCGCGCGAGATGCAGGCACCGCCGCACTGGATGCCGTACGTGCTGGTGCCGAGCGCCGACCGCGCGGCCGCGCTGGCGAAGCGTCACGGGGGACAGATCCTCAACGGGCCGATGGATGTGCCGGGCGGCGATCGGGTTGCCCGGCTGATGGACCCGCAGGGCGGCGCGTTCGCGGTTCACTCGCTCGGCGCGCCCGCCGAGCCGGCCGCCAAACCCCGACCCCCGAAGACAAAGGCGGTCAAGAAGAAACCGAAGGGCGTCAAGCCGACGCGGGCTCGCAAGCATCCGGCGCGGAAAAAGGCCGCCCGCAAGACCGCCCGCCGGAAGACGGCGCGGGCTCCCAAACGGAAGCCGCGACGGTAGGCGCTCGACGGGCCGGTTCCCTCAGGGGGATCGGCTCGCCGCGTCGCGGTACACTGCGGCGAAGTCGATCACGCACATGAGCCGGTACTGGCTGTGCCCCGCGCACCCGACTCCGGCATGGCGCGACTGCGGATTGAGGACGTTGTGGCGGTGGCCGCGACCGGGGACGCCGTCGTCGATCAGGAGATCGAGGACGATGTCGCGCGCCGTCGCGGACCCATAGGCGATGTTCTCGGACAGCGCCACGTCCCAGGTCCCATGGCGACTCACCCGGTCTGCCATGGACGATCCGTCCGAGCCCGTGTGCCCCAGACCGCCCCGGGGCCCCTGATCCTCCGCGTGATCGCGGGCGGCGCGCGCCAAGCCGCGCGCCGGGGCGAGCTCCCCCATGGGCGCGGTGGCGCGCAGGGCCGCGATCGCCTCGCGCACCGCGCGCGGGCCCTCCCGCGTCTGCAACGCCGGCTTTCCCGGCAGGCGCAGGACGTCACCGCTAAAGTGCGGTAACAGCTGCTCGAGATGCGCCGCGTACCCGGCCGGGTCGGTGCGCGCCCGGTTCATTTCGGCGACGACCCCCGCCTCGAGATCGGTCATCTGCGCCGCACCGATCGGCGGGCGGGCGGCGAGGGCGAGCACCACGGCGATCGGGACGGGTGCGGGACGCACGGCACTGCCTCTTTTCAGAGTGAAACGGCGTTGCTGCACCTATAGTCGACCAGTTCCTCTCGGGGTGCAACGTCTCGCGGCCGTCCGAGGTACGATGGCGGGCGGCCCGTCCCGGAGCTAGGCTTTCCCGGCGGGGTGACGGCGCGCGCGTGGGGTGGCGGTCACAAGGAGGTTCCATGCTCGGCAGGCTGCTTCTCGCGGTGGCGTGTGTGGCGCTCGCGGCGCCGTCACCGGCGGTCGCGCAGCGCGCATCGCCAGACGGATGGCGGGGCGAGATCGCCCGTTACCGACTGGCCCGATCGGGCGGTATGACCCTGCGGGAGGCGCGGGCCGCCCTCGCCCGGTCGAAGGCGTCACGCCGAGTGACCGCAGGATCGGCCGTCGTGGTCGCCGAGAGCGAGCCCAACGACGTGGCGGGCCAGGCCGACGCCGCCGCCCTCGGCGACACCGCCAGCGGCGTGGTGACCCCGGCGGGGGACGCCGACTACTGGACGTTCGCGGCCACCGCCGGCACCTGGCTCGACATCGACGTGGACGCCGCCGAGGTGGGCTCGACGCTCGACCCGACGCTCGAGCTGCTCGCGCCGGACGGGGTGACGACGCTCGCCTTCAACGACGATTTCGACGGACTCGACAGCCGCCTCCGCTATCAGATCCAAGCGGACGGCCAGTACTATCTGGTGGTTCGCGACTTCAGCAACACCGGCGGAGCCGGCCACACGTACGTCATCCATTTCGCGACTCAAGCTCCCTGCGCCGCGGTCGGCAACGAGGCGGAGCCGAACGACGATGCCGCCACCGCCGGCGTGTTGGCGGTCGGCGGCGACGGCACCGGCGTCATCTGCCCCGCGGGCGACCTGGACTGGTGGGCCGTCGCGGCCAGCGTGGGCGCGACGCTCGAGTTCGACGTGGACGCCGCCCAATTCGGCTCGCAGCTCGATCCGGTGCTGTGCCTCGTGGCGAGCGACGGCCAGACGGTGATCACCTGCAACGACGATGCCGATGGGCTCGATAGTCGTTTCGAATACAGCGTCCCGGCGAGTGGCACCCTCTATCCCGTGATCTTCGACGCGTTCGACGGCGGCGGGGCCGGGTACACCTACACCCTGCACGTTCGGTCGGTGCAGCCCGGTCCCGGGGATCCGATCGCGACCCGGGTCAGCGGCCTCGACTTCCCCCTCGGCGTGGCGGCGGGGGCCAACGGCGACCTGTTCATCGGCGATGCCAACATCGGCCGGATCTTCCGGGTGGGTCCGGGGGGCGGCACGCCGACGCTGTTTTCGTCGGGCGTGGCGGATCCGCGGGGCATGGCATTCGACGCGTTCGGCAACCTCCTCGTCGCCTCGGCGAACGACGGCGTCGTGTACCGCGTCACCCCCCAGGGCAGCGCCGCGCCGTTCCTCACCGACCTCGGGTCCGCCTTCTGGATCGCCGTGGGGAGCGACGGCACGATCTGGGTGACGGACCTGAGCGACGCGTCGATCCGCCGCTACGACCTGCTGGGGCAGTTTCAGGCCCGGTACGACATGACGAGCGTCGGCGGGCTGGGGCCGGGTCCCATCGCCATCGGGCCGTCAGGCGATCCGTACTTCTCGAACGGGGCCGAGATCTACCGGCTCGCGAGCGGCGTGCCCCAGCTGTTGCTGACCGCCCAGACCACGATGTGGGGATTCGCGTTCGACGTGGCGGGCACCCTGTACGTGCCCAATCCGGTCGTGGGCCGCATCATCGCGTTCGGTCCGACCGGCACCGTGCTGCACGATCCGTTCGTGCTCGAGACCACGGCGCCGTTCGCCGTGGCGTTCGGCCGCACCGCGGGGGGCGCGACCAATGCGCGCCTCTACGCGGCCGACGCGGGTGTAGGAGAGCTCGTCGAGGTGAACCCGGCCGGCGTGCCCAATGCCGGCCTGCCGCTCGGGTACACGCCGTCGTTCACGGCGGCGCTGGCGGCCCAGGAGCTGCTCGGGGGCGGGGGACTCTCGCCCCAGGACCAGGCAGTCCTGGACGCGCTCGGCAACCGCAATGGCCGCTACGACACGGGCGACTTCCGCGCCTATTTGCAGCGCACCGGGTTGATCCCGGCTGCGTCTCCGGAAGCCGCCGGTGAGAGGAGGAACCCATGAACGGTAGACTCGCCACCCTCACCTGCGTCCTCGCGGTCCTCGGCGTGGCCTGCTCGAACGACCCGTCGGGACCGGTGGCGGGCGCGCTGACGGTGACGCTCGCGACGGCGAATCAGGATGGCGCGATGCTGCTCGACATCAGCGGCCCGGACATCGGGGCGGTCACCGCGGGAAGCGCGGCGATCGCGTACGTCGCAACCCGGGTCGTCAGCACGACGACCGTGCGGATCGTGGTGGCGGGGAACCTCGCGAGCGGGGCAATCGTCACGTTCGCCGTACCGGATGTGAACGGGGCATCGTCCTACACCGCGACGGTCGTCGAGGTGGCCGACCGCCAGAACCAACTGCGCTCGCGATTGAACGAGTACGCGCTGAGCGTGACGCGGTGAGCCCGCACGCGCCGCTCGCGTAACGGTTAGGGCGGCGGCAGCCGGGCGGCGACGCGGGCGAGGCCCTCGGTTCCGAGCAGCGCGCGGGCCAGGGGGAACAACGCCTCGTCCTCCCGCGCGATGTGTGCCCGCAGCAGATCCGTGAGCTCCCGGGCGACGGCGGCAGCCCGCGGCCCGTCGGCGCGCGCGATTCCCTGGTCCAGCTCCTGCTCGAGCGCCCGCAGGCGCTGATGCTCCTCCACGAACACCGCCGTGGGAGCGTCCTCGCCCAGGAGCGGAAACAGCGCGAGCTCTTCGTTCTCGTTGTGCCGCCGCACCGGTCCCGCGAGGAACGCGTGCGCCTCGCGGGCGGCGGCGAGATGTGGCGCCAGGTTTCCGCCGCCGCCGAGTCCCGTGGCCGCCGCTTCGAGGCGGTCGAGCACCGCCAGGGCCTCGCGATGCTCCGCGGTGAATCGCTCGAGCGGATCGGTCACGGCACCACGACCCAGCGGACGCCCTCTCCCCGCCGCAGCCGGTCGAATCCGGCGTTGATGTCGGCGAGGGGCAGGGTGCCACTCACGATCGGGTCGAGCGTGAGCCGCCCCGCCGCTACCAGCGCGAGGATGTCGCGATACTCGCCCGCGCCGCAGCCGAGACTGCCCATAACCTCGAGCTCGTAGTACATGAGCCGGGCTGCGGACAGCGTCACCGGCTCGTGCGAGTAGCCGATCACGCACATGCGGCCGCCCTTGCGCAGCAGGGAGAAGCCCAGCTCCATCGTCTTGGGATTTCCGATCGCCTCGAAGACCACTTCGGCGCCGCCGTCGGTCAGCTCGCGGACCTTCCGGTCCACCCGCTCCACGGCCCCGGGGTTGATGCTCTGAAACGCGCCCAATTGCCGGGCGACCGCGAGCCGGGCGTCGTTGAGATCCAGCGCGATCACGCGCCCGCCGGCCGCCACGGCGCACTGCACGACATTCAGCCCAACCCCGCCGCACCCGACGACGACCACGGTTTCGCCGACGCGCACCCGGGCGCGGTTGCGCACCGCGTGGAAGGGCGTCGAGAGCGCGTCGGCCACGACGCTCGCCTGCTCGAGCGGCAGTGATGCCGGGACCGGGATCAGCTCGCTCGCGGGGACGGCCACGTACTCGGCGTATCCGCCGTCGATGTTGTTGCCCAGCATGACCATGTCGACGCACAGGTTCTCGCGGCCGCGACGGCAGAACTGACAGCGGCCGCAGCCGTACACCGATGGGATGAGGACACGGTCGCCGGCGCGGCGCGTGGTGACGCCGGCCCCGGTTGCCGCGACGGTGCCGGCGATCTCGTGGCCGAGCACGAGGGGCGGCGCCTTGAACGGCTTCACGCCGTGATCGAGGTAGTGCAGGTCCGTGTGGCACATCCCACACCCCGCCACGCGGACCAGGGCCTCGCCCGGACCCGGCTCCGGCGTCGGGATCTCTTCCACGGTCAGGGGCGTGCCCGCCTCCCGGAACACGGCCGCCCTCATGGCTGCTCCTCCACCGCCCGTGGTCTCGTGTAGATCGTGCGGAACAGTGTGGCCAGCGCGCACGCGTCGCAGTCGTCCCCCAGCTCGTCGGGGCGCACCGGATCGGCGACGACCTCGTAGCCCATGGCCTGGTACAGCGCCACGGCCTCGGCGGCGCGGGTCGCGTCGGTCACGAAGCGCCGTTCCCACCCGGCGGCGAGCCGCTCCGGATTGGCGCGCACCCGCTGCTGTCCCAGGGCGCGGAGCGCCTCCGATTCGGCGATGGCACGCAGCGCGTCGAGCCGGCTCTCCATCACCTCAGGCGGCCTCGACGCCGCGTGCGGCGAGGCGCCGGTGCGCGAGCACGGCGGCTCCCAGCGCGCACACGAACTGCACCCGATCGGGGGGCGGAAGGTTGACCTCGGTCTGCAGCTCGTGGCGGATCACGTCGGCCATGCGTTCGAACCGCAGGATGCCCCCGATGAGCGTCAGCTCGGGCTCGAGCCGCACGCGCTTCAGCAGCTGCACCGAGCGGCCCACGAGCGACACGATCGCCCCGTACATGATGTCCGCGGGCGCCGCGCCCTGGGACAGCTGGTTGATCACTTCCGACTCGGCGAACACCGCGCACACGCCGGAGATCGGGACCGCCTCCTTCGAGGTCGCGACCAGCGGGCCGATCTCCTGGGTCGAGTACCCCATGTAGCGGGCGGTCTTCTCGAGAAACGCGCCCGTGCCCGCGGCGCACTTGTCGTTCAGGCGGAACGACTTGACCTTGCGATCGGCTCCCACGCGGCTGGCCTTCATCGTCTGGCCGCCGACGTCGAGCACGGTGCGGGTTCCGGGGAACAGCGCGGCGGTGCCGCGCGCGGCGGCCGTGAGGTCCGTGACCTGAATGTCGGCCGCGGTCACCTGATGCCGGCCGAATCCGGTGGCGACCACGTACTCGACGGCGTTCGCCGGGAGCGCGGCGGCGACAGCCGCACGCTCCAGCACGTGCTGGGAGATCTTCGCGAGCTGGAAGCCGGTGGGCTCGATCGCGAGCCCCGCAACCGCGTGCTGCTCGTCGAGGATGACGGCCTTGGTGTAGGTCGATCCGACGTCGATGCCGGCTGCGTACCTCATGGTGCCCCCGTGGCCGCGGCGGGCGCGCGCCCGTCGCGGATGTGGTCGAGCGCGAACAGCGCGGCGCCGAGTGCCCCCATGTAGTGTGACTCGTCGCTCACGTTGAGCGGCAGCTCGACTTTCTCACGCAAGGCCTCGATCATCGCCCGGTTGCGCGCCACGCCGCCGGTGAAGGTCACCTGGGACTCGATCCCGACCCGGCGCAGCAGTCCCGCCGAGCGTGACGCGATGGACTGGTGCACCCCCAACAGGATGTCCTCGATCTTCTTCCCCTTGCCGAGCCACGACAGCACTTCGGATTCGGCGAACACCGTGCAGGTCGTGCTGATCTTCACCGCGCGCTCGCCGCGCAGCGCCGTGGGCCCGAGGTCCTCGAGGGGGATGTCGAGCGCGCTGGCGGCGGCGCCGAGGAACCGTCCGGTGCCGGCGGCGCATTTGTCGTTCATGCAGAAGTCGAGGATCTCACCCGTCGGGGCGACGCGGATGGCCTTCGTGTCCTGGCCCCCCATGTCGATCACCGTCCGCGTGTTCGGGAACATGTGCACGGCACCGCGCCCGTGGCACGAGATCTCCGTCACCTGGGTGTTGCCGAAGGTCACCTTGTAGCGGCCATAGCCGGTACCAACCACGTATTCGACCTCCTCCTCCCGGAGGTCGCCGTCCTGCAGCGCCGTGCGGAACGCGGCCTCCGCCGCGCGCGTGACGTTGGCGCCGGTGTCGGTGAGCGCGCGCGCCACGATCCGCCCACGCTCGTCGATGATCACCGCCTTAGTCTGTGTGGACCCGACGTCCACGCCCGCCGCATAGGCCACGGTCACCTCCCGGGGTGGGCGGTCGCCGCCTGGGCGCGGCGGGCGGCGAGGCCTTCGAAGAACGCGTCCACCCGGTTCTTGAGTTGGGCCTCCGACACCACGCGCCGGTCCATCATGTCCGACTCGATGAACAGCGTGGCCACATCACGTTCGGCCATCAGCGCCCGCCGGTTGTCGGCGAGTCCGGTAGAGACCGTGCGGCAGCTCTTGATCGGATGGAACACGACGCCGTCCACGCCGTAGCCGTCGATCATCTCCGCCAGGATCCCGGTCTGGAAAAACATCGAGTCCATGGCGTCCCGCACCGACACGAGCAGGCCCTCGGCCAGACTGTCGAGGGGTCGGGAGAGGTCGTACTGGAAGCCGAGATTGGTGCCGCCTGAGGCGAACCACAGGTAGGTCGAGTTGACGAAGGTGCCGCCCCACTCGCTGAACAGCTCGTTGAACCGCCGGAAGATCGGGTAACAGGGCACGCCGACGAACACGAGCCGCCACTTCTCCTCGGTGAGCGTACCAATGCCGTGCGCCGCCTTGTGCTCCATTTCGGCGGTCAGGTCCTCGAAATACGACGCGCCCTCGGCGGTCCCACGGAGCGCGTTCGCGACGCCGAGATAGATCGTACCGTCCGAGAGTGCGTTGAACACCGACGGCCGCGCGCGGTTGAGCTCGAGCAGCCGCTGCCAACAGCGGCTCATCCGGTTGGCGTGGCCCATGGCCTGCTCCAGGCGAGACTCGTTGAGCGGCTGCCCGGTCACACGCTCGAGCAGGGTGATCAGCTCGCCCAGCTGCGCGAGCACGTACGCCTTGTCCGCCTCGAAGTCCCGCTCGCCGGGTCCCGGCCGCAAACCGGCGGCGCGGGATCCCGGCACGTCGAGCACGAAGGCGGGAACGCCGTGCATCCGCTCCCAGATCTCGGCCCACTTGATGTAGGTGTTGCAGGCATTGGTGAGCACCGCGACGGCGGGCTTGGGGATGCGGCCCATCGGCAGCGTCCCGCCCCGCAGCTGCGTCGCGACGTCGGCCTTCACATAGCCGCAGATGTCGGGCGAGTACCCGTAGTCCTCGGCCTCCGCGAGATACTCGTGGGCCACGTGCCGCACGGCGGTCTGGAGCGAGTTGATTTCCGGGAAGACCATGGGGAGCTCGAACGCCCGCAGCAGCTCCGCCAGGCTCCCCATCACGAACACGTACGCGGCGCCGCGCCCGGCGGCCGCCGCGCCGGTCAGCTCCGCGAACCACTCCCGGAACAGCCGCGCGCCCTCGGCGTTCCCCCGTCCCACGATCTCGGCCGTCGGGGTCATCGTCACCTCACTCGAATACCAGGTTCTCGACGAACGTCTCGAGCTGCACCTCGAGCTGCTCGAAGCTCGTCATGTTCTCCTCGAATTCGCTCACGAAATACGGGATGCCCGCCTCGTCGAGGGCCCGCGTGTGCACGACCTGCTCCTCGAGGCCCGGCTCGCACATCTTGGCCGCGGTCACGATGGCGGCCTGGGCGCGCGATTCCTGGATCCGCTGGAGCAGCATCTCGCCCTTGGGCTTGCGCGCGTCGTGCTGCACGGGGCTGTGGGCGGAGCAATCGAGATACGCCTCCGCGAGGTTCCGCAGAGGATCGCCGGCCACGGGTACGTCCGCGAGAATCCAGCGCATGCCGATCAGCAGGTCGTCGTCCACCACGTAGCAGGAGCGCCCGATCATGCGAATCAGGTCGAGGGGCGGCTGTTCACAGAATCCGCCCTCGAACACGACCCGGATCCGGTCGCGGGGCTTTGCGGGCCGCTCGCGCACCCGTGGGAGCAGCGTACGCAGCAGCTCGTTGTGCTCCTCGCGGAGCATCAGTCCGCCGATGGCCATGAGGACGTAGGCGTCCTCGGCGGCGAGCAGCCACGGGGTGTCGCGCTTGATGGCGTACACCTCACGCAGCAGGGCGCGGTTCTCGTTGTACACGGCGATCGAATGCCGCAGTGCGTCGTCGGTGATCTCCCGTCCCGCGATCGGACCGAGGGTGCGGCGCACCCGGTCGTACTCGTGGCGCAGGTAGTCCGCGGCGTGGGCGGAGGTCGCGTTCTGCGGGAGGTACAGGATCTGGCAGGGGTAGGGGAAATTCCGGCCCCAGACGCCGGCCAGGTTGCGCGCCGCGTCGCAGATGGGGTGTGTGAAGAACGCGTCGAGCTCGACCCGCCCGGACAGCGCGAGGTCGAGCGACGTCTTGAGGATCGAGCACAGATAGCTGCCGAAGTGGGAATCCGCGCGCGTCGGCTCAACGGGCGCCCCCCGGACCCTGAACGGCAGCAGTCCGCCGGCGTGCGCGATTTCCTCGGGGAAATACACCTGGAAGTGGCCGACGACTTTCCCACCCGCGTCACGCCATCGGCGCACCGTCGGGAAGCGGTCGTGCTCCAGCAGATCGCGGCAGGCGGCGAGCGCGCCGTCGACCGGCTGGTCGCGCCACTCGGGGAAGAGCGTGGTCATCGGTGGCTCCAGGCGGGCGCCCGCTTCTCCACGAAGGACCGCAGTCCCTCGAGCGCGTCGTGCGTCGCCATCAACTCGTCGCGGTAGAGCGTCGCGACCTCCGCGAAGGCGGCCCGCAGCTGCGTCGCTTCGCCCAGCCGCACCGCTCGCTTGGCGAGCCGCAGCGCGGCGCCGCTGTGGCGCGCGATGCGGCCGGCGAGGGCCAGGGCGGCCTCGTCCACCTCCGCGTCGGGCACCACGCGGTGGGCGAGTCCCAGGCGCAGCGCCTCGTCCGCCGCAACCGGGTCACCGGTGTACACGAGCGCCGCGGCGGCGCCCGGTGCGGCGCGCCGCGGCAAGATGACGCACGCCGCCGGCGCCAGCACGCCGAGCGCGATCTCGGGCTGGCCGAAGCTCGCTCCCGCGCCGGCCACGACCAGGTCGGCGGCCTGCACCAGCTCGAATCCGCCGCCGAGGCAGCGGCCGCGCACCGCGGCCACGACCGGGACGGGAAACTCGGCGAGGGCGGCGATCGTCTCGAGGAATTCGGGGATCAGCACGTCGTGCTCGGGCGGCAGGTGCTCCTTCACGTCCGCGCCGGCCGAGAAGTGGCGACCCTCGGCGGTCACGACCAAGGCCCGCAGCGTACTGTCGGGGGCGAGCCGCGCCAGCGCGGCGCGCACGTCGGCGAGCGCCGTGCGGGTGAAAATGTTGAGGGGCGGCCAGCTCAGGTGCAGCCGGGCGACGCCGTGCTCGACCGTGGTAGTCACGCCCATGGGGTCCTCACAGCAGCGCTCCCGACATCAGTTGACCGCCGTCCACCGGCAGCACGGCGCCCGTGATGAAGCCGGCCGCGTCCGCGCACAGGAACCGGACGGCGGCGGCGATGTCCGCCGGCCGGCCGGCGCGGCCGAGCGGCGTGCGCGCCACGGCCTCGGCCCGGACGCGCTCGGGCAGGTCGGCGGTCATCGCGGTCTCGACGAATCCGGGGGCGACGACGTTCACGGTGACGCCGTCGCGCGCGAGCTCGAGGGCCAGCGCGCGCGCGAGTCCAACGAGGCCCGCCTTCGCGGCTGCGTAGTTCGCCTGGCCGGCCTTGCCGCGCAGGCCGTTGATGGAAGAGATGAACACCATGCGGCCGGCGGGGGAGCGGCGCAGGTGGGGCGCGGCCGCCCGCGCCACGTTGAACGCGCCCGTGAGGTTCACGGCCACCACGTCGTCCCACTCGGCGTCGGTCATGTTCCAGCTGATGCGATCGCGGACGATCCCGGCCGCGTGCACCACCCAGTCGATGCCGCCGTGTTCGGCGGCCGCGGTCTTCACCGTGCGGTCAACCAAGGCGGCGTCGCGGACGTCCACCTCGAAGCACGCGTGCGCGCCGCCCGGGCCGGGCGGAAAGTCGAGATCGAGCGCGCCCACCCAGGCGTCGGCCGCGAGCGCCTGCGCGATCGCGTGGCCGATGCCCCGGCCGCCTCCGGTCACGAGAGCGGTGCGCCGCATTGTCCGCAGAACCGGTGTCCGGCCGGCAGCGTGCCGGCGCCGCACGCGGCGCAGGTGCGCAGCGGGGGTCCCCACGGCGTCTCGGTCCACTCGCCCCGGGCGGCGCGCTCGCGCAACATCGCGTAGCGCGGCGCGCGCTTCTCGACGAACGCCTGCATCCCCTCGACCGGCTCCCAGCAAGCGTAGTGCAGCGCGAGCCAGTCCTGTGCGTGACGCACCGTCTGGCTCCACACGAAATCCTTGAGCGCGTTGGTCTGCTGCTTGGTGTAACGCGCGCACTCCGGGAACGACGCGAGGAGGCGGCGCGCGAGATCGGCCACGAATTCGTCGAGCCGCGCGAGATCGAGGCGATAACCTGCTTCGCCCTTTTCGGCCTTGCGGATCTCCTCCGCGGTGGCCTCCTCGATCCAGCGGTCGCCGTGCCGCACCGACGGAACGACCCAGTTCACGAGGCCCCAGTCGCGCGCCTTGAGCGCCGGGACGGGCTCGTTGAGGAACAGGATCTCCCGCGCCCGCTTGTCCCCGACGACGAGCGGGAGCCACTGCGTCGCTCCACCGCACGCCACCGAGCCCACGTGGGTGCCGACCTGTTTCACGAAGGTGTGTTGCGCGATGACCGTCAGGTCGCAGGCGAGCTGCGTCTCGTTGCCGCCGCCCACGGCCATGCCGTTGATTCGCGCGACCACCGGTTTGCCGGTGTTGAGAATGCTCTCGATATAGGCGCGGAACAGCGCCATGTACTTCCAGTAGTCGTGTGGGCGGCCGACGTACTCTGCCGCGTATTCCTTGACGTCGCCGCCGGTGCAGAAGGCGCGGTCGCCGGCACCGGTGAGGACGATCACCCCTACGGCATCGTCGAACGTGGCGTCGCGGAACGCGGCGGCGAGCTCTTCCAAGGCGGCGGTCGAATAGGCGTTGTAGCGCTGCGGGCGGTTGAGCGTAATGCGCGCGACGCCGTCGGCCTTGGCGTAGAGCACCTCGCGCAACCCGAGTGCCTCGGGCGCGCGGGGGGCGAGGGGGCGGGCGCCGTCAGCGCCGACGGAGGCCGCCGACGAGGTGGTCGGCGAACTGGGTGCCGAGCTCTTGGGCATGGAGCGAACCCTCCGGGCGATACCAGCGCGCGATCCAGTTGATCGCGCCCAGAATCGCGAAGACGGGGATCTTGGGATCGACCGGGCGGAAAGCGCCGGCGGCGATTCCCTGTTCGATGATCTCGCGCAGCGCGTGCTCGTAGCGGTCGCGGCTGGCGATGACTTCGGCCTGGTGGGCGGGAGCGAGGGCGGTTACCTCGAACGCCAGCGGCGAGCCCTCCAGCGTGTCGGTCATGACGCGGACGTGCTCGCGAATCAGGTGGGCGAGGCGCTCGGGTGCGGTGCGGTAGCGGGCGAGCGCGTCGGCGACGGTGCCGTGCACCTGCTCGAGGCTCTCCCGGTGGCAGGCGTAGAGGATCGCCTCTTTGTCGGGGAAGTAGTGGTACAGCGCTGTCTTGCGGACGCCGAGGCGGTCGGCGATGTGCTCGAGGGTGGTGGCGTGGTAGCCCTGCTCGCGGAACGCCCGCAGGGCGGCGGAGAGGATCTCCGCGCGGCGGCGCCGGCGCTTTTCGCGCACGTGGTGGGATCGGGGGGCGGCCGTCGCTGCCATGAGCGGCATCTCCGAGTGTTTCCGTAGGATTTTAACTCTCGTTCAAATTTTTATCCTCCGTTCAGTTTTGTCAAGTACCCAGTCCGCTCGTCCGGGCATCGGCTGCAGGCTACCGCATGCACTGTGACGGTGGGGGACGCCCGGATGGGGCGGGTCCGACTACCTACCCGCCCCGGATCCGACGCGTCAGCGCCGGCTCGCGCCCCAGCAGTCGCGCGTACAGCGCCAGCTGGCCCCGGTGATACTCCTCGTGCGCGATGCCGTGCTGCCACCAGGCGAACTTCGTTCCCTGGTTCCCGTCGAAGCGGGTGATCCACTGGAACAGCGACAACTCGCCCGCGCCCCGGAACTTCCGCTCGCCGTCGCGCAGCTGTGTCTCGAGCAACCGCAACAGCTGCGCCCGCGTCTTCGCTCGCCATGCGGCGCCGGCGTAGCGCGCGAGCAGCTTGGCCCACGGCGCGCGGTGGAAGTCCGTGTCGGGTCGCGTGAGCTCGCCCGTCATCATCATCGCGACCTCGAGGATGTGCTGCACCAGCTCGCGCACCGTGCGGCTGTGCGGCGTGGGACGGAAATCGAGGTCCGTCGGCGAAAGATTGCGTAGCTCGTCTCTGACGCCGTGGCGCACCGACCGCCACGCATCCACTGTCTCGTCCACCAGGTCCGCGAACACGCGAGCCCCTCTCGTCGGTGGTCGCGTCGAGTGTAGCACACCGTCGCGATCCGGGCGAACCGCGTCGGGTAGCGTGTCCCCCGACCGACCTATTAGGATATCAGGGATGAGCACGACTACGCGATCAAAACCACGGACGCGAGCCCGCGCGCCGCGCATCCATATGCCAGACCCCCGCCTGGTGATCGAGCAGGTCCGGCCCAGCGTGGACGGCGGGCGCCACCCGGTGAAACGCCTGCTCGGCGACACGCTCGTCGTCGAAGCGACGGCGTACCGCGACGGCCACGATCTCGTCACGGGGCGCATCCGGTTCCGCGGCCCGCGCGAGCGCCGGTGGCACAGCGTCGCGATGCGGTACGATATCGACTTCGACCGGTTGCGCGGCGAGATCGCGCTCGACCGCATCGGTACCTGGGTCTTCACCGTCGAGGCGTGGTCCGACCGGTTCGCGTCGTGGCGCGCCGATCTGGCGAAGCGGGTTGCCGCGAAGGTGGATGTGAGCGCGGAGCTGCGCGAGGGCGCGACGCTCCTGACCGAGGCGGCGCGCCACGCGCGCGGCGAGCCCGGCCGGACGCTGCGCGCCCGCGCGCACCACCTGGGCACCGCCTCGCCGGCCGAGGCCGTCGCGATCGCGCACGACACAGCGCTCGTCGACCTCGTGACCCGGCACCTGCCTCCCATGGACCTCACGGCGCACGCCGCCGAGTACCGCGTCGTCGTGGACCGACCGATTGCGGGGTTCGCCGCGTGGTACGAGATGTTCCCGCGGTCGCAGGGGGAGACGCCCGGTCGGCACGCGACGTTCGCCGAGGCCGCGCGCCGGCTGCCACGGCTCGCCGAGCTGGGATTCGACGTGGTCTACCTCCCGCCCATTCACCCGATCGGACGGTCGCATCGCAAGGGGCCCAACAACACGCTCAAGGCGGGCCCCGACGATCCCGGGAGCCCGTGGGCGATCGGCAACGAGCACGGGGGTCACACGGCCGTGGAACCCGCGCTGGGCACACTCGCCGATTTCCGGCGCTTCGTCGCGGCGGCCGAGCAAGTGGGGATCGAAGTCGCGCTCGATTACGCCCTGCAGTGCTCACCCGACCACCCCTGGGTGCGCGAGCATCCCGACTGGTTCTTCGTGCGCCCCGACGGCACGATTCGCTACGCCGAGAATCCGCCGAAGAAGTACGAGGACATCTACCCGCTGAACTTCTGGTGCGCGGACCATCCGGCCCTGTGGGCGGCGTCGCGCGACATCTTCCTGTTCTGGATCGAGCAGGGCGTGCGCACGTTCCGCGTCGACAACCCGCACACCAAGCCGTTCGCGTTCTGGGAGTGGGTGATCGCCGAGCTGAAACGCGACCATCCCGAGGTCGTGCTGTTCTCCGAGGCGTTCACCCGGCCGGCGCGCATGAAGGGGCTCGCCAAGCTGGGATTCAGCCAGTCGTACACCTACTTCACCTGGCGCAACTCGGCCCACGAGCTGCGCGAGTATTTCACCGAGCTCGCGACCACGGACATGGTCGAGTATTTCCGCCCCAACCTGTTCACGAACACGCCCGACATCCTCCACGAGTATCTCCAGCAGGGCGGCCGGCCGGCGTTCCGCGTGCGGCTCGTGCTCGCGGCGACCCTCGCGCCGCTCTACGGTATCTACTCGGGGTTCGAGCTGTGCGAGAACGTGCCGGTCCGCCCCGGCAGCGAGGAGTATCTGCACTCGGAGAAGTACGAGGTCCGGGTCCGCGACTGGGAGGCTCCCGGCAACCTCAATGCCGACATCGCGCGGCTCAATCGCCTGCGGCGCGAGCACCCGGCCCTCCAACGGCTCGACAACCTGCGGTTCCATCTCGCGGAGAGCGAGCACATCCTGTTCTATCATAAGCGCGCGCCGGGGGACGATCTGCTGATCGCGGTGAATCTCGATCCGCTGCGTCCCCAGGAGACGATGGTGCATGTTCCGCTGGACGCGCTGGGGTTCACGCCCGACCAGCCGTATGACGTCGTGGACCTGCTGACCGGGGTGCGCTACACCTGGCGCGGGACCCGGAACTTCGTGCGGCTCGACCCCAAGCGGGAAGTCGCGCACATTCTGCGCGTGGTCGGTCCGCGGGCCACCGGATGACGGCCCCACCGCTGTGGTATAAGGAGGCCATTCTCTACGAAGTGCGGATCGGGGCCTTTTACGACAGCAATGGCGACGGGGTGGGCGACGTCCGCGGGCTGACCGAGAAGCTCGACTACATCCAGAGCCTGGGCGTCGACACGATCTGGCTGCTGCCGCACTACCCGTCGCCGCTGCGCGACGACGGCTACGACATCGCCGACTACCTCACCGTGCACCCCGACCTCGGGACCCTCGCCGAGTTCCGCCAGCTCGTGCGGGAGGCCCATCGACGCAACCTCCGGGTCGTCACGGAGCTGGTGCTCAATCACGTCTCCGATCAGCACCCCTGGTTCCAGCGGGCCCGCCGCGAGCCGGGGAAGTGGCGTGACTTCTTCGTGTGGAGTGACACGCAGGAGCGCTACCGCGACGCCCGGATCATCTTCAAAGACTTCGAAGTGTCGAACTGGACGTGGGACCCGGTGGCGAAGGCCTACTACTGGCACCGGTTCTACTCCCATCAGCCGGACCTCAACTTCGACAACCCGGCGGTGCAGCGCGCGATGCTGGACGTCGTGGACTTCTGGTTCGGTCTCGGGGTGGACGGCCTGCGGCTGGACGCCGTGCCCTACCTGTTCGAGCGTGAGGGGACGAACTGCGAGAACCTGCCGGAGACGCACGCCTTTCTCAAGACGCTGCGGGCGCACGTCGACGAGCGGTTCGGCGACCGCATGCTGCTCGCCGAGGCCAACCAGTGGCCCGAGGATGCCGCCGCGTACTTCGGCGACGGGGACGAATGCCACATGGCGTTCCATTTCCCCATCATGCCGCGACTGTTCATGGCCCTCCACATGGAGGACCGGTTCCCGATCGTGGACATCCTCGAGCAGACCCCGGCCATTCCGGACAACGCCCAGTGGGCGCTGTTCCTGCGCAACCACGACGAGCTGACGCTCGAAATGGTGACCGACGAAGAGCGGGACTACATGTACCGGGTCTACGCGCACAATGCACAGGCGCGGATCAACCTCGGGATCCGGCGGCGGCTGGCGCCGCTCCTCGGCAACCAGCGCCGCCGCATCGAGTTGATGAACGCCCTGCTGCTGTCGCTCCCGGGCACGCCCGTGATCTACTACGGCGACGAGATCGGGATGGGCGACAACTACTACCTGGGCGACCGGAACGGCGTGCGCACGCCCATGCAGTGGAGCCCCGACCGCAACGCGGGGTTCTCACGGTCGAACCCGCAGCGCCTCTACCTGCCGGTGATCGTGGATGCGGAATACCATTACGAGGCGATCAACGTCGAGGCGCAGGAGAACAACACCTCCTCGCTCCTGTGGTGGATGCGGCGCATCATCGCGTTGCGCAAGCGCTACCCCGCCCTGGGACGCGGGTCGCTCGAGTTCGTGCCGTCCCGCAACCCCAAGATCCTGTCGTTCGTCCGGCGCTACGAGGACGAGCTGGTGCTCGTCGTCGCCAACCTGTCGCGCTATGCGCAGTGCGGCGAGCTGGATCTGACGCGCTTCGCCGGGACCACGCCGGTCGAAGTGTTCGGCACCACGGAGTTCCCCGAGGTCGGGACCACCCCCTACATCCTCACGCTCGGACCGCACGGGTTCTACTGGTTCCTGCTCACCCCGCAGCGGGCGCGCCTCCTGGCGGGGGCGGCGGTGCGCCTCCTGCCCGAGCTCGCCGTCGCGGGCGACTGGACGACGGTGCTGCGCGACGACGCCCTGGAGGAGCTGACCCCGGGGCTGCTCACCTTCCTCCAAGCCCAGCGCTGGTTCGGGGGGAAGGCGCGCAAGGCGCGGGGCGGAGCGGTCGTGGACACGGTGCGCCTGAGTGTCGACGACGGGCAGGCCGCGCTCGTCTTCCTCGAGGTGTCGTACGCGGATGCGGATACCGAGACGTACGTGCTGGCCGTCTCCTGGGCCACCGGGGAGCGCGCGGCAGAGCTCGAGCAGAGCGCGCCCGAACGCCTCATCGCGCGGCTGACCGTGTCGGCGGGAGACGAGCGGGCGGCGGGCGTGCTGTATGAGGCGATCGCCGATCCTGCGGTGACGCGGACCCTGCGCGACGCGGTCCTGCGGCGCCGCCGGTTGCGCGGCGGCCACGGGATCGTCCGGAGCGGCGTGACCAACGTGGCCGCCGAGTTCCGCGAGCTGGACGATGCGGCCCTCGAACCGCGGATCGCCCGCGTCGAGCAGAGCAACACCTCGATCAGCTTCGGCGACCGCGTGATCCTGAAGCTGCTGCGCCGCACCGCCCCCGGGGAGAATCCCGATCTCGAGATCGGGCGGTTCCTCACCGAGCGCGCGCGGTTCACCCACGTGGCGCCACTCGTGGGATTCCTCGAGTACGAGCGGGACGGCGCGCAGTCGTCGACCCTCGCCGTGATGAACCGGTTCGTGGAGAACGAAGGCGACGCGTGGCGCTTCACCTGCGACGAGCTGGAGCGGTACTTCGAGCGCGTCGCAGCGCGGCCCCGCGACGCGGCGCTGCCGCCGGTGCCGGCTCCGAACGTCCTCGACCTCACCGGCCAGGATCCTCCGGCGGAGCTGCTGGAGCTGGTGGGGGGCTACCTCGAGAGCGCCCGGACCATCGGGGCCCGGACGGCCGAATTGCACCACGCGCTGGCGTCGGACCCCGCCGATCCGGCCTTCTGTCCCGAACGGTTCAGCACCCTCTACCAGCGCGGGCTGTATCAATCGATGCGCACGCTCACCCGGCGGGTCACGAAACTGCTGGGTGACGCCCAACGCCGCGTGCCGCCCAACACCGCCGCGGCCATCGAGCGCGTCCTCGACGCGGAGAGTCGCATCCTGCAGAGCTTCCGTCGCGTGATCGGCCGCAAGATCACGGCGATGCGCATCCGGTGCCACGGGGACTACCATCTCGGACAGCTACTCTACACCGGGAAGGACTTCGTGGTGATCGACTTCGAGGGCGAGCCGGCCCGCCCGCTCTCCGAGCGGCGCATCAAGCGTTCACCGCTGCGCGACGTGGCCGGGATGATCCGCTCGTTCCACTACGCGGCGCACACCGCCCACGCCGTGACCGCGGCGGCCGCCGTGCGTCGGCCCGAGGAGACCGCCGCGCTCGACGGGTGGGCGACCTTCTGGTACCGCTGGGTCGCGTCCGCCTTTCTGCGCTCGTATCTCGCCACGGCGGGCGACGCCCCGTTCCTGCCCCGCACGCGGGAGGAGCTCGACGTGCTGCTGCACATCTACGTGCTCGAAAAAGCCGTGTACGAAGTGGGGTACGAGCTCAACAACCGCCCGGACTGGGTGTGGCTGCCCCTGCGGGGCGTGCTCGAGGAGCTCGACGCCAGCGGGACGAAGTGATGGCGGGGTGGCGGCTCGAGCGCGGCGCCACGATCGACGCGGCGGGCGCGGCGCACTTCGCCGTGTGGGCACCGCGCGCCGAGCGGGTCGAGGTGCGATTCCCGGGGAGCCGCGATGCGGCGCCGCTGCCGCTGCAACGCGACCGAGCGGGGGTGTTCACCGGCACGGCGCCCGGGGTCGGCCCCGGCGCGGATTACGCCTATTGCCTCGACGGGGGGCGTGAGCGGCCGGATCCCGTGAGCCGGGCGCAGCCGTCCGGTGTCCACGGCCCCTCCCGCATCGTGGATCCACTCGCGTTCCGCTGGACGGACGGCTCGTGGCGCGGGATCGCGGCCGCGGACCTCGTGTTGTACGAGCTGCACGTGGGCACGTTCACCGCGGCGGGTACGTTCGACGGCGTCGTCGAGCGCCTGCGCTATCTCCGCGACCTCGGCGTCACCGCGATCGAGCTCATGCCGGTGAGCCAGTTCCCCGGGGCGCGCAACTGGGGCTACGACGGAGTGTTCCCCTACGCGCCGCAATGGAGCTACGGCGGGCCCGAGGGCCTGCGCCGGCTGGTGGACGCGGCCCACGCCGCCGGTCTCGCGGTCGTGCTGGACGTCGTCTACAACCACCTCGGTCCCGAAGGCAACGTGCTGCACGACTTCGGGCCCTACTTCTCGGATCAACACCGGACTCCGTGGGGCTCGGCCCTCAATTTCGACGGGCCGGACTCGGACGAGGTCAGGCGGTTCTTCATCGACAACGCCCTGTACTGGATCGCCGAGTTTCACCTGGACGGGCTGCGGCTCGACGCGGTGCACGCCATCGTGGACCTCGGCGCCCGCCACATCCTCGAGGAGCTGACGGCGGCGGTGCACGCCCTGGGGACCGCGCTGGGCCGGCGTGTGCTCGTCATCGCGGAGAGCGCGCTGAACGATCCGCGCATCGTCCGGCCGGTGGAGCGCGGCGGGTTCGGGCTCGACGGCCAGTGGAACGACGACTTCCACCACGCGGTCCATGGCGCGCTGACGGGAGAGCGCGATGGCTACTACGGTGACTACGGCGGCGTGGCGCCGGTTGCCAAGGCGCTCGCCGAGCGCTTCGTGCTGGACGGATGCTACTCCGCCTTCCGGCGGCGGCGCCACGGCGCCCCCGCGACCGACGTGCCAGCCGACCGCTTCGTGATCGCGCTCCAGACGCACGACCAGGTGGGCAACCGCGCGCGCGGCGAGCGGCTGGCGAGCCTGGTGGAGTTCGAGCAGCTGAAGCTGGCGGCGGCGCTGCTGCTGCTCGCGCCCTACGTTCCCCTCCTGTTCATGGGCGAGGAGTACGGTGAGACGAATCCGTTCCTGTACTTCGTGAGCCACGAGGATCCGGCCTTGCTCGAAGCGGTGCGCAGCGGCCGGCGCCGCGAGTTCGCCGACTTCGACTGGCGCGACGTGCCCGATCCGGCTGCCGCCGACACGTTCGCCCGGTCGCGGCTGTCCTGGAGCCTGGCCGCCCCCGAGCGGGCCGGGCTGCGGCGCCTGTACGGCGACCTGCTGACGCTGCGCCGGCGCGAGCGCGCGCTGCGCCCGGGAGTGGCCCGCGCACAGGTCGCATCCGACTCCGCGGCGTGGGTGACGCTCGCGCTGCGGGCGGGCCGGTCGGCGACGTGGGCGTGCTTCAACCTCCGCGGCGAGCCGGCCGCGGTGCCGCAGCCCCGGGGCCGGTGGCGCCGGGTGCTCGCCACGGGGGCGCGTCGCTACCATGGCGGCGCACGGCTGCCGCGGCGGCGTGGCGCCACGCTCGAAGTGCCCGCCTGGAGCGCGGCGCTGTACCGGCGGGAGTCCGTTCGATGAGAGTCTGGCCCGGGTTCCCCACGCCCCTCGGCGCGACGTGGGATGGGGAAGGCACCAACTTCGCCCTGTTTTCCGAGCATGCGACGAACGTCGAGCTGTGTCTCTTCGATCGCCCCGATGCGGCGCGCGAGTCAGTGCGCATCCCGCTGGCGGAACGCACCGAGCACGTGTGGCACTCCTACCTGCCGGAGGTTCGGCCGGGCCAGTGCTACGCGTTCCGGGTACACGGGCCGTACGCGCCGCACGAGGGGCACCGGTTCAATCCCCACAAACTGTTGCTCGATCCCTATGCGCGGGCGGTCAGCGGTCCGGTGCGCTGGAGCGATCGCCTGTTCGGGTACACCGTGGCGGATCCCGCGGCCGACGTGTCGTCGGACGCCCGCGACTCGGCGGCGGATCTGCCGAAATGCGTCGTCATCGACAGCGCGTTCAACTGGGGCGACGACCGTCCGCCGCGGGTGCCGTGGACGCGCACGGTGCTCTACGAGTGCCACGTCAAGGGCATGACCGTGCGGCATCCCGCCGTCGCGCCCCACGAGCGCGGGACGTACCTCGGCCTCGCCTCCGAGGCGATCATCGATCACCTCTCCGCTCTGGGGGTCACGGCGGTTCAGCTGCTGCCGGTGCATCAGTTCGCGGTGGACCGCCATCTCGTCGATCGGGGCCTCACGAACTACTGGGGCTACAATACGATCGGCTTCTTCGCCCCGGACGTGCGGTACGCATCGGGGGGCCTCGGACCGCAGGTGTCCGAGTTCAAGACGATGGTCAAGCGGTTCCACCGCGCCGGCCTCGAGGTGATCCTCGACGTCGTCTACAACCACACCGGGGAAGGGAATCACTTCGGGCCCACGCTGTGCTTCCGTGGCATCGACAACTCGGTCTACTATCGCCTCCGCTCCGACGACCGTCGCTATTACGCGGACTACACGGGCTGCGGCAACACGCTGGACGTCGCGCACCCGCGCGTGCTCCAGCTCGTGCTGGACAGTCTGCGCTACTGGGTGCAGGACATGCACGTGGACGGATTCCGCTTCGACCTGGCGCCCGCCCTGGCCCGCGACCCCGACGCGTTCACGGCGAACGCGCGGTTCTTCGACGTGATCCGGCAGGACCCGGTGCTCTCGCAGGTGAAGCTCATCGCCGAGCCCTGGGACCTCGGTCCCGACGGCCACCGGCTCGGTCAGTTCCCGGTCGGCTGGGCCGAGTGGAACGACCGGTACCGAGACACGGTCCGCCGGTTCTGGCACGGCGATCCGGCGGTGTTGCCGGAGCTCGCGTCGCGCATCGCGGGTAGCAGCGACCTCTTCGACCACGCGGGACGTGGCCCGTTCGCCAGCGTGAACTTCATCGCGTGTCATGACGGCTTCACGCTGAAGGACCTCGTGAGCTATGACCACAAGCACAACGAGGCCAACGGCCACGGCAACACCGACGGGACCGACGCCAACTACAGCAAGAACTGGGGGGCCGAAGGCCCGACCACGGATTCCCGCATCCAGCGCCGGCGCGAGCGCATGGCGCGCAACTTCCTGGCCACGCTGGCGTTCTCGCAGGGCATCCCGATGCTGGGGCACGGCGACGAGCTGGGCCGCACGCAGGGCGGCAACAACAACGCCTATTGCCAGGACGCGGAGCTCACCTGGGTGGACTGGTCGCTCGGCCCGGCGGAATGGAAGCTGCTCGAGTTCGCGCGTCGCGTCTTCGCCGTCCGGCGTCAGAATCCCGTCCTGCGGCGCCGGCACTTCTTCTACGGCCGTCTGGTGGGCGAGACCGGCGCCAAGGACGTCACGTGGGTGCTGCCCGAGGGAGCGGAGCTCAAGTCGCGCGACTGGCACGACGCCCACCGGCACGCGGTCGGGATGCTGATTCACGCGGCGTCGACCGACGAGCGCGACGAGCGCGGCCGCCTCGCGGGCGGTGAAACCATCCTGCTCCTCCTCAATCCCGGCGGACGCTCGGTGCGGTTCACCCTCCCCCACCTGCAGGAACGCGGGTCGTGGGTGGAAGAAATCAACACCGGACGGCAGGGCACGCGCCCCGTGCGCGGCGAGACCGTGTCGCTCCTCGCACATTCGCTCATTCTGCTCCGCTACACGGAGGCTGCGTCGTGAGAAAAACCGATACTCGTCGGTCCCAACGGCCGTCCCCCCTCGCCGTGGCGCGGCACGACGCCGAGGCCCTTGCGCGCGGCGAGCACACCGAGCCGCACCGCGTCCTCGGCGCGCACCCCGTGCCGGAGGGAGTCGTCATCCGCGCGTTCCACCCCGACGCCGTGTCGGTCGAATGCCTGATCCCCGGAGCCGCGGCGGCCCCGCTCGAGCGGGAGTCGGGCGGGCTGTTCGTCGGCTTGATCCCGGAGGCCACGCTGCCGCTGCGCTATCGCCTGCGGTTCACGTTCCGGGACGGAGCGACTTGGGAGCGCGGCGATCCCTACCGGTTTCTCCCGACGGTGGGCGACATCGATCTGCACCTGTTCGGCGAGGGTACGCATCGCCGTCTCTGGGACTGCTTCGGTGCTCGCCCGCTGCGTGTGGACGACACCGACGGCGTCGCGTTCGCCGTGTGGGCGCCGAACGCGCGCCGCGTGTCCGTGGTCGCCGACTTCTGCGGCTGGGACGGGCGGCTGCTGCCGATGCGGCAGGTCGGGGCGTCGGGGGTCTTCGAGTTGTTCGTCCCCGACGTGCCGACGGACTGTTTCTACAAGTACGAGATCCTCGCCCCGACGGGCGAGGTCCGGCTCAAGACCGACCCTTTCGCATTCGCGATGGAGATGCCGCCGGGCACGGCATCGCGCGTGTTCCGCTCGCGCTACCGGTGGGGCGACGGGCAATGGATGACGGCGCGCGCCACGCGGGACGCCACCCGCGAGCCGATATCGATCTACGAGGTGCACCTCGGCTCGTGGGCGCGGGTCCCCGAGGAGGAGAACCGGCCGCTCAGCTATCGCGAGCTCGCGCCGAAACTCGTGGCGCACGTGCAGCGGCTCGGCTTCACGCATCTCGAGCTGCTCCCCGTCATGGAACACCCGTTCACCGGCTCGTGGGGCTACCAGGTGTCGGGCTACTACGCCCCGACCGTCCGGCACGGAACGCCGGACGACTTCCGGTACTTCGTGGACTATTGCCACCGCCACGGCGTGGGCGTCCTGCTCGATTGGGTTCCGGGGCACTTCCCGCGGGACGATTTCGCGCTGGCGCGGTTTGACGGCACGGCCCTGTACGAGCACGAGGACCCGCGGCGGGGCGCCCACCCCGATTGGGGCACGCTGATCTTCAACTACGGGCGCAACGAGGTCCGCAACTTCCTGATCGCCAACGCGGTGTACTGGCTGTCGGAGTTCCACATCGACGGCCTGCGCGTCGACGCGGTCGCCTCGATGCTGTATCTCGATTACAGCCGCGCGGCGGGGGAGTGGGTCCCGAATCCGTACGGCGGTCGCGAGAACCTGGAGGCCATCGGGTTCCTGCGGCAGCTCACGGATACGATCGCCGCCGAGCAGCCCGGCTGCATCACCGTGGCCGAGGAGTCGACCGCGTGGCCGGGCGTCACGCGTCCGACCGCGACGGGCGGACTGGGATTCACCTTCAAATGGAACATGGGGTGGATGCACGACACCCTGGCGTATCTGCAGCGCGACCCGGTCCACCGGCGTCACCATCATGACCAGCTGACGTTCGCGATGCTGTACGAGTATTCCGAGCGGTTCATCATGCCGTTGTCGCACGACGAGGTGGTGCACGGCAAAGGCTCGCTGCTCGCCAAAATGCCCGGGGACCCCTGGCAGAAGTTCGCGAACCTCCGGCTCCTGTACGCGTATCAGTTCACCCGTCCGGGCAAGCCGCTGTTGTTCATGGGAGCCGAGTTCGCGCCGGACGCCGAATGGGATCACGACGGCAGCCTCGACTGGCACTTGCTCGACGACCCGCTGCGCGCGGGGCTCGGGAGGTTCTTCGAGGATCTGGGGCGCCTCTATCGCGAAACCCCCCCCCTGTGGCAGGCGGACCCGGACCCGGAGGGGTTCTCCTGGATCGACTGCAACGATCGTGAGAACAGCGTGATGTCGTTCGTGCGGCGGGCCGGGGGCAAAGAGGTCGTCGTGGTGCTGAACTGCACGCCGATGTCGCGCGAGCACTACCGCATCGGGGCGCCCCGTCCCGGGCGGTGGGTGCAGCGGTTCTCGAGCGACGATCCGCGCTACGGTGGAAGCGCGTTCGAGACGCCGGCCGAGTTGATGACGGATCCGCATGGGGCCCACGGCTATCCGCAGTCCTTCGAGCTGCGGCTTCCGCCGCTCGGCGTGCTCGTCCTCGAGCCCGCGGGCTGAACCGGTGGCGCGGCCCGCCGCCATCCGGAGACTCGCCCAGCGCGCCGGCATTCTCCCCGGATTCGTCGATGTGGCGGGGAAACGGCGCACACCGTCGGACGCGACCCGGGTGGCGCTGCTCGCCGCGATGGGACTGGACGCGTCCACGGAGGCCGCGGCCCGCCGGACGCTCGAGACGCTCGACCGGGCGGCCCGGGACGAATGGCTGGCGCCGGTGCGCGTGGTCCGGCCGGTGCACCGCGGCGGCGCGCGCGTGGCCGTGCGCGCGCCGGACGGCCACCGCGGGCCCGTCTCCTACCATCTCGAGCTGGAGCGGGAGGACGGGCGCCGCCTGCGCGCCGAGGGCCGTCTGCGCGGCTCCCGCGGCCGCTGGGTGATCGTCCGGCTGCCCGAGGACCCCGGCCCGGGCCATCACGTCGTGCGCCTGACGCTCGACGCGGACGGCGGGACGCGGGTCGCCGAGCAGGTCCTGATCGTGACGCCGGGCGCCTGTCCCGCGGTGCGCGAGGTGGTGGGCCGGCGCGGGTTGTTCGGGGTGTGGGCCAACCTCTACGCGGTGCGCAGCGCCCGCAACTGGGGCGCCGGCGACCTCAGTGATCTGGGCGCGCTGGTACACTGGGCGGGGAGCGTCGGCGCGGCGTTCGTCGGCATCAACCCGCTCCACGCGCTGCGGAACACGCCACCCGCCGTGAGCCCCTACAGCCCCGTCAGCCGCCTGTTTCGCAACCCGTTGTACCTGGACATTACGGCCGTACCGGAATTCCCGGCGTGTGCGGAAGCGGCGGCTCTGGTTGGCGCACCGTCGCACCGCGCCGCAGTCGCGGCGTTGCGCGCCGGGACCGCCATCGACTACGCCCAGGTGATGGCGCTCAAGCGCCCGGTGCTCGAAGCGCTGTATCGCGAATTCGCGGCACGCGGGCACGGCAGCACAGAACCGCGCGCCGTGGCGCACGCGCGGTTCCTCGCGAGCGGGGGCGAGTTGCTGGCGGACTTCGCGACGTTCCTCGCGCTGGACGAGCACTTCGCCGCCACCACGGGCGCGCGGGATTGGCGGGAGTGGCCCACCGCGTACCGCCGTCCGCGCGGCGCGGCGGCCGCCGCCTTCCGGCGGGACCACCCGGACGCCATCGGCTTCCACTGTTGGGTGCAGTTCGAGCTCGACCGCCAGCTCGGTGCCGCCGCGTCCGCGGCGCGGTTGCGCATCGGATTGTACGGCGACCTCGCCGTCGGATCGGACCCGGCGGGCTTCGATCCGTGGCGGTTCGCGGACGTGTTCGTCGCCGGTGCGCACATCGGTGCGCCGCCGGACGATTACGCACCCCGTGGGCAGGACTGGGGGCTTCCACCTCTCAACCCGCTGCGACTGGCGGCGAGCGGATACGCCTACTGGCGGGCCCTGCTCCGTCACACGGTGGCTCATCACGGCGCCGTCCGTATCGATCACGTGATGGGGCTGTTCCGGCAATACTGGGTGCCTGAAGGTCGGCCGGCGTCGGACGGCGCGTACGTGCGCTTCCCCGCGGAGGACCTGCTCGGCATCCTGGCGCTCGAGACCGCGCGCCGCGGCGTGGTGGTGATCGGTGAGGACCTGGGCACGGTGCCGCGCGGTCTGCCCGCCATCCTGCGCCGCTGGGGGATCCTATCCAGTCGTGTGCTGTACTTCGAGCGCGATCGCCGCGGCGCGTTTCGTCCCGCCTCCCGCTATTCAGGGCGCGCGCTGGTGACGGTGCACACCCACGATCACATCCCGCTGGCCGGGTTCTGGCAGGGGCGCGATTTCACGTTGCGCCACGAACTGGGCCTTCTGTCCGACCGCGGTCTGGCGACGGCGCTCGAGCGCCGGGGGCGCGACCGCGCGGCGCTGCTGCGTCGGCTGCGCGCCGAGCGCCTCATCGGTCGCGGGCAAGCGCCCGAGGGGCCGGCGCTCGCCACGGCGGTCCATGGGTTTCTCGCGCGCGCGCCGGCCCCGCTCGTCGCGGCGTCGCTCGACGACTTGACGGGCGAGACCGATCCGATCAACCTGCCCGACGTGGATCCGGCGCGCTTCGCGAGCTGGTCGCGCCGCCAGCGCGTGCCGATCGACGCGCTGCCGCACGATCCCGGCGTGAACCTGGTAGTGGGGGCGCTCGCCGCGCGCCGGGTGCCGCAGCGCCGATGACGCCGCTCCGCGCCACGTATCGGCTCCAACTACATCGCGGGTTCCGCTTCGCGGACGTGCGCCGGCTCGTGCCGTATCTCGATGCGCTCGGCGTGTCGCACGTGTACCTGTCCCCCATCCTGCGGGCCCGGACGGGGAGCACGCACGGCTACGACGTCACGGATCCGGCGGTGGTGAACCCGGAGCTCGGAAGCGAGGGAGAGTTCCGCTCGCTCGTCGCCGCGCTGCGACGGCGCCGCATGGGTGTGCTGCTCGACGTCGTCCCCAACCACATGGCGGCGAGCGACGAGAATCCGTACTGGGACGACGTTTTGGCGCGCGGCATCACATCACCGTACGCGTCCTGGTTCGACGTGGACTGGGGACGCGGTCCCCGGCCCGCGCGGCTGCTGCTCCCGGTGCTGGGAGAGCCGCTGCCGCGCGCCATCGCGACGGGTGCCCTCCGCGTCGTGGCGGAGCGGGGGCGTCTGCGCGTGCGATATCACGAGCGCAGCTTCCCGGTCGCTCCCGACGCGGAACGGGAAGCCCGCCGGGGACGCTCGCTGCGGGCCGCCGCGGCGTCGTTCGCGGGTCCGGTCGGGCGGGGCCCGCTGCGGGCGCTGCTCGACGCGCAGCCCTACCAGCTCGAGTTTTGGCGCCGCGGTGTCCGGCGGATCAACTACCGGCGCTTCTTCACGATCAGCGACCTGGTGGGAGTTCGGGTCGAGGACCCCGCGGTCTTCGCGGCACGGCACGCACTGCTGGGGCGGTGGCTGCGCGGGGGGCTGCTGGACGGCTTGCGCATCGATCACATCGATGGCCTGCGCGATCCGCGGCGCTACCTGCGAGAGCTGCGCGCGCTGACCGGCGCGCCCCCGCGCCCGCTGCTCGTCGAGAAGATCCTCGCGCGCGACGAGCGGCTGCGGCGCGAGTGGCCGGTGGCGGGGACCACGGGCTACGACTTCCTGAACGAGGTCGAGGATGTGCAGCTCGAGCCGGGGGGCGTCGCCGTGGTGGCGGATGCGTATCGGCGGCTGGGCGGGCGGCGCGGGCCCTTCGCGGCGGTCGCCATCGAGGGCAAGCGCAAGCTCCTGCGCCTGCATTTCGTCGCGGAGGTGGCCCGCCTCGCCGAGCGGCTGGCGGATCTGCTCGCGGCGGGCCGTCGGCCGGCGCCGTCGCGCGCGCGGCTCGCCGTGGGGATCCGGGAATTCATCGCGCACCTGCCGGTGTACCGCACCTATGTGGACGGTCGCCCGTCCTCTCCCGTCGCGGAGGACGTGGCGCTGCTGCGGGGGGCGCTCGCCGCTGCGCGGCGTGCGGGGCGCACCGCTCCGGGCGTAGTGGACGCGCTGCGCGGCACCCTGCTGGGCCGCGGCCCGTCCGGCGCGCAACTCGATTTCGTACAACAACTGCAACAGCTCTGTGCGGCGGCGGCGGCGAAGGGAGTGGAGGACACGGCCTTGTACTTGCACGTGCCCCTCGTCTCCCGCAATGAGGTCGGCGGTGATCCCGCTACTCCGGTGGACGGAGCGGTCGCGTCGCTGCACGCGGCGAACCGGGACCGGTCGCGGCACTGGCCTGCGGCAATGCTCGCGGTCAGCACGCACGACACCAAGCGCGGCGCCGATGCGCGAGCGCGGCTCGACGTGCTGAGCGAGTGTCCGGTGGAGTGGGCGGGCGCCGTCGCGCGCTGGCGGCGGTGGAACCGCGGTCACCGGGGCCGGGCGAGCGGTCGCATCGCTCCGGACTTCAACACGGAGTACCTCTTCTATCAAAGTGCGGTGGCGGTGTGGCCGCTCGAGGCCGCGCGCCGGGCCCGTGCCGGCCTGACCGATCGGCTCGACGCCTACATGCTCAAGGCGGCGCGTGAGGCGAAGCAGCGGACCAGCTGGATCGCGCCCGATCCCGCGTTCGAGCGCGCGCTGAGCGCGTTCGTGCGCGCGGCGCTGTCGCCCGCGGCGAGCCCCGAGTTCCTCGGCGATCTCGAGGCGTTCGTCGCCGGCATCGCGCCGGCGGGACTGTGGAACGCGCTCGCGCGCACCACCGTGCAGCTGACCGCTCCCGGCGTGCCGGACGTGTATCAGGGCGACGACCTGTGGAGTTTCACCCTGGTGGACCCGGACAACCGTCACCCGGTGGATTACGCGATGCGGCGCCGCATGCTCGCAGAGATCGCGGCCGCGTTCGCGGCCGGTGGCGCGCGGCGCGCGCGGCTGCTCGCGGCGCTGGTGGAGCGGCCCCAGGACGGCCGCATCAAGCTGCACGTCGTCCGGACGGTGCTCGCCGTGCGCCGTCGCTACCCGGCGCTGTTCGTCGGTGGCGAATACCTCGCGCTCGCGGCGCGCGGCCCCGCCGCCCGGCACGTCTTCGCATTCGCGCGGCGATCGGGACGCCGCTGGGCGGTGACGGTGATCCCGCGGTGCACGCGGATCCTCGGCGGCCCGGCCGACCGACCGCCGGTCGGCGACGTCTGGGGCGACACGCGCCTGCTGCTCCCGGCCGGGTTCGAGGCCGGCCGGCTGCGCTCGGTGTTCACGGGAGAGAGGTACGGCATCGCACGCTCGCGCGCGGGCCGGTCCCTAGCGGTCGCGGCGGTGCTGGCACGCTTCCCCGTGGCGGTGCTGGTGGGCGTGGCCTCTTGACAACCCCCCGGTGCCCGGGCGTTCATTGCCCCGCACCGTGATCGTGAGACCCCCGTCCGCCCTGCACCCCTGAGGCTATGCCCCCGGTCAAGGACCTGATTCGCATACCGACGCTGCCGGTCGGCGACCTGCACGTCCCGCCCGACATGAGCCGGTTGTACGAGCTGGCGTACAATCTGTGGTGGACCTGGACCCCGGCGGCGCAGGCGCTGTTCGCCATGGTCGACGGCGTCGCCTGGGCGATGTACCGCAATCCCGTTCAGCTGCTCATCAACGTGGAGCGCGGGCGGTGGAAACACGTCGTCGAGGACGAGACGTTCGCGAGCGCCTACGCGTCCGTGATCGCGGCGTTCGACGCGTACTTGAGTCCGAACGGCGGCGACTGGTTCACGCGCGCGCACGGCGAGGCGCGCGGGCAGACGGCGTACTTCTCCATGGAGTACGGTCTGTCGCACGCGCTGGCACTGTACGCGGGGGGTCTGGGCGTCCTCAGCGGGGATCACCTCAAGGCCGCGAGCGATCTCGGCATCCCGCTCGTCGGCGTGGGCGTGCTGTACCGCCACGGGTATTTCTATCAGACCGTCGACGCGGACGGGCTGCAGCAGCACGCGTACATCGAGTACGATTTCACCCGCCTGCCGGTGCGCCCCGTCGCCGGGCCCGGGGGCGGACGCCTGGTGGTGCGCGTGCCGTTCCCCGGCCGTGAAGTAGCGGTCGGCGTGTGGCTCGCGCAGGTGGGCCGCGTGCCCCTCTTGCTGTTGACGACCGACGTCGACGACAACGATCCCGCCGACCGGACGATCACCAATATCCTGTACGTGCGCTCCCGCGAGGTGCGGCTGGCGCAGGAGCTGGTGCTGGGTATCGGCGGGGTGCGTGCCCTCCGCGCCCTCGGGATCGCGCCCGTCGCCTGGCATCTGAACGAAGGGCACTGCGCCCTGGTGCAGCTCGAGCGCCTGCGGGAGTCGCTCGCGGCCGGGACGGCGCTCGACGAGGCGGTCACGCGCGTCCGGTCGGATTCCGCCTTCACCACCCACACCCCCGTGCCCGCCGGGCACGAGGAGTACGAGCCCTCGCTGGCCCGGCGCTACCTCACCCCGATCTTCGGCAGCGACGGGAACGTGGCGGCCGCGCTCTCACTCGGCCGGCCGGGCGTGGCGGAGAACGGTGAGCCGTTCAACCTCACGGCGCTCGGTATCCGGACGGCGGCGCACGCGAACGCCGTGAGCCGCCTCAACGCCGAGGTGTGCGATCAGATGTGGCGCCACCTGCGTTCCGACCTCCCCGCCGGGGCACCCGCGATCCATCCGATCACGAACGGCGTTCACGCGCCGACGTGGTGCGGGCGCGCCATCCGCGACCTCATCGAGCGGCGGCTGGGGCTGGGGTGGACCGAATTACTGGTGCGCCCGGAGGCGTGGGAGGCCTTTCGCGAGGTTGCGGACGAGGAGTTATGGGCGGCCCACCTCGTGCAGAAGCGGCGGTTGGTCCGGTTCATGCAATCGCGCCTGCGCGAGCAATACGCGCGGCACGGGGTCCCGCCGGACGAGCTGCGCGCGCTGGACGGCTGGTTCGACCCGGGCGTGCTCACCATCGGATTCGCCCGCCGGTTCGCGACCTACAAGCGCGTCTGGCTGGTCTTCAGCGATCGCGAGCGCCTGCGCGCCCTGCTGACGCACCCCGAGCGCCCCGTTCAGCTCGTGTTCGCGGGCAAAGCGCATCCCGCCGACCGCCCCGGTCAGCAGCTCATTCGCGACACGGTGATGATGGCCCGGGAGACCGGCATCCAGGGGAGGGTGTGCTTCCTGGAGAATTACAACATGCGCGTGGCGCGCATGCTGGTGCAGGGGGCCGACGTGTGGCTCAACACGCCGCGGCGCCCGCTCGAAGCGAGCGGGACGAGCGGCCAGAAGGCGGCCCTGAACGGTGCGCTCAACGTGAGCGTGCTGGACGGCTGGTGGCCGGAGGCGCACGACGGACGGAGCGGGTGGGCGATCGATTCCGGTGCCGTCGCGGCCGACGAAGCGGCGCAGGACGCAGCCGACGCGGACGCCCTGTACCGAGTCCTGGAACACGAGGTGATCCCGGCGTACTACACCCGCGATGCCGACGGCCTGCCGCGGCACTGGATCGCGATGATGAAGCACGCGATCGCCACGATCACCCCCCGATTCTCCGCGCACCGCATGGTGCGGGAGTATCTGGAACAGGCCTACCTCCCGCTGGGTGGCGCGTAACCGCCGGTCTCAGTGCAGGTCGAGGAACGCGCGCGCGGCGATCCGCCGGATGAACCGCACGACCTCTTCGGGGTCCGGCAGCGCGAGATCGGCCGAATGGCCGCCTGCCGGAGCCGAACCGACGAAGATCGAGCGGCCGATGCCGTGCAGCGAGTGGAACGCGTCCTCGTCGGTGGTGTCGTCGCCCAGGTAGAGCGCCCGCACCTGCGCGGGCCAGTCGGTCCCGTAGCGCTGCGTGAGCACGTGCAGCACCGCATGCCCCTTGCCCCAGGGAATCGGCGGGCGTCCTTCGAGCACCATCTTGCCCTGCGTGACGCGGAGCCCGAGGCGCTTCAGGGTGTCGGCCGCGCGGCGCAGCGCCTCACGCTGCTCGTCCTCCGGCGTCTCCCGCACGTGGAAGCTCACCGTGGCGCCCTTGTGCTCCACCATCGCTCCCGACACGCCCAGCGCGGCCAGTGCGGCCGCCGCCTCGCGCACCGCCCCGAGGTGGGCATCGAGTCCCTCCGGCCGATGGCTCAGGCCCGGGCCCTCGATCTCGAATCCGTGATCGCCGACGTAAGTCAGTCCCGGGATCCCCACGAGCGCGCGCACGTTGCGCAGGGCGCGGCCGGACACGATCGCCACGTCCACGTCGGGGGCCTGCGCTGCGAGGCGCACGGCCTCCCGGGCGTCGTTCGACAGCATAGCGAGCTCCGGCCGCTCCACGATCGGCGTGAGCGTCCCGTCGTAGTCGAGAAACAAAGCGATGCGCGGCCGGTCGCTGAGCCACTTCGCGAGCTGGCGCAGAACCTGGTCGGCCGGCGACGGGACATTGGTTCCGGCCCGCGCGGTCGCCAACTCCGCGGCGGCGAGGAAGGCGGTGGCCCAGCGCTGCACCGGGATGTCCCGCACCCGATCCCGCAGGCCCGCCATGCGCGCGTGCCGCTCGTCGGCCGGCATCGTGAGGGCGCGGTGCAATGCCGCCGCGACCGCTCCGGTGTCGAGCGGATTGACGATCAGGGACTCCTGCAGCTCCTGTGCGGCGCCCGCAAACTCGGAGAGGATCAACACACCGTCGTTCTCGAGCTGCGCGGCCACGTATTCCTTCGCGACGAGGTTCATCCCGTCGCGCAGCGGCGTGATCAGCGCCACGTCCGCGCGGCAGTATTGGGCGACCAGGTCGGCCGTGGACAGCGAGCGCACCAGGTACCGAATCGGCGTCCAGCGCCCGTCCGAGAACCGGCCGTTGATGCGGCCCACCGTCTCGTCGATCTGCCGCTTCAGCGCCCGGTACTCGTCGACGTGCCAGCGGCTCGGCACCAGTACCTGGGTGAACACCACGCGCCGCCGGTGCTCCGGGTAGCGCTCGAACAGGCGCTCGATGGCGAGCAGGCGCTCGTGAATCCCCTTGGAATAGTCGAGCCGGTCCACGCCGAGCACCGTCGCGGGGTCGTCGGCCGCCACCGCGGGCTCCGCTTCCGGGCACTCGCCCGCGAGCTCCTCGATCGTGCCGACGTCGATGCCGATCGGGTGCGCCGCCACCGTCACGAGCCGGCCGTCCCACTGGATTTCGCCCCTGGCGCGGTCGATCTCGCAGCCGAGCAGTCGCTCGGCGCTGGTGAGAAAGTGTTGCGCGTAGTCGGAGATGTGGAACCCGACGAGGTCCGCCGCGAGCATCCCGTGCATCAGCGGCCGGGCCCACGGGAGGATGCGGAACACATCGTACGCGGGGAACGGGATGTGCAGGAAGAACGCGATCCGCCGGTTCGGCGCGCGCGCCCGCAGATGGAGAGGCGCACGAAGCAGCTGGTAGTCGTGGATCCACACGAGCGACTCGTCGTCGCTCTCCTCGGCCGCTGCATCGCCGAATCGCTCGTTCACCCGGTCGTACACGTTCCACGCCGACGGATCGACCTGTGTCCGGTCGGTGAAATAGTGGAACAGCGGCCACAGGGTGCGGTTACAGAATGAGCCGTAGTAGAGCGACACTTCACGGGACGTCAGGTCCACCCCGCGGTACCGCACCCGGGGGCCGGCGCGGGGGAACTCGGGCAGCGTCGCATCGCGCTCGGTGGCGGTGCCCGGCCAGCCGACCCATACCCCGCCGCGCTCGGCCAAGGCGGGGTCGAGGGCGGACACGAGCCCGCCAGGGGAACGTTCGTATCGGGGACCGTCGCCGCCCTGGGTGACGGTGAAGGGAAGTCGGTTGCTGACGACGACGAGTGGGCTGGAGCCCTGCGCCGGCCCGCCGGACGTGCGAACGTCCGGCCGCGCGGCGCGCGCGGCGGCGGCCGGTGTGGCGGGTTCTTCGGGCGGCGCCCGTCCAGTCGACTTCGTGCGGGGCATCATCCCAATCTGGGGAGACTGGTGCGATTTGGAAACAGCGCCCCGCGGGGGGATCACGGCCGGCAGGCCCTGCGGCACACCGGGGCGGCGTTGTGCCATGGAGGGCGGGCCTCAGGCCGCGGCGAGCGGCGCCGTCCCGAGCGGAGCCTGCCGGGCAGGATCGCGGCGCGAGGCCGCCTGGCCGGGTTCGAGGCCGGGAGGTATCCTCGAGGCGTGGTGCGGATACTACCCGTGGGGGAGGAGGGACTCATGCGCGCGTCACTGCCAGCGATCGCGATGCTCGTCCTCGTGGGCCTCGCGGCCGTCACGCCCCGCCCCGCCGGGGGCCAGGCGTTCGAAGTGTGGGCGGCCGACCAAAACGGCAACGTCATCTACGTGCTCGATCGCGAGGGCGCCACCTTGCGCACCATCGACGTCGCGGCAGTGGCGGGCGGCAGGCGCCCGCACACCATCGCGCGATCGCACGACGGCCGCGAGCTGTTCGCGGCGAACACGGTCTCGAATCAGGCGAGCGTGCACCGCCTGCCGGGCGGCGAGCTCGTCACCCGGATCGACGGCGTGGGGAAGGCGCCGCACGCGGTGCATCCGCACCCCCACGACCCGAATCGGGCGTACGTATGCAACATCGCGGCGCAGGGGGCCGATTCGGCCGGTAACCGCGACCTGGGCGAGACGGTGACGGAGCTGGTGCGGGGGGGTGACGGGGTGTGGCGCGTGGCGCGCCGCATCGACCTCCGGGCCGAGCCGGCGCTGGCGGACACGACGCTGTTCCCCAGCCGGCGTCCGGTGATGGCGGGCTTCTCGGCCGACGGCAACAAGTTGCTGCTCACACTGTTCCACGGCGGCGTGGCGGTCGTGGATCTCGCGGCGTGGCGAGTGGTCCGGACGTGGGGATCCGACGCGATCCGGCGCCACGCGACGGCCACGCAGCACTCACTCGACGGGCGGGAGCTGTACGTCACGGCGGGCGCCGACCAGACGTCGTGGCTCTACGTGTTCGACGTTTCCGGCGAGCCACGCCTCGTCGCCTCCCACGACCTCGCGGCGTGGGGCCGGGACGCCCACGGCCTGGCGATCCGACCCGGCACCCGGGAGCTGTGGGTGGTCCACCGGGCGTCCGGGACGGCCACCGTGCACTCGCTCGACTCGCTGCGGGTACGCCACACCCCCGGCGTCGTATCACTCGGCCAGGAGATCCCCGATCTGATCGAATTCTCTCCGGACGGCACGCGGGGCTACGTCACGCTGCGCGGACCCAATCCGGCGCCCACGATCCCCTTCCCCCTGGCGGGCAAGACGCCGGGCGTGGCCATTCTCGACGCAGCGGCGCGCACC
Source organism: uncultured Gemmatimonadales bacterium (assembly GCA_963716055.1). Taxonomy (GTDB): domain Bacteria; phylum Gemmatimonadota; class Gemmatimonadetes; order Gemmatimonadales; family GWC2-71-9; genus SZUA-544. Next base: position 398,536 of record CAVQSR010000003.1, on the reverse strand, counting down.
CTGCTCAGGGTCGTGCCGTTGGGTGATGCGCAGCAGAGCGACTTCCACGGCATCGCGGTGGTGCCGCGCCCGTGACGGCGCTCAGGGTGCGTCCGGTTCCTCGAGGGTGTCGATGGCGTAGCGCAGGCGGAAGATGGCGGACTCGAAGCGGCGGCGGTCGCTTTCGACGAGGCGCTCGGGGTTCACCTGGAAGAGGAGGTCGACGACGGCGCGCAGCTGGTGCGCGAGCGGCAGCGCGAGCCGCCGCTCGTCACCCGCGCGCCGATCGTTTTGCCGGCGCGGCGCGGCACGCCGCTCGCCATCGGTGGGGACGTGCGGGGGAACGAGTGTCAGCCGCCGCTCCCCGCCCGAACGGCGTTCGCCACCCGAGCGACGGTCGGGCTTCCCACGGCGGTCCACAGGGTCTGCGCTCATGGTGAGAAAGCTGGCACGAATTCGGCGCGGCGGCGAGGGCGGGCTGGCAGGGCGCCGCTAGCCCCCCGCGCCGAGCCGTCCCAGCGCGAAGCGCAGGCGCATGATCGCCGAGTCGAGGGCGCGGCGTTCCTCGTCCATCAGATCGGTCGACTCCGCGACATAGGCGACGAGATCGAGCGCGCGGCTGATCTGCTCGCGCGGCGTCTGCTCGAGGCGGCGGTCCATGCCGCTGCGGCGGTCCGTCCCCGTGCGGCGGTCTTCGCCCGAACGGCGCTCCCCGTGCACGAAGAGCAGCGGGGAATCCTCGGGGCTCGGGTCGCGCGAGCGGCGCTCGAGGCCGGTGCGGCGGTCGGGTCCGCCGCGGCGGTCCGTCTGGTGGCGGCGGTCGGAATCGTCGATATCCACGCCGGAAAGCTGCGCTCCGAGGGGCGCGCCGTCAAAGCGCCGCATTTGCCGAAGCCGGAGCCGGCCGACAGAATAGGACCACGACACTCACCGGGAGCACCGTGCAACGACGGGAAGGGCTGGCCAAGCTCGCGGGCCGCGAGCGCTACGTGGACGACCTGCCACTCGACGACTTCGTGTGGGGAGCCACCGTGCGCAGCCCGGCGCCCCGCGGCCGGATCACCGAGGTCCGGTTCGGCGCCGGCGTGGACTGGAGCGAGGTCGTGGTGGCCGACCACCGCGACCTGCCCGGGCCGAACGAGGTGCTGCTCATCGAGCGCGACCAGCCCGTCCTCGCCGCCGACCGCGTGCGGCACGTACACGAGCCCGTCGTCCTCCTGGCCCACCGCTCCCGCGCGATGCTGCGCCGCGCTGTTGCCGCGGTCGAGATCGTCGTCGCGCCGGAGCCCGCCGCGCTGGACTTCCGCATCGCTCCGCCACGGGAGCAGATCCAGTACGGTCCCGACAACGTCCTCAAGCATCTGCGCATCGAGAAGGGAGAAGTCGAGCGAGCGCTCGCCGCCGCTCCGGTGGTCGTGGAGGGCATCTACGAGACGGGCGCCCAGGAGCACGTGTACCTCGAGCCGCAGGGGATGATCGCGCGGCTCGAGGGCGATGTGCTCGTGCTCGAGGGGTCGATGCAGTGTCCCTACTATGTGCTCAAGGCGCTGATGCACGCGCTCGATCGCGACGCGACCCGCGTGCGCGTGATTCAGACGGCGACCGGCGGCGGCTTCGGTGGCAAGGAGGAGTATCCGTCTCATCTCGCGCTGCATGCGGCCCTGCTCGCGCTCAAGACGCGGCGGACCGTCAAGATCGTGTACGACCGCGGCGAGGACATGGCTGCCACCACCAAGCGCCATCCCGCGCTGGTCCGGCACCGCACCGGCGTCACCCGCGACGGCCGGCTGCTGGCGCAGGACATCGAGGTCGTGATGGACGGCGGCGCCTACGTCACGCTGTCCCCCGTGGTGCTGTCGCGCGGCATCATCCACGCGGCGGGAGCCTACGCCTGCGAGCACGTCCGCATCGACGGGCGCGCCATGTTCACCAACGCGGTGCCGTTCGGCGCGTTTCGGGGGTTCGGGGCCCCGCAGACACTGTTCGCGCTCGAGCGCCACATGGACGTGATCGCCCGGACGCTCGACCTCGATCCGGTGGAGCTGCGGCGCCGCAACCTGATTCGCGACGGCCAATCCACCGCAACCGGGCAGGTGATCCGGGACGGCTGCGATCGCGTCGCGGTGCTCGATCGCGCGCTCGCCTTGTCGGCTTGGGAGCGCAAACGGTCGGCGCATCGGGCGTTCAACGCCGCCGAGCCGGCACGGCGGCGCGGTATCGGATTGGCCACGTTCTTCCACGGAGCGGGATTCACGGGCGGCGGCGAGACGGTGCTTGCGTCGCGCGTGGACGTCGCCGGCCTGCCGGACGGCCGGATCGAGATCCGCACGGCGAACATCGAGATGGGGCAGGGGACCCTGACGGTCTTCACCCAGATCGCCGCGGACCGGCTGGGCCTCGCGCCCGACGATGTCACGATCGCCCCCGCCGACACCGCGCGCGTGCCCAACAGCGGGCCGACGGTCGCGTCGCGAACGACCATGATCGTCGGCGCGCTGATCGAGCGCGCGTGCGACGACCTGGTGCGGGCCGCCGGACTCCCGGCGGGCGGTCGCGGCGGGGCCGTGACCGCAGGCATCGCTGGGTGGCATCGCGCGCATCCCGCGGCCGCGCTGGTCGGCACGGCGGAGTACCAACGCCCGGCGGGCGCGGCGTGGGACGACGCCACGTATCGCGGCGACGCGTACGGCACGTTCGCCTGGGCAGCGTACATCGCGGAGGTCGAGGTCGACCTGCGGACCGCGGCGGCGCGCGTCATTGACTTCGTGGCCGTACAGGACGTCGGCCGGGTGATCAACGAGACCCTGGCGCGCGGCCAGATCCAGGGAGGGGTGGTGCAGGGCATCGGGTGGGCGCTGCTCGAAGAATGCCGCTGGAAGGACGGGGCGATGGCCAACGCGCAGCTCACGAACTATCTGATCCCCACGTCGGACGACGTGCCGCCGATCCGCGTCGCATTCCTCGAGACACCCTATCCGCACGGCGCGCAGGGGGCGAAGGGCCTGGGCGAGCTCCCGATGGACGGCCCGGCGCCGGCGATCGCCAACGCGGTCGCCGACGCGACCGGCGCAGACCCCCGGGTGATCCCCGTGACACCGGAGCGTCTGCTGGCGCTGCTCGATGGCTGACACGATCACCGTTGCCTTCACGGTCAACGGCGCGCCGGTCACGGCGATGGTGCCGGCCGACGAGCGGTTGCTCGATACGCTGCGCGAGCGTCTGCGCTTGACCGGGACGAAGGAGGGGTGTGGCGAGGGGGAGTGCGGCGCCTGCACGGTGTGGCTGGACGACCTGCCCGTGTGCGCGTGCCTCGTGTTGTCGTGCCAGGTGCGGGGCCGGCGGGTCGATACGGTCGAGCGACTCGACGCCGCGTCGCTCGCTCCCTACCTCGCGAGCGGGGCCACGCAGTGCGGCGCGTGCACGCCGGGCGTCGTGATGACCGCCGAATGGATCCGCGCCCATCGCGACGTACTGGCCAGCCACACGGTGCGCGAGCTGATGGCCGGCAACCTGTGCCGCTGCACCGGCTACGACGGCATCATGGACGGCATCGCCGGCGCCCTCGATGCGGCGGGCGGCAACCCGTGAACGTGCTGCTGCCGGCGCGCGGCGCCGAGGCGCTCGCGATGCTCGGCGATGCCCCCGACGCCATCCCGCTAGCGGGCGGCACCGACCTCCTGGTGCACTGGCCGACGCGGGTCACGGAGCACGACCGGACCTACCTGGACCTCTCGGGCGTGAGCGAGCTGCGGCCGCTGCGCTGGACCGACGAGGCGCTGGTCCTGGGCGCGCTCACGACGTACTGGGACGTCGTGCGGGACCCCCGCGCCGCGCGCGAGCTCCCGCTGCTCGCCGCGGCGGCGCGGCAGGTGGGCGCGATCCAGATCCAGGCGCGCGGCACGTGGGCGGGCAATATCGTGAACGCGTCTCCCGCGGCCGACGGGGTGCCGGCCCTGATGGCGTACGACGCCGTGGTCGTGCTCGAGTCGCGCGGCGCCATCGAGGAGGTGCCGCTCGACCGGTTCTACACGGGCTACAAGACGATGCGGCGCCGCCCCGACCAGATCGTCACGGCGATCCGGGTGCCGCGGGCCGCCCGCGACGTGCACCTGTTCGAGAAGGTGGGATCGCGGCGCGCGCAGGCGATCGCCAAGGTCGGACTGGCCGCGACGCGGGGCGCTGCCGGGTGGCGGGTCGTGGCGGTGAGCGTCGCGCCGACGGTGCGCCGCTGCGCGGCAGTCGAGCGCCTGCTCGAAGCCGAAACGCCGATCACGGCGGCCGACGAGCTGCTCGGTGCCATCGATCAGGACGTCGCGCCGATCGACGACATGCGCTCGAGCGCGGCGTACCGCCGCCGCGTGATGGCGCGCGTGCTCTATCACGGACTGCGCGGCAAGGTCCGCTCAGTGCGATGAACGAGCCGGTCCTGGGAGATCTGCGCGAGCCGCTCGAGCGGTTGCGCGCTGCGGCGGCGGCGATCGCCGCGGCGTATCCGGGCGAGTCCGATCGCCGCCAACCCGTGCACACTGTCTACGGGGGCGCTCATCTCTTCAAGGCTGGCACCGCGCAGCGACTGGGCGCGCTGGCGCTGAACGCGCTCGATCAGTTCGCCCCTGACCCGGCGTCCTTTGCTCGGGCCATCGTCCTGCCCGCGGGAATCGACGGCGCGACGCTGTACGACCGTGTGCGCGACAAGCTGCGGCGCGAGCCGGTCGAGGACTTCCGACTGGATTTCGAGGACGGGTACGGGCACCGGACGGACGCCGAAGAGGACGCGACGGCGCGCGGCGCCGCGGTCGAGGTGGCGGCAGGGCTCGCTGCCGGCTCGCTGCCGCCGTTCGTCGGCATCCGGATCAAGTCGCTCGCGGGCGAGTCGGCGCCCCGCGCCCTGCGCACGCTCGATCTGTTCCTCTGGTCCCTGCTCGAGCGCACCGGTCGCGTTCTGCCCGGGAACTTCGTGGTCACCTTGCCGAAGATCACCGCCCCGGAGCAGGTGGGCGTGCTGGCCGACGTGTGCGACCGGCTGGAAGCGCACCACGGGCTTGCCCCTGGCGCCTTGCGCATGGAGCTGATGGTCGAGACACCGCAGTCGCTGCTGGACGCCGACGGCCGCTGCCCGCTGCTCGGCTTCGTCCGCGCCGCCCGCGGCCGGTGCGTCGGCGCACACTTCGGGGTCTACGACTACACCGCGGCGCTCGGCATCACTGCCGCGCAGCAGCGGATCCGCCACCCGGCGTGCGATCTGGCGCGCGGCCTCATGCAGATCGCTCTCGCCGGCACCGGCGTGCACCTGTCGGATGGCGCGGCGAACGTGTTGCCGGTGGGGGACCGCGACACGGTGTGGCGCGCGTGGCGCGGTCACTTCAAGGACGTGCGGCACGCGGTCGCGACGGGCTACTACCAGGGATGGGACTTGCACCCCGCCCAGCTGCCGACCCGCTACGCTGCGGTGTTCGGGTTCTTCCTCGCAGGTCGCGACGCGGCGTCGCTCCGCCTCAAGACATTCATGGAGCAGGCGGCGAAAGCAACGCTGGTCGGCGACGTGTTCGACGACGCAGCGACCGGGCAGGGGTTGCTGAACTTCTTCCTGCGAGGCCTCAGCTGCGGCGGCCTGAGCGAGGCGGAGGCGCTGGCGACGGGGTTGACGATCGCGGAGCTGCGGAGCCGGTCGTTCGCGACGATCCTCGAGGGCAGAAGGGAGGAGGGGGAGGGGAGCGGGGCGCGGCGCGGGCCATAGCACCTGGTCCTGCAGCGGAGTGTCCCTCACGCCTCTCCCCGCCTACCGCACCCGCGCCCCCGCCTGCACCCACGCCCCCACCAGGGCCCGCTCCCCGTCCGTCATCCCGGTCACGTTGCCGAGCGGCATCGACTTCGCGCTGACGGCGCGTTCCACGATGCGGCCCGCCCAGGTCCGCATCTGTTCCGGCGTGTCGAGCGTGACGCCGCCCTGCGCCGCCGTGAAGCCGGGGTAGGTCGGCGCCGCCGAGTGACACGGGGCGCAGCGCTGGGCGATGACGACGCGCACGCGGGCGAATTGCGCCGCCGTGTCCGGGTTGGCGGCGGTGGCGGTCTTCCGCGGGGCGGTGATCACGGCCAGCGCCACGAGGACGGCGCCCGCCGCGGGGAGGAGCCAGAGGTTGCGCCGCCCCTGGTTGCGCAGGTTGAACCAATGCCGCGTCGCCACACCGGCCGCGAACAGCCCAGCCAGCACCGCCCAGCTCCACGAGTGCCCGTACGTCGCGGGGTAGTGCCCGCTGATCATCACGAACAGGACCGGCAGGGTGAAGTAGTTGTTGTGGAGCGAGCGTAGCGCCGCCTGCCGGCCCCGCTCGGCGTCCGGTGCGCCGCCCGCCGCCATCGCGGCAACCATCTGCTGCTGCGCCGGAATGATCACGCGCCACACATTGGCGGCCATGATCGTGCCGAGCGCCGCGCCAACGTGAAGGTAGGCGGCCCGGGCACTGAATACCTGCGCCAGCCCGAACGCCAGAGCGGTCACGAGCAGTGCGAGCGTTGCTCCGAGGGCGAGCGGCAGGCGGCCGAGCGGGGAGCGACACAGGGCGTCGTAAGCTACCCAGGTCACCACCAGCGTCGCGAGGCTGATCCCGATGCCGGTGAGAATCGAGATCGATGCGACGTCGCGGTCCACCAGGTACGCGCGCGCGCCGATCCAATAGATCAGGACCAGCAGCACGAACCCGCTCAGCCAGGTCGCGTACGCCTCCCACTTGAACCAGTGCAGCGTCCGCGGCAGCCGGGCCGGGGCCACGGTGTACTTCACGACGCGGTAGAACCCGCCACCGTGCACGGACCACAGCTCGCCCCCGACGCCCGGTGCCGGGTCTTCCGGCGGATGGAGACGGGCGTTGAGCCAGATGAAATAGAAGGATGTGCCGATCCACGCGACCCCGGTGATCACGTGACCCCAGCGCAGCACCAGGTTGAGCCACTGCGCCACGTGGCCGTCCATGGTCAGCTGCCGCGGTACGTGGAGTACCCGAAGGGGCTCAACAGCAGCGGCACGTGGTAGCGTCCCTCCGCCTCAATCGTGAACACGACATCGGCGTAGGGATAGAAGCTCGGTGTGCCCTGGCGGCCGAAGTAGTCCGCGATCTCGAACCGCAGGCGATACACGCCCGCGGCGCGGGCGACCCCGGCGGGCAGCAGGTTGGCGACGCGTCCATCCACGTCGGTCGGTGCGGCGGCGATGTCCGTCCAGCCTTCGCCCGTCTGCATCGCGAGGGCGACGGCGAGGCCCGCCGCGGGCCGGCCGCGGGCGGTATCCAGCACGTGGGTCGTGATGTGGGTCATGATTCCGCCAATCGCTCGAGTCGAAGTCGGGTGATCGTGGCCTGCTCGGCGGCCGCGCCGCGCAGTTCCTCGCCCGGCGCATTGCCGAGCCGGCGCCGCAGCTCGGCCAGCATCTCGTCGGCCGTGCGGCCGGTCGCGCTGATCAGGAACACGTGACCGAACCGTTGCTCGTACTCCCGGTTGCCGGCGGCGAGCGCGGCGCGCGTCGCGTCGTCGGCCGTCCGGGCGCCCGCCTGCTCCTGGTCCGACCACGCGCGCGTCGCCGCGCGCGGGGGATCGGCCGCATCGCGGTCGCCGATCCGCGGGTGCGCGCCGAACGCCTCCCGCCAGTGCTCGGGCGCGAGCGCCCACCACGCCCGGGCGGCCGCTTCGTGGACCGTCGCGTCATCGGCGAAGGGTCGGGCGGCGAGCATCGCGTCCGCCCAGCGTCCGGAGCCGCAGCACCGCAGCAGCGCCGCGCGGGCGTCCGGCTCCGCGAGCGCGTTGAGGTGCCGGGCGACGCGATCGAGCAACTCCCCGGTCTGCGTCACACCGGCCTCCCGTACAGCCGCATCCGCGCCACGCCGCCATCGGGGAAGATGTTGAGTCGCACGTGCGTCACGGGCGCCTCGCCGGCGAGCGGGAACCGGTGCGTGGTGTCCGCTCGGAGCGTGGTGCGCGACAACAACTCGCGCCAAGCCGCGTCGGGAGCCGGATCGCCCGCCGCGTGACAACCCTCGAGGCTCGCGCTCTCGGGAAAGTTGCCCTTGAAGTGCGTCGTGTCGATCTCGACCGTCGCCGGAGAGCCCGGACGGCCGAGCCGGACGACCACCCAGTCGTGCCCGGGTCCGCGGCGGCGTTTGGTTTCCCAGCCGTCGCCCATGTTCGCGGGGCGGTCGGGCATCAGGAGGTTGAGCGGCTCGCCGAAGAATTCGTCGCTCGATGCGATGGGGACGCCGCCGTGCGCCACGGCCACGAGGTCGATCGGGCGGCCGCTCGCGGCGATCGACGCCCAGTCCGGACGCGCGTCTCCCCACACGCGCAGCCGCGCCACGCCGCCGTCGGGGAAAATGTTGAGCCGCACGTGCGTCACCCGCTGCTCGAGCGTGACGGCGAAAGCGTGCTCGGCGTGACCCGAGAGCGGCGAGCGCGGCAGCAGCGCGTGCCAGGCGGCCTGCGCGAGCGACGCGGTGTCCGGGTCGCCGGCGAGGTCGGCCGCGTCGAGCGAGCACGCCTCGGGGTAGTTGCCGCGGAAATGATTCGTGTCCACGGTAACGGCGCGGATCACGCCCGGGATACCGAGGCGGACCACGCACCAGTCGTGGCCCGGCTCGCGGCGGCGCCGCGTCTCCCACCCGTCCATCCACTTGCCGCGGTCGGTGTACTTGCCCTCGATGAACACGCCGCGCCCGGGCCTGAGGAGATTCTCCTTGGGCGCGAAGAACTCGTCGTTCGCCGCCACGGCGCGGCCGCCGACGCGCTCCGCTGCGAGGTCCACGAGACCGCGGGGCCCCGCGCCGGGAGCGGGGTGACTCACGCCCGACTCCCGCTGGGCGCGCTCGGCTGCCGGTTTTTCACCCAGTGCCCGCCGGGCGGCGCCGGGTAGCGGCCCTCGTCGTACACGCGGGTGCCGCGCAGGAAGACCTGCCGCACGCGGCCGGTGAGCGTCATCCCCGCGTAGGGCGTGAGCGGGTGGCGCTGGTGCAGGCGGGTCGGGTCCACGCGGAATTCTCCCACCGGGTCGAAGATGACGAGGTCGGCGTCGCAGCCGGGTGCGAGCCGGCCCTTCTGCGGCTGGCCTGCCAGCGCCGCCGGCCCCGCCGCCATCCAGCGCGCCAGGTCGACGGGTGTAGCGCCGCGGGAGCGCGCCGCCGTCCATACCGCGGACAGTGCCAGCTCGAGCGCGGCAATGCCGCCCCACGCCGCCAGGAAGTCGCCGGTGTCCGCGCACTTCATCGCCGCCGGTGCCGGGGAATGGTCCGACGCGACCAGGTCGATGGCGCGGGCCTCGAGGCCCTGCCACAGCAGCTCCCGGTTTGCCCCCTCGCGGATCGGAGGCGCGCACTTGAAGGCCGTCGCGCCATCGGGCACGTCCTCGGACGCGAACGTGAGATAATGCGGGCAGGTCTCGACCGACACCCGCACGCCCGTCGCCCGCGCGGCAGCCACGCGGGCGAGGCCGCCGGCGGCGGACAAATGGACTACGTGCACGCGGCATCCGGTCTCGGCGGCGAGCGTCAACAGCAGATCGATCGCCTCGAGCTCCGCCGCGGCAGGACGCGTCGCGAGCCAGGTCGTGTGGCGCCGCGGATCGCCCGCCGGCGCGGCCAGCGCACCGGGCACCTCGCAGTGGGCCAGCAGGACGGCGTCGCGCTCGGCGAGGAGCGGCATCGCCGTCCGGAGATCGGCCTCGGAGACGGGGGGGAACTCGGGCACTCCGGACGCCACCAGAAAGCACTTGAACCCGAGGACGCCGGCGTCGAGCAGGGGTTCGAGCGCCGCGGCGTTGCCGGGGACCACGCCACCCCAGAACCCATAGTCCACCAGGGCCTGCCCGTCGGCCGCCCGCTGCTTGGCGGCGAGCGCGGCGACCGTCGTGGTCGGAGGCACGCTGTTGAGGGGCATGTCGACGATCGTGGTCACGCCGCCGGCCGCCGCAGCCCGGGTCGCCGTGGCGAATCCCTCCCACTCCGTACGGCCCGGCTCATTGACGTGCACGTGCGTGTCGACCACGCCGGGGAGCACGAGGGCGTCACCGGCATCGATGTGCAGGGTGGCAGGGGGCGCGAGCTCGGGAGCCGCGATCGCGGTGATGACGCCGTCTCCGACGACCACCGCGCCGGGCCGCTCGCCCGTGGGCGTCACGACCCGGCGGCTCAGGATGACGACGTCCGCCGCGGGCATGCGAGAGGATAGCGCCCGCCGGCGGCGCTACGCAATCAGCGGTTCAGCCAGTACGACACCTTGACCAGGAAGGTGTTCTTCGGATAGGCATCGAACAGCCGGCGGAAGTCGCGCCGGAACGGCCGGGTGCCCTCGGCGGGCTCGAAGTCGTCCCGGCCCTGGGTCCACACTAGAAACAGTGTGGAGCCGGGCCGATACTCCCAGCGCAGCACGACGTTGGAGTTGAACTGCTTGAAGTTGAAACCGCCCGGATCGCTCGTGACCGTGCTGTCGCCGTACGGCGCGAACCGGTCGTCGTAGTGTGCGGCGCGTGGGTCCGCCAGCGCACGCACGTTGCGGTACGTGCCCTTGCTCACGAAGGGCGACGCGTAGAGCTGGAGCGTGAGCGTGGGCGACATGGTGTAGTCCAGACGCCAGCGAATCGACGCCGTATGCTGATCCAGGTGGGCGAACGTGTACGACGTCGCGTTGGCCGTGTCGGTGAAGTTCCCGTACCACTGCCAGTCGTCGCGGTTGCGCGACACGTTGAGGCCGAGCGACGTCGTGAACCGCGACGCGATCCGCACGTCGACGCTTGGGTTGACGCCGAAATACTCCGAGCGACCGCCGTCACCACCCCAGTAGTCGAAAAAGAGAAACGGAACGATCGGGAACCGGCTGTCGCCCTCGACGCCGCCCCACACGGAGATGGCGCGATCGCGGCGCACGGCCGGGCCGCCGCGGGCGCAACGGTCGCAGAACGCGGTGCCGATCCGCATCAGCGTGCCGCCCGCGTGCGCCCACCAGCGGTTGTTGAGCTGGAAGTGCAGGTTCGTGTTCGCCGCCCGCTCGGTGGGCATGCCCGCCGTGGTCCAGTATTGCCACCAGTTGAAGTTCCAGAAGCCCTGCTGAAAGAACAGCTGCGGGCGGCGGAATTGGACGGCGGCCCACGTATTCCAGCTCTGCTGATCGGCACCCTGGAGATAGCCCAGGTCGTTCGTCTCGAAGCCGGCGGAGCGGCGCTGGAAGCTGGTCTCGAACCGGACCATCCCGCCGCCGATCTTGCGGAAGTACAGCTCCTCGGCGTCTCCCACCAGGCTGGTTCGGGTCGAGTCGAAGGTCAGGCCGCCGTCGGGCCGCTGATAGAGGTGGACGGTGTTGCGCTGCGTCGCGGCGATCGCCGCGGCGCTGCCGTCCACGCGGCTCGCGGCGAGCGAGGCGGCGACCTCGAACCGCCCGCGAGCGAAGCGGTGGCGGGCGTCCACCGCGCCCACATACGCGCTGCGCCGGAGCACGTCCTGCGTCCACTCGTCCAGATTCCGGTTCACGGCGGTGCCGATCACCCCGATCCCGGATTGCCCGCTCCGCAGGTCCTGCTGCGCGCGGACCACGGCGTAGTTGGTGAATGGCTCCATCGTGCGGTCCTGCGTGCCCACTTCCCGCGCCGTGACGGCCTCCAGGATGCCCAACGTGAGCCCGCTCGGCAGGCGCCCGGTGAGCTTGCCGGCGCCGATGATCGTGGTCGCGGTGGGCGATCGAACGTCGCCGTAGCTGCGCAGCAACGCCGGTTCCCGCCCGATGCGACGCGAATAGAACAGTCCCTCGCCGTTGCAGTTCACCACGCTGCAGTTGATGTCGAAGCGGAAGATGCCCGTGCCCTCCACGAAGAACGGGCGCCGTTCCTGATAGAAGGTCTCGAACGCGCCGAGATTGAGGACGGAGGGATCGGCCTCGACCTGTCCGAAATCGGGGTTGACGGTGGCGTCGAGCGTCAGATTCGACGTGAGCCCATACTTCACGTCGGCGCCGAGGGTGAAGCGGGACACGCGGTCGCCGGCTCCCAGGGGGATGTTCTTGGCGACTGCGTACGGCGCCAGCTCGAGGCGCGCCGGGCTCGCCAGGCCCGCGAGGCCGGTGATCTCGCCGAGCTGCGACACCAGGCCGGACTGGGAGCGGCGGTAGAGCGGCCAGCTCACGCGCTCGGTGTGCCGCTCGATGTCGCGCCACACGCCGAACCCGAACGTGTTCGTGTCCGCCGGGGCATAGCGGAGCTGCGACAGGGGAATGCGGAATTCGGCGGTCCAGCCCAGCGAATCCACCACCGTCGCCACTTCCCACACGGCATCCCACGCGTCGTCCTCGTCGCCGTCGTTGTAGATCGAGTAGTCGCGCTTGACGCCCGCTGGGTTGACCGCGAACTCGTAGCCCGTGCGGCGGTCGTGGTAGGAGTCGATGATGATCTTCAGCTGGTCGGACGGCGTGCGCACGTCGCGCCGCGCCAGGAGTGTGAGGATGCTGTCGGGCGCCGGATCGAAGGCGCGGATGAACACGTAGAAGTTGTGCGCGTCGTAGGCGACCCGAGCTTCGGTGGCGTAGCGGGGGTCCGCGTCCTCGCGGGGCTGGAACTCGCGGAACGCGGTGATCGCCTGGGCGGCGCGCCACGCGGCGTCGTCGTCGCGGCCGTCCAGGGTGATGGACTGGTGCGCGCGGGCCGCCGCGACGCGCGCGGGCGCGGCTGCGACGGGGAGCGGAATGGCGGCTGCAGAGCCGTTGGCCTGGCTCACCGAACCGAGCAACAGAAGCAGGGAAGACGTGCTCACGGGGGCCCCGGAGTTGTGCTCCCTAGATAAGACGGCGCGGCGCGGCAGGCGGTTGCGCGGCGGTCGTTTCGTTGTGCAACGGGGCGCCGCGTCTCAGCGCCGCGTGAACACCCCGGACACGTCGGCCGGCTCGTCGCCCGGCGGGTCGCCGAAGTCCCATGCCCCGCCGCCCGCCGTGTGCACGATCGTCAGGGTGGTGTTGGCGATGGTGTAGCCGAACGCCAGGGTGTCGTTCGTGGCGGCATCGACGATGACGAGCGAGTCGTCGGTGCTGCGGTAGGTGCCCGACCGCGTGTCGCTGCCCAGGATGGGCACGGCGACCGTCAGCGAGAAGGTGGTCGCGCCGACGGTGAGGGTGACCGTGGCGCCGAACGAGTTCACGAAATCGATGGACCGGGTACCGCCGTGCTCGGCGAACGTGAAATGCGTCCCGGCGTCCGCGGGCGAGGCGCGCCACGTCCCCTGGAGACCGCTGCCGCCGCTCCCTGTGGCATCGCTGCCGCACGCCGGGAGCGTGGCCAGCACCAGGGCCCCGGCCCATCGCGTCACGGTCCGCACGTGGTCCTCCATTCGCTCACGCGGTCGAATCTGACCTCCGGGGTGGCGCCGTCAAGCCGCCCCGGTCGCCCGTCGGGTTGCCGCACGGCGGCGCCGGTCTACTTTCCGCCATGCCCGGATCCGCGGACGCCCGTCCCTTCCGCGTCGCCGTCGTCGGTGCGGGACCGGCGGGGTTCTTTCTCGTCGAGCGCCTGCTCGCCCGCGCCGATGTCGAGGTGGACCTGTTCGACCGGCTCCCCGCGCCGTACGGCCTGGTGCGCTACGGCGTGGCGCCGGACCACGAGAAGATCCGCAACGTGACGCGCGTGTTCGACAAGACGGCGGCGAATCCACGGTTCCGCTACTTCGGCAACGTCGAGATCGGACGGCACGTGACGCTCGCGGCGCTGCGCCGGGAGTACGACCAGGTCGCGTTCGCGACCGGTGCGCAGACGGACCGCCAGATGGGGATCCCGGGCGAGGATCTCGCGGGGAGTCATGCCGCGACCGAGTTCGTCGCGTGGTACAACGGCCACCCGGACTACCGCGACCGGACGTTCGATCTGTCGGCGGAGCGGGTGGTAGTGGTGGGTGTGGGCAACGTGGCGGTGGACGTGGCCCGGATCCTGTGCCGCACCGTCGAGGAGCTGGCGGGGACGGACATCGCCGACTACGCGCTCGACGCGCTGCGCGTGTCGCGCGTGCGCGAAGTGGTGATGCTGGGGCGTCGCGGGCCCGCCCAGGCGGCGTTCACCAACGCCGAGGTCAAGGAGTTGGGAGAGCTGGCGGGAGCGGACGTGCGGGTGTTGCCCGAGGAGGTCGCGCTCGACCCGGTGAGCCGCGCCGCGCTCGACGCCGAGAGCGACCCGGCCACCATGAAGAAGCTCGAGATTCTGGAGGGCTTCAGCGGCCGGGCGCGCACCGGGAAGCCGCGCCTGCTCACGATCCGCTTTCTCGTCTCGCCCGTCGCGCTGCGCGGCGACGGCACCGGGCGGGTGCGCGGCCTGCGCATCGTCCGCAACCGGCTCGAGGCGGGCCGCGACGGTGCGCCGCGCGCCGTCGCGACCGATGAGCACGAGGATCTCGATGTCGGCCTCGTGTTCCGGTCGGTGGGATACCGGGGAGTCCCGCTCGCCGGCCTGCCGTTCGACGAGCGGGCGGGGGTCGTGCCCAACCGGGCGGGCCGGGTGGTGGATCCGGCGAGCGGCGCGCCGGTCGCGGGCGTGTATGTGGCCGGGTGGATCAAGCGGGGGCCGTCGGGGGTGATCGGCACCAACAAGCCCGACGCCGCCGAGACCGCCCAGGTGATGCTCGAGGACCTCGGGCCGGAGGGTGGCTCCGGGTCTGCGTGCTCGGCGGACGCCGCGCTCGCGCTGGTGCGGCGCGCGCAGCCCGCCGCGGTGACGTTCGCCGACTGGCTGCGGTTGCAGGGGGCCGAGGCCGCGCGCGGCAAGCCCGCGGGGCGGCCTCGCGTCCGGTTCACCTCCGTCGCGGAGATGCTGGAGGCGTTGGGGCGACCGGTTTGAATTCGCCCCCGGGCGGGGTATCTTCCTCGCCGGTCGCACGGGCCACCGGGTCGGCCCGTGCACTTTATTTTCGGGAGCAGATCACCATGAAGGCGACGGATATTCGCCGCGGGCACGTCCTGCGGATCGACGGCCAGCCGTGCCGCGTGATGGATTTCCAGCACCGCACGCCGGGGAACCTGCGCGCGTTCGTCCAGGTGCGGTTCCGCAACCTCGTCACCGGGAACACGTTCGACCAGCGCATCAGCACGACCGAGTTCGTGGACGACGTGCGGCTCGACACCAAGGAGTTCCAGGTGCTGTACCGCGACGAGTCCGGGACCCACGTGATGGACACTCAGACCTACGACCAGTACACCCTCAGCCACGAAACCGTGGGCGACTCCGCGGAATGGCTGCAGCCCGAGATGATCGTGCTGGCGGAGTGGCTCGACGGGAAGCCCATCGGCATCGAGCTGCCGTCGGTGGTGGAGCTCGAGGTGGTGGAGACGACGCCCGTCATGAAAACGGCGACCAAGACGGCGAGCACGAAGCCCGCCAAGCTATCGAACGGCGTGACGATCCAAGTGCCCGAGTTCATCAACCAGGGCGAGCGGTTGCGGGTGAACCCGCGCGAAGGGGTGTATCTGGAACGCGCCAAGTAGTCGGCGACGGCTCCGGGCTCGTCGCGGCTTCCGCAGCGTTCGCCGCACCTGCCGGACGTGCTGGGACCCCGAGGGCGACCTCGCGGCGCTCTAGGATCTGACGCGCAGCTGGTCCACGACGTCGGTGACCCCGGGGATCCCCCGGACCACCTCCACCGCGTCCTGGCGCTCGGCCAGCGACTTGACCTGGCCGTGGAGCTCGACCCGGCTGCCCTGCGCGCGGACCCGGATGCGGCGGCCGTGGAGCCGGCCGTCCCGCTCGATGGCCTCGTGCACGCGCCGACCCAGGTGCCACTCCCCCGACGTCCAGGCGATCTGCAGCGCGTCATCGACGTCGCGCACACCACGGAGATGCGTCACCACGCCGACTGCCGCCACTCGCTGTGCGTCCGCCGCGACTTGTCCGGTCAAACGTACGACGCCGCGCTCCACGCTGACCTTCACGTGCCCGGGCGGCACGAGCACGTGCCACTCGAGCGCCGCCGCCGCAGCGTTGGCGATCGCTTCGTCGGAGCGCCGATCGGCCGGCGCCGGCTCGACGGCGATGGAGTTCACCACGTGCTGGATGCCGGGGACCAGATCGGTCGCGTGCTCGGCGGCGAGCTTGTCGGGATAGCTGCGGACGAAACCGGACAGCGTGGCGACGACGCCCGCAACGGCGACACGAATGTCGCTCGCGTCGAGGGCTGGCTCGCGCTCGAGCTCGTCCCAGATCCGGCGCTGCAACTCAGCCTCCCGGATATGCTCGTCGGCATCCGAGAGCCACATCTCATTGGCGATCCCGCCGCCCATACGCACCTCCCGGCAGGGGGAGCCGTCGCCACCCCTGGGCGACGGCGCATTCTCAAGTAAAGCACGACCCGCGCGCGCAGCAACTCGGGCCCCGACGCCCGAATACCGAGCGTTGCCGTCGTTATCCCGCTAGTGCAGATGCCACTTGGCTTTGCCGCGGCTCACCAGGTTTCGATCATGCCGCGGGCGACGTGGTCGGCGATCGCCATGATCGTGACCATCGGGTTCACGCCGCTGGACGTCACGAACGCGCTGGAATCCGTCACGTACAGCCCGCGGACACCGTGCGTTTCGCCGGTCTCGTCGACCACCGACGTCTGCGGGGAGCGGCCCATGGCACAGGTTGCCATCTGATGGAACGTGATCCAGGACATCCGGCACCTGGTGTAGCCGCGGCGGTCGGCGTCATCGCCGAACCGCTCGAGCCACCCGGGCGCGCCGGGCCGCGCGCGGGCGGGCGGGGTCTGGACGCTCACGATCTCCGTGGCCCCGGCCGCCGCGAGCACTGCGGCGGCGCCACGCACCACGCGCCGGACGTGGGCCGCGTCGTAGCCGGACAGCTCGTAGTGTGCCCGTGGGCGCCCGTCCCGGCCGACGACCACGCGACCCGCGTCGCGGTCGCGCAGCAGGATGCCCACTATCCCGAGGTGGCCGAGACGCGCGAGATCCTCCTTGATCTGCCGGGGACTGCTCCATCCCAGAGCGCTCGCCGGCATGGCGAAGTGGATCGGCACGGTCTCGAGCTTCGCGCCGTAGCCGCGTCCGTCGAGATCCGCGAACTGGTCCGAGTAGCGTGTCTGGATGGTGCCGCTCCAGGGCTCGACCCGATCGGGGAAGAACGCGACGACGCCGGTCGCCGGATGCAGGCGCAGGCCGCGCCCGATGTTGGGGTTGTCGAGGCCTGATCGCGCCAGCACCGCCGGCGTGTAGATCGCGCCGCACGCCACGATCACCGCGCGCGCCCGGACCGTCAGGGCATGCTGCCGGCCGTCGGCTGCGCGCACGACGCCCTCGGCGCCGGTCGCGCGCCCGCGCTCGACCAGGACGCGCGCGACCTCGCAGTGGGGCACCAAGCGCGCGCCCGCCCGGGCGGCGTCGCGCAGGTACGACGACGCCGTCTTCGCGTCGTGGCGGCAGCCGTATCCGCAGTAGCCGCACTCCGGATCCTCTCGGCAGTCGCGCACCGCGCGGTCCATGACGTCCACGTGCCAGCCCAGCGCCCGGCACCCCTGCTCGAGCAGCTGGTCGCGCCGACCGGGGGCGGTCCATTGGCGACCCGCCCCGATGCGCATCCACACGCGATCTTGCGACTCGGTGAACCGCGCGCTCGCGAACAGTGGCAGCGCCGAGCGCTTCGCCCACTCGGCGCGGGTGGCGTCGGGCAGCTTGAAGGCCGTCGTGTAGTTGATCACCGACCCGCCGCCCAGGCAGCTCCCCGCGAGGATCGGCAGCGAGCCGCTCTGCGTCATGATGAGGCCACGGTCGAGGTAGTAGGACCCCAGCGCCTCACCTTCCACGTGTGTCAGGTCGCGGGCCCCCGGGTTCGGGCCCTTTTCCAGCACGACGACGGTCTTGCCCGCCTCGGCGAGAAGCGCGGCCGCGACGCTGCCGCCCGGGCCGGAGCCGACGACGACGACATCGCAGTCGAGCGTCGTGTCCCGGTCGATGGAAAAAACCGGCAGGGGCACGAGCCCGGTCGCGGGCTGAGGCAGAGGCCCGGGATACCCGGTGGCCGACCAGGCGGGGTGCGTTCCGTCACGAGCTGGCCAGCCGTAGTAGGCCAGCTGCGTGAGGCGCTTCAGTGCCTGGAACCCGGCCCGCTTGAGGGCGACGCGGGAATAGGCCCAGCAGCGCAGCACGGCGAGCCGCCGCTCCGGTGGCATCCGGTGCAGCGCGCCGAAACGCCCGCTCAGGATCAGGTTGGCGACCGGATTGCCGAGCATGTCGAGCAGCAGCGTCAGCCGGGCGCGGGCGCGGGGATCGGCGATTAGGCCGACGAGCCCCTCGGACCGTTCGAGCGTGCCCGCGTCGGCGGCGGTGGCCCCGAAGAACCCGGCGGGGTCGCTCGGGCGGTCGATGGGCGGGATCAGCGTGTCGCAGACGGCCGCGAGCACCGCGCGCTGGCGGGGCGCGAGCGTTGCGCGTGACCTCAATCGCTCGTCTCCATCCAGCCACCGCCCTCGGGATCCACAGAGCCCAACTGGCTCTCGCTGGGCTCTGTTCAGCAGAACCACGGCTCGGTGAGCCGCGGCGGCCGTGGGCGGGCGACGGTCCACTCTCGCGCGCCCGGCGGCGCCGCCCGCCCGCCCGCCGCTCGCGCCAGCGCCCACAGCTCGGCGAACGCGGCCACGGCCGGCGCGTCGCGCCCGGCGGCCTCCCGCACGCGCCGCATCGCCTGTTGTTGCAGCGCGTCCATCCCCGGGTCGGGATGGACCCAGCGATAGCTGAACCCTTCCACGTCGCGCTCTCCCAGGTGCGGCGCGAGCTCGGGCCGGTCGAGCAGCAGCGATCCCGGCGGCACGAGCAGCCGCAGCGCGTACTGCATGGGGTCCACGTGCTCCACCAACTCTTCGGCGGCGACGAACTCGAACAACTCGATGTAGTCCGCGCGCGTGGTCCAGGGCGTGAACGGCACGAAGGTGGGCCGGAGTGCGATCCCGGAGTCACGCAGCAGGCCCACGGCGATCCGCACGTCGGCGGCATCGTGTCCCTTGTCGAGGATCGCGAGGACGCGGTTCGACAGCGATTCCACGGCCGACACCACGAAGATGCAGCCCAGATCTCGGAGCTCGGGAAGCAGGGCGCGGTGCCGCAGCAGGTGCTCGACCTTGGCGGTGAAATCGAACGTGACGTCTGGAAACTCGGCGTGCAGGGCCCGCGCGACCCGCCGCGCGTGGCCCGGGCCGTTGAGGAAGTCGGGGTCGCCGAACGTGATGTGGCGGGCGCCGCCCGCGACCAGCTGTCGTACGTCCGCGAGCACGACGTCCGGCGGAACGACGAAGAAGCGGCCGCCGTACACCGGCGGGATCGGGCAGTGGCGGCAGGTATGGAGGCACCCGCGGCTCGCCTCGACGGCGCCCGCGAGCGAGCGTTGGCCGCCGCGCTCGAGCGCGGCATAGCGGCCGAGCGCCGGCAGCGCGGCGCGGCTCGGTACCGGAAAATCGAGGCGCGTGAGGACGGACTGGATGGGTGGCGCCGCGCCGTCCGCAGGGCGCGCGAGCCGCTCGGCGAGATGCAGGAGGGCCGACTCGGATTCTCCCGCGAGCACGGTCGTGGCTCCCTCCGCGCGCAGGTAGTCGGCGTTGAGCAGCGCGTATAGCCCGTAGAACACGAGGGCAGCCTGCGGGTTGAGGGCGCGGACGCGCCGGGCGGCCGCCACACCGATGCGCAGGGCGGTGTGCATCGGAACGGAGAACGCGACGAGCCGCGCGCGCCGCACGCGCGCGGGATCGAGGGCGTCCACGCTCAGGTCGATCTGGTCGGGAGCGAACCCGGCGCGCTCGAGGAACGCCGCGGGCCACGCCGTCCCGAGCGGCTGGCGCCCCAGCTCGTAGCACGACACGAGGAGGATGCCGCCGGGCTCCCGCAGGGCGTGGCCGGCTCCGCGTTCGCCGATCCCCGCGTCCGTCATCGCACCGAGAACGTCGAGCGCCAGGTGGCGCCGCGCCGCTCGAACCACAGGGTGATCGCACCCCGTCCCGCCGCGTCGGTGATGGCACGCTCCAGGTCCTCCGCGCCCGCGATCGGCGTGCGGTTCACCTGGAAGACGACGTCGCCGGGCCGGAGCTGGGTGATGCGCTGGATGTCGCCGCCGACCTCGTAGATCAGCGCTCCTCGCTGGCTCTGCACGCCGCGCTCCTGCCGCACGGCGGGCGTCAAGGTGATCACCTTGAGCCCCTCGAGCACCGAGACCTTGGCCGCGACGCTGGTGGGGAGGTCGGCGACGGCGATGCGCGCGGTGCGCTCCGCGCCCGACCCACGACGGTAGGAGACGGCGACGACGTCACCCGGCCCAGCGTCCAGCAGGACGCCCTCCCAATCGAGGAACGTGCGGAGGCGCCGGGCGCCGGCGGCGAGCAGCACGTCGCCCTCGGCGAGCCCGGCGCGCGCCGCGGGGCCGCCGGGCGCGACGCCCGTCACCCGCAATCCCCCCGCGCGTTTCCAGTCGCGCAGATCGTCGGCCCCCGCCACGTCGAGCCCGGCCCACGCGCGCCGCACGCCGCCGTGGCGCCGCAGCTCGTCGGCTACCCGCACCGCGCGCTCGATCGGGATCGCGAACCCGATGCCGATCGAACCACCGGACGTGGAGAAAATGGAGCTGTTGACGCCGACGACTTCGCCCAGCGCATTGACCAAGGGCCCGCCCGAATTGCCGGGATTGATCGCCGCGTCGGTCTGGATCATCCCCACGTACACGCCCTGCTGGTCGCCAGACGGCAGGAGGTTGCGGTTCGTCGCGCTCACCACGCCCGCGGTCACGCTCGGCTCGGTGTTGCCGAGGAGGTAGGCGTACGGGTTGCCGATCGCCACGACCCACTCGCCGATCGCGAGGTCGTGGCTGCGCCCCACCGGCGCGGTCGGCAGGTCGCGACCCTCGAGCTTGAGCACCGCGATATCCGTGAGCGGGTCCTCGCCGAGCAGGGTCGCGGCGTAATCCTGGCCCTCCCGCGTGGTCACGACGATCTGCTCGGCACCCTGGGTGACGTGCTGGTTCGTGATCACCACGCCGTCCGCCGAGATGATGAACCCGGAGCCCACGCCCTCGACCAGCCGCTCGGCGCCGCGCGGCATGAGGAACCACTCGAACGGGTCGCGGGTGATGCGCCGCTCGCGGCGCAGCACGTTGACGCTCACGACCGCCGGCGCCACCCGTGCGGCCGCCTCGCTGATCACGGACCGGCGCGCGGCCGTGATCCGGGCGCTCAGAGTGTCCCGCGCCGCCGCCTGCGCCGCGGCGCGCAGCGGCCGCGCGGCGTCCCGACAGGCGAGGGCGCCGAGCAACAGCAGGAAAAGGGGCCCCGTGTCTCTCATGGCGACTAAGTTACACCGGCCGGGTCCGGGAGGGTTCCGCGTGTCGTTCACCATACAGCTGGTGCTGGTCGCCGGGATGGCGCTCGTCCTCGTCCTGCTGCTCGTGCTCCTCGCGCGGCGGCCCGATCCCGCGGCGGCCCTGCTGCAACAGCAGCTGGTCGAGCTGCGGCGCCGGCTCGACGAGCTGGCCGCGGCGCAGCGGGCGCTGCCCGCGGCGGTGCAGGAGGGAGCCCGCGACCAGTCCGCCGTGCTCGCGGACGTGCGCGAACGGCTCGGCGCCCTGGCCGAGGCGACGCGGCGGGTCGAGGCCCTGGGCGCCACGGTCGCCGACGTGCAGCAGCTGCTCCAGGTGCCCAAGCTGCGCGGCACGCTGGGCGAGCTGTGGCTCGAGGACCTCGTGCGGCAAGTGTTACCCGACGCAGCGGTGACCATGCAGCACGCCTTCCGCTCCGGCGAGCGCGTCGACGCGGTGCTGCGCATCGGCGGACGGCTGGTCCCGGTGGACGCCAAGTTCCCGCTCGAGGCGTGCCGCCGGATGCTGAACGCGACGGGCGACGACGAGCGGGAACGCGAGCGGCGCCAGTTCGTGCGGTCAGTGAAAGGACGGGTGGACGAGATCGCGGAGAAGTACGTCCGCCCTGACGAGGGCACCTTCGAGTTCGCCTTGATGTACGTACCGGCCGAGAACGTGTACTACGAGGCGTTCGTGCGCGACGCCGCGGCAGACGACGACACGAGTGCCATCGGCTACGCGCTGCAGCGGCGCGTTGTGCCGGTATCGCCGCACACGTTCTACGCGTATCTCATGGTGATCCTGCACGGCCTGAAGGGCCTCGAGGTCGAGGCGAGCGCGCGGGAGATCATGGACGGCATCGGCGCGCTGCGCCAGCAGTTCGCGGCGTTCTGGGAGGCGTACGACAAGGTGGGGACCCACCTGAACAACGCGGGCCGCCAGTACGCCGAGGCCGACCGGTTGCGGGCGAGGGTCGAGTCCGGATTCGAGCGCCTGGCGTCGGGCGGGTGAGCGGGCGACATTCTGGGCCGCGTTCACCGTTCGCCAGGAGAGCCGCCGTCATGTCCGCCCTGTCCGTCTCGTCCGTCCCGTCCGTCCCGTCCGTCCCGTCCGTCCTGTCCGTCTTGTCCGTCTTGTCCGTCCTGTCCGTCTCGTCCGTCTCGTCCGTCGTTTCAGCTCAAACGCTCGCTCCGCTCGACACCGCGCTCCTCGGCTCGCTCGAATGGCGCGAGATCGGGCCGTTCCGCGGTGGCCGCGTGGCCGCGGTGGCGGGCGTCGAGGGAGAACCGCTCGTGTACTACTTCGGCGCGACGGGCGGCGGCGTGTGGAAGACGGTGGACGCCGGTCTCAGCTGGTTCCCGGTGGCGGACAGGCACCTGACGGCGGGATCGATCGGGGCGATCGCCGTCGCCCCGTCCGATCCCAACGTCGTCTACGTCGGGACGGGCGAGTCGCCGCATCCGCGGCAACGTCTCGCCGGGGACGGGATGTACCGCTCGACCGACGCGGGGAAGACGTGGACGCACGTCGGTCTGGCCGACGCGGGCCAGATCGGTGCCATCCGGGTGCATCCATCCAACCCCGATCTCGTGTACGTCGCCGCGCTGGGCCACGCGTTCGGACCCAACGACCGAGCGCGGCGTGTTCCGCTCGCGCGACGGCGGCGCCACCTGGCAGCGGGTGCTGTTCGAGGACGAGAACTCCGGCGCCGTCGATCTCGCGATGGATCCGACCAACCCGCGCGTGCTGTACGCGGCGTTTCTGGCAGGCCCGGCGCACGCCGTGGAGCGCTCGAGAGCGGCGGGCCCGGCAGCGGCCTGTGGAAGTCCACCGACGGCGGCGACACCTGGACCGAGCTGACCCGTCGTCCCGGGACTGCCGAGCGGGGTGGTGGGGAAGGTCGGGGTGACGGTGGCGCACGCCCGTCCCGAGCGTGTGTGGGCCATCGTCGAGGCCGAGGACGGCGGCGTCTTCCGCTCGGACGACGCCGGGCGAGACGTGGACGCGCACCAACGACGACCGCAACCTGCGCCAGCGCGCCTGGTACTACACCCACATCCACGCCGACCCGAAGGATCCCGAGACGGTCTACGTGCTGAACGTCGGGTTCCACACGTCGGAGGATGGGGGCAGCACCTTCACGCAGGTTCGCACGCCGCACGGCGACAACCACGACCTGTGGATCGCGCCTGACGATCCGCAGCCGGATGGTCGAGGGCAACGACGGCGGCGCCAACGTGACGTTCAACGGCGGGGCGAGCTGGACGGGGCAGGACAACCAGCCGACGGCGCAGTTCTATCACGTCACCACCGACGAACCACTTCCCCTACCGGATCTACGGCGCGCAGCAGGACAACTCGACCGTGTGCATCGCCAGCCGTGCCGACGGGTCGGCGATCGGCGCGCGCCGACTGGTACCCGGTGGCTGGGTGCGAGAGCGGCTACATCGCCGCGCGAGCCGGACGATCCGGACGTCGTCTTACGCGGGCTGCTACGGCGGCTACATCGGCCGCTGCGACCGCCGCACCGGGCAGGAGCGCGCCGTCATCGGTGTGGCCCGAGAACCCGATGGGCTGGGGCGCGGGCGAGCTGAAGTACCGGTTTCAGTGGACGTTTCCCGATCGTCGCCTCGCCGCACGACCCGAACGTGCTGTACGCCGCGGGCAACGTGCTGTTCCGCACCACCAACGAGGGCCAGAGCTGGGAGGCGATCAGCGGCGACCTCACCCGCAACGACAAGTCGAAGCAGGGCCCGTCGGGCGGCCCGATCACCAAGGACAACACCAGCGTCGAGTACTACGGGACGATCTTCGCGGTGGCGCCAGTCGCCGCACGACGCCGCCACGATCTGGGCCGGCTCGGACGACGGTCTGGTCCACGTCACGCGCGACGGCGGCCGCAGCTGGACGAACGTCACGCCACGCGACCTGCCCGAGTGGAGCCTGATCATCGATCATCGAGGCATCGCCGCACGATGCCGGGACGGCGTACGTGGCGGCGACGCGCTACAAGCTCGACGACTTCCGGCCCTACGTGTACGGACGACCGACTACGGCCGCAGCTGGCAGCGCATCGTCGCGGGGATTCCCGCGCATCACTTCGTGCGCGTGGTGCGCGAGGACCCGGCGCGGCGCGGGCTGCTGTACGCCGGCGGCGAGTTCGGCGTCTACGTGTCGCTCGACGCGGGTGCGAGCTGGCAGTCGCTGCAGCGCAACCTGCCGGTCACGCCGATCCACGACCTGGTCGTCAAGGAGCACGACCTGATCGCCGCGACCCACGGCCGCTCGTTCTGGGTGCTGGACGACCTGACGCCGCTGCACCAATTGTCGGCCGACGTCACCCGGACGGGCCGGCACCTGTTCCGCCCGCGCGACGTCCACCGGCTGCGGGGGGGTGGCGGCTTCGGCGGCGCGAGCCCCGGCGTCGGGCGCAATCCGCCGAGCGGTGCGGTGGTGCATTTCTACCTGCGCGCGGTGCCCGACTCCGCGGTCCAGCTCGAGTTCGTGGACGCGCGCGATTCGGTGATCCGTACGTTCTCCAACCGGCCCGCGCGGCCGTCCGACTCGCTCGAGGTGTGGGTGGGGATGAACCGCTTCGTGTGGAACCTGCGCTACCCCGACGCCAGCCGGTTCCCGGGCATGATCCTTTGGGGTGGGGGCCTGCAGGGGCCGGTGGCGGTGCCGGGGACTTACCGAGTGCGGCTCCGCGTCGGCACCTGGAGCGCGACGCAGGAGCTCACGGTGCGGCGGGATCCGCGGGCGGACGCGAGCGACGAGGACCTGCGCCAGCAGTTCGACCTGCTGCTGCGCATCCGCGACCGGGTGACGGCGGCCAACGACGCCGTGCGGGGCATTCGCGACGTGCGCCAGCAGATCGAAGCGAACGCGGCGCGGGCGGGCCGGGGCTCCGACGGGGCCGGGCGGGCGATCGCGCAGGCCGCGGACTCGCTCACAGCGCAGTTGACGGCGATCGAGCAGGAGATCTACCAGACGCAGAACCGCAGCAGCCAGGATCCGCTGAACTATCCTATCCGCCTCAACAACAAGCTCGCGGCGCTCACGGGGATCGTGGCGCGCGCCGACGCGCGGCCGACCGACCAGGCGGTGGCTGTGTTCGAGGAGCTGTCCGCCGCGCTCCAGGTGCAGCTCGACCGGTTGCGGGCGGTGCTGGATGCGGGAGTGCCGGCGTTCAATCGGCTGGTGCGAGAGCAGGACGTCCCGGCGGTCCTCGTGCGCTGAAAAAAACACCCGCCCGGTCCCCGGACCGGGCGGGCGATGAAACTGCGTAGGGGACCCGGCGGATGGACCCCCGTCCATCCCCAAGCGGCCGTCGACTGCCCGGCCCTGTGTGGTGCCCGGAGCACCGTTCTCCGTGCCGGGCCCCTACGCGAGGATCAGTCTAGCCCCCGCGTCGTGAAGAATCCCGGAAATCGCGCTGAAGGGGTCTTACAAAGATTCACTTGCCCCTGGCGCGCAACTCGACGATTCGTGCCTTGACGAGTCGCCGCACCAACGCCGTTGGGATCGGCGTCCCGATCGGGAAACGGACCGTTCCCTTGGAGGTCTCGTACGCCTCGAGCGCGGCGGCGTGCGCGCGCCGGACCGCGGCGGTCATGGGATACAGGCTGTAGTGACGCTTCCACGCGGCGTAATAGACGAGGAAACGTCCGTCGAGTGTGAACGCGGGAATCCCGTAGCCGAAGGCCTCGGTCACGCCAGGGGCGGCGGCGCGAATGGCGGCGCGGAGCGCCCGCAGGGCCTTGCGCGCATCGGTCGGCAACGCGGCGAAGTAGGCCCGCACGCGCGTCCTGGCCCGCCGGGCGTCGTCCTTCGTCGCTGTGGGGGGCTGGCGCACGCCCGGAACTTTCACCAATTACGGCGCACGCGCCACCGACCCGAGCCCCGCGAGGATTCCCCATGGCGACGCATCCCGGTTCCCCCATGCTCCCGCCGTGGCTGTCGGACGAGGCGTTCCGGGACGTGCAGCGCATCGAGGTCGGGGCGTAATGCGTCACAGCCCCAGGTCGAGCTGCACCGCACGCGGTGCCGGCTTGAGCGCCGCCCGACCGCGCGTGCGCCGCAGCAGTGCGGGCGCCGGCTGTAGATCGAACTCGCGTGCCTCCCCCTCGTCGGCCTCCACGGCGGTCGGCGCCACGACGAGCGTGGCGGCCAGCTCCCGCAGCCGCTCGAGCAGCTTCACCATCGCCCACGTGTCGCGCTCACAGTAGGCGAGCAGCGCCTGTCGCAGTCGTGCCGTCTGCCGGGCGCCCAGCGTCGCGTGCTCGAAGACGAGACGCCACAGCTCGACGGTCGCGCGCGCGCCGTCCCGCACGTCGAGATCGTCGTAGGTCAGCTCGGGGACCAAAGCCGGCAACACGCTCTTGAGCGAGAAGCTGCCGCGGAAATCGGGGTGATACACGTGATTGCGCACCGCCGGCAGCAGGTCGCGCAGCTTCAGCTCCATCTCGCCCAGGTCGGGCCCGAGGTGCGGCGCGGCGAGCGCCAGCACCCGCAGGCAGTCCCGCTCGAAGCTGGCGTGATAGGCCACCAACGCCCGCGCGTCGCGACACGCCGCGACCAGTCGCTCGGCCAGCTCCGGCCGCGGGTCCCCGGGTCCCTCCGCGAGCCACTGCTCGTGCCGCCAGCCGCCGCCTGGCTGCTCGAGGTGCACGCTGAACTGCACCGGCACGTTCTCCCACGGCCGGCAGCCCGGCCAGACGGGAATGGCCGGCGCGATCGTCTCGAAGTCGATGAACGCGAGCGGGCGCTCGAACTCGCGCAGTGTGTCGACCAGCCCCGGCTCGACGACGAGCGATCCGCTGTTCACGGCGCGCACCTGGCGGGCCTGCATCGGGTTGAGCCGGAGCTCGCCCGGGAGATCGTGGATCGAGCGATAGCCCTTGGCTTCGAGCTCGAGCACCCGCCGGCGCATCAGGTAGAGCGTCGAGATGTGGTGCTCGGGCCAGGCGGGCCAGCAGCGCTTGAAGAACGGGCACTCATAGGGCTCGAAACAGTGCTCGCCGATCGCCACGTCCGGGAGCGGTCCGGCCAGGGCGTCCCGCTGCGCCGCGACGATCTCGGGGACCTGGGGCAGCCAGTGCCCGATGTCATCGGTGACGTCGGTCCGCGTGAACAGGTTGCTCAGGTCGGGGTGGCGGCATTCCCGGTTCAGGTGCATCACCTCGGCGCCGCGCACGTCGAGGCCGCTCGCGCGGGCGAGGTGCAGCTGGAACGCCACGTCCGGCAGATGTTCCTTCTTGACCGAAGTGGACGACTTCACCTCGATCAGCCCGACCCCGTCGCGGCGGCGCTCGAGGATGTCCACCGCGGCGTAGGCGCCGTCGCCCGCCAGGGCCCCCTCGTAGATCGTCGACGCGCCGTCGGCGAGCGCCGCGCGGGTCTCCGCGAGCTTCTGGTCGATCTCCCAGTGCCGATACCCGATCAACGCGCCACCCGGCACGTACTGGCGCGCCACCTCGCCCACCCGGCGGCCGGCGTCGAAGCGCGCCTGCTGGTCGGGCGTCGGCACGAGCTCGGGCGCCCGGGGCTCGTGCGCCCGCCACCACAGGAGCTTGAGGCACTGCACGCCGGCGAGGAAGAGGGACTTGGAAACGAGGCGGGGTGCTGACGCAGGCATCGGCACCTACGCTAACACAATGGCGGCGAAAAGTCGCCGCTCAGACGGGACGGAACAGCTCGCCGAGCTCGAGGGTGAAGTGCGGATCGCCGTCGGATGGGGACCAGGCGAGACGCTCGCGCTCGATCGCGGGCGTCGTCGCCTCCGGCGTCCAGACCTCGATCGCCCGCTCGGCGGGATCCACGACCCAGTAGTGCGGAATCCCCACCGTCTGATAGAGGCGGCGTTTGGTGAAGCGATCGTAGCGCGCGGTGGATGGGCTCAACACTTCCATGGCGAGCATGACGCCCTTGATCCGGTGCCACTCGAGCGTGCGCAGCTCGGCGAGGGGGACCACGAATAGGTCGGGCTGCACGAGGATGTCCGGGCCCCACGAGATGTCCGCGGGGGAGGCCAGGAGGTACGCCGTCGGATGGCCCTCGAGGTACTTCTGGAGCGCGAACTGGAGCCGGCCGAGCACGATCTGGTGCCAAGGACGGGGCGCGGGGGTCACGAGCAGCTCCCCCCACACGACCTCGTAGCGGTTGCCGTCGTCGGGGAGGGCCCGGACCATGTCCGCGGTCCAGTACGTGGGAGCGGCCATGGGCGAATTGTCCGCTCGGCCGTGCCGAGTACGCAAGGGGACCACACGCGCCACGGTAGGGAGTGTGCCCGTCCCCAGCGTCATCGTTTTCGCGCGAGAGGTGCTAGAACAGCGCCTGGAACTTGGCGGCCAGCTTGGGGCCGGCGCCGGCGTCCTCGTGCTTGAAGAAGACGTACGCGTCGCCCCACGCCTGCTCGCCGACCAGCGCGGCCCACTGCTTCAGGAGGCGCGCGTCGTACTTCTCGCGGCGGAGGCGCAGATACCCCCAGGACGCGGTGGCGACGATCGCCGGCGATCGCTTCGCGTCGCCTTCGTCCTCGTCGGTATCGGCGACGCACAGCGCCGCATCGCGTGCCCGCAGCGCGTCGTACACGTCTTCCGCGAGCCACGACGCGTGGCGGAACTCGACCGCGGCCTTCCAGCGAGACGGGAAGAGCCCGAGGAAGTCCACGAGGCGCTGGGTGTCCTTCTTCATGTTGGGTGGCAGCTGCACCAGGGTGGGGCCCAGCTTGTCACCCAGCGCCGTGGCCGTCCGGACGAAATACGACACCTCGTCGCCGACGTCCTTGAGCCGTTTGAAGTGGGTGATCTTCTGGGACAGCTTCAGCACGAAGGTGAAGCCGTCCGCCACCTGGTCCGCCCACTGCAGCAGCAGTTTCTCCGTCGGCATCCGGTAGAACGTGTTGTTGATCTCGACGGCGGGAAATTTCCCCGCGTAGTACGCGAGGAATCCGTCGGCCGGGAGCTTCTCCGGGTAGAAGGTCCCCTTCCATTCCTTATACGCGTAGCCCGACGTGCCGACGCGCACGCGCATGTCCGTCATTCTCCTCCGTTCAGCCGGCGATAGGTCGAGTAGTGCCGCAACGCGGCGGCCCGCTTGCCGGCGCCCTCGTACAGGCGCGCGATATTGAAGTGCGCGTCCGCATTGCGCGGGTCGCCGTGCAGGGCGAGCCGGTAGGCCTCGATCGCGTCGGCGGGCCGGCCCAGGTCTTCCAAGGACGATGCCCAAGTCGAACGCCGCGGTCGCGTGATCGGGCTCGTCGCGCAGGGCCTGCCGGTAGTGCCGCTCGGCCTCGGCCACGAGTCCACCCTCCTGCAACAAGCGGCCCAGGTTGACGTGGGCGTCGGCGTGATGGGCGTCGAGCTCGAGCGCCCGGCGGTAGGCGTCGCGGGCTTCGACCGGATCCACCGCCTCCAGCTCGAGGCCCAGCTCGTACCAGTCCTCGGCGCCGAGCGTCTGCTCGGCGCGCCGCGCCACGGCGGCCGCGCGCCGCGCGAGGGGGCGGGCGCGGCTGGCCAGATCGGCGACCGCGAAGTCGAGCTGGATCTGTTCGGACTCGGGGTTCCACGCCTCGCTGCCGTCCTGCACCACGATGCGGTCGCCCTCGGCGGTGATGCGCAGCTCGGCGAGGGACCGCCCGCGCGGCAGCTGCTCGCGCAGCCGCCGCAGGGCGGTGCGAATGCGCCGGGTGGGAATCCGGGCCGCGACGAGGCCCTTGGCGGTGCGGAGGATGACGAGATCCTGAAAGGAAAACAGCAGCTCGCCGCGGGCGCCGCGGCCCGGCGTGAGAAAGCCGTCACGGGCGAAGCCGCGCACCCGGGCGGCCGAAAGTCCGATGAGCCTGGCGACGTCCTCGGTGGTGTAGCCCTTCACCTCACCGGCTCGCGACCTTGCGCTTGGGTGCGGCAGCGGCCTCCTTCTTCGCGGCGCCCTTGCGCTCGACGCGCTTCGCCGGCTTGCGCTCGCCCTTCGCGCCGCCGCGGGCGAGGCTCGCCTTGAGCGCCTCCATCAGGTCGATGATCTGCGTCTTGGGCGCTTCCTCGGGCTCCTCGAGAATCTCCTGGCCCTCGACCTTGCGGTCGATCTGCTCCTTGATGCGCTTGCGCGCATTGTCCTCGTACGCCTCGGGCCGGAACGCGTCCGACACCGCCTGGTTGATCAGCTGCAGCGCCAGGTCCAGCTCGGCTTTCTTCACTTCGGTCTTGGGCAGGCCCACGTCTGCGATCGAGCGGACCTCGTTGGCGTAGCGCAGCTGCTCGAG
The DNA here is from genome assembly GCA_963716055.1 of uncultured Gemmatimonadales bacterium. Taxonomy (GTDB): domain Bacteria; phylum Gemmatimonadota; class Gemmatimonadetes; order Gemmatimonadales; family GWC2-71-9; genus SZUA-544. The sequence goes on along the minus strand of CAVQSR010000003.1, from coordinate 367,979 downwards.
CACGAGCCCGCCGTCGAGCGGCCGGATCATGATGAGATACTGCTTGCCGCGTGCGGCGTACTGGCCGATGGCGACGCGGCCCGTCTTCTTCAGGGCCTCGCCGAGCAGCTTGTAGGCGCGCTCGCCGCCCTTGTCGGGCCCGAGGAAGTAGCTCTTGTCGGCGTAGAGCCGGTCTACCAGCGCCGCGTCCACGAACTCCGTGACGTCGATCGAGCCGGTCCCCTTCTCCTCCAGCGTCTTGAGCTCCTCGGGCGTGAAGGTGACGTACTGGCCCTTGGAGAACTCGTATCCCTTGATCATCTCGTCCTTCTCGACCTTCTCGCCGTCCTTGGAGCACATGTACTGCTGCTTCAGGCGCGAGCCGCACTGCTTGTGCAGCCAGTTGAACGAGATACTCGCCGCCGGCTCGCCCGTGGAGTAGAGTTTGATGGGAACGGACACGAGGCCGAACGCGATCGTGGCCGATCCGATGGAATGCGCAGCCATGGGGTCCCGCCGATCTGGGTGGGGGGCGTACCATAGGAAAGTGGGGAGATGGCCGCAACGCGCAAGTCCAAGCCCGACTCGCTGACGGCGTACCGCGCCAAGCGGACGCTTGGGGCAACCCCCGAGCCGTCGGGCACTTCGGCCGCCCCGCCCGGTCGCCGTTTCATCGTGCACAAGCACGCCGCCTCGCACCTGCACTACGATCTGCGGCTCGAGATGGAAGGGGCGCTCAAGTCGTGGGCCGTGCCCAAAGGACCGTCGCGCAACCCGGCCGACAAGCGGCTGGCGGTGCACGTCGAGGACCATCCCATCGAGTACGGCGATTTCGAGGGGATCATCCCGGAAGGGAACTACGGGGCGGGGGCCGTGATCGTGTGGGATCGGGGCACATGGGTGCCGCTCGAGGACCCGGTCGAAGGGATCGTGAAGGGGAAGCTGCTGTTCGAGCTGCGGGGCCACAAGCTGCGCGGACGCTGGACTCTGGTGAAGATCAAGCGCGCACAGAAGGAGTGGCTGTTCATCAAGGAGCGGGACGGCTACGTCGGGAAGAACGGCGACGATTTCCCGCAGGGCTCGGTCCTCTCGGGGCTCACGGTCGAGGAGCTGCGCGACGGGGCCGATCGCGCGGCGCCGCTGCGCCGCGAGCTGAAGAAGCTCGGCGCGCCGCAGCGCGCCGTAACGGCTGCCGAGTGCGAGCCGATGCTCGCCGAGACCCGCGCGGAGCCGTTCACCAAGCCGGGGTGGGTCTTCGAGGCCAAGCTCGACGGCTACCGCATGCGCGTCGCGCGCGAGGACGGCGAGCCCAAGCTCCTGACCCGCAACGGGCGTGACGCGACGCCTGCGTTCCCCGAGCTGGCGCGCGCGATCAAGGCGCTACCGTTCGACGGGCTGGTGATCGATGGCGAGCTCGTGATCCTCGACGAGGCCGGGCGGCCGTCGTTCCAGCGGCTCCAGAACCGCGCGCGGCTCTCGGGCGCGATCGAGATCCGGCGCGCGGCGGTGGATGCGCCCGCTTCGCTGTTCCTGTTCGACCTGCTCGCGGTGGAGGGCTTCGACGTCCGCCCCCTCCCGCTCGACATGCGCAAGCGGCTGCTCGCGAAGCTGCTGCCGCAGGCGGGACCGCTCAAGTACTGCGAGCATTTCGGCGACGGGGTCGCGCTCTTTGGCCAGGCCGAGCGCATGGGGCTCGAAGGCATCATGGCGAAGAAAGCCGACGCGCCGTATCGCGCGGGACGGTCGGCCAATTGGCTGAAGATCCGGGCTGACCGCGTGGATGACTTCGTCGTGGTCGGGTACACGGCGCCGCAGGGTTCGCGCGGCGGGTTCGGCGCGCTGCACCTGGCGGACTACGTGGACGGCGAGCTGACCTACGCGGGGCGCGCGGGCAGCGGCTTCACGGCGCAGCAGCTGCAGGAGGTCGCCGCCGACCTGGCGCGCCTTACCCGCGCCGAGCCGCCGTGCACCGGCCCGCTGCCGGCGGGCACGGAGCACGGCTGGGTCGAGCCCGAGCTCGTGGTCGAAGTGCGGTTCAAGGAGCGGACCGACGAGGGCCTGCTGCGCCACCCGGTGTTCCTGCGGTTTCGCGACGACAAGAAGCCGGGGGAGTGCGTGAGGCAGGGATGGGGGACGGGGGACGAGGGAGGAGTGGACGAGCTCGCCACCCGTCCCTCATCCCCCGTCCCCCGTCCCTCGATTCAGTTCACGAACCTCGACAAGGTCTTCTGGCCCGAGGACGGCTACACCAAGGGCGACCTGATCGAGTACTACCGCGCCATCGCGCCGTGGATGCTGGCGTACCTGACCGACCGGCCGCTGGTGCTCACGCGATTCCCGGACGGGATCGACGGCAAGTCGTTCTTCCAGAAGGACGCGCCCAAGTACGCCCAGCAATTCGTCCGCACCGTGACCATCTGGAGCGAGGACTCGCGCCGCGAGCTGGAATACTTCGTGTGCGACGACGCGGCGGCGCTCTCGTATATCGCGAACATGGCGGCGATTCCGCTGCACATCTGGTCGTCGCGGGTGCAGGCGCTCGAAACGCCCGACTGGTGCATCCTCGATCTCGATCCCAAGGGGGCTCCGTTCACCGACGTGGTGGCCGTGGCCAGGGCGCTGCACGCGCTGTGCGACGAGATCGGCCTGCCCACGTACGTCAAGACCAGCGGGTCGTCCGGGCTGCACGTTCTGGTGCCGCTCGGCCGCCAGGTGACCTACGAGCAGTCGCGCACGCTCGGCGGATTGCTGGCCCGCGTGATCTCCACGGAGCTGCCGGAGATCGCGACGATCACGCGCCAGGTCTCGCGGCGCGGCGGGAAGGTCTATGTGGACTACGTGCAGAACGGCCACGGCCGGCTGATCGTGGCGCCGTTCGCCGTGCGGCCCCTGCCCGGCGCGCCCGTGTCCATGCCGCTGGCGTGGCGCGAAGTGACGCCCAAGCTCGACATCAAGAAGTTCACGATCAAGACGGCGCCCGCGCGCATGAAGAAACTCGGGACGGATCCATTGCTGCCCGTGCTCGACGAGAAACCGGATCTCGTGGGGGCGCTCGAGCGGCTGCACGAGCGGCTGTAACGACATGTCCACGCAGCAGTCGGTCCAGTTCGCGGTCGGTGACGCGCGCGTGTCGGGGCTCTTGGACCGCCCGCCCGCGCCGCGCGGCCTGCTGGTGCTCGCGCACGGAGCCGGCGCCGGCATGCGGCATCCGTTCCTCAACGCGATCGCCGCCCGGCTGGTCGAGCGGGACATCGCGACGTTCCGTTACCAGTTCCCCTACATGGACGCGCGGCGCCGCCGGCCCGATCCGCCGGGCGCGCTCGTCGCGGGCGTACGGGCCGCGGTCGAGGAGGCAGCCCGGCTCGTGCCGGATCTGCCCCGGTTCGCCGGCGGCAAGTCACTGGGCGGGCGCATGACCTCGACCGCGCAGTCCGAGCAGCCGTTGCCGGGCGTGCGGGGGCTCGTGTTCCTCGGATTCCCGCTCCACCCCCCGGGACGGCCGGGCACGCACCGCGCCGACCACCTCGACGCCGTCGCCGTCCCCATGCTGTTTCTCCAGGGCACGCGGGACGGGTTCGCCGAGCTCGACCTGCTGCGGCCCGTCGTGGCAGCGGCTGGGCCGTCGCGCCGCGCTGCATCTCGTCGAGAGCGCGGACCACTCGTTTCACGTACTCAAGCGCTCTGGCCTCACCGACGCGAAAGTGCTGCACGATCTGGCCGACGCCATCGTGCAGTGGGCCACCCCGTTCTGCTAGAGGAGCGATGCCGAACTACTGGATACTGAAGACCGAACCGACGGTGTATGCGCACGCCGATCTCGAGCGCGACGGCACCACGGTGTGGGACGGCGTGAAGAACCCCGTCGCGCTGCGCAACATCGGCACGATGCGGCCGGGCGACGAGGTCGCGATCTACCACACGGGGAAGGAAAAGGCGGCCGTGGGGCTGGCGAAGGTCGCGGGCGCGCCGTTCCCGGACCCCAAAAAGAAGGACCCGAAGCTCGTCGTGATCGAGCTGCGGGCCGGACGGCGACTCGCGCGGCCGGTGACCCTGGCGCAGATCAAATCCGACCGCGCCTTCGCCGGCTCGCCCCTCGTGCGCGTGCCGCGCCTGTCCGTGATTCCGCTGACCGCCGCGCAGTGGCGGCGGGTGCTCGCGCTGGCGGACTAGCTGCCCGCGCCCAACGCCCGGAGGCGGCGCCGCAGGAAGTCGCCGAACGTGCTGTCTCGCGCGATGGCGGCACGGATGCTCGCGATCGCTCCGGCCGTATCGCCGCGCGCAAGCTGGACGTCGGCCAGGGTCACGAACCCGAATGCGTAATCCGGATTCTCGCGCAGGTTGAGGCGCGCGACCCCGAGCGCGTGGTCCGTCTCGCCGTCGCGGAGCAGATCCGCCGCGAACGTGTTGAGCGTGGACTCGCCGAAATCGAATGCCGCGCCCCCGTAATACTCGCCGCGCAGCCGACGGTACAGTCCCTCCATCGCGTCGTAGCCGCTGTCCGCCAGCTGCCGGGCGAGGACGTCCTGCAGGCGCTCTGGCTTCGTCCGAGCGCGGTGGCAGGTTTCGCAGGTGACGACCACCGGGGGATTCGAGCGCTGCGGTACGTCGGCCAGGTGCTCGCCGTTGATGTGGCGCACCATGTCGAGCATCACGCGGGCCACGCGCTTGGGCCGCTTCTCGTCCTTCGCAAAGTCGTACGTCGACAGCGGCTGTCCTTCCTCGCCGACGTGGCAATACGTGCAGCGGACGCCCGAATGCGGCCGTGAATTCGCGCATCGCTGTCGATCAGCGCGCGCACGGCGATCGTCTTCGGGAAGTGCTTGAGATTGGTCAGCGAGTCCGGCGGCCAGCGCCCCTGGCCGGCGGCTGGCGGCGACGACAACGGCGAGCCCGAGAAGCGGCGACGAGCGATCGGCGCATTGGCACTCCGGGTCGGGGGTCAGAACAGTCCTACGCCCGTGGGCCCGATTGGGTTCACCCGGCGCTCAGACGGTCGAGGAACGCACGCTCGTCGGGCGTCAGGTCCTGGGGTCCCGCCGACTCGAGCTTGGCGAGCACCCGCTCGAGCTCCTCGGCGTTGACCGGATGGAGGGCGCTGCGGTCGATCCGGCGCCACCGGTCCACGGCCTCCGATCGCGCGGGGCCGGCCTGGGGCGTGCTGGCCCGCCGGAACGCCGCGGCCGCCGATCGCGCCTCGGTCCACCGCAGGAACAACCAGCCGCCGATGAATCCCCCGAGGTGCGCGAAATGCGCCACCCCGCGCTGTCCCGCGCCGAACCCGCCGAGCAGGGCCAGGACCGTCATGCCGATGACCAGCACGCGGGCTTCCACGGGGATGATGCCCCAGATCAGCACCTGGGAGCGGGGCCAGTAGCGGGCGTACCCGAGGAACACCCCGAAGACCGCTCCGGACGCGCCGACGATGGGGACCCTGGGGGTGGCGAGTGAGAGCAATGCGCCCGCGAAGCCGCTCACGAGGTAGAGCCCGATGAATCGACCGCTCCCGACCCGCTGCTCGAGGCGGGGTCCGAAAAAAAAGAGCCCCAGCATGTTGAACAGCAGGTGCATGAAGCCCGCGTGCAGGAACATGTAGGTGAACCCGGTCCAGGGCCGGAGCGGCAGCAGCCCGGGGACGAGTGCGAGCGCGGCGAACGTTCCCGGGACGGCCTGGCTCACGAGGAACATCGCGACGTTGGCGACGAGGAGTCGGGTCACCCATGGCGTCATGGCCCAAGGCTAGGCACCCGGGCCGGTAGGCGCCAGAGGGCCCCGCCAGTATCATTCGGGCACCCCAACCCGCACCGATTATGCGCGTTCATCTCACGCTGACGCTCGCCGTGCTCGCGGGCGCGCCGGCCGCGGCGCAGAGCGCGGATCTTCGCGCGCGCTCACCAGGCCGACGCCGATCGCATCATCGCCGCGGCACTGGCGGACAGCGTCGGCGTGGAATCGTCTCGCCGAGCTGACCGATCGTTTCGGTCATCGTCTGTCGGGATCGGCGAGCCTCGAGGCGGCGCTCGACTGGATCCTGGCACAGATGCGCCGGGACGGGCTCGACAGCGTGTGGAGCGAGCCGGTGATGGTGCCGCACTGGGTCCGCGGCGCGGAGTCGGCGGAGCTGGTGGCGCCTGACCGGCGGCCGCTGCCGATGCTCGGGGCTGGGTGGCTCGATCGGCACGCCGCCCGAGGGCATCACCGCGGAGGTGCTCGTCGTCGTCGAGCTTCGACGAACTGGAGCGCCGCGCGGACGAGGCGCGCGGCAAGATCGTGCTGTACGACGTGCCGTGGACCGGGTACGGCACCACGGTGCGGTACCGGTCGATCGGCGCCATCGCGGCGGCGCGGGCCGGCGCCGTCGCCGCGCTGCTGCGCTCGGTGACGCCGTACTCGCTGCGCACGCCCCACACGGGCAGCACCAACTACGACACGGCCGTGACCCGGATTCCGTTCGCGGCGATCACGGTCGAGGACGCGGGGCTGCTGCGTCGCCTGCGGGAGCGGGGGGAGCGGGTCGTCGTGCGCCTCACGATGACGGCCCGCACGCTGCCCGACGCGCCGTCACGCAACGTCGTCGCCGAGCTGCGCGGTCGCGAGCGGCCCGACGAGGTGGTCGTGCTGGGCGGGCACATCGATTCGTGGGACGTGGGGCAGGGCGCGATGGACGACGGGGGCGGGAGCGTGGCGGCGTGGGAGGCCGTACGGCTGCTGCACCGGCTGGGGCTGCGGCCCCGGCGCTCGGTGCGCGCGGTGCTGTGGACCAACGAGGAGAACGGCCTACGCGGCGCGCTCGCCTACCGCGACGCCCACGCCGCCGAGCTGTCCCGGCACGTCCTCGCCATCGAGTCGGACGGCGGCGTGTTCCGGCCGCGCGGGTTGTCGTTCGGCGGTTCGGATGCGGCGTACGCCGTGGTGCGCGAAGTGGCGCGGCTGCTGGCCGGCATCGGCGCGGATTCGGTCACGCGCCCGGGCGGCGGCGCGGACATCGGGCCGCTCATGCAGCGCGGCGTGCCCGGGATGGGCCTCAGCACCGCCGCCGAGCGGTACTTCTGGTATCACCACTCCGACGCCGACACGGTGGACAAGCTCGACCCGCGCGACATGGCGCTGTGCGTCGCGACGATGGCCGTGATGGCCTACGTGATCGCCGACCTGGACGAGATGCTGCCGCGGTAGGACGCTAGCCGCGGCGCGTCTTCGCGCCCGCCCGCGGCGCGATGCGACGGGCCGTCCGTTTCGGCTTGCGCCGGGCGCGGACTTCGCGCGCCGCCGCCGCGCTCCCCGCCACGACCGCCGCGCGGCCGGCGGCCGCGAGCATGGTCATGGTCTTCTGGATGTCCTTTCGCAGCTTCCGGCGGGCCGTGGGGCTCGCCGCGGTTTTGCGAGCCGCCTTGGCGAGGCGCTGGGCTTCCTTCATGGCATCCTTCGCGGCTTGGCGCGCGCGCTTGGCTGCGTTCACCGCCGCGCGCTGGATCTGGCTCATCGTCGCCATCGGGCCTCCCTCGAGTTGGACGTCGGGGGCCGCCGCTAGCGGCGGCGGGACTTGCCTTTGCTCTTACTGCGCGCACGCACCTCACGGACTGCCATGGCCGCGGCCGCTGTCGCGGCTGCGACGGCGGCGGCCTTGCCCACGACGGTCAGCACCCGCGCGGTGGCTTGCAGGGTTTTCTTCATGCGCCGGCGGCGCGCCGCCGACTCGGTCCGCTTGCGCGCCTCCGTGATGAGCCTGTCGGCCTGACGGGCGGCCGCGACGGCGGCCTGTTTGGCCTGCTTCGCGGCGGCCACCGCCCGCTTCTGCCACTGATTCGCCATGAGCTGCTCCTTTCGCGTTTTTCCTCTCCCCCTGTCCTCCTCTCCCTCGCGGGAGAGGGGGAACGGTGGGCGAAGATCGTCAATTGTTGCCGCCAGCGGACCCGAACACGATGAGGCTCTCGTTCCCGTCTCGTCCCACGCTGGCGACGCCGAAAAACCAGTTGTCGATCACGAGCCCGGCGAACGTGTGCGTCCGGGCCGCGCCGACCCACGCCGCACGGTCCCACGTGGGGGAGTCCGTGCGCCGCCAGTACACGCGGTAGCCCGCGACCTGCCCCGAATCCTCCGGCGCCTCCCACGACAGGCGCGCGGCCGGCTGCACTGCACCGGCGATGCGCACCCCGCGCGGCGGGCCGGGGGCCGCCGCCAGCGCCGCGAGCACGCCCGCGTTCAGCGCGGTGAGCTTCGCGGCGTATCTGAAGTTTACACCATCGAGCACGTCACCGTAGGGGCGGCCGTTCTCGATCCGGATGTCCTGATGTTGGCGGTCGTAATGCTCGTGCGTCTCCATGATGCGGACCGCGGGGTAGCCGAGGTCCGCGAACGGCCGGTGGTGCCCGCCGCGGCCGAAGCGGTCGAGTCGGTAGATCAGCCAGACGTCCAGGCCGGGGACGTAGCGGTCGGCGATGCGGTCCACGTAGCGCGCCAGCTGGCGCGACGTGCCGTCCACCTCGCCGCCCGTGAACCGCCGCCGGCGCCGGGCGGAGTCGCTCTCGGTGGGGGGCGTCCCTTCGGAGAAGACGCGAGCGGTGGTGTCCTCGGTGATGCCGTCGATACCGCGGGTGTTGCCGATCATGTCGTTGTTGAGGACGCCCGTGACGCGCCAGCCCGAGTCGCGGGCCATGCGGGCCACGGTCTGGCCGCCGAGCAGGCCCTGTTCTTCGCCTGAGAGGGCGGCGTAGACAACGGAGCCCGGGAAGCGGTGCCGCGACAGCACGCGGGCGGCCTCGAGCACGCCGGCCACGCCGCTGGCGTTGTCGTTGGCGCCGGGGCTCGAGTCGGCGGCGTTGAGGATGTTCGAGATGCGGCTGTCGATGTCGCCGGCCATGATCACGTAGCGGCCGGGGTCGGTCGTGCCGCGCTGCACGGCGAGGACGTTGACGACGTTGGTCGGCTGGGGGACACGGGGCAGCCCGCTGAACACCTCGTCCACGTAGAACACGGTGAGGCAGCCGCCGCAGGCCGCCGCCATGCGGTCGAATTCGGCCTTGATCCAGCGGCGGGCGGCGCCGATGCCGCGGGTGGGCGACAGGGTGTCGGACAGCGTGTGCCGCGTGCCGAAGCCCACCAGGCGGCGGATGTCCGTCTCGATGCGCTCGGCGGAGACGGCGCGGACGATCTCGGGGATGCGGGGATCGCGGGCCGGCGGCTCCTGGGCGGCGAGTGTGGTAGCGAGGGCGAGCAGCGCGGCGATGGTCGGTGCGCGGAGGTGTGGCATGGGGCCCAATATGCAGGCGAGCCCCGTGGAAAGCACGGGGCTCGCGAGGATTGCCGAAGTGTGGGACGCCGTGCTATTGGAGCTCGCAGCAACCCTGGGCGCAGCGGACCCATACCTTTTGATCGGTCTCCGACCAGCGCCACCGAGCGGCGGCCGGCATGCCGAACGGTGACGCGGCGTGCGACCGGTAAACGACGCAGTGATAACCGGTGCGACCCGTCGCGCTCACGATTTTGGTCCACCACGCGCCCCCGCCTGGCGAGTCGGGGCAGTTGGGTAGCGCTGCGCCCCCCGCCGCGCGGCTGCATCCTTCCCTCGAACCCTGACAGAGGGAGATCCGGTTCGTTCCCTCGGCGAAGTTGAGCTTATCGGAGTAGGGCAGCGACGTGCCTTCGAGGACCGCGCTGGCGACGGGGACCCAGCGGTTTTCGAAGTGCTCAGGACGCTTCCAGCGACCGAGTACTGGATGGGGAAAGATCGCGCCCCAGGCCGATCCTGGATGCAGCGCGCCGTTGGGCGACGGCACCGCCAGGCGCTCCTCGTCGTACCACCCCTTGATGCGTACTACCCGCATGCGCTCCGCCATGGTGGGCGAACCCCCCGGCGCGGGATCGACGGGCGGCCACGTCATCGCGAACGTGTGCTCGCGCGAAGACGCAAAGCCCGAATCGCCGATCTCGCACCACGCCCGCCCGCACTTGATGCCGATGTACTGCTCGTCGGCCACGGGATCCCAGTCCCACCGGGCTACCGGCGGGTACGCGGAGTCCGGGAAGCCTATGGGGCTGAGCGTGCGGACGGTGAGCTCCTTGCCGGGAGCGGCGTCCGGCAGCCGAACAGACTCAGTGCACGTAGAATCCTGGCCCATCGGCACCACTTTCGCCCGCCAGTGCCCGCCCTTTGGATCGCGGAACAGGTTGAGACAATTGAATCCCGGCTCGATGCCCAGCGGATCGTAGCGAATCGTGCCGTAATTGTAGATCGTCGCGATGCCCACACCGACGGTCGTGACCGTAATCGCGCCCGACCCGGGGTTGACTCGGACACGGGGCTGCTCGGGGTACAGGAGCGTGTCTCGGAGGAAGCCGAGCTGCAGAGTGTCGGGGTCCAGGCTTCTGATGAGGCTGTCCAGCTTGTAGGCTACGAAGATCGCATAGCGTGCAATGTACCCGCCGCCGTGAATGAACCGCTGGCAGTCATGGAACTCAGGGATGTTGGTGATGGGTCCCGACAGAGGGACTTGGGATGTATCTCCGGGATCGTGGTACCCGCATTCCGGTCGCTGTCTCATCGAGTCTTGGAGCTGGTTCGGGGCAGTGAGCGTTCCGGGTTCGGGAGCGGCCTCCGGACGGCCCGAGTCGGGTCCCACCATCAGAAGCATGGTGGCTACGACGAGTGTCACGGCCCTCAGCGACCCACGATTCGTTGACTGTTGCATGATTCCCTCCTGAACAGACTCGATTGATGGATTCCTATCGCGCCAGCCCTCTCATGCGGTGCACGAGCGGCATCAAGAACGGTTCGGCGCCGGCCCAGAGCACTTCGACCGGAGCGCTCCAGCGCGCGACCGCCAAGTTGTCTTCCTGTTGCGCTGCCAGTTCCACCCGTAACGCCATTGCCCGCACCAGCGACGCGGCTCGGGTCGGGTCATAGAGGATCGCAGGCGCAATTGACGAAATCGAGTTCAATGTCGGATCGAGCCAGGCCACCGCCCGAGCCGTATCGCCGCTCTCGGCCAGCAGCGCGGCCTCGGGATACACCCCGTCCAACGTACGCTGCTCGGGCGGGATGACGCGCCGGACCTCCGCAATGGAGTCCGCCATTCTCTGCACACCATTGGTGTCCCCACGCGTGAGGGCCACCTGTGCATCCACCAGGTAGTCGCCGATCCCTCCAAGTTGCCCTAGCGTCGCGAAGCGGTAGTGCGGAAACGCCAGCGATGCCGCTCGCGCAAGCCACATCGCGCGGAGGCCGACTCGGTCCTCAGCAGGGATCGCCCGGTCGATCGCCGCGGTGAGGTCCTGCTCGAGCACCCGCAGACTGTCCAACGGCCCGCCGAGCGCCGCGAAGACGAGCAGCGGCGCCGCGCTGTTAGCGATCGGGCCAGGGATCGTCCAATCGGTGCGCACCGAGGTCTGCCTCATATACGCGGCGGCGCGCCCTCCCTGCCCCAGCAGAGCGGCAAGGCTGGCGAGCAGCACGGGCTCGGGCGCGTCGGGTGGCGGGTGGGACCGCAGCAATGAGTCGGCGCGCGCGCGCGCCACCACCAGACCGGCGAGGTCGTCGGGCGTGGAGAGACGCACGCGCATCCAGACCTCGGCCCCGGTGATCCGGACCCGCGCCCGAGGCGTGGCGGCCAGCGTCGCAGCGCGCCGCATCGTGTCGAGCGCCGCCGGGTCGCCGAGCATCTCGAGCGACAGGGCGAGCGCCTGCATGGCGTCGTCACTGGTGGGGTACGCGATGACCCAGGCCAGCGCGATCTCGTGGAACATCTGGCGCTGCCGCCGCACTGCGACGTTGGTGCTGGCCAGATGCCGAGCTCGTTTGTACGGGACGAACGCCAGCGTGTCACCCTGCCACGCGGGATACGCCTCGAATGCGCCGGTGTCCGGCGGGGCGGCTTGGCCCCGCCGCAGCACGTTCGGATTCGTCCGCAGCAGCGCGCGCACCGCCTGGTAGGATTCAACCCGCAGTGCGCGGTGCATGGACGGCATCTGTTGAAACGCACGCTGGTAGGCGCGCATCGCCTCGTGATAGCTGGAGCGGAAACTCCAGCCCGACGGGCTGCGGTGATCGCGCACGACCGCCTCGTCGGCGGCGAGACAGCTCCCGAGGCCGTACCAGGCGACGAAGTCGAGCGAATCCGCCCGGGCCAGATCACGCCACCACCGACACGCGCTCCGGTAGTCTGATTGCGCGAGGCTGAGCAGGGCATCGGCCATCACGCGCTCGTTCGGCGGAAGTCGGCCGTCCGCCGCCGAGGCCCGCTCGGCCGCCGAGCGCCACGCGGCCGTCGAACGGTTTCCAACGGGCGGTGCCACGGCCCAGGCCCGTACCTGCGCCAACCACAGAAACGCCTGCGCGTATTGGTCGTCGTAGATGGTCGCGGCGGCGAAGGCCGAGTCCGCCGCGACGAGGTCCCAGTCCTCGACCGCCCGGTGGCCCCGCGCATACGCCTGGCGCGCGGGCAGCGACATCGTGCCGCCGCTGGCGCGGCGGGGCGGTAGTCTGGAGCCATGAAGCAAGAGAGAATCGGTGAGCGTGGCGAACGCCGGCCCGACGTTGGTTCGCTCCGCAGAAACCTCGATTGCGGCATCGTACAAGCTGGCGCCCTGGCGCGCGTCGAGCAGGAACGCGCGGACTCGAAGCGAGCTACCTCGTCTGGACACCTCGGCCCGGAAATAGCGCCCCGCCTTCAGCTTTCGTGCGACCTTCGCCGCGTCACTGGCGCTCAAGGCCGCGCCGTCGCGCCCTCCGATGGCCTCCTGCACCTTGAAAGGGTCCACCACGGTAATGCCGCTCCACCGGCTCAACGCGTCGCGCAGGCGTTGTTCCTCGCCGAGGGGACTGACGCCCTGCTCGTAGCGGAACGGCAGGATGGCGTACTGCGTCGTGTCCCCGGCGGTCCCATCGCCGCCCGGCCCCGTGCCTCCTCCGACGGCGACCCAGATCGCGACGCCCGCCAGGGCAGCACCACCCGCCGCAGCCCACCGCCAGATCGGGATCGGCTGGGGCTCAGTCCGGATCGGCTGGGGCTCAGGCCGAATCGAGGCTGCCTCCAGTTCCGCGGCGAACTCCGCCGCAGTCTCGAACCGGTCCGCCGCGACCTTCGCCAGGGATTGAAACACCACTTGCTCGAACGCCGCGGACACGCTCGGCCGTGCCGAGCGCAGCGGCGGCGGGGGATCGAACATGTGACGGGCGAGGATTACCTGAGTCGAAGGCCCCGGGAACGGCGGATCCCCGGCCAGCATCTCGTATACGACGCATCCCAGCGAGTAGATGTCGCTGCGACCGTCGAGCTCGTGCGATCCGGAGGCCTGCTCGGGCGACATGTAGAGCGGCGTGCCGATGGCGAGCCTGGCGTCGGTCAGCGTCGCGTCGTCGGCCGAGCGCCGCACCGCCCGCGCGATTCCGAAATCCGCCACCACCGCCACCCCCCCTGACAGCATGACGTTGCCGGGCTTCACGTCGCGGTGCACGATGCCCTGCGCGTGGGCGTAGTCGAGGGCTTGGGCGACCTCCCGCGTGATCGTGAGCACGTCCCGCAGCCGGAGCTGCTTCTCGCGCGCGATTCGCTCCCTGAGCGACTCTCCCTCGACGTACGGCATCACGTAATACAGGAGCTCGCCGGCCTCGCCGGAGTCGAACAGCGGCAGGATGTGCGGATGGCTCAGCCGCGCGGCGATCTCGATCTCGCGGAGGAACCGCGCGCGCTCGACCGCTGCAGTCAGCTCCTCCTTCAGCACCTTGATCGCGACGAGGCGGTGGTTCTTCAGATCCTGCGCGAGGTAGACGGTGGCCATGCCGCCGCGGCCGAGCTCGCGCTGGAGGTCGTAGCGGCCGAACAGCGCGGTCCGGAGTAGCTCCGGAACCTCAGCCATAAGCACGATAAGCTGCCCCCCGCTGGCGCATCCGGTAAGGGTCCCATGATCGCCCTGAACGGGGCTTCCTCCGTGGTTCAGCGGGAATTCACGCCGGGCGGCCGATGCTGCGGCATCCACGCGAGAGGCACCATGCCGACGCCCGAGCATCCCCGCGGCATCGCCCTGCTGCACGATCCCCTGCGCAACAAGGGCACCGCCTTCACCGACGCCGAGCGCGACGCGCTGGGCCTGCGCGGCCTGCTGCCGCCCCGCGCCTTCACCATCGAGCAACAGGTGGCGCGCGTGATGGGCAACTACCGGCGCAAGACGAGCGACCTCGAGAAATACGTGTTCCTCGTCGCCCTCCAGGACCGCAACGAGACGCTGTTCTATCGGACCGTCGTCGAGCACATCGACGAGATGATGCCGATCATCTACACCCCCACCGTGGGCGAGGCGTGCCGCCACTTCGGGCACATCTTCCGCCGGCCGCGCGGCCTGTACGTGTCGGCCGACGACCGCGGCCGCATCGCGAGCGTGCTGCGCAACTGGCCGACGCGCGACGTCGCGGTGATCGTCGTGACCGACGGCGGGCGGATCCTCGGCCTCGGCGACCTCGGGGCGTTCGGCATGGGCATCCCCATCGGCAAGCTGTCGCTGTACACCGCGTGCGCCGGCATCGACCCGGCGCGCACGCTGCCGATCATGCTCGACGTCGGCACCGACAACGCCGCCCTGCTGTCCGATCCGCTGTACACCGGGCTGGTCCAGCCCCGGCTCACAGGACCCGCCTACGACGAACTGGTCGACGAATTCGTCAGCGCGGTCTGCGAGGTATTCCCCGGCGCACTGCTCCAGTTCGAGGACTTCCAGACGCGCAACGCCATCCGTCTCCTCGCGCGCTACCGCGACCGGGCCTGTACCTTCAACGACGACATCCAGGGCACCGCGGCCGTCACGCTCGCCGGCCTCCTCTCGGCGGCGCGGATCACGGGAACGCGGCTCGAGGACCAGACCCTGCTGTTCTACGGCGCCGGGGCCGCGGCGACCGGCATCGCCGATCTCATCGTCTCGGCGCAGGTGCGCGAGGGTGCCTCCCCAGACGCGGCACGCCGCCGCGTCTGGTTCATGGACTCGCGCGGCCTGGTGGTGGCGGAGCGGGACGATCTCGAGGAGCACAAGCGACCCTACGCGCATCCGCACCGGCGGGTCGCGACGCTCGCCGACGCGGTGGCAGCGGTCCGGCCCGCCGTCCTGATCGGCGTCTCGGGCCAGCCGCAGACCTTCACCGAGCCGGTGCTGCGCGCCATGGCCCGCCACAGCGAGCGGCCCGTCGTGTTCGCCCTGTCCAACCCGACCGCGAAATCGGAGTGCACCGCGGAGCAGGCCTATCGCTGGACCGGCGGGCGCGCCGTGTTCGCGAGCGGCAGCCCGTTCCCGCCATGCGATCTGGACACGCAGCACTTCGTGCCGCGGCAGGGCAACAACGCGTACATCTTCCCGGGCGTGGGCCTGGGCGTCACGGTGGCGGGGGCGCGGCGCGTGACCGACGACATGTTCTACGCCGCGGCCCGCAGTCTCGCGGCCGAAGTGTCCGAACTCGACCTCGCCCTGGGGGCGCTGTTCCCCCCGCTCGGCGTGATTCGCGACGTGTCGGCCCGCATCGCGGAGGCCGTGGCCGGGGCGGCGTACGACGCCGGGCTCGCGGCCGGGGAGCGGCCGGTGGATCTGGCCGCGCGGGTGCGGGGGCAGATGTGGGAGCCCGTGTATCAAGCGACACCGGTGCGTTGAGCTGTCGGTGCAGAGAGCGGGGAGCGGCAAGCCCCGCGGCGCAACTGCCCGCCGTCGACCGGAGCGACCTCTCCCCGCTTCCCTCTCCGCACTCCCCGACTGTCCGACCGCGTCATCGACTCGACAGCTCCCGGATCACCGGCAGCCTCGCCACCTCGACCACCGATTGCTCGAGCGGTGAAGCGACGTTCACCGTGATGTCGGTGTCGCCATCACAGGGGATCTCGCCCGTGAGGAACCGCTCTCCGTCCGCCTCTGCCTGAACCACGATCCGCATCACGCTGAGACGCTCCGGGAGCGGAAACGTCTTGGTCGCGAGGCCCGGAACCGTGCCGACGAGGTGCGGCTCGTGGCCGTCCACGGTCGCGTACGCCACTTGGACAGCGGTGGCGTGGTTGTTTCTGACCCGCACGCGGGGCGGGGGTAACGGCGCCTCGGGCGATCCGATCGTGACGACCGGGCGCGCCTCGCGCGGTGTCAGCTGGGAATCCACGATCCACGCCGCCACGATGCCGGCGCAGAGCACTCCTGCCAGAGTCTTCTTCATCGCCTTCCTCCTCTCGATGGCGCTCCAGGGACGCCGCGCTTCGCGACGCCAGCTGCCCGCCTCGCGTTGTCACGTGGAGCGCCGGCCCGTTAGCCGTCACGGGGACGGCGCCAAGTAGTGCCGCACTGTAGACGCGCAGAACGCGACCCGATTCAGACATGCGAGACGCGCGCGGCGGTGCGGGTGAGGCGCGAGCGTGAACATGGGGACACGCAGCAGGCGACCGGCTGCGCTACGGCCGCGAAGGGGGGGCACGAACCTCCCGGGATCTGATTCACGACAGCCGATCGTCGTCATGGTCGAACGGCGTCTCTGCTCAGTCATTTCGCCGTACCGGCTCGCCGCCCCGCACGCCGTGCCACGGCCGGAACCACTCGCCCCAGATCGTGTCGCGCGCGGTCGCGAGCCCCACACGCGCGTCGTAATCCACGAACGGCCAGCGGTAGCACTTTCGCTCACCCGGCCGCGCGACCCGCACCGCGATCCGTCGCCCGCTCCCGTCCTGGGCAATCACCTGGCGTTGTGCCGCCGTGGTGTTCGCCGTGCACACGAAGTCGCCGCGATACGGCCAGTGCGCCGTCGGCGGCAGGCACGCCACGGCCGTAACGGCCAGCGTCGCGAGCCCGATCCACCACGCCCGTCCGGCGTGTTCATTCCAGTGCGTGTCCATGGGCGCCCTCCTGCCCGGGTTGCGCGGCTCCGTTGCCGCGTCCAGCGCCGGCACGTAGTTTCGTCCGCACGACTCCATCGTGCCGCACTGGTAAGACGCGCAGTGCCGGGCGGGATTCAGACATCCGGCCGCACGCGCCAGCGCGGGGATGGTACGCGAGCGCCGGTATGGGGATGCGTCGCAGGCGGGCCGCCGCGCGGCGGCCTGAGAAGGAGGTCAGGGACGTGCCGGAGGGGTCGCCCGACGGCCCGGCGGACGCTCTCGACCGGCTCGTGCCCCTGGTGTACGGCGAGCTGCGGCGGATCGCGCACCGGCGGCTGCGCGCCGAGCCCCCCGGCCTCACCCTGTCCACCACCGACGTCGTGCACGAGGCCTTCCTCCGGCTCGCGGGCCAGACGAGGGCGCAATGGGCCAATCGCGCGCAGTTGCTCGCCGTCGCCGCCCGCACGATGCGCCGCATCCTGGTGGACCACGCCCGCCGGCACCGCGCCCTGCGGCGCGGCGGCGGGCACCGCCTGCTGCGGTTCGACGACGAATCGGTCGGGAGCGTGGCGGCGGCGGAGCGGGCGGACGAGTTCATCGCGCTAGACGAAGCGCTGACCCGTCTCGCGGCCACGGACGCGCGGCTCGCCCTGGTGGTCGAGCTCCGCTTCTTCGTCAACCTCACGGAAACCGATGTCGCGAAGGTGCTCGGTGTCACGCCCCGGACCGTGGCGCGGGACTGGGTGAAGGCCAGGGGCTGGCTGTACCAGGAGCTGCAGCCCGATGCCTCCTGACCCGCCCGCGGTGGCGCGGTGGACGGAGATCAGCCGGGTGGTGGACGGGGCCCTCCGGCTCGCCCCCGGCAAGCGCGCGGCTTTCGTCGGCTCCGCGTGTGGCGGCGACGCGGGCCTCCGGCGCGAGGTCGAGCGCCTGCTCCTGGCGTGCCAGCGCGCCGGCGATGACGAGGGCTTCCTGACCACGGCCGGCGCGTACGCGGAGCCCGTGCTGCGCGATCTCGCCGCGCGGGACGCGGCGGCGCACGCGGCGATTCCCGCGGCGCTCGAGCGCGTCCTCGCCGGCCGCTACGCGATGCAGGGTGACATCGGCCGCGGCGCGATGGCCACGGTGTATCTGGCGCACGACCTGAAGTTCGATCGCTCGGTGGCCATCAAGGTGCTGCGCCCGGAGCTGTCACGGGACGCCGACGTGCGGCACTTCCAGCGCGAGATCGAGCGCACGGCGAAGCTCACCCACCCGCACATCGTGCCCGTCATCGATTCCGGCACCGCCGACGGGTTGCTGTATTACCTGATGCCGTACCTGGACGGCGGCACCCTGCGCCACCGCCTGACGCGCGATGCCCCGCTCCCGCTGGGCGACGCCATCGCGATCGCGAGCACCATAGCACGCGCGCTGGACTACGCGCACCGGCACGGGCTGGTGCACCGGGACGTCAAGCCGGAGAACATCCTGTTCACCGAGCGGGAGCCCTGGCTGGCCGATTTCGGGATCGCCCGCGCCCTCGATCGGGTTCCCGAAGCAACGTGGTCGTCGATCGGCATTCTGCGCGGCACCCCGCCGTACATGAGCCCCGAGCAGGTGCGTGCGGAGACGCAGCTCGACGCGCGCACCGACGTCTATGCGCTGGCGTGCGTGCTGTACGAGATGCTCGCGGGGCGTCCGCCGTTCACCGGCCGCACGGACCACGTCGTCCTCCAGCGGCAATTGCACGACCCGCCGCCCCCGCTACGGGTGGCGCGGCCGGATGTGGCTGACTCCGTCGAGCGGGCGATCGTACGGGCGCTCGCGAAGGACCCCGCCGACCGCCCCACCACGGCGGCGGCGTTCGCGACGGAGCTCCGCGGCTAGATTCCCGTCGTGCCGCCCGCACTCGATCCCACCCGCCGCATCCTCCTCGCCGACGCCGACGCGTTCTACGTCGCCGTCGCCCGCCTGGTCGATCCCGACGGCGCCGGAAAAGCGCGCTTTCTCGTAGTCGGCGGCTCCGCCGAGGGACGTGGCGTGGTGACGTCCGCCTCGTACGAGGCCCGCGCGTTCGGCGTGCACTCGGCGATGCCGATGGCGCGCGCCCTGCGGCTCTGTCCCCAGGCGACGGTGGTGCCCGTGCCGTGGGAGGCGTGCGGCGAGAAGAGCCGGGCGATCCGGCTCGTGCTGCAACGCTTCTGCCCGGAGGTGGAGCAGGCGTCGAGCGACGAGTTCTACGCCGACCTCAGCGGGACGGAGCGATTGTATCGCGACGAGCCGCTCGAGGCCACGGCGCGGCGCATCCGCGCCGCGGTCCGCGAGGAGACCGGGCTCGACGTCACGATCGGCGGCGGCACGTCGAAGCTCGTCGCGAAGCTCGCGGCGGGCGTCGCGAAGCCCACGCCCGCCGCTCCCGGATCGGGGGTGCTCGTGGTGCCGGCCGGCGGCGAAGCGGCCTTCCTGGCTCGGTTCGCGTTGGCGGACCTCCCCGGCGTCGGCCCGAAGTTCCAGGAGGAGCTTGCGCGCCACGGCCTGCGCACCGTGCCCGACCTGCTGGCGCGCGATCCGGCGGCGCTCGAGCGCGCGCTGGGTGAGCGCGAGGCGCGGTGGCTCCAGGCGCGCTGCCGGGGAATCGACCCGTCACCGGTCGAGCCGCACCGCGAGGCGAAGTCGATCAGCCGGGACGAGACGTTCCCCGAGGACCTGGACACGATGGACGAGCTGGCGCGCGAGCTGCTGGCGCTCGTGGACCGGGCGACCGCGGATCTGCGCGCCGAGGGGCTGGTGGCGCGCACGGTGACGGTGCGGCTGCGCGACGCCGACTTCCGCACGCGGCAGGCGGGCCGCACGCTCCCGGACCCGGTGGAGTCCGACCGCGCGGTCTACGCGGTCGCGCGCCAGCTGCTGGCGCGGCTGCGTGCGGCCCGGCCCATTCCCGCGCGGCTCATCGGGGTCGCGCTCTCGGGCTTGTTGAAGGTCGGCGCCTTGGAGCAGCTGACGCTGTTCGAGCCCGAGCCGGGCGCCGAGCCGGTCGAGACCGAGCGGGACCGCGTGGTGGCACGGGTGATCGACGAGGTGCGGGAGCGGTTCGGCGACAAGGCGCTGCGCCGCGGCGCGGCGACCTGATTCGCTACCGCCCCTACCGTCCTCTGAGGTACTCCACTACCACGTTCGCCATCACCCGCATCCCCACGGGGATCGCCGCATCGTCCGCCATGAACGTGGGCGTGTGGTGGTCGCCCGAGACGGTGCCGGGCCGCTGCACGCCGAGCATGAAGTAGAACCCGGGCACCACGTTCGCGAAGTACGCGAAGTCCTCACCCGCCATCCACGGATCGATGCGCCGCGCGTTCTCTCCGCCCACGACGCGCGCGATCGCCGGGACCATGCGCCGGGCGAGGGCGGTGTCGTTCACGGTCGGCGGCGTCTGGTGCACGTACTCCAGGTCGAAGCGGGCGCCGGCCGACGCGGTGATCCCCGCCAGGATCTCCCGCATCCGCCGCTCGACGGTGGCGCGGGTTTCCTCGCTGTACGTGCGGACGGTGCCCCATAGCTCGACCTCCTCCGGGATGATGTTGAACCGCGTGCCCCCGCGGACGAGGCCGACCGTGACCACGCTCGGCTCGAGCGGCGAGAGGTTGCGCGCGCGGATCGTCTGGAGGGCGAGCACGACCTGTGCGGCCGTGACGATGGGGTCGACCGCGAGATGCGGTGCCGCGCCGTGCGCGCCGCGCCCGCGGATCACGACCCGGAACCGGTCCACCGCCGCGAGCGCGGGGCCCGGCGTGTAGCCGATCACGCCCACGTCGAGCGACGCTTTCGTGTGCAGGCCGAAGATCGCCGCCGGCCGCGGCCCGTCGAGCACGCCCTCGCGCACCATGAGCTCGGCACCGCCCTCCTCACCCGGTGGCGCGCCCTCTTCGGCCGGCTGAAAGATGAACTTCACCGTGCCCGGCAGGCTCGCCCGCATGCCGGCGAGCACCGAGGCGACGCCCAGCTGGACGGCGGTGTGGATGTCGTGCCCGCAGGCGTGCGAGATGCCGACGTCCTGCCCCAGGTACATGCCGCGCTTGGTCGAGCGGAACGGGTACGGCGTGTCTTCCGTGACCGGCAATGCGTCCATGTCGGCGCGGACGGCCACCACGGGTCCGGGTCGCCCGCCGCGCAGGATCGCGACCACGCCCGTGTGGGCTACGCCGGTATCGACCTCGAGCCCGAGGTCGCGCAGGTACTGGGCGACGAGTCGCGCCGTCTCGAACTCGCGATTACCCAGCTCGGGGTTCTCGTGGATCCGGTGGCGGATCTCGGTCACGGCGGGCGCGAGGCGCAGGACGGCGCGGTCGATGCCGGGGTCCTGCGCGGGCGCGGTCGCAGGGACCGAGAGCACAGCGATTCCGAGTGCTGGGAAGAGCCGCACGACAGCATTCCCGATGAGGTGTCTGCAAACCTACACCCGACGGGATCCTGCGCGACGTCGCCGCCGGCCGGCGCCCAGGTCCCGTCAGGTCGGCTGGGCCGCTACTCGCGCATTTGCTCCAGCTCGAACTTGAGATCGCCGGCCAGGGTCTTGAGTTGCTCCCACTCGGCGGTCACGATTTCGAGCTGCTGGATGCGGCGCTCGAGGGTCTCGAATCGGGCGTCGAGCTCCTCGAATCGGGTGGCGAGCGCGGCGTCACGGTTGGTCGTAATCGCGATAGGTGACATGGTCCCTCCGGGTGTGCTCCAACTGCAACTTTGATGGGCGGCGTTGAGGTTTGTCTGAAACATCCGTGAAACTCCGCGGGAGCGGCGCCGAGCGCGCCGCCCGCGGGGCTATCTTCTGTATAAGGAGGATCCATGCGCGCGTGGCGGGTCGCTCGTCTCTGTCTGGTGGCCGCGGCGCCGGTCGGCTTGGCGGCCCAAGGCCGAACGGCGGACGAAGCAGCGGTCCGCGCCGCTGTGGAGCGGTTCCCCGACCGCGCCGTCCGCCGTTTTTATCAGGACCGGGGCTTCGCGCGCGTCTGGTCGTCCGGTGACACGGTCAGGGACGCGGCGCGGGAGCTGGCGGCGGCACTCGACACGATCGACCGCGACGGCCTGCCTCCCGAGCGCTACGGGGCGCGCCGGATCCGCGCCCTGCTCGACGGACCCGCTGACTCGCTCGCGTCACTCGACGTGGCGCTGACCGGTGCCTTTCTCGCGGCGGGGCGCGAGCTGGCGGAAGGCCGCGTGCGCCCGGAGACGATCGACACGATGTGGACCGGACAGCGGGGAGCGGCGGACCCCGGCGCCGCGCTCGCGCGCGCCGTGGCGGGGGCGCCGGCCGCCGAGCTGGCTGCCCTCGCTCCCCCTCACGCCGAGTATCACGCGCTGCGGGCGACGCTCGCCCGGTATCGCGCGGTGACCGCGGCGGGGGGCTGGAGGGCGATCGAGCCCGGCCCGGTGCTCGCGCTGGGAGACGCCGGGGTTCGGGTCGTGGCGCTGCGCCAGCGGCTCGGGGCCGTGGGGGATTTGGCGACGGGCGCCGGGTGGACCTGCGACGCGGCGTGCGACGCGGCCGTCCGGCGCTTTCAGGAGCGCCACGGGCTGGTCGTGGACGGCCGCGTCGGGCCGGCGACCCGCGCGGCCCTGGATGTGCCGGCGCGCGCGCGGGTGCGGCAGATCGAGCTCAACCTGGAGCGCTGGCGGTGGGTGCCGCGCGATCTCGGCGCGGCGCCGATCGCCGTCAGCATCGCCGCGTTCACGGCGACCCGGACGGCGGCGGCCACGCCGTCGTGGCGCAGCGCCGTCGTGGTCGGCACCGCCGACTGGCCGACCCCGATCGTCACCGGTGCGCTCACCGGAATCGTGTTCGCCCCCGTCTGGCGGGTCCCGCACGAGATCGCGATCCGCGAGATCGTGCCCCGGGCGCACGACGACACGGCGTTCGGGTCGCGTGCGGGATTCCGGCTCGTCGACACGTCCGGCGTCCCGAGGCACGGCGGGTGGGAGGCCGTGGCCGACACGGCCGCCGGGTTGCGGCTCGTCCAGCTGCCCGGTCCGACCAATCCGCTGGGCCGCGTGAAGCTCGTGTTCGCGAACAGCTTCAACGTATGCCTCCATGGAACGCCGGATCCACGGTTGTTCCGCGCGCCGGTCCGCATGTACAGTCACGGCTGCGTGCGCGTGGAGGGCGCCGTGGATCTCGCCGCGGCGCTCCTGTCCGAGCGACCGGAATGGCCGGGCGACGCGATCGCCCGCGCGGTGGCGGACACCGTGGAGCGCGTCGTTCCCGTGCCACCGGGCACGGCGGTGGTGCTGGGCTACTGGACCGCGTGGGTTGCGGCGGACGGCGCCGTCCACTTTCGTCCGGACGTCTATGGCTGGGACACGAAGCTCGCGCGCGCCCTCGGGCGATGACGCGCCGCGGCGCGCCTGGCACGAGCTGCTGGCGCACACCGCGGAGGTCAAGGTGCGCGTCCGCGCCCCCGATCTCGGCAGCCTCGCGGCCGAAGCCGGCCGCGCGCTGGCTGAGCTGCACCTCGGCACGGCCGCGCCCGCGGGGCGGGGAGCGTGGCGTGATCTGGTCGTCCGGGCGGGCGATGCTGGCGCGCTGCTCGTCGACTGGCTCAACGAGCTGATCTTCCTGGCCGAATCGGAGCGCTGGGTGGCGACCGAGTTCCAACCGCGCGCGGCCGGGGAGGGGGAGCTGAGGATCGGGGCGCGGGGCATCCGGGTGGAGGAGGCGCCGTCCCGCGTGAAGGCGGCGACGCATCACGGACTCGCGGTGCGTGCGCGGGACGCTGGACTCGAGGCGGAGGTGGTGTTCGACGTATGACGAAGACCGGAGTAGCGGCGGACCTGCCCGTCACTCGCGGACCGTCGTATTACGAGGTGCCGGTGGGCGCGCGGCCGGGCATGCGCGTGCCCGCCCGCATCTATGCCGACGCGGGGTTGTGGGAGCAGATCTCGCAGGACCGCTCCGTGGACCAGCTGCTCAACGTGGCGACCCTGCAGGGCGTCGCCGGCTGCGTGTACGCCATGCCGGACGTGCACGAGGGGTACGGCTTCCCGGTGGGCGGGGTGGCGGCGACCGACGGCCGCACCGGGGTCATTTCGCCCGGCGGCGTGGGCTACGATATCAACTGCGGCGTCCGCCTTCTCGCAACGGATCTCGACGCGGCGCGCGTCCCCGACCGCATCGCGGCGGTGGTGCACGATATCAGCCGCAGCGTGCCCTCGGGCGCGGGGCGCGGCGGCAGCGTGAGCCTGTCCGAGCGCGAGATCGACCGCGTGCTGCGGGACGGCTGCCGCTATCTGGTCGACCGCGGCGAGGCGACCCCCGACGACCTGGAGGTGATCGAGGCGCACGGCAGCCTGTCGCGCGCCGACGCCGCCGCGGTCTCGGCGCGCGCCAAGACCCGCGGTCGGGATCAGCTCGGCACGATCGGCTCCGGCAACCACTTCGTCGAAGTGCAGGTGGTCGAGGACGTCAGCGACGAGAACGCCGCCACGCTCTACGGGCTGCGCCCGGGCCAGCTCGTGATTCTCATTCACACCGGCTCGCGCGGCCTCGGTCACCAGGTCTGCACCGACTACGTGCGGCTGATGGACCAGGTGATGGCGAAATACGATATCCGGCTGCCGGACCGCGAGCTGGCCTGCGCGCCGCTGCGCTCGCCCGAGGGCCAGCAGTACTTCGCGGCGATGTGCGCCGCGGCCAACTTCGCCTTCGCCAACCGGCAGATCATCACGCACCGGATCCGCGAGGTGTTCCGCCGCGCCTTCCGCGCCGACGGAACGATCCGGCTGGTGTATGACGTGGCCCATAACATGGCGAAGCTCGAGGAGCACGGGGGGCGGGAGCTGTGCGTGCACCGCAAGGGCGCGACCCGCGCGTTCGGGCCGGGCCACCCCGAAACGCCGCCCCGCTACCGAGCGGCGGGCCAGCCGGTCTTCATTCCGGGAAGCATGGGCACGGCATCGTGGGTGCTGGCCGGGACCGACGAGAACATGGCGCTGAGCTTCGGCAGTACGTGCCACGGCGCCGGACGAGCCATGAGCCGGCACGCGGCGAAGAAGCTCAAGTCCGGCGGCGACGTGCGCCGGGAGCTCGAGTCGCAGGGGATCGTGGTGCGCTGCGCGTCCAAGGGCGAGCTGGCGGAGGAGGCGCCTTACGC
The DNA here is from genome assembly GCA_963716055.1 of uncultured Gemmatimonadales bacterium. Taxonomy (GTDB): domain Bacteria; phylum Gemmatimonadota; class Gemmatimonadetes; order Gemmatimonadales; family GWC2-71-9; genus SZUA-544. Next base: position 343,054 of record CAVQSR010000003.1, on the reverse strand, counting down.
GTACAAGGACGTCGAGCGCGTCGTCGCCGTCGTGCATGCGGCTGGCCTGGCGCGCAAGGTCGCGCGGCTGCGGCCGCTGGGTGTGGTGAAGGGCTAGCCCCCGACCACCGACGTTACGGGACGAGCACGGCGGCGCCGCGCACCTCACCCGCGCGCAGCCGGTCCAAGACCGCCTGCGCGCGCGCCAGTGGGTGGGGCTCGACGGTGGTGCGGATGGCCGTCCCCGATACGAGCGTGAGGAACTCGTCGCCGTCCCGCCGCGTGAGATTCGCGACCGACCGCACGACGCGCTCGCCCCAGAGGATCTCGTAGGGGAACGCGGGGATGTCCGACATGTGGATGCCGGCGCAGACCACCGTGCCGCCGGGGGCCACGGCGCGCAGCGCCGCGGGCACGAGGGCGCCCACGGGGGCGAAGAGGATCGCCGCGTCGAGCGGCTCGGGGGCCGGCGCATCCGATGGCCCCGCCCAGACGGCGCCGAGCTCGCGCGCGAAGGCCTGGGCCGTGGCGTCCCCGGGTCGCGTGAAGGCGAACACCCGCCGCCCCGCGCCACGGGCGACCTGCGCCACGATGTGCGCGGCGGCGCCGAAGCCGTAGACGCCGAGCCGCTCGCCCGGTCCCGCGGCGGCCAGCGCGCGATAGCCGATCAGGCCGGCGCAGAGCAGCGGCGCCGCCTCGGCGTCCCCGTACCGCCGCGGGATCGGGAAGCAGTAGCGTTCGTCCGCCACCGTGTACTCGGCGTAACCGCCGTCGATCTGATAGCCGGTGAAGCGGGCCCGCGCGCACAGGTTCTCGCGGCCCGCCGCGCAGTACCGGCAGGTGCCGCACGTCCAACCGAGCCACGGCACGCCCACGCGATCACCCGGCGCGAAGCGGGTCGCGCCCGCCCCCAGCGCCTCGACCACGCCCACGATCTCGTGACCCAGCACGAGCGGCAGCTTCGGGCCGGCGAGCTCGCCGTCCGCCACGTGCAGATCGGTGCGGCACACGCCGCACGCCCGCACCCGCAGCAGCACCTGACCGGGACCGGGGTCGGGGCGCGCCACGTCGGCCGCGCGCAGCGGCCGCCCGGGAGCCTCGAGCAGCTGCGCGAGCACGCCGTCAGGGGGTCCGGCGCCGCGACGACCAGTGGATCGCCGCGATGCGCCAGTGGCCGTCCTGGCGTACGAGGACCATGAGCTCCGCCGAGTCCACGTCCACCGCCCGGCCGCGGAACTCGCCGCGCACGCGGGACACCGACGAGGCCCACGCCACGTCGCCCCGCACCGCGACCGCCACGGCGCCGCGCTCGGCCGTGGTCGCGGCAGCGAACGCCATGTCGCCGGGAAGGTGCCCAGCGCGATACTCCGCCACGGTCTCGACGCCACCCGCCTCGAGCACGACGGCGTCGGCCGCGAGGAGCGCCAGCGCGGCGCTCGAGTCGCCGGTCCGCAGGGCCGCGTGGTACGCCTCGACCGCAGCGGCCACGGCGGCGCTGTCGCTTGACCCGCGCGGCGACGGCGGGTTGATTGGCGCGCTCGACCCGGCGACCAGGACCGCCGTGAGGAGAACGCCGGAGACGGCTGCTGTCATGGGAGACTCCTGTATGATGCGAACTGTGGTCGCAGGTGCCGTCGTGCTGCTCGCCGGCGCGGTCCCCGGTCGGGGACAGGCACCCGCCCTGGGGAATCTCGCCTTCATGGCCGGTTGCTGGAATGGGGAGGCCCGGCGCGGCGCGGTGACGATCGAAGAGCACTGGACCACGCCGACCGTGAACGTCATGCTCGGCACGACCCGCTACGTCGCGGGCGACAGTACGCTGTCGTGGGAATTCACGCTCGTCGAGGGCGGTGCCGGGGGCGTGGTGATGACCCCGTACCCCAGCGGTCAGTCGCCCGTGCCCTTTCGCCTGGTCGGCGCGAGCGACGCGGCCGTCTTCGAGAACCTGGCCCACGACTTCCCCCAGCGCATCGTGTACCGCCGGGTGGCGGACACCCTGGTGGTGCGGATCGAGGCAGACGTCCCCGAACGGCGGGGCCGCGAGTGGCGGATGACGCGGGCCGCGTGCCCGTGAAACCGCGCTGCCGGTGTGCCGTAGCAGAAAGGAGGTCGGCACCGGAGCGAGAATGAACAGCAGCACGGATCGGGGATTCGCGCGGCGACTGGCGCGGCTGCGCCGCGAGGCGGCGCGGGAGTGGCGGGCGCGGCGCACACCGCCACGTCGCGACACCGGCCGGCCGATCGAGCGGGGACTCGCATGGCCCGAGCGGCTCGCGCTGTTCACCGTCACCGCGCTCGTGCTCGGCGCCCTGCCGTTCGTCGCGCTGGTGCGGGGGTCGGTGTACCTGCATCAAGCGCGAGGCCTGCCCGCCTGGCTCGCCCTCGCCGCGGGCGTGCTGATCACCACCGGGCTCGTCACCGCCTACGCCGCGTGGCTGGTGCGCCGCGTGACGGGCCGCGGGCGCCCCGGCGCGGTGCTCCGATGGTTCGGTCTGCCGCTCGCGTCCTTCTACGCCGCGTACACGCTGATCTACGTCTCGAGCAACAACCTCAAGCGGCCCGAGCTGCGGGCCCACTACACCGCGCTCCACCCGCTGCTTCGCGTCGGCCTCGCATCGCTCGTCCTGGCGGACCGCGAACTGCTCCTGACCGACCTGGCGCGCAGGCCCGCCGACTACGCGCGCCTGGGGCTCCCGCGCCGGGAGGCGTCGCTGCACTACCGCCAGACGGACGGGTGGGTGCACGCGGTGGACCTGCGCACCGCCGGGCGCAGTGGCACGGTGAACCTGCTGGTGTCGTGGTATTTCCGCGGGATGGGCTTCACCACGCTGCGGCACGTGGGGACGGCGGACCACCTGCACGTCGCGCTCCCCGTGCCCTAGCGGCGCGCCGCGATCTCCTCGAGGCGCCGCTCGATGTCGGCCCGCGGCAGCCAGCGGCCGCCCACCATCACGCCGGCGCGGCGCGCCACGTGCGCCACGTCCGCGAGGGGGTTGGCGTCGAGCAACACGAGGTCAGCTCGGCGGCCCACCGCCACGGTGCCGAAGTCGTCGGGGGTTCCGGCGTAGCGGGCGACGTTGCGGCTCCCCGCGGCGAGGATCTGGTAGGGCGTCAACCCGGCCTCGGCCATGATCCGCATCTCGCGATGGATGCTGAAGCCGGGCACGCTGAACAACTGCGGCGAGTCGGTGCCGAGGACGATCCCGACCCCGCCGTCGGCCATCGCTTTGAGGATGCGGCGGCGCCCGGCGATTTCATCGGCGCCGCGCGCGGGGTCCGGGCTCCCGGCGCGCATGTTGCCCACCGCGGTCGACCAGGTCGCCACCCACGGCGCGGGCACGTAGCGCAGCTCGGGACGCTGGCGCAGCGCCTCGACCGACTCGTCGGACAGAAACACCTCCCACAGGGCCATGGTCGGCACCATCCAGGTGCCTGCGGCGCGCGTCGCGGCGACCAGCCCGGCGAGCGAGTCGCCTGCCTGGAGCGTCGCGTAATAGTTGTCGAAGTGGTCCACCGACGCCTGCCCCGCCGCGAGGGCGTGCCGCAGCGGGACGCTGTTGGGGACGTGGCCCGCGAACCGGATGCCCACCCGGGTCGCCGTGGCGACGATCGTGTCGTACGTCTCGCGCGACAGCCCTTCCTGAATCTTGAGGTGGTCGTATCCCGCGGCGCGCTGCTCCTCGACCTGGCGCCGCCCGTCGGCGGGCGTGGGCGCGGCGTTGCCGCTGAGCGCCGGCCCGGCGACGTACAGCCGCGGGCCCAGTAGCCGGCCCCGCGCGATCGAGTCCCGCAGCGCGAGATGGAGCGGGTTGCCCAGCATGCCGCGGGCGACGGTCACGCCGTTGGCGACGTAGAGGTACAGCACGTCCTCGATCACCTGCGGCGAGGCGCCCGGTTGATTGGGGTTGGGGAGATGCGCGTGCATCTCGGCCAGACCGGGCATGAGGTATTTCCCGCGGCCGTCCACCCGCATGGCGCCCTCGGGGACGGCGACCGAGCCAGCGGCACCGAGCGCCGCGATGCGGCCCGCCGCGACCAGAACGGTCTGGTCTTCGATCAGACGCTCGCGGTCCATGGGGACCACGGTGACGTGCTCGAACGCGACGGCGGGGTGCTGGGCCGCGACCGCCCGCGCCGCCGGCGCGGCGGCGGCCAGCAGCAGCAGGCAACGCGCGGCGCCCCGCATCACACCTTGACCTCGATCACCGCCCCGCGCTTGTAGCGCACGTACAGCCACGCCATCGGCACGACCAGCAGGCCGGCCGCGACCACCGTCAGGCCCAGCAGGACGGCCGAGAACAGGACTGCTCGCTGCGAGGCGGCGGCGGCCTGGAACATCGCCGAATCCTGCCGTGCGAGCAGCACGATCATCGCCTGGCGCCCGTCGGTGGTCAGCAGCGCGTCGCCCGTCGCGAGCCCCGCGAGGATGGTGCGGACCATGGCGGAATCGGTGGGGTCGCTCAGCTCGCCCTGGAGCGCCGCGAAGTTGTCGGTCAGCGCGGTGCGGATCGAGTCGCGCAGTTGGCGCACCTCCGGCCGCACGCCTGCCGGGTCCCCTTCGATCGCCAGTCCGCGCCATACCTCGAGGGCGGCATTGTAGCGATGCAGGGTCTGGGCGGTCTGCCCGCCCTGGCGCACCGTGCGGGCCGCCCGGCCCAGGGAGCCGATCAGCATGACGCCGATGACCAGGGCCGCGAGCAGCGTGGCGGCGGAGATCGTCACGGCGATGCCGGGACGGATGAAGGTGTAGTCCTTCATCGCGATGGCGAACGAGGAGCGCCCGGCGGAGGGGCGGGGCGGCGGCGGCGTGGTCATGGAGCAATCCGTGTCGGCGTTGGGAGGCCAAACGTCGCCGCGGCGCGGGGGGGTGTCAATGAGACTGGGAAGGGGGATGGGGATGGGGGATGAGTGCCGCGCAGCGCCCATCCCCCCTCCGCGGCGACTACTGCACCATGACCGAACCTGTCATCCCCGCGTGAATGGTGCATTCGTAGTTGAACGTTCCGGTGTTGGGGAACGTGCGACTGTCCGAACCAGCGGCCGTGCGGGTGGCGATGTCGCCGGGGTGCCCAGCCGTGAGGAACGTTACGTTGTGCGGATTGCTGCCCGACCCCCACGTCCACGTGACGGTGCCGCCCGCCGCGATCGTCACGCTGTTGGGATTGAAGAGATTGTTCTGGACCGCGACGTTGGCGCTCGTCGGCAGGGTCGTGGCCGTGGTGGTGAACGTCACCGTGTCGGGGGTCGGCAGGTTGTTCGGCGCGATCGCCGTGGCCGTGTGGGCGCCGGCGTTGGCGCTGAGGGTCCGCGTGGCGCTCGCTTCGCCGTTGGCCGCCGTGGTGTTGCTGGCGGGCGAGATCGAGCCGGTTCCGGGTGGGACCGCCCAGTCCACCTGCTGCCCCGCCTTCGGATTGCCATGCGCGTCGCGCACCGTGACGGTGTAGCTGACCATCGCGCCAACGCCCCCGATGCCGCCGTCGCCCGTGGTCTTGAGGAGCAGCGCGGCGTTGCCCGCGGTGGCGGTCGAGCTGAAGCTGATGGGAGAGCCGATCAGGCCGGTGACGGCGGCCTGCGCCGTCTGGGCGCCGGCCGTGCCGCCGAGCGTATGGGTGGCGGACGCGATGCCGCTGGCGTTGGTGGTGCTCGTCGGCGGCGCGATGGTCCCGGCCGCGGCGGTCCAGGTGACGGTCACGTTGGCGACCGGACTGTTCGTGTGGTCGCGCACCACCACCGCGTAGGGGGCCGCGAGGGTGGCCAGCACCGAGTCGGTTTGGCCGCTCCCGGCCGACGCGGCCATCTGGGTCGCGCCCTGGATCGTGGCCGTCGCCGTGAAGGTGACCGGCGATCCCGCGAGTCCGCTGCGGCTCGCCGTGGTGGTTTGGGTCCCGGCGTTCGGGCCGAGGGTCCGGGTTATCGACGCGATGCCGTTGGCGCCGGTGGTGGAGGTCGGCGCGCTCACCGATCCGCCCCCTGCGCCGACGGCCCAGGAGACGGCAACGCCCGCGACCGGATTATTGGCCACGTCGCGCACCAGCACCTCGAGGGCCGTGAGGGCGGTACCCGCGGGCGCGACCTGGTTGTTCCCCGCCTGCGAGGCGATCTGCGTCGCCCCCTGGGGTGGATTGGTGCCGCCGTCGCCGCCGCTGCTGCACGCGGCGAGGACCGCGACGAGCGCGGCTCCGGACATGGAAGCCCGACGAGAGATTCGCATTTGTGCACCTCGCGACCTTGGGGGGAGACTCGATAGTTCCCCTCAACAATACCTCGCCCGCTGAAACTCGCAGCCGCCAATCACTTGACCGTGGACGGCCCGACCGCAATTGTAGTACGCCCCAGGTGATGCCTGCCGGATCTATCCGGGTAGGGGCCCCCCCGTCTGCCTAGGGAGCCTAGTTGAGCCAGGTCGAAGGGTTTCGCGACGAAACGGCCGAGATTCTGCGGTGCGCCAGTGTCGCGTTGGGCGGCGCTCCCGTGATGGTCTGGGAGGCGCAGAGCGGCGAGGATCTGCGCCTGCAACCGCTGGGCGGGACCGGGCTCGGTGTCACGGACAGCGGCGAGTTGGAGCATATCCTCTCCGGGTGGGGGGTGGCCGTGTCGCGGGGCAACCGCTGGGTTGCCACCCGGACGCGCGACGGGTTGTGGGTTGTGGCGCCGTTGCGCAACAAGCCGCCCGCCCCGCCGCCGGAGGGCCGCGAGCGCCGCTCCCGGGACCGCCTCACGCTCGAGCTAGCCGGCCTGTGCCTCGGGCTCCTGGATCGCCGCGAGCGCGTGGGCGTGTCCGCCACCACGCTGCAAGATCTCGTGGGACTGCCGGCCATGATCGCCCATGAGGCCGGCAACCCGCTGACGGCGGCGCGTGCCGGCCTGCAGCTCGCCCTCGAGACGCTGCGCGCCCCGGGCGAGCTCGATCCGGACCGCCGGACCGAAGCGCTCGACGACCTCGCCCACGTGCTCGACGATATCGACCGCGCCGTGGCGTTCCTGCGCGCGGTGCAGGACCGCACCCGCGGCGCGTTCAGTCGCGTCGAGCGGTTCGACGCCGTGGCGGCGCTGCGCTCCTGTCTCACGCTCGAGCGGCGCGTCCTGCGCGACCGCCGCGTCACGCTGAATTTCGAATCGTCCATCGAGTCGGCGTACATCACGGGCGACCCCAGCTCGCTGTTCGAGCTCGTGGTCAATCTCATCCGCAACGCCACCGACGCGTACGACGGGCGGCCAGGCACGGTGGACGTCCGTCTCGCGCGCGACGGCGACCACCTGCGCCTCGAGGTGGCCGACCGGGGTGACGGCATCTCCCCCGAGCACCTGGCCATGGTCTTCGAGCCGGGGTTCACCACCAAGGCATTCGGCAAAGGGAGCGGGATGGGCCTGGCGCTGGTGCGCAGCGTCGCGGAGGAAGTGTTCTCTGGCTCGGTGGACATCCGAACGGCGGTGGGTGAGGGGACGACGTTCACGGTGGTCCTGCCCGTGCCGCCGCAGCGCGCGGCGGATGCCACCCCCGCTCCGGCCTCCGCCCCCGCCCGCTAGCCGCCCTCTTCCGCCAGGAGCGCCGCGAGGTCCAGCGGGCGCGTGTACATGACCAGGGCGCCATTCGGGTCGCGGGGCCATTCGGCCTCCGGCCGGTCGCGGTACAACTCCACGCCATTGCCGTCGGCGTCCCGCAGATAGACCGCCTCGCTCACCCCGTGGTCGGAGGCGCCGTCCAGCTCGATGCCGTGCGCCACGACGCGGCGGACCGCCGCCGCGAGGGCGGCGCGGGTCGGGAAGAGGATGGCGAAGTGATACAGCCCCGTGGTGCCGCGGGGTGGTGGTGGGGCGCCCCGGCCTGCCCACGTGTTGAGGCCCACATGATGGTGGTATCCCCCCGCCGAGAGGAATACCGCGTCCGGTCCGTACCGGCCGGTGATCTCGAAGCCGAGGGCGTCGCGGTAGAACGCCAGGGCGCGATCGAGGTCCGATACCGTGAGATGGACGTGGCCGATGCGAGTCTGGGGGTCGATGGGTGCCATGGTACCTGAATAACGCCGGAGCCCCGTCCCCGGTTCGCGCGGGGGACGATTAGATTCCCCCTTCCTATGAACGCCATTCCGAAGATCCCCACGCCGGTCAACGAGCCGGTCCTGTCGTACGCCCCCGGCAGTCCGGAGCGGACGACCCTGAAACGCACGCTGCAGGACCTGACGGCGCAGGTGATGGAGATCCCGTTGATCATCGGCGGCCGCGAGGTGCGCACCGGCACGCTGCGGGACACCGTCTCCCCGCACCGCCACGGCCACGTGCTCGCCCGGGTGCACCAGGCGGGTCCGAAGGAGATCGACGGGGCCGTGCAGGCGGCGCTCGACGGCTGGCGTGAGTGGTCCCGCTGGTCGCTCGAGGAGCGTGCCGCCGTGTTCCTGCGAGCGGCGGACCTGCTGGCGACCACGCACCGGGCGGCGGTGAACGCGACGACGATGCTCGGTCAGAGCAAGACCGCGCACCAGGCGGAGATCGACGCCGCGTGCGAGATGGTGGACTTCCTGCGGTTCAACGTCCACTACGCGGAGCGCATCTACCAGGAGCAGCCGCTGTCGGTGGCGGGCCAGTGGAACCGGCTGGACCACCGGCCGCTCGAGGGGTTCGTGTACGCGATCACGCCGTTCAACTTCACGTCCATCGGCGGCAACCTGCCCTCGGCGCCGGCGATCATGGGCAACGTCGCGATCTGGAAGCCCGCCGCGACCGCCGTGTACTCGAACTACGTGCTGATGCGGGTGTTCCTGGAGGCGGGCCTGCCGCCGGGGGTCATCAACTTCGTGCCCGGCTCGGCCGTCGACGTCTCGGCCCGGCTGCTCGGCGACCGCCACCTGGCCGGCATCCACTTCACGGGATCCACCGGGGTGTTCCAGGCGCTGTGGCAGCAGGTCGGGAGCAACCTGAGCCGGTACGCCGGGTATCCCCGGCTCGTCGGCGAAACGGGGGGCAAGGACTTTATCGTCGTACATCCGAGCGCGGACGCGGACGCCGTGGCCACGGCGATCGTGCGCGGGGCGTACGAGTACCAGGGCCAGAAGTGCAGCGCGGCCTCGCGGGCGTACGTCCCGGCGACCCTCTGGCCGGCCGTGCGCGACCGCGTGGTGGGGATGCTGACGCGGGTACGCATGGGTGATCCGGCCGACTTTCGCAACTTCGTGGGCGCCGTCATCGACCGGCCGGCGTTCGACAAGATCAAGGAGTACATCGATACGGCGCGGAAGGCGCCGGGCGTCACCCTGGTGGCGGGCGGCGGGTGTGATGGGTCCGAGGGGTACTTCATCGAGCCCACGCTGCTGCAGGTCGAGGACGCGCGTTACCGCACGATGTGCGAGGAGATCTTCGGACCAGTGATGACCGTGTACGTCTACCCGGACGCGCGCTGGACGGAGACGCTCGCCCTGGTGGATGAGACGTCACCCTACGCACTCACCGGCGCCGTGTTCGCCGGAGACCGGCGTGCCACCGCGGACGCGCTCGCCGCGTTGCGGTTCGCGGCGGGCAACTTCTACATCAACGACAAGCCCACCGGCGCCGTGGTGGGACAGCAGCCGTTCGGCGGTGCCAGAGCGAGCGGCACGAACGACAAGGCGGGGTCCGTGCTCAATCTGCTGCGCTGGGTGTCGCCGCGAGCGGTGAAGGAGACGTTCGTGCCGCCGGTGGATTTCCCCTACGCATTCATGGCGCAAGAGTAGGCGGCGACCGGACCCGCCCCTATTTCGGCGGGAGGATCTTGAACATGCCCGTCCCGCACACCGGGCAGGTTCCCTTCAGGGCGGGGCGGCCGTTCGCCATCTTCACTTCCTGGGGGTTGGCGATCTCGCGCTTCGCCTTGCACTTCATGCAGTAGCCTTCGTTGGCGGCCATCGGGGCTTTGCCACCCTTCGCCATGTCGATCCTCCGCGTCGGGACAGGAGCAGGCTGCGGGCGCCCAGGGGGCGCCCCGAACCGCCCCAACATACACGGGGTGGTCAGGCTACGGGAGGCACCGGCGCCGAGAAGCCGTTTCGCTTGTGGGAGCCGTCGCAGAAGGGCTTGGTGGCCGATCCCCCACAGCGGCACAGCACAACGACTTGTGCCGGCGAGCCGTCCTTCCGGGGTGGGATCGGGAGCTCGCGCCCGTCCGGCGTGAGGATGCGCGCGGGCAGGGGGACGACCAGGGGGCCGTCGGGTCGCACGGTGATGGTGGTCATGAGTCCCAACACTAACACGGCGCCGCGATCCGCAGGAGGCGGTCGGAACGCGCCGTGGCGGAGCGGGTATCTTCCAGACACCTCTCCATGACAGTCCGTCCAGCCGTCTCCGTGATCGCGGTCTGCTCCGTCGTCGCCTGCGTGACCGAGCAGGGGCCGCTCACGAACCGCATGGCACAGGCGACCACGAGCTATCTCGCCCGGGCGGCCCGACAGCCGGTGCGATGGCAGGCGTGGGGTCCCGAGGCGTTCGCGCTCGCAGCCGAGCTCGACCGGCCGGTGCTGCTCGTCGTGGGAGCCGAGCGCTGCCGGCCGTGCGTGGAGATGGACCGCGTGTGGGACGACGGCGCGCTGGCGTCGCTCGTCAACGCGCTGTTCGTGCCGGTGCGCGTGGACCGGGACGAGCGGCCCGACGTCGCGCACCGCTATCGCGCCGTGGTGCGTACGCTGTCCGGCCTCGACGGGTACCCGCTCACCGTGTTTCTGACTGCGGACGGCGCCGCGTTTTTCGGCGGCACCACGTTCCCGGTGGACGACCCGATCACCGGGCGCGGCCTGCGCCAGATCCTGCCGCAGGCCGCGCGCGAGTATCGCCAGCGCCGGGACGCGGTGCAGCGGCAGGCGGCCGCGGCCCAGGCGCTGGCGGCCGGTCGGCCCGCGATGGCGAACGCGATCGTGAGCCCCGCCACGGTCGAGGCGGGCGTGGCGAGCGTGCGGGCGGCGCTCGACGTCCCCCCGGGATCGGGCGGGCCGAGTGCCCTCGCGCTGGCGCGGGGCGCCGAGCTGTTGTTCGCCTGGTTCGCCGAGCGGGGCGATACGAGCGATCTCCGGATCGCGCGGCGGACCGTGCAGCTGCTCGCTACGGGACGGATCGGGGCGGGCGCGCACGGCGAGCCGCCGCGCCTGGTGCGCGCGGTTCTGGCGCGCGCGCTCGCACGCGGCTGGGCCGCCACGGCGGATTCGAGCTTCTGGAACGCCGCCCGGCGCACGTTGCGCGCGATGCGCGACGACCTGCGAACCGGCGGGAGCGAGGCCGTGTTCACCGACGCGGCGGCGTACGCCCTCGGTGCCGCCCTCGTTGCCGGGCCCGCCGTGGGCGACAGCGCCATCGCGGTTCTCGCCCGCGCGGCCCTCGATACGCTGCTCCGGCGGGTCTATGCCAGCGAGCTCGGCGCCCGTCACGCCACCGTGGAGTCGGTCCACGGGCTGCTCGAGGACCAGGTGCATCTGGCCGGCGCGTGCGTGGCCGCGTACGAGTCGAGCGGCGACGAGCGGTACCTCGTGATCGCCCGCGACCTCGCCGCCGTGATGGAGCGGAGCTACGCCGACCCGCTGGGCGGCTACTTCGATGCAGCCGCGCCCGATCGCGCGGTTCCCACGGTCCGCAGCAAACGGGTGCTCGACAACGGCCTGCCGGGCGCCAACGCATGGGCTGCACGGGTGCTGCTCGATCTCGCCGCCGCCACCGGAGACGACACCTATCGCCGCCGCGCCGAGGCGACGCTCGAGGCGTTCGCGGGAGTCGCGGTGGATGGAGGGCTGTGGGCGGCGGGGTACTTCGATGTGGCACGGGCCGCGATCGTGCGGCGGCGCCCCTAAGACGTGTAGTCGGCGTTGATCCGCACGTAGTCGGCCGACAAGTCGCAGGTCCACACCACCGATTCGCCGCCCCCGATCCCGAGGTCCAGGCGCAGGCGCACCTCGGGCACGGTGAAGGCCGCCCGGGCACGGGCGGCGTCGGGGTGTGCGGTGCGGCCGCCCTCGGCGAGCCGCAGCCACCCACCGGCGTCATCCTGCCCGCCCGGCACCGCCACGTCGAGACCGAGACGGTCGGGGGCGAGGGCGACGCCCGCGGCGCCCGCCGCCGCGAGCACCCGGCCCCAGTTGGGATCCCCGCCGTGCACGGCCGTCTTGACGAGCGCCGACCGGGCGACCGCTCGGCCCACCTCCCGTGCCGCGGCCTCCGTCGGTGCGCCCATCACGTGGATCTCGAGCAGCCGCGTCGCGCCCTCCCCGTCCCGGACGATCGCGAGGGCGAGCTGCCGCGCCACCGCGAGAACCGCCTCCTCGAAAAGGGTCCAGGTCGCCGCGTCGCGCGACGGATCGACGCCCGAGGCGTTGTTGGCGAGGAGCAGGAGCGTGTCGTTCGTGCTGGTGTCGCCATCGACCGAAATGGCGTTGAACGTCCGGTCCGCGACGCGCCGGAGCAGGGGGGCGAGCGTGGCCGGCTCGCCACCGGCGTCGGTCGAGAGGATGGCCAGCAGGGTGGCCATGTCGGGATGGATCATCCCCGCCCCCTTGGCCACGCCGCCCACGGTGACGACGCCCGCGGCCGTGCGGAACCGCACGGCCGCGTGCTTCGGATGCGTGTCGGTCGTCATCATCGCGCGCGCCAGCGCGGGTCCACCGTCGGGCGACAGCCGGCCCGCCGCCTCGCGCAGCCCCGCGGCGACGCGCTCGACCGGGAGCGGCAGGCCGATCACCCCGGTCGACAGGACGAGGGCCGAGCGGGGCGGCAGCCCGGCCGCGCTTTCCGCGGCTTCGGCCATCGCCCGCGCGGCGGCGAGGCCGGGGGCTCCGGTGCAGGCGTTCGCGATCCGGGCGTTCAGCGCGACCGCCCGCACGCGACCCGGCCGCTGACCCATGAACTCCTGGTCGTACAACACCGGCGCGGCCTTCACGAGGTTGCGCGTGAAGACGCCGGCCGCCGCGCACGTCGTCGCGCTGACGAGGAGGCCGACGTCGAGCGCGTCGCCGCCCTTCAGTCCGGCGGCGGCCGCCGCCGCGGTGAAACCCGCGGGTGACGTGACGGAACCGTCAGGAACTGTCTCGAGCGCGGCGTGCATCAGGGGGCAAGATACGAGGCTGCCGTCGCTTGTGTAACTGCAGGCTACCCCTTATCATAGCGCAACTTCCCAGGGAGACCGTCGATGTCGGATCAGTTCCTCAGTTCCGACGACTACGACGAGCGGGCGCATCGCCTCTATAATGACGGACAATACGACGACACGGTGGAGCTGCTGCGGGAGGGGTTGAGCCTCTACCCGACGGCGGTCGAGCTCCACGTCGGCATGGGCTTCGCCCGCATGGCCCGGGAGGAATACGCCTGGGCGCGGCGCGCGTTCCAGCACGCGCTCGAGCTCGATGCCGACCACGAGGACGCGATCGCCGGCCTCGGGGAGGTCCTGCTCAAGTTCGGGGATCGCGGCGGGGCCGTGGCCAGCTTCGAGCGCATCCTGGCGCTTGGGTTCCAGGACGACCACGACCTGATGCTCCAGGTCGGGCGGGCACTGTTCCGCGAGGCCCTCCTGGACCAGGCGCGCCGGTTCTTCGAGATCGCGGTCACGGCGCACGCCGATTCGGCGGAAGCAGCGGCCTGCGTCGGATACGCTGCGCACCGGCTGTCCGACGAGGGCGGCGCGCTGCACTGGCTGCGCCGCGCGCTCGAGCTCGAGCCCACCCATGGGGAAGCCCGCGTCTACCTGGCCAACCTGCTCTACGACCGTGGCGAGTACGAGGCCGCGCTGTTCCATTTGGAGCGGACGCGCCCCGAGGAGCACTTCGACGGGCTGGGGATCTGGCGCCTCATGGAGCTGAAGAAGAGCATCTACCGCCTCCCCGACACCGATCCGGAGCTGGCGCCGTGGGACGCACGGCTCGAGGAGCTGGCGGGCGAAGCGGGCCCGGACGATCTCGTGCTGGCCGAGCTCGAGGCGATGGGCCCCGACGGCCAGATCCGCGATCCGCGTCAGCTCGAGCTGTTCGGCACGTTGCTTACCGAGCTGCAGGGCATGAAGTCGCGTACGACCGGGGGCGACGTCCATCGGGTGCGTACCCATGCCGGGGTGACCTACCTCGGCACCTGGGAGGAGATCGTGCGACAAATGAAGGACGACGCCGAGGGGTGGTCGAGCGGCTCGGTGCGCGAGTACATGGAAGCGAGCGCCCTGCGGGGCCAGCGGCAGACGGGGATCGCGATCCCGGCGACCGACGCCGAGAGCTTCCTCCGGGGGAGCGCGGGAGCGGGACTGCTCAGGATACTGCACTAAAGACGGGGATGGGGGACGGGGGATGGGGGACGGGGCTACCGTCCCCCATTTTCGTTCTTCTCCGTCCTACTGCACTACGAACCGCAGGGCCGCGTGTCGCTGACCAGCGGCGCGACGAACGTGCCGCGGAGCGGCAGCAGGCCGAGCGGGTCGGTCGCGAAGTCGATCCGCTGCGCGCCGAAGGCGAAGCGCCCGCTGATGGCCAGGCCACCGGGGACGGTGTCGACGCGGGTAATGGTGATCGTGCCGCCGTGACGCGACAGGGCGGTCACCGTCGGGTTCGTCGTCCGGGTGGACCACAGGCCCCAAGGCCGCGGCGGCCGGCAGATCGGATCGACCCCCGCGCCGAACGCCTCGGCGACCGAGAGCGAATCGATGGAAAACACGCCGGGTGCGGTGACGGGGGCTCGCAGCGTGACCACGACGTTCTCCGCGGCGTTGCCGGTCGAGGGAATCCCGAGGTTGAGGCGGAAGGTCAGCGTGTCGCCGCGGCGCCGGTAGTTCACGGCCCGGGCCTCGGCGCCGGCGCGGCGGATGACCGTGCCGAGGACGGTGAAATACCCGCGGCCGCCGGTGGTGTCGGCGAGCACGCGTACGTCCACGCCTCCCGTGTCGGCCACGGTGTCCGCGAAGACCACGATACGCGTCGTGCCCGGCATGATGGCCGTCAGGAGTCCCGTGACCGTGTCCACGGTGTAGATCGCGAGGTTGGGCGACTGCGCGAACCGGGGCGCCGGCGGCGACCCGCCGCGGCGCTGCACGGCGACCGGGATCGAGATGGTGTCACCCGGCATCAGGTAGATCGTGTCGAGCAGCAGCGAGACGTCGAGGGTGCGGGACACGACGACGAGGGCCGCTCCCGCCACCCCGTTTGCCACTGCCGAGACGATCGCTTCTCCCGGCCCCGCGCCCACGATCTGTCCCGTGAGGCTATCCACCGTCACCACGGAGGTCCGACTGCTGCTCCACCGCACGGGTCCCGTGGGTTGCGTGTCGCCCGCGGCGTCGAGATAGGTGGCCGTGAGCGCGCCGGGGGGCAGCGTGTCGCCGACGAACATCGAGTCGAGCACGGGGTTCACGAGCACGCGGGGGACGCGGACGGGCCCACCGCTGTCACCGCACGCGGCGGCGGCCAGGGCGCCGGCAAGAATAAACGCGCGCAGCGGCGGCATCGAGCGGGTGACGGGGGAAAGGCGAGTGATCGAGTGCCCCGGGGGCGCGACTGCTAGAACATCGACATGGCGAGGAACGACCGGAGGTTGTCGTTCGTCACCCGCAGGCGGGAGCTGAGCAACCGCACGACGGACCACAGGACCTTGTAGGCGATGTCGCGGTTGAAGTCCATCAGGAGCTCGAAGTCCGAGCGCGAGATGGTGATCAGGGTGCAGGACGTGTTGGCGATCGCGTCCGTGGATCGCTCGGAGCGATCGAAGATCGACATCTCACCGAAGACCGCGCCCGCCTTGAGCACCGCCAGCGCCTCCTCACCCGACCCGGGGATGGCCCGGGAGATGCGCACTTCGCCCTCGGCGATGATGAACAGGCGATTGCCGGGCTCGCCCTCCTTGAATACGTGCTGGTTCACCGCGAACTTCTGCTCACGGCACACCTCGACGACGCGAGCGAGCTCGCCGTCGTCGAGTTCCCGGAAGATGGGTGCCTGCTTGAGAAGAGTGACGTCCACGGCC
This sequence comes from uncultured Gemmatimonadales bacterium, assembly GCA_963716055.1. Classification (GTDB taxonomy): domain Bacteria; phylum Gemmatimonadota; class Gemmatimonadetes; order Gemmatimonadales; family GWC2-71-9; genus SZUA-544. The sequence continues at coordinate 327,136 of CAVQSR010000003.1, read as the reverse complement.
GTGCCACGAAGCTAGCGGCGGGAGGGGTGGCAGAGCAAGTGAAACGCTGGTTCACGATCGCGGACGTGCTCACCATGGCGCGAATTCCACTCGCCGTCGCGTTCTTGCTCGTGGCGGCTCCCGCGTGGCGGCTCGCGATCGTGGCGGGTGCGGCGCTCTCCGATTTTCTCGATGGCCGGCTGGCGCGGCGGGTCGGGCCATCGCGTATAGGCGTCGTGCTCGATCCGGTCGCCGACAAGCTGTTCATGCTGGCGGCCTTTCTCGCGGTCGCGCGTCAGGATCTGCTCACCTGGTGGGAGATCGTCCTGGTGCTGTCGCGCGACATCGTCGCGGCGCTCGGCGCGGCGGGCGTCTGGCTCCTCGGTCGCTCCCTGCCGCTGCCGGCGCGGGCCGGCGGCAAGGCCGTCACGGTGTGCCAGTTGCTCACGCTCGTCGCCTTCATCGCGCAGTCGCCGCTCGTGCGGCCGCTCGCCTGGGCCACCGCGGCGATCTCGATGTACGCGATCTGGGATTACGGCCGCGCCGCCGCCCAGGCCGTGCACCCGTCCTCGTAACCCGGATTCGCGATGCGTACGCTTGCCCTCGCCGGTCTCGCCTGTGTGTGCGTCGTCCCGCTCGCCGCCCAGGAGTTCCGGCCGCCGGGCGAGGGAAGCGGCGAGCGCGGCACTCGCCTCGGCCTGTACGGCTTCGGGGTGCGGAGCGGCATCGACTTCACCCAGCACGGGCGCCTGGCGCTGGGCGTCACGCTGGACTTCGGCCAGCTCTTCACGTCGCGCTTCCGCCTGCGCCCGACGGGCGAGCTCAGCGTCTTCAACGGGCCGAATACCTACGTCGGCGCGCTGGAGGCGGTGTACGTCTTTACCGCAACCGACGCCGTCGCACGGCCCTACGCCGGATTCGGCGTGGGGCTCGTCGGCGGGGAGCGCTGCCGGTCGGACCCTGACTGCCCCGACGTGTGGGTCAACGTCGCGCTCGGGTTCGAGCTGCGGTTCCGACCCGCGTTCAACTGGCTCCTCGAGTACCACGGGATGAACCTGCTGCGCGAGAATCGCATCCTGATCGGCCTGACCACGAGAAGCGGAGGCGGATGATGACCGGCCGGCCGAGCGTCGGGATCCCGACGCGCGAAGTCACCGTGACGTGGGAGGGGGAGGGGCTCCTGTTCACCGGTCGCGCGGGTGACCGGCCACCCGTGCTGGTCGACGGCAACACGCAACGGAGCGTGTCGCCCGTCGAGCTGCTCCTGGTGGCGGCGGCGACCTGCGCCGGAGCGGACGTCGTGCTGATCCTCGAGAAACAGCGGGTCGCGCTGCGGCGCCTCCACATCGGCATGGTCGGCACCCGTCGCGACAGCGAGCCCCGCCGCTTCACGAAGATCCACTTTCGGTTTGCGATCGAGGGCGCGGGCGCCGACCTCACCAAGGCGCGCCGGGCGATCGACCTGTCGCTCGAAAAGTACTGCTCGGTGGTGGCGACGCTCGCTTCCGACACGGCCATCACCTACGACGTCGCCGTTGCGTAGCGGGTTGCTGGTCCTGCTGGCCGCGTTACCATGTGGGGCCGCGGCGCAGCAGCGGCGGCTCTCGGCGTGGGAGGTGGGCGTGGGCGCCGTGGCGGCGCTCGCGCGCCGCGATTTCTACGGCATCGCACTCCAGACCGGCTACCGCGCGGGGGGGCATGCGCGCCTCACCGCGGCCGTCGCGCCCGGCGCCGTCGGCGACCGGGTGGCGGTCCGCGCCGACGCGGGGGCCGAGTTCATGGTCCTGCCGTGGGTGCGGAGTGGAGTGGGCGTCTACGGCGGCGCGGGCCTGGCCTACCAGACGGCGGCGCGGGCGCGCGGCGCGGGGTATCTGACCGCGCGGGTCGGCGTGGAGGGAGCGCCGGGCGCCGCGTTCGGGTGGTACCTCGAGGCCGGGGTGGGTGGCGGCGTGCGCCTCGGGGGCGGGGTGCGGTGGCGGTGGTTCCCCTCCTGGTGGTAGTGGGGGATAGACAAAATGAAAGCGGGTGCCGCGCGGCACCCGCTTTCGCCATCATGGGCTGGCGCCGGCTATCTACTCAGGCGTCCGCGGTTACCGCCGTCGGGGCGTGGGCCACCACCGGGCGGCAATACCGCTCGCCCAGCATCCGCACCTGCGACAGCTCCTGCTCGGTCAGATCTTCATAGCGGTCGGCCAGGTACAGCATCGTGTCGTCGAACCACTCCTGCTGGTGCTCGCTCGATGCTTCCAGGACGCCGCAGCGCAGGATGTGAGAGAACAGCTCGTCGCGGGCCTGCTCTACGCCTGTTGGGACATACTTTTTTGGGGGGGTACGCTTCTTCCCCATGCTGGTGTAACTCCTTTCCGGGCAGGTGCCCAGGGCAATCGGCCCGGAATGTAACGGGCAGCGGGAGCGAAGGCAAACCGGCGGTGCGGCGGCCGGCGGTGGTATAATGCAGCCGTGGCGTGCTTGCCGACCCCGCCGCCGGAGGGACTGATGAGCGAGCAAATCTACGGGCCGGAGCGGGCGCAGCAGTTGGTGGCCCTGCTCCGGGCGCTGGCGGAGCGGATCCGGGACCTCGACCGCTCCGGCCGCCTGCTGGACGCGACCCCCGAGTTGCTGCGTCTTTTGGGCAGCGCGCGCTCGGAGCTCTTCCATTATGAAGTGCGAGTGACCTACGACACGCCCGACGTGGCGGAGCATCGGCGCATCGTGGGGGACGCCGAGCGGCAGATCCTCGATCTGGAGGATCCGGAAGACGATGAACCGTGGAGGACGGCGCCGGAATGAAGCGCTTCTACATCGTGCTGGTCGGGCTCGCGGCGGCCGGCGCGGCGGCGCTGTTTCTCGCGTCGCGCGACACGGCGGTACCAGGCGTCATCGACGGTCCGCTGCCGGTCGCGGCGGGCGACGGATTCTCGGGCTACGTCATGGGCAGCGACACGGCACCGGTCGAGGTGGTGGAGTATTCGGATTTCGAGTGCCCGTTCTGCGCGCGGTTCGCCAATCTCCAGATGCCGGCGCTGCGGCGCCAGCTGCTCCAGACCGGCGCGGTGCGCTGGCGGTTCCGGGATTTTCCCTTGCCGGGGCACCAGTTCGCGCGCTATGCGTCGCACGCCGCGCATTGCGCCGGGGAGCAGGGGCGCTTCTGGGAAATGCACGACGCGATTTTCGCCGATCACTCGTGGGCCCAAACGGGCCGGAACCCGGCGCGGCTCTTCAATGCCATGGCGGAGCGCGCGGGCGTGGACGCGGAGCGCTACCGCACCTGCATGGACGAGAACCGGTACGCCGCGCGGATCGAGGCCGCCCGGCTGGAGGGTGAGGCGCTCGGGGTCGGCGGGACGCCGACGTTCTTCGTCAACGGCCGGCCGTATCGGGGGAACGCGACGTCGGACGCGTTCAAGGCGCTGGCGGACAGCCTGACCCGGCGGTAACGGTGCGGCACCGTCAGGTGATCGCGATCCTCGCGCTCGCGGGGTTCTTCATCGCGACGTATCTCTGGCTCTGGAAGATCGGCAAGCTCGGCACGCTGCAGTGCGGCAGCGGCGCATGCGAGCAGGTGCAGACCAGCGTGTACGCGGACTTCCTTGGCATTCCGGTGGCGTTCTACGGAGTGGTCGGCTACGCGGCGCTCCTCGTGGTGAGCCTGCTCGGACTGCAGGACCGCTGGCTCGATCGCCGGGCGCCGACCGCCATCCTGTTCGCCCTGGCGAGCGCAGGCGTGCTGTTCGCGGGCTACCTGACCTATCTCGAGGCCGCGGTGATCCACGCGTGGTGCCGCTGGTGCATCGCGTCGGCCGTGGTGATCGCGGCGATCTGGGTCACCACCCTCGCGGGCCTGCGGCGGCGGTCCGGTTAGTCAGCCCTCTTTCTCCTCGTACGTTTCGCGCAGTCGCGCCACGACGCCGGGATCGGCCAGCGTCGTCGTGTCGCCGAGGGCTCGGCCCTCGGCGACGTCCTTGAGGAGCCGGCGCATGATCTTGCCGCTGCGCGTCTTCGGCAGGTCCGCCGTGAACAACACGTCGTCCGGGCGCGCCAGCGCGCCGATCTTCTTCGCGACGTGACCCTTCAGCGCTTCCCGCAGCTCGTCCGACGCCGTCTGGCCTTCCTTGAGCGTGACGAAGGCGGCGATCGCCTGGCCCTTCAGCTCGTGTGCCTTCCCCACGACGGCTGCCTCGGCGACCGCGGGGTGATCCACCAACGCGCTCTCGACTTCCATCGTGCCGATGCGGTGGCCGGCCACGTTGAGCACGTCGTCGACCCGTCCGAGGATCCAGAAATACCCATCGGGGTCGCGTTTGGCGCCGTCACCGGGAAAGTAGAGGCCGGGCCACTTGACCCAGTACTGCTGGCGGAACCGCTCGTCGTCGCCCCAGATCGTGCGGAGCATCCCAGGCCAGGGACTGGTGATGGCGAGATACCCGCCACCCACCACCACTTCCTTCCCTTCGCCGTCGAGCAGTTTCGCGTCGATCCCCGGGAACGGGACCGTCGCCGACCCCGGCTTCGTGGTCACCACGCCGGGGAGCGGCGTGATCATGATCCCCCCCGTCTCGGTCTGCCACCACGTATCCACGATCGGGCAGCGGCCGGCCCCGATGTGCTCGCGGTACCACATCCACGCCTCCGGGTTGATCGGCTCGCCTACCGTGCCCAACAACCGGAGCCTGGAGAGATCGTGGCGCCCCGGATGCTCCGTGCCCCACTTCATGAAGGCGCGGATGGCCGTCGGGGCGGTGTAGAAGACCGTCACGCCGTGGCGGGCGCAAATGGCCCAGAAGCGGTCCTTCCCCGGATGGTCCGGTGCGCCCTCGTACATCACCTGGGTCACGCCGAGGGCCAGCGGGCCATACACGACGTAGGAGTGTCCCGTGACCCACCCGACGTCCGCGGTACACCAGAACACGTCCGCGTCCGTGAGATCGAACACCCATTTCGTCGTCGCGTAGACGTGCGTCAGGTACCCGCCGCTCGTGTGCAGGATGCCTTTCGGCTTCCCGGTCGTCCCCGACGTGTAGAGGATGTAGAGCGGGTCCTCGGCGTCCATCACCTCGGGCTCGCACTGCGGGGCGGCGGCCTCCATCCGCTCGTGCCACCACACGTCGCGACCGCGCTGCATCGGCACCGGTTGTCCGGTGCGGCGCAACACCACGAGGTGGCGCAGGCCGGGGCACGCGCTCGCCGCGTCGTCGGCGTTCTGCTTGAGCGGAACGATGGTTCCCCGGCGGTAGCCGCCGTCTGCCGTCACGAGGACCTTGGCCTCGGCGTCGTTGATCCGGTCGCGGAGCGACTCGGCCGAAAAGCCCGCGAAGACGACGGTGTGGGGTGCGCCGATCCGCGCGCACGCGAGCATGGCCACCGCCACCTCGGGCACCATCGGCATGTAGATCGCCACCCGGTCGCCGCGGGCGACTCCGAGGCTCTTGAGCACGTTCGCGAACCGGCAGACTTGGGCGTGCAGCTCGCCATAGGTGAGGGTGCGGGTGTCGCCTGGCTCGCCTTCCCAGAGGAGGGCGGGCCGGCCACCGCGCCCGGCCCGCAGGTGCCGATCGAGACAGTTGGCCGACACGTTGAGCTTGCCGCCGACGAACCACTTGGCATGCGGCGGCTTCCACTCGAGCACGCGGTCCCACGGCCGCACCCACTCGAGCTGGCGTGCCCAGTCCGCCCAATACCCCTCGCGGTCGGCTGCCGCCCGCTCGTACGGACTGCGGTCGCGGACGTGCGCGGTGCGCACGAACGCCGGCGGCGGAGGGAAGGAGCGCTGCTCGTCCAGCAGGGTATCGATGCGGTCGGATCCCATGACACGTCGGGGAAAGGGAGGGCTAACGTATGCGCCACCAAGGCGCTGCGGTCAAGGCGCGGCGGCCCCGGTCTTGCAGTCAGGGGGGGTGGCCGCGCCGTGCGGCCCCGGAATGTGAACCGCGTCACGCCAGCAGCGTGTCGCGCACCACCCGCCGCCTCCTGCGGCGCGTGCCGGGGCCGACAAGGTGCGGCCCACACGCGACGGGGCACGCAACATGGGGCACTCACTGATGGTACCGCGACCGGTGGACAAGGTGCTGGCCGCGCCCGACGAGCTGACGCTCGAGGTCCGTTCCGCCTTTCGGAGGGCCGCCGAGGAGCTGCTGGACGGGCTTCCCGAGGGGTCCGGCCGATTGGTCATCGACCTGTCGGCCACACGGCATGTCGATTCCGCGGGGTTGGGGGCGCTGATGCTGGTCCAGCGCAAGGCGGCCGAGGGACGCCGGCGCGTTTGCCTGCGCGGCGCGAGCGAAGAGCTGCGCTTCCTGCTGGTGCTGACGAAACTCGACGACCTGTTCGAGATCGAGGCCACCGCGCACTAGCGCGCGGCCGCGCCGTAGCCTGGCGCCGGGGGTCGGGTATATTGGCTGAATGCCCGCGGCGCCGCCGAAGCGCAAGGTTCTGTTCATCGAGGACGAGTCGGCCCTCCGCAAGTCCTACGAGCGCTTCTTCGCCGGCCGCTACGAGACGGCGTTCGCCGCGTCGGGCGCCGAGGGCCTCACCCGCCTGGACGCATTCCACCCCGACGTGCTCGTGCTGGACCTGCGGCTCCCCGACACCGACGGGATTGCCCTCCTGCAGACGATCCGCGGCAGCCACCCCGGTCTGCCGGTAGTGGTGACCACGGCGTACATCTCGATGGAGCCGCTGATCAGCGTGCTCAACCTGGAGCACAGCGCCTATCTGGTGAAACCGTTCGACCTGAACGATCTCGCCGCGCGCATCGATGCTGCGGGCTGATGGCCTGCGACACGCCTTCGGGCGGATCCGGGCCCTCGATGATGTCTCTTTCACGGTCGCCGCCGGCGAGTCGCTCACGGTTTTCGGTCCCAACGGCGCCGGCAAGACGACGCTGTTGCGCGTGCTCGCCGGCCTGATCCGTCCGCAGGGCGGCCGCGTCACGCTGGCGGGCGGACGCCGCACGGTGGGTTGGATCGGCCACGCGGCCCACCTCTACGGCCATCTCACGGTGCGCGAGAACGTCCTGTTCTGGGCCTCGCTGTACGACCTGCACGGGTCGGAGCGGACGGCCCGAACGGCGTCGGTGCTCGAGCGCCTGGCCCTGGCCGACCGTGCCGACCAGCCGGTGCGCACCCTGTCGCGCGGCCTGCTCCAGCGCGCCGCGATCGCCCGCGCGCTGGTGCACGACCCACGGGTGCTGCTGCTCGACGAGCCGTTTACGGGACTCGATCTCGCGGCGGCGGCGGAGTTCCGCCGGCTGCTGCACGAGCTCGCCGCGGCCGGCCGCGCCATGGTGCTGGCGACGCACAACGTGGAAGAAGGCGCGGAGCTCGCGACCCACGTGGCATTCCAGCGCGCCGGCCGATTCGTGGCGCTCGCGCCCCGCGCCGGGCGCGGCGCGAGCGACATCGCCGCCGCCTATCGCCGCGCGATGGCCGATGCGTGACGTGCTGACCCACGCGGGACGCATCCTCCGCAAAGACCTCCTCCTCGAATGGCGCGCGCGGACGGCGTTCCTGTCGACGCTGGTGTTCACGGTCCTCGTGCTGATGGTGTTCAATTTCGGGCGGGATCCGACGGCGGTCGCCGCGCGCGACCTGGCGCCGAGCGTGGTGTGGGTGACCTTCACCTTCGCCGCCATGTTGGCGCTGAACCGCGCGTTCCAGCTCGAGCTCGAGAACCAGGCGCTGGACGGGCTGCTGCTCACGCCCGTATCGCGCAGCAGCATTTACATCGGCAAGCTCGGCGCCAACCTGGCCTTCGTCACGGTCGTCCAGGCGATCGCCCTGCCGCTGTTCGCGCTGTTTTTCAACGTGCCGGTCCTGCCCGTGGCGGGCCCCCTCGCGGCCGTGACCGTGCTCGCCACCGTGGGATTCGTGGCGGTGGGTACGCTGTTCAGCGCCATGGTGACCCGGACGCGGTTCGCCGAGCTGCTGTTGCCGGTGTTGCTGCTGCCGTTCATGATTCCGCCGCTGGTCTGGGCGGTGCTCACCACCGCGAAGCTGTTCGCCGGACGTCCCTTGAGCGAGGTGGTGGGCTGGCTTAGGTTGCTGGCCGCGTACGACATCGTGTTCGTGACCCTGGCGACGCTGCTCTTCCCGGCGACGGTGAGCGAATGACCCATATCCGCGTGGGCCGCTGGATCACGGCGGTGGGACTGGCCCTCCTCGCCGGCATCTACGTGCGGGCGCTGGCCTTCACGCCGGTCGAGCGTTTTCAGGGGCCGGCCCAGAAGATCTTCTACGTGCACGTCCCCGCCGCCTGGTCGACGATGCTCGCCATGGGTCTGGTCGGCATCGCCAGCATCCTGTTCCTGCTGATCCGCGACGAGCGCTACGACCGCTTCGCGGAGTCGTCGGCGGAAGTGGGCACGGCGTTCTCGCTCGTGATGCTGACCACCGGTCCCATCTGGGCCAAGCCGATCTGGGGAACGTGGTGGACGTGGGACGCGCGGCTGACGCTCACGCTGTTCCTGTTCTTCCTCTTTGTCGGATACCTGCTGCTGCGGAGCGCCGTGACCGAGCAGGGCCTGCGCGCGCGCTACTCGGCGGTGCTGGGCATCTGCGGCCTCGTCCTGCTGCCGTTCATTCACCTCAGCGTCTATCTGTTCCGTACGCTGCACCCGCAGCCGATCGTCCTCAAGCCCAGCGCCCCGTCGCTGCCCGGGCCGATGCTCGTGACGTTCTTCGCGTCGGTGGCGGTCTTCACCCTGCTGTACGTGGGATTCGTGCTGCAGCGCTACGGGATCGGGCTGCTGCAGGAGGCGCGGGAGCCCGGACATGGCTGACGGCGTGCCGTCCAACCTGTCGTACATGATCGCCGCCTATGTCGTGGCGGCGGTCATCGTCCTCGGTTACGCCATCGCCCTGTATCGCCGCGGGCGGTCCTAACGCCTGTTGGTCGACCGACCCGGCGCGCGCGCGGCGTGGAGCCGCACGCGCTCCTCTTCCAGTCGCTCGCGTCCGTTCGGCACCAGCGTCGCCCACAGCTCGAGGGCCTGCTCCGCGGCGGCGTAATCGCCGGCCGCCGCGAGCGCGCCGGCGTTGGCGAGCAGCGCGGCCGGCTCGCCTCCCGCGGCGAAGGCCCGGGCGAAGCGGGCCGCCGCGTCGGCGAACCGGCCCGCGCGCCGGTACAACACTCCCGCCGCCCCCAGCGCGTCCGCCCGCTCCTCGATCGCCACCGCTTGCTCGTAGGCGGCGAGCGCCTCGGGCTGGCGGAACACGAATTGCCAGGCATCTCCCAGCCGCATCCAGGCGTCGGCCGAGTCGGGGAAGCGGTGGCTGGCGGAGCGCGCGGCGGCGACGGCGCCGGCCCGGTCGCCGCGCGCGCGGCGCAGCTCGACCAGCGTCCGGTGCGCTTCGCCGAACTCCGGAGCGAGCGCGGTGCCGATCCGCAGCCAGGCGTCCGCTCGCGCTGGGTTGCGATCGCGCACGGCCCGCGCGCGGCGCACCGCCGCCCGCGCCAGGGCCGCGCGCACGCCGTACCACGGGCCCCGGGCGGACGCCGCAGCCGCCGGGGGCGTCAGATCTCGGTGGGGTCGCGCGGCAGCAGGATCAGCTTCCACAGGAGTGACGCCGTCACGGCGCCGAGGAGCGGGCCGATCCAGTAGAACGCCTGGCCTTGCAGCTCGCCCGCCACCAGCGCCGGCCCGAGGGCGCGGGCCGGGTTGAGCGCGGCACCCGTGAGATTGCCGGCCACGAGCATCGCGACGAAGACGGCCAGGCCGATCGCGAAGCCGCCGACCGGCGGCGCTTCGCGCGACACGGCCGTCCCGAACACCGCGCTCACCAGGAAGAACGTGAGCAACGCCTCGATCCACACGCCCCGCAGCTCGGTCACGCTGGCCGCGAACGCTGGCGCTCCGTAGCTCGCGAGCTCTCCCGCCCCGGGAGGCAGGAGCAAGCGCACGCACAGTGCCCCCACCACCGCGCCCAGCAGCTGCGCCGCGACGTAGCTCCCCATCGAGCGGGCGTCCATGCGGCCCGCGACCCACAAGCCGACGCTCACGGCGGGGTTCAGGTGGCCGCCCGAGATGGGCAGCGTGGCGGTCACCAGGATCGCCAGGGCGATCCCGTGCGCCAGCGCGATGCCCAAGGCGCCAAGGGCGTTGGAGCTGGCGGTGTTCATGACGACGGCGCCGGCGCCGACGAACACGAACAACGCGGTGGCCACGAACTCCGCCACGAGCGGCCGGACGGTCTTGAGATGCACCAGGGGCCTCGTCAGGAGGTGAGAGCGAAAGCCAATCTACGCGTCGCCGTCCGAGCGCCGCAACACCAGCGACGCGTTGATGCCGCCGAAGCCAAAGGAGTTGGTGAGCATCGCTCCCGGCGTGGCGGCCCGCCCCTCGCCCGGCAGGCAGTCGAGGTCGCAGCTGGGATCGGCGTGCTCGAGGTTGATCGTGGGTGGCAGCCAGCCGCGGCGCATGGCGACCGCGCAGATCGCCGCTTCGATGGCGCCGCTCGCGCCCAGGGCGTGGCCGTAGTACCCCTTGGTGCCGCTGACCTGAAGCCGCGAGGCGTGATCGCCGAACACGAGCTTGATCGCCGCCGTTTCGGTCGCGTCGTTGAGCGGCGTGGACGACCCGTGCGCGTTCACGTACCCGATCTCGGCGGGCGCCACGTCGCCGTCTTCCAAGGCGAGCCGCATCGCCCGTGCCGCTTGGTGCCCGCCCGGGAGCGGCGCGGTCATGTGGTGGCCGTCGTTGGTCGACGCGTAGCCCATCAGCTCGGCGTAGATCGGCGCGCCGCGACTCAGCGCGCGACCCCGCTCTTCGAGCACCAGCACGGCGGCTCCCTCACCCATGACGAACCCGTCCCGGTCGCGGTCGAACGGCCGCGACGCGCGAGCGGGGTCATCGTTGCGCGTGCTCATCGCGCGGATGATGCTGAAGGCCGCGTACGTGAGGGGCGCGAGCGGCGCCTCGGCGGCACCCGCCAGCATCACGTCGGCGCGGCCGCCGCGAATCGCGTGGAACGCCTCGCCGACCGCGATCGTCCCCGACGCGCAGCTCATCGCGTTCGTGGCGTTGGGGCCGGTGACGCCGAACTCGATCGCGATGTTGCAGCTCGCCGCGCCGGGAAACACGGCCAGCGCCAGAGTGGGATCGAGTCCCCGTACGCCCGCCGTCAGGTAGCATCCCACCTGCTCCTCGGCGAACGCCACGCCGCCCAACGCCGACCCCATCATGGCGCCGACGCGGTCCCGGTCCTCGCGGGCGAGATCGAGCGCCGCGTCGCGCAGCGCGAGGCGCGCGCTGGTGACGGCCAGCTGCGAGAACCGGTCGAGCCGGCGGGCCCGCTTGGGCGTGAGGTGATCGAGCGGACGGAAGTCCGGGATCTCCGCCGCGATGTGGCTGCGAAACGGCGTGCTGTCGAACCGGGAGATCGTGCGCACCGCAGAGCGGCGGGCGCGCAGGCCCTCCCACAGTCCGTCCACCCCCGTCCCGATCGGCGTCACGGCGCCGATGCCCGTGACGACCACACGGCGCCGCGTCATGCTCCGGTCTCCACGGAGCGCTTGATTCCGGCCAGCGTGCGGGACGCGATGCCGTGAACGAACACCGGACCGATCACGAGCCGGGCGATGAGTCCACCGAGCGGCCAGCGCGGGCCGGCCCAGTCGTGCACGATCCGGACATCCACCGCGCCCTCCGGGCCGGGGACGGGCGCCACTCGCCACACGACCGTCATGCCCGTCGTGATCCCGCGGACGTGACGGTAGCGCACTTCGAGGGCCGCCGCGTCGCGTGTCATTTCGGAGACCCACCAGGTGGGCCACCGCAGCCGTCCGAACGGACGCCACGCCGCCATCTCAACGAGTGCGCCATCGTCGCGCGGCTCGAGCACGCGGACCCAGCGATAGTGCGGCAGGATCTCCGGCCAGCGTTCGACGTCGCTGGCGATCTCGAACACGCGGCGCGCGGGCGCCCGCATGCGGATCGTATCAACCGTCCGCACCGCCGCCTCCGCCGCGGAGCGCCAACCCGCCGTAGCCGCCGCGGTAATGGATCAACGGGGACCCATCGCGCGCCGTCCCCTCCGCCACGAGCCCGAGGAAGATGGTGTGGTCGCCCCCGGCGATCGCCTCCCGGGCCTCGCACACGATATGCGCCACGGCGCCCGCCAGCAGCGGCAGGCCGTGCGGCCCGTCCAGCACCGCCACGTCGGCGAAGCGGTCGGTGACCTCCTCGGCGAAGCGCCGGCTCCAGCGTTCCTGGTCCGCGGCGAGGACGTTGAGCGCGAACCGCGGAGCGGCCCGCAGGACGTCGTGGATGTCGCGCGTCCGGTCCACGCACACCAGCACGAGCGGCGGGTCGAGCGACACGGCCGCGACCGCGCTGGCGGTCATGCCCATCGGGCGCCCGGCCGGGTCGCGCGTCGTGAGCACCGTGACGCCCGTGGCGAATCGTCCGAGAAGATCCCGGAACCGGTCCGGGGACACGCCCGGGGCGCTCACCACAGCATCCCGGCGAGCGCCCGCGGCGCCAGCACCGCGCGGGCCGGCACGGCGTTGCCGCAGGCGCCGACGAGCGCCGCGGCGAGGTCGGCACGGTGGGCGAGCCGGGCGACGACCCGCTCGGCCAAGGCCGGCCAGCCGATGCCGACCGCGATCAGGCGCTCGAGCGCCCATTTCCCCGCGAAGGCGGCGCGGCGCGCGCGCCGGTAGGGGGCGAGGCCCGCCGCGGTCACCGGTCCCGGCGCTCGCAGGCTGGCGTCCAGCACGGGGGCCGCGAGCTCGGCGCCGCGCAGTGCGGCGTACAGCCCCTGACCGGTGAACGGATCGCAGAAGTCGGCCGCGTCGCCGACCAGCAGGGCGCCGTCCGCCACGGACGGCCGGGACCACTGCCCGAACGGCCCGGTGACGAGGACGTCGCGCACCACCCGATCGGTGGGCACCCGACCACGCACCGCCGGGAACGCGTCCAATGCGCGCACCAGGTCGGAGCGCAGCGCGCGGCCGCGGCGGCGCGCCGTTCGGGCGGGCACCACGAGCGCCACCGTCGTGACCCCGCCGCCGACCGGCCCCAGCCCGACGTACCCCGCGCGCCCGATGTGCATCTCGCCCACGTCGCCCACGCCGGCCACGCCGCTCGCGTGGACTGTGAACGCGACGCGCCGGGGCGGCGTGGTGATGCGCGGGCCGAGCCGCCGGGCCACCACCGATCTCAGGCCGTCGGCCCCGACCACGACGCGGGCCGCGAGCGACTCCCGCGCACCGGCGGGGGAGCGGGTGTGGACCCCCGTGACCGCACCATCAACCCGCATCAGGTCGTCGACGGAGGTGCGCTCCCGCACTTCCACGCCGGCGCGGGCGGCGGCAGCGAGGAGTATCGCGTCGAGCACGCGCCGGGGCAGGGCCAGGCCGAACGCCGGGGTCTCGGGCGTAGCGGAGTAGCGCCCCAGCATGGACGCGCCGCTCGGTGCGTGGACGCGGAAGCCCGTGAGGCGGGCCGGTCCCGCGGCCATCACCGTCGCCCATAGCGCCGGTCCGAGGCGCCGCAGGGCGGCCACCGCCCCGGGGTTGAGGGATTCCGAGCAGGGTTTTTCGCGCGGGAACGCCGCGCGCTCGAGCAGGAGGACCCGATGGCCGGCCCGGGCGAGCAGCAGGGACGTCGCCGCGCCGGCGGGACCGCCGCCCACCACGATCACATCCCACCGGGCCACGCTCAGAAACGCGTAGAGAGGAAGCCGTCGATCACGAGGTCCTCGCCCGCGAACCGGTACGGGAACGTCACCGGCGAGGTCGTTCCTTCATACACGATCGTCAGAGTCGCCGAGGCGGCGCTGTAGGTGCACGGCTTCGTCTCGAAGAACTGAAGACCGCGGTCGACGAACGTCTGATAGTACGTCCGGGTGCACGAGCCGTCGGCGATGAAGCTCCACTGTGTTTCGACCACGATCACCTCGCCGTTGCTCGCACGGGTCTGCAGCAGGTTGCGCCAGTCCCCGACGAGCGACGGGCGCGGGCCCCCGCCCGCGGCTCCTGTGCCCGATCCGCCCCCGTGAATCACCCCGCGGGTGGGGTCGCAACCGGCCAGGACCAGGCAGGTCAGCCCCACCAGGAGGCGAGTGCCGCGGCCCCGCCCGCTCCGACGAGGGTCGCCCACCCGTTCACCGCGTCGTTGTCGAGCCACGATACTCCTCGCGCGTAGATCGGCCGCCCATGGCAGGCGGCGTCGCCCCGTTCGTACTCCGCGCCGCAGGTGGGACAGCGGAACCGTGCCTGGGCACCGGCGCCGAGCACGGAGTCGATGATCATGCCCGCGCCCCCGGCCAACGCGACGGCGGCGCCCTGGATGATACCCCGGTTCCAGAGGGCCGCATGCAGCAGTCCCAGCGTGAGGGCGCCGGCCGCGCCGCCGAGCGTCCCCAGGGCGGTGACGCCGCCCGACGTCCCCGGGAGGACCGGCGCCCCGGTGGTGATGAGCCGCGGCGGGCGGTGGGAGCGCCGGCCGATCTCCGTGGCCCAGGTGTCGGCCGTCGCGGCGGCGAGCGCGCCGGCCACCGCCGTGTCCCACCCGACCAGGCCCGCCACGGCTGCCACGCCGCCGTTGGCCAGGACCTGGCGGGGCGTTCGGCCGCGCGCCTCGCGGGGCTCACGGCCCTGCGCCCGGGTGAGCATGCTGGCAGTCACGAAGAATGCCAGCAGCAGCGCCAGCCCCCGCACCCCGATGCCCAGGGTCACCGCGCCCCCGACCGCGAGTGCGGCCGCGGCGCCGCCGGGGGTGAGCCAGGTCACTCGCCGAAGAGCTCGCGCAGGATGCGGCGCCGCAGCTCGGGCGGCGCGCCGCGCGCGCGGCACCGCGCTTCGACGAACCGGAGAAACGCGCGCTCGACGTCGAACCGCTCGCCGCACGGCGGGCACGCCGTCAGGTGCTCGCGGACCGCGCGCTCGTTGTCGGGCGTCAGCTCGCGATCGAGGAACTCGTACAGGTGCTCCAGCGCCCGCTCGCAGTTCATCCTGTGCCCTTCCTGATGTAGCCCATCTCCACCGCGTAGCGGTAGAGGCGCGCCTTGAGCAGGCGACGGCCCCGGAACAGACGCGACTTGACGGTGCCCACGGGGACGTCGAGGACCCGCGCGATCTCGCGATAGTCGAGCCCTTCGACGTCGCTCAACACCAGCGCCTCGCGGAACACCTCGGGCAGCTCGTCGATGGCGCGCAGCACCTCGTCGTCGACGATTTGGTCGAAAAACCGCTCCTGCGGGTCCTCGACCTCCTCCTGGGGTAACGCCCCGAGGGCCTCCGCGGTGTCCAGTTCCATGGTCTGCGGCCGGCGCGCCCGGCGGCGGTACTCATTGATGAAGGCGTTCCGCAGGATGGTGAGCAGCCAGCCCTTGGCGTTGGTGCCCGGCGCGTAGCCGTCGAAGCCCCGGTAGGCCTTGAGGATGGCCTCCTGCACCAGATCGTCGGCGTCCGCCGGGTTGCGCGTGAGGCGCAACGCGACCCGGTAGAGGGCGTCGAGGTGCACCAGCATCTCCCGCTCGAACCGCGCGCGGCGGCCGCCGTCGAGCGAGTTGGCTGGGGGGACGGGCGAGGGACTGTCCATCGTCGTGGAAGGTCGTCGCGGGCTCCCGGCTTCCGCTAGGGGGTGCTACGTTTCGCGCGCCGTGGTCCATTCCATCGTGCCGCTCGCGGTGCTGGAGGCCGTCCGCAACCTCGACACGCCCGTGGAGGACGGTCTGCATGAATTCGCGGACCACCTGCTCGCCAAGCGTCTCGGCCTCTCCGAGACCGTGCAGGTGCAGCTCGCGCAATACGCGTCACTCGCGCGCCGCGGAGGGCGGGTGGACGCGGCGCACGTCGAGGCCCTGCTCCGGCTCGTCGGCCGGCGGCCCGACGCCGATCTGGTCTTCGCCGAGGCCGGCCGCCGGGTCGCCCGGCGGGCGGTGGGCGCGTTGTCGCCCTTTTCGCGCATCGCGGCGCGGGCGGCGCCGCGAGCCCTCGGGGTCGCCATCGCGCGGGCGGCCGCGCGCCGCGTGCTCGGGGGCGATCTTGGCCGCGAGGCCGACCTGCCGGTCGCCCGCGTGGCGGACGCGGTTGCCGTCCGCGCCACGCCCGACGGCGCCGCGTGCGGGCTGTACGGAGCCGCCTTCACCGAGCTGCTGCGGCTGCTGTCGGGGTACGAAGGCGCGCTACAGCACCACGCGTGCCGCGCCACGGGCGCCCCGCGCTGCGAGTGGCGCGCCGCGGCTCCCGACCGGCGGCAGCACCGCTGATGCCGCCCGCTCCGCTCCAGGGCCTCGACCTCTCGGGCGTGCGCGCGGCGCTCGCCGAGCTGGGCGCCGACGCCTGGTTGCTCTTCGATTTCCACGGGCTCAATCCGGTGGCGGCGCGCCTGGTGAGAGCGAGCGGCATGGGCACGCGCCGGCTCTTCGTCTTCCTCCCGCGCACCGGGGGCCCAGTGGCCGTGGCCCACCGGATCGAGCTCGACGGGCTGGCGGGATTCCCGGGCGAGATCCGTCCGTACGCGGCGTGGCGCGAGCTGCACGACCTGCTCCGGCCGTTGGTCGCGGGCCGCACCCTCGCGATGGAGGTGTCGCCGCAGGACGCCGTGCCCTACCTGGACCGCGTGCCCCATGGGGTGGTGGAGCTGATAGAGTCGCTCGGCGGGCGCGTCGTGTCGTCGGCGTCCCTGGTCACGCGGTTCGCGGCGCGCTGGTCGGACGCGGATCTCGCGGGCCACCGGCGCGCGGCGGAGGCGCTCGCGCAGATCGCCGGGGAAGCGCTCGTGTGGGCAGGCGGCGAGGTGGCGCGCGGCGCGGAGGTGCGTGAGACGACTGTGCAGCATCGGGTGCTGGAGGCGATGGCGCGCGCCGCGCTCGTGACCGACCACCCCCCGATCGTGGGATTCCAGGAGAATGCGGCGCTGCCGCACTACGAGCCGCAGTCCGGCGCGGACCGCGCGCTCGGGCCGGGCGAGGTGGTGCTGCTCGATCTCTGGGGCGGGCCGGGGCCCGGCACCGTGTTCGCGGACCAGACCTGGATGGCGTTCACCGGCGGCACCCCCGACCCCGCGGTGGCCCGCGTGTGGGACGCCGTGCGCGGCGCGCGCGACGCGGCGGTCGACCTGCTGCGCACCCGGTGGGCCGCCGGGGCGGCCGTCACGGGCGCGGACTTGGACGACGCGGCCCGCGGCGTGATCGGCGCGGCGGGGTTCGGTGAGCACTTCGTGCACCGCACGGGTCACTCGATCGACCGCGACCTCCACGGCTCCGGACCGCACCTCGACAACTTCGAAACGGCGGACACGCGGCCGCTGATGGCGGGCGTGGGATTCTCGGTCGAGCCGGGGATTTACCTCGGGGGCCGTTTCGGAGTGCGTTCGGAGATCAACGTGTACCTCGCCGAATCCGGTCCTGAGGTGACCCCTCGGGCGCCCCAGCGGGACCTGTTGCTGACCTGAACGCCGACCGATGTGCTCGGGTGGCCCCTTGCGAACTTGGCGTTCGCGGGTCATTATCGCGCGGATTTTGCCGGGAGTGGTGCCGGCGCCGTTCGTCGCGCGGTTCACGCCGTTCGTCGCACGGTTCAACCTGAGCGCTTGACAATCTGTTGGGGCCGGGCAGGTTACCCCAGAGAGTTTCGAGGTTCCAACACACGCTCCAGAGAGGGGGTGGCGTGCGTCTCGTCACTGTTTCCGTTCGCTGGTTCCGCAATTCCGTCCTGTGGAGGACTCAGACACATGACTAGTCGTGTGCGAAATGCCTGCGGCCGTTTCCTGGTCCGCGGCGTCGCGTTCGTCGCGTTGCTCGCCTGCGCGACGGGTCTCGCGGCGCAGCAGATCTCCGGGAAGCTCGAAGGAACGGTCAGCGATCAGGCCGGCGTCCCGCTCGCCAACGCCCAGGTCCTGCTCGTCGGGACCTCGTTCGGCGCGGTGTCGGACGACCGGGGCCACTACTTCATCAACAACGTGCCGGTCGGTACCTACACCGTGCGCGCGCAGTTCATCGGCTACGCGCCGACGGAAGTGCGCGGCGTCCGCATCCAGGGCGGTCAGACGATGACCCAGGACGTGACGCTGCAGACGTCGGCCGTCGAGGTGACCGGCGTGACCGTGACGGCGGCCGCCAATCCAATCGTGCCGCGCGACCAGGTGTCGTCGAAGGGCATCATCGCCGGCGACGTGATCAACCGGCTGCCGGTGAACGACGTGCGCGAGGTCCTGACGTTCACGCCGGGCGTCGTCGAGTCCGGCTCGGGCCGCGGCGTGTCGATCCGCGGCGGCCGGCCCGGTGAGGCCAACGTGTACATCGACGGCGCGCCCGTGCGGTCGGCGATCTTCGGGACGCAGGCGATCAACGTCGGCACCAACGCGCTGGAAGAGGCCTCGGTCACGACGGGGGCGCTCGGCGTCGAGTTCGCCGACGCGCAGTCGGGGCTGATTTCCTACACCACCCGCGCGGGCGGGCCGAGCCTCAGCGGCTCCGTGTCCTACGAGAGCGACGAGGCATTCTCGAACACCGCCAGCGTCGGCTACAACCGGTTCGAGGGCTCCCTGGGCGGACCGATCCCCGGGGTGGCCAACCTCACTTGGTTCGCGTCGGGTGTGCTGCAGGGCCAGTTGTCGAACTTCCGGGGCAAGGGCGCGGAGAACAACCCCGTCTACACCGTCGGCGGGCTCGATCAGCTGGTGACGACCCGCGACGCGTCGGGGAGCGTGGCCCAGGTGGCACTGCCGCAGTTCGTACAATACGGTGGTGACTGCAGCGCCGCGGACAATTTCGGCTACGAGTGCCAGGGGTGGCGGCGGCCGATGGACTGGTCGAACTTCACCCAGATTCAGGGCAAGCTGCAGTACAGCTACGGCAGCGGCTCGTCGATCGCGGTCACCGGGCTGAGCAACGGCGCCCAGGATCGTGACTTCCCCGGCCAGGGCATCGGCAACCCCGGGCAGTTCACGGGGACGCACACCTGGAGCCGGCTGTTCGTGTTGAACTGGAGCCATCAGGCGTTCCGCACGGCCGAGCGCGCGCTGGCGCTCAACCTCAACGTGTCGTACGGCCGGGATCGTTCGATCTTCGGACCGCTGACCCCCGAGTCGGACCTCGAGACGCGGAACCCGACGATGGGGATCACGTTCAACACGCTCAACTTCAACCTGGGCGACATGCCGTTCCCGATCACTGATGAGATCATCCGGAACGTGCGGACGAACTCCGGTCTCCGGGTGCCGTATCTCGGCCGGTCCGATCTCGATCTGGCGCAGCCGTTCCGGCTGAACCCGTACGGCCTGCTGGGCAACCAGTGGAATACGAGCGGGGTCGACGTGTTCTCGGCGATGAACGCCGAGAACCGCACGACGGGCCGGCTGGTGGTCGACTGGCAGGCCAACCGGTTCCACCGGTTCACGCTGGGCGGCGACCTCAAGCGCAGCGACATCAGCCGCTGGTCCGCGGCCCTGAACGAGCAGATCTTCATGGACGTCTACAAGGTCGACCCGCTGCAGTGGGGGGCCTTCGCGTCCGACCGGCTCGACCTGGGCGACGTGGTGATGGAGCTGGGGGTGCGCTACGACTGGTACGACAGCCGCACGATCTTCCCGTTCACGCCGGGCCGCATCTTCACGCACCCCTTGTGGGACGTGGCGGCGGCGACGGACGAAGCGGTGTACAACGAGCTGCTCAACCGCCGGGCGGACCCGACCGACGCGGTGCCCGACTACCTGCAACAGGTGTTCACGGACTCGAAGTCGCACTCGACCCTGTCGCCGCGGCTGCGGGTGTCGTTCCCGATCACGGAGCAGACCGGGTTCAGGCTTTCGTACGCGCAGCAGGTGCAGGCGCCGAACTTCAACCAGATGGCGGCCGGCATCAACAACGACCTGGCGTTCACCAACACGAACGACGTGTTCGCCCGCGACCTCGACTTCGGCAAGTCGATCCTGTTCGAATTCGGCGTGCGGCACGCGTTCAGCCAGGATCTCGTGTTCGACGTGTCGGCGTACAACAAGGACAAGGTGTCCGACATGGCCGCGCGGATCCTGCCGTTCGTGGATCCCGTGGACGTCACCGACACGCTGTTCGTGAACGTGCTCACCAACCGCGACTTCGGGAACGCCCGGGGCGTGGATTTCAAGGTCGACTGGCGTGCAGGCGCGTATCTCAACACGACGGTGACCTACACGTATCAGATCTCGAAGAACACCGGGTCTGATCCGTTCTCGTACCTGAACACGTTCGCCCGGCAGGTGTCCGGGCTGACGGGCGACCGCACGCCGCCGCCCGAAGCGGCGCAGCGCACCGACGACGACCGCACGCACAGCCTCAACATGGGCCTGTCGCTGCAGTTCCCGAGCGACTTCCGCCCGGGATCGGCGCTCGGCACGGTGTTCCGCAACGTCGGAGCGTTCGCCACGTTCCACGCCGCCAGCGGTCTGCCGTACACGCGAATTCAGAACAGCGGTGACGGCCAGCTCGCGCCGCGGCTCGCCTTCGGACTGGGCGGCCGGGCGGACGGCAACCTCAATGCCGAAGAGATGCCCTGGACCTCGAGCATCGACTTGCGGGTCAACAAGGGCATCCGGCTCGGCCGACTCGACCTGACGGCGTTCGTGGATGTCCGCAATCTGATGAACTGGCGCAACGTGATCGCGCTGTTCGCGGAGACGGGCGACGTCGAGAACCTCCGCAACCGGACCGAGACGATCGGCGACCCGGTGGTGGGCAGCCGTGAATACGCGCAGCTGTGGGACGAGGCGGCGGGGGCGGGGGCGTTCGACCAGGCCACGCGGGCCATCACGTTCGGCAACTGCCAGAGCTGGGACGAGCCGGTGAACTGCGAGTCCCTGCGCCGCGTCGAAGGCCGGTTTGGCGACGGCAACGGCGTGTTAGACTTCACGGAGCAGCAGCGCGCGTTCAACGCGTTCTACGACTCGTTCTTCGGGTCGGCGTCCGGGCGGTTCTACGCCGCGCCCCGACACGTGCGGCTCGGCTTCGAGCTGAACTTCTGATCGTTGCGGGGCGGCGGCCCGGTTGGGCCGCCGCCCCATCGCGCATCGCAACCGAGGGCATCTACATGCGTGCACTTCTGTCAAATCGCGTGATGGCGCTGGTCGCCGCGGTGGCCGTCGTCGGAGCGTCCGCCGTCGAAGCGCGGACCGCACCGAACCGGCCGCGCCGGCCGCGCGCCACCAACCTGTTCGCGGGCGCCAACCTGCTGTTCGGCGTCAACCGCGTGCTCTGCAACCTCACCAGCACCGGTGAGGTGTGCTCGGCGGGCTCGTCCCCGGTGGGCGGCGGCGGCTTCTGGCCCCGCGGCACGCCGGACCAGTACATCTTCAACTCCGGCCTCCAGATCGCCGGCCTGGTGGACCCCGCCGCGGGGTTCGAGTGGGCGGGCGACACGGTCGGGACATATTTCTTCGACGCCTCGGGCGGCCAGGAATCCGGCGAGACCATCGTCAGCCTCTTTTCCTCGCTGGACCCTGGGGACGCCGCGGCGTGGCCCAACGGCGCCGTCGCCCGTGATCCGGACATCTACTTCGCGGATCTCATCGGGTTGAACCAGGTGTCGCAGGGTGACGCCTGGACGCGTTACTGGGAGGGCAACCCGGACCGCGGTACCGGCCGGCCGCACCCCCTCGGGATCGTGGTGGACCAGCGCGTGCTGGCCTGGAACTTCCCGACCGGCAACGAGGACATCCTCTACATCATCTTCACGTTCTACAACGTGACCGCGAAGGCGTCGTCGGGCGTGTACAACAACCCGACGATCCCCGCGGAGATCCAGGCCGAGATCGCGGCGTTGGGCGATCGCTTCCAGGCGGTGAACGAAGCGAAGTTCGGCGCCAACCTCATCCCGGACGGCGGCTACAGCATCACGAGCGCGTACGCCGCCTTCGCGATGGACGCAGACGTCGCGGTGTTCTCGCACAACTACGCCACGGCGATCCTGCCGTTCAACCTGGGCATCACCTACAGCGGGGACTTCCTGCCCGAGGTGGGCTGGCAGTTCCCGGCGGACATCTTCGGGGCGCCGTTCTTCCCGGGCGCCGGCTTCGTCGGCGTGAAGTTCCTCAAGTCGCCGAAGAACGCGCAGGGGAACGAAGTCGGCCTCACGATGTTCTCGCAGCACTTCAACCCGAACCAGGGCTCCGGTCTGCTCGATCCCGAGGGCGGCAACCAGTTGTACCGCTACATCTCGGGCTTCTTCGGGACGACCGACGCGGCCTGCTCGCCGTTCACCGACCGCGCCGTGGCGCGGCTGCGCCGGTTGTGCTACCTCGGCCAGACGCAGGGTGACGCGCGGTTCTATCAGGCATCGGGTCCGTTCACGCTGGCGCCCGGAGAGGCGCAGACCATCGTCGTGGCGTACGTGCACGCGGCGCCGGTCAACGTCGTGGCGCCGTACGTGGGCGGCGACGTGCTCCCCGGGATTCCCTTCACCGGTGACTCGATCTTCCGCGCCGACCAACTGGGTCAGCCCACGAAGATCCGCCTCATCGACAGCATCGCCGGCTGGGTGTCCCACAGCGACCTGGACAACAGCCAGGTCATCACGCAGGACGAGGTGGTGTCGGTGCCGCGCTCGCTGCTCGACAAGTCCATCGTCGCGCAGAACGTCTTCGACGTCGGCTTCGTCGGGCCGTTCGCGCCCGAGGCGCCGCAGTTCTTCCTGGTGCCGGGCGACAACACGGTCACCGTGGTGTGGCAGCCCAGCCGGACGGAGACCCTCGGCGTGGGCGACCCGTATTTCGCGGTGTCGAGCAATCCCGCCAGCGCGCTGTATGACCCCAACTACGCGCAGTACGACGTCGAGGGGTATCGCATCTACCGCGGCCGCAGCTCGGCCGAGCTGGCGCTCATCGCCCAATACGACTACGCGGGCACGGCGCTGATCGATTTCTCCGGGGCGTTCCAGTACGGCGATGCCAACGGGGACGGCGTGTATCAGTGCGCGCCCGAGCTGGGGTACAGCGCTCCCGAGCCAGCCGGCGACTGTCCGGCCGATCTCGCGACCGGGCACGCGGTGCCGCTGGTCGGGAACGTGATCCAGATCAACCTCGGCCAGCGCGTCGAGCTGGCGAACGGCGACGTGTTCAATCTGAACGCCGACACGCTGGTCACCGGCGGCGGGGTTGGCTGCAACGGCCCCTGCCCGGCGCTCGCGGACGGCGGCGTGCCGTTCGCGTTCACGGACCGGGGCGTGCGCAATTCGTTCTCCTACGTGTACGCGGTCACGGCGTTCGACGCGAACTCGCTGCGGTCGGGCCCGAGCTCGCTCGAGTCGCCGCGCGTCACGAAGCGGGTCACCCCGCGCAAGGGCGGCGGGCTCGAGGACGCGGGCAGTCTGTCGGCGATGCAGCTGCTCGGCGCCGACGGCAACCCGCTGACCATGGGCGCCATTCCCGCGATCGACGCGGCGACCGGCAGGTTCGCCGGGCCGTTCCCGCCGACCGACGGGTTCACCGCCGGACTCTCGGCGTTCCTCCCGCAGCTGCTGGGCGACGGGAGCCTGACCGTGACCCTCGACTCCGTCCAGACCGGCATGGTCGAGCTGGACGTGCTGCCGGGCTCGTTGGAGCCGACGGTGTACTACATGACGGGCCAGGGTGCCGGCGCGCCGGTGCAGTTCGCCGTGACGCTCACGGTGCCCAACAACGCCGACCCGGATTCCCGCGCCTCCGCGGCCTTCAAGGCCACGAGCATCGACGGGACCAAGGCGTCGCGGTTCGGTGGCGACCAGACCTTCGCGCTGTACGGCGCGGTGGGGCTGGCCACCCCCTCGTCGTGGCGGCTCACGTCGTGGGGTCGCGCCGACATCAACGGCGCGCCGGCGAACTCCTCGTACAACGGCCCGCGCTGGTGGTCGGGTGCGGCCAACGAGACGACCAACGATCCCAACGGCGGGCGCTGCCTTGGCTCGCCGGGTAACTGCGGCTCGGTGGTCCCGGTGATTCTCAACCAGACGGCGGGCCAGATCGCCGGCGTGGAGATCTTCCACCCCAACTCGTACGCCACGACCCCGAACTCCCCGGGCCGGATCATCGAGGGGATCTTCGCGACGGTGATGCGCGCGGCGGACTTCGCCGTGTACTGGGGCGCCGCGGGGGCCGTCGATTCCGTCATGGACCTCACGCACAGGGTCCCGGTGGAGTTCAGTCCGTCGATCGGCGCCACCTGGGGCATCCTGACCCAGGCGTCGTTCGCGGCGACTCCCCAGGCGAGTACCAGGGACGCCAACAACGCCCTGCTCACCTGGTCGGATATGTACTGCGTCGCCCCCGTGCCGGCGTTCGTCGGCGGCGCGAACGGGTGCGGCGGCACCGCGCAGCCCGCGGTGATGCAGAACACGGCCGCGCTGGACCCGATCGCGTTCGCGAGCTCGTCCTTCGCGGGCACGGCGAGTCTGACCGCGACCGGAACCGGGTTCATCTTCTACCTGGCCGGGCAGTACTTCCTGATGCAGACGGCGTCGCTGCCGGCGGCGGGCACCGTATGGAACGTCCGGTACTACACCGGCACGGTGACAGGGTCGGCGGCGAGTGCGAATTTCGCCTACATCCAGCACATCCGGCCGGCCCCGATTCCGAATCTGCGGGCCCGGGTGGTATACGAGGGTGGATCGTACGATTCCACCACCGTCGTGAGCCTCGACCGAGTGCACACGGTGCCGGACCCGTACTACGTGACCAACGCGCTCGAGTTCACGACGAACGGGAAGGTGTTGCGGTTCGTCGGCCTGCCGTCGCAGGCGCTGATCCGGATCTACTCGGTGTCGGGCGTGCTGGTGCAAATCCTGTCGCACAACGATCCCGGCGACGGTGGTGAAGCCACGTGGAACCTCCGCAACCGCAACAACCAGTTCGTTGCCTCGGGGGTCTACTTCTACCATGTCGAGACGCCGACCGGCCAGACCAAAGTCGGACGGTTCACCGTCGTCAACTTCGCGCCCTGAGGAGAACGCCAATATGAAGCAGGCATCGATCTTCACACTTGGCGCGGTCCTCGCCGCCGTCATCGCGGCGCCGGCGGCTGCGCAAAACCAGGGGACGCAGGACAATATTTCCTACGGCGGGACCTCGGGTGAGTTCCTGCTGTTGGGCGCGGGCGCGCGCGGTCTTGCCCTGGGGGGCGCGTACGCCGCGCTCACGACCGACGTGTCCGCGCTGTACTACAACCCCGCAGGCTTGGCGCAGTTGGAGCGCCCCGGCATGATGGTGTCGTCGTACAGCTACATTGCCGACACCAAGTACTTCTGGGGCGGCATCGCCTTCCCGCTCACCGGCGGCAGTCGCGCCGTCGGTGTGGCGCTCGGCTCGTTCGGGTTCGGCGACCAGCCGATCTACACGCTGGAAGATCCCGACGGCGCCAGCGGCCGGACGTACGACGTGCGCCAGACGTACGTGGGCGGCACCTACTCGCAGAACTTCTCCGACCGGTTCTCCGCCGGGATCACGGCGAAGTTCGTCTCCGACCAGCTCGGAGATGTGTCGGCCAAGGCGTTCGCGATCGACTTCGGAACGAACTTCCATGCGACCGTGAGCGACCGGGCGATCCGGGCGTCGTTCGTGATTCAGAACCTCGGGTCGAGCCTGAAGCACGACGGTCAGGCGCTCAACGTCGGCGTCACCCGGACGCCCCCCTTGGGGACGGTCGACGTGCCGCAGGAGCAGCAGCCGGCGCGTTTGCGGGCCACGGACTGGCCGCTGCCGGTGATGTTCCGCGTGGGCGTTGCGCTGGATGCCATCAGCCGGGGCTCCAACCGGATTACCGTGCTCGGCGAGTTCGCCCAGCCGAACAACACCAAGCCGGGCGCGGCGCTCGGGCTCGAGTGGATGGGCAGCAATCTTGGCGGTTCGGGGTTCTCGCTCGCGGCCCGCGGCAGCTACGCGATCAACCCGGACAACAACATCGACGACATCAGCCTCGGGTCGCTGGCGACGTCGGAATCCACCGGCAGCTTCACCTCGGACGGGCTCGCCCTGGGCGGCGGCGTGATGTACTCACGCGGTCGGTGGCAGGTCGGGTTCGACTATGCGTATCGCAGCTTCGGCCCACTGGGCGGGACGGACAACTTCAGCTTCAGCCTGGGCTGGTAAGGCAGGGAGGAAGCAGAGCGGTGGGGCAGTGAAGTCTGGTTGGATGGTCGCAGCGGTCGTCGGCGTTCTCTGTATGCCGGGTGCCGCTGCGACCCAGGCCCCATCGGCGGAGCAGGAAGCAACGGCCCTCGGGTTGCGGGCCGTCCGGTTCTACCGGGCCTCGGGCGGCCAGACCGTGGTCGATGTGTTGTGCCAGGTGCCGTTTGCCCTGCTCGAGCCGCTGGGCGGAGCGACGGCCGGCGGGGCGTACCGGATGGCGGTCGCGGTGCACGACAGCTCGGGACTCGAGCTGATGTCGCAAACCTGGGCGCAGGCCGTGCCCGGGCAGGCGCTGCGGATCCGTGGGGCGTCCACGGTCGAGCACCTGAGTTTCGCGGCGCTGGCGGGACGCTACGCGGTGTCCCTGGCCGTGACGGACTCGGCCAGCGGGCGAGTGACGCGGAGCAGCGCGGAGATCACGGCCTTCGGCACGCGGCCGCGGGCGTCGGATCTGCTGCTGGGCACGGCGATTCGCGTCGCCGGATCGGCGGACACGGCAGTGGGCGGGGAGCTGCGCAAGGGCAGTCTGCTCATCGCCGCCTCGCAGCAACCGATGCTCACGCCGCAACAGGCGAGCCTGGCGTACTATCTCGAGTTGTACGCCGAGCAGCCGGAGTCGGCCACGGTCGCGCTACGCGTGCTGCGGGCCGACGGCTCCCCGGTGGTGACCGCCGGCGCGATGCGGCTGGGGCTGGACGCCGGAGGTGGGGTGGCGCGGGGGGCGATCGACCTGGCGGGTCTGCCGCCCGGGGCGTACCGTCTCCAGGCGGCCGTGATCCGTGAGGATACGGTGCTGCGGGACGCCGAGTTCGGGATGACGGGGTTCGAGACGGAGACGGCGATCGCGGGCGCGCGCGCGGCACAAGATCGCGTCCGACCGCACGATCCGTTCGCGACGATGGGCGAGGTGGAGTTGGATACGCTCTACACGCCGCTCATCTATCTGATGACGGCGGACGAACAGGGGGTCTATCCGTCGCTGACCCTCGAAGGGAAGCGGAACTACCTGCGGCAGTTCTGGGCGAAGCGGGACCCGACGCCCGAGACGCCGCGCAACGAGGCGCAGGAGGCGTTTTACCGGCTGATCGCGGACTCGAACCGCGACTTCGGTGAGCCCGGGGCGGCGGCCATCCCGGGATGGCGGACGGATCGGGGCCGCATCTTCGCCCGGTACGGGCGACCCGACGAGGTGTTGCGCCGCCCGCTCGAGGGGAAGACCAACCCCTACGAAGTGTGGAAGTACACGCGGACCCGGCCGCTGAAGTACGTGTTCATGGATTTGACGAACTTCGGGAACTACTCGCTGATCTGGACCAACGACCGGCGGGAGCCGAGCCGGCCGAATTGGGAAGCGCTGCTGGGCCCGGATGCTACGCTGGATGTGCTGCGTTTCTGAATCACGCGCGAACCTGTGAGGACTGCATGAACCCACGTTTCTTCGGAACCGCCGTTGCCCTCGTCGCCGCGCTGGCGACGGTCACGTGCAAGGACGATCCCACGGCCTCGCTCTCGGGCTCCGCGACGCGGCTCCTCATCAGCCCCAATCCCATCTTCCTCACGGAAGGTGAGGCGAAGACGATCACGGTGTCGGCGGTGAACGACAATCTCCGTCCCGTCCGCGCCACGATCACGGCCAGCTCACCCGACCCGAGCGTGGCGACCGTGGCGGCCGACAACGGCGCGCCCGATCCGAACGGCACGTCCCAGAAGTTCACGGTGACGTCCCTCGCGCCCGGGCAGGTGCTGCTCGCCGTGTCCGGCGCCGGGCTCAGCTCGCAGGACACGGTCAACGTGCTGCCGCTATCCTTCAACGGGACCGCGAGCACGGCGAGCCCGCAGGTCGGACAGACGCTGACCCTGTACGCCACGAGCGTGCTCAAGTTCGACGCCACGTCGGACATCGATTTCGGGGCGGGCGTCCGCGGTATCGTCACCAACGTGCACGCCGAGTCGCTGACGGTCATCGTGCCGCAGCCCGGCGGCGCGCAGCCCGCGGAAATCGCGGTCGAGAACGTGGCGGTGACGTTCGCTCCGGGCGCGCTGTTCACCCTGCCGTCGGCCGACCCGTTCAACGTCGTCAACCCGTACGATCCCAATGACGCCCCGGATCCGGCCGCGATCGTGGGCGAGGGCGTGTTCTACGACGGCTTCAAGTCGGGCCAGGCGGACAACTTCTACCGGATCACCATTCCGGCCGGCGGCGCGACCGTGGACTTCCTGCTCCAGTGGGATGGCGCGGCCGACATCGACCTGCTGATGTGCGACGCGGGCTGCAACAACTTCATCGGCAGCTTCGGTGGGGCTACGGGGAACAACCCGGAGGACGTGAGCATGGTGTTGCCAGCGGGGACCCACAACCTGTGGATCAACCTGTACGATGCGCACGGCGAGATCCCGCCGATCTACAAGGTGACGATCAACATCCAGTAACCGTCGCCCGTCGTCCCGGTAGTGCCCGAGCGCCCGGCCCCAGGCCGGGCGCTCGTGGTTTGTGCCTACGGCGCGGCGGGCGCCGGCTCGTCGCGGAACTGCCGCTGATAGAGTCGCGCGTACAGGCCGCCGCGGGCGAGCAGCTCGTCGTGCGTGCCCTCCTCCACCACCCGGCCCCGCTCGAGCACCACCAGGCGGTGCGCGCGCCGCACCGTGGACAAGCGGTGCGCGATGATCAGCGTGGTCCGGCCCTCGAGCAGCCGCTCCAACGCCTGCTCGATCAGATGCTCGCTCTCGGCGTCGAGGCTGGACGTGGCCTCGTCGAGGATCAGCACCGCGGGGTCCTTGAGCAACGCCCGCGCGATCGCCACCCGCTGACGTTGTCCCCCCGACAGCTTGACCCCCCGCTCGCCGACCATCGTCCGATACGCCTCCGGCAGCCGCTCGATGAACTCATGCGCGTGCGCGGCGCGCGCGGCGGCTTCGATGTCCGCCGCGCTCGCCTCGGGACGGGCGTACGCGATGTTCTCCGCGATGGTCCCCGAGAACAGCGCCGGCTCCTGCGGCACGATGCCGATGGCGTGCCGCAGGTCGGCCAAGGCCAGCTGGCGGATGTCCACGTCGTCGAGCGTGATGCGGCCCTCCCCGACGTCCCAGAACCGCGGCAGCAGGCTCGCGAGCGTGGTCTTGCCCGCCCCCGACGGGCCGACCAGGGCGACCACCTCACCCGGCGCGAGGTGCAGCGAGACGCCGTCCAGCGCGGGCGCCAGGTCGGGCTGATAGCGGAACCGGACCTCTTCCACCCGCATGTCTCCCGCGAGCGGTGTGGGAAGGGGACGGGGCGCCGCGGGGTCGGCCACGGCCGCGGGGGTGCCGAGCAGTTCGAACACGCGGCGCGCGGCGCCGACGGCTTCCTGGTAGCTCGTGAACAGGCCCGCGAGCGTCCCCACGGAGCTCGCCACGGTCACGGTGTAGAGCAGAAACGACACCAGGGCGCCGGCGGTGAGCGTGTCTTGGAGCACCATGCGGCCGCCCTGCCACAGCACGATCGCCATGCCACCGAACGTCGCGAGCGTGATCACGCCGAAAAACGTGCCCCGCACCAGGGCGCGCTGTAGTGCGGCCCGGATCACCTCCGCCATGCGGTCCGCGTAGCGCCCCGACTCCCACCCCTCCTGGACGAAGCTCTGCACCGTGCGGATCTGGCTGAACGCCTCCTCGGCCAGCGCCGTGCCCTCCGCCACGCGGTCTTGCACCGTGGTGCTCATGCGGCGCAGCCGACGGCCGAAGAACCACCCGGTGCCCACCGCCACCGGCACGACGGCCAGCGCGGTCGCGGTGAGCCGGGCGTGGGTGAGCGTCAGGATCGTCACCGCGCCGATCAGGAACAGGATCTGGCGGGAGAATTCCGACACCTGGTGGCTCACGAGACTCTGCAGCGTGCCGATGTCGGCCGACAACCGGCTCGTCAGCTCCCCCGTGCGCCGGTCGGCGAAGAAGCCCGCGTGCAGTCCCAGCAACCGGTCGAACAGCGCCTGGCGCAGCTGCGCCACGATGCGCTCGCCGGTGGCCGACAGCAGGTAGGCCTGGGCGAAATTGAGGACTGCCTGTACCACGAACAGTCCGGCCATCAGCAGGGCGATGCGGTCGAGCAGGCGGCGGTCGCGCTGCTCGAACGCGGCGTCGAGCAGGTAGCGGACGATCTGGGGGAAGGCGAGTCCGATGGCCGCGCTGGCCAGGAGCGCGACGGTCGCGACGACGAGCGG
Organism: uncultured Gemmatimonadales bacterium; assembly: GCA_963716055.1. Classification (GTDB taxonomy): domain Bacteria; phylum Gemmatimonadota; class Gemmatimonadetes; order Gemmatimonadales; family GWC2-71-9; genus SZUA-544. The sequence continues at coordinate 296,887 of CAVQSR010000003.1, read as the reverse complement.
CCCGCGGTGCGGGCGCACGAAGGGCCACAGCTGCGCCAGCGGCCGCGGCGAGGGGAGCCGGCTCACCGCGCCGCCAGGACGGTGCCGGCCCACACCGCCGTGCCCACCGCGACGTGGGCGGCGCGCCAGCCCATGGGCAGATCGAGCAGGACCATGCCGGCGGCCACCGCGATCTGCAGCGCGACCAGGCCGAGGATCACCCGCGGGCCCCGAGCGGGCGCGCGCAGCGCCCACCACGCGGCGTAGCCCGCGAGCGCGTAGCCCAGGACCCGGTGGCCCCAGTGGGTGTGCTGCAGGTAGTTCCCGGCGGGCCACAGCTGGCCGTTGCACAGCGGGAATCCGAGACACGCCGTCCCAGCGCCGAGCTTCGCCGTGAGGGCCCCGAACACCACCGTGGCCAGGGCGAGGCCCATCGCGCCGATGGCGGCCGCTGGAGCGCTCAGGGGCCGCTGGCCGGTCGCGGCGACGAGCAGGGCCGCGAGGATCAGCATAGCCGTGATGAGGTGCAGCACGACGGTCCAGTGCGGCAGCTCGAGCTTGACGGTGACCGCGCCGAGGAGGATCTGCACCACGAGCAGCGCGGCCGCGAAGTACGCCGCTCGCTTGCGGTGCGGCGCTACCCGTCCCCCGTCCCCCGTCCCCCGTCCCCACATCGCGTAGACCGCCAGTCCGAACACGAGCACCGAAACGACAACCGCGACTTTGCGATGCGTCCACTCGATCAGCGTGGCGGGATCGGCCAGGGAAGGAATCAGCCTGCCGTTGCACAGCGGCCAGTCGTCCCCGCACCCCATGCCCGACCCAGTGATGCGGACCACCGCGCCGAGCACGATGAGCAGGTAGGTGGCGGCGGCGGCCGCCCAGGCGAGTCTCGCGTAGCGTCGCGTCATGGGATCGGAAATGTATATTCCCGCTCGCCATGTCTGAACCAGGTCTGCACACGGACCGCTGGGGTGAGCGGCTGGCCCGCCGGCTGGGCCTCTGGAGCGCGGTGGCGGTGGTCGTCGGCTCCACGATCGGCAGCGGCATCTTCCGCACGCCGGCTTCGATTGCCCAGCGGATCGAGGACGTGCCGCTGTTCTTTCTCGCCTGGATGGTGGGGGGCGCGGTGGCGCTGGCGGGGGCGCTGACCTACGCGGAGCTGGCGGCCGCGTTTCCGCGCAGCGGGGGGATCTACGTCTTCCTGCGGGAGGCGTTCGGGCCGCTGCCCGCGTTCCTGTTCGGCTGGGCCGAGCTGTGGATCATCCGGCCCGGCGCCTTCGGCGCGATCGGCATCACGGCGTCCGCGTACACGCTGCGGACGCTGGGGCTCGACCCCGCTGCGCCGATGCTCGGGGTGCTGCGCGCCGAGCAGCTGCTCGGTGCGGCGTTCATCCTCATTGTGGCGGCGGTGAACTACTTCGGGATCCACCGTGGCGCGGTGCTGCAGAACGTGAGCACGGTGCTCAAAGTGGGAGCGCTCGCCGGGTTGGTGCTGCTCGGTCTCGTGCTCGGCGGTGCGGGGGACGCGGGGGTGCGGGGGGTGCTGGCGCAGCGGGCGGCAGTCGGGCTGTCGCCGTTTCTGCTGGCGATGGTGGTGATCCTGTGGGCCTACGACGGCTGGGCGGACCTGTCGTTCGTGGGCGGCGAGGTGCGCGATCCCGCCCGCAATCTGCCGCGCGCGTTGCTGATCGGCACCGGGACGGTGGTCGTGCTGTATCTGGCGGCGAACGCGGTGTACCTCTACCTGATCCCGATGGCGCAGATGCGCGGGGCCGAGCTGGTCGCGGCGGACGTGGCGGCCCGGGTGTTCGGTCCCGTGGGCGTGGTGCTCGTGTCGGCGACGATTGCGGTGAGCACGTTCGGGACGCTCAACGGCTCGATGATGACCGCGCCCCGGATTTTCTACGCCATGGCCGAGGACGGCCTGTTTCCCAAGGCCATCGCGCGGGTGGATCCGGTCACGCGCTCTCCCACCGGCGCCGTGGTCCTGGCCACGGTGCTCGGGGTCGTCTTCATTTCCATTCGGACGTTCACCGAGCTGGCCGAGCAGTTCGTGATCGGGATCTGGCCGTTCTACGCGCTCGCCGTCGCGGCGGTCTTCCAGCTACGCCGACGCCGTCGCGACTTGGAACGGCCGTATCGCGCGTGGGGCTACCCGGCGGTGCCGGCGCTCTTCCTCGTCGCCTCGCTGTTCCTGCTCGGGAACTACCTCGTGACCTCGCCCAGGGCGTTCGCCCTGGACGTGGGTCTGATCCTCCTCGGCGTGCCCGTGTTCTACTGGTGGCGGAGGCGGGGCGGGTTGGCGTGACCGGGTTGGCACCCTCGCGGGGCTCCGCCGCCGTTCTTGACACCCTTCCGGCAGCGGAACATGTTCTTGCCCCATCAGCCCGCCGCGGGCGCCGTGCGATCCAGCGCACCCCTACCGCCCGATCCGCGCGACGTCCGCGGCCGCTCCACCGCTTCTCGTTGAGGAGGTTGCCGTGAACAGAATGCGTCTTGTCTGCCTGCTTCCCGCGGTGCTCCTGGTCGTCGCCGCCGCTGGACTGCCGGCGCAAGGAGTGACGACCGCCTCTATTAGCGGCGTCGTCACCGACGCCGCGGGCGCGCCACTTGCGAACGCGACGGTGATCGCCGTCCACGTGCCCTCCGGCACCCGATACGGATCGACCACCCGCGCGGACGGCCGGGTCACCATTCCCGGGATGCGCGTCGGTGGTCCCTACACGGTGACGGTGACGCACATCGGATTCGAAAGCCAGGCCAAAGAGAACATCTTCCTCAATCTGGGCGTGGCGGCGGATGTGCAATTCGTGATGCGCGAGGTCGGTGTGCAGCTCGAGGCGATCACGATCGAAGCCGAGCCCGGCGGAATACTCAGCTCCGAGCGCACCGGGGCGGCCACGTCGGTGAATCGCGCCACGATCGCCACGCTGCCGAGCATCACGGGGCGGATCGAGGACTTCGCGCGCCTCACGCCGCAGTACAGCGGCGCAGGGTTCGGCTTCTCGTTCGCCGGTCAGGACAACCGTCTCAACAACGTGACCGTGGACGGCTCGTACTTCAACAACTCCTTCGGGTTGGCGGGCCAACCGGGCGACCGCACCGGCGTGGCGCCGATCTCGCTCGCCGCCATCGAGCAGCTGCAGATCAACATCGCGCCGTACGACGTGCGTCAGGGCAACTTCGTGGGCGCGGGCGTCAACACCGTCACGCGGAGCGGCACCAACCGCTGGACCGGCTCCTTGTACTATCAATACCGCAACGAAGGGTTGGTGGGCACCAAGGCGGAGGGGCTGCCCTTCAATCCCGGCGTGTTCAACTACAGCCGGCTCGGCGCCTACGTCGGCGGACCGATTCTCGCCAACCGCCTATTCTTCTTCGCCAGCTTCGAGGACGACGGACTGACGCAGCCCGGCACGACGTTCCGCGCCAACCTGGGCGGCGAGCCGGCGGTCGGTAGCGTCACGCGTGTGACGGCCACGAGTCTGGACTCGCTCAGCACGTATCTGGCGACGAATTTCAACTACACCACGGGTCCTTACCAGGGCTATGATTTCGAAACGCCCGCCACGCGCTTCCTCGGCAAGCTGGACTTGAACGTCAACGACCGGAACAAGCTCAGCCTCCGCTACATGTTCCTGAACTCGAACACGGATGTGCTGCTGTCCAACTCGTCGTCCCTGGGGTTCGGCACGCGCAGGAGCAACACCTTCGGGCTGAACTACCAGAACTCGAACTACATCATCCTCGAGAACATCCGCTCGGTGGTCGGCGAGTGGAACGCCATCCTCAGCGACCGCATGGCGAACAACCTGATCGTGGGGTACAGCCACCACGACGAGAGCCGGGATTCCCGGGGCACCTTCTTCCCCATGGTGGACATTCTCGAAGGCGGCTCCGTGTACACGACCTTCGGGTTCGAGCCCTTCACGCCGAACAACGAGCTGCGTTACAGCAGCTTCCAGGTGCAGGACAACCTGACCATGTACCGGCGCAACCACACCCTGACGCTCGGTGTGAGCGGGGAGCGCTACGAATCCGAGAACGTGTTCTTCCCCGGGTCGCAGAGCGCGTACGTGTACAATTCGCGGGCCGATTTCTACGCGGACGCCGACGACTACCTGCTCAACCCGAACCGCACGGTCTCGCCGGTCACGCTGCGCCGCTTCCAGGTGCGGTGGAGCAACATCCCCGGCCAGGAGAAGCCGATCCAGCCGCTCGAGGTGTTCTTCGCCGGGGTGTACGGCCAGGACGAGTGGCAGGTCAATCGCCGCCTGCGGGTCACGGCGGGCCTGCGGGTCGATGTCCCGTCCTTCGGCAACACGGGATACGCCAACGCCAACGCCGACACGCTGACGTTCCGCGATGAGGGTGGGAATCCGGTGCAGTACTCGACCGGCAAGCTCCCCGACGCGAACCTCCTCTGGTCGCCCCGGCTGGGCTTCAATCTGAACGCGGTGGGCGACCGCCGCACGCAGGTCCGGGGCGGGACGGGGATCTTCACGGGTCGGCCGGCCTACGTCTGGATCTCGAACCAGATCGGGAACACGGGCGTACTCACCGGCTTCGAGTCGATCGACAACACGACCACGCGGCCGTTCCATCCCGATCCCGATCACTACAAGCCGGCCACCGTGACCGGGGCGCCGGCGTCGAGTTACGAGCTGGCGTTGACCGACCCCAACTTCAAGTTCCCGCAGCTGTGGCGGACGAACTTGGCGGTGGACCAGGCGTTGCCCTACGGCCTGATCGGCACCGCCGAGGTGCTTTACAACCGCGACGTGAACGGCATCTATTACATCAATGCGAATCTGCCGGCGCCGCAGTCGAGCTTCACGGGTGCCGATACCCGCCCGCGCTGGACCAGCAACCGGATCAACAACACGGTCGGAAACCAGGTGTCGAATGCGGTTGTCCTGAAGAACCAGAGCGTGGGGCGTTCGTGGGTCGTCGCGGCGTCGCTCGAGCGTCCGTTCAGCGGGGGGCTCTTCGCCAAGGTGGCCTACAGCTACGGCGAGGCGAAGAACACGGTCGATCCCGGATCCATCGCCTTCGGCTCGTGGAACAACAACCAGCACCCGGGTGATCCCAACAATCCGGGGCTGGGGTTCGCCGCCACGTCTCCGGGTCACCGGATCTTCGCCGCCCTGTCGTACCGCCGGGAGTACTTCGGCTTCGGGGCGACGACCGTGTCGCTGTTCTGGGAAGGCCGCACCAACGGCAACGCCAGCTACACGTACTCCGGCGACCTGAACGGCGATGGCGGCACGAGCAACGATCTCATCTACATCCCCCGCAACACGGGGGAGATGAACTTCCAGCAGTACACCGCCGGGACGGACACCTTCACCGTGCAGGAGCAGTCCGACGCGTGGGAGGCGTTCATCCAGCAGGACAGCTATCTCAGGAGCCGTCGCGGCGGCTACGCCGAGCGAAACGGGGTCTTCCTGCCGATGGTCTATCGCGCCGATCTGAGCATCGCGCAGGATCTGTTCAAGAGCGTGTCGGGTTGGCGGCAGGGGTTGGAGCTGCGACTGGACATTCTCAACGTCGGGAATCTCCTGAACGACAAATGGGGCGTCGGCCAGCGCCTCGTCACGACGACACCGCTGATCGTGCCGACCAGCGCGCAGGGCGGGCCCGCCGACGCGCAGGGTCGGGCGCAGTACCGCCTGCGAAACATCGGGGGCCAGCTGGTCAACAAGTCGCTGGAGCCGAACTCCGGCTTCGCCGAGGTGTGGCGAGTTCAGCTCGCCGTGCGCTACAACTTCAACTGATCGGTGCCACCACGACAAAGCCGCCCCCCCGCACGGGGGGCGGCTTTGTCGCCCTCGGACCATAACGGCCGCGCGCTACGTCCGGGCGTTCCGCAGCAAGACGAGGGCCGCCCCGCCGAACAGCACGTTGGGGATCCAGGCTGCGAGCGCCGGCGGCACCAGCCCGCCCGCGCCGAGCGCCTGACTCAGCTGGATCCCGATCAGGAAGACCACCGTCGTGGCGAGCGAGGCCCCCACGCCGAAGGCCGCGCCCTGGCGTGCGCTCGAGATGGCGAGCGGCGCGCCGAACAGGGCGATGATGATGCAGGTGAACGGCACGGCGATCTTGAGCGCCTGCTTGACGCGCAGCTTCTTGTGGTCGGTGCCGCTGCGGGCCAGCGCGTCGATGTATCGCCCCAGCTCGGCGTAGCGCATTTCCTCGGGGGCCTTGGGCTCCGCCAGCAGCGCGGCCGGCGTCTCGCGCAACACCAGCAGGCGCGTCGAATCGAACGTCATCGCCAACTCCCGCTCGCCCTCGCCGAGCAGCCGCTGCGTGCCCCCGGCCACCGTCCAGCGCCGCGCGCTGTCCGAGTAGGTGGCCCGCGGGGCGGAGACGACGATCGTCGGGTACTCGGCGCCCGTGCCCGCGCGGGTGAGAATCACGTCGCGCATCTGGCGCGTGCCGATGTCGAGCGTGCGCACCGCGTACACCCAGCCCTGCTCCGCGCGGTACACAAAATTGTACCGCGAGGTCGTGGACCGGATTGCCTTCTCTCCCAGCACCTCGAGCCGCCGCGTCGTCGCGATCGGGGCGACCTCGGCGAGCGCGATGCCCACCAGCACCACCACCCCGGCCGCGAGGAACAGGGGCCGGCAGAGTCGGTGGAAGGAAATCCCCGACGCTTTCGCGGCGACCAGCTCCGAGTGGCGGCCCAGCGTGCCCACGGTGAACACCGTCGCGAAGAGGACCGCGGCCGGGAGCACGAGGAAGACCGTCTCGGGCAGGTAGTACACGTACGCCAGAGCGACGGAGCCCTTGGTGAGCCCGCGGCTCAGGTATGTGTCGAGGCGGTCGGTGAGGTCGATCAGGACGACCACGAGCGGGAAGCCGAGCGCGGTGACGACGAACACGCGCAGCCATTCACGCAGGAGGTAGCGGTCGAGCGTCCTCACGCGCGCCGCCGGATGCGCAGCAGCAGCTCCTTCAGGTCGGCCCAATCGCCGCCGCGCGAGCCGCCGCCCTCGCGGGCGACGGCGAGCACGCCCAGGGCGCCCAACACGGTGAAGACGAGGTTGGGCGTCCACATGGCGAGGAACGGCGACACGATCAGGCGATCGCCCAGCTCCTCTCCCCCAATCAGACCCACGTAGTAGATCGTGAAGACCGCGAGACTCACGCCGATGACGAGTCCGATCCCCGCCCGCGGGAAGCGCAGCGCCACCGGCGCACCCACGAGGGTGAAGACGAGGCACGCGGCGGCGATCGCCAGCTTCTTGTGGATCTCGACGAGATAGGCGGCGGCGCGCTGGCGGGCGGCGCGGACGCGTCCCTCCTCGGCGGTCGCGCGGCGCGGCGCCGGGCTCACGGGCGCGGCGCGGGCCTTGCGCGCGGCGACACTGTCGAGCGCGGGGGCCCGGCGGCCCGGCGTCTGCGCGAGCGCGCTGGCCGGCGCGAGCCAGCCGGTGACGCGCTCGAGCGCGCCGCACCACAGCGACGGCGGCGGCAGGGCGGCCGAGTCGGGCGCGAGCGGGGGGGGGAGCACCACGAGGCCGGCGAGCCGGCGCAGCTCCGCTTCGACGGCTGCACCGGCCGCGAGCTGCGCGGCGGCGAGCTCGGCCCGGGCCTGCCGCACGCTCCGCTCCATCTGGCAGACGCTCATCTCCCGATCGCTGCGGTAGCTGTCGTTGATGGTGCGTTCCAGCGTGTTGCCGATCCCCGCGACGCGGATGACGTTCTCACGGTAGAACGTGCGGTTGAATTGCGTCGGGTCGGCCCGCGGCACTTCCTGAATGTCGCCGTCGAACAGCGTGAGGTACAAATCGGCGCCGCCCGGGGTATAGGCCATACGGCCGGAATCGGCTCGGATCACCCGGCGGCGCTCGGGATCCTCGAGATCGTAGATCGCGACGTCCTTCAGCCGGTTGGACGACTGGTCGATCCGCGCGGCCCGCAGAAAGAAGCGCTGTGGCACGACCTCGTTGATCACCTGCTCGCGCAACGTGAAGGAGGGCTTCTTGCGCTGGATGTCGACCAGGAGCGCGCGCAGCCGGTGATTCGAGCGGGGGAGCACCTGATCGCTCCACAGGAACGCGAGGAGCGAGACCAACAGGCCCCCGCCCAGCACCGGCAGGAGCAGGCGGCCGACGCTGATGCCGCTCGACTTCATCACCGTGATTTCGTTGTCCGCGGCCAGATGGCTGAAGGTGTACAAGACCGCCACCAGCACGGCCATCGGCAACGTCACCGCCACGATGAACGGGATCGACAGGAGGAAGACCTCCACGATCACGGTCCACGGGAGCCCCTTGCCGACCAGGTTGCCGAACTGCTTCGCCACCTGGTTCAGCAGCATCAGGGAGGTGAGGGCCGCCAGGGCGAAGGCCAGCGGGGCGAGATGCTGGCGCAGCAGGTACCGACTGATGATGCGCACGATGATGGGGGCCATTATATTCGCATCTTCAAGCCTCTACAAGTGATGCATCGTCCTCTCGTCGCCGCGTTCGCGGGGCTGGTCCTCTTCATACCCCGGGCGCAGGCGCAGGAGGCCCGCGCCGACTCGACCGTCGGCGGGGTCGCGGCCACGTTCGGCCAGCCCCCGCTGCCCGTGCCGCGTCACGCCGCGCTCGCGGTCGGCGGGCGGCTCGGCCCGCGCCGCCCGCCCGGCGTGGTCGCGGACGCGTGGGTGGCCGCCCTGCGGGCGCGGCTCGCGGCGGCGCGGGCAGCCTGGCCGGCCGACAGCGTGGCCCCGCCGCTGTTCGCGATCGGGCCCCCCGGCCCGGTGCTGACCGAGCCCGTGCCGCTGACCCGCCCGATGGTCCCGTACGCGGATCTCGGCATGCAGATCAACCTGCGGCTCGAGCTCAAGGCCAGCCAATTCCGCAACCTCCGCTGCACTCCACAGGAGCGCCAAGTCGCGCTGTCGGGTTGTACCGTCGGGTTTCCGACGATCACGCCCGATCCGCAGTACGCCGTCCGCACCGCCGGTGTCGTGGGACAGCGACTGCACATCAACGTGGATTTCGACAGCCAGCGCGAGTTCGATGCCAACAACAACCTCCAGGTGTGGTACCAGGGGCTCGAGGACGAGATCCTGCGGCGCGTGGAGGCGGGCAACGTCACCTTCCAGGCCCCCCCGTCCCGGTTCATCAGCGCGGCCATTCCGGCCAACAACTTCGGGGTGCAGGCGGTGGCGCAGCTCGGGGCCCTCGAGCTGCGGAGCATCTACGCCCAGCAAAAAGGCAACGTGGTCCGCGACCGGATCTACACCCTGGGCGAGACGACCTCGCAGCCGCTCGACCGTGAAGCGCGCGACCTCGACTACGCCGCGGGCCGGCTGTTCTTTGCCGTGGATCCTGCGGTGCTTCCCGGTTATCCGGCGGTGGACGTGCTCAATCTCGCGGCGGGCGGCATTCCGGACTCGATCCGCGTGGGCAGCCTCCGCGTGTATCGCGTGCGCGTCGTGGCGCCCGCGGGCAACAACAACCAGAACATCGGCGGCGTACGCGCCGTCGCCTGCGCGCCCTCGACCGACGCGCCGGGCTGCGCCACCCAGCGCGCCGGCCCGTTCCAATGGGAAGTGCTGCTGGAAGACCGCGACTACTATGTGGACCCCACGGGCGCCTGGTTCGCGCTGACCACCCCGCTCGCCATCGACGACTACCTCGCCGTGTCCTACGTACCCGCGGGGCAGGCGGACTGCGACGCGCCGCGTCCCTGCGTCGGGACGTTCCCCATCGCGGGAAACCCCGACACGTCCGTCGTGGATACGCTGCGGCTGGTGTACGATCCCAAACCCGGCGTCACGGCGGCGTCCCCGAGCTTTCGGTTCGAGCTGCGCAATGCCTACCGGGTCGGCGGCCAGGAGATCACCCGCGAGTCCGTCGCCCTTACCCTCACGGTGAACGGGCGGGAGCGCAGCGCCGTCACGAACGAGACGTACCTGGCGCTGCTCGGCGTCGCGCTCGCCAACGATCCGACGCGCTTCGACCAGTACAACCGGCTGTTCCCGCGCGTGCTCGACCCGCAGCAGGGCGCGCCGCTGCGCGACTACTTCGTCGTGTTTCCCCATCTCACGCCGTTCGGCGACGGCGTTCGCCTCACCGCGGCCGAGCGCAACGACAGCCTGTACCGCATCCCGCGGGTGCTGCTGGCCACCCAAGGCCCGCCGTCGGTGTTCGCGCTCGGCATCGCCGCGGATGTCGCGGCCTCGGCGGACCGGTCGGTGCTCAGTCTCAACAGCTTCGAGATCCGGGAGGGCAGCGAGAAGCTCTACCTCGGCAGCCGGCAGCTGCGACGCGACATCGACTACACGATCGACTACGCTACCGGGCAGGTCACCTTCCTCAACCCGGACTCGCTCGTTCAGACCGGCGGCGTGGCCCAGATCCGCGCCCAGTACGAGGAGCGTGCCGCGTTCGCGACGGCGCCGACGTCGATTTTCGGCGCGGGCGCGCGGTACGACCTCGGTGCCACCGGCGCCCTCCATTTCACGGCGCTGTATCAACAGGAACGCAGCGCCTTCAACCGGCCGCCCCTGGGTTTCGAGCCGTCGTCGAGCTTCATCGGCGGCGTGAGCGCCGACCTGCGCTTCGAGCCGGAGTGGATCTCCCGCGCGCTCTCCGGACTGCCGGGCGCGGCCGGACGGTCATTCCTCACGGTCGCGGGCGAGGCCGCGTTCTCCAAGCCGACCCCGAACCAGGCCGGACTGGCGTACCTGGAAGAATTCGAGGGCGAGGCAGGCCGCTTCCTGCCGCTGACGGAGACCTCGTGGCGCTGGGGCAGCGTCCCGTCGTCGTCGCGGGGCGCCGAACCGTTCGGCATTTCGCCGTTCGGGTTCGACCCGCTGGAAGCGGCGGCGCTGACCTGGCAGAACGTGCCCTTCAACCCCAACGGCCAGCCGGTCCAGTTCTTTCCCCAGCAGATCGACCCCACGATCCAGGTGACCGGCCAGACCCAGAACCCCGAGCCGATCCTGTGGTTGCTGCTCAAGCCCGACACGGTCCTCGGCCTCGCGAGCTCCGCCACGGGGCAGCCCAACTGGGTCCGCCTGCCGCAGCTGGCACCCCGCTGGCGGTCGATCACCCTGCCGCTCGCCGCCGGCGGCGTCGACCTCTCGCGCGTCGAGTTCCTCGAGTTCTGGATGTGGGAGGACAACCGGCGGACCGCCCGGGAGAATCGCGCCGGCCTGCTGATCGACGTCGGCGCGGTGTTCGAGGACGCGCTGGCCTGGGTCCCGGACTCGTTCACGGTCCAGGGGGCCGATACCACCTACGCGGGTCAGCGGTTCGTGGGCCGCGGCCGGCTCGATACCGAGCGCGACCCGGTGACGCGTTCATGGAACGCGGCCGTCAATGACGAGGGGTTCCTGACCGATCGCGTGGTGGACGGCATCGTCGATGCGAACCAGGGCGTGATCGTGGACACGCTGCCGTTGTGCAGCGCGTCGATCGGAGGGCAGCTGGTCGGCTGGGGCTTCGGGGATCTGCGGTCGCGGTGCGGGCGCCGCAACGGGGCCGTGGACACCGAGGATCAGGACGGCGACTTCGCGCTCGATTCGGCCACTGGGGTGCGGCTCACCGAGGACTTCGTGCGGTTCGCGGTGCCGATCGGCGACGAGACCTACCTCGTGCGCGAGGGCGGCATGCTCCCCGTCACCGACTCGCTGGGCAACCCCGCGGGCACCGCCGGGTGGCGGCTCTACCGGCTCCCCTTCCGGTTCGACACCCTGCAGATCGGCTCGCCCAACCTGCGCCAGGTGCAGGCCATCCGGCTCACGCTCGCCGTGCCCCAGACCGCGGCGTTCGGCGAGCCGGATCCGCAGATCTTCTTCGGGATCGCGCGCGTGCGCTTCGTGGGCAGCACGTGGCTCAAGCGGGCCGAAACGCCGCTCGAGGGGCTGGCGGGGGCGCGCGGCAGCGGCACCGGCGAGGTGATCGTGACGGTGGTCAGCACGGAGGACGTCCAGCTCGGCTACGTGCCGCCGCCCGGCGTGCGGAATCAGGCCGACCGGCGCGATGCGGGACTCCAGATCGGCTCGCAGCAAATCAACGAGAAGTCGTTGCGCCTGATCGCCCGCGACCTCGACGTCGGCGAGCGCGCCGAGGCGTACCTGCGGTTCACCACGGAGGGCGACAAGAATTTCCTGCGCTACCGCACGTTGCGCGCGTGGGCGCGGGGGCGCGGGCCCGGCTGGGAGGACGGGGACCTCGAGTTCTTCATCAAGGCCGGCAAGAACGAGGACAATTTCTATCTGTACCGCACGCCCGCGCGCTCCATCGCCTGGGAGCCGGAGGTGGTCGTCGAGCTGCAGCGGTGGCTCGTGCTGCGCGCGGAGATCGAACAGGCCTGGCTGGCCGGCGAGCCGCCCCAGGTCGCCGCCGGGTGTCCCGACAGCACCTTCCTGCCGCCCGCCGACGGCGCCTACGTGCGCTGCGATGGCGGGTACATCGCCTACGTACGCAACCCCGGGACGGCGCCTCCCAATCTGGCCCAAGTGCAGGAGCTCGCCGTGGGAATGACGCGCGTCGCGACCGGCGTGTTCATCGACGCCGCCGAGATCTGGGTCGACGACATCCGCCTGGGCGACGTGGTGGACGACATCGGCCTCGCCGGTGCGCTCGATGTATCGCTGTCCGCGGCCAACGTGGCCGACCTGTCGGTGTCGGTGTCGCGGCGGGACGCGCAGTTCCGCCAGCTCGGCGAGGACCCGTCGTACGTGACCAACGACGTGCTCAGCGCGGCGGCGACCGTGCGGCTCGAGCGTTTCCTGCCGACGTCCTGGGGCATCGCCCTGCCCGTGAGCGCCCGCTACGCGCGCGCTTCGTCCGATCCGTTCTACCTCAACCGCAGCGACGTGCGCGCCGATGTGCTCCGGGATCTGCGTACCCCGCGCTCCACCGCGCGGACCTTCTCGGCCTCGCTGCGCCGCACCCGGCGCTCGGGCGACCCGCTCATGCGCTGGCTGGTCGATCCGACGGCGGTGTCGGGCAGCTACTCCCGCGGCTCGAGCCGCGCGGAGTTCGCGCAGGCGACGAGCTCGAGCTACACGCTCAACGTCGACTACGTGCTCACACCCGGCCCCACCCAGGTCAGCATCGCGGGGCGGCCAATCCGCGTCAACCCGACCAGCGTACGGCTGCGCAGCGGCCTCGCCGGCACCGACGGGCGGCGGTTGACGTTCCAGGTCCCGGTGGCGCTCGCGCGGGACTCGAGCGCGATCCCGCAGCGCTCCCGCTCGCAGATCTGGCGCAGCGCCGCCGGGTTCGACCTGCTGCCGCTCACCGGCGTCCAGTTCCGCATGGACGGGCAGTGGATCCGCGATTTGCGCGACTACGGCGACTCGACCCCCATGGGGCGGGTCATCGCGCAGGAGCGCAGCTCGCTGCTCGGATTGAGCTCCGGCTTCGAGGCCCAGCGCTCGCTGAACGCGCTCCTCAACATCACCACCCAGGTCTGGGGGTTGCTCCGCCCCCGCGCCGTGTTCACCTCGACCTTCGCGCTGACCCGCGACCCCAACGCGCCCCAGCCGGTCCGGACCGAGGGCGATACCGCGGGCGCGTTTCGCGTGCCCGCATCGTTCAACAACTCCCGCCGCACCGACGTCGGCGTCCAGTTCGATTTCCGTCAGGCGGGCCGCCGGCTCTTCGGCGACACCAGCGCCGGCGGCCGGATGGCGGCCCGGCTGCAGCCGCTGGACGTCAACCTCGGCCGTACCGTCGCGTCGCTCTACGCCGCCACCGGCCTCGATCCCTCGCTGCGCTACGCGCTGGGCCTGCTGTCGCTCGACGGCTTCCGCCGCCAGGGCGACGTCCTGGCGCGGTCGGCGACCGACATCACCAGCCTGACGGCGCGCAGCGGCGCGACCCTGCCGCTCGGGTTGCGCCTGGGCGTCGACTACCAGCGGTCGCACGGGGAGACCTGGACGATCCGGACCGGCGAGCAGGTGCCGATCCGCACGCGCAGCCAGCAGTGGCCCTCCGGCAGTCTAGGGTGGAGCGTCTCGCCCCGGCGGTTCCTGGGGGGGATCGTGACGAGCCTGACGGCGCAGGCCGCGTATCGCCGGTCGGAAGGCGTCACCGAGCAACCCCGCGTCGGGGTGGGCGCCACGGCGGGGGAGACCTCCATCACGTCCTCGACCGACCGCGCCGTCACGCCGACGCTGTCGGTCACCTGGCGCTTCGGCCTGCTCATGAGCTTCGACGGCACGGCCCTGCGGTCCGAGCAGGTTCAGGCCGGCACCCGGTACGAGACGGCGACCGACACCCGTAACGTCAATCTGACCTTCACGCTGCGGCCGGCGTTCATTCCCCTGCGCGAGGGGATCCGCACCAACGCGCGGCTGTCCCGGGTCGGCACCACGCGTTGCATCCAGTCACCGGGACAGGACGGATGCGTGGCGTATGTGGACAGCCGGCAGACGTCGGCGCAGCTTACCATCGACACCGACTTGCCGCCGGATCTCGGCGCGGGGTTGCAATTGGCCTACCTCATCAACGAAGAACGGCAGACGAACCGCAAGACGTCCCAGCTCATCCTGTCGGCGTTCGTGAGCTTCACCACGAGCGTGGGCCAGTTCCAGTGACCCGGCGGCGGGCCGCGGCGAGCGCGCTGCTGCTGGCGGGCGCCTGCAGCGCCAATGGCGCGCGGGGCGGGGAGTTCGACGGCGCGCGGGCCCTCGGTTACGTGGAGCAGCAGCTCGCGTTCGGGCCGCGCATTCCCAACAGCGACGGGCACCGGCGGACGGGGGACTGGCTCGCCCAGCAGCTCGCCGCCCGCGCCGACACCCTGATCGTACAGGCCTGGACGCACCGGACCAGCGGGGGAGACACGCTGGCGCTGCGCAACTTCTTTGCCCGGTTCCGTCCCGCGGCCGCCGAGCGCGTCCTGCTCGTGGCGCACTGGGACACGCGTCCCCGGGCCGACCGCAGCGCCAACCTCGCGGCCCAGCGGCAACCCGTCCCGGGAGCGAACGACGGGGCCTCGGGGGTGGCCATCCTGCTCGGCGTCGCCGACGCGCTCAAGGCGCGGGCGCCGACGCTGGGCGTGGACCTGCTGTTCGTGGACGGTGAGGACTGGGGAGACTTCGGCGACTCGACCGAGACCCTGCTCGGGTCGCGCCACTTCGCCGCCAACCTGCCCGCCGGGTACCAGCCGCTGTACGGTGTCCTGTTCGACATGGTCGGCGACAGCGACCTGCAGCTCTACTGGGAAGGGTATTCGCAGTCCTTTGCCCCCGAGGTCGTCCAGCGGGTCTGGGCCACCGCCGACCGGATGGGGTACGGCGGTGTGTTCCCGGCGGGGGTGCGGCACACCGTCGTGGACGATCACGTGCCCCTCCAGAACGCGGGTCTCCGCGTGGTGGTCGTGATCGATTTCGACTACCCGTATTGGCACACCACGGAGGACACGCTCGACAAGGTCTCCGCCCAGTCGCTGAAAGCGGTGGGCGACGTGGCGGTGGCGCTGGTGCGCTGAGCCCGCGCGGCCGCGGGTTTTTTTGGGGGCACGGGCGCGCGGATTTGCGCTCAGTGACGCGGGGCCGCTCTTGCTACCGTCGGGAGCATGGACGACCGGCGCGCGGCGTTGCTGCTCGCGGTGCTCGCCGTGGCGGGCGCGGGGGCGCGGTGGCTCGTCAGCCCCCGGCCGGGCCCACCGGGCGACGTGCGCCTCGAAACCGGTGCGGCGACGCGTCCCGCGCTGCAGGACGTAGCGGCGCGGGCCGAACGGCTCGCTCGGCCGCTCGCGCCGGGCGAGCGGATCGACGTGGACCAGGTTGATGCCACCGAGCTGACGCGCCTGCCACGGGTGGGGCCGGCGCTCGCGCAGCGGATGGTGGAATGGCGGGCGGCGCACGGCCCATTTGGCGGGCTGGCTCGGCTCGATAGCGTGTCGGGCGTCGGTCCCAAACTGCTTGCAGCGATACGCCCTTACGTGGTTTTTTCGGGGCGCGCACCGCAATGACTTGACACCCCTCCACAATAGCCTAAAGTTAGGCTGTTCAATAACATCGAGTCGCTTACGGCCACCGCAGCTGCCACTTCCGACAAGCTGGGCGACCTGCTCGTTCGCGAGGGGTTGATCACCGCCGACCAGCTCCGCAAGGCGTTGCAGGAGCAGAAGGCGACGGGGATGCGGCTGGGCTACACCCTGGTCAAGCTCGGCATGATCGAGGAGACCGAGGTGACCAAGACGCTGGCGCGGCAGTACCGCATGCCGGCGGTGGACTTGTCGCGGTTCGAGGTCGACCCCAAGATCCTCAAGCTCCTGCCGGGCGACATCGCGGTGCGGCACACCGTGCTGCCGCTGAAGCGGGACGGGCGCACGTTGACCGTGGCGATCGCCGATCCGAACAACGTCACGGCGATCGAAGACATCAAGTTCATTACGCGGTGCGACGTGTTCCCCGTGATCGCGGGCGAGTACACCCTGCGCAACGCCATCGAGCGGCACTACCAGCAGTCGGACGTGCAGCTCCAGAGCTTGTTGCGCAGCGTCGAGGCCGAGGAAGCGGCGGATCTCGAGGTCGTCGAGGAGCAGGAGGACGAGCAGGTCCGGGCGCAGGATCTGGCCGAGGACGCGCCGGTCGTGAAGCTGATCAACGGGATCCTGACCGATGCGGTAAAGCGCGGGGCGTCGGACATCCACGTGGAGCCGTTCGAGCACGAGATGCGCGTGCGCTACCGGGTGGACGGGGCGCTGCACGAAGTGATGAAACCCCCCATCAAGTGGCGCGCCGCCCTGACCTCCCGCGTCAAGATCATGGCGCAGCTCAACATCGCGGAACGCCGCGTGCCGCAGGATGGTCGGATCAAGCTGAAGATGGGTGCGCGCGTGATCGATTTCCGCGTCTCGACGCTGCCCGTGTTGTTCGGCGAGAAGATTGTGCTGCGGATCCTCGACAAGGGGAATCTGACCTTCGATCTCACGAAGTTCGGATTCGAGCCGAAGGCCGAGCGCGACCTGATGCGGGCGGTCATGAACCCGTACGGGATGGTGTTGGTGACGGGTCCGACCGGGTCCGGCAAGACGACGACGCTGTACTCGGCGCTCTCGAAGATCAACACGATCGACGTGAACATCATGACGGCCGAGGACCCCGTCGAGTACAACCTGATGGGAATCAACCAGGTACTGGTGCGGAACGAGGTGGGCATGACGTTCGCGGCTGCGCTGCGGGCGTTTCTGCGGCAGGACCCGAATATTATCATGGTGGGGGAGGTGCGGGATCTCGAGACGGGGTCGATCGCCATCAAGGCCGCGCTCACGGGCCACCTGGTGCTGTCGACGCTGCACACCAACGACGCCCCGTCCACGGTCACGCGCATGATCGACATGGGGATCGAGCCATTCAACGTCGCGAGCGCGGTGAACCTGATCGTGGCGCAGCGGCTGGTCCGGCGCATCTGCTCGGGGTGCAAGCAGGAGCATCGCTATCCCGATGAAGAGCTGGAAGCGATGGGGATCCCGCCGTCGGAGGCGGGCCAGATCGTGCTGTACAAGGGTGTCGGCTGTGACTTGTGCAACGGCACCGGGTACAAGGGGCGCCAGGGGCTGTACGAGGTCATGGCGATGACGAGCGCCGTGCGGCGCGCGGTGCTGAAGGGCGCCTCGGCGGAGGAGTTGCAGCAAATCGCGGTCGGGGAGGGGATGCTCACCCTGCGCATGGATGGCATGGTGAAGGTGAAGCGGGGGATCACCACACTCGAAGAAGTCGTGAAGGAGACCGCGGCATGACCGGAGCCAGCGGCGGCCAGGGGACCCGGATCAATCTCCGGGCGTTGCTCGAGGAGATGATCGAGAAGGAAGCGTCCGACCTGCACATCGTCGCGGGCGAGCGGCCCAAGCTGCGCGTCGACGGAGACATCGTCAATTCCTCGGTCGACGACGTGCTCACACCGAAGGACACGCTCACGCTGGCGTACTCGGTGCTCACCGAGAACCAGAAGAAGCGGTTCGAGACGGAAAGCGAGCTGGATTTCTCCTTCGGCATCCAGAACCTGGCGCGGTTTCGCGGTAACTGCTTCCGCCAGCGGGGCTGCGTGTCCATGGTGATCCGCCAGATTCCGTTCACCGTCAAGACCTTCGACGACCTGGGTCTGCCGGCGATCGTGGCCAAGCTCGCCGAGCGGCCGCGCGGCCTCGTGCTCGTGACCGGCCCGACGGGCTCGGGCAAGAGCACGACGCTCGCCGCCATGATCGACAAGATCAACAAGGAGCTGCGCGGGCACATCATCACGGTCGAAGACCCGATCGAGTTCATCCATCGGCACCAGTCGTGCATCGTGAACCAGCGGGAAGTCGGCACCGATACCAACAGCTTCGCGGCGGCGCTGAAGTACGCCCTGCGGCAGGACCCCGACGTCGTGCTCGTCGGTGAAATGCGGGATCTCGAGACCATCTCCTCCGCGCTCACCATCGCGGAGACCGGCCATCTCGCCTTCGCGACCCTGCACACGAACTCGGCCGCGGAGAGCATCAACCGCATCATCGACGTGTTCCCCTCCCACCAGCAGAGCCAGGTTCGCGCGCAGCTCGCGTTCGTGCTCGAGGGGGTGGTGACCCAGACGCTGTTGCAGAAGGTCAAGGGACGGGGGCGGGTGATGGCGGCGGAGATCATGGTGTGCACGCCCGCGATCCGGGCGCTGATCCGCGACGACAAGGTGCATCAGATCGAATCGGCGATGCAGGCCGGCAAGAAGTTCGGCATGCAGACGCTGAACGACGCGCTGTACCAGCTCTACGTCAACCGCGAGGTCGCCCGGGAGGAATGCCTCCGGGTGACGTCGAATCCCAACGAGTTCCTCCGGATGATCGGAGAGTCCCCGCAAGACGACCGCGGTGAGGGCGCGCCGGCCGGCGCGCCCGCCAGTGCCCGCGTCGCCGCGCGCCGATAGGCGCAACAGGAGGGCTGCATGCCGGTCTTCGAATACACCGCACGCAACGCCAAGGGCGAGATTGTCCGCGACAAGCTCGACGCGGCGACCAAGGACGACGTCGTCGCCCAGCTGCGCCGCAATCGGCTGCAGGTGGTCCGCGTGGAGGAGTCGAAGCAGGGGTCGCGCAACCTGTTCGCTCCGAGGATCACGACGCGCGACGTCGTGATCCTGACGCGGCAGTTCTCGACCATGATCAACGCCGGCCTGCCGCTGGTCCAGGCGCTCGACATCCTGGCCCAGCAGACGGAGAACAAGGCCCTGGCCGAGGTGACGCGCCTGGTGGTGTACGACGTCGAGAGCGGTCACACCCTCGCCGACGCGCTGCGCAAGCACCCGAAGGCCTTCAGCGATCTCTACGTGAACATGGTCGCCGCGGGTGAGGCGGGCGGCATCCTGGACACCATCTTGCTGCGCCTCGCCCAGTTCCTGGAAAAGAACGACGCCATCATCCGGAAGGTGAAGGGGGCGATGGTCTATCCGGCGGTGATCCTGTCGGTCGCCGTCATCGCCATCGCCGTGCTGCTCATCTTCGTGATCCCGACGTTCGAAACGATGTTCGCGTCGGTCAACCTCGAGCTGCCGCTCCCGACCCGCTTCGTCATCGGTGCGAGCAACGTCCTCCAGCATTACTGGTGGGCCATCCTCGGGATCATCGGCTTCACGGCCTTCGCCCTCGTGCGCTGGTACAAGACGCCCACCGGCCGCCTCCAGATGGACGGGTTCCTCCTCAAGCTGCCGGTGCTGGGCGACCTGGTACGCAAATCGGCCGTCTCGCGCTTCACGCGGACGCTCGGCACGCTGATCTCGAGCGGCGTATCCATCCTCGAGGGCCTCGAGATCACCGCCCGCACGGCCGGGAACATGGTGGTGCACAATGCGGTGATGGAGTCCCGCGCCTCCATCGCCGGCGGCGAGACGATCGCCGCGCCGCTCCAGAAGTCGGGAGTCTTCCCCCCCATGGTCATCTCGATGATCGCCGTGGGCGAGCAGACCGGCGGACTCGATGAAATGCTCTCCAAGATCGCGGATTTCTACGACGACGAAGTGGACGCCGCCGTCTCGACCCTGCTGTCCCTGATGGAGCCCGTCATGATCGTCGTGCTCGGCGTCGTCGTCGGCGGCATGGTCGTGGCCATGTACCTGCCCATTTTCGACATGGTCAACGCCGTGCAGTGACGCCCCGCCGCACGCAGCCGACCCAGGGGGGAGGGACGCCGGTTCCTCCCCCCGCTCATTGGAACCCGATGGCCGCCACGCACATCCCGCTCACGCCGGACGCGCCCACGCGGCGCGGTACCTCCGCTTCGACCCTGCTCGCCGCCGCGATCGCCGGGTGCGCGGCGACCACCATGTCGCCACCCCCGGTCGCCCCTCCCTCGCCCGTCGCGGCCATCGAGACGGTGGTGTTCCTCGTGGGAGATGGCGGGAACCCCGATCCCGCGGGCGAGCCGGTATTGCAGGCCTTGCGTAGCGCCGTCGTGGCCGCGCCGGGGGCGCGGGTCGTGGTGTTCCTGGGCGACAACGTCTATCCCGCCGGTATCCCCGACTCGACCGCCGCGGGGCGTGCCGAGGCCGAACGGCGGCTCCGCACCCAAATCACCGCCGTCCAGGACGTCGCGCGCGTGATCTTCGTTCCGGGAAACCACGATTGGAGCGGCAACGGCAGGGATGGATGGGCCGCGGTGCGCCGCCAGCAGGCGATCATCGCCGGCTACGGGGCCCACGCCGAGCAACTGCCGGGAGGCGGCTGCCCCGGGCCCGCGGTGGTGGACGTGGGCCGCGGGCTCCGCCTCGTGGCCATCGACACGCACTGGTGGCTCCGGACCGCGCCCAAGCCGCTCGCGGGGGACGGTGGGTGCGTGCCCGACACGCCCGGCGCGATCGTGGATTCCCTGCGCGGCGCGCTCGGGTCCGCCGGGCCGCGGCACGTGGCGGTGCTGGGCCACCACCCGCTCGCCACCGGGGGGCCGCACGGCGGCCGGTTCTCGTGGCGCGACCATATCTTCCCGCTGACCGCCGGCGTCCCCTGGCTGTGGATCCCGCTCCCGATCCTCGGGTCGCTGTATCCGCTGGTCCGCCGCGCCGGGTGGTCGGACCAGGACCTGTCGGGCGCGCGCAACGGCGTGATGCGCGATTCGCTCGCGGCCGCGTTCGCGGCGGTGCGTCCGCTGATCTACGCCGCCGGTCACGAGCATGCGCTGCAGGTCATCGACGGCGGCGCCGCCCGCCATCTGGTCGTGAGCGGCGCGGGGCGGTTCGGGCACACGGACTACGTGACCGCCATCCCGGGGACGCGGTTCGCGGTCTCCAGCGGGGGCTTCGTCCGGCTCGACGTGCTCGTCGACGGTCGGGTGCGGCTGGGCGTCATCACCGTCGATCGGGCGGGCGGCGGCACGGAG
The DNA here is from genome assembly GCA_963716055.1 of uncultured Gemmatimonadales bacterium. Taxonomy (GTDB): domain Bacteria; phylum Gemmatimonadota; class Gemmatimonadetes; order Gemmatimonadales; family GWC2-71-9; genus SZUA-544. The sequence continues at coordinate 275,595 of CAVQSR010000003.1, read as the reverse complement.
GCGTTCGCCATGTGGCTCGACGCCGGGGGACCGACGGACCAGGCGCCCGCGGGGGCCAGCCGGTAAGGGCACCGCGCCCGTACCGGGCCCGCCGCCCCAAGCCTCGGATCCCCCGCACTATTGCATTCTGCCACACCCAGGCCGATACTGTACGGGGCGCCGACCCCATCCGGTCCCGTCGGCGTAATTCGATACAGGACACAACCTTGCGATTCGCGCCCGCCGCCATGCCGTGGTCACACGGGGCTCTCCCGTAAGCGCCGTGTCGCGTCGAACCGGGCCCCCCGCCTGGGCGGTCACGATTCCGAAAGCTCGGACGCTGCTCCGGTGGGTGTACCTCGGCCGGGTGGCGGTGGCGGTGGCGCTCTACGTGGCGGCGGTGCTGCAGTTCCGCGACGTGAGCCAGTTCGACGTGCTGCTCACCTCGGGGCTCCTGCTCGTCACGCTGAGCATGACGGCCGCGTCGGTCTGGCACACGCATTTCCGCGGACAGTCGGCCGGCCAGACGTTCCTCTACCTGCAAGCGTTGTTCGACGTGGGGCTGATCACCGCCGTGGTGCACGTGACGGGCGGGCCCCAGAGCGATTTCGCCGGTCTGTACGTGGTGCTCGTGGCGGTGACGGCCGTGTTGATGCCGCCCGCGAGCACGGCGCTGATCACGGTCACGGCCGCGCTCGCGTACCTCGGCGACGTCATGCTCGGTCACCCGGCGTCCAGTATCGCGAGCACCTGGATCCAGGTCGCGGTGTTCGCGTTGGTGGCGGGGGTGACGGCCTATCTGGCGACGCGCGTCTCGCTCATGGGCGCGGAGCGCGAGGCGCTCGCGGGCGAGCTGCGGCAGGTGCGGCTCGAGGCGGCCGACGTGCTCCGCCAGCTGCGCAGCGGCGTGCTCACGCTGAACGGCGGCGGCCGGTTGCTGTTCTGTAATCCCGCGGCCGAGGAGCTGCTCGGGCTGCCGATCGCGAGCTGGACGGGACGTTCGATCATCCCGCATCTCGCCCGGGTGGCGCCCAAGTTCGCGGCGGCGATCCAGTCGCTGCCCCAGAATCCCGGGGGGCAGGTGCGCGTCGAAGCGGACGTCCAGGGGCCGGACCGCACATTTCCCATCGGCGTGACCATCACGCTGCTCGAAGCAGGCAGCGACGACGGAGGGACACCGCGGATCACGGCGATCTTCACCGATATTTCCTCGACCAAGCGGTTGGAGCAGCTGCGGCTCCGGGCGGAACGACTCGAGGCCGTGGCCGAGCTGTCGGCCAGCCTCGCGCACGAGATCAAGAACCCGCTCGCGTCCATTCGGAGCTCGGTCGAGCAGCTCGCGCGGGTGGCACACAGGCACCCGGACGAGCAATTCCTGGCCGGGCTCATCGTGCGGGAGAGCGACCGGCTGTCGCGACTCCTCACCGAGTTCCTCGACTTCTCCCGCGTGCGCGTGACACAGTATCGGGAGGTGGATCTCGCCGAGGTTGCGGACGCCGCGATCCGCCTGGTGCGCGAGCACCCGGATTGTGCGACCGGCGCGGGCATCACGCTCCACGGGGGTCCGGCCGTCCTGGAGGGCGACGAGGACCTGCTGCACCGGGTGGTGTGGAACCTCGTGCTCAACGCCGTCCAGGCCATGGGCCCCGGCGCGCGAGTGGAGGTCCGGCTGTCGCGCCCGTCCGCCAGCCAGATCCCCGCCGGCGTGGCGATTCCCGCGCCGGTCGCGTTGACGGTCGCCGACAACGGCCCCGGGATACCGGAGAGCCTGCGGGGCCGGTTGTTCCAGCCGTTCGTCTCCGGCCGCCCCGGCGGGAGCGGCCTCGGGCTCGCGATCGTCCAGCGCGCGGTCGATGCGCACCGGGGTGTCGTGCTGCTCGAATCGACGCCTGGTCGGGGGACGACCTTCACGATCTACTTCCCCGCCAGCCAGCGGAGAGAGGCAGCGGCATGACGGCCCCCACGATCCTGGTGATCGACGACGAAAGCGGCATTCTCGACGCCCTGCGGATCCTGCTCCGCAACGAGGGATTCGAGGTGACCACCGCGCAGGGCGGGAAGGCGGGGCTCGACACGCTCAAGGCGAGCGCGCCGGACATCGTGCTGACCGACGTGCGCATGCCCCAGGTCGGCGGGATCGACATCCTGACCGCCGTGCGCCAACAGGATCCCGAAACGCCCGTGATCCTGATGACGGCGCAGGCCACGCTGCAAAGCGCCATCCAGGCGGTCAACGAGGGAGCCTTCTACTACATCCAGAAGCCGTTTTCGAACGACGATCTGGTCGCCATTTGCCGCCGCGCCGCCGAGCACCGCCTGCTCCGGGCCGAAAACAAGCAGCTCAAACAGGAAATGCGGCGACGCGACCGATCGGTCGCGGGCCGCCCGCTGGGCAAGTCCCGCCCGTTTCTCGACGTGCTGCACCTCTCCGAACAGGTGGCGCCGACGGACAGCACGGTGCTCATCCAGGGGGAATCGGGCACGGGGAAGGAGATCATCGCCCGCTATATCCACGAGCTGTCCATGCGGAGCGATGGCCCGTTTCTGTCGATCAACTGTGGCGCGCTGCCGGAGAGCCTTCTCGAGTCGGAGTTGTTCGGGCACGTGCGCGGCTCGTTCACCGGAGCGGTGCGCGACAAGCAGGGATTGTTCATGGCGGCGCGCGGCGGCACGTTCTTTCTCGACGAGATCGGCGAGATGTCCCCGGCGACACAGGTGAAGCTGCTGCGGGTGTTGCAGGAGCGGGAAGCCATCCCGGTGGGCGGGACGGAGCCGCTCCCGGTGGACGTCCGCGTGGTCGCGGCCACGAACCGCGATCTCGAGGAAGAGATCAAGCACGGCCGTTTCCGCAGCGATCTGTACTATCGGCTCAACGTGATCGCCCTGCACCTGCCGCCCGTGCGCGAACGGCCCGACGACATCCCGATCTTCGTCGATGCATTCCTCAAGCGGATTGCCGCCGAGCGCGGGGAGCCTCCCAAACGCCTCGAGCCCGAAGCGCTCGACGCGGTGCTGGCCTACGACTGGCCCGGCAACGTACGCGAGCTGGAAAACGCGCTCGAGCGGGCGGTCGTGCTCAGTCGCGGTGACGTCATCGACGTCGCCTCCCTGCCCGAGCGGGTCACGCGGCGGCAGGCCGAGCCGTTCGTCGCCGACCGCGCTCACGCCAACCCCACGCTCGAGGTGATCGAGCAGGCGTACATCACCTGGGTCCTCCAGGCCGAGGGCGGCAACAAGACCCGGGCCGCCGAGGTCCTCGGGATCGACCCGTCCACCCTGTACCGCAAGCTGACGCGCTACGAGACCAATGCCACATCCGCGGGGTGATCGGGTCGCCACCGTGGACGGGGGGGCAGTCGCGGATCGCCGCCGGGGGCCGGCGTGACGGCGACACCCGCCGGCGACCCGCTGCTCTCCGTCATCGTGCCCGCGTACAACGAGGCGGCGACCGTGGAGGCCTGCCTGCGTCGGGTGCGAGAGCTGCCGCTGCGCGTCGAGATCATCACCGTCAACGATTGCTCGACCGATGGCACGGGCGAGATCCTGGACCGCCTCCACGCGGCCGGGGTCGTCGACCGGGTGATCCATCACGCCGTCAATCGCGGCAAAGGCGCGGCGCTGCGCGCGGCGATCGCGGCCGCGACGGGGGACGTGCTGGTCGTCCAGGACGCTGACCTCGAGTACGACCCCGGCGAGTTGCCGGTGCTGCTCGAGCCGATCCGGCGGGGCGTCGCGGACGCCGTGTACGGCTCCCGCTTCCAGGGCGGTCCGCGCCGGGTGCTGTTCTTCTGGCACGCGGTAGGGAACCGGCTGCTCACCCTGTTGTCGAACATGCTGACCAACCTCACGCTGTCGGACGTCGAGACCTGCTACAAGCTGATCCGCGCGGATGTGCTCAAGCGCCTCCCCCTCCGCTCGGAGCGGTTCGGCTTCGAGATCGAGGTGACCGCGCGGTTGGCCCAGGCCGGCGCCCGCATGTGGGAGCTGCCCATCTCCTACAACGGGCGCACCTACGCCGACGGCAAGAAGATCACCTGGCGCGACGGCGTGGCCGCCCTGATCCACATCTTTCACTACAATCTCTTTCCACCCGGCGGCGATTGGCGCCGGACCTGAACACCGCGGGGCTCCGACGGTGAACGCCCGGCGTGTGCTCCTCGTGGTCGCCGCATGCGCCATCGTGGTCCACCTGGGTGCCTTGGGGAACGGGTTCGCGTTCGACGATGTGTATCTCGTCGTGCTCAACCCGCTCGTGCACACGCTCGCCGGCGCATGGCGCGCGTTCGCGGATCCCTACTGGGCGGGCAACCTCACCGGCACGCTGTACCGGCCGCTGGCCGTGGCCAGCTTCGCGCTCGACTGGGCCGTGGGTCCCGCCGCCTGGTTCCATGCGGTCAATCTGCTGTGGCACGCGGGCGCGTCGGTCGCGGTGGCGGCCCTCGCGGGCCGCTGGGCCGGCTGGCAGGCCGGGCTGGTCGCGGGCGCCCTGTTCGCCGTGCACCCGGTGCACGTGGAGGCCGTCGCCAACGTCGTGGGCCGCAATGAGCTGATGGCCGCGCTGTTCACGCTGCTGGGCGTGTACGCCGCCCTGGTCCGCGGCAGCGTCGGCTGGAGCGCCGCGGCATTCGCGCTCGGAATCCTGAGCAAGGAGAACGCGGCGGTCGGACCGGCGCTCGTCGCGTGGGGCTGGATGGCGGGCGTGGCTCCGCTCCCGCCGCGGCGCCGACTCGCCGCCTTCGCCGCCACGTGGGTGGTGGGTGGGGCGCTCTACGCCGGCGTGCGCTGGGTGGTGCTCCATCCCTACGCGGGCTTCGACGCGGTGGCCCCCGTGTTCCTGGGCGAGGGCCCGGTGACCCAGCGCCTGACAGCCGTCGCGGCCCTCACCGACGTGACGCGGCTGCTGACGTTTCCGCTGCAGCTCAGCGCCGACTATTCCCCCGACGAGCGGACCGCCGTGCGGTCCCCGCTCGACCCGCGATTTCTGCTCGGCCTCGCCTGCGCGGCGCTGTGGGCCGGGCTCCTGGTCCTCGCCTGGCGGCGACGGCGCCGCGTCGCGGCATTCGGCCTGGGATGGATCGGGATCGCCCTGTTGCCCGTCGCGAATCTCCTGTTCCCCATCGGCGTGCTCCTCGCCGAGCGCACCCTGTATCTGCCGTCGGCCGGCGTCGCGCTCGCCGCCGGGACCTGGCTGCGCGACCTCGCGCCCCGATCCCTCGCGCTGCTGGTCGGCCTCGTGGTGGTCGCGGGGGGCGCGCGGACGGCGGCCCGCGTGCCGGTGTGGCGGGACAATCGCGCGGCGACCCTGAGCCTGCTCGAGGACGCCCCGCGGTCGTACCGATCGTGGGACTACGCGGGGTGGCAGTTCCTGCTCGCGGGGCGGGCGGAGCGGGCGCTGGACGCGTTCCTCCACGCGGGGCGCATCTATCCCCGGGATGCCCGCGTCGCGCTCGCCGCGGCCGACGCCGCGATCAGCCTCGGCCGACACGGCGTCGCGGACTCGCTGTTCGGTCACGCGGATGCGGTGTGCGACCGGTGCGCGGTGGCGTACCGCAACCAGGCGACGGCCGCACGCCTGCGCGGCGCCCCGGAATCCGCGGATTCGCTCCTCGCCCGCGCGGCCCGGCTCCGCGCCCCATGACCACGGCAGGCGTCGCCCGCGCGGTCGCGGCCTGCGCGGTGGTGGTGTACCTCGGCGCCCTGTGGAACCGCTTCGCGGGCGACGACCTGTACATCATCGTTCACAACCCGCTGGTGGCCGACCTCGCCGCTCCATGGCGCATCTTCGCCGCTCCCTACTGGCCGCCCGAGCTGTTCTACGGCAAGCTGTACCGCCCCCTGCCGGTGCTGACGTACGCGCTCGACCGGGTCGTCGGCGCGTATGCCTGGTTCCACGCGGTCAACCTGGTCTGGCATGCGGCGGCGAGCGTGGCGGTCGCGGGTCTCACGCAGCGCCTGGCCGGCAATCGCGCCGCTCTGATCGCGGGGCTGCTGTTCGCGGTCCACCCCGTGCACGTCGAGGCCGTCGCCAACGTGGTCGGTCGGGCCGAGCTGATGGCGGCGCTGTTCGCCATTCTCGCGGTGCGCCTGGCGCTCACCGGCGGTGGTGTCGCCTGGTCCGCGCTGGCGTTCGGGGCCGCCCTGTTGTGCAAGGAGAATGCGGCCGTCACGCCGGCGCTCATCGCGTGGGGGTGGATCCTCGGCATCGGCCGCCCCGATCGGCGCCGCCTCGTGGCGTTCGCCGCGAGCTGGGCGGCCGTGGGTGCCACCTGGGGCGCGGTCCGCGCGGCCGTGCTGGAGCCGTTCGGCCGCTTCTTCGACATCGCGCCGGTGTTCGCGGGCCTCGGTCCGGTGGAAGTCCGGCTCACCGCGGTATCGGCCTTCGTCGACTTCGCCCGCCTGCTCGTAGCGCCCCTGACGCTGCGCGTCGACTACTCGCCGATGGAGCGCGCGGCGGTCACCACGGCGACCGACACGCGCTTTCTCCTCGGCATCGCGATCGCGGTCGTGTGGGTGCTGCTCCTCGTCGCGGCCCGCCGGCGCGGCCGCACGCTCGAGGCGTTCGGTCTCGGCTGGGTCGGGATCGCGCTCCTGCCGGTGTCCAACCTGGTGCTGCCGGTCGGCGTGCTGGTGGCCGAGCGTACGCTGTATCTGCCGTCCGCCGGGTTGCTGCTCGCGGTGGGGGTGATGCTCGCGCGGCTCGAGCAGCGGCGCGCGGTCGCGATCGGCACCGCGTTGTTGGTGGGGGCCGGCGCCGTGCGCAGCGCTCTCCGCGTGCCGGTGTGGCGCAGCGACGTACGGGTCGCCCTCAGCATTCTGGAGGATTCGCCCAACTCGTACTGGGGATACCGCTACTACGGCGGCATCATGCTGTCCACGCGGCAACCCGAGCGCGCGCTGGCGGCGTACGCGCGGGCCCTGGACCTCTATCAGCGGGACGCCGCGATGCTCGTCGCCGCCGCCGATGCCGCCCTCACGCTGGGCCGGCCCGCTGTCGCCGACTCGCTGCTGGCGCGGGCCGAGCTCTACTGCGACCGGTGCGCGGCGCTCTACCGCCTCCAGGCCACCGCCGCCCGCTCCCGGGGCGACAGCGCCACCGCCGCGACCCTGCTGGCCCGGTCCCCGCCCGACACGACGCCATGATGCGGGCGAGTCTCCTCGTGTTCGCCGCGGCGGTGGCGCTGTATCTGCCCACGGCGCGGTACGGGTTCGTGCAGGACGACTGGGCCATCGTCGCCCGGAACCCCGCGGTCCACTCCCCCGCCGCGAGCCTGCGCGCCGTGAACGACCCGTACTGGCCACCGCCATCGGAGGCGGGTCTGTGGCGGCCCCTCACGATCATCTCGTTCGCGCTCGACTGGGCGCTGGGGCGGGGCCGGAGCGGCTTCCTGCACGTCGCGAACGCCGGGTGGCACGGGCTGGCGTCGGTGCTGGTCCTGGTGCTCGTCGGCCGGTGGCTGCCCCGCCGCGCGGCGGTCGCCGCTGCGCTCGCGTTCGCCGTCCATCCGGTCCACGTCGAGGCCGTGGCGGGCCTCGTGGGTCGGGCCGAGTTGCTCGCCACCGTCGGGATCCTGGGCACCGTGGCCGCGGTGCGCGCCCGGCGCTGGGCCGTCGCGCTGGCGCTGGCGAGCGCGGCGATGCTGTCGAAGGAGTACGGCGTAGTGGTGGGCGGCGTGCTGCTGTTGTATTGCTGGCTCGATCCCGACACGACCAGGCCGCCGCGCCCGTTCTGGCTCGCGCTCGCGGGTCTGACCGTCGCCTACCTCGCGGCCTGGCGGACGATCGGCGGCGCCGGCGTCACGGATGTCGCCGCACCGTTCCTGGGCGCGTCGGCGGGAGAGCGGCTGGCGCTGGCGTTGCCCGCCACGGCGCGCGCCGCGCGGTTGCTGTTCTGGCCGGCGACCCTGTCGACCGACTACGGTCCTCAGGTGATTCCGGTCACCCGCGCGCTGACGGGACCTGCCGTCGTCGGCGCGTGCGCGATCGTCGGGGTGATGGCGCTCGTGTGGGCTGGCCGGCGACGGGCGCCGGCGCTGGCCTGGGCGGCGGGCGCCGCGGCACTCGCCTACCTGCCGACGTCGAACCTGCTGTTCGCGTCCGGGATCGTCCTGGCGGAGCGCAGCCTGTACCTCCCCGTGTTGCTGCCCGCCGTGGCGCTGGGGATGGCGGCGGGGCATACGCAACGCCGCGCCGGTGGCCCCGCGGCGGTGGCGCTGACGGCCCTCGTCCTGGGCGCGCTGCTCGTGCGCTCGGCGGCGCGGTTGCCGGACTGGCGGAGCAACCAGGCCTATCTCGTGGCGCTGCTGCGGGAGCATCCGGAGTCTGCCCGGGCGCAAGTGTGGGCGGCGAGCGTCCTCGCGGGGATGGGCGACACGGCCGGCGCCCGCGCCCGCTACGCGCGGGCCGTGACCCTGTACGACCGGGACCCGTGGGTGCTGGGGGCGGCGGCCCTGTTCCACCTGGGTCGTGGCGATTCGACGGCGGCCGAGGGGCTGGCGCGCCGCGCCCGCCAGCTGCGGCCGCGCGAGCGGGACGCCGTGCGGGTGGAGCTCCTGCTGGCCCGGGGGCGGGGGGATGTGGCGCGGGCTGCGGCGCTGGCGGACAGTGCCGCCCGCTGGTTCCCGCGGGAGCATCAACTGTATATTTATGAGCCAGAATAACTTAGGATATCCGCGTCGCGATATAGACCGCGCTCTTGCAGAACACGGTACCTGATTGTGGCGCCCATTCGACGGGCCCCTGCTAACACGTTTCCGGACAGAGTGTTACATTGGAGCCCGCGTGCGGCACGGTCCTTGCTTTCTCAGTATCTGGGGACCGACTTCCATTCGCGTTCTCGTCACTCACAAGCTCAGGAGGGCAGTCCGGATGAACCGCAAGGGCTTCACGCTGATCGAGCTTCTGATCGTGGTCGTCATCATCGGCATTCTGGCCGCCATCGCGATCCCGAAGTTCGCCAACACGAAGGAGAAGGCGTACATCGCGTCGATGAAGTCGGACCTCCGCAACCTCGTCACGGCAGAAGAGGCCTATTTCGCCGATTCGATCAAGTACACCACCAACCTGGGCACCGCGTTCGCAGTGACGACCGGCGTCTCAGGCCCCAGCATCTCCCTGACGTCGGACGGCTGGACGGCGACCGTCGGTCACACGACGACCACCAAGACCTGCGCGATCTACGTCGGCACGACGTCCCTCTCGCCGGCGAACAAGGAAGGCGAGCCGAAGTGCAACTGAGGTCGGCGACCTCCTGACACGCGAGCGGCGGGGACCTCCCCGCCGCTCTCGTTTTTCTTGCGTATTGCCCGACATGCCCGGCAAGCCGTCGCTCCGCACCGAGCTGCTGTTTCACCTGACGTTTCTCGCCGCGGCGGCTCTGCTGGTCGGCGTCGCCACCGTCCTCGCGGCCGCGGTCGCAGCGCCCGGGCGCACCGTCCCGCTCGTGATCGTGCTGGTCAGCCTCGAGGTGGTGGTGTTCGTCGTGTACGGACGGCACCTGCTCGGGCGGTTGGTGCTGCGACCCGTGGATGACCTCCTGGCCGCCGCGGCCGCAGTCGCGGACGGGCGCCTCGAGGAGCGCGCCCCGGAGGCCGAGACGCGGGACTTCACGGCGCTGGCCCAGGGCATCAACCGCATGACCGACCGGCTGCTGGATGCGCAGAGCCAGCTGGTGCGCAGCGAGAAGCTCGCCACCGTCGGTCGCCTTGCGGCGGGTGTCGCCCACGAGGTGGGAAATCCGCTCGGCGCGGCGGGAACCTATCTCGAGGTGCTGCGGCGCCGGGGCGGCGATGCCGAAGTCCTGGCCGGCATGGCACGCGAGCTGGAGCGCATCGATCGCATCGTGCGGTCGCTGCTCGATTACGCCCGCCCCCACGACGAGCCCCCGGCGCCGGTGGATGTGGCCGCAGTGGCCCGCTCCGCCTTCGCCCTGCTCGACGCGCAAGGGGCGTTCAAGGGCGCCGTGGTGTCGCTCGACATCCACGACGACCTGCCACGAATCCTGGCCCGGGCCCACCTGCTGGAACAGGTGATCGTCAACCTGCTGCTCAACGCCATCGACGCGGCGCCAGGTGGCCGCATCGTGCTGGGGATGCACCGCTGGAGTTTCGAGCCCGCGCAGGTGCCGCCGTTGCGGCGGGCAGGGGACCGCGGTGCGGCCGCCTGGCCGCGCGGACCGGAGCGGCGGCCGTCGCGCATCGAGTTCTGGTCCGGGCAGGCCGGCGCGTTGCTCGTCGTGGCCGATTCGGGGGCGGGGATCGCGCCGGAGGACCGCGACAAGGTGTTCGAGCCGTTCTACACGACCAAGGACCCCGGACGGGGCACGGGCCTCGGACTCGCGATCGTCGCACGGGCCGTGGACGACATGGGCGGCGTGGTCTGGGTGGACGAGGCCCGCGAGGGCGGGGCGGCGTTCAAGATCTTCCTGGCGGAGGCCCCGTGACCCGCGTGCTGATCGTGGACGACGAGCCTGGCCTGCGGCAGTCGCTCAGCCTGCTGCTGCGCGACGCGGGGTACGACGTGGCCGCGGAGCCGGATGGCCATCGCGCGCTCGAGCGCACCACGGCCGATCCGTTCGACGTGATTCTGTGCGACGTGCGGATGCCGGCGCTCGGTGGGCTGGATTTTCTGCGCGCGTATCGCGCGCGGGGCGGTGGCGGGCTGGTGATCATGATGAGCGCCTACGGCGGCGAGGATGCCGCGATTGCCGCGATGAAGGAAGGCGCATACGACTACCTTCCCAAGCCGTTCCGCGCCGACGAAGTGATCCTCACGCTCCGCAAGGCGGAAGAGCGCGAGCAGCTGCGCCGCGCGGTCGCGAGCCTTACCGCGCGGCTCGACGCCGGTGGCGCGGGCGGGGGGATCGTGGCCGAGAGCCGCGCGATGCGCGAGGCGCTGGACGTCGTCGCCCGCGTGGCGGACCGCGACACCACCGTGCTCGTCCTGGGCGAGAGCGGGACCGGCAAGGAGGTGATCGCCCGGGCGATCCACCGGGCGGGCTCACGCGCCGGCCGGCCCTTCGTGGCCGTGAACTGCGCCGCGATCCCCGAGCACCTGCTCGAATCCGAGCTGTTCGGCCACGTGAAGGGGGCGTTCACGGGCGCCTCCGCCGACAAGCTCGGCCTGTTCGAGCAGGCGGACGGCAGCACGCTGCTGCTCGACGAGATCGGCGAGCTGCCGCTGCCGCTCCAGGCGAAGCTGTTGCGGGCCATTCAGGAAGGCGAGGTCCGGCGCGTGGGCGACACCCGCACCCGCCGGGTGGACGTCCGGCTCGTGGCGGCCACGGCGCGCGATCTCGAAGCGGACGTGCAGGACGGCCGCTTCCGCCAGGACCTCTATTATCGTCTGAACGTGGTCACCATCCGGCTGCCGCCGCTCAGCGAGCGACCGGCCGACATCGCCGCCCTCGCCGCCGGGTACACGGCCCAGCTCGCACGGCGGTTCGCCCGGCCGCTGGCGCTCGCGCCCGACGCGGTTGCTTGGCTCGAAGCCCAGCCCTGGCCCGGCAACGTGCGTCAGCTCGAGAACACTATCGAACGGGCCGCCGTCCTGGCGGACCACGATCAGCTCGGTGTGGCGGATCTGGACCGGGACCCGGGCCGCTCCCGCGGCGCGCCGCCCGGCGGCGCGCGGGGGCCCACCCCGACGCTGCGCGACGCGGTGGCGCACGCCGAGCAGGAGGCGATCCGGACCGCCCTCGCGGACGCCGGCGGCAACCGGCGGGAGGCGGCGCGCCGCCTGGGCGTCAGCCTCAGGACCCTGTTCTACAAGATGGCGCGGCTCGGTCTCGAGTAGAGCAAATCGCTGCGCTAGTGCAATTTTCTGCGCTATGCTCGACCGCAGCTGGTTTCCTATCCTGTTGCGGGACAACACTGTGCTCACCGGCATGGATCCTGATCATCGGTTGATCCCAGAGAGGGAGGACTTCTCGTGCCCCGATGCAAACGGGCGGGCTTCTCGATGATCGAGATGATCTTCGCGCTCGTCGTGATGGCCTTGCTGGCGACGCTCGGGTTCCCGCGAATTCGCGACGCCGTGCAGAAGCAGAACGTCCGCTCGGCGCGGGTCGCCGGGGCGGCCCTCGTGGTCAAGGCGCGGATGGCCGCAGTGCAGCGCGGGTGCCGGGCCACGGTCCACGTGCGGAACGACGGCCGGATTTGGGTGACGGCGTGCCGCACGACCGGCGCGGGTCTCGACACGCTCGGGGGCGTCGACAACCTGGTGCAACGCTACGGCGTAGCGGTCGCGGCATCGCGCGACTCCGTGCCGTTCGGTCCCCGCGGCATCACCCTGGGCAATTGGTCGACGACGGTGCGCGTGAGCAACTCGATGGCGAACGACTCGGTCATGGTCAACGCGGTGGGGAAGGTGGTGCGCTGATGGCGACGACACGACGCGCTGCAGCGGGCGGGTTCACGATCATCGAGGTGATGATCGCGATCGTGATCCTGAGCGTGGGACTGCTCGGGCTTACGGCGACGTCCGCGGCGGTGACCCGGATGATGAGCAGTGGGCAGCGCGCCGAGTTGGGCGCGCTGCTCGCGATGCAGCGCATGGAGCGCTCGCGGCCGGCCGCCTGCATCCCCGCGCAGCGGGTCAACGGGTCCGAGACCATCAATCGCGGCACGGCGCCGCTGGCGCGCATCACGTGGACCTTCACCGACGCGGGTAATCAGTCGATCCGCGTGCGCGTGATCGCCGACGTGGTGGTGCGGCCGAACCGGTGGCGCACCGATACGCTGGAGACCTCGGTCACATGCCTCATCTGACGCGGCGCGGGTTCACCCTGGTCGAGCTCCTCATCGGGCTCGTGCTCCTCGGCGTCGTGAGCGCCGGGGTCTACCGCGTGCTCGTGAACAACCAGCGCATCTACCAGGCGCAGACCCAACGGATCGACATGTTGCAGAACATCCGCGCGGGCGTCGCGATCCTGCCGGCGGAGCTGCGCGAAATCGCGGCGAGCGACGGCGATATCGTCGCCATGTCCGCCACGAGCATCCGGTTCCGCGGGATGCGCCAGCTCGGCTTGCTGTGCGCGCAGCCGGTGCTCGGGGTCGCGAGCCCGCTGCTCCTCGTGCGCCAGCGTCCCTTTTACGGATTGCGAAACCTCGATCCGGCGCGCGATTCGATCCTCGTGTACTACGAGGGTAACGAAAGCACCCGCGCAGACGACGACTGGGTGAAGGGCCGCATCACCGCCATGGCGGGGGCGGTCTGCCCGGACGGGGCGGCGGCGTGGCAGCTGACGACCAACCTGGACTTCACCGGCGGACCGGTGAACGTCACCGGCGCGATCCAGGCCGGTGCGCCGCTGCGCGGGTTCGAGCCCGTCACCTATCAGCAGTACACGTCCGGCGGACGACAGTACATCGGGATGCAGGAGGGCGCCGCTGCCATCCAGCCCCTGATCGGGCCGCTCACGGCGAACGGACTGGCCCTGGCGTATTACGACTCGACGGGCGCCGTCACGGCGACGCGCGACCGGGTGGCGGCGATTCAGATCACGTTGCGCGCCGAAACCCAGCAACAGTTTCGCCAGCGCGACGCGAGCCTGGCGCGGGCAGTGGACTCGGTCACCACGTGGGTGGCCTTGCGCAATAACCGGCGCTGGTAGCGCCGTTCGGAGGCGGCGACTCATGCGAAATCCAATGACGGACGTCGTGCGCGGCGAACGGGGCATCGCCCTGGCCATCGCGATCTTTGCCCTCGTGGTGGTCGGGGCCCTGGTAGCGGGGGCGTTCTTTGCCGGCAGCCAGGAGCAGCGCCTGGCCCAGAACGCGAAGCGCGTCACCCAGGCGTTCGGCGTCGCCGAAGTCGGCGTGGCCGAGGTGGTGCGAACGTGGAACCCGGTGACGATGAACGCGATTCCGACCTACCCGGCCAACTCCCTCATGGTGGCCCGCACCCGCGCGCCATCGGGCTCGGGCTCCTATGACGGCGTCGTCTACAAACTGAACGGCAATCTCTTCCTCGTGGACGTGGCGGGTGCGGACACGATGAGCCGCGCCAACCGGGTCGCAGGCGGCGGCGCGCGGCAACGCCTGGGCATGATTAATCGCATCAAGCCGCTGCAGGTGGATGTCCAGGCGGGGCTCACCACGAGGGGCAACGTCAGCATCCAGGGCAACGGGGCCGTGAGTGGCATCAATCAGAATCCAGCCGGCTGGGCCGGGTGCCCAGCGCCGGGCCCGAACGTGGCCGGCGTGCGGACGACGGGCACCGTGTCGACGGGTGGCAACGGCACCGTGGTGGGAACGCCGCCGGTGAATCAGGACCCCAGCCTCAACGACGCGACGTTTACCCAGTTCGGCGACCAGTCGTTCGCGGACCTGGCGGCGAGTGCCACGATCACGCTGCCGGGCGGGAACTACGGCACGGCACCGTCGCTCTCCGGGGGGGCGTGCAGGACGGGCGACAACCTGAACTGGGGTGACGGGATGAACCCCCTGGCGCCGTGCGGCAGCTACTTCCCTATCGTGTACGTCAACGGGAATCTCCGGCTCAACGGCACACAGGGTCAGGGCATCCTGTTGGTGAACGGAAACGTGGACGTCCAGGGCAGCTATGAGTACTACGGCATCGTCATCGCCATGGGCGAGTTCAAGACAGCCGGCGGTGGCACCTCCCAGGCGCACTTTTGGGGCGGGGTACTGGCCAGCAACGTGACTCTCGACAACACGAGCGTCAGCGGGCACGCCAACGTCAACTACTCAGCGTGCGCGATCACCCGAGTCTTACAGGGTACGAGCAGGGCGGCCCCGCTGCGGTCGCGGGGCTGGGCGCAGCTCTTCTAGCGCGACACGCGCAGTTGGTGGGCGATAAGCGAGGGGCCCTGGCGCGACGCGCCGGGGCCCCTTAGTCTTGGGGTGTTCCTCTAAGAGCATAGACGGGAGTGGGTTACGACTGTGGCGCGCGGTCTGCGAGCCACTCGGGCCTGGAAAAAGATAGCATAATACGTTGTGCCGTAACACGTTATCGCCTCAGGCCTCAAGTAGATTGGAGGATTGACAGGATAACGGCCGAGGGTTACTGTAGTTTGCCCTTGTACCCTCGTGTTGTCTCTAACCCCTAAGGTGTTATGGCCCTGTTAGGGTTCTTGGGTGGCAAGAAGACGTCGGTAGGGCTCGACATCGGCTCGGGGATCATCAAGCTGGTGGTGGTGGACCATTCCAGGGGCCTGCCCGAGCTGATCAAGGTCGCGACGACCGAAGTCGCCACCGACGCCATCGTCGAGGGGGAAGTGATGGACCCGGGGATCGTGGCGGACGCGATTCAGGGCCTGTTCTCGACCGCGGCCGTCCGGCAGAAGGCCGTCGTGACGGCGGTCGGCGGACGCGACGTGATCGTCAAGAAGATCCAGATGGACCGCATGGCCGAGCGCGATGCCCGGGACGTCATCCGCTGGGAGGCCGAGCAGCACGTGCCGTTCGACATGGCCAACGTGGAGCTCGACTTCCAGATCCTCGACCCTGACGCCGAGGGGCTGCAGATGAGCGTGCTGCTCGTCGCGGCGAAGCGCGAGCTGGTGGAGAGCCGGGTGTCGTTGCTCACGGAAGCGGGGTTGCAGCCCGCGATCATCGACGTCGACGCGTTCGCGATCCATAACGCGTTCGAGGTGAACCACCCCGACGCGATGCGCGGCGTGGTGGGGCTCGTCAACATCGGCCACGAAGTCACCAACGTGAACATCCTCGAGGACGGCGTCCCGGTGCTCACGCGCGACTTGTCGGTCGGGACGCGGCGGTTCCGCGAAGACCTGCAGCGCGAGAAGGGGCTCTCGGCCGACGAATCCGACCGCGTCATCACGGGCGCGTCGCAGAGCGTCGACCTCGCGACCTACGTCGAAGCCCGCGGGGAAGAGGTGGCGGTGGGCGTGGAGCGGGCGGCGGCGTTCCTCGCGACCTCGTCGCGCTCGGCGTCGTCGCTGGGGCGGGTGTACACGACGGGCGGCGGCGCCCGCATCCCCGGCCTCAACGAGACCCTGGCCAACCGGCTGCGCGTGCCGGTCGAGACGGCGAGCCCGCTCCAGGGGATCCAGGTACGGGACGAAGTGTTCGAGACCATCAACGTGGACGAAGTGGCCCCGCTGTTGATGCTCGCGATCGGCCTCGGCCTGAGGCGTGCCGCATGATCGAAATCAACCTGCTTCCCGGTCGGAAGGTCGCCCGGGCCGGGTTCTCGTTCTCCCGGATCGACGTCGGCGGGGCGCTCGCGAGTCTCCGCGCCAGCGTCAAGGATCCGTGGCTGGCCGCGGCGATCATCGCCTGGGCGGCGCTGCTGGGCGGTGGTGGCGGGCTGTTCCTCATGACGCGGGCGAAGGTCGCGAGCGCGGAGGAGCGGCTCGAGACGGTGCGCAGCGAAAAACGCCGCTTCGATGTCGTCGTGGCGCAGAAGCGCCAGGCCGAGCGCATGCGGGACTCGTTGCAGCGGGAGCTGGGCGTGATCCAGGCGATCGACGCCGACCGCTACATCTGGCCGCACGTCCTCGACCAAGTGGTCAAGGCCCTGCCGCCCTACACGTGGCTGACCGGCGTGGCAACCTCCACCCCGGGGGCGGCCACGGGCGCCGCCGCGGTCGATACGCTGGGGCAGCGCGTCGCCGTCGGCGTCGTGGTCGAGGGGCGCACGGTGGACATCCAGGCCTACACCACGTTCCTGCGCCAACTCGCGGCGTCTCCGTGGTTTACCGACGTCACGCCGCGGCAATCCAACACGGTCATGGACTCCGACCGACCGGTCACCGCGTTCAGCGTGACCATGCAGTACCGGCAGGCGGACTCGCTGTACCTGAAGACCGTGCCGCTCATCCAGTCGGTGAGGTAACGCTATGGCTCTCGGACTCCCCACCGATCAGCGCGGGCAGATCATGGCCTTGCTCGTGCTCGCCGCGATGGCGGGTGGCTACGCGGCCTGGACCTACGTGATCGCGCCAGACCGCGCGAAGGCCACGGCCGTCGTTGCGGAGACCGACAGCCTCCAGCGCATCGTCGATGCGGCCAAGGCGGACCTGGCGCAGGGCACGGTCGAGGATCTGCGCCGCAAGGTCGCCGAGTACGCCGCGAACCTCGAGCTGGCTCGGCGCCTCGTGCCCGAGCGGAACGAAGTGCCGGCGCTGATCGACGACATCTCCACGCGCTCGAAGATTCGGGAAGTGACGGTCGCCACCATCGACCCGCTCGCGCCGCTGACGGGGTCGCCGTTCGACACCCACCGGTTCCGGCTCGAGGTGTACGGACACTACGATGCCATCGGTGAGTTCCTCTCCGACATCGCCAGCCTCGAGCGGATCATTGTGCCGACCGACCTGGTCCTGACCGGGGCGCCGCAGGCGGCCCAGCGCATGCTGGGCGATACCTCGGGCGGGCTCCTCGCGGCGAGCTTCACGATGCGGACGTACGTGAAGTCGCCGCTGCCGCTGGGAGGCGCCAGTGCCGCGAACTGAGCTCGCGGCCGCGGTAGCGCTGCTCGCGATGGCGGGATCGCTGGTCGCCCAACAGCCGGCGGCGCCCGATACCGCGGGACCCACGCCGACGCTGGTCCGCGAGGTGTTCGCCTACGAAGGCGCGGGGCGAGACCCCTTCGTCTCGCTGATCCGCACGGGGGACGTGCGGCCCCTCATCGCGGACGTGCGGCTGGTGGCGGTGTATTACGACGCACGCTTTCCCGCGCGCAGCGTGGCCGTGCTGCGCGATATCACGACGAGCCGCGTGTACCGCGTGAAACCGGGCGAGATCATCGGACGGCTCCGGACGACCCAGATCCGGCCGCGCGAAGTGGTGTTCACCGTCCAGGAATTCGGCTACGAGCGTCAGGAGCGCTTGACGCTCGCGACGCAGGAGCGGGAGGATTAGACCATGATGCCCATCGCAGCCCTCGCGGCGACCTTGCTTGCCGCGGTGGCGGCCACCACCCCAGGGGGCCGCGACGGCGAAGTTCGAGCCGTCTCGGTCACGCCCACCGCCGGCAGGGTCGAGGTGGTGATCGATCTCCAGGGGGCCGCCGAGGTACAGGATTTCACGCTCACGGGCCCCGATCGCGTGGTCATCGATCTGGTCGGCACCCGTCTCGGCGTGCCGGGCGACCGCTACGACGGCCAGAACCGGGGCGGCGTGCGCGATGTCCGCTACGGCCAGTACCAGCCGGACGTCGTCCGGGTCGTGATCGACCTCGATGCGATGGTGGACTACGAGATCGTGCGCGAGGACGGCCGGGTGCGCGTGGCGCTCGGCCCCGCGGGCGGGGCCTTCGCGACGTGGAGCAGCCAGCCGCCACCGGCGGCGCCGGCGCCGCCGCTCGCGACCCCGGCGGCCACGGGACCGAACCGTCCCGCCGCCCGGGTCGCCACGCCCCAGCAGACGCTGCGCCCCGTGTCGATCGCCGAGTACCTCGCGACGCACGAGACCGAGCGGCTGCAGTCACAGGCGCCGCGCATCACGGTCACGTGGGACCGGGCCAGCGTCGAGGAAGTGGTGGCCGGGTTTGCGGCGTTCAGCGGCCGCACGATCATCGTGGGCAAGAACGTCACGGGCACCATCTCGGCCGAAATCCGCAACCAGCCGTGGGACCTCGCCTTCAACGCGGTCCTCGAGTCGCAGGGACTGGCGGCACAGGTGCTCCCGGGCGGGATCATCAACGTCCAGGACAAGAAGACCCTGGCCGCGTCGGACTCGACCGTGCCGCTGGCCACCCGCCTCGTGCGCGTCAACTACGCCAACGCCGGGCAGCTCGTGCAGGCCGTGAGCTCCGTGGTGAGCAAGCCGCGCGGCGCCGTGGTCGCGGACTCGACGAGCAATTCGCTCGTCATCACCGAAGTCGAGACCCGCATCGACGACGTCGAGCAGTTCGTGCGCGGGCTGGATCAGCGCACGCCGCAGGTGTCGATCCAGGCCAAGCTCATCTTCGTGGACCGGTCGAGCGTCGAGGAATTCGGTTTGCAGTACGACCTCGGGAGCGCGACGCAGTTCTTCAACCGCGCGATCGCGCGCCCCGATCCAGCCAACCCGGGCACGTTCTTCAATCCGAACGTGAACATCGTGGATCTGGGCGGCAACCAGGTGTCCGCCGTCGGCAACGCCGATGCGCAGATCCTGAGCCCCGCGCTGGACCTGATCTTCTCCACCGCCCTGGGGAACTTCGATCTGTCGGTGCTCGTTCAGGCCTTGCGCCGCCACGAGCTGGCGGACATCGAAGCGGTGCCGTCGGTCACGACGGTGGACAACCGACCGGCCGAGATTCTGGTCGGCGACCGGGTCCCCATTCGCGTCATCGACGTGAGCGCGACCGGCGGCGGCACGGGCGTGCCGCAGGCGACGGTGCGCTTCGAGCAGACCGGCATCAACCTCAAGGTGACGCCGCACGTCACGGCGAACCGGCAGATCCTGATGGAGGTGCACGTCGAGCGGTCCAACATCCGGGTGGCCCCGGTGGACATCGGGTTTACGTTCCAGACGCAGGAGGCCGACAACCAGGTCCTGGTGGGCGACGGCGAGACGGTCGTCATCGGTGGCCTGACCGTCACGGAAGTGAACGTGGTGAAGACCGGCATTCCGATCCTGGTCGATCTGCCGCTGATTGGCGGGCTGTTCGGGTACAAGTCCACCACGGAGAACCGGCGCGATCTCCTCATCCTGATCACGCCGCACATCATCGACGACGTGGCGGGGCCGTAGCCGCCGGCACGGCAGACGCCGGATAGGCAGGCGACGCGAGCCCGACCGGCGGTCGGGCTCGCGTCTTACTGGGGGGAGGACGGTGCACGTGTGACGCTGC
Source organism: uncultured Gemmatimonadales bacterium (assembly GCA_963716055.1). Classification (GTDB taxonomy): domain Bacteria; phylum Gemmatimonadota; class Gemmatimonadetes; order Gemmatimonadales; family GWC2-71-9; genus SZUA-544. The sequence goes on along the minus strand of CAVQSR010000003.1, from coordinate 255,852 downwards.
GCTTCACGACGGCCGGGGAATCGCACGGCCGGGGTCTGATCGCGATCGTCGAGGGGATTCCGGCGGGCCTCGCGATCTCGGCCGCGCAGGTGAATGCCGAGCTGGCGCGTCGCATGGCCGGACACGGGCGCGGAGCGCGGATGCGCATCGAGGCGGACGCGATCGACTGGCTGGCCGGCGTGCGGGCCGGTGAGACGCTCGGGTCGCCTATCGCGATGCTGATCTGGAACCGGGACTGGGAGAACTGGCGCGACGTCATGGCGCCCGAGGCCGGGGCGCCCGGCGAGGTTCGCCGCCGCGCCGTGACCCGGCCCCGGCCGGGGCACGCCGACCTGGCGGGCGCGCTCAAGTACGACCGGGCCGACGCGCGCGACGTGCTCGAGCGGGCCAGCGCGCGCGAGACGGCCGCGCGCACGGCGTGCGGTGCCGTCTGCCGGGCGCTGCTGGCGGAGTTCGGCATCGAGCTCGGGAGCCACGTCGTGGAGCTGGGCGATGTCGTGGCGCGCCCTCCCGACCCGCTCCCCGCGCCGCTCAACGCGGTCGCGGACGCGAGCCCGGTGCGCTGTCTCGACCCGGCCGCCGAGCGGACCATGATCGAGCGGATCGACGCGGCGCGGGCGGCGGGCGACACGCTCGGCGGCGTGGTCGAGGTGGTCGCCCGCGGCGTGCCGGTCGGGCTGGGGTCGTACGTGTCCTGGGACACGCGGCTCGACGGGCGGCTCGCGCAGGCGCTGATGTCCATTCCCGCGGTGAAGGGCGTCGAGCTCGGGCTGGGATTCGCCGCGGCCCGGCTGCCGGGATCCGCGGTGCACGACGAGATTCTCACCGGGTTCGCGCGCGCGACCAACCGGGCCGGTGGTACGGAAGGCGGGATGACGACGGGCGAGCCGGTCGTGGCCCGGGTGGCGATGAAGCCGCTCGCGACCCTGATGACGCCGCTGCGCACGGTGCGGCTCGATACGGGAGAGGCGGCGACGGCGCAGGCGGAACGTTCGGACGTCACCGCGGTACCCGCCATGGGGGTGGTCGCCGAAGCGATGACCGCCATCGTGCTGGCGCGGGCGCTGCGGGAGAAGTTCGGCGGGGACGCCCTGAGCGAGATGCGCCACAACATCGAAGGATACCGGGCCAGAGTCCGGGGTCGCCTGGAACGAGAGGCTGCGTTCTGAAGAAGCACATCGTGCTGATCGGCCTGCCGGGGTCGGGGAAGACGACGGTGGGGCAGCGCGTGGCGGAGCAGCTCGGCGCCACGTTCGTGGACATCGACGCCGTGATCGCGCGGCGCGAGGGTCGCCCGGTCCCGGTGATCTTCGCCGAGCAGGGGGAGTCCGCGTTCCGCGACCTGGAGCGCCGCGAGGTTCGGGCCGTGCTCGCGCGCGAGCCCGCGGTGCTGGCGCCGGGCGGCGGCTGGGCGGTGCAGCCCGGCGTGTTGGCCGAGGCGCGGGCGGCCGCCTTCATCGTCTATCTGCACGCGAGCGCGGACACGGCGACCGCGCGGGCGGGGCCCGGGAACCGGCCGACGTTGATGAGTGGGGATCCCGGGGACCGCATGCGCGAGCTGCTCGCCGAGCGCGGCGCCGCGTATCTCGAGGCCGACGCGACGGTCGAGACCGATCGCCGAACGGCGGAGGACGTCACGGCCGACGTCGTCAGCCTTGCGCGGGCCCGGGCCGGGTGGTAATGATGCCCGTCGTGAGTTGAGGAAAGGTTGACGCGTGGCAGCTAAGAAGCCTGGAGTGAAAACCACCGGCAAGCGCGCGAAGCGGGCCGCGCCGGCCGCCGCCACGGCAGCGGATGCCGCGATCGAGGTGCCGGCGGACGGCGCGCCCGAGGCGGACGCCCCGGCACGCGGCGGATCGCTCGTCATCGTCGAATCCCCCACCAAGGCCAAGACCATCGGCAAGTATCTCGGGCGGGGCTACGCGGTGAAGGCGACGATCGGCCATATTCGCGATCTGCCTCCCCGCAAGCTCGGCGTCGACGTCGACCAGGGGTTCACCCCCGAGTACGTCACCATCAAGGAAAAGGCCAAGACCCTGGCCGAGATCAAGAAGGCCGCCAAGGTCTCCAAACAGGTGCTGATCGCCACGGATCCGGACCGAGAGGGGGAGGCGATCGCGTGGCACGTCGCCGAGCAGCTCGGCAACGGCGGCAAAGTCCGGCGGGTGCTGTTCCACGAGATCACGCGCGACGCGGTCACCCGGGCGCTCGCCAACCCGCTCGACATCGATCAGCGCAAGGTGGACGCGCAGCAGGCGCGCCGCATCCTCGACCGCCTGGTCGGCTACAAGGCCTCGCCGCTCCTCTGGAAGAGCGTGAAGTCCGGCCTCTCGGCGGGGCGGGTGCAGACGGTCGCCCTGCGCCTCATCTGCGAGCGGGAAGACGAGATCCGGAAGTTCACGCCGCAGGAGTACTGGACGATCGAGGCCGACCTCGAAAAGGACGGCCAGCAATTCGTCGCGAAGCTGCACAAGCTCGACGGCCAGAAGCCGGCCCTGCACACGCAGGAGCAGGCCGACGCGGTGGTCGCCGAGGCCGGACGGCTGCCGTTCGTCGTCACCTCGGTCGCGAAACGGGAACGCCGCCGCAACGCCGCACCGCCCTTCATCACGAGCACGCTGCAGCAGGAAGCGGCGAAGCAGCTGGGTTTCTCCGCCCGGCGCACGATGCGCGCGGCCCAGCGCCTGTACGAGGGGATCGAGATCGGTGCCGAGGGCCCCGTGGGCCTCATCACCTACATGCGCACGGACTCCGTGCGCGTCGCCGATTCCGCCGTGGCGCAGGCGCGGGAGTTCATTCTCGCGCAGTACGACGGACGGTACCTGCCCGAGACGCCCACCGTGCATCGGGGCAAGAAGGGCGGCCGGGTGCAGGATGCCCACGAGGCGATCCGCCCGACCGAGGTGGCGCGGCGGCCCGAGGAAATCAAGAAGCATCTCGAGTCCGACCTCTTCAAGCTGTACCAGCTCATCTGGCGGCGGTTCGTCGCCTCCCAGATGACTCCGGCGGTGTACGAGATCACCACGGCGGACTTCGACCTCGGCCGGTTCCTCTTTCGGAGCGCGGGCTCCCGCATCCTGTTCGACGGCTACCGCGCGCTGTACCACGAAGGTCACGAGGTGGAGGAAGGGAAGAGCCCCGACGAGCTGACGCCGATTCCCGAGCTCGCCCAGGGCGATCGCGTCACGGTCCGGGCGATCACGCCCAACCAGCATTTCACCGAGCCGCCGCCGCGCTTCAGTGAGGCGAGCCTCGTGAAGAAACTCGAGGAGCTGGGCATCGGGCGCCCGTCGACCTACGCGACGATCATCTCCACGCTGCGCGACCGTTGGTACGCCACGGCCAAGGACCGCCGTTTCTCGCCGACGCCCCAGGGCGAGAAGGTGTGGAAGGCGATGGGCCGTTGCTTTCCGGAGGTGTTCGAGGTCGGATTCACGGCGCAGATGGAGAACGACCTCGACAAGGTGGAGGATGGCGACCTCGCCTGGCGCCAGGTGCTCGCCGATTTCTGGGGGCCGTTCTCGACCGCCCTGGCCGCCGTGGACATCCCGGCGCTGATTCACGAAGTCCACGACGTGTCGGACCTCCACACCCAGCGCTGCGCCAACTGCGGCGGCCCGCTCGAGGTACGGAGCGGCCGCTTTGGTCCGTTCGTCGCGTGCGCCAAGTATCCCGAGTGCAAGTACTCGAAACCCATCGGGCGGGACAAGATCCCCGACAAGCCGACGGATGCGTTGTGCCGGGAATGCGGCGGGCCGATGGTGATCAAGACCGGACGGTTCGGGGAGTTCCTGGCCTGCAAGCGGTTCCCCGAATGCAAGCACACCCGCCCGGTGCCCCTCGGCATCACCTGCCCGAAGTGCGGCCAGGGCTCGCTGGTGGAAAAACGCACCCGCAAGCGCGCGCGCAACTTCTACGGTTGCGAGCGCTACCCCGAGTGCGACTACTCGACGTGGATCAAGCCGGTGGCCGAGCCATGCCCCAGCTGCGGATTCGTCGGGATGGAGCACAAGGAAACGAAAGCGGAGGGGGCCACGCGCAAGTGCCTGAAGTGCGGACACGAGATGGCGCTGGTGGAGACCGGCGCGGAGGCGGACGAGGCCTGAGCGCGACGGTGGTGGGCGGGGGCCTCGCCGGCTGCGAAGCCGCTTGGGCCCTCGCGGCGCGGGGCGTGGCCGTCACGCTGCGCGAGATGCGGCCCGTGCGCGGCACGCCCGCACACCAGACCGATCGGCTCGCCGAGCTGGTCTGCAGCAATTCCTTCAAATCGATCGAGCCGACGAACGCCCACGGCCTGCTGAAGGCCGAAATGCGCCGCCTCGGCAGCCTCATCCTGCAGGCCGCCGACGAGGCGCGCGTGCCCGGCGGGGCGGCGCTGGCGGTGGACCGCCACGTCTTCTCGAGGGCGGTGCACGAGCGGGTCACGGCCCACGGTGGCATCCGCGTGGCGCGCGAGGAAGTGACGGCGCTTCCTTCGCCCGCCGTCATCGCCACCGGTCCGCTCACCTCGGACGCGCTGGCGCAGGCGATCGGTGCGCGACTGGGCGTCGGCTCGCTCGCGTTCTACGACGCGATCGCGCCGATCGTGGCCGCGGACTCGCTCGACCACGACCGGTTGTTCCGCGCGTCGCGGTACGGGAAGGGGGGCGGCGACGACTACCTCAACGCCCCGCTCGATGAGGCGCAGTACGACGCCTTCGTCGCAGCCCTCACGGGGGCCGATCCGTACACGCCGCACCACGCGTTCGACGAGGTGCCGTATTTCGAGGGGTGCCTCCCGGTGGAGGAGATGGCGCGTCGGGGCCGCGATGTTCTGCGGTTCGGCCCCATGAAGCCGGTCGGGCTCCCCGATCCCCGCACCGGACGGATCTCCCACGCCGTCATCCAGCTGCGGCAGGAGGACCGTGCGGGCCAGATGTGGAACCTCGTCGGCTTCCAGACGCGCCTGCGGGTTCCCGAGCAGCAGCGCGTGTTCCGCACGATCCCCGGTCTCGAGCAGGCCGAGTTCCTGCGCTACGGCAGCATCCACCGCAATGCGTACGTCAACTCCCCGGCGGCGTTGACGGCGCACCTGTCGCTGCGCGACGATCCCCACGTCCTCTTCGCGGGCCAGATCACGGGCGTCGAGGGATACACCGAGTCCGCCGCCACCGGACTCCTCGCCGGCATCAACCTGGCGCGGCTGCTCGCCGGCGAAGCGCCGCAACTGCCGCCCCCCACGACGATGCTGGGCGCCCTGTGCCGCTACCTGCGGGAGGCGGATCCGGCGCACTTCCAGCCGATGAACGCCAACTTCGGCCTGCTCGAGCCGCTCGAGGCGCCGCCGCGGGACAAGGCGCGGCGGCGGGAACGGCTGGTGGAACGATCCCTCGCCGACATCGACGCGTTCGCGCGCGCGGTCGGCGTGCGGGCGGCCGCGTGAGCGGCGACATCGCCGCGTTCGTCACGTTCCTGGCCAAGGAGCGCAACGATTCGCCGCACACGGTGACGGCGTACGAGCGGGATGTGCGCGACTTCGCGGCGTTCTGCGGCACGTACTACGGGGGCGCGTGGTCGTGGGGTGGAGTGGACCGGCTCGCCGTGCGGAGCTGGCTGGGCGCCCTGGAGCGCCGCGGCCTGGCGCGGCGCTCGGCCGCCCGCGCCTTGTCCGCGCTGCGGGCGTTCTACCGCTACCTGAACCTCACGGGACGGGTCGGCAGCAACCCCGCGCGGGCCACCCGGACGCCGAAGCTCGGGCGCGCCCTGCCGACGCCCGTCTCCCGCGCCGAAATGGACACGCTCCTCGCTGAGGCCGCCGGGCGGGCCGCCGACGGAGACTTCCGCGCGACCCGCGATCTCGCCATGCTCGAGCTGTTCTATGCGACCGGCATGCGGCTGGGTGAGCTGGCCGGGCTGAGCCAGCCGGACCTCGACCTGCTCGCCGACCAGGTGAAGGTCCGGGGCAAGGGGCGCAAGGAGCGGCTCCTGCCGGTGGGGCGGCACGCCGCCCTGGCGCTCCGGACCTACGCCACGCGGCGCGACGAGCTCGTGAGTCGCGTCGCGGCAGCGGACCGCCGCGCCGTATTCCTCAACGCCCGCGGCCGGCGCCTGTCGCCCCGGGGCGTCCAGTTCGCCATGCGAGGGTTGCTGCGCACGCTGGCGCGCGGCCGCGACCTGCGGGTCCATTCCCTGCGCCACGCCTTCGCCACCCACCTCCTCGACGCCGGCGCCGATCTGCGAGCTGTGCAGGAGCTGCTGGGACACGCCTCGCTGTCGACCACGCAGGTGTATACTCATACGTCGGTGGAGCGCCTGCGGCGGGTGTACCAGCGGGCGCATCCCCGGGCCTGACGCGAAAGGACAGCGGTGGTGGCAACGGTTCGCAGCACGACGATTCTGTGCGTGCGCCGCGACGGCAAGGTCGCGATGGGGGGCGACGGGCAGGTGTCGGTGGGCGACACCGTCATGAAGGCGCACGCCAACAAGGTGCGTACGCTGAAGGGCGGGAAGATCCTGGCCGGCTTCGCCGGTGCCGCCGCCGACGCCTTCACCCTGTTCGAGAAGTTCGAGGAGAAGCTCGAGCGCTACCCGGGTAATCTCCCGCGCGCGGCCGTCGAGCTCGCCAAGGACTGGCGCTCCGACCGTGTGCTGCGGCGGCTCGAGGCGCTGCTGGCGGTTGCCGACCGGGAGCACGGCTATGTCATCAGCGGATCCGGCGAGCTCATCGAGCCGGACGACGGCGTGTTGGCCATCGGTTCCGGCGGGACTTACTCCCTCGCCGCCGCGCGGGCGCTCCTCGGGGCGACCGACCTGCCGGCCCGTGAGGTCGTGGACCGCGCGCTGCGCATCGCCGCCGAGATCTGCGTGTTCACCAACGACCAACTGACGATCGTGGAGCTGTGACGGAGCGCCGCACCCCCGCCGCGGCGCCGCCGGGCGGTCCGACACCCGCATCCGAGGCGCCCCCGTGGCTCGAGGAGCTGCCGCCGCGCAAGATCGTGGCGGAGCTCGACCGCTACATCGTCGGCCAGGAAGCCGCGAAGAAGGCGGTGGCGATCGCCATCCGCAACCGCTGGCGCCGCGCCAACGCGCCCGAGGATATCCGGGACGAGATCCTGCCCAACAACATCATCCTGATCGGGCCGACCGGCGTCGGCAAAACCGAGATCGCGCGGCGGCTGGCGCGCCTCGCGGGCGCCCCGTTCATCAAGGTCGAAGCGTCCAAGTTCACCGAGGTCGGCTACGTCGGCCGCGACGTCGAGTCGATGATCCGCGAGCTGGTGGATGTCTCGATCAACATGGTCCGGGAGGAACGGGAGGACGACGTGTACGAGCAGGCCGAGGCGAACGCCGAGGAGCGGCTGCTCGACATTCTCCTGCCGCCGCCGCCCCACACCCCCGTGGCCGCGGCCGCCGCCGGCGGGGAGCCCCCGGCCGCGGGCCGCCCGCTGTTCGTGGTGTCGTCCAAGGGCGACGTGACTCCCAAGGCCTCGGAGGCCGACGCGGAGGCGCTCGACCGGCGCCGGCGCACGCGGGAGAAGCTGCGCCAGCAGCTGCGCGATGGACAGCTCGAGGAACGCGACGTCGAGGTCGAGGTCCAGGAACAGGGCTATCCCTTCCTCGACATGCTCCAGCCCCCGCAGGGCATGGAAGGTCCCGACGCCAACTTCACCGAGATGCTGCGCGAGATGCTGCCGAAGCGCAAGAAGCGCCGCACCGTCCACGTCCACGATGCGCGGCGCTTGCTCGTGGACGAGGAATTGAAGCGGCTGGTGGACATGGATGCCGTCGTGAACGAAGCGCTCGATCGCGTCGAAAACCACGGCATCGTGTTCCTCGATGAGCTCGACAAGATCGCGGGCGAGCGGGGTACGGTGGGCCCCGACGTGTCACGCGAAGGAGTCCAGCGCGACCTGCTGCCGATCGTCGAGGGCTCGACCGTACAAACGCGCTACGGCTACGTCCGCACCGACCACATCCTGTTCGTCGCGGCCGGCGCGTTCCACGTGTCCAAGCCCGCCGACCTGATCCCCGAGCTCCAGGGCCGCTTTCCCATCAGGGTCGAGCTGCAGCCGCTGGGCGAGGAGGACTTCGTCCGCATCATGACGGAGCCCGAAAACGCCCTCACCCGGCAATACGCCGCGCTGTGCCAGGTCGAGGGCGCCACCCTCGAGTTCCCGCCCGACGGAGTGAAGGAGATCGCCCGGCTCGCCACCAAGGCCAACGAGCGGATGGAGAACATCGGCGCGCGGCGGCTCCACACCGTGATGACGACCCTGCTCGAGGAGGTCCTGTTCGAGCTGCCGGACTATCCGACCAAACACATCGTGTTCGACCAGCAGGCCGTGCGCGACCGGTTGGAGCGCATCCTCGACGACGAGGACCTGCGCAAGTACATCCTGTAGCCGCACGCCGGTCGCCGCTCCCATCCACGCCGCCGTCCCCGGCGGCGTCCTTGTTTCCCGCTGCCTTCACAAGTAGAATGCCCGTACTGTCATTTTGACCGGCCAACCGACAAAACATGACCAAGCGGGATTTCCTAGCCATCAGTGACCTGTCCCGACCCGAGATCGAGGCGTTGTTCGATCTCGCGGGCCGGATGAAGCGCGGGGCGTACCGCGACCAGCCGCTGCGCGGCAAGACGCTCGCGATGATCTTCGCCAAGTCGAGCACCCGGACGCGGGTGTCGTTCGAGGTCGGCACCTACCAGCTCGGCGGGCAGGCCTTGTTCCTGTCGTCCCGCGACATCCAGCTGGGCCGCGGTGAGCCGATCGCGGACACCGCCCGGGTGCTCTCCCGCTACGTCCACGGCATCATGATCCGGACCTTCGCGCATGCCGAGGCGGAGGAGCTGGCGCAGCACGCCACGATCCCCGTGGTCAACGGCCTCACCGATCTCTCGCACCCCTGCCAGGTGCTGGCCGATCTGTTCACCGTGCGGGAGGCGATCGGCACGTGGGACGGCAAGATCGTGGCATGGGTGGGCGACGGGAACAACATGGCCAACTCCTGGCTCGAGGCGGCGGCGGTGCTGGGGTTCGACCTGCGGCTCGCGTGTCCCGAGGGCTACGAGCCGGACCGTACCCGGTTCGACCGCGCCAAGGACCGCGCGGCGGTCCTGATCACCGAGGATCTGGAGGAGGCGGTGGAGGGGGCGCACGTGGTGAACACTGACGTCTGGGCGTCGATGGGGCAGGAGACGGACGCCGAGGCGCGCCGGCAGGCCTTTGCGGGCTACACGGTGGACGCCGAGTTGATGGCGCTGGCGGACCCGGCGGCGATCTTCCTGCACTGCCTCCCGGCCCACCGGGGCGAGGAAGTGACCCCGGACGTGATCGATGGGCCCCAGTCGCGGGTATGGGACGAAGCCGAGAACCGGCTGCACGTCCAGAAGGCCCTCCTCGCCACGCTGATGGGCTGATGGCGGACCTGAAGCGGACCCCGCTGTTCGCGCGGCACGTGGCGGCCGGGGCCAAGCTGGTGCCGTACGCGGGGTTTGAGATGCCGGTGTCGTACCCGGCGGGGATCAGCGCGGAGCACCGGGCGGTGCGCGAGGGCGTCGGGGTGTTCGACGTGTCGCACATGGGCGAGTTCGAAGTGACGGGGCCCGACCGGAACGCGCTGGTCCAGCGGATCACCTGCAACGACGTCGGCGCGCTCGCGCCCGGCCAGGCGCAGTACTCGGCGCTCCTCACCGAGCGCGGCACGTTCGTCGACGACTGCCTGGTGTACCGCTTCGCGGACAAGCTCATGCTCGTCGTGAACGCCGCGAACATCGCGAAGGACTGGGACCACGTCGTGGCGCAGAAGGGCGGTGCCAATGCCCGGCTGCGCGACATCTCCGCCGAGGTAGGGTTGCTGGCCGTCCAGGGCCCGCGGGCGGAAGCGACGCTCGCGGCGCTCACGCGGATGCCGGTGGCGGCGATCCCCTACTACGCCTTTGCCGAGGGCGAAGTGGCCGGGGTGCAGTGCTTCGTGTCGCGCACCGGATACACCGGAGAGGACGGGTTCGAGCTCTACTGCCGCGCGGCGAGCACGGACGCGCTGTGGGGGGCGATCGTCGCGCTGGACGGCGTGGCGCCCTGCGGGCTGGCGGCGCGCGACACGCTGCGGCTCGAGGCGGGGCTCCCGCTGTACGGGAACGACATCGACGACACCGTCACCCCCTACGAGGCGGGACTGGGGTTCATCGTCAAACTGGAGAAAGGCGCCCCGTTCACCGGACAGGAAGCGCTCAAGCGGCAGAAACTCGACGGCGTCAGGCGGCGGCTCGTGGGGTTCCGCGTGCTCGAGGCGAAGAACGTCGCCCGGCACGGCTTCCCGGTGTTCCTCGACGGCGGTCAGGTGGACGTGGTGCGCAGCGGCACCGTGACGCCGACCGTCAACGCGGCGATCGGCACGACGTACGTCCCGAAGGGCCACACGCAGCCCGGAACGCGGCTCGAGATCGACGTCCGCGGACGCCGCGTGGCCGCCGAGGTCGTGAAGCTGCCGTTCGTGCCCCACCGGACGAAACGGACGTAGGCGCGCGCCCGCGGGGCCCCACGGTGGCTGCGATGCGCATCGGAATCCTCACGATCTCGGACCTGGGGGCCGCCCGACGGCGGGCGGACACGTCGGGGAACGCCATCCTGGCCTGGGCTGCGGCGCGCGGGTACGAAGTCGTGGTCCGCAGCGTGGTGGCCGACGACACCGAGCGGATCGCCGGCAAGCTGGCGCGCTGGGCGGACTCGGGGGAAGTGGACGTCGTCGTGACCACGGGCGGCACCGGCCTCACGGCCCGGGACGTCACGCCCGAGGCGACGCGGGCGGTGCTCGACCGCGAGGCCCCGGGAGTCGCCGAGGCGCTGCGCGCGGCGAGCGGGCCTCGCTTCCCGCGGGCCTGGCTGTCGCGCGGGGTGGCGGGCACGCGCGGCCGGGCGCTGATCGTCAACCTCCCGGGGTCGCCGGGCGGCGTCACGGATGGCCTCACCGTGCTGGACGGTTTCCTCGAGCACGCCGTCGACCTGCTCCGCGACGCGTCCACCTCCCACGACGATGCCTGACCAGGTCCTCGTCACCGCCGACGACCTCGAGCACGCGGTGCGGATCAACGCCGCGCTCGAGGCGGCGGGCTACGAAACCGTGTTCACCACTTCGCTGGACGAGGTGCGACAGGCGCTGCGGCGGCGGGAGCCCGACTGTCTGGTGGTGACGGGGGGGCTGCACGAGGCGGCGGCGGCCGTGCTGCTCGGCGCGGCGCGCGAACGGGCCATTTCGACCCTGGGACTGGTCGAAGCCACGGATCCCGATCCCAAGGGGGTGGCGCGCACGCTGGGGCTCACGGCGTATCTGCGGAAGCCGGCGGATCCCCCCGAGGCGGTGGCGACGGTGCGCCGCCTGATCGAGCGCCGCCGGTTACAGCAGCGGACCGGGATCATCGGCGAATCGCCCCCGATCCAGGAAGTGCTCGTCAAGATCGAGCAGATGGCGCCGGTGACGTCGACCGTGCTCGTCGAGGGGGAGTCCGGGACGGGCAAGGAGCTCGTCGCGCGCGCGATCCACGACCTGTCGCCGCGGCGGGGGCAGCCGTTCATCGCGGTGAACTGCGCCGCGCTTCCCGAGACCCTGCTCGAGAGCGAGCTGTTCGGGCACGAGAAGGGGGCCTTCACCGGGGCAGCCGAGCGGCGGCTCGGACGCTTCGAGCTGGCGGACGCCGGGACCATCTTCCTGGACGAGGTGGGCGAGATGCCGGCGTCGACCCAGGTGAAGCTGCTGCGCGTGCTGGAGGACCGCAGCTTCTTCCGCGTCGGCGGTGCCCAGGCGATCAAGGTGGACGTGCGGGTGGTGGCGGCGAGCAACAAGTCCCTCAAGGAGACGGTCGCCCTCGGCCAGTTTCGCGACGATCTCTTCTATCGGCTCAACGTCCTCGCGATCTACCTGCCGCCGCTCCGGGAGCGGAGGACCGACATCCCGCTGCTCGTCTCGCGCTTCATCGCGCAGTTCGCCGCCGAGCACGACCGCCCGTTCCGGGGCATCGCCCCGGAGGCGCTCCAGATCCTGGTGGATGCCGACTGGCCCGGGAACGTGCGCCAGCTGCGGAACCTGATCGAGTCGATGGTCGTGCTCGCGCCCCAGGACGAGATCCGCGCCAGCGACATTCCGCGGGACATCCGCGAGCGGGGGCGCGGCCTGCCGGTGCTCGTGCGGGGCGCCACGCGGGACGTACCCGGTCAGGAGCTGCAGTTCATCTTCCGCAGCCTCGTCGAGCTCAAGCTGCAGGTCGAGGACCTCCGCCGGCGCCTGGACGAGCGGCCGCAGCGGGTCGAGGTGATCGAGGTCGGCCACGGCGCCGCGCTGGCGCCGATCGACGCCGGCGACACGGAGGAGCCCACCGTCGTGTACCGCGCCGGGATGCGGATGGCGGACGTGGAGCGTGCCGCCATCGAGGCGGCGCTGCGCGAAACCGGCGGCAACCGCCGCAAGGCGGCCGACGTACTGGGCATCGGCGAGCGGACGTTGTACCGCAAGCTGAAGGAGTACGCGCTCGTGTAAGTGACTGTGGCGGTGTGCGTTGCCGTGCCGTACATTGAGTTTGACAGGGGCGGGGCTCGCGCCCAATCTTCTGGGCCCCTGAGGCCGGAGTGCAGCGCGTCTTGTGCGGGACGGGTGAGTGGACTTTCGGATCGATGCGGATCTGTGCGTGGCTTGCCTGGCCTGCGTTCGAGTGTGCCCGGCGGACGCGGTCGCGGTGGACGGAGACGTCGTCCGCATCGTGGACGAGGCTTGCACCCGCTGTGGCGCATGCGTGCCGGCCTGCCCGCATGTCGCGATCCACGCCCAGGGCGACCTCGCGCGCGCCACTACCCTGACGCAGGGCGGCCGCGCGGCGCTGATCCTGAGCGTCGAGGCCGCGGTCCATTTCTATCCGGCCACACCCGAGCAGGTCGTAAACGCCTGTTATGCGGCCGGATTCCGGAGCGTCCACCGGGGTGTCGTGGGCGACGAGTTGATCGCCCGTGAGTACCTCGCGTTGTGGGCGGACCGGGGCTGGGGGACGCTGATCCGGAGCACCTGTCCCGTCCTCGTCGCGACGGTTCGTAAGGACTATCCGGAGCTGATCCCGTATCTCGCGCCCGTTACCACCCCCGTGGCGGCGGAGGCGCGGTACATCAAATCGCTGCACGGGGCGCGGACGCCCGTGGTGTATGCCGGGGTGTGTCTCACCGAGGGGGGCGCGGACGTCGATGCGGCGCTGACGTTCAGTGACCTGGCGGAGCTGCTGGCGAAGCGGGGCGTCCACGTCGCCGACCAGCCGACGCATTTCAGCCGCATCCCGGAGGAGCGCCGCCGCCACTGGAGCACGGCGGGCGGGTTGCCGCTCGAGATGCTGGAAGCCGAGCGGCAGGCGAGCCGTCGGTTCCGCAAGGTCCGCGGACTGGGCCAGCTCGAGGCGATCGCGCACGCGGTGGCGGAGGACCGCATCGATCTCGGGTTCATCGACATCCTGCCCTGCGAGGGATGCCTCGACCACCCGCTGCTCGGGCCGCGCGAGGAGCTGTTCTGGCGACGCGAGCTGGTCGAAGCGACGGAGCCGCCGCGCGCCGCCCGCCCGGTGGTGGACGAGACGGTGCGGGTCAACGTCGGTCAGGCGTTCGAGTTTTCGCCGAACGGCCATCACCCGGCCGAGGAGGCGGTCGCGTCCGTGCTCGAGGCGATCGGGCGCGCGCCCAACGGCCGGCCGTGGGACTGCGGGGCCTGTGGGTACCCGACGTGCCGCGAGTTCGCCGTGGCGGCGGCGATGGGGCGGACGACGTTGAAGTCCTGCCCGCCGCACCTCGAGCGGCAGGCGGAGCAGGCCCAGCAGCAGGCGGCGGAGGACGCCTTGACGGGACTCGCGACCTTCCGCCTCTTGCGGGAGCGGATGGCGAACGAGGTGGCGCGGTCGAACCGGACGGGCGATCCGTTCGCGGTCCTGTTCATCGATCTGGACCACCTCAAGGAGGTCAACGACCGGTTCGGCCACAATGCCGGGAGCGAGGTGCTGCGGCTGACGGCGGCGCAGTGCGCGGCGGCCATTCGGTCCACCGACCTCGCGGCGCGGTACGGCGGGGACGAGTTCGTGGTGGTGCTGGTCCGCACGCGCCTCGACGGCGCGCGGCGGGTCGCCGAGAAGGTGCGGGTCGCGGTCGAAGAGGCGGGGCGGAAGCTCACGTACCCGGACGGCTTGGTGACGGTGAGCGTCGGGGTGGCGGAGTTCCAGCCGGAGCAGGACGACGCCAAGGATGTGCTCCTCGCGGCGGACCGCGCGCTCTATCGGGCGAAGGCGGCCGGACGTAACCTGGTGGTGGCGGAGGACGATTGACGTGACATCGAGCAAACCCTCCCGCGGTGCGGGCGACTCGGGGGATGCGATACGGCCGACGGCGACCACGCCGCCGCCGCCCCCCGGCGTGAGCGCCGATCCGTGGGGGGTGAAGCGGGCGGAGAACCTCATCACGGGGCTCACCGGGGTGCTCTCGGCGCGCATCGTCGTCACGCCGCTCGGGGAAGTGGCGGAGGTCCACGTCCTGACGACCACGGACGTGCAGCCCAAGCAGGTGGTCCGCAACGTCGAGTCGGCGCTGATGGCGCAGCTCGGCATGAAGCTGGATCACCGCAAGATCAGCGTCGCGCAGACGGCGGATGTGCAGCCGCTCGAGGCGCTGCAGGAAGAGGCGATCAGCACGCGGGCCAAGCGGCGCGTGGTGGTATTCCACACGCTGGAGGTCCGCCCGGCCGAGCGACCCCAGCGCGTGCGGCTGCGGGTGCGGTTGTCGTACGGCGATCGTGAGGCGGAGGCCGAGGAGACGGGGACCGACACGGTGCGCAACCGCGTGGAAGCGGCGGCGCGCGCGGCGGCGGCGTGCCTCGACGAGCTGATTCCGGACAACTCGGTCGCGCTCGAAGGGGCGCAGTTCATCGAGGCGTTCGACCGCAAGTTCGTGCTGGTCGCGGTGCACGGGTTGGGCGGTCGCGAAGCGCAGCTGCTGACGGGCACGTGCGAGATTCGCGAGAGCGCCGAGCGCTCGGCGGTGCTCGCGGTGCTCGACGCGACCAATCGCTGGGTCGACGCCAGGCGGTAACTCGTTGGGGGACAGCGGTTTGCCGGACGTGCGGTGGAGCCCCCGCGGAGTGTGATGGTTGGCCTAGCGGGCGGGCCGTTCTGGTGGTATTTCGGATTCCGTGAGTACCGCTAGAACGCGGCGTTACTGGGGGACGCAGCGAGTCGCCCGGGTATGCCAAGTGTCGCCTGGAACCGTGGCGCACTGGATCGATCAGGGGCATTTGCCGGGTCATCGCACGCCGACCGGTCGTCGGCGGGTGGAGGCGCGGGACCTGGTGGCGTTTCTGCAGTCCCATCGCATGCCGGTGCCGCCCGAGTTGTGGCCGGCGGCGGACGACGCGACGGGAGCCGGCGTAGTGGTGGTGGAGGACGACGCGTCGTACCGCCGGTTGCTGGTGCGGCGGCTGCGGCGGGCGGAGCTGGGGATCGAGGTGGTGGAGGCGGTGTCGGGGGTGGACGGCCTGCTGGCGATCGGACGCGTGAGTCCGGCGGTGATCGTGCTCGACTACAATCTGCCCGATCTCGATGGGGCGCAGGTGGTCGAGCGGCTGCTGGCCCCCGGTTCGGGGGTGGCGCCGGAAGTGGTCGTGATGACGGTCGGGTTGCCGCCGGGCGCGGAGGCGCATTTGCGGCTGCTCGGTCAGGACACGATCGTGGACAAGGCGGACGGGATGGAGGCGGTGGTGGCGGCGGTGTGCCGGGCATTGGCGCGCCGGTTGCCCCGCGGCTGATGGTTAGACGGAGAGAGCGCGGCCGCGGGCGGTGAGGCGGTCGTCGTGCCCCCCGCCGGGGGCGTCTGAGCAAGTGCACGCTGTCAAAAATAGGGGGCCCCTGGTAGTCGTTACCAGAAATTGAGCGGAGCAGAGCGGACAGCTGGTTGAGCGGAGCGTCGGGTGCGTCGTAGCGAGACGTGCCACTCCTGATTTCTCTACGCCTACGTTTGGTAGGCACGAGGAGGTGACGCTCAATGTTCGGGCTGCTGTCCATGATTTTCGAGGGCCTCGCGAGGTTGTTCGTCGCGAACGGTACTGTTGGCTGGTAACGGCTTTCTCAGGGGCTTTCCCCTTTTTCCTGACCGGGACGCCATTGGTCGCATCCACGCGAGAGTACGCCTACCCGGTGCGCCTGTACGCCTTGATCGGTGTCACAACGATCGCGGCGGCCGTGGTGTTTTTTGCGCTGCCATGGTCTCTGCCGGAAGCAAGCAGCACCAAGTTCTGGAATGGGATGATCGCCTTCGCGTTGTTGTCCATCGCGTGCGACACCTCGTTCTTGAGGATGTCGTTTGCAAACGTGAACAGTTCCGTGGCCTTCGTCCCCTTCCTCGCGTCCGTGATGCTCTTTGCTCATCCCTGGCCGATGATCATATCGGGGGCGACCGCGGCGATCGTGGACTCAGCTGTGCGACGCAAGCCGGCCATCCGTGTGATCTTCAACACAGCGCAGTACATGCTGGCGGTAGGTATCGGCCAGCTGCTGTACACCGCCGTCGGTGGCGACGTTGACACGCACTCTTTTCATCTGCAGCTACTGCCATTCCTGCTATTGGTGGCGACCTATTTCGTTATCAACTCCGGCAGCGTGACGCTGGCGATCTCCTACAGCAGCGGGGTTTCGATACGAGAGTCATGGTCCCGATTGATCGGCGGGGCTGTTGTTTACGACGTGTTCTCGAGCGGCCTCGGACTGCTATTGGCCTATCTGTACGTGCGGCTCGACTTCGCCGGTCTGGCGGTGCTCCTGTTGCCACTGTTCTTCGTTCGACACATATACCAGATGAACCAGCAGTTGGAGTTCAAGAACCGGGAACAGCTGAACCTAATGGTACGAGCTATGGAGGCTCGCGACCCATATACCTCTGGCCACTCAGTCCGAGTATCAGAGTACGCTCGGGCGATGGCACGCGAGTTAGGACTCTCCGCGAAGCAGGTGGATAACATCGAGACCGCGGCACTGTTGCACGATGTTGGGAAGATGTACGAAGAGTTCGTGCCGCTCCTGCGCAAGGACGGAAAGCTCACAGTCGATGAGCGTAGAGTGATGCAAAGTCATCCGGTACGCAGCGCCGAACTGGTGGCAACATCAGCCGGCCTGCGCGGTGACGTCGAAAGCGCGATCCGCCATCATCACGAGAACTACGATGGTACTGGCTACCCGGACGGACTAAGCGGCACCGCAATCCCAATGGGTGCGCGGGTAATCATGATCGCGGACACTCTGGACGCGATGACAACGGATCGACCATACAGGAGGGCGCTTTCTTTCGACCGAACAGTGCAGGAACTGGCGAAGTTCTCGGGAACGCAGTTTGACCCGGCACTTGTCCAGATCGTCATGCGGTCGGCAGCAATCCGCCGGATAGTCGAGGGGCCAGCCGGCTTGCGACAACTTGGGCTTGCGTCGTCGGCTAAGCGCTCCGACGCGCCCGAGCGAATTGCCGTCGGCTAGCAGGATCGGTAGGGTTGGACTGCGCGTGCCAGGATCCTAATGTCCAGGGAACGTGAATCCCTCGGCCTCAAGGAGCGCTCGCCTCCCGCCTATGGAATCCCAACGCGGATCACTCATTGCCGCCTCCATGTCGGGACTCGGTTTTCCGAACCTCACCTTCTCGAGCCACGCCCGCCCCGCCGCTGCGGTTAAGTAGGTGAATGGGACGCGGGCCTGAAAACGCCCCGTCTCATTCTCGATGTACCTCTGCGCGTTTTCGTGGTCTCCGGCGTGGTATAGCCACAACATCCTCAGCGGTTGATAGTGGCTCTCGAAGGGAATGAGTTCGTCCCGCTGAAGGGCCTCCGCGTCCTGGAAATGCGCAAGCGCCTCACTCAAGTTGCCTTTGATCAGATCGTACTCCGCGGCTTCCAGCGCATACTGGAGCCGGATCCGCCAACGGCCGCTACCGTGGACCCAATTCGCTCCCAAAGCGAACAGATCGTCCGCGGCTTTGTGATTGCCGAGCATGGCATGGGCGAATGCTAGTGTCGTGTAGGTGGCGAGCAAGAAGGGCTGGACGCGTGATGCCGACGCCAGTCTAAGGCTCTCCTCGCCGATAACCGTCGCTTCGCGATACTCGCCACGGGTGAGGTGGATCGAGGCCAAGTTCCCCGTTATAACGGAGGCGCGCGAGTCGTCGCCGATCCGTCTTGCCAGGTCTAGCGCTGCGTGACCGGTCACGAGTGCGGCATCTGTCTCGCAGGTGAGATGCTCGCAGATCGCAAGCCCAGTAAGGATCTTGGATTTATCCACGAGGTTTGGCTGAGCCTCCACCACGGCTAGACCCTGACGCAGCGCCTGCGCGGCGTGCTGCAGTTCACCCAGGTGAAACAGGCAGAAAGCCCGTGCGTGATACACCGCGGAATCGCCACTCACCGCATGGCCAGCTAGATCGTCAAGCTGAGCCAGCGCAGCACGGACCCTGGCGATGGCACCGGTTTCCACACCGGATCGAGCGTACTCAAACAGGGCCCTCACCCTAGCGCGCACCTCGCCCCACTTCGTAGCGGCCTTCAGCGACTCTTCCGCGGTAACCGCGTACGCCGAACCGGCGTCGGATCCGACCAGATACTCGCTGGCCGCGCGGAGTCGCATGATCTCGGCCTCCTCGTAGGGTGACAGTGTTTCGTCCCGTTCTAGGTCTTGAATGAGTCCTAGTGCGGTCGTGGCCTTCGACTGGTACACCAGGGCATCGGTGAGTAGTAGCTTAATCCTCTTAAGGAGAGCCGCGGTGCCGCTGATACCCACCAACACCTCCAGCATCTGCTCCGCCTCATGCGGCGCGCCCACCGCCAGTGCCGCCTCGGCCCCCCGCAATCCGTAACTGCGGCCCCGCTCCTCGTCACCACCGCGCAGGAAGTGCCACGCCGTCTCCAGCAGCGCCGCCTCGCCTCCGGCCTCCGCCGTGGGGCACAGCAGCTCCGCGACACGTCGGTGCAGCTGCCGGCGCGCCGGCGCCGGTACGGCGTAATACGCCTGCGCGCGCAACAGCTCGTTCCGGAACTCGAGAGACCCCTGCACCTCGCGGAGAATCCCCTCCTCCCGCAGCCACGCGAGCGCCGCCGTGGCCCCGCCCGCCGCGAGGCCCACGGCCTCGTACAGCGCGAGCTCGGCCAGGCGCCGCCCCAGCACCGCAGCGAGATTCAACGCGCCGGACGCCTCGGACGGGAGTCGCAGACGCTGCCGCTCGAACACGGCTCCGATCGCGCGCGGAATCCCGATGGTCGCCGCCGGCTGCGTGTTGAGCCGGTCGAGATCCTCGACCAACGACGCGCCGCTGTGTGACCCCCACTCGCGCGCCAGCAACGCCAACGCCAGCGGATTGCCCCGGCTGGCGCGCAGCATGCGGACCGCAGCCGACTCGGGCAGCGGCGTGCCGCCCACCGCCACGACCTCTCGCAGCAGCCGTTCGGACTCCGCCGGCGGCAGCGGGTCGAGCTCCAGCGTCCGCAGCGCGGGCACCGCCGTGTCGCTCACCAGCGCCGCCGCCGCTGCCGCCGCCCGCAATTCGCTCGTGCGCCCGGTCACGACCAGCAGCAGCCGCACCGGCGACAATTTGCGCGCCACCAGATGGAGGATCGCCGTGCTCGCGTTGTCGGCGGCGTGGATATCGTCGACCACCAGCACCAGCGGGCTCTCCTCGGCCGCCGCCTCGACCGTGCGCCAGAACGCCTGCGCCAGCCGCAACGGCGTCACCTCGGCCGACCATTCCACGGGCTGGGGCACCCCCGGAAACGCGCGGTAGATGTCGGCGCACACGCGCGTCAGCTCCGACAGCGCTTCGGGATCGGCGGCGCCGATCGCGCGCTGCTCGGTCAACTGCCGCACCAGCTCCGCCAGGACCGCGAACGGCAGATCCCGCTCGCCGTCATAGGCCTGCGCCCGCGCCACCACCGCACCCTCCATCTGGCACGTCGCCGCGAACGCGTTGGTGAGCGTCGTCTTCCCAATGCCCGGATCGCCCGACAGCACGACGATCCGCGGCTCACGCCGACGAACGGCCAACCAGGCGTCGTACAGCACCGAGAACTCGCGCTCGCGCCCTACCAGATGCTCGGCGCGGAACGGCTTCTCCGGCCTGGGGGCGGGCTCGCCCTCGGCCACGGGCCGCGCCGCCGGGCGGCCCTCCCGCAACAGATGCGCCACCCGCGCGAGCTGCGCACTGGGCTTCGCGCCCAGGTCCTCCCGCAACCGCACCTCGAACCGCCCGTACACCCTGAGCGCGTTGCTGCGGTCGCCCACCCACGCCCGCGCCTCCATCAGGCCGCGCACGGCATCCTCCGAATGCGGATCGAGATCGAGGAGCACTTCGGCGTGCCGCTCGACGCCGGCGAAGTCGCCGGTGCGGCGGCGGCCGTCCATCTGGCGCACCAGACAGTCGCGCATCCGCGGCAACAGCCGCGCGCGCATCGCGTCCTTCCAGTCCTCGAACCCCCGCGCCCGCGGGATCTCGAACCCCTCGAGAAACGGCCCGCCCACCGCGCCGTCGCACCCGTCGAGGTGCGCGACGTCCACGTCCACCACGTCGTCGAGCGCGACGGTCGCCTTCTGAATCAGCACGTGCTGGCGGCCCAGCTTGGCGCGCAGCACCGACAACGCCTGCGCCAGCGAGTGGCGCGCGTGGGCCGCGGGCGCGTCCCCCCACAACAGGTCGATCAGATGGTCGCGGGTCAGCGGACGCCGTGGGTCCACGGCGAGGCGGACCAGCAGCGCGAGGTGCTTGCGGGTGCGGAATCGCACCGGCGTACCCTCGGCCCCGGTGAGCAGCGGAGCCCCGAACGTGCGGAGCGAGAAAACTGACGGCACAGCAACCACCCGGGACGGCTACGGATGGCACAATAAGATCACATCGTCAACAACGTGTCAACACGTTGACAGACAAGGAGTTGGCACCGCTGCGGCGGAGCGGTTTTCGGCTCCTGTCAACAGCCGCCCGACCGGGTGACTAGCCCGACGCCCAGGGCTGCTGGGCCATCAACTCCGCCACCAGGTCCGCGGCCGTCCGGCCGGCCGCCTCGGCGGCGAAGTTGAGCACCACGCGGTGCGTCAGCACGGTGGGGGCGACGGCCCGCAGGTCGTCGAAATCGGCCAGGGGCCTGCCGTCGAGCGCCGCCCTGGCCTTGGCGCCGAGCACGAGGTACTGCGACGCCCGCGGTCCCGCTCCCCAGGAGAAGTACTCCTGCGCCAGCGGCGGGGCGCCGGGCTCGCCGGGCCGGGTCATCCGCACCAGGGTCACGGCGGCCCGCACCAGCTCCAGGGCCGCCGGCACCCGCCGCACCAGATGCTGCAGCGCCAGCACCTCGTCCGCCGAGAGCACCGGGCGGACGGCGTGGGTGTCGTCCCCGGTGGTCGCCAGGACGATGGCCTCCTCCTCGGCGTGCGAGGGATAGGGCACCCGCAGCTCGAACATGAAGCGGTCGAGCTGCGCCTCGGGCAGGGGGTAGGTCCCCTCCTGCTCGATCGGGTTCTGCGTCGCCAGCACGAAGAACGGCGACGGCAGCGGATGGGTCTGGCCGCCGGCCGTCACCTGGTGCTCCTGCATCGCCTGCAGCAGCGCCGCCTGCGTCTTCGGGGGCGTCCGGTTGATCTCGTCGGCGAGCACGATGTTGGCGAACACGGGGCCCCGCACGAAGCGGAACGCGCGCGACCCCGTGGCGGGATCTTCCTCGATGATTTCGGTCCCGGTGATGTCGCTCGGCATCAAGTCGGGCGTGAACTGGATGCGCGCGAAGCGCAGGTCGAGCGCCGCCGCCACGGTCTGCACCATGAGCGTCTTGGCGAGACCGGGGACGCCGAGCAACAGTGCATGTCCCCCTGAGAAAATGGCGGTCAGGATGCCGTCGAGCACGTCGCGCTGGCCGACGATGCGGTGGGCGACCTGTTCCAGGATGTCGCGGCGCGCCTGCGCCAGGCGTTCGAGCAGCTCGACGTCGCCCGAGGGCGGGGACGAGGGACGGGGGACGGGGGACGGGTGTGGGGTCATGGTTGTCGCCAACGATAGTACATCCTACTCGCAACGGCCACAAAAGGTTGCGCCGCACGGGGTTGGCTTGCGCATTGTTTCACAAGCCCTAAATTTCCGCGGGCTCATGGCGCCCCCGCGGCATTTGCTCTACCCGGTGCTCCGCTACTCCGGTCTCGGGTGCATGCTCGCCGGCGCGGTGCTCCTGTTCCTCGCGGGCGGCTGGGCCCTCGATCGCTGGGCCGGCACGACGCCGGCCTTCACGATCACCGGCGCGCTGCTCGGTGCGGGGCTCGGGACGGTGAGCGTGTACCGCCAGCTGCAGGCGGGCATCGCCCAGGAGCGGCGCGAGCGGGAGGACGAGGAGCCGTGACGCTCGCGCTGCTCGGGACCGCCCTGACGGCGCTCGCGACCGCTATAGTGGGGTTGGGCTGGGGCTGGCCCGCGGCGGGCGCGGCGGCCGCGTTCGGCGGGCTCGCCACCGCCATCCATCTGGCGGCGGTCGCGGCCCTGAAGCCGGCGATGCGGGGGCCGTTCGAGCGGCTGGCCCGCCGCTGGGCGGTGGGGCTGGCGCTGCGGCTCGGAGGCGCCGTGATCCTCGGCGCGGCGGCCGTGTGGCGGCCGGACGTGTTCCCGCCGCTGCCCGTCGCGATCGGTTACCTCGGCGTGCTCGTCCCGCTGCTCTTCACGGAGATGCGATTCCTGAGATGATGGCCCAGCAGGGAGTGAACATCGGCGATCTCCTGATGCATCACACCGCGGATGCATACGCGCTCGATTTCAGCCCGTTCTTCACGGTCCCGCTGCCGCACCTTCCGACGCTCCACCTCGGACCGCTGACGCTCAACCTCTCGCCCACCAAGCACGTCGTCTACATGGTGTTCGCGGCGCTGCTGGTGTTCTTCGTGATGCGCCTCGCCGGGCGCCAGCTCGAGCGGCAGCGGGCGGGCGAGCGGGCCCCGTCGGGGTTCGCCAACGCGATCGAGGCGCTGGTGCTGTGGGCGCGGCAGGACCTCGCGATCGCGAACATCGGCGCAGCCGGCGCGAAGTTCGCGCCGTTCATCATGACCCTGTTCTTCTTCATCCTCGCCTGCAACCTCCTCGGGCTGCTCCCGTGGGGTGCGACGCCCACGGGGAACCTCGGCGTCACCGGAGCGCTCGCGCTCATGGCGCTGGCGACGATCGAGATCAGCGGACTCGTGAAGCTCGGGCTCAAGGGGTACTTGCGGACGATCTTCCCGCCCATCCCCGGGATGGCGGGGCCCGCCGCGGCGGCGATCTCGATTTTCATGGCGCCGATCGAGCTGCTCGGCAAGCTGATCAAGCCGTTCGCGCTGTGCGTCCGGCTCTTCGGGAACATGACGGCCGGGCACTTCGTGATCCTGTCGCTGTTCGGTCTGATCTTCCTGTTCGGCCACCTCCAGTACTGGAACGTGGCCATCGGCGCGGCGTCCGCGACGCTGGTGTTCGGTATCATGCTGCTCGAGATCATCGTCGCGCTGGTGCAGGCGTACGTCTTCGCGCTGATCACGGCGGTGCTGATCGGGCTGATGCAGCACGAGCACCACTAGCCGGACGGCAGTCGTGCGCCGGCGCGCTCGTCGTGCCGGCCCGCAGGATTCACACGGGGGCGGCCCGCGCGCTTCGCGCCGCCCCGACGGTACCCGGCCGGGCGGCCGGGGAAGGCCCGCCGCTCCCACGGGACGCGAGGCGGGCGCGCCGCGCCGGTGGCCGGTCGGGAGACCCGGCGGCCGGGGCGGCAGGCGCGACCGACGACGTGCTCATCTCCCGTGACGAAAGGGACCAATCCGATGGTGCTCGAGCTGCTGGCCGTGGCGCAAGGCGCGGCAACGGACGCGCAGGCGATGGTGGAGGTGGCCAAGAACACGAACGCCGTGCTCGGCGTCGGGATCGGCATCGGGCTGGCGCTCGTGGGCGCCGGGCTGGGCCTGGGGCGGATCGGCGGGCAGGCGGCCGAGGCGATCGCGCGTCAGCCCGAGGCGGCGGATGCGATCCGGGCCACGTCGCTCCTGATCGCCTTCCTCATGGAAGGCGCCACGATCATCGCGGTGATCATGGCCCTGGTCGCCAAGCTGATCTGACGCCATGACGCTCGCCCTGGTGCTGCTGTTCGCGAGCGAGGCGGAGGGGTCGGGCTCGCCGTTTTCGCTCGAGCCCGGCCTCATCGTCTGGACGTGGATCGTCTTCATCGCGCTGTTCCTGGCGCTGCGCCGCTGGGCGTGGCCGGCACTCGTGCGGGCCACGGAAGATCGGGAGCGTCGGATCCAGAAGCAGGTCGAAGAAGCCGAGCGGGCGAACGCGGAGGCCAAGCGGCTGCTCGAGGAGCACAAGGCGATGGTCACGGGCGCCCGGGCCGAAGCGCAGGACATCGTCGCCCGGGCCAAGGCGGTGGCGCAGAAGGAACGTGATGCGCTGCTCGCCAAGGGCCACGAGGAGCAGGAGCGGCTGCTCGAGCGGGCGCGACGCGAGATCACCGAGGAGCGGGACAAGGCGATGCTGGCGCTGCGCCGCGAGGCCGTGGAGCTGTCCATCGCGGCGGCCTCCCGGGTGGTCGAGGCCAATCTCGACAGCGAGGCGAACCGCCGGCTCGTGGTGGACTACCTCGCCGGGCTGAAGACCGAGGGCCGGTGAAGCCCACGACGATCGCCCGCAACTACGCGGAGGCGCTGTTCGCTGCGGCCGAGGCGTCGGATCGGGTCGTGCCGTACGGCGAGCTGATCGACGCCGTTGCGGGGGCGATCGCCAGCGACCCGCGCATCGCCATCGTGCTCGACTCACCGCGGGTCGCCAAGGCGGTGAAGGGTCGTCTGCTCGCCGACGCGCTCGAGCACCGGGCGCCGGCCGAGTTCGTGCGCTTCCTGCAAGCCGTGGTGCGGCGCGGGCGCCAGGGGCTGATCGGCGCGATCGCGCGGGAGTACCAGGGCCTGCTGGACGTGAAGCTCAACCGGGTCCACGCGGGCGTGACGCTCGCTACGGAGCCCGACCAGCGGCTGCGCGACGCCATCCTACAGCGGCTCGCGAGCGTGCTCGGCAAGGACGTGCGTGGGCGGTTCCGGGCCGACCCCGCCATGCTGGGGGGCGTCGTGGTGCGGGTGGGCGACCGGATCTACGACGGGTCGCTCAAGCGTCGCCTTCTGGTGCTGCGGCGCCGCATGCTCACGGGCGCGTAGGCGCCGCCGGGGACCGCATCACCGCGGCCCGGGAGCTGTCTCCCGGGCCGCGGTCGCGTGCGGCAGAGCCGTCAGAGCAGTTGGATCAAGCAGGCGACCAGCAGGATGCCGGTCGTGGCCACGGCCATGGCGGCGCGGTCGACCTGGTTGGCTGCCTGGAGGATGGCGCCGCTGTTGCCGGACTGCACGGCGCGGTTGTACGCCCCCCACGCATCGATGTACTCGTTGACTGCGACCGCGTAGCCGATCGCCTCGCGCACGCACGATCCGCCGTCCGATGCGGCGACGACGGCGGGCGTGGCGGCCGGAGCGGCCGCGGCGGCCGGGCGCGGTGCCAGGAGTCCCACGGCGAGCAGCAGGGCGAGCGAGCCCGCCCAGCGGACCCGGGTCGAGTGGTGCGACATGGGGTCACCCTCCTAGGGCTCGAGGCGCGGCTCGCGCAGCGCCACTTCGAGGTCGATGGTCCGCTCACCCGACGGGGTGCGGACCCGGATGGACGTGACGGCGCGGTCGAGGACGTGCCACGGGCCGAGCGGCCGGTAGGCGAGGCGCGTCTCGACCGTTCCCTGCGGCGTCTCGACGACGAGGGGCGCGACGGTCCCCGCGCGCTCCTTCACGAACGGGATCTGGGCGAGCTGCTGGGGCGGGACGCCGGCGGGGCCGAGCGGCCGGATGGCCGCGAGGAAGCCGGCGGGCGCGCGGTCGACGCGGACGGCGTAGCGCTGGACCAGGTCGCCGAGCTTGACCTCGACGGTCCCGGTGACGGCCCGGGGCTCGCTCGCCGTGGGGCCGGCGCCGCGGTCGCATGCGACGGCGAGCAGCGCGAGCCCGAGCCCGACGGCAAGCAAGACATGAGGCTTCATGGGATGACTCCTCGGTGCAGGTGATCCGGCGTCGGGATCGAACGCCGGGGTGGCCAACCTGGCGCCGGACTGCCGGCGGAGCGTCATCCGATTCGCCCGCGCGGGGCCCATTCGTCGCGTCGGCGGTGGGCGTGCCTTTTTCGCGCGGGGTGCTACAGTTGTAGGTGATGGACACGAGCGATCGGCGGGGGTTCTTACGGCAGACGCTGGGGCGCGCACTGCGCGAGGTGGCCGCGCGCACCGAAGAACGCGTCGTGACGCGCCGCTACGTCCGGCCCCCGGGGGCGATACCCGAAGTGGGGTTTCTGGCGGCGTGCACGCGGTGCGGCGATTGCATCGCCGTGTGCCCGGTGCGCGCGATCGTCAAGGCGCCACCAGCGGCGGGGTTCGCGGCCGGGACACCGTATCTCGAGCCGAAGGTGCAGGCGTGCGTCGTGTGCGTCGATATCCCGTGCGCGCGCGCGTGCCCGACCGGCGCCCTGGTCCTCCCAGCGCGGGGGTGGGACGAGGTGCGCTTGGGCGAGCTCGAGCTCGACCCCGAGCGCTGCATCACGTTCCACGGGTCGCCGTGCGGCGTGTGCGCGCGGGCCTGCCCCGTCGGCGAGCGCGCTCTCGCCCTGGACGAGCGCGGCCGCCCCGTGCTCAAGCCGGAGGGGTGCGTGGGCTGCGGCGTGTGCGTGACGGCCTGCGTGACCCTGCCGTCGTCGCTGCGACTCCAGCCGTTGCGGGCGTCGCTGTGAACGAGCTGCCCGAGCGCGTGGAGAAGCCGTGGGGGTACGAGCTCATCTGGGCCCGCACCGGGCGCTACGTCGGGAAGATCCTCCACATCGAGGCGGGGCACGTGCTGAGCCTGCAATACCACAACGTGAAGGACGAGTCCATCTACGTGCTGCGCGGCGAGATCGTCCTCCGGTTGATGCAGGGCGAGACGCTGATCGAGCGCACGGTGCGTGCGGGGGAAGCGTTCCACGTGCCCCCGAAGCTGGTGCACCAGTTCGAAGCCGTGGTGGCGAGCGACCTGCTCGAAGCTTCGACGCCGGAGTTGGACGACGTGGTGCGACTGCAGGACCGCTACGGCCGGGTGTGACCGCCGGGCCTCGCGCTAGATTGCGCCCGACCCAAACTGGAGTCCGTGCCCCGTGAAGATCATCGTGCCCCTCGCCGGCAGAGGCACCCGCCTGCTTCCCCTCACCCAGCGCGTCCCCAAGCCGCTCGTCAAAGTGGCCGGCCGACCCGTGATGGACTATGTCATGGACACGGTGCAGGGGTTCGAGGTGGAGGAGCTGATCGTCATCACGGGGCACCTCAAGGCGGACGTCGAGCGCTACGTCCGCACCCACTATCGCATCCCGCCGCGGTTCGTCGAGCAGACGACCCTCGACGGGACGGCCGGTGCCATCAACCTCGCGCGGCCGTACGTGGACCAGGATGTCCTCATCATCTTCGTGGATACGCTGTTCGACGCCGATCTCTCAATAATCCGCACCACGGACGCGGACGGGATCATCTGGGCCAAAGAGGTCGAGGACTACCAGCGGTTCGGCGTGGTCGTCACCGACGGCGACGGCTACATGCAGCGCATCGTGGAGAAGCCCGACACGCCGATCTCGAAGCTCGCCAACATCGGGCTCTACTACATCAAGGACTGGCACACGCTGTTCGAGGGCATCGCGCACACGCTGCGCCAGCCGCCGGGGAAGGGCGGGGAGTTCTACCTCACGGACGCCTTCCAGTACATGATCGACCACGGCAAGCGGCTCTACACCGCCGCGGTGACGGGCTGGTACGACTGCGGCAAGGTGGACACCCTGCTCGAAACCAACCGTCACCTGCTCGAGACCAGCCGCGGCCAGGCGCCGGCGGCGCCGCCCGCGGGCTGCACGATCCGGCCTCCGGTGCGGATCGAGGACGGCGTCACGCTGAGCGCCGCGACCATCGGTCCCAACGTGACGATCGAGCGTGGCAGCACCATCGCACACAGCACGATCACGAACGCGATTCTCGGCGCCGGGGTGCGCGTGACGAAGAGCACCGTCGCTGATTCGGTCATCGGTGACGGCGAGACGATCGACAGTCGCGAGGTACGGGGCATGGTGCTGGACGCCGGCGCCGAGGCGCCGGCGCGGTAGCGGGCGCCGTATCTTTCTCCGGCCCCTCGGAGAGAGATCGCGATGTCCCCCTGTCCGCCTCGTTGGCTCCACCTCGCCCTGACCGTTCTCCTCATGCCGCCGGTGGCGGCACAGACCCCCCCGCCGCCCGTCCGGTTGACGTTGGCCGGGGCCGTCGCCCGGGCGGCGGACTCCGCGCCCGCCGCGCTGGTGGCGGCGCTGCGCGCCGATGAAGCCGCCGCCCGGGTGGGGCAGGTCCGCGCTCCGTTACGGCCGGCGCTCGCCGCGAGCGCCGCGTGGCTCAACCGCACGTTCAACCCCGAGCAGATCGGCCTGGCAGTGCCGGCGGGGTTCCCCGGCGCGTCGGGTGGCGTGATCGGGCCGTTCGACAACTGGGACGCCCGCCTGCGCGCGACCCAGTCGCTGTTCGACCGGGCGGCCGGCCTGCGCACCGGCGCCGCCCGGGAGCAGGCCACGAGCGCGGACGCCGAGCGCGACCTCGCCCGGGAGACGGCGGCCGAGCGGGCCGCCGTCGCGTACGTCGCGGTGCAGCGCGCCGCGGCGCTGGTCGAGGCGCGCGCGGCCGACTCGGCGCTGGCCGCCGAGCTGCTGACGCTGGCGCGCGCCCAGCTCGAGGCCGGCGTGAGCCCACCGATCGACGTGGTGCGGGCGCGCGCCCAGCTCGTGACCCGGGCGGGCGCGCTGGTGGTGGCACGGAGCGAGCACGCGCGGGCGCGCCTCGGGCTGGGACGGGCGCTGGGACTCGCGCCCACGGTCCGCGTGATCGCGACCGACGGGCTGTCTCCCGAGACGGCGGCGCTGCCGCTCGCGACCGAGCGAGCGGCGCTCGTCGATGCGGCGGGCGTGCGACGGCCGGATCTCGCCGCCGAGCTGGCGCGGGGACGCGCGGCGGAGCGGAGCGCGGCGGCGATCCGGGCGGAGCGATGGCCGCGGGTGGAAGTCGCGGGCGACGTGGGCGTGAACGGACCCGGACCGGACGCGATGCAGGTCACCCGCCAGATCGGGATCCAGATCTCGGTCCCCCTGGTGGACGGGTTTTCGCTCGAGTCACGCCGCGCGCAGCAGGTGGCCGCCGGCCGCGCGGCAGCGGTGCGCGCCGACGATCTGCGGCGGACGGTGGAGGCGGAGGTGGACGTGGCGTTGCTCGCGTTGAGCGCGGCGGAGGCGCAGCGCGGCATTGCCGCCGAGGGGGTGGCCCTGGCCGACGAAGAGCTGCGCCAGGCGCGCGAGCGGTTCGCGGCGGGCGTGGCGGGGAGCATCGAGCTGGTCGAAGCCCAGCGGTCGCTCGTCGCGGCGCGGGAGGCGGTGATCGAGGCCCTCGCCGCCGGGGCGGCGGCGCGCGTGAGCCTCGCCCGGGCGGCGGGCGTGGCGCGGGAGATCCGGTGATCGCGACGGTTACGCGGGCTGTGTCGCCCGCTCGGGCGACGGGACCGCCGCGGGGTCCAGCGCCTCCCCCTCGCTCCGCGCGACGAACGCCGCGCACGAGAGATCCCCGGTCACGTTGACCGACGTCCGGATCATGTCGAGGATGCGATCCACGCCGAGGATCAGCGCGATGCCGGGACCGACTTGCGCGCCCAACCCCACCGCGTTGAGCACCACGATCAGCGTGATGATCCCGGCCGACGGCACCCCCGCGGCGCCGATCGAGGCGAGCGTGGCCGTGAGCACGATCGTGAGCTGCGCCCCGATGTCGAGCGGCACGCCGTAGATCTGCGCGATGAACATCACCGCGACCGCCTGGTAGAGCGCGGTGCCGTCCATGTTGATCGTGGCGCCCAGCGGCAACACGAAGCTCGACACCTGCTTCGAAATGCCGAGCTTGCGCTCCGCCGTCTCCATCGTCACAGGTAGTGTGGCGCTCGACGACGACGTGGAGAACGCGAACAGCGGCGCGGCCGCGATCCGCCGATAGAACGTCACGGGATTCAGCCGCGCCGCGAGCCGCACCAGCACGGCGAGCGTGCCGAAGGCGTGCAGCGCGAGCCCCAACACCACGGTCACGGTGTAGATCAGCAGGCTGCGCAGCAGGTCGAGGCCGAACTTGGCGACCACCGCGGCCAGGATGAGAAACACCGCGTACGGCGCGATCTTCATCACCCAGTCGATCACCACGATGGACGCGTCGTTCACGCCCTCGAAGAACGTCAGCACGGCCCGCTTGCGGTCTTCGCGCAGCATGCTGACCGCGGCGCCGAACACGATCGTGAAGAAGATCAGCGGCAGCAGGTCGAAGTCGGCCGCCGCCTTGATCGGGTTGCGCGGGATGATGTTGATCAGCAGGTCCTTCACCGTGGGCGGCACCACGTCCGGGGCCTGGCCGATCTCGAGCTGCGCCTGGGCCGCGAGCCGGTCGCGGGTGGCGGGATCGATGCGGCCGCCCGGCCGCACGACGTTCGACACGGTGATCCCGATCGTCACCGCCACGGCCGTCGTGAGCAGATAGTATCCCATCGTCTTGCCGCCGAGGCGGCCGAGCTTGCGCAGGTCGCCCAGCGAGGCGGTGCCGACGAGCAGGCTCGCCACGACCAGCGGGATCACGATCATCGTGATGAGTCGGATGAACGCCGTCCCGACCGGCTCGGTGAAGACGAGGGCCTGCTCGAGCCAGGTGAGCCCCGCGAGCTTGGCCACCAGGCCGGTGGCCGTGCCCGCGACGAGTCCGATCAGGATCTTGGTGGAGAGCTGCATCAGGTGACCTCGGCCATGGCGAGCGTGACGAGCAGGGCGCGGACGATGCCGAGCACGCCGCCCGCGTTTTCGTACCACTCGCTCGGCAGGTGGGTGTCGCCGGCGCGTCCGCCCGCGCCGAGCGCGATGGCGGGGATGCCGAGCGCGATGGGCACGTTGGCATCGGTGGACGCCGCCGCCAGCTCGGGCTCGGTGCCGAGGGCCCGCGTGGCGGCGAGGGCGGCCTGCACGAGGGCATGCGCGGGCGGGGTGACCCCGGACGGACGGTCGCCCAGCACCTGCGGGTGCACAGAGAGCACGGCGCCCGCGGTCCGCCGCGCGCTCGCGACGTCCGCTGCCCGGACCAGCATCGTCTGAACCTCCCGATCGAGCCGCTCGAGCGCATCCGCTGCTTCGCTGCGGAGATCGAGCTCGAGCCAGGCCTCACTGGGAATCGTGTTGAGACCCGTTCCGCCGCCCAATCCCACGACGGCGCACGTGGTGCGCGGTGCGTGGGACGGCGGCAGCGCCGAGACGGCGGCGATCGCGCGCGCCACGGCCGTCGCGGGGTTGGCCACGCCGAATGCCGTCCAGGAGTGCCCGCCCGGGCCACGGTAGGTCACGCGATAGCGCTTGGACCCGAGCGCGCGATGCACCACGCGCGACAGCCCGGCGCCGTCCAGGGCGATGAAGGCGGCGGGGCGCGGGGTGGGGTCGCTGGCCGCAGCGCTCGTGCCCCAGTTCTCGTCCCTCAGGAAGTACCGTACCCCGCGCAGATTGCCGGCCCCCTCCTCGCCGACCGTCGCGACGAACCAGATGGGCCGCGCCGTCGGGACGCTCGCGGCCGCGAGCGCTTCGGCCACCGCGACGATAGCGGCGAGGCCGCGGGCGTTGTCCGCGATCCCCGGGCCCTCGAGCCGCTTTCCATTCTCCCGGACCGACACGTCTACCTCGGGGCCGAACACGGTGTCGAGGTGCGCGGCGAGCACGACGGGTGCGGTGTCCGCGCCGCCCGCGTGGGGCAACACGCCGCGCACGTTGCCGGCGGCGTCGGTCGTCACGCTGAGTCCGGCGGCCGCGAGCATCTCGGCCACCCGCGCCCCACGCCGGCGTTCGTCTCCCGTGGGCGCGGCGATCGCCGACAGCTCGCGCTGGCGCTCGAGCGTGCGGGCGTCCGCGGCTTCGAGGTGGCGGCGGGCGGCGGCCACCGAGCTGGCCGCGGCGAGAGTCTCCAGGGTGGCGTTCATACGGCAAAGGCCAAGGTACGCGGGCAATCCCGAGACGCCAAGCTCCGTCGACACGTACCGCGGGCCACCGACCGTCCCCCTGCCCGTGCCCTATATTCGAGTTGGTCCGTTCGCGATCCCGGTGCGTATCGACGACTGGGAATGGGGGTGCGCTGTGCGCATCAGATGCTCGCCCGTCATGGCCGTCTTCACCATCTTCGTCGTTCCCCTCGCCCGCGCGCAGGAGACAGTGGCGCGCGACACGCTCCCGCGGCGCGAGGGAGCGGGGTTCGTGCTGCAGGGCGACTGGCTGCGGCGCCTCCCGGTCGACGACCCACGGGCCGCGCTGTTTCTCGTGCCGGGTGTCGTCAGTCGCGAATTCGGCCCGGGCATTATCGTGCATGGGGACGCCTCGGTACGTGAAAACGCTCCGGGCCGGGCCAGCGTCTACATCGACGGCGCCCCCGCGCGGGTCGCGCTCACCGGCCAGGACGGCATGCAGCCGAGCATCGCCGCCATCGAGGCGCTGACGGTCACCACCGGCGTGCCCGAGGTCTGGCTCGGTGACGCGGGTGGCGGCGTGCTGGCGTTCGAGACGCGGGGCGGCGGCGCGCGGCTGGCCGGCGACCTGCGGGTCGAGTCCGACGAGCTGTTTGGGGACGGCACCGCCGTTGGCTACAATCGGTTCGAAGCCTGGGTGGGCGGGCCGGTGCCGCTGCTCCGGGGAATGACGTGGGCCGGGTCCGGCGCTATCGTGGGCCAGCGCTCCCGCTACCGCGGCCCCGGCGCCGCCGACTACCCGCTGTTCGTCATCGGCGGCCTTGACTCGATCATCCCGGAAACAGATCCGCAGGGCTCCGTATCGCAGGTCGCCCTGCCCCAGTACGTGCAGGCGAGCGGCTCGTGTGGCGGTCTGGGCGGTGGCGGCGCGCTCGGTACCGAGATCCGCGGCAACTACGGCTACGACTGCACCGGCCTCCGTCTCCCGATGGACTGGTCCACCGACATCCGTCTGCACGGCAAGCTCGCGTATCGCTACGGCGCGGGCGGCCGCGTCACGCTCACGGGACTCGCCGCGGGTCACCAGGAGCGCGACTTCCCGGGGCAGGCGATCGGCGCCCCCGGCCTTTCCCGCGGTTACCACGCGTGGTCACGGCTCGTCGTCGCCAACTGGACCCAGCCGCTGCGCCTCGTCGGCCGGCGGGCGACGCTCGCCGCGAATCTGTCGTGGGGCAGCGATCGCGTCGTCGAGGGACCCCTCACGCCCGAGTCCGATGGCGCGACGCGCGCGCCGGCGCTCGGCATCGAGCTCGAGCCGCTCACGTTCACCGGTGGTGAAGCACTCCCGTTCCCCATCACGGACCAGATCATCCGCAACGTGCGCACGAACAGCGGGCTGCGGGTGCCGTATCTGGGGCGCAGCGACCTGATGGGCGCCCAGCCGTATCGGCTCAATCCCTACGGATTGCTGGGCAACGGGTGGTACACCGGCGGCATCGATGCTCCGCTGACGTTGCTGAGCGAGCAGCGATGGCAGGGCCGCTCGTCGCTCACGTGGCGTGTCGATGACCGCCACGAGCTTCTGCTCGGCGCGGAGGCCGGTCGCATCGAGGCCTCGTGGTACGACGCCGGATCCCTCGTCGAGCGGATCGACCTCGACGCGTTTCGCGTCGATCCGGCCCGCCTGGGGTTGTTCGCCAGCGACCGGATGCGGCTCGGGATCCTGACGGCGGACGTGGGGCTGCGCTACGACCGGTTCGGCGGCGGCGGACTGCTGCCGGTGACACCCGGACGCACCTTCACCCACCCGCGGTGGTTGGTTGAAGCAGCGACGAACGACTCGGTGTATGCGGCCCTGCTGGCCGACACGGCGATCTGGCGGCCGGTCGCGACGCATTCGACCGTGTCGCCCCGCGCGCGTGCCACGCTCGGTGTCGCTCCCACGACGGCCGCGCGGCTGGCGTTCGGCCGGCAGGTGGACCCGCCGTCGCTCCAGCAGGTGTACGGCCGCTCGAACAACGACCTGGCGTACACGTTTCTCTCGGACGTGTTCGGACGAGACGTGGATTACGCGGCGCAGTGGCTGGTCGAGGCGGGCGTGAGCCACCGGTTCGCGCCGGGGCTCGGCCTGGACTTGGCGCTGTATCGCAGAACGGGGGACCGCTACGTCGCGCGATTTCAACCGTTCGTGGATCCAGTCGATCCGACGGACACGCTGTTCATCAATGCGCTCACCACGGTGGACGCGCCGTCCGTAGCCGGCGTCGAACTGCTGCTGGACTGGAGCGGGGCGCGGCCGGTATCGGGGCAGCTGGCGTACGCGCTGTCGCGCGGTGGGGGCCTGACCGTGCAGCAGGTTGCGGGCGTAGCGCGATGGCGTGGCCCGGACTCCGGTGCCGCCGGCCCGCTCGGCGCCGTGACCCGTGGGCTCGCCGCCACGGT
This sequence comes from uncultured Gemmatimonadales bacterium, assembly GCA_963716055.1. GTDB lineage: Bacteria > Gemmatimonadota > Gemmatimonadetes > Gemmatimonadales > GWC2-71-9 > SZUA-544. Next base: position 221,315 of record CAVQSR010000003.1, on the reverse strand, counting down.
CGTCTTCCGACTCACGAGCGGGCTCGCCTACACGCGCCTGAGCAACACGGGAAGCGGGCGGACCTTCCTTGGGCCGAGGTTCGGCATCGGCGGGCGAGCCGACGGGGTGCTCGACGGCGAGCGCCTGCCGTGGTCGTGGCAGCTCGACCTGCGGGTGGAGAAGGGCTGGCGGCTGCGCGGGCTCGACGCCGTCGCCTTCATGGACCTGCGCAATCCCTTCGACATCCGGAGCCAGGTGGACCTGTTTCTCGAGACGGGCGGCGTCGAAAACGTCCGGCATCGCACGGAGACGATCGGCGACCCGATGGTGGGAAGCCGCGAGTACGCGCAGCTGTGGAACGAGGCGGCCGCCGTCGGGGCGTTCGACCCGGCCACGCGGGCGGTCACGTTCGGCAACTGCCGGAGCTGGGACGAGCCGGTGAACTGCGAGTCGCTGCGTCGCGTCGAGGCCCGCTTCGGCGACGGTAACGGCACCCTCGACTTCACCGAGCAGCAGCGGGCGTTCAACGCGTACTACGATGCGTTCTTCGGTCCCGCGCGATTCTACCAGGCTGGCCGCACGGCTCGCATGGGGCTGCGGCTGACCTTCTGAGCCGAGCGCTTGACCGTCTCTCGCCCAGCCGCCAAACTCCGCCCATGGACGAGCGTGAGCTGATCTACGATTGGAACGCCGCCGAAGCGTCGTTCGACTGGACGACGGCCCGCGTGGATCTCAACGACGAGACGCTGCGCGACGGGCTCCAGTCGCCCTCGGTCACCGACCCCGACCTCGACACCAAGCGCCGTCTTCTTCATTTGATGGCGGACCTCGGCATCGTCGCGGCCGACATCGGGCTGCCGGGCGCCGGGCCTCGGGTGGTCGAGCAGGTGCGCGCGCTCGCCACCGAGATCCGCGACCACAAGCTCCCCATCTTCCCCAACTGCGCGGCCCGCACCGTCACCGCCGACATCGAGCCGGTGGTGCGCATCTCCCAGGAGGTCGGCATCGCGATCGAGGCGGCGACGTTCATTGGGTCGTCGCCGATCCGTCAGTACGCCGAGGACTGGACGCTGGAGCGCATGCTCGCGGCCACCGAGGAAGCGGTCGCCTACGCGGTGAAGGCCGGCCTGCCCGTGATGTACGTGACCGAGGACACGACGCGCGCCCGGCCTGAGACGCTCAAGGCGCTGTACGGCGCGGCGATCGATTGCGGCGCCGGCCGCATCTGCCTGGCCGACACCGTCGGCCACGCCACCCCGGACGGCGTCCGCGCCCTGGTGCGCTTCATCAAGCGGGAGATCGTCAAGGACAAGGACGTCAAGATCGACTGGCACGGCCACCGCGACCGCGGCATGGGCCTCGTCAACTGTCTCGCGGCCATCGCTGCCGGCGTGGACCGCGTGCACGCGACCGCGCTCGGCGTGGGCGAGCGGGTGGGCAACGCGGAGATGGACCTGTTGATCGTGAATCTCCACCTCCTCGGGGCCCACCGGCACGACATCTCGAAGCTCCCCGAGTATTGCCGCCTGGCGGCCGAGGCGGTCGGCGTGCCGATCGCCGTGAACTATCCGGTGGTGGGCGCCGATGCGTTCCGCACCGGGACGGGCGTCCACGCGGCCGCGATCATCAAGGCCAAGAAAAAGGGCCATGACTGGCTCGCCGACCGGGTGTACAGCTCAGTGCCGGCGGGCGAAATCGGTCTGCGTCAGGTGATCGAGATCTCGCCCGTTTCGGGGCTGTCGAATGTGAAGTACTGGCTCGAAACGCACGGGTACGATCCCGCGGACGAGGCCGCGTGCCGGGCGCTGTTCGACGCCGCGAAGCGCGCGGACCGGGTGCTGACCGACGACGAGTGCCACACGCTGCTGCGGCAGGCCGCGTGGCGCTAGGGTCGTTTCGCGATCTCGAGCGCTCGTATTTCGAGCTGCGCTGGCACCTCGATCCCGTCGCGGCGAGTCAGGCCGGCCTGACGGCGTATGACGGCCAGTACGGCCGGTACGGCACCGAGCCCCTGCGCTCGCACCTCGCCGCGCTGAAGTCGATGGCGGCGGCGTTCGAGGAAGTCGAGGTCACCTCCCTCGACGAGGAGATCGACCGCACCGCGCTGCTGAACGAGATGCGCTCCACCGTCCAGCGCTACGAAAAGGAGCGGCCGCAGGTCCGCAATCCCGAGTACTGGCTGTCGCATGCGCTGCTGGGCCTGCACGTGCTGTTGCTGCCGGGCGACCGCGACGCGGAGGCGCGCGGCCGGGCGGTCCACCAGCGCCTCGACGCGATGGGCGATCTGCTGAGTGAGGCGGAAGCGACGATCAGCGAGCCGTCGCGCGTATTCATCGACACGGCGCTCGCGATCCTGCCGGGCGGGCTGGCGCTGGTGGGCGAGGCCGCGCGCGCGGCGGCGGCGGACTCGCCCGCCCTGGCCGAGCCGCTCACGGCCGCGGCGATCCGCGCGCAAGCGGGACTCGCGGGTTTTCGCGGTGCCCTCGAGCGGTGGCAGGACACGGCCACGGCCGACGGTTTCGCCATCGGCGAGGATCTGTTCGACCACCGGCTGCACTACGAGCACGCGCTGCGCGACACGGCGCCCGAGCTGTGGCGGTATGGGCACCGGCTCGTCGAGGAGATCGACGCCGATCTCACGCGCCGGGCGGCGCCGTTCGGCGCGCCGTGGCCGGACGTGGTCGATCGCCTGCGGGCCGACCATCCGCCGCTGGACGGTCTCGTCGCGGCATACGCCGCGGCGATGGGCGACGCGCGGACCTTCGTGGCCGAGCAGGGGCTCGTCGCGTTGCCCGACGCGCCGCTCAACGTCGTGCCCACCCCCGATTTCATGCGTCCCATGATTCCGTTCGCCGCGTACGATGCGCCGGGGTCGTACGCGCGCGACCGGACGGGCTGGTTCTACGTCACCGTCCCCGACGGCCGGCTGGCCCCGGCGGAGCGCGAGCGCCTGCTGCGCGATCATTGCACGCACGAGCTCGCGGCCACCGCGCTGCACGAAGGGTACCCCGGGCACCATCTCCAGATCGGGCACGCCCAGCGGCTCGCGAGTGAGACCCGCCGCAACGTGTGGAGCCCGATCGCCGTCGAGGGCTGGGCGCTCTACTGCGAAGACCTGATGGAGGAGGAGGGGTTCTACCGGACGGACGAAGAGCGCTTCTTCCAGCGGGTGCACCTCCTGTGGCGCGCGGTGCGCATCTTGCTCGACGTCGGGCTGCACACGCGCGCCATGAGCGTGGCCGAGGCGATCGAGATCCTCGTGACGCGCCTGCACGTCGAGCGCGCCAGCGCGGCGGCCGAGGTCCGGCGCTACTGCGCCTGGCCCACCTACCAGCTCTGCTACGCCGTGGGGCGGCGGGAGCTGCTGCGCCTGCGCGGCGATTTCCGCGACGCGCGCGGGGACGCGTACTCGCTGCGCGCGTTTCACGATGCCGTGCTGGCCTACGGCGGGTTGCCGGTCTCGCTCACGCGGTGGGGACTCGGGTTGGGTGAGTAGGCTTCCCCGACAGGTCAAGCTGTTCGGCGCCGTCTCGCTGTTCAACGACTTCGCGAGCGAGATGGTGTATCCCCTCCTGCCCGCGTTCGTGACGATGGTCCTGGGCGCCGGACCCGCCGCGCTCGGGGCGCTCGACGGCGCCGCCGATTTCGCCGCGTCCGCCGTCAAGCTCGGCGCCGGGCGCCTCGCCGACCGCCCGCGGCGCCGCGGCCCGCTCGTGGTCCTGGGCTACGCCGTCGCCGTCGCCGTCCGGCCCCTCGTGGCCCTGACCGGTGCCGCCTGGCAGGTGATCGGGCTGCGCGTCACCGATCGTTTGGGGAAGGGCGTTCGCACGCCGCCGCGCGACGCGATCATCGCGGACGCCACGCCGCCGGCCCTGTACGGTCGGGCGTTCGGCGTCCAGCGCGGTCTCGATCACCTCGGTGCGGTCCTTGGCCCGCTGGCCGCCTGGTGGCTGCTGTCCTCCGGCACGCTCGGGGTGCGCGGCGTGATCGCGGCGAGCGTCGTGCCGGGGCTCCTGGTGCTGGTGCTGGCGGTGGTGGCGGTCAGAGCGGCGGCGCGCGGTGAGGCGACGGTCGATGAGGGGGCGGTCGATAAAGCGGCGGTCAGTGAGGCAGCGGTCGGTCCGACCGCCGTCTCACCGTCCGCTGTTTCACCGGCCGCCGTCTCACCGCCCGCCGTCTTTCTCGTTGCTGCGTTCTATCTCGTGCGGCTCCCCGAGGCCCTCCTCATCCTCCGCGCCCAGGACCTCGGCATCGGCATCGCCCAGGTGACGCTGCTGTGGGCCGCGCTGCACGTCGTGCGGTCAGGATCGAGTTTCCTGGGCGGCATCCTGAGCGACCGCGCGGGCACGGGGCGGGCGCTGGCGCTCGGCTGGGCCGGCTACGCGGCGCTCGCGGCGGCGTTCGCCCTCGCCGACGGATGGGGGCAGGCGTGGGCCGTGTTCCTGGCCCTCGGGCTCGTGGCGGGCCTGATCGAGGCGCCCGAGCGCGCGCTCGTGTCGCGGCTCGGCGGTGCGCGCATGGGGTCGGCGTTCGGTTCGTTTCACGCGCTCACCGGCATCGCCGCACTCGCGGGTGGCGTGGGTCTGGGCGTGGTGTACGCCGCGTGGGGCGGAGCGACGGCGCTCGCCGTGAGCGCGGCCGGTGCGGTGGCACTGGTCGCGCTGTGGTCGTCCTTCACGTCGTCCACCGTCAGCGCCGTGTCAGCTTGAGTATATTCCTCCGCACAATCATGGGACTCCAGGGAGAGTGTATGAGGCGTCTGTGGACAGTGGCAACGATGCTCGGCGCGATGCTCGCGATACCATCCCCGGGTATCGCCCTCGCGCAGGACACGGCCGCGACCGCCGTCCCCGCGCTCGCGGACACCGTGGGCACCGCGGTAGTGTTCCGCGGCGACACGCTGTTTCGCCTGTACGGGCGCATCGGCGCGTTCACGCCGGCGGAGCGCGCGGCGGGCGTAGCGCGGCGCGTGGGCCAGCTGTCCCGCGCCGTGGTGGCGGGCGACTCCATCGTGGTCGTGGAGGCCGAGACTCACACCGACCTGGTCGTGGGCGAGACGGTGCTGATGACCGTACTCAACGCCGATGCCACGCCCCTGGGCCGGCCCCGGACCGAGGTCGCGCGGAGCTATGCCGGCCGGATCGCGACGGCGATGCAACTGGCCGCCAAGCGGACCACGCTCAAGGCGCTCGCGCTCGGGGCGCTGTTCACGGTGATCGCCACCGCTGCGCTCGTCGCGCTCCTGAAGCTGATGGCCACGGTGTTCCCCCGCGTCGTGCACACCCTCACCAGCTGGCGGGGGACCCGTATTCCGGCGCTGCGCATCCAGCGGCTCGAGCTGCTGTCGTCGGCGCGCCTCACGGACACGCTCATCGGGATCGTGCGGATCCTGCGCGTGGCGCTCGTGGTCGTGCTGCTCTACCTCTACGTCCCCCTGGTGCTGAGTTTCTTCCCGTGGACCGAGCCGCTCGCCAACCGCATCGTGGGCTACGTGCTCACCCCCGTCGGGAACGCTTGGAACGGGTTCGTGGACTATCTCCCGAACGTGTTCTTCATCGCGGTCATCGTCTTCATCACGTCTTACGTGCTGAAGTTCGTTCACATGGTCTTCGACGCCATCGAAACCGGCGCCGTGGTCCTGCCCGGGTTCTACCGGGAGTGGTCGCAGCCGACGTACAAGATCGCCCGGTTCATGGTGCTGGCGTTCGTCGTCGTGGTCGTCTTCCCGTATCTGCCCGGCGCCGGATCGGACGCCTTCAAGGGCGTGTCCCTGTTCCTTGGCGCGTTGTTCACCCTCGGCTCGTCGTCGGCCATCGCGAACATCGTGGCCGGGACGGTGCTCACCTACACGCGGGCGTTCCAGATCGGGGACCGGGTCAAGATCGGCGAGACCACCGGTGACGTGATGGAGCGGACCCTCCTGGTGACGCGGGTGCGCACGATCAAGAACGTGGACATCACGATCCCGAACGCCATGGTGCTGTCCAGTCACATCACGAATTACAGCACGATGGCCGCCAAGGGCGGCGTGATCCTGCACACCGGCGTGACGATCGGCTACGACGTGCCGTGGCGCCAGGTGCACGACCTGCTGATCGGCGCGGCCAGGGAAACGGAGGGGATCCTCGCCGAGCCGGCGCCGTTCGTGCTGCAGACGAGCCTCGACGATTTCTACGTCAGCTATCAGCTCAACGCGTACACCGACAAGCCGGCCGTGATGGCCCGGACCTACTCGCTGTTGCACCAGCACATCCAGGACAAATTCAACGAGGCGGGTGTCGAGATCATGTCGCCGCACTACCGCGCCGCGCGCGACGGGAACCAGACGACGATCCCGGCGAGCTACCTGCCCAAGGACTACGCCGCCCCGAGCTTCCGGGTGAGCGGCATTCAGTCGGGAGGCTGAGACTTCATGGGACGACGCAGCGTCATGATCGTGCTGGCCGCGCTCGCGACCGGGGCGGCCGCGCCCCGGTCCCTGGCGGCCCAGGGCGGCGAACCGGTCTTCGAGGAGCTGGTCCGGACGTTTCAGCGTGACTTTCTCACCGTCGGGATCCTGCTGCAGGTGGTGGGAGACTTCCAGACCGAGCGGACGTTCGCGGGTGAGAACGGCTTCACGATCGCCAACGCACGGGTCCGCGTGCGGGGCGAGTTGGACCAGGGATTCGGCTACTTCCTGCAGGCCAATCTCGCCACCGCGCCGGCGATCCTCGACGCGGCGGCGCGCTACCGGTTCGCGCCCGCGATCGGCCTGCAGGCCGGGCTGTTCAAGGCGCCGGTGAGCCGCGAGTTCCTCACCGGGGCCGGGGGCATCGACTTCGTCAACCGCTCGCAGGTGGTCAGCGCGCTCGCGCCCAACCGCCAGATCGGCGTGCAGCTCGCCGGCCGCCCGGGCGGCGGCGCCGTCGAGTACGCGGTGGGCGCCTTCAACGGCAACCGCTTCAGCGCCGGCGGCAACGACAACGGCCAGCTGCTGTACGCCGGTCGAGTCGGGTTCTGGCCGTCCGTTGCATCCCGCGCGCGCCCGGACGACCGCCTCGAGGTGGCGGTGAACATCGCGCACAGCAGGGACGACGGCGCGCCCGTCGGCGCCGGGTTTGTGCCGGCGTTCGCGGGCGAGCGCACGGTGTACGGCGGCGACGTGCGCTGGCGCCGCGGCCGCTGGCTCGTGGCCGGTGAGGTCCTCGCGGCGCGCCTCGATGCCCGCACGGGTCCGGTGTTCCGGCCGACCGGATGGCACGCGACGGGCGGGTACATGCTGACGCGCAAGTCGCAGGTGCTGGCGCGGTGGGACGCGTTCCGGCCCGACGGGATCGGCCCCGACCAGGATCTCCTCGTGCTCGGCTACAACCTGTGGCCCACGCGGCCGACCGAGCTGCAGGTGAACTACGTGATTCCGATCAAGGGACCGGGCCCCGACCGCCACCAGCTACTCGTGAATCTCCAGGTGGGCTTCTAGTCGGCGATGGAAGACGGGCTCCAGAGGGTCCTGTTCGATCCGACGCTGGGGCGCCTCATCACGGTCGCGCTCATCCTCGTGGTGGTCGTGGCCGTGGTACGGCTCGTCCAGCGGGCGATCGCGGGCAGGATCCGCGACACCGACGCCCGCTACCGCGCCCGGAAGTTCGTCACCTTCAGCGGGTACGTCGTCGCACTGATCGTCATCGTGACGGTCTACAGCGACCGGCTCACGGGGCTCACCGTGGCGCTCGGCGTCGCGGGCGCCGGTGTGGCGTTCGCGCTGCAGGAGATCATCGCCAGCGTCGCGGGATGGGTCGCGCTCACCTTCAGCCGCTGGTACGCGCCCGGCGACCGCATCCAGCTCGGCGGCATCAAGGGCGACGTGATCGACATCGGCATCCTGCGCACCACGCTCATGGAGATCGGCCAGTGGGTGAACGGCGACCTCTACAACGGCCGCATCGTGCGGATCGCCAACAGCTTCGTGTTCAAGGAACCGGTGTTCAACTACTCGGGCGACTTCCCGTTTCTGTGGGACGAGATCAAGGTGCCGATCCGGTATGGGGGCGACCGCGCGCTGGCGCGGGAGATCCTCGAGCGCGTGGTGCGTGACGTGACGGGCGCCTACGTCGACGAGGCCAAGCGGCACTGGACGGACATGCTCGACAAGTACCGGGTCGAAGCGGCCACCGTCGAGCCGTTCGTGCACTGCCTGATCACCGACAACTGGCTCGAGTTCACGGTCCGCTACGTGGTGGACTACCGGCGCCGCCGGGCCACCAAGGACCGGCTGTCGCGCCAGTTGCTCGACGAGTTCGACGCGACGCAGGGGAAGGTGCAGCTCGCGTCGGCGACGTTCGAGGTCGTCGGCGTCCCGCCCGTCACGGTGACTACGCCGCGCTAGCCCGCCGCCGGCCGGGCCCGTGGGACTCTTGCGGGCGTGCCCGGCCAGCCGCAATCTCTTGCCACCTCCCTCCCCAGGAGCCCGGCCATCTCGGCTGAAGTCCGCCTGAGCCGCGAAATGCGGCTCGTCGACGTCACGATGATCGGTGTCGGAGCCATGATCGGCGCCGGCATCTTCGTGCTGACCGGCATCGCGGCGGGCGTGGCCGGGCCGGCGCTGCTCCTCGTCTTCCTTCTCAACGGGCTCGTCGCCCTGCTCACGGCCATGGCCTACGCGGAGCTGGGCAGCGCGATCCACGGGGCGGGCGGCGGCTACCTGTGGATCAAAGCGTCGCTGCCGGACCCGAGCGGGTTTCTGTCCGGCTGGATGGACTGGTTCGCCCACGCGGTCGCGTGCTCGCTGTACGCGCTGGGGTTCGGTGCGTACTTCAAGGAGGTTCTCGGGGTCGCCGGGGTCCACGTCCCGGCCGTTCCCTTCGGGACGCTCGAGATGTGGCTGGCGGTCGGCGCGTGCGCGCTGTTCGCCTACATCAACTACCGCGGCGCGTCGGAGACCGGGAAGGCCGGCAACGTCGTCACGATCGGGAAGATCGCGATCATCGGGGCGTTCATCGCCGCCGGGCTCTGGGCGATGGTGCAGCGTCCCGGGTGGCAGGGATCGTTCAGCCCGTTCATGACGAGCGGATGGGGCGGGATCTTCGCCGCGATGGGGCTGACGTTCATCGCGTTCGAGGGCTACGAGATCATCGCCCAGACCAGCGAGGAGGTGGAGGCGCCCAAGCGCAATATCCCCCGGGCGGTGTTTCTCTCGCTGATCATCGTCATCCCCATCTACCTCCTGGTCGCGCTGGTCGCGATCGGCGCCGTCACGCCGCCGGCCGGCATGCTGGTGACCGACTATCTCGGGCAGGAAAAAGAAATCGCGCTGGTGAGCGCGGCCGACCAGTTCGTGGTCGGGGGAGGCATCATCATCCTGGTGGGCGGCCTGCTCTCGACGATCTCGGCGCTGAACGCCACCATCTACTCGTCGTCGCGGGTCGCGTTCGCCATGGCGCGTGACGCGAGCCTGCCGGATCTGATCGCGCGGGTCCATCCGAAGCGCTCCACGCCGCACTTCGCGATCCTCTTCTCCACCGTCCTGATCGTCGGCATGGCCGTGGCACTCCCGATCGAGGAGGTCGCCGCCGCCGCGGGCGTGATGTTCCTCTTGCTGTTCGGCGGGGTCAACGTGGCCCTCATCCGACTGCGGCGGTCGCATCCCGATCTCGATCGGGGATTCAAGGTCCCGTTCATGCCGGTCACGCCGATCGTCGCGATCGTGACCATGCTGTTCATCGCGGTGTTCATGTTCTTCCAGTATCCGATGGCCTGGGTCGCGGCGGGCGGCTGGATCATCGCGGGCGCCGCGTTCTACTACGGGTACAGCCGCAACCGCGAAAGCGCCTTTGCGGAGCGGGTCCGCTGGATGGAGCGGATCGAGCGCGAGGAGTACAGCGTGCTCGTGGCGGCGTCGAGTCCGCGGACGCTTCCGTCGCTCATGGAAGCCGCGCTCACGATCGCGCAGCAACACAACGGCAAGGTCGTGGTCGTGACCGTGGCGGAGGTGCCGGAAGGCACGTCGCTCATGGCCGGTCGGCGCTTGGCCCGTGAGATCGAGCCGCTGCTCGATCGCGCGACGGCGATCGCCGCGGAGCGGGGTGTCACGGTTCGCACCGTGCTCAAGATCGCTCACCGCGTGAGCGCCGGGATTGTGGGCACCGCGCAGGAGGAGGACTGTAATTTCCTCCTGCTCGGACGGCCCGGGGCGGCGTCACCGCTCGAGCGCCTCGTCGCCTCGATCGTCGAGCGGGTGGTGCACCGGGCGCCCTGCCAGGTGGGCGTGGTGTACGGCACGCTCGCGCCCGAGCGGATCCGGCGGGTGGTCGTGCCCGTCACGGGCGGCGCGAATGCTCAGCTCGCGGCGGAGCTGGCGCCGGCGTTCGGCGCGCGATTCGACGCCGCGATGCACGCCGTGACGGTCATCCCCCCCGACCTGTCCGACGGCGACGCGCAGCGGCTCGAGAAGGAGGCACGCGGCACGCTCGCGCAGGCCGAGCTGGCGGTCGATCTCGAGCTGCTGCGGCGGCGGGACGTGGGGCGGGGCCTCGCCCGCTACGTGGGGCGCGAGGATCTGGTGCTCATCGGGGCGCCGAGCACCGACCCCGTCGCGGCGTTGCTCGGTGAAACCGTGCCGGCCGTTCTGGCGAGCGAGGGCCGCAGCCCCATGATCGTCGTGCGGGACGTCGAGGCGCGCCGCACGGCACGATTCGACCGGTTCTTTCTCGGGATGAGGTAGCGGGCGCATGCAGACACCACAGTCACAGCCCCTCGTACAGCTCCGCGAGCAGTTCGCGGCGTTTCTGCCCGCCCTCGTGGCGGGGTTGCTGGTCATCGCGCTCGGCGTGGTCGTGGGCTGGGTGGCCAAGCGCGCCGTGGTCCGCCTCCTTCTCTGGCTCCGGCTCGACCGCATGGCCAGCCGGGTCGGCTGGCGTGCGGCCTTCGGCAAGGGTGACGTCCGCGCGGCTCTGTACGAGCTGCTCGGCAACGTCGTCATGCTCGTCATCGTCCTCGTGTTCGTGGACGACGCGCTCAAGCGATGGGGGTTGCTGGCCCTGTCGCGCATCATCGACGGGTTCGTCTTCTATTTGCCGAACCTCGCGCTCGTGGCGCTGATCGTCGCCGTCGGGCTGCTGCTCAGCAATGGCTTGTCCACCCGCGTCACCGAGGCGCTCGAGGAAGAAGGCGTGCAGAGCGCCGGCCTGATCGGCAAAGGGGTGAAGGCGGCGCTCCTCGCCGTCGTCGTGGCACTCGCGCTGTGGCAGCTGCAATTCGCCCGCCAGATCGTGCTGGCGGCGTTCCTCATCAGTTTCGGGTCCATCGGCGTGGCCTTCGCGCTCGGCGTCGGCATGGGCTCGGCCCGCGCCATCCAGGACGGGCTCGGGCGGCTGCTGAACCGCGACAAGGAGAAATGACCATGGCCCTGGGCCACCGCGTATGCGCGGCGCTCGCCACGACCCTCTTCGCCGTGTCGCTCCCCGCGCAGGAGCGCACCGTGGTCGAGACCGGCATCATCCCCGCCGGCCTGCCGTTCTCCTCGGCCGTGAGAGTCGGGAACCTGGTGTTCCTCTCGGGACAGATCGGCAACGTCCCGGGCACCCGGCAGCTCGCGGACACGGGTGTCGCCGGGCAGACGCGGCAGACATTCGAGAACATCAAGACTGTTCTGGCGGCCGCGGGCAGCGCGCTCGACCGGGTCGCGAAGTGCACCGTGTTCCTGGTGGACATGCGCGACTACGGGGCGATGAACGCCGTGTACGCCGAGTATTTTCCCGCGGACCCCCCGGCCCGCTCCACCGTGGCCGGCACGGGGCTCGCGCTGGGGGCCCGCGTCGAAATCGAGTGCGTCGCCGTCGTCGGGCGCTAAGTCGGCCGTCCGTGTGGCTGCTCGAGGAACGGCGATGATCCGCGGTGTCCGGCGGTCGGCGTGCCTCGCGCTCGCCTTCGTGGTCGCGGCGTGCCAGCCCGAGGCCGCCCGCGATGGGGCGCGCCCGGGGGGGGACGAGGACCTGGGCCTGTCGCTCAGCACGGACCGGCTCGAGTACGCGGTCGGGCAGCCCGTCGTCCTGACGCTCAGTGTGCGCAACCCCAGCGGGGAGGCGGCGGTGCTGCGGTTCGCGACGGCCCAGCGCTACGACTTCGTGGTCAGCAATCGGGCCGGCTTAGTGATGTGGCAATGGTCGGCCGACCGCACCTTCGCCCAGGCCGCGGGCGAGCTGACGGTGCCCGCCGGGTGGGAAGTGAGCTACGCCGAGCGACTGACCGAGCGGCTGCCCACCGGCGTGTATCGGGTGGTCGGCAGGCTGACCGCCGACGGCCTCGAGGCCCGCGCCGTGGCGAACTTCGCGGTGCGCTGAGGCGCTACCGCGTGCGAATCAGGCCGGCGCCGGCCGCCTGCTCGAGATAGGTGAGGACGGCGGCCGGCCGCACCGTGCCGTAGTAGTGCGCGCCCGCCTCACGCGCCTCGGCGGCCACGAAGCGCCAGATGTGGAGCCCCGTCCGTCGGCCGTCCACCGCGTTCAGTACTTCGAAGGCCATCAGGCCGTGCAGGCCGGGGACGCTCTGCACCTGTCCCCGCTTGTCCTGGAATTCCTTCGGTCCCCCGACCAGCGCCGGGCGCAGGGCGGCGAGGCGCGCCGTGACGCTGTCCGCGCCGCGCCCCGCCGGCGGCCGCCCGCCGGCGACCTGGCGGTACGCGGCCTCGAGCTCGCGCAGCGCCTGGGTCTCGCGCCGGCCCAGGTCCGCGACGAACGCCGCGGCGCGCGGCGCGGCCGACGGGTGGATCTGCCGCAGTGACGCGAGCGCCAGGCGCTCGCGCTCGGCCGCGTACCGTACCTGATCGACGGCGTCGTGGTACGCCGCGGCGCGGTCCGATCCCGTCGCGATCCAGGTCAGTCCGAGGCGGAGGTTGCGCGCGAGCCGCTCGGCGCCCCGCCCACTGGTCTCGGCCGCGAGCGCCGCGACGGCCTGCGAGTCGGCCGCCGCCATCACGTAGGCGATCGTCGCCACGCCCACCGCGTTCCGGCCGAGCTGGGTGGCGTCGATGTTCCACAGGTCGTCGTCCGCCGAGTGGATGTAGCGGTCGGGCATGTTGGTGAACGTGACGGCCGGGATGCCGATCGGCGCCTCGTTGAACGTCATGTGGTCGGTGCTGTTGTGGAACCAGATCGTCTCGGCATTGTAGCGATGGCGGCTGCCAAAATGCGCGACGTGCGCATCGCCGTACATCGCGATGCCGGCCTGGGCCTGGGCGATCTCGTAGTTGTTGGTGCGGACCAGATGCTCGACCACGGCCTCGACCACATCGTTCAGGAAGTGGAAGCGCGTGGCGGGCACGCGCGTCACGTTTTGCTTGCGCATCACGTCGAGCGCCTGGTTCGCGCCCACCATGTCCTGGTTCACGTTGACCCAGATGCCGCGCGGCGCATCGGGGTGGTCCGCGAAGTACTGCCGCTGGCTCGAGATTTCCGTCACCCACCAGAAACGGATCGAGCGGCGGGGGCGGGGGATCCGCCCCTCCGCGATGAGCCGGTTCAGCGCCCGTGCGATCTCGAGCGCGCTGGCGCAGCCCGAGGCGTCGTCGTTGGCCGAGTGGTTCTCTTCCTGCAGATGCCCGGTCAGCACGATGTCCTGGGCGAGGCCGGGCTCGGTGCCCCGGATGAACGCTTCGACCATCACCTGCCAGGGCTCCTCGCCCTGGCTCGACGTCCAGGCGGCGTCCACGACGGCACGGGCCCGCAAGGGCGTGGCCGCGGCGGCGAGGCGATTGCGCAGCTCGATCCCCTGCCGCAGCGACAGGCCGAACGCGAACGTCGGCTCGCCGTCGGCCTGGGTGCCGGCGGGCAGGCTGATCCAACGCACCTGGTCCGGCATGCCGGGCCCCGCGCCCGACGTGCCCTGATCGCCCGCGAACGGCGTGGGGTACCAGATCACCCCGAGGGCCCCGCGTTGGCCGACGGCCTCACGCATCGCCGCGTTCAACGAGCCGTACGTGAGGACGATCTTGCCGCGCACGTCACGGCCGGCGTAGGCAGCCGAATCTCCGGTGCCGATGTCCACGAGCTCCGCCGTCACGTCCGCGGGTCGGCTGTTGTCCGCGAGGTGGAGGGGTGACTGGAGTGTGCTGGCGATTCGGGTCGGCTCGGGGGCGACGATCCACAGGTCCGCGAACCGCGCGTTCCACGGGCGGTTCGGGTAGCGCTGCTTGATCAGCTGGACGTCGGTGAGCCCGTACTCGCGCGCCTTGGCGGCGAAGTACTCCGCCACGGTCCAGAGGCCGTCCGCCCCGCCGCGGGGGCGGTGGAACTGAGTCATGAACCGGATGTGCTCGTAGGCCGCGTCGCCCGAGATCTCCTGGGCGATCAGGCGGCGGAGCTGGGGGTCGAGGAGGCCCAATTCCTGGCCGAGCAGCGCGGTGGCGGGGCCGAGGACGAGGATGGCGCTGCACGTGGCGGCTCGCACGATCCGGTGCATGGCGGTTGCTCGACGGTCGGGGAGGCGGAAAGAGGCGGCGCGGGAAGGTGGATCGCAAGTCAGCCTGGCGCCGGGCCCGGGCAGGGGCGGGTCCTGTCCCGTTTTGAGCCACGTGCCGTGAACCACGGCATGGGGCGCCGGCGGCCTGTTCCATAACTCGTTGATATCAAGCAACTTACCAGCCAGGCGCGGACGGAATGTGCCTTGCCCTTCCTTCGTGGCGGAGCACCATCTCACTCACCAGCGCGGAGGATGGACGATGTCTCACTTTCACACGTGGCTGCGGCTGATCGCGCCGATCGGGGTCGCCGTGGCCGGGGCCTGCAGTGATACGCCCGCGGGCCCCGGGCCGGGCACGACGCCGGCCCTGTCGCACGCGATCACGGTCGACGAGCTGGGGCAGGCCGTCGCGACGGGCCCGGCGCGCGTCGAGATCAAGCTCGAGCGCGGCACCCTGGTCGCCCGCGAAGTGGAGTTGAAGACCAGCGACGAGATGACCGACGAGGAGTCGATCCGCGGGGCGGTGACGGCGGCGGCAGCGAGCGGCGGCAGCGGGACGCTCACGTTCGACATCGGGGGGCTCGTCGTCGGGATCAGCAGCGCGACGCGCTTTCGCGACGCGGACGGGAACGATCTGACGCTCGAGTCGTTCGTCGCCCACATCGACGCCGCGCTCGCCGCCGGCACCCAGCCGTTTGCCCGCGCGAAGCGTCCTCCGCCCGCTACGCCCCAGGCCCCCGGCGACGCGTCGTTCCAGGCGACCGAGGTGCGGCTGCGCGACGTCATCGAGTCCCCCAAGATCGAGATCAACGTGGACGCGGACAACTTCGAGCCGAACGCCGCGCCCCCGCCCGAGGCGTGGCTGCGCGTCCTCGGTCTCGAGATCGAGATCCGGGCCGCCACCGAAGTGCGGCAGGACGACAACGACGACGACGAGGGCGAGGTCGAGGGCATCGTGGCGTCGGTGAACCTGACGGATGGCAGCGCGACGCTGCAGAGCGGGGCGGTCATTCTCATCCCCGCCGGAACGCCGTTCGAGCAGGAGGGCGACGACGACGAGCATCTCGCCTCGCTCGAGGCGGTGGCGCAGGCGCTGGCGGCCGGCGCGATCGTCAAGGCGGAGGCGGAAGGTGCGGTGCAATCCACCGCGCCGCTCACGATCGTGGCCCGGGAGGTGGAGTTCGAGGTCGAGGACGCCGGGAACGGCGGCGGGAACGCGGGCGAGACGATCGAGTACCAGGGCTTCGTCCAGTCGGCGGACGTGGGTGCCGGCCAATTCACGCTCGCGAACGGTACGGTCGTGACGTTGACGGACGCGACGGTGATCAGCCCGCTGGGCGACCTCCTTACCCTCCAGGCCGTGTCGGACGCCCTCGGCGCCGGCCAGACGGTCCGGGCGGAAGGGCGGGCGGTGGTGGAGTCGAGCGGCCCGCCCGCGGCGCTGGTGGCGGCCAGCGTGAAGTGGGAAGTGGACAACTAGCGCGCGATGCCCTGAAACAAACGCGCGACCCCGGCCGGTGGCCGGGGTCGCGCCGCTGACGGACGTCAGTTGCCGCTCGCCGCCTCGCCGGCCGCCAGCCAGCGTGCCAGCCAGGCGTGCACCTCCTGATAGAAGAACCGGCTGTTCTCGCCCTTGAGGATCCAGTGGTTCTCGTCGGGGAAGACGATCAGCCGGCTCGGCACCTGCTGGCGCTGCAACGCGGTCCAGAACTCGAGCGCGTTGTTCATCGGGACACGGAAGTCGCGCTCGCCCACCGTCACGAGCACCGGGGTGCCGAGCCGCGCCGCGCGCCGCATCGGACTCTGGTCGCGCCACAGCGCGCCGCCGTCCCACGGCGGGCCGCCCATGTTGCGCTCGCGCGACCAGTTGACGTCGCTCGTCGCGTACTGGGTTTCGAGGTCCCACAGCCCCGCGTGACTGATCAGCGCCCGGTACCGGGTCGTGGTCACGGCGAGCCAGTTGGCGAGATGGCCGCCGTAGCTCGCTCCGCCCGCCGCGAGGCGTGTGCTGTCGATGAACGGGAAGGCCCGGATCGCCGCGTCCACCGCCTCGTTGATTTCCCGCCCCGGCCCCTCCAGCGGATCTCCCTGAATCGCCTGGGCGAAGCGCTCGCCGAAACTCGTCGAGCCGGTGTAGTTCGTCAGCAGCAGCACATACCCCGGCGCCGCGAGCAGTTGGTAGTTCCACCGGATGCCCCAGTTGTCGCCCCAGGTGCCGTGCGGCCCGCCGTGAATCACGGTGAAGAGGGGATAGGTCCGCGTGCTGTCGAACCCAGCCGGAACGACGATCCACGTGTGGATTCGCGTGCCCTTGCTATCGGTGAACCAGAACTCGCGCACCGGCTGCCAGTCGATCGCGGCCACCCGCTCCGCGTTGAAGCGCGTCAGCGGCGTGGTCCGGCCGGTGGCGGGGTCGATCCGCACGATCTCCGGCGGATGCATGGCGCTCTCCCACGTCCCGACGATCACGGGAGCGCGTGCCGTGCCCGCCACGTCGAGGCCGCCCAACGATCCCGTCGTGAGCCGGCCAACCTCGGTCACCGCTCCGCCGCCCGCCGCGACCCGAAACAGCTCTTGTCGCGCCCGGTCGCCGGCGAGGAACAGGATCTCGCGGCCGCTCGGAGTGAACGCGTAGCTCCCGACGGAGCCGTCGAACCCGCCGGTGAGCACGGTGCGCGCCGCGGGCTCGGGCCACGCCCACATGGCGAGCCGATCGTGGTTATACACGAACGCGGTGGCGGGGTCGACGCGCGCGTAGAGCGCGCGGCCGTCGGGCCGGAACCGCGGCTGCGCGTAGCTGTCGGGGCCCGGGGTCAGGCGCCGCGGCTCCCCGCCCACGGCGGGCACGAGCCACAGCGACTGGACGACGTCGGCGCGCGCCCATTGGTCGCGATTGTCGGTGGCGACGAACACGACGCCCGCGCCGTCCGGCGTCCACACCGCGTCGATGCCCTCGCCCGCGCTGCCGATCTGGCCGCCGAATCCGGGGGCGGCGGCGAGGGTGGTGCCGGCGAGGAGGTCGCGGGCGGGTCCCGCCGGGTCGAGCGGCTGGATGAACAGATGCGGCCGGCGCTCGTCGAGCCAGTGGTCCCAGAACCGCGTCGGGGCGCCGTCGTACACGCGAACGTTCCACTTGCGCGCGCGGCGCTCGGCCGCGGCGGCGCGGTTGGCCGAATCGGTCGCCGCGCCCGGGTACACGTCGCTCGTGACGAGCAGTGCCCGGCCGTCCGGCCGCCAGCGCGGCGCGCGGGCGCCGGTGGAGAGCGTGGTGACGCGCCGCGCCTCACCGCCGCCGGCGATGTCCAGGAGGTAGATCTGCGCGGCATCGTCGCCGTCGCGGCGCGCGCCGAACGCGAGCCGCCGGCCGTCCGGGCTCCAGGCGGCGCCGCTCTCGCCGCTGCGGGTGTGGGTCAGTTGCCGCGGCGGCGCGGCGCCGTCGGTGGCGACGAGCCACAGATCGATGCTCTGCTCGCCCTCGGTGTAGGACGGCTGCGTGACGCTGAACACGGCCCAGCGGCCGTCGGGGCTCAGGGTGGGCGTCCCGACCCGCTGCATGAGGAAGATGTCCTCGTGCGTGACGGTGCGGCGCTGCTGCGCGGCGAGCGGCAGGGCGAGGACGAGAAACGCGCTGATCCATCGGGTGGCCATCACGAGCTCCCAGGTGAGCGACGGGCGGTCAGTCCCCCGCGGCATAGGCGCTCTCCACGTACGGCGCCTCGCGGACTGCCGCGGGTTTCCGGTTCGACAGCACCATCCACCACTCGCGCACCGATGCGGCGATCACGAGCAGCACCACGGCCATGAACAGAAGGGCGACGAACGTGTTGAGCCGGTCGTTGAAGATCAGCCGTGCGGCGTTGGGGTCGGCGGAGCCGGCGAGCGACGCGGCATGCGCCAGGAACCCGAGCCGCGGATCGGCCGCGAATACCTTTTGCCAGCCGGCGGTCATCGTCACGACCACGAGAAACGCGAGCGGGGCGAGGGTGACCCAGGCGTAGCGCGCGCGCCCCATCTTGATCAGCACCGTGGTGCCGACGCACAGCGCCACGGCCGCCAGCAGCTGGTTCGAGATCCCGAACAGGGGCCACAGCGTGTTGATGCCGCCCAGCGGATCCACGACCCCCTGGTAGAGGAAGTAGCCCCATCCCGCCACGATCACCGCGCTCGACAGCACGATGCTCGGGTACCACGACGTCTCGCCGTAGCGCGGCGAGACATGGCCGATGATCTCCTGCAGCATGAAGCGGCCGACGCGGGTGCCGGTATCGATCGTGGTCAGAATGAACAGCGCCTCGAACATGATGGCGAAGTGATACCACAGCGCGGTGAGTGCGCCGCCTCCCAGCGCGCTCGTCACCCCCGAGAAGATTTGCGCCATTCCCACGGCGAGGGACGGGGCGCCACCCGTGCGGCTCACGAGCGATGCTTCACCCATCTGCGCGGCGAGCCCCGCCATGTGCTCGGGGGTGACCACGAATCCCGCGGAGCTGAGCACGTCCGACGCGCCGGCGAGGGCGGCGGGCGTCGTGTTCATCGCGAAATAGACGCCCGGGTCGAGGGTGGACGCGGCGATGATCGCCATGACGCCGACGAACGACTCGGTGAGCATCCCGCCGTAGCCGATCATCCGCGCGTCGGACTCGCGGCGGATCATCTTGGGCGTGGTGCCCGACGCGACCAGCGCGTGGAACCCCGAGATCGCGCCGCACGCGATCGTGATGAAGGCGAAGGGAAACAGCTTGCCCGCGAACACCGGTCCCTCGCCCAGGGAGGCGAACGGCGTGACCGCCGGCATCTTGAGCTCGGGGAACACGACGAAGATGGCGAGTCCCAGCGCCAGAACCGTCGAGACCTTGAGGAACGTGGACAGGTAGTCGCGCGGGCACAGCAGCACCCAGACCGGCAGCACCGAGGCGACGAACCCGTAGGCCATCATCATCCAGGTGAGCGTGGTGCCGGAGTGACGGAACCACCCGGCGATCGCCGGCTGGTTCGCCACCCACCCGCCGGCGACCAGCGCGCCGAGCAGCAGCACGGCGCCCACGGCGGACGCTTCGCCCACCCGTCCCGGTCGCCATGCCTTCATCCACCACCCCATCAGCAGCGCGATGGGGATCGTGCACGCGATGGTGAACAGGCCCCAGGGCGAGTCGCGCAGCGCGTTCACCACGATCAGCGCCAGCACGGCGAGCAGGATGACCATGATGAAAAGGACGGCCAGCATCCCGGTCACGCCGGCGACCTTGTTGATCTCCTCCTTGGCCATCTGGCCGAGCGATTTGCCATCGCGCCGCAGCGACGCGAACAGGATCGTGAAGTCCTGCACCGCGCCGCCCAGCACCACGCCGATGACGAGCCACAGCGTGCCGGGCAGGAAGCCGAACTGGGCCGCCAGCACGGGTCCGACGAGCGGCCCGGCTCCGGCGATGGCGGCGAAATGGTGGCCGTAAAGCACGAACTTGTTCGTGGGGACGAAGTCCCGCCCGTTACTCAGCCGCTCCGCCGGGGTGGCGCGCCGGTCGTCCAAACCGAAGACCTTGGCGGCCAGGAACTTGGCGTAGAAGCGATAGGCGACCACGTAGGTGCACACCGCGGCCGTGAGGAGCCACG
Organism: uncultured Gemmatimonadales bacterium; assembly: GCA_963716055.1. Classification (GTDB taxonomy): domain Bacteria; phylum Gemmatimonadota; class Gemmatimonadetes; order Gemmatimonadales; family GWC2-71-9; genus SZUA-544. The sequence goes on along the minus strand of CAVQSR010000003.1, from coordinate 201,292 downwards.
CCGCGTTGATCGTCTCGCCCCGCGAGAGCGCGAGGACGCCGAACGCAGCGGCGCCCAGGGCCGTCACGGCACCCCACAGGAGCAGGGAGACGAGCCTGCGCATGGCGGCTAAGCTACGCCGCCGCTTGCTTGGCATCAAACCGGGGCGTAGGTTCGACCCCTTGAGTAAGGAACCGTGGTCGCTGCAGCCGCGTGAGCGTGCCGCGCCGGGCGCCCCGGGGGCGGCGGCCGTGGTACAGGAGCGGCCCGACCCGGCGCGCGCCCCGGGCGGACTGCGGGGGCGGGTCGCCATGGTCACCGGCGGGGCCACCGGGTTGGGCCGCGCCGCGTGTCTCGAGTTCGCGGCCGCCGGCGCGGGCGTGGCGTTCAACTACGTGAACCTGCCCGGCCGCGACGTGGCCGCCCAGGCCCTCCTCACCGAGACGGCGCTCCGTGGCCAGGGCGTGCCGGTCTACTGCGCCCAGTGTGACATTCGGGACCGCGCCCAGGTCGAGCGCTTCACGGACGAAGCGCGCGAGCGGCTCGGCGGCATCCATTACCTCATCAACAACGCCGGAGTCACCCACGACGGCGCGCTGTGGCGGCTCTCCGAGGACGCGTGGCGCGAGGTGCTCGACACCAACGTCACCGGGGCGTTCAACTGCATCCAGGCGGTGGCGCACGCGATGCGCGCCCAGCGCTTCGGCAAGATCGTCAACGTCGCGAGCCACCAGGCGTTCCGTCCCGGGTTCGGCATCGCGAACTACGCCGCCAGCAAGGCGGCGCTCATCGGGCTCACCAAGGCGGCCGCCGTGGACCTCGGCTCCGCCAATATCAACGTCAACGCCGTCGCCCCCGGATTCGTGAAGACCGAGCTGCTGGTGAAGCTGCCCCGCGAAGTGCTGGAGCGCGCCGAGAAAAGCTCGGTGCTCGGGCGCGTCGCCGAGCCCGAGGACGTCGCCCGCGTCATCGTGTTCCTCTGCAGCGAAGAAGCCCGGCACATCACCGGTCAGGTGATCGTGGTGGACGGCGGTCTGACGCTCGGTTCTTGAAAACCGCGGTGCCCCGGGCGATATTGCGCCCGTGAGTAATTCCTTGAACGACAATTACTTAGTGCGTGGCGCGTGGTGCGCGAGCGCCGTGCTCGCGGTGGCCTGCGGCGGCGGGCGCTCCGACCCCGCGCGGCCCGCGCCGCCCGCGGCGACCGCGCCGCTCCCGACCATGGGATTGGGCGGTCAGCGCGTCATGGTCCTGCCGCTCACGCTCCTCGTCGCGGACGAGGGGCTGCTGTGGCAGGACCGGCTGGGCCCGCGGACCGTTGCGCTCGCCCTGGCCGACAGCATCGTCGGCGCGATGCTCATGGAGCGGGCGCCGGAGGTGACCTGGGTGCTGCCGGCGGAGCTGCGCCGTGCGGCCCGGATGTCGGCCGGCATGGCCGGGGACCCGGCCCAGTTCGCGACCGCGTCGCTCCGCTTCCCGGCGGTCACCGAGATCCCCGACCCGTTGCGGACGCAGGTCCGGAACCTCGCGGCGGTGAGTCGTGCGCGCTTCGGTCTCGTGCCGGCGGCGCTCGTCTGGGTGGCCAGCGACACCGCCGCGGCGACCCGGGCGCTGGTGAACGGGACCGGCCCGGGGACGGCGCACCTCACGCTCGCGATCGTGGATACGCGACTGGGACAGGTGGCGTTCCGCACCGTCGCGCGCGGCGCGGGCGACGACCCGTGGACGGCGCTGTCGCGGGCGGTGAAGGCCGCGACACCCGGACTGCCGTGACCCACGAGGCCACCCTGATCCGGGGTGACGGGATCGGGCCCGAGATCGTCGCGGCCACGCTCGAGGTGCTCGATGCGCTCGGCGTGGCGATCACGTGGGACGAGCAGCTCGCGGGCGTGGCGGGCGTGGAGCGGGCCAACGATCCGCTGCCCGCCGCGACGCTCGACAGCATCCGCCGGACCCGCCTCGCGCTGAAGGGCCCCCTGGCCACGCCCGTGGGCACCGGGTTCCGGTCGGTGAACGTCGCGCTGCGCCAGGAGTTCGACCTGTACGCCAACGTGCGGCCCGCCAAGTCGGTGGTGCCGGGTGGACGGTACGAGAACGTCGATCTCGTGCTGATCCGCGAGAACACCGAGGGCCTGTACATCGGGATGGACTTCACCTTCCGCGTGGCGGGAGACCGCCGCGCGCTGGCGCAGGCGATGTCCGTCATCACGCGCGAAGGCTGCGAGCGCGTGGCCCGCTACGCGTTCGAGTACGCGAAGCGGCACGGGCGCCGCAAGGTGACCATCGTCCACAAGGCCAACATCCTCAAGTCCACGTCGGGCCTGTTCCTCGACACGGCGGCGCGCGTGGCGCGGGAGTACGAGGGTGTGATCGCGAGCGAAGACCGGATCGTGGACAATTGCGCGATGCAGCTCGTGCTCGATCCGTGGCAGTTCGACGTCATCGTCACCACCAATCTGTTCGGCGACATCCTCTCGGACGAAGCGGCCGGCCTGGTCGGCGGGCTGGGACTCGCGCCGGGCGGCAACGTCGGCACGCACGCCGCGATCTTCGAGGCGGTGCACGGCTCGGCGCCCGACATCGCCGGGAAGGGCGTGGCCAACCCCGCCGCCCTGCTGCTCGCCGCGGCGATGCTGCTCGACCACGTGGCCGAGGCGGACCCCGCCGCGCGCCTGCGCCGGGCGGTGGAGCGCACCGTCGCGCAGGACAACATTCGCACGAAGGACCTGGGAGGCAGTGCTTCGACCGCCGAGTTCGCCCGCGCCGTGGCCCGCCGCCTCTAGCCACCTGTGCGCCCGGTGCGGGACGTTGACGTCCGGGATCGCGGTGGGCGGGCTGTGTCCCGATTGCGCGCGGCTCCTGAAACGCAAGGCGGCCCGGATGGGTCGGTGGGTGGCCCTGGGCACCACCCTGCCGCTGGCCGTGTATGTGACGATGACGCTGCCGCTGCAGGGGAATGCCCGCGTGCTGGGTGCGGCGGCGGTCGTCGCGTGGTATATCCTGACGGCGCGCATCGCGCGCCGCGTGGCCTGGGAGTGGCTGACATGACACAGTGCGTGGCGCGTGGTGGATGGTTCGTCCCGCTGGTCGGGGGACTCCTCGCGGTGGCGCCGGCGTCGGGTGCGGTGGCCCAGACGTCCCTTTCCATTTACAGGGACGGGCGGGTGGTCGTGCGACGGACGCTGCCGCAGGCGCTGCAACGCGGGCGGAATGCGGTGACCCTGAGCATCGAGGGGCTCGATCTCGCGACCCTGTTCTCGGCCGACACGGCCGTCACGGTGCTCGCGGCGGTGGCGCGCTATCCCACGACGGGCGAGGACGCCCTCGGCGCCGCCGTGGGTCAGACCCTGGCCTTCGCGCGCGAGAAGGACACCGTTCGCGCCACGGTGGTGCGCGTGGATCCGCCGCAGCTGCGTCTCCCCGACGGACGGTTCCTGCTGGGGTGGCCCGGGACGCCGCTGTTCCCCGCGGCGCTGGTGCGCAGCGCGCCCGCCGCGGACCTCGTGCTGGACGCGCGCGCGGCACGGCCCCGGACGGAGCTGGCGTTCGTGGGGCAGGGGATGACGTGGGAGGCCGTCTATCAGGTGGTGCTGCGGGGCGGTGCCGCGAGCGTGACCGGGTCGGCCACCGTCCTGTCGCACACGATGCGGACCGATTCGGCGGAGGTGCAGCTCGTCGCCGGGAGCATCCGGCGCGCGCGCGCGGCGCCCGCCCCGCAACGTCAGCGGGCGATGGATGTGGCCGTGAGCGGCATGGCGCTCGAGGCCGCGTCCGCCGAGGAGGAGGCGGTCGGCGAGGCCCACGTGTACGCCCTGCCCGGTCGCCTCACGCTCGAGCCGGGCGTGCCCGTGAGCACCGCCCTGTTCCCGCGCGCGGCGGCACCGGTCACGCGGGAGTTCATCGTGCCGGGCGTGCTGCCCTGGCGCGGCTACGTCGGGCCCGCGCCGAACGACGCGAACCTCGTCCCGGTGCAGGTGTGGTACACGCTGCGCCGTGAGGCGGGCGGTGATTTCGGGGGCCGGCCGCTGCCGGCAGGCATCGTGCAGCTCTACCAGCCGGACGCGGCTGGCCGGGTCCAGCTCGTCGGGGAAGCGCCCATCGGGCACACGCCCGCGGGGCGCGACGTGCGCGTCACCGCGGGTGATGCGTTCGACGTCGCGGCCGAGCGGGTCCAGACCGAGTACACCGCCGAGCCCGTGCCGCCGCCGCGCCGGGGCATGCCGGCGTCGCAACGGATCACGGTCTCGTATCGGGTGACCCTCACCAGCGCGAAAGACGACGCGATCGCCGTGGACGTGCGCGAGACGCGCGCCGGCGAATGGCGGGTGACGGCGAGCAGCGTGCCGTCCGAGCGGCTGTCGGCCACCGAAGTGCGGTTCCGCGTGGCGGTGCCCGCGAAGGGAACGGCGACCCTGACCTACACGGTGCAGATCGAGTCGTGACCGTTCAGCTGCTGCACGTCGCCGACCTGCATTTCGGGGGCGTCGCCGACCTCCGCCAGATCGAGGCGCTGGAGGCGATGATTCCGGAGCTCCGGCCCGACGCGGTGGTGGTGGCGGGGGACGTCTCCCAGCGCGCCCGCCACGGGGAGTTCCAGCGGGCGCGGGCGTTCGTGCAGCTGGCGCGGCAGACGGCGCCGGTCGTCGTGCTCCCGGGCAATCACGACGTCCGCTGGTGGTGGCGGCCGCTGCTCCCGTTCGGCACCGACGTGCTGTACGCCAAGTACCGCCAGTACTTCGGCGACAGCCTGGCCCCCGTGATCACGATCCAGGGAAGCGCGGTGATCGCGGCGGCGCTGACGTCGCACGGGGTGGCGTGGGGATCGCTCACGTGGAACCTGCGCGATCTGGCGGTGAAGGGTCATCTCCCCGAGCGCGAGATGGTGCGAATCCGGCACATCTTCCGCGCGGCGCCGGTGGGGCTCGCCCGCGTCCTCGTCGTGCACCACAACGTGCTGCGGGGCGACCTGTCGCAGCGCATGGGCCTCGCGCGCTGGCGCCAGGCCCAGCGCCGCATCGTCGCCTCCGGCGCCGACGTGGTGCTGTGCGGCCACGATCACCAGGAGGGGGCGGCGGTGCTCGAGGGCAAGGTCGTGGTCTCGACGTGCAGCACCCTGTCCAAGCGGGTGCGCGGCGCGCGCCCGGCGAGCTTCAACCTCGTCACGATCGAGCCCACGGCGGTGCAGGTGACCTTTTTCCGGTGGGAAGCGGAGCGGCGGCGCTTCCGCGCGTCCGACACGTTCGCGTTCGCCCGGGCCGGCGAGCGCGTGCCCGCGGCCGTGTAGACGGCCGCCCGGCGGGCGTTCAGATCAGCTGCTTCTCCCGCGCGAACAGCATCAGCTCGACCCGGCCCGCGAGATTGAGCTTGCGGTAGATGTTGTGCAGGTGGACCTTCACCGTGCCGTGGCTGATCGCCAGGCGCTCGGCGATCAACTCGCTGCCCACCCCGAGCCCCACCATCCGCACCAACTCGACCTCGCGCGGCGTCAGCACGCCGGCGACGTCGCGCGCGCCGTTCTCGCGGCGCAGCAGCGTATCGAGCGCCTGACCCACCGCCGTGCGCTCGAACCAGAATCCGCCCGCCCGCACCTTGCGCACGCACTGCACGAGCTGGTGAGGCGGCTGCTCCTTCAGCACCACGCCGCGCACCGACAGGCGCATCGCCTCGATCGCCTCGTCGTCCGACAGCGTATTGACGAACAACACCACGCGGGTCCGGGAGTGGTCCCGCTGCAGCTGCTGCAGAATGGCGAGCCCCGCCACGCCCGGCAGGCGCGGGTCGAGCACCAGCACGTGCGGCCGGTGCCGCGGGATCGCCGCCAGCGTTTCGTCGCTGTCGCCGCAACGCGCCAGCACTTGCAGGTCGCGCTCCGCGCCGAACAGCCGCTCCAGGGCGTCGAGGACGATCGGGTGGGGCGCGGCCAGCACGAGGCGCGTGCGCCCGGGATGTTTCACGACCGGCGACCTCCTCCAAAGGCGTTCCCAACGCTCAGTCGAGCGCATTCACGTATTCTGCCCGCCGTGCCACGCTTCGGCAAGGGAGGCGGGGGTGCCGGGAGGCAGCGGCGCGACCGCGGATAGGCCATAACAAGCTATCGCACAACGAGTTACGCAGGAGTAGGGGCGCTATCTCAGGGGGTGTAGGAGGCCTATCTCCTGCGGTATAGGCGCGTATGGCGCTGGGTACATGGCGGGACGGCCGCCGGCGCGGGACTTTAACCGACCAATTGACTGAGAAGCTTTCGCCGAGGCGAGCTCATGACCGGGGGTTCCGGTCGGCGCGCGTCTCGGCCTTGGTATCGGTAGCTCAGCACTGACCGGAGACGTCCATGGACCGTCGCTCGTTTGTCGCGCACCGTCGCTCGTTGACCTTTCCCCGGACGCCCGGCATGCGGCAGGCGGTACGCGTCCTGCGCGGGCTCGGCGCGAGCGTGCTCGCCGTCGCGGTCGCGACCTGTAATCCCGACCGGAGCAGCGGGCCATGCGCGGTGGGCAGCCTCGTGTTCACGGGGCAGCCCGGCAGCGTCACGGCCGGCGTGCCGCTGTCGCCTCCGATCACCGTGGAAGCCCGCGACGGGGGCAACGCGCGTGCCTCCTGCTTCACCGGCCCGGTCACACTGAGTCTGGCGGCGAACCCCGGCGGCGGGACGTTGTCGGGAACCACGACCGTCGATGCGGTGGGCGGCATCGCCACCTTCGCGAACGTCGTCCTCAACAAGAGCGCGGCGGGCTACTCCTTCACGGCCACCGCGGGCAGCATCACCTCCGGCGGCAGCGCGGTCTTCACCGTCAACCCCGCCCCGGCCTCCAAGCTCGTCGTGACCGGGCAGCCGGCCAACGCGACGGCAGGCGTGTCGCTCACCCCGGCGGTCCAGGTGACCGCCCGCGACCCATTCGACAACAACGCCGCCTTCACGGGCGACGTGACGCTGGCGATCACCCCGGGGTCCGGGTCCGCGGGAGCCGTGTTGAACGGCTCGGTGCGCGTGGCCGCGGTCGGCGGCGTGGCGACGTTCACCAGCATCAACATCACCACGGCCGGGATCGGGTACACCCTGACCGCTTCGGGCACCGGCCTCACGGGCGCGGTGACCGGCGCCTTCAACATCGCCCCGGCGGCGGCTGCTGCGCTGGTCTTCTCGGGACAACCGCCCACGACGGGGGCAGGGTCCGCAATCCCGGTCAGCGTCACGGCGCGCGATGCGTTCGGGAATACCGCCACGACATTCAGCAGCAACGTGAGCGTGGCGTTGGGGAACAACCCGCCGCCCGGAGGCACGCTCTCCGGGACCTTCACCCGGGCCGCCGTCTCGGGTGTCGCCACGTTCAGCGATCTGCGAATCAACCGGGTCGGCAACGGCTACACGCTGCTCGCTTCGTCCACGGGGCTGATCGGGGATGCGAGCGCGGCGTTCAACATCGTGCCGGGGACCGCGACGCAGCTGGTGTTCACCGCGCAGCCTGCAACGGCGCAGGCGGGGCAGCCGCTCGCGGCGCCCGGTGGCGTCACCGTGACCGCCCTGGACAGCGAGGGCAACGTCGCCACCGGCTTCACCGGTGGGGTGACCATGGGCATCACGAGCGGCACCGGGACTGCCGGCGCGCAGCTCGTGAATCCCGGGCCGCGCGCGGCCGTCGCCGGCGTCGCGACCTTCACCACCCTCTCCATCGGCCGCGCGGGGACCGGGTACACCCTCACCGCCACCGCGGGCGCCCTGACGTCGCCGCCGAGCTCGGCGTTCTCGATCACGACCGCGCCGGCCGCGGCGCTGTTCTTCACCACGGGGCCGGTGAACCGCACCGCGGGCGAGGGCTTCGTGGTGACCGTCACGGCGCGCGACGCGTTCGGCAACGATGCCACCGCCTTCGTGGCCCAAATGACGCTCGCCATCGGCACCAACGCCGGCGGGGGCACGCTCACGGGGATCTTGAACCGGGCCGCGACCGCGGGCGTGGTCGAGTTCACCGGTTTGAGCATCGACAAGGCCGGCGTAGGCTACACGCTGGCGGCCAGCGCGGCGTCCCTCACGGGGGCAACCAGCGCGGCGTTCAACATCGCCGCGGCCGCCGCGACGCAGCTCGCGTTCACGACGCCGCCCACCACTACCGTCTCCAACGTGGCCATCCCCGATGTCGTCGTGACGGCGCGGGATCAGTTCGGCAACACGGCCACCAGCTTCGCGGCCCAGGTGACGCTCGCCATCAGCGCCAATCCCGGCGGCGGCACGCTCGCGGGTACGGCCCAGCGGGCGGCGGTCAGCGGCGTGGCCACGTTCCCCGGCCTGAGTATCGACAAGGCCGGGACGGGCTACACGCTGGGGGCGAGTGCCGCCATTGTGACCGCGGCGACGAGTGGGGCCTTCAACATCACCCCCGCGGCCGCCTCCCAGCTGGCCTTCACCGCACCACCGACGACCACGACGGCGGGCCAGCCGATTACGACTGTCACGGTGACGGCGCGGGACCCGGCGGGCAACACGGTGACGGCCTTCACCAGCAACGTGAACATCTCGATCGGGACCAATCCGACGGGCGGGAGCCTGGGCGGCACGCTGCAACAGGCGGCGGTGGCCGGCGTCGCGACCTTCGCCGGGTTGAACATCCGGACCGCGGGCGCCGGCTACCAGCTACTGGCCACCTCCGGCGGCCTGACCACGCCCTTGTCCAGCGCGTTCACCATCACGCCGGACGTGGCGGCCGCGATCGTCTTCAGCGCCCAGCCGGGCCTGACCAGGGCCGGGCAGGCGATCCAGGGCGCCACGGGCGGCGTCAAGGTCACCGCCAAGGACCAGTACGGCAACGACGCCACGGGATTCACGAGCCCGGTCGGGGTGGCGCTCACGCCCAACACCGGCACGCTCGGCGCGACGCTGTCGAACGGCGCCGCGGTGAACGCGGTCGCCGGGATCGCGACCTTCGCGAATCTCCTGATCGATCTGGTGGGCAGCGGCTACACGCTGACCGCCACGACGGGCGGGCTGACTGCGGCGATCAGCACGGCCTTCAATATCAGCTCCGGACCCGCGACGCAGCTGCTCTTCACCACGCCACCGACCAGTGCCGCCGCCGGCGCCAGCATCCCCGTGACCGTGACGGCGCGGGACCAGTTCGGCAACCAGGCCACGGATTTCGTGGCCCAGGTGACGCTCGCCTTCGGCGCCAATCCCGGCAGCGGCACCCTCAGCGGGAACACGGCCACGGCGAGCGGTGGCGTGGCCACGTTCGCCGGTCTGAGCATCGACAAGGTGGGGACCGGCTATACGCTGACCGCCAGCTCGGGCAGCCTCACCGTGCCCACGAGCGGGCCGTTCGACATCGGCCCCGCGGCGGCGGCGGCGTTGTTCTTCACGACGGGACCGGCCGCCAGCACCACGGCGGGGGTGGGCTTCGCCGTGACCGTGACGGCCCGCGATCAATTCGGCAACACGGCCACCGGCTTCGGGAACCAGGTGACGGTCGCCTTCGGCACCAATGCGGGCCCCGGCACGCTGTCCGGGACGCTCCAGCAAACCGCGACCGGCGGTGTGACCACGTTCGCGGGCTTGAGCATCGACAAAGTCGGCGTGGGCTACACGCTGGCCGCCACGTCCGGCACTCTCACCGCCGCGACCAGCGCGGGGTTCAACATCACCCCCGCGGCCGCGACGCAGCTCGCGTTCACGACGCCGCCGACCACCACCGTGTCCAACATGGCCATTCCGGACGTCCAGGTGACGGCGCGCGACCCGTTCGGCAACCGGGACTCGAGCTTCGTGGCCCAGGTGACGCTCGCCATCGGCGCCAATCCCGGCGGCGGAACGCTCACCGGGACGGCCCAGCGGGCAGCGGTCAGCGGCGTGGCCACGTTCCCCGGCCTGAGCATCGACAAGGCCAGCCCGGGCTACACGCTGTCGGCGACGTCCGGGACCCTGAGTGGAGCCACGAGCGCGGCGTTCACCATCACCCCCGGCGCGGCGACCCATCTCGGCTTCACCGTCAATCCGGCGGACGCCATCGCCGGCGCACCGATTCCGGGCGTCACCGGGACCATCACCGTCGCCGTGCAGGATGCGGCGAACAACACGGTGACCACGGCCACGGGCGACGTGACGCTGTCCATCGGGACCAATCCGACGGGCGCGAGCCTGGGCGGGACGCTGCAACGGGCCGTGGCCGGCGGGTTGGCCACGTTCCCCAGCGTGAACATCCAGAAGGCCGGCGCCGGCTATCAGCTGCTGGCCACGTCCGGCACCCTGATCACGCCGCAGCCCTCGGGCGCGTTCGCCATCACCCCGGCGCCGGTGTCGGCCCTGCAGTCGACCGTGGCGGCCGCACCGGGCGCGATCACGGCATCGACCGGCGGCAGCCAGAGCACGATCACGGTTACGGCGAAGGACCAGTTCGGCAACGTGATCGAGAACGTTACGGTCAGCCTGGCGGTGACCAACAGCACCGGCGGCACCGACGTCTTCGCTCCGATCCCGGCGCCGTTGACCGACGCCAGCGGCGTGAGCACCAGCACCTACAGCGCGACCAGGGCAGAGCAGAAGACCATCAGGGCCACGATCGCCGGCAACGTCGTCGTCACCCAGACGGGGTCCGTCACCGTGGGTCCGGCTGCCGCCACGCGGCTGGCTTTCACGAACGAGCCGACCGACGCGCTCGCCGGCGCCACGATCAACGGCGGCGCGGGCGGCATCGTGGTCACGGCGTTCGACCAATTCGACAACATCGCCACCGGGCTGAGCGCCAACGTCGTGCTGGGGTTCAACTCGAACCCGGCGGCGGGGACGTTCACCGGGATCACGAGCGTCACGCCGGCCGCGGGCGTGGCGACGTTCAGCGTGAGCCTGGACAAGGTGGGAGCGTACGGGCTCCAGGCATCGAGCGCCGCCATCGCGGGGGCGCCGGCCACGAGTGCGTCGTTCAACATCTCGCCCGCATCCGCGAACCGTGTGCGGTTCACCAATCAGCCCGTCGACTCGCGGGCGGGCAATCTGATCTCGGGGCCGACCGGCGTGCAGGTGACCGTGCAGGACATCTTTGGCAACGCGGTGACCGGTTTCGGCGGAGCCGTCACGGTCGCGCTGGCGGCGAACCCCGGATTGACCATCCTGAACGGCACGCTTCAGGTGACGCCCACGAACGGGGTGGCCACGTTCAACACCCTCACCCTCAACAAGGTGGCGGCCGGCTACAGTCTGACGGTCACGTCGCCCAACCTGACGAGCGACATCAGCCCGACGTTCAACATCACGCCGGACGTGCCCAATGCCGGGCAATCGACGGTGAGCACGGTGCAGACCACCATCGAGGCGTGCAACCCGACCTGCAGCACGGCCGGGTCACCCGCATCGGCGTCGTTGATCACCGTGACGCTCAAGGACCAGTTCGGGCACCCGATCGCGGGTGAGACGGTCTCGTTCGCCGTCCCCACCAGCGGCGGCGGCATCGACAACTTCACCGCGCCGGCGCTGACCGACGCGGGCGGTATGACCAACGCCACCTACAACGCCACCAGGGCCGAGGCGAAGGTGATCCAGGCGACCGCCGAGCTGGTGCCCTTGACGCCCCTGAACGTCACGGTGGTGCCGGCGGCGGCGGACGAGGTCATCTACCTCCAACCACCGACCGGAACGATCGTGGGCGGGAAAATGGTGCCCGCCGTCACGGCGCTCGCGCGGGACGTGTTCGACAACGTCATCACGACCGTGGGCGTGACGATCACGTCTGACGTTGCCGGATCGCTCTCGGGCGGCGGTCCACTGGGGCCGGACGGCGCTGGTGTCGTCACGTTCTCGAATCTGCGTCTCGACGCAGCGGGACCCCACACGCTCACCGCCTCAGCGCCCGGGGTGACGACTCCCGCGGTGGCGATGGTGAACATCGGGGCGTCGGTGGCAACGAGGCTCGTGTTCACGTGCAACCCGGCAACGCGCAAGCCGGCATTCGGGGGATCGGTGGGCGTGACCGCGTTAGACGATGCCGGGAACGTCGTGACGAGTTTCGACGAGCAAATGGCGACGTGGTGCGGCTGTAGATCGACCCGGGATCCGGTACACCGGGCGCGATTTTTCGCGCGCTGAACAATCCCGGCTTCGGCGATTGCACGCACGCAGTTCTGTGATCTGTCCCCCAGCAAGGTGTTGCCAGCCTCCAGGTGGCTTGATCATCGACAGCGCTGGCACCGGATACCAGTTGATCGCAGTGAGTACGGGTCCCACGATCGGCCGAACGGCGCGACGAGTGCGCAGTTCGACATCACGCCTGATGCGGCCTTCTCGCTTCGCTTCACGGTCCAGCCGACGACCGCGACGAAACTGGCGGCGATCGGGCCCGCCGTGCAGGTCACCGCGTACGATCAGTTGGGCAACGTGGCCACCGGTTACACCGGTTCAGGTCAGTCTCCGAATCGCGACCGACGGCAGCACGACGGGCACGCGGGTACCATCAGCGGTCCGGGCTGCGTCGCGCGGTACGTGCACCGTGACCGCCGTGAGCGGCGTAGCGACGTTCGCCAACCTCAGCATCGATCAGGAGGGGATCGACTACGACCTGGAGGCGTTCGACCTCGCCGTCGGCAACGATTTCAGCCGGGCGTTCGACATCACCGCGACCACGGCCAGCCGGCTCGGGTTCACTACGCAACCCGCGAATCGCGCGGCCGGCGTTGGCGCAGACCGTGGCGGTGACCGCAACGGACGGCGGCGGTACCACGCTGACGGGCTTCACGGGAGAAGTGGAGCTCCGGATCGTGGGTGGCGGCAACTTCGCCAACGGGTTCGACACGTTGACGGTGAACGCCGTGGCGGGAGTCGCCACCTTCAACGTCGTCATCAACCGGGCGGGGGTCGCCACGCTGGTGGCCACCCCGGTGACCGCGAAGCTCAAGGGAGCCACGAGCACCGCGTTCACGGTCACCCCGGCAGCGGCGACGCGGCTCGCGTTCACCACGCAGCCGATCGACAGGAACGTGACGCAAACCAACTCGGTCTCGCTGCGTCGCGCTCGACCAGTTCGGCAACACCGACGTGAACTACGCGTCGGCGGTGACGGTGAACATCACGAGCGGGACCGGCACGCCCGGAGCGGCGATCACGGGCGGCGCCCAGATGGGAATGCCCATCAACGGCGTCGTGACGATCGGCAGCATCGGGATCACGACGGCAGGCACCAACTACGCGCTGACCGCGACGAGCGGCGCGCTGTCCACCACGAGCGGTGCGTTCGACATCGCGGCCGGTGCGGCGAACCGTCTCGTGTTCACAGTGCAGCCGAGCGACGCGACCACGGGTTCGGCCGTCTTTCCCACCGTGGAGCTCACGGCCGTGGACGTGTTCGGCAACGTCGCCACGTCTTTTGGCGCCAATGTCGAACGTGTCGATCGGGCGGAACCCGTCGGCCGGCGGGACTGGTACCCTGACCAATGGGGATCCCACACGTCCACGGCCGTCAGCGGGGTGGCCCGGTTCGACCAGATTGGCAACACGATAGGTTCACGGCTGCTGGGGATGGCTACACGCTGCTGGCCACGTCGACAGTGACCGGGGTCGAGAGCGTGCGGGTCACGATCCAGTAGGTCCCCGAAGGGAGCCGCAGCGTCAACAGCCCGACCGATCGGTCGGGCTGTTGCCGTCTTGGGGTATGACGGTTCCAAGCTCCAAGACGACATGTTGCAAGCGGTTGCCAGTCCCACGCTGCCAGCCGACCCCGGCGACGGTTAACTTGTGTCCGCTTGCTGCCTCGCGTCTTCCGATTGAATTGCCTTCGTCGAGGTTCCGATGTCCGCAAAGTTCCAGGGCGTGGATTTCTACCAGATGGACCGGCTCCTCTCAGAAGAGGAGCGCGCGATCCGCGACACCGTCCGCGAATGGGTGGACGACGAGCTCATGCCCGTCATCGCGGAGCACTACATCGAGGGACGGTTCCCGCGCGACCTGATTCCGCGCATGGCGGAGCTCGGGTTCTACGGGGCCAACCTGCCGGAGGAGTACGGCTGCGCCGGCCTCAACAACGTGGCCTACGGGCTCATCATGCAGGAGCTCGAGCGCGGCGACTCCGGGGTGCGCTCGTTCGCCTCGGTGCAGGGCGCCCTCGTGATGTACCCGATCTTCGCGTTCGGCAGCGAAGAGCAGAAAAAGCACTGGCTCCCCAAGCTCGCCTCGGGCGAGGCCATCGGCTGCTTCGGACTCACCGAGCCCGACTACGGCTCGAATCCCGGCGGCATGATCACCGTCGCGAAGCAAACCGGGGACGGTTGGGTGCTCAACGGCGCCAAGATGTGGATCACCAACGGCTCGACCGCGCAGGTGGCGATCGTGTGGGCCAAGACGGGTGCCCTCGACGACGTGTCCTCGATCCGCGGCTTCATCGTCCCCACCGACACGAAGGGCTTCACCGCCAAGGACCAGAAGGGCAAGCTCTCGCTCCGCGCGAGCGACACGAGCGAGCTGGTGCTCCAGGACGTCCGCGTGCCCGACGACGCGCTGCTGCCCAAGTCCGAAGGCCTCAAGGCGCCGCTGATGTGCCTCACGCAGGCGCGCTACGGCATCTCCTGGGGAGCGGTCGGCGCCGCGATGGCGTGCTACGACGAGGCGGTGAGCTACGCCCGGAACCGGGTGATGTTCGACAAGCCGCTCGGCGGGTTCCAGATCCAGCAGGTGCGGCTCGCCGACATGCTCACCGAGATCACCAAGGCGCAGCTGCTGTGCCTCCAGCTCGGCCGGATGAAGGACCAGGGAACGATGACGCCGCAGCAGGTGTCGCTCGCCAAGCGCAACAACGTGAACATGGCGACCGAGTGCGCGCGCGAAGCGCGCCGCCTGCTGGGCGCCAACGGCATCCTCGTCGAGTACCAGGCGATGCGCCACATGGCCAACCTCGAGTCGGTGTACACCTACGAGGGCACGCACGACGTGCACTCGCTGATTCTCGGGCAGGAGATCACTGGACTCAGCGCATTCAATTGAGAGGTGCCAGGAAGCCAGCGGCCAGAAGTTGCAAGACGCCAAGTTCCAAGCGGTTGCCAGATGTCAGTCGCAAGGTTTGTTTTCCCTGCGACGTAACCTGCAACCGCTTGTGTCTTGGCGTCTTGCAACTTCTGGTAACTCCTGACGGGCAACTGACCACGCTATGAAGATCGCGGTCTGCATCAAACGCGTTCCCGACTCCGAAGCCCGCATCAAGATCGCGGGCGATGGAAAATCGCTCGACGCGGCCGGCGTGAAGTTCATCCTCAATCCCTACGACGAGTTCGCGGTCGAGGAGGCTCTCCAGCGCAAGGAGGCCGCGGGCGCGGGCGAGGTCGTCGTCATCGCGCTGGGACCCGCCACGGCGCAGGAGACCATCCGGACCGCCCTCGCCATGGGTGCGGACCGCGGCATCCTGCTTCAGACGGATGTGATTCCCGCCGACGGGCTCGAGGTCGCCCGGGCGCTGGCGGCCGCGCTCAAAGGGGGCGGCTGGGACCTGATCCTGTTCGGCAAGATGGCGATCGACGACTACAACCATCAGGTCGGCCCGATGGTGGCCGAGCTGCTGGGCCTGCCCTGCGTCACCGCCGTGGCGCATCTCGATCTCGCCGACGGCACGGGTACCGCCGAACGCGAGGTCGAGGGCGGGATGGAAGTGGTCGAGTTTCCCCTCCCCGCCGTGCTGACGGTCGACAAGGGGCTCAACGAGCCGCGCTACCCGGCGCTCAAGGGCATCATGGCGGCGAAGAAGAAACCGCTCGAGGTGAAGCCGGTGCAGCTCGGCGCCGGCGGGCTCGAGCTCCTGGGGCTGGACCCGCCGCCCGAGCGCAAAGAGGGCAAGATCGTGGGGGAGGGCGCCGGCGCCGTGGCGGACCTCGTGCGCCTGCTCCGCGAGGAGGCGAAGGTCCTGTGAGCCACGTCCTCGCGGTGGTGGAGCAGCGCGACGGCACGCTGCGCAGAGTGTCCCACGAGATCGTGACCGGCGCCCGCCGCCTGGCCGACGGGCTGGGCGGCGAGGTGCACGCGCTCGTCATCGGCGCGGGCGCCGTGGCGGGATCAGACGCGCTGGGCCGGTTCGGCGCGGACCGGGTGGTCACGCTCACGGGCGAGGGATTCGCGCGCTACGCCCCCGAGGGCACGGCCGCCGTCGCCGCCGAGCGCGCGAAAGCGGGCGGCTATGGGGCGATCGTGTTCGCCGCGACCGCGACGGGAAAGGACCTGGCGCCCCGGGTCGCGGCGCGGCTCGGCGTGGCGCTCGCCGCGGAGGTGACCGACGTCGCCGTGGAGGGCGGGAACGTGGTCGTCACCCGTCCGGTGTACGCCGGCAAGGCGCTGTTGCGCGCGCGGTTGACCCAGTCGCCGGCGGTGGTGTCGCTCCGTCCCAACGTGTTCACCCCCGTCGAGCGGCCCAAGGCGGGCACCGCCGAAACCGCCGCGGCGACGGCCGCGCCCGGTCGCGTCACGGTGCGCGCGATCAAGGCCGCCGAGGGCGAGCTCGACGTGGCGGAGGCCCCGATCGTGGTGTCCGGCGGGCGGGGACTGAAGGAGCCCGCGAATTTCAAGCTGCTGGAAGAGCTGGCGACGGCTTTCGCCGGCCGGGCGGCGGTGGGGGCGTCGCGGGCCGTGGTGGATGCCGGCTGGCGCCCGCACGGCGATCAGGTGGGTCAGACCGGCAAGACCGTCAGCCCGACGCTCTACGTGGCCGTCGGGATCTCGGGCGCGATCCAGCACCTCGCCGGCATGCGGACGTCGAAAGTCATCGTCGCGATCAACAAGG
Organism: uncultured Gemmatimonadales bacterium; assembly: GCA_963716055.1. Taxonomy (GTDB): domain Bacteria; phylum Gemmatimonadota; class Gemmatimonadetes; order Gemmatimonadales; family GWC2-71-9; genus SZUA-544. The sequence continues at coordinate 184,586 of CAVQSR010000003.1, read as the reverse complement.
ACAAGGACGCGCCGATCTTCAAGGTGGCCGACTACGGCATCGTGGGGGACCTGTTCGAGGTCGTCCCCAAGCTCACCGCAGAGATCAAGAAGCTTCATGGCTAGGGTGGGCCCGGTCGCCGCGCTGCTCGTCGCCGTCGGGGCGGGGGGCGCCGCGGCGCAGGCGTTCCCCGGCGAAGCGCGGCGGCCGTCGTCGTTCCCCACCGCGGTGTACGCGTACCTCCTGGGCGGGTGGACGGGCGACCGCGCGATTCGCACGTACAACGAGGGCCAGCCCATTCCCCCCGACGACCCGGCGTGCGACAGCCTGCGGTGCCGCACCGTGCTCGGCGCCGGCAGCGCGCCGGGGGCAGGGCTTCGCTTCCAGGTGCCGGTGTCGCGCCGGGCGGGCGTGCGGGCGGGCCTCTCGATCGCGATTCCCCGGGCCGAGGTCCGGACGCTGGACGGCAGCCAGGTGGCGCTGGGCGGGGATCGCATCGCCCAGATGCGGGCGGAAGTGCTGCTGCTGTTTCGCATCAAACCGCAGGCACCCGTGTTCTTCGGGCTGGGCGGCGCATTCGCGCGGTCGAACCCCGGCCTCGCGCCCGCGCAGGACAACTCGACCGACGTGGGCGGCGTCGTGACCATCGGTCTCGACCGGCCGCTCCGACCGCCCTTCACCCTGCGGCTCGAGTGGACGGCGTACCTGATGGTCCCCCCGTCCTCCGGCTGGCCGGCCGAGTACGCGCCCAAGTCGTTCGCGTTCGATCACCAGTTCTCGGTCGGCCTGGGGTACGCCGTCGCCGGGCGGCGCCGGTGAGCGACGATCCGGAAATGGGGACCGGAGCCCGGTTCGCCCCGGCCCGCCACCAGCCGCCGCTGCCGCGCGAGCGGCTCATCCTGCCGCACGGCAGCGAGGGCGCGGCCGAGCGCCTCGAGATGGACGCGCTGTTCGTGGGCGCGGGCCCCGCCGGGCTGGCCGGCGCGATCGAGCTGGCGCGCCTCGTGCGCCAGGACAACGAGGCCGGTGGCGGTCTGGGCGAAGTGAGCATCGGCGTCCTCGAAAAGGCCGACGCGCTGGGCGAGCACTCGCTGTCGGGCGCGGTGGTCAACCCGTGCGCGTTCCGCGAGCTGTTCCCCGACCTGAAGGACGCGGACTTTCCCCTGCGCGCGCCCGTGACGAAGGAGCGGGTCTACGTGCTCACGTCCGGCGGCCGGGTGCGGCTGCCGACGCCGCCCACCATGCGGAACCACGGCAATTACGTGGCCTCGATCTGCGAGATCGTGCGCTGGCTGGGCCAGCAGGCCGAGGCGCTGGGGGTCAACGTGTTCACGGGATTCCCGGCCGGGGCGCTGCTCGTGGACGGCGACGCCGTAGTTGGCGTGCGCACGGTGCCCACGGGACTGGGGCGCGACGGCGAGCAGCTGGGCAGCTACATGCCCGCCAACGATCTGGTCGCCAAGGTCACGGCGCTGTCGGAAGGCACGCGCGGGATGCTCGCCCAGGCGTGGCTCGAGTGGGGGGGCGTCCGTTCGGTCAACCCGCAGGTCTATGCGCTGGGCGTGAAGGAGATCTGGGAGACCAAGCGCCCGCTCGACGCGGTGATCCACACGCTGGGCTGGCCGCTGCCCACCGATGCCTTCGGCGGCAGCTTCATCTATCCGCTCGAGCCGAACCTCGTGGCGCTCGGCCTGGTCGTGGGGCTGGACTACCGCGACGCCGCGCTGGACGTGCACGTGCTGCTGCAGCAGCTCAAGCAGCATCCGCTGGTGCGACCCTATCTCGAGGGCGGGGAAATGGTCGAGTGGGGCGCCAAGACCATCCCGGAGGGCGGGTACCACGCGGTCCCCGAGCGCCTCCATGGCGACGGGGTGGTGATCCTGGGCGACTCGGCGGGGTTCGTGGACGTCCCTTCGCTCAAGGGGATCCACTACGCGATGCAGTCGGGGATCTACGCGGCACGGGCCATGTTCACCGCCCTCAAGACCGGGGACTCTTCCGCGGCCACGCTCGCCGAGTACGACCGGCTGGTGAATCGCTCGTACGTCATGCGCGATCTGCACCGCACGCGGAACATGCGGCCGGCGTTCAAGGACGGCTTCTACGTGGGGGGCATCAAGGCGGCGCTCATGACGCTGACGGGGGGGCGTATTCCGGGGCGGCGCATCGCGATGGAGCCCGACGCGGCGGTGCCGCGACGGGCCGGCGCCGGCGAGCCCTTCACCCCGGACGGCACGCTGACCTTCAGCAAGCTGGACGCGGTGTTCAAGTCGGGGAACGCGACCCGCGACACGATTCCGAGCCACCTCATCGGCCGGGCGGATGTCCCGCCCGACGTGGTGGATTTCTACGTGCGGATGTGCCCCGCGGGTGTGTACGAGCGCGTAGACGACGGTCTGCGGGTCAACCCTCCGAATTGCGTGGACTGCAAGGCCACCGACGTGCTGGGGCCGCGCTGGACGCCGCGCGAGGGGGGGAGCGGCCCGAAGTACAAGCGGATGTAGCCGTGAACATCCTGATTGCCGAAGACGAGCCCGTGACGCGGATCACGCTCGAGAAGACGCTCGGCGGGCTGGGGCATACCGTCACCGCCGCGGCCGACGGCGGCGAAGCATGGTCTACCTTCCAGGCGATCCACTTTCCCGTCGTGATCACCGACTGGCTGATGCCGAACGTGGACGGGCTCGAGCTGTGCCGCCGGCTCCGCGCGTCGCGCCGCCCGGAGTACACCTACGTGATCCTGCTCACGGGGCGGGGGGACCGCGAAAGCCTGCTCGAGGGGCTCGACGCCGGTGCCGACGACTTCCTCACCAAGCCGGCCGATGTGGACCATCTGCGGGCGCGACTCCGGGTAGCGGAGCGCATCCTCGGCCTGCGCGAAACGATGCGCCGCCTGGAGGGGCTGCTGCCGATCTGCTCGTACTGCAAGCGCATCCGCACCGAAGCGAGCGCCTGGGTGCAGATCGAGCAGTACGTGGAGCGGCGCAGCGAAGCCTCGTTCACGCACGGGGTGTGTCCCGACTGCGCGGCGCGGCTGGAGTGAGACGGCGCTGGGCCGCGCCCCCTCAGTTCGCGAAGTCCGTGATGTCCAGGATGAACAGCGCGGGACTGCCCGGGTTCTTCGCCGCGAACACGTAACGCCGGCCGAGGACGTCGCCGATCGCGGCCGTGTGCACGCCCGCGCCCACCAGGTAGCTGCCCAGCAACGCCGGCTTCTCGGGATCCGCCAGCGCGTACACGTGCACCCCGGCGTTGGCGCCCCCCTCGGCGCTGATCACGAGCAGCCGGCCGTCGGCGCTCACTTCGACGTCGCTCACCGTCGTGATATTGGCGACGATCACGGAATCCACCAGCGTGGGCGCGCCCGCGGCGTTGAGGCGCCAGATCTTCACCGCGTTGCCCAGGTTGCCGCCGCGGCTGCCCCACGTGCCCGTGTAGGCGTGCGTGCCGTGCACCCACAGGTCCGAGGTCCACCGCTCGGGCACGTTGTTGCCGCCGCCCGCGACGCTGAACGCCGTTCCGGTGAACCGCAGCTGCCAGAAGCCCGAGCGCATGTCCGCGGCGTACACCGAGCCGCCGGACTGCATCACGCCCCAGGTGTAGGTGTTGCCGCCGCCCCCGGGCTGAATCCGCGCCAGCTCGCGGCTCGCGAGGTCGCCCGACAGCGGGCCCGACACGTCGAGCGCCACCACGCCGCCGTTGTAGTATGCCGCGAACAGCACCTGGGCCTGCTCGTCCATCCAGAAGTTGTGCGTGCCCGCCCCGTTGAGGTGATAGAACGCCACCTCGACCGGGGCCTCGAGATCGGACACGTCCACTACGTGGATGTCGCCCGAGGACGAGGCGCCGACGGACCCCGGTCCCTCCTGGCCGACGAAGAGGTAGCGCTTCTCGCCGTTGGTAGGGTTGTGGAACCACCAGGCGTTGTGGACGTTGGCGCCGGACAGGCCGCTCGTCTGGGTCACGACCTGCGACACGAGCTGTGGCGATCCGGGGAAGCCGTTCTTGATGCCGTTCCCCACGTCGTAGATCAGCACGCCCGAGTTCCACGAGGAGAGGAACGCGATGCCGTCCCGCACGAACGTGTCGTGCAGGCCGTAGTTCGCCGGCACGGGGACCGTGGCGACGAGCGGCGGCGGCGTGATGGCGCGGGCGGAGAACGTCACGCCCGGCGTGGCGGTGCCTGGCACCGTGGCCGTCACCTGCTGCAGCGCGGGCGCGCCGGCGAGCGTGTGCCGCACCTGGGCCTCGCCGGCCCCGTTCGTCGCGCTGGTCGCGGCGCTGAGCGAGCCCGCCGACGCGGCCCACGCGACCGTGGCGTTCGCGACGGCGTTGCCGTACTGGTCCCGGACCGCCACGACGTACGCCGCGGCCAACGGCTGTCCCGGGTTCCCCGTCTGGCCGTCGCCGGCCACCTTCACCAGCGACGCCGGCCCCGCCGCGACCGCGGTGGCCGTGAACGTCACGGGTGACCCGAGCGCCCCGTCCACCACCGCGCGCGTCGTCTGCGTGCCCGCCACCGTGTCCAGGGTCAGCGTCGCCTGGGCGATGCCTTGCGCGTCGCTCATGGACTCCGGCGCGATCGCGCCCTCGCCCGCGACCACGCTCCAGCGCACGGCGATTCCCGGCGCCGGCATGCCCGCCCGGTCGGTTACGAGGACGACGTAGGGCTCGAGCGTCCGGCCCACCGTGTCCGTCTGCGCGTCGCCCGCGACCCGCGCCAACGCCAGGTCGACCGGCAGCGGGTCGGCGCACGCTGCGGCGATCACGCCCGCTGCGGCGATGGTCCAGACGTGACGCACGGCGCCTCCAGGGGAAACGGCGATTATTGCCCGGGCCCGGGCCCGTGACCCGATGAGCCCGACGTGGGAAGTACCCCGTAGCGGCCCATCCGGTGCCCGTCCATGCCGCGGGCCACGCGCACGGCGAGCGTGAGGGCCCAGAACCGGCTGCGGCCGTAGAAGCTCGCGGGATCGAACACGGATCCAGTAGTCTCCTGCACCGAGCCCCACGACATCTCGGCGACCGGCTCGACGGTCACGCCGCTCCGGCCGAGCGGGAGCCGCCGGCCATACCCCAGCGTACCGATGGTCCAGCGGGTGATCCCGAGGATGGAATCGTCGAGATGCGGCCGACGGGCCCGGAACGGGCTGCCCACGCGCTCCTCCTCCGGTCGCTCCGTGCGTTCGATTCGCGCGTACACCCGGTGATGGCGGCGCGACAGCTCGGACTCGGCCAGCACGCTGCGGAACGCGAAGAACCCGCCGGCGTCCGAGCTGCGGGCCCATTCGAGCAGCGCGTAGGTTCGCCCGCGCGGCGTGCGCCGCTCCCAGCGGGCGGCGGCACTCCACTTGTCCTGGTCGGGCCCCGCGCCCGGCCGGTGCTCGGGAGAGTGGACCCGGGCGATCGACCCCTGCAGCTCGAGCCCGTGCGCCGGCGTCACGGTCACGCGGGCGGCCCGGGAATCCCCGAACCGGTCTCCGGCGGGCCATTGCGACGGTCGCTCCGGCTCGTCCCCGTTGAACACCGCGCCCTCGAGCAGCACGGGCCCGACGCCCACGCCGGCGAGCGCGACGGCGCGTTCGAGGATCTGCGCCAGATGGTGGTTCACCGGATAGCGCAGCGTGGGCCGGCTCATGGGGTCGTCGGTCCCGAAGGGCACGAAGCCTTTGCCGGCCGCGAGGGACAGGTGCGCGCGGCCATCCCGCCGCCCGAGCAGGTCGGCCGCGGTGAGCATGAGCTCGTGGACGTAGGTGTGCGGGTGCCGCCGGTCGATGAACCCCTCGCCCCACCCGCCGGGCGCGAGCTCGCCGCGCGGCATCGTCGCGCCTTCGCCGTTGAGGGTGACGAGCAGCCGCCACGGCGCGCGGACGCCCCGGAGCATGAGGATGGGCTGCACGACCCGCAGCTCGGTGCGGGATTCGCCGCCCGGAACCGGGTCCACGCGGGTGAGCGCCGCGATCGCCTGCCCCGCGATCCCCACGCCGGGGCGGCCGTGCTGGGCGGCGAGCGGGCTCGCCGCGAGCGCCGCGAGGACGGCGGCGCGGGCGCTCAGGAAGTGCCGACCAGCCCGGTGAGCTTGATCCCGTCCACCACGAACTGGACGGCGATGGCGCACAGCACGAGGCCCATGAGCCGGGTCAGGATCCGCATGCCGGTCTGGCCGAGACGGGCTTCCACGCGGGTCGCGCTCGCCAGGGTGAGATAGGAAAGGAATGCGGTAAGGGCGATGGAGAGGTAGAGGACGGCGGTGAAGACCGGGCTGCGGGCGCCGACCGAGTGGACCATGACGGTCGAGATCGCTCCGGGCCCCGCCAGCATGGGGACGCCGAGCGGCATGATGCCGATATCCGACTTCTCGATGCCCTCCGCCGTTTCGGCCGGCGTCTCGCGTTGCTGGCTGCGGCGCGCCTGCACCATGTCCAGCGCGTTGAGACCGATGAGGATGCCGCCCGCGATCTTGAAGGCGCCGATGGTGATGCCGAACAGCGTGAAGATCACGGTCCCCGCGGCCGCGAACACCGTCAGCGTGATCGCGACGGTCCAGGCGCCGCGCCGGGCGTGCCCCCGCTTCTGCCCGGGCGTGTCGCGCGCCGTCATCGCCAGGAATCCAGGGATGACGATCAACGGATCCACGATGAACAGGATCGACGTGAAGACGAGGAGCAGGTCGCGGAGGTTGGCGTCGCCCATCAGGCACGGCGGTGCGTCACAGAGCGGCGTGGATGACGCGGTCCTTGCCGGCGCGCTTGGCTTCGTACATCGCCTGATCGGCGCGGCCCAGAATCTCATCGGCGGTCGCGGCGGTGTCGTCGAACGACACCACGCCGATACTCGCCGTGACCGCGGGGGTGGTCGGGAAGGCGCCCTTGATCCCCTCGGCGAGCCGCAGGGCGGCGGCGTCGGCCAGGGTCCCGTCGGTCTCGGGCATGAGCACCGCGAACTCGTCACCCCCCATTCGCCCCACGAGATCGGTCTCGCGGACGGCGAGCCGCATCGCGTCGGCCACGAGACGCAGGACGGTGTCTCCCGTCTGATGCCCCCGCGTGTCGTTGAGGATCTTGAAGTTGTCGAGGTCGAGGTAGAGCAGGGACACGGGCCGCCGATACCGCCGGTTGCGATGCAGCTCCTCGGTGAGGCGCTCGGAGAACGCGCGCGCGTTGAGGACGCGGGTGAGCGGGTCGTGGATGGCGAGGTCCTCGAGCTCGCGCTGCGTCTGCTGCAGGTACCAGAACATCACCATCATGATCCCGCCGACGACCGCGAACGACGCCTGGTTGAGCAGCAGCGAGACGAATGACGCGTCCGACACGTCGATATCGGCGAACAGCCGGAGGGCCATGCTCGCCACCAGAAACACGACGCCCCACCAGACGCCCGCGAACCAGGTCGCCAGGAGCACGGGCACGAGGTAGAACAGCCCCAGGCGGGCTTCGGGCGAGACGGCCTGGGTGCCCCAGTGCAGGAACGCGACGATGGCGGCGGACCCGACGAGCGTCAGGATCCGGACGAGCGTGGCGGGCATGGTCAGAATGTCGGGTCGGCTAGGTGCTCCGTCTCGTCGAGTAACAGCGCGTCGAGACGGTCGCCGGCGGAAACGGCGGGGCGGTCTTCCGGTACGATGAGCAGCGCGTTGGCCTTGATCATGGCAGTGAGAATGCCCGAGCCCTGGGGTCCAGTCAAGTGAGCGTCGCGGCCGCCCTCGGGGCCGCGCGGCGTGGACACGACGGCGCGCAGGAAATGGCGCAGCCGGGGTCCCAGGGTGACGGGCTCGCGCGCCGTGACCGGCACCGTCCGGCGGAATGGAAGCGGGTGCCCGGCCAGACGCCGGATCGCCGGCCGGACGAACAGCTCGAACGTCACCATGGTGCTGACCGGATTGCCGGGCAGCCCGAGCCATGGCACCCCGTGCAGGACGCCAAAGCCGAGCGGCGCGCCCGGGCGCATGCGCACCCGCCAGAACCGGAGCTGGCCGCCCACCTGCTCCAGGACCCGCCGCACGAGGTCGTGCTCGCCGACGCTGACGCCCGCGGTGGTGACGACGAGGTCGCACCCCCGGGCGCGGCCCAGCAGCTCCCGCAGCGACTCCTCGGTGTCGCGCGCGATCCCGAGGTCGACCGGTTCGCCGCCCGCGCGGCGGATCATGCCGTGGAGCGTGTAGGAATTGGACGACGCGATCTTGCGGCCCGCCAGGATGGCCGGGGCCTCGTCGAGGTCGGCGAGCTCGTCCCCCGACCCGAGGAACGCGACGCGCGGCGGCGGGTGGACGAGCGGGGTCCCATGCGTGATGGACGCGAGGACGCCGAGCTGGGCGGGGCCGAGCACCGCGCCCGGACCCAGCACCGCGGCGCCCGCCCGAATGTCCTCGCCCCGCCGCCGCAGGTTGCGGCCGGCATCGCGGTCGTCGCGCACGGCTACGGCATCCGGGGCATCCGATGTGGTGTCCTCCTGGCGGATGACCGAATCGGCGCCGTCGGGCAGCGGCGCGCCGGTGAAGATGCGGATGGCCTCGCCGGTCCCGACGGCGCGGGTGGGAAAGGCCCCCGCCGGCACGGACTCGGTGACCCGCAGGGTGACCGGGCGCTCGGCGCTGGCGCCGCGCACGTCGGCCGCGCGCACCGCGTAGCCGTCCATCGCCGAGTTGTCCCACGCCGGGATGTCGATCGGGCTGGTGACGTCCTCGGCGAGCACGAGGTCGAGCGCGGCGCGCAGCGCGCGCCGCGCGGGCGGTAGGGGCGTCATCGCCGCGACGATCTGGCGGGCGGCGTCGGCGGGGGTCAGCACATCAGGGGCCGAGGACTTTGGCGCGGTCCCAGGCGAGGTTGGCCAGGGTCATGAGCCACGACGTGTCGTTGAAACGGAGCACCGGGATCGGCGCGCGGAACGTCGCGTCGTCGGACACCAGCGCGATCCAATCGCCCGCGCGCTCGGCGCCGGGGTCGTACAGCGGGGCGCCGCACGCCGTGCGGTGGACCTCGATCTTGGGGACCGGATGCTTGCTGAAGCCCTCGGCGAGGACGATGTCCGCGCCCTCCAGGTAGCGCCGCGCCAGGGCGATCGGGTTGGACTCCTCGGCCGTGCGCTCGAGCAGCAGTCGCTCGCCGGGGCCCTCGAGCAGCACGCGCTCCGCCTTGCCCTCGTGCCAGTGGCGCCAGGTGTCCTTGCCCTCGCGGTCGAGCGTCGCCGGGTGTGAGCCGTGCTTCAACGTCATCACCCGGAGCTTGCGCCGCGTGTACTCCGCCGCGAGCGCCACGAGGAGCGTGGTCTTCCCCGCGTTGTGCCGGCCGATGATCGAGACTATCCGTGTCGCCGCCACAGGTCCTCCGCCCGCTCGAGATCGTCCGGCCGGTTCACGTTGAAGAACAGCGTCGCGGGATCGCCGAACCTCCGCACCTGCGCGAGCGGGAGCCGGCCGACGCGCACCGCGTCGTGGAACCCGATCGCGCGCAGGTCCCCGGCCGCAAGCTGCCGCTCGATCGCCGGTCCGCAGGCCGGACCGTACACCGCGCACAGGGGCTCCACACCGCGGCGCCCATCGCTCTCGGGCAGGAACGCGTCGTGCCCTGCCGCGCCCGCGATCAGGGCCCGGAGCAGTTCGGCCGGAACGAACGGCATGTCCCAGGCGACGCACAAGACCGGGTCCGCGCCGGCCGCGACCGCGGTGTAGATGCCCCCCAGACTGCCGCACCCCGGCCGCGCGTCCCCCAGGGTGACGAGGTCGGGACGCCATGCGGCGGCGTCGGGGGCGTTGGCGACGAGGACCGGGGCCGCGGCGGTCGCGGCCGCGACCGCGTCCACGACGCGATCGAGGATGCGGCGACCTCCCACCGACAGCAAGCCCTTGGGCTCGCCGCCGTAGCGACTGGCCGCCCCGCCCGCGAGCACCGCGGCGCGCACGCTAGTCGAGCGCCGCGGGGGCGCGGGGACGATCACGCATGACTCGGGGAGCCCCGGCGAGCCGTCAGTAGCGGCGGGTGCGCCTGCGGTCGAAGACGATGCCGACCCCGATCGTCAACGCGAGGTGATGATACCAGCGGGTCGCCGTGGCCGCCTGGCCCAGCGCATTGGCCGGACCGGTGACGCGCTCGAGCGCGAAGAAGTCGTCGCGCACCTCGAGGCGGATCTGATACCCCGAGCCGAGCGCCTGGCTGAGCCCGGCGGCGAGCAATAGCGTCGGCGACCCGTTCTTCGGATCGTCATCGGCGATGATCTGCTTCGGCGGACTGGTCGGCGCATTGGGGGCGTCGGCGCGCACCGTACCGTGCGAGTGCAGGGCGAATCCCAGGCCCGCGCGGACGTAGGGGCTCAGCGTGCCCGCGGGCGCCGCGCGCAGCACCGCGCCGAGCCCCAGGAGCAAAGAGCTGTTCCCGTCAATCGAGCCGCCGAAGTTGGTGCACAACGTTTCGTTCGCGATCCGCTTGAACGGGACGACCGGGCTGCAGCTGTTCTCCATCGCCATATCGAGGAAGGTGGCATCCCCATACAAACCCAGGTGGCCGCCGGGGAAATAGGTCGCCGAGAACGTCGCCAGCAGCCCGGCCCCGATCGAGCGCGCCAGCCGCAGCGAGTCGTAGTCGCCGCTGTCCTCGATCGGCTGGACCGGGATGGTCCACAGGCCGTGGCCGGTGCGCCCGCCCGCGCCGAAGCTGAGGACCAGCCGCGCGCCCTCCTGCGCGGGCGCGGGCGAAGTCAGGAGCGCGGCGGCCAGGGCGGCGAGGGCGAGCGGTGACGGAGTGCGCATCAGGCAATGAGCCTCTGGTGGTCGACCGCGAGACAGCGGTCCATGATGAACGGGATGCCGGCGGCGCGCGCGCGGTCGGCGGCGGCTTCGTCGACGACGCCCAGCTGGAGGTAGATCAACTGCGGCCGGAGCGGAATCGCCTCGTCCACCACGGTGCCGGCGAACGCGCTGCGGCGGAACACGTCCACGAGGTCGAGGGCGTGCTCGGCCGCCGCGTCGCCGAGCGACGGGTAGCTGCGCTCTCCCAGGATCGCATCGTGGCCGGGGTTCACCGGGACGATGCGATACCCGGCGCGTTGCAGGTAGCGGGCGACGCCATGGCTCGGGCGGTGCGGCTTCGGGGAGAGACCCACGACCGCCACCGTGCGCGCCGCGCGGAGGATGGTCGCGAGCTCGGGATCGGTCACGCCCCGGGCCGGTGGAGGTGGGGAGTGCCGCTCACCGCCCGGCCGACCAGCGTCAGGCCGGCACGGTGCGCCACGGTGAGCGCGAGCGTGGAGGGGACGCTGGGCGTCGCGATCCACGCCAGCGCGGCGCGCGCCGCCTTGAACGATAGCTCGGCCGAGATACGGCCCGTGACGAGGAGCCCGAGGCCGGCCAGCGGCCGTCGCGCCAGCACGGCCCCGCCGATCGCCTTGTCCACGGCGTTGTGCCGCCCGATGTCCTCGGCGTGGAACAGCAGCTCCGCGCCGTCGGTGAGGGCGGCGGCGTGAATGCCCCCCGTCTCGTTGTAGCGCGCGCCCCGGCGGAACAGCTCCTTGAACAGCGCGCGCAGCGTCTCCGCCGCCGGGGGCGCCCCGCGCGCCGGGGCCGCGGCGACGGCGTGCGGGTCCGCCAGGAAGGTCGTCACCGCGCCGCATCCCGATGCCAGCACGCGCCGGCGTTCCTGGGCCGCCACGTCCGCCACGCGTTCGGGCCGGACGTCGGCCCAGAATCCGACGTCGGTGGCACAGGGCCGCAGCCGCACCAGGTCGTCGAGGGCGTTCACGTAGCCCTCGCCGTGGAGCCAGCCCACGGCCAGCTCCTCGAGCTGGTCGGGCGTGCACATCCACGTCACCGCCGGCACGCCGTTGATCTCGAGCCACACCGGCGTCTCCTCGACCGTGGCCGAGTCCACCGACATCCGTCCCCGGCGGCTGCCGGGGGCGGGCGGCGGGGCGGGGGTCGGGACGCCGCCGGCCGGGGACGGCTCAGGGCTCGCCGAAGTACTCGGAGTAGAGATGCGGTTCCTCCTGGACACGGATCGCGTGCAGCCGGACGCCGGGGGGCAGCCGCGAGGCCACCCGCTCCCAGATATACACCGCGAGGGCCTCGCCGGTCGGCAGGTCCCGCCCCTCGCCGAAGTGCGGAATCGCCTCGTTGATGTGGTGCCCGTGGAATCGCTCCACGATCTCCTCGCGCAGCACCTGGTCGAGGCCGCCGAGGCTCACCACCCCCCCGCGGCGGGCGTCGAGGGGTCCGGCCACGGTCACCCGGCACTGGTACTCGTGCTGGTGGTCCGTCGCGGCCGGTCCGAACTCGCGGGCGTTCCGGGCGGCGGACCGGTCCGGGCGCCGGAGGCGATGCCGGGCCGTAAAGCCGACCACCCGCGTAAGATAGACGGTCGCCACGGTCACAACACCCGCACGGCGCTGGCCTTGAACGTGAACACGACCGCGCGTCCGGGCACCAGGGCCAGCTCGCGGATCGCTTCCTCGGTGACGACCGCGGTCAGCTCGATGCCGACATCGGCGGTGACGCGCACGGCCCCTTCGAGGGGGCGGGGACGGGCCACCCGTGTCACGTGGCCGGCGAAGACGTTGCGGGCCGAGGCGGCGACCGGCGCGGTGCTCACGAGGATGTCGGTGGGCCCGATGGCCAGGACCGCGTGCCCCGAGCGCTCGGTGAGCACGGCGAGATCGGCGGCGCCGACGCGGACGTGTTTCACGCCGTCCGTCCCGCCGTCCGGCAGGGTCACGCGGAACAGGTTTTCGGGCGTGACGGGCGACAGCCGCCCGTCGGCCAGGGCACGGATGTCGTCGGTCCAGCGGTAGGCGTCTTCGAGCTGATGCGAGGCGAGGCAGACCGTGAGCGCGCGTTCCCGCCGCTCGGCCTCGAGTGCGTCGAGCAGCGCCCGCACGGCCGCGCGATCGGCCGAGCTGGCGGGCTCGTCCAGCAACAGGACGTCGGGGCGGACGGCGAGCGCCCGGGCCACCGCCACGCGCTGGATCTCGCCATCCGACAGCTCGCTGCGGCGCCGCGCGAGCAGCGGCGTGACCCCCGCGCGTTCCGCCGATTCCGCGACGGCGCGGCGGAGCCGCTCGGCCGGCACGCCGCGGGCCCGGAGGCCGTACGCGATGTTGTCCCGCACCGTGCCGCGGAGGAGGAGCGGCCGCTGCTCGACGAGCGTGACCCGCCGCCGCGCCCTGGCGGTGTCGCGCCGGCCGATCACCGGCCGGCCATCGAGCGCGACGCACCCCTCGGTCGGCGGCTCGAGCAGGGCGAGGATGCGCAGCAGCGTGCTCTTGCCCGCGCCGTTGTGGCCGACGATGGCCACGCGGCCCCCGGCGGGAACGATGAAGGTCGGCAGCTCGAGCACGAGGCGCGGGCCGTAGCGGTGCCGCACGGCGCGCAGCTCAATCACGGCCCCGGCCCTGCAGCGCCTGGAGGGCGATGTTGACGCCCAGCGCGAGCACCAGCAGCACGAGGCCCAGGGCGAGCGCGAGCCCGAAGTCTCCCTGCGCCGTGGCCAAGGCAACGGACGTCGTGAGCGTGCGCGTTTCGCCGCGGATGTTCCCGCCCACGATCATCGCGGCGCCGACCTCGGCGACGACCTGCCCGAAGGCCGCGGTGACGACGGCCGCCAGCGCGAACCGGGCCTCGCGCGCGACGGTCCACGCGGTCCGCCACCGGCCGGCGCCGAGCGTGAGCGCGGTCCGCCGCACGCGCGGGTCCACGCTTTCCACCGCGGCGGCCGACAGGGCGACGGCGATCGGGAGCGCGAGGAGCACGTCACCCACCACGATGGCCTGCCAGGTGTACAGCCACTCCAGTCCGCCGAGCGGCCCGCGCCGTGACAAGAGCCCGTAGATCAGGAGCCCGACGACCACCGTGGGCACCGCGAGCGCCGTATTCACCGCGACCAGGGCCGAGCGGCGGCCCCAGAAGCGGCGGCCGGCGAGGGCGAACCCGGCGGGCATCCCGATCGCGCACGCGACGATCGTCGCGGCGATGGCCACGCGCAGCGTGAGCGCCGCGGAGGCGTAGATGTCGGGATCGCCGCCCGCGATGAGGGCGACCGCCCGGCGGACTCCCTCTGCTAGAAAGTCCATGCGACGCCCACCGTCAGCCACGGGTGCGTCGTCCAGTCGGTGGTGCTGGCACTCGGCTCCAGGATGCGGGAGCCGTCGGGGGCGGCGCTCTGGTAGGTCAGGGGGTACGAAAGGCGCCAGAACAGCAGGCGGAAGTCCGTGTTCACGCTGAGGCGCTGCGACGGATGGAAGCGGACGCCGGCGCCAGGGGCGACCGTGAGCTTGGTGCCGAAGTTGTAGCCGCCCGGATCGTTGGGGCCGGAGACCTCGAAGGCGAGACCCAAGGCGGCGCCGAGGTAGGGGGCGATCCGCCGCCAGCTCTTCTGGCCGGTCAGACGCAGCTGCAGTCCCACGTCGAGCATCAGGATATCGGTGCCGAACGGCCCGGTCCGCCGCGTGGCCGAGTCCTCGCCGGGGTCGAGCACGTCGCGCTCGAGCTGCGCCCAGGTGGCGCCCAACGCGACCACGGTGGGCCCGCCGAGCGACAGCTCGAAGCGGGCTGTGGCGGTGGGGCCGCCGCTGGCGCCGATGCCGAGCCCGCCCGCGTCTCCCCCGAAGTAGCCCGCGTTGAGCGACACCGCGCTGCCGCGCCGCAGGTCGCGGAACGGCGAGCGCTCGGGATCGTAGCCGACCTGGGCGGTGGCGGTGCCCGCCAGCACGGCGAGCCCGACGACAGCGGGGAGAAGGGAGAAGGGAGAGGGACGCTCCCTGCCGTTACGCCTGACGCTCATGCAACCTCCCTGAGATCCCGCCCCGTCATCTCGGGCGGCGGTTCGACGTCCAGCATGCGCAGCACCGTCGGGCCCACGTCGCACAGCGCGCCCCCGGGCCGCAGCGGGCCGCGGAACGCGTCGCCGATCACGAGGAACGGGACCGGGTTGGTGGTGTGGGCCGTGTGCGGCCCGCCGGTCGCGGGGTCGATCATCAATTCGCAGTTCCCGTGGTCGGCCGTGACCAGGACCGTCACGCCGGCGCGCTCGGCGCTGGCGAGCGCCCGCGCGAGGCAGGCGTCCACAGTCTCGACCGCCCGCACGGTGGCGGGGAGCGAGCCGGAATGGCCGACCATGTCGCCGTTCGCGTAGTTGCACAGCACGAAGTCGTGCTCCTTGGCTTCGATCGCGCGGCACAGCACGTCGGTGACGCCCGCCGCGCTCATCGCGGGGCTGAGGTCGTAGGTGGCGACTTTCTGGGACGGGACCAGAATCCGTTCCTCCCCCTCGAAGGGTACCTCGAAGCCGCCGTTGAAGAAGTACGTCACGTGCGCGTACTTCTCGGTCTCCGCCGTGCGGAAGGTCGTCTTGCCCTGTGCTGCCAGGGTCTCCGCCATGATGCGGGACAGGGTGAAGGGGCTGAACGCCATCGGAAACGCGAAGGTCTGGTCGTACTGCGTCATCGTCACGAGCGGGACCCGGGGCCGGCCGGTGACGTCGAAGTCGTCGAAGCCGTCCATCGCGAGGGCGCGGCAGATCTGCCGGACGCGGTCGGCGCGGAAGTTGACCACGAACACCCCGTCGCCGTCGCGGATGCGGGGCGTGCCCGCGATGATCCGCGGCGTGACGAATTCGTCGGTCTCCCCGGCGTCGTAGGCCTGCCGCACGGCCGCGACCGCGTCGTCGGCCGCCGCTCCCCGGCCACGCACCATGGCATCGTACGCGAGCTGCGTGCGGTCCCAGCGCCTGTCGCGGTCCATCGCGTAGTAGCGGCCCACGACCGTGGCGATGACGGCGTGCGCACCCGACCGGGCCAGATCGGCGGTGAGCTCCTCGAGGTAGCCGCGCGCCGACTGCGGTGGGGTGTCGCGCCCGTCGAGCCAGGCGTGGATGGCGACCGGCACGCCGCGGCGGTGTCCCAGCTCCACCGCGGCGAGGAGGTGGCGGTCGAGCGCATGCACGCCGCCCGGGCCCACCAGGCTGAGCAGGTGGAGGGTGCCGCCCGACCGCCGGATGGTGTCGCACAATTGGACGAGGGGGTCGATCTCGTAGAACGCGCCGCTCGTGATGGCCTGGGAGATTCGCACGATGTCCTGGGGAACCACGCGGCCGGCGCCGAGGTTGAGGTGTCCCACTTCCGAGTTGCCCATCTGTCCCTCGGGCAGTCCCACCGCGAGCCCCGATGCCTCGAGGAGGGTGCGGGGGGCGCGGTGCCACAGGCGCTCCCAGGTCGGCACCGCGCCCAGCTGCACGGCGTTGCCCTCGCGGCCGGGGCGGTAGCCCCAGCCATCGAGCACGATCAGCACGACCGGGGTGCGCGCTCCACGCGGTGTCGCCATATTGGAAGGGATGCAATGTAGCCGGGCACTCCGCACCCTTCCAGTTGTCCTCGTTCTCGCCGCCGCTCCGCTCGCCGCGCAGGCCCGCTACCGCGTGGCTGTGGACGGTGAGGGGTTTCACCAGGACGCGGGCGCGAATCGGCTCGCGCGGCTGGTGCGGGGGACGGTGGTGGGGGAGGCCGGCGCGTCGCAGGGCGAGTGGCAGCTGGTGCGCATCGAAGGTTGGATCTTCGCTCGCTCCGTCGGCGCGGCCACGCGCCCGAACTTCGACCTGGCGGTGACGCGCGAGCCGGAGGAGAACCTGCGCGCGGCGCCCAACGGCACGCTGCTGGCGCAGCTGGTGCGCGGCACGCAGTTGCATCGGGTCCGCACCGCCGGCGCCTGGGTGCTGGTGCGACGGGACGGCTGGGTGCGGCGGGCCGCGCTCACGGCGGTGGCTGCCGGCGCGGGCACGTCGGCGACGACGGCGGCGGGGGACACGACGGTCGTGGACCCGGCGATGGCGCGGTCGGCCCGGGCGACCGGCCTGCACCGCACACCCGCCGGCGCCGAGGCGGGGCGGCTCGCGGCCGAGCTGCCCGTGCGGGTGCTGAGCCGGGGGGACGAGTGGAGCCGGGTGCAGATCGACGGCTGGGTGCGCACGGCGGACCTGGACGCGGCGCCGCCCGGCGTGTTGCTGGGGGTGTCGGCGGCGGAGGTGCGGGCCGATCCCCGCCGATTCGAGGGCCGGGTGCTGCGCTGGACCCTGCAGTACATCGCGACGCAGACCGCGGACGAGCTGCGGCCGGACATCCCGACGGGCGCGACCTACCTGCTCACCAAGGGCCCGTTGCCCGAGCGGGGCTTCGTGTACGTCGTGGTGCCCGACTCGCTGCGGGGGGCCGCGGCGGGACTGGCGCCCCTGGCGCAGCTCGAACTCACCGCCCGGGTGCGACGGGGCCGCAGCCGGTACCTGGGTCATCCGATCGTGGACCTGCTGGCGCTGGAGGCGCAGCGATGAACGACGTGCTGCGGGAGCGTCTCGTACGCAAGCTCGAGACGCTGCCCGACGACAAGGCGTACATGGTGCTCGACTACGTCGAGTTCCTCGAATCGAAGTATGCGACGCGTGCGGCGGGCGCGCCGGCCTTCCAAAAGGTGGCGGATTCGCTGGAAGACACGATGCGAGCGGGCCGCGTGCCGATCAACGTCATCCGCGGGACCATGGACGTCGTGTCGAAAGCGGGCCGGTTCATGGAGGGTCTGGCCGCCGCGGGCCGCGCGGCGGTCGAGGAGGTCTCGCGCAAGGCGGAGGCGCCCGCCCCAGCGCCGCGCGAGGACCCGGCCCGCGGCCCCGACGGCGCGGCCGGGGGCGCGCCGCCCGTTGAGCCGCGCGACCCGCCCGCATAGAATTGCGCATGGGAACCCTCCGCTCCGACGTCGGCCTGACCTTCGACGACGTCCTCCTCGTGCCCCGCCATGCGACCATCCATCCACGGAACGTCGACGTCCGGACCCGCTTCACCCGCACGATCGACCTGAACATCCCGCTCGTCGCGGCCGCGATGGATACCGTGACCGAGGCGGACATGGCGATGGCGATCGCCCGCGAAGGCGGCATCGGCGTGCTCCACAAGAACATGTCGATCGACCGGCAGGCGGCCGAAGTGGACCGCGTGAAGCGCAGCGAGTCGGGCATGATCCTCAACCCGATCACGCTGGGACCCGACCGGCCGCTGCGCGAGGCCACACAGCTGATGAGCCGGTTCCGCATCTCGGGCGTGCCGATCGTGGACGCCGGCGGCCGGCTGGTGGGGATCATCACGAACCGCGATCTCCAGTTCGAGCGCGAGCTGGATCGCCCCCTCCGCGACGTGATGACCCGAGAAGGCCTGGTCACCGCGCCCGTCGGCACCACGCTCGACGAGGCGGAGCGTATCCTCGGCAAGCACCGCATCGAGAAACTGCCCGTCGTGGATGACCAGGGCGTGTTGAAGGGGCTCATCACGGTGAAGGACATCTTCAAGCGGCGTGAGCACCCGCAGGCCAACAAGGACCGTCACGGCCGGCTGCGCGTCGCGGCCGCCGTGGGCGCGGGTGCGGACGCGCGGCCCCGGGCCAAGGCGCTACTCGCGGCCGGCTGCGACGTGATCGTGGTCGATTCGGCGCACGGGCATGCCCAGGGCGTGCTCGACACCGTCGCCGAATTGCGCGAGGCGTTTCCCGAGGCGCAGCTGGTGGGCGGCAACGTGGCCACCGAGGCCGGCGCGCGCGCGCTGGTGGAGCGGGGCGTGGACGCGGTGAAAGTGGGCGTCGGGCCCGGGTCGATCTGCACCACGCGCGTCGTCACGGGCGTGGGCGTGCCCCAGATCACCGCCATCCTGGACGCGTGCCGCGGCGCGGGCGACGTGCCCGTCATCGCCGACGGCGGCGTGAAATACTCGGGCGATCTGGTGAAAGCGCTCGCGGCCGGCGCGTCGTGCGTCATGGTGGGTTCGATGCTGGCCGGCACCGAAGAGGGACCGGGCGAGTCGTTCCTGCTCGAGGGACGCCGCTTCAAGGTGATCCGCGGGATGGGCTCCCTGTCGGCGATGGAGGAAGGGTCCGGCGACCGCTACTTCCAGGAGGGAGAAGTCTCGCCTGGGAAGCTCGTGCCGGAAGGCATCGAAGGACGGGTGCCCTACAAGGGTCCCGTGTCGGACGTGATCTTCCAAATGGTCGGCGGTCTGCGGAGCGGCATGGGCTACTGCGGCGTGGCCACCATCGCCGACTTGCGGTGCGAAACCGAGTTCCTCCGGATCACGACCGCCGGACTGCGCGAGTCCCACCCGCACGACGTCGTCGTGACGCGCGAGGCGCCGAACTACCACCTGTAGCGCCGGTCGGTCAGCGCTTCCGCCGTTTCTCCTCCACGTAGCGCCGGTGCGCTTCGCGGTTCTCGTGCCACGGCTTCCGCGCAAAGTAGCTGTCGGTGAGCTCCTTCACCTTGCCCGACAGCAGCACCAGCGCGATCAGGTTCGGCAGGATCACGATGCCGAGCGCCACGTCCCCCATCGCCCAGATCACGTTCAGCGTCACCACGGCGCCGAAGAAGTGCATGCCGACGAACACGGCCTTGTAGGGCAGGACCGCCCGCGGGCCGAACAGGTAGTTGGCGCACCGGTCGCCGTAGTAGCTCCAGGAGATCGCCGTGGACACGGCGAACAACAGAATGCTGATGACGACGATGAACCGTCCCCCCGTGCCCGGGAGTCCGCGCGAGAAGGCGAGCATCGTGAGCGGCCCGGCGCTCTCCACCGCGGGGCCGAACAGCGCCCGGTACTCGGTCCCGTCGTCGGCCACGGCCAGGCCCCGACCGGGCACGATGCGGCCCGTGAACACCGCGCGGTGATCGGCGTCGACAAAGAAGCTGTCCACCGGCGCCTCGTGCCACGCGTAACGCAGCGCGCCGGCGCCCTGCGCGGTCGGCACGCCCGCCGCGATGCGGAGCTCCGTCCCCGGGGGGGGCGGCACGAACGCGACGCGACCGGCGCTGTCCTCGGCCACGTACGCGTAGTCCCCCGTGCCCGAGAACGTCAGCTGCGTCGGGACCCGGTCGTTCCAGACGTCCGTGACGATGAGCACCAGTCCCGTCATCGTGCAGATGACCAGCGTGTCGATGAACGGCTCGAGCAGGGCGACCACGCCCTCGGAGACCGGCTCGTCGGTCTTGGCGGCCGCGTGGGCGATCGGCGCCGACCCCTGGCCGGCCTCGTTGGAAAACAGCCCGCGGCGCACGCCCCACATCATCGTGACGAGGAACGCGCCCACGCCCGTGCCCGCGACTCCCGCCGAGGGAGTGAACGCCTCGCTGAAGATCAGCGCGAAGCTGGGCACCAATCGCTCGATGTTCGTGAGGATGATGTACAGCGCGCCCAGCACGTAGATCGCGGCCATCAGCGGGGCGAGGATGCTCGTCACGCGACCGATCCGCGCGATGCCTCCCAGCACCACCGCCGCGACGAGCGCGGAGGTCGCGAGCCCCGTCACCCAGTGGGGGATCGCGAAGGTCGTGGCCATGGTGTCGGCCACCGTATTCGCCTGCACGGCGTTCCCCGTCAGGAACGCGGTGAATCCGAGCATGATCGCGAAGAAAACCGCGAGGGGCTTCCACTGGGGCCCCAGCCCGCGCTCGATGTAGTACATCGGCCCGCCCGACACCGTCCCGAGTCGGGCATTGCCGCTCTCCACGACGCGGTAATGCTGGGCCAGCGTCACCTCGGCGTACTTGGTCGCCATGCCCAGGAAGGCCGTCACCCACATCCAGAACAGCGCGCCGGGCCCGCCCCAATGGATGGCGATGGCGACGCCCGCGATGTTGCCGATGCCCACCGTCGCCGACAGCGCCGTCGTGAGCGCCTGGTAGTGGGGCACGTCGCCGGGCTCGTTGGGGTCGTCGTACGTGCCCGACGTGACCGCGAACCCGTGTGCCAGGTACCGCAGCTGCACGAACCCGAGCCGCAGCGTGAGAAACACGCCGGTCCCGATGAGCGCGATGACCACGTAGGGGATGACTTCCTGGCGCGCGGGGATGCCCAGGCTCCACACCCAGTAGTTCATCTGGTTGACGACGCGTTCGAGCAGGTCCATGGGTCCGGGACGGGGAGGAGAAGCCCCAAGGTGGCGACGGGCAGGTGGCCGGGCAAGAGTGCCGCGGCCACGGCCTCTCCGGGGGCACCTTGTCAGGCGCGGCCGGGGTGTGAGTATTGTGGGCCGCATTCGGCGCCGCCGGTGGTGCCGCCGACCGGCCAGGACGGGCAGCGGCCGTCCTGGCACCCCCGCAGTCGGGAGGAGCCCGTGAGTCTGTTCCGTCGCAAGAGCGTCGGCGAGCTGCAGCAGCTGGCCGCGAGCGATACGAGTCTCAAGCGCGCCCTGGGTCCCCTGAACCTCACGACGCTCGGGATCGGCGCCATCATCGGCGCCGGCATTTTCGTCTTGACGGGGCAGGCGGCCGCGACCTATGCCGGTCCGGCGATCGTGTACTCGTTCATGCTGGCCGGCGTGGCGTGCGCCTTGGCGGCGTTCTGCTACGCCGAGTTCGCGGCGATGATCCCGATCGCCGGCTCGGCGTACACGTACGGGTACGCGACCCTGGGCGAGTTTTTCGCCTGGATCATCGGCTGGGACCTGATTCTCGAGTATCTCTTCGCCGCCTCGACCGTGTCGGTGGGGTGGTCGGGATACGTGGTGTCGTTCCTGCGCGACGTGGGGATCGTGATTCCGGCGGCCTTCACCTCCGCGCCGTTCCAGCACGTCGCGCCCACGGACGCCGGGTTCAACGTCTGGCGGATCTTCACCGAGGGGTGGAGCCGCACGGGCGCCGTGCTCAACGTGCCGGCGATGGTGATCATCGGGATCATCACCGTCCTGCTCGTGATCGGCATCCGCGAGTCGGCGCGGTTCAACAACATCATCGTGATCGTCAAGCTCGCCGTGATCCTGCTGTTCATCGCGGTGGGCATCGCGTACGTGAACCGGGAGAACTGGGAGCCGTTCGTGCCGCCGCCGGAGGGCCCGGGGCGGTTCGGATGGGATGGGATCCTGCGCGGAGCGGGCGTCATCTTCTTCGCCTACATCGGCTTCGACGCGGTCTCGACAGCGGCACAGGAGGCGAAGAACCCCAAGCGCGACATGCCCATCGGGATCCTCGCGTCGCTCGTGATCTGCACCATCCTCTACATCGCGGTGGCGCTGGTGCTCACGGGTATCGTGAAATACACCGAGCTCAACGTTCCGGACCCGATCGCCGTGGGCATCGACGCCCTGGGCGAGCGGATGGTGTGGCTGCGACCGATCGTGAAGATCGGCGCGATCGCGGGACTGTCGTCCGTGATCCTCGTCATGATGCTCGGCCAGCCGCGGATCTTCTTCACGATGTCGCGGGACGGGCTCCTGCCGCCGATCTTCGGCAAGGTGCACGCCCGATTCCAGACGCCGTGGCTCGCGACGATCGTCACCGGAAGCGCCGCGATGCTCGTCGGGGGACTGTTTCCGATCGGTTTGCTCGGAGAGCTGGTGTCGATCGGGACGCTGCTCGCCTTCGTGATCGTCTGCGCCGGCGTGCTCGTCCTGCGGCGCACCGATCCGGATATCCCGCGGCCCTTCAGGGCGCCGTTCTATCCCTTCGTGCCGCTCGGTGGAATCCTCGCCTGCGCGTACCTCATGTACGGCCTCCCGATCGACACCTGGGCCCGGCTGATTGTGTGGATGGCCCTCGGGATGGTGATCTACTTCGCGTACGGGCGGCGCCACTCCGCGCTCGGGCGCAGGACGTCCTAGCGGCGGAAAGGCTGGTCCCCCGATCCGCGGGATGGACGTCGAGCTCCTGGCGGTCCCCTGGGATTCGGGGCAGCGCGACGTCCGCCTGGGCGCCGGACCGGGTCGCCTGGTCGCCGCAGGGCTCGTCGCGGCGCTCGGGCGCGCGGGCCACGCCGTGCATCACCGCACGCTGGATCCACCGGCTGCGAGTCGGCAGGCCGAGATCGACACCACCTTCGCGCTGATGCGCGAGGTGGCGCGTCACGTGCGAGATGCCGCCGCCGCGGGCCGGTTCCCGCTGATCCTCTCCGGCAACTGTAGCGTCGCAGTCGGCGCGGTGGCCGGGCTCGGCCCCGGGACGGCGGTCGCCTGGTTCGACGCGCACGGCGACTTCAACACGCCCGAGACCTCGGTCAGCGGGTACCTCGACGGGATGGCGCTCGCGATCGTCACGGGGCGGTGCTGGCGCCCGCTGGCGGCAGGGGTCGCCGGGTTCGCTCCCGTTCCCGAGGATGCCGTGTGCCTCGTCGGCGCGCGCGACCTCGACGCGCTCGAGGCACGGGCGCTCGCGGACTCTCCGATCGCCGTGCTCGATCCGCCGGCGGCCCGCGCCGGCCTGCCCAGGGTCCTGAACGCGCTGCGATCGCGGGCCGCGCGGGCCTACCTGCATCTCGATCTCGACGTGCTGGACCCCTCCATCGGGACCGTCAACGAGTTCAGCGCCGCCGCCGGCCTCGCCCTGGATGAGGTCGGCGCCATGATCGGGGCGGTGGGTGCCGCGCTGCCGATCGCCGGCGTCACGCTGTCGGCCTACGACCCCGGCTTCGATGCCGACGGCCGCGTGGCGGCGGCGGGCATCGGGCTGGCGTGCGCCGCCATCGCAGCGGGCGCCACGCCGCTATCTTCCTGTTGATGTCCGAACGTCCGACGACTCCCGCCGAACGCGTGGCGGCGGCGCGCGAGGTCGCCGCCGCGCTGCCGGCCGGCGCGCGCGTCACGCTCACCACGCACGTGAACGCCGACGGCGACGGCGTCGGCAGCGAGGTGGGCCTGTGGCACCTGCTCGCGGCCCGCGGGGTCCTGCCGGTCATCACGAATCCCACGCCGATCCCCGAGCGGTTCCGGTTCATCCTCCCGGCCGGGGCCGACCGGAGTGACCGGGCCCAGCGTGAGCTCGCCCGGGCCGACGTAGTGGTGGTCCTGGACATCGGCGACCTCGGCCGCCTGGGAGATCTCGGCCCCCTGGTCGCCCGGCGCGGCGTGCCGGTGGTGTGCATCGACCATCACGTGAGCGGTGGCGCGCTGCCCCCGGGACCACGGCTGGTGGCCCCCGAGGCCACCGCGACTACCGAGCTGGTGTACGATCTCGCCGTGGCGAACGGCTGGACGGTGACGCCCGAGATCGCGCGGGCGCTCTACATCGGGCTGCTGACGGACACCGGTGGCTTCCGGTTCTCCAACACCGTCCCCCGCGCCCTGCGCGTGGCCGCCGCGCTGCTCGAGACCGGCGTCGATCCCGAGAGCATCTACGAGCAGGTGTACGCGTCGGCCCCCGAGGGGCGGGTGCGTCTCACGGCCGAGGTGCTGCAGACGCTGGTGGTCGAGCCCGAGCGGGGGATCGCGTGGATCACCATCCCGCCGGGCGCCCTCGAGCGGCACCGTGCCACCCCCGACGATCTCGACGGCATCGCCGAATACCCGCGCTCGATCGCGGGTGTGCGCCTGGCGCTGATGTTCCGTCAGCTGACGAGCGG
Source organism: uncultured Gemmatimonadales bacterium (assembly GCA_963716055.1). Taxonomy (GTDB): domain Bacteria; phylum Gemmatimonadota; class Gemmatimonadetes; order Gemmatimonadales; family GWC2-71-9; genus SZUA-544. Next base: position 160,277 of record CAVQSR010000003.1, on the reverse strand, counting down.
ACGCGTGAAGGTGTCGTTCCGGTCGATGGGTGACGTCGACGTGGCCGGCCTGGCCGCGCGGTTCGGGGGCGGGGGGCACCACAAAGCGGCGGGCGCGTCGTTCGACGGGGAGATGGGCGACGTGCAGGCGCGGGTGCTCGGGGCGGCGCGGGAATACGTGGATGGGGACGGGGGACGGGGGACGAGGGACGGGTGACCCCGTCCCCTCACGGATCGGTGTTCGTCCGAATGACCAACGGCACGATCGTTTCGCCCCAGTGCAGGCGCAGCACGGCCGAGTCCCGGGCGACGACGGGGAAATAGTACGCGAGGACTTCCATGTGATCGCCCCGTTGGGGCACGACCGCGACGCGCAGCGCATCGTGCCGCTCGCCCGGATAGGGGATGTGGAGGACGTCCACCGCGCGGCTGAAGATCACCGTCCAGGTCGTGTCCGCCCGCGGCACGGCCCAGAGCGTGTAGCGTCCCGCCGCGAGATTCCCCCCCGCCACGGTGACGTCGCGCGAGAAGGTGATGGTCGTCGCCGAGTCGGCGCCCGGATTCCACGGACGGTCCCAGGGCACCAGGCCGCCGAAGAGGGCCCGCCCCCGCGCTACCGGCCGGCTGTAGGTGATCGTGATGTCGGTGTAGCCGACCCGCTGAAACACGCCGCCGCGCTGCGAGAAGGGGATGCCCTGACCGACCGCGGCGGGCGCCGCGAGCAGCGCAGCCAGGAGGACCACGGCGGGCACCGCCGTCGCCAGCCCGCGGCTCATGGCTGCCTCGCGATCCGGCCGTGCGCGTCCATGCGCGCGAGGTTGGCGCGGATGCGCCGGATGTATCCCAACGTCTCGCGATGTCGCCACCGCGGCACGTCGGGGGCCACGGTCTCGATGCTGAGCCAGCGGCGCGGGTCGTGCGCGCGGGCGGCGGCCAGCTCCTGGGCCCGCAGAATGGTGCCGCGTCCGGCGTTGTAGCTGCCGAGCACGAACGCGGGGTGGTCATCGGGGAGGACCGCTCCCCGCCACAGCCGCCACAGGGCGCGTGCGTGGGCGATCCCGGCGCCGATGTTCCACTCGGGGTGGTCCACGCTTGAGAACTCCGGGTTGCGCGACTGAATCATCGCGAACGTGGAGGGCATCAGCTGCATCACGCCGCGGGCGCCGGCGCGGCTCCTGGCGGCGGAGTCCAGCCCGCTCTCGGCGAGGGCCTGGGCCTTGAACAGCCGCCAGTCGAACGCGGGCCCGAAGTACCGCTTGGCGTACTTGCGGAAGATCGGATCGTAGCGCTCGAGCGCCCGCTGCCCCGCGAGCGGGGCAGCGAGCGCGGCCAGCGCCCCGACGAGCGCGAGCGCTCTCAATTCAGGGCTCCCGCGATGATTATCGCGATCGCGAGGAACAAAGCCGCGACCATGATGGCCACCGCCACGTTACCCTTGCGCAGCTCTTCCTCGAAGTCGATGCGCGGAGAGAGCGCGTCGATCACCCGGAATGACAGGTACATGAGGACAACGCCGAGGACGGCGTAGAGTACCTTGAGCAGGATGATGTTCCATTCCATGACGGCCCGGCCGGCGGGTGGATGCGGGAATGTACGCTGCGCGGCGCGCGGTGACGACCCGCGAATCCCCGTTTGGCGCCGCATGGCGCTGCTCAAGATCGACGGCGAGTGGTTGATCGTGAGGTCGCCGTGGTCTCGGCTCTTTCCCCGCTCTCCCCGGCGCGACTAGCTTACGTCGTGACCACAGCGGATCTCCGTTCCCGCATCGAGCAGGCCCTCCGCGGCGTGAAGCACCCGCGCACCGGGGCCGATGTGCTCACCCTCGGTCTGATCCAGGACCTCCAGGTGGACGCCGCGGCTGGCGCGGTCGCGTACGTGTTCCGGCTCGGAGCCGACGACCCGGGTGCGCTCGCGCGCGAGGCTCGCAAGGCCGTGCACGGGGTCGCGGGCGTCACGAGCGTGCAGGCCCGCGTGCAGGACGCCGCCACCGCTGGGGGCGCCGAGCGCGCCCGGCCGGGGACGCCGGGCGGGCCCGCCGTCCCGCCGCCGCCCACGGCCGACGAGCTGCCGCAGCTCGGCAAGACGCTGGCCGTGTCGTCGGGCAAGGGGGGGGTGGGCAAGTCCACGGTCGCCGCGAACCTCGCCACGGCGCTCGCGGCGGCCGGTCATCGCGTCGGGCTGATGGATGCCGACATCTACGGCCCCAACATCCCCCGGATGATGGGCGTGTTCGACAAGCCCGCCGTCCGGGGCGGCAAGATGCAGCCGCTCGAGGCCCACGGCGTCCGGCTCGTGTCCCTGGGCAGCATCATCGAGCGGGACGCGCCGGCGATCTGGCGGGGCCCGATCATCATGAAGGTGATCCAGCAGTTCCTGCACGACGTCGACTGGGGCGAGCTCGACTATTTCCTTGTGGATCTCCCGCCCGGCACGGGCGATGCGCAGTTGTCCCTCGTGCAGACGGTCCGGCTGCACGGCGCGCTGATCGTGACGACGCCGCAGGAAGTTGCGGTCGGGGACTCGTTGCGCGGCGCCAAGATGTTCGAGCGCGTCAACGTGCCGGTGGTGGGCATCGTCGAGAACATGAGTTTCTTCGTGTGCCCGCACTGCAACGAGCGCTCGTCGATCTTTCTGTCCGGCGGCGGCCAGCGGCTCGCCGACGAGCTCGGGGTGCCGCTGCTGGGCCAGGTCCCGCTCCAGGCGGGCCTGGCGGATCTGGCCGACGAGGGACGCCCCGTCGTGATTTCGGCCCCGGACTCACCGGCCGCGCGCGCCCTCGACGCCATCGCGCGGCGCGCCGCCGACGCCCTGGCGGGGCTCCGGCCGGCGGCACCCATCGGCGCCTGACGTGCGGCTCGACGCCGCGCTCCTCACGCTCCACGTCCAGATTGCCGCGCTTGCGCCCGGGGGAGATCCCGGATCGGCCCGCGAGCGGCCCGATGTCCGCGCCGGGCTGGACACGCTATACGCCGGCGATTTCACTGCCGCCGCCCGCTATTTCGCCGCACTCGGTGCGCGCGACACCACCGATCCCGCCGCGCCGATTTTCGAGGCCGGCGCCTACATCTGGTGGGCGTCGGCGCTCGACTCGGCAGGGTTCGAGCGACGGCGCATCGACTCGCTGCTCGGGCGCGCCATCGCGCGGGCGAAGCGCGCCGGCCCACCCGCCGATTTCTGGCTCGCCACCGCGCACGGCTACCGGGCCCGCGAGCGCGACCTGCACGGCGAGACCTGGGGCGCGGCGAAGGACGGCAAGGCGATGCGCGACGCCTACCGCCGGGTGCTGCGCGCCGATGCCGGATGCATCGACTGCCTGCTCGGGCTGGGGGTGTATCACTACGGGCTGGCCCGCGCGGGGACGGTGGCGCGCTTCCTCGCGCGCCTCGCGGGGCTGGGCACGGGCACGGCCGACTCGGCGTTCGCGCACCTGCGGCGCGTGAGTGCCGCCGGGGACCTCGCGCGCGTCGAAGGCGCGTGGGTGCTGGCGGCCGCGCTGGTCCGCGACGCGGAGCGCACCCCGGACCCCGCCGACCGCCTGGCGCTCGCGGCCGAGGCCCGGAGTCACGTGGCGGCGCTCGCCGCCCGCTACCCCGACAACCCCGTCTTCCTCCGATTCCTCACCGAAACGGCCGGCCCCGGCCCGTGACCGCCGCTCCGGGCGCCACGCTGGCCCAGGGCCCCATCGTGCGCACCACGCTGCGGCTCGCGCTGCCGGCCGTCGCGATGATGGCCGTCCACTTCACGTTCAATCTGGTCGACACGATGTGGGTCGGTCGCCTCATCGGCCCGGCCGCCCTCGCGGCCGTCTCGACCGGTGGGTTCCTCGTGTGGGTCATGTTGTCGCTCGGCGAAACGATGAACGTGGGGCTGATTGCCGTCGCGGCGCGGCGCCACGGCGAGGGGCTCCCCGACCGCGCCGCGCAGGCCGCGGCCGGCGCCGTGCTGGCGGCGGTGGGCGTCGGCGCCATCGCCGCCGCGGTCAGCTACCGGCTGATCGACCCGCTCTTCGTGGTGATGCAGGTGCCCGCGGGCGTCGCCCTGCTCGGGCGCGAGTACCTCGCCACCTGGCTGCTCGGCGCCCCCCTCGTGTTCGGGTTCTTCGCGCTCGAGGCGGCCTTCCGCGCCGCCGGAGACACCCGCACGCCCCTCACCGTGCTCGCCGTCTCGGTGGGGCTGAACGTGGTACTCGACCCGCTGCTCATCAACGGTGCGGGCCCCTTCCCGGGGATCGGGGTCCGGGGCGCTGCGGCCGCCTCGGTCATGGTCCGCGGGCTTGCGTTCGTCGTGCTCCTCGGTCTCGCCATCCAGCGCCGCCGGCTGCTGCACTTCGGCGAGCCCGACTGGGCCGCCGTACCGACCATCCTCCGGGTCGGGGCGCCCATGGCGTTGTCGGGAGTGCTGCTGTCCCTGATCTACGTCTGGCTCACCCGCTACACGGCGCAGTTCGGTACGCCGGCGCTCGCGGCGCTCGGCATCGGCCACAAGATGGAGGGACTGGGCTTCATCGCCATCTCGGGGTTTGCGCTCTCGGCCGGCGCCCTGGTCGGGCAGAACCTCGGCGCGGGGAACGAGGCCCGGGCCAGACAGGCGGTGCGCGTCACGATCGCCGCCTGTCTGGTGGTGACCGGCACCACCGCAGTGGCGTTTCTCGCGATCCCGCACGTGCTCATCGGCCTGTTCACGGCCGACCCGGCCGTGGCGGCAGCCGGTGTATCGTACCTGCGGATCATCTCCATCGCGCAGATCGGGCAGAGCTTCGAGCTGATCCTGGAGGCTGCGATGGCCGGAGCGGGCTATACCCTGTGGCCGATGGTGGCCTCCACCGGACTCACCGGATTGCGCATTCCGCTCGCTGCCGCCTGGTCCGGCCGCTTCGGACTGGTCGGGATCTGGTGGGCGCTCTCGCTCACCGCCGCGAGCCGCGGCGCCGCCATGGGCGCCTTCTGGCGCTGGGCCGACTGGCGCCGCGGCCGGGTGTGAGACCGATGCGCCGAATCGTGACGCTGCTGACGGACTATGGGACGCGCGATGCGTACGTCGCGGAAGTGAAGGCCGTGTTGCTCGGGGCGGCGCCGGACGCCGCCCTGGTGGACGTGACGCACGAGGTGCCGCCCGGCGACGTCCGGGCCGCGCAGTATTTGCTCGCCCGCACCTGGCCCCGCTTTCCACCGGGGTCGGTGCATCTGGTCGTCGTGGATCCCGGCGTCGGGACGGCGCGGCGCAGCCTCGCGGGAACGGCGGCCGGACATTTCTTCGTGGGTCCCGACAACGGCGTGTTCTCGGGCGTGCCCGAGGAGGCGCGCTGGGTGGCGCTCGCGGCGCCGCCCGGCGTGGCGCCGACGTTTCACGGCCGCGATGTGTTCGCGCCCGCGGCCGCCCGCCTGGCCACGGCGGCGCCGCTCGACGGCCTGGGCGACCCCGTCCAGCGCGTGGTGCGCGCCCCGCTCCCCGTGCCCCGCTGGGACGGCGCGGCGTGGGTCGGCGAGGTGATCTACGTGGACCGCTTCGGCACGCTCGTGTCCAACCTGCCCGCGACGGCCGTCGAGCCGGGCGCCCGGCTCACCGTGGACGATCGCGAGATCGGACCGCTGCGGCGCACGTTCGGCGACGTGGAGTCCGGGCACCTCGTGGCATTCGTGGGAAGCGGCGCAACGGTGGAGATCGCCGTTCGCAACGGCAGCGCGACGCGGTTGCTGGGCGCGGGCGTCGGCGCGGTGGTGCGCGGGTAGGCGGTCAGGCGGTCAGCCGACCAGCCACCGATCCGTCAGGTCTGAAAGTCGCCGGAACGGGTCGGGATCCGAACCTGCCGCATCACGCGATCGGTGAAGCCCGCCGTCGGCGCGTAGCGCGGCAGCCGGGTCAAGGCCAACGCGAGCGTCCGCTCGCTCTGCGCCTCGGCGTGGCACAGGGTGCACTCCGTGAGATGCATCGTGCGCACGGCGGGCAGCAGGCCTTGGGCCCACAGGTCCAACTCGTCGGTGGTCAGGTGCTCGGGCATGGGAGTCGTCGTTGCCATTCGTTGGTCCTACGGCCGCGTGGCACGCGAGGTTTCATTCCTTCACGTCCGCCAGATACTCGCGTAACTCGTTGCGGGCACGATGGATATACGTTTTTACCGTCCCCAGGGGCAGGTCCAGCGTCTGCGCGATCTCCTCGTAGCTGAAGCCCTCGACGTGCCGCAGCAGGATACAGGCCCGGTACTCGGGGCGCAGCCGGGCGATGGCGCGCTCGATGGCGGTCCCCAGCTCCCGGGCCTCGACCTCGTCCAACGGACTTTCCCCCGCCGCGCCGATCTGCAGGGCGGTGGCGCCCATCTGCTCCGGCGTCGTCGCGCTTGGCGCACCGTCGAGCGACAGCGTATCGAGGCCCCGGCGGCGCAGCTGATCGATCGCCGCGTTGTTCGCGATCTTGAAAATCCAGGACGAGAACTTGAACTCCGGCCGGTACGACCGGATGCCGTTCAGCACCTTGATGAACGTCTCCTGCGCGAGGTCCTCGGCCAGGGCGCGGTCGCGCACGATGCGATAGATCAACGAGAACACGGGCCGCTCGTAGCGGCGCACGAGCTCGCGGAATGCCGCCTCGTGACCGTCGCGTGCCCACGCGACGACCTGTTGGTCGCTGGCGCCCGTCAGGTGGGACGGCCTATCTTTCGCGCTTATGACGCCGGCTCCTGCGACGGAAGTCCTGGATGTGGCGCGGGGCGGGGACCAGGCGGCGAAGCGTGCCTATGTCCGACGCATGTTCACCGCCATCGCGCCCCGCTACGATCTGCTGAATCATCTCCTCAGCTTCAACGTGGACCGGCGCTGGCGCCGGACCGCCGTGCGACACCTCGAGTGGCCGTCCCGCCCCGAGGGCCGGTATCTCGACCTCTGCGCGGGGACGATGGACCTCGCGGCCGAGCTGGCCCGAACGCCGGGCTTCCGCGGCACCGTGGTGGGCGCCGATTTCGTCGTGCCGATGCTCCGGCGGGGCCGCCACAAGGCGTCCCGCACCATGCCCGTCGGGGCCGACGCCCTGGCCCTGCCGTTCGCCACCGCGCGGTTCGATGGTGCGACGGTCGGTTTCGGCGTGCGCAACCTCGCGGACGTGGATGCGGGGATCGCCGAGGCGGCGCGCGTGCTGCGGCCGGGCGCCCGGCTCGTGATCCTGGAGTTCGCCACACCGCGGTTCGCCCCGCTCCGCGCCGCCTATCTCTTCTATTTCCGCCGAGTGCTGCCCGCGATCGGGCGTGCGGTGTCCAAACATAGGGACGCCTACACCTACCTGCCAGAGTCGGTGCTCGCGTTCCCGGAACCGGACGCGCTCGCCGCACGCCTGGCCGCCGCCGGGTTCTCGCGGGTCGGGGTCGAGCTGCTCACCGGCGGCATCTGTGCCGTGATCCATGGCACTCGATAACCTGCGGGACTTCGTGCGCGCGATCGACGCGGCGGGCGACCTCGTGCGCGTGACGCCGTCCGTGGCGGTGGATCGCGAGATCACCGAGATCGCAGACCGGTGCATGAAGTCCCCCGGGGGCGGACCCGCGCTGCTGTTCGAGCGGCCGCGCCTGGCGACGGGCGCGGAGTCGCGGTATCCGGTCGCGGTCAATCTCTTCGGTTCGGCCACCCGGATGGCGCTGGCCCTGGGCGTGCAGCAGCTCGACGAGATCGGCGACCGCATCGCCGAGCTGCTGCACCTCAAAGTGCCCGAGGGCCTGTTGGGCAAGCTGGCGATGCTCCCGAAGCTCGCGGAGATCGCCAAGTTCCCGCCCCGCCCCGCGAGCGGGCAGCCGCCGTGTCAGGAGCTCGTGGTGCGCGGCGCCGACGTGGACCTGGGGCAGTTTCCGGTCCCGATCTGCTGGCCGCAGGACGGCGGACCGTACGTCACACTCCCGCAGGTGATCACGCGGGACCCGACGACCGGCGTCCGCAACGTGGGGATGTACCGCATCCAGGTGATCGATCGGGCCGCCGTCGCGATGCACTGGCAGCGCCACAAGGTGGGCGCGGCGCACTGGCGCGGGATGGCGGAGCGGGGCGAGACGATGCCGGTGTGCATCGCCCTGGGCGGCGACCCCGCGAGCATCTACGCGGCGTCGGCGCCGCTGCCGCCGTCGATCGACGAGTATCTGTTCGCGGGGTTCCTGCGGCGCGAGCCGGTGCGGCTCGCGCGGGCGCTGACGTCGGACCTCGAGGTCCCGGCGGAAGCCGAGATCGTGCTCGAAGGCATGATCGATCCGCGCGAGCCGCTCGCCCTCGAAGGGCCGTTCGGCGATCATACCGGGTTCTATTCGCTGGCGGACTACTACCCGAAGGTCCACATCACGGCCATCACCATGCGGAACGAGCCGATCTGGCCGCACACCATCGTCGGCCGGCCGCCGATGGAGGATTTCTGGCTCGGCCACGCCACCGAGCGCATCTTCCTGCCGCTGCTCCAGCTGACGCTCCCCGAGGTCGTGGACTATCACATGCCGGCCGAGGGAATCTTCCACAACCTCGTGTTCGTCAGCATCGACAAGCAGTATCCCGGGCAGGCGTTCAAGGTGATGAACGGCCTGTGGGGACAGGGGCTGATGTCGCTCGCGAAGGTGATCGTCGTGCTCGATCGCGACGTCAACGTGCGCGATCCGCGGGAAGCGTGGTGGGTGGCGCTGAACAACATCGACCCCGAGCGCGACGTGCGGTTCACCCCGGGTCCGATCGACGTGCTCGATCACTCCAGCCGGGGGTTCACCTTCGGGTCCAAGATGGGGATCGACGCCACGCGGAAGTGGAAAGAAGAGGGATTCACGCGGGTCTGGCCCGACCGCATCGTCATGGACGACGACACGCGGCGGCGGGTGGACGGGATGTGGGCCACGCTCGGCATCGAGCTCGGGCGGTGACGCGCATGGCCGTCGGACCGCGCGCGGCAAGGAGTCGGGAAGGACAGACCTTCACCGGAGAGAGCCTGTTCGCGCGCTACGCCAGCTTCGTCAAGCTCCCGCATACCGTCTTCGCCCTGCCGTTCGCCCTGCTCGGCGTCGTGGCGGCGTCGTGGCGGTATGGCGTGACGTGGCGCGTCGTGGGTCTCGTGGTGCTGGCGTTCACCGCGGCCCGGTTCGTGGCCATGGGCTTCAACCGGATCGCCGACCGCGACTTCGACGCGCGCAACCCGCGCACGCAGGCCCGCGAGCTGCCGAGCGGACGCCTGTCGCCCGCGCAGGCGTGGGGCAGCGTCGGACTGGCCGCCCTGGTCTTTCTGTGGTCGGCGCGGGCCCTCAATCCCCTGTGCTTCGCGCTCAGTCCCCTGGCCCTGCTGTGGGTCCTGGCATACAGCTACACCAAGCGCTTCACCGACTGGTCGCATCTGTGGCTCGGCGCGTCGCTGGCGATCGCGCCCGCGGGCGGGTACCTCGCCGTCGCCGGCGCGTGGAGCGAGCCGTGGTGGCTGCTGCCGGTCATCGCGCTCGCGGTGGCGTCGTGGGTGGCCGGTTTCGACGTGTTCTACGCCTTGCAGGACGAGGCATTCGATCGCGCCTTCGGGCTCCGCTCGGCCGTCGTGCGGTTCGGCGCGGCGGGCAGCATCCTGCTCGCCAAGGTGCTGCACGGGGTGGCGATCCTCGCCCTCCTCGCGTTCGGCGCGGGCGCGGGGCTCGGCTGGCCCTATTTCGCGGGCGTCGCGGTGGGTACCGCGATCATCGCCTGGGAACATCAGCTCGTGAAACCCGGCGACCTGACCCGTCTGGACGCGGCGTTCTTCACGGCCAACGGCATCGTGGCGATCGTCGTGTTCCTCGGCGCGTTGGGCGACCGGATACTGTAGAAACGGGGATGCGGGATGGGGGATACGGGAATGGGAATGAAGGAGAGCGACGGTGGAGCGCTGACGTGAAGCCGCGGCCCCAGCGTGGCGCGAAGCCACCGGCGGACCGGCGCCGCGCGCGTCCTCCCCATCCCCCATCCCCCATCGCCCATCCCAGGTCTCCGGCACCACCGCGCCCGCCGGCCCATCCGCGGAAATCGGTGACCCCCAACCGGCGGGGACGGTGAGCCGCCTGCCCCTGGTCCTCGCCATCACGGGCGCGTCGGGCGCGCCGTACGGCGTGCGCCTGCTCGATGCCCTCGCCCGCGCGAGCGTGCCGACCTGGCTCCTCGTGTCGCGCCACGGGTGGCGCCTGCTCGAAGAAGAGTGCGGTATCGCCGACGAGACGGGGCTGCGGCAGGCGACGGGAGGCGACTGGGCCAGCGTCACGGTGTTCGACGACGGCAACCGCGGGGCCCAGCCCGCGTCCGGCTCCGCCCGCACCGCGGGGATGGTGGTGTGTCCCTGCTCGATGGGGACCGTCGCGGCGATCGCGCACGGGACGAGCCGGTCGCTCATCGAGCGGGCGGCCGACGTGACCCTCAAAGAACGACGGCGGCTGGTGCTCGTGCCGCGGGAGACGCCGCTGTCCCTCGTCCACCTGCGCAACCTGACGCTCGCCACCGAGGCGGGCGCCGTGGTGCTCCCGGCGGCGCCGGGATTTTACCACCGACCGGCGCGCGTCGAGCAGCTGGTGGATTTCATCGCGCAGCGCGTGCTGGACCACGTGGGGCTGGACATCGCGCTCGCACCCCGCTGGGAAGGATGACCACTCCCAGCGGGACCAGCGCGCGCGAGCCCCTGCCGGTTCCCGCCCGTCCGTGGAACGTGGCGTCTCGGCGTCTGGCAACGGGGAAGGGTGCGGGGTGCGGCTCGGTGTGATCGCCGATACGCACGGCCAGCTGCGCCCCGAAGTGTTCGACGTGTTTCGCGCCGTGGATCACATCGTCCACGCGGGCGACGTGGGGAACCCCGAGATCCTCACCGACCTCGCCGCCCTGGCGCCCGTCACGGCGGTATACGGCAACACCGACGGGTTCCCGGTGCGCGAGCGGCTCCGACAGGTGGCGCGCGTACGGCTCGACGGCTTCGATGTCCTGGTGACGCACGGCGACCAATTCGGCAGTCCCACCCCCGCCGCACTCGTCACCGCGTTCCCCGACGCCGAGATCATCGTGTTCGGTCACACCCACCGCCCGCTCCTCGAGCTGGTGGACCGCACGATCACGGTGATCAACCCGGGCGCCGCGGGTCCCACGCGGTTCGATCTGCAACCGTCGGTGGGCGTGCTTGAGCTCGAGCCCGGCATCCCGCCGCGGGGGCGGATCGTCGCGCTGCGCTGACCCGGGCCGTCCGCTCCGATCGTCAGCGCTGGCAGTGCGCGCACATCGTCGTCTGGCGGCCGTCGATGGCGTGGGTGCTGAGCAGGCGGCGGCCGCACGCGCGGCACGGCTGCCCCTCGCGGCCGTAGGCCAGCAGCTCGAGCTGGAAGCGCCCCGGTTCGCCGGTCCCCGTGCGGTAGTCGCGCAGGGTCGTGCCGTCGGAGGCGATCGCGGCCGTGAGCACGGCCACGATCTCGCGGTGCAGGCGCTCGGTCTCAGCCGGGGTGAGGCGGTCGGCGGCGCGCGACGGATCGATCCCCGCGCGGAACAGTGCTTCGTTGGCGTAGATGTTGCCCACCCCGGCGAGCCGCCGCTGGTCCATGATGGCCTTCTTGACCGCCTGGCGCGTGCCGCGCAGACGCTCCCCCAGCGCGGCCGGTGTGAACTCCGCCTCGAGCGGCTCGGGGCCGAGGCGGGCGCAGTAGCGCGACCAGCCGCGCTCGTCGAGCAGCCAGATCGTGCCGAGCCGGCGGACATCGCGGTACACGAGCCGCCGTCCGTCGTCCAGCCGGCAGCTGAGCACCGCGTAGCGCCGCTCCGCGGGGGCCAGCGCGCGTTCGTACACGATGAGCGATCCCGTCATGCGGGGCTGGATCACGACCCGCGGGCCCCGCGCCAGCTCGATCGACACGTGCTTGGCGCGGCGGGTGACCGCGGCCACGCGGGCGCCGGTCAGGGTCCGCAGCAGCCGCGGTTTCCCGACGCCCCGCAGGACGTCCGTCCGCGAGAGGGTGGCGCGCCGGATGGTACGTCCCACGAGCCGGGGGGCGAGCTCGCGGACGATCGTCTCGACCTCAGGCAGCTCCGGCACGGGCCAGCTCTCGCCACGCGATGTCGCGGCGCCAGGTCTTGCCGGCGAACTCGATCCGGGCGCCGGCGGCGCGGCTCGCGTCCGCGGCCGCGGCGACCGTCGTCGCGCGGGCCGTGACGTTCAGGACGCGGCCGCCCTTCACCCGCAGCACGCCATGGGCGTCGCGCGCCGTGCCCGCGTGGAACACCAGCACGTCGCTGCTCAGGTCGTCGGGAATCCGGATCGCGGCGCCCGCTTCGGGCGCATCGGGATAGCCGGGCGCGGCGAGGACGGTGGTCACCGCCGCCCCGACGGGCAGCAATACAGGGTCGGTCGGACGCCACTCGCCCCGGGCGATCTCCGCCAGGTGCGTCGTGGCGCCGGCGGGGAGCACGGGCAGCACCGCCTGCGCTTCGGGATCGCCGAATCGGCAGTTGAATTCGATCACCGCCGGCGCGCCGCCGGGGGTGATCATCAGTCCCGCGTACAGCACGCCCTGGTAGGGCGTGCCGCGTCGCGCCATCTCGCGCAGCGTGGGCTCCAGAATCTCCCGCCGCACGCGGTCGAGCAGATCGGGGGTCGAGAGCGAGACGGGCGCGTACGCGCCCATGCCCCCGGTGTTGGGTCCCGTGTCGCCTTCGCCGAGCCGCTTGTGGTCCTGTGCGGGCGGGAGCAGCACGAGGCGCTCGCCGTCCGTCAGCGCGAGCACCGACAGCTCCTCGCCCTCGAGGAATCGCTCGATCACCACCTCGCGTCCGGCGTCACCGAAGCGGCCCTCTCCGAGCATCGCGCGCGCCGCGTCGGCGGCGCTCGCCCGCGTGTCGCAGACGAGCGCGCCTTTCCCCGCGGCCAGGCCCGACGCCTTGACGACCAGCGGCTCGTCGTGCGATGCGATGTGGCGCAAGGCGGCGGTCAGATCGTGGAACGTCGCGCTCGCGGCGGTCGGAACGTCGGCGGCCGCCATGATCTCCTTGGCGAATGCCTTGGACGCCTCGAGCCGCGCGGCCGCGGCGCCGGGCCCGAACACGGCCCGGCCCGCGGCGCGCAGGCGATCGGCGAGCCCCGCGGCGAGGGGCGCCTCCGGCCCGACGATGGTGAGATCGATGTCGTGGTGGGTGACGGCGGCGACGAGGCCGTCGAGCGCCGTCGCCGCGACGGGCAGGTTGGTCGCGAGGGCCGCCGTGCCCGGGTTGCCCGGGGCGGCGAACAGCCGGGTGCCCGGGGCGGCGTCGCGAGCCAGCGCCCAGCAGAGCGCGTGCTCGCGGCCGCCGCCGCCGACCACCAGAATCCTCACTTCTTCTTCAGGGCGTCGCTGAAGGCCTGGGCGGCACGTTTGGCCGAATCCACCACGTCGTTCACGACGGCCTTGGCTTCTTTCACGTAATAGTCGCGCGCCTCGTCGAGGTCCGGCTCGATCGGCCGCGCCTCGGACTCGGTGCCGCGCCTGGTGTACTCACCGCGCAGGATCCGGTCGTAATGGCCGGCCTCGATCCAGCGTTGCAGCTCTGCCGCCCGCAGCGTGTTGAACGGGTGCGTCTTGCCCATCGTGTTGAGGACCTTGAAGACGCGGTCCAGCGCGCCGCCCATCTCCTCGTACTCGCGTGCCTGAATCAGAAACGCGTCCAGATCCATCTGCTTCATGTCGCCGCCGCCCGCGAATTTGAGGAACATCCGCATGGTGGCGCCGGGGTCCTGGGCGGCCACGAGGCCCGCCCGGTCGCTCGACAGCTCGCTCTTGCGGAACCACTCGAGCAGGGCCAGCTGGATCGGGAGGATGACGATGCCCGCCAGGAACGGCAGGAAGCCCAGGCTCACGTTGAGAATGAGGACCATGATGGTGTGATACAGCGCGTGACCGCTCATCACGTGCCCCAGCTCGTGGCCGAGCAGCACCCGCAGTTCGTCGTCATCGAGCAGCGCGAGGGCTGCGGAGTTGATGACGATGAACGGCTTGTCCATCCCGAAGGCGCCGGCGTTCACGAACGGCGTCTGCGAGACGAACAGGTCGGGCCGCTCGCTCCAGTCCATCGTGGTGACCACGTCGGTGTACAGGGCGTTCAGCCGTGGAAACTGCGTGGGACCGACGCGCACCGCGTTGGCCTGGAACAGCAGTCGGATCCCGCGCTCGCCGAGCGCGCCGACCACTTTCTTGACCACCTCGTCGAAGCCCGGCACGGCGCGCAGCGTTTGCAGCGCCGCGCGGTCCGCGGGGTGCTCCCAGGTGACCGCGGCGATCTGCGTCAGGATCTTGCGGGGTCGCTCGGTCGGGAGTGTCGCGTCCGTCATGAGTGTGTATCCGTCTGAGGTAGAATGACCGTACGCGGCATTCGGGCCGCGGTTTCAGCCCGCAACGTCAGGCCTGCGAGAACGCCTGGTCCAGATCCTCCTTCAGGTCGTCCACGTCCTCGATCCCGACCGACAGGCGGATCAGGCTGTCGGTCAGCCCCATCGCCGCGCGCAGGTCGGGGGGCACGCTGGCGTGCGTCATCGACGCGGGGTGGCCGATCAGGCTCTCGACACCGCCCAGGGACTCGGCCAAGGCGAAGACCCGCGTGCGCTCGACCAGCCGGCGCGCGCGCGCGGGATCGCCCAGCTCGAAGCTCAGCATGCCGCCGAAGCCCGCCATCTGCGCGCAGGCGAGCGCGTGTTGCGGGTGCGACGCCAGTCCCGGGTAATACACCCGTACGACCTTGGAGTGCTGTTCCAGCCATTGGGCGAGGGCGCGGCCGTTTGCATCGTGCTGGCGCATACGCAGCGGCAGGGTCTTCGTGCCCCGCAAGGCGAGCCAGCAATCGAACGGTCCGGGGATGGCCCCGCACGCGTTCTGGAGGAATCCCAGCCGCTCGGCCAGGTCGTCGCGGTCCGTCACGAGCAGGCCACCGACCATGTCGGAGTGGCCATTGAGGTACTTCGTGGTCGAGTGCAGGACGATGTCGGCCCCGAAGCCCAGGGGGCGCTGGAAGAACGGCGTCGCGAACGTGTTGTCCACCACGAACAGCGCGTCGCCCCGCCGGGCGATCTCGCTGGTGGCCGCCAGATCGCATAGCCGCATCATCGGGTTCGTCGGCGTCTCGGCGAAGACCATGCGCGTGCGCGGCGTGACGGCCGCCGCGACGGCGGCGAGGTCGCCGGGATCCACGAAGGTGAAGCGCAGCCCCAGGCGCGACCAGACGTGGGTCATCTGTCGGTGGGTGCCGCCGTACACGTTCTCGCCGCAGACGACGTGGTCGCCTTCGGACAGCAGCTTGAGCACGGTGTCGAGTGCGGCGAGGCCGGAGCCGAACGCGAAGCCGTGGCGCCCGCCCTCGAGGGCGGCGACGTTGCGCTCGAGCGCCTCCCGCGTCGGGTTACGCGTGCGGGCGTACTCGTAGCCCTTGTGCCGACCCAGCCCGTCCTGGACGTAGGTGGACGTCTGGTAGATCGGCGTCATGACGGCGCCGGCCAGGGGGTCGGCCGTCAGCCCGGCGTGGACGGCGCGGGTGGCGAACCGGCGGGTCAGATCGTCATCGGCGGCGCGGGCCATGCCGGAACGTTACCGACGGCTGTTCTGAGCGGCAAGCGAAGGTTACTATGTTCGAGTTCGAACCACCGCATTGCACGCCAGGCCTCGCAGGAGGTGACCGTGAGCTCGCCGCACGTCCAAGTTGCCGCTCTCCGAGCACACGTCCGGGATCTGGATTACAGCCTGTCGGAGGGACGCATCCCGCCGGCGGGGCTCGAGGATCTCAAGACGGCGGTGGACGAACTGCGCACGCGGGTCTGGGCCGTCATGACCGCCGCGAGCTCACCCGACGCCCCGGGGGTGATGCAGCGGTTTCGGTTGCGGCGGGCGATGGAGATGATGGGGCGGTTGACGGGGGAAACCCGGGCGGGCAAGGTCGGACGGGAGCAGCGCGAGTTCACGCAACTCGTCACGACGGTCCGCGAGTTTCTCGCCGCGGCGCAGCCGGGCTAGCCCTGGACGCTCCCGCCCGGCCGCGCGCGCGGGCTCCCCTGGACCGAGGAACGGTTGCATGACGCTGCGCACCACCGCTGGCGTGAAGGACTGCCTCGTTGTCGACGACGAGCCGCGCTTGCGCGCGGTGCTGGTGCGACTGCTCACCGGGGAGGGGTTCAGCTGCCGCGAGGCGGCCTCGGGGGCGGAGGCGCTGTCCGAGATGGAGCGCCAGCCGGCGTCGCTCGTCATCTCCGACGTCCGCATGCCGGTCATGGACGGGATCGCGCTGCTCCGCGAGATCGCGCAGCGTTGGCCCGGAACGGCGTTCATCCTGGTGACCGCGGTCGCCGAGGCCGAGAGCGCCGTAGCGGCGCTCCAGATGGGCGCGATGGACTACATCGCGAAGCCGTTTCAGCTCGAAGAAGTCCGGGCGCGCGTCTATCAAGCGCTCGACAAGCGACGGCTGATTCTGGAGAACCGCGAATACCAGCGGGACCTCGAGGAGCGCGTGCGGGTCCAGGCGCGCCGAATCGGCGAGCTCTTCCTCGAGGGCGTGCAGGCGCTGGCGGTGGCGCTCGAGGCGAAAGACGCGTACCTGCGCGGACACTCGACCCGGGTGGCGGCGTACGCCGTGGGCACCGCGCACGGGCTCGGACTCACCGCCGAGGAGATCGACACGCTGGCGCTGGGTGCGAACCTGCACGACATCGGCAAGATCGGCGTGCGCGAAGAGATCCTCCACAAGCCGGATCGCCTGACGAACGAAGAGTACCAGCACATCATGGAGCATCCGCTGATCGGCGCCCGGATTCTCAGTCCGCTGCTCAAGGACCAGCCGACGGCGTTGGCCATCGTGCGCTCGCACCACGAGCGACTCGATGGGAGCGGGCTGCCGGACGGCCTGCGCGGCGACGCGATCCCCGTGGCCGTGCGCATCGCGAGCGTCGCCGACGCGTTCGACGCCATGACGAGCGCGCGGCCCTATCGATCGGGCCTCGCCATCGAACGGGCGCTCAACGAGCTGCGCACGGGGCGCGGCGTCCAGTTCGACCCCGAAGTCGTGGACGCGTTTCTCGCGGCGTTCCCCGCCGACGAGCTGCCGATCGCCACGCCGACCGCGCTGCAGCTGCCGGGGAGCACGCGGGAATTCGCCGCGGACTGACCCGAACGGCCGCTGACGCGCTCCCCCGTCCCGCATCGACTCCATGAGCGCAACCCTGATGGTCAGCGTGTCCGGCGTCCGCGGCATCGTGGGGACGGACCTCACGCCGGAGACGGTGGCTCGCTGGGCGGCGGCCTTCGGGCTCTGGGGGACGGGGGACGGGGGACGGGGGACGGGGCGTCGCCCGCGCCGCCCCGCGATGGTCCTGGCGCGAGACGCCCGTACGTCGGGCCCGATGTTCGCGCGCGCGGCCGCGGCCGGTCTCCAGTCGGTAGGCTGCGACGTGATCGATCTCGGCCTCGTCACCACGCCCACCGCCCAGCTCGCCGTCGAGCACCACCACTCGGCGGGCGGCGTCATGCTCACCGCCAGCCACAATCCGATCGAATGGAACGCGCTCAAGTTCATCGGGCCCGACGGGATCTTCCTTTCTGCGGCGGATGCCGAGCGCGTCGCCGCGCGGGTGCGCGGCGGTGACCTGCCGCGCGCCGACTGGTCGGCCGTCGGCGACGTCCGGGCGGACGCGGGTGCGCTCGAGCGCCACATGCGGGCCGTCCTCGCCCTGCCGGAGCTCGCCGTGCGCCGCCCACGCCGCCGCCTCCGGGTCGCGCTCGATTGCGTGCGCGGCGCGGGCGGCGTGATCATGCCGGCGCTGCTCGAACGCCTGGGGTGCCGCGTGACCGCCATCAACACCGCACCCGACGGCCGTTTCCCCCGGCCGCCCGAGCCCATCCCCGAGCACCTGGGTGCCCTCGGCCGCCTGGTGCGGCGCACCAAGGCCGACGTCGGCATGGCGGTGGACCCCGATGTGGACCGGCTCGCCCTGGTGGACGAGCGGGGCCGCCCCATCGGCGAGGATTACACGCTCGCGCTGGCAATCCGAGCGGTTCTGGGACGGGAGAGCCGGGACCGAGGACGGGGCCCGCGGACCGGCCGGCGGCCCACCGTGGTGTGCAACCTGTCCACGTCACTGGTCGTGGCGGATGCCGCGCGCGACTGCGGCGCGGACCTCGTGCGGACCCCCGTGGGCGAGGCGCACGTCGCCCGCACGATGGTCGAAATCGGCGCGGTCATCGGCGGCGAAGGGAACGGCGGCGTCATGTACCCCCGCGTCCACGTGGGTCGCGACGCGCCGGTGGGCGCGGCCCTCGTGGTCGCCTATCTCGCGCGCGCAGGACGGCCCCTGTCGGAACTGGTGGCGGACGCCCCACGTTACGTGATCGTGAAGGGCAAGACGCCGCGCGGCCCCGCCCTCGAGCCGGTCTATGCGGCCCTGCGCGGCCGGTTTCCGGGCGCGGACGTGGACGCGCAGGACGGCCTGCGCCTCGGACTGGAGGCCGGCTGGCTCCACGTGCGGCCCAGCAACACGGAACCCATCATTCGACTGATCGCCGAGGCGCCGACGCGCGCCGAGGCGGATCGGCTGGTCGACGAGGCCAAGCGGCTATGTGCGGCATCGTAGGGTACACCGGGGCGCGCCAGGCGGCGGGGCTGCTGCTGGAAGGGCTGCGGCGGCTCGAGTACCGCGGCTACGACTCGGCGGGCCTGGCGGTGATCGACGAGGGACGGTTCGAGATCCACAAGGCGGCCGGCCGGATCGCGGCTCTGGAGGCGGCACTCGCGGCCGGGCTGCCGCGCGGGACGACGGGGATCGCGCACACGCGCTGGGCGACCCACGGCGCGCCGACCCAGATCAACGCGCACCCGCACGTCGATTGCGGGGGCACGCTCGCCCTCGCGCACAACGGGATCATCGAGAACGCGACCGCGCTGCGCACCGCGCTGAGCGAGCGGGGGCACGTCTTCCGGTCCGACACGGACACCGAGGTGCTGGTCCATCTCATCGAGGACCTGTACGGCCGGGGCGGCAGCCTGCTGGACGCGGTCGCGGCCGCCCTGCGGCAGGTGGAGGGCACGTACGGCATCGCCCTGGCGGCCACCCGCGAGCCCGAGACGATCATCGCCGCGCGACACGGATCACCGCTGCTCATCGGCGTCGGCAGCGGTGAGAATTTCGTCGCGTCCGACGCCTCGGCGGTGCTGGCGCACACCCGCTCGGTCGTCTACCTGGACGATGGCGAGATCGCCGTCGTCACGCCGCACGGCCACCGCATCCTGGACCTGCGCGCCGTCGAAAAGGCCAAGGCGATCACGCAGGTGGACTGGGATCTCGCCGCCATCGAGCGCGGCGGGTACCCGCACTTCATGCTCAAGGAGATCATGGAGCAGCCGGAGAGCATCCGGAACACGCTGCGCGGGCGGCTCCTGGAAGAGGAGGGCACCGTGCGCCTCGGCGGCCTGAACCTCTCCGACGACGAGCTGCTGCGAATCAACCGGATCGTCATCACCGCCTGCGGGACCTCGTGGCACGCCGCGCTGATCGGCGAATACATGATGGAAGAGCTGGCGCGCCTGCCGACCGAAGTCGAGTACGCGTCCGAGTTCCGCTACCGCAACCCGATCGTCGACGACCGGACGCTGGTGGTGGGCGTGTCCCAGTCGGGTGAGACGGCGGACACGCTGGCGGCGCTGCGCGAGGCCAAGCGTCGCGGCGCCACCACCCTCGGACTCGTGAACGTCGTCGGCAGTACCATCGCGCGCGAAGTCGACGGCGGTATCTACCTGCACGCCGGCCCGGAGATCGGCGTGGCGAGCACCAAGGCCTTCACGAGCCAGATCGCGGCGCTGGCGCTGCTCACGCTGCAGCTGGGCCGCCTGCGGTCCCTGTCCATCCTGCAGGGTCGCCAGGTGGTGCGCGCGCTGGCCGAGCTGCCGGGGCTGGTGGAGCGCGTCCTCGCGCGGGCGAGCGCGATCGAGCAGCTCGCCGAGCGGCTGGCGCGGGCGACGAACGTCCTCTACCTGGGCCGTGGGTACAACTTCCCGGTGGCGCTGGAAGGCGCGCTCAAGCTGAAGGAGATCAGCTACCTCCACGCCGAGGGCTATCCGGCCGCGGAGATGAAGCATGGCCCGATCGCGCTGATCGACGATCTGATGCCCGTGGTCTTCGTGGCGCCCGGCGACGCGGTCTATCAGAAAGTGGTGAGCAACGTCGAGGAAGTGAAGGCCCGGGGCGGTCGCGTGATCGCCATCGTGACCGAGGGCGACACGGGCGTCGCGCGGCTCGCCGATGACGTCGTTGAGATCCCGGAGACGCTGGACCTGCTCACCCCCGCGCTCACCGTGCTCCCGCTCCAGCTGCTCGCCTACTACGTCGCCGTGCGCCGCGGGTGCAACGTGGATCAGCCCCGCAACCTCGCCAAGAGCGTCACGGTGGAATGACCGGACGCGGGGCCCGCCCGGCATGAGGGTCGTCCTCCAGCGCGTGTCCCGGGCCGAGGTCCGCGTCGGCGGCGGCGTCACCGGGCGGATCGCGGTCGGGTACCTCGTGCTGGCGGGGTTCTCCCCGGCGGACACGCCGGAGACGCTCGAATGGATGGCGGACAAGATCCTGGGGCTGCGACTGTTCGCCGATCCGGAAGGCCGGATGAACCTCGCGCTCGCCGAGGTCAGTGGCGGCATCCTCGTCGTGCCGCAGTTCACGCTGTACGGTGACGCGCGCAAGGGCCGGCGGCCGAGCTTCACGGACGCGGCCGCTCCCGAGGTGGCGATCCCGCTGTACGAGCAGTTCGTGGCGCTGCTGCGCACCCGCGGGGGCGGTGGCACGGTCGCAACCGGGATGTTCGGCGCCACCATGGAGGTGGAGCTCGTGAACGCGGGCCCGGTCACGCTGCTCCTCGAGCGGTGAGCGATCCCATCCTCCTCGCCAGCGGCAGCCCCCGGCGCCGGCAGCTGTTGGAGATGCTGCGGATCCCGCACCGCGTCGTGCCGCCCGACGTGGACGAGACGCCGCTGCCGGGCGAGACCCCGCCCGATTACGTGCGGCGGCTCGCCCGCGCGAAGGCCGGTGCCGTGGCCGGCACGGCGCCGGCGGCCGTGGTGCTCGCGGCGGACACGACCGTGGTGCTGGGCGGCCGGCTGTTCGGCAAGCCGGCGGATCCGGCGGACGCGGTGGCGATGCTGCGGTCCCTGCAGGGCCGCACGCACGAGGTCATGACTGCCGTCGCGGTTGCCCGGGGCGAGCGGATCGAGGATGCGCTCGATGTGTCGCTCGTGACGTTCCGCACGGCCGATGACACACACCTCGCGGCGTACGTGGCGACCGGAGAGCCGCTCGACAAAGCGGGCGCGTACGCCATCCAGGGACTGGGCGCCCCGCTGATCGAGCGAGTGGAGGGGGACTTCTTTGGGGTGATGGGACTGCCGCTGCGGCTGGCGCTGGACCTGCTGGCCCGCTTCGGCCGGCCGTACCGGTACGGGGCCTGACGCCTACGGGGTGATGCGGTAGACTGGCAGGCGGTGCGATTTGCCCTTGACCTGGATCGGCTCGAGCGCCTCAACGGGCGGGGGCCGTTTCAGGGCGCGGTAGAAGGCCTCGGAGATGAGAATCTCGTTCGGACCCGCGGACGAGCAGAGGCGGCTCGCGGTATTGACGGCGTCGCCGATCACCGTGTACTCGAGCCGGCGGTTCGAGCCGATGTTGCCGGCGAACACCTCGCCGAAGTTGATCCCGATGCCGATCCCGACCCGCGGCCGGCCCTGTTCCTTCCACTTCTCGTTCATCTTCACCAGCACCGCCAGTTGATCCAAGGCGCACTGCATGGCGCGGTCCGCGTCGTCCTCGTGCGCGATGGGGGCGCCCCACAAGGCCATGATGGCGTCGCCCATGAACTTGTCGAGCGTGCCACCGTGCTCGAAGACGATGTCCACCATTTCCGTGAAATACTCGGTCAGCAGCGTCGCGATGGCGTCGGGGCTCATCGTCTCCGACATCGACGTGAATCCCCGGATGTCGGAGAAGAAGATCACCACGGGCTTCTTGTCGCCGCGCAGCTGGACGGCGGCCTGCTGCGACGCGATCTGCGCGGCGAGGTTGGGCGAGAAGTAGCGCTGGAAATTCGACAGCACCATCGCCTCGCGGCGGATCCGCTCCGAGAGCTGCGAGTTCTCAATGGCCACGGCGGTGAGACCGCCGAACGCGATCAGGAATTCCAGGTCCTCGTCGCCGAACGAGTGGATCGCCGTCTGGTTGTCGACGTACAGGATGCCGAGGACTTTCTGGTCCGTCCCCATCAACGGTGTGCACATGGCGCTGCGCACGCTCTGAATGAGGATCGACTTGCCCTTGAAGCGGTCGTCGGCGGCGGCGTTGTCGGACAGGATGGCGACGCGATCCTGCACCGCCTTGCGCGCGATGGACTGGGGAACGTGCCGTGCCGCGCTGGCTTCCCCCATCCGGCTGCGCGAGACGCGTGGCACGAGCTCGCTCGTCCGCTCGTCGAGCAGGAGGATCGAGACGCGGTCCACGGCCATGATCTGAAACGTGAAGTCCACCACCTTGTCGAGCAGTCGGTCGAGCTCCTGCTGCTTCGACAGCTCCTTCGAGATCTCCAGCAGCAGGGACAGCGTCTTCTCGCGGCGCTCCGCCTGCGATTGCCCGCTGACTTTGAGGTGCGAGGGCCCCGGGGGCAGCTCGCCGACGATCGCCGGCACGCCGCCCGAGACCGAGACCGGCAGCTGGCGTACGATCGTCGCTCCGGGCGCGGGCGAGCCGACGTCCGTGTTGACCTTGGCGGCGGGGGTGGGGGTGCGTCCGGCGGGCGGCGCGACATCGACCACGCGGAAGGCGACCTTCCCGAAGGTGATGACGTCATTGGAGCTCGCGTCCGCCTCGGTGATCCGGGCACCGTTGAGAAACGTGCCGTTGGACGACCCGAGGTCCTTGACACGGACGCCGCCCGCGGTGGGGGCGAGCTCGGCGTGCTTGCGGGAGATGGTCGGGTCGTAGATCGGGACATCGCTGGTCACCGCCCGACCCACGATCAGCATCCGGCCGGGTTGCAGCTCGATCGTCTGATCGCCCGAAGTGGAGAGCAGCTTGAACACGGTCCGCGAATATACGCGTCAGGCCGTGGCTTTGGCGAGGGCGACGGCCGCGAGCACGGCCCGCGCCTTGGCGTCCGCCTCGGCAAGCTCGCGCGCCGGCACCGAGTCGGCGACCACGCCGGCGCCCGCCTGGAGGACGACGCGGTCGTGGAGCACCAGCGCCGAGCGGATCGCGATGGCGGTGTCCAGGGTCTGGGCGCCCCATCCGACGTACCCGACGGCCCCCGCGTAGGGACCGCGCCGCTCCGGCTCGAGCGTGTCCAGCAGCTGCATGGCGCGCACTTTGGGCGCGCCCGTGACGGTCCCTGCGGGAAAGCAGGCGCGCAACGCGTCGATCGCGTCGTACCCGGACTGGAGCGTTCCGCGCACTTCACTGACGAGATGCATCACGTGCGAGTACCGCTCGAGCGCGAGCAGCTCCGTGACTCGGACGGAGCCGTAGGCCGCCACGCGACCGACGTCGTTGCGACCGAGATCCACCAGCATCAGATGCTCCGCCCGCTCTTTCTCGTCGGCGCGCAGCTCGGCGGCGAGCGTTTCGTCGTCCGCCGGCGTCGCCCCGCGCGCCCGCGTCCCGGCAATGGGCCGGACCGTCACTTCGCGGTCGGCGACCCGGACGAGCACCTCGGGTGAGCTGCCGAGGTACGCGTGATCGTCGAGTGCCAGGAAGAAGAGATACGGGGCCGGGTTCAACGCCCGCAACGCCCGGTACAGCAGGAACGCGTCGACCGCGCCCGGCACCTCCAACCGGCGCGACAGCACGGCCTGGAAGATGTCGCCGCGGGCGATGTGGTCGAGCAGCCGACTGACGTCCCGCTCGTACGCGTCCGGCGCGTACCGCGACGTCGCGGGGACCGGATCGGCGGCCGTCGACGCCAGCGGGGCCAGGGCATGCGGCGCCCGCAGCCGCGTCGCGAGCCGGTCCAGCCGATCTTCCGCCACCGCGCCGAGCCGCGCCCGCTCGACGGGGCTCGCGTCCGGCGGCACCTCGACGGTGGCGGCCAGGACCGCCCGGCCGCGCAGATTGTCCAGCACCACGACAGTGTCGACGATCAGGACGACGGCGTCCGGCGTGCCCAGGGTGTCGGGCGGCGGCGCGCCGAGGCGCTCGTAGCGGCGCACCAGGTCGTAGCTCAGGCAGACGACGGCCCCGCCGATGAACGGTGGGAGACCGGGGGCGGGCGCCGGGCTCGCCCGCCGCACGCGGGCGGCGAGGTGCGCCAGCGGATCGTCGGTGGGTTCCTGCGGCTCCCAGCCGGCCGCCGGCGTCCAGCGCTCCACGTCCCGCCCGCGATAGCGCCAGACCTCGCGCGGCTCCGTCCCGAGGAACGAGTAGCGCGCCCAGCGCTCGCCGCCCACCGCCGACTCGAGGAGGAACCCGAACGGCGGCCGGGCGATCTTGGCGTACGCGGCGACGGGCGTGTCGGCGTCGAGGACCACCTCGCGGACGATGGGGACGACCGCTCCGCTCGCTGCGTGCCGGAGGAGGTCGGCGGCGGCGGGGATCACCGCGGCGCGGCGAGAATGTGCGGGGCGGGGACGTCCACCGCGCTCGCGACCACCGAGCCGGAGACGTGCCCGCTGCTGCGCTCTTCCTCCCACAGGCCGGGGGCCCGTTCGTACCACACGGCGAGCGCTTGGGAGTAGTCGGCGGGTGTGGGGTAGCGCGGGCTCGTGGCGTGCACCGAGAGATCGCCGTACGTGCCGAACGACAGCGAGACGACCGGGGATCCCACCGCCGAGAACACGAGGCTGGCGGGCCCGATGGTGAACCCGTACACCCCGGCCATCGGCGTCACGGTCACGAACACGGTGCACGTGTCGCACACGGCGACGCCGTTGGCGGACAGGATGCTGCCGGGCGTGAACAGGAACTCGGCGAAGAGCGTGGCCGCGCCATCCGTGTGCGTGAGGCGAAACGTCTCCGGAATGTGATTCCGCACGGCGAAGGTGCGCGGGGACGGGGGATCGATGTCCGTGCGCGGCAGCGCGAGCAGCGCATCGCGCGGAGTGCCGGTGGGCCCGGTGGGGGTGCTCCCCGCGCACGCCAGGACGGCGGTCGCCAGCAAACCCGCGCTTGCCCGCCGGAGCCGGGCCGGTGAGATTGCGCGGCGATGCCCCGCGCCCCGCTGATGTGCGCGGCGGCGCTCGGGGTGGCCTGCACGTGCGCCTCCGCCGCCGCCGCGCAGACGTGGAACAGTCCCGACGCCCTCCAACTCGCCGAGCGGGCCATCCAGCGACGCGCCCGCACCGCCGGCGACACCACGCTCCGCGACTACCGGGCCGTAGCGCATGGATTCGTGTTCTTCCTCGGGCAGCTCGGCGAGGAGCTCTCGGGACCACCCCGCCTCATCAAGACCGACCAACTCGAGCTGGAAGTGTACTGGAAGGCCCCGGGGCTCAGCAAGCAGCGCATCATCGGCTGGCGCGACCGGGCGGACCTGCCGACCGACATCAACTATCACATCGATCACCTCGGCATCGTCCAGAACAACTTTGGCCCGGTGATCCGCCTCGGGGAGGGCGACGAGGTCCGCGACGTGCCGCACCCGCTGGGACCCATCGGGCTCGATCGCTACGACTTCGCCCTCGGCGACACGATCACGCTGCGCCTCCCCGACCGCGCGGTGCGGGTCGCGGAGCTCGCCGTGCGTCCCAAGGACTTCCGGGCGCCGGGTCTCCTGGGGTCGCTGTACGTCGATCTCGCCGGCGCCGATCTCGTGCGCCTCGTCTTCAGCTTCACGCCGACCACCTACGTCGACCGGCAGATCGAAGATCTGAGCATCGTGCTCGACAATGCCCTGATCGAGGAGCGGTACTGGCTCCCCTACCGGCAGGAAATCGAGATCCGGCGGCGGGCGACGTGGCTCGACCTGCCGGTGCGCGGCATCATCCGGGGGCGCTGGGAAATCGAGGCCTACGAGCTGAACCTGGGGCTCGCGGAACGGTGGTTCCACGGCCCCGAGATCGTGGCGCTGCCCAAGGTGCAGCGCGACTCGGTCGTCTGGTCGCTGCCGCTCGAGACCGCGTTGCGCGACGTGGCCGGGCCGGTGCGCCGCACCGACCTCGAGGCCGTCCGGATGCAGGTCATGCGCGTCGCGGGTGGCCGCACGCTCACGACGCGGCGGCCTCCCGGCCTCGCCACGCGCGCGCTCAGCGATCTTGCCCATGTGAACCGGGTCGAGGGCGTGACGTTGGGCGGCGGGGTGTCGGTGCGGCCACGGGACGGCTGGGAAGTCCGGGCGCTCGCCGGGTTTGGCTTCGCGGACGAGCGGGTCAAGGCGCGACTCGACGTCGGGCCGTCGAGTGGCCGCGCCGGTCCGTGGCTCGCGGCATTTCGCGAGGTGCGGGACGTGTCCGATTGGCCGGTGGGCTCGCGCCTCGTCAACAGCTTCAGCGCCCAGGAGCTGGGGCGCGATTACGGTGACTACTACCTGGCGCGCGGCGCCCGGGTCGGCTACCGCCAGCCCCTCGGCGTACGGTGGGAATTCGGGGCCCACGTGGGATGGGAGGAGGTGGAGGGGGTGGCGGTGCGCACTGCGCCGGCGAGCGGAGCCTATCGTGCGAACCCCGACCTGGCCGCGGGCGGCGTGCGTCGCGCCCAGGTTCGGCTGCGGCGCGCGAGCTCCGGCTTCGCGGTGCGGCGCGACGCGGCGGTCGACCTCACCGTCGAGGCCGGCCGGCCGGACGGCGCGGCAGGCTACGTGCGGGTTGCCGTCGTCGGTCACCTCCTCGTGCCCGCGGGTGGCACGCGCCTTCTGGTGCGCGCCACCGGCGGGGCGGCGGACGCCGCGACACCGGCGCATCGCTCGTTCGTGCTCGGCGGGCGGGGCACGCTGCCGGGCGACGCGTTTCGCGTCTGGGGCGGCCGGCGCGCGGCGGTGGTGCACGCCGAGTGGCGCGTGCCGGTCCCCGTGCCGACGGTGCCCCTCGGCCCGTTCGCGCGCACCCCGGGTCGCCTCACCGTCGCACCGTTCGCGGCGGCGGGATGGGCCGGGGGCGCCATCGGGCGCGCGGGGGCGGTGCCGTGGCGCCCGATCGCCGGCACGCGCGTCACGCTCGGCGTCGCCCTGGAATGGCTCGGAATCCTGCGATGCGATGCCGGATATGGCCTGCAGGGCGAGCGGCTGCGGTTCGGATGCGACGTGACGCGGGATTTCTGGGATATCCTCTGACCGGGCATCCTACTATCTTGTAAACCTATGACGGATATCGTCTTCCCAGACGAATGGCTGGCCGGGTCGCTCGAGAGCATCCTCACCGGCGAGCAGTTGGCCGCCATCCGGGGCAATGCGGAGCCGTCCAGCACGCTGTGGGAGTCCGCGGTGCGCGCCAAGGTCGCCACGGACGACCAGATCCTGGCCACGTTGTCGGAGCGGTTTCGGATCAAGATCGCCGACTTGGCGGTGGCCGACCCCGGCGTCCGGGGCACCGTGCCCGAGCAGGTCGCCCGCCGCTACCGCATCGTGCCGATGCGGCTCACGGATTCGTTCCTCGAGGTGGCGACCGCGAACCCGTTCGATCTCGATGCGGAGAAGGCGCTCGCCTTTGCCACCGGGCGCGAAATCCGCATGCTGCTCGCGTCACCACCCCGGATCTCCGACAAGCTCGACGAGCTGTACCGGCCGGAGAAGGCGCTCGACCGCCTGCTCGAGGGCATGGACGAGGCCGCGGAGCTGGTCCAGCTGCAGGACGAGACGCCGCTCGAGGACCTCGGGGTCTCCGCCGAGGAGGCGAGCCAGCGTCCGGTGGTGCGGCTGGTGGACCTGATCGTATCCGAAGCGATCACGTCCCGGGCGAGCGACATCCACATCGAGCCCGAGGAGGGCGGCGTCGCCGTCCGCTACCGGATCGACGGCGTGCTGCGCCAGGTGATGAAGATCCCGCGCGCGGCGGGCATTCCGGTCATCTCACGCATCAAGATCATGTCGTCGCTCGACATCGCCGACCGGTTGCGGCCGCAGGACGGACGCGCCCGGGTCGCGGTCGCCGGCCAGCCCATCGACCTGCGGGTTTCCACGCTGCCGGCGTCGCTCGGCGAAAAGGTCGTGATCCGCGTGCTGGACTCGCGGGCCACCGTCAAGTCGCTCGAATCGCTCGGCCTCAATCCGGGCGAGGCCGACATCATCAAGCAGCTGCTCGAGAACCACGAGGGGATCATCCTCTGCACGGGACCCACGGGGTCCGGCAAGACGACGACGCTCTACTCCGCGATCAACCTGATCAAGAGCGAGGGCGTGAACATCGTCACGGTCGAGGATCCGGTCGAGTACCGTATGCAGGGCATCGTGCAGGTGCAGGTGCAGGAGAAGACCGGTCTCACGTTCGCGGCGGCGCTGCGCTCGATCCTGCGCCAGGACCCCAACGTGGTGCTCGTGGGCGAGATCCGCGATCGGGAGACTGCCCAGATCGCGGTGCAGGCGTCGTTGACGGGGCACCTCGTGCTCTCCACGCTCCACACCAACGACGCGGCGAACGCGATCACGCGCCTGGTGGACATCGGCGTCGAGGCCTACAAGATCGCCGCCGCGCTCCGCGGCGTCGTGGCCCAGCGGCTGATGCGGCGGCTGTGCCCGACGTGCAAGGAAGTGTGGATGGAGACGCCGCCGGAGCGGCTCAAGCGCTGGCTGCCGAGCGAGACGCCGCTCTATCGGGCGGCCGGATGCCCCGAGTGCGCCATGACGGGCTACCGCGGCCGGTTCTCCATCATGGAGATCATGACCATGACGCCGGAGCTCGAGCGGCGCGTGGCGGCGGGGGAGACGGCGGACAAGATCATGATCGCCGCCCGGCGGGGCGGCATGAAGGGACTGTGGGAGAGCGGATTGCAGCACGTCCTGCGCGGTGAGACGAGCATCGACGAGCTGATGCGCGTCGTGGACGTTCCCCAGGAGGAAGAGGCGGAGCACGCCGACCCGCCGCGCCGCCGGACGCCCGCGACGGCCCCCGCGCCGACGGGCGAGGCCCAGCCGGCCGCGCTCGCCGTTCCGGTGGCCCCGCCGGCTCCCGTCGTCGCCGCTCCGCCGCCCGCCCCGGTGCCCCGTCACTCGGCGCCGGCACCGGCCGCGGACCTGAGCGCGACCTTCGATTTGCTGGACGAGCAGGCGCCGCCCCGCCAATCCGCCCCCGGGAAACAGCGCAAGGTGCTGCTGGTGGACGACGAGGACAGCCTGCGCCGCGTGATGAAGGACCTGCTGGAGCGCGAAGGCTATCTGGTCGGCGAGGCGCGGGACGGGGTGCAGGCCCTCGACCAGGTGGACCGCATGGGTCCCGACGTCATCGTGCTGGATCTCAACCTGCCGGGGCTCGATGGGTACGGCGTGCTGTCGCACCTGCGCAGCCGGCCCGTCACCGCGGGCATCCCGGTGATCGTACTGACCGCCAAGGGCGATGAGGACAACGAAGTCCGCGTGTTCGAGCTCGGGGCGGACGACTTCCTCACCAAGCCGTTCAGGGCACGCGCGCTGTCCGCGCGACTCGAAGCGGTGCTCACCAGGCGGCGGTAGCGCGCCCGGGCTGTGACCGGCGTTCGCGTCGGGTTCGTGGACACATTCGTGCTACGCGAGGCGGCCGCGGGACTCGAGGTACTGGTCCTGCGGCGCGCCGCCGGCGGGCGCAACGCGGGGTCGTGGGAAACGGTGCACGGCACCATCGAGGCGGACGAGTCGCCCGAAGCCGCGGCGCGCCGGGAGCTGCTGGAGGAGACGGGGCTCGCCCCCGTGCGGTTCTACAATCTCAGCCGCGTCGAAGCGTTCTACTGGCACCCGACGGGCCAGCTCATGCTGATCCCGCAGTTCGCCGCGTTCGTCTCACCCGACGCGGAGCCGCGGCTGTCGGGGGAGCACGACCGGGCCGAGTGGCTGACCGCCGCCGCCGCGAGCCGTCGCTTCGCCTGGCCGCGCGAGCGCAGAGCACTGGACGACGTTTTGTCAATACTGGGCTCCGGAGACGGGGGCTTGTTGGACGACGTGTTACGGATATCGTAGGCCGGGTTGAGGGGGCGGTCCCGGGACCGCCCGGCGGCGCGCCGCCCATCGCGGGGGAGCGCCGTCGCCCCGGTCCACGCACAACGCCGTCGCAGGGTCGTGAACGCATTCTACCGCCGCATCTATCGTGTCGTCCGTCACATTCCCCGCGGGCGGGTTGCGACGTATGGCGTCGTCGCGCGGCTCGCCGGCCGACCGGGCGCCGCGCGCACGGTGGGCTGGGCGCTGTCGGCCCTCGAGGACGAGAGCGACGTGCCGTGGTGGCGGGTGATCAACGCCGCGGGCCGCATCTCGGTGTCCTCTCGCAATCACTCAGACGTGGTGCAGCGCGCGCTGCTGCTGCGCGAAGGGGTGAAGTTCGCGCCGGGTGGGGCGATCAACCTCGGGGTGTTCGGGTGGCCGGCGGACGCCTACGAGACGGCCCCCGCGGCCCAGACTCGCGCGGCTTCGCTGCGCAGATCGCGCAGATTGAAGGGCTTCCGCACGTAGGGCACGCCCAGCCGGCGTAGCACCTCGTCGGTCGACGCGCGCACGTCGCCCGTCGCCACCAGGAGCCGGCTCCGGATCGCCGGCAGCCGCTCGATCAGCTCTTCCACGAACAGCCGCGCGCCGCCGGGCGCCACCGCGCGGGAGTCCACGATCACCAGGTCGAATTCACGCCCGCTGGCCAGCTCGATGGCCTGCGCCGTCCCGCGCGCCATGACCACCGTGTGCCCCTCTCGGCCGAACAGCGCTTCCACCGTGACGCGGACCGCCGGGTCGTCATCCACCAGGAGGATGCTGTGCTGGCCGCGCGGGATGGCGGGCGCGGCCGCGAGGATCTCCAGCGGCGGCTGGTCGCGGGCGTCGGCGGGCGCGGGCGGGAGGTCCACCCGAAACGCGGCGCCCTCGGCGGGGCGCTCGACGGACAACCGGCCGCCGTGCGCCTCGACGATCGAGTAGCAGATGGACAATCCCAGCCCGGTGCCCTGACCCGGCTGCTTCGTCGTGAAAAACGGCGTGAACAACTGGGGAACGATCGCGTCCGGCACGCCGGAACCCGAATCGGCCACCCGGAGGTGCGCGCGATCGTCGGCCCAGGTCGTCACAGTGATGGTCCGAGGCCGGTCCGGGAGGTTGGCCGCGACCGCCTGCGCCGCGTTGGTGAGGAGGTTGAGCACCACCTGCTGCAGCGCGTGGCGGTCGCCGAGGACGGCCGGCATCGCACCCGCCAGATCCTGGCGAATGTCGATGTCGCGGACCCGGAGGTCGTGGTTGATCAGCAGGATGGTGCGCTGCGCGACGTCATTGAGGTCCACGAGGGCGCGGTCGGCCGGCCCCTTCCGGGCGAAGGTCAGGAGGTTGCGCACGATGCGACCCGCGCGCTCGGCCTGTTCGTGGATCACCCGCAGGTGGCCGCGGTCTTTCGGGCCGAGCTCCTTTTGCTCGAGCAGGAACTCGGCGAGCCCGGTGATCGAGGTGAGCGGGTTGTTGAGCTCGTGCGCGACGCCCGAGACGAGTTGGCCGACGGCCGCGAGCTTTTCGCTCTGAATCAGCTGGCCTTCGAGCGCCTGGCGCTCCGTCACGTCCTCGACCAGGATGACCGTGTGGCGCTGGGCACCGGTGGACAGGATGGGCGCGGCGGTGAGTCGCAAGGTGCGGTCGAGGGTGTCCGAGCGCACGACCAGCGCCGGAGGACGTTCCCCCCGCCGGACGGGGGCGAGGAGATCGGTCAGCCCGCCCGCGCCGGCGCCGAAGAGGGCGGGTCCGATCGGTTCGCCGATCAGGCGCGGCAGGGGGCCGCCGAGCAGGGTGCCGAGGGACCGGTTGGCCCGCACCACGCGGCCGCCCTCGTCCACCACCGCGATGCCCTCGCGCAGGGCGTCGAACGCGGTCTCCCACTGTTCCTTGCCGCGCCGCACCATTTCGACGAACCGGGCGTTCGCGATCACGACGGCGGCGTGCGTCGCCACCGTGGAGAGCAGCCGCACCGCGTCGGCGCTGAAGATCCCTCCGGGCGGATCGGCGGCCACCAGCGTGCCGACGACGATGCCGTGGGCGCGCAGCGGCACGGCTGCCGCGCCGGCCACGCGGACGTCGCCCACCACGGCCACCTGGTCCGCGGGCCCGACGAGCTCCATGCGCTCGCGACCGGCGGAGCGCGCGATCAGCCCGGGGTCGTCGTCGGGCACCGCGATGCCCGCGAGTCCGGCGAGGGTGCCCTCGGCCGCGGCGACGCGCCACGGCTCGCCGGGGGCCGAGCCGGCGAGCGCCACCAGCGCGCCGCGCACTTCGCTGAACCGGAGTGCCGACCGGACGACCTGTTCCACGATCCGTCCGGTCTCGAGCGACTCCGACAGGACGTAGGAGAGCTCCTGGAGCGCAAACAGCTCGGAGAGTCGGCGGCTGAGCTCGGCCGCGCCCCGCTGCCGCTCGTCCTCGGTGCGGTGCAGCCGGGCACGGACGTGCCACAACGCCCAGCCGGCGAGCGCCGCGACGACGACGAGGATGCCGTCGATCAGAACTGCTGGAGAGTCTGGCACGGGTAGCGCTGAGCCGAAATCGCCCAGTTTGCCATTATTCACCCGGAGCTGGCTCCGGGGCAATGCCGGGCTGGTCGGTCAGCGGGACGAGGTGTCCGGCGCGGCGGGCGACGGGGCGGGACTGGTCCGGGCGCGCACCAGGACGGCCGCGCGCTCGCGCTCGACCGCCGACAGCGTCCGGCTCCACGCGTCGCTGGCACGTCCCTCGTAGCTCATGACCAGCCGCTCGCGGAAGCTGATCCCGTCGGGGAACAGATAGATCGCCTGGGCCTGCTGGCGGGCCTCGAGCTGGTAGGTGTCCCAGGCGGTCGACAGCGGCACCACCTCCACGGGTCGGAACAGCTGGCCGCGGCTGCCGATCGTGAGCTCCTCGGGGCTGAACCGCGCCTGGGGCACGAGTCCCCGGTACGTGACGAGCACGAGCGTGGGGCGGGCCACCGCGGCGCGCGCGGCGGCGCGGGCGATCACGTCCGCCTTGCTCTGCACCATTTCCGACAGGGCGTGGTAGGTGTCGGGGCGCAGGAGCCGGATGACCTCTTCGGTCAGTGGCAGGATCTGGATCTGCAGTTGGGCCGTGTTGAATTGCACGACGATGTCGTCGCGCCGCAGCGTGCCGTACCCGGCGGGGACGGTGGTCGTGTCCTGGAAGACGGGCGCGGGAGGGGCACCCTCGCCCGCCGGCGGCCGGGCGCCGCCACACGCAACGGCGGCCGCGAGAACAGCGACGACTTCACGCACACGCGGCATGCGGTTTCTCCCCCGACCCTCCGGCGGCGAGGGCCGCGACGGCCGCGCGCAGCTCCGCCAGGCCGTCCCCGGTGCGGGCGCTGGTCACGACGATCTGGTCGGCAGGCAGCCCGAGCGCGCGCTGCAGGGCGGCACGCCGCTCGAGCCGTTGCCCCCACGGAAGCTTGTCGCCCTTGGTGAGCGCCGCAAGCACCGGCAGCCCCGCCAGGGCGAGCGTGTCCTGCATCGTCTGATCGTCGCGCGAGGGATCGTGGCGGATGTCGAGCAGCCACACCACGCCCGCCAGCCCGGGGCGCTCGAGCGCGGCGGCGACGAGGCGGCGGAAGCCGGCCCGCTGCGCCTGGCTGGCGCGGGCGTAGCCGTAGCCCGGGAGATCCAGCAAATACAGGGAGAGGGGAGTGGGGAGCGCGACGCCCCCGCCCGCGCCGGGCTCCCGCTGTGAGGCGGGCGTTCCCTCTCCCTTCTCCCCTCTCCCCAGCTGCAGTTCGTACACGTTGAGCAGCTGCGTCTTGCCGGGCGTCGCCGAGACGCGGGCGATCCGGCTGCCGACCAGCGCGTTGATCAGGCTCGACTTGCCGACGTTGGAGCGTCCGGCGACGGCGACTTCGGGGAGCGTGGGAGAGAGCGGGGCGTCGGCGCGGGGGTAGGAGCCGACGAAGCGCGCGCCGGCGGTCAGGCTTCCTTCTTCTGACGTGGCCGCTCGGTGACGACGAGCGGGGCGCGGCCTTCCGTGACGCACTCGGCGGTGATCGCGACCTCGCGCACGTCGTTGCGGCTGGGCAGGTCGAACATGAGGTCCGTCATCATCGCCTCGATGATGGCGCGCAGGCCCCGCGCGCCGGTGCCGCGCTTGAGCGCCTTCTGGGCGATCGCGCGGAGGGCGTCTTTTTCGATGGTGAGACGAACCGACTCGAGCTCGAACAGGCGCTGGAACTGCTTGGTCAGCGCGTTCTTGGGCTCGACGAGAATACGGACCAGCGATTCCTCGTCGAGGGCGTCCAGCGGGACGGTGACCGGGAGCCGCCCCACGAGCTCCGGGATCAGCCCGAACCGCAGGAGGTCGTCCGGCTCGACGTCGTTGAACGGGTTCCGTTTGAGGCGGTCGGCGATGCCCTGCTCGACTTCCTCCTTCGTGAATCCGATGCGCCGGCGTCCGGTGCGTGCCTCGATGATCTTTTCGAGTCCGTCGAACGCGCCCCCGCAGATGAACAGGACGTCCCGCGTGTTGATCTGGATGTACTCCTGCTGCGGGTGCTTGCGCCCGCCCTGGGGCGGCACGCTCGCCACGGTGCCTTCGAGGATCTTGAGCAGCGCCTGCTGGACGCCTTCGCCGGAGACGTCCCGCGTGATGCTCGGGTTCTCCGACTTCCGGGCGATCTTGTCGATCTCGTCGATGTAGACGATGCCGCGCTCGGCGTCGCCAACGTTGAAGTCGGCGGCCTGCAGCAGGCGCACCAGGATGTTCTCCACATCCTCACCCACGTACCCCGCTTCGGTGAGCGTCGTCGCGTCCGCGATGGTGAACGGCACGTCGAGAATGCGGGCCAGCGTCTGCGCGAGGAGCGTCTTGCCGACTCCGGTGGGCCCGATGAGCAGGATGTTGCTCTTCTCGAGCTCGACCTCGCGGTCCTTGGTGGTGTGCGAGTTGATGCGCTTGTAGTGATTGTAGACGGCGACGGCGAGGGTCTTCTTCGCCTTTTCCTGTCCGATGACGTACTCGTCGAGGACCGTCTTGATCTCGACGGGCGTGGGGACCTGCGTGACGGTTTCGGCGACTTCACGCTCCTCGTCCTCCGCCAGGATCTCGTTGCAGAGGGCGATGCACTCGTTGCAGATGTACACCGACGGGCCCGAAATGAACTTCCGGACCGAGTCCTTGGACTTTCCGCAGAACGAGCAGCGCAGGTGCTTGTCGTGCGACATCGGACTCCTACTATGGGAAGCGGGACGGCACGGCGCAAGCCCTACGAGGGCTTCTTGTCGGCCTCGATCTCCTTGAGGTTGCTGATCACCTGGTCGACGAGGCCGTAGTCCTTGGCCTCTTCGGCCGACATGAACCGGTCCCGGTCCATGTCCTTCTCGATCTGCTCGGCCGTCTTGCCCGTGTGCTTGGCGTACAGCTCGTTGAGCTTGCTCCGCAGGTACAGGATCTCGCGTGCCTGGATCTCGATGTCGGCCGCGGTGCCCTGGGCGCCGCCCGACGGCTGGTGCATCATGATGCGGGCGTGGGGCAGGGCCGAGCGCTTCCCCGGCGTGCCGGCCGAGAGGAGGAACGAGCCCATCGACGCCGCCATCCCCATGCAGATCGTGTTCACCGGCGCGCGCAGGAACTGCATCGTGTCGTAGATCGCCATGCCGCTCGACACGATCCCGCCCGGCGAGTTGACGTAAAGATAGATGTCCCGCTCGGGATTGTCCGCATCGAGAAACAGCAGCTGGGCGATGATGATGTTCGAGACGTCGTCGTTGATCGGCGTTCCGAGGAACACGATGCGGTCCATCAGGAGCCGGCTGAAGATGTCGTAGGTCCGCTCGCCACGGCTCGAGCGCTCGATGATGTAGGGCGGGTAGATCGTCGCCACGGTCATGCCTCGTCCACGGTGGATTGAGACAGCAGGAATTGAAACACCTTGTCCTCGGTGATGCCCCGCTCCAGGTCGCGGAGCCGCTTGGCCTTTTCCAGCGTGGCATACATCTCCCCGGCGGCCACATTCCGCTTCGCGGCGAGCTCCTGGATCTTACGGTCGAGATCGTCCTCGGTGGCTCGCAGGCCGTGCCGCTCGACGAGCGCGTCGAGGACGAGATCGCGGCGCACCTGCGCCTCGGCCAGGGGCCGCAGCTCCTGCGCGAACTCGTCGAAGCGTTCCTCGGCGATGCCGTAGGCCTCCGCGTACACGCGCAACGCGCGGTCGACCAGGGGCCGGGGCGTCACGACGCGGTTCGCCGCCACGAGCTGCTCGAGCAGCTCCGAGCGCACCCGTGCATCCGCCTCGCGCACCGCCTCGCGCTCGAGATCCTCCCGGACCGCGCGGCGCAGCGCGTCGAGGGAGTCGAAGTCGCCGACCTCGCGCGCGAACGCGTCGTCGAGCGGCGGCAGCTCCTGGCGCTTCACCTCGTTGAGCGTGAGCTGGATGTCCCGGCTCTGTCCCCGCTTGGCCTCCTCGGGGAAGTCGTCGGGGAACCGGACGGTGGCGTCAACGGTCTCGCCCGGGCGCAGGCCCAGCACGCGCTCCTCGACCTCGGGAATGGCGCGCCCCTCTCCCAACACGAAGTCGTAGCGCTGCGGATCCGTGGCCGCGCCGTCTCGGCGCGTGGCGATCGCCACGTTGACCAGGTCCTTGAGCCGGGGCTGTTCGCCGGTCACCGGCACCCAGGGAGCCTTCTGCTCGCGCAACGCCTGCAGCTGGGTCTCGACCTGCTCCGCCGTCACGGGCGCGACCGACCGCGCGAGCTTGAAGCCGCCCACGCGCTCGATCGCGATTTCGGGCCGCACCTCGACGTGGAACTCGAACGTCACGGGGGCGCCGGGCTCCCACTTGAGGTTGTGGATGTGCGGCTCGGCGATGGGCTGCAGCGACTCCTGCGTCAGCGCCCGCTTCCAGCTCTCCCGCACGAGGTCTTCCAGCGTCGCCTGGCGGATGTCGTCCGCGAAGTGCTTGCGGATCACAGCGGGGGGCACCTTGCCCTTGCGGAACCCCGGGAGACGGGCGCGCGACTGGTACGCCCGCGTGGCGCGCTCCTCGGCGGCCCGGACGTTCTCCGCGGGCACCAGCACCGCGAGCGACGCGGCGCCGGGCTCCGTGGCGGTCTTGATGATCTCGATGTCGGACATGCGACTGGCAATCTAACCCGTCGGGGAAGGGCGCACAGCCGCGGCCCGGCGGCGCAGGACCTCGAGCAAGTACCGCTCGACGCCGCGCGCGTGCTGGCGGATGTCGAACACCTCGCGCATCCGGCGGACCCCCTGCGCCCCCAGCGCCGCCCGTCGCGCCGGGTCGTCCAGCAGCGCGCCCAGCGCCCGCGCGATGGCCGGGGGCGAGCGCTCGGGCACCAGGATGCCGGTCTCCGGGGTCAACGCATCGCGGTTGCCCGCGATGTCGGTCGCGATCACCGCCGCGCCGCAGCCCATCGCCTCGTACAGCACGCGCGACAGTCCCTCGGTGTGCTGGTGCGAGCCCGAGACGAGGATGTCGGCGGCCTGCATCCACTCGTGCGCGCTGGGCTGGTGCGGCAGGATCCGAACGTGGGCGCCGATGCCGCCGGCCGCGATGCGGGCGTGAATCCGATCGAGGATGTCGTGCCCCACCGGCGTGCCGATCACGAGCAGCAGCGGCATGCGCGCGGGCGGGAGATCGCGCTTGAGCAGTGCCGTGGCGTCGAGGATGTCGAGCACTCCCTTCTGCGCCCGTACCTGCCCCGCGTAGAGCACCACCACGGCGTCGGCGGGCAGTCCGAGCCGGGCGCGCAGGGCGGCGCGATCCTCGGCGGGGCGGTACACCCGTGGATCCGCGCCTTCCAGGATCGTGCGGTGCTTGGCGCGGATGGCCGGCACGCGCCAGAAGCGCCGCCGCGTATCGGCCGAGCACCCGATGATCCCGTCGGCCAGAAACTGGTTGATCGAGTCGAGCGGATCGCGCGAGGTCAACCGGACGAACCACACCATCCGACTGGGCGTGCCGAGCCGGGCGAGGCCGCACGTGAACGCGTCGCGGGCCGCGTCGGGCGCGACAATGTCCACGCGGCGCTCGGCGAGCAGGCGGCGCACGACGCGAATCGAGCGCCACACCGCCGCCGCCGTGCGCGGCTTGATCTTCTGTAAGGGAACATGGACCACCGGACAGTCAAGCGACCGCAGCCGGTCGGCGAGCTCCCCGGGGTGGGGCACGATGCCCAACGGCTCGACGACGCTGCGGTCCAGATGCTCGATCAGGGCCACCATGCTGCGTTGGCCGCCCATGATCATATGGCTGTTGTGGCTCACGAAGGCCACGCGGATCGGCGGCGGGGACGGCACGGATCGGGGCCTCGGCGTGTGGGGGCGGTCCGGGGAGCGGCGTCGGATGCGACCGGAGGGACTCGAACCCCCACGGGTTTCCCCACCAGCTCCTAAGGCTGGCGCGTCTGCCAGTTCCGCCACGGTCGCGGGGCCTCTCCCAGAACCTAGCCGCTGCTACTTTATAACGCCATGCGCTTGGCCATCGACGACGCGTGGATCACGAACACACTCGCTCGCCTCGTCCGCACCAACTCCATCAACCCGGCGTTCTCCGACGGCACCACCAGCGAGGCGGCGATCGCGGGCGTGGTGACCGGGATGCTCGAAGACCTGGGGCTCGTCGTCGAGCGCTACGAACCCGCGCCCGGGCGCGCGAGCGTGGTCGGCCGGCTGGCGGGCCGCGGCGGCGGCCGCGCGCTGATGCTCTACGCGCATTACGACACGGTCGGCGTGGAGGGGATGACCGACCCCTTCGCCGCGACCGTGCGTGACGGCCGGCTGTACGGCCGGGGCGCCTACGACATGAAAGGCGCGCTCGCGGCCTGCCTCGGCGCGGTCAAGGCGCTGCGGGACGCCGGCGTCGGGCTCGCGGGGGACGTGCTGGTGGCGGCCGTGGCCGACGAGGAGACGGCGAGCATCGGCATGGAGGAGGTGCTGCGCCACGTGCGGCCCGACGCGGCCATCGTCACCGAGCCGACGGAGCTCGCATTGTGTCTCGCGCACAAGGGGTTCGTGTGGGTGGAGGTCGAGACGCGTGGGGTGGCGGCGCACGGCAGCCGGTTCGACGTGGGCGAGGACGCGAACTTGAAGCTCGGACGCTTCCTGGCCGCCCTGGAGCCGCTCGAGCGCGAGGTGCGCGCGCGCCCGCCGCACCCGCTGGTCGGCCCGCCCTCGCTGCACGTGGGACTCGTCCGCGGCGGCGCGGGCGAGAGCACCTACGCCGAGCGCGCCACGGCCCGGATCGAGCGGCGGACCCTGCCCGGCGAGCGGGAGGAGGATGTGGTCGCGGAGTTCCGCGCGGTGGCGGACCGGCTCGCCGCGGCGGATCCGCGGTACCGGGCGGACGTGCGGACCGTGCTCGCGCGCCCGGGATACGAGCTGCGGGCGGATGCGCCGGTCGCGCGCGCGGTGCGCGACGCCG
This sequence comes from uncultured Gemmatimonadales bacterium, assembly GCA_963716055.1. Lineage (GTDB taxonomy): Bacteria > Gemmatimonadota > Gemmatimonadetes > Gemmatimonadales > GWC2-71-9 > SZUA-544. Next base: position 120,861 of record CAVQSR010000003.1, on the reverse strand, counting down.
CCACCGCGGCGCTGGGGAGGCCGCCGGCGGAGATCGGTGTGGCGTACTGGATGGATGCCGCGCTGCTCGCCGCGGCGGGTGTGGAGACGGCCGTGATCGGTCCCGCGGGCGCGGGCGCCCACGCTGCCGAGGAGTGGGTCGACCTCGACTCGGTGACGCGGCTCGCTGAGATCCTCGCCCGCGGCGCCATCGCCGTGTGCGGAACCAGGGAATGACGGAGTTCTTCATTCTTCCGCGGATTCGTTGACGGGGCCTGCCCGGCGTGCTAGTCTCTTGTTTCCCACGACCGTCATAACTCGAGGATCTTCGAGGCCGTGCCCACCCCCCGATACTGGCTGTCCCTCGTCACGCTCGGCGCGCTGGCCTGCGCCGGCCAATACCCGCAGAGCACGCTGCACCCCGCGTCCGACTTCGCCGCGGAAGTGGACGGCCTGTTCCGGGGCATCTTCTGGTGGGCGGTGGTCGTGTTCGTGGTGGTGGAGACCCTGCTCCTCGTGGCGCTGGTGCGCTTCCGGCGGCGCGCGGGCGCGGCGGAGCCGCAGCAGACCCACGGCCACACCGCGCTCGAGATCGGGTGGACCATCGCGCCCGCGCTCATTCTCGTGTTCATCGCCGTGCCGACGATCCGCTCGATCTTTCGGACCAGCGGGACGGCCCCCGAGGGGGCGCTCCGCATCGAGGTGATCGGGCATCAGTGGTGGTGGGAGTTCCGCTATCCGGACCTCGGGATCACGACCGCGAACGAGCTGCACGTGCCAGTCGGCACGCCCGTCGCGCTGGAGATGACGACCGCCGACGTGATCCACAGCTTCTGGGCGCCGCGGCTCGGCGGTAAGCGCGACGTGATCGCGGGCCGCATCAACCGGATCAGCTTCACCGCCGACTCGGCCGGGACGTTCCTCGGGCAGTGCGCCGAGTTCTGCGGCGAGTCGCACGCCAACATGCGGCTCCGCGTCGAGGCCGAGCCGCCCGGCGCGTTTGCGGCGTGGGTGGCGCGCCAGGCGGGGGGGCCGGCGCCGCTCGATTCCGGGTCGCTGGCCTGGCGGGGCCGGCAGGTGTTCGCGCGCAGCGCGTGCATCGGCTGCCACGTCATGGAGGACGTGCCCGTGGCCCGCTCGGCCATCGGGCCCAACCTGTCCCACGTGGGCAGCCGCACGACCATCGCGTCCGGCCTGTTCCCGAACGACGCCGAGCACCTACGGCGCTGGGTGGCCAACGCGCCCGCGATGAAGCCCGGCTCGCTGATGCCCCCGATGATCCTGAGCGAGCCGGATCTCGACGCCATCGTCGCCTACCTCCAGAGCAGGCAATGAGCCACCCTCCGAGCGCCGGTCTGAAGAGCTGGTTGACCACGACCGATCACAAGCGGATCGGGACGCTGTATTTCTGGTCCGCCTTCGGGTTCTTCCTGCTGGGGGGGATCGAGGCGTTGATCATCCGCGCCCAGCTGGCGCAGCCCGATGCCACCCTCGTGAGCGCCGACACGTACAACCAGCTGTTCACGATGCACGGCACCACGATGGTGTTCCTGGCGCTGATGCCGCTGTCGGCGGCCTTCTTCAACTGGATCATCCCGCTGCAGATCGGCGCCCGGGACGTCGCGTTCCCGCGCCTGAACGGGTTCAGTTTCTGGGTGTTCCTGCTGGGCGGCCTGTTCCTGAACGCCAGTTTCCTGTTCGGCGCCGCGCCCGACGGGGGCTGGTTCGGCTACGTCAACCTGACGGGGCGCCAGTACTCGCCGGGCCTGAACATCGACTTCTGGGTGCTGGGTCTGCAGATCCTCGGCATCGCCTCGCTCGCCGCCGGGTTCAATTTCATCGTCACGATCCTCAACCTGCGCGCCCCCGGGCTGACGATGATGCGCCTGCCGGTGTTCAGCTGGATGACGCTCGTCACCCAGTTCCTGGTGATCACGGCGTTCCCCGTGATCACCGTGGCGCTCGCCTACCTGCTGTTCGACCGCACCTTCGGCACGAACTTCTACGTGCCGGCGGCGGGCGGCGATCCGGTGCTGTGGCAGCATCTCTTCTGGCTGTTCGGTCATCCGGAGGTCTACATCCTGATTCTGCCCGCGATGGGCATCGTGTCCGAGGTGCTGCCGACGTTCTCGCGCAAGCCGCTGTTCGGCTACACCGTGGTCGTGTACTCGGGCGTGCTGATCGGGTTCATGGGGTGGGGGGTGTGGAGCCATCACATGTTCTCGGTGGGGCTCGGGCCCATCGCCGATTCGTTCTTCGCCGCGGCCACGATGCTGATCGCGATCCCGACGGGCGTGAAGATCTTCAACTGGATCGCCACCCTGTGGGGCGGCCAGATCCGGTTCACGGCGGCCATGAAATTCGCGATCGGATTCATCGCGATGTTCATCATCGGCGGGCTGTCGGGGGTGAGCCACGCGTCACCACCCACCGATTTGCAGCAGACCGACACGTACTACGTGGTGGCCCACTTCCACTATGTGCTGTTCGGCGGCACCGTCCTGGGGCTGTTCGCGGGGATGTACTACTGGATGCCCAAGATGACCGGCCGCCTGCTGTCCGAGCGGCTGGGCAGCTGGCACTTCTGGCTCACGTTCATCGGGATGAACCTGACGTTCTTCCCCATGCACTTCATCGGCCTGCTGGGGATGCCGCGGCGCATCTACACCTACCCGGCCGAGCTGGGACTCACCACCATGAACCTGATCTCGACGATCGGGGCGTTCGTCATCGCGCTGGGCACGCTGGTGCTCGTGGTCAACCTGTGGCGCACGCGGCGCCACGGCGAGCTCGCGGGTCCCGACCCGTGGGGCGGGGCGACGCTCGAGTGGAGCATCCCCTCGCCGCCGCCGGTGCACAACTTCGACGCGATTCCCACCGTGGTGAGCCGGTTGCCACTGTGGAGCGCGGCCCAGCCGAGCGTGACGCACCGACCCGCGCCCGAGGTCCACGTGCCGCCCGGCTCCTGGTGGCCGCTCGTCGCCGCCGCGGGCCTGCCCATCATAGCCTCGGCCGTGGTGGCGAAGGTCCTGCTGCTCGCCGTCGCGGGGGCCGCCGTGCTGCTCGTCGGCATCTACCGCTGGGCCTACGAGCCGTTCGAGGTCTGACATGGCGCACGCGACCAGTCTGGGGCTCGACAACCGCAAGCTGGCCTTCTGGGCGTTCATCGGCTCGGAGTGCCTGCTGTTCGGGTCCCTCATCTCGACCTACCTGGTCTACAAGGGCGAGAGCCTCGTCGGGCCGTATCCGCACGAGATCCTCGACATCCCGATCACCACGCTCAGCACGTTCGATCTGCTGGCGTCCTCGTTGCTGATGGTGCTCGCGCTGGCGGCGGTTCAGCGGGGCGACATGAAATGGGCCAAGCTCTGGCTCCTGGGCGTCGTGGTGGCCGGCCTCACCTTCCTCGGCTTCCAGTACTACGAGTTCTCGACGTTCGTCCATGAGGGGCTCACGCTGCAGCGCAATCTGTTCGGCGCGACCTTCTTCGTGCTGACGGGAACCCACGGGGCCCACGTGGCCGTCGGCGTGCTGTGGCTCTCGACCCTGTGGGTGCAGGCCCAGCGCGGCCGGCTCGGCCCGCAGCAGGCGATCACCGTCGAGATCGCCGGCCTGTACTGGCATTTCGTCGACGTCGTCTGGATCGTGATCTTCACCGTCGTTTACCTCATCCAGTGAGAGGGCGCTGACCGATGGAGTCGTCCACCGAGCACGGCGAGCGAACCCACCCGAACACGGGCACCTACCTGCGCGTCTTCGGCATCCTCTTCATCGTGACGGTGATCGAGGTGGGGATCTTCTACGTTCCGGCGTTCAAGCCGATCCTGGTTCCCGCGCTCCTCCTGTTCTCGGCCGCGAAGTTCGCGCTGGTCGTGATGTTCTACATGCACCTGAAGCAGGACAGCAAGGTGTTCACCATGCTGTTCGGCGGCCCGCTGCTGCTGGCTGCCGCCGTCATGATCGGCCTGCTGTTCCTCTTCGGGGCGGTCGCGCTGGGCTGATGGTCCTGAACGGCGCGACCGCGCCCTGGGATCACTGGGACGTGCACGTCAGCGTCGCGGTGGGGCTCGCGGCGCTCGGCGGGCTGTACCTCGCGCTGGGGGGACGCCGCGCGGCACCCGGCAAACGCCTCGCGTTCGCCGGCGCCCTGGCGACCCTGTTCGTCACGTTGAACGGCCCGCTGCACAACCTGTCGGACTCGTACCTGTTCAGCGCCCACATGGTGCAGCACCTCGTGCTGACCCTGTGCTTCCCGCCGCTGCTCCTGTACGGACTCACCGCCCCGATGGTGGACCGCTTCCTCGGGGTCTCGGCCGTGCGGCGCGCGGCTCACTGGATCACCCGGCCGCTCCCCGCGGCCATCATCTTCCTGGTTCCCATCACCGCCTGGCACCTGCCGCGGTTCTACGAGGCGGCGATGCGCGATCACGATCTCCACATCGTGCAGCACCTGACCTTCCTCGGGACGTCGGTGGTGATGTGGTGGCCCATCCTGTCGCCCACGCCGGCGCTGCCGCGGGCGCCCTATCCGGCACAGCTGCTGTATCTGTTTCTCCTCGGCATCCCGATGTCCGTGGTCGGGGCCCTCATCACCCTGTCGGAACGCACGCTTTATCCGTTCTACGCCGCGGCGCCACGGGTCTGGGGCCTGACGCCCGTCGCCGACCAGCAGCTCGGCGGACTCATCATGTGGATCCCGGGCGGCCTCCTGTTCTGGGCGGTGATGACGGTGGTGTGGTTCCGCTGGTCGAGCCGGGAAGCGGCGGGGGACGAGGCCGATCGCAGCGTTCCCCAGGGAGTGTACCGCTAGCCCGCGGGGCTGCGGGCGGTCATGACGCGCGAGGCTTGACGATGGCCAGGCTCAGCGGGTTGGTAGAACCGTTGGTGTGCGCCCCGGGCGACGACGAGGAAACCCGGCGACGCCACGTCCAGCTCGTGACCGCCTCCGTGCTGGTGACGCCCGCGGGCCTGGTCTGGGCGGCGCTCTACTTCGCGTACGGCGAACCCGCAGTCGCGCTCATCCCGATCGCGTACTCCGTGCTGACGGTCCTCGACGTCCTGGTACTCATGCGGCTGCGACGCTTCGGCCTGTTCCGCCAGGTGCAGCAGACGCTGATTCTCGTGTTGCCGGTCGCGCTCCAGGTCGCCCTGGGCGGGGTGGTGGGGTCCAGCCTGGTGATCGTCTGGGCCTTCCTCGCGGTGCTCCTCGCCGTGCTCTTCGGCGACGCCCGCGAGGCCCGGTGGTGGTTCGCGGCGTACGCGGCCGCCATCGTCGTCGCGGCCGTGCTGCAACCCCACCTCGGCATCGCCAACCGGCTGCCCGACAAGCTGGTGCTGGCCTTCTTCGTGCTCAACATCACCGCCGTCTCGACGATCGCGTTCGTCGTGCTGCATTCGTTCGTGCGCGACCGGCGCCGCCTGCGCGAGCTCGAGGTCGCCTACGTCAAGCAGGACCTGATGCTGCGCCAATCGGAGAAGCTGGCCACGCTGGGGACGCTCGCCGCGGGCGTGGCGCACGAGCTGAACAATCCCGCGGCCGCTACGCGCCGGGCGGCGGATCAGCTGCGTGAGGCCTTCGCGCAGCTGGAGGACGCCCACCGCCGCCTCCAGTCCGCAACGGTCACGGCGGCCGGCCACGCAGTCCTGCAATCCCTCGATCCGCGGGCGCGGCGGGGCGCGGACCCGCCCGCGCCGCTGACGGCCGTGGCGCGCGCGGATCGGGAGGCCGTGCTCGAGGCCTGGCTCGACCAGCACGGCGTCGGGGACGCCTGGGAGATCGCGCCGGCCCTCGTGGATCTGGGTCTGGACGAGACGGAGCTCGCACGGCTCGCGAGCGCATTCGCCGGGGACGCGTGCGCCGGTGCGCTGCGCTGGGCCGCAGCGGCGCACCGCGTGGACACGCTGCTGCGGGACATCGGTCGCGGGTCCGCGCGCCTCTCGGAGATCGTGGGCGCGCTGAAGAGCTACTCCTACCTCGGCGAGGCGCCGGTGCAGGCGGTGGACGTGCACGAAGGGCTGGAGAGCACGCTGGTCATCCTGCACCACAAGCTCGCGGGCGGTATCGTCGTGCGCCGGGAGTACGCGACCGATCTCCCGCGCGTGCCGGCCTTCGGCAGCGAGCTGAACCAGGTGTGGACCAACATCCTGGACAACGCCGCGGGCGCCGTGAACGGGTCGGGGACGCTCACGATCCGGACGCGGCGCGATGGCGCGTGGGCGGTGGTCGAGATCGAGGACGACGGGCCCGGGATTCCCGCGGCGATCCAGGCGCAGGTGTTCGATCCGTTCTTCACGACGAAGCCGCCGGGTCAGGGTACGGGGCTCGGCCTGTCGATCAGCCACAACATCGTCACCGACCGGCACCGGGGCACGATCACCCTCGCGTCCCGGCCCGGGTGTACGCGCTTCACGGTCCGACTGCCGCTCGAAGGGGCGCCGGCCCCCGACCCCGTGCGGGGTCGGGTCCCCGCAGCATAGCGCCGCCGCGCGCCCCGCCTAGATTGGCGCAGACTCCCCCCGAAGAGGCCGTCCATGACGTACGATCCGCGCCCCTGGTTCTATGCGCTCACCCTGCTCGCCGGCGCGCTCGCGGTGGCGATCGGCGGACTGCAGCACCCGATGCTCGTGGGCGAGGGTCCGGCCCAGCTGGTTACCATCGGGGAGACCCGCGCATGGCGCGCCCTGCATTGGACGCTGGCCGGGGGCTACGTCGCCGTCGTGGCCGGCCTCGCCGGCCTCGCCGCGCGGCACACGGGTACACCCGGCGCGCGGCCCGCGCTCATGGGTGTCCTCGTGAGCGGGCTCGGATATGGCGTGTCGCTCGTGGGGATTCTGTTCATGCTGGGCGGGGCGGCGGCGCTCGCCGAGACCTACCTGCGCGCGGAGCCCGGTCTCGCGGGCACGCACGCGGTGTTCTTGTACGACATGCTGCATCCCTTCGTCCAGACGACGATCCGCCTGGGCGCGGCGGCGATCTCGTTCGGGCTCTACGCCTTCGGATGGGCGGTGCTCACGGGGGGCACGCTGCCGCGCTGGCTCGGCATCGCGGGGGCGGCGGGCGGCGCCGCGGGCGTGGCGCTGGCGGTCACCGCGGCCCCGGACACCGCCTTCCTCGTGGCGGGCGTCGGTCTGGCGACGCTGTGGCAGGCAGCCGCGGCCGTCGTGGTGCTGGTCTCGGCGCGGTCCGGAGCCACGGCCTGAGGGGGAAAACGCAACCGCGGCGGTCGTCGCGTTCGACGAGCCGCCGCGGTTGCCGCGAGTCGCGAGGTGCCGCGGTCAGGGCAGACGAATCCGCACGATCCGCTGCTGCCAGTCCTGTGCGCGGGTGAGCACGTACAGCGTCACGATGTCGCCGCTCTTCAATCCGCGGAGCGCGCCGGTGAGGTCGGCCGCGGAAGTCGCGGGGCGGTTGTTGACCCGCGTGATGATGTCCGGCCCGCCGTCGTCGTTGCCGAACAGCCGCTGGTAGCTCGGCCCGTCGGCCGAGACGGAAGTCACGATTAGTCCACCGCCCTGCGCCAGCACTTCGCGCAGGCGCGCGCTGCGGCCGATCCGCTGCTCGGTGAGCGGCTCGACGGCGATGCCGAGCTGGTCGACGCTGGCCCCCGTGGTGCCGAGCCCGTCCTCGTCCCCGGGTTGGCTCCGGGTGGCGACCTCGGCCCGGTCGCGCGGGGCGGCGGCGAGCCGTACCGTCAGCGTGCGCCGCTCACCGCCCGACCGCAGTACGGTGACGCGCACGCTCTCGCCGGGCTTCTTGAAGCCCACCTTCTGCTGGAGCTGCGCCACGTACTCGATCGTCTCGCCGTCCAGCTCGACGATCACGTCGCCGGCCCGCAGGCCCGCCCGCTTGGCGGGCGAGTCGTCCGGGGTTTCTCCATAGGAGAAGTCCTGCACCACGACACCGCGGATGCGGTCGAGGCCGACCACCGCGGCGTCCTCCTCGCGGGCGTCACGGATGCTCACGCCGATCACCGCGCGCTCCACGTAGCCGCGGGCGATCAGCTGCTCGGTCACCGTGCGCGCGAGATTGATCGGGATGGCGAACCCGTAGCCGGCGTAAAACCCGGTCTCGCTCGCGATCGCCGAGTTGATGCCGATGACCCGGCCGCGCACGTCCACCAGCGGCCCGCCAGAATTACCGGGGTTGATGGCCGCGTCGGTCTGGATGAAGTCCTGGATGGAATACTGTGCCTGCTCGAGCCCACGGAGCAGCCGGCCTTTCGCGCTGACGATGCCGGCGGTCACGGTGAAGGCGAACGCCTCGCCCAGCGGGTTGCCGATGGCCAGCACCCACTCGCCGATGCGCGTCGAGTCGGAGTTACCGAAGGCGGCCGCGGGCAGGTCGTGCGCGTCGATCTTGATGACGGCCACGTCGGTAGCCGCGTCGCGGCCCACGACGGTGGCCGTGAACTCCCGCTTGTCGAACAGCCGCACAGTCACGCGGTCGGCGTTGTCGACCACGTGGTTATTGGTGAGGATGTACCCGTCGGCCGTGATCACGAAGCCCGAGCCCGACCCACGCTCGATCTGCGGGCGCCGGTTCTGAGGGAAGAACTCCTCGAAGCCCGGGGGGAGGCGCCGCGTCTGCTGGCGCTCCTGCCGCGTGGCCTGGATGAACACGACGGTCGGCTGCACGTGCTGCGCGACGGCCGCGAACGCGTCGCCGAGCTCGGCGGCGGGCCGGGCCGCCGGCAGCGGCGCGGCCTGCTGCTGGAGCTGCACGGGCCGCGCGGTCTGCAGGGTGGGGCGCTCGGCGGCGGTGCCGCGCCGCGGCACGTTGAGCGCCGAGGTCAATACCAGGCCCAGCACCAGCGCCACGCCCAGCAGCGATCCGAACTTGAGCCAATCCCGCGTGCGACTCGCCATCGTCAACCGTCCGTCCGTGAGGGAGCTGCCGTAATCTACACTAGGCTTTCTTCTTGTCGTCGTCGACGATCTCGTAGTCGGCGTCCACCACCTCGTCCGGCTTCGGCGCTTCGGCGTCGGCCGGCGCGCCCGCGGGCGCTTCCCCGGCTCCCCCCGCGGCCCCCCGCGCGGCCTCGTACAGGGAGGCTCCCGCGGCGGAATACGCCTGCTGCAGCTCGTCCAGCGCCCGCCCGATGTCCTCGGGGTTGCCGCTCCGCAGGGACTGCTTCGCGCCCTCGACGGCGCCGTCCAGCCGGGTCTTGATCCCGGCGTCGAGCCGGTCCACCCATTCCTTCGAGTCCTTCTCTACCTGGTACACCAGGGTGTCGAGCCGGTTGCGCCGCTCGATCTCCTCGCGGCGCTGCCGGTCGTCGGCCACGTGCGACTCGGCGTCCTTCACCATCCGCTCGATGTCCTTGTCGGACAGGCCCGACGAGGCCTCGATCCGGATCTTCTGCTCTTTGTTGGTGGCCCGGTCCTTGGCCGATACGTGCAGGATGCCGTTCGCGTCGATGTCGAAGGTCACCTCGACCTGCGGCACGCCCCGCGGGGCCGGTGGGATCCCGGTGAGCTGGAACTTGCCGATCGTCCGGTTGTCCATCGCCATCTGGCGCTCGCCCTGCAGCACGTGGATCTCCACGGTCGTCTGGCTGTCCTCGGCGGTCGAGAAGATCTCCGATTTCTTGGTCGGGATCGTCGTGTTCCGCGGGATCAGCGCCGTGGCCACCCCACCGAGTGTCTCGATCCCGAGCGACAGCGGGGTGACGTCGAGCAGCAGGACGTCCTTCACTTCGCCGGCCAGGACGCCTCCCTGAATCGCCGCACCGATGCCGACCACCTCATCGGGGTTCACGCCCTTGTGGGGCTCGCGGCCGAAGAACTTCTGCACCGTGTCCTGGATCTTGGGCATCCGCGTCTGGCCGCCGACCAGAATCACTTCGTCGACGTCGCCCGGCTTCAGTCCTGCGTCCTTGAGCGCCAGCTCCATCGGGGGAATCGTGCGCTGGATCAGGTCATCCACCAGCTGCTCGAGCTTGGCCCGCGTGAGGGTCAGGTTCAGATGCTTGGGTCCCGACTGGTCCGCCGTGATGAAGGGCAGGTTCAGCTCCGTCTGCATCGCGCTGGACAGCTCCATCTTGGCCTTCTCGGCGGCCTCCTTGAGCCGCTGGAGCGCCATCGGGTCCTTCGAGAGGTCGATGCCCTGGTCGCGCTTGAATTCGGCCACCAGCCACTCGATGATCCGCTGATCGAAATCGTCGCCGCCGAGGTGCGTGTCACCGTTGGTGGACTTCACCTCGAACACGCCCTCCGCCAGCTCGAGAATCGAGATGTCGTAGGTCCCGCCGCCGAGATCGAAGACGGCGATCTTGTGCTCGCGCTTCTTGTCGAGGCCGTACGCCAGCGCCGACGCCGTGGGCTCGTTGATGATGCGGACCACGTCGAGGCCCGCGATCTTGCCGGCGTCCTTGGTCGCCTGGCGCTGCGCGTCGTTGAAGTAGGCGGGGACCGTGATCACGGCCTTCTCGACCTTGTGGCCGAGGTAGTCTTCGGCCGTCTGCTTCATTTTCTGGAGGATCATCGCCGAGACCTCGGGCGGCGTGTACCGCTTGCCCTGGATCTCCACCGCGGCCAGCTCGTTCGGACCACTCACGACCTTGTACGGCACCCGCGCGGTCTCGGCCGTCACCTCGCCCATGCGGCGGCCCATGAACCGCTTGATCGAGAACACCGTGTTCTGCGGGTTGGTCACGGCCTGACGCTTGGCCACCTGGCCGACGAGCCGCTCGCCGTCCTTGGTCACGGCGACCACCGACGGGGTGGTCCGTCCGCCCTCGGCGTTCGGGATGACGACGGGGTCGCCCCCCTCCATCACCGCCACCACCGAGTTGGTCGTGCCCAGGTCGATTCCGATGATCTTCGACGACATGCCGTCACTCCCCGATGCAGGATGAGATGCCCACGATGCTCCGCCCGTTGCAGGCGCAAGCCGCGTGCCCCCAAAAGACGCCAGAATGGCAGGCCCTACGTCCTTGCAGCTCCTCCGGTTGCACCGTCGGCGTGGTCGTCGGGCGTGCGCGCACTAGCTTTACACGTCGGAGGCGACCGTGATTCCCTACCGCGACGACAATCCCACGGTGCTCAAGCCCTACTTCACGGTGGGGATCCTCGTCCTCAACGTGCTGGTCTGGGCGGTGGTGCAGGGGTTCGGGACGCGGGCGGCGTTGGTCGAGTCGGTATGTCGGCTGGGGCTCATTCCGGGCGAGCTACTCGGCACCGCGACGCCCGGGGCGGGTCTCGAGCTGGCGCCCGGCGTCCGCTGTCTCATCGAGGCGACGCCGCAGTACCACACCGTCATCACGTCCATGTTTCTCCACGGCGGCTGGCTGCACCTGATCGGCAACATGGTGTTCCTGTGGGTGTTCGGGAACAACATCGAGGACGCCATGGGGCACGGCCGGTTCCTCGTGTTCTACCTGACCTGCGGCGTCGCGGCGGCGGCGGCGCAGGTCGCCGTGGAGCCGAGCTCGGCGGTGCCGATGGTCGGGGCCTCGGGGGCGATCAGCGGCGTGCTCGGCGGGTACCTGCTGCTCTACCCGCGGGTGCGCGTCCATACGCTGCTGTTCCTCGGCATCTTCGTGACGACAATCGATCTGCCGGCCTACGTGCTGTTGGGCTACTGGATCGCGCTGCAGGTGATCGGCGGGCTGCCGTCGCTGGCGGGAATGGGCGGCGGCGGCGTGGCGTTCTTCGCTCACATCGGCGGGTTCGTGGCGGGGATGCTGCTGATCAAGCTGTTCGCCCGATCCGAGTATCTCGACCGCCGCCCGATCCACCCGGCGCAGTACCGACGGCGGCCCTCGTGGTCGTAGCGCGGCCGGCCTAGGCGTCCCGCGGCGGCTCCGCGGCGCCGCCCTGCTCGACCCGGTGCTTGATCGACTTCCCTTCGACGAGGAACACGACGTCCTCGGCGATGTTGGTCGCCAGGTCCGCGACGCGTTCCAGGTTGCGGCTCACGAGCGACAGCTCCATGCCGGCGCCGATCATGTGGGGATCCTCCATCATGTGCGTGAGCAGGATGCGGAACACCGACCGGTGCAGGTCGTCCACCTGATCGTCGCGGCCGCACACCGCGCGCGCCGACTGCGCGTCGCCGTGAATGAAGGCTTCGAGCGCGTCCGACAGCATCTGCCGCGCCCGCCGCGCCATTTCCACGATCTCGGGCTCCGGGGTGATCGGGCGGTGTGACACGAGTCGCTCGGCCGACTGCGCGATGTTGACGGCGTGATCGCCGACCCGCTCCAGATCGTTGGCGATTTTCATGGCGGACATCAGCAGCCGCAGATCGCGCGCCATGGGCTGCTGCGTGGCGAGCAGGCGCAGGACCATCTCCTCGATCTCGATCTCGAGCGCGTCGATGCGCGAGTCGCCGCGGATCACGCGCCGGGCCCCGGCGGTGTCCCGACCGAGCAGGGCGTTCACGGCGCCCGCGAGCGCCTCCTGCGATTCGCCCGACATCGTGAGCAATTTGACCTTGAGCTCGGAGAGGTCGTCGTGGAAGTGCCGATGGGCAGCGGTGGCGGTCATCCGAACCGTCCTGTGATGTAGGCCTCGGTGCGCTCGTCGCGCGGGTTGGTGAACAGCTGCTCGGTCTCCCCGAATTCGACCAGGTGCCCGAGGTAAAAGAAGCCCGAGTAATCGGAGACGCGCGCGGCCTGCTGCATGTTGTGCGTCACGATCACGATCGAGTAGAGCTGCTTCAGCTCGATGATGAGCTCCTCGATCTTCTGGGTGGCGATGGGGTCGAGCGCGGAGCAGGGCTCGTCCATGAGGAGCACCTCCGGACCGTTCGCGAGCGCCCGCGCGATGCACAGGCGCTGTTGCTGGCCGCCCGACAGACTCGTACCGGGCGCGTCGAGCCGGTCCTTCACCTCGTCCCACAGTGCCGCGCGCCGCAGCGCGTCCTCCACCCGCTCGGGCATCTCGCGCTCACGGGCCAGCGCGTTCATCCGCGGCCCGTAGGCGACGTTGTCGTAGATCGGCTTGGGGAAAGGGTTGGGACGCTGAAAGACCATGCCCACGCGCCGGCGCAGGGCAACGACGTCGGTAGCCCGCTCGTACACCGACGCCCCGTCCAGCACGATGTCCCCCTCGTGGCGGGTCCCGGGGATCAGCTCGTTCAGGCGATTGACCGATCGCAGGAAGGTGCTCTTGCCGCACCCCGAGGGTCCGATCAGCGCCGTCACGGCCCGCCGGGGGATGCGGAAGTCGAGCCCGAACAGGGCCTGCGTCGCCCCGTACCAGAACTTGAACCCGCGGACCTCGATCACCGGCGACCCGATCACCCGAACCGTCCCGTGATGTACGCCTCGGTCTGCTCGACCCGCGGCTTGGTGAAGACCTGGGTGGTGGGGCCATGCTCGATGAGGTGGCCGAGGTAGAGGAACGCGGTGAAGTCGGACACCCGGGCGGCCTGCTGCATGTTGTGGGTCACGATCACGATCGTGTAATCGCGTTTCAGCTCGCGGCACAGCTCCTCGATGCGCTGCGTGCCGGCGGGATCGAGGGAGGCCGTCGGCTCGTCGAGCAGCAGGACCTCGGGCCCGGGCGCCACCGCCCGCGCGATACAGAGGCGCTGCTGCTGCCCGCCCGAGAGCGCCAGGGCGCTCGTCTGCAGCCGATCCTTCACCTCGTCCCACAGCGCGGCCTGGCGCAGCGCGCGCTCCACGGCGTCGGCCAGGTCCGCGCGGCGGCTGCGGCGGTCCACGCGCAGGCCGGCGGCCACGTTGTCGAAGATCGACATGGTGGGAAACGGCGTGGGGCGCTGGAAGACCATGCCGACGCGGCGGCGGACCTGGATCGGGTCCACGCCGGGGCCGTAGATGTCCACGCCGTCGAGCAGGACCTTGCCCGTCACCCACCCACCGTCCGACAGCTCGTGCATGCGGTTGAGGCAGCGCAGCAGGGTGCTTTTGCCGCACCCCGAGGGCCCGATGATCGCGGTGATCGTGTGGCTCGGCACGGCGAGCGAAATGTCCTTGACGGCCGCCGTGCGCCGGAACAACGCCGTGAGCCGGTCGGTGGCGAGCCGGCCGCCCCCCGCCTCGCGGTGCGGGCCCAGGGGATCGGGCGCCCGGGGCTGCGGGCCGGCCGCGGCGCGCGGCGCCGCCGGCCCGCGTCCCGGCTCTCGTCCGGCCCGCGCTTCAGGCGCGGCCATACCGGTTCCGTGTCGCGCGCCGCGCGATGATCGCGAGCAGGAAGACCAGGGCCATCAAGACGAGCGCCGCGGCCCAGGCGAGCCGGTGCCACTCGTCGAACGGCCCGGTGGCGTACACGTAGATCTGCAGCGACAGCGTCTGCATCGGCTGGGTGACGCGTACGGAGAAGTTGAGGTTCCCCAGCGCGGTGAACAGCAGGGGCGCGGTCTCGCCCGCCACGCGGGCGACGGCGACGAGGCTGCCGGTCACGATGCCGGTGAGCGCGGCGCGCACGACCACGGACAGCGACGTGCGCCAGCGGGGGTAGCCGAGCGCCAGCGCCGCCTCCCGCAGCGAATGCGGTACCAGGCGCACCATTTCCTCGGTGGTGCGCGCGATCATCGGCACCATGAGGATCGCGAGGGCCACGCTCCCGGCCAGCGCGGTGAACCGTCCGACGGGCTTCACGAAGAACGTCCACACGAAGATGCCGACGACGATCGACGGGACGCCGTTGAGCACGTCGGCGACGTAGCGCACGATCCACCCGAGGCGGCCGCTGCCGTACTCGGCCAGGTAGATGCCCGCGCCGATGCCCACGGGCAGGCCGATCAGCGCGGCGAGGCCGACGATGATGCCCGTGCCCACGATCGCGTTGGCGACGCCGCCCCCGGGCTCCCCCGGGGGGGCCGGTGGCTCGACGAAGAAGGCGAAATCGAGCGCGGCGGCGCCCTTCATCACGAGATCGCCGAAGATGAAGAGCAGGGGCAGCACGGCGAGCAGGCACAGGGTGCCGACGAGGCCCGTCATCACGGCGCTCGCCATCCGCCGGCGCGCGGGACGCGAGATCACAGCGCCTTGCTCCCCGCCGCCGCGCCGCGCGCCACCCGCCACACGAGCAGCCGGGCGATGCCGTTCACGATCACGGTGACGACCAGCAGGATCAGGCCGACCTCGAACAGCGCCGACAGGTAGAGATCGGACGTGGCCTCGGCGAACTCGTTCGCGATCGCCGCCGCCATGGTGTATCCGGGCTGGAGGAACGACAGGCCGATGTCATGGCGGTTACCGATGACCATCGTCACGGCCATCGTCTCGCCGAGCGCGCGTCCCAGCCCGAGCACCACCGCGCCGATGATCCCGGCGCGGCCGTATGGGAGGACCGCGGTCCAGACCGCTTCCCAGCGCGTGGCCCCGAGCCCCAGCGCCGCTTCCCGCTGGGTCGCGGGAACGGCCAGCAGGACCTCGCGCGACACCGCGGCGATGTACGGCACGATCATGATCGCGAGGATGATCCCGCCGGCGAGCATCGAGTTGCCGTAGAACACGCCCTCGAAGAACGGCGTCCAGCCCAACACCGATTTCAACGGCGGCGCGACGGCGGCGCGCAGGAACGGGATCAGGACGAAAATGCCCCACAGCCCGTACACCACGCTCGGGATCGCGGCGAGCAGCTCCACCAGGAAGGCCACCGGCTGCCGCATCCACTTGGGCGCGAACTCCGTCAGGAAGATCGCGACGCCGAGCGACAGCGGGACGGCGAGGAGCAGGGCGAGGAGCGACGACACGACGGTACCGAAGATCATCGGCGCCGCGCCGTAGATCTCGGCCACCGGATCCCAGGTGGACGTCCACAGGAACGCCCACGAGAACCGCTGGATGGACGGCCACGCGCTCACCGCCAGCTCGACGAGGAGGGCGAGGAGCACGAGCGGCAGGGTCACGGCGAGGGCCGTGAGCGTGACGCGATAGACGGCATCGCCCCGGTTGCGGCCCGTGAGCGGGGCCGCAACCGGGACGGGCCGGGGCGACAGGGGGGCCGCCTCGGGCGTGGTACCTGCTATCAAAGGAGTCTCAAGCGCCGCGGGCGCCCCGCCAGACCGCCTGACCGTTCACCGTGATGACCTTCAGCCGGGCCTCGAGCCAGGGTCGCATCTCCGTGGGGAGGGGCGCGTAGCCGAGGTCGGCGGCCTTGGCCTGGCCGTCCGTGAGCGCCCACCACACGAACTTAGCGAGTTCGCGCGCCTTGGCCATGTCGGGATAGGTCCGGCGCACGAGCAGCCACGTGAACGACGCGATGGGAAAGGCCTGGGGACCCGCCGGGTCCGTGATCGACACGCGGAAGTCGGTGTCCGGCCCCATGTCGTCCATGGCGCCCGCGGCGGCGGCGGTCACCGACGCGATGGTCGGGGCGATGAAATTGCCGGCGCGGTTCTGCACGTGGCCCACCGCCATTTTGTTGATGAGCGCGTACCCCAGCTCGACGTAGCCCACCGCGCCCGGGGTCTGGCGCACGGTGGCGGCGACGCCCTCGTTGCCGCGACCGCCGAGCCCCACGGGCCAGCGCACCGACGTGCCGCGGCCCACGCGCTGCAGCCATTCGGGGCTGACCTTCGCCAGATAGTCCGTCCACACGAACGTGGTCCCCGAGCCGTCCGAGCGATGGACGATCAGGATGTCCATCGCCGGCAGGGTGACGCCGGGGTTCGCGGCGGCGAGGCGGGGGTCGTTCCAGCGGGTGAGCTTCCCGAGGAAGATGTCCACCAGCAGCGCCGGCGTGAAGCGCAGGGGCGCGCCGAGGCCGGGCAGGTTGTAGGTGGGCACGACGGCGCCGAGCACGGTGGGAATGTGCAGCACGTTCCCACCGATCGCGGCGATCGCGTCGTCGGACATCGGCGCGTCGGTGCCGCCGAAGTCCACCGTCTTGTCCGAGAACTGGCGGATGCCGCCGCCCGAGCCGATCGACTGGTAGTTCAGCTCGACGTTGTCGAACTGCCGGTTGTAGTTGATGATCCAGTTCTGGTAGATGATGTTCGGGAACGTGGCGCCGGCGCCGTTCAAGCGCACCTGCGCCGGCGCGGCGGTCGCCGCCAGCGTCCCGAGCAGTCCGAAGGCAAAGAGCTTGCGCAGCATGGTTCCACTCCTTAGAAGTTGGCCTGCCAGGAAATCTTGAACTCGTGAGCGGTTCGCGATTCCCCGGTCGGCTCGTCGTAGCGGTACACGTCGAGCGCGGCGCGCAGCACGACGGTGTTGGCGAAGTACACGTTCAGCGCCGGCGTGATCAGCAGGCCGCCGTCACCGTCGGTGTTGGTGTCCGGATCGGTGACGTCCACCCGCAGCGCGGGCTCCAGCATCTTCACGACGCGCGTGTCCGCGCCGCCCGTCACCAGGCGGTACGCGCCGACCACGTGCACCGCGCGGAACGTCACGGCGTTCGAGTCGGCCGTGTTGCGCACATTGCCGGTGTTGCGGCCCGCGTTCGCGCGCAGCGAGCGGGGCACGTTGTCGCCAGTCGCGAAATCGGCGATCACGTGCAGCCCGGGGCGGAACCCGCTCCACTCGAGGTCGAATCCGAACGCCGTCGTCCGGAAGGCGGAGTCCGGGTAGAACGCCAGCGTCCCGGTGCAGGTCGAGCACACGGCGCGATCGCGCGAGGCGAACGAGCCGCCGAGCTGCAGCGTCGGCTGGTCGTCGGCGTTGGTGAGCACCACCACCGTGGCCCGTCCGAAGAGGCTCTTGGCGTTGTTCACGTCCGCCGCGCTCTCGCGGCTGCCGTTCTGCACGCCGAGTTTGAGCGCGACCCGCGAGTCGGGCGCGGACCAGTCCACGAACGCCCCCAGATCGTGCGAGGCGTAGCCGTTGGCGACCAGGACGTCGTTCAGGCCCTCGCGGCCCGCGAGGCCGAGAATGCGGACGCCGCGCTCCACCGAGGGAAGCGTGTTCGAGCTGGTCAGCTCGTAGCGTTGGAAGGGGGACTTCTCCTGGCCGACGGTGACGCCGAGGCCGGACGTCAGCCCGACCCGCAGGTAGGCGTCGCGCATGCGCAGCGAGCCCATCTCGAAGCTGGGCTGAATCACCGCGAGCATGTTGTCGCCGAAGCGCACGTCCGCCTGGAGGCGGAGCCGCCGGATCTCGAAGCCGTTCTGCACCACGGCGTCGTTGAAGCTGGCGCCCGAATCGCCGCCGGCGAGCCGGTACTGGGCCTGCATCCGCCCGGCGACGCGGATATTGGGCGCCTGGGCCGCGAGGGCCGGGGGCGCGAGGAAAGCAAGCGCGAGCGCTGCGGCGCGGAGCCGGCGCTGGGGTCTTGCGTGCACGGTGAGCTCCTCAAGACCTGAGTCGGTGTCACGGGACCTGCACCCGGGAACCCCCCGGGCCGCTCGAAGAATGGGATGCGTGCGTGACGCCCTCGCCGCCGCATTGTCACGATCGTGTAACATCCCGGAGTGCAGATAGCGGAGCCGTACCGGCCTCCGCTACCTGGCGCCCGAACGCTGGCCGTGCATCCAGCGCCGAACGTCTGCGCTCCGCAGGCACCTAGGACCGATTGGCGAGACTCACCAGCTTGTAGCGTCCGTCCCGCTCGACGATCGGGCCGAACAGCCGCTCGGCCACCGTATCCCCCGGGGCGCGCACGCGCCGCACGACGCACGGTCCCCAGACCGTGTTCTCGCCCTCCCGGCTGGGCCTGGGATCGCAGTCATGGCCCGCGTACCCCAGGGGCCGCCCGGCTCGATCGGCGAGCAGCCGGCGCAACCCCTGGCGCGACGCGCCGTCGGTCAGGAACCACAGCAGGGGCGGTGACAGGTCGTAGGGGGGCAGACCCTGGGGCGCCGTCGGGTAGTACAGCCAGGCGAACTCGGCCCGGGTCAGCACCAGCGCCCGCAGCGCCGCCGTGTCGGCGGCTTCGGTGGCCCGCACGAAGGCGCGGACCAGGGCTTCGCGGCTCGACGCTCCGCCCGCCAGCCCCGGGGGCGCGGGGACGCCGGTGCGGAACCGGGCCAACGCCTCCTCCCGGGAACGGGCGCTGTCGACGACGACGCGAGCGGCGGGCCCCGCGTTGCCCCAGTCGTCGGCAGGAGCGGGGCGGCAGGCGGCGGCGAGCCCGCCGGCCAGGAGCAGCAGTACGAAGCGATGGTACATGGCAGGTCCGGGTCCGACGGCGGGCACCGGCCGGGGTGGTGAGACCCGCGGCCGGGCCGCCTGTGTTCGTGCGTCAGTTGATCGCGTACGCGGTCCAGCCCTGCCACCACTTCGGGCCACTGGGATCCGCGGCGCCGAGGTAGGTGGTCTGGGCGAAGGTCGCCGACCCGAAGAAGCCCGCGACCCGTGCGGCCGGGACGGCCACGGCGCCGGAGGAGGCGGGCGACCCCGATTTCGGCGTCCAGTCGAGGCCCGCCGGATTGAGGCTGAGGCCGAGCAGCGTATCGACGGCCACGCCGCCGGCGTACACCTGGTGCGAGTCGCCCGCGAATTTGCCCGCCTGGCCGAAGTTCGACGTCGTGTCGTACGCGGCGCCGTTCTGCGCGAGCAGCAGGCCCTGGAGGTTGAGCGAGTCGTGCTGCTGCAACAGCGAGTCGGTCCACGCATCGCGGACGTTGACCGCGATGCCCTTGTACCGGGCCAGGATGCCGTTGGCCCACAGCCCCGCCGCGCCGCGCCGCAGCGTGGCGCCCTCCGACGTCGGGAAGCCGGCCAGGTTGCCCGGTCCGATCATCGTGAAGTTCGCGAACGTCGGGTTGGTGTAGGGCGTGCTGGCGCCGGTGGGCGTGAGGGTGCAGCCCGCGACGGCCGGGTCGCAGCCGTCGATCTCGAAGCCGCGCGGATCCGAGGAGAACGTTCCGGTGCCGGGCGCGGGCGTGAGGCGCTGCGTCTGCAACGCGATCAGGAACTGGTTCCGTCCCACGTACCCTTCGGTCGCGTCGAAGTGGTCGTCGCCGGACTCGTACGACACCAGGTAGCGTCCGTCCACGGCGCCGCCCCACCACTCGAACGAGTCATCGAGGCCCGCCATCGTCTGGACGTATTCGAGGGTCGTCCCGCGGCCGACGGCGTACATCGACAGCGCGTTCAGCTCCTGGCCGGCGCCGCCGGAGATGTCGTACCCCGCGAACTCGATGCGGACGTAGCGCAGGGTGCCGCTGTTGTCGTCGTTGTTGGTGCCGCCGGAGTAGTCCTCGGCCACGCCGGCGGTGCCGCCTTCGGTGAAGATCGGGGCCGCGGTGCGGTTGATGATCCCGTTGCCGACGATGACGATGCCGCCCCAGTCGCCGGGCTTGCGCGTGCCGGGCGCCCGCTGCGAGGTGAACACGATGGGCGCGGCCGCGCTGCCGTTGGCCTCGATGCGCGCCCCGCGCAAGATCCAGAGCGAGCTGCCGGCGACCGTCGTGTCACCGACCACCTTCGTGCCTGGCTGGATCGTCAGGACGGCGCCGTTCTGCACCTTGATGTAGCCGGACAGCACGTACACGGTGTCGGCGTAGAGCGTGCGGCTGGACGTGACATTGGCGTTGATCGTCGCCTGTTTGAGGCCGGACGTGAACGTGATGGCTGTGGAGAAGGCGCTCGTGTCGCTGCCGGCAACCGCGGCGATGCGGTAGCTGTAGGCGAGACCCTGGTTGAGCCCGGTGTCGTCGAAACGGGTCGCCGCGCCGCTGAACACCGGCGCGAACGACCCCGGGTTGCCCGCGTCAGCGCGCTGCAGGACGTACGCCGCCGCGCCGGTCACGGGATTCCAGACGATGCGGGCCGACGTCAGCGACAGCTGGCTGACGGCGAGGCCCGTGGGGGTGCCGACCGGCGTCGAGGCGGTCGGCGTGCTGTCGCTACACGCGCCCAGGAAGGCGGCGACCGCGAGGGTCGCGAAGCCGGTCCACCAGGGGCGCATCGAAATGCGGTGCATTGCGTTCATCTCCGTTGGTTGAGATTTCCGATGTCGGGAAATCGCGATTACCGTGCTATCACGGCTGCCAGCTGACGCCGGCGGAGAAACCCCGTCCCGCCGTGTAGCGGTGACGGACGACCGAGCCCTGAGTCATGGCGTAGGGCGCGTCCAGCAGATTCTTCGCATCGAACTTGAGCATGAGACCCGCCGCGAGCGGCGCCTGGACGGACGCATCGAGCACGTGCCGTGCTTCCTCGTAGGTGTCGGGCAGCGGGAACGACCCGGCCTCGACGATGCGCCGGCCGACGACATTGTAGAGCACCGTGGCGCTGAGTCCGTGCGCGTCGGTGTAGGTGAGCCCGGCGTTGACCACGTAGGGCGACTGACCCACCATGGGCCGGGCCGAGTTCGTGAGGCTCGAGATCGAATCGTTGCCCGGCCGGATCTCGCTCCGCATGACCGTGACGTTGGCGAACGCCGTGAACGGGGCGAGCGCGCGCACCAGCGTGAAGAGGTTCTTGCGGAGCTCGACCTCGAGACCGTAGTTGTCCGCCGCGTCGGCGTTGACGAAGCTCAGTGCGTTTGCGCCGGTGGTCGCGACCAGGACCTTCTCGATCGGACGGTCGAAGCGCTTGGCGAACACGCCGATGCTGATCAGCTCCCCGGGGTTCGGGTACCACTCCCAGCGCGCGTCGTAGTTCTGGATGAGCGCGCGCTCGAGCCCGGGGTTGCCGAAGACCGACAGTCCGCCGATCACATCACGGTAGTTCACGGGGGAGAGCTCGCGGTATTCCGGCCGCGAGAGCGTCTGGGTCGCGGAGAGACGCAGCTGGTGCGTGGACGACGGCGCGTACGTCAGCCCCACGGCGGGCAGCACGTCCGTGCGCTCCCGGGTGACCGGAGTCATGCGCCCACCGACGGTCGTCGTCGCGAGGTCCAGCGACCAGCGCTCCACACGCGCGCCGCCGATCAGCCGCAGCCGGTTCCCCAACGGGATCTCGGCCTGGGCGAAGCCCGCCGCGATGCGGTCGTTCGCGGTGTAGCGTCCCGCATTGGCGTCGGCGAACAGCGTCATCTGGCCCGCGAGTGCGTAGCCGCCCGTGAAAATCGACTCCGCCGGCTGCGCGCGATCTTCGTCCGCGAGGCCGACGTTGCTGATGTCGAAGGCCCGGGTGTCGGCGTTCCGATCCACGTGCCGGTATGCCCCGCCGAGCTTGAGCGTGAGCGGGCGGTCCGGCGCGCCGTAGTGCAGGGCGAGGGCCCCCGTCACGTCGAGCCCGCTCTCGTCGAGTTCGCTGAACGTGCGGGTTGCCGAGCGCGGCGCGCCCCACCAGCGGATGGGCGTTACGGCCCCGCTCACCGGGTCGATGCTGGCCTGGTACACGAGGTCGGACCGGTCCGGCTCATGCCGGCGGACTGCCGACCACGTGCCGGTCCAGGTCAGCGCGTGGCGCGCCCACAGGAGGTGCTCCCCCCCGAGCTGGCTCGAGCGCACGGTGCGCTCGACGAACGAGAGGCGCGTGATGTCGAACTGCTCGCCGAATTCCTCGTTCTCGCCGGCGAGGCGCGTCGCCTGATTGTCCCCGCTCCGGGTGTAGGTGTTGTTGAGCGACAGCCGGTGGCGGTCGCCGAGCCGCGCGGACAGGTTGACCAGACCGCCCCACAGCACGGTCGCGGTCGCGGTCGATCCGCGGTACGCGTTCTGAGCCAGGGTGGAGTCCGGCGAGCCGCCCGAGATGGCGAGGGCCCGCTCTTCCCCCGCGCGCACCTCCTCGCCGCCGGCGTACGTGAACGACGCGATATAGCCCAGCGGCGCGCCCGCCACGATCCGCTCGCCGCCGGTGGAGGTGCTGAACGACGCGTTGCGGGTGCCCGCTTCGCGCCGCGTCGACCAGGCGTTGCGGAACGAGGCGATCAGCGCGTTGATGTCGTCCGACGACAGCCCGGACAGGTCGCCCGCCGCCGCGGCGTTGGCGGGCAGGGCCCGCGCCCCGCCGGCGGCCGCGCGCCACTCGGACCCGGTGCGCGGTGCCACATTCAGCGTGCGGCCCAGCACCGCGTCGTTGCCGCCGATGGTGATCGCCACCGTGCTCACCGCGCGGCTCGGGAACTCGCGGGTCCGCAGGTCCACCTGCGCGCCCGTGAAGTCGCCGGGCTGTTCCGGGGTGAACGTCTTGGAGGTCGTAATCGACTGCAGCAGCCCGCTCGGGAACACGTCCAGCGGCACGACCTTGCGCTCGGGCTCGGGGCTCGGAATGCGGGTATTGTTGAGCGACGTGGTGGTGTACCGTTCGCCCAGTCCGCGCACGAAGACGTACCGTCCGTCCTGGACCGTGACGCCGCTCACGCGCTGCACCGCCTGGCCCGCATCGCCATCGGGACTGCGCTGGATCTGTTCCTGCGACACGCTCGACACGATGCTCGTCGCCGCGCGCTGCGCATCGAGCGCCCGGGCCACCGAGCCGCGCTCGACTTCCGCCGTGACCTCGATGCCGGCGACCTCGACTGCGACCGTCGACATGCCCACATCGAGCGTCACCACCGCGCCGTCGCCCACGACGATCCCGGTGACGGTCTTTTCCGCGTACCCGATGATCCGCACCATGAGGGCGTGCGTGCCGGCCGGGACGGCGAGCAGGGTGTATCGGCCGGTGAGGTCGGTCCGCGCGGCCACGCCGGCGGCCGCCACCTGGGCACCCGGAACGGGCTGGCCGGTCGCAGCGTCGAGCACACGGCCGACGATCCGTCCGGACGCCCCTTGGGAAACGGCGGGAGAGACAACAGCGGCGAGGCAGCAGCCGATCAGGATCGCAGTGCGCACGGTCATGGTCCGTCCACGGGTTCGAGGAAAACGTCTACCCCATGCTAGGGGTCCCGTGTAACGGCTTGGCACCACCACCGGAAACCGTCCTGTAACGATTGGGGCTATCGCAGAATGGCCGCCGCCGTGATCGCGCCCGCGAGGCCCAGGGCGGCGCCCGCGGCCACGTCGCTGGTGTGATGGACGCGCAGCATGACGCGCGACGCCACGACCAGCGCGGCGATGGGAAGCGCGACCACACCGGGCCACGGATGCGCCAGCGCGAGCGACGTGGCCACCGCGGTCGCCGCGGCGGCGTGCCCCGAGGGGAACGAGAACGGATCGGGCGACGCGACCCGCGCGAGCGGCCGCCCCTGCGCGTCGCAGGGACGCGGCCGGGCGACGAGCCGCTTCAGGGCCTGGACCGGAACGTGGGACAGCAGGTTCGCGAGCAGCGCTCCCAGGCCCGCGTGCGACTCGCCCAAAGCGAGCAGAGCGAGCCCCGCGCCCACCGTCGCGGTCGCGCCGCCGAGATGGGTGAGCCAGCGCATCAGGCGGCCACCTGCTCGGGCGCGGTGCGCTCCGGCCGGGCGAATGCCTCGTCGAGCGGCCGCCCCGGATACGGTGCCGGTGCCGCGACGCCGAGGTGGGCGAGCACCGTGGGCGGCACGTCGAGCAGGGAGACGTCGCGTGTGATCTCGTGGCGGCGGGCCACGCCGGGCCCGGCCAGGACCAGTGGAATGCGGTCGTTGTCCGGGTGGGGCGTGTCGTGGTCCGTGGGGTGCACGCCCCCGCCGCCGTGATCGGCCAGGACGACGAGCAGCGAGTCCGCCGCGAGGGTGGCGAGCCGGCCCACCGCCGCGTCGACCGCGCGCGCGGCGGCGAGGTAGGGCTGCGACGGCCAGCCGTCGCGGTGTCCGGCGCGGTCGCAGTCGCTCAGGTACACGAGCAGTACGCCGTCCGGCTGCGAACCCGCCTCGCGCAACGCGCGCCACGCGACGCCCGGGGCGTCCGCCCCGTCCGCCGTCAGGCAGCCGATCCCGGCGGCGGCCGCGAGGCCGGCCGCGAGCGCCCACGTCCACGGGTCGAGGTCGCCCGCGACGATCTGGCACGGCAGGCCACGCCGGCCCAGCTCGCGGGGAAGGCTGGCAGCCCGCGCAGGCGCCGCACGGCTCCCAGGCTCGCGCGGCGGAGCCCGTGGGTCTCCGGGGCCAAGCCGGTCGCGAGGGATGTCAGCGCGGCGACGGTCGCGCTGGGGCGCACCGTCGTCGCGCGCGTGGCCGTCACGAAGTCGCGGCCAAGCGCATGGAGGGAGGGCATGCCGTCCGGCGTGACCACGTCCGGCCGCAGGCCGTCGGCGAGGACGATCACTACGCGACGCATGGCGCAGCGTCCTTTCCGCGAGGCGTGAGGAGCGCGGTGTACTGCGCCAGCAGCTCGCGGTCCTCGTCCGCGACGTCCCGCGCCGCCGCGGCGGCGCGTGCGCCCTGGGCGAGCATCTGCCGGCGCGCGGGATTCAGCCCCAGGTCCACGATCGCGGTCGCGAATCCGGCCGGATCCCGCGGCGAGACGAGCAGTCCGGAGCGGCGGGTGCGGATGCTCTCCCGGAATCCGCCGGCATTGGCGGCGATCACCGGCAGCCCCGCCGCCATCGCCTCGAGCGCCACGAGCCCGCATGTCTCCGTGGCCGACGGGAGCACGCACACGTCCGACGACGCATACAGGTCGGCGAGACGGTCGCGATCGAGGAAGCCGAGGTGGCGGGCGAACGGGAGGGCCGCGCGCACGCGCGGGGCGGCTGGGCCGTCGCCCGCCACCACGAACACCGCGGTTTCGGCGAGGGCGCCGTGGGCGAGGCGGTACGCCTCGATGAGCACGTTGAGATTCTTCTCAGCGGCGAGCCGTCCGACGTGCAGGATCAGGCACCGGTCATCGGCCACGCCGAGCGCGCCGCGCGTCGCCGCGCTGCGCCGGTCCGGGTGGAAGAAGCGCGTATCGACGCCGCGGCCCCAGATCACGGCCTGTCTCAGGCCGCGCCGCCGCAACAGGTCGCGCACGGCTTCGCCGGGCGTATGCACGATGCCGGCGGGCTCGTGAAACCAGGTCAGCCACCGCCAGGCGACCTGCGCGAGGGCGCCCACGCCGTAATCCTCGGCGTACCGCGGAAAGTCGGTGTGGAACGACGTGACGAGCGGTACCGCGTGGCGCAACGCGTACGCGCGGCCCTGCAGCCCCAGGGGACCTTCGGTCGCGACGTGCACCACGTGGGGTGCGAGCTGGTCGAGGAAGCGCGTGACGCGGCGGCGGAAGGGCAGCGTGAGACGGATGGCGGGGTACGGCGGAAACGACAGCGACGGCACGCGCAGCTCCGCGGGTCCGGCCCCGCCGCCGTCGGGCTCGGGATAGCGCGGCGCCACGACGCCGACCTCGTGGCCGCCGCGTCGCAGGGCGCGCGCCATGCGGTGCACCACCGTGGTGACCCCGTTGACCTGCGGAACGTAGGTATCGGTGACGAGCCCGATGCGCATGGACGCACGATGGGCTCGGCGGGTCAAGCGACGACGACGGGGATGTCTCGGGCAGGTAACGGCCGCCCGGCGGCCGGTCAGGAGGTGGGAGCGCCCGGCAGCGTCACGTGGATCGCCGTCCCCCGGCCGAGGGCGCTCTCGGCCTCGATCCGCCCCCCGTGCGCCTCGACGAGGTGCTTGACGATGGCGAGACCGAGGCCCGCGCCGCCGTGCTCGCGGGCGCGGCCCGGATCGACCCGGTAAAACCGCTCGAAGATGCGCGGCAGGTGCTCGGCGGCGATGCCCGATCCCGTGTCCGCGACCGTGAGCCGGATGCCGTCCTCCGCCTGCCGGGCCGTGGCGCGGATGTGGCCGCCGCGGGGCGTGTGGCGTAGCGCGTTGGCGAACAGGTTCGTGAGAATCTGACGCAGCGCCTCGGGGTCGGCGGGGACGGTGCCGGCGTCGGGGTCCACGGTCACCGCGAACCCGACCTCCGCGTCCCGCGCCCGGTCGGCGAACGGGGCCCACGCGTCCCGCGCCGCGGGTTCGAGCTCCACCAGCTCGATCGCCGGCCGCCACCCTCCCGACTCGATGCGCGAGAGATCGAGCAGGCGGTCCACCAGGCGCTGCATGCGGCGCGCATTGGCGACGATCGTGTCGGCGAAGCGATGCGCCGCGGACTGGGGGGTGGCCTCTCCGACGATCGTCTCGGCGTACCCGGCGATCGAGGTGAGGGGGGTCTTGAGCTCGTGCGACACGTTGGCGACGAAATCGCGGCGCATGGTCTCGAGCCGCCGCAGGTCGGTGACATCCCGGAGGACCAGGAGGGTGCCGCCGTCGGGCAGTGGGCGGCCGCTCGCGAGGAGGGTCCGGCCCTCGAGCTCCAGCGTCTCCTGGGGCGACTGGCCGCCGCGCTCGAGCTGCGCGAGCACCGCGCGGGCGCGCTTGTCGTGAAACAGCTCGGCCAGCGGAGGCAGCGGCGCGGTCTCGCGGAAGCCGAGGAGGCGGCGGCCAGCGCGGTTGCACGAGACGATTTCGCCGCGCGCGTTGGCGGCGATGACGCCGTCCGACAACGCCTCCAGCACCGTGCGCGTCTCTTCGCGCTCCTGCCGCAGCTCGGCGAACCGCTGCGCCAGCTCGTCGTGCATGCTGCGCAGCGCGTGCACGTGGCGCGCCACCTCGGGGATGTGCGAGTCGGGGAACCGGGGCGCGCGGCCCGCGGCAATGTCGCGGGCGGCGTCGGCCAGCTGCACCAGGGGGCGCGCGAGCACGACGCTCGACAGCCACGCGAGCAGTGCCGCGGCGGCGAGGGCGAACAGCCCGGCGCCGAGCACGGCGCGCTGCACGGTGGCGACGTGCGCATCGACGGCGTCGAGCGGGGCCGACACCCGCACCACCGCGGGGCCAGCGCCGCCCGCGCGCACGGCGACGTACATCTGCGCCGCGTTGGTGGACGCGCTGACGCGGCGATGCCGGCCCGCGCCATCGCGCCGGGCGGCCACCACCTCCGGCCGGGTCGCATGGTTCTCGAGGCGGCCCAGGGCGGGTCGGTCGAATTCGGTATCGCCGCGCACCCGGCCGTCCGCGTCGATCAGCGTGACGCGCCGGCCGATCAGCCGGCCCAGTCGGGCCGCGTCCTCGGGCCAGACGGCGGTGTCGGCGGTGACCAGCACCGCGACCAGCCGGGCTTCCCGCTCCAGACCTGCGGCGACCTCGGTCTCGAGGCCGGTGCGCAGGAATCCGTCCGTCGCCGACACGAGGCCCGCGACGGTGGCGAGCACCAGGAGTCCGCTGGCGAGGAACAGCCGGGTGGCCAGCCTCACGATCCGCGGCGCCCGCGGGGCGACGGGGCCCGCAGGCGGTATCCCACACCGCGGACCGTCTCGATCCAGTCGCCCCCCAGGCCCAGTTTGGCGCGCAGCCGCTGGACGTGCATGTCGACGGTGCGGGTCTGGATGTCGGGCTGGGCCTGCCACACGGTCTGCAGCAGGTCGGTGCGGCTTTGCACGCGGCCTTCGCGTTCGATCAGCAGCCGCAGCAGCCGGAACTCCGTGGCGGTCAACTCGACCTCGGTCCCGTTCACCCGCACGTGGTGCGACTGCCCGTCGAGGCTGATCGGTCCCGCGACGAGCTGCCCGCTGGACGCGACGGCGGGCGACGACAGGCGCCGCAGCACGGCGGCGACGCGCAGCACCAGCTCCTGGGGGGAAAACGGTTTGGGGAGGTAGTCGTCGGCGCCCAGCGCGAGGCCCTTGATCCGGTCGGCCTCCTCGCGGCGCGCCGTCAGCACGATCACGCCGACGTCCCGCGTGTCCGGCCGCCGCCGCAGGTCGTCGAGCACCTCGTACCCCGACATGCCGGGGAGCATGAGGTCGAGCACCACCAGATCGGGGCGGGCCTCGCGCACCGTGTCGAGCGCCTGCCTGCCGTTGGCCGCGGTGAGGACGCGGTAGCCCGCCTTGGCTAGATGGTAAGCGACGAGCCCGGTGATGTCGGGCTCGTCGTCGACCACGAGGACGCGGTGCGGGGGTGCGTCACCCGGCATCGGCCTGGACCCCGGGCGCGCGCGCGCGGACGCTGGCGCGCGTCCGCTCGAGGGCGGCGGCCCGCTCGGCGCGGACCGGAGGCTCGTCCAGGGCGGTCTCCAGCACGGCGCGCAGCAAACGGTCCCGCGCGCCGGGTTGCGGCACGATGGAGTAGATCACGTACGGCGGAAGTGGAACGTCCCGCAGCACCCCGGCGTCGCGCAGCACACGGAGGTGGCGGGAGACCGTCGGTTGTGGCAGCCCGAGGATCGACACGAGGTCGGACACGAACAGCGGCGCGGCCACGACGCAGTTCAGAATGCGCAGGCGGGTCGGCTCGGCAATCGCGGCGAGGTAGGCTGCTGTCGAAGTCACGGTCACGTCTTCCACCGGTTGACGGAACGGCTCATTGGACCGCACCCGGCCCTGCGCAGGCCCTCCGGGCGCCCACAACACTAGCGCCAAACTCGGGCGGCCGGGAGGCGCCTCGAACCGGACAATTTCGGACCGGTGGCGCGAGTGGCGCAACTGCCGCCTGCTCGCCAACTTTCGGCGCACTATGCCAGTTGCCGTGTTCGCGCTCCTCGCCGCCCTCCAGCTCGCCACCCCCCCCGATACCGCCCGCCTCGCCATCGTCGCCACCACCGACGTCCACGGTCGCGTGCGGGGCTGGGACTACGTGCGGGACGCCGAGGCACCGGGCGGGCTGAGCCGGGCCGCGACCGTCATCGAGACCCTGCGCGCCCAGTACGCCGACCGCGTGATCCTCGTGGACGCCGGCGACCTGCTCCAGGGCAACCCGTTCGCGACGTACTTCGCCGGGGCCGACCGGCGCCCCCACCCGATCGTCGACGCCCTGAACGCCCTGGGGTACGATGCCGCCACGCCCGGCAACCACGATCTCGACTTCGGCCTCCCGGTGCTGAGCCGGGCGGCGGGGGACGCGACCTACCGCTACGTGTCGGCCAACGTACGGGTGTCCGCGCCCGGCGCGCGTGCCGGGGCGGACACGCTGCTCTTCGCGCCGCACGCGATCGTCACCCGGGGCGGCGTGCGCGTGGGCATCACGGGCTTCACGACGCCCGGCGTGATGGTCTGGAATCGCGCCGGACTGGCCGCAGGCCGGGTCCGCGTGCGTCCGCTCGCCGCGTCCGCCCCCGCGGCACTGCGCGATCTCGGGCGCGCCGGCGTGGATCTCACGATCGCCCTGGTGCACAGCGGGTTGGCGGGCGGATCGAGCTACGACACCACCGGCGTGGGGCCGGAGAACGACGCGGCCCTGCTCGCCCAGCTCGACCCGCGCCCGCACATCGTGATCGTGGGCCACTCGCATCGCGAGCTGCGGGACAGCGTCATCAACGGCGTGCACTTCGTCCAGCCGCGTCACTGGGCGCGCAGTCTCGCCGTCGTGCACGTGACGCTCGTGTCGCAGGGGAGCGGGGACGGGGGACGGGGGACGGGGAAGTACCGGGTCGTGGAGATCCGGCCCGAGATCGTCCCGCTCGGGAGCGTCGCCGAGGCGCCGCGGATCGTGCGGCGGATGGAGCAGGCACACGAGTTGGCGCGCACGTGGGCGTCCCGGCCGATCGGCACGGCAGGAGCGGGCTGGGAGGCGCGCTTTGCGCGGGTCGAGGACACCCCGCTGCTCGACTTCGTCAACGCGGTGCAGCGCCGGCAGTCCGGGGCGCAACTGTCCGCCACGGCGGCGTTCGACGTGGCGGGCGGGTTCCGCGAGGGCGGCATCCGGTTGGGTGACGTCGCGGGACTGTACCCCTATGAGAACACCCTGCGCGCCGTGCGCCTCTCCGGCGCGCAGCTCAAGGACTTCCTCGAGCACTCGGCCCGGTATTTCCGCACCTGGCAGCCCGGCCAGTCTCCCATCAACGAGGGCGTGCCCGGATACAACTTCGATGTCGTCGACGGCGCCGAGTACACCCTCGATCTCAACCGCCCGCCCGGAGAGCGGGTGCGCGGCTTGCGCGTGGACGGCCGGCCCGTGGCGCCCGGCGACTCGTTCACGCTCGCGCTCAACAGCTACCGCCAGGAGGGGGGCGGCGGCTACGCGATGCTGCGCGGCGCCCCCGTGGTGTACGACCGCGGCGAGAGCGTCCGCGATCTGCTGGTGGCCGAGATCGAGCGGCTCGGCGCACTCGACGCGCGCGCGTTCTATCGGCCCAGCTGGTCGCTCGCGCCGACGGAGGCCCGCGAGGCGGCCCGCCTCGGGTTCGCGCCCGCGCCCCGCCCCGTCGGCGCCGACAGCACCCTGCTGCGAGTGCTCGCCATCTCGGACTTCCATGGCTCGCTCGAGGCCCGGATCTGGCCGTGGTCCGACGGCCGGCCGGTGGGCGGCGCCGCGGCGCTGAAGCCGTGGCTCGACAGCCTCGATCGCGAGTGCGGATGCAGCGTGGTACGGCTCGACGGCGGCGATCAATGGCAGGGGACGCCGCTCAGCAACTTCACGCGAGGGCGAGCCGCGGTGGAGGTTCTCAACCAGTTGGGCCTGGATGCCGCCGCGATCGGCAACCACGAGTTCGACTGGACGATCGACACCATGGTGGCGCGGATGGCGGAGGCGCGCTACCAGTTCGTCGCCGCGAACATCACCGACACGGTGCGTGGCGGGGTGCCGCCCTGGGCGCCCAGCTGGACGATCGTGTCACGGGGCGCGGTGAAGGTCGCGGTGATCGGGCTGTCACTGCAGACGACCCCCGCCTCGACCAATCCGCTCCACGTCCGTGGGCTCGCCTTCGGCGAAGGGGCGGCGGCCATCCGCCGCGTGCTCCCCGAGGCCCGGGCGGCGGCGGACTTCGTCGTGGTGGTGGCGCACGAAGGCGCGTCCTGCGATTCAGGGGGCTGCCGCGGGGAGATCCTCGACGTGGCGCGCGGGCTCGATTCCGGCGCCGTGGACCTGATCGTCGCCGGCCACACGCACCGGCCGGTGGACACGCGCGTGAACGGCATTCCCATCATTCAGGGGGACGCGTACGGCCGACGCATCGCGGTCGCCGACTTCGTGCGCACGCGCGGGGGCCGCGAGGTGCGGACCCGCCTCGTCACCCCGTTCGCCGACCAGGTCCGGCCCGACACCGGGCTGGCCCGGCTCGTGTACGGGCTGACCCGGCGCTTCGACAGCATCACGACCCGCCCCGTCGCGACCCTGGCCCGCCCGCTGCGCCGGCAGGGGAGCGAACACGCGCTGGGCCGCCTGATCGCGGACGCCCAGCGCAACATGGGCCGGGGTGACGTCGCGGTCATGAACAACGGCGGCATCCGCGCCGATCTGCCGGCGGGCCTCGTGACCTATGGCGACCTGTACACGGTGCAGCCGTTCGAGAACCGCCTGCTGCGGATCACCCTGTCGGGGGAGGATCTGCTGCGCGTGCTCGAGCACGTGGTGGCGGGCGAGCGGCCGGGCGGGCACGTCGCCGGCGTGCGCATCTGGTACGAGCCGCGCCTGCCCTCCGGCCGGCGGATCACGCGCACGCTGCTCCAGACGGGACGGCCGATCGACCGGCGCCGCTCCTACACGCTCGTCATCAGCGACTTCCTGGCGGTGGGGGGCGACGGCTTTACGATGCTCGCCGGGCTGCCGGCCGAGGACCTCGACCTGATCGACAGCGACGCGCTCGTGCGGTATCTCCGGGTGCTCAAGCAGCCGGTGGAAGCGCCGCCGAGCGAGCGCATTCATCAGGGTCGATGAGCGACGCACTCCGGGTGTTCGTCAACGAGCGGCCGGTGGAGGTCGCCCGCGGCGCCCCGGTCCGTGACGCCGTGCGGCGGCTCGATGCCGGGCTGGCGGAGCTGATCGACGCGGGAACGGCGTATGTGACCGACGCCGTCGGCCGGCCGGTGGACGCGGGAGACGCGTTGCGGGAAGCGGGGGCCGTGTTCCGGGTGGTGGTGTCGGCGCGGCGCGGGCCGCCGCGCCTCACGAAGGACCGCCTGCGGCAGTGGCCCAAGGCGGAGCTGCACGTCCACCTGGACGGGTGCCTGCGGGCCGCGACGATGCTCGAGCTGGCGCGCCAGCACGGCGTGCGGCTCCCGGCCGAGACCCCCGAGACGCTCACCGCGGCGCTGTCCACCAAGAACGCGCGCAACCTCGAGGAGTATCTCCAGAACTACACCTACACGCTGGCGGTCATGCAGACGCCGGCGGCGCTGGAGCGGATCGCTTACGAGTTCGTGGTGGACGCCGCGGCCGAGAACATCCGCTACGTCGAAGTCCGCTATTCCCCGCTGCTGCACCGGCCGGCGATGTCGCTGGCGCAGGCGATCGAGGCTCCGCTGCGCGGCGTGGAGCGGGCCCGTGCCGAAACGGGCACGCGCGTCGGGCTCATCATGTGCGCGATCCGCACGCTGCCGCCCGCCGACTCGCTCGAGCTGGCCCGGGCGGCCGCCGATTACGCCCGCGCCGGGGTCGTGGCGTTCGACCTGGCGGGCGCGGAGGCCGGGCATCCGGCGCGCGACCACGCGCCGGCGTTCCGGCACGCCGCCGCGCACGGCCTGGCGTGCACCTGTCACGCCGGGGAAGCCGATGGCGCGGCGGCGATCCACGA
Organism: uncultured Gemmatimonadales bacterium; assembly: GCA_963716055.1. Taxonomy (GTDB): domain Bacteria; phylum Gemmatimonadota; class Gemmatimonadetes; order Gemmatimonadales; family GWC2-71-9; genus SZUA-544. The sequence goes on along the minus strand of CAVQSR010000003.1, from coordinate 87,732 downwards.
AGCGCTGCACGTGTGCGGAGCCAGCCGCATCGGACACGGCACGCGGCTGGAGGAGGACCCGGCCCTGCTGGCCGACGTGGTCGAGCGGGAGATCCCCCTCGAGATGTGCCTCACGAGCAACCTGCACACCCACGCCGTGGCGAGCATCGCGCAACACCCGTTCAAGCGATACCTCGAGGCGGGAGTGCGCGTGTCGCTCAACACCGACGGCCGCCTCATGGACGGGATCACGCTGACCGACGAGTACCATCTGGCCCACACCAGCCTCGGGCTCACCGAGGAGCAGCTGAAGCAGTCCGTCCTGAACGCGTGCGAGGCGGCCTTCCTCCCGGATTTCGAGAAGGTCGCGCTCGTGGCGCGGGTCCGCACCGAACTGGAGGCTCTCGGATGACCGGCTGGTGGCTGCTGCAAACGGCGGCGGACCGCGTGGGGCAGGCGCGCGAGGGACTGGCCACGCCGTTCCCGGAGCGCCTGCTCGGCCTCGTCGGCATCGCCACGATGCTGGGGATCGCCTACCTGATCTCCTACGATCGCAAGCACATCAACTGGCGGATGGTCGGGGCGGGGGTGGCGCTGCAGTTGGTCCTCGGCGTCATCGTGCTCAAGACCGGCGTGGGGCGCGCCATCTTCGACGCCGGCAACCGCGTCGTCGTGAACCTGCTGTCGTTCCAGGAGCAGGGCGCACGGTTCGTGTTCGGCAACCTGGTGCAGAACGCCGTGCCGCTCGGCGGCGGGGTCGAGGGCGTCGCGCTCACGGGGGCGTTCTTCGCCTTCAACGTCCTGCCCACGATCATCTTCTTCTCGGCCCTGATGACGGTGCTGTACTACCTGGGCGTGATGCAATGGATCGTGAAAGGCATCGCGTGGCTGATGCAGAAGACCCTCCGGACGTCGGGCGCGGAGACCCTCTCGGCCGCGGGCAACATCTTCCTGGGGCAGACCGAGGCACCCCTGCTCATCAAGCCGTTCGTGGGGAAATTCACCATGTCCGAGCTCAACACGGTCATGGTCGGCGGCTTCGCCACGGTGGCCGGCGGCGTCCTCGCCGCGTACGTCGGGATGTTGCGCGGGTACTTCCCGGACATTGCGGGGCACCTGCTCACCGCGAGCGTGATGAACGCCCCGGCCGGGCTGGTGCTGTCCAAGATCCTGCTGCCCGAAACGGGGCAGCCCGAGACCCGCGATACCCTGCACGTCGCGGTCGAGAAGGCGGAGGCGAACCTGATCGACGCCGCGGCGTCGGGCGCGGCGACGGGACTGCAGCTCGCGCTGAACGTCGGCGCGATGCTCATGGCGTTCACGGGCCTCGTCGCCCTGCTCAACTTCCTCGTTGGCTGGGGCGGGGAGATCGTCGGATTCCCCGAGCTCAGCATTCAGTGGATTCTGGGCAAGGCGCTGTGGCTCCCCTCGGTGCTCATGGGCGTCCCGCCGGCCGACGCCGGCACCTTCGGCTCGTTCGTCGGAATCAAGGTCGTCCTGAACGAATTCTATGCCTATACCGACTTCGCCCAGCAGCTCGGCAACGGCCTGGTCATCAGCAGCAAGGGGTCGCTGATGTTGACCTACGCGCTCCTCGGGTTCGCCAACTTCTCGTCCATCGCGATCCAGATCGGCGGGATCGGCGGCCTGGCGCCCGCGCGCCGCGCCGACCTCTCGAAGCTCGGTCTGCGCGCCATGATCGCCGGCAACCTCGCCGCGTTCATGAGCGCGGCGATCGCGGGGATGCTCGTATGATCGACCGGGATGAGGGATAGGGGATACGGGATGGGGGAGGGACGGGGGACGGGGGAGGAGGGACGGGTCGCGGCGGCGGCCGAAGCGATCGCCGCGCGCCTCGGCGGGCGGCGGCCGCGGGTCGCCATCGTGCTCGGCTCGGGACTCGGGTTTCTGGCTGACGACGTCGACGACGCCGTCCACATTCCCTACCAGGACATCCCCGGATTCCCCGAGACCGGCGTCGTGGGGCACAAGGGGGAGCTGGTGGCCGGTACGCTCGCGGGCGTTCCGGTCATCGCCCAGTCGGGACGGTTCCACCTGTACGAGGGTCACCCCGCCGAGGTCGTCGTGCGCCCGGTGCGGGTGTTCGCCGCGCTGGGCGTGGGCGCCGTGATCCTCACGAACGCGGCCGGCGGCTTGCGCCCCACGTTCCACCCCGGCACCCTGATGCTCATCGCCGACCACATCAACCTCATGTGGCGCAACCCGCTCGTGGGCCCGGTCGGCCCCGGCGAGGAACGCTTCCCCGACATGAGCCAGCCGTACGATGCCGAGCTGCGGCAGCGCGCGCGCGACGCCGCCCGCGAGGCCCGCGTGCCGCTGGAGGAGGGCGTGTACTGCGGCCTGCTGGGTCCGTCCTACGAGACGCCCGCCGAGATCCGCATGCTGCAGCGCCTGGGCGTGGACGCCGTGGGCATGTCGACGGTGCCCGAAGTGATCGCCGCGCGGGCCCGCGGCCTGCGCTGCGTCGCCTTCTCGACGATCACGAATGCCGGAGCGGGTATGGGCCCCCCCCTGGCCCATGCCGAGGTGCTCGAGGTCGGGAAGCAGGTGTCGGGACAGCTGGCGGCGGTGGTGCGTGGCGTGCTGCAACGCATGGGGTGAACGGCCCCCCGGCCGGTTTTTGCAACCTTCTGCTCCCCGGATGCGTCAAATCCAGTGATCCTGCAGCGGCTAGTCTGGGCCGACCGCCGTCGGCGCGCCCTCCGCTGAACCCGGAACCACCCCTCCGACCCCCGAGGGCGCATCATGTCCGCATTCTCGTTCGTCGCCGCGCTCGCCGTGGCCGGCTTCCCCGTGGATTCCCCGCTCGTGGCGGCACCCCAGGTGCGTGCCGTGCGGGCCGCCCTGCCGATCGTCGTCGACGGCGTGCTCGACCCCGCGGAGTGGAGCGGCGCGCGCCACATCTCGGGCTTCGTGCAGCGTGATCCGACGGAAGGCGCCGCCGCCACCGAGAGCACGACCGTGTACGTCGCGTACGACAACGACGCCCTGTACGTCGGCGCGCGGTTGTTCGACGCGTCGCCCGACTCGATCCTCGCGCGCCTCGGCCGGCGTGACGCCAACGTGCACGCCGACGAGTTCACGTTCTATGTCGATGCCTACCATGACCGGCGCAGCGGCTTCTTCTTCGCGCTCAACGCGGGGGGCATGCTCTCCGACGGCCTGCTCTTCAACGACGACTGGGACGACGACAGCTGGGACGGCGTGTGGGAGGGACGGGTATCCACCGACAGTCTGGGGTGGTCGCTCGAAATGCGGATCCCCTATTCGCAGCTGCGCTTCAGCCAGGCCGAGTCCCACGTTTGGGGCGTCAACTTCCGGCGGCTCGTGGCCCGCAAGAACGAGGTCAGCTACTACGTGCTGCGCCCGAAAAACGAAAGCGGGTTCGTGTCGCGGTTCGCGGATCTCGTGGGAATCGACGGCATTCGTCCCCGCCCGCGGATCGAAGTGCTGCCCTACGCGACCGGCCGGGCCCAGTTCGGCCCGCGCGCCGCGGGGGATCCGTTCTACGACGGCTCGGCCTACGCCGGCACCGTCGGGGCCGACTTGCGGGCGGGGGTCGGCGGCGGATTGACCCTGAATGCCACGATCAATCCGGATTTCGGCCAGGTGGAAGTGGACCCCGCGGTCGTCAATCTGAGCGACGTCGAGACCTTCTTCGACGAGAAGCGGCCGTTCTTCATCGAGAACTCGTCGATCTTCAACTTCGGCGTCGGGGGCGCGACCAACTACTGGGGCTTCAACTGGGCCGGGCCCGACTTCTTCTATACGCGGCGCATCGGCCGCGCGCCCCAGGGCGGCCTGCCCGCCGCGGACTACGCCGACGTGCCCGACGGCGCCACCATCCTCGGCGCGGCAAAGCTCACCGGAAAGGTGGCGGGCAGCTGGAATCTGGGCGTGCTGTCGGCGCTGACGCAGCGGGAGACGGCGCGGATCGACAGCGCGGGCCTGGTGCGCCGGGTCGAGGTGGAGCCGCTCAGCTACTACGGCGTGGCGCGCCTGCAGAAGGAGTTCCCCGAGGGACGCCAGGGGCTCGGCTTCATGACCACTCTCGCGACGCGCGATCTCGCCGATCCCCGGCTCCAGGACCAGCTCAACTCGAGCTCGGCCTTCGCGGGCGTGGACGGCTGGACCTTCCTGGACCGCGACAAGGAGTGGGTCGTCACCGGCTGGCTCGCGGGCTCGCAGGTGCGGGGCACGGCGGCCCGCATCGCGAGCGTGCAGCAGGACCCGCGGCATTACTTCCAGCGGCCCGACGCCCGCAACTTCGGCATCGACTCCGGCGCCACGTCGCTCACGGGCTGGGCCGGCCGCGTGTACCTCAACAAGCAGAAGGGCAACTGGTTCTCGAACTCGGCCGTGGGCGTGCTGTCGCCGGCGTTCGACGTGCACGATCTCGGGTTCATGTTCCGCACCGGCCTGGTCAACGCGCACGCCGGCGCCGGCCGGCAATGGACCCAGCCGGGCACGGTCGTGCGCCGCGCCGAGCTGGGCGGCGCCGGATTCCGCACCTGGGACTGGGACGGAAACGTCACGTGGACCGGCGTCTTTCATTTCGGCTGGGTGCAGTTCCTCAACTACCACAGCGTGAACTGGTCGCTCGCCTACAACCCGGAGACGGTGAACGACCGCCGCACGCGGGGCGGGCCCCTCACGCTCAATCCGCCGGGGTACCAGGCCAACCTCGAGGTGGACTCGGATGGGCGGAAGGCCTGGTCCTGGGGCCTGGGGGGCGGGACCTACGTGCGCTCGAGCGCCGACCGCAACGCGTGGCTCAACGCATCGATCAACTACCGGCCCGCGCCCAACCTCTCGCTCAGCTTCACGCCCGGCCTGTTCGTGAACCGCACGCCGACGCAGTACATCGGCGGATTCGCCGACACGACCGCCACGATGACGTTCGGCACGCGGTACGTGTTCGCGTCGCTGCGGCAGACCGAGCTGTCGGGCGGCGTGCGGCTCGACTGGACGTTCTCGCCGCGGCTCTCGCTTCAGGTCTACGCGCAGCCGCTCGTCTCCGTCGGGGACTTCGGGGCCTTCCGGGGGCTCGCGCGGCCGCGGAGCTACGACTTCGACGTGTACGACGATCCCGATACCTACGATCCGGCGACCCAGACCATCTATCCGAACGGCCGGGCGGCGGGCGACGCGATCGCGCTGTACGATCCGGACTTCACGGCGCGGTCGTTGCGCGGCAACGCGGTGCTGCGGTGGGAGTACCTGCCCGGCTCGACGCTGTACCTGGTGTGGACCCAGTCGCGGGCGGCCTTCCTGGACGCGGCCGACTTCAACCTCGGCGGGTCGATGGGCGACCTGTTCGGGTCGCCGGCGGAGAACATCTTCATGGCGAAACTCACCTACTGGTGGAGCCCGTGATCCGGGTCTCGTAACTCCCCGTCTGGCAGGCGATTGCGTCAGACTCACGCCCGGGCCCTCCCGGGCGTGAGTATCTTTTCCGGCCCATGACCCGTGCGTGCGGCAGGCGGCGGCGAGCCTCAGCGGCTGGCCGCCATCGACATCGGAACGAACTCGATTCGGCTGGTCGTGGCCGAGGTCGAGGTCGGCGGGTCCTACCGTATCCTGGATGAAGAGCGGGAGATGGCCCGCCTCGGGACCGGCCTGTACCGGTCCGGCCGGCTGGCGGCGGCGGCGATGGACCGGGCGCTCGCGGCGCTCGGCCGCATGAAGGCCATCGTGGACGGGTTCGCGGTCGCGGAGCTGCGGTGCGTGGCGACGGCGGCGGTGCGCGAGGCGGCCAATGGCGGCGCGTTCCGCCGCGAAGTGCAGCGGCGGCTCAAGCTGCGCGTCGAGCTGATCACGGCGGAGGAGGAAGCGCAGCTCGCGTTCCAGAGCGCCGTGCGCCACTTCGACGTCGGCCGCCGTCCCGTGGCGATCGCCGACATCGGCGGCGGGTCGCTCGAGGTCATCCTCGCCGCGGGCGCCGCCATCGAGCAGGTGGTGTCCCTGCCGCTCGGCGCCGTCCGCCTCACCGAGCAATACGTCAAGTCCGATCCGCTGCGCGACAAGCACTGGCGCAAGCTCCGCACGGGCATCCGGCGGGTGCTCAAAGCGCAGCTCGGGTCGCCGCCGTTCCAGCCGGAGCTGCTCATCGGCAGCGGCGGCACGTTCACCAATCTGGCCGAGATGATCATGGCCGATCGACTGGGCGAGACCGCGCCGGCGCACGGCTACGCGATCGCCCGGGCCGACCTCGACGCCCTGGCGGACCGCCTGCGCGAGATGCCGCTCGCGATGCGGCGCGAATTGCCGGGTCTCAATCCCGAGCGGGCGGACATCATCGTGGCCGGGGCCGCGGCGGTGGCGCGCCTCGCGCGGCGCCTTGGGGTGCGCGAGATCCTGGTCAACGAGCGGGGGATCCGCGACGGGCTGCTGCTGTCGATGATCGGCGAGCGGCTCCCCCGGCCGGCGGCGCCCGCGGACCGCATGGAAGCGGTGCGTGCCTTCGCGCGCAAGTGCCGCTCCAACGAGCGGCACGACCGGCACATCGCGGATCTCGCCGGCAGGATCTTCGACGGCGTGCGGGTGCGGCTCGATCTCCCCGAGGACGCGCGCGATCTGCTGGTCGCCGGCGCGCTGCTGCACGACGTGGGGTACCTGGTGAGTCACTCGGGTCACCACAAGCACGCCTACCATCTGATCCTCCATGGCGACATCCGCGGCTTCTCGGGCCGGGAAATCGAGCTGATCGCGAATATCGCGCGGTATCATCGGCGCGCGTTCCCCAAGAAATCGCACCCGAACTTCGCGCGCCTCGACCCGGCCGACCGGCGCCTGGTGCGGTCGCTGGCCGGCATCCTGCGGGTGGCCGACGGGCTCGACCGCACGCACACCCAGCGCGTCACCGACGTCCGCTGCGTGTGGCGCGGTGGTCGTCTGCGGCTCGTGCTCGCGGCGCGCTCGGACCCCGGGATCGAGGTGGGGGACGCGCTGCGCAAGGCCCGGCTCCTCGAGCGCGCGGCGGGCGTCGACGTGCGCGTCGGGTGGGATCGCGCGGGACGCGGCCGGCGCCGGTTGCGTCTCGTGAAGCCCGGCGCGACCCGGGTGGCGTGACGATGGCTGCGGCGCACGTCCCGGCGTTTCCACCCGACCACTACATCAACCGCGAGCTGTCGTGGCTCGAGTTCAACGGCCGCGTGCTCGAGGAGGCCCGCGACCCGACGAACCCGTGGCTCGAGCGGCTCAAGTTCCTCTGCATCTTCAGCTCGAACCTCGACGAGTTCTTCGAGGTGCGGGTCGCCGGGCTGCAGCAGCAGTTCTACGCCGGGATCGCGCCGCAGGACTACGCCGCCGACGGGCTCGATCCCGCGCGCCAGCTGGCCGAGATCGACCGCCGCGTGCACGAGTTGGTGACCGAGCAGGAGCGGGTGTTGCACGGCGACGTGGTCCCCGGTCTCGCGGCCGCGGGCATCACGTGGGTGCGGCTCGACGATCTGCGCCCCGACGAGCGGGCGCACGTCAACCGCCTGTTCCGCGACAGTATCTACCCGGTCCTCACGCCCCTCGCGATCGATCTGGGACACCCGTTCCCGCACGTCCACAACAAGAGCCTCAACATCGCCTTGCTGGTCGAGAACGACCGGACGGACCAGCAGTTCTTCGCGGTGGTGCAGGTGCCGGCGGTGCTCGATCGGGTGGTGATCCTCCCCGGGTCCCCGGAGGACGTGCGCTTCGTCCTGCTGGAGGAAGTGATCGCCGCCCATCTGGGGGATCTGTTCGGCGGCTTCCGCGTCGCCGACCACACGGTGTTCCGGGTCACGCGCAATACCGACCTGGATATCAACGAGGACGACGCCGAGGATCTGCTGCAGACCATCGAGGAGACGCTGCGCCAGCGGGTCCGCGGTGAGGCGGTGCGGCTCGAGATTCTCGCCACCGCCCACGACCGTTTCGTCCAAGTGCTCGGGGAAGCGCTCGATCTCCAGGAGCGCGACGTCTACCGCCTGCGCGGCCCGGTGGACCTGACGGCGCTCACCCCGCTGCTGCGCCTCGACGGGTTCCGCGCGCTGCGCGACGAGCCGCTCGCGCCCCGGGTGCCGCCGCCGTTCGCGGGACGGGACGACATCTTCGAGCTGCTGCGCACCCAGGACGTGCTCGTCCACCACCCCTACGAATCGTTCCGGCCGGTGGTGGACTTCATCTCCCGGGCCGCGGATGACCCCAACGTCCTGGCCATCAAGCAGACGCTGTACCGCACGAGCGGCGCGAGCCCCATCATCTCGGCGCTGGCGCGGGCCGCGCAGAACGGCAAGCAGGTCACCGCGCTGGTCGAGCTCAAGGCCCGGTTCGACGAGGAGAACAACATCGTGTGGGCCCGCGAGCTGGAGCAGGCGGGCGTCCACGTGGTGTACGGGGTCGTCGGCCTGAAGACGCACTGCAAGGCGGCGCTCGTGGTGCGGCGGGAGCCGGAGGGCATGCGACGCTACGTGCATCTCTCGACCGGCAACTACAATCCGACGACGGCCCGGATCTACACCGATCTGGGGCTGTTCACCGCGAATCCCGAGTTCGGCGAGGACGTGAGCGAGATGTTCAACCTGCTCACGGGCTATTCCCAGCGCGAGCAGTGGAAGAAGCTGATCGTCGCGCCCGTCGGGATGCGCGAGCGGGTCGTGGAGCTCATCGAGCGGGAACGGCGCAACGCCGAGGCGGGACAGCGGGCCCGGATCATCGTCAAGATGAACGCGCTCGTCGAATCGTCGGTGATCGACGTGCTGTACCGGGCGTCACAGTCGGGCGTCCAGATCGACCTCGCGATCCGGGGTATCTGCTGCCTGCGCGCCGGCCTGCCGGGGGTCTCGGAGCGGATCCGCGTGACCAGCGTGGTGGACAAGTTCCTCGAGCACAGCCGCGTCTTCTACTTCGAGAACGGCGGGAACCCGGAGGTCTTCCTCGCGAGCGCGGACTGGATGCCGCGCAACTTCTTCCGCCGCATCGAGGTGATGTTCCCCATCGACGACCCGCGCCTGCGCGCGCGCGTCGTGGAGGAAATCCTCCCGACGCTGCTCGCCGACAACGTCAAGGCGCGGCTGCAGCGGTCGGACGGCACGTACGTGCGCGCCGAGCCCGCTCCGGGAGTGGCGGCGGTCCGCTCGCAGCTCGTGCTGCAGAGCCGCGCCCGGGGCCCGACGCGGGAAGCGGGCGAGGGCGACGGCCGGCGACCCGGTGCGGAGGAGCGTGGCGGCGGGGAGAGCGACGGTGCAGGGACCGACGGGGGGGACGGGACCCGCAAACGCGCACCCAAGCGGACCCGGCGGCGCGCGGCGTTGCGCCGTGGCGCGGGGCCGCCGCCCGAGGGGGCGAACCCCGCTTGAGCCGACCGCGCGTCAGCGCCGCAGGCGGCGGCGCGCGCGGGCGGGCGGGTGCGGCGGCGACGCGGGAGCCAGCGGGGCGCGAGGGACGCCCGCGAGCGCGCCGGCGGCGGTGGCGAGCTCCGCGGCGAACCCCCTTCCGTCGTCCGCCAACCACTCCTCGTCGAGCCGCAGGAACAAGTCGCGCCGGCGGTCGCGCAGCAGTCGGGCGAGGGCCAGCAACCCGGGGCGCGGATCGCGGCCGCCCCGGCTCGCCCGCCGCGCGGCCTGCGGTCCCTCGGCCAGCGCCACCTCGTGGAGCCGGCGCGCGCGCGCGGCTCCCGCGACGGCCGCCGCGGCCGTCACTTCGGCGTCGAGCGCGTGGCAGTCGTTGAACTCCCCCAGCAGGTCCTGCAGCGACTCGAGCCGCCGCACGAGCGACGCCCCGCCGGGCACGTGTCCGGCGAGCGGCTCCAGCACGTAACGCACCCGCTTGGCGGCGATCCGGGCGGCGTGGGCGGCGGCCGCGTCCGCCTCGTCGTGCACCGCCCCCAGCCGCTCCACGAACTCGGCCGCCGCTGCCGCAAGCGCACCCGCCGCGGCGGTGCCGAATCGGGCGGCCTCCCCGTCACCCGCCGCCGCCACCCGCGCGGTGTACTCCTGGAGGCGCGCGCGCACGCGGCGCTCCACGCGGCCGAATTCCGCGCGTACCGCGGCGACCGTGTCCCCGTACTCCTCCGCTCGGCGCTCCTCCAGCCGCCCGATCAGCCAGCCGAGCCCGGCGCGCTCGCGTGCCGCGAGCCGCTCTTCCTGCGCGCGCAACCACGCCTGCTGGACCTCCGCGTCCCGGCCCGCGTTCGTCCGGTCGCCGAGGTCGCGCAGCCGGTTCCGCTGCTGCTTCGTGACGCTGCCCCGGACCAACGGCCGGTACGCGCGCAGCGTGCTCCGCAGGCGGCGCACCGCCACGCGAAAGTCGTGGAGCGCCTCCGCGTCGGCCGGGTCGGCGAGTCGCGCCTGCCCGTCGGCCGCCTGGTCGAGGTACCCGAGCGCGATCAGCCGGGCCCCCTCGGGGGCGGGACGGTCGAGCAGGTCGGCGGGGAGGGCCGGGGGCGGCACGTCAGTCTCCCAGCGCGCGGAGCTGGCCGGGGGTCAGCGACCAGCGCAGGATCGCCGCCCCGGGGCCCCAGCGGCCGTCGGTGCTGAGCAGGCAGGCCGCGCCCTTCTTCAGGTCGAGGAGCCCGCGGGCCTCGCCCGCCAGCAGCCAGCCCACCGTCGTGCTCAAATGCGGCTCGTGGCCCACCACGGCGACGAGCCCGTCGGGCTCGCGCCGGGCGAGCCACTCGACCAGCGCCGCCGGCGCCTGCATGGGCCTGAGCGCCGGCACGGTCTCGATGCCCAGGCCGCCGTACTCCTCCGCCACGATATCGGCCGTCTGCCGCGCGCGCACCAGGGGGCTCGCGGCCAGCACGGCGATGTCGGGCGCGATCTCGCGCAGCCCGCGCGCCGCCTGATGCATCTTCTTGCGGCCCTCGGGGCTGAGCGGACGCTCGTCGTCGGGGCGCCCGCCCCGCGCGAACGCCGCGGCGTCGCCGGCGTCGGCGTGGCGGATCACGAGCAGCTCCATGAGGGGAAATCAACGCCCGGGCGCGGCGGGCAGCAACTCGACAGACCGATGGCCCGGCGGTCAGACACTCCGCGACGGGAACGGGTTGTGGAACGTCACTCCCTCGATCTCGCGCCCGTCTTGGAAGTCTTCGGAGAGCACTACCGCGATGCCGCCCAGCCTGGCCGCGGCCCAGATCAGGGCGTCCCAGTACGGCAGGCCGTGCTGCGCCGCCCCGCGCAACGCCTCCGCGACGGTGCCCGCCGTCACATCGAGTACGCGCCACGTGGCCGCGTGGCGTCGTACCGAGCGCGCGGCATCCTCGGTCGGCAGTGGGTCCGGAATGCGCCGCGAGATGATCCAGAACAGCTCGCTCAGCACCTGCGTGGTCACCGCCACCTCACCGGTGTGGGCCAGGGCGCGGGCCAAAGCGAGCGCCGCGTCCCGCTTGTGCGGCTCCCGGCGGTCGTAGGCGTAGACCAGGACGTTGGTGTCGAGGAGGATCCGGGCGCGCACGGCGGCTCAGCGGGCGTGCCGCCCGGGGTGAGAGCGGTCGTAGAGGTCCTCCCGCTTCCAATCCCGCGCGCCGGGGAGCGATCCGGTGGCGTGACGCTCGCGCAAGAACGCGACCTCCTCCTCCCACGCCGCCAAGTCCGGCGCTCCGGGGGGAACATCACCGGGCTCGTCGAGCGCCCGGTCCAGCGCCTCGCGGATGTACTCTGCCTCGGCGATGCCGCGCCGGCGGGCGGCCTGCTTCAGCTGCTTCTCCTGGTTTTTGCGGATGTAGATCTGCTTGCGGATCATGCGGGGCATGGCGTCCTCGCGACGATGTATAGCAATGTATAGTGATGTATATCAGCGGGAGCAAGGCCCACGACCGCCCGACCCGCCCTACCGCGGCGCGGGCACGAAGTGATTCAGCGGCCCGTGCCCCGCGCCCAGTCCCGGCGCGGCGGCGATGGCGCGGTGCACGAAGTCGAGGGCGTCCGCGACCGCCTGCTCGAGGGGACGTCCGAGAGCCAGGCCGGCCGCGACGGCCGCCGACAGGGTGCACCCCGTGCCGTGGGTGGACGCGGTCGCGATGCGAGGCCGCGTGAAACGGCGGGCGGCCCCGTGCCATGACGAGCACGTCCACGACCTCCTCGCCCGCCAGGTGGCCCCCTTTGACGAGCGCGGCACCGGCACCCTGCGCCACGATGTCCCGTCCTGCCCGTTCCATCTGATCCGGCGTCGTGATGTCCCGTCCCACCAGGATGCCGGCCTCGTCGAGGTTGGGCGTGACGAGGGTGGCGAGCGGCACGAGCCGCTCGGCGATGAGGCGCTCGGCGTCGCGGTCGAGCAACCGGTCGCCCGACGTCGCGACCATGACCGGATCGAGCACGTACTGCGGCAGGCGGCGCTGCGCGATGCCGGTGGCCACCGTGTCCACCAGCTCCGCCGATCCGAGCATGCCCGTCTTGACCGCCGCCGGCGCGAGATCGTCGGCGACGGCGTCGATCTGCTGGCGGACCAGGGTCCCCGGCAGCGCGGACCAGCTCCGCACGCCGAGCGTGTTCTGGGCCGTGACGGCGCAGACTACGCTCGTGCCGAACACCCCGAACTGGTGGAACGTCTTGAGGTCGGCCTGGATGCCGGCACCCCCGCCCGAGTCCGAGCCGGCGATCGTGAGGGCGATCTTCACTTGGCGCCGGGCTCCGCCGGGGCGAGCTTTAGGGGGGCGGCGATCGGCCGCCGTAACCGGAGGTTCCGCATCGCCAGCAATCTGCAATCGACCGTCCGGGATCTCCAACGGCGCAAGGCCCGGGGCCGCCGGGGCCTGGCCCTCATCGAGGGGGTCCGGCTCGTCGAGGAGGTTCTGACCGCGAAGCTGCCCCTCAAGGGCGCGCTCATCTCGACCTCCTTCGAGCGCACGGCCCGCGGCAAGGAGCTCGTGACCCAGCTCGCCGACCACGCGTGTCCGGTCGAGGAAGTCTCGGAGCGGACGTTCGCGCAGCTCGCCGATACCGATGCGCCGCAGGGCATCATCGCCGTGGTCGAGCCGCGCCGCTGGAAAGCGGACCAGATTCCCCTCGATCCGCGCAGCGTCCTGCTCGTGGTGGACGGCGTGCAGGATCCCGGCAACGTCGGCACGTTGCTGCGCACGGCGCACGCACTCGGCGCGGCCGCGACGATCGTGCTGCGCGGGACCGCCGACCTCCTCAGTCCGAAGGCGCTGCGGTCGGCCATGGGCGCGACGTTCCGGCACCCCTACGTCACCCTCGAGGACGCGGCGTTCATCACGTGGGCGCGGGCGCACGACGTCACCCTGTGGGCGTCGGCGGCGGACGGCGTGCCGCTGCACCAGGCGCTGGCGAAGCGCAAGACCAAGGAGAGCGGTCCGATCGCGGTGATCGTCGGCAACGAAGGCGCGGGAATCCGGCCGCAGCTCAACGCCGTCTCGGCGCAGCGGGTCGCGATCCCGCTCGCCCAGGGCGCCGAGTCGCTCAACGTCGCGGTCGCCGCCGGCATCCTGCTGTACGAGGTCCGGCGTGGCCGCTGACCCCCTGCTCGCGGGGGCCGCGTTCCTCATCGGGCTCGCGTTCGGCAGCTTCCTGAACGTCTGCATCCTGCGCCTGCCGCACGATCGCTCGCTCGTGCGGCCGCCGTCCTCGTGTCCCGCGTGCGGCGCGCGGATCGCCTGGCGCGACAACATCCCCGTGGTCTCGTGGCTCATGCTGGGAGGGCGCTGCCGCAGCTGCCGGGCGGGCATCTCCGTGCAGTACCCGCTCATCGAGCTGCTGGTGGGGTTGCTGTGGGCCGGCGCGGTGCTCGTGTGGGGGCCCACGCCGCGCGCGCTCGCCGGCGCGGTGCTCGGCACGATCCTGCTGGGCATCGCGATCACGGACGCCCGGCACTACCTCATCCCCGACGAGTTCACGTGGGGCGGGCTCGCGCTCGGGCTGGTCCTGGCGCTCGTGGGTGGCGGCGGGCCCGGCCTGGTGGACGCGCTGATCGGCGCGGTGGCGGGGTTCGCACTGCTCTACGTCGTCGCCGTGGTCGGCGAGTGGGTGTTCAAGGAAGAGGCGATGGGGGGCGGCGACGTGAAGATGATGGCGATGGTCGGCGCTTTCCTCGGGTGGCAGGGCGTGCTCCTCACGGTGTTCCTCGGCGCACTGCTGGGCACGGTCGTGTTCGTGCCGCTCACGCTCGGGAAGAAGCGTCTCGTGCCATTCGGGGTATTTCTCGCCATGGGCGCCGCCGCGACGTTCGTCGCGGGCGAGACCATCCTCGAGTGGTACGGACAGTTCCTGCGGGGCATCTGAATTGGACGAGCCGTTCGCGGGGTTCTTCGGCGGGTCGGCCGGGCTGTCCGGGCTCGGGATCGACCTGACCGCGCTGGCGCGCCGGGGTGATCTCGAGCCGGTGCGGTGCCGGGAGCCCGAGATCGCCCGCGTGATCGACATCCTGTTGCGCCAGGCGAAGAACAATCCGGGCCTCGTGGGCAAGGCGGGCGTGGGCAAGACCGCGATCGTGGAGGGCCTGGCCCAGCGCATCGCCGGCGGGGACGTGCCCCCCGCGCTGAAGGACGCCCGCATCTTCCAGCTCGACCACGTCGCGCTGCTGGCGGGCACGGCGTTCCGCGGCCAGTACGAGGACCGCGTGAAAGGCATGGTGGCGGCGCTGTCGGCCGACCCCGACCTGATTCTCTTCGTGGACGAGCTGCACAACCTCATCGGGCAGGGCACCGCGCTCGGCGCCGCGATGGATGCCGCCAACATGCTCAAGCCCGCCCTGGTCCGCGGCGACGTGCGCGTCATCGGCGCCACCACCGGGGAGGAGTACGAACGCTGGATCCGCCGCGACCCCGCGCTCGAGCGGCGCTTTCAGCCGGTGGCCGTGGAGGAGCTGGACGAGGTGCAGACGTGGGAGATCCTGGTGGCGCGGCGCGCGCGCCTCGAGCGTCACCACGCGGTCGCCGTGTCGGACGACGCCCTGCGCGCCGCGATCGTGCTCACCGGCCGCTTCGTGCCCGAGCGGGCGCGGCCCGACAAGGCCATCGACGTGCTCGACGAGGCGTGCGCCCACGCCCAGGCAACGGCGCGCGTCTCGCCCGAGCTGGAGCGGCTGATCCGGGAGCGCCGCCGCGTGGACGCGTTGATCCGCCGGGGCCTGACCCACGACGAGGACCGGCCGCTGGAGGAGCCGCTCGACTTTCTCCCCGCGCTCGAGCGCCTGGGGCGGGAGCTCGAGGCCCTGCTGTCGGGCTCGGCGGGGCCGGAGTCCGGGGTGGCGACCGAGCCCGCCGTGCAGCGCGAGGAACGCCCGTCGGCGCGCCTCGCGGATCGGCGGGCGGAGGTCGACCGCCTGTTGCGCGTCGAGCTCGAAGCGCAGGGGATCGTCGTGACGGGGCAGGAGATCGCGCGCGTCGTCGCGGCGGCCACGGGGCAGCGGATCGAGTGGGCCGGCTGAGGCGCCGCCTCGCGGCGATCGCCGCCGCCGGCCTCGCGCTGGCGTGCGGCGAGCGGGCCCGCGCGGTCCAGGGGGAATCGGCCCTGCGCGAGCTGGTGGCGCAGCGGATGACGGCCGTGGAACGCGCCACCGGATTGACGTTCAAGCAGCCCCCCGTGGTGGCGCGCCGCACCCGGGAGCAGGTGCTGGATTACGTCGTCCGCAAGATCGACGAGGATCTGCCCGCCGAGGAGCTGCAGGGACTCGGGTCGGCGGGCCGGCTGTTCGGGTTCCTGCCCGATACCCTGGATCTGCGCGCCCAGCTGCTCGCCGTGCTCGGCGAGCAGGTGGCGGGATACTACGACCCCGATTCGGGTACGCTGTACGTCGCCGCGGACGTGGACTCCTTTTATCTCCGGACCACGGTCGCCCACGAGCTGGTGCACGCCCTGCAGCATCAGTACCTGCGGCTCGACTCGATCGTGCGGCAGCGCCGCCAGAACGACCGCCGGTCCGCGGCCGCCGCCGTGCTCGAGGGCCAGGCGACGCTCGCGCAGACGCTGCTCATGATGCCGGAGCTCGACGTCGGTGCGCTGCCGAGCTTCTGGGAGATGCGCAGCGTGCTGAACGAGCAGCAGCAGCAGATGCGGGCGTATGCCGGCGCGCCGCTGTGGCTCAAGGAGATTCTCATCTTTCCCTACCTCGCCGGCGCGGACTTCGTGCGCTGGTACGTGCAGGCCCATCCGGGGGGCATGCCGTTCGGCGCCGCGATGCCGCTCTCGACCGAGCAGATCCTGCATCCCGACCGCTACGCCGCGGGCGACGCGCCCACCGACGTCGCGTTCGGGGCCCCCGCGCTCGACACGGTGCGGTACGAAGACGGGCTGGGGGAGTTCGAGATCCGGCTGCTCTTCCAGGAGCTGTTGCCGGACCCGTCGGGGCTGCGCGCGGCGGCCCTGGCCGCGGGCTGGGACGGCGACCGCTATCAGGTGATCCGGGCGGGGCCGGGGGCGGATGCGCTGGTGTGGTACACGGTGTGGGACGACGCGGCGACGGCGGCGCGGTTCGCGCGGAGCCTCGAGCGCGTGTGGCCCAACCGCCGCAGCGCCGCGCCCGGGCGGCGCTGGCGGGTCGCCGTCCTCACGGAGGCCGACCGGCCGGTCGTCCAGCTGGTGGACGCGCCGAGCGCGTGGGCGGGCTGGGACGCACTGCCCGCGGTCACGCTGTCGGGGGGACGCTAGGCCCGGTCACGGCAGCACCACGCGGAGGGCGACGGCGCCCAGTCCGACGATCCCCCCGAGCAGGTAGCCGAGCCGCACGATCAGCTGCAGCTCCCGCTCCGTGACGCCCTTGATGATCTCCTCTACCCGCGCGATCGGCAGGCCGAGCACTTTCTCCTCGACCATTTCCTGCACCGACAGCTGCGCCACGACCGCCGGCACCTGGGCCTGCATCCAGGTCCACAGCGGCTCGGCGAGGGTGTGTCGCAGGCGGGCCTCCGCATCGGCCGGGAAGTAGTCGGCGGGACGACCGAGGGGTCGTTCGAGCAGGGCGCGGACGGCGGCGTGGGCGGCGTCCTTCACCCATTCGCGGCCGCGGCCCCCGGTGAGCGCCGCGCGGCCGAGGGCGATGGCCTGGCGCGCGCGCGCCACGGCCCACGCGCGGGTCTCGGGAGCGCGGAGCGCGCGGACGATGAACGCCGACGCGGCACGCTCGACGCCGTCCAGCCGGTCGGGGCCGAGCGCCCAGAGCCGCTGCGCGAGGGGGGTGCGCAGGAACCGGACGACCGCGTCGTTCACCGCGCGGGCCACCTGTGTCCGGAACTCGGTCGACTCGAAGACCTCGATCAGCTCGGCCAGGCCGCCGCCTTCCAGGCCGGCCAGCGCCCGGTCGATGCGCCGCTCGGTGATGACGAGCCGCGCCATCACCCGCTCGTGCAGCATCATCTGGCGCAGGGCACGGTCGAGCGCGCGCTTGAGCGCGGCGCGGATCCGGTCCCGCGCGTCGGGGTCGGCCAGCATCGTGCCGAGCCGCTCGACGGCGATGGGCAGGTAGTCCGCGATCGCCTGCTGCACGGCCGCCACCAGGTCGGCGGGGAGGCGGTCCAGCATCGGGTTCTCGTCGCGCAGGGCCCGGACCCGCACCCCCGCCATGAACTCCCGGATCGCCTGCTCGAGCTCGGGCCGCGCCACGCCGTCGGACACCCACTGCTCGAGCGTGACATAACGGTCCACCGCCGCATCGAACCCCGGTCCCTCGACGAACTGCGCGAGCCCGTCCGCCAGCCGCTCGGCGAGCGGCTCGAGGGCCAGCTCCAGCTCGGCCACCAGCGGCGCCGCCAGCTCGGCGCGGAGCGAGCCGCGCGGCGTGTTGAGCAGGCGATCCAGCACCGTCGCGAGCGCGCGGTCGAACGCGTCCCGCAGCACGGGCGAGGTCAGCTGGCGGGCGAGATCCTCCTGGCTCAGCAGCCGCTGGCCCACCGTCTTCCCGATCGCGCGGGCCAACCGCGCCTTGTTCTTGGGAATCGCGCCCTGGATGGCGAACGGCCCCAGCCCGCGCCGCTCGTAGGGATGGAACAACATCCACACGGCGATCGCGTTGGTGACCCCACCCGCGAGGGCGCCAAAGCCAACGGTCATGAGGGCTTCCAGCCAGGTGACCTGCGGCATGGTGCACAAAACTAACGCCACTTGGAATCCGGCAGGGGGGCCACTAACTTGCGTGGCTTATGTTTACGGTCCTGTCCGAGCAGCTCACCGGCGTGTTGCGGCGGCTGACCGGCCGGGGGGTGCTGGGCGAGGCCGACGTCACCGACGCGCTGCGCGAGATCCGCCGCCACCTGCTCGAGGCGGACGTCAGCTTCGAGGTGACGCGTGGGTTCGTCGAGCGGGTCCGGGAGCGGGCCACGGGCGCGCTCGCGGTGGCTCACGTGAGCCCGGGCCAGCAGGTGGTCAAGCTGGTGCACGACGAGATCGCCGCGCTGCTCGGCGGCGAGCGCCGCGAATTCTCGTTCGCGTCCGTGGGACCGACCGTCGTCCTGCTGGTCGGGCTCCAGGGCTCCGGCAAGACGACCACGGCCGCGAAGCTGGCCGGTCGCCTGCGGCGGGAGCAGAAGGCGCCGGCGCTGGTGGCCGCCGACCCGTATCGCCCCGCCGCCGCGGAGCAGCTCCAGCAGCTCGGGGCGCAGATCGGGGTGCCGGTGTTCGGCGCGGGAGGGGGGAGGGGGGAGGGGGACGTTCCGGCGCACGTCCAACGCGCGGTGCGCGAGGCCGAGAAGGCGCGGTGCCGCACGGTGATCGTGGACACCGCCGGGCGCCGGCAGATCGACGAGCCGCTGATGGACGAACTGCGCGCGCTCAAAGCCGCGATGGCACCGCGCCACGTGCTCCTCGTGGCCGACGGGATGACCGGTCAGGACGCCGTCCGGATTGCGCGAGGCTTTCACGACGGGGTCGGGCTCACCGGCGTGATCCTGACCAAGCTCGACGGCGACGCGCGCGGCGGGGCGGCGCTCTCGATCCACGGGGTCACCGGGCTGCCGATCACCCACGTGGGCACCGGCGAGCGGCTCGACGCGCTCGAGCCCTTCGATCCGGTGCGGATGGCGGGGCGCATCCTCGGCCAGGGCGACGTGGTCGGTCTGGTCGAGCGGGCGCAGGCGACCGTCGACCGTCAGACGGCCGAGCGGCTGGAACAGAAGGCCCGCTCCAAGCGGGGCATGGACCTGGCGGATTTCCTCGCCGCCCTGCGGCAGATGCAGGCGATGGGGCCGCTCAAGCAGGTCCTCGGGCTCCTCCCGGGGGTGAGCGCCATGGCGTTGCAGCAGCTGCCGGTGGACGACCGGCGACTGCGGCACGTCGAGGCGATCGTACTGTCGATGACGCCCGAGGAGCGGGCGAACCCAGCGATCCTGAACGGATCGCGCAGACTGCGCATCGCGAAGGGCGCGGGGCGCCCGGTGCAGGAAGTGAACCGGCTGCTTCAGCAGTTCGAGCAGATGCGCAAGCTCTTGAAGAGGATGTGAGCACGATGGCAACGCGAATTCGGCTGCGGCGCGTCGGCCGCAAGGGACAGGCGTATTTCCGGATCGTGGTGGCCGACGAGCGCGCCGCCCGCGACGGGCGTGCCGTCGCGACGCTCGGTCACTACAACCCGCGCGCCACCCCGTCCGTAATCGACGTGGACCGCGAGCAGGCGCTGGCGTGGCTGGCAAAGGGGGCGACCCCGACCGACACGGTGCGCTCGCTCCTCAAGAAGGCGGGAGTGTTCGCGACACCTTCCGCGTAGTCGGGCGGCTGCGCAAGCCGCACGGCCAGCACGGGGAAGTGGCGGTGATCCCCCTCGTCGAGAACCCGGGCGCGGTGTTCGCCCCGCGGACGTCCCTGTTCGTGATGGACGCCGAGCGGCGAGTGGTGGCCGGGCCGCTGGTCCTGGCGCGGCGGCGGGCGTACCACCGCGAGTGGTTACTGGGGTTCGACGGCGTCACGACGCGGACGGCGGTGGAGGGGTGGCGGGACCACCTGGTGGGGGTCGAGGCAGCGGGGGACGGCGATGCTGACGATTAACGTCGTCACCCTGTTTCCGGAGTGGTTCGCGGCCCCGCTCGGCTCGAGCATTCTGGGGCGGGCCGCCGTGGCGGGCCTCGTGCGCTACCGCGTGGTGCAGCTGCGCGATTTCACGCACGACCGGCACCACACGGTGGACGACGCCCCGTACGGCGGCGGGGCGGGGATGGTGCTCAAGCCCGACCCCTTCTTCGAGGCGGTGGAGCAGCTGGCACCGGCGCGGGGCGCGCCCCTGGTGCTGCTGTCGGCGCGGGGGCGACTGTTCGGACATGGGGACGCGGTGCGGTTTGCGCTGGCCGACGAAATGACGCTGCTGTGCGGGCACTACAAGGACGTGGATCAGCGGGTGGCGGACGGGCTGGGCGCCGAGGAGCTGTCGCTGGGCGACTTCGTGCTGTCGGGGGGCGAGCCAGCCGCCCTGTGCGTCGTGGACGCAGTGGTGCGGCTGCTGCCGGGCGCGTTGGGGGACCACGAATCGGCAGCCAGCGATTCGCATTACGAGGGCCTGCTGTCGCCGCCCAGCTACACGCGGCCGCCGAGCTATCGCGGCCTGGACGTGCCCGAGGTATTGTTGAGCGGAGACCATGCGCGGGTGGCGGCGTGGCGCGCGGCGCAGGCCGAACGATTGACGCGGGAACGCCGGCCCGATCTGTGGGCCAGATACGAGCGAGGTTGAGGCCATGGACCGATTGCGAGCGGTCGAGCGCGAGGGGTTGCGCGCCGACGTCCCGGATTTCCGGGCGGGCGACACGCTGAAGGTGATGGTGCGGGTCAAGGAAGGCGACAAGACCCGGCAGCAGGCGTTCGAGGGCGTGTGCATCGCGCGCCGCGCGGGCGGGATCAACGAGTCGTTCACGGTGCGCAAGGTCTCGGCGGGCGTGGGCGTGGAGCGGATCTTCCCGCTGCACAGTCCGGCGATCGCCTCGATCGAGGTGGTGCGCCGCGGGCGCGTACGGCGCGCCAAGCTCTACTTCCTGCGGCATCTCGCGGGCAAGGCGGCCCGGATCCGCGAGAAGCGCAGCGCGCTGGCGCCGGCCGAGACCGGGGCGGCGGAGGCAGAGCAGGCGCAGACGTGAACCACCGCCGCCCCTCCTTCGAGCGCGAACGCGCGCTCTGGAGTGCGGGGGCGCGGCTCATCGCGGGAGTGGATGAGGCCGGCCGCGGCCCACTGGCGGGACCAGTGGTCGCCGCGGCCGTCGTGTTTCCGGCCGGCGCGCGCGGGGTGCCGGGTCTGCGGGATTCCAAGTTGCTGACCCCGCTGCGGCGGGAGCGGCTGGCGCTGCTCGTGCGGCGGCGCGCGCTCGCGGTGGCGGTCGGCGCGGCGAGCGTGCGTGAGATCGACCGCTTCAACATCCGACGCGCCACGGTGCTCGCCATGCGCCGCGCCATCCGCCGCCTGCCAACGGTGCCCGACCACATCCTCGTGGACGGGCTCCCCGTCCCCGAGCTGATGCTGGAGCACGACGCCATGGTGGACGGTGACGCCCGCTGCCAGTCCATCGCCGCCGCCTCGGTGATCGCCAAGACGGTGCGCGATCGCTTGATGGACCGGCTCGCGATGCGCTACGCCGTGTACGGCTGGGAGTCGAACCGCGGCTACGCGACCGACGCTCACCTCAGCGCCCTGGCGCTGCGCGGCCCCACCCCGCACCACCGCTGGAGCTTCGAGCCGGTGGCGCAGCTGCGCCTGATCTAGCGGACCAGCCCCAGGCGCCGCAGGAAGCGATGCTGCTGCGCGATGCCGTCGGCCCGCGCGGCAGGATCCGGATCGAAGTCGCGCTCCTGGTTGGCGAGGTCGCGCGTGAGCAGGTGTCCCAGCCCCGTGTAGACGTGCAGGTCGCAGGCGCGCCCCAGCGCGGTGAGGGCGGCGCAGTAGCGGCGCGCGCCGGCCACAGGGGTGAGGGTGTCCCGCTCGCCGTGCACGATGGAGGTCTGCGGGGTTCCGGGCCCGACGTGCCGGGCGGGAGACAGGTCGGCGGCCGTGCCGCGCCCCCGCAGCTGGCCCACGAACCAGCGATCGTGCACCAGATCGAGCGCGGGCGACCAGAGCAGCAGGGCGTCGGGCCCGGCGACGCCGTCCGGGCAGCCGACCGTCGCCGTCGCGGCGATCAGATGGCCACCCGCCGACACGCCGTATCCGGCGATGCGACCGGACACGCCGAGGTCGGTGGCGCGTGCTCGCGTCCACGCCAGCGCCGCACAGGCGTCGGTGAGCGCGTCGAGCGGCGTCACGTCGCCGTCCGACAGCCGGTACTGCACGGCGATCGCGACCAGGCCCGAATCGGCGAAGCGCCGCGCTGTGGGGAACGTCCACTCCGGTGACCCGTCGCTCCAGCCGCCGCCGTGAAACAGCAGGATGGCGGCACCGGTCCCGCGTCCGGACGGCAGGAACACGTGGGCGCGGAGCGAATCGCCCGTGACCACCCGGTAGACCCGCGCGAAGGACGGCCGCGGATCGGCCGACTGGCCGGCGGCCGGGGCGGCGAGCCCGAGCAGGACGAGCGCGGCGACGGTCGATGTCGGGCGTCTCATTGCTCGTGCCGCCGCGCCCGGCGCAGCAGCTTCCGCAGGGCGTCCACCTCGCGCGTGTTCGCCACGTCCTTCGCTTCGAGCCCGGCCCGCCGGGCCAGGTCCACCGCGAAGCGCATCAGCGTCAGGTGCCGCGGGTCGTGGCTGTCGGTCGACAGCACGAAGCGGCACCCCGCCGCCTTGGCCGCGGCCGCGAGCGTGTCGGGGAGGTCCATGCGGTCGCTGCCGTTCAGCTCCAGCAGACAGCCGGCCGCCGCGGCCGCGCGCGCCACCGCGTCGAAGTCGAACCGGTAGGAGTCCCGCTTGTTGACGATCCGGCCGGTGGGATGCCCGATGGCGTCCACCCACGGGTTGGCGATCGCGTTGAGCAGACGATCGGTGATCTGGCGCTCGGGCTGCGTGAGTCCATAGTGGATCGTGGCGACCACGTAGTCGGCCTCGGCCAGCACGTCGTCGGGCAGGTCCATGTGCCCGTTCTCGAGGATGTCCATCTCGACGCTCTTCAGCACCCGGAAGTCGTCGAGCGTGGCATTCAGCGCGTCGATCCGCTGCCACTGGGCGCGCAGGGCCTTGGCGTCGAGGCCGCTCATGGACACCCGCTTGGAGTGGTCGGTGACGGCGATGTAGCCGTACTTGAGAGCCCGCGCGGCGGCGACCATCTCGTCGAGCGTCGCGGCGCCGTCGCTCGCGTCGGTGTGCATCTGGAGATCGCCGCGGATCTGCCGCAGCTCGACCAGGCGGGGTAGGGTATCCCGCTCGGCGAGCCCGATTTCGCCCCGCTGCTCGCGCAGCTCGGGCGGGATCCACGCGAGCCCGAGCTTGGTGTACACCTCCTCCTCGGTGGCGCCCGCGATGCGGCGCTCGCCCTTGAACAGCCCGTACTCGCTCAGCTTCCAGCCCCGCTCGAGCGCCCGCTGGCGCAGCTCGATGTTGTGCGCCTTGGACCCCGTGAAATACATCAGGGCGGCCCCGTACTCGGCCGGGTCCACGACCCGCAGGTCCACCTGGAGCCCGCCCGACAGGACCACGGCGGCGCGGGTGTCGCCGCTCACCGCCACCTCGCGCACGTCGGGATAGCGCGTGAACCGCTCGACCACTTCGGCCGGCCGGCTCGTCGTGACGAGCACGTCCAGGTCGCCGACGGTCTCCTTGCGGCGCCGGTAGCTGCCCGCGACGGCGATCGCGCCCACCGCGCCGCCGCCCTCGAGCCAATCCACGATCGCGCGCGCGTGCGTCTCCGCCTGGTGCAGCAGCAAGCGCGACTCGCGCCGCTCGGCGCGGCCCAGGCCGGCTCGGATCTTCTCCACCATCACCGGGCCGAACCCCTTGAGCTTCCCGACCTTGCCGGCGTCGAGCGCCTTGGCCAGGTCGCGGGCGGACTTCACCTTGAGGTCGGTGCGCAGCTGCTTGACCCGTTTGGGGCCGAGGCCAGGGATGCGCAGCAGGTCGAGCACGCCGGGCGACAGCTGGCGCACCAGTTGGCGGTGCAGCGGGAGCCCGCCCTTCTTGACGATGGTGGCGATCTTGTCCGCCAGGTCGTCGCCGATGCCCGGCAGCTCCGCCAGGTCGGCGCCGCGCGCGACCGCGTCGGCGAGCGGATCGGCCAGGTCGAGGATCGTACGGGCGGCGTTGCGGTACGCGCGCACGCGGAACGGATTCGCGCCCTGGATCTCGAGGAGGTCGGCGACTTCCTCGAACAGGCGGGCGATGTCGGGGTTCTGCATCGGGCGGTCAGGCGGTCAAGAAAACGGCGGTCGGGCGGTCGGTGAGGCAGCGGTCGGGCGGTCGGTGAGACCAAAAGGACGCGGCTGCGTTCTTTCGATGTCGGTCGTCGGTGGCAGGACCCGTATCTCTCCGGACATGATGCCCTACGAGCGATTCGACGCGTGGCAGAAATGCTACGGGCTCGCCCTCGCCGTCCACCGAGCAACGCGCGCCTTCCCCAGCGAGGAGCGATACGGGCTGGTCGCACAAGTGCGACGGGCAGCGTTCAGCGCCCCCACGAACATCGCGGAAGGATCCGCGCGTCGGGGGCGCGCCGAGTTCGGCCGGTTCCTCGACATCGCGGTTGGATCGTTGTCCGAAGTCGCATGCTTGCTTCGTGCCGCCCGGGACCTGGGCTACCTGTCGCACGCCGAGTGGACCCAGCTCGATGGTGAGCGCGCGGTGGCGAGTCGGCTCACATGGCGTCTGTACGAATCGGTGCGCCGCCGTCCGCGACCGCCCGACCACCCCGCGACGTGACCGCCCGACCGCCCGACCGCCCGACCGCCTCATCACTCCTCCGTGTCCGTCCGGCCTCCGGCTTCCCGGTCCAGCATCAGCAACGCGCCCGGATGGTCGCCGGCCATGCGCAGCGTCTCGGCGAGCTGGGTGCTGGTTTTCTCCTCCTCGATCTGCTCGGTGAGGAACCACTCGAGGAACGTGAGGCTGGCGTAGTCCTTCTCCTTCTCGGCCAGTTCGTACAGCCGGTTGATCTCGGCGGTCACTTTCTGCTCGTGATCGCGCGCCTTTTCGAACAGCGCGAGCAGGCTCGCGAACTCGGCGGCGGGCTGCGGGATGGCCTGGAGCGCGACCGTGCCGCCGCGGTCCTCGATGTACCCGAGGATCTTCATGGCGTGGCCCTGCTCCTCGGCGGCCTGGGTGCGGAGCCACTTCGAGAAGCCGGAGAAGTGGTGCGCCTCGCACCACGCCGCCATCGAAAGGTAGATGTACGCCGCGGTGAACTCCTCGCGGATCTGATCGTTCATCGCGGACTGAACGGCCTTGCTGAACGGCATCGGAAGCTCGCTGTGAAAAGTCGAGAAGAACCTATCAGCTGATGACGATCTCCTGCACCATGCCGTGCGCCACGTGCGGGCGGCCGTCGCCCGTGTCCGGCACGTAGCAGGTCAAGAGATAGCGGCCCGGCGTCAGCGTCACCGTGAAGGTGCCGGCGGGTCCGCCCGGTCCGGGGCCGATGATGCCGCCCACCGGCGTGGTCGGCGGCGGGCCCTGCATCCCGCTCGCGCCCCACTGCATGTAGTCCGCCATGGTCTTGCCGTCGGCGAGGCGCTCGACGCCCACCTCGTGCATCTGGGGCCCGGCGTTCTCCACGCGGATCGTGTGCGTGCCTGCGGTGAGCGGCGCCGACAGCGCGAACGTGTAGTCGCTCATGGTGAGCACCACGTCCGCCGCCGGCAGGGCGGCATCGGCGGGGGCCGTCCCGCCGACCGCGAGCTCCTTGAACATGCCCTTCGCGACGTGCGGGGCGCCGTCCGGGCTCGGGACGAAGCAGACGAACAGGTAGCGCCCCGGCTGGAGGATCGTCGTGGTGTTCGTCGAATCGCCGGGCACGGCCGTGTTGGGCGCGGGCACCAGCTCGACCCAGTCCGGCGGCACCGGGGCCTCGAGTGCGGCCAGCACCTCGGCCACCGGCCGGGGGTCGTTGACCCGGATCAGGACCGCGTGGTGCGGCTCCTGGCCGTGGTTCACGAGGCGGAACTGGGTGAGCCCGGCCGGGATGGTCTCCGGGACCGCGAAGGCAAAGTCCGTGGCCGTGATGGTGACCACGTTGGGACCGGCGGCCTCGGGGGCCGGCTTGGCGCAGGCCACGAGGACGACGCCGGTGAGGGCCGAGAGAGTCAGTCGCATGTACCGCTCCGAATCTGGGTGACGGGCTCCAAGTCTAACACCCTCGAGCCGGGCTTGCGGAGCCGCCGTCCGGGGATAGAATGCCGCCCCAGTACGTGATCCAGGTTCCCCCAGTCGGAGGGCGTCGCAATGCGTTGGTTTGTCCAGGAGTCGGTGGGGCGCGCACTGGCCGTGTGCGCCGCGGTGGTGGTAGCGGTGGCATCCCTCGCGAGCGCGCAATCGCAAGCCACGACGGGCATCATCCGCGGGACGGTCAGTGATCCGAATGGTGTCGCCGTTGCGGGTGCCACCGTGCTCCTCGCGGAAACCCGCACGGGGTTCCAGCGCTCGATCACGACGAACGACGGTGGCGTATTCGTGGCGGCGCTGTTGCCTCTGGGTACGTACAACGTCACGGCCCGGTCGGTGGGGTTCAACGAGGCGCGGCGCCTCGGCGTCATCGTGCGGGTCGGCGAGACGGTCGAGCTGGCGCTCACGCTCGCGGCGGTCGAGCTCCAGGCGGTCACGGTCGAGGCGACCCTTCCGGTCGTCGACGTGACGCGGGTCGAGAGCGCGACGCGCTTCACCGAGGAAGCGGTACAGAACACGCCCAACAACGGGCGTAACTTCCTCGAGCTGACGCAGCTCACGCCCGGTGTCGCGATCGTGCAGGGTCCCGACGGCGACGAGATCACGGTCGCCGGCCAGCGCGGCATCCACAACAACGTCTCGGTGGACGGGGCCGACTTCAACAACCCGTTCTTCGGCGAGCAGCGCGGCGGACAGCGTCCCGCGTTCACGTTCAACCTCGACGCCGTGCAGGAGATCGTGGTTCTCAACGGCGGCGCGCCGCCCGAGTTCGGGCGCTCGTCGAGCGGGTTCATCAACGTGATCACCAAGTCGGGCACGAACGAGCTGCACGGCTCGGCGCACTATTTCGGCAAGTTCGACGCGTTGTCGGGGGACTATTCGGCTCCCACGGGCGGCCTCGCGACGCTGGCGCCGGATTTTTCGCAGAGCCAGTTCGGGTTCACGCTGGGCGGCCCGATCCGCCGCGACCGCATCTTCTTCTTCATGGCGTACGATCAGCAGGTGTACAGCGAGGTGAAGTACGGCGGCCAGACCCGCGGCGACCCGGCGTTGGTGGCGTGGATGAATGACCCGACGACGTTCGGCGGCGCGCTGGCGAACGACTTCCGGGCGCTCGAGCGCAGCAACGACGCGCGCGCGTTCCTCGGCAAGCTGGATTTCCGGCTGAGCGAGCGCCACAACCTGTCGCTCAAGTACAACTACACCTGGTCCGAGCAGGTGAACGGGACGTTCGACGTCCCGGTGTGGGGTGTCAGCGCCAACGCGATCGAGCGGGACGACTCGCACGCGGTCAACGGCAGTCTCACGTCGTACCTGTCGTCCGCGGTCTCGAACGAGTTCCGGTTCCAGTGGTCGAAGGAGAACCGGCCCCGGCCGTACGGCGGCCCGCGCAGCAACCTGTTGACCGACCCGAACCCCACCGGCGACGGCGGTGCACGCCCGTTCCCGGACACGGCGATGGACTTCGCCAACGGCTACCGCTTCGGCATGCCGTTCTTCATTCCGGTCCAGTACTATGACACGCGCGTCCAGCTGCTCGACAACGTGTCGTTCGCGAGCGGTAATCACTTCTTCAAGGTGGGCGTCGAGTATAACCACGTGAACTCGGTGCAGACGTTCATCGGATTCGCCAACTCGCGTTACATCTTCAGCTCGGTGCCCGACTTCCTGAACTTCGTGACCGACTCGACGTACGTGACGTGCTCGGGCGGCGGCACTGGCACCAACTACACCTGCCCCCTCGGCGAGACCGTCACCGGCCCGGTGCTGCTCTATCTCCAGCAGGCGGGCGTGGACCAGAGCGTGACGGCCTCGGGCACGCAGGAGATCCCGCAGACCGATCTGGGGGTGTACATCCAGGACAGCTGGAAGCCCAGCCCCCGGTTGACCGTGAACTACGGCGTGCGCTGGGAGGCCGAGCTCCAGCCCGACCCGATCACGCCGCCGAGCCAGGTGTTCTACGCTCCGTTCATCGGGCAGACGGTCGGCGGCAACGCCTTCCCCTCCGATGGCACGATCCCGTCGGACAAGGCCATGTGGCAGCCGCGTCTCGGCATCACCTACGACCCGGGCGGCGACGGCCGGCAGGTGTTCCGCGGGTCGGCGGGCGTCTACTACGCGCGCATCCCCGCGCTCAACCTGGCCAGCTCGCGCAGCACCAACGGCTCGAATGGCTTCACGTATTTCCGCAACAGCGAGCTCGCGTTCCTCGGGCCGGTGCCGTCCTACGGCGCCCTGCTGCCCGACAACGTGCCGGCCAACCAGGTGTTGTTCCCCGACGTTTTCGTGTTCGACAAGAACTTCCGCAATCCGCGGACGATCAACGTCACGGTCGGCTTCGACCGTCAGCTGGGCGCGAACCTGGCCGGCTCGGTCACGTTCACCCACGCGCGGACGGACAACCTGACGCGCTTCATCAACCGCAACTCCAGCGTCTTTGGGTCGCCGTGGTCCACGGGCCTTCCAGGGCTCCCGGGGAACAGCAACGGCATCACGACGCTCACGACGGTCGAGAGCAGCGCGAAGTCGCGCTACAACGGCGTGACGGTGGGCCTGCGGCGGGTGCTCGACCCCGCGTTCCAGTTCGAAGCGAACTACACGCTGTCGTGGGACAAGTCGGACGACGACAACGAGCGCGATCCCTTCACGTTCCGCCACGCGCGGCCGGACAACCTCACGCCCGAATACAACTGGAGCGACCGCGACCAGCGGCACCGGGTCAACGCCTGGTTCCTGTGGCGGGCGTTCGGCTCCGCGATGCTCAACGGGCGGATCTCCTACGCCAGCGCCCAGCCCGTGTCGGAAAGCTGCGGGCCCAGCCCGTTCAGCGCGTTCGCGCCGCCGGCTGGTGAGCGCGCCACGGCGGCCGTGGACCGCAACTGCGCCGACGGCAGCGTGCTGACGCGCAACACGCTGCGCAAGAACAACGAGTTCTTCTCGCTCGACCTTGGCGTGACCTACCCGATCAACCTCGGGCGGCAGGGCCGCATCGAGGGGATCGTGCAGGTGTTCAACGTCACCGGGTCCGAGAACTTCAGGGACCCGGCGTACGGCGGCCTGCTGTTCAACTTCGACGGCACGATCGCGGCGGGGTACGGCGATCCCCGGCAGGCGCAGGTGGGGGTGCGCTGGGTCTTCTAGAAGAGACGGACGAGACGGACGAGACGGACGAGACGGACGAGACGGACACGACGGACGAGACGGACGGGTGATCAGCCCGTCCGTTTTCGTTTTGCGGCCGCCAGTCGCATCACGCGGTACAGGCGCCAGGTGAGCAGGCCCGCTTCGCTCCGCAGCGACTCCAGGGCACCGTAGGCATCGCCGGTCAAAAGGCCCAGGTCGCGCGCCAGGCGCAGAAGGTAGGCCACCTCATTGAGCGAGCCGACGGTGATGTCCAGGAAGCGGGCGAACTCAGCCGGTCCGCGTTTCGCGCTGCCTTCGGCGATGTTGGCGGCCGCGGAGGCGGTGGCGCGGCGTAGCTGGCTCGTCAGGCCGTAGAGCTCACTCTTCGGGAACGACGCCGTCGCGCGATAGACCGCCAGGGTCAGCTCGTGGCAGCGTCGCCAGGCATCGAGGCGTTCGAAAGCCCGCACGTGCCCGACGATGGGCGTCGGCCGCGTCCAGCGGTAATCGAAAACCCGCAACCGTGGTTCGTTCTTCGCAGCGTCCGTCTTGTCCGCCGTCCGTCTCGTCCGTCCTGTCCGTCTTGTCCGTCTCGTCCGTCTCGTCCGTCTCGTCCGTCTTGTCCGTCCCCTCTCGCCATGCCACCTTTCGCGCTTGGGCCGGTAGCTCAGCTGGTAGAGCAGCGGACTTTTAATCCGCAGGTCGTGGGTTCGAGACCCACCCGGCTCATCGCCGCTCTCGGCCTGTCTGGCCGAAGGCCTGAATCGGAGCTAGCGTTCACGGCTGGACACGCGGGAACCCCTCAAAGGAGCAGTCATGACCATCCTCAGGAACGTCGCGCTCGCCGCCACGGCGCTCGTCGTGCTGACCGGCTGCCAGCCCCCGGCGCAGGATACCGCGGCCGACATCGCCGCCCTCAAGGCGGACGCACCGACGTGGTTCGAGCGGTACAACGCCGGTGATGCGGCCGGCGTCGCGGCGCTGTACGCGGAAGACGCGGTGGTGCTGGCCCCGGGTGCGCCGAAAGTCGAGGGGCGCGCCGCGATTCAGGGGTTCCTCGCGTCGGACATCGCGACGTCGAAGGCCGCCGGGCTGACCTTCCACGGTGATGCCGTCACCGACGTCGGCGTCGCGGGCGACATGGGATGGGTCACCGGCACCTTCTCGGTGACCGATGTGTCCGGGAACACGGTGGACAGGGGCAAGTTCGTCTCGGTCTATCGCCGGTCCAACGGGACGTGGTCGCTCATCCGCGACACCTGGAACTCGGACGCCGCCTCGTTCGCCGCGCCGATGCCGCAGCCGCAGCCGTAGTGCCGGAAGGGGGGCGGGGGCGCGCCGTCCGCCCCTGTCCCCCCCGTTCGCCCCCTTGTCCGGTGATGCACCTCACCGCACGGCGCCGCCTCCCGGTGCGAGATTACTATGCCCCATGGTCTCGAATTGAACCGGCGAAGCGGTTCGCGCCTCACGAGGGAGGGGATATGCGGCGTGGTTCGGGTTATGTAGCGGTCATGGCGGTGGCGCTCGCGAGCGGCGCGGCGGCCTGCACCGAGCCCCACGCCGCGGCCAGCGTGGGCCTCGCGTTCACGACCCGTCCCGCGCCCGCCGGGCCGCTCGGCGGCGCGATGAGCGTGCACGGGGTCCAAAGCGACACGGCCGTCATCAATCGGCGATTCCATCATCATCACCAGCGTCGAGATCGTGCTGCGTGAGATCGAGCTGGAGCGCGTGGATGTGGCCGAATGCCCGGACGACGACGCGAGCGCCGAGGGCTGCGAGGAGTTCTCGACCGGCATCATGCTCGTGGATCTCCCGCTCAGCCACGCCACCGGCCAGGTCCTCGAGGTGGACGTGCCGATGGGCATGTACGACGAGATCGAGCTCGCGATCCACAAGCCCGATCCGGTCGCCGACGCGAATTTCCTCAATGCGCGCGTTCGCGGGCGTGTCGATCCGCGTGGAGGGCATCTACCGCCCCGCGGGTGGCGATCGCGCGACTTCAGGTTCGAGACCGACCTGAGCGAGACGTTGGAGATCGAGCTGTCCCCGCCGCTCGACGTCGCCGAGAACGTTCCCGCGAGAATCACGATCCGCCTGGACATCGCTACTTGGTTCGTCACCGCCGACGGCTCGGCGCTGATCGATCCGCGAACCGCCGATACCGGGCAGCTCAAGGCCCTGGTCGAGGACAACATCCGCAACTCGATCGAGGCCTTCCAGGACGACGACTCCGACGGCCTGGACGACGACACCGAGGACGACGACGGCGGGAGCGAGCCGGACGACGTCTGAGCCGGCGGCGATGATCGCTGCACGCGAAACGGGCGGGGCAGGTGGCCCCGCCTTTTTCGTGCCCGCCCGAGCGGCACGGACTCGCTCTGGCGGCCGCCCGGGCGCACGGTAGGTTTTCCCTTCGGAGGGCCCGGCGCTCGGTCACGAAACGGCGCCGGCCACGACTGTTGCAGATGCGGAGGTCGTCCGACCTCGCGCGCGCTGTTCACCGTGGGGTCCCAGCCCTGGAGGTGCCGATGCGTTCGGCCCACCTGTCCGTCGCCGCCCTGGCGGCCGTGTCGCTCACCCTGGCTCTCGCCTGCTCGAAGGACTCGACCGCACCCGGCAGCTCGATCAACGGCGGCTGGACCGGCTCCACCTCGCAGGGGCGGCCAGCCCACTTCCTCGTCGCCGACGGCGACGTGGTGATCGCGGTGTTCAGCTTCGAAGTCGTCGGCACGCAGTGCACCGACGACGTGCTGCTCGTGCTGGGGCGGGACCCGGGGGAGGTGCCGTATACGGTGACCAACAACCAGTTCGTCGTCAGCACGTCCGGCAGCGCCGGCTCGGCCACGCTGAGCGGCACGATCAGCGGGAACACCACGTCCGGGTCGCTGACCATCAACGCCATCATCTGCCAGGGCACGGGGAATTTCACCTGGACGGCCCAGAAGGCGACGGGCGCCGAGATCAACATCGCGGGGAACTGGTCCGGCGACATCTCGTCGAACATCAATGCGGGCACTCCGTTCCAGGCGGCGCTGAGCCAGGCGGGGGCGAACCTGTCCGGGACATGGGCCGCCGGCAGCGGCGGGACCGGCACCATCAGCGGGACCGTGACGGGCCGGATGGGGACGTTCCGGCTGACCCAGACCACGAGCGGCTGCCCAGGCACGTTCAACGGGTACGCCACGCTCGTGCCGACGTTCGACGATCTGGTGTACTTCTTCAACGGCCAGGACTGCCAGGGCACCCACACGGACGGCTTCGGGACCAGCCAGCGGGTGCCAACGGCCAGCGTGCACGCGGCGCTGGCGGGCGCCACGCGCCTCGTGATCGGGGACGCTTGGTGAGCGGGCCGTAGCCCGGTTGTCAGCGCCCGGCCGCGCGGCGAGATTCCTGCGGCGCTGGGGGTGGGGTCCTGCGGCCCCACCCCCGGCGTTTTTCCCCTGTAGGCCAACGTGAGGAGACCGCCGTGACCGTGGTGTGGATCGACGGGCAGTTCTACGACCGCGAGCGGGCCATGATCTCGGTGTTCGATCACGGGCTGCTGTACGGCGACGGGGTGTTCGAAGGCATCCGGGTCTACGGCGGGCGCGTGTTCCGGCTCGCCTGCCACGTCGAGCGGCTGTATCACTCGGCGCAGGCGATCTGGCTCACGATCCCCATGTCGCGTGCCGCGATGGCCGAGATGGTCACCGCGGCGGTGGCGAAGAGCGGCTTGGCGGACGCCTACGTGCGCTTGGTCGTCACGCGCGGGGTGGGCGACCTGGGACTCGATCCCCGCAAGTGCCCCCGCGCCTCGACGATCTGCATCGTGGACCGGCTGACGCTGTGGCCACCCGAGCGCTACGAGAAGGGCCTCACCTGCCTCACCTCCCCCACGCCGATCAACCATCGCGAGAGCCTGTCGCCCCGCATCAAGTCGCTCAACTACCTGTCTCACATCCTCGCCAAGGTCGAGGGTATCGCGGCGAGCGTGGACGAGGTGGTCATGCTGGACGCCTCGGGCTACGTCGCCGAGGCGAGCGGCATGAACCTGTTCGTCGTGGTGGGCCGGACCCTGCGCACGCCGCCGCCCTACTCGGGGATTCTCAAGGGCGTCACGCGCGACGCCGTGATCGAGCTGGCGCCCGAGGCCGGATGCACGGTGGAAGAAACGCCGCTGAACCGCTACGACCTCTACACGGCCGACGAGCTGTTTCTCAGCGGCACCGCCGCCGAGATCGTGGGCATCACGAAGCTCGACGGGCGCGTGATCGGCACGGGCGTCGCGGGTCCCGTGACGCGGGACCTGACGGCGCGGTTCCGGGAGCTCGCGCAGCGCGGCGGGTAGGCGCGGCGGGTGCACGCCCTCGGGATCTTCGCCCAGGCCCCGATCCCCGGGCGCGTGAAGGCGCGGCTCGCCGCGGACCTCGGCCCCTCCGCCGCGGCCGAGATCGCGTGGCAGCTGGGCCGCCGCACGGTCGCCGCCGCGGTGGGCCCGGGCTACCGCTCGGTGGTGTGGTACGCGCCGGCCGGCGAAGCCCCCTTCGTGCGCGAGTGGCTCGACGGCCTGGGACGCTTCGAGCTTCGCCCCCAGGGCGCGGGCACCCATGGCCAGCGGTTGGCGGCGGCCTTCACGCGCTTGTTCCGCGAGGGCGCCGACCGGGTCGTCCTCCTGCGCACCGATTGTCCCGGGCTCACGCGGCGGGCCGTCCTCGAAGCGTTCGCCGCGCTCTCCGCCGCGGACGTGGTGCTCGGGCCGACGCTGGGTGGCCGATACTACCTGCTCGGCACGCGGCGCCCGCAGCCCCACCTGCTCGCGTCCGTCGCGTGGTCGTCAGCGAGCGTCGCGCCGCAGATCCGCTCGCGCGCGGCGGCGCTGGGCCTGACCCTGCGCGCGCTGCGCCCGCTGCGGGCGGTGGAGCGGGCGCGGGACGCCCGCCTGGTGGGGCTGCTCAAACCTTGACCCGGCTTGCGGTTAGGGCCAAATTGCCGGCCAGAACCTCCCCCCGGGATGGAGCACTCCATGGCGTGGCGCGTCATCGCGCATGGCGAACAGGTCTGGCACGTCGAGCCGGTGGCCGAGCGGCGCCCGCACGAGACGGCGTGGCAGCTCGCGCTGGCCTTTCGGGCGGCGGCCCCCGCCGACCGAGCGGGCGGCCGCGCGCTCTGGGCGCCCTTTCCCCTCGAGGCGACGTCCAAGTCGGCGCTGTTCATCCTGGCGGAGCGGATTCCCGACCGGGCGCTGAGCAGGGTGCTGGCGGAGCGGTTGCGGTGACGCTGCCCGCCGTCGGCGAGTTGCGTCGCGTCGCGGCGGCCGTGGCGCGGCTGCCGGGCGAGACCGTGCTGGACGTCACGGTGCGGTCGGATCTGCGGCATCTGCGGCTCGAGTTCGCGTCGGGCCTGATCCTCCTCGTCGGCGTCGAGCAGGACGAGGCCGGTCGGCCGCGGTTCGAGGTGGACGTCGTGGCCGCGCCCGATGACCGCGCCGCGAAACACCAGATCGAAGTGCGATTCGAGTGACCCGATGACGGGGCGGTACGACGCGGTCGGGGCCGGGTTCCCGCGGCTCAAGTTCCGGGACTTCCGGTTCGATCGCACGCCCGACGGTCAGTGCCGCGCGCGGGTGGTGCTCGCGTGGGCGGACGGCCGGGAGTTCGTCGGCGAGTCGGACGGCATGTCCGCCGGGGCGGGGGAGATGCGCTGCGCCGCGGCGGCCACCGTCGACGCCATCGGGAAGGTGGCGAGCGGCGGGGCGGCGTTCGATCTGCTCGGGGTCAAGGCGGTGCGCGCGTTCGATCAGACCGTGGTCATCGTGTCGTTGTCGGCGCGGGAGCGGGCCCGTGGTCTGCGGCTCGTCGGGTCATATCTCACCGAATCGGACACCCCGCACGGCGCGGCACTTGCGGTGCTCAACGCCACGAACCGAGTCATGGGAAACTTCTTCTCGACACGATGACGCCACTATCGCGGCAGTACATCATAGCCTTCGCGGCGCTGTTTCTGGGCGCTGCCTGCGCGGGACCCGTGTCCCAGGCCGGCCTGGCCGAACCGCCCCGTCCGGCGGCCTCGAGCGGCCGCGGGGCGGCGGTTGTCGAGCCGCCTCCGTCCGACCCCGTGGTGCCGGAGCTCGCGCCGCCGGTGCCGGCCGCCGCGGAGGTCGAGCTGGAAGCCGAGCAGCTGTTCGGCGTGCTCGATCCCGATACCGCCGTCAGCTTCGACATCGACGTGACGAGCTGGGCGGCGCACCGGCGCGTGGTCGAGTACCTGCGTTTTTTCCAGACGGACTCCCGCGACCGCTTCTCGATCTGGTTGTCCCGCCTCGGCCGCTACGAGGGGATGATCCGCGAGCGGCTGCGGCATGCCGGGCTTCCCGAAGACCTGGTCTACCTCACGCTGATCGAGAGCGGCCTGTCCAACACGGCGGTGAGCCGGGCCAAGGCCGTCGGGATGTGGCAGTTCATGGCGTCGACGGGCCGCCTGTACGGCCTCGAGATCACGCCGTGGGTGGACGAGCGGCGCGACCCGTTCCTGGCCACCGAGGCGGCGGTGAATCACCTGGCCGATCTCGTGCGCGAGCTGGGCAGCGTGTATCTGGCCGCGGCGGCCTACAATGCCGGCATGGGGCGGGTGCGGCGCTCGCTCGTCAAGCTGCCCGGGGATCCGGCCGACTTCATGACCGATCAGACCTACTTCGAGCTGGCGGAGCGGAACTACCTGCGGCGGGAGACCCGGGACTACGTGCCCAAGCTCATCGCGGCGGCGCTGATCGCGAAACAGCCGCAGCGCTACGGGTTCACCGGCATCGCGCCGCTGCAGTCGCTGGTGTTCGACGAGCTCACGGTACCCGACGCCACCGGGCTGGACGTGATCGCGCGGCTGACCGATACGACGCTCGCCGCGATCCTCGAGCTCAATCCCCAGTTCGTCCGCGGCATCACGCCGCCCGGGCGGGCCGTGGTGGTGCGGGTGCCCCGGGGCTGGGGGGACGACGCGGCGATCCGGTACGCGGCGCTCCCGGCCGCGGAGCGGGTCACGTTCGTGCGGCATGCGATCACCGGGGGCGAGACGTTATCGGAGATCGCGAAGGGGTATGGCGTGTCCGTCGCCGTGATCCGCGGGGCGAACCCCGACCTCGAGCCGCGCCGCCTGCGGATCGGCCAGCAGCTCGTCATCCCGTTGTCGGGGCGGCGCGGGGGGGCGGCCGCACCGCCGGTGCGGCGCGTCAGGCGTCGCGGCGCCGGAAGCCTCCGCCCCCGCCGTCGGCGGGCATCGGGTCCGCACGGGCGAGACCCTGTCTGCGATCGCGCGGCGCTACGGCGTCTCGCTCGCGAGCCTCCTGACGGAGAACGGTCTGAGCCTCGACTCGGTGATCAAGCCGGGAGACCGGATCCAGATCCCCCAGGGCGACGTGAGCGGCAGCGCGCAATAGGTCCGCGCGGGTCGGGGAAACGGCACAAGGCGGGCAGCGGCTGAAGTCACCGCTGCCCGCCTTGGCGTTTGTGCTCCTCCCCCCCGCCCCCCCGCTCCCCCCGCCCCCCGCGCCTCCCGCGGCGTCAGCGCTGGCTGTCGCGCAGGATGGCCTCGGCGTATCCGTTGCGGGGGTCGCGTCCCAGGTTGAGCAGCTCCTGGACCCGGGCGGGACCCCGGT
Organism: uncultured Gemmatimonadales bacterium; assembly: GCA_963716055.1. Classification (GTDB taxonomy): domain Bacteria; phylum Gemmatimonadota; class Gemmatimonadetes; order Gemmatimonadales; family GWC2-71-9; genus SZUA-544. The sequence continues at coordinate 50,847 of CAVQSR010000003.1, read as the reverse complement.
TGTAGGCCAGCAGCGCCCGCTCCAGGTCGCCCTCGTAGCGGTCGAGCATGTCCTTCAGATAGCGGAAGCCCAGCCGGAGGTTGGTATCCCGGTCGAACAGCTGCTCCGTGGTCAGGCTCGGATCATACAGCCGCGCCGTGCTGGGGAGCACCTGGGTGAGGCCCACCGCGCCCGCGCGGCTCACGGCCCGCGGGTCGAAGCGGGACTCGAGCCGGACGAGCGGGAAGGCTACGTCGGGCCGCAGCCCCTCGCTCAAGGCGATGTCGTAGATCGCGGCCGCGAGGTCGGCGGCGACGCGATAGCGCGCCGAGTAGTCGAGAACCGCGTTCGCCCGCTCGAGCTGCAGCCGGACGACGTCGATCTCGCCCTGCTTCGCGTCGAGCTCCTGATGCAGCGCGCGGATCTCGACGAGCATCGCGGACGCCGGCACCGGCGGTGCGTTGTTGTCGGCGCTGGCGCCGCGCACCAGGCCGCCGACGCCCGAGACGACGAGTGCTCCCAGCAATATGAACATGCCCTGTACGAGCAGGCGTTGCAGTCGTGTATGCATATTCCTTCCGTATGGTGGCGGTCCGCTCTGTAGCCCGCGGTCGTCAACCGTGCGTCAAGGACCTTTAATCCGGGCGGCGCCAGGGTCCGCGGCGCCCACCGGTCTTTTCAACGAGGCGTACCGCAACGATCTCGGCGCCTCGATCGGCGGCCTTCACCATGTCGTACGCGGTGAGGCATCCCACGGCCGCCGCCGTCAACGCTTCCATTTCGACACCGGTGCGGCCCACGGCCTTGGCCGTCGCCCGCACCCGCACACCCGGCAACGCCGGGTCCAGCTCGGCTCGCACCTCCACATGGTCCAGCGCGACCGGGTGGCAGAGCGGGATCAGCTCCGCCGCGCGCTTGGCCGCCATCGTCCCCGCCAGCTCCGCGACCGTCAGGACGTCGCCCTTGGCCAGGGCCTGGTCGGCGACCTGCCGGTAAGCCTCCGGCGTCAGTCGCACCGCCCCTTCCGCCACCGCGGTCCGGACGGTGGGCGGCTTGTCGCCCACGTCCACCATCCGCGCCCGCCCCGCGCCGTCCACGTGCGAAAGCGTCACCCGCGCCCTCCGGTTCCCGCCGCCAGATCGTCCGTCAATACGGCCGCCAGCAGCTGCGGGTTCACGTTGCCGCGGGCCAGCGTGCGGGCCTCGAGCACCCGCGCGATGGCCGCGGCCACGCGCCGGGGATCGGGGCCCTGCCGCGCCTCGGTTCGCAGCTGCGCGAGCAGCGCGTCGAGCATCGCGGTGAATGCCCCCCGGGCTTCGAAGGGGGCCTGGCCCAGTGCCGCCGCATAGCCGTCGCGGGGTCCCCGAGCGATCGCATCCCGGAACGCCGTCGCCGCCGGGTCGCTCGCGGCCTCGGCGTCCCTAAAAGCAACTATCCTGCCAGGACACCCCTCCGCCAGCGAAGTCGTTGTTTCATCGATGGTTGCGTTCGTCGCGCCGGCCTGCTGGGCGAACTCTGTCACGACACTATCCGGTACGCGGGTCACGCGGACCGTTACCGTTCGCGACCGGATGGTCGGCAGCAGGGCGCCGGGATCGGAGGCAGTGAGGACGAAAAAGGTGTCGCGGGGCGGTTCTTCCAGGGCCTTCAGGAGGGCATTGGGGGCGGCGTCGGCGCCGATCTGGGGTCTGAGTCGCTCGGCATCGCCGATGATGACCACGCGCGGGCCGCCGAGCGCCGGCGTGAGGGCCAGCCGGCGTAACAGCAGGCGCACCGAGGCCATAGGGTGCGCCGCCATGCCGCCGGGCGGGGCGTAGAGCGGCTGCTCGCGCCGGGCCTGGAGGATCTCCCCCAGCGCCTCGTCCGCGTCCGCGATCTGGCGGTCGAGGTCGCTCGCGCGGGCGGCCAGCTCGATGGGGACGAACCAGTGGATGTCGGGGTGGGCCAAGCCAAGGGCGAGGCGGCACTTGGGGCAGGCGCCGCAGGGCGCGTCGGGCGCGCGCTGCTCGCAGACGAGGTACTGGGCCAGCCACAGCGCCACGCGCTGCTTGCCGACCCCCGCCGGGCCATCGAGCAGGATGGCTTGCGGCAGGCGTCCGGCGGTCACGGCGGTGGCGAGCCGCTGGCGCAGGGCCTCATGCCCATAGAGTGGGTGTAGCGTCATCGAAACACAATGTATGTGCGCATGCGGGTGCCAGCGCGACACATCGGGCGTAAGCCATTGCAGCTGGCCATGTTAGTGGCCACCTCGAGGGGTTGCGGTCATTTAATTCGTTGTATTGATTGAAGTTACGGAACAAAGTGAGCACTCACTACCGTACCGGTCCTGTAACACCTAGCCTTCAGGCGGGCGGTACCTGGGGCTCGCCGCGCAACAGCGCCACGGCCGCCTCCACCTGGTGCGGTTGCCCGACCAGCGTGACGAGGTCGTCGAGTCGCAGGCGCAGGCGCGGGTCCGGGGTGGCGATATCGCTCCCGCCCCGGCGGATCGCGAGCACGAGGGCGCCCGTGCGAGTGCGCAGCTGCGTGTCCGCCAGGCTGCGGCCGATGACGGGCGATCCCGCCCGCAGCGGTACCTGATCGACGCTCATCCGGGGGACGCCGCTCAGGGCGGCGTCCAGGCTGAGTCTGCCGGGCCGCCCGGGACGCAGGGCCTGGTAGTGCGAGGCGCGGATTTCGGTGGTGAGCCGCTCGATTTCGGCGCGCGGCACGCCGTAGCGGGCCAGGACGCGGTTGAAGATCTCGACCGACGTCTCGAACTCCTCGGGGATGACGGCGTCGGCGCCCAGCGCCGTCAGCTCGGCGATCTCCGCGACGTAGCGGGTCCGGGCGATCACGAACAGCTGCGGGTTGAGGTGCCGTGCCACGCGCACGATGCGGCGCGTGGCGGCGGCGTCCGAGATGGCGACGACCGCCATCCGGGCCTGCTCGATCCGCAGGTGGCGCAGGATCTCGGCGCGCGAGGCGTCGCCGTAGAACGCCGGCTCGCCTTCGGACCGCGCGGCCCGCACGGTGTGCGCGTTGAGGTCCACGATGAGGTGCGCCACGCCGGTCGCCCGCAGGGCGGTGGCGAGGTTCCGGCCGTTGACGCCGTACCCGACGATGATCACGTGATGCGCGAGCGGCTCGGTCGCTGCGGTGGATGCCGTCGGGGCGGGCTCCGTCCGCTGCACCGCCGGGAGCAGACGCTCGATGCGGTCGAGCACGGGCGGTCCGGCGACGAGCAGGAACGGCGTCACGAGGAAGGTGAGGACCGCCACCGTGAGGAACGACTGGAACAACGACTCGTCGAGCAGGCCGAGGGCCCGGCCCGCCGTGGCGAGCACGAAGGCAAACTCGCCGACCTGGGAGACCGTGAGTCCCGCGAGGAGCGCGATGCGGCTCGAGTACCCCATGAGGGCGGGACCGGCCGCGGCGGCGAGGGTCTTGCCCACGATGATGACGGCCAGGCCGCCCGCGACGAGCAACGGGTGCGCCGCCACGTGCTCCAGCTGGACCAGCATGCCGATCGACACGAAGAACAACGAGATCAGCACGTCGCGCAGCGGCAGCAGCTCCGCGAGGGCCTGGTGCGCGTAGTCCGACTCGGAGATGACGAGCCCCGCCAGGAACGCGCCGAGCGCCAGCGATGCGCCGGCGGACGCCGTGGCTAGGGCGGTCACGGCGCCGAGCAGGATCACCGCGATCAGGAACAGCTCCTGACTGCGGGTCTTGAGGATCTCGGTGAGGATGCGGGGCACGAGGATGCGGGCGGCGACGATCACCCCCGCCACCACGAGGGCGGCCTTGCCGAGCGCGAGCACCAGGCCGCCCACGCCGCTCCCGTCCACGCCCGCCAGGAACGGGAGGACCAGCATGATCGGCACGATGCACAGGTCCTGGAAGATCAGGATTCCCGTCGCGAGGCGGCCGACGGGGGTGTCGATCTGGCCGCGGTCGGTCAGGAACTTGAGCACCAGGGCGGTGCTCGATTGGGCGATCAGGAGTCCCAGGAATACCGCGAGCTGCCAGTGGGCGCCGAGGGCCAGCGCCACCGCCGCCGCGGCTGCCGCCGTGAAGGCGAGCTGCAGCGCGCCGGTGCCGACGACTTCGCGCGCCTGATCGCGCAGGCGGGCGAGCGAGAACTCGATGCCGATGGTGAACAGCAGGAGCACGACCCCCGCTTCGGCGAACGCCTCGGCGGTGTGCACGTCGGCCACGAGCGCGAAGCCGTTGGGGCCGATGATCATGCCGGCGACGATGAACCCGGGCAGCGACGGCAGGCGCAGCCGGTGGAACACGAGGACGACGAGGAGGGAGCCGCTGAAGACGACGACGAGGTCCCTCAGCAGAGGGATCTCGTTCATGCGCGCGGCGCGGCGGAGTGCAGGTCGAGGGTTTGGCGGACGCGCCGCAGCAGCGTCTCGGCGTCGAACGGTTTCGGCAGCAACGCGCTCCCCGTGCCGCGCAGGCCCTCGTCCTCCGCGTAGCCGGACATGTATATCACCGGCACGTCGGGCCAGCGCTCGCCGAACCGCGCCGCGAGCGCGCTGCCGTTCATGCCCGGCATCACGACGTCGGTGAGCAGCAGATCGATCGACCCCGGGTGGGCGTCGGCCAGGGCGAGGGCGGCCGCGCCGTCGGGCGCTGCGAGCACCCGGTATCCCGCGCCTTCGAGCGCGCGGCGGGCGAACGTGCGCACCCCGGCCTCGTCCTCGACCACCAGCACGGTCTGTCCCGTGGGCGCGGTGGAGCGGGGTTCCGCGTCGGCGGCCGGCGGGGGCGTCTCCGCGGCGGCGGGCGGAAAGTACATGCGCATGGCTGTTCCCTGTCCCGGCGCCGTATCCACCGCGATGTGCCCGTCGCTCTGCCGCACGATCCCGTACACCGTCGCGAGGCCGAGGCCGGTCCCTTTGCCGACCTCCTTCGTCGTGAAGAACGGCTCGAACACGTGCGCGCGGACCTCCGCAGTCATCCCGACGCCCGTGTCCACGACGCTCAACAGGACGTACGCTCCGGGCGGCACGGCGGGCGGCTCGACGGCGCCCGAGCCGACGGTCACGGCCGCCGTCTCGATCCGCAGCCGGCCGCCGCGCGGCATCGCGTCGCGCGCGTTGACCGCGAGGTTGAGGACGACCTGCTCGATCTGGCCCGGGTCCGCGGTGATGGCGGGCAGGTCGGGGGCGAGCGCCATGACGAGCTCGACGTCCTCTCCGATCAGTCGCCGCAACATCGCGTCGAGGCCCCCGACCACGGCGCTGAGATCCACGCGCCGCGGCAGCAGCACCTGGCGGCGCGAGTAGGTCAGCAGCTGGCGGGTGAGCTCGGCCGCGCGCAGCGCGGCCTTGCGGACCTCCACCACGTCCGGGCGGGTCGCGTGCTCTTCGGGGAGGTCGCCGAGCATGAGGTCGGTGGTGCCGAGGATCGCGGTGAGGATGTTGTTGAAATCGTGGGCGATGCCGCCCGCCAGGCGGCCGACGGCCTCGAGCTTCTGCGCCTGGCGGAGCTGCTCTTCGAGCATGCGCTGCTCGGTCACGTCGCGCTGCGAGCCCCAGGTGCGCACCAGCCGGCCGTGCTCGAGAAAGCCGACGGCGTTCAGGCGGAACAGGCGAATCCGCCCCTCGCGGTCGCGCGTCCGGATCTCGGCGTCCACCACCCGGCATCCGGCGTTCACGAAATCCGCGGCGGCGCGGACGTTGACGGGGTCGGCGGTGGGGTACAACGCGTCCAGGCGACTGTTGACCACGTCGGCCACGCTGTCGAATCCGTACATGAGCGCCATGGCGTGGTTGCACTCGGCGACGCGCCCCGCGGCGTACAGGTCGGCGGCGATCTCCTCGGGGGCCCGGCCGGCGAGCGGGACCGGGGGGTCGTACTCGATGCGCCACACGCCCTCCGTGCTCTGCTCGATGAACGCGCGGTAGCGCTCCTCGCTGGCGCGGAGCGCGGCCGCCCCGCGCAGCCGCAGGATCGCGCTCGCGACCTGGCCGGCGACGTACAGGAGGATCCGCTGGGCGTGCTCGTCGTACCGCGTGGTCTCGCGGTAGGACTGGCAGGCGAGCACGCCGATGGTGCGGCCCTCGGCGATCAACGGCACGCCGAGCCAGTCGATGGACGGCGCCCCGACGAGCTCCACGTCTCCCGCCGCGAGGAGCCGTTCCCACACCTCGGGGGTGGCGAGCAGCGCCTGCCCCGTCCGCAGCACGTATTCGGTGAGGCCTCTGCCGAGCGGCCGCGGCGCAAAGTCCGTGTCGGCCTCGTCCACGTAGAACGGGAAAGCCAGCTCGCGGCCGTCGTCGGAGAGCAGGGCGACGTAGCTGTTGTCGGCCGGAACGAGCGTGCCCACGATCCGGTGGATGGCGGGCAGCAGCTGGTCGAGGCCGTTGGCCGCGGCGGCCGCTTCGGAGATCTGATACGTCGCCGCCTGAACCAGCTCGGCGCGGCGACGCTCGGTGACGTCGCGGCGCGTGCCCCAGGCGCGGACCAGGCGCCCGTCCTCCACAATGCCGACGATGCTGTTGAGGAACACGCGGGCGTCGAGCCCGCCACGTGGCTCCCGGGTCTCGACGTCCACGAGGCGGAAGCCCGACCGCACCAGCGCGCGCAGCAGCGCTTCGTTCTGGGGGTCGGTGCGGGGCAGCAGGACCCGGAGCGGGGTGCCGACGAGGTCGGCCGCGGCGGCCCGGCCATACATGCGCGCCATCGCGTCGTTGCACTCGGCCAGGGAGCCGCCGGCGTGGAGCTGGTCGAGCAGCGCGTCTTCCCCGGCGTCGATGGAAGGGGGCGCCGCGAACTCGACCCGCCACACGGCCTCCGGGCTCTCGGCGAGGAACGCGCGATAGCGCTCTTCGCTCTCCCGCACCGCCCGCGCCGAGCGCCGCTGCTCCGTCACGTCGCGGGCAACGCCCAGCACGCCGATGATGGCGCCGTTCCGGTCGCGCAGCGGGCCCTTGGTGAGAAGCAGGTGCCGCGCGTCCGGGTCGCGCCCGAGGCGCTCTTCCAGCACGACCGTGGCGCCCGTCTCGGTGACCTGGCGGTCCACCGCCGTGTAGCGCTGCGCCACCGCGGGCTCGAACACCTCGTGGTCCCGTTGCCCCAGGACGGTCGCCGCGCTGCGCTCCATCATCTGCGCCGCGAACGCGTTCAGGAGGATGTACCGGCCCGCCAGGTCCTTGGCGAAGATCGCCTCGCCGATGCTCTCGATGATCGCCGTGCGCAGGTCGTGCTCCTGGCGCAGCGCGGCCGCCGCCGCTCGGCGCTCGGTGACGTCGCGGTAGCTGAGCACGCGGCCCACCACGCGGTCGCCCACCCGCTGCGGCCGCGCGTGGCGCTCGATCACGCGGCTGTCGAGCAGCTCGAGCACGTCGTGGTGCTCCACCTCGGCGTGCGCGGCGTCCTCCCGCTCGCTGCTGCGGACGGCGTCCCGCGGCGCCATCTGGTGGGTCATGTACCCCCGCACGGCCGCGGCATCGCCGGCGGCGAGCACGGTCTCGGGCACCTGCCACATCTCGGCGAAGCGCCGGTTCCAGGTCGTCACCGTGCCGTCGCGACCGATCACGAGCACGCCCTCGGCGGTGGCCTCGAGCGTGGCGGCGAGCAGCGAGGTGGCCCGGCGAGCGTCCTCCTCGGAGCGCCGCAGACCCCGCAGCGTGGCGGCGCGCTCCGCCGCGTAGCGCAGCGTCGTCTGGACGACCGCGGGAATCAGGACGGAATGCAGCAGATAGTCCATCGCGCCGTCGCCCATGGCGGCGATGGCGTGCTCGCGGTCGGTCGTGAGGGCGATCACCGAGGCGTCGCCCCCGAGGTGGGCGGCGGCCGCGATGTCTCCCGGCGCGACGGCCGGATCGGTCAGGTCCACGACGATCGCATCGACCTCGCGCTCCGCCAGCGTCGCGCGCGCCGCGGCCAGATCGGCGCCGACCGCGAACGCCAGGTCCGCCCCGAGCGCCGCGGCGAATGCGTCGCCCATGGCGGTGGCGTTGCTCGTGCCGACGAGGAGGACCCGGACGGGACGGCCCTCGGAGCTCACGCGCCCGCCTCGTCCGGGGCGTCCCCCGTGAGCGGCGGGCGCAGGCCCAGGCGGGCCTCGGCCGCGCGGGCGAGGAGATCCTCGATGGGGGGCGCCTCGGCGTCGTCGAACACGGAGCAACCGACGCTCACCTGCAGCGTGTACGAGCGCAGGGTGAGCCCGTTGTACTCGCGTACGTGCTGCTCGATGCGGCGGGAGATCACGGTGGCCTTGTCGGCGGGGGCGTCGGCCGCCAGCGCCGCGAACGTCCCGCCGTCGAGCCGCGCGATCAGGTCCGAGTCGCGGAAACACACGCGGAGAATCTGCGCCACGTCCCGCAGTACCCGATCGCCCTCCTCGAACCCCACCGTCTGGTTGATCGCGTCGAGACCGCCCACGTCCACCGACACGACGAGGAACTTGCCCTTGGCCCGCTGCGCGAGCTTGAGGTGCGGCTCGGCCAGCATGACGAATCCCTGCCGGTTGTACAGGCCCGTGAGGCCGTCGAGAAAGGAGAGCCGGCGCAGCGCGGTCTGCAGCCGGTTGACCTCGATGGCGTGGCGGATGGTGCGCGCCAGCAGCTCGCCCGAGATCTTGCCCTTCGTGAGGTAGTCCTGCGCGCCGGCCTGGAGGGCCTGGCCGGGCAGCAGGTCGTCGCCGTGCGGCGTGAGCGCCACGACGGGGACGTCGAGGAACCGCTCGCGCAGCTCGATCAGGGGCTCGAGGCCGTCGCCCTCCGGGAGCGACAGGTCGAGCAGGACGAGGTCCACCTCACCCGCCTCCAGGCGGTCGAGGCCCTCTCCCAGCGATGTGGCGTGGTACAGCTCGTAGGGCGGGGCGCCCGCGACCACCACGCCCACTTCGCCGAGCGCGATCTGGAACAGCTGGGCGTGGCGCTGATTGTCCTCGATGAGCAGCAGGCGCGCCGGTTCGCTGTCGATCGGGCCGAGGGTGCGGCGGGCGAGCGTGCCGGAAAAGCGCGCCAGGATGCGCCTCGCTTCAAGGGATGGATCAGCTCCCGAGGCAGGACTCGAACCTGCGACCCGCCGGTTAACAGCCGGCTGCTCTACCAACTGAGCTACTCGGGAATGCGCCGGGGAGGGCGGCGCCGCCCCAGCACGGCCAATATCGTGGGGGCGCGGAGATACTTCAACCGCGAGAACGGCGGGCGGCCCGGTGCGCGCCCGGGCCGCCGCTCAGGGGGCGGGCGCCGGAGCGCCGGCGCCCAGCACGTCGCGGACCTTGCGGAGCAGGGACTCCGGCGTGAACGGCTTCTCGAGGAAGCGGGCGCCGGACTCGATGAGCCCGTGGCGGGCCACGGCCCGGTCGGCATAGCCGGACATGAACAGCAGCTTCATGGCGGGACGGAGCGCCGCCAGCCGCCGGGCCAGCTCGGGACCACCCATGCCGGGCATGACCACGTCGGTGAGGAGCAGGTGAATCGGGCCGGTCTCGCGCTCGCCGGCGAGGAGCGCCTCGCCGCCGTTCGCGGCCACCAGCACCCGGTAGCCACGGCGCGTGAGCGCGAGGCGGGCGATCGTGCGGACGGCTTCTTCATCTTCGACCAGCAGGATGGTCTCCGAGCCGCGCTGCGGTTCCGCGTCCGCCGGGGCGGCGGGCGGCGCCGTCTGGGGGGCTTCCTCCACGCGCGGGAAATACACCTTGACCGTGGTGCCCTGGCCGGGCTCCGAGTACACCCACACGAACCCGCCGCTCTGGTTCACGATGCCGTACACGGTCGCGAGCCCGAGGCCCGTGCCTTTGCCCGGTTCCTTGGTGGTGAAGAACGGCTCGAAGAGGCGGCTCTTGGTCTCCGGGTCCATGCCGTAGCCGGTGTCGGTGATCGCGAGCATGACGTAGCGTCCCGCGGGGACGGTCACGAGGTCGCGCGCGGTCGCTTCGGGGAGCTCCACCTCCGCCGTCTCGATGGTCAGCTGGCCGCCCTCGGGCATGGCGTCGCGGGCGTTGACGGCGAGGTTGACGATCACCTGCTCGATCTGGCCCGGGTCCGCGCGTATCGCGCCGAGCCGCGGCGCGAGCGCGGCCGCGATCTCGATGTCCTCCCCCACCAGGCGGCGCAGCATCTTGTCGATCTCCGCGACCACCTGATTGAGGTCGAGGACGCGCGGCGCCAGCACCTGCTGGCGGCTGAACGCGAGGAGCTGGCGAGTGAGGGTCCGCGCGCGCACGGCGGCGTTGCGGATCTCCTCGAGGTCCTGCGCGAGCGGGTCATCGGGGCGCAGGTCTTCGAGGCCCAGCTCGGCGTAGCTCAGGATGGCGGTCAGGATGTTGTTGAAGTCGTGGGCGACGCCGCCCGCGAGCCGGCCGACGGCGTCCATCTTCTGGGCGTGCTGCAGCTGCCGCTCCAGGCGGCGGCGCTCGGTGACGTCCTGGGCCACGACGAGCACGGCGGGTCGTCCCTCGAACTGCAACGCGTAGCGCACCACGTCCACGTCGATGACCGTGCCGTCCGCCGTCTGATGCTGCCACACGCCGGCGGGCTGCGGGCTGCCCGGCGCCACCGGCGCGGCAGTGCTCGGGCAGCGACGCGACGTCGCGCGGGCGGCAGGAGGTCCCCCAGGCTCATCGTGAGGAACTCTTCGCGCGCGTAGCCGTAGCGCCGGGTCGCCGCGTCGTTGACCGTCAGGAAACGCAGCGTGTCCGGGTCGTACACCCACATCGGGTGCGGCCCGGAATCGAACAGGAGGCGATAGCGCTCCTCGCTGCGGCGCAGCGCGTCCTCGGCGGTGCGGCGCTCGGTGATGTCGCGCAGGAACGCGCTGAACGTCCAGCGGTCGCGCAGCCGGATGGGCGCCACGGCCAGTTCCACGGGGAACTCCCGCCCGTCGCGCCGCAGGGCCTCGAGCTCGAGCCGCTGATTGAGGATGGGACCCTCGCCCGTGGCGAGGAAGTGCTCCAGCCCGCGCCGGTGGCGGTCGCGGTCGGCGAGTGGGAGGACGACGTCCGCCAGCGGCCGGCCCAGCGCTTCGGCCTCCGTCCACCCGAACGTGGCCTCGGCTTGCGGGTTCCAGCCGGTGATCGTGCCCGTGTCGTCCATGGTGACGTGGGCGTCGAGCGCGGCGCGGAGGATGGCGCGCAGTTGCGCCTCGGAGGCCCGCACGGCGTCCGCGGAGCGCTGGCGCTCGGTGATGTCGAGGACGAACGCCACGCCGAAGTGCTCGGGCTCGTCGAGCAAGGCGCCGCCCACGAGGACCGGTACGCGCGAGCCGTCCTTGCGGAGGTACTCCTTCTCGTACGGCGTGCACGTGCCGGTGACGACGAGGTCCCGGCGCGCGGCCGCGTCCAGCGCCTCGTACTCGGGCGGCGTCATCGCCGGCCAGTCGAGGCGGCCGGCGCGCAGGTCCTCGCGCGTGTATCCCACGATCTTGAGGAATTCGTCGTTCGCATCCCTGATCTGGCCCGCGGGATCCCAGAACAGGATGCCCATCATCGCCGAGTCCACCATCCGGCGGAAGCGCACCTCGGCGACGCGGCGCTCGCGGCGCGTCGCCGCGTCGCGCAGCTCGCGCTCGATGGCGGGCACCAGGCGGCGGAGGTTGCCTTTCGTCACGTAGTCCTGGGCACCCGCCCGCATCGCCTCCACGGCGACGTCCTCGCCGATCGTGCCGGAGACGAAGATGAACGGCGTGTCCGGATCGCGGGCGCGCAGCACCTTGAGCGCGTCGGTCCCGCTGAAGGCCGGCATCCGGAAGTCGCTGACGACGACGTCCCAGGGGCCCCGGTCGAGCGCGGCGGTCAGCGCCTTCTCGGTCTCCACGCGCTCGGAGCGCGGGGCGTAGCCGCCCCGCTGGAGCTCTCGCGTGATCAGCAGGGCGTCGTCGCCCGAGTCCTCGATGATCAGCACGTGGAGCGGCGTCGCCATGTCAGGGCCTCGGCGCCGGGGCGTTCCGGTTCATGAGCAGCCAGTACAGGCCCAGCTGCCGGGCCGCTTCGGTGAACTCGACGAAATCCACCGGCTTGCGCACGTAGCTGTTGGCGCCCAGCCGGTAGCCTTCGAGCACGTCGCGGTCCTCGTCGGACGACGTCAGGATGACCACCGGCAGCAGCCGGGTACGCGCTTCCGACCGGACGCGCTTGAGCACCTCCAGTCCGTTGACGCGGGGCAGCTTGAGGTCGAGGAGAATGAGCGCCGGCAGCTCGACGGGGGCGGCGCCGCCGTCGCGGCCGAACAGGTAGTCGAGCGCCTCGACGCCGTCCCGCGCCAGGACCACCTCGTTCGTGACGTGGTGACCCTTGAGCGCGCGCAGCGTCAGCGCGGCGTCGTCGGGGTTGTCTTCCACCAGCAGGATATTTCCCGCGTTCATCGGAGCCTCCGAGCCCGCGGCGGGGCCGTCAGAGCGTGAAGTAGAATGTGGCCCCCTGACCGACGGCGCCCTCGGCCCAGATCCGGCCGCCGTGGCGGGTCAGGATGCGCCGGACCGTCGCCAGGCCGACGCCGGTGCCCTCGAATTCGGCGGTCGTATGCAGCCGCTGGAACACGCCGAACAGCTTGTCCGCGTACTGCATGTCGAACCCCGCCCCATTGTCGCGCACGTGGAACGTGCGCTGGCCGTTCGCGGCGCTCGTGCCGAACTCCACCCGGGCGTGCGGCTGGTTCGCGGTGTACTTCCAGCTGTTGCCCAGCAGATTGTCGAGCGCGACCCGCAGCAGGCGCGGGTCGCCCCGGCTCGTGAGGCCCGGGGCGATCGCGACGTCCACCCGCCGGCCGGGGGAGGCCCGCTGGAGGTCGGCCACGATCTCGGCGGCCATGGCGCTCAGGTCCACGACTTCGGTACGGATCTCCGTCCGGGTCACCCGGGCGAGCTTCAGCAGGTCGTCGATCAGCGCCGCCATCCGCTGACTGGCCGCGCGCACGCGGTGCAGGGCATCGCGTCCCGCGTCGTCGAGGCGGTCCGCGGAGTCCTCGAGCAACACCTGGCTGAAGCCGTCGATGCTGCGCAGCGGCGCGCGCAGGTCGTGCGACACCGAGTAGGCAAAGGCGTCGAGCTCCTGGTTGGCGACGAGGATCTCGGCGGCGTTGCGCCGCAGGGCCTCGTTCCGCTCCTCGAGCTCGTGGGTCCGCTCCGCCACCCGTTGCTCGAGCTCCCCGGCGTAGCGCTGCAGCTCCACCGTCTGCTGGCGGAGCACCCGGTCCTGCCCCTCGATGCGCCCCAGCATGTGATTGAACGCGTCGGTCAGGACGCCCAGCTCGTCGTGGCCGGCACGGGGCGCGCGCACGGCGTAGTTGCGGTGGTCGGACACGGCCCGCGCGGTCTCCGTGAGACGCAGCAGGGGCCGCGAGATCGAGCCCTGAAACGCCGTGGACATCAGGTAGGCCACCAGCAGGGACGCGGCCGTGACCGCCACGCCGATCAGGCCGGACAGGCGGAACGTGCCGTACAGCTCACCGAGATCGGAGGCGAGGTACAGGGTGCCGAGGCGCCCGCTGCCCCCCTCGGCCACCGGCTCGAAACCGATCAGCAGACCGCGCTCGAAGCGGTACCCATCCAGGCCCGGCGCCGGCGGCACCGAGCCGGGCCGGTCCTGGTAGGTGGCGAACAGCCGGCCGTCGGTGTCGTACAGGGCGGCGGCTACGATGTGACGGTCGATGCGGAGCGCGGACAGGATCTCCGTGGCGTCGGCCTCGTCGGCAAAGGCCAGCGAGGCCGTGGTGTTGGCGGCCAGGATGCGGCCGCGGACCGACAGCACGTTGCGCGCGGACTGGCGGAACGACCAGTACTGGTACGCCACGAACGCGGCGGACGTCAGCAACAGCACCATGCCGCTGATCGCGAGGAGCATCGCGACGAGCTTGCGCCGGATCGGCCAGTCGGCGAACGCCATCCTACGACTCCCGGCGCGGCACGATGTCGGCCAGCCGCAGCAGCTTGGAGCTGATCGTCAGGCCCGCCGCGTGCGCCGCCTCGACGCTGATGCGGAACCGGATCCGGCTGCGGTCCGCGACGAACCCGATGATCCCGCCGCGCCGGCCGCCGGGCTCGTCGTCCATCACGCTGAGAATCGGCCGGTCGCCGACCGCGGTGAGGATCGCATCGGTGCGGTCGCGCTCCGACCGACTGATGAAGAGAATGTGACACTCCCCGATGTCGTCGGTGCGCCGGAAGCGCCGGATCTCGATGGGCCGCCCCCGCACGTGCTCGCCGCTCACCGTCTCGTCCAGAAACGGGCCGAACGGGTCCTCTCCCAGGATGCCGATGAGCACCGGCGCCTGGGAGTCGGCGAACGCCTCGGGCGGCCACTCCACGAACTGCGCGAAGTGGAACAGGAAGACGGCCTTGACCTGATACTCCGAGGGGCGCGCCGCCTGCGCGGCCAGGCCCCCGGCCGCGCCGACCAGCAGCGCCGCGAGGGCGGCTTTCAGAAGCGCCATTCGACCGCCCCGAACACGCCGCGCTCGATGCCGCGGCGCGCGGCGGGGAGCCCGAATTCCGGGTGGCGCCGATGCAGCAGGTTCTGCCCGACGACCGACAGCTCGAGGCGCGCCGCGGGCCGCCAGCGCAGTGAGGCGTTCAGCTCGGCATAGGCGGGCACCTGCTGATTCGCGATGGCGCCGATCGCGCGGAACGCGCCGCCCAGCGTGAGCCGCGCCGGGAGATCCACGGAGGAGTGCACGAGGAGCTGACGATCGGGCGCGCGGGACTCCGCCGCGCCGCGGGTGGTGTCGGTGCTCCCGGGATTGGGCCAGATGTGCACGCGCAGCTCCGTGTAGCCAGCGTGCACCCGCCAGCCGGGCGTGAGCCAGTAGTCCGCCGCCAGCTCCGCGCCGTACGACTCGCCGTCCTGTCCGTTCGCGATCACCACGGGCGCGGGCTGGGGCGGATTGACCTGCTCCAGGCTGCGGAGCCCGTGGTAGCGACTGTAGAACGTCGCCACGGAGAGCGCGAGCGAGCCCCGCTGATGGCGGTACCCCGCCTCGTAGGCGAGCGCGCGTTCCGACCGGAAGTCCGGCCCGCCGGCGATGGCATAGGGCGGCTGGCCGGGCGCGAACAGCTCGCGATCGATGCGCGACGGCGTGCGCAGCGCCCGCGAGACGGCGGCCCACAGCGTGCCCGACCCGCCCACCGTGAGGCTGAGCCGGCCGCTCGGCTGGATCTCGAAGCCGGTGTAGTCGTTGTGTTCGACTTTGGCGCCGAGGACGGCGTGCAGCCGATCGCGGACCACCGCCACATCGGTTTGAAGGAACCCCGTCCACCACCGCCGTACCACGTGCGGCGGCAGGAAGGCGAGCGCCGCGGTGTTGGCGATGTGGTCGTTGATCAGGCGGTACCCCACGCCCCAGACCAGCTCGTGCCGGTCCGCCAATCGCACCGTGTGCTCCAGCTCGACGTCGTACACGTCGAGCGCCTCGCCGAACGTGCCGGGAATGTCCCGGTGGGTCCGGTCGTAGTACACCTGGGCCGCGAGGGCGGACGACCCGGAGAGCGTGCGCGACCACCGCGCCATCAGGTTGCCGCCGCTGACGGTGATGTCGCCACCGCTCGGCTGGCCGATGCGGCCGTCGTACACATCGCCCTGCACCACGAGGCGATCACCCGCCGACGCGTCCCATTCCATGCGGAAACCGCCCTGGCCGAAGCGCCAGTCGTCCGCCGCGTCCTGGCCCCCCGGCAGGATCGTCGGCTCGCGGGCGAAGCCGCGGCCGTACACCCGGTAGCGCGCCCGGGTGCCGAGCGCGCCGCCGTAGCGCAGGGTGCCGAAGCCGCGGAGCTCCGTGCCCCCGCCGCTCGACAGGAGCAGCCCCGGGGTGTCGGTCGCGTCCTTGGTGATGACGTTGATCACGCCGTTCACGGCGTTGGCCCCCCACAGCGTGGCCCCGGGTCCGCTGATCACCTCGATCCGGTCGATGTCGGCGAGCGGCACGTCCTGCACGTCCCAGAACACGCCCGAGAACAGCGGCGTGTAGACGACGCGCCCGTCGATCAGGACGAGGAGCTTGTTGGCCGCGGTGTTGTTGAACCCGCGCGCGCTGATGGCCCACTGGCGGGCATCCACCTGCGCGACCTGGAGGTTGGCGGCGAGGCGCAGGGCCTCGGGCAGACTCGACGCGCCCGAGCGGCGGATGTCCTCGTGCGTGATCACCTGGATGGCCGAGGCGGCCCCGGCCAGGCGCTCGCGGCGCCGCGAGACGGACGTGACCTCCAGGCCCATCAGCTCTTCGATGGACAGCGTCTTCAGCGCCCGGGCGGCGGAATCCGGTTGCTGGGCGAGCAGCGGGTGGCTGCCGAGGACGAGACTCAATCCGAGGGCCAGCGATTTCACGGTCGGATGCGCGGTCGTGGTCACCGGTAGGTCGGACGCTCAGAGTGGACCGATCGTTGCTGCCGTTCCCGCGGACAGCCCTGACACACCACGGCCGACGCCGCCGGAGGCGGCACCGGCCGAATTCCCATCACCAGTATCGGCAATAATAGGAGAATCCCGCACTCGCGTGTCAGGGTTTTCCCGACACAGCCGGTTCAGCGGGCGGTCGGCGGCGGGCGCCCCTGGACCGGTTCGGTCTGCAACAGCCCGACGCCGATCGCGTAGCGCACCAGGTCGGCGCGCGACTGGAGATCGAGCTTGCGCGCGAGGCGGGCGCGGTAGGTCTCGATCGACTTGATCCCGACCCCCAGCCGGTCGGCGATCTCCTGGTGCGTGTGCCCGTGGGCCAGCAGCTGCAGCACCTGGCGCTCGCGCGGGCTCAACAGCTGGCCGCGCCCGCCGGCCGCCGGCCGCGGCGGCTCCCCGGCCCGACGGCGGCCCGGGGTGAGCGACGGATCGACGACCGTCCGTCCGGCGTGCACGGACCGGATGGCCCGGAGCAGCTCGGTGTGGGCGGTCGTCTTGACGATGTAGCCGCGGGCGCCCGCCGTGAGCGCGGCGCGCACGGAGCCGGCGTCGGCGTGCATCGTGAGGATCAGCACCTGCGTGCCGGGCGACGACCGGACGACCTCGGCGATCAGCTCCATCGCGTCGGTGCCCGGCAGGGCGAGATCGAGGACGACGACGTCGGGCAGGACCCGGCGGACCACGAGCAGCGCCTCGGGGCCGTCGGCCGCCTCGCCCACGACGGTCAGGTCGGGCTGTCCACTGATGACCATGCGCAGGCCCGTGCGCAGCACGGTGTGATCGTCCACGAGGACGATGCGGACCTCACTCACGAGTCCGTCCTCCTGCCGGGATACGGGGCGTCCGCCTCCATGATAATGCGATGGTCACGGCGCGGGGCGGGGGCGGCGGGGGCATCGCGCCGGGGCGGGGGCGGCCGCCGCCGGCAGCTCGACCCAGATCATCGCCCCCAGGATCAGCACGGCCCCGGCCCACTGGGTGCCGCTCAGCACCTCGCGCAGCCACAGCCACGACGTCGCCGCCGCGAACACCGGCTCGGCGCAGAACAGCACCGCCGCCCGCGTGGCCGACATCGCGCGCTGGGCGCGCATCTGGAGCAGCAGGGCGAGCGCCGTGGCGGCCGCGGCGGCGTAGCCCAGCGCCGCGAGGAAGGCCGGCGTCCACACGACGCGCACCGGCTCGAGCAGGGCGGCGGCGAGCGCGCTGCCCGCCGCGACGCCCGCGATCTCGAGCCAGACGAGGCGGCGCGGGTCGTGGCGCGGGCCGAGGTGGGCGACGGCCACGATCTGGCCGCCGAAGAACACCGCCGTGCCCAGGGTCCACACGTCGCCGCGATTGAGGCCGCCCGCCTCGGGCGCCGTGAGCAGCCAGATGCCGGCCATGGCCAGGGCGAGCGCGCCGATCACCGCGCGCCGCGGGCGCTCGCGCACCAGGGCCACCGCGATCACGGGCGCCAGCACCGACGAGGTCGCGATCACGAACGCCGAGCGCGACGGCGTGGTGTGTTGCAGGCCGATCATCTGGGTGGCGAACCCGCCGGTCATCAGGACGGCGAGCAGCGCGCCGGCGCGCAACTCGGCCGTGGTGAAGCGCCACGGCCGGGGGACGAACGGCACCAGCAGCAGGGCGCCGATGGCGAAGCGCAGCGCCACGAACGCGAGGGGAGTGCTCGCCGCGAGCGCGCTCTTGAGCACGACGAAGCTCACCCCCCACAGGGTGATGGCGAGGAGCAGCTCGGCGTCCGCGCGCCGCGCGGTCACAGTGCCGGCGCCAGGTGGCGGCCCGTGACCGAGCGCGGCTCGGCGGCGATCTGCTCGGGGGTGCCCGTGGCCACGACGTGACCGCCCTCGGCGCCGGCCCCGGGCCCGAGGTCGATGACCCAGTCCGCCCGCTTGATCACGTCGAGGTGGTGCTCGATCACGAGGACGGTGTTCCCAGCGTCCACCAGCCGGTCGAGCACGCGGCACAGGGTGCGCACGTCGTCCAAGTGCAGGCCGGTGGTCGGCTCGTCGAGGATGTAGAGCTTGCGGCCCGCCCGCCGGGCGCTGCGGACCGTCGCCTGCGACAGCTCGCGGGCGATCTTGAGGCGCTGCGCCTCGCCGCCCGACAGGGTGGTCGCGGGCTGGCCGAGGCGCAGATAGCCGAGGCCCACCTGCTGCAGCTGCCACAGCGTGCGGGCGAAGCGGGGCAGCTGGTGGAACCGCTGGATCGCCTCGCTCACGGTGAGCTGCAAGGCGTCGTGCATCGACAGCCCTCCCACCCGGACGTCGAGCACCTCGCGGCGGAAGCGCCGCGCGCCGCACTGGTCGCAGGGCACGAACACGTTCGCCAGGAACACCATCTCGATCAGCACGTGGCCCGCGCCTTCGCACGTCTCACACCGCCCGCCCGCGACGTTGAACGAGAAGGTGCTGGGGCTGTAGCCGCGCTCGCGGGCCAGCGGCTGCGCCGCGTACAGCGCCCGGAGGTCGTCGAACGCCTTGACGTAGGTCACCGGGTTGGAGCGCGGCGTGCGGCCGATGGGCGCCTGGTCCACGAGCACGACCTCGGCGAGCGCCTCCCAGCCCTCGAGCGCGCGGATGTCGCCGACGGCCTCGCCGAGATGCGCCTTGGCCGAGTGGCCGCCGCGCAGGCGGGTCTCGAGCTGCCGGTACAGCACGTCGTGCACCAGCGTGGACTTCCCCGAGCCCGACACGCCCGTCACCGCCGTGAAGGTGCCGAGCGGGACGCGCACGTCCACGCCGTCGAGGTTGTGCAGCCGGGCGCCGCGCAGCGTGAGCCACCGGGCGGCGGGCCGCCGCGCGCTCGGCACGCCGATGCGCTTGTCCCCGGAGAGGTACTGGCCGGTGAGCGTGCCCGCCTCCACCACGCCGGCGGCGGGGCCCTGGTAGACCAGCTCGCCGCCGCGCTCGCCGGCGCCCGGCCCCAGCTCCACCATGTGGTCGGCTGCGCGCATCGCGGCGGGATCGTGCTCCACCACCACGACGGTATTGCCGGCGTCGGCGAGGCGCCGCAGCAACCCGAGCAGCCGGTCGGTGTCGGCCGGGTGGAGCCCGATGGACGGCTCGTCCAGCACGTACAGCGTCTCCACGAGGCGCGCGCCCAGGGCGTTGGACAGGGCGATGCGCTGCGCCTCGCCGCCCGACAGGGTGCGGGTCAGGCGGTCGAGGGTGAGGTAGCCGAGCCCCACGTCGGTGAGAAACGCGAGGCGCGCGCCCAGCTCCCCGAGCACGTGCTCCGCCACGGCGCGCTGGAACTCGGTGAGGGTGATGGCGGCGACCCAGTCGCCGAGCCCCGCCGCCGTGCGCCCCGCGGCCTCGGCGATGGTGGCGCCGCCGAGCCGCACCGACAGCGCCTCGGGCTTGAGGCGCGCGCCGCCGCACGCGGAGCAGGTGCGGGCGACCTGGTACTGCCGCAGGAACACGCGGATGTACTGCTTGTAGCGCTTGTCCTCGAGCCGCTCGAGGAACGGGAAGATGCCGAGGTAGCGGCCCGCGCGGCCGTGCAGCAGGAACTCGCGCGCCTGGGCGGCGAGGTCCTGCCACGGCCGGTCCACGGGGATGCGGCGCGCCCGCGCGGTCTCGCGCAGCAGGCGCCGGCGCCCCTCGTAGCGCGGCTTGGTCCACGGGTCCAGGGCGCCGCCGGCGAGCGTGCGCCGCGGGTCGGGCACGATCAGCGACTCGTCGTACTCCAGCACGGCCCCGAAGCCGTGACACGTGGGGCAGGCCCCGCGCGGATTGTTGAACGAGAACAGCGACGGCACGAGCACGGGGGCCGGCGTGCCGCAGGCCGAGCAGGTGGGGTGCTCGGAGAAGCGGCGGCGCGCCCCGTTGTCCAGCGCGACCGCGACGCCCTCGCCCTCGGCGTAGGCGGTCGCCACCGCCTCGGCCACCCGGCCGCGCGCCGCCCCGGGGTCGGCGATCCGATCCACCACGACGAGCACCTCCGCCGCGGCCCGGAGCCGGTCCTCAGCCTCCGCCGCGTCGAGGCGCAGCAACGCGCCGTCGGCCAGCGCCCGGGCGAAACCGGCCGCCCGGAGCTGCGCCGCCACCGCGACGTCGGGACGATGCGCCGCCGCCGGCAGGGGGAAGGCGATCATCAGCGGGGACGGGGGACGAGGGACGGGGGACGGGTCCGCCGCGATGGCGTCGGTCGACGTCCTGGACCGTGTCGGTCTTCACGATCGCCCCGCACTGCCGGCAGTACGGCGTGCCGATCCGGGCCCACAAGAGCCGCAGGTAGTCGTAGATCTCCGTCGCCGTCCCGACCGTCGAGCGGCTCGACGTGGTGGGGTTCTTCTGCTCGATCGCCACGGCGGGGGAGATGCCCTCGAGTGAGTCCACGTCGGGCTTGGGCATGCGCTCGAGGAACTGCTTGGCGTAGGTGGACAGGGACTCGATGTAGCGCCGCTGTCCCTCGGCGTAGAGCGTGTCGAACGCCAGGGAGCTCTTGCCCGAGCCCGACGGTCCGGTGATCACCGTGAACGCCCGGCGGGGCAGCGCCACGGTGATCCCCTTCAGATTGTGCTGCCGCACGTTGCGGAGGACGATCTGGCCGGGAGGGGGACGCATAACCCTGAACAGTAACGGCGGGGGGCTCCCCGGTGTAGTTTCCTGCCCCATGCCGCTCGCCCTGACCCCTCGGCTGCTGCGCCGGGGGCTCGAGCTGTTCGCGCTGATCTCCCTGGCCGGCCTCATCGGGCTGCTGGTCTACAGCGACAATCTCGGCGCGTTCGCCCGCGGGATGCTGGGTCTCGAATGGCGCTGGATCGTGATCGGGCTGGGGCTCGCCTCCATGGACTGGATCGGCGGGGGCCTGCGGCTGTGGGTGGTCGCCCGGCACGTCCACCCCGGCCTGCGCTATCGCGACATGATCCTGGCCAGCGGCATGGGAGCCTGGGGCGCCTACCTCACGCCGTTCCAGTCGGGCGCGTCGCCGATGATGGTCTGGTCCATGCGGCGCGCGGGTGCGCGCGTGCCCGAGGCGGTCACGGCCGTGTTCATCACGTTCGTCGCCACCGTGGGCTTCTTCGCCACCGCCGGTCCCCTCGTGATCTTCCTCGGCGCCGGGCGCTCGCTCGAAGCGCACGGACTGGTCCTGGGCATCACGCTCTACGACCTGTTCCGCACGAGCCTGACCCTGTTCGGCGTGATCGGCGCGCTGATGCTGATCGCGCTCGTCTTCCCGCGCCAGGCGCGCGACCTGATCCACCGCGCGGCCGTGCGGCTGGGCCGGCGCAGCCCGCGGCTCGAAGCGCGCATGGAGCAGGTCACCGCGGGGATCGACCGGGCCCACGAGTGCATGGTCGCCTTCGGCACCCCGCGCGGCCTCCTCGTGCTCGGCGCCGCCGTCGTGATCTCGGGTCCGTCCCACGCCAACAAGCTGCTGGCCGGGTACGTGACCCTGCGGGCGCTCGGTATCGAGGCCAACTTCTACGACATCCTGCTGCTGCAGACGCTGATCACGTTCCTGCTGTACTTCGCCCCGACGCCCGGCGCCTCGGGGCTGGCGGAGGTGCTCTCCGCCGCCGTGATGTCCATCTACGTGCCGCGCGAGCTGGTGTCGAACTACACGGTCATCTGGCGGTTCATCAACAGCTACGCGACCGTGATCACCGGCGCGGCGATCTTCTGGCACTGGCTGCGCATGGGACTCGTCGGGAAGGAGGAGGCCGTCTCCGGGCTGGGTGCGGAGCGGGTTGAGGGCACGTAACCTGAGTTTCCTTGCGCGGTTACGGGCCCACGGATAACTTCTGCGGGGCTGCTCCCGAGGAACGGTGCATGGCGCTGCTGGAATTGGGGTCCCAACGGTTCGCGATACCGGTCGGCGAGGTCCTGGCCGGCTCGGACCCCGGCTGCGCCATCGCGTTGACCGACCCGCGGGTGTTGCCCCGCCACGCCGTGCTGGTCGCCCCGGCCGAAGGCGAGGTCGTGATCCGGCGGGCGGTGCCCGAGGCGGACGTCGCGATCAACGGCGTGCGGCTGGGCAACGACCCCACCCCGCTGCTCCACGGCGACAAGGTCGATCTGGGCGGCCTCGAGCTGACGTTCGTGGACGAACGGCGCTCGGGGAGCACGCAGTACATCCAGGCGTTGCAGGTGCCGCAGGCGGCGGCGCAGATCAAGGCCGAGACGCGGCCGGGCCAGCCGACGGCGAACACGGGCGGGCGTGTGGTGAGCCTGACCGACGGGCGCGAGTACGCGATCAGCGGGACGACGCTGGTGTTCGGGCGCGAGGCCGGGTGCGACGTGGTGGTCCCGGGCAAGGACGTGTCGCGCCGCCACGCGGAGATCCTGGCGACGCCCAAGGGGTACGTGATCGTCGACGCGAGCACGAACGGGACGTTCGTGAACGAGGAGCGGGTGCAGGAGCAACGCCTGCTGATGCGGGCGGACGTGCTGCGACTCGGCGACGAGACGTTCCGCTTCTACGCCGACCCCGCCCCGATCGCCGCTCCGGCGGCGCCCACGGTCCCCGCCCCGCCGCCGCCGCCGGTGCCGCCCGCCCCGCCGCCGCCCGGGCCCGGGGCCGAGGTGGGGGCGGGGGCGGCGGGGGCGCAGGCGAAGCTGCAGAACACCGCGTTCGGCCTGCCCAGCGTCAAACGGGGTGAACCCTCGGAGCCGCCGCTCGCGAGCTTCCTGGTCCGGGAGGGAGCGCTCAAGGGACAGCGGCTCGCCGTGCGCACGCCGATCGCCAACATCGGACGCGCCGAATACAACGACCTCATCGTGCCCGACGAGTCGGTATCCACCTCCCACGCCAAGCTGCAGCGGCGCGAGGGGGTGTGGGTGCTGACCGATCTCGATTCGACCAACGGGACGTTCGTGGACGGGGAGCAGGTGCGGGGCGAAGCGCCGATCGCGCCGGCGTCCGTGGTGCGGTTCGGCGACGTCTCACTGGTGTTCGAGCCGATGGACGACGCGCTGGGCGTCACCAAGGGTGGTGGCACGAAGATGATCCAGGCGCTGGAGCCGCCGGAGCCGGCGCGGGCCGTGACGCCGCCTGCGGCGCCCGCGCCGCCCGCGCCGCCCGCGCCGCCGGCCAAGGCCCCCCCCGCGCCCGCCAAGGCGACGCCCCGGGCGGCTCCGGCGCCGGCGCCCGCCGCGCGGCCCAAGCCTGCGCGGCGGCCGGCGGGGCAGGCGCCCGCCAAAGCGAAAGGCAAAGGCTGCGGCTCGAGCGCGGCACTCGTCGTGCTCGGCCTCGCAGCGACGATCACCTGGCTCCTGGGATAAAGCCTCCGAACGTGCACATCACCACTGCCGGTCGCACCGATGTCGGCATCATCCGGTCGGGGAACGAGGACAATTTCCTCATGATCCCCGAGCGCGGCATCTTCGTCGTGGCCGACGGCATGGGGGGACACGCCGCGGGCGAGGTCGCGAGCGACATGGCGGTGCGCGCGGTGGCCCGCGAGCTGGGGTCGCTGAAGGGGCTCGGGGACGAGGAGGTCGCCGACCGGATGCGCGAAGCGATCCGCGCGGCCAACGGGGCCATCTTCCAGCGCACGCTGACCGAGCACGACAAGCGGGGGATGGGCACGACGGTGACGGCCCTGGTGCTGTTCGCGGGCCGCTTCCTGATCGGGCAGGTCGGCGACAGCCGCGCCTACCTGCTGCGGGACGGCAAGCTCAGCCAGGTCACCAAGGACCACTCCTACGTGCAGGAGCAGGTGGACGCCGGGTACCTCACGCCCGAGCAGGCGCGGACCCATCCCTACAGCAACGTGATCACCCGCTGCGTCGGGGCCAACTCGGAAGTGCTGCCCGACATCTACGTCGGCTCGGTCAAGGAGCGCGACCTGTTCCTGCTGGCGTCGGACGGGCTCACGGGCATGCTCGAGGACCACGAGCTGGAGCGGATCATGGCCGCGGACGCGATGCCGCAGGGCCACGTGGACGCCCTGGTGGACGAGGCCAACCGCCACGGCGGGCTCGACAACATCACCGCCATCCTGGTGCGCATCGACTCGCTCGAGCCGGCGCCCCACAGCGCCGAGACCACGCTGCCGAAAGTGCCGCGGCCTAGCTGACGAGCGGCGCGCCGGCGGCGAGCCGGGCCCGCACGTCCGCTCCCGACAGCTCGAGCAACGCCACCACTCCGCCCGCCGGCACCCGCGCGGGGCGGAGCGTCAGGACGCGCAGCCGGCGCGCGGCGCGGTACAGCTCGGCCGCCACGCGGGGCAGGCCGAGGTACTCGCCCGCGGCGGCGCCCGCGAGGCGCACGACGGTGCCGTCGCGCCGGACCAGGGGCAGGTCCACGTCGAGCATGCCCGGCTTGGCCGGGAAATCGAGGAACAGCTCCCCGGGGGCGAGTCCCACCTCGGTGGCCAGGCGGTCTTCGACCGCGGCGAGCAGATCGGCGTCCGTGGCGGGCCAGTCGGCCGGCCGCTCGGGGAGGCTCGTCGCCGGGAGGTCGAGGGCGCGCTTGGCGAGGCGCCGCTCCCGCAGCGCCGCCGCCAGTCCGGTGGTGTCGCGCTGCTGGAGCTCGTGGATCAGGCCGTCGTCGGTGGCGGCGGCGACGGCGTCGGGCGTCAGCCGGCCGCCGTGGATCGCGTGCCGCACCAGGCGCTTGAACATCGCGGTGGCGGCGCGCACGGCGTGGTGCCAGTACACGTTGCGGTACATCTGGTACTTGGCGAACAGCAGCGACTCGAGCGGCGCGAGCCCCTTCTCGGTCAGCGCGAGCGCCGGCGCGCCGCCGTCACCCGGCACCACCGTGAGCGCGGCGAGCAGCCGGTCCACGTCCACCATGCCGTAGGGGACGCCGCAGCGCTCCGCGTCGCGCGACAGATAGTCGAGCTTGTCCACGTCGAGCGCGCCCGAGACGAGCCCCGCGAGCGGGCCCGGGCTCGCGCCGCCGATGAGCGGCAGGATCGCGGCCGCCCCGACGTCCACGGCCGCGAGCGCGGCGGCGAGCGCCGGGTGGGCGAGGTGGCGGGCGGCGAGCGTCTCGTGATGCGGCAGGCCGGCTTCTTCGAGCGCGTGGGAGAAGGGGTAATGCCCGACGTCGTGCAGCAGCGCGGCGAGGCGCAGGCGGAGCGCGTCCGCCGGTACCACCGCCGGGCGGCCGAGCGTCTCCTCCAGCTGGCCGAGCACGCGGCGCGCGAGGTGGTAGGCGCCGAGGGCGTGCTCGAAGCGGGTGTGCGTGGCGCCGGGGTACACGAGGAACGCGTGGCCCAGCTGGCGCACGTAGCGCAGCCGCTGGAACGGCGGCGTGTCCACGACGGCGAGCGCGTCGTGGTCGAGGCGGATGTTGTTCCAGAGCGAGTCGCGGATTACGTCCGTGGTCCCGCCTCCCGCACTTCCGCTCCCACGTGATCGGCGAACTGCTCGAAGTTCTTCTGGAACAGCGCCGTGAGCTTCGCGGCCATCGCGTCGTAGGCGGCCGGGTCGGCCCACGTCTCGCGCGGCCGCAGCAGCTCGGGCGGCACGCTGCCGGGGATGCGCTGCGGCACCGCGAGGCCGAACACCGGCTCGCGCGCGGTGGGGATGCCCGTGAGCGCGCCGCTCAGCGCGGCGCGGACCATCGCGCGGGTGTGCGCGAGCCGGATGCGCGCACCGGTGCCGTACGGACCGCCGGTCCAGCCGGTGTTCACGAGCCAGCACCGCGCGTCGTGCCGCGCGATGCGGCGGCCCAGCATCTCGGCGTAGGTGTTGGGATGGAGCGGGAGGAACGGCGCCCCGAAGCACGCCGAGAAGGTCTCCTTGGGCTCCGTCACGCCGCGCTCGGTGCCGGCGACCTTGGCGGTGTAGCCCGACAGGAAGTGGTACATCGCCTGCTCGGGGGTGAGGCGGGCGATGGGCGGCATGACGCCGAACGCGTCGCAGGTGAGGAACACGATGTGCTCGGGGTGGCCCGCGGCGCCGCCGGCGACGTGGTTCGGGATGAAGTGGATCGGGTAGGAGGCGCGGGTGTTCTCGGTGATCGCGGCCGAATCGAGGTCGATCGCGCGGGTCTCGGGGTCCACCACCACGTTCTCGAGCACGGTGCCGAACATCCGCGTGGTGGCGTGGATCTCGGGCTCGCCCTCGCGCGAGAGGCGGATCACCTTGGCGTAGCAGCCGCCCTCGAAGTTGAACACCCCCGTGTCGCTCCAGCCGTGCTCGTCGTCGCCGATCAGGCCGCGCGTGGGGTCGGCCGAGAGGGTGGTCTTGCCGGTGCCCGACAGGCCGAAGAACAGCGCCACGTCGCCCCGCTCGCCGACGTTGGCGGAGCAGTGCATCGACAGCACGCCCTGTCGCGGCAGCAGGTAGTTGAGGATGGTGAAGATGGATTTCTTCATCTCGCCCGCGTAGCGCGTGCCGCCGATGAGGATCGTGCGCTTCGCCAGATGGACCACGATGAACGCGGGTGACCGCGTGCCGTGGGTGGCGGGATCGGCCTGGAAGTCGGGCGCGTGCAGCACCTGGAAGCCCGGCTGGAAGCCGGCCAGCTCCGCCGCGGTGGGGCGGAGGAACATGTTGTACACGAACAGCGCGTGCCACGCGTTGGTGGTGACGAAGCGGACGGGGAGCCGGTAGGCGGGGTCGGCGCAGGCGAACAGGTCGCGCACGAACAGCTCCTGCGCGTTCAGGTGGCCCACCACGTCGGCGTGGAGCCGGTCGGCGTGCGCCGGGTCGAGCGGCACGTTGACCTTGCCCCACCAGATGTGGTCCTCCGAGCCCGGCTCGCGGACCACGAACTTGTCGTTCGGGCTGCGGCCGGTGTGGGGGCTGGTGATCGCGCAGAACGGTCCCCCCTGGGCGATCACGCCCTCGCCGCGCCGCACCGCGTGCTCGTACAGCTCGGCGGGACAGAGATTCCAGTGCACGGGGCCGCGCGGCTCGAGGCCGCCCGACTGGAGGGTGGCACCGGAGCGGCGGGAGCGCCCGGTGGACGCGGGGGCAGGGTGGCCCATCGATGGCTGTCCTGGTCTCACACGTGGGGGGCGCGCGCGCGCTCCTGCGCGTCCACCGCCGCGATGATCGAGAGATTGACGATGTCGTTGACGTCGGAGCCGCGTTGCAAGACGTGTACCGGGCGGGCCATCCCGACCAGGATCGGCCCGATTTCCTGGGCGCCCCCCAGCCGGTCGAGCAGCTTGTAGGCGATGTTCGCGGCGTCGAGGTTCGGGAAGATCAGCACGTTCGCGGCGCTGCGCAGGCGCGCGAACGGATACCGCCGCGTCAGGATCTGCTCCACCACCGCCGTGTCGGCCTGCATCTCCCCGTCCACCTGGAGGCCCGGCTCGCGCTCGTGCAGCAGGGCGACGGCGCGCTGCACCTTCTCGGCGGCGGGGTGGCGCACCGAGCCGAAGTTGGAGAACGACAGCAGCGCGACGCGCGGCTCGATGCCGAGCCGCCCCACGAACTGCGCCGTCGCGGAGGCGATTTCCGCCAGCACCTCCGCGTCCGGCGCGATGTTCACCGTGCAGTCGGCGAGGAAGAACGTCTCCTGCTGGAACACCAGCATGTAGATGCCGCTCACGTGGCGGCGTCCGGGCGCGGCGCCGATCACCTCGAGCGCGGGCCGGATCGCGTCGGGGTAGTGCATTTCCTCGCCCAGCACCACCGCGTCCGCCCGGCCGGCGCGCAGCATCATCATGCCGAAGTACGCGGGGTCTTTCACCCGGCGGCGCGCCTCGCGCAGCGTCAGGCCGCGGCGCGAGCGCAGCTCCCACAGCTGCTGGGCGTACGCCTCGCCGTCCGCCGCCGTCTCCGGATTGGCCAGCTCGATGTCCTCCAGGGTGATGCCGCCGTCGTCCGCCTGGCGGCGGATGGCGTCCGCGGCGCCCAGCAGCACCGGCTGGGCGACCCCGTCGTCCGCGAGCACGCGCGCGGCCTTGATGACGCGCAGGTCCTCGCCCTCGGGAAACACGATGCGCTTCGGGTCCGCCTGGGCGCGCGAGGAGAAGCCGCGCATCACCGCCCGGGCGCGGCCCAGCCGCGCCTCGAGCGCCACCCGGTACTCCTCGACGTCGATCATGCGCTGCGCCACGCCCGACACCACCGCGGCCCACGCCACCGCCGGCGCCACCCACAGCAGCACCCGGGGGTCGAACGGCTTGGGGATGAGGTACTCGGGGCCGAACCGCAGCCGGTCGATCCCGTAGGCGCGCGTCACCGAGTCGGGCACTTCCTCCTTGGCCAGCTCGGCGAGCGCCCGCGTCGCCGCCATCTTCATCTCCTCGTTGATCTCCCGCGCGCGCACGTCGAGCGCGCCGCGGAAAATGAACGGGAAGCCGAGCACGTTGTTCACCTGGTTGGGAAAGTCCGAGCGCCCCGTCGCGACGATCGCGTCGGGCCGCGCCGCGCGCGCCTCCTCCGGCATGATCTCGGGCACCGGGTTGGCCAGCGCGAACACGATCGGCCGCGGCGCCATCCGCTCCAGCATCGCGCCCGTCACCGCCCCCGCCACCGACAACCCGACGAACACGTCCGCGCCCTCGAGCGCGTCCGCCAGGGTGCGGGGCCCGTCGGGCACCGCGAAGCGGCGCTTGTAGCGGTCGAGATTGTCGCGGCTGGCGCGCACCACGCCGCCGCGGTCGCACAGCACGATCTGCTCGCGCCGCACGCCCAGCCGCACGTAGTGCTCGGCCGTCGCGATCGCGGCCGCGCCCGCGCCCGAGAACACCACCCGCAGCGTCGTCGAGCGATTTGCCCGCCAGCTCCGCCGCGTTGAGCAGCGCCGCCCCCGAGATGATCGCCGTGCCGTGCTGGTCGTCGTGGAACACGGGGATCGCCAGGGTCTGGCGCAGCCGCTCCTCCACCTCGAAGCAGTCGGGCGAGCGGATGTCCTCCAGGTTGATGCCGCCCACCGTCGGCTCGAGCAGCTGGCAGAACCGCACCACGTCGTCCACCAGCTCCGAGCCCACCTCGAGATCGAACACGTCGATGTCGGCGAACGCCTTGAACAGAATCCCCTTGCCCTCCATCACCGGCTTGGCGGCGAGCGGGCCGATGTTGCCGAGCCCGAGCACGGCCGTGCCGTTGGACACCACCGCCACCAGGTTGCCGCGCGCCGTGTAGGTGTACACGTCCTCGGGGCGCTGGGCGATCTCGCGGCACGGCTCGGCCACGCCGGGGGTGTAGGCGAGCGACAGGTCGTGCTGGTTCTTGAACGGCTTGGTCGGCGCGACCTGGATTTTTCCGGGACGGCCCTGCGAGTGGTAGTCGAGCGCCTCCTGGCGGCGGACGGACACTAGCAAGTCCTTTACGGGGAAGGAGTTATGGTACGGGGCCAGGCGGGGACTGTCAAGCGAGCGGCGGTCGGGCGGACTGGCGGCCGGGCGGTCGGCGCCGCATAAGGGCTTCCGCCGCCGCGCGTTAAGCCGTCACCGACCGCCTGACCGGCTGACCGCCGGACCGCCCGTCTACGGCCGCGGCGCGATCGTCGGCTCCGTGTGGTACAGCACCTCCACCGTGCGCCGGTCCCCGTCGCTCGGGACGGTCACGCGCGGGTTGGCGTGCATCAGGTCGGCGGTGTCGGGGCTGTGCTGCAGGATGCCGAGGGCGTGCCCCAGCTCGTGGCGCGCGACGCGCACCAGGCACGCCGCCACCTGCGCGTCGGTGAAGCCGGTGTGGGGGTCGAGGTCGATGCGCACGTAGTCGTCCAGCGCGTTGCCGGCGTCCACCGAGTAGCGCGTGACGCCGCTACAGGCGGGCACGGGAGGGCCGGGGTCGGGCGGCACGTCGGGCGGCGCGGTGAGCGCCCAGCGCAGGATCACGTCCGCGCCGAGCGAGTCGGGGACGAGCACGGCGCGGAACTCGCCGTACAGGAACTGCGCCTCCCAGCGTCCCAGCCCCTCGGCCGCGAGCCGCGGCATGGCGCCGCCCGCATCGGCCCACACGCGCACGGGGAGGCGCGCGGCGGGCCAGCGGAACACGTCCCCGGTGGCGGGGTCGTCGAACCCGTAGGCGGGCACGCGCACCGGGATCGCGACGTCCTGGCAGGCGGCGAGCGCCGCGGCGGCGCCCGCGAGCCACGCGGCGCGCCTCACCGCCGCCCTCCCAGCCCGGCGGCGAGACCGACCGCGAGCCGGTGCACCACGCGGCCGTCGGTGAAGCCCGCCGCCCGCAGCGCGGGCGTGATGAAGCGATGCGCGTCGTAGCGGGCCTCGACGGCGAGCGCGTACGGGGTGGCCCACGGGAGCCGCCAGGAGACGGCGGCGACGCCGAGCGGGAACATGCCGCCCGCGCCGCGGCCGAACACGCCCGCGTCGCGCTCGGGCCGGTAGAGCAGGCCGCCGGCGCCCACGCGCGCCGCGACGCCGCCGGGCCACTCGCGCCGCACCGCCACGCTGACGGCCACGGTGGTGAGGGCGCCGAGGCCCACGCGGGTGCCGTCCTCCTCGCGCCGCAGCTCGGTGAGGCCGATGTCGATCGCCGCCTCGCCGCCCCAGCCGCGCTGCGCGGGCGTGCGCAGCGCCAGGGCGACGGCGGGCCCGATCGTGCTCTGGAGGGCGATGGGGCGCACGATCTCGTCGTGCACCAGGGCGGACGTGTAGCGCGCGCCGGCGGAGAGGGACAGAGACTGGGCGGACAGGGCGGACAGGGCGGACAGGGCGGTCAGGAGCGCGAGCGCGACGACGCTCGCGACGCACGGCAGTCTACCGCCTGACCGCCCGACCGCCCGACCGCCCGTGCTCCGATCATGCCCGGCTGCGGCGTAGCCGCCCCGCCGCCGCGGCCATGACCAGGACCAGGGCGTACGCGCACACGATCGTGGGTCCCGTGGGCAGGTCGAAGCGGTACGACAGCCACAGCCCCAGGAGCGACGCCAGGGCGCCCGACGACCACGAGAAGATCGCCAGGAGGCGCATGTTGCGCGTGAAGAGAAACGCGATCGCGGCGGGCACCACGAGGAACGTGAACACGAGCAGCACCCCGGCGATGGGCACGGAGAAGATGATGACGACGCCGAACGACAGATAGAACAGGAAGTCCCACCAGCGGAGGTGCCAGCCCCGGCGCTGCGCCTCGTCGGGGTGGAACGAGATCGTCAGGAACCGGTGGCGCAGCACCCAGTGGAACAGGCCCAGGGCGGCGTACGGGATGGCGAGGTGCTTGATGATGGTGGGCCAGGTGACCCAGATGATGCTGCCGACCAGGATCTCCTTGATCGCTTCGGCGCCGCGCGGGGCGCGGTCGGCGAGGAGCAGGGCGGCGGCGGTGGCGACGACGTACACGATGCCGATGATGGCCTCGTGCGGCACGCGGCCCTTCTCGCGGGTCCGTGTCAGCGCGAACAGGCCGGCGCCCAGGGCCACGAAGCCGAAGGCGAACACGTACGCCGTGTTCGAGTCCGGGGCCACGCCCAGCAGCAGGGCCGCGACCGTGCCGAGCGCCGCGATCTGGGCCAGGGCGAGGTCCACGAAGATCACCTCGCGCGCGATGACGTGCAGGCCGAGGTAGGAGTGGATCGCCACCAGCAGCATGCAGGCGACGAACGGGGCCACCATGTACTCGAGCACGCCCGCCTCCTCAGCGTCCGCCGGCCGGGGCGCCGTAGGCCGCGGCCAGCTCGGTGATCCAGACGTTCACGAGGTCGAAGTACGTGGCGACTCCGGGGGCCCCGTCGGTCTGCGCCGGCACGATCACGCCGCGCGCGCCGGTGCGCTCGGCGATCTCGCGGATGTGGCGGCGGTCGAAGTAATTCGGCGAGAACACCACGGGAATGCGCCGCGCCCGCATCAGCTCGATGATCGTCTGCACGTGGCGCGGCGACGGCGGGATGCCGGGCTTGGGCTCGACGTACTCGACGCACGGCAGATCGAAGCGGTGGCTGAAGTACACCCACTCGCGGTGATAGCACACCATCTCGCGGCCGCGGAACACCTCCGCCCGCTTCATCCAGCCGCCCAGGCGGCTCGCGAGCGGCGCGCCCTCGTAGCTGTTGTCCCGGAAGAACGCCCACTCGCCCGCGCCCTGCGCCAGCTCGAGCAGCGTGGCGGGGGTGAGGATGCGCACCAGGTCCTCGCCGTACAGCGCCACGAGCAGGCGGCGCTCGAAGTCGCGCTCGCGCGCCGCGAACCCCGCGGAGTCGGCGGGCGACACGCGGATCAACCCCGCCAGGATGTTGCGGGCGATGTGCACCGCGTTGATCGGGTCGGTGTGGATGTGCGGGTTGCCGAACACGTGGATGTCGCCCTGCGTCCGGCTCACCGACGCCGGCACCTCGAGCAGGGCGACGCCCGGGTAGACCGCGGCGTAGCCGCGGCCGCCCTCACTGACGCGCGGGTTGCCGGCCTTGTCGAGCAGGGCGGGGACCCACAGCTCGAGGTCGAGACCGGTGGTGACGAAGACGTCGGCGCCGCCGATCAGCGGCACGAAGCTCGGCTTGGGCTGGACGAAGTGCGGCTCCTCGGCGCCCTGCGCGATCGCGGTCACGCTCGCGCGGTCGCCCACGATCTCGCGCGCGATGGCGGCGTAGGTGGGCAGCGAGGTGACCACGCGGAGCGGGCGCTGGGCCGCGAGCGGGGAGCCCACGGCGAGCGCGACGAGGACGAGTGTCGGTGCGCGCATGTCAGTAGGTCTCGTGTTTGTGCGGGCCGATGGCCCACACGCCCTGGAGCGCGAGCTGGCTCGTGCTCGCCCCCGCCTCGCGGCGCCAGCGCCACTCGGCGTGCAGCCGCACCCACTCGCTCTGCCAGAAGGTGAGCGACGGCACGACCTGGCGCACGATGGCGAGCGGGCCTTCGGGCGCCTCGACGTAGTCGTAGCGCACGCCCGCCCACCAGCGCGAGCCGAGCTTGTACTGCGTGCCGACGTAGTACCCGTAGCGCGCGTCGCCCGCGCCGCTCCGCTCCTTGTCCACGCCGATCAGCTCGGCGCGCACGGTCCACTCGCGGTACTTGGCGCGCGCCGGCGGCCGCCAGGTGAAGCGCACGTCCACGCCGCCCAGGGTGGTCTTGAGGGCGGAGTCCGGGTTCTCGCCGTACATCCCCGTGACGCCGAGCTGGAGGAACGCCGACCGCCCGAGGTCCCAGAAGTTGTTGAGGTGGGCGAGCACCGCCGGCCGGTTGCCGCCGTCGAACAGGATCGCGTGGTCGCCCAGGACGCCCTGCACCCACAGCTCCTGCGTGCCGACGAGGCCGCGGGCCGCGTAGGCCGACAGGCCGGTGCCGGTGAGCCCCTCGGGGCCGGTGTAGGTGGCGAGCACCAGCGGGTAGTCGATCTCGGGCAGGGCGTGCAGGTGCCAGCGGTTCAGCTCGCCGATCTGGTGGCGGAACTTGCCGACGTCGAGCCGCACGCGGCCCGGCAGGCCGGTGTAGTAGAAGTACGCCTCCTCGACGTCGATCTCGCCCTCCTCGAGCGCCGCGAAGATCTTCGTGTGCGAGTAGGGATCGAGCGCCGCCTGGAACGAGATCTCGATTTCCTGGAGCACGAAGTTGTCGGTCTGCGGGCCCTGGCCCTGCACGAACGCGCGCATGTCGCCGGTGGCCGAGATCTCGGGGTTGAGCTGGTTGAGGTTGCGCTGGCTGGCGCCGCCGGGCGCGGCGGGCGCCGTGTCGGCCGCCTGGCCCGCCGCGCGGGCGCGGGCGCGGAGCGCCGCGAGGGCGGCCGCGCTGTCGCGCCGCGCGGCGCTGTCGAGGCGCGCGCGCACGCTGTCGAGCTGCGCGCGCAGCGCGCGGATCTCGGCCGCCAGCGAATCGGCGGCGGGGCTGGGTGTCTGGGCGGCCACGGGTCCCGCCCACAGGGCGGCGGCGGCGAGCACGAGCAACGGACGATGCATGGGTCCTGGCCTCCTCGACTGCGTCGATACGGAGCGCCGCGCCGGTGGGGCGGGCGCCGGACGAATCAGGCGGGCGAGGCGGGCGGGGCGCGCGGCGGCGCGGCGGGGTTCGCGCCCGAGGCCGGCGGCCGCTCGTCGGCCGCCGCGGGCGGGCGCCGGCGGGCCGGCGCGGGGGTGGCGGTGAGGCGGGCCGCGCCCGGCGCGATCAGGGCGCCCGGCGCGTGGCACACGGCGCAGCGCACGGCGTCGTGCACCACGGCGCAGCGCCCGTCGTGCTGCTGGGTGTCGAGGGCGGCGGGCGCGCCGGGGCGCTCCACGGCGTGCGCCACGACGACCCCGGCTCCCCCGAGGCCCTGGATCACGAGCAGCGTCAGCGCGAACAGCTTCCGCATCGGGATAATGATACCCCGGAACAGGGGAGACGGGGGACCGGGGACGGGTGAGGGGTGGCCCCGTCCCCCGTCCCCCGTCCCCCATCCCCCATCCCCATCTCCCATCCCCCATCCCCTAGTCGAGTGTCTTGTGAAACCGCCTGACGGCGAGCCCGATCAGCAGGATGCTGAACCCGAGCAGGACGAGTGTCTCGCGCCACAGCGCCTCGAGTCCCACGCCCTTGAGCAGGATGCCGCGCAGCACGGTGAGAAAGTGGGTGAGCGGCAGGCTCAGGCCGAGCCACTGGAACACGAGCGGCATCGCCGCCCGCGGGAACATGAAGCCCGACAGCAGGATGTTGGGCAGCACGAAGAAGAAGCTCAGCTGCATCGCCTGCTGCTGGTTGCGCACCAGGGTCGAGATGAACAGGCCGAAGGCGAGGCTCGCGATGATGAACAGCAGCGCCACCGCGTAGAGCTGGACGACGTCGCCCGTGAGCGGCACGTCGAACACGAAGCGTCCCAGCAGCAGGACCAGCGTCATCTGGATCAGCCCCACGCCGATGTAGGGCGTGATCTTGCCGAGCATCAGCTCGGTGCGGGTGATCGGGGTGACGATGAGCTGCTCCAGCGTGCCGCGCTCGCGCTCGCGCACGATCGCCATGGCGGTGATCAGCACCATCGTGATGGTCAGGATCACGCCCACGAGGCCCGGCACGATGAACACGGGGCTGCGCAGGCCGGGGTTGTAGCGCGGCCGCACGCGGACCTCGACGGGCGGGCCGTCGCGCCCCGCCGCGGCCGCCAGGATCTCGAGGCTGCGCACCTGCGCCACGCCCGCCGCGGCGCCCAGGGCGGCCTGCGACGCCAGCGGGTCGGAGGCGTCCACGACGACCTGGACCACCGCCCTGGGGCCGCGCACCAGATCGCGCGGGTAGTCGGCGGGAATGACGATGCCCGCCTGCGCGTCGCCGCGCGTCGATGGCGGCGTCCATCTCGGCGCGCCCGTCGGCGTGGGCGACGATGCGGAAGTTGCCCGTGTTCTGGAACGCCGCGACCAGATCCCGGCTCTCCGGCGTGCGCGACTCGTCGAGCACCACGGTGGGGATGTTGCGCACGTCGGTCTGGATGGCGAAGCCGAACAGCAGCAGCTGCAGCACCGGGACGCCGATCATGATGCCGAGCGTGAGCCGGTCGCGCCGCATCTGCACGAACTCCTTGCGGAACATCGGCCAGAAGCGGGGCATCATCGCTCGTCGCGCTCCTGGAGAATGACGAACGCGTCCTCGAGCGTGCGGCCGCCCACCTGCGCCGCGACTTCGGCGGGCGTGCCCAGGGCGATGAGGTGCCCGTTGCTCATCATCGCGAGGCGCCCGCATTGCTCCGCTTCGTCCATGTAGTGGGTCGTGACGAGCACCGTGGTGCCGTCCGCGGCGATGGCGTGGATCGTCCGCCAGAACGTGCGGCGCGCCGCGGGGTCCACGCCGGCCGTCGGCTCGTCCAGGAACAGGAGCATGGGGCGGTGGAGCAGGGCGCACGCCAGCGCCAGGCGCTGCTTCCAGCCGCCCGACAGCGTGCCCGCGAGCTGGCCGGCGCGGCGGTCGAGCCCGTGGGCGTCCAGCACCGCGGTGACGCGCGCGCGCCCCGCGGCGCCGCGCAGGCCGTAGATCCCGGCGTAGAACGTGAGGTTCTCGACCACGGTGAGGTCCTCGTACAGCCCGAAGCGCTGCGACATGTAGCCGATGCGGGTCTTCACCTGCTCGGGGCGCTCGGTGACTTCGAGCCCCGCGACCAGGGCGGTGCCGGCCGACGGCTCGAGCAGGCCGCACAGCATGCGGATGGTCGTCGTCTTGCCCGAGCCGTTGGGGCCGAGCAGGCCGAAGACTTCGCCGGTGGCGATGGAGAGGGTCAGCCGGTCGACCGCGGTGAGCGTGCCGAAGCGGCGCGTCAGCTCCCGCGTCTCGACGGCGGGGCCGGTCACGGCAGCAGCGGCAGCGTCACGTCGGCCGGCATGCCGGCCTTGAGGCGGCCGCCGGCGTCGGCGAGGGCGACCTTGATGGCGAAGACGAGGTCGGCGCGCTCGCGCTCGGTGAGCGCGGCGCGCGGGGTGAACTCGGCGCGCGGCGCGATCTCGACCACGCGGCCGGCGAACGTGGTGTCCGGGTAGGCGCCGACGGCGACCCGCGCCTCCTGGCCCACGCGCACGCGCGCGATGAACCGCTCGCCCACGTAGGCCCGCACCCACGGCTCGCCCACCACGCCCACCGCCACCACCGGCGTGCCGGCGCCGACCACCTCGCCGGGCTCGGCGTAGCGCGTGAGGACCACGCCGTCCACGGGGGAGCGCACCACCAGCTGGTCGCGCACCGACTCCGTCCCGGCGAGGGCGGCGCCCGCGGCCTCGCGCTCGCGCGGCGCCGCGCGCACGGCCTGGAGCCGCGCCGCCGCGGCCGCCGCCCCGGTGCGCAGCTGGTCGAGCTGCTGCTCGGCGATCACGCCCGCGGCGCGCAGCCGCTCGGCGCGCGCCAGGTCGTCCGCCGCCCGGGTGCTGTCGGCGCGCGCGGCCGCGACCTCCGCCACGCGGAACCCCGCCGCCGCCGCCTGCGCGCGGCGCTGCGCGATCAGCTCGTCCAACCCGGGCTGCTCGAGCACGGCCACCGTGTCCCCCACGCGCACGGTGTCGCCCTCGTCGGCGATCAGGCGCGCCAGGCGGCCGCCCGCGAGCGACGCCAGCCGGACCTGGCGGATCTCGATCGTGCCGGCGACGGTGAGCGCGCCCGGGTCGCCGCCGCACGCGGTGAGCGCGGCGAGGGCGGCCAGCGCGAGGCAGAGCGGGCGGGACGCGGTCAGAACTGGGAGCGCAGCCACTCGGTGGGATCGAGCGCGACGCCGCCCTGTCCGCGAATCTCGAAGTGCAGGTGCGGTCCCTCGTCCGACGTCTCGCCGCCCACGGTGCCGATCACCTGGCCGCGCGCCACCGTGTCGCCGCGGCGCACCGCGGCGTCCTTGAGGTAGGCGTAGAACGAGTAGTAGCCGCCGCCGTGGTCCACCAGCACGCACAGGAGATAGAGGCCCAGGCGCTCGGCGATGGCCACGGTGCCGTTGGCCACCACGCGCACGGGGGTGCCGACGGGGGCGGCGATGCCGATGCCGTGGCGCGGGATGCGGGTGTTGTTGGGGCCGATGTCGGTGCCGAACTGGTACAGCACGCGGCCGTCCACCGGCCAGGCCAGCCGGCCGAGGTCGGCGGTGGTGATGGCGCCGCGCCGCGCCGGCAGGCCGCGCGCCTCGGCGTCGCGGCGCGTGCGGTCGAGCGCGTCGATCAGGTCGGTGAGCCGGCGCTCGTCGCGCTCGAGCTGGGACAGGCGCTGCTCGACCGCCTGCTCGCTCTGCCGCGTGGTCCGCAGGCGGCGCTGGCGCTCGCGCTCGAGCCGGGCGTAGCGCTCGAGCTCGAGGTCGCGCTCGCTGCGCCGCTCGGCCAGCACGTCGCGCGCCTGCACCAGCTGGCCCTGCTCGCGCCGCACCCGCGTCCGCAGGCGCGTCAGGTCGTCGGCCAGCGTGCGGTCCTGCCGGCTCACGAGGTACAGATACTTGTAGCGCGACAGCAGCTCGCCGAACGTCTCCGCCGTGAGCAGCACCTGGAAGGTGAACAGGGGGCCGCGCTTCACGATGTCCACCAGCCGGCGCTCGAGCACCGCGCGCTTCTCGGCGAGGGCGTCCTCGGCCAGCGTGAGCCCGGTGGTGGTGTTGTCGATCTCGCCCGAGAGGCCCACGATCTGGCGGTCGAGCTCGCTGCGGATGCGCGTGGTGGAGCGCCGCTGGCGGTCGATGTTGCTCAGCTCGTCGGCGAGGGAGTGGGCGCGGTTGCGCAGCCGCTCGAGCTCCTGCTCCTGGGTGCCGCGCTCGCGCCGGATCGCCTCGAGGCGGCGCTGGTTCTCGCGCAGCTGCTCCTCGAACGTCGGCGGGTTCTGCTGCGCCGCCAGCCGGTGGGCGGGCGCGAGGGCGGCGCACGCGGCGAGCAGGAGGGACCAAGTGGTACCTCTCCCCCTGTCCCCCTCTTTCTTTCGGGTGGTACCTCTCCCCCTGTCCCCCTCTTTCTTTCGGGTGGTACCTCTCCCCCTGTCCCCCTCTCCCTGTCGGGAGAGGGGGGACGGCGGGTGGGTTCCGCGCCGCTCACACACGCCGCAGGTGCCGCCCCACGCTCACCGCGCTGCCCACGAGCCCGATCGCGACCCCGAACACGACGATGCCCACCGCCTGCGTCGCCGAGAAGAACGCGCCCGCGAACAGCAGCTGGCTGACGGCGACGTGCGCGGCGTAGGACAGGGTCACGGCGAGCACGCCCCCGCCCAGGCCCTTGATCGCCCCCTGGAGCAGGAACGGGCGGCGGATGAACGAGTCGGTGGCGCCCACCAGGCGCATGATGGCGATCTCGCGGCTGCGCTGCAGCACGGCCATCCGGATCGTCGTCCCGATGATGATGACGGCGACGGCCGCGAACGCGGCGCCCACCACGAGGCTCACCGCGCCCGCGATGCGGCGCAGCCGGTCGAGCCGCTCGATCCAGTCGCGGCCGTAGCGCACGTCCTCCACGAAGCGGAAGCCGCGCAGCCGCTCGGCCACGGCCGCCACGTGCCGCGCGTCGCGGTACTCGGGCTTGAGCCGCACCTCGATCGAGGCGGGCAGGGGATTGCGCTCGAGCTCCTGGAACAGGTCGCGGAACTCCTCCAGCTCCGCGCGCGCCCGCGCCAGCGCCTGCTCCTCGGTGACGTACAGCGCGCGCGCCACCTCGGGGAACGCCTCGATGTCGAGCAGCGCGAGGGTCGAGGTCTCGACCGGCGTGCCCGGCAGCAGGTAGGCCATCACCTCGACGCGCTCGGCCACGCGCGCGAGCGAGTGCTGCAGGTTCACCGCGACGAGGCCGAACAGGCCGATCACGAAGAGGGAGAACGCGATCGTGGTGACCGACAGCGCCGACAGGAGCGGCGCGCGGCGGAACATCGCGATGGCCTCGCGGACCGTCAGGCTCACGTGCCCACCCTGGCGCCCGCGGGCGGCCCGGGCTCGTCCACCGCGCTGTCGAACACCACGCTGCCGTCCTGCAGCTCCACCACCCGGTAGTGCGTCTGCCGCACCAGCTCGAGGTTGTGCGTCGCCATCACGACCGCCGTGCCGCTGCCGTTGATGTCGCGCAGCAGCTGGAACACGCCGCGGCTGGCGCGCTCGTCGAGGTTGCCGGTGGGCTCGTCGGCGAGCAGCACCAGCGGCTCGTTCACCAGGGCGCGCGCGATCGTGACGCGCTGCTGCTCGCCCCCCGACAGCTCCTTGGGGTAGGCGTGCGACTTGGCGGCGAGCCCCACCTGGCTCAGCACCCGCATCACGCGGGCGGGGATGCTCGCCTCGCGCGCGCCCGTCACCTCGAGCGCGAACGCGACGTTCTCCTCGGCGGTGCGGTCCTCGAGCAGGCGGAAGTCCTGAAACACGATCCCCAGGCGGCGCCGCAGCAGCGGCACGTCGCGCGGGCGCAGCTCGA
Source organism: uncultured Gemmatimonadales bacterium (assembly GCA_963716055.1). Classification (GTDB taxonomy): domain Bacteria; phylum Gemmatimonadota; class Gemmatimonadetes; order Gemmatimonadales; family GWC2-71-9; genus SZUA-544. The sequence goes on along the minus strand of CAVQSR010000003.1, from coordinate 10,916 downwards.
CCACGTTGTAGCCCGACACCCGCACGTCGCCCGAGGTGGGGCGCTCGTCGGCGTAGATCAGCTTGAGGATGGTGGACTTGCCGGCGCCCGAGTGGCCGGTGAGAAAGACGAACTCGCCCTTCGCGACCTGCAGCGTGACGTTCCGGAGGGCCAGGCCGCCCTTGGGGTATGCCTTGAAGACGCTCGCGAGCCGAATCACTTAGATGCTGGCCAGTGCCTGTGCGAAATCCGCGATGAGGTCGTCAGGATCCTCCAGTCCGAGGGAAAATCTCAAGAACCCGTCCGGAATGCCAGCCTCCGCCCGCTGGTCGGGGGTCAGGCTCGCGTGCGAGGTGACCCGCGGCTCGGAGACGAGCGACTCCACGCCCCCCAGGCTCGGGGCGTGGGTGACCACCCGCAGGGCCCGCAGGAACCGCTCCGCCGCGCGCACCCCCCCCTCGAGCTCGATGCCCAGCATGCCGCCGTAGCCGGCCAGCAGCTTGGTCGCCAGGTCGTGGTCGGGGTGCGAGGGGAGGCCGGGGTAGTGGACCGCCGCGATCGCGTCCTGGCGCGTGCACCACTCCGCGAGCTGGAGGCCGGTGGCGTTGTGCCGGTCCATCCGTATGGCCAGGGTGCGCATGCCGCGGTCGATCAGCCAGGCGGCGAAGGGGTCGAGCGCCTGGCCCCACACCTGCATCAGGCGCCGCACCTCTTCCACGATGGACTCCGAGCCCGCCACCGCGCCCGCGATCACGTCCGCGTGGCCGTTGATGTACTTGGTGGCGCTGTGGATCACGACGTCGGCGCCGTGCTCGAGCGGCCGGAAGTTGATCGGGGTCGCGAACGTCGAGTCCACGAGCAGCGCCAGCCCCTCGGCCTTGCACATCGCGGCGAGCGGGGCGACCTCGAGCACCCGCATCAGCGGGTTGGTCGGCGTCTCGAGGAACAGGGCGCGGGTGTTCTTGCGCAGCGCGCGCTTCCACGAGCGGGCCTGCGGCGGCTGCACGAACGTGACCTCGATGCCGAGCCGGCCGAACTCCTGGGAGAACAGGCGGTACACGCCGCCGTAGATCCACGCGCTCGAGATGAGGTGGTCGCCCGGGCGCAGCACCGCGAGGTGGGCGAGGGCGACCGCGCCCATGCCCGAGCCCACGAACAGGGCCGACTCGGCGCCTTCGAGCTGGGCGAGGCGGCGGGCGATGGCGAGCTGGTTGGGGTTGTTGCCGTAGCGGGTGTAGATGACCTCGTTCGTCCCGCCGATGGGGTGGGTGAACGTGGCGCTCTGGGTGAGCGGCGGCGACACCGGCTCGCCGTCGCCCTTGGGCTCGAGGCTGCCGTGGATCGCGCGGGTGGAGAGGCCGAGCGTGGGGCGGGCCACGGGTCAGGCGAGGGTCAGCGTGACCGCCCCGCCGGCGCGGCGCGTGGCGACCTGGAGCGTGACCAGCTCGTCGAACTGCGGCTCCGCCGAGGCGCGGAACCCCACGGCGTGCAGCGTGCCGTCCGGCGCCTCGGCCAGCACCGCGAGGCCGGCGGCCTCGAGCACGGGCTCGAGCGCCTCGCGGTGCCCGTCGGTCAGGCCGCGCACCAGCAGCACGCGCACGCGCTCGCGCAGCAGCTTGGCCACGATCTCGTCGGCGCACGAGAAGTCGATCAGCGCGACGCCCGAGAAGTCGAGGCGCGCGATCGCGGCGTCGCGCCGCAGCGCGCCCTCGATCGAGGCGCGGACGGCGCGGCCGGTGGGCCGGGTGACGAGATTGGCGTAGGAGCCCGCGAGGGACGCGCAGAGGACGGCGTGCAGGTCGATGTGTTCTATCACAGGCACTGATCGGTCACGGCTCGTTTGATCCCTGCTCGGGCACGATCAGGAGCACCTGGGCGCCCGGGAACGGCGGCAGATTCTCCTGCATCGGGACGTCGTCGTCCCACGAAGGTACGATCGCGATCCGCGCGGTGCCGCTGCGAATGGCGATCTTCCCGCTCCAGCGGCTCAGGTAGCGCCGGATCCCCGCCAGTCCCTGCCCGCGACCGGGATCGCGGAAGCGGCTGACGCCCTGAATCAGCGCCGCCTCGAGGGCGGCCGCGTCGCCCCAGCGGTTGCCGAAGCGCCGGGCTTCGGTGGGCTCGAGCGAATGCGCGAATCCGATCCCGGCGTCGGCGACGGCGATCACCACCACGCGGCGCGCCAGCCGGCGGCGCCAGTTGTAGCTCTGCACCGCCACCCAGCCCCCGGTGCCCGCGTGCTCTACAATATTCTGGCACGCTTCGGAAAGCGCCATAGCGAATCCCATGGTGGAACGGGGATCGAGTCCCACCTCGGTGAGGATCGCCGACGCGCGCTCCTGGATGCGGCTCACGACCTCGTGCACGTCCTCGGCGGCGCGCACCGGCGTCACGGGCAGCAGCACGTCGCTCTCCTCCGCCGGCTTCACGCGCGGCACCTTGCCGTGCAGCTCGAACAGGTCGGCGGCTTCGCGAAAGAACCCGGCGCGGCCCCAGTAGCTCGCCACGTCGCGGCTCGTGGGGACCGTGAGGAGCGGCCGCTCGCCCGCGCGGCCCGCCGCCTGGCCCGCGGCGAGCAGCCCCACGAGGCCGTAGGGGGACGCCCATTCCGCCGCGTGGGCGTCGAACAGCAGGCGCGCGCCCTCGTCCGCCGCGGCGGCGGCGTACGACGCCGCGAACTGGTCGAAGCTGCGGTCGTCGAAGTGGGCGGGCACGTCCACCAGGCGGGTCATTCGGGCGCCAGGCGGCCCAGCAGGTGGTCGCGCAGGCCGCTCGCGCCGCGGCACGACAGGTTGCGGGCGGCGAGGCGCGCGCCCTCGCGCAGCGCGTCCTCGAGCGGCGCGCCCGCGACCAGGCGGGCGGCCGCCGCGGCGCCGAACACGTCGCCGCAGCCCGTGGGATCGCCCACCAGGTCGGGCGCGAGCACGATGCCGCCGGCGGGGATGCGCAGCGCGCGCACCGGGTCGCCCGAGAACGCGACCGCGCCGTGGGTGCCGAGCGTCACGCACAGCACGCGGCACCCGGCGCCGAGCGCGGTGGCGGCGACGGCGAGCGGGTCGTCGCCCAGCTGCGACAGCTCTTCCTCGTTGAGCTGCACCACCTCGAAGCAGCCGAACCAGGCCGCCGGATCGGCCAGCGGCTGGAGCACGCGCGTGCCGTCGTCCAGCCGGCCGAGGAACAGGCTGTGCAGGTCGGCATAGAGGAAGCCCGGGAAGCCGCGCCGCAGCAGCTGCGCCGTGGCGAGGTCGCACTCGAACCCGGAGATGAAGTTGACGTACAGGGCGTCGAGGTCGGCGACGAGCGGGCCCAGCTCGGCCCAGGTCCACGGCGGCACGCCGCCCGCCATCTGCTCGCAGCGCCGCTCGGCGGACTGGTAGCGCAGGGTGACGCGGTTGTTGGGCTGCGGGACCGAGCAGAAACCGCGCGTTGCGCGTCGTGCGCTGCAACGTGCGGAGAAACACCTGCGCGCGGTCCGCCAGGTCGCTGCCGACCTTGATGAGGGGGACGATCTCCCAGCCGGGGTCGAGCGCGGCATCGAGCGCCGCCAGGGCGTAGGCGATGCCGCCCCACTCCTCGACCGCGGGCTGCGCGGGGTCGCGGCCGTGGATGGTGTCCCACACCATCGTGCCGATCACGCCGAGGCGTTTGCGGGCGGGCATGCGGGTGCATTCTAGCCGCGAGAGAGGCGGTGGGATAGACGACAAGTTCCAGAGACGCCAAGTTGCAAGCGGTTGCAAGCCGCAAGGTGCCAGAGCCCGTGCGCTTCAGCGCAGCGTAGTGTCGGGCCCACCCTTTAGGGTGGGAACGACGAAGCGGGTCGGCGAAATCAGCGCTGGCGGCACCCTGGGTGTATAATCAGACAAGCCCCTCTGGAGTCCAGACATGACCGGCCAGCGCATCGTCCACAGCGACCCCGAGATCCTGGGCGGAACTCCCGTCTTCATCGGCACCCGGGTTCCAGTCAAGACGCTGTACGACTACCTCGAGGCCGGCGACTCACTCGATGAGTTCCTCAACGACTTTCCGAGCGTGAGCCGCGAACAAGCGGTCGGGGCCCTGGAATTGGCGCGCCAGATCACCGAAGCCGATGCGAGTGCTGCTTGACGAATGCGTGCCTCGGCCGCTCAAGCAGGAGCTTCCGGGGCACGACGTCAGCACGGTTGGCGAGATGGGTTGGTCCGGCAACTGACCGCCCGACCGCCTTCCCGCCGACGCACTCGCCTGCTCGTTCCCACGCTGAAGCGTGGGCCCGACACGGCACAGCGCTCAAGCGCACCATCCTCCCTGCGCTCCATCCCCCCTGCGCTTCAGCGCAGCGTAGTGTCGGGCCCACCCTTTAGGGTGGGAACGAACTCGGCGGGCGGACGGTGCGGCGGCTGGACGGTGCGGCGGTGGAAGGTTCGGCGCCTCGCCTGCTCGTTCCCACGCTGAAGCGTGGGCCCGACACGGCACAGCGCTCAAGCGCACCATCCCCGCTGCGCTTGAGCGCAGCGTAGTGTCGGGCCCACCCTTTAGGGTGGGGACGAACTCGGCGGGCGGACGGTGCGGCGGCTGGACGGTGCGGCGGTGGAAGGTTCGGCGCCTCGCCTGCTCGTTCCCACGCTGAAGCGTGGGCCCGACACGGCACAGCGCTCAAGCGCACCATCCCCGCTGCGCTTCAGCGCAGCGTAGTGTCGGGCCCACCCTTTAGGGTGGGAACGCGGGCGAAGCGCAGCCTGTGTAGATTCGCCCCATGCTCCCCCCCCGCACCCTGCTCGCTGTGCTGCTCGTGGTACCGCCCGCCCTCTCCGCCCAGAACGCCTCGCCCTACGTCCCCCTTCATTACTGGGGCATGCCCTACGTCGAGCACCTGATCGCCGCCGGGCGTCTCGCCGACCCCACGCCGCTGACGCGGCCGCTGCGGGCGGCGGACCTGGCGCGCGCGCTGGCCGCGGCCGACACGCTCGCGCTGTCGCCCGGCGAGCGCGGGGTGGTGCGGCGGCTCGCGGCGGAGCTGGCGCCGCCGGTCGCGAGCGGGCCGTGGCTCGGGGTCGAGGCGCACGCGGGCGCCGCGGCGGCGACGCATCCGTTGCGCGATCCGCTGGCGGTGAACCGCGGCGTGCCGCCGCGCCCCGACCGGCCGGCGCGCGGGTTCGGCAACGGCGGGCTCGACCTGCGCTTCGTCGCCGGGCCGGTGGTGGCGGTGACGCATCCGTACTTCGACACGCGGCTCAAGTACGACCCCGAGTGGTACGGCAAGAAGAACCGCGTGATCGCGGGGACCACGGCCGAGTCCTACGCCAGCGCGCAGTGGCGCTGGATCGAGCTGTTCTTCGGGCGGCTGGACCGCAACTGGGGGCCGAGCGCCGCGCAGGGCGTGCTGCTGTCGGACTCACCCTACGGCATGGACCACCTGGGCGTCACGCTCGGCACGCCCGGGTTGCAGGTGCAGGGCTACGTCACCCAGCTCGACCGGCTGACCGACACGGCGGGCGCGCGGATCCGCCGCCACCTGGTGCTGCACCGGCTGTGGCTGCGGCCGTCGCGCGCGTGGACGTTGAGCGCGTGGGAGGGCTCGGTGCTGTCGGGTCCCGAGCGCGCGCTCGAGCCGTGGTATCTCAACCTGCTCAACCTCGGATTCCTGGAGCAGGTGAACACGGGCACCAACGTGAACAGCTTCGTCGGGCTGGACGTGGAGTGGCGGGGGCGGGCGGGTGACGGTGTTCGGCCAGGCGATGCTGGACGACATCCAGGTGGACAACACGAGCGTCACCGACCAGAAGCCCACGAGCTACGCGCTGACGCTCGGCGCCAAGGGTGCGCTCGCCCGGGCGTCGTGGTCGGCGTTCTACACGCGCGTGGCGAACCTGACCTACCGCAACGAGGACGATTTCCAGGTGCCGCTGTTCCACGGGATCGGCACGGGCCGCAATTTCGCCGACTACGATCAGGCCACGCTGCGGCTCGGCGCGGTGGTGGCGGGGGCGCTCGTGGCGCCGGAGGTGACGCTGGTGCGGCAGGGGGAGGGCGACCCGCGGCTCGCGCATCCGCTGCCGCCCGACTATGCCACGACGGCGACGCTGTTCGAGGGGGTGGTGGAGCGCACGCTGCGGCTCGCGCTGGGGGTGCGGTGGCGGGGCGGGCCGGTGGGGCTGGTGGCGGACGGCGGGGCGCACCTGGTGCGCAACGCGGGGCACCAGCCGGGGGTGAGCCGGACGCGGTTCGTGGGGTCGCTCGGGGTCGAGCTGCGGTTCGCGGCCGCCGGGGCGGCGCCGTGAGGGCCCCAATCTTGCGTCCCGCCCACTTGATTCATACATGTAGACGGACAATGAGACCCTTTCGCGTTGGCCCGGCCCTGCTCGCCGCTGCGTGTCTCCTGCCGCTCGCCTCGCGGGGCGCGGCGCAGGGGCCGGCGTACAGCAAGAGCGACCTGATCCGCATGCTCGCCGCGGGGACCCCGCGCCTGGAGGAGCTGGCGGCGCAGATCGGTTTCCGTTGCGTGAGCTTCAAGCCCACCGCGCGCGACCTGCTGGATCTCCGCACCATCGGCGCCGACTCCGCCGTGCTGCACAACGTCGCCAACTGCGCCGACCCGAGCGCCCCGATCCGGCTCGTGCTGCCCGCGGTGGTGAGCGTGGCGGCGGGGACGCAGGCGACGATCGAGGCGCGCCTGGTGCGCGGCACGGTGCCGCAGCCCGGGATCCGTCTGATGCTGCGCGGCACGCGCGCGTTGCCGGGGGGGCTGGGCATGGATCCCGGCGCGGTGACCGACGCGGGGGGCGTGGCGCGGTTCCGCCTCGGCGTGGGGACGCGGATCGGCACCTATCCGCTCGAGGTGATCGCCGCGACGGGCACGCCGCGGGTGCAGGGATTCCTGGATCTCACGGTCACGCCCGCGCCCGCGACGCGGGCGGACGTGACGCCCACCGACCTGGTGTTCGTGCAGGGCGGTCAGGTGCCGATCGCCGTGCGGGTCGAGGTGCGCGACGATCCCGGCGGCGGCAGATTTCTCTGCATGCAGCCCGACAGTGCCATGAAGACCACCAAACCGGTAAGGAGGCACGGAATCTGTTCATCTGCTATTCGTGACCTTTCATTCTATCATCATGATATTTTTTCGCTTGCCAAAAAAATTATGGGTCACCGCCTCCCAGCTAAGCTGGCGGGTTGGATTTTTCCCCTCTGAGCGGTGCGAGTGTAACCGGGTGCACGGCATCTGGTTTGTGCACTCCTAAATATTTGGGCTATGGGCAGAGGGCTGCTGCAAACCGATCCCTTTGCTCTCCGCGCCAGCAGCGCCGGGACAGCATAACCTCCTTGATGCGCCAGAGATTCGCTTCCGTCCTTTCCAGGACGATGTCCCACCGGAGGCCCCTGGTCGAATCATTGATCAGCCCGTCCCTGACAACCGTTATGCGGGACCCGGAAGGCGCCTCGCCGCCTGCATTTGCCTGGATGATGTGCTGGGCCGAGCCCTCGAAAGATCCCGCAATCTCTAACGCGATATCAAGCGGTTTGCCGCCACGTGCGGCGAGCGCCGAGGCCGTTTTGTATTCCGTTGGAACGATCGGCTTCGTGCTTTCGACTGGCAACTCTGTCAGCGGTATCGGCGGTGCGGTTGAACTGGCACCCGATCCGGTCTGGACCGGCGCCAGTTTCTTCGAGCAGCGCATCTCCGGGCTGCCATACCCCAGACAACTGTCACTTCCCCCTGGTGTTCCCAGAAGGAATCGTTGCGCCCCCGGTACAACGAGCCACTGCCGGAAGGTTCGAGATACATCAGTGATACACTGTCTCACGCGCGATCAGCGTTGGCGGGTCGGTCCGGAAAAAGGTGACGACCACCTCGTTTTTCGGATCACTGTTGCAAGCATACCAGTAAGGCCCCTCTTCCGGGACCAGCCGGTAGCGCGCTTGAAGTTCGGCAATGCGCGAGCGATATGCGTTTTCAGTGCAGGTACGGGGGTCGCGCTTTTCCAGCACTCGTTGCGCCCCTTGATCCAGCCGCGCTGCTCCGGCTTCAGCACCGGCGGGTGTTCGTTGGTCGCCTTTTTGGATGCCGCAGCATATACGCCGGCCAATTTGCGGTCCAATGCGGGCAATTCATCATCTTTGCATATCAGCTCCTCGATACTGCCGGAAGCTTTGCCGCAGTCAAACGAGGGACCCTCCGCAATGGCCGTGCCGGCCATATGCCAGACCCCCGAAGCCAGTATCAGCACGAGCGTCATCAACACGCGTTTCACCGCGAGATAATTCGTTCTGTTCTCCTTGTCATTTGCTTGAGCGAAAATCCGACCCATTCAGCGCCAATCAGAGAGTCCCTTCAAGCCGCCTTATTTCAGCAGTCCGGCCTCCCGGTAATATTTCAGTGCACCGGGATGTAACGGAGCGCTCAACCCTTCAAGCATGTCTTCCTTAATCAGACCGGCCAGCGACGGATGCTGGCGGCGGAAAGCGTCGAGGTTTTCGAACACTTCCCTTGTAAGGATATAGACCACATCTTCGGGCACCCTTGCAGATGTGCAGAGGGTGGCCACCACACCGAAGGTTTCGATTTCAGCAGGCCCGGCATGGGTGGCATAAAGCCGTTCGGCCGGGACGGTTGCCTTGGTGTAGAATTTTCTATCGGAAATCAGCTTGTCGATGGCAGGTGCTGAAATCGGGATAATGCCGGCCTCGCGCCTGCCGCACAGGGCCGTTTGAATGACCTGATTGGGATGCCCGACGGTGGCGAAAAACGCGTCGATGCGGTTGCCCTCGAGCAGTGCAGGCGCCTCGTAGGCCCTCGCATCCGCAACAAGATCCCGCCCTGGATCGATGCCCACGGCGACGAGGGCGTCGATGGCATTCCGATATTGCCGGAACCGATTGCCGAGATTGACCTTTTTGCCTTCGAGATCGGTGATGGTGAGGATGCCCGTATCGACCGCCGCCACCAGCGTGACTGATTCATGGTGGAGGCTAAACACGGAACGCAATGTATCCTTGGGGGCCCTTTTTCTTTCCACTCCCCCAGCCGGTTGACCGCCTGGAATTGTATGTCCGACTGCGCAAATCCAAACTCCAGGTACCCGGCCGAAACCGCATTGAGGTTGAAACCGACGCCGGTGTGGACTCCACTGCTGCCCGTATCCCGTAATCGGCGCCCGTTTTTGTTGAGCATCTTGGCGATGGCCAACCCGGCCGGAAAATAGACGCCGGTGACATCGCCCGCGCCGATGGTGACAAACACTCCCGGCTGGCTGTTACGCCCCGTGCGGCTAGAACATGCCGATAACGACAGCCGGCGATAAGAAATACATTTTTTCTTATCTAGGAACCTCATCGATGGCGCCTTTGACTCCTTCAGGAGCCTCATTGGGTACTCAGCTGAAAGTCCGTGGCTGCTCCCAATCAAGCGATCTGATTTCGTCAAGGGCTATCGGCCCGTTCGTCCAGGATCAGCACCGTCCGAAACCCGTCGGTAAAGTAAGGATCCCCGGTCAAGTTTGTCCTCGGCCTGGACGGCGGGGCCGATCCCACCCCTTTCACAAAGCCGACTTCGGCAACCATCTGCGAAAACATCAGGTCCTCGACCAGCGCATGGCGCGCCTCGTCGACATCCGGGTCGATCTTGTGGGTGATCGCGGGCGGCCCTTCTTGGTAAAGCGCACGCCGATGTCGCGGCTGACCTGACCGACGAAGACCGGTTTGCCCTCAAACCGAAGCGGCTGTACCACAGGCGCAGGTGGTTGCGTTCGTGGACGCTCCCGCGAGGTTCCTGGCGCGCAAAATCCTGGTGCCGATCCAAAAAATACAGTGGGCTGACCGGCGAATACCGGTAGCGCGAACCGAAAAAAAACGACTTGATCGTTTTCCACACGGCGGTCGAGTAGGTCTCCGCCGCAGGAAGCCAGCCCCTGCGCGCGAAAGCGGCGGCGATATCGATAAAGTCACCGATGATCACCAGGTTGATCGGATCGCCGAGATCCGTCCCTTCCTCGTTGGTGGTGCAGCACGGCAAATTCTCCAGGGCTGTCCGCAACTTTTTTCGTCCAATTCGACAATTTCATTTTCCGGGAAAAATGTTCAAATTCCACCAGTCGATAGTCGACCCGCATGCCGGGGATCTGCACGAAAAAAGTAAAAAATTTAACCCGCTCGGCGGCAATCAGATCGACCTGCACCACCTTTTCGCCTTCGTCCTGATTCGTGAAAATAAAGCCCGAAACCGCCGTGTGCGGCAAGATGGGACTCCTAAAGTTCATCGATCTGAAATAGTGCTCGATTTCGTTTCGGTCGGATAGGCTGAGGCCGCTGGACGGCATAGGCTGCCTCGATGGGTGAATAATAATTCGGATCGACGGCGGTGGAGATAAAATAATATATCCGGTCGCTGTGGTTCTCGACTTTTACCCAGACCGGTTGTATCTCCCGCCTGATTAAATCTGCGTGGAATATTTCCCTAGCCTCGTCCGCGGTCGGAACAGTCGCCCATACACGTACATCACTGTCGTACTTGGATTGGGCCCGATCGCGGAGACCTAATCTCGTTTTATGGAGCGCGGCTCGAAAGAAGATGGGGCCTGAGTCGTTGCACAGCCGATAAGTACTGTCAAAACTAACAAAACCGGAAATAGTATCAGGTGACGCTTCATCCCAGAAAGGGCGCACAGAAAGGCACTTTTCTCGAAAACCAATTGCCGCATGAAAACTCATATCTCCAGTGAAGATTAAAAAACCGCAGGCAGTGATGATGGACACTGATAACGATCCTTATGAACTATATTTTCATTTCGACTTCCACAACAGAAAATTATCCGTATTAATGAGCTTGGTCAAATATTCCTTAATACAACAGATAGATGATGTGTTTTGTAATCATTAGAAATGCTAATTTTTTTATTCAAACTGTCAAGGTTTCAAGCGCCATATTCCTTAAATGAGACACAATTCGACACGCCAACACATTAAAT
>CAVQSR010000002.1:0-8040 GCA_963716055.1 uncultured Gemmatimonadales bacterium | reverse complement strand
CGCCTACCTCGAGCTGGAAGCGCGGCGACCCGGCCCGCACCAGCGCGCCGAAACCGTACTCGGTGCCGATCACGGGCCCGATCGCGACCTGGGCAGCTGGGGAACGGGGCGAAAAGAAGAGAGACGCTGCGAGGAACGACACCGGCAACCGGACGCGCATGGGCGCCTCCAATCACAACCAGCCGAATCCTACGGCCATCCGAGTGCCTTTAGCGTACCAGCGCGCCCGGCCGACGTCCAGCGTCGGAACACCAGCTCAGCCCCTCAGGGATTCGACCGGCGCCGCGACGGCGCGGTGGGGCCGCGCCGCGCCTTGCCGCGATACAGCACCGCGTCCGCCGCGCCGAGCAGCGCCTCGGCCGTCGCCCCGTCCCGCGGATACACCGCCACCCCCAGTGTCGCCGTGACGTGGGGCTCGTGGCGATCGCGCTCCAGCCGCTGCGACACGCGCCGAGCCACGCGCCGCGCCGCCATCTCGTCGGTCTCGGGCAGCACCAGCGCGAACTCGTCGCCACCGTAGCGCGCCGCGGTATCCACCGCCCGGCACGACAGCCGCAGCGCGTCGGCCACGCGACACAACGCGCGGCTCCCCGTGAGATGGCCGTGCCGGTCGTTGATCGCCTTCAGCCCGTCCACGTCCACGAACAGCAACGCGAACGGCCGCTCCGTGCGCCCGGCGCGCCGGATCTCGGCCTCGAGCACGGCGAGCAGCTGGCGGTAGTTGACGAGCCCCGTCAGCGGATCACTCACCGACAGCTCGCGCAGCTGCTCCTCGACCCGGCGGCGCTCCGACACCATCAGCCGCCACGATCAGGCTCATCACGGCCGCGACGCAGGTGAACTCCTGCAGCAACAACAGCGACGCGTTGGGCGAGTAGCCGGCGAACGGCCCGAATCCGCCGAGCGTGCCGCTGGATCGCCATGGCCGCCATCAGCGCGCCGCCGTGGCCGCCTCGCGCGGGCCGAAGCGAAACGCCGCCCACAACAGGATCGGCAGGCACAAAAGCTCATGGGGTAGTTCTGCAGCGCGAGCGGCGACAGCTCGCCGAACACGAGCTGGCCCGTGATCCCGAGGCCCGCGAGCAGGGCGACCGCCTCGACCGCCTGGTCCGTCCGCCACCGTATCCGGGGGCTCCGCGAGCCAGGTCAATACCACCGGTGCCACCACCAGCACGCCGGTGGCGTCGCCCAACCACCACGTCAGCCAGATCGGCCCGGCAGTCGCCCGCTTCGCGAGGCCGCCGAGCGCGAGCGCCGCCGCGCCCACCGCGGCGCTCACCGTCGAGCTCGCCAGCGCCGCGAGCACCGTCCACTAACACGTTGCGGGCGCCCTCGCAGAATCGCGCACCGCCCGCCCACCGCTGCACCAGGTACCCGCCCAACCCACCGGCGAGCGTGTTGCCGAGCGCGATGGCGAGCGACGTCGCGACGGTGCCGGCCGTCGTGAGGTTCACGAGGAACGCGCCCACGAACACGGCGGGCCAGACGCGCGGCCCCAGGAGGAGGACACCACCAGCGCGACGCCGGCGGGGGGCCAGACCGGAGACGCACTCTCGTGGAAGTACGCGAGCCGCAGGCCGAGCTGCCCGCGACGAAGTACACCGCCGCCACGCCCGCGAGCGTCGCCAGGTGGCGCGGCGACGGGACCGCGATCAACTGGCTGAAGAACTGCTCCGGGAGCCAGCGCTCAATCCGCGTCGGCGCCGGTGCGACGTGCAAAGTGGGTAGCCAAAGCCGCATAATCGCGCGGGGCCTCCTCTGGGGGGCGACGGTCGCGAAGCACGCGGTCCCGACGTGGTTGCAAACTGAAACGCTCATGGAAACCGCAGACTCTACTGGGCCCCAACAAGCGACGTTGGCATGCGCGAGGGCGAACGCAGCTGTCGCGGCCGGCGGGCTACCTTTGCAACAGTGCCCGCATCGCCGGCATCCAACCGGGAACCGCGACGGCGCGGGCGCGTATTGCACTCGGCCCCACCCTCGCGCCGGCCCGCATTTCTCCAGGAGGTGCCGTTGTCCCGCCGCGCCCGCCCGCCGTTCCTCGTCGCCGTCCTGCCACTCGCGAGTCTCGCCGTCCCGCTGCCCGGGCCCAGTGCGGGCCCCCGGCGCTCGACCGGCCGCCGTCCGGTCGGACCTGCTGGTCTCGACCGCGTGGCTCGCGGCGCACCTCGACGACACCGACCTGGTGGTCGTGCACGTGGCAGGCGGTCACGGGACGACGCGTTCGCGGCGGGCCACGTCCCGGGCGCGCGGCCGGTGGACCCGATGACGCTCACCGTGGGGGACCACGACCTGCCCGCCGTGGCGGCGCTCGCCGGCCGCATCGCGGCGCTCGGCATCTCGAACGAGTCGCGGGTCGTGCTGTACGGCGACCCGTGGCACGCGGGGTGGATGTACTTCGTGCTCGCCTATGTGGGACATGGCGACCGCACCGCCCTGCTCGACGGCGGCCTGGAGCAGTGGCGCGCCGACGAGCGGCCGGTCGCGACCGGCGCCGCTCGGGCCGCGACCCGCGGCCGGTTCGAGCCCCGGCCCCGCCCCGCCGCCGTGGCCGACGCCGCATGGATCCGCGAGCGCCTCGGGCGGCGGCGGCTGGTGCTGATCGACGGGCGCAGCGCCGAGGAGTACGCGGGCACGGCGCGCGAGAGTCTCCCACGCACCGGCCACATTCCCGGCGCGTGGCACCTCGACTGGAGCCGCACGTTCACGGACGCCCCGGGGGCCGTGGCCGGCACCGCGTCCCGCCTGGTCCCGCTCGCCGACCTGCAGCGGCTGTTCGCCGATGCCGGCGCCGGCCCGGGCTCGGAGATCGTGCTCTACTGCACCGTCGGACTGCGCGCGAGTCACCTGTATTTCGTCGCCCGCTATCTCGGCTACGAACCCCGGCTGTACGACGGCTCGTGGGCCGACTGGAGCCGGCGCCCCGACCTGCCGGTGGCAACCGGCGCCGCCCCCGAGGAGATCCGCTGATGATGCTCGCCTGCCTCGCCGTCCTGGCCGCCGCGGCCACCGACTCGATGCTCGTCTCGCCGGCGTGGCTGGCCGCGCGGCTCGACGATCCGCGGGTCGTGATCTTCCACGTCGGGCCCCGGACCGAGTACGACACCGCGCACATCGCGGGCGCGCAGTTCATCCAGCTGCGCGACGTGGCGGCGCCGCGCGACTCGCTGCTGCCGCTCGAGCTGCCCGCCCCGGAGGCCCTCGACTCGACGCTCGAGGCCCGGGGCGTGGCGGACGACTCCCGCATCGTGCTGTACTGGGGCAGCCAGTGGGTGTCGCCCACGACCCGCGTGTATCTCACCCTGGTCTGGGCCGGACTCGGCTCCCGGGTCTCGATCCTGGACGGCGGCCTCGCGGCCTGGCGATCGGCTGGTCACCCCATCACGCGCGACGTCCAGGAGCCGGTCCGGCGGGGCGGCGGCCTCACGCTGCGGCCCCGCGCGGACGTCGTCGTCACGGCTGACTGGGTCAATGCGCGGCGCACCGATCCCGGCGTGGCGATCATCGACGCGCGCGCTTCGCGGTTCTACACGGGCGAGGACACGAGCTACGCTCGTCCGGGCCACATCGCGGGCGCGGGCACCCTGCCCTTCACGGACGTCGTGGACTCGGCCGGACGGTTTCTGCCGCGCGCGGCGCTCGACAGCATGCTCGCCGCCGCGGGCGCGGCACCAGGCGAGCTGGTCGTCACCTACTGCCACATCGGCCAGCAGGCGACGGCGGTGTGGTTCGCGGCCCGCCTCCTCGGGCGCGAGGCGCGGCTGTACGACGGCTCGTACACCGAGTGGGATCGGCGCACGGAGCTCCCGGTGGAGCGCACGACGCCGTGAGCGCGCCGCGGCCCTACTGGAACCCCTACGTCGCCGGGGTGGGCCTCGGGCTCGTGCTGCTCGCGGCGTTCGTGCTCGTGGGCCACGGGATCGGCGTCTCGGGCGCCGCCGCGTCCGTGGTCGCGGCCGCAACCGACGCCGTGGCGCCGGCGCACGCGCGCGCCAACCCCTACCTCGCGGCCTACGTGGGCGACGGCACCGTGAGCCCGCTGCACGATTGGTTCGTCATCGAAGTGGCGGGGGTCCTCGTGGGCGGTCTGATTTCCGCGCTGCTCGCGCGGCGCGTGCGCCCCACGATCGAGCGCGGGCCCCGCGCCACGGCCCGCACGCGCCTCGCCTACGCGTTCGCGGGCGGCGCGATCATGGGATTCGGGACGCGCCTCGCGCGCGGCTGCACCAGCGGACTCGCCCTCACGGGCGGCGCCCTGCTCGGCACGGGAGCGTGGATCTTCATGCTCGCCATCTTCGCGGCCGGCTACGCCGTGGCTCCCCTCGTGCGGCGGCAGTGGACATGACCGGTCTCGCCGAGAGCCTGTGGCTCGCCCTCGCCATCGGGATCGGATTCGGGTTCTTCCTCGAGCGGGCGGGACTGGGCTCGAGCGTCAAACTCGCCGCGCAGTTCTACCTCACCGACCTGACGGTGTTCAAGGTGATGTTCACGGCCATCGTCACGGCGCTGGCCGGCCTCGTCCTGCTCGACGCGATCGGCGTGGTGGACGTGGCCCGCCTCGAGCTGCCGCGCACCTTCGTGCTGCCCCAGCTCGTGGGCGGGCTCGTGTTCGGCGTCGGGTTCGTGGTGGGCGGCTACTGCCCGGGAACCGGCTGCGTGGGCCTCGCGTCGGGCCGGCTCGACGCGCTTGCCGTCGTGGGAGGGATGCTCGCGGGCGCGTTCGCGTTCGCCGAGGTGTTTCCCCTGCTCGCGCGGTTCTACAATGCGACGCCACTCGGCCCGGTGACGCTCCCCGAGCTGGTCGGCGTGCCGCACTGGGTGGGCGTCGTCGCCGTCGCGCTCGTGGCGGCGGGCGGATTCGCGGCGGCGGAATGGATCGAGCGGCGGCACCGGGCGCCGGTGACCCCCTGAGCACCGAACCCCTCGCCCTCGTGCTCTCGGGCGGCGGCGCGCGGGCCGCCTACCAGGTAGGCGTGCTGGCGGCGCTCACCGAGCGGCTGCCGGCCTTCAGCCCGCCGATTCTCACGGGCGTGTCGGCCGGCGCGATCAACACGCTGTTCCTCGCCGCGCACCGCGGCCGCTTCGCCGACGCCGTCGGCGGCCTGGCAGCGCAGTGGCGCCGCCTCACCGTGGACCGGGTGTTGCGGGTCCGCCCGCTGCGCCTGGGGCGGGCCGCCTTGCGCGCCGCGCTGGGCCGGCCGCGGAGCGACCGCGCGCTGCACGGCCTGCTCGACACGGCGCCGCTCCGCGAATTCCTCACCGCGTGCATCGATGCCACGGGAGTGGACCACAACCTGGCGACCGGCCGCCTTCGCGCGGTCGCGCTCACGGCCACGGCGTACGGGACGGGATACACGGTGACGTTCGTGCATGGCCCGCCCGGGACCGCGGCGTGGTCCGCGCGCGCGCCGCGTGGCGCTGCCGGTGCGGCTCGGCATCGAGCACGTGATGGCGTCCACGGCGATCCCGCTGCTGTTCCCCGCGGTGGCGATCGGCGACGAGTTCTACGGCGACGGGAGCGTGCGGCTGACGGCCCCGCTCGCGCCCGCGATCCACCTGGGCGCCCGGGCGGTGCTCGCCATCGGCCTGCGCGCCGCGGCCGCGGACGCCGCGCCGCCCGCCGCCACCTATCCCAGCGCGGCCGAGGCGATGGGGATGGTGCTGCATTCCATCTTCCTCGACGCGCTCGACGCGGACGCCGAGCGCCTCGAGCGGGTGAACGCGCTGCTGGCGGCGCTCCCCGCGGGCGCGCCGGTCCCCGAGGATCTGCGCCCCGTGCGCCTGCTCGTGCTCCGGCCCTCGGCGGATCTCGGGCGGCTCGCGGCGGGCCAGTTCTCCTCCCTGCCCCGCGCCGTCCGACTCGTCGTGGAACGCCTCGGGGCGCGGCGCGCCGGGGCGACGGGGTTTCTCAGTTATCTGCTGTTCGAACCGGCGTACACCGCGCGCCTCACGGCGCTCGGTTACGAGGACACGATGCGGGCGTGGCCGCGGGTGGAGGCGTTCCTCGCGGGCGCCTAACGGTGCGGCGACGGCACGGCCACCCCCGTCCCCACCGACCCCGTCGTGCACCCCCCCGCGCAGTAGAAGTAGCCGAAGATGATGCCCATCTCGTCCTCGCTCGTGAGGCCGAACCCGATAGTGCGGGGCGTGGTGTTGTTCCAGGTGATCTCCGAGCGCAGGCCCTGCCCCGCCGCCAGCGCGACCGGCGGATCGAGCGTCACGATGTCGGGCGCGCTCCAGCTCGTCGTCTCGTAGATCGTCTCGCCGTCGCGCGGCCCGCCCACGATCCGGATCACGAACCGCTCGCCGCGCTCGTGCATGTGCGAGGTCACCATGAACACGGTGACGGGCTCCGGCATCAGGAACGTCCGGCCCAGCGTGGTGCGCTGCCGGGGCGGCAGCGTGATCTCGAAGTTGGACAGGAACAACGGTCGCGCCACGTGCACCACCGCGCTCGAATCCACGGTGTGGAAGTTGGCGTTCACTTCGCCCGGCAGCTCGGCGTCGGTGCGGTTCACGTAGTGCGAGTTGAGATCGAGGGCGGCCCCCGGCGGCAGGCGGAGCGCCACGCCCGGGGGCAGCTGCCATGCGTTCCGCTGCGTCATCGACCCGCCGAAGAACACGTGATACCCCATCGGCTGCATCGCCACGAAGTCGAGCGAGCCGTCGGGGCGGCGGATGTCGCGCATCACGTCGAACGGCGGGATGACGGACGCCGGCGTGCCGTTCTGGAAGGTGTACAGCACGAAGTGGTGGCTGTTGGACCGCATTGCCGTTTCCACCCGGGTCACGAACGCCGTGGCGGCGTTCCCGACCGGCCGATACACGAACAGCTCGCGCTCGAAGTGCGGCGCGACGCCGAACCGCTCGATGCGCAGCTGGAATCCCTGGGCCGGCGGCGCGAGCGGCTCGAAGGGGGCGAGGCTCTGCGCGGTCGTGTCGGCGAGCAGGCGCGCGTCGATCGTGTCGCCCGTCGCCGGTGCCCCTGCCGCGATCCAGCGGCGCACGAACTCCACCGGCCCCACCGCCAGGGGCGGGCCGCCGAGCGGCATCGGGTTGCCGTAGTCGGCGGAATGATGGTCGGGCGCCCAGTGCAGCTTCAGGAGCAGCAGGCTCGAATCGGGTCGGCCCGGCCTGACGCGGGCCAGGCCGGCGGCGTGCGCCGCCGCGTTGCGCGGCGCCACTGCCACCAGGTTGGCGTACGCCGCGCCCGCGGTGAGCTCGAGACCCGATTGCGCCGCGTGCGGCGTGCCGGCGCTGTGGCACACGACGCAGCGCGCATCGAAGATCGCGGCTTGGATGCGGCCGAAGCTCGTGCTGCCCGCCGCGGGCCCCGTGCTGTCGCACGCGGCCAGGAGGGCGGCCAGTGCCGCCGCGATCGCGCCGCGCGCTCTAGGTGCCACCGAGCGCCGCCCGCGCCTGCGCGAGCTCCGGCCGATCGCCGTCGGCCTTCTCCATCATGGTGAGATAGGCGCGGTAGCCCGCCGCCGCCGCGGCGCGCTCGCCCGCCAGCTCGGCCGACCGCGCCACGCCGAACAGGCTGCGCGCGCGGCCCGGCTCGCGCGCGAGCGTCTGGCGATACGCCGCGAGCGCGGCCCCATACTGACCCACGGCCAGGAGCAGGTCCGCCTCGAGCTCGCGCGCGGGCAGCAGCTCCCCGGGCGTGACCGGGTGCTTCCCGGTGACCGCCTCGCTGTCGGCGGCCGCGCGGGCCGCCGCCAGCGCCCCCGTCGTGTCCCCCGCGCCGAGGCGGATCCATGCGTCGACGGCCTGCCGCTTGATGCCGGTGATCCGCGCCCAGTAGGGGTCGCGGCCGGCGAAGCCGCGCTCGATGGTGTCGAGCGCCGCCACCTCGGCCCGGGCGGCCGCGAGGTCGCCCCTGCGCGCGGCGCCGATGCCCCGCGTGAACCGGCTCAGCATCTCCGGCAGCGACACGTCCGCCGCCCGCCGCACGGGGAAGGCGGCCGCGGCGGGCCAGTCACTCCGCTCGAGCACGAGCCGCGCGTCCATCGCGGTGCGGTTGTAGCCGCCGACCAGCGT
>CAVQSR010000001.1:0-2474507 GCA_963716055.1 uncultured Gemmatimonadales bacterium | reverse complement strand
GGCATTTCCATCGGCTTCAGCCCCGAGCAGATAGACCAGCGCCACCGCCAGCAGCTGCAACGGCCGGGCCATCAGCCACAGGGCGGCCGCTGCGGTGGTCAATCGCCGGTATGCAGGGTGGGCAGCAGACATGATGAGGCCCATTCTAGGCAACATCAGGGCGGCCGTCTGTAAGCCGGATGCCTTGTCTCAGGTTGAGTGGCAATCAGAAACCGGGTTTTTTGGAAAAACCCGGTTTCTATACGACACTGACACCATGAACGCACCCTCCCTCATCGTCCACGCCGACTGGAGCATCGACCCGCGCAAGCGATGGCAAACTGCCGCCCAGCGCACCCCCGACGGCCGCTATCACGTCAGCGCACCCGAACCGGTCGGCGAGACGGCTACCTGGCTCGACCGGCTTGCGCCAGACGGGCGCCGGAGGGACCTATCCTGCTCGGCCTCGACCTGCCGCTGGGCGTGCCTGTCGCCTACGCCGAGCGGGCGGGTATCGACGACTTCGCCACGCTGCTGCCAGAGCTGGGCCGGGGGAAGTGGGCTGACTTCTACCGCCCGGCCGAACACAGGGACGAGATCGACCTGCAGCGGCCGTTCTACCCCCAACGCCCCGGCGGCACCAAACAGCAGCATCTCCTCGACGGGCTGGGCCTGAGCGACATTGACCAGCTCTACCGCGTGTGTGATAGAGCAACCGACACACGCGGCGCCGCTTCCCCGCTCTTCTGGACGCTGGGGGCAAAGCAGGTCGGCAAGGCGGCCATCTCCGCCTGGCGCGATCTTGCTCGGCCCGGCGCTGCGCGAGCGTGACGACGTGGCACTGTGGCCGTTCGAGGGAACGCTGGATGCGCTTTTGGCAGACGGCCGTATCGTCGTCGCCGAGAGCTACCCGGGCGAGTTCTATACTCATTTCGAGATGAGCTTCCCGCCGGGGCCGGACGGCAAACGGGGCAAGCGGGTCCAGGCCAGCCGGGCCGCCGCGTCGCGGCCGCTGCTCGACTGGGCGGCCGTCCACGATATCGCCCTGGCTCCCGAGCTGCGGGACAGCCTGCAAGATGGGTTCGGGCCGCACGCGGCGGGCGAGGATGCGTTCGATGCGGTTGTCGGCGTATTTGGAATGCTCAATGTGGCGCTGGGCACGCGGCCGCCGGGCGAACCGGACGACGCGCGCCTGCGCCGGGTGGAAGGGTGGATTCTCGGCCAGATACCGTGATGGCCGACGGGAAAAGGCGCTAGACAGGCTCCGGGCTGGTGCGCGCCCGAATGAGTTCGATCAGCATCGGCACCAGCGACAGGACGATGATGGCCGGGATGACGAACACCAGGTTGTCGCGGACGATGGGGATGTTGCCGAAGAAGTAACCGAGGAGTACAAAGCTGACCACCCAGGCGAATCCACCGACCACATTGTAGGCCAGGAACCGGCCGTACTGCATCGTGCCGACACCGGCAACAAACGGGGCAAACGTGCGCACAATAGGCACGAAACGGGCCAGAATGATCGCTTTGCCGCCATGTTTGGCGAAGAAATCCTGCGTCTTTTGCAGGTGCGACTGCTTCAGGAAGCGGATGTTGCCGCTGAAAGCCCTTGGCCCCACGTATTTGCCGATGGCGTAGTTAACCGTATCGCCGAGCACCGCCGCCGCAAAGCACACCACCAGCACCACCGGCAATTTCAACGCACCCACCGCGGCCAATGTGCCCGCCGCGAAGAGCAGGGAGTCACCCGGCAGGAAGGGCAGAATGACCAGTCCCGTCTCCGCGAAAAGAATGGCAAAGAGTACCAAGTAGGTGAGTGTGCCAAACTGGGTAACGAAACTCTGCAGATAACTATCCAGATGGATGACAACGTCGAGCAGGGATTTCAGCAGATCCATGATGATTCCTATTCCGCGAGCAATCCCGAAATTATAGGCGCATCCCGATTTCGGTCGGCAGATCTTACCCGGTGCTCATCGTCCGGTGGAAGGGAGTCAGCTTCCGTCCGTCAGGCCGAGTCATCTGCGTCTGCTGGCAGCCAAGCCCGGATCGCCGCAGCCATTGCTGGATTGACGTCGAAGTAGGCCTCCAGCCAGCGCAGAATAGCCGCGGCTGACTGGGGCGAGCGCTCGTACCCCTGCGCAAACGACGGCAGATAGGCAGCGGCCGTCCCGTAGCGCTGCTCGAAGCGGCGGTCCAGCCCGAACGGATTGCATAACCAGGGGCCGGCTCGCTCTGCCGGGCGGGCCAGCTCGACCACCCGCTCGACCGCGAAATGTTGGATGAAGCGAGCGGCCGTCAGCTTCTCGCCGCGATGGTAGCGGGCCAGCCCGATGTAGAGGTTGCTCAGCGCTTCGCCCAGCAGCCACGCTTCCGTGCGGGCGTCGGGTGCGGGCAGCGGCTTCTGCGGCCGGCCGATCGTCTCCGGGACCGACGGCCGTTTCCAGACGACGCGCCCTTCGGCAAAAGGGATACCCGGCAGCTCCCGGTCGGACAGGACGGCGAACTCGCAGAAGACGCCGTCGGCGAACAACAGCTTGAGCGCGTCGTGGTTGTTGCGGAACCGGTACGTCACCGGCGCGACCCGCTCCAGCCAGGCCAGGTCATCCAGAAAGTGCGCCTGTGTCCCGTCGGCCACGATGACAAAGAAGTCGAGGTCGGAGTAGTCGTCGAGCCGTTCCAGCTCCAGCCCGACCGACCCCAGGCCGATGAGCGCCAGCGCGTCTGGTTCGGCCGCCAGCGAACGTCCGATGGCGTCCAGGCGGTGCAGCAAGCGGGCGGGGAAATCGGATTCAGAGACAGCCAGTTCCATCGTCTCCATCTTACCAGTCCCCGGCCGGGACGCTACCGTTGTCCGGGCAATCCTGTGGGCTGTTCCATAGTCTGCCAGCGTGTGGAAGGCTGTGGCCGCCCGGCGAGACACACCCACTCAAAGTGGGTTGAAGAACGGGCTACGCGGCCGGCATCGACGGGGCAGCCGTGCGGCTTGACGCACTGACCGCCAGCTGCGTGGTCTCAACTCGCAGCGGACAGCGACTTTGCAAATACCGTAGGGCAATCGTGAACGGAGATAGAACAGCCATTCTCTCGACGTCCGCAATTTGCTAGACTCCTCGGCAGAAAATATAAGGAGTTCTGACCAATGACCAAGTGGACGATGAACGACATCCCCGACCAGACCGGCCGGATCGCCATCGTGACGGGGGCCAACAGCGGCATCGGCTACGAGACCGCCCAGGCGCTCGCTGCGGGACGGGCGCCCACGTCGTGATGGCCTGCCGCAACCAGACGAAGGCGAGACGCCGCTCGCCACGCATCGAAGCCACCGACCCACCGGACGTGTCGATGACCACATCCAGCTCGACCTGGCAGACCTCGACTCGATCGCGTTTCGCCGAGGCCTTTCACCGCCGAATACGACCGGCTCGACCTGCTGATCAACAACGCGGGTGTCATGGACCCCCCGCGCAGCGAAACCGCCGACGGCTTCGAGATGCAGTTCGGCGTCAACCACCTCGGCCACTTCGCCCTGACCGGCCTGCTGCTGCCGACGCTGCTGGCCGCCCCGGCAGCCGGGTCGTGACGGTCAGCAGCATGGCCCACCGGCCGGGCAGGATCGACTTCGACGACCTGCAGGGCGAGAGTTCGTACTCGCCGCTGACCGCGCCTACGGCCAGAGCAAGCTGGCCAACCTGCTGTTCGCCCGCGAGCTCCAGCGCCGCCTGACAACCGCCGGCGCGGACACGATCAGCGTCGTCGCCCATCCCGGCCTGGCCAGCACCAATCTGCAAGCGACGACGGCCGAAGTGAGCGGCTCCAAAATGGAGGGTGGCGTCTACGATGTCATGATGAACTTCCTGGCCCAAAGCTCGGAGACGGGCAGCCTGCCGCAGCTTTACGCCGCGACCGCGCCTGACGTGAAAGGGGGCGAGTTCTACGGCCCCGACAGCTTCTACATTCGCGGCTACCCGACGAAGATCAAAGGCTCGGGAGCGTCCAACGACATGAACACCGCCGGCCGGCTGTGGGACGTGTCCGAAGCGCTGACCGGCATCACCTACCCGCTCCCCGTCCCCGTGTAGAGACAGACGCCCGAACGGCTCTCCCCTAACCCGACCCATCCAGCAGCCCGGCGTACGCCGGGCTGCTGCTTAACCGGTCCACCAGCCGCGACAGCTGCTGGTCGCGCTCCAGAAACAGCACCATCTCCCGCAGCTTCGCCGCCTTCGTCGTCCCGGCCAGATTGTCGTAGTCGAGGCCCAGTTCGAACACCAGTGCCCGCACTCCCTCCTCGTCGAGCCGCGGCTCGAGCCCGCCGGTAGAGCGCGGCACCGCTCGACCATATCCCCGCGCGCGCCACCGATAAAGACGCCGCCCGGCGTTTGTGACCCAGTGCGGCAATCGCCTCATCCAGCACGGTCGCTTCGTCGGCAACGCCGCCGACTCCCCGGCCGGAAGCGGAACGAGGGCCAGACGTACTCGAACCCGGCCCAGCCGATCACAAAGTGGCCGTTGTCGCGCAGGCCGAAGAGCGGGGCGATATCCCACGAGTGGTCGAGTGGCAAACGGCCGGGGGCAGCGCCAGATGAAAGAGGTCGTCGCCGGGGTCGATCTGCAGATTCGGCCCGTAGCGGCAGACGCCGTCGTCGTCTTCCAACGCGATTGAGCAACTTGGTCCAGTCAGCTTTACCAAGTACACAAATGGCAACACCTTCAACCAGCTGTGTGAAAAAGTGCTGAACTTCAAGCAGATGTGGATTGCCGAGCGTGGTTTGCATACGTCCGCCCTGCGCTCGACCCAGATGACTGCATTCTTGACATCTTTGAGTCAGCGCGACGGATCGCGTGTGAAAACAGTCCTGTCAGAACTAAAGGCGGGTGATCGCAGCATTTCGCAGGAACTGGGATTGCGCTACATGGGCCGCCATTGCGCATTCATCACTGCACACGATCCTGAACTTACCGACCTGTCACCGGCACGCCTGCACATGGACCGCTCCCAGCGGCTCGCGCTGGCTGACAATATCGCCACCTTCGACCTGATGGTGCCCGGCGATGCCTACAAGGCATCATGGTCTTCCGGAACGGTAAGTGTCAGTGATTTTGCCCTGCCCCTGTCTCTGCGAGGTGTAATTCACTACACGATTTACATCCGGATACTTCGCCCCATGCTGCGCTCGGCATACCTGCGCGCGCCCGGTTTCATCCGGCAAAAGACTGCGTCTCTGGTAAAACTCATCACTCGCAAATAGTCCTACTCAAGAACACTGCTGTGATGGTAGATTGCCAACCATCATGGGCAGGCATCACGAAATCAGACTATCAGAGGCAACCGGCTGGCGCACACCCGTCAACCTACTCATACTCATGGTCGCGGCCAACGCAATCGCGTTCTCAACATGGTCTGCACTGTTGAATAATTTTGCCATTGAAGGGGCTGCCTTCACCGGCAAGGAAATTGGCATACTCCAGTCAATCCGCGAAATTCCAGGGTTTCTGGCATTCACCGCAGTGTTCTTGTTTCTCATATGGCGTGAGCAAACCTTCGCCTTTATCGCCCTTGCGCTTTGCGGGCTGGGCACCGCCTTGACAGGATATTTTCCGACTGCAACGGGGTTCTATATCACAACCTTTATCATGTCAGTCGGGTTTCACTATTTCGAGACAGTCAACCAGTCACTGTCCCTGCAATGGTTGCCAAAAGGCGATGCTCCTCGCCAGCTTGGCCGCATAATCGCTGCCGGATCATTTGCGACCATAGCAGCCTATGCGCTGATTTTTCTGACGTGGAACCTGCTCAGTCTGGACTTTTCGTCGGTTTATCTGGCAGGCGGCGGCTTGACAGTGCTGCTTGCCGGACTTGCCTGGTTCGGCTTTCCAAAGTTTCGCGAAGACGTGCCGCAACACAAGCATCTTTTGATGCGAAAGCGCTACTGGCTCTATTACGCGCTGACCTTCATGTCCGGTGCGCGCCGCCAGATATTCATCGTGTTTGCAGGCTTCATGATGGTTGAGAAATTCGGCTTTTCAGTCGCAGCAATCACAGCGCTCTTTCTTGTCAACGCTGCCTTCAACATGTGGATAGCGCCCAAGATCGGCAACTTCATCGTGAAGCTGGGCGAACGCCGCATGCTGGTCATCGAGTATGTCGGGCTGATCGGGGTTTTCATGGCCTACGCCTTTGTGGAAAACGCCTGGATTGCAGCAACGCTATACCTCATTGATCACGCGTTCTTTGCCATGGCGATAGCCCAGAAGACCTACTTCCAGAAAATTGCAGACCCCGCAGATATCGCCCCTACGGCTGGCGTCGCCTTTACGATCAACCACATTGCAGCAGTCGTCATTCCGGTGCTGTTTGGCATCTTGTGGCTGGCGCATCCTTCATGGGTGTTCATTATTGGCGCTGGCATGGCGTGTGTGTCCTTGTTGTTGTCGCTACTTATTCCGCGAGACCCTCAACCGGGCAACGAAACCATCCTTAAAAAGGTTGCATCACCCGCCGCGGCCCCTGCAGAATAGCTGCAGCCTATCGGGGAGTTCTCACAATATGACCACAGTACACCGCGCCAATGATCCACTGCTGCAACCGTTTCAACTGAAACATCTGACGTTGCGCAACCGGTTCATGTCCACCAGCCACGAGCCAAACTATCATGAAGACGGGCTGCCAAAAGATCAGTACATCCGCTACCACGAGGAAAAGGCAAAGGGTGGCATTGCCCTGACAATGACAGCAGGGTCCGCGGTTGTGTCGCGTGAACTCATCTCCGGTGTTCGGCAATCTGCATGCTTACAAGGACGAGATCGTGCCTTGGCTGAAACGCATGGCCGATGCCTGCCATGAACATGGTGCAGCGTGCATGATACAGCTCACGCATCTTGGCCGCAGGACCGTGTGGAACGGGGCTGACTGGTTGCCTGTGGTATCCCCGTCCAACGTTCGAGAACCCGCCCACCGGGCATTTCCCAAGGTCATGGAAGACTGGGACATGGACCGCATCGTGCGCGACTATGCAGATGCGGCAGAACGCATGAAGGAGGCCGGGCTCGATGGCTTTGAGCTGGAATGCTACGGCCACCTGCTGGACTCGTTCTGGTCACCTGCCATCAACAACCGCACCGACGAGCATGGCGGTTCACTGGACAACCGTCTGCGCTTTACCCATCGTGTTCTGGATGCCATCCGAGAGCGCATCGGGGCGGACTTCATCGTCGGATTACGACTGGTGGCGGACGAGGATATGGACAAGGGTCTGTCACGCGATGAAGGGCTAGAAATCTGCCGTCGCATGATTGCCACCGGGCATGTGGACTTCCTCAACATCATCAGAGGCCATATTGAACATGATGGTCCCCTTTCGCGCGTGATCCCGGTAACAGGCATGGCCTCGGCACCACATCTTGATTTTGCCGGACAAGTGCGCGCTGAAACAAGGTTTCCGGTGTTTCATGCCGCGCGCATCAATGATGTCGCAACAGCCCGTCATGCGGTTGCAGAGGGCAAGTTGGACATGGTTGGCATGACCCGCGCCCACATCGCAGATCCGCACATCGCCCGAAAGGTCATGGAAGGCCGCGAGGATGAAGTGCGTCCTTGCGTGGGAGCCACCTACTGCCTGGACCGAATTTACGAAGGCCGCGGCACTTCGTGTGTGCATAACGCCGCCACAGGCCGCGAGGCCACCATGCCTCACGACATCGCAAAGACAACAGGCAGGCTCCGCCATGTGGTCGTAGTCGGCGCAGGCCCCGCAGGCCTGGAAGCAGCACGTGTAGCCGCTGAACGTGGACACAAGGTCACTGTGCTGGAAGCCGCACCTCAGGCAGGTGGACAAGTCAGACTGGCTGCACAGGTAAAACGAAGGTCAGAACTCATTGGCATAGTGGACTGGCGCGTCAAACAGCTGGAACGCCTTGGCGTTGATGTCAGGTACAACACCTATGCAGAACCTGACGATGTAACTGACTTGGAGCCAGAAGTGGTGATCATAGCAACCGGAGGACTGCCGCGCGAAGATGCCATCGCAAACGGAGCAGAGCTTGCCACGTCCAGCTGGGATATTATTTCCGGCGAGGTGAGTGTTGCCGATGATGTGCTGATGTATGACGACAACGGCGCACATCCAGGCATGGCAGCAACCGAGGTGATACTTGAGCATGACGCAAAGCTGGAAGTTGTTTCGTCTGAGCGGATGTTTGCTCCGGAAATCGGCGGGCTGAACCTTGTCCCTTACATCGAGAAACTGCACAGCCATGGCGCACAGATCACAACCATGACCCGCATAAAATCTCTCAAGCGGGAAGGCAACAAGATCTCGGCAACACTGGTAAGTGCCTACAATGGTGAAACAACAGGCGAACGGCTGGTGGACCAAGTGGTCGTCGAGTACGCCACCACGCCGCTGGATGACCTGTACTTTGGGCTGAAGCCGCTTTCATCCAATGGCGGAGAAATCGACTATGAAGCGCTGGTCGCAGGTCAAGCGCAGACTGTCATCCGAAACGAGAACGGTCAGTTTCAGCTGTTTAGAATTGGTGATGCAGTGGCCTCGCGCAATATTCATGCTTCACCACCACGCTCACGGCCTTGCCGGCGAACCGGCTCCGCAGCGTGTCGCGCACCGCGTTGAACCGGCGCGCGTGCTGCGGCGCCTCCACCACCACGAGCCCAGCCGCCTGCTCGACCACCAGCGAATGATGGGATCCGCCCTCGGCGCGCCACACGCCAGGGGCCAGCTCGGCGAGCGTCACGGTGACCGGCGCCGGCGCGGGATCACCCCGCGGCGCCCGCGCGGCGATCGAATCGGGGATCGCGAACAGCGAGTCGGGCGTCTCGGGGTTGACCGTCACCGCGGTGACGTTGGAATGCACCTGCAGGCGACCGTTGACCTCGATGTCCGTCTGCCGCGCGAACCACACCCCGTCGGTCGGCTGCCAGCGGGTGTACCACGTGACCGTTTGCCGGTCGCCGAGGATCGCGTCGTCGGTCACCCGCTCGGTCACCGCGAGGCGGCCCGTCGGCCGGTCGAACCAGAGATCGAGCGTGTCAGGGCCGGCGGCAAAGTGCACGCCGTCCATCAGCTCACCACGCCACTGGCGGGGACGGCGGGCGGTGAGGGCGCCGGGCCGATCGAGCGCCGCGAGGAGCAGCCGCTCGGGGGCCCGGCGCATGCTGGTCTCCTCGCCCGCCACAGTCCCGGGGTTGTCGGCGGTGAGACGCCCCTGGGCCTCGAGCATCCCGATCCCGCCCGCCGTGACCCGGCGCGGCCGGTTGACCGCGCCCGTCGGCAGGCGCAGCTCGACCGCCGAGAGCCGGCGCCAGCCCGCGTACTCCGAGACGATCCGACCGGCGACGGCGTTCGCGCGCGCAGGAGAGCGAGGCGTCTCCTCCTGGCCCAGGCTGAACTGGACCCCGTAGTACTCCAGGGCCACCGCGCGCACGGCGCGCAGCGCGGAGTCGCCCCCCATCGCGGCCACCGCGCGGGTCACCACTGCCCGCGGGTCCGCCGCGGTGCGTCGGGGCGCCTGAGGCTGTTGGGCCGTCCCCGTGGTGACGGCGAGCAGGATCAGCGGGACGAGTGCGGCATCACAGCGCATAGACGCCTCGAGCGAATGGGTCAGGGTTGCGGCAGCGCGACGATTGCGAGCCACCGGCCGTCCGGGCTGACGGCGAGCCGCGTGAGGTCGCGCAGTCCGGCCGGCGCGAGGTCGGCGACCTCCCGCCATGCGTCCTCGCCCGGTCGCCACGAGAGCACGCGCGTCCCCGCCGTCGCCAGCACGGCGCCGTCCGGGGTCCACGCGTGGAACTCGGCGGCGGCCGGGAGCCGTACGAGCCGGTGGATCGCGCGACTCGCATCCACGGCGGCGAGCCAGTGCTCGTCGGCCGACACCCGCAGGACGAAGCTGACCGCGGGTTGGTCGGGCACCCGCACGAGCGCGCGGCCGATGTCCCGCGCGACCGTGTCGGCCCGGCCGCTGCGGGCGTCGGCCACCACCAGCGCGTGCGGCTCGCCGACGATGAACAGCACGACCGTGGCGCCATCGATCCACGCGTGATAGCCGACGGCGCGCACGCGCTCGAGGACGAGCGCCGCCCCGCCGCCGTCGGCGTCGAATCGCCACACCCGCTGGGTCGAGTCGCGCTCGACCCGGACGGCCGAGAAGCCTGATCCGCCAGGCAGCGGCGTGGGCGAGTACTCGCTCTCGGGCGTCGTCGTGACGCGCGTCCGATGGGCGGACGCGATGTCGTAGCGCCAGATGTCCGCCTGTCCGTCCTCGCCGATCACCGTGTAATAGAAAGCGCGGCCGTCCGCCAGGAACGCGGGCTGATTGTCGTATCCCGGGCGCGCCGTGACGTTGACCGGGACGCCGAGGCCCGCGGGGGTCAGCTCAGCCAGCCAGAGGTCGGAGGCCGGCGGAGATTGGGCCGCGACGACGCGGCTCAGCGCGACCGACAGGAGCAGCAGGATGGGACGGGGCATGGGCGCGGAAGCTACCGCCCGTTACCGCCCTTCGCCCGGGTGGCGGCGCCCTTGAGCAGTTGACCGACGACCGCGGGCATCGCCCCGAGCCCCAGCACCACGACCCAATCGCGGACGTCGAGCCGCACCGTGCCGAGCAGGGCGGCGAGCGGCGGGTAGCCGACGGCGAGGGCCTGCAGGCCGATCGCGAGGATCGCTGCCCAGACGGCGTGGCGGTTGGCGAGCGCCCGGTCGCGCGTGGCGACCGGCGCCGTGGAGCGCGCGTTGCCGAGGTGGAATACCTGCGCCACGCCCAGCGTGAGGAACGCGAGGGTCGTCGCCCGACCGGTGGCACCATCGCCACTGGCGAGTCCCCATCCCACCGCCGCGAGCGTGACGCCCGCCAGCAGGATGGCGTAGCCGAACACGGCCTGCGCCCCTGCGCGCGACAGAATCGGCGCGCGCGGGTTCTCGGGAGGCCGGCGCATCACGTCGGGCTCGCCCGGCTCGAGCGCCAGGGCGAGCGCGGGGAAGGTGTCGGTGACGAGGTTGAGCCACAGGATCTGAAGCGGCAGCAGCGGCACAGCCCAGCCCGCCAGCGCCGCGCCGAAGAACACGAGGATCTCGGCCAGGTTGCAGCTGAAGAGATAGAAGACGAACTTGCGGATGTTGTCGGCGATCACCCGGCCCTCCTCGATCGCCGCGCCCACCGTCTCGAACCGGTCGTCCTGGAGCACGACGGCC
This sequence comes from uncultured Gemmatimonadales bacterium, assembly GCA_963716055.1. Lineage (GTDB taxonomy): Bacteria > Gemmatimonadota > Gemmatimonadetes > Gemmatimonadales > GWC2-71-9 > SZUA-544. Next base: position 2,463,321 of record CAVQSR010000001.1, on the reverse strand, counting down.
GCGGCCTGCTTCGCGACGTCGGTGCCGCGCCGTCCCATGGCGACCCCGATGTTCGCCTGGCGCAACGCGGCCGCGTCGTTCACCCCGTCCCCCAGCATCGCCACGATGTCGCCCGAGTCCTGGATGGCCCGCACCAGGCGGAGCTTCGCCTCGGGGCTGACGCGGCTCACGACCGTCACCCGCGCGGCGAGCGCGGGCAAGGCCTCGTCGGGGAGGCGGTCGAGGTCGCGGCCTTCCGCCGCTGCGGCGTCGCGATCGAGCAGGCCGATCCGGCGCCCCAGGGCGACCGCCGTGCGGTGCTGATCCCCGGTGACGAGTACGGTGCGCAGGCCCGCGTCGCGGAAGCGGCGGATGGTATCCTCGACCCCGGGCGCCGGCGGATCGCTCAGCCCGACCAGGCCGAGGAACGTGAGGCCCGCGAGCGCGGCGTCGTCGGTGCCCGACACCGTGCCCTCGGCCACGGCGAGGACGCGCAGCCCCTCCGCGGCGAACGCGAGGTTGCGTGCGTCGATGTCTTCCCGCCGCGCGCCGTCGAGCGGCCGCTCGCCGTCGCGCCCGCGCGCGGCGCGGCAGCGCGCCAGCACGGCGGCGGGCCCGCCCTTCACTCGCGCCACGAGCGTGCCGTCGCGTGCCTGGTGGAAGCTCGCCATCAGGGCGCGCTCGCTCGCGAACGGCAGCAACCCGGCCTCCGGCCAGTCGCGGAGCAGGTCGTCCCGCGCGAGCCCGGCCTTGCCGGCGAGTGCCAACATGGCGACGTCGGTCGGGTCGCCCGTGGCCATCCAGCGCGGGCCGGCGTCGGTCGGCTCCTCGGTCAGCCCCGCGTGGGTGGCGAGTGCGGCGGCGGCGAGCATGTCCGTGAGCGCTCGATCGGCGCGCGGGTCGATGCGCGCGTGGCCCGCGAGGAGCTCACCCACCGGCGCGTAACCGGCGCCCGTCACGCGGACGTCGGCGTGGGCCGCGGCCGGTACCCACAGCCGCGTGGCGGTCATCTCGCCGGTCGTGAGCGTGCCCGTCTTGTCGGTGCACACCACGGTTGCCGAGCCGAGCGTCTCGACGACGGGCAGGCGGCGCACCAGGGCGCGGCGGCGCGCCATGCGGCGCACGCCGAGCGCCAGCGTGATCGTGGCGACGGCGGGGAGCCCCTCGGGCACGGCCGCGACGGCGAGCGCGATGGCCAGCTGCATGACCTCGCTCCACGGGGCGCCCTGGAGCGCGCTGAGGCCGCCGATCATCGCGGCCACCGCGAGGGCGACGACGGCGAGCCATCGCCCCAGCCGATCGAGCCGCCGCTCGAGCGGCGTGCGCGCCGGCGTGATCGCGCCAACGAGCTGGCCGATCCGGCCGAGCTCCGTGGCCACGCCCGTCGCCACCACGGCGGCGCGCGCCTGTCCCGCGGCGATCACCGTGCCCGTGTACACGGCCGTCGGGCGCTCGGCGAGCGGTGCGTCGGCGGCGACGGTGGCGGTCGCGCGTTTCGCGACCGGCGCCGACTCGCCAGTGAGGGTGGCTTCGACCGCGCGGAGCTCCGTGGCGGCCAGGAGCCGCGCATCGGCGGGCACGGCGCTCCCCGCCTCGAGCACGACGACGTCTCCCGGCACGAGCTCGCGGGCCGGGATCTCGATCGGATGCGCGTCGCGCAACACGATCGCCCGCGGGGCCTCGAGCGCGTGCAGGGCCTCGATGGCGCGTCGCGCGGGCAGCTCGGTCCCGACGCCGATGGCGACGTTGAGGATCAGCACGGCGGCGATGGCCGCGGCGTCGATCGGGTCGCCCGCCACGAGCGACAGCCCCGCGGCGAACACGAGGAGGAGGACGACGGTGCTGGCGAGCTGATCGGCGAGGATGCGCCACCAGGGGAAGGGGCGGGGCGGGGGGAGCGCGTTGGGGCCGTGGCGCGCGAGCCGCTCGCGCGCCTCGGCGGCGGTCAGTCCCTCAGGGCGAGTTCCCAGCCGGGCGAGAACGTCCGCGACATCCAGCGCGTGCCACGGAGCCCCCCGCCCCCCGTCCCTCGTCCCTCGTCCCTCGTCCCCCATCCCTCATCCTGGTCTTTCGTCCCCGACCAGCACCCGCGCGTCCACCGCCAGCACCCGGTCGGGGAACACGAGCAGCGGGTTGATATCCAGCTCGGCGATCTCCGGAAGATCCACCGCGAGACGCGAGACCCGGAGCAGCACGTCGCCCACCGCGGCGAAGTCCACCGGGGGCGCCCCGCGCACGCCGTCCAGGATGGCGACGCCGCGGATCCCGCGCATCATGTCATGGGCGTCGAGGGGACGGATCGGCGCGATGCGGAACACCACGTCGCGGATCGCCTCGACGTAAACCCCGCCCAGTCCGAACATGACGAGCGGCCCGAACGCGCGGTCGCGGGTGATGCCCGTGATCGTCTCGCGCCCGCCGCGCACCATCTGCTGCACGAGAATGCCGTCCACGGCCGCGTGGGGCGCCTGGCGCCGCACGGCGTCGAGCATCTCGACGCACGCGAGCTTGAGCTCCGTGACGGTGTCCACGTCGGTCCGCACGCCCCCGACGTCGGTCTTATGGATGATCTCGGGCGACACGATCTTGAGCACCACGGGGAACCCGATCTCGGTGGCGATGCGGGCGGCGTCGTCGGGATCGCGGGCCAGCCGCGCGGGCGCGGTCGGGATCCCGTACGCCTCGAGCACCGCCAGCGCTTCGACCTCCGACAGCTTCGCGCGTCCCGCCGCGCGCGCCCGCGCGGCGATGGCGGCGACCGCCTCGCGGTCCACGGTCAGCGGCGGAGTCGCCACGTCGGGGCGTGCCTGCCACTCCCGCTGGCGCCGCAGCGCGGCCAGGGCCCGCGCGGCCGATTCGGGAAAGATGTAGGCGGGGACGCCGGCGCGGTGCAGCTCGGCCTTGCCCTGGGGCAAGCCCTCCCGGCCCATGAGCACGGCGAGCACGGTCTTGGCCGTGTGGCGCTCCGCCACGCGCACGATCGATTCCGCGACGTCTTCCTGCCGGATGCCGAGCGGCGGCACGAAGATGGCGACGGCCGCGTCCACGCGCTCGTCCGTGAGGATCGCGTCGAGCGCCGTCTGGTAGTCGGCCGCGGTCGCCGAGGCGATCATGTCGAGCGGGTTGCGGACCGAGGCATGGGGCGGGAACAGCGGTGTCAGGCGCGCCACGGTGCGCGCCTCGAGGTCGGGCAGCTCGAGCCCGTGCATCTCGAGTGCGTCCGCCGCGAGGATTCCCGGGCCGCCGGAGTTCGTCAGGACGGCCGTGCGGCGGGAGCGCGGCAGCGGCGGGCCCGAGAACGCCATCGCCATGTCGAACAGCTCCTCGATGGACCCCGCCCGCAGCACCCCGGCCTGCGCCAGCAGCGCCTCCACGGCCCGGTCGCTCGCGGCGAGCGCCCCGGTGTGCGACGCCGCAGCGCGCGCGCCGGACCGCGACTTGCCCGACTTCACCGCGATGATGGGCTTGGTCTTGGTGATGCGCGAGGCGATCTCGAAGAACTTGCGCGGATTGCCGAAGCTCTCGACGTACATGAGGACGACCTGCACGTCGGGGTCGTGCTCCCATTGCAGCAGCAGGTCGTTGCCACTGACGTTCGGTTTGTTGCCCACCGAGACGAACTGCGCGATCCCGATGCCGTACTCGGCCGCGTAGTCCAGCACGCTGACGCCCAACGCGCCGGACTGGGAGACGAACGCGGCGTGCCCGAACGGCGGCATGGTGGGTGCGAACGTCGCGTTCATCGCGTAATCGGGATGCGCGTTGAGCACGCCCATGCAGTTCGGCCCGACCATGCGCATGCCATGCCGCTCGACGATGTCCACCAGGCGGCGCTCGGCGTCCACGCCGTCGCCCCCGACCTCGCGGAATCCCGCCGAGATGACGACCAGGCCGCGGACTCCGGCCCGGCCGCATTCCTCGGCGACGCCGAGCACGTGCGGCTGGGGCACGACGATGACCGCGAGATCCACGGCGTCCGGGATCGCCCCGACCGATGGGAACGCCTTCACGGAGTGCACCGACGGCGCGTGGGGATTGACGGGATAGACCGAGCCCGTGAACCCGTGGCCGATGAGGTTTGCCAGCACCTGGTGCCCGATGGTGTTGGGCGAGCGCGAGGCGCCGATCACGGCCACCGTGCGGGGTCGGAGAATGGCGTCCAGATTGTTCATGGCAACAAGTATAGACCGCGTGGCGAGAGTGCGGCGCGACCTGCAAGCCGCCTTCACGAGAATCTCAGGCGTCGTTTACCGCCCACGGCCGGCCAGGTTAACCTTCGACACCCTGTCCCCGGACGACCCGTGTTCGATCCCGCTCCCCTGCGCGCCGCCGCGCGGCACGCCGAACGCTTCCTCGCATCGCTGCCGGATCGGCCGGTCCGCGCCCGGGCCGACGTGGCGCAGCTGCGCGCCGCGCTGGGGGGTCCGTTGCCCGAGCACGGCGTGCCCGCCGAGCGGGTGATCGACGAGCTGGCGCGCGGCGCCGAGGACGGCCTCATCGCGTCGGCGGGGCCGCGGTTCTTCGGCTTCGTGATCGGCGGCAGCCTGCCCGTCACCGTCGGTGCCGACTGGCTCACCTCGGCGTGGGACCAGAACGCGGGCGTGTACGCGGCCTCGCCCGCCGCCTCCGTGGTGGAAGAGGTGGCCGCGGGGTGGCTGCTCGAGCTGTTCGGCCTGCCGGCCGACGCGGGGGTCGGGTTCGTCACGGGGTGCCAGATGGCCAACTTCACGTGCCTCGCGGCGGCGCGGCACGAAGTCCTGCGCCGCGCCGGCTGGAACGTGGAAGAGCGCGGTCTCCCGGACGCACCGCGCATCACCGTGCTGGCGAGCGAGCAGGCGCACTCGACGCTGTTCGCCGCCCTGCGGTTGCTCGGTCTGGGCGCGGGGACGGCGGTGCGGCTGCCGGCCGACGAACAGGGCCGCCTGCGCGTCGCCGCGCTGACGGCGGCGCTGGCGCGCGCCGACGGTCCCACCATCGTCTGCGCCCAGGTGGGCAACGTCAACAGCGGGGCGTGCGACGCGATGCCGGACATCGTGGCGGCGGCGCGGGAGCGGGGCGCCTGGGTGCACGTCGATGGCGCGTTCGGACTGTGGGCCCGCACCGCGCCATCACGCCGCGCACTGGTGGAGGGAGTGGAGCTGGCGGACAGCTGGGCCACCGACGCTCACAAATGGCTCAACGTCCCCTACGACAATGGCATCGCGATCGTGCGGGAGGCGGCGGCGCTGCACGCCGCGATGGCGGTGGGGGGCGAGTACCTGATCAAGGGCGCGGGCGAGGTGCGCGACGAGCTCGACTGGGTGCCGGAGTTCTCGCGCCGCGCGCGGGGCTTCACGGTGTATGCGGCGCTGCGCGCGCTGGGACGGCAGGGGGTCGCGGAGCTGATCGAGCGCGGCTGTCGCCGTGGCCCGGCGGATGGCCGAGCGCCTCGCCGCGGTGCCGGGCGTCGCGGTGCTCAATGAGGTCGTGCTCAACCAGGTGTTGGTGCGGTTCGATCCCCCCGGGGGTGGCGACGCGGACGCGTTCACGCGCGACGTCATCACGCGGGTACAGGAGGACGGCACCTGCTGGCTGTCGGGGACCACCTGGCGCGGGCAGGCCGCGATGCGGATCTCGGTGAGTAACTGGGCGACGGGGAAGGCGGATGCGGACCGCTCGATCGCGGCGATCTTGCACGCGGCAAGGAGGTAGCCATGCAGGGACGAGGGACCACCACACGACGGCGCCCCCGGGCCGCGGCAGTCCTCGCGGTCCTGCTCACGGTCAGCGCGACCACCCTCGCGGCCCACCCCGGACGCGGCATCGCCGTGGACGGGCGGGGCCGGATCTGGTTCGTGGACACGGCGCGCGACATCCTGTGGCGGCTGGACGGCCGCGACGGGCTCGTGCGCGTCGCCGGCGGCATGCACTCCGACCGCCTGTTCCTGATCGGCGATTCGGCAGTGACGGCGGAGAGTCACTTCGCGACGGCGCTCGTGCCGCGATTCGAGCGCCTGCGCCAGGATATGACGTTCCCCAGCCGGGGCGACGCGGTGCGGCTCGCCGGCGACCCATTCGCCTTTGCCGCACTGGACCGGGACGGGAACGCCTACTTTCTGCTGAACGGCTCGCTCCTCGTGCTCACGCCGACCGATTCGTTGCGGGAGCGGGCGCACGGACTGCCCCTGGGCTCCGCCGTGTCGGCCAGCGTGGCCCGCGACGGCTCCGTGTACCTCGTCGTCGGCAACCGGGTGTGGGACATCCCCCGCGGGGGCGGCGTCCGGGCGGCGACGGACACGGGCGCGTTCGCGTTCGTCAGCGCGGTCGCCGCGCGCGACAGCGCCGGGACATGCGTCGTCGATTACGGCGCGCGGCGCGTGCACGTGTACGGCGGGGAGGGCGGTATGGTGCGCGACGTGCGCTGGCCGTGGTACCCCGTGGGTGCCGCCGCCGGGCCGGACGGCGCCTGCTACGTGCTCGAGCGGCGCTTCGCGTACGGCGGCCTGGGTGGCGTCGTCGGCGGGTGGATGCGCGACCTGCTCGGCACACCGCGGGTCCGACGGATCGATCACGCCGGCGCGGCGGAGACGCTGGTGGTCGTGGCGCACCGGCTCACCGTGGTGCCGCTGCTCACGCTGACGCTCGCACTCGCGGGCGTGGTCGGACTGTGGCTCACCTGGCGACGCCGGGGGCGCGTGGCGGCGTGAGCCGCCGTCCCGCCATCGTCCTCGGACTGCTGCTCGTCGTCCTGGCCGGTGTGCTCTGGATGCGGGGCCTGCCGCCCGGACCGGGGGACCTGTCGGCCATCCGTCTGCCCGACGGTTTCCACATCGCACGCTTCGCCGACTCGGTTCCGGGCGCGCGCTCGCTGGCCCGCGGTGCGCACGGCACCGTGTTCGTCGGGGCGCGCGGCGCGTCGGTGGTCTACGCGCTGACCGACCCCGACGGCGACGGCCGCGCGGACTCGGTGTACCGGTTGGGTGGTGGCTTCGACCAGCCCACCGGCGTCGCGTTCCGGGATGGCGCGCTCTTCGTGGCCGACATCGGGCGCCTGTGGCGGTTCGACTCGATCGAGGACCGCCTGGGATCACCGCCCGAGCCGGCGCTCGTCACGGCGGCGCTGCCGCGGGAAGGGTGGCACGCGCTGCGGTTCATCGCGTTCGGCCCGGACGGTCTGCTCTACGTGGGCTCCGGCGCGCCCTGTAACGCGTGTCTCCGGGACGACGCCCGGCTGGGCACGATCCTGCGGCTGGACGTGCATGGCGGCGAGCCCGAGATCTTCGCCCGCGGCGTGCGCAACTCGGTCGGGTTCGACTGGCATCCGGCGACGGGCGAGCTGTGGTTCACCGACAACGGCCGCGACTGGATGGGCGCGGACACCCCGCCCGACGAGCTGAACCGTGCGACCGCTGCCGGACAACACTTCGGCTTCCCCTATTGCCACGGGGGCGTTGTGCCCGATCCCGAGTTCACGGCGCGCGGGTGCACCGAGTTCGTGCAGCCCGTCGTGCGGCTCGATGCGCACGTTGCGTCGCTCGGGATGCGATTCTACCCCGGATCGATGTTCCCCCCCGCCTACCGGGGTCGCATCGTCATCGCCGAGCACGGATCGTGGAACCGGCTCATCCCCGTGGGCTACCGCCTGACGACGGTGCGGTTGGACGACGGCGAGCCGCGGTATGAGCCGTTCGCCTCCGGGTGGCTGCGGCGCATGCGCCGCAGCGCCTGGGGCCGTCCGGTGGACGTCCTCGTGATGCCCGACGGGGCGCTGCTCGTGTCGGACGATCATGCGGGCGCGGTGTACCGGATCAGCTACGGGCGGTAGGGAGACCGTCTCAGAACCGCAGATAGTGTCCGATCCACACCGTCGTGAAGCGCAGCCCATCCCCGCCGAGCTGCGCGACGGCGTCCCGCCCCGTGGCCCGGTGGAAGCGCAGGGCGACGTCGAATGCCACGTGGGGGCGCAGGTAGTACTCCATGCCGCCACCGGCGGTCCAGCCCGCGCTCCAGCCCGCCGTCTCGAGTTGCGTCGCGCCCGTGGTTCGGATCTGTGACTCCCAGCCGTAGGCACCGCCGCCGACCGTGATGTACGGGCGGAGGCGCGCCGCCGGAAGCGCGAACACGGCGTTGGCGGTGATCGGATACACGAACAGCGAGCCCTGGGCTCCGGTCCGCCGCGAGAACTTCTGATACCCGCCCATCAGCTCGACGTGACCGGCGCGCAGCCGTACCCAGAAGTTGCGCCAGAGTGACAGGCCGACGGCCGTTCCGTACGTCGCGTTGGAATCTCCTCGGATCGTCGACGCGGCCCCGCCGAGCACCGTCGTTCCGATACCACGCTCGCGCCACGCGCCCCGCGGGACGAGACCGAGCTGCTCGAGGCGCCGGCGCGGGACGCCGGTGGCGCGCCAGTCCGGGGCGTAGCGCGGCGTGCGAAACGCGTACAGCCAGTACCAGGGCTGGAGCACGTCTTCTGCCATGGACTGGAGCGCCGGCACGCGCCGTACGGGATACGCCGGGTACGTGAGCCCGGGGGCGGTGCGATTCCAACCGGCGTTGAACGCGGGGCCGTAGGGCGCCCGGTTGCCGACGTCGGTGAACTTGACCTCCGAGCCGAAGGAGGGCGCCGCCGGGTAGCCGAGCCGGATCGGCAGCACGAGCCACGCCCAGGCCTTGAGACTCTCGGGGTGGCGGCGGCCGTCGATCCGTGCCGGCTCGGGCGTCAATACCGCGTCGAAGCGGTGCCACGGGAGGACGCGACTCGAATCGCGCCCCGTCTTGCTCACGCTCTCCGGCATTCCCAGCCCGCCGGCGGCCTCCCACTCACCGGGGTACGGATAGGATCCGTGCGAGCCCTCGTTGCGTTCGCCGGTGACCATGCGGATGGGGTAGTCGAACACGTTGTACCCGCGCCCGCCCACGTACACGACGGGGTGCGTCCCGTCCACGATCTCGGGCCGGTACTTGCCCTGGGGGAGGCGGATGCTGCGCGCGTGAAAGAAGTACTGCACCTCGGCCACGCCGGTGCGGGTCTCGTCCACGACGACGTTGACGTGCTCGGTGTCGCCCTCGTGGTTGCCGATGAAGTCGTTGATCGGGTAGAAGAACCAGTACTGGATCACGAGCCGGCCTTCGGCGTCGAGGAACGGATGGGCGTAGGTCGTGGGCCTGTCCCAACGCGCGCTGTCGGGCCCGGTGCGAAACTGGCCGTAGGCCTCCCACCATTCGCGCGGATTCGTTCCCGGGAAGTCGAAGTACCAGAGCTCGAGGAGGTCGGGATCACTGTTGTTGAACTGGGCCGAATCGGCCAGGGTCACGAGCAGCTGCGGGTCGAGGTCGGCGAACGGGATGTCCTGCGAGTCGTGGTATCCGTACGGGGCCGCGCGGACGCGGTCGATGCGCAGCGTGTCGGTGAACAGGCGGACGTCGGTCGGGATCAGGCGGTACCTGCGCCCGCCCAGTTTCGCGTAGTCCTCGCGTGGCAGCACCAGGGTCGGCGCGAAGCGTCGCACCAGCGCCTCGAGGTCCGCCCGCCGCGACTCCGCGATGCCGTCGCCCGCGGCACTCTCGTCGGCCGGTCCCCAGAGCGAGTCCCCGTTCGCGCGGCTCGCGACCCGGGGCGGCGCCTGGTCGGCGCGGATGAAATCGACGTAGTCGCCCCGCGGCCCGCGCACGCGGGGCGCACAGGCCATGGCGAGTGCGGCCGCGAGGGTCGCCCAAAAGCAAACGGCGATCCTACCGTGCGGCTCATGGCAGGGTCGCCGATCGAACGACGTCGAGCTCGGTGCGCGGCCGCGTGTCACCCCATCGCGTTGCCTCCTTCAGCCTATGGATCCTACGGGCCGGTCGGGCGCCGTCAAGGCCCGCCCGGAGCCACCCGGCGGGGTTGCGCGCTCCGCGCGCGCCCGGCGAGGTTCCGCTGCTCGGGAGGGGCCGATGGGACCGGATCGACAGGACTTCGAGCGGCAGCTCGACAACGCCACGGCCGACGCGGGCCAGCTGCTGGACGGGCTCACCGCCGAGCAGGTGAACTTTCGTCCGGCGCACGGCGGCTGGTCGGTGGGGGAATGCGTGTCCCACTTGAACGTCGGTATCCGGGCCGTGCTGCCCGCGCTCGACCAGGCGATCGCGACTGCGCGCGCGCAGGGCCGGACCGGGACGGGACCGTTCCGCTACGGCTGGATCGCCCGCTGGGCGGTTCGCTCGGCGGAGCCGCCCGTGCGGCGCCGGTTCAGGACCTTCCCCGTGTTCGAGCCCGACGCGGGGGGCCACGAGGCCGCCGCGCTGCTGCGCGAGTTCACGGCGGCGCGCACCGCCCTGCGCGAGCGGCTGGCTCGTGCCGAGGGGCTCGACTGGCGCCGGTTCCGCGTCGTGTCGCCCGCGTCGCGCATGTTCCGCCTGCCGTTCGGGGCGTACGTCGCGTTCCTCCTGGCCCACGACCGGCGGCACCTGTGGCAGGCGCGTCAGGTGCGCAACGACTCCGCGTTTCCTGCGTAGACTGGCCCGGACCCTCACGACGGAGTTCCGCATGCCCGCATCCCGGTTCACGCTCGCCGCCCTCGTCGTCCTGGCGTGCGGCGGGTCCACGCCGCCGGTCCCCGTGCTCGCCACGCCGGCCGACATCCGCCAGCTCGCCGGTGAGTGGCTCGGCGAATACGCGAGCACGGAGACGGGCCGGGCGGGCAGCATCGTGTTCACGCTCGACTCGGCGGAGGACCACGCGCATGGGGACGTAGTGATGGGCCCGCCCAACCGCGTGTGGTCGGGGTTCTCACGCGACGAGACGCCGCGCCGTCCGGTCGTCTCCGAATCGCAGGTGCTGGCGATCCGCTTCGTGCGCGCCGCGGGCGACGAGGTGTCGGGCACGCTCGAGCCCTACGCCGACCCGGCGTGCCTGTGCCCGGTGCGCACCGCGTTCATCGGGCGGCTGCGGGCGGACACCATCGCCGGCACGTTCGAGATCCGGCCGCTGGGCGGCGGAGCGCCGCGCCGCGGCGAGTGGCGCGTGGTGCGCCACCGCCCCTGAAGCTCCTTTCATCCCCGGTTGCGGGTCCTCTCACGCGCCGGTGTGCTTCCGTTCAGGGAGCACGTCCGCGCACCCGGGAGGGTCCGATGAAGGCATCTACCGAAACCCTGCTCACCGAAGGCTTCGCCGCCGGTCTGATCGGCTACGCCGCGGCGATCGCCGTCGTCGCCGGGATCGACCTCGTTGCCGGGCGTTCGATCTTCTTTACGCCCGCGCTGTTCGGCGCCACGCTGTTCTACGGACTCGAAGATCCGTCGGCGCTCGCGGTCGCGCCCGGGCCGGTGCTGGCGTACAACATGGTGCACTTGCTCGCGTTCCTGCTGCTGGGACTGACCGGCGCGTGGCTCACCGGGCTCGCCGAGCGCTACCCGGCGGCGCAGTACCTGGTGCTGGTCCTGCTCGCGTTCATCGGGTTCCACGTGTATGTCGCGCTGCTGTTCTTCGCTCAGCCCCTGCTGGGCACGGCGGGGTGGTGGAAGCTCGGGCTGGGATCCGTCGTCGCGGCCGGCGCGATGGGGTGGTTCTTGCTGCGGAGCCACCCGCTCCTGCGGCGGGAGCTGCGGGAGATCCCGATGGGGGACGCGGAGTAGCGCCCGCCCCCAACAGGCGCATCGCGCGGCTAACGGGCCGTCCCCGCAGGCGACATCTTCTCTCCGAAATCCGCGGACCCTCACGAACCCCGTTCCGGAGGAGCAGTATGTCGCCGTCCATGGCATCCGACTTTCGCACCTGGCTCATGGAAACGAACGCGCTCGCGCTGGCGGTCGCGGTAGTCATCGGCGCCGCGGTAGGCAAGCTGGTGAGCGCGTTCGTCGATGGTCTGATCATGCCGCTCGTCGGCGTGCTCATCCCCGGCGGCTCGTGGCGCGAGGTGAGCATCGCGCTCGACGCCAAGGGCAACGCGCTCGGCGTGGGTCCCGTGCTCGGGGCCATCGTCGACTTCGTGATCATCTCGCTGGTGGTGTTCATCATGTCGAAGAAGCTCCTGGGAGCGACGCCGCCGAAGAAGTGAGCGAGATGTCGTCCCGAGACGTCGATCTCGAGCGCCGCCTCCGGCAGGCGCTCGGGGACACGTACGCGCTCGAGCAGCCGATCGGCCAGGGTGGGTTCGCGGTGGTGTACGCGGCTCACGACCGCGCGCTGAACCGGCCGGTCGCGATCAAGGTGCTGCGACCCGAGCTCGCGGGCGCGGCGGCGATCCGCGAGCGGTTCCGCCGGGAAGCCGAAGCCATCGCTGGCGTTCGGCACCCGCATGTGATTCCCGTCTACGCGGTGGGAGAGGGACCGGGGCTCGCGTGGTTCGTCATGCCGCTCGTGGCGGGCGAGAGCCTGCGGGACTGGCTGGAGCGCGAGGGGCGCCTGCCGCTGGATGCCGCGAGGCGGATCCTGATCGAGGCGGCGAGCGCCCTCGCCGCCGCGCACCGGGCGGGCCTCGTACATCGCGACATCAAGCCCGACAACATCCTGCTCGACGGCGAGGACCGGCGCGTGCTCGTCACGGACTTCGGGATTGCCAAGGCGATCGGGGGCGACGCCCCCACCGCCGATCTCACGGCTACGGGCGTCGTCGTCGGCACGCCGCACTACATGAGCCCGGAGCAGGCGAGCGGCGAGCGGTCCGTAGATCACCGCTCGGACCTGTACTCGCTGGGCGTCGTGGCCTACCAGCTGCTCGCGGGCGACCTGCCGTTCGATGCGCCCAGCGCGGGCGCGCTGCTCGTGAAGCACCTCACCGAGGATCCCGTGCCGGTCGCGCGCCGCCGGCCCGACTGTCCGGCCGACCTGGCCGCCGCAGTGATGCGCTGCCTCGAGAAGGACCCCGCGCGGCGCTGGCCGACCGCTGGCGACCTGCTGACGACGCTCGCGCCGTCAGCGCCCGTTGCCGTCGCTCCTCCGGGATCGGCCGCCGGGCCCCGTGCGCCCGACGCCCTGCACCGGTTCCGCCGGGTCGCCGTCGGGGCGACGGCGCTGGCGCTGCTCCTCGTCGGCATCGATCTGGCGTTGGGGCGCGCGTTGCTCGGTCCGCCGGCCGCCCTGGTCGCGGCGTTCATCGTCGCCGCCCAATACGGCCGGCTGTGGACGGCGGGCTACCACTGGCGCGACGTGCTGGGGCGAGCGACGCTCCCCACGGCGCGGACGGGGATCTCGGTGGACTCGGCGGAGCTGGGCCCGCATCGCGACGTCGTGGCCGCGATGCGCAACGACCGGGCCGTCATCGTCGCTTCGCTCACGCGGGTGCCGCGTGCGGAGCGCGGCGTGGTGGCGGACGTGCTCCCCACCCTGGACGGGCTGATCGCCCGCGCATTCGAAATGGCGCGGCAGCTGTACGGCCTCGAGCGGCAGATCGATCCCGGCCCCGAAGAACTGGAGCGCCGCATCGCCGCCGCGCGCACCGAGCCGTCATCGCCCGGCCGGGACCAGCGCCTCGCGATCCTCGATAAGCGGCTGGATGCCGTGCGGGCGCTCGCCGCGCGGCGCGCACGCGTGGCCGCCGACCTGGCCCGCTGCGCGGCAGCGACGACGGGTGCTCGCGCCGAGATCGAACGGGCCGGCCCCGCCGCTGGTGCCACGATGCTCGAGTCGCTGCGTGCGGCGCTCGCCGGGGGCGCGGACCAGACTAGCTGACCTGGCGGCGCACGGTCCACGCGGCGGTCAATCCGGCCAGCGCGAGCGCCAGCGCGAGGCTGACCAGCACCGACGAGGCGCGGACATACGGGCCCGCGTGCACGTTCTGCCCGGCGCGCGTCCACTGCTGCGCGTGCTGCTCGGGCGAGCGCCCGTAGGCCGCTGCGAACGCGGAGTCGACCGGGGCGTCCGAGCGCCAGAACCGTGCGAACCGGTCCGCTCCCTCGTCCCGCACGAGGTCGGACAGGAAGTAATCCACCTCGGTCCGCGGCCAGGGCGAGAACAGGAATGGTCGATAGACGATACTCGACCCGGGACCCTCGGTCCGCCCGAGCCCGAGCTGCTGCTCCGGTCCCTCGAGGAGTCGGCGGCACGCGGCGAGACGGCCGACGGCGCACGCCGTCTCGTCCAGGTCGCCCCGGGCCTCAATGGCGAACAGGTACGCGACGAGCGCCTCCGTTCGTCCATCGGCGTCCGTGGCATCCACCATGGCGGCGCTCACCAGTCGTTTGCGGTCGCGGGGCGCCGGCTCGAGCCACTGCGGCAAGAATCCGGTCCGGGCCCCCCGAGTCCCGACCCAATCCTCGACGCCGCGCCCCGGCGGCCCGAAGCGGGCGTGGTAGGCGCACGGCCCCAGCAGTGCCAGCAGGTCGCGCGCGGGAGCGTCGGCATTGAGTCCGCGAGGATTTGGTCCGATGACGACGACGATGGCGCACGTGTGGCCGTTGGTGGCGCGGGGCAAGAAGTACCACGCGCGTCCCCAGCCTGGGATTGCGGGGACCCGTCCGATGGTGTCCGCGGGGTCCAGTCCGATGGTGACCACCAGGGCGCTCCCGGGGTGCAGCGCGCCGAGCTGCGCGGCGGCCGTGTCCCAGCCGGCGCGGAGGGCGGCGGCCAACGCGGGCGGCAGGCGCCGGTCGAGCGCGAACACTGGGGCGGCGCCCGGCGGCACCGGCGCGCGGCGCAACCGGGCGCGCAGCGCGTCCCGCCGCTCGAGTGCCTCGACGCGGCGCGCGACGCGCCGCACGGCGGACTCGAGCTGATCGAGCCGCGGGCGGGGCTCCCGCTCCCCGAATCGCGCCCACCGCGGGTCAGGGGAGGGCGGCATCAGGGCGACGGCGATCAGCGCCGCCGCGACGATGACGCCGAGTCCGGCGTGGCGGGTCCTCACCGCCATCGGGAGCTCCCGAGGCCTAGTGCGGCGAGCAGCCCGACCCAGGCGAACGCCGCCCACGCGCCGGCGGCGCGCAACGTCACCGACTCGGGCCGGGCTGCCATCGTCCGGGCATGCCATTCCCGCAGCAGCGAGTCGCTCGACATTTCCGCGGCCGCCGCCAGCCGCTCCGCCAGCGGCCGGTCCGCGCTCGCCATCAACCGGTCATAGGCGCCAGGCCCGCCATGCTCGAGGGCCAGGTCCGCGAGGAGCGCGCGCAATTTTCCGGTGACGGGAGGTGGGGCGAGGGGCCGGCCGCCCGCCCGCAGGACGGCGACGCAGGCCGCGCTCGCCCCGTGTTCCACGCAGGCGCGCTGCTGGGGCGTCCACCGCGCAGGCGGCCCCGCGGCGTCCGCCACGAGATGCCGCCGCTCGTCGTCGTCGTACCACTGCTCGAGGAAGTCCTGGCCTGGGACGAGCCCGAACATGCGGCGACACCCGTCGAGATCACCGGCGAGGCAGCGCCGTGCGACCGTCCACGGTCCCGTGGCCAGCTCGACGTAGGCGTCGCCGAAACGCGCCCGCGACGGGGCATGGGGGTCGTGGTGCGCGTCGAGCCAGGCGCGGAGCGCCGGATCCTGCGCGTCGACGATCACCCGGCCGGCGACGGACGCCAGCGTTCCGGCCAGCGCGGTCGAGTCGATATCGGCCGGCACGCCCACGCCGCGGATGCGCATTGGGTCGACACGCGTCACGACGGCGGGTGTGCCGGGAACCCCGACCACCAGTTCGACGGACGCGAGCACGCGCGTCTCGTGGCCGAATCGCGCGTCGAGCACCCGCCAGGCCGCCGCCGTGGCCGCGGGCAGCGACGCCGGAACACCGCGCGCACTCAACACGGTGAGGGTGCCCACACGGACGGTATCGACCCCGACCGTGGCCGCGTGCAGACTGTCCCTCACCCGGCGGCGCGCCCGCTCGACCCGCAGCTCGGCCTCGAGCCGTGCCAGCCGCGCCCGTTCGGTGCCCACGTCCTGGGCGCCCGCACCCGTCCCCATGCACACGAGCACGCACGCCGCGACGATGCCGGCCCGGCGACGGTCACACATCGACGAGCATCCAGCGCCCGGTGAACACCTCGAGCGGACCCGGCCAGATGAAGATCCGCCACAAGATCGCCCCGAGGAGGTCGACGTCGGTGCCCACGGCCGACAGCAGCACCTGGGCCAGCACCAACCCGCCCAGGCCCCCGAGGATGTACGCGGCGGTCCGGCTCGTGCCCGCGGCGACCGCGAAAAACGCCGAGTACGCGACGAACATCGCGAGCGCGAAGCGGAGCGTGACGGCGAAGGGATAGGCCCGCAGGCCGGCGGGGAGCGTGACGCTGGCCACCGCGACGAGACAGCCGAGCAGCACGCCGCCAACGATGGCCAGGAGCAGCACCGCGCCCGCGCCGTAGCGCAGCAGAGCGAAATGCCACCGCGGCAGGGGCAGGGTCAGGGCATAGACGTGGCGCCCCGCGTGGTCGGGACCCCATGCGGTGAGCGCAAGCGCGAGCCCCGCGGCGCCCGCGAGCAGCGGGAACAGCTGCCCCCATCCCTGGATGGCGCCGAGGATCTCGAGGATCTGCCAGCGGCCCGCGCGCGGATCGCCCAGCCCGCGCACCAGAAGCAGGGGGAGGGCGAATCCGGCGAGCGTGAGAAACGCGACGGCCAGGCGGCCCCATTTCCACTGGACGGACAGGATCTGCCGGAACATGACCAATCCCCCCCTCAACTGGTGCGCGCCGGGGGCGCGCGGAACGTGCGCAGCAGCTCGACGAAGCCTTCTTCGAGGTCGAGATCGACCACCTCGCGGAGATTCGCGCCCACGCCGGAGAAGTACTGCGACATGGGCGATTGCCAGCCGCGGACGATCCACGTTTCGAAGACCCCATCCGCCGGCTCGCGGGCGAGGACCACGAACGGCGTGTCGCCCAACAGGGCGGGAGCCCCACCCACGCGCAGGCGCTTGATGCCGCTCTTGAACGAGTGCATCGGCAGCTCGGCCACGAGCCGCCCGTTGTCCATGACGCCGACCCAGTCGCAGATCCGCTCCAGCTCGTGCACCAGGTGGCTCGAGATCAGCACCGTCGCGTTGTGCCGCGAGACGTAATCGAGGACGGCGGTGATGACGTCGCGCCGGACCACCGGATCGAGGCCGTCCGTGGGCTCGTCGAGCACCAGCAACTCGGGGCGCTGGGCCAGCGCCTGGAGCATCATCAGCTTGCCTTTTTCGCCCTTCGAGAGGCTCGCGAACCGCCGCGTCCGGTCGAGCCGGAAATAGCCGAGCAACTCGTCCGCCCACTTCCAATCCCACGCCGGGTAGAACGCCGCGTGATACCGGAGACCTTCGTCGACGGTGAGGGACGGATACAGATGGGGCGTCTCCGGCACGTAGCCCGTGCGGCCGAGCATGCGGGGGGCCTCACCCGGGATGTCAAAGCCGAGCACCGCGATGCGCCCGCGGACGGGGCGCAGCAGCCCGAGGAGCAGACGGATCGTGGTGGTCTTGCCCGCGCCGTTCGGACCGAGGAACCCGTACATGGACCCGCCGGGCACGTTCACGGCGAGGTCGCGGATCTCGAACGACGTCCCGGCCCGGTATTCCAGATCACGAATCTCAATCGCGTTACTCATGCGCCGACCTCCGGCAGTTCGCGCGCGAGGGCCTCGCGCAGCTCGCGTGGGCCAATGCCGAGCCGGCTGGCGTCCGTCAGGAGCCGGCGCACCAGCCGCCCGGCCTGCTCGCCGCGCTCGGTCGCGCGGCGGTCGGGCGCCACATCCCGCACGAAGGTGCCGGCACCCTGTCGCATCTCGACGAACCCCTGGTCCTCCAGCTCGCGGTATGCCTGGACCACCGTGGCGGGGTTGATCCGCAGCCGGCCCGCGAGCTCGCGGACCGACGGGAGCAACTCCCCCGCGCGCAGTTCGCTGGCGGCGACCGCCAGGCGGACGCGCTCGGCGATCTGGGCATAGAGCGGAACCGGGCTGCGGGGTTCTATTCTGTCGAACATGGGATCGGCGTGTGTATCATTGTACCAATACAGTGGTACACACTTTGGATTTTGTCAAGACCGCATTTTTCCCAAGGAGGGCATCGTGATGGTCCGACGGGTTGCAGCAGGGTCGCTGATCGCGGCCGCCGCCCTGGGCGTCCTGCTGTGGCGCCGCTCGGCCGAGAGCCCGCCAGCCCGGTCGCCGTACGTCGGGCAGGAGGCGAGTCCCATCCGCGGCCTGTCCGCCCAGGAGATCGACGACCTGCTGAACGGCCGCGGCGCCGGGTTCGCCCGCACCGCCGAGCTCAACGGGTATCCGGGACCGCGCCACGCGCTGGATCTCGCGGACGCCCTGGCGCTCACCCCCGCGCAGCGGCAGGCGGCGGAGAGCCTGTTCGCAGCGATGAGCGCAGCCGCGCGGGCACTCGGGCAGCAGGTGGTGGAGGGAGAACGGCGGCTCAGTGCGGCATTCGCCGAACGGCGCATCACCGCACGGGAGTTACACGGACAGGCCGAGGCGCTGGGCGTTCTCTACGGCCGCCTGCGCGCCGTCCACCTGGCCGCGCACGTCGCCCTGACCGCGCAGCTCACCCCGGAACAGATTCGGCGGTACGACGCGTTGCGGGGCTATGACGCGCACGCCCCCGCGGGAGACTCGGGGGCGCACGCTCATGGGACGTGAGCGGCGACGCTAGGTCGGGCTCATGGCGAGGGCCCGCACCAGGTCGCTCTGCGAGATCACGCCGACGAGCCGGCTCCCGTCCTCCACGAAGAGCCGGCGCACGTCGAGATACAGCATCTGCTGCGCCGCTTCTCGGATGTCGGTGTCCATCGTCACCATGCGCGGGGTGGGCGTCATCAGCTCCGACACGCGCGTGTGGACGAACAGCCGCTCGCGGTCCTCGGGCCCGGTGGCTTCCGCTTCGGCCTCGAGGATGTCGGTGGACGTAAGCACCCCGACGATCCGACCGTGCTTGTCCACGACCGGCAAGCCCGACACGTGGGCATCGGCCAGCGTCTCGACCGCTTCGGAGATCGTCGCATCCGGCGCGATGGACTTCACGTCGGTTCGCATCAGCTCGGCTACTCTCATGATCTCCTCCGGGTGGCGGGTGCACGCTTCTGTCCGAACAATGTCCCCACCCGGTAAACGCACCGTGAAGTTGGCTGTAGCTTTCGCTCACCCATGAGTCCCGCCCACGGCCCGTGCCGCCCCTGACGCGGTGGTACATTCGCCTCGGATTCGCCTACCTCGTGGCGTCCCTGCTCTTGGGCACCGCCGCGGCGGCGCGCCAGCCGTTCGGCCTGCCGATCCTGATCGCCGCCGCCGGCCCGGTGGCCGTGCATCTGTTCGTGGTCGGCTGGATCACCCAGATGATCTTCGGGGTGGCGCACTGGATGTTCCCCCGGCGTTCGGCGGAGCTGCCGCGCGGCGACCCGGCCCCCGCCATCGTGACGCTGGTCCTGCTGAACGCCGGGCTGCTGCTGCGCTTGGTGGCCGAGCCGTGGCACAGCGTGCGTCCGTCGCCCGCCGTCGGGGCCCTCCTCGTGGTCTCGGCCATCGCGCAGTGGCTCGCGGGCGTGACATTCGTCGTCCAGATGTGGCCACGCGTCAGGGAGCGCTGAGTCCGCGATGCCCGCGGCCAGTCGCTGGATGATCCGCAGCGCCCTCGCCTACCTGGTGTTGGGCTTCACGGCCGGTGCGTGGCTGCTTGCGCTCAAGGGCGGGGCGGCGATCTCCGCGTGGTGGTTCCTGCGGCCGCTGCACGTCGAATGGCTGCTCGTCGGGTGGGTGGCCCAGCTGACGATGGGGGTGGCCTACTGGATCTTCCCGCGCGTGCGCTTGCGGCGCGACGTGACGGGGGGCGGCGCGCCCGTCTGGACGGCGTTCGTCGCCCTGAATGCCGGCCTGTGGCTCGCCGGGCTGGGGGCGATCGAGCCGCGCGTCGCCGCGGGGAGCGTGGTGCTCGCGGGACGCATGCTCGAGGTGGGCGCGGCCGTGGCATTCGTCACGGCGATGTGGCCGCGGGTGCGGCCGGGGCTGGCGCAGATGTGACGAACGGCATCACAGCCTTTCGAGCAACCCCGCGATCGTCGCCGCGTTTCCCGTCGTGGCGTACGCGATGCGGCCGTCGCGATCCACGACGTAGACGAGGGGCGGGTGGGCGACATCGCCGGTCAGGGGATCGCGCGAGCGGGCGACGTTCCAGGCGTCGAGCGTGCGTTCGACGTCGGCGACCGCGCCGCTCAGCACGACGGCGTCCCCGTCGAGTCCCCAACCCCGCGCGACGGCGCCGAGTCGCGCCGGCGGGTCGCGCCACGGGTCGAGCGTGACGATCGCGACCGCCGGATCGAGCACGCGCGCGAGCTGCCGCGCGCGGAGCGCGTCCTGCACCAGCACGGGACAGACCGCCGTGCAGTGCGCGAACGCGAACGTGACGACCAGCGGTCGGCCGCGCAGCGCGGCGAGGTCGAAGGTCCGGCCGTACTGGTCGGTGAGTGTCAGTGGGGGTGCGACGCGGTCGATCCGCGGGTGGGTCGCGGGCGGCGGGCCCGAGGGCAGGGCCGGAAGGGACGAGTCGGCGGCGCGCGCGATGCGCACCCCCGTGGCGCCGACCCCGGCCGCGAGCGTCGCCGCGACGACCAGCGTCGCGCCCCGGCCCGCCTCGGTGGCCGTCAGCGCCCGCAGGCCGTCGCGCACGCCGTCCCCCCAGACCACGAGCAGCGTCCCGATCATCGACAGCGGCTGGGCCACGAGCAGCAGCCAGCCGCCGCCGTCGGGCAGACCCTGGGGCGGGCTGTTGAAGCACACCCACCGCGTGCGTGCCAGCCAGGCGGGGGCGCTCTCGGACAGCGGCCACAGCGCCAGCGCCCACCACGCGGCGGTGACGGCCAGAATGACCGCAAGCATCCCGAGAGCGACGACCCCGCGCGTCCGCATGGGCTACCCGACGCGCCACACGGCGGACAAGAGCTTCCAGTTCACGAAGTAGTACGCGATGAAGGCCAGCAGGAACACGGCCACCAGCACCAGCGTGCCGGACGTGAGGCCTTTGTGCTCGACGTCGCCGGCGGGCGGCGCCTTGGGTGGGTTGAGCACGGCCGCGGGGACCGCGGCGACCCGGGCGTCCGCCGGAAGCGGCCGGCCGAAGAACACCGACCACACGGTGCACAGGATGTAGATCGCGCCTCCCGCCGACGCGAGCACGCCGCCCACGGCCATGACCCCGAGCAGCAGGTCCACCGATGGATTGAACTGGGTGGCGAATGGCGCGCCCGTGAAGCTGATGTCGTAGTGCCGGCGCGGCACGCCGAACGTGCCGGCGAACGTCATGGCGATCGAGAACACGGTCATGCCGATGGCGAACAGGTAGGGCTGGATCTTCGCCAGCGGCCAGAAGGCAATCTGCTTGCGAAAGATCAGCGGGATCACGTAGTAGGTGATCCCCATGAAGGCGAGCGCGGTGCCGCCTACGACCGTGGCGTGGAAGTGGCCCGGGATCCGGAACGTGTTGTGCGCGATGATGTTGATCTGCTCGGTGCCGAACGTCACGCCGGTGATGCCGCCGAGGAAGCCGAAGATGATCACCGAGAACACGAGGGAGCTGAACCCGGGATCGCCCCACGGCGCCTTCCGCAGCCACTCGAACAGGCCCTTGGTGAACCCGCGGATTCGCATGCCCGCTTCCATCCCGGCGGGCACGGTGAACCCGTGCACCATGGATGCGAGCACCGCCAGGTACATCGCGTAGCTCGTGTTCCAGACCTTCCAGGTCGGCGAAAAGCCGGGATCCACGAGCAGGTGGTGCGCCGACGCCATGGAGATGAAGAGCACGTACAGGACGAACGCGCTGCGGCTGATCTTCTCGTTGAGCACTACCGCGCCGATGGTGAGCCCGCCGAGCAGGTACCAGATGGACACCATGGCCGCGACGTTGATCTGCTGGGACGAGTGCCCCAGGCCCCACCAGATGAGCCGGTAGACCTCGGGATCGACGGACATGAGCCCGAGCGACCAGAGGAACGTCGGGATGTAGATCGCGGCGCCGTGCAGCAGGGTGATCACGGCGATGATGGCGGCCGTTGCCCCTCCGAAGGTCACGAGGGGGACCGATCCCTGGTAGGTCCGCTCCCGCTTCGCCACGACGAGCGTCGCGAAGAAGATGCCGGTGACGACGAGCGCACCGACCGCGAACAAAATGATGCCGAGGTAGTACAGCGGGTGCGCCTTGAGCGGGACGTACGACGTAAAGAGCACATCCGCCTTCCCGGTCCACATCATCCACTCGACCAGCAGCGCGCCGACGGCCATGAGCGCGAACGCGAGCCACGCGAGCTTCGGCGTCGCCACGCGGCTGTTCAACACGACGGCGCTCGCGAAGTAGAGCACCGCCATTTCGAAGAAGATGATGAAGAAGATCAGCATCGTCATCCCGTGGACCGTGAGGATACGGTAGAACCAGTCCGCGGGGAGCAGGTGCACGGCCTGCCACCGGGTGAGGAGGACCAGCACGGCGGCGACCCCGCCGACGAGGAGCGAGACCGTGGCGGCGACGGCGTTGGCCTTGATCAGCGCGTCGGCCTGGGCGTGGATCCTGAGCCCGGTGGTGGGGCAGGTGCGGAAGTCCGCAGGGGCGGCGACCGCGGTCATTGTCCACCTCCCGTCAGCAGCGCGGTGGCGTCATCCACGACGATCACCCGGCCGACCATCGCATGGTGATTGATGCCGCAGAACTCGTTGCAGATGATCGTGAATTCCCCGGCCTCAGTGGGTGTGATGCGCAGCCCGTAGTCGTAGCCCGGCACCACCTGGAAGTTCAGGTTGACCGGTGCGAGGCTGAACCCGTGGTTCACGTCGAGGGACGAGAGGTGCAGGATGTACTCCGTGTCCTTGCGCAGGCGCAGCACCGGCTCCCAGGCCCACATCCGACCCATCAGATAGATGTCGGCGCCGGCCGGCGGCTCGACGACGGCGATGCCCTGTTCCTCGCCGACTTTGTAGGTGGCGATGAATTCGTAGGTGCGCCGCGCGAAGTCGTTGGGGCTCACCTGGCCGCGGATGCCGGACGGGTTCTGGCCGCCTTTGAGGTGCCACAGCGGCATCATGGCGAAGAGCACGAGACACCACACGAACGCGATCTGGACCCACAGCCGCTCCGCGCGGTGCGCGGGCTTCCACCACACGCCGGTGGGGGACTGGATCCCGGTGTTCATCGGACGATCTCCTCAGGGCAGGGTGGCGGCGGGGAGGCGGATCAGCTCCACCAGGCCCCACAGAGTGTAAAACACGGCCATCACGACGATGCCGGCGACGAGCAGCAGGAACGGTCGGTCGAACAGGCGCTGGCCGAGCGGCACGTCGCGCTCGGAGGGGGATGGATGGGCCATGGCAGCTTCCTCCGTTGACGGTCAGGCCGGGAACGTCGCGCCCTGCCGCAGGTCCGCGACGGTGGTTTCCCGGAAGAAAGTGGACACGTGCTCGGCGACCTCGCGCCAGTGGTCGTGGGCCGCGCACGCGTTGCGATCACTGCACTCGGCGCGGCCCAGCAGGCAGCGGCGCCGGTCGTTCACGTCGCCGAACGGCGCCACCACGCGATGCAGCGTGAGGCGCTCGGCGGGCACCGCGAGCCGGAATCCCCCCGCCTTGCCGCGGGTGGAGGCGAGGACGCCGGCGCGGGCCAGCTGGTGCATCGTTTTCGACAGGTAGTTGCGGGGGAGCCGGAGGGCGCGTGCCATCTCGTCCACCCGCACGCTGCGGTCGCGGTCGTGCTCGGCGATGAAGAGCACGGCGCGCAGCGCGTATTCGCCGGTCTGCGACAGCAACATGGGTGCGGGTGCCTTGTGTAATCGTGCTTTTCTCATGATAATATGATAAATAAACCGACGCAAGACCCGAACGGATCGAGTCCCCCGACGCCCATGGCCACCTTCACCCTCGCCCTGCGGACCGCCGTTCGCCGCACCCTGGCCTGGACGGACGCCCGGCTGAACCGTCTGTACGGGTGGCGCTACAACCCGTTCTACCACAGCGGAGCCCTCACGGCAGCCCTGTTCCTCGTGCTCCTCGTGACGGGGATCTACCTCCTGATCTTCTATCGCATCGGCTCCCCCCATGAGTCGGTCGCCCGCATGACGGCCGACCCGTGGCTGGGGCGGTGGATTCGCGGACTGCACCGCTACGCGTCGGACGCCGCCGTGGTCACGATCCTGGTGCACGCATTCCGGTTGTTCGCCCAGGGACGGAGTTGGGGACCCCGCGCCCTGGCCTGGGTCACCGGCGTCATCCTGTTGTTCGTCGTGCTCCTGTGCGGCTGGACCGGCTACGTGATGGTGTGGGACGTGCAGGCGCAGGTCCTGGCCGAGGCCGGGGCGCGCCTGGTGGATGTGGTCCCCCTGTTCGCCGAGCCGATCAGCCGCGCGTTCGTGGGCGAGCAGCCCCTGCCCGGCGCGTTCTTCTTCCTGAACCTGTTTCTGCACATCGCGCTGCCGATCGGCCTCGGCCTGCTGGTCTGGCTCCACGTGTCGCGCGTCGCCCGGCCGGCGCTCGTGCCGCCGCGCGGCCTGCTCTGGGGCTCGATCGGCCTGCTCACGCTGCTCGCCGTGGTGTGGCCGGTGACGATGGCGCCCGCCGCCGATCTCCTCGCGCTGCCCCCAACGGCGCCCTACGATCTGTTCTACGCCTTCTGGCTGCCCCTCGTTCGGGTGGCACCGGTGGGCGTCGTGTGGGGTGTGACGCTGGCCGTGGGGCTCGTGGCGGTGCTGGTTCCGGTGTGGAGCCGGCCCAGCGCGGGCCGCCGCGCGCCGCCGTCCGTGGTGGACGAGCGCCACTGCACCGGATGCGAGCAGTGCTATCTCGACTGTCCCTATGAAGCGATCGCGATGCGCGAGGTCGGCGAGCGCGACCACCCGGTGGCCCGGGTCGATCCCGCGCTGTGCGTGTCGTGCGGCATCTGCGCCGGCTCGTGCGCGCCGATGCGGGTCGGACCGGCGCGGCGCACGGGCCGCGACCAGCTGGGCGTCGTGCGCCGGTTCGTGGAGGAGCGGCGCCCCGGGCCCGGCGACGTGGTGGTCATCGCCTGTGACCGCGGCGCGGGCGGGGTCGCCCGGTCCGATCACGTGGACGGCGCGCCGGTGTTCGCGGTGGACTGTGCGGGGAGTGTGCACACCTCGGTGGTCGAGTACCTCGTGCGCAGCGGGACCGGCGGCGTGCTGATTCTCTCGTGCCCGCCGCGGGACTGCTGGAGCCGCGAGGGGCCCAAGTGGCTCGCGGCACGTCTGTACGACGAGCGCGAGGCCGAGCTCAAGGCACGCGTGGACCGCCGCCGCGTGCGGCTTGCCTACGCGGCGGAGGGCGAGCCGGACGTGGCGCGGGCGGCGCTCGCGGCGTTGCGCCAGGACGTGGCGGCGCTGGAGCGCGCGGCGGCGGAGGACCAGATCGACCTGGTGGCGCTGTGCGACACCGCCGAGGCGGCCCGATGAGCCGGCCGCGTACCCTCGGCCGGTACCTCGGCGCGGTCGCCGTCACGCTCGCCGCGATGGCGGGACTGGCGGTGTTGTCGCAGGCGCCGTACGCGCACGAGGGCACCGGGGTCGCCGAGCTGCGCCTCGCGTGGCGCGCGCGCTCGGCCCGGGTGGACGCGTGCCGCCAGCGCACGCCGGAGGAGCTGGCCCGGCTGCCGGTGCACATGCGCCAGGCGCTCGTGTGCGAGCGCCGCGTGGCGCCGTACCGGCTCACCGTCAGCGTCCAGGATTCGGTGATCGTGAACCGGCTCGTGACGGCGGCCGGGGCGCGCGCGGACCGGCCGCTCTATGTCTTCGAGGAGTTCGCGCTCGCGCCGGGAACCTACCACGTGCGCCTGGCGTTTACGCGGCAGCACGATGCGGCGACCGATAGTACCGCCGCCCGGGACCCGCACGCGGCACCGCCTCGCCTGACGCTCGACACGACCGTCACGCTGCCGGCCGGACGGGCGGTGCTCGTGACCTACGACGAAAACATCCGGAGGCTGCATCTTGTCACCGAACACTGAGCCCGCGCACGCCGCGCCCGTGTCCCGGGCGACCGTGCCGTGCCCGTTCTGCGCCACCCTGAACCGCGTGGACCTTGCCCGCGTGGACGACCGCCCCAAGTGCGGCGACTGCGGGCGCCCGATACTGCTCGATCGGCCGATTCTCCTGTCGGACGAGACGTTCGACGGCGTTCTGGGGGGATCCGCGGTGCCCGTGGTCGTGGACTTCTACGCCGACTGGTGCGGGCCCTGCAAGATCATGGCGCCCGTGCTCGACGCCTTCGCCAGCGAGCGACGCGGCGGGGTGCTGGTCGGCAAGCTCGACACCGATCGCAATCAGGCGACCGCCATGCGCTTCGGCATTCGCGGGATTCCCACGCTGATCGTCTTCGCCGACGGGAAGGAAGTGGCGCGGGAAGTCGGCGTGGTGGCGCGCGAGCGCCTGGACGCGCTGGTGCGCTGACCCGCCGGCGGCGTATCTTGCCCGGGTGACGGATCCCTACGCCGCCGCGTCCGACCCGGGCGATGTCCCCCTGGTTCCCGCGCCGTCCCCGCGCTCGCGGGGCGTCGCGCTCATCGTCGGCGGCGTGCTGGGCATCTTCGGTGCCCACCGCTTCTACGTGGGCCGGACCCGCTCCGCGGTCCTCCAGCTGTGTACGCTCGGTGGTCTCACGCTGTGGTGGTTCTACGACCTGATCCTCATCGCGGCCGGGGAGTTCACCGACGTCCAGGGCCGGCGCGTCAGCAACTGGGCGGTGGACGACGTTCCCGGAAGTACGGCCGCCGCGCACGAAGTGGCGCGCCTCACCCAGGAGGTCGACCTACTGCGCGGGGAGATCAACGAGCTCGCCGAGCGGGTGGACTTCACGGAGCGCCTGCTGGCGCAGCGGCGGGATCCGGGCAAACTGCCCTCCTGATCACCAGTTCTCCGTTCCCGGCCCTCCCTTGAACGGGCCCACCAGGCTCGCCGTGATCCAGCCGCCGTAGAAGCGTCCCTCCTGCGGCTGGACGCGCTCGTCGCCGAGGTAGCACGCGAGCCGGTACGGGTAGAACGCGATCCACCCCGCGATCGTTTCGAATCCCGGTGTGGGATCGGGATACGTCCACGCGCCCCCGGCCACGACCGTGTCGCCCGCGCGCACGTCGTAGTATGCGGCGGTCCCTTTCCATTCGCAGAACGTGCGCCGCCCGATCGGGGCGAGCCGTTCCATCCGCACGTCCTCCGGGGGCACGTAATAGCACGGCGGCGTGCTGGTCTCGCACACCCGCCGGGCCCGCATCGAGTCGGCGATCACCACGCCGTCGAGCAGCACGCGGACGCGGCGCGCGGACGGTTCCACGCGCGGCGGGCGGGGATAATCCCAGACGGACTCCTGACCCGGCCCGGGCCGGACGATGACCGTGGGACGCTCGCGGCCAGCCACTTCCGGTCTCCCTTCGATTGACGGCATGTTAACGCCGGTCCGATCGGCCGAGTTCCGCGCGCCCCGCGCGGGACACCGAGCGCACGACCGCATGGGAGGTCGCTATGGCAGACCGGGTTCGCAGGGTCGCGTACTTCAAGACGATGGTGTCGAACCGCGCCGGGAGTGCGGCGGCGGTGCTGGCGGCGCTCGCCGAGGCGGGAGTCAACCTGCTCGCGTTCACCGGGTTTCCGAGCGGCGGGCGCGCCCAGCTCGATTTCGTCCCGCGGGACGCCGGCGCGTTCCAGCGCGCCGCGCGCCGCGCGGGGATCCGGGTGAGTCCGCGCAAGGTCGTCTTCCTCATCACCGGGACCGACCGGCTGGGCGCGTGTTCGTCGGTGCTGGGCAAGCTGGCCAAGGCGAAGGTCAGAGTGACCGCCATGGACGCCGTGACCGCGGGCGGGGGCCGCTGGGGTGCGCTGCTATGGGTCAAGCCGCAAGCGGTGAGCCGGGCGGCGCGGGTGCTGCGGGCGACGTAGGGCGCCTTCACGGTTTCCTCACCGTCGCCCCGCTTCACCCGCGCGCGACGGTCCCTTAGCTTCCCCCCACCGGCCGGGCACCGTTGCGGCCCGCCCAACCAGGTGAGGGGGAGCGCATGCAGATCGGGGTCCCGAAAGAGACCGCGACCGGAGAGCGCCGCGTGGCGCTCGTTCCGGACGTCGCCGGCCGGCTCGTCAAGGCGGGCCACGCCGTGGTGATCGAGAGCGGGGCGGGCGCGGCGGCGGGGTTTCCCGACCACGCCTACACGGCCGCGGGTGCGACGATCGGCGATGCGTGGGCGGCCGACGTCGTGTGTCGGGTGCACAAGCCGGCGGCAGGCGAGGTCGCGCGGCTCCGGGCCGGCGCCGCGCTGATCGCGACCCTGCACGCCGCCACCAGCCCCGACGTGGTGCAGCAGCTCGCCCAGCGTGGGGTGACCGCCTTCAGCCTCGAGCTGCTGCCCCGCATCACGCGCGCCCAGTCCATGGACGTGTTGTCGTCCCAGGCCACGGTGGCGGGCTACAAGGCCGCGCTGGTGGCGGCCGACGCGGCGATCCGGTTCTTCCCGATGCTCGTGACCGCGGCGGGCACGCTGCCGCCGGCGCGGGCGCTCGTGCTGGGCGCGGGGGTCGCCGGGCTCCAGGCGATCGGCACCCTGCGCCGTCTCGGGGCGGTGGTCTCCGCCTTCGACGTGCGAGCCGCGGTGAAGGAGCAGGTCGAGAGCCTCGGCGCCACGTTCCTCGCGATGGAGCAGCCCGTCGAAGGCGAAGGCACGGGCGGCTACGCCAAGGAGCTGTCGGCCGACCAGCACGAGCGGGAGCTCGAGTTCCTGGCGCGCGTCGCGCGGGATCAGGACGTCATCATCACGACCGCCCAGATCCCCGGGAAGGCCGCGCCGCGCCTGCTCACCGCTGCGGCCGTCGAGGGCATGAAACCGGGCTCCGTGATCGTGGACCTGGCGGCCGAATCCGGCGGCAACTGCGAGCTGACCCGCGCGGGAGAGCGCGTGGAGCACCGCGGCGTCGTGATCCTCGGACCCGCCAATCTGCCCGCCACGATGCCACTCCACGCCAGCCAGATGTACGCCAAGAACGTGCAGAACTTCCTCCAGCTGCTCGTCAAGGACGGGAAACTCGTGGTCGATTTCGACGACGAGATCGTCAAGGGCACGTGCGTCGCCCACGCCGGAAAGGTGCTGCGGTCATGACCGAAAGCCTCGTTATTCTCGTCGTGATCTTCGTCCTCGCGATGTTCGTCGGGTTCGAAGTGATCACCAAGGTCCCGCCGACGTTGCACACGCCCCTCATGTCGGGGTCCAACGCCATCTCCGGAATCACGATCATCGGATCCATGCTGGTGACGGGGATGGGCGCGACCAGGCTCGCGACGGTGCTGGGCGTGATCGCGGTGATCTTCGCGATGATCAACGTGGTGGGCGGCTACGCGGTGAGCGATCGCATGCTCCAGATGTTCAAGCGCAAGCCCGAGGAGGACCGCCGATGAGCGCGACGATCGCGCTCGCGTACCTCGCGGCGGCGATACTCTTCATCGTCGGGCTGAAGCGCCTGTCGCATCCGTCCACGGCGCGGAACGGCAACGCGTTGTCGGCGGTAGGGATGCTCATCGCCATCGTCGCCACGCTGTTCGATCGGCAGATTCTGCGCTACGAGCACATCGCGCTGGGAATGGTGATCGGCTCCGTGCTGGGCCTCGTGATGGCGCGCACCGTGTCCATGACCGCCATGCCGCAGATGGTCGGGTTGCTCAACGGGTTCGGGGGCGGGGCGTCGCTCCTCGTGGCCACGGGGGAATGGCACCGGCTGGTGCGGCCCGACGCACCCCTCGCGGTCAACACGGCCGTCACGATCTACGCGTCGGTGCTGATCGGCGCGGTGACGTTCTCTGGCAGCGCGATCGCCGCGGGCAAGCTGCAGGAGCTGATCTCGGGGCGGCCGGTGCTGTTTCGCGGCCAGCACGTGCTCAACATCGCCCTGGCGCTCGCGATCCTCGGTATCGGAACGGCGCTCACCCTCGGTCCCGACCACCCGCGGATCTTCGTCGCGCTGATCGCGCTGTCACTCGTGCTCGGCGTCCTGCTCGTGATTCCGATCGGTGGGGCGGACATGCCGGTCGTGATCTGCCTCCTGAACTCGTACTCGGGTCTCGCTGCCGCGTCGACCGGTTTCGTGATCGGGAACCACGGGCTGATCATCACCGGAGCGCTGGTCGGCGCCTCCGGCCTCATTCTCACCCAGATCATGTGCAAGGCGATGAACCGGTCGCTCGCCAACGTCCTGTTCGGCGGCTTCGGCGCCACCGCGATCGCGGGGGGCAGCGGGGAGCGCGCCAGGGCGCTGGCGGCGCGTGGCGTGCGGCAGATCGGAGCCGAGGATGCAGCGATGCTGCTCGCCTACGCGCGCCACGTCATCGTCGTGCCGGGATACGGGCTCGCCGTCTCACAGGCCCAGCACCAGGTGCGGGAGTTGGCCGACCTGCTCGAGAGCAAGGGCGCCGAGGTGAAGTACGCCATCCACCCGGTGGCGGGGCGGATGCCGGGCCACATGAACGTGCTTCTGGCCGAGGCGAACGTGCCCTACGACAAGCTGTTCGACATGGAGCAGGTCAACCCGGACTTCGAGCGGTCGGACGTGGCGCTCGTGATCGGCGCGAACGACGTCGTCAATCCGGCGGCGCGCAACGACCCCCAGAGCCCGCTCTGGGGCATGCCGATCCTGGACGTGGACAAGTCCCAAAACGTGGTCGTGATGAAACGCTCGATGAATCCCGGGTTCGCCGGCGTGGAAAACGAGCTGTTCTACGACCGCAAGACCGCGATGCTGTTCGGCAACGCCAAGGACTCGCTCCAGCGGCTGATCACCGAGGTCAAGGCGCTGTAGCGGGCGCGCCGCTCACGCCTGCACGACGGTGATCTGAAAGCCGTCGGGGTCGGCCACCGACAGGATCCGCTCGCCCCACGGCATGTCGGCGGGCTCCTGCGTGAGCGTGCCGCCGCGGCTCTTGATGCGGTCGGCAATCGCGTCCAGGTCCTGCACGGTATCCGCCCGGAGTCGGAATCCCACGCCCTTCTGCCGGTCGCGGCCCTTGGCGAAGTCGTCCTGGCTCAGCATGAGCGTGACGGTCCCGGCTTTGATCAGGACGCCGCGCAACTGGCCGTCATCCTCCCAGCGCTCTTCCTCGACGAAACCGAGCACGTCGCGGTACCATTGCAGGCTGCGGCCGATCTGGTTGACGGTGAGGGCGGCGGTCAGCTTGCGCAGACGCAGGCTTTCGGGCGCGGTGCGGGGGATGCGCCGTGGACTCCGCCGCTTGGCGGCGGGTTTGGCCCGTGACGCCGTCCGTTTCTTTGCTGCCATGGTTTCCTCCGCATGGGGGACGCCGACTCGAGGGGTTCGCTGCCATCAAGCGTAGCGCCCGACGGCCGGCGGTGCCAGATTTCGTCCGCAGACGCAACGCAACCGCCGCTCCTGCAAGGAGATTCGCACCATGTCGCCAGCCCGCTCGCTGATCGCCGCCGTCCTCGCCGCACTCGCGGCGGCGCCATCCGCCGTGGCCCAGGCCACGGTCCAGGAACGGGTCGATCTCGCGGTCGTCGCCCGCATTCGCGAAGAGGGCCTGGGACGATCACACGTCGCCGAGCTGGCGGGCTACCTCACGGACGTGATCGGTCCGCGGCTCACCGGCTCGAGCAACATGCGGCGGGCCAACGCGTGGACCGCGGAGAAGTTCCGCGAGTGGGGGCTCGGCAGCGTCGTCGTCGAGCCGTGGGGCCGCTTCGGACGCGGGTGGGAGCGGGTGTCGTTCAGCGGCCGCATCACGGAGCCGTTCGTGCAACCGCTGCAGGGCTCGGCGCTCGCGTGGAGCGGCAGCACGCGGGGCACGGTGACCGGCCCGGTCGTCCTGGTCACCATCCGCGACACCGGCGACTTCGCGGCATACCGCGGCAGACTGCGGGGCGCGTTCGTGATGCGGGACAGCGTGATCGCCGTGGAGCCGGAGTTCGATCCGCCGGCTCCGCGCACGCCGCTGGAGGAGCTGTTCGACACCGTCGCGCCGCGCGGTGGATTTCAGATGACGCCGGAGGTGCGCGAACGGATGCGGCGCCAGCGGCAGGTGAACGACCAGGTGATCGACTTCCTGCGCGCGGAGCGGGTCGCCGGTCTGCTGCAGTTCTCGAGCCGGCAGTACGCGATCCTCCGGCCGCAGGGCGGGCCCGAGGCGGCGCGCGCCCGCGACTCGCTGCGCTATGAGCCCCTGCCCGCAATCCAATTGTCCCAGGAGCAGTACTTCCAGATGGCCCGTAACCTCGCGCGCGGCGTGCCCGTGCGACTCGAGCTCAACGTGCAGAACCGCTGGCTCACCGATGAGCTGACGGCCGCCAACACGACGGCCGAGATCCCGGGGGGTGACCTGCGCGACCAGGTCGTCATGCTGGGGGCGCACCTCGACAGCTGGTTCGGCGGCACCGGGGCCACCGACAACGGTGCCGGCTCGGTCGTGATGATGGAAGCGATGCGCATCCTCAAGACGCTCGGCCTCGCACCGCGCCGCACGATCCGCATCGCGCTCTGGAGCGGGGAGGAGCAGGGACTGCTGGGCTCGGCGGCGTGGGTCGACCAGCACCGGTCCGCGCTCGGCACCATTTCGGCGTACGTCAACGTGGACAACGGGACGGGACGGATCCGCGGGATCTGGAACCAGTCGAACGAGGCGGTCGTGCCGATCTTCGAGCAGATGCTCTGGCCGTTCAAGGATCTCGGCGTGGTCGCCGTGCGACGCGGCAATACGGGCGGGACCGACCACCTGTCGTTCGATCGGGCCGGCGTGCCCGGGTTCAATTTCGTCCAGGATCCGATCGAGTACGGAACCCGGACGCACCACACCGACGCGGACACGTTCGAGCGTCTGCTGCTCGACGATTTGAAGCAGGCCGCCACGGTCGTCGCGTACACCGTCTATCACCTGGCGATGCGCGATGAGATGATGCCCCGCAAGCCCGCCGCGCCCGTCACGGGCGCTCGCTGAGGAGGATCGCGATGCCGACCAGTCACGCCACCGCCGTGTGGGAGCGCGGGTTGCGCGCCGGCACGGGCACGTACCGCGCGCAGAGCGGCGCGTTCAGCGGCCAGTACTCGTTTCCGACGCGCTTCGAGGGCGCCGCGGGCTCGACCCCGGAGGAGCTGATCGCGGCCGCGTCGGCATCGTGCTTCTCGATGGCGCTCTCGGCGGACCTCGAGAAGGCGGGCGCGACACCGGGTCGCATCGAGACCACGGCCGCCTGCACCCTCGAGCAGGTGGATGGGGTGGCGACGATCACGACGATCCTCCTGACCGTGCGCGGCACGGTGCCCGGCGTGGACGAGGCGGCGTTCCGCCGCGCGGCCGAGGGCGCGAAGGACAACTGCCCGGTTTCGCGGGCACTGAAGGGCAACGTCCGGTTCACCGTTGATGCGAGGCTGATATGAGACGGGGACGAGGGAAGAGGGAAGAGGGACGGGTGATGGCGGCCCTCGCTGGCGCCGCGTTGGTGGTGGCGGGGTGCGGCCGGGCCCCGGCCGTGACGATCACGGCGCCCGCCGAGGGCGAGACGGTCGTGAATCCGGTGCGCGTGACGCTCGGCGTCGCCGACATCGAGCTGGCCCCCGCCGCCGAGGAGCGTCCGGGCACCGCCCACCACCATCTGTTCGTCGACGTGGACGTCCCGCCCCTGACCGACACGATCCCGGCGGGGGTGACGGGCATCATCCACCTCGGCCGCGCGCAGACCGAGTTCACGTTCGACAGTCTGGCGCCCGGTCCGCACCGGGTCATCGCCGTGCTGGCGGACTACAGTCACGTGCCGCTGGGCCATGCGCGGGCCGACACGGTGAACATCGTCGTCGGCCCGTGGCCGTGAGGCCGTGAGCGATCCATGACGGAGCGCAAACACCCCGAGGGCTACCAGGACGAGCGGCCGCTTCGGCCCGAGAGCCTGATGATGTCCTACGGCTACCGGCCCGAGTGGTCCGAGGGCGCCCTCAAGAGCCCGATCTTCCAGACCTCGACGTACGTGTTCAAGACGGCCGAGGAAGGGAAGGCGTTCTTCGAGCTCGCCTACGGCCTGCGCCAGCAGCGCTCGGGCGAGATCCCGGGCATGATCTACACGCGGATCTCGCACCCCAACGTCGAGATCTTCGAAGACCGGCTCGCGATCTGGGACGGGGCCGAGGCGTGCGCGGCGTTCGCGAGCGGGATGGCGGCGATCGCGACGACGCTGCTCGAGTTCGTGCGCCCGGGCGACGTGGTGCTCTACAGTACGCCGCTCTACGGCGGCACCGACCATCTGCTGCGGCACGTCCTGCCGCGGTTCGGGGTCGAGGGTCTGGCGTTTCCCGCCGGGGCGGCGACCGACGCCATCGCCGATCGGATCGAGCGCGCCGGCGCCCAGCAGCGCATCGCGGCGGTCATGGTGGAGACACCCGCCAACCCCACCAACACGCTGGTGGACCTCGAGGCGTGCGCCGCGCTCGCTGCCCGCTACGCCCGCGAGGACCGGCGTCCCGTGATGCTGGTGGACAACACGTTCCTCGGCCCGTTGTGGCAGCAGCCCCTCAAGCATGGGGCGGACATCGTGCTCTACTCGGCGACCAAGTTCATCGGAGGCCACTCGGACGTGATCGCCGGCGCGGCGCTGGGGAGCAAGTCGCTGATCGACCGCGTCAAGGGACTGCGCACGTTTTTCGGCACGCTCGCCGATCCGTGGACCGGCTGGCTGCTCCAGCGCAGTCTCGAGACACTCAAGCTGCGCATGACGTCCCAAATGAAGAACGCGCGCTACGTCGCCGACTTCCTGGTCGAGCACCCGAAGGTCGAGCGCGTGCATTACCTCGGACACCTCGGCGAGGGCGATCCGCAGTACGCCATCTACCGCAAACAGTGCGTCGCCCCCGGATCGATGGTGTCGTTCGACATCCGGGGCGGCGAAAAGGAGGCGTTCCGCTTCCTCAACGCCCTCCGCCTCATCAAACTCGCGGTAAGCCTGGGTGGTACCGAGTCGCTGGCCGAGCACCCCTGCTCCATGACCCACGCGGATGTGGCACGCGAGGAGAAAGCGGCGGTCGGCGTCACCGACCGCATGGTCCGGCTCTCCGTCGGGATCGAGCACCCCGACGACCTGATCGGGGACCTCGAGCAGGCGCTGCGCCAGGCGTGACGCGGCGCGATCCCGGCTGGGTCGTGTACGTGCTGCGCTGCCGCGATGGAACCCTGTACACCGGCGTGACCAACGATCTCGACCGGCGGCTGCGTGCCCATGCCGCGGGCCGGGGCAGTGCCTATACGCGCGCGCGGCGCCCGCTGCGGCTCGTGTACCTGGAGAGCCAGGCCGGCCGTGGCGCGGCCCAGCGCCGCGAGGCGGCGCTCAAGCGCCTGACCCGGGCGGCCAAGCTCGCGCTCGTGAGCGCACGCCGGTGACCCGGGGCACGCGGGGCCCGGTAGCGTTTGCGGCGCTCGCCCTCGGCGTCGCTGCCGTATGCGCGCGGCTCGGCGTGTGGCAGCTCGACCGGCTCGACGAGCGGCGCGGGCGCAATGCCGTCATCGCGGCACGCCGCGCCGGAGCACCGGTGGTCCTCGCCAGCCCGCTGCCGAGCGGGGACAGCGTGTGGCAGCGGCGGGTGCGCGCGGCGGGGGTGTTCGATTACGAGCGCGAACGCCTCTGGCCCGGGCGCTCGTTCGACGGCGCGCCGGGCGTGGCGCTCCTCACGCCGCTGCGGCTGCCCGATGGGTCAGCGGTGCTGGTGGACCGCGGCTGGGTGCCCTCGGCCGACGCGCGGGGCGTGGACCGCGCGGCGACCCGCGAGGCGGACTCCGCCGCAGTCGCCGGTCTCGCGCTGCGGGCGCCCAGGGCGCGCGGCGACGCGGACCCGGCCCTGTTGGCGGACTCGTTCCCGTATCCGCTCGCCGGGTTCGTGGTGCAATGGGTGCCGGGGCGGACGGCCTACGGGGCGGCGCGGTTGCCGGTGCGGCGCTGGCCGGTACCGCGGCTGGAGGACGGGCCGCATCTGTCGTACGCGATTCAATGGTTCGCGTTCGCCGCCATTGCGGTCGGCGGCGCCGTGGCCGTGCTGCGCCAGCGGGGCAGGGCATCTTTCGCCGCGCGGGCCAATGTGTTAGATTGATGGCCGTAGTCGATAGAACCGCGAGCTGGCATCCTCCCGTAGGACGGTCCCGCTCAGGAGCGGGCTCCGGCGCTGTACACACGCCCGGTCTCATTCCCCTGGTTCACACGACCGAGTAGCGACGCCGCGGCAGGTGACATCCCGTCACCCCGTGGGGTGTGTGTGTGCAGCCGACAGGAGTATCACACGTAATGCCATTTACCTCTCTCGGGCTGGTGCCCGAACTGGTGCGCGCCGTCGCCGATTCCGGCTATGAGCGCCCCACCCCCGTGCAGCTCGAAGCCATTCCCCTCGCCCTCGAGGGCCGCGACCTGATCGGGTCGGCCCAGACGGGTACCGGGAAGACGGCCGCGTTCATGCTGCCGATCCTGCAGCGCCTCGCGCCGGGTGCGCGCCAGACGCTGCGGGCGCTGATCCTCGTTCCCACGCGCGAGCTCGCGGAGCAGGTGCTCCAGAGTGCGCGCGAGTACGGCAAGCACCTCCATCTGACCGCCGCCGCCGTGTACGGCGGGGTGGGCCTCGAGCCGCAGACGCGGGCGCTGCGCCGCGGCGTCGACATCGTCGTCGCCACGCCCGGCCGCCTGCTCGACCATATGGAGCGCGGCCACGTGGATTACACGCGGCTGGAGATCCTGGTGCTCGACGAAGCCGACCGGATGCTCGACATGGGATTCGCGCCGGACGTGCGGCGGATTCTCTCCGCGCTCCCGACGGAGCGGCAGACGATGCTGTTCTCGGCGACCGTCTCGGCCGAGGTGGATGCGTTGGCCCGCCGTGCCCTCAACGGCCATGCGTCGGTCGAGATCGGCCGCCGCGCCCAAACCGCCGAGGGGATCGAGCACGTGATCGTCGCCGTGGACAAGCCGCGCAAGCGGGAGGTGCTGGCGAAGATCCTCCAGGCGCGGCCCGAAGGGCAGTCGCTCGTCTTCACGCGCACGAAGTACGGCGCCGACAAGCTCGTCACCTTCCTCAAGCGGGAGGGGATCGCGGCCCACGCCCTGCACGGCGACAAAGCCCAGAGCCAGCGGCAGCGCACCCTCGATGCGTTCCGCTCGGGCGCCGCCGACACGCTGGTAGCCACCGACATCGCCGCCCGGGGGATCGACGTGGACGGCATCCGGATGGTCGTCAATTTCGACGTGCCCAACGATCCCGAGATCTACGTCCACCGCGTGGGCCGTACGGCGCGGGCCGGCGCGGAGGGTCTCGCGCTCACGCTCATCTCGCCGGACGAATGGCTCCTGATGTTCGACATCGAAAAGCTGATCGGGCGCACGTTCCCGCGGGAAGTGATCCCCGGTTTCGAGCCGGCGATCGCGCCGCTCCAGCCCAAGCCGCTCGAGCCCGCGGTGCCGAAGCCGACGCGGTCGGTGCGGGTGCGACGGGGGGGACGGCGCCGCTAGGGCGGCGGGGGGCCTACTTCAGGCCGCGAACGAAGTTCGCGACCGGGATTCCGGGCAGCGAGAGGATCCGGACCGATCCGCGGGCGTGCAGCTCGGTGGATATCCGGACGACCGTTTCGTTGTCCGGCGCGTCGATGATGCTGACGAAGTCGTAGGGCCCCAGCACCGCGAACTGTCCCGTGACCTTCGCGCCGAACTTCTCGATCTCCTTGTTGACCTCCTGCAGGCGCTTGGGGTTCTCCTTGAGCGTCCGCGCCCCCTCATCGGTCAGCGTCGAGAGCAGAATGTAGGTCGGCATGGGGCTATACGAGACCCCGTGGCGCGGCGCGCGTCAAGGAGGGGCGCCGGCCCGCGGGTCAGCGCCGCGCGATCGGCACGTAGGCCCGCTCGGCCGGGCCGATGTAGACCTGCCGGGGCCGCGCGATGCGCTGGTCCTTGTCGAGCAGCATTTCCTGCCACTGCGACAGCCACCCCGGCGTGCGTCCGATGGCGAACAACACGGGGAACATCTCCACCGGGAAGCGCATCGCCTCGTAGATGATCCCGGAGTAGAAATCCACGTTGGGGTACAGCTTGCGACTCACGAAATACTCGTCTTCCAGCGCGATCCGCTCGAGCTCGCGGGCGATGTCGATGAGCGGGTTCCGGCCGGTGACCTCGAACACCTGGTCGGCCGTCCGCTTGATGATCTTGGCCCGCGGGTCGTAGTTCTTGTAGACCCGGTGGCCAAACCCCATGAGCCGGACTTCGCCGTCTTTCACCCGCTTGATGTACGCGGGAATGTTCTGCTTCGAGCCCACCTCGCGCAGCATCCGCAGCACCTGCTCGTTGGCCCCGCCGTGCAGCGGGCCGTACAGCGCCGCCGCCGCCGCCGCCATCGACGAGTAGGGGTCCGCGTGCGACGAGCCGACGCTCCGCATCGCGCTCGTCGAGCAGTTCTGCTCGTGGTCGGCGTGCAGGATGAACAACACGTCCAGCGCCCGCTCCAGCACGGGGTCCGGCGTGTACGTCACTTCCGTCGCCTTGAACATCATGTTCAGGAAATTGCCGCAGTAGCCCAGGTCGTTGTCGGGATACGCGTACGGCATCCCGATCATGTGCCGGTAGGCGAACGCGGCGACCGTCGGAGATTTCGCGATGAGCCGGAAGATCTGGTCCTCGCGGGACGCCTTGGCCTCGATGCGCTTCGCCTCGGGGTAAAAGGTGGAGAGCGCGGCGATCGTGCTGACGAACACCCCCATCGGGTGGGCGTCGTAGCGGAAACCGTCCAGAAACTTGCGGACGTTCTCGTGGATGATTGTGTGATGCGTGACCCCGTGCGTCCAGTCGCGGAGCTGCGTGGCGGACGGGAGGTCCCCGTAGAGCAGCAGGTAGGCGGTCTCGAGGAACGTGCTGTGCTCGGCCAGCTGTTCGATGGGATACCCGCGATAGCGCAGCACGCCGGCATCGCCGTCGATATACGTGATGGCGCTGCGGCACGAGGCGGTGTTGGTGTACCCGGGGTCGTAGGTCATCAGGCCGAAGTCGTCCGGGCCCGCCTTGATCTGGCGGAGATCGGCTGCCTTGATGGTGCCGTCGGCGACCGGGACGTCGTATGTCTTGCCGGTGCGGTTGTCGGTGATCGTCAAGCTGTTCGTCGGCACGAGTCGGTCCGGTAGTGAGCGTGCTGAAAGATAATGGGCGGGTCGCCCAGCGCGGCCGCCGGGTCGGGGGGGGACGGACCGGTGGGGCTGGCGGGGGCATCCTGACGAACGGCCGCGGGCACCTTATTTTCGGCGCATGTCCGGGACCCCCCGACGCAGCCTGTACCCCACCCGCTCCGGCGCCGGTGCGCTCCTCGGCCAACAGCTCACGGCCCGCGGATACGCGGGGGCCATCCTGCTCGGGATCACCCCCGAGGGCGTCGAAATCGCGGCGCACGCCGCGAAGGCGATGGGTGCCCAGTTCGACGTGATCGTGGCGTCGTTCATCAAGATGGGATCGAACCTCGCACCGGTGGGGGCGATGGCCGAATCCGCCCCGGCCGAGATGGACCCCGATTTCCAGCCCGCCATGCATCTGATGGAGAAGCTGCAGTCGGCGATCGACGAGTCACGGGCCCGCGTACGGCAGGACCTGGTGCTGTATCGGACGCAACGCCCGCTGCGGCCGCTCGCGGGTCGGAAGGCGGTCATCGTGGACGGGCAGGTGATCTTCCCCTGGCGCGTGCTGGCGGCGGCGCGGGCGGCGGCCGAGCTGGGCGCTCCCCGAGTCGCGATCGCGACGCCGGTGGCGAGCCACGTGGCGGCGGAGCGGATCCGCGCCCGCCAGTTCGAGCTGATCTGTCCCGCGGTGATGATGGATGCCGACACGGACTCGCGGTTCTATGCGGACGCGACCGGAGCCGAGGCCCCGGAGCGCCTGCGGGCGATCATGATCGCGCACCAAGCGGCTTAGGACAGACGCAAGACGCCACGACGCCAAGTGCCAAGCGGTTGACAGTGCAAGAGGCCAGGAGACTCTCCTGGCCTCTCGTGACGTGGAATCACTTGGAACTTGCCGTCTCCTCTACTTGATGTTCGACGGCACCAGGCCCTCCTCCAGCCAGCGGTGCTCGCCCTTGAGCACGTCCTGGGCCACCCGGTAGGTCGGCACGTCCTCGTTGCGCCACAGGTTGCTGAACTTGACCGTCACCCGGCCGCGGGCCTGCTGGCAGAACAGGTCGGCGACCTCGACCGCGCGCTGGCCGGTCGGCGGATCGCTGCGGAGCAGCCACTGCGCGCGGGCGCAGGTCGCGGCCATGGCGAAGAGCTCGGCGCCGACGGCGACGAGGCGGAACAGCACCGCCTGGCGCCGCTCGAGCGTGGGGCCGAACCGCAGCATCGCGTGGAACACGCTGCGGGACAGCCGGCGTGCCGAGCGCTCGATGAACCGCACGTGGCGCGCCAGGCGGCCGAACTCGCCGAACCGCGGCCAGCGTCCCCAGCCGAACCAGCGCGTCGGATACCACCAGCCGTAGAACAGCGCCGCGCGCACGAGCCCCGCGAGCCGCACGCCCGCGCTCCGGCCCGGCAGCACCACGTCGCCCGCCACTTCAAGGTGCTTGTCCACCGCCTCGCGGGCGATGAACAGGTGCATGATCTCGCTCGATCCCTCGAAGATGAGATTGATGCGGAAGTCGCGCATGATCCGCTCGACGGGCCACGGTTTTTCGCCGCGCGCGCGCAGCGAGTCCGCCGTTTCGTAGCCGCGCCCCCCGCGCACCTGGACCGTGTCGTCGATGATGCGCCAGCCAGCTTCCGAATTGTAGAGCTTGGCGATCGCGGCCTCGAGCCGGATGTCGGCACCACCTTGCTCGGCCATGAGACCGCACAATTCCGCCACGGCCTCCATGGCGAACGTGTTCGCGGCCATCGTACCGATCTTCTGGGCGATCGCCTCGTGCTTGCCGATCGGCCGGCCCCACTGCACCCGCTCGTTCGCCCAGTCCCGCACGATCTCGAGACAGCGCTTCGCGGCGGCGACTGCGGAGATCGGCAGCGTGAGCCGCCCGGTATTGAGGGTGATGAGCGCGAGCTTGAGTCCCCGGCCCTCACCCCAGAGGACGTTGTCCTTGGGCACCTTCACGTTGGTGAAGCGCATCACGCCGTTGTAGATCCCCTTCAGCCCCATGAAATGGCAGCGGTGCGTGACCTCCACTCCGGGCGCGTTGGCTTCGACGATGAACGCGGTGATCTGCTTCTTCTCCTTCCCACCGACCATCTTCGACGGCGTCCGGGCCATCACGACCAGGAGCTCCGCGATCGTACCGTTGGTGCACCACAGCTTCTCGCCGTTCAGGATCCAGTACTGGCCGTCGGCCGACAGCTCCCCGGTGGTCTCCATGGCCGCCGGGTCGGAGCCGACACCGGGCTCGGTGAGCGCGAAGGCGGAGACGGCGCCCTTGGCGAGCCGCGGGAAGAACCGCTTCTTCTGTTCGTCGGTGCCGAAGAGCTTCAGCGGCTGCGGCACGCCGATCGACTGGTGCGCCGACAGCAGCGCCGTGACGGCGCCGTCCACCGAGCTCACCAGCTCGATCGCCTTCATGTAGGACAGCTGCGACAGGCCCAGGCCGCCGTACTCGGTCGGGATCTTGATCCCGAAGGCGCCGATGGCCTTGAGCTGGTCGATGACGTCGGGCGGGATCTCGCTCTCGCGGTCGATGCGGTCCGCGTCCACCGTGCGCAGCACCGCTTCCAGCTTCTCGAGAAACGGCCTGGCGCGCGCAATCTCCTCTGCGGACTGCTCGGGGTAGGGATGCACCAGGTCCATCCGCAGGTTGCCGAGGAACAGCTGGCGGACAAAGCTCGGCTGTGTCCACTCCTGCTCACGGGCGGCCTCGGCGACCTCGCGCGCCTCGTCGGCGCTCACCTTCGGTCGGGGTTCGGCGGCGATGGTGGTCATGATTCCAATCTATGTCCTTGACAGTGTCGGTGAGAGGGGGAGATTCGGGCACTCCCGCCGCCCACCCCGAGGAATTCGGCATGATACCCGCGCTCGTGGCGCTCATCGCGGTTGCGGCCGTCCCCGCCGCCGCCCAGCACCCGCCCCCGCCCCCCCCCGCCGGTGGTCATCAAGGCCGGCCGCCTCATCGACGGTCTCAGTGATACCCCGAGAGCCGACGTCGGGATTCTGATCGACAGCGGCCGCATCCGGGCGGTCGGACCGGTGGCGCAGATCGTCGCCCGCGCCGGCGCGGCACAGGTGATCGACCTGTCGGGAATGACGGTGCTGCCCGGCTTCATCGATACCCACACCCACCTCCTGCTCAACGGCGATCCGACCGCTGCCTCCTACGACCAGCAACTCCTGTACCAGTCCATCCCGTATCGCGCCATCCTCGGCGCCCGCAACGCGCGCCTCGCCCTCGAGCAGGGCTTTACCACGCTGCGCGACGTCGAGACCGAAGGGGCGATGTATGCCGACGTGGACATCAAGCGCGCGGTGGACCGCGGCGAGATCCCCGGTCCCCGCATCTTCGCCTCCACCCGGGCGCTCGCGCCCACCGGGCGGTACGGCATCATCACGCCCAACTGGGCGCTGGAGCTCCCCACGGGGGTGCAGATCGTGGACGGCGTCGACCAGGCCCGGTTCGCCGTCCGGGAGCAGGTGGCCCACGGCGCCGACTGGATCAAGTACTACGCCGACAGCCGCTACTACTTCACCGCCGACAGCACGCTGCGCAGCTGGCCGAACTTCACCGACGAGGAGGCGCGCGCGATCGTGGACGAGACGCGGCGGCTCAACCGGCGCGTCGCCGCGCACGCGATCGGCTCGGACGGGATCGCCGCCGCGCTGCGCGCCGGCGCGCAGACGATCGAGCACGGCGACGGCCTCACCGATTCGCTGATGGACGCGATGGTGCGCCAGGGGGTGTACTGGGTGCCGACCGTCACCGTCGGGCTGTACGTGGCTGGGCCTCGCGGCGGGATCTGGCCGGCGCTCGCCGCGCACGAGCGGCGCGCGTTCGGGCGCGCCGTGCGCAAGGGCGTGAAGATCGCGTTCGGCACGGACGCGGGGGGGTTCCCATGGACCGAGATCCCGCTCGCCCGCGAATTCGCCTACTACGTGGAATACGGCATGACGCCGATGCAAGCGATTCAATCCGCGACGTCGGTCGCCGCGGCGCTGCTGGGCGAGACCGCCACGCTGGGGGCGATCGCCCCCGGGCGCCATGCGGACATCGTGGCGGTCGCGGGGGATCCGCTCGTCGACGTGCGAGCGCTCGAGCGCGTCCGCTTCGTGATGAAGGGGGGCACCGTATACATTTCCCGCTAGTGCGGCGCGTCCTCGCGGGTCTCTTCCTTCTTATCGGCGCCACCGGCCCGGCCG
This sequence comes from uncultured Gemmatimonadales bacterium, assembly GCA_963716055.1. Taxonomy (GTDB): domain Bacteria; phylum Gemmatimonadota; class Gemmatimonadetes; order Gemmatimonadales; family GWC2-71-9; genus SZUA-544. Next base: position 2,420,143 of record CAVQSR010000001.1, on the reverse strand, counting down.
CGGGGCAGTTCGCTCCGCCCGGCACCGGCGGCGTCGCGGCGTTGGCGGGTGCCCTGCGGCAGCTCGGCACCGACAAGCGCGTGCTCGTCATCGGTGCCCACCCCGACGACGAGAACACTCAGCTCCTCACCCTCGTGTCGCGTGGCATGGGGGGGCGGGCCGCGTACCTGTCGCTCACTCGCGGCGAGGGCGGCCAGAATCTGATCGGTCCGGAGCTCGGGCCGGGCCTGGGGCTCATCCGTTCCGGGGAGCTGCTCGCCGCCCGCGGGATGGACGGCGCGGACCAGTACTTCACTCGCGCGTACGACTTCGGCTACTCGAAAAGCGCGGACGAGGCATTCCGCTTCTGGCCGCGCGATGCACTGCTGGCCGACGTGATCGACGTGATCCGCCGGTTCCGGCCGCAGATCATCGTCACGGTGTTCTGGGGCACCCCTCGGGACGGGCACGGCCAGCATCAGGTGGCGGGCATGCTGGCGCACGAGGCCTACCGCATGCTGCGGGACTCGTCCTGGGGTCCCGTCAAGCTGTACCGCAGCGCGTTCCGCGATGCGGAAGCCAGCACGCTCACCATCCCCGTGGGCGTCCTCGATCCGCTCGCCGGTTTCTCCTACGCCCAGATCGCCGCGGCGAGCCGCAGCCAGCACCGCTCGCAGGACATGGGCCAGCTGCTCCGCGCGGGGCCCGCCTCCATTCGACTCGCCCTGGTGGATCGCCGCGCGCCGGGACCCGACACGGCGCTCTTCGCCGGCGTGGACACGGTGCCGCCGGGTCCGATGGGCGTCCGGTTCGCGGCACTGATCGACTCGGCGTTGGCTGGCCTCGACCCGTGGAGCCCGGCAGGCGCGCTGCCGTGGCTGTTGCGCGCCCGCCCGCTGCTGCCGCCCGGCGACGCCGAGCGCGCGGCGATCCTCGAGGAGGCGATCGCGATGGCCGCGGGAGTGGCTCTGGACGGCGTGACGGACGACGGCATCGTCGCCGCGGGCCAGCGCTTCGAGGTCGAAGCGACGGTGTGGAACGCCGGCGCCGACGCGCTGCGGGTCGAGGCGCTCGAGCTCCGCACCCCCGCCGGCTGGAGCGCCGCGCCGCTCGACAGCGGCGGCCAGAGCGTCGTGGCGCCCGGCGCCGTGCTCGTGCGCCGCTACGCGGTGACGGTGCCGGGCGACGCCCCGCGCAGCGGACCCTACTTCCTGCGCCACCCGCTGGCCGGCGCCCTGTACGACTGGACGGGCGTGCCGGCGGACGTGCGCGGCCGGCCCTTCGGTCCTCCGCTGCTCGAGGTCCGGGCCCGCATCGCCACGGGCGGCGTGACCATCACCAGGACGCGGGAGGTCGTGCACCGCCGCCGCGATCAGATGCTGGGCGAAGTGCGGCGGCCGGTGTTCGTCACCCGTCCGTTCGACGTGGCGGTCACGCCGGGGCTCGTCGTCTGGCCGGTGGACGGCGTGCCGGATCGCACGGCGTCCCGTGCCGCGGTGGCGGGGACGGCGCGCCGCTTCGCGGTCACGGTCACCAACCGCTCTCCGGGGCCGGCCGTGGCGCGGGTGCGGTTTGCCGTGCCCGACGGGTGGCGGCCGATTGCGGCCGAGAGCCTCGCCTTCGACCGCGAAGACGAGACCCGCGCGCTGCAGGTCACGCTCCAGGCGCCCCCCGGCGTGCGTCCGGCCGACCTCGCCCTGCGGGTCACGACCACGAGTGCGGACGGGCGCGCCAGCGCCGGGGCCCTCGTCGTGATCGACTACCCGCACATCCGGCCCCAGACCGTCGAGCAGGCGTCGCAGGTCGCGGTGCACGTGGCCCGCATCGCGCTGCCGGACGTGCGGCGCATCGGCTACGTGCGCGGCGCGTCGGACGGCGTGCCCGAGGATCTGGTGGCGATCGGCATACCCGTGGAGCTGCTCGGTGCTGACACGCTGGCGCGGGGCGACCTGTCGCCCTACGACGCGATCGTGATCGGCAGCCGCGCCTACGAGACCGAGCCCGCGCTGGTCGCCAACAATGGCCGTCTGCTCGAGTACGTCCGCGGAGGCGGTCTGCTCATCGTGCAGTACCAGCAGTACCAGTTCGTGGACGGCGGCTTCGCCCCGTTGCCGCTCACCATGCGCCGCCCACACGACCGCGTCACCGACGAGGCCGCGCCGGTCACGGCGATCGACCCGTCGCACCCCGTGCTGCGCTCGCCCAACGCGATCGGACCGGCGGATTGGGAGGGTTGGGTCCAGGAGCGGGGGCTGTATTTCGCGAACACGTGGGACAGCACCTATGTCCCCGTGCTCGAAACGGCCGATCCGGGCGAGACGCCCCTGCGCGGCGGCCTGCTCGTGGCACCGGTGGGGCGGGGCACGTACGTCTACACCGGCCTGAGCTTCTTCCGGCAACTGCCGGCCGGCGTGCCGGGTGCCTTTCGGCTGTTCCTCAACCTGCTGGGGCTGCGCGAGCGACATGTGCCGTAGGCGCCAACGGCGGTGCTGAGCCCCTCGGTCAAGCGTCTCTCCGTCCTCATTGCTATTGCGACGGTGGACATGATGGGCCTGATGATGGTGGCGCCCCTCATGCCCTTCTACGCCCTGCGGTTCAACGCGGCCGAGTGGATGGTGGGGCCGCTCATCTCGGCGTTCGCGATGGCGCAGCTCGTGTCGTCGCCCATCTGGGGGCGGGTGTCCGACCGCCACGGCCGCCGACCCGCCCTGCTCATCGGGCTCGCGGGTGGCGGGATCGCGTTCGTGATCTTCGGCGTCGCCGACTCGCTGGCGCTGCTGTTCCTGTCGCGCATCGTCCAGGGGCTGGGCGGCGGCACGACGGGTGTGGCGCAGGCGTACGTGGCCGACATGATGCCGCCGGGGGAGCGCGCCAAGGCGCTGGGATGGCTCTCCGCCGGCACGAGCGCCGGGGTCGTCATCGGTCCGTTCCTCGGGTCGCTGGCCGCCGGGCTGGGACCCGCCGCGCCAGGGCTCCTCGCCGCCGCCGTGATGTTCGTGAACCTGTTCGCCGCGTGGTACTGGCTGCCCGAGTCCAAGGGGGCGCGGCCCTCGGGGGCGGCCGCTCCCGAGCCGCTCGCGCCCCGGCCGGTGTGGCACGCGGTCTGGGTCGTCGTGCGCCATCCGTCGCAGCCCGCGCACCGCGTGATCTGGATCTACTGCGTCGGCATGCTCGCTCTCAACGCGTTGATCGGCGTGCTGGCGCTGTATCTCAAGGACACGTTCCAGGTCACCGAGCAGACCATCGGCTACTTCTTCCCGGTGTTCGGCATCGTCGGGGTCCTGATGCGCGCGACGCTGGTGGGGTACGTGAATGACCGACTAGGCGAAGTGCGCACCATGCGCCTGGGAGCGGCGCTTCTCGCGGTGGGTCTCTTCCTCATGCCGATTCCCCAATGGCTACCGCTCTTCGTGGTGTTCCTGATCCTCACGCCGATGGGGACGGCGCTGCTGTTCCCGGCGAGCACCGCGCTGCTGAGCCACCGCGCCGACCGGCGTGAGCTGGGGCTCGTGCTCGGCGCGCAGCAGACCCTGCGGGGCATCATGTCCATCGTCGGTCCGATCGGGGCGACGATCGCCTACGCGTCGCTCGGGCACGGCGTCCCGTTCTACCTCGCGGCGGCCACGGTGACCGTGGCTGGCCTCCTGGCGGCGCGGGAGCCGCACGAACGTGCCGAGCCTGCTACAATGAGGGCATGATGACGACATCCGCTCCGCTCTTCGCGTGGCTGGCGGCGCTGGTCGGACCGACGCCGTCCGCACCGCCTCGACCCAGGCTGGTCGTCGCGATCACCGTGGACCAGCTGCTGCCCGCGTACCTGGACCGGTGGCGGGGCCAGCTCACGGGCGGCCTGGCCCGGCTCCTGGCCGAGGGTGCCGTGTTCACGGCCGCCTTCCAGGATCATGCGCTCACCGAGACCGCCCCCGGGCACTCGACCGTGTTGTCCGGTCGCTGGCCCCGGCACACCGGGATCTTCTCCAACTCCGCCGGCGTCGGGGATTCGGCGGCGCCGCTCGTCGAGGTGAGCGGGCCCGGCGCATCACCCCACCGGTTCCGCGGTACGGCGCTGTTCGACTGGCTCCACGCAGCCGAGCCCGGGGCCCGCGCGCTTTCGGTATCGCGCAAGGACCGCGCGGCGATCCTGCCGATCGGCCGGGCGAAGCAGCACGTGTACTGGTACCAGACCGGGATGTTCACCACGAGCCGGTACTACGCCGACTCGCTGCCCGTATGGGTGCGCCGCTTCAACGCCATGCGCGCGCCCTTCAAGGCCGCCGACCGCGAGTGGACGCTGCTGTTCCCCGACTCGGCCTACGCCGAGCCCGACGCGGCCCCGTGGGAGAACGGCGGACGGGCGAACACGTTCCCGCATCGGTTGTCCGCCGACAGTCTGCGCGCCGCCGCCGAGTACACGGTCACGCCGTGGATCGACTCGCTCACGCTCGCGTTCGCCCTCACCGGTCTCGAGGAGTTGCGACTCGGTCGCCGGGGGACGGATCTGGTGGCGGTGGGACTGTCCGGGACGGACGCGGTCGGGCACCGGTTCGGTCCGGATTCGCGCGAAGTGCACGATCAGGTGCTGCGCCTCGACCGCTACCTCGGCTGGTTTCTCGAGCGGCTCGAGCGGCGCGTGGGGAAGGATCGGCTCCTCGTGGTGCTCACCGCGGACCACGGCGTGACGCCCTATCCCGCGGCTGCGCGGGCGCGGGGCGCCACGGCGCACGACGTGCGGATCGACACCCTGGTGGGGGCGGTGAACCGCGAGCTCGACGCGGCCCACCGCTCGGCGCACGCGCCGGAGCACTGGCTGCGGGTGGACGACGGCGTGTTGTTCCTCGAGGACAACGGCCGGCTCGCCGCCGCCGGCGTGAATCTCGACAGCGTCTGGACGGCGGTCGCGGCGCGGATCCGCGCCGTCCCGGGCGTGGCGCGCGTGGACCGCGTCGCCGACCTCGCGCGGGCCGATACCGCCGAGGACGCCGTTGCCCGTCGCTGGCTTCATCAGCTGCCCGCCGGCGCCCCGGTGCCGATGGTCGTGTCGCTGGCCGCGGGCTCGGCGTGGGCCGCCGACTACGCCATGCACGGCCAGCCGAGCGACGCCGACGCGCACGTCCCCCTCATTCTGTGGGGCCGCGGCGTGACGGCCGGCCGCTACCCGCGCCGCGCGGCCACCGTCGACATCGCGCCGACGCTCGCGCGGCTGCTGGCGCTCGCCCCGCAGTCGGTGCTGGACGGCCGCGTGTTGGTCGAGGCGCTGGCGCCGGAGCGCTGATGGCCGGGCCGCTCAGTCCCGCGCAGCAGGCCCGGATCCTGGAGATCCGGGACTTCGAGCGCGTGGTCGCCCACGTGAAGCGGCTCGTCGGGGAGCTGGAGTCGAACCGAGCGGCCCGGTCCACCGTGATCGCGGAGCTCAGCTCCCGCATCGAGCGCGAGCTGGCGCAATTGCGCCGCCGGGCCGTCGCCGCCGATCTCGAGAACCTCGGCGACCGGGCGGGCACGCTCTCCGTGGTCGCGGGGCGCACGGGTGGCGGCCTGCAGCTCAAGCTCCGCGCCCTCACCGAGGGTGTGCAGAGCCTCGAGACCGAGCTCGCAGGCGCGCTGCGGATCGCGATGACCCCGCCGCGCTCCTCCACCAGCGGCCCCGCCGCCCCCTAGTCCGCGTGACCGCGATCCGCTGCCGCGGCCTCGTCAAGCGGTACGGCGACGTGGTGGCGGTCGCCGGGGTCGATCTCACCGTCGCGCGGGGTGAGTGCTTCGGCCTGCTGGGGCCGAACGGCGCGGGCAAGACCACGACCGTCGAGATCCTCGAGGGCCTCACGCCGGCCGACGCGGGCGACGTGGAGGTACTCGGGCTGCGCTGGGGCCGGGGCGACGATCAAGCGTTGCGTGAGCGCCTCGGCATCCAGCTCCAGGACACGCAGCTCGCGGAGAAGCTGAGCGTCGCCGAAACCGTGCAGCTGTTCCGCAGCTTCTACCGCCACCCGCTGCCGCTCCACGACGTGCTCGATTTGGTCCAGCTGCACGAGAAGCGATCGGCCTGGGTGGGCAAGCTGTCCGGCGGGCAGAAGCAGCGTCTCGCCGTCGCGTGCGCGCTGGTGAGCCGGCCGGAGCTGTTGTTTCTCGACGAGCCGACCACGGGTCTCGATCCGCAGTCCCGGCGTCAGCTGTGGGACGTCATTGCGCGCTACCGTGCCGGAGGCGGGTCGGTGCTGCTCACGACGCACTACATGGAGGAGGCCGAGCGCCTGGCCGACCGCGTGGCGATCATGGACCACGGGCGGGTGATCGCGCTCGGGACGCCGCGCGAGCTCATCGCGTCGCTCGGTGCCGAGCACGTCGTCGAGGTCGCGGTGGGCGAGGGAGCGATGCTCGCGCCGCTCGACGCCCGGTTCGGCGCGCTGCCCGGCGTACGGAGCGTGCGGATGTCGGGAGACCGGGTCGCGCTCACGGTCCGCGAGGTGCATCGCGCCGTCCCCGCCGTGCTCGCGCTGCTGGCCGAGCGCGGCGCGGAGCTGAGCGACCTCTCGACCCACCACGCCACGCTCGAGGACGTCTTCGTGGCCCTCACGGGACGGCACCTGCGCGATGCGTGATCATCCCCTGGTGCAGCTCACCCTGGCGCAGCTGCGCGGCTTCTACCGCGAGCCCGAGGCGGTGTTCTGGGTGTTCGGGTTTCCGATTCTGCTCGCCTTCGCCCTCGGGATCGCGTTCCGTACGCGGGGGCCGGAGGTCCTGCAGGTCGGCGTGGCGCGCGGGCCTGGCGACAGCGCGCTCGTCGCCGCCCTCGAGGCGTCGCCGCATCTCGCCGTCCAGCCGCTCGCGCGGCCGGACGCGCTCGCCCGCCTCGCCGCGGGCCGGATCGCGCTGCTCGTGGTGCCGGGCGACGCCGTCACGTTCCGCTACGATTCCACCCGCACCGAGTCGCGGCTGGCGGTGCTCGAGGCGGACGACGCGCTGCAGCGCGCCGCGGGCCGCGGCGACCCACTCGCCGTGCGCGAGGAGCGCGTGACCGAGCCCGGGTCCCGCTACATCGATTTCCTGATCCCGGGGCTGCTGGGGATGAACCTGATGGGGAGCGGCATGTGGGGTGTGGGATTCGCCGTCGTGAGCGCCCGCACCAAGAAGCTGCTCAAGCGGTTTCTCGCGACCCCGATGCGGCGCAGCCACTACTTGCTGGGGTTCATGTTCTCGCGGCTCGCGTTCCTCGTGGTCGAAGTGGCGACGCTGGTCGGGTTCGGGTGGTGGGTGTTCGACGTCGGGGTGCGGGGCTCGCTCGTGGCGCTCGCCTTTCTGTCGGTGCTCGGCTCGCTCACGTTCGCCGGGCTGGGGCTGCTCGTGGCGAGCCGGGCCCGGACGATCGAGGCGGTCTCGGGCCTGATGAACCTGGTGATGCTCCCGATGTGGGTGCTGTCGGGCGTGTTCTTTTCCTACGCGCGCTTTCCCGAGGCGGTGCAGCCGTACGTCAAGGCGCTGCCCCTGACCGCGCTGAACGACGCGCTGCGGGGCGTGATGATCGACGGCGTGGGGCTCGCCGCCCTCGCGACCCCCGTCGCGCTGGTCGCGGGGTGGGGGGTCGCGAGCTTCGTGGTGGGGTTGAAGATCTTCCGCTGGCGGTAGGCGCTCACCCGCGCCGCGCCCCCGTCCACCACCGCCGCGTCGTGTCCTCGGTGGCGCCGCGCAATGCCTCACGGAACGCCTTGGCGCTGGGATACCGCTCGTTCGGATCGCTGCGCAGGGCGCGATCGAGCACCGCCTCGATTTCGCGCGGGACGTCGGGACGCTCTTCGGTCAGCGACGGCAGGGCCTCCGTGGTCTGGCGGGCGAGGATCGCCTCGGGCGTGGGCCCCTCGAACGGCGGGCGGCCGAGCAGCGCGAAATAGGCGACGGCGCCCAGCGCGTAGAGATCGGCCCGCGGGTCCACGTGCTCGCCCAGCAGCTGCTCGGGCGCCGCGAACTGCGGCGTGCCGGAGCGCGACGTGGCGCCGCCGAAGGCGGCATCGCCGCGCAGCGCCAGCGCGAGGCCGAAGTCCGTGATCCGAAGGCGGCCGTCGGGCTCGAGCAGCATGTTCTCCGGCTTGATGTCCCGGTGCACCAAGCCGAGGGCGTGGGCTTGCTGCAGCGCTGACAGCGCTTCGTTCAGCAGCCGCACGGTCCGCTCGGGTGACAGCGGGCCGTGCTGCCGCACCGTCTGCGCGAGATTCGCACCCGGCACGAACTCCATCGTGTACCACAGGAGGCCCGCGCGACCTCCGATCTCGTAGATGCTCACGACGTTGGGGTGGCGGAGGCGTGCCGCGAGCTGCGCCTCGCGCCGGAAGCGCTCCACCACGCCGAAATCCGCGGTGAGCGACGGATGCAGCACCTTCATCGCGCTCTCCCGCTCGAGGCCGAGGTCGCGCACGCGGTACACGCGGCCGAATCCGCCCGCGCCGATCTCCTCGAGCAGCTCGTAGTCGTCACCCAGCGCGCGGCGCAGCCTCCGCTCGAAGCCGGGCTCGTGCTGCTCGGGCAGCGCCGCGGGTGACTGAAACGCGCCGGCGTCGGCGACGAAATCCTCGAGCATCTCGGTCGCGGTGATGTAGCGATCCTCCGGCCGCGCGGCGAGCGCCCGCAGCAGCACGCGCGCCACCGCGGCGGGCACGGCGGGCCGCAGCTCGCGGGGCGAGACGAGGCCGCCCGCGTCCGCGGGTGGCTCCCGCCCCGTCAGCGCGAAATACACCAGCGCGGCCGCGGCGTAGACGTCGGCCGTGGGCTCCCCCGCGGAGCCGTCCCGGACTTCCGGCGCCAGAAAGGCCTCCCGCGCGCGGCTGTCGTCGGGCGACACGTGGCTCAGGCACCAGTTGCTGTAGCGCAGGTCCGACACCACGGACCGGCCCGACATGTCCACCATCAGCGTCGTCGGCACCACACGGCGCACGATGACGCCGCGGCCGTGCGCATACTCGAGCGCCCCCAACAGGTCGCGGATCATGGACATCGCCGTGGGAATGGGGCGGGGGCCGCGCCGCACGGCGTCGGCGAGGCTTTCCCCGTCGATCCAGTTCGTGGTCCGATACGCGAACTGCTCGACTTCGGCGGCAGCGTACACGTGCCGGATGGACGGGTGGTCGAGCGCGGCGAGCGTCTCCGTCTCCCGCAGGAACCATGCGCGCCCCGGGGTGCCGGGCACGAGATGCACCCGGATCGCGATGGGACGTTTGAGCAGCCGGTCCCACGCCCGGTACATGGCGCGCTCGGCCGAAAACGCCACCAGCGTGTCGAGCCGGAACATCGGCTCGAGGGCGCGGGTCACGCCGTGCAGGAGATCCGTGGGGGGAGTGTCGGGCATCGGGGCGAAATCTAACGACGGCGTGGTGGCGGCGCGGCTCGCCGGGCGGATGGCCCGTTACTCGGACGATACGACGACGGTAGCCCAGGAATCGCGGCCAAACCGGGCGAACCGCGCGTCGCGCAGCGTGATCACGGGGCGGGCGCCGCTCGAGTCCACGTCCGCGGTGAGGAACCGCGCGAACCGTCCGATCGCCCGGCCGTCCCGCGTGTCGCGCAGGGCCCGCTGCACCTCCGGCCGGTCCAGGTGACGGGCGCGGCTCCAGTCCGGTCCCGCGACCGTGTCGGTGCTGGCGAACATCGGCTCCCACGTGAACGGGCGCCCGACCACCGTGAGCGCCGCCCAGCGGGCCCCGGGCCCGAAGCGCGCCTCGGCTTCCCGGCGCGCCGCGGATTTGGTCGGCACGCCGGCGCCGTATTGCGCCGCGGCGTAGACGGCGAGGCCGACCAGGGCATATCCCGCGGCGCGACGCCCGCCGGCGACCCCGAACCAGTGCGCGATCCAGCCCACGGCCCCGACGAGGGCCAGCGCAACCCAGGCGGCCTTGAGCCACGGCGCCGGCAACGCGGTGCCCACCACCAGCACCGTCGCCGGCACGCCCACGACCCCGAACCCGAAGAGCGACCACCAGTGGCGGTGCGCGCCCCAGGCCAACGCCATCAGGGGCACGATCCAGTAGACCGGATCCACGATGGCGACGAAGTCACCGTAGTACCACCGATCGCTCCACGGCAACAGCGGCCGCAGGCCGTAGGATCCCTGCCAGTCCATGACGGGATGGCTGGCGACCGCGGCGGCGACGAGGAGCGCGAGCCACCCCCAGGGCACGCGCGGCACGGTCCGGGGCAGGCGGCGATGCCGCCACCCCCAGGCCACGCCGACGGCGACCACCACGGCGACCACCTCGACCGCGACCCCGACCAGCGCGTGGGTCACGCCGCGGTGCTCGGCCAGGTACACCGCCCCCGGCCACGGCCAGCCGGTGAACAGCTCGGCCCAATCGGGGGCGTTGGCGGCGACCGCACCGAGGAGGGCGGCGTGGCGCACCCGGTGGCCCGCGGCCGCCCGGCCGATCGCAGCCCCCACGAGCGCATGGGCCAGATTGTCCATGGCCGGTCAGTATAGCGCCTTCCGGCGGGGCGCTCTACATTGAGCCCCCCCAAACCACTCCGCCTAGGGGGTTGGCGTGCCCGGAATGGTTCCCATCACAGGTGACCGGCGGCGGCTGAGTGATCGCCGCTTCCTCCTCGATCGACGATCCGGTGTGGATCGCCGCTATCAGTCGGACCGCCGGCGCACCGCGAATGCCGTTCCGGTCGAGCGCCGCCGCGACGCGGAGCGCCGGGGCGTGGAGGAGCGGCGCGTGAGCTCGCGCCGCGCGTTCGAGCTGCGGCGGCAACACGTGGATCGCCGCCGGCGTCGCGCCCCCCGCGCGCTGGCCTGAGCCGGACCCCGGGGGGACGACGCCTCCGGGGGATCCCGCGAATCACGCTGTGGCGTACCTCAAGCTCTTCTCGACCGCGGATCAAGCCACGCACGAGATTCGTCAGGAGGTCGCGCTCATCGGGCGCGACCCCGGCGCGGCCGTCGGGTTCGGCGGCGCGCCTGCCGGCGTCGTGTCGACGCGGCATGCCGAGGTGCGGTTCGCCGATGGTCAGTGGCGGGTGCACGATCTGCAAAGCCGGAACGGGACGTTCGTGAACGGCCGTCGGGTCGAGGGCAGCGCGCCGCTCACTGTCGGGGACGAGATCCGCCTCGGCGAGACCGGACCTCGCGTGCAGGTGATGGCGGTGAGTGAGTCGCCGGTGACGGCGGCCGACCGTGCCCCGGTCGCGACGCACGCCGGCCGCGATTCGGCTCCTCCCACCACGGCGGTCCCGGCGGCGACGCCGCCGCGGCCGTACGCGGTCACCCTCTTGGCCGCGAGCTCGGGCACCCGGTTCGAAGCACGCGGGACGCGCATTCGGATCGGCCGGGGCAAAGAGTGCGAGGTGCGGGCCGCGGAGAGCTCGGATGCCGCGGTCTCCCGGGTGCACGCCGAGCTGACGGTATCGCCCGGCGGCGCGCTCACGCTGAGCGACGCCGGCAGCACCAACGGGACGTTCCTCAACGGCGCGCCCGTCACGCAGCCGACCCCCGTCCGCATCGGCGACCGCATTCAGCTGGGATCCGGCGGCCCCGTGCTGATTCTGGAGGGGTTGGGCACGTCGCCCGGGTTGATGGTGGCGCCCAGGGGTGGACTGGGGCAACAGACGGTGATGGGGATGATCGGCGCCGCGCTGACGCGCGCCCGCGAGGAAGGCCGGGGGCGGCGGACCTCGACGTTCGTGAAAGAGATGGCGGAGCAGTTCCAGCTCGACGCCAGCCGCAAGATCCGCCGGCTGACCATCACCGTCGTGGTGCTGGTGGTGGCGCTGGGGGGCGGTGTGTTCGGCGTGTATCACTTGTTGTCGAGCGAAGTGGCCCAGACCGAGCGGGCGATGCGCAACGTGGAGGATTCGGCGCGGGCCGAGTCCGACCGGCTGCGGCGCGAGCTGGCCGACGCGCGGGCGGCGTCGGCGCCGGCGGCGGACGTGGATCGGCTGCGCGCGCAGCTCGAGTCGGCGCAGGCGTATACCGCGGAGCTGCGCGCGGCGCTCGAGCGGGCGCAGTCCGCGATCCAGCAGCAGCTCGCGGTCGCCGAGGGCCGCCGCGTGGAGGCGCAGGCCGACCTGCGGCGCCTGCGCGACCAGCTCGCGGCGGCGGAGCGCCGCGCGCTGACCCCCGTAGTGGTGGACAGCCTGCGCCGCGCGGTGGCGGCAGCCGAGGCGCAGACGGCCCAGCTCACGGCCCGCGTGCGCGCCGTGCGCTCCACCGACTTCGCGAGCATCGCGCAGCAAAACCAGAGCGCCGTGGGTCTCATCACGGCCCGTCTCGGCGGCGAGTACTACGACGGCACCGGTTTCGTCATCTCGGCCGACGGGTACATGCTGACGAACTGGCACGTGATCGCGGACTCCGCCAACGAGCGGCCGGACACGATCTGGATCGTCATGGCCGACGAGTCGGGGGCGCGGCTCGCCGAGGTCGTGGCCTCGTCGCGCGAGCGGGACCTCGCCCTGCTCAAGGTGCGCGGCTACCAGGGCCCGTGGCTGCAGGCCGTGGACTGGGACGGCACCCGCGCCCGCCAGGGTGAGCCGGCGGCGCTGATCGGATTCCCCGCCGGGTCCGGGTTCGCACGGGATCGCGCCGCGGTGATGCGCACGTCGATGACCGCCGGCATCCTGTCGCGCGTCACGGCCGACCTGATCCAATTCGACGGCATGACGACGGGGGGCTCGTCGGGGAGCCCGGTGTTCAACGCGAACGGCGAGATCATCTCGGTGCATCGCGCGGGGTTGCGGCAGGGACCGGGGTTCGCGCTCTCGGTGCCCGTGCGCTACGCGATCGCGCTGTTCCCGCCGGGACTGCGCCAGCGGCTGAGCGTGTCCGCGGCGGGGCCGTAGGCCGGGCCGCGGCGTCGAGCGCGGCCGTGACGGCGTAGCGCCGGTGCCACACTCTTTCCACAGGTTGTCCACACGGCTATGGACAATCCGACGCGGCGCGGGAGCCACGACCCGTGTGGTCGCCGCCGGTGTATAGAAATTTGACAGCCGAGCGCTGTTATGCCGCTGATGGCACACGTGTTGCGATCAGACAGAGTGACACCCGGTGGCGCCTTGTCCGTCCGGGATAGCGGTCTGTACAATCGGTCCAGAAAGGACGGCAGGGATGCCCATGCGCAAGTCTCACGGCCTCGCTCTGGCGGTCGGATTGGCGGTTGCGGCGCCGGCGTTGGAGGCCCAAGCCAACAACGCGTCGATCACGGCGACCGCCACCGTCCAGGCCCCGATCGTCGTCGCGGCCGCGGCCAATCTGGATTTCCAGACGGTGCTGCCCGGCGTCGCCAAGTCGGTCGCCGTCACGGATCCGACGGCCGGTCGCTGGGACGTGACGGGCCAGGCCAACGCGCCGGTCACGCTCAATTTCACGCTCCCGACCAACCTGATCAGCGGGGCCAATCTCCTGCCGATCGGGTCGTACACCGGCAACCACAACGTCACGGCGTCACCGGCCGGGACGACGTTCACGCCCTCGGGCACGCCGACGGCGGCGGCCCTGTCGACGGGTGGTCTGTTGTTCGTGTACATCGGCGGCACCGTGACGCCGGCGGCGAATCAGGCCGCGGGTGTGTACACAGCGGCTGTGACACTGACCGTCCTGTACTGATCCCACCGGCGTCCCCGACGCGGCTGGTGACCGGCGCCGGCAGGGGGCGGACCTCTGCCGGCGCTGTCACCATGGGAAGGGTGCTCGGGTTCATGCGTGTCCTCCTGCTGTGCGCACTCACGCTCACGTCGGCGGCTCCGGCGTCCGGTCAGGGCCAGACGCTCGAGGTCCGCGGTGTGCGGTCGCTCGCGTTCGGGGTCGTGCTGCCGGGAGTGCCGCGCTTCGTGCCGCGCACCGATCCCGCCAACAGCGGCGAGTTCAGCATCCGCGGGCCGCAGTTCTCGTTGCTGCTGCTCCGGCTCACCCTGCCGTCGTCGTTGACCGGTCCCGGGGCGGCCGCGATGCCCGTCAGCTTCGGCTCGAATGACGCCGGCTTCTCGGTCACGGGCGCGCCGGGCACGCAGTTCGGCTTCAACCCCAACGTCGGTGGTCTCGGCCTGTTACTGCAAAGCGGTGAGGGCTTTGTCTTCCTCGGCGGGACGGCGAACCCGATCGTGGGGCAGGCCGCTGGGTCCTATGTGGGCACGGTCGTGTTGACGGTGACGGTCCTGTGACGCGGCCTGTACGCCTGCTCGCCGCGCTCGCGCTCGCCGGCGCCGCCCCGACGGCCGCGCAGGGCGTGATGATCGCGCCGACGCACATCTTCATCGAGCACCGCGCCCGCGCGGGATCGGTCCTGCTGTACAACCCCAACGCCGAGCCGGCCGAAGTCACGATCTCGCTCCTGTTCGGCTATCCGGTGACCGACTCGGCGGGCAACATCCATCTGCATACCGTTGAGCAGCCGGACTCGACGGTGCCGTCGGCCGCGGGATGGGTCCAGGCCTTTCCCCGACGGCTCACCGTGATGCCGCTCGAGCGGCAGACGGTGCGGCTGCTGGCGCGCCCGCCCGCCGGCCTGCCCGACGGCGAGTACTGGGCCCGGCTCGTCATCGCGGCAAAGGGCGGCCAGCTGCCCGTCGTCGGGGTGCCCGACAGCGCCGACATTCAGGTCGGTCTCACGCTCGAAGTGCGCTCGATCCTCGGGCTGTATTACCGCAAGGGATCGCCGACCACGGGCGTGCGGTTGGCCGCGCTGTCCGCCGCGATCGAGAGCGACACGCTGGATGTCCGTGTCGCGCTGGCGCGCGAGGGCAACGCCGCGTTCATCGGGACGATTCGCGGCCGGCTCGTCGACTCCGCAGGCGTGGCGGCCGCCACCTTCGTCATGCCCACCGTCGTGCACTACACACTGGCGCCCCGCATCCGCACCTTCGTCGGCATCCTGCCGCCCGGCACCTACCGGCTCGAAGTGACGGTCGAGGCGGGCCGCGACGATCTCGACAGCCGATCGATACTGACCGCGCCCGCCGTGGCGGGTTCGGTCGAGGTGCGAGCGCCGTGACCGGGTGGCTCCGGCGCGCCGTTGCGTGGCGGGCGGCCATGGTGCTCGGGCCGTGGTGCGCCCTGTGGGCCGCGACCGGCGCGGCGCAGGCGGCGCCCCCGCAGCCCGCCGGCGACACGGTGCCGTCGACGGTGGTCGCCCGTGCCGCTCCGAGCGGGGCCGACACGCTCCCCATGTTCCGGCCCGATCAGCTGCAGGCGACGGACACGACCGCTCAGCCCGTGGTGGTGGAGCTGCGGATCGGGCGGCTCGCCGGCCAGACGGTGCCGGCGTATCGCGTGCGGACCGAAGCGCTCATTCCCCTCACGCAGTTCTTTCAGATGGCCGAGATTCTCTTCCGCCTGACGCCCGAGGGGAGGCTCGAGGCGGTGCGGGACCCCGGGCGTGTTCCCCTCGTCGTGGACGCGCGGTCGGACACGTTGGTCTACGGGCGCCGCCGCCTGCCGATCGCGCCCGAGTTCAAGCGGTTCGTGGACGGTGAGCTGTACGTCGGTGCCGAGCGCCTGTCCGACCTGCTGGGACTGCGTATCAGCGTGGACTGGGTGGACCTCGTCGTCACGGTGGTCGACGCGAGCACGCTGCCCGTCGGGCGGCGCGTGCAGCGCGAGGCGGCACGCGAGGCATTCGTGCGGCGGCGGTCGGGCCCGGACGCCGAGGCCGTCCTGGGCCTCGAGCGCACCCGCTGGGGCGGGCTGGTGCTCGATTACTCCCTGTTTCTCCCCAGCGTGTCGCCGCTCGCGAGCGGCGGGTACTCGGCCACTATCGGCGCCGACGTGTTCGGCGGGTCGCTCGAGGCCGCCGTGGCGAGCGAGAACGGTATCGAGTCGGGCCGGCGGCGACTCGAGGGGTCGTGGACGGGGGTGTGGCGCGACAATCCGCGGGTCACCCAGTTGGCGCTGGGGGACGTGTTCGCGACCGGGCCCCGGGCGCGCGGCCTGCAAGGCGTGAGTGTCACCAATTCTCCGTACGTGCGCCCGACCCTCGTGGGCAGCTACCGGTACGGCGGCCGGCTCGAGCCCGGGTGGGTGGTGGAGGCGTACCGCCAGGGCACGCTCATCGCCTTCGACTCCGCGGACGCGGCGGGCGCGTACGGATTCGACCTGCCGGCGTATTACGGCGAGAACCCAGTGAGCCTGGTGGCCTACGGGCCGTTCGGCGAAATCCGCACGTTCAATCAGACCTACCGTGTGCTGGCCCAGCTGCTGCCGGCGCGACGCTTCGAGTATGGCGCCGCCCTCGGGGCGTGTCGGTCGCTGCTGTGCGACGCCACCGGCAATCTCGATCTGCGCTACGGCCTGTCGCGCCGCTGGACGGCGCGGGCGGGCCTCGAGCAGCTGTGGCGGGACTCGCTGCCGGACCTCACGCAGCCGTACGTGGCCCTCACCGGCATCCCGCTCCATCCCCTGGCCGTCGAGTTCGAGGCGCTGGCGCAGGGATTTGCGCGCGCGGCGGTCAACCTCGAGCCGTCACTCGATCTCCGCGTCACCGGCGACTTCGCCGTGTTCGACCCCGATCTCCGGGGTCCCGCGCTGTCGCCGTCCTCACGCCGCAGCGAGTGGGGGCTCACGGGGTTCGTGCGACCGTTGCCGCCGCTGTCGTCCTTCTATTTCGACGCGAGCGTCCGGCACACGACCAGCACGGCGGGCGGCTTCACCTACGGACGGGTCGGCGCGTCCTACCAGATGTCGGGGGTGCGCTTCCTGCCGTACGCCCGCTGGGAGCGGACGGCACCGGCGGCGAACGCGGCGGCCACCCGCCGTTTCGGCGGCTTCGACGTCGTGCTGCTACCGCGCCTCTCGTGGCGCTCGTTCTGGGGCCGGTTGTGGGCGCGCGGGGACGCGGAGGTCGAGGACGGCGCCGGACTTCGCACTGCGGCCGCGGTGGTGGGCCGCAACATCGCGCCCGCCGTCACCCTCGAGGTCGGCGCCCGCTATCAGCGCGAGCTGGGCGGCACGAGCCTCGTGGCGACGCTGCAGACCTACCTTCCCGGGGCCCGCACCGTGACGGTCGTCGACGCGCCGCGCGGCCGCACCGCGACGGGCAGCGTCCTGCTCCAGGGATCGGCGCTGTACAACGAGACGGGGCGCGACGTGGGATTCACCCCGGGGCCGTCGGTCGAGCGGGCCGGACTCACGGGGCGCGTGTTCGTGGACGACGACGCCGACGGGGAGTGGGATGCCACGGAGGAGCCCGCCGCGGGCGTGCGCCTCCGCGTCGGCAACCACTCGGCGGTCACCGATTCCGCCGGCATCTTCCGGGTGTGGGGCCTGCTGCCATTCGAGCCCGTGCTGCTGGCCGTGGATTCGCTCAGCATCGCGACGCCGCTCGTTGTTCCGGCGTTCGCCACGGCGAGCGTGACGCCCAGTCCCAACCGCTTCCGCACGGTCGCCGTGCCGCTCCAGCACTCCGGCGTGGTCGAGGGGCGAGTGCTGCTGGTGACGGCGGCGGGAGCGCGCGGCCTCGGGGGCGCGAGCGTGATCCTGACGAATCGCACGACGGGCGCCCGCCAGGCCGTCGTCACGTTTTCGGACGGTGAGTTCTACGTGCTCGGCGTGAAGCCGGGCGACTACGAGGTCACCGTGGATCAGCGCGTGCTGGACGCGCTCGGCGCGAGCGTGACGTCCCCCACCTTCCAGATCGCGCCCGACGGATCGCTGATCGGGCCCGCATCGATCGAGATCCGGATCACGCAGGACCCGTAGATCCCGCGGCGCTGCCGCACCGGGGCGCGGCCCGTCTCGTCGCGCGTTATGTTGCTCCGCCATGACGACCGACCCGCACGACCGGTTGGGGTGGATCGGCGCGCCTGCGGCCTCGCGCGTGGCGTGGGACGATCTCATGACGTTCGCGCGCCGCGCCCGGGACGACGGTCTCGAGCGCGTGCTGGTGTGCGGCATGGGCGGCTCGGCCCTGGCTCCCCGGGTGCTGGCCGAGAGCTTCGGGGCGCGGCACGTCGGCGTGCTGGACAGCACCGATCCGGCGGCTGTGGCGGCGGCCGTCGCCGACGGCGATGTCGCGCGCACCCTGTTCGTCGTCACCAGCAAGTCCGGGACGACGGTCGAGACGCTCGCCTTCTATCACCATTTCGCCGCCCGGGCGCGCCCCGACCAGTTTGTCGCCGTGACCGATCCCGGAACCCCGCTCGCGACGCGGGCCCGGGCGAGCGGGTTCCGCGCCGTGTTCGACCATCCGCCGGACGTCGGGGGCCGCTATGCGGCGCTCACCGTCGTCGGCATGCTCCCCGCCGCGCTGATGGGCATCGACGGTGCCGAGCTGCTGGACCGGGCGGCCACGCTCGACCGCGACGCCGCCCGCGCGCGTGGTCGAGCGCTGGCCGCGGAGGCGCACGCGGGGCGCGACAAGCTCGTGCTGCGGCCGCCGCCCGCGGTCGCCCGCCTCGCCGACTGGATCGAGCAGCTCGTGGCCGAGAGCTCCGGCAAGGACGGCCGCGGCGTCGTGCCGGTGGTGGACGCACCCGCCGCAGCGCTGCGGCCCGACGCCCAGCCGGTGACCGATTTCGCCGCCGACCCGCTGGACCTGGGTCGCGAGTTTTTCCGCTGGGAGTTCGCGACGTGGGCGCTGTGCGAGGGGCTCGGCGTCAACGCGTTCGACCAACCGGACGTGGAAGAGGCCAAGGCGCTGGCGCGCGCCGAGCTGGCGGCGGCCGCGGGCGGCGGACCGGACCCGCGTACGCTCGACCCGGCGGCGCTGCGCGCGGCGGCGCGGCCCGGCGACTACCTCGCGATCCTCGCCTACCTCCCCGAGTCGCCCGCGATTCGCGCGGCGCTCGATCGGGTGCGCGCCGCGTGGCAGGAGGCGCTCGCCGTCACGACGACCCTCGGGTTCGGGCCGCGCTACCTGCACTCCACCGGCCAACTGCACAAGGGGGGTCCCGCGACCGGGTTGTTCCTCGTGATCACGGCGGAGCCGGAGCGCGATATCGAGATCCCGACCATGGGCATGACGTTCGGCCGCCTGGAGCGGGCCCAGGCGCGCGGCGACATCCGCGCGCTGCTGGGCCGGGGGCGCCGCGTCGCGCACGTCCACCTCGCCCGGCCCGCGGCGGTGGGCCAGCTGGCGGACGTGCCGTGACCGGCGCGGTCGCCGCGCGGCGCCCGCGGCGACGGCGCCGGGCGCCATGAGCTTCGTTTTCCATCTCATCCCGCACACGCACTGGGACCGCGAGTGGTACCTGCCGCGCGGCGCCTTCCTGGCGCGCCTCGTGCCGCTCATCGACGATCTCCTCGAGCGGCTCCGCGCCGACGGCGACTTCCGCTCCTTCCTGCTCGATGGCCAGACGATCCTGCTCGAGGACTACCTGCGAGTCCGTCCCGAGCGCGCGGCCGACCTGCGCACGGCGGTCGCCACGGGGCGCGTGCAGGCGGGCCCGTGGTACGTCCTGGTGGACGAGCAGATCCCGGGTGGCGAGGCGCTGATCCGCAATCTCCTGCTCGGGACCTCCGACGCGGAGCGGATGGGACACCGGCTGGACGCGTTGTATTCGCCCGACGCGTTCGGGCATCCCGCCGCGTGGCCGGCCCTGGCGCGCGAGTTCGGCATCGGGCACGGCACCCTGTGGCGCGGAGTGCCCGCCGGGGTGCGCGACCGGTTCCGCTGGCGCGCGCCGGACGGCCGCCACGTGTTCGTCTGGCACCTGCCGCCCGCCGGGTACGAGGTCGGCGCTGGACTCATCGCCGAGCCGGAGCGGCTTCCCGCGGCCTGGGCCTCCGTGCGCGCAGCCCTGGTGGCGCGCGCGGGCGGTCCCCATCTCGCCGTGTTCATCGGTGCGGACCATCACGCCGCGCCCGCCGGCGTGGGGCCGCTGCGCGCGGCGATCGCGGCACTCGAGCCCGAGCATACGGTTCGCATCTCGCGGCTCGATGAGTTTCTCGGGGCCGCCGCCGCCGCGGCGGGCGACGTGCCCGAGGTCGTGGGGGAGCTGCGGGCCGCGGGGGGGGTGAGCTGGGTGCTGCAGGGGACGCACGGCACGCGCGCGCCGCTGAAACGGCAAAACGCGGTGCTCGAGCTGTGGCTCGAGCGGGTCGCCGAGCCGCTCGCGGCGTTGGCGCAGCGGGCTGGCGGGCTCGACCGCCGGCCGCTGCTCGAGGCGGCGTGGCGCACGCTCGTGGCGAGTCAGTTCCACGACACCCTGTGCGGCACCGTGAGCGACGCCGTGGCACGCGCGGTCGCGGTGCGGCACGACCACATCGCGGCCCTGGCGAGAGAGATCACGCGCGACAGTCTGCTCGAGCTGGCGCACCACGACGCCCAGGCGCCGGCGGATGGGCCGCATGCCGCGACGCCGGCCCTGGTCCTGTGGAACCCGGCCGCGCGCCCGCGGACGGGCGTGGTGGTGGCCGATGTCACCTGGTTTCGCCGCGACGTGGCGGTGGGTCCGCCGGGCCCGCCGGGACGGCGCGCCATCCGGCGCGGGGAGGGGGCGCCGGCGTTCGCCCTGCGCGGGCCGGACGGCGGCGTGCCCGTGCAGGTGCTCGACCGGCGCGTGACACTCGAGCGCCGCGACGCCGCGCGGCACGGTCCCGATCTCGCCGAGGTCGAAGTCGTGCGCATCGCCTTCGCCGCGCCGCCCGTGCCGGCACTGGGGCTCGCGACCCTCACCGCCGGACCCCCGCTGCGCGCCCCCGCGCGGGATGGCGTCACGGTGGTGGCGCGCTCGCTCGTGAACCGTTACGTCGCCGTGGCACTCGAGCCGGCGGGCGGTTTGACCATGGTGCACCGTGCGACCGGCACGCGGTGGAGCGGGCTGCTGCACCTCGAGTCCGGCGGCGACGTGGGGGACGCGTACACCGTGCAGGCGCCGGCGCGCGACCGCATCGTGCGCAGCCGCGGACCCATCCGCGTGCGGCGGCTCGCGGCCGGACCGCTCGCCGCGTCGCTCGAGGCGCGCTGGCGCTTCCCGTGCGGCCGGGGGGACGGGGCCCGGCGCCGCGGACACGTCGATGTCCGTCTGGTCGTCACCCTGCTCGTGGACAGTCCCGTCGCGCATTGCGTGCTCGAGGTGGACAACCAGGCCAGGTACCATCGCCTGCGCGCCCGACTCCCCCTCGGACTGGCGGGAGCTCCGGCGCTCGCCGGAAGCGCGTTCGCCGTCAGCGAGCGGCCGCCGGTCGGCGTGGCCGCGGCTCGCGCCGGTGGCGCCGAGGCGGCGGTCGCGACGGCGCCGGCCCACCGCTGGGTGGCAGTGGCCCCGGCCGACGCCACGTCGCGGGGGCTCGCGGTCCTGGCCCCGGGGTTCTTCGAGTACGAGTGGACGCCCGACGGGACGCTGCTGGTCACCCTGCTGCGGGCCGTGGGCGACCTGTCGCGGGCGGACCTGCCGGCGCGGCCCGGGCATGCCGCCTGGCCAACGGCGATCCCCGGAGCGCAGTGCCTGGGCCCGGACCGCGTCGAACTCGGATTGGTGCCCGTGAGCGCGGCCGCCCTCACCCGCGGCGATGCCGTGCCGCGCTTCTGGGAAGACACGTTCCTGCCGCTGCGGGCGGCGTGGCTGCGCGAGACACGGGGCCTCGCGCCGGCGCCGGTGAGCGCGGCGCTCGACGGGACGGGGCTGGTGTTGTCGGCCGTGAAGCCGGCGCAGGCGGGGCCGGGGACCGCGCTGCGTTGTTACAACGCGACCGCCCGGCCGGGTGCCGGCGCATGGCGGTTCGGCGCACCGGTGCGCGCCGCCTACCGGGTACGGGCCGACGAGCGCGAATCCCAGCCGCTGGTGCTCGAAGATCGCGGGCGGACGGTGCGCTTTTCCGCGGGCCCGTGGGAGATCGTCACCATCGTGGTCGAATGACGCCGATACGGGAGCGGCATCTCGCGGTCACCCGCACGGGGCGTTACGCGGCGCTGGGCGCGCCCGACGCCCCGGACGTGTGGTTCGCGCTGCACGGCTACGGGCAGCTGGCGCGGCGGTTTCTCGCGGGCTTCGAGCCGATCGCGGATGCGGCGCGGTTGATCGTGGCGCCCGAGGCCCTCAACCGGTTCTATCTCGATCCCGGGCACCAGAAAGTCGGTGCGACCTGGATGACCCGCGAGGACCGTCTGACCGACATCGACGACTACGTGCGGTACCTCGACGCGGTGGCGGACGCGGTGCTGGCCAACGCCCGTGACCGGCGGGTGACGGTGCTCGGCTTCTCCCAGGGCTCGGCCACCGCCTGCCGCTGGCTCACGCGGGGCCGGGTGCGGGCGGGGCGCCTCGTGCTGTGGGGTGGCGAGGTCCCGCCCGATCTGGACCACCCGGAGGCGGCGGCTCGGCTGCGGGGCGTCGACGTGGTGCTGGTCGCGGGCCGCGAGGACCAGTACATCACGCCGAAGGTGCTGCGCGCGACGGCGGCGCGGCTCGCCGCGCTCGACATCGCGCACCGCACGGTCGCGTTCGACGGCGGGCACGCGCTCCACGCCGATACGTTGCAGCTGCTCGCCGGCTGACGCGGGACCGCGCGGGTCACCCCGGCCCGCGCCCGTGCGGGTCGAGGCGGTCGCGCGCCGCATCGCCCAGCAGCGTGCAGGCCACCACGATCAGCACGAGCGCCACGCCGGGCGCGGTCGCGACCCATGGGGCGTTGACGAGGGTGTCGCGGCCCGAAGCGATCATGTTGCCCCACGACGGCATCGGGGGCTGCACGCCGAGCCCGAGGAACGAGAGGCCGGCCTCGAGCAGCATCGCGTTCCCGACCCCGAGCGCGGCGGCGACGATGACCGGGGTGAGGGCGTTGGGCAGGATGTGGCGGACGAGCACGCGGAGGTCGCCGGCGCCGGCCGCGGCCGCGCCTTCGATGAACGGCCGCGCCGCGAGCGCGCGGACCTCACCATGCACGAGCCGTGCGATCGGCATCCAGCCCGTGAGACCGAGCACGACGATCACGAGCCCCGCCGACGGCTGCCACAACGCGGCGAGCAGCAGCAGCAGCACGACCCGGGGGACGGCCAGCGTGAAATCGGTGAGGGCGAGCAGCACGAGCGCCACGCGGCCGGGCCAGTACCCCGCGGCGGCCCCGACGGCGAGCCCGATGACGACCGACAGCGCCACCGCGGACGCCCCGACGGCGAGCGAGATGCGCGCGCCGTACACGAGGCGGGTCCAGACGTCGCGGCCGAGGCGGTCGGTGCCGAGCAGGTGCCGGGCGCCGTCCGGGCCGGCCGCGAGAGGCGGCAGGAAGCGGTGCGCTACCACGTTCGGCGTGGCAGCCGGATCGCCCGGCGCCACGAGGGGCGCGGCCGCGGCGGCGAGCACCGCCAGGCTCAGCACCGCCGCGCCGAAGCGGGCGCGCCCGTCCATCCACAGGCGCTGCCTCACGCGCGCTCCCGGAGACGGATGCGGGGATCGATCGCGGCGCCCAGGCCGTCGGCGAGCACATTGCCGGCCACCACGAGGAGGGCCGAGATCGTCGTGGCGGCCATGACGACCGGGTAGTCACGCGCGCGCACCGCCTCGACGAGGACGCGTCCCACGCCGGGCCACGCGAACACCGCTTCCACGAACACGGCGCCCGAGAAGAGCGCGGGCAGCGAGAGGCCGAGCAGCGTCACGACGGGCAGGAGCGCGTTGCGCAAGACGTGCCGCCCCAGCACGTGCCCGGGTGCGAGCCCCTTGGCCCGGGCCGTGACCACGAACGCCGCCCGCCCGACGTCGAGCATGGCGCCGCGGGTGAAGCGCGCGATGCCGCCGATGCCGATCAGGGTGAGCGTCGCGAGCGGCAGCGCCAGATGTCGCAGCGCGTCGCTCACCCGCGCCCAGCCCGTGAGGTAATCCGCGTCGAGCCCCGCCGCGCCGAACGCGGGCAGGGCGCCGAGCCAGTAGGTGCCCGCCATCATCAGCATCAGTCCGAGCCAGTACCCGGGGAGAGCGAACAGCGTGACGGTGACGACCGACAGGGCCGTATCGGTGCGCGAGCCGGCGCGGGCGGCCTGGGCGGCGCCGACCGCGATGCCGAGCAGGTAGCTGAGGATCAACGAGAGGCCGACGAGGCGCACCGTGGCGGGCCAGGCGCGCCCCAGCAGCTCCGCCACCGGCCGCCCGGTGGCGAGGCTCTCGCCCCAGTCTCCACGCGCGGCGCGGGCCGCCCAGCCGGCGAACTGCACGGGCAGGGCCCGGTCGAGGCCGAGCGCGCGGCGCTGTGCGGCAAGCTGCTCGACGGTGGCGTCGGGCCCGACGAGCCGGGTCACGGGATCCCCCGGCGCGAGGTGCAGCAGGACGAAGGTGAGGCCCACCACGCCGGCCACCACCGCGAGACCCGCGATCCCACGCCGAGCCAGCAGGGCGATCATCGGCGCAATCTCGCGTCCGCGCGCGCGCGCCGCTAGAATCCACGCGTGTGGCGACGGATCGCGGTCGGCGTGCTCGGGGCGGCGCTCGTGGCGTGCGGCACCCGCGCGCGGCGGGACGCCACCGTGTTGTACGCATCGGGCGCCGATCTCCAGAGCATCAATCCCCTCGTCACCATCCATCCGCTGGCGAAGCAGGTCCAGAAGCACCTGCTCCTCACGACGCTGGTGCGCTACGACAGCCTGCTCGCGCCCGAGCCGTACCTGGCGCGCGCGTGGTGGTGGTCCGCCGACCGACGTACCCTCACGCTGCGTCTGCGCGACGACGTACGCTGGCACGACGGGATGCCGACCACCGCCCGCGACGCCGCGTGGACCCTCAGCGCGGCGCGCGACCCGGCGACCGGCTACCCCCGCCTCACGGATCTGGCGGACGTCGTGGCGGTCACCGTGTCCGATGACAGCACGCTCGTCCTGCGGTTCGCGGCGCGACGCGCGGAGGTGCCCGACGTGCTCACCGACCTCGCGATCGTGCCCGCGCACCTGCTCGACACGGTGCCGCATGCGGCGCTGCGGCGCGCGGCGTGGAACGAGCACCCGGTGGGGAATGGACCGTTCCGCTTCGTCGCACACGAACCCAACCGCCGCTGGGTGTTCGACGCGAACCCCGGGTTTCCGCCCGGTCTAGGCGGCCCCCCGGCGCTGGCCCGGTTCGTCGTGGTCGTGGTGGACGAGCCCACCACCAAGCTCGCGGCGCTGAAGGCCGGGGAGCTCGACGTGGCGGGTATCAACCCGGCGCACGCGGCCTACGTGCGGCGCGACCCGCGCCTCGCCGTGCTCGACTACCCGCTGCTCTTCACGTATGGACTGGTCTTCAACACCCGCCGGCCGCCGTTCGACGATCGCCGCGTCCGCCTCGCCGTCACACTGGCCGTGGATCGCACAGAGATCGTCGAGGGGTATCTGTTCGGCTTCGGGGTGCCCGCCACGGGACCCGTACCCCCCGGGGTGCGTGGTGCCCTGCCGCCGCCGGTCATCCCGCTGGCCCCGGACTCGGCCCGGCGTCTGCTGAGCGGGCAGCGGGTCGCCTTCGAGCTGCTCACGGTGGGGAGCGGGGAGGCGGCGCTCGAGCAGATGCTCCAGGCGCGCCTCGCCGCCGTGGGGTTCGCCGTGACCATCCGTCAGCTCGAGCTGTCGGCGTTCCTCGATCGTGTGTACGGCGCGCGCCGCGATTTCGACGCCGCCGTGCTGGGCATCCCCGGCGATCCCGCGCTCGGGTACCTGGGCCCGCTGCTCGCGCTCACGGGACTCGACGCGACCGCGGACCCGGCCACGGCGCAGCAGCGGTTCGCGGACGCGCTGCCCGTCGCGTTCCTCTATCATGGGCGCGGCGTGCAGGGCATTGCGCGCCGCGTCGCCGGAGTCACGATGGACGTCCGCGGGGAGCTCGTCACCGCCGCCCGCTGGCGCCTCGGATCGTGAGACGGCGCGACCTGCCGACCGCGTACCACGCCGCGGCGCCCGTGCGACTCGATTTCGCCGGCGGCTGGACCGACGTGCCGCCGTTCTCGGCGCGCGAGGGCGGCGCCGTGGTGAACGCGGCGATCGGACTCGCGGCGCGCGCGGAGCTCCAGCTCGGCGGCTCGCTGATCCGCCTCGTCGCCGAGGATCTGGGCGAGACGGTCGAATGCGCCGACTCGCGCGGGCTCGTCCTCGATGGACGGCTCGACTTCCACAAGGCGGCGCTCCGCATGTTCCCCATTCAGGACACGGGGACGCTCACGACGCGCTGCGACGCGCCGCCCGGATCCGGACTCGGGACGTCGGGCGCCATGGGCGTGGCGCTCGTCGCGCTGCTCGCGCGGGCGCGCCTGGAGCACCCCGACGCCCGCGCCATCGCCGAGCACGCCTTCCGCCTCGAGGCCGTAGAGGTCGGGAACCCCGGCGGCCGCCAGGACCAGTACGCGGCGGCGCTGGGCGGCTTCCAGGCGCTGTCGTTCCACGACCCCGACGTCGGCGTCGAGCCGATCACGCTCGACCCGGCGTTCGCGGCCGCGCTGGAGCGGCAGATCGTGCTGTGCTACACCGGGCGCTCGCGCGTCTCGGGCGAGATGATCGCTCGGGTGCTGGGCGCGTACGAGCGGAGCGAGCCCGGCGTGACGGGCGCGCTGCGCGCGCTGCGGGACCTCGCCCCGGCGATGGCGCAGGCCCTGCGCGCGGCGGACCTGGGGCGCGTGGCGGCGCTGCTCAGCGAGAACTGGCGGTGCCAACAGGCGCTCGATCCGGGCATGCGGACCGACGCCATGGCGCGGCTCGAGCAGGCGGTCAGCGGCGCGGGGGCGCTGGGTGGCAAGGCCACGGGGGCGGGCGCCGGCGGCTCGATGTTCTTCGTCGCGCCGGGAAATCCGGCGCCCGTCATCGCGGCAGCGCGCGACGCCGGCGCCACCGTCCTGCCCGTCCGGTGGGCCGCCGAGGGGGTGCGCGCGTGGTGACGGCGGAGCAGCTCGCGGCGCGCCGCGCGGTGCTGGCGGCGGCCCCGGACCTGTCGGGCCTGCGCGACCGGCTCGTCGCACCGGGCGGCCGCCGTGATCGCGCGGAGCCCCGCGATCCCGGCGGCGAAGGCGCTGCTGTCGCAGGATGGCGGGATCTGTCCCGCCGACGGCGCCGCGCTCACGTTCGATCCCTGGAGCCCCGCGACCCACCGCTGCCCGCGCTGTGGCGCGGCCCACTCGGGGGAGCGGCACGACCGCTGGTGGGCGCGCTGGCAACATCTGTGGAACGCCGAGCGGATCGCGCTCCTCGCCACGCTCGCCGCGCTCGACGGCCACGAGGGGGCGGCGGCGCGGGCGCGCGAGCTGCTGGCCGCCTACGGCGAGCGCTACTTCGGCTACGCCAACGGGGACAACGTCCTCGGACCCAGCCGGCTGTTCTTCTCGACCTACCTCGAGTCGATCTGGCTGTCGCACTACCTGGCGGGCGCGGTGCTGCTGCGGGCGGCGGACCAGCTCGACGAGGCGACGGCGAAGCTCGTGGCCCAGGTCGCCGACGAGGCGGCCAACCTCATCGGTGAGTTCGACGAAGGGCATTCCAACCGCCAGACGTGGAACAACGCGGCCCTCGCCGCCGTGGCCGTCTGGTTCAGCGACACCGAGCTCATGGGTCACGCGCTCGAGGGACGGACGGGGCTGCTGGTCCACCTCACGGAGGGCTTTCGCCCCGACGGCCTGTGGTACGAGGGAGAGAACTACCACCTGTTCGCGCTGCAGGGGCTCGCGACCGGGCTGTCGTGGGCGCGCGTCGCGGGCGTGGACGTCGCGCGAACGGGGCCCCTCGCACGCCGCCTGGGCGCGGCGCTCCTCGCGCCCGCGCGGACCGCGCTCCCCGATCTCACGTTCCCCGCGCGCAAGGACTCGCGGTTCGGCGTCTCGCTCGCCCAGCCGATGTACCTCGAGACGTGGGAAGTCGGCCGCGGGTTGCTGGGAGACGGCGATCAGTCGGCGGGCGCCGCGAGCGAGCTCGCGGCCTGGTTGGGGGCGCTGTATGCCGCTCCCGCACCGCCGGCCGAGACGTTCGACTCGTACCTGTACGAGGCCGACGGACCGCCGCCGCCCGCGGCTCCCGGGTCCCGCTCGCGTCGCGACCTGTCGTGGTGGGCGCTGCTCACGATGCCGCCCGACTCCCCTGCCACGGCGGCCCCGTGGCAGGCCGGCTCCACGCTGCTCGAACACCAGGGCCTCGCCGTGCTCCGCACCGGAGGGCGCTACGTCAGCCTCGAGTGCGGGCCGTACGCGGGCGGCCACGCCCACGCGGACCGGCTGCACCTGACCGTGCACGACGGGGCGGTGCACTGGCTGCCGGATCCGGGGACGGGGACGTACCTGGCGCGCGACCTGTTCTGGTATCGCTCCACCCTGGCGCACAACGCGCCGCGGCTCGACGGCGTGTCGCAGCCGGCCGGCGCGGCCGACTGCCTCGCGTTTCACGAGAGCGGTGCGTGGGCCTGGACGGTCGGCAAGTTCGGCGACCTCACCCGGACCGTGGTCACGGGCCGGGGCTATGCGCTCGACCTCGTCGAGCTCGCCGGCCGCGAGGAGCGGGTCCTCGAGCTCCCCTGGCATTGCGCCGGCCGGGTGGAGGTGGTGAGCCCGGGCGCCTGGGGCGCCGGCGCGCTGGCCGACGAGTTCGTGAGCGACGTACGGCAGTTCGAGCCGCGCGAGCCGGGCGGCCCGATCGAGGTGCGGGCGAGCATCGACGGTCACACGCTGGCCCTGCACCTCCACGGCGAGGTGACGCTCCTCGCCGCGCAGGCGCCGGGCGTGCCGGGAGCGGACCGCGCGACGATGCTCGTGGCGCGGGCGCGGGGCCGCAACGCGCGGGTGTTGACCCTGCTCGCGGACGGCGCCGCGGGTGTCCGCGTGGCGCGGTGGAGCGGGGATCTCATCGAGGTGGACACTGGCGGACACGCGGATCGGCACCGCTCCGCCGTCACGGCGTGGACCATCGAATCGACCGACGGCCGCGTGGTGCTCGCGGGGGCCCGCGATCCGCAACCGGCGTTCGCGCCGTTTCTCGTCCTCGAGCCGCACGAACCGGTCCGCGGGGAGGCGCTGGCCGTGGACGACGCACCGGCGCTCGACGGCTCGCTCGACGGCTTCGACACGGCGGCCCCGCTCGCGCTCGAGCTGGAAGATCAGTACCGCCGCAGCGAGGAGCCGTTCGCCGGTCCCGAGGAGCTGGCCGCGGCCGCCTGGGTCAACTGGACGGCGGACGCCCTCTTCCTGGCCGTCGAGGTGCGCAAGTCCGAGCTGTGTTTCCGGCCCCCGGATGCGCCGCCGCTGCGGCTGGACAACGAACCGGACGACATTCACTCGGACGGGCTGCAGGTGTACGTGCGGGAATTCGAGGGGCGCGGAGTCGCGGGCTGGCTAATCGTGCCGCAGGCGGGCGGATCGCTCCGCGCCGCACGAGCGGGCGGTACCATGTCCGACGCGCCGGCGCCCGGCGGGGCCTGGACGGAGACCGACGCCGGGTACCGCGTGACGCTGCGGCTGCCGTGGCCGGAATGGCTGGTGCCGCGGCCCGGCGGCGCAGTCGGGTTCGACCTGCTGGTGAACGAGATGTACCCGGGGCGGGCGCGGCGCGCGGGTCAGCTCGTATGGAGCGGCGGCAACGGATGGGTGTACCTCCGGGGCGACCGGCAGGATCCCGACCGCATGGGAATCCTGGAGCTCGTCGGATGATCGTCGTGGTGCTCGACCAGCCTCAGGACCTGGTCAACATCGCCCACGTGGTGCGGGGGATGAAGAACTTCGGCGTGCGCGATCTGCGCCTCGTCGCGCCGCGGGAATACGATCCGCTGCGGGTTGAGGGGATCGCTCATCAGACGCGCGACGTGCTCGCGCGGGTGCGCGTCTGCGACGACCTGGACGGCGCGCTCGGCGACTGCGTGCACGTGGTCGGGTTCACCGCCCGCGGACGCACCGCCAAACGCAATCTGCAGCGCCCACGCGAGGCGGCGGGCGAGGTGCTCGCGCGCGCGGCGGGCGGCCCGGTGGCCCTCCTGTTCGGTCGGGAAGACCGGGGGCTCGACAATGCCGCGCTCGACCGCTGCCATCGGATCGTGACGATTCCGAGCGAGCCGAGCTACGCGTCGCTCAATCTCGGTCACGCGGCGATCGTGATGCTCTATGAGCTGGCCGTGGCGCGGGGCGCGGGGGCGCGCGCGTTCAAGCTCCCACGCCGCACGGCGCCGCCCGCCGCCGCGGCGGAGCTCGAGCGGCTGTTCGCGGACGTGGAAACGGCGCTCCGGACCGTCGGATTCTTCCGGCGTCGCCGTCTCGAATCGGTGATGCGCACCGTGCGCGAAATCCTCCACCGGACGCCGCTCGACCAGCGAGAAGCGAAGCTGCTGCGGGCGATGGCGATCGAGATCGTGAAACATGACGAGCGACGGGCGCATCCCCGGGTTCACGTCGACGGCCAGTAAGCGGCCCGACGCCCTCTTCGGTGCCGGGGCGCCCGACGCCCCGCGGCGCATGACGCGCGCCGAAGGGTGCCGGGCGTGGGACGCCGACGGCCGCGAGTACGTGGACTACGTGATGGCGCTCGGCGCCGTGGCGCTGGGATACGGACATGCGGAGGTCGCCCGGGCGGCGCGGGCGGCCGTCGACGCGGGCGTGGTGGGGCCGTTGCCTCCCGTGGCGGAGGAGGAGCTCGCAGCGGCGCTCGCCCGGCGAATCCCGTGGCTCGAGGGCGTACGCTTCCTCAAGACCGGCGCCGAGGCGGTGGCGGCCGCGGTGCGCCTCGCGCGCGCCGCGACCGGCCGCGACTTCGTTCTGGGTTGCGGCTATCACGGGTGGCTCGACTGGTGCCAGGGTGTGGCGATGGCCGGTGTACCGGCGAGCGTGCGGCACCTGTTTGCCGAGCTACCGTACAATGACCCCGACCGGGCACGGGCGGCGATCCGCGGGGCGGGGGACGGGCTGGCCGCCGTCGTCGTCGAGCCGCTGATCGTCACGGAACCCGGCCGCGAGTGGCTCGAGACGTTGCGCGAGGAGACCCGGCGCGTGGGAGCGGTGCTGGTGTTCGACGAGATCAAGACGGCGTTCCGCCTGGCCATCGGCGGTGCCGCGGAGCGGTGGGGCGTGCAGCCCGATCTCGTCGCCCTCGGCAAGGCCATGGCCAACGGGTTTCCGCTCGCCGCGGTCGGCGGTCGCGCCGATCTCATGGCGGGCGTGGCGCACACCTGGATCTCCTCCACCCTCGCCACCGAGGGGGTCTCCCTCGCCGCCGCCCGGGCCACCCTCGCCGCGTTCGAGCGGGACGCCGTGTGCGAGCACCTGCATCGCGTGGGTACGCACCTGCTGCACGGCCTGCACGAGCTGGCGCGGCGCCATCCCGCGGTGGTCGCCGGCGTCGGGGGCGTGGCGGAGATGTGCTTTCTGCACTTCCCCACCGACGACGCATCGCGCGCCGTGGCGCTCGGCTGCGCCGCCCGGGGCGTGCTGTTCAAGCGCACGGCCTACAACTTCGTCTCGCTGGCCCACGACGCCGCCACGGTGGACGGCACCCTCGCCATCCTGGACGAGGTGCTGGGGGAAGTGGGCCGGGGCGGTGACGGCGTGGCCCACGGGCCTTCGGGTGCGTAGGTTGGGGGTCGGGAGCGAGCCATGTTGATCGACGTGCACGTGCACTTTCTCCACGCGGCGTGCGGCCGCGGCGACTGGGAGGCACGCAATGCGAGCCGCCTGCGGGCCGGGGAGCGTATCGGGATTACCGTGCACGTGGCGTCCGTGCTCGGCACGTGGGGCCACACGTCGCCCACGTACTTCCCGTCCCCCGCGGACGTGCGCACCGGCAACGACGCGCTCCTCGCCCTGCAGCGCGCGCAGCCCGGCCGCATTCGCGGATACGTGTGCGTCAACCCGAACGACACCGACCACGCGCTGGCGGAGATCCGACGCTGTCTCGCGGCTGGGATGGTGGGGATCAAGCTCGCGGCGAGCCGCCGCGCCACCGACGCCCTGCTCGATCCCATCTGCCGGCTCGCCGCCGAGCACGGGGTGCCGGTGCTCCACCACGTCTGGCAGCACCGGCGTCGCGACTGGCCGGGCCAGGAGGCATCGGACGCCGTGGAGCTGTGCGCGCTCGCCCGGCGCCACCCCGCGGTGGCGTTCATCCTCGCGCACATCGCGGGGGGTGGCGACTGGGAGCACTCGCTCGCGGCGGTGCGCGACGCGCCGAACGTCCATGTGGACCTGTCGGGGAGCGGCGTGGACGGCGGCATGCTGGAAGCGTGCCTCGCCGCCGTCGGCCCGGAGCGGCTGCTGTGGGGCACCGACCTCACCATGGACACGGGGTGGGCGAAATTGCGCTACCTCGATCACCTGCTCGACGCCCCGGGCCGCGAAGCCGTCCGCTGGCGCAACGCGGCGCGCGTGTTTCCCCCGGGCGCGTTGACCGGAGACTGAGCGATGCGCGTGGACGTGAACGTGTTCCTCGGCGCCTACCCGTGGCGGCGCGTGCCCGGCACGTCGCCCGAGGCGGTGCTCACGGCCCTGGACCGCGTCGGGACCACCGCGGCGTGGGTGAGCCACCTGCCCAGCGTGTTCTGGCGCGCTCCCGCGGACGGCAACGCGTGGCTGTACGACACGGCGGCGCGCCACCCGCGCCTGTCGCCGGTGCCGGCCGTGCATCCGGGGCTGCCGGGCTGGGATCGCGTGCTCGAGGACGCCCGGTCGCGCGGGGCCCCGGCCGTGCGGTGCGACCCCACGTGCTACGGACTCGATCCCGCGGGGCCCGAAATGCGCGCGCTCGCCGCGGCGTGCGGCGCCGCGCGGCTCCCGCTCCTCCTCGCCGCGCGGCTGGAAGACCGCCGCCAGCGCCATCCGCGGGACACGGCCCCCGAGCTGCCGGCGGCCGCGGTGCGCGCACTGGTGCGCAGCGACGCCGCGGTACGGCTCATCGTGACCCATGCGGACCGGCCGTTCGTGGAAGAGGTGCACTTCGGATCCACACCCGGTGAGGCGGCGCGGATCTGGTGGGATATCGCCTGGCTGTGGGGCCCGCCGGAGGACCACCTCGCCACGTTGACGGAGACGGTGGGCGTGGACCGGTTCGTGTTCGGGACCGGGATGCCGCTCCGCCTGCCGGAAACGTCGGTGGCGAAACTCGATCTGCTCGATCTCGCGCCCGATGCGCGCGCGGCGATCGAGCAGGGGAATCTGGCTCATGTCCGTCCCCACTGAAACGTTGCGCGACCAGCTCGACGGCGGGCTGATCCCCGCCGTGCC
Source organism: uncultured Gemmatimonadales bacterium (assembly GCA_963716055.1). Classification (GTDB taxonomy): domain Bacteria; phylum Gemmatimonadota; class Gemmatimonadetes; order Gemmatimonadales; family GWC2-71-9; genus SZUA-544. The sequence continues at coordinate 2,387,136 of CAVQSR010000001.1, read as the reverse complement.
CGTGCCGTTCCGCGGGACGGCGCTCGCGGCGGACGCGCAGCGGGATTATGCCGCCTGGATGGCGGGGCAGGACGTCGCGGGTGTCGCGGTATGGGCGCACACGGGGCGGGGGCCACACCTCACCGCGGCGCAGCGGCGGGTGGTGCTCGAGGCCTGGCGCGCCGCGTTGCCCGACAAGGTGGTCATCGCCGGCGTGACCTCGGTGGCCATGGCGCGCGAAGCCCGCGAGCTCGGGGCCGATGCGGTGCTGGCGTTTCCCCAAGCGGACGATCCGGTGGCGTACCACCACGCCCTCGGTGAAGTGCTCCCGGTCGTCGCGTTCCATTTGTACGAGGCCGCGGGCGGCGTGGCGTACGACAACCCCACGATGCACGCGATCTTCTCGCTCCCCCAGGTGATCGGGATCAAGGTCGCGACCCTCGATTCCGTGATGACGTTCCAGCGGATCGCGGACCTGATCCGCGCCTACCCGCGCCAGCTGCTGATCACCGGCGAGGACCGGTTCCTGGGCTACTCGCTCGCGATCGGCGCGCGCGCGGCGCTCATCGGCATGGCCGCGGCGATCACGGACCTGCAGGTGGACCTGATGCGGGCCCACCGCAAGGGGCATTGGGGACGGTTCATGACGCTCTCCGGCGTCTGCGACCGGTTCGCCCAGGCGACGTTCCGCGATCCGATGGACGGGTACGTGCGCCGCATGCTGTGGGCGCTCGCCGCGGACGGCGTGATCCCGCGCGACGCGTGCGACGATCCGTGGGGGCCGGCGCTGGACGCCCGCGACCGGGCGGCGGTCGAACTGGCCGTCCACGATGCGCGCGCGGCTGGCGCGTGACTTCGAGCGGTTCCGCTCGGCGCTGCCGCGCGACTGGCCGCTGCATGTGCGCGAGACCTACCGCATCAACCTCACGACCAGATATCTGGGGACCACGATCGCGCACCCGATCGGCAAGGGATCGGGACAGCTCTCGCTGAACCCCGGCCAGCTCGAGCGGGACGCGGCCGCCGGACTCGCGTTCGTCGTTCTCAAGACGGTGATCGCCGAGGACGAGACGGGCGAGCGGTCGATGGCTGCGTGGGCGGTGCCGGAATCGCGGATGACGGTCGAGCGTCGCCGGACGCCCGACGGGCGCGACGGGTGGACGGTGACCTGGAGGGGCAGGGGCTGGGACCGCACGCTCCAGGCGTATCTCGATCTGGTGCGCCACGGCCGCGACCTGATGCGGGCCACGGGGATGCCGGTCGTGCCGTCGGTGAAGTACCACCTGCCCGGTGCGGGTGAGGACTTTCGGGCCGGCGAGTATCGGCACACCACGCGGGCGCTGGTGGGCGCGTGGGGCGAAGGGCCGCTGCCCATCGAGCACGACTTCTCGCCGACCCTCGCGGGCGACGCCCGGGCGGCGGAGCGGGACCAGGTGCTGCGCTGGGTGCGGGAAGTTCCCGGCACGATTCGCGAGGCGGTGCCGGACGCCGCGGTTCGCGTGGCGCTCAAGCTCATGAACGCCCAGTTCAGCGACGCATTTCAGCTCGAGATGCTCGCCGCCGGGTGTGAATCGGGCGCCGACGCCCTAGTGCTGTTCAATCGTCTGTGGGATCCGGGGTCCGCCGTGGCGTACGGCGGCTGGGAGCTGAGCGACCGCAACCTGCGGGTCCTGGACCTCTACCGCGCCGCCGTCCCCCTCGCCCGCCGCCCGCCCATTCCCTTCGTCGGCACGGGCAACGTCTGCTCGGGCCGCATGGTGCTCGAGTACGCGCGCCGGGGTTGCGAGAGTGTTCAGGTACACACGTTCTTCCAGCTTCCGCTCGACGCCTATGCGGCGACGGCGGGATCCCGCACCCAGCGCGCGCTGCACGCGCTCGCGTTTCATCCGCGCGACGGGCTGGTCGCCGGCCTGCTCGAACTGGGCGAATCGGGCGCGCTCGGACCGCGCGACGGAGAGCTCCACTTCACCGACGTCCTGGATGCGCATCGTCGGAGCTGAGCTGCTCGATCTGACGTTGCCGCTGGTCGAGCCGTTCGCCATCGCGGGCGGCGTCATGACGGAGCGGCGCTCGCTCGTCGTGACGCTGCGCGACGAACATGGTCGGACGGGGTACGGCGAGGCCCCGCCGTTCGCCCTCCCGTTTTACTCCGAAGAGACGCTGAGCACGGCCCGCGCGATGCTCACCGACCTGCTCCTCCCCCGCATCGTGCGGCGTGAGTTCGCGACGCCCGAGGAGGTGGACGATGCCGTGCGCGAGGGGGTCCGGGGCAATCCGTTCGCCCGGGCCGCGATCGAAACCGCCGCCTGGGACCTCGCCGCGAGCCGCCGCGGGACGGGGCTCGCGGCGCTGCTGGGCGAGCGCCTCGGGGTCGCGCCGGCCGGGAGCATCGCCTGCGGCGTGGCGCTGGGCATTCCGGCCGACCGGGACCCCGCGAGCCTGGCGCGGCGCGTCGCGGATGCGGTCGCCGCCGGGTACGCCCGCGTCAAGATCAAGATCGCGCCCGGGTGGGACCGGGCCGCGATCCACGCCGCCCGCGAGGGGCTCGGCACGAGCGGGCTGCCGCTGACCGTGGACGCGAACGGGTCGTATCGCTGGCCCGAGGACGCGGCCCTGCTCCAGGCGCTGGACGACGAGGGGCTGCTGTACATCGAACAGCCGCTCCCGCCCGACGAGCTCGTGGGACACGCGCGCCTCGCGGAGCGACTGGACACGCCGATCTGCCTCGATGAGACGCTGCGCAGCACGCGCGTGGCGCGCCAGGTCGTCGAACTGGGCGGTCCCCGCGTGTGGAACGTGAAGGTGCATCGGGTCGGCGGACTGGGGGAAGTGTGCGGCATCTATCGACTCGCCGTCGCCGCGGGGATCGAGCTATGGGCCGGGACCATGCCCGAGTCGGGAGTGGGGACGCAGGCCGCGCTGGCCGTGGCCGCGCTCCCCGCCTGTGTCCACCCGTCCGACGTGGAGCCCAGCGCGCGGTGGTTCGGCCCCGAGGGCGACGTCGTCGAGTTGGTCATGGGGCCCGACGGGCGCATGGCGGTGCCGGCGGGCTCGGTCGCGACCCTGCTCGACGGTGCGCGCTTCCGTTCCGTGACCCGGCGGATAGCTTTCTTCGACTGACGAGCGCCCAGGAAGGACCTGCCCTTCTCACAGGAGCCGCATGAGCCGTCCGCCCGACGGATACTGGGCCACGAACCTCTACCTGAGCCCGCGCCAGCGTCCCAAGACCGATGCCCCCGTGCGCGACCTCCCGCCCCGAGCGGCGGCGCGATTCAAGCAAGCGCGCGAGGCCCTGCGCGCGCTGAAGCACGTCACCGAACAGGTCGTCTTTCTCGGCACCACCCTCAAATGGGTCTGGATGTACGAGGTGGGTGGCCGCAAGCTCGGGTATCTCCATCCCATGCGCTCGGGGGTGAGCGCCACCTTCGTCCTCAACCCGAGTGAGGAGGAGGCCCTGGCGGAGGCGGACGGGATCCCGCGGCCGATCCGGGCCGCGGTCCGCGGCGGCGTGATGGGCGAGGGCGTGCGCTGGTGCTGGCTCGAGTTCACGAATCTCGAGACCGTCGCGGCCTTCGTCGGCGTGGTGCGGTTCAAGCACCAGCTGCTCGCGCGGCCGGACTGACGGCGTGCACCGCCGCTACTTGTGCGCCGCGCGCGGGGAGGGATACATTCCGGCCCGCAAGTCCTTGCAGCATCACGCTTACACCCGTTCGCTTCGCCGTCGAGGCCGACGCATTGATCACGTTGCGATGTGACAGGCGTATCACCGGGTTGCTGTGTGTCATGGCGCTGACCGGACCCGCAGCCGCGCAGACCGCGCCGCCGGCGGAGCCCTACGTGGCGCCGGTGGTGAGCGATACCGGGCGGCTGCGCGGGCCGCGGCAGCCGATTTTCTTCCGGCACGACATCCACGCCGGACAGGACGAGATCCCCTGCCTCTACTGCCACAACACCGCGGCCGTGTCGAGCGAGCCCGGGATGCCGTCGCTCCAGACGTGCATGGGGTGTCATCTGATCGTCGGAGGCTCGACCGACTCGCACCGGGCCGAGATCGCCAAAGTGCGCGCCGCGTGGAGCGAGCGGCGTCCGCCGGAGTGGGCCCGCGTGTTCTGGTTGCCCCAATTCGCGCGCTTCCCGCATCACCGCCACATCAAGGCGATGGGCCTCGATTCCTGCGCGCTGTGTCACGGCGAAGTCGCGCGCATGCCGCAGGTGTACCAACCGAAGGAGAGCACGCTGCAGATGGGCTGGTGTATCCGCTGCCACGTGGAGCGGGGCGTGACGCGCGACTGCACGGTGTGCCACTACTGATGAGATCGAGGCCGAGGCGATGAGCGACGGCATGGGTCGCAGGCGCTTCCTCAAGGTCCTCGGGGTCACCGGGGGCGGCACGGCGGCGTTGTCGGCGTGCGGCATCGGGCCCGAGCCCGCGCGCAAGCTCGTCCCCTACCTCGTCGCGCCGCCCGACCAGATCCCGGGGACGGCGACCTACTATGCGTCCACCTGCCGCGAGTGCCCGACCGGATGCGGCATTCGCGTGCGGGTGCGCGAAGGTCACGCGGTGAAGATCGAGGGCAACCCCGATTCCCCGGTCAACCGCGGCCGGCTGTGCGCGCGCGGGCAGGCGGCGCTCCAGGGGTTGTACAACCCCGACCGCCTCCGCGGACCCAAGGCGCGCAACGCCGCGGGCGCGCTCGAGGACATCACCTGGGATGAGGCCATGCAGCGCCTCGGCGCCCAGGTTGCGGCCGCGCGCGGCCGGGGCATCGTGGCGCTCACCGGTCACGACGCGGGCGCGCTCGGCGACGTGCTGGACGAGTGGACCCAGAGCGTGGGCGGGCGCCGCGTCGCCTACGAGCCCTTCGCGTTCGAGGCGTTGCGCGAGGGGAACCGGCTCGCGTTCGGCGCGCCCGACGTACCGCAGTACGATTTCGCCGCCGCGCGCTACGTGCTGTCGTTCGGCGCGGACTTCCTCGACACGTGGCTCGCGCCCGTGACGTACCAGCACGGCTTCGCCCAGGCCCGGGGCTTCGCGACCGATACGCCGAGCGCCGCCGCTCCGGTGCGCCTCGTGTTCGTGGGACCGCGCCTCGGCGTCACCGGCATGAACGCCGACGAGTGGCTCGCGGCGGTGCCGGGCAGCGAGGGCCGGCTGGCGCTCGCGCTGGCGCACGTGATCGCCCGCGAGCGGCTCGGGCCTGCGCGGCCGGACCTGCAGCGCCTGGCGGGTCTGCTCGCCGCGCACGCGCCCGAGGCGGTGGCGGCGCAGACCGGTGTGCCCGCGGCGGTCATCGAGCGGATCGCCCGCGACTTCGCGCGCTCCGGCGCACCGTTGGCCGTGGCCGGCGGCATGGCGGCGCACTATCCCAACGGCGCCGCCATCGTGGCCGCAGTCAACGTCCTCAACGCCGTGGCGGGTGCGCTGGGCCGCACCGTGCGGTTCGGCCCCGACTTGCCGGCGGGCGCTGCGGGCCGGCACGCCGACATGACGGCCCTCGCCGCCGAGATGGCGAACGGCGGCGTCGCGCTGCTCGTGGTCCACCACGCGAACCCCATGCACGCGCTGTCGGGCGGATTCGCGCCGGCGCTCGAGAAGGTCGGGTTCGTCGTCAGCTTCGCCACGACGCTGGACGAAACCGCGGCCGCCGCGGACCTGGTGCTGCCCGATCTCCACCCGCTCGAGCAGTGGAGCGACTCCGCCCCCCGGGCGGGCGTGCAGGCGCTGCAGCAGCCGGTGATGCTTCCGGTGTTCGCCGACTGCCGCGCGGCGGGCGACGTCCTGCTCGCGTTGCTGGGCCGCCCGGGCGGCTTCCGGGGCTACCTCGAGGCGCGGTGGCGGGAGCTGCATCGTCGGCAGCGCGGCCGGATGCCCTTCGAGCAGTTCTGGCAGGAGGCACTGCAGCGCGGCGGCCTGTACGGCGAGGCGGCGCGGCGCGAGCCGCGTCTGACGGTGGACGCGGCGGCCCTGAGCGCGGCCCTGGAGCCGGGGATTGCCGGGACGACGGACCAGCCCGTGTGCATCGTGTTCCCCCATCCCGCGCTGTACGACGGGCGCGGCGCCAACAAACCGTGGCTGCAGGAGCTGCCCGACCCCGTGTCCAAGATCACCTGGCACGCGTGGGCCGAGATCCATCCCGACACGGCGCAGGCCTGGGGCGTGGTGAGCGGCGACGTCCTGTTGCTGACGTCGGGCGCGGGCGCGGTGCGCGCGCCGGCATGGGTCACGCCGTCGATCCGGCCCGGCACGGTCGCGGTACCGACGGGGCAAGGCCATGCCGCCTACGGCCGGTATGCGACCGACCGGTCGTTCAACGCATTCACGCTGCTCCCCGACGCGCCCACGGCGTACGGTGGCCGCGCATTCGCCGTGCGCGTCGGCGTGGCGCACACCCGCGAGCACCGTACGCTGGCGAGCGTCGAGGGCAGCCCGCGCGCGCACGGGAAGGGCAGCGTCGAATACCTGCCGCTCGCGGCGGCGGCGGCGCTGGGCGCGGGCGACCACCCGTTTCACCACGAGGAGACGCCCGAGTATGCGCGCGACGCGGTGGAGTTCTGGGCCGAGGCCCAGCATCGCAAGGCGGAGCTGGGGAACTACGCGGGCCGTCAGCCCCGCTGGGGCCTCGCCGTCGATCTGACGCGGTGCACCGGCTGCTCCGCGTGCGTCACGGCGTGCTACGCCGAGAACAACATCGCGACCGTGGGCGAAGACCTCGTACAGCGCGGCCGCGAGATGAGCTGGCTCCGCATCGAGCGCTACTGGCTCACGGATGCCGCCGGGGCGCCGCAGGGCGCGGTCAGCTCGCCGATGATGTGCCAGCAGTGCGGCAACGCGCCCTGCGAGCCGGTATGCCCCGTGTACGCGGCCTATCACACGCCCGACGGCCTGAACGGCCAGGTCTACAACCGCTGCGTCGGCACGCGGTACTGCGCCAACAACTGTCCCTACAAGGTTCGCTACTTCAACTGGTTCGACTACTCGAACCCCGCCGATCGCTGGGACGCGTGGCCCGAGCCGCTGCACCTGCTCCTCAATCCCGATGTGACGGTGCGCGCGAAGGGCGTGATGGAGAAGTGCACGTTCTGCGTGCAGCGCATCCGCGGGGCGCAGAACGACGCCCGCCTCGCCGACCGTGCGGTGCGCGACGGCGAGATCGTGCCGGCGTGCGCGCAGACCTGCCCCTCCGAGGCCATCGTGTTCGGCGACCTGGCCGATCCGCAGTCCCAGGTGTCCGCGCTGGCGCGCGACCCCCGGGGCTACCACGTCCTCGCCGGTCTCAACACCAAACCGGCGGTGACCTATCTGGCGCGGGTGATGCACGCGGAGGCCTCCGCGGACGCCGCCCCAGCGGAGCATTAGCGCATGCCGGCAACCGGCGTCCCCGGACGGGTGAGCGCTCCCGTGCTCGTGACCTACGACTACGTCACGCGCACGATCGCGGGCACGCTTGGCAACCCGAGTCGCGGCTATTACGTGCTGCTCGGTGCCGCGGTCGGCCTGTTGTCGATCGGGGTCATCTGCCTGCTGTACCTGCTGCGCTACGGGCTCGGCCTGGCGGGCTACACGCATCCGGTTTACTGGGGCGTGTTCATCACCTGCTTCGTGTTCTGGGTGGGCATCGCGCACTCAGGCACCCTGATCTCGGCGATCCTGTTCCTGTTCCGCTCGGGGTGGCGGACGGCCGTGTACCGCACGGCCGAGGCGATGACGGTGTTCGCGGTGATGACGGCGGGCCTGTTCCCGCTCATCCACATCGGGCGCCAGTGGTACTTCTACTGGCTCATTCCGTATCCCAACGACTCGCAGCTGTGGCCGAACTTCAAGTCACCGCTGATCTGGGACGAGTTCGCGATCGGCACGTATTTCACCGTCTCGACCTGCTTCCTCATCCTGGGCCTGATCCCGGACATCGCGGCGGTGCGCGACCTCGCGACCGGCTGGCGCAAGAAACTCTATCACATCACGTCGGCGGGCTGGCGCGGCTCGAACGAGGAGTGGCGGCACTACACGCGCGGCTATCTCTATCTGGCCGCGCTCGCCACGCCGCTGGTCCTGTCGGTCCACAGCGTCGTGTCGTGGGACTTCGCGATGGCCATCGTGCCCGGGTGGCACGCGACGATATTCGCGCCGTACTTCGTGGCCGGCGCGATCTACTCGGGCGTCGCGATGGTGATCACGCTCCTCGTGCCGATCCGGCGCTTGTTCCGCCTCGAAGCCCTGATCACCGAGCATCATTTCGAGAACCTGGCGAAGCTGTGCCTGGTGACAGGCATGATCGTGGGGTACGCCTACACGGCCGAGTACTTCATCGCGTGGTTCAGCGGCAACCCGGCCGAGCGCGCCGCGTTCTGGTACCGCGCGTTCGGGCCGTACTGGTGGGCGACGTGGACCATGATCACCTGCAACGCGTTCCTGCCACAGCTGCTGTGGTTCAAGAAGATCCGGACCAACATCACGGCGCTGTTCGTGCTCTCGATCTTCGTGAACATCGGCATGTGGTTCGAGCGCTACGTCATCATCGTGGTGTCGCTCGCGGGTGAGCCATACTCGCCCTGGGCCAACGCGATTTACAACCCGACGTGGGCCGACTGGGGCATCATGGCCGGGAGCTTCGGCTGGTTCTTCATGTGGTTCCTGCTTTTCGTGAAGAACTTCCCGGCCGTGTCGATCGCGGAGGTGAAGGAAGTGCTGGTGCCGCCCCAGGCGGGGAGGCGTTAGCGTGGCGCTCCCGAACCCGTTGAAGGACCTGTTTCGTCGGCCTCCGACGCCGGGCGTACTGGGCGTGTTCGAGTACCTCGACGCGGCCGTGGCCGCGATCCGGGAGCTCAAGGCCGGGGGGCACCGGGAGCTCACGGTGTACTCCCCGATCCCGCGCCACGAGCTGGACGAGGCACTCGACCAACCCGTGAGCCCCGTGCGCATGTTCACGCTGATCGGCGGCATCGCCGGCTGCGCCACCGGCGCCTGGATCACGCTGTACATGTCGTACGACTGGCCCCTCGTGGTGGGCGGCAAGCCGGTGGGGTCCATTCCGCCGTACGTCGTGATCATGTTCGAGATGACGATCCTGTTCGGTGCGCTGTCGACTCTGCTGGGGATCGCGCTCAACGCGCTCATGGCGGCCCGCCGCCGGGGCACGATCGCGTACGATCCGCGCTTCTCGAACGACCGGTTCGGCATCTTCGTGGCATGCGGCAGCGACCGCGTCGGCGCCGTGGAGGCGCTGCTCAGGACCGCGGGAGCCGAGGAGGTGCGCCGTGCGTAGCGTCGCGACCGTCGCGCTGCTCGCGCTCGCGGTGACGGGCTGCGACCCGGATCGGGGCGTGCACCACGTCGGTTGGTTCGCGACGATGCGCACGCCGCGTTCGGTGCGGCCGTACACCATGCCGCTGATGCCGCCGCCGGGTGCCGTTCCCGTGACCGGCGCGGACCTCGACTCCCTCAGCCAGACCCAGGCCGAGCGGCTCGCCAACCCCCGGACGCGCACCGCCGAGTCCCTGAACCGCGGGCAGTGGGTGTACGAGACCTACTGTCTCGTGTGCCACGGCGCCGCGGGGCGGGGGGACGGTCCGATCTCCGCGACGAACGGACGCATGCCCCCGGGTCCGTATCCCGGTGTGTCGAGCCTGGTGGCGCCGCCGGCCGTCGGCCGCTCGGACGGCTACATCTACGGCGTGGTCACCTACGCGATCGCGATGGGCCGCGGTCTGATGCCCCGCTACGGCGACAAGATCCGGGGGACGGACCGCTGGGACGTGGTGAACTACGTGCGTCACCTGCAGGCGCAGGCGGGCGAGGGGGGCCGGTGACGACGACCGCGACGGCGGCCGTGGATCGCGCGGAGCTGGCGCGCGTCGCGGGGCGGTTTCCGGCCCGTCAGGTCGGCATGCTGGGCGGCGTGCTGGCGTTCGTCGGCGGTGCCGTGTTCGTGTGGGGCCTGACCGGCGAGCATGCCGCTCGCAGCTGGTGGGCCTATCACGTGAACTTCATGTTCTGGATCGCCATCGCCCAGGCGCTCGTCGTGTTCGCGGCGACCCAGAAGCTCGCCAAGGGGCATTGGTCGGGCCTGGTCATCCGCTTCGCCGAGGCCGCCGTCGCGTTCCAGGTGGTCGCCCTGGCGCTCTACCTCGGGCTGTTCGTCGGGCGCGCCCACATCTTCACCTGGCTGCACGAGCCGCGCCCCGACCTCGGGCTGTGGCTCACCAGCCCGTGGTTCTTCGTCCGCAACTTCGCGATTCTGGCCGTGCTGGCCTGGTTGTCGTGGCGCTTCGTCCGCCACGACGTCGCCCCCGACGAGCGCGAGATCGCCCAGGGCAAGCCGGTCGAGCTCGACGCCGCGGCCAAGGCGACGATCAGCCGCGAGGCGGCCTTCGTCGTGCTCGCCTACGCCTTCGGCTACACCCTGCTCGCCTACGACCTGATGATGTCGCTGGCCCACAAGTGGATCAGCAACCTCTTCGGCGCGTTCTACTTCATGGGGAGTTTCCTCGCGGCCCTGATGCTGTTGACGGTGCTCGCGACGGCGTGGCGCGGACCCATGGGAATCGCGCACCTGATCTCGGCCAAACAGCGGCACGACCTCGGGAAACTGTGCTTCGGCTTCACGGTGTTCTGGGCCTACCTGATGTGGTCCCAGTTCCTCGTGATCTGGTACGGCAACCTGCCGGAAGAGACGTGGTTCGTGTTTTATCGCCTGTACGGGGTGTGGCGCCCCATCGGCACCGCCGTGTTTTTCATGGTGTTCCTCATCCCGTTCGTGCTGCTGCTCGGCGTCCGGCCCAAGAAGAACACCGCCATGCGGGTGGCGGTGGCGGGCGTGAGCCTCACGGGGTTCTGGCTCGAACGCTATCTCGAAATCGTGCCGTCGGTGAACCACGGCGCCGGGCCCGCGATCGGGCTGCCGGAGATCGGGATCACCGCGCTGTTCGCCGGGGTATTCCTGCTGTCCTACGCTTGGTTCGGGGCCCGGTACCCGATGGTCTCGCCCCGCCTGGCCGCGGACACGCTCGAGCGCGAGCGGCACCACTAGCGTCTACCGGTGGAGGTCGCATGAGAATCGTCTCCGGACTCGCCCTCGTGGTCTCGCTGGTGGCGGCGGCGTGCACCAGCGACAGCACCGCGTTAGCCGTGGGCCAGGTCACCGTCGGCAACAACTTCTTCAGTCCCGCCTCGGTAAGCCCCGACGCCAACGGCGTCGTGACGTGGACGTGGAACTCGGGCGGTACCCTGCACAACGTCACGTTCGACGACCTGTTCCCCGGATCGGGGAACGTCGGCAGCGGCACGTTCGCGCGCGATTTCACCGGGACGAATCCCGGGATCATCGGCTACGAGTGCACCCTGCATGCCGGCATGGCGGGGCAGGTCGTCGTGCAATAATGGGTGCGCCCGGCGCGGATTCCGTGCCGGGCGCTTATGTTGTCGGCATGGCCGAGGCGCACGAGACGCTCGAATCCTTCCGCCACTTCCGGGAGAAGATGAACGCCGCCATCCTGGCGGCGGGGAATCTCACCACCACCCGTTTCTTCGCGCTCGACACGCGGGCCTACGAAGCCGGCGCGCTTCCCACCAAGACGAAAGAGTTGCTCGGGCTCGTGGCCTCGATGGTCCTGCGGTGCGACGATTGCATCACCTACCACATCGTGCGCTGTCGCGAGGAGGGTGTGAGCGACGCCGAGTTTCACGACGCGTTCGCCGTGGCGCTCGTGGTCGGAGGGTCCATCGTGATCCCGCACCTGCGGCGGGCCGTGGCGCGGCTCGCGGAGCTGCCCGCCACGTGAACGTCTGGCAGGCGGCGCTCGAGCTCGCCGGGCGCGGCGCGGGCGGCGCGCTCGCGACGGTGGCCCACACCCGCGGGTCCACGCCGGTGCCGGCCGGCACCAAGATGCTCGTGGGACCCGCGGGCCGGCTGGTGGGCACAGTGGGGGGCGGGTGTGTCGAGGCCGACGTGCTCGCGGCCGCGGCGACGGTCGGGCGCTCTGGCCGGCCGGTCCTGCTCACGCACCACCTCAATGCCGACCTGGCCGGGGACCTGGGCCTGTCGTGTGGCGGCACGGTCGAGATTCTGGTCGAGCCCGTGGTGGACGACGCGGCCTACCTGGCCGCGATCGACGCCGCCGCGCGCGCGGCGACGGGCCTGGTCCGGACGGCGGTGGATTGGGCCGCGGGTCCCGTGAAGCGGTTCGAGCCGCTGCCGGCGGGGCCGCCCGGCGCGCCCGTGGCGGAGCTGACGGTCGATCGCGGCTTCATGCTCGAGCGCATCACCCTGGCGCCGCGCGTCGTCGTGTTCGGCGCGGGACACGTGGGCGCCGCGATCGCGCACGCCGCAGGCGTCGCGGGCTTCCGCGTCGTGGTGGTGGACGATCGCGTGGAGTTCGCGGACCCGGCGCGGTTCGCGCCCGAGATCGACGTCTGCGCTGCCGACGTCGAGACCGCCTTGGCTCGGGTGGCGCTCACGGCGGCGGATGCGGTGGTCATCGCCACTCGGGGACACCGGCACGACGCACTGATTCTCGAGCGGGTCGCCGCCTCTCCCGCGGCCTACGTGGGGTTGCTGGGCAGCCGCCGCAAGCAAGCGGTCGTCACCAAGGGGCTCGTGGCGGTCGGCGTGCCGGCCGCGGCGCTTGCGCGCGTGCGGGTCCCCATCGGGCTCGCGATCGGCGCCCAGACCCCGGAAGAGATCGCGGTGTCGGTGGTGGCGGAGCTGATCGGGTGGCGGCGCGGCGGGCGGGACAGCGCATCCCGCTCGGGCGCCTCTCGTTCGTGAGGCCGCATCCGGACAACCACGGCGTCATCCACGTGCTTCGCGCTCTTCTGTCTCGAGGTGGCATCGCCATGGAGGTTGCATGACCGCCGTGTGTCCGTCGGCCCGCGCCCGCTGGGTGGTCAGTGGCTCCGCGCTCGCCCTGCTGCTGGTGGGCTGCCCGGACAACACCGGGCCCGTGTGCACGGTCATCAGCGTTGCGGTGCTGCCGGGGCAGATCTCCGTGAACGTGACGGAAACGACGGACGTCACCGCGTCGGTCAACGCGTCGAACTGCTCGACGGCGCCGAGCGTCACCTGGTCGAGCAGCAACCCAACGGCCGTTTCAGTTCAGGGTAACGGGAATCAGGCCCAGGTGACCGGGCTGGTGCCCACCACGGCGGCCGTAACGGTCAGCGCGACGGCGGGCACGGTGTCCGGCAGCGTGCAAGTCACGGTGCTGCCGCGGCCGGCGATCGCGTTGAACCCCGCGAGCCTCACGTACACCGCCTCCGAGGGCGGCGCCAATCCGGCGAGCCAGGTCGTCACCATCACCAACAGTGGCGGCGGAACGCTGAGCGGGCTCACGATCGGCACCATTGCCTACGGTGCCGGGGCCACGGGCTGGCTCCAAGCGCCCACGCTGAGCGGCACCACCGCCAACCCGTCGGTGACGCTCACCGTGCAGCCCGTCACGGGCGGCCTCGGGGCCGGCACGCACACGGCGACGATCCCGGTGGTGTCCGGGGTGGCCGCCAACAGCCCGCAGGGCGTCACGGTGTCGTTCACCGTGACACCGCAGCCGCCGGCAATCGCCCTGAACCCCGCGAGCCTCACGTACTCCGCCGCCGAGGGCGGCGCCAATCCGCCGAGCCAGGTCGTCACGATCAGCAACAGCGGCGGCGGAATGCTGAGCGGGCTCACGATCGGCACCATTGCCTACGGTGCCGGGGCCACGGGCTGGCTCCAAGCGCCCACGCTGAGCGGCACCACCGCCAACCCGTCGGTGACGCTCACCGTGCAGCCCGTCACGGGCGGCCTCGGGGCCGGCACGCACACGGCGACGATCCCGGTGCAATCCGGGGTGGCCACCAACAGCCCGCGGAACGTCGCGGTGACGTTCACCGTCGGGAACCCGTGCCTGTTCGCCAGTGCGAGGCCGATCGCCGTGGGGGCGACGTTGAACGGCACGCTGACGACGAGCAGCTGTCTGCTTGCGGGCGGGCGGCTGGCCGATCTGTACGTCCTCACGCTCGACAACACGACCAACGTCATCATCGACCAGTCCGCGAGCTTCGACACGTACCTCTATCTCGCGGACTTCGTGAGCGGGACGATCATCGAGGAGGACGACGACGACGGTCCGGGCCTCAACTCGCACATCGGCCGTACGCTGGCGGCCGGTCAATACATCATCCAGGCCTCGAGCTATAGTAGCGGCGTCACGGGTGCCTATACGCTCGCGGTGCAGCAGGCCGCGCTAGGACCGCCTGCGACGATCGCCGTCAATACCGGGAACGCACAGAAGGCGGCGCCGACTACCAGCGTTGCGATCGCGCCGTCCGCGATCGTGCGGGACGCGAACGGGTTCCAGGTCGGTGGCGTGACGGTGACCTTCGCGACGCTGCCCACCGTTGGCTCGGTGACGGGAGCCACCGCCGTCACCGGGCCCGATGGAATCGCGACGGTCGGCAGCTGGACGCTCGCGGCTGGGCCGAATGTGCTGTCGGCGACCGCGTCTGGGCTGAGCATTCCCGCGGTCTTCTCCGCGACGGGGACCTCGTCGTCCGCCGGCTACGGCGTCGACCTGCGATTCCTCACGATGCCCACGCTGGGGCAGTTCCAGAGCTTCGCCAGCGCGGTAACGCGTTGGCAGACGATCATCACCAACGATCTCGCGGACATCGCCAACGTCGTCCTCCCCGAGAACGCCTGCGCGGCGAACTCGCCGGCGATCAACGAGGACATGGACGACTTGGTCATCCAGGTGACCCTCGAGCCGATCGATGGACCCGGCGCCGTGCTGGGCGCGGCCGGCCCCTGCTTCATCCGGAACGCGGGCTCCCTCCCGCTCCTCGGCCTCATGCGGTTCGACGTCGAGGACCTGGTGTCGCTGGAAAACGACGGCCAGCTGAACCCAGTGATCCTCCACGAGATGGCTCACGTGATCGGCATCGGTACCCTGTGGCAGGATTTCAACCTGCTCGCCAATCCTTCGCTCCCCAGCAACCCGGGCGCGGACACTCGCTACACGGGCGTCAACGGGATCGCGGGGTTCGACTCGATCGGCGGAACGACCTACACGGGCGGCGCCAAGGTGCCGGTCGAGAATTCACAGGGCGGCGCGGGCACCCGCGACGCGCACTGGCGTGAGAGCGTGCTGGCCAACGAGCTCCTGACGGGATTCCTGGACGCCGGTTCCAATCCGCTCAGCCTGCTGACGGTCCTCTCGCTTCGGGACTTCGGCTACGCCGTGAACATGGCTGCGGCCGATTCCTTTTTCCTCGTTCTCCCGGTGGCCCCGGAAGGCGGCGGCCCGCGGCCCGGCCGACGCCTGCTCGATGACGTCCGGCGCGGCCCGATCTACCGGGTGGGTCCACTCGGACGAATCACCGATCTCCACGGCCGTCCCGTGATGGTCGTCCCGGGGAAAGAGTAGCACAGCCCGCACGGGCGAGAAGCGTGCACGACGCCCTCTCGCGCTGGGCCTGCCCCTGCTCGCCGCCGGGCCGTTCGTCCGTTTCTAGGGAGACTGGTACACCTTCCTCGGTCTGGACGGCTTCTCGCAGAGCCACCGTTCGCTTACGCCCGGCCGACCTACGGGATGGATATGGCGCTGCCTGACCTTCAGGCCACGACCGCGTGCTGCGTGGCCCACAGCGCCGCGGCCGCCCGCGTCGAGACCCCAATCTTCCGGTAGATGTGCTGGATGTGATGGTCGGCGGTCTTGGTCGCGATGGACAGCCGATCGGCGATCTGCTGCGTGGTGAGCCCGCGTGCCGCGAGACGGATCACGTCGGCTTCGCGACGGGTGAGCCCGCCGGGCAATTGCGCCCGGGTGACCGTGCGCGCGCGCGGCTCGCCGTGGCCCGCGGCCACCAGCACCGCCCGGCTGGCGCGCCCCTCGGTCACGCCCTGCGACGCCAGCCGGCGCAGCTCGACCGCGGCGTCCTCGGCGGAACACGCGTCGCGGTCCGCCCGGTCAGTGGTCATCCCGACGTAGATCTCCACGGCCGCCAGCACGCACGCGCCGGGATCGACGGCATCGGCGCGCACACGCTTGTGGTAGCCGGAGCCGTCACTCTTTTCGTGGTGCGCGCACGCGACCGGATTCAGCGTCGCGAGGGCCGGCGAGCGCCGCAACATCTGCTCGGTCAGCATCGGGTGCAGCTCGACGCGATCGAACTCGGCACGCGTGAGCGGACCGGCCTTGTCCCAGATCGAGTTGGGCACGGCCGTCGTGCCGAAGTCGTGGACCAACGCGGCGCGGCGCAGCGTGCTCACGGCGTCCGCGCTGAAGCCGAGTACCTGGGCCGCGTCGCCGGCGAGCTGCGCGCACCGGCGGCTGTGGCCCGACATGTACGGGGATTTCAAGTCGATGAAGTCCGCCGCCACCGCGAGCGCGTCGTCGAGCGCCGCGCCGTCGATGGTGCGGTACGGCGTCGGCTCGAGGTCGAGGACGGCATCCCACGGTTCCGTCGTTGCGAGACGCGCGAACCAGGCGGCGCCGTGCGCGAGGAACAGATCCGCCAGGACCGGATCGTACGTGCGGTCGCGGCGCTCACGAGCGGCCTCGAGCGCCTTGTCGGCCGAGAAGATCCGGGCGATCGCCTCCATGTCGTGGCTCAGGTGCACGACCCGCATCGGCAACGGAATCGACTCCCCCTTGGCATGGGCGGGGTAGCCGTTGCCGTTCCAGCGCTCGAACGTGAAGCGCAGCGCCTCACGAATGGCGGGGCCGAAGTCCAGCCGCTGGACGAGCATGTCGGCCACTTCGCACCCTGACGCGAAGTTGTGCACCGCCCATTCGCGGGCGGTCTGCTGGATCACCTGCACGATCTGCTCGCGCTCTGCCGGGGAGCGACCGGCCGTCGCGAAGGCGATCACGTCTCGCATGACTTCCGCGGGATTCGCGGCGTCGTGCACCAGCGTCTGGGCGCGAATCGCGATCTCGTCGCCGAACACGGTGGCCACCTCGTGGGCGTGGCCGGTGCAGCCGATGTACCGGAGCAGCGCGACCCAGTAGGCGGTCTCGCGGACCTCCGCCGGAAACCCTGCAGCCTCGCACATCCACGTCGCCAGCAGGCACGATCGCAGTTGAGACTCGAGTGGCTGGCCGAAGGCGTTGTCCTGCGCCAGGGCCAGCGTGGCCACGAATTCGCCCAGACGAAGGGGCGGAGACGGCATAGGGAACTCTCCCGATGTATGCGCCGGCGCGGTCCGGTACGTTGGCAGGGACACCGCGCGATTCGTGCAGTCGCGCCGCGGGGTTCGGACAATCCACTCCAGGGGGACCGCACGCATGACACCGCCAGCAGCTTCAACCGACCGGCCCATCAGGGTCGGAGTGATCGCGGACCAGACGGGTTCCCTCTCGTTCGTGGGGCTCGCCAACGCCAACGTCGCCAAGATGGTCGTCGCCGACATCAATGCCAAGGGGGGCCTGCTGGGGCGGCGGGTGGACCTGGTCCTCGAGGACAGTGCCACGTCGGACGAGGTCGCGGCCGCCAAGGCGGCCAAGCTGGTCGAGCAGGACGGCGTGGACGTGATCCTCGGCGGCATCTACAGCTCCACGCGGCTGGCCATCAAGGAGCCGGCCGTCGTCCGGGGTCGCACGCTCTACATCTACCCGGAGCAGTACGAAGGCCAGGAGTGCGATCCGCTCATCTTCTGCACCGGCCCGGTGCCGGCGCAGCAGGTCGATCCGTTCATTCCGTGGCTGATGCGAGGAGACCGGCGCGAAGAAGTTCTACCTGCCGTCCGCCGACTACATCTGGCCGCGCGTCATGAACGAGAAGGTGCGGGAGGTGGTCACTGCGAACGGCGGCGCGATCGTCGGCGAGGAGTACTTCCCGCTCGACCACGCCGACTACCGTGAGACGGTCGCCAAGATCGCGTCCAGCGGCGCCGAGGTGGTGTTCAACACGATCGTCCCGCCCGGGGTCGCGTCCTTCCTGGAGCAGCTGCACGACGCCGGCTTCGTGCAGCGTGGCGGGCACCTCGTCTGTACGTACTTCGACGAGAACTTCCTCAACATGGTGCCGGCCGCCCACGTGGAAGGGCTGTACAGCTGCCTCGACTACTACCAGGCCGTGAGCGACCCGTTCAGCAAGCGGCTGCTCGAGCAGTACGACGCGCTCTATCCCGGCAACGCCAAGTTCACGGCCGGGAGCGCGTGCTCGGGCCTGTACCGGGGGCTGCGGCTCTGGGCGGCGGCGGTCGACGGAGGCCGGCACGCTCGAGCAGGAGGCCGTCATCGCGGGCGCTGGACCACGCGCAGCTCGCCGACGGGCCCGGGCGGTCCCGCCGCGATGGTCCCCGGCCAGCATCACGTGCGGATGAACATGTACATCGCCCAGGCCAAGGCGGGCCGCTTCCGCATCGTCAAGCGTCTCGGGCGCGATCGACCCGCAAGGAGTCGCTGGTGGGCGTGAGCCGGTAGGCAACGACACATTCCACAGGGAGGGTACCATGCTGCTCGCAACGACAACGGTCGCGGATTTCGATCAGTTCATGAAGGTCTTCTCGACCAGCGGCCAGGAAAAGCGGCGGAAGCACGGGTCCAAGGGTGCGCTCGTCTTCCGCGATCCCAACCAGACCGACCGGGTGTGGGCGATCTTCGACTGGGACGAGAAGGGGTGGCAGAGCTTCGTCAGCGATCCCGAGGTCCCGCCGATCATGAAGCAGGCCGGGCACACGAGCAAGCCGCAGGCATTGCCGCTCGCGGCTCGGTGCGACGGCTAGAAGCTCTCCATGGCGGGGTCGCAGTAGTGGCGGCCCCGCCAGCCGGATGCGTCCCACGACTGGATCGCTCTTGGGGCTGCCGCGTAGCAAGGCGCATGTCGCTGGCGGGCGTGCCCAAATCATGTAGCGTTCCATTTGTGCGCCCAGTGAGCGCAGGGAACCTACGCCCTGGAGATCACCGGCGTGGGGCGCTTCGCGGGGTTCGTCTGGCGCCAGCAGCGGTCACGGTGGCCGCGGGGGCGCTTCATCCTGCAACTCGGCTCGGGTCAGACCCTGCTCATCTCCCACAACATCGACCTCGCTCCCAGACTGACCGCGCTGCGGGAAGGCGATGTGGTCGCGTTCAACGGGGAATACGAATGGAGCGCCACGGGTGGCGTCGTGCACTGGACGCACCGTGATCCCGAATGGCCGGCACATGGCGGGGTGGCTGAAGCACAACGGTCGAACGTACCAGGACCCGTGGACCGGTCCGTCGTTCCAGCGGGACGATGATTGCGGAGGATGATGACCACTGCCGGCCTGATCGCTCTGGCGGTCCTGGCGTACCTCGGCCGCTCACTGGTCATGCTCGCGTCAGTTGGTGGCACCGCCGCCGCGCTATCGTGCTGCGGAGACGACGCGCTGTTCGGCGTTCCGCGCAGCGCGGAGCCTGAGTGAAACACCGCATCCGCGCGAGCGCGATGGCCGGTCTGGCCTCGGGCCTCGTGGTCCTCGGTATCGGGGGCAGGCTCCTCATGCGCCTCCTCGCCGTCGTCACTCCGGAAGATCCACACTTCACATGGTCGGGGACGCTGGAAGTCCTCGCGATCGGGGCCGCGTGGGGACTACTCACCGGCCCGTTGATCCTGGTGCTGGGCACGCGCCTGCGCCGGCCCCACCTCATCGGACCCGTGTTCGGCCTGGTCGCGTTCGGGCTCGCGCTGGTTCCGTTCCTGCTCTTTTCGGGCTTTGGCGGGCCCATCGTCGCCCCGCCGGCGCTCCTCTGGCTCGGTGCCCTCACCTTTCCCGCGCTGTTCGTGCTCCATGGCATGGCGGCGCAGGCGCTTGGTCGGGGCCGTCCCGAAGCCTGAACGGCACAGGGGGCTACGGAATCGGCGTCAACCGCTCCAGCAACCGGCTCAACGAATCCGCGTCGAGAGACCCCTCGATCTCGACCCGCAACGTGCCTACGTAGCGGGCGAGCCGTTCGGAGGCGTCCCGGCGGTACTGCATCGCGCGCTGCCCCTCGCGCGCGCGCTCGGCCGCGTCCGGCGCGACGCGCCGCTCGGTCAGGTGCACGACGACGCCCGCGCCGAGCCGCTGCTCGACCACGACGGCGCCGTCGCCCGCGGCACGGATCGCGAGCACCGGCACGCCGGCGATCGCCACCGCGTCCGTGCCGAGCCGCCCACGCGCGGCGTCGCGATCGAGCGTCGCCCCGCGGGCCTCGTCGGCGTTGGCGGCGACGCCGGACGCGAGCGCGCCCTGGGCCGCGGCCTCCTGCGCCGACGGGCGCCGGGCGCTGGGCGCCGTCGGCACTACCGCGTCCGCGGCCGTCACCACCTCGGCGGGGGCGGCGCTCGGTGTGGCCGCGGGTTCCTCCCGCGCCGATGCCTTGGCCTCCAGCTTGGCGCTGCGGTCGTCGGCCGCGACCCGCCCGGCCTCCGTCTCGCCCAGGGGAACGACGGCGCGGTTCGCGGGCTGCGACGCGGCCGGCGCCGCATCGCGGCCGCCGGCCATCGGCGCCACGGGCGCGTCCTGCTCGAGCAGATCCGCCATCGCGCGCTCGGCCGGCCGGGCCGGTCCGCCCCGCGCGAGCCAGCCGCCGCCCAGGGCGAGCAGCACCGTCGCGGCCCAGGCCAGCGGAACCCAGCGGGGCAGGGGGCGCCCCAACGCCCCGCCGCCTCCCCGGCGGAAGGGCGGCACCGCCGTCTCGGGCGGTGCGGCATGGCCCAGCAGACGCTGGGCCCCCGCGATCAGCGCGCGCGCCTCGTCGAGGCGGGCGCGACAGGCACCGCACTCACCCAGGTGGACCTCGAGGCTCGCCCGCTCGACCGGCGACAGCTCGCCGTCGAGGTAGGCGTGCAGGGTCCCTTCATCCGCGTGCGACATCGCGATGCTCGCTTTCTTCATAGGCCTCGACCAGGCGGCGCCGGGCGCGGGCCAGGGTAGTGCCGATCGCTCCGCGCGCCAGCCCCGTCTGCGCGGCGATCTCGTCGTAGGACTGCCCGGCGTCCCACAGCAGCAGCACCTCGCGGTCCCGCGGGCTGAGCTGCTCCAGTGCCGCCCGGACTCGCTCCCGCTCGCTCGCGGCCTCGGCCACCGCGTCGGGGGCGGGGCTCGTGGGCTCCGGCTCGGCGCGCACCAGCGTGAGGTGCCGCCGCTCGCGGATCGCCCGTCGCGCTTCGTCGCGCGCGAGGTTCGCCGCCACGACGAACACGAACCCCCGCGCGTTCTCCGGTTGGTGCTCCACGGCCCGTGCGAACGCCTCCTGCGCCAGGTCGGCCGCGCGCTCGGGGTCCCAGACCTTGCGGTACAGGAACCGCACGAGCGCGCGGTAGGTGGTGCGATAGACCTCTGCCAGGTCGTCGGGCATCAGGTCGACTCAATCACCCGCGAAACCCCCTCACGAAGCGGGCCAACTCCCCGGTGCTCCAGGCGCTCTTGCCGCCCGCTTCAATCTTGACGCTCACGCGCGCGCCGGCCACTACCACGCGGTCGAGCCTGGCCGGTCCCACGAGCTCGGGCAACGCCCGCAGCAGCTCGAAATACGCCGGGCTATACGGAGTCACGGTGATAACCCGCAGGGAATCGGTGTGGCGCAGGTCGGTCCACAGGCTGTCCCGCAGGACGAACAGGCGTCCGCCCACGCGCCGCGTCGGCGCGATGCCCGAACGGGACCGCTCGGCCTCGTCGAGCGACACGGCGTCCGCCGCCACCGCGACGCTCGCCGCTTTCGCCTCGCGCGCGGCCCGGTTCACGGCCGACGCGCCCGCCTGGGCGGCCGGCGCCGCGTCGCGTCGCATCTGCATCTTCCATTCTGCCCGCCGCCGCGGCCACGAGCTCCGGCTCCTGCACGAGGTACGCCGTGTACTCGGTCAGGATCCCGTACCGCAGCGCGAGCTCGCGCAGCGACTGGACCAGCTCGGGCTCGGGTCCCCGCAGGCGGATCTCCCGTGTCAGCGTGCCCGCGCGCCGCGCCGCCCACAAGTGGGCAACGTAGTCCCGGTCGCCGGCGCCGCCCAGCGCCGCCGCCGTGGCGAAGCGCTCGCTGCGTCCCGCCCGCCGGCCCGTGACGATGACGGTCAAGGAGTCGCCGCCCCGCGCGCGGAACCGGCCCAGCACCACCTGCTCGTCGCCCGCGAACAGATCGGGCAGCGCGCCCGGCTCGACGTCGTACAGCTCGATGCCGCGGCCGGCCGCGAGCGCTCCGTCGGTCAGGACCGGCGCCGCGATCTTGGTCGCGAGCGACCCCACCGCGCGCTCGATGTCCGCGCCCGGCTGGATGTACTCGGTGGCCCCGCGGGCCCGGACCGCGAGCCGGTCGAGCAGGTACGTGTTGACGTCATGACCGACGCCGAAGGCGAACACCCGGAAGTCCCCGCGGCCGCGCTCGGCGGCATCGGCGATGCGTTCGGGATCGGTCTCGCCCGCTGTGGGCTGGCCGTCGGTGAGGAACACCACGACGCCCAGCGCGCCGTCGGCCGGCGCGGCCGCCAGTGCCTCGGTCATGGCGCCCGAGATGTTGGTGCCGCCGCCCGTGGACAGGCCGTCGACCCACGCCGTCGGCCTGGCCGCGCGACTCGGCCGTCAGGGGCGTCCACCCTTCCGCGTACCGTCGCACGCCGCCCGAGAACGCGACCAGGCGGAACCGGTCGCCGGCGCGCAGGGAGCCGAGCAGCTGCCGGAGCGCGGCCTTGCCCTGCTCGAGCTTCTCGCCCGACATGGAGCCCGACACGTCGAGCACCGCGACCACGTCGCGGCGCACGGCCGTGGCCTGCGCCATCCCGGGCGCCACGAGCAGCATGAAGTAGCCGTCTTCGCCGGCGGGCTCGTGCGTCACGAGCGACAGGCCCACCAAGCCGCGCGCGAGCGGCAGCAGCAGCTCGAGGCTCCCGGTCCACCCCGCGTCGGCGAGCGTCACGCCGAGCCGGCCGTTGTCGCGGCTGGTAGTGACGCGATGCGTCGGCGAATAGGGATCGCCGAACCGACTCGCGCTGTCCGTCTCCAGCCGGAAGCTGCGGGGCGCGACGTCGCCCGGCGTCGCGACGTAGCGGAAGCGCCACGCATCCCCGGCGCGGTCGAGCACCTGGGTGTAGCGCAGCGTGATCTTGCGCGTCTCCCCGGGGTTGATCGGGAACACGCGCGCGCGGAGCAGGCCATGCGCCGCGAGCTCGATCAGCGCGGGGTCCTTGCGGCGCCGCACGATCTCCTCGTAGATGTTGCGCGCCTGGGTCGCGTCCATCGTCTCCCCACGCAGTTCCTGGTCCCCCTGCCACAGGGAGTACGACGCGAACACGGCCTCCCCCGGCAGCGGGTAATGGTAGGTTCCCTCCTCCATGCGGCCGCCGGTGTTGCGGAACCACTCTTCCACCACGACCTGCGCCACGCGGCCGCGCACCGTGACCCGCACGGCCCCGCGAATCTTTTCGACCGGCGACCCCGGGCGCAGCCCGGGAACCGGCGACACCTCTTCGATCCAACCCTGAGCGGCGAGGGCCGGCCCCACGCCGACCGCGATCGCCACCAATACGATCCAGCGCCAGCTCCGCATCGTGTGCTCCAGTGAGTGACAGAAGGAGAGACGACGCGGGGCGCCCGAGTTGCACACGGCGCGGTAACAATAACTCGGACACTGAGTTACGGTGCTGCGCACCGCGGTGGTGCGGCCGCTGGTGCCGCCGCGCCGGCCCTCGCGTTTCCCGTTGACCCCGTGTATTGTGCGTGCGTTCATGGTGGTCATACTGGATCCCCTGGAGGAGATCGAAGATGCGGTGGACGACGGTGACGGCCCTGCTGGCGCTCGGCGCGATGGCGTGCGGTGGTGGCGAGCAGCAGCAGGCTCAGCAGGAGCAGGCCCCGGCCATGGCGGAGCAGACCGGTGCGGCGATGGGACCCGTGGTGGAGGTGCGGATGGTGGGAACTGGCACCACGGCCGCGTTCGAGCCGGCGCAGCTCACGATCGCGCCGGGCACCACGGTGCGGTTCATCAACGTCTCCGGCGGCCCGCATAACGTCGCATTCTGGGGCGATTCCGTTCCAGCCGGCGCGGCCCCCGTGCTCAATGCCGCCATGGCGGGACGGACCATGGGCGACCTCATGGGCATGATGGTGACCGAGCCCAATGCGGCCTACGACGTGTCGTTCGCCGGCGCTCCGACGGGCATGTACAAGGGCTATTGCCTGCCGCATCTGGCGCTGGGCATGACGATCGGCATCACGGTGCAGTGAGCGCGGCTCGGGCGGCGGCGCCCGATGCGTGGTGCGGCGGCCCCGGCGAGTGCGCCGGGGCCGTCGTGCGTCCGGGGGTTGCGTCGCTCCGGTGGCGTGGCGACTTTGCGCCGCCATGACGAGCGCGCCCCGACGGGTGGTTTTCGTGCTGATCGACGGCGTCCGCCCCGACGTCGTGCTCCACCTGCTGGCGCGGGGGGACCTGCCCGAGATTGCGCGCTGGGTGCTCGAGCCGGGCGGCATGACCGTCGGGACGACGGTGTATCCGTCGACCACCGGCGTCGCTTACATCCCTTTCCTCTACGGGTGCTTTCCCGGCACGGCCGGGGTCCCCGGCATTCGCTGGCTCGACCGCGTCGAGGCCGCGGGCGGACTCGCGGCCCAGTGGCGCGCCGCGCGCAGCTACTGCGGCGTCCAGGCGGGCTGGCTCAACCGCGACTTGCGGTGTGGGCCGTCGATCTTCGAGCTCGTCCCGGACAGCATCGCGATCTGCACGCCGCTCACCAACGGGCTGCGGCCCGGGGCGCACCTGATCCCGGGCCAACGCGCCGTGCTCGGCGCCCTCGCCCACTACGCCGGAACGTACCCGTCACTCGACCGCGCCGTCGCCCAGGCGTGGATCGACACGGCGGCGCGGGATTGGCGTTTTCTCTTCGTCGTCTTTCCCGGTCCCGACGGACTGGCGCATCTGTTCGACCCGTGGCACGCCAAAGTGCTCGACGCGCTCCGTGAGATCGACCGGGCGCTCGGCGCGTTCGCCGGCGCGCGCGCCGCGACGGCGACGACCCGGTGATGGTCGTCGCGGCGGATCACGGCGCGAGCGTCATGCGCCACCACGAGGACATCGCGCTGCGGCTCGAAGAGTGGGGGACCCCGACCCTGCGTCACCCGATGCACGTGTGGCGCCGGGGCGCGCGCGCGGCCGTCATGGTCTCGGGCAATGCCGGCGTACAGCTGTATTTCGACCCGCGCGCGGGCCACGGGCGGCCGCTGACCGAGACCGAGCTGCCGCGTGACGTGGTGGACCGGCTGCTCGCGCTCCCTGCCGTCCGCCTGGCGGCCTGCCGCGACGCCGATGGCGGCGTCATCGTGCGCACCGCGGAGGCGCGGGCGCGGCTGTGGGACGAGCAGCGGGGCGGTGGTCTACGAGCCCGTCGCGGGCGACCCCCTCGGACTGGGGGGGCGGCTGCGCCTCGACGACCGCGAGATGCTGCTGCGCAGCCGGGCGACCGACGTGCCCGACGCCCCGCGCCAGCTGCTGCAGCTGTTTCGCTCGGCGCGCGCCGGCGACCTGGCGCTGAGCGCCAGCCTCGGGAGCGACTTCCGCGGGCCGTGGGAGATCCCCGAGCATAAGGCGGGACACGGCAGCCTGATCGCCGACCACGCCGAGGTACCGATCCTCGCGAGCGTCCCGCTGCCGGACGCGCCGCTGCGCACGGCGGACCTCATGCCCACGATGCTCGAGCTGCTGGGAGTGCCCGTGCCCGCGGGCATCGACGGCGTCCCGTTGTCGCAGCTCACCGCGCCGCAGGTGCCCGCGTGAGCGTCGGCGCGGCGCTGACGCGCCGCCGCGGCACGCCGCAGTGGGACGCCGTGCTGCGCGGCACGGGCGTCGTGGCCCTGCTCGCGCTGTACCCGGTGATCCGGTGGCCGGACATCGCCGGGCTCGTCGCCTTCCTCTGTATCACCATCTTCGTCAACGGGCCCCTCGCCCCGCTCCTGCCGGCGACGTACGAGCCGGTGCTGATGATCGCCGGGCGGGTGTACCCGTCCCTGCTCGTGGCGCTGGTCGGGATCGTGGGCACCATCTACATCGAGTACCTCAACTATCACCTGTACCGCGCGGCGCTCTTCCACCCGAAACTCGACGCGGCGCGCGCGAGCCCACTGGTTCGCAAGACCGTCGCGCTGTTCGCGAAGAGCCCCTTCTTCGCGGTCTGGCTCTGCTCGTGGAGTCCCCTGCCGTACTGGGCCGTGCGCTTCCTCGCGCCGCTGTCGGGGTACCCGGTGCGCCCGTATCTCGTGGCCACCTTTCTCGGACGCATGCCCCGGTTGTGGTTTTTCGCGGCCCTCGGACCCGTGGTGCCGGTACGAACGCAGTGGCTCGTGATGGTCACCGCCACCATGATCGTCCTGGGCGTGCTCGTGGCCGTCCACCGCCACCGCGCGGCGGGAGCGACGGGTTCCGTGTCGTCGGCGAATCCCGACAACGACAGTCGGACCATGAGCGCGAGTGGGTTGTCCCGGGGCTCGGCTCCGATTACATAGTCGCCACCACGCGACGAGATCTCTCATGCTCTTCAAGACGCTTCCATTCATGCTGCTGCTCGCGGCGGCCGCCGGTCCGGCGGACGACGTGCCGTTCCTCGACGCGCTGCCGGCCGCGGTGGTCACGATCGACGCCGAGCGCAACGAGCTGATCCTCGAGCTTCCGTCCACCGACCTGCCGGCGGGCCTCACGCACGAGGCGATGCACGGCGGGCACGGGGATGGCGGGCACGGGGGTCACGGCGCCGCGCGGGCGGGGCCGGGATGGCCGCCCGTGACGCTCGTTACGCTGCCCGCGAGCGGTGCGATCCACGGGTTCCGGGTCGAGCTGGTGGACAGCGCGGGCACCACGCTGCCGCGCGAGCTGCTGCACCACCTCAACCTGATCGACCCCTACCGGCGGGAGCTGTTCCTGCCGATCTCGCGCCGTGTCCTCGCGGCGGGCCAGGAGACGGGGGGCCAGGAGCTGCCGTGGCTCGTGTTCGGTCTGCCGTTTCGCAAGGATGAGCGCTGGGTGCTATCCGCGATGCTGCACAACCCGACCGCCGTGTCGTACCGCGGTGTGCGGACGCGACTCGTCCTCAGGTACGTCGCCGGCACGCGTCCCTGGCCGCTGTTCGCCGTGTCCCCCTGGCAGCTCGACGTGCTGTTTCCGGTGGGCGACAAGGCCTTCGACCTGCCGCCCGGCCGGTCGGAGAAGTCCTACGAGGCGAGTCCCGCGATCGCCGGCAGCATCGTCGCGGTCGGCGGCCACGTGCACGAACGAGCCGTGCGCATCGCCCTCACCGACGTCTCGAGCGGCGAGGTCATCTGGGAGGCGGCGCCGGCGACCGACGCGGCGGGCCGTGTGGCGAGCGTGCCCGTAGGCCGGTTGTATCGCTGGAATCGGCTCGGCGCCCGCGTACGGCCGGACCATCGCTACCGCGTGACCGTCGAATACGACAACCCATCCGACGGGGTCGTGCGCCAGGGTGGCATGGGCGTGATCGGCGGTCTCATCGTGCCCGCGAACGCCGACGCGTGGCCCGCGGCGGACGTGACCGACACGCTGTATCTCCAGGATTTGCGGCACTACTTGCGGCTCGCGCCCGACACGCCGGTGCCGATGGCGGGAGCCGCCCCGCATCAGCACGCGCATTGAGGGAGGATGCGGGGTGTGGGGTGTGGGACGCTCCGCCGCACCGATGGTCCCCCACCCCCACATCCCGCCTGCCGCCGAGGGGAGCCGGTTCCCCCGGTCAGCCTGCCCGCCGCGTGATTCACCTGCCCGCCTCCTCCACCAGGCGCTCCCTCCCAGCACTACGAGCCCCAACCCCAGCCCCACGAGGGCGTCCACGCCGTAATGGAATTGCCCGTACACGGCGCCCAGCGTGAGGCCCACCGTCACGGGCGCGAGCACCACACCGAGCGCGGTCCATCCGCGCCAGGCCATGCCGGTGGCCACGACCGCCGCCGCGACGTGCGAGGACGGGAAGGCCGCCCCCCACGAATCCGCGCGGTCGAGCAGCGCCTGGGCGAACTGCGCCGGCCACACGGCCGTCGCGGCGTTCACCGCGTGTGGGAAGAAGTAGCGCGGTCCTGCCACGGGGAAGAACAGGAACACCGGATAGCAGAGGTAGAACGTCACCATGACGGCGAGGATCGCGCGTCGGGCGGCGTCGTGCCGGCGTGCGGCCCACAGGCCGAGCGGCGCCGCCGCGAGGATCCCGTAGTACGCCAGGTAGCAGGCATGCAGGATCCACGACAGGGCGGGGTGGGGCATCGTCCGGATCCACGCGACCGACGGTTGGCCGCCGAAGAGCCGTTGCTCGAGTCCCTGGATCGCCGGGTCGTGGATCAGCCCCTGCTGCAGCGTGAAGATGCTGATCTCGCCGTACAGCCCGGCGAGGAGGAGCAGGGGGTACCAGTCGCCCAGGAACCGGCCCACCGGGCCCGCCCCCCGCGCGCGCGGCGCGAGCAGCACGAGGACGACGAGGAGCGCGTGCGCCACGACCAGCAGGGGCCAGGCGGCGATGGGATCGCGGTCGCCGCGAAACGACAGCGCCAACGCCAGGGTGGGCGCGGCGAGGTACACGAGGGTGAGCCGGTCGAGCGGGGTGAGCCGGGCGAGCGGGGTGAGCCGGGCGGCGGGGGCGCCGGGCGGGGTCACAGCCAGCCGCGCTCCCGGTACCACGCGACCGTACGCCGGAACCCGGTCTCGAGGTCGGTCGCGGCTTCCCACCCCGTGTCCCGCGTCAGCGGCGCCGAGGAACACGTCCACGCCGGCGCGAGGAACTCGTTCGCCTTGTCGGCATTGAGCAGGGTGGCCTGTCCTGCGAGGCGCGCCGCGGTGCCAATCACGCCGAGCAGCCCGCGAGCGACCGGGCCGGGGAGCGGCACGATGCGTGGTGTGCTGCCCATGACGCGGCCCGCCGTGAGCGCGACATCGCGGCTGGTCACTGTCTCGGGATGCGCGGCGTAGTAGGTACGTCCCGCCGCCGCCGCGGAAACGGCGGCCGCGATGAGCGCCGCGGCCAGGTCGCCGGCGTGGATGAACGACAGCTCCTGCGTGCCCTCACCGAAGACGGGTGCCACGCCGAGCCGCACGGTCTTGAACAGGCGGAGAAACTCGGGATCGCGCTCGCCGTAGACGGCCGCGGGCCGCACGATGGTCCACGGGAGATCGGCGCCGCGTACGATGTCCTCGGCCGCGCGCTTGGAGCGGCCGTAGTCGGTGACCGGGCCCGCTTCGTCGCCCGACTCGTGGGGCCGTCCCGGGGCGCTCGGCCCCGCCACGGCGAGCGACGACACGAGCACGAGCCGGCCGGGGGAGGGGGACGCGCCGGCCGTGGCCTCGAGCACGCGCGCGGTGCCGTCGCGGTTGGCGCGGAAGAAATCGGCCGGGGTGTGTCCGCGGACGGATCCGGCCACGTGGAACACGACATCGGCCTCCGCCACTCCCTCGGTGAGGGCGGCGGCGGCGGAGAGGTCGCCCGGCACGACGCGCACGCCCGAGTCCCACTTCAGGGCGGCGGCCTTGGCGGGCGAGCGGACCAGGACGGTGACGTCGTCCCCCCGCGCTCGGAGCGCCTGCACGAGGTGCGCGCCCACGAACCCCGTGCCGCCGGTGACGAACGCCCTCACAGCGGCCGGTCGTAAACGCGGTAGGTCTTGTAGGGACGAAACCCCAGGATGGTCGCGGCGTTGATCATGGCCGCGTTGTCCTCGAGCATCCACCCGGCCTCCGCCCAGCCGAAGCCGCGCGCGTTCCCCTTGGTCCAGATCCAGTGGTACAGCAGGGCGTCGACGCCACGCCCGCGGTACTCCTTCACGGTGCCGAGGAGGGCGACGCGCAGGCGGTTGATCTTGCGCGCGTGCCACAGAACCTTGAGGATGCCGGGGAACAGGCGGCCGCTCGGGTTGTGCTTCAAGGCGACGTTGAAATCCGGGATCGCCGCGGCGAAGCCGACCGGCTCGCCCTTCACTTCCGCGAAGCACACCAGGTCGGGCGCGATGATCGGTTTGAGCTGGACCGCGAGGTGGTCGATCTCGGCGTCGGTGAGCGGGACGAAGCCCCAGTTCTTCTCCCAGGCCCGGTTGAACAGCGCCTTCACGAGCTCGATCTCGTCGAGGAAGCGCTTCATGTCGAGGGCGCGCAGGGTGATGCCCTTGCGCTCGGCGAGCACCGACGCCGCGCGGAGCAGTCGCTCGGGCGTCGTGAACCCCGATCCCTGGAAGGCGATCAGGTCCTTCGCCTTCGTGAATCCCGCCCGCTCGTGCAGCGCCACGTAGTAGCGCGGGTTGTGCGGCATGAGGATCACCGGCGGCGTATCGAACCCCTCCACCAGCAGGCCCGCCTCGTCGTTGATGGACGGGCTCATGGGGCCGCGCATCGTGTCGCAGTCGCGGGGACGCAGCCACGCGGCCGCGGCGTCGAACAGCGCGTCGGCCACGGACTGGTCGTCCACGCACTCGAAAAACCCGTAGAACCCGACGCGATCCTCGTGGATGCGGCGGTGCTCGTCGTTCGTGATCGCCGCGATCCGCCCGACCGTGGTGTCGTTGCGCCGCGCGAGGTAGTACTGCGCGGCGGCGTGGAGGAAGAACGGGTTCTTGCGGGGGCTCAGCAGGGTACGGACGTCGCGTCGCAGTGGTGCCACCCACAGCGGGTCGCCGCGGTGCAGCTGGTACGGAAAGGCGATGAAGCGGTCGAGACCGCGCCCGTCGGTGACGGGCACGATCTCCACTGCGCTCAGACGACCTCCAGCTCTTTCCCGAGCGCCCGGAACGCGTCCAGGGCCCGGTCGATCTGCTCGGGGGTGTGGGTCGCCATCAGGCTGGTGCGGAGGCGGCACTGTGACGGCGGCACCGCGGGCGGCACCACCGGGTTCGTGAACACGCCCGCATCGAAGAGCTTGCGCCAGAACAGGAACGTCTTCTCGAGCGGGCCGATCAGCACCGGCACGATCGGCGTCTGCGACGGTCCGATGTCGTAGCCCAGCTCGCGCAGGCCGTGCTGCAGGCGCTTGGTGTTTTCCCACAGGCGGGCCCGGCGCTCGGGCTCCTGCTTCATCACCTCCAGCGCGGTCAGCACGCCGGCGGTGTTGGCGGGCGGCAGGGCCGCCGTGAAGATCAGGGGCCGCGCGTGATGCTTGAGATAGTGGATCACCGTATCCGAGCCCGCGACGAACCCGCCGATCGAGGCCAGCGACTTCGAGAACGTGCCGACGATGAGGTCCACGTCGTCGGTCACCCCGAAATGGGCGGCCGTGCCCTCCCCGTTCGGTCCGAGCACGCCCACCGAATGGGCGTCGTCCACCACCAGTGCCGCGCCGAACCGCTGACAGGTCTTGATGAGCGCGGGGAGATCGGCGATATCCCCTTCCATCGAGTATACGCCGTCCACGATCACCATCGCGCCGGCGCCCGCGGGTACCTTCTGCAGCTTCCGCTCCAGGCCGGCGATGTCTCCGTGGTTGAAGCGCACGGTCTCGCCGTGTGACATCTTGGCGCCGTCCACGATCGAGGCGTGGTCCAGCTTGTCGAGCACGACCACGTCGCCTCGACCCACGAGACCGGAGATCGCACCGAGATTGGCCTGGTAGCCGGTCGAGAAGACGAGGCAGGCTTCCTTACCGAAGAACTCGGCCAGCTCGGCTTCGAGGCGCTCGTGGAGATCCAGGGTACCGTTGAGGAACCGGCTGCCGGTGCAGCCCGAGCCGTACCGCTCCAGCGCCGCCTTCGCGGCCGCCAGGACGGCGGGATGATGGGTGAGCCCCAGGTAGTTGTTGGAGCCCATCATGATCCGCTCCCGGCCCTCGATGACGACGACCGTGTCCTCGGAGTGGGAGATCGGCTTGAAGTACGGGTACAGCCCCGCGGCCTGGATTTCACGCGCGCGCGTGAAGTTGCGGCACTTGT
Source organism: uncultured Gemmatimonadales bacterium (assembly GCA_963716055.1). Lineage (GTDB taxonomy): Bacteria > Gemmatimonadota > Gemmatimonadetes > Gemmatimonadales > GWC2-71-9 > SZUA-544. Next base: position 2,355,352 of record CAVQSR010000001.1, on the reverse strand, counting down.
CGAACAGAGTGATGTTCTGGAGCGTCTGGGTGCTCAAGGCGGTCTCGGTCGAGTATGTGGCTTGGAGGCTACAGCTTAGCCGGGCCCCGGGCAATGCGCAAGGACACCAATTGACTGAACTTAGCTCGGTTACCCTCACCTCGGGCCGCCGTCAGCGCGCGCAGCCGGTCGCGCGTAAGACGGCCAGAACCCACCTCTTGGCAGGAGCCGTCATGCCCCGTCCGCTCGCCTGCGCCGCTCTCGCGTTCGCCGCCGCGACCGCCGCGGCCTCCGCTGCCGCCCAGGCGCCCCTCGCGCTCGACTCCGCTACCCTCGCCGGCTTCCGCTGGCGGCCGATCGGACCGGCCAACATGGGTGGGCGGATCACCGACGTTGAGGGGATCCCGAGTCCGTCCCGCACGTTCTTCGTCGCCGCGGCCTCGGGCGGCATCTGGAAGACGACCAACGCGGGCACGACGTTCCGTCCGGTGTTCGATCACGAGCGCGTCGTCTCGATGGGGGATCTCGCGATCGCGCCGAGTGACACGATGATCGTGTGGGCGGGAACGGGCGAGGAAGATTCGCGCAACTCGATTTCCCCGGGTGGCGGGATCTACAAGTCCACCGACGGCGGCCTCACGTGGACGTCGATGGGCCTCACCGCGACCCAGGCGATCGGCCGCATCGTGATTCACCCGACGAACCCCGACATCGTGTACGTCGCGGCGCTGGGCCACCCCTGGGGCGCCAACCCCGAACGCGGCCTCTACAAAACGGGCGACGGCGGCAAGACGTGGACGCTCGTCAAGTTCATCTCCGACCGCGCCGGCTTCGTGGACGTGGCGATGGACCCCGCCAACCCGGACGTGCTGTTCGCCGCGAGCTGGGAACGGGTGCGCGGCGCCTACTTCCTGCGGAGCGGCGGGCCGGGCAGCGGACTCTGGAAGACGACCGACGGGGGTACCACCTGGTCGGCGGTGCGCGGCGGCGGACTGCCCGAGACGACGCTCGGGCGCATCGGCATCGCCATCGCGCCGAGCGATCCGCGCGTGATCTACCTCATGGTCGAGGCCGACACCGCGCCCAACCCGCGACCCGATCGCGCCAAGCCCGCCCAGACCCGTCCCTCGGGGTTGTACCGCTCGGCCGACGGCGGCACCACGTGGGAGCGGACGGCATCCACCAATGTGCGGCCGTTCTACTACTCGCAGGTGCGCGTGGACCCGACCGACCCGAACCGCGTGTATTGGTCGTCGACGCCCGTCAATTTCTCGGACGACGGGGGCAAGACCGTGCGCAACGCGACGGTGGGGATCCACGTGGATCATCACGCGATGTGGATCGATCCGCACGACGCCGCCCACATCATCGTGGGCAACGACGGCGGCGTCGCGCAGACGTGGGATCGGGGCGGCAACTACGACGTCCTCGCCGTGTTCGCGCTGGGCCAGTTCTACGAGGTGAGCCACAACTGGGACGTGCCCTACCGCGTCTGCGGCGGGCTGCAGGACAACGGATCGTGGTGCGGGCCCAGCCGCAGCCGCCGGGGCGACATCCAGAACGTCCACTGGGTCCAGGTCAACGGCGGCGACGGCTTCTTCACCCAGCAGGACCCGACCGACCCCGCCGTGATCTGGGCCGAGTCGCAGGGTGGCAACATGGCGCGCCTCAATGTGCGCACCGGTGAACGCACGTCGTTGCAGCGGCCCAGCTGGCGGCCGCGCTACCGCCAGTTCGAGGACTCGGTCCTGATCGAGTGGCCCGACACGACCGTGCGCCCCACGCCGCAGCAGCGCCGCCGGGTGGCGGACCTGCGCGCGCGGGCCAGCGCCGATTCGGCGCAGCTCGACCTGCGGTGGAACTGGAACACTCCGTTCCTCCTGTCGCCACACTCACCGACCACGTTCTACGCCGGCGCCAATCGCGTGCTCAAGTCGGTGCGGCGCGGCGACGAGCTCATGCCGATCTCGCCCGATCTCACCACGCGCGACACGCTGCGCATCCGCGTCTCGACCAGCGCGACCGGCGGCGTGACACCCGACATCACCGGCGCCGAGACCTACAGCACGATCACCGCGCTCGCCGAATCGTACGTGCGCCCCGGCCTGCTGTACGCCGGGACCGACGACGGGAACGTGTGGCTGTCCCGGAACGACGGCGGGACGTGGGAGAACCTCACCGGCCGCTTCCCGGGCCTGCCGCCCCGTTCCTACGTGGCGCGCATCGAGCCCTCGCACGCCGATTCGGCCACGTTCTACGTGGCGTTCGACCGGCACCGCGACGGCGACTACGCGCCGTATCTCTACGCCACCAGCGACTATGGACGCACGTTCCGCAGCCTCGCCGCCACCCTGCCCACGGGCGGGCCCGATTTCCTCCACGTGGTGCGCGAGGATCCGCACAACCGCGACCTGCTGTTCGTGGGCACCGATGTGGGCGTGTACGTGTCGCGCGACCGCGGCTCGAGCTGGCAGCCGTTCATGACCGGCCTGCCCACGGTGCCGGTGCACGATCTGCAGATCCATCCGCGCGATCGCGAGCTGATCGCGGGGACGCACGGTCGCTCGATCTGGATCGTCAACATCGCGCCGCTCGAGCAATTGTCCGATTCGGTCCTGGCGCGGGCCGCGCATCTGTTCGAGCCCGCCACCGCGCACCAGTACGGCGAGGCCCCGGCGGGAGGCGGTTCGGTGGGACATAAGAGCTTCCGCGCGCCGTCGCCCACGTACGGGGCGGCGATCGCCTACCGCCTCACCGCCGGGGACCGTCGCTCGCAGGTTACCCTGGTGGTGACCGACATCTCGGGCGATACCATCCAGACCATCCGCGGTCCCGGCGGCGCCGGGCTCCACTGGGTCACGTGGAACTTCCGCGGCAAACAGCCGCCCGCGCCGCCGCTCTCGCCGGCGGGCCGGCGGGACAGCCTGGCCGCCGTGGCACGCGTGAACACGGTGTTCGATTCGTTGATCGCGGCCGGCCGCCCGGCGGCCATGATGAACGAAGTGCGCGAGTCCATTCTCCAGGGCGACGCGCCGGCCGTATTCCGCCGCCTCGGCGGCGGGGGCGGTGGCGGCGGGTTCGGGGCCGGCTTCGGCGTGCTGCCGGGCGCCGAGCGGTGGGTCGACCGCCCGGGGGAATCCACGCCGCGGCGCGGACAGCGCACGGCCGAGGCCGAGGGCGAAGGACAACAGGCGGAGCCGCAGGAACAGGACGATCCCGGTCTGCTGCAGCAGTTGGGCCAGTTGCTCCGGCCGCCCGGTGCGCGCGGCGGCGGGCTCAACGCCGCGCTCGCCGCGTTCGGGGCGCGCGGCCAAGCGCCACTCGTGGCGACCGGCGACTACCTGGTCACGCTCACGGTGGGTGAGCAGACGATGAGTCGCGTGCTGCGCGTCGAACGCGTCGGCGGCGGCGGCCAGGGCGGGCTCTTCGGGCTCGACGGCGAGGGTCCCTGAGCGTCGTGCCGCGGCGCCGACGCCCGCGCCTCCTGCTCGGCGCCCTCGCGGCGCTCGCCCTGCTGGTCCCCGGGCGCCTTCCGGGGCAGGCGGGGTTTCATCCCCGCTGGGAGATCTCCGGGTTCGACTTCGACCCGGACGGCGTCTGGCGCGTCCGGGCGCGGCGCGTGAGCGAGCACCGCCGGGCGCTGCTCGCGCGCGGCGACTTCGGCGGTCTCAACGCCCCGCTGGCCGCGCGGGTCGGCGTCATCGACCCGGCGACCGCCGCGGCAGTCGCGGGCACGATTCGCGTGCCCGCGCTGCTGTTCAGCTACCAGGGGGTCGACTCGGCGCTCTTCATGCGCGATCCGGCGGTGTACGACGCCGCGTTGTTCGGCGCCGTGCCGCCGGCCGGTCTGCCCTACACGCTGCACTCCTACTACACGGAGCTGTCCAACGGCCTGCTCGCGGTCCCCGGCCAGGCCATCGGCTGGGCGCGGCTCGACGGCGTCGAGAGCGTCTATAACGGTGGACAGTCGTGCCAGGGGCAGAATCCCACGGGCAGCGCGAACTGCAACGGCATCTTCAGTGGGGCAGCGTTCGGGGCCATGCAGGTAGGGTTGCGGCAGGCGCTCGCCCGTGTGGACGCGAGCGTCGATTTCGGCTCGTTCGACAACGACGGTCCCGACGGCGTTCCCAATTCGGCCGACGACGACGGCTTCGTGGATGTGATCGCGTTCCTCCACGCCACGCGCGACGGCGCGTGCGGCGGCACCGCGAACAACCATCTGTGGGCTCACCGCGCCACCATCTCGTACGACACCGACGACCCGAGCGCGGGGGGCGGCCCGGTGCGGATCCGCGACTACGTGCTGCAGAGCGCCCTGGGCGGGGCCGCGGGGTGCGATTCCACCCAGACCATGCCGATCGGCACGATGGCCCACGAGTTCGGCCACGCGCTCGGCCTCCCCGACCTGTACGACACGAGCGGAGAGACCGAAGGGCTGGGTCAGTGGGGCCTGATGGGCAGCGGGAACTGGACCTCGCAGCGCAGCCCGTCGCGCATGGAGGCGTGGTCACTCAACGAGGTCGGCTGGGTGACGCTGCGGGAACCAGGGATCGCGGGGACCTACACCCTCGGGCCCGCGCCGACCGCGGACACCGCGTTCGTGGTGCGGGTGCAGGGGGCGAACCCACGGGGCGAGCTGTTCCTGTTGGAGAACCGCCAGCGCGTCCAGGCGGACAGCGCCATGGTCCGCATTCACGGCGGGGGCGGCCTCCTCATCTGGCACATCGACGCGATCAAGGCCAGCCAGTCGTTCGGCGTCAACGCCCAGTTCCCGCACGGCGTCGCGCTCGAGCAGGCTGACGGCCTCGGGCACCTCGACCGCGCGCGGGGCGCCGGCGGCAACCGCGGCGACGGGGGCGATCCCTACCCCGGGGTGAGCGGGAACGCGCAGTTCTCGGGCGCCACGAACCCCGCCGCCGTGAAGAACGCGGACGGTGGGTTCGCGGGCTTCGCGATCGACTCGATCCGCGACGTCGCGCCGAACGGGGCGATGGCGCTGCGGCTCCGCTTCGGCGCGCTCACCCTGGTGCGCGCGAGCGACACGGCCGCCGTGGTCGTCGTTGCCGGCGACACCGTCCACGTGTACCGCGAGCTCACGGAAACGGGCGCACCCCTCGGCATCGCCGTGCCCGACACCCAGCTCGCCCCGAATGGCCGCACCCGCTGGCGGTTCGTGTCGTGGTCGGACGGCGGACCGCGGGCGCACGACATCGTCGGGTCGCCGGCGGGCGACACGCTGATCGCCACACTGGCGCGCGACTTCCTGCTCCGGGTCACGATCCAGGGCGCGGGAACCGTGACGCCGACGCCCGCGCTCGATCTCGCCGGCACCCTCGTGGCCGAGGGGGGGGCGGTGGCGCTCGTGGCCGCACCGGACGCCGGGCACGTGTTTGGCGCGTGGACCCAAGACACCGCGGCAACCGCCGCGTCGATCACGCTGCCGATGGGCCGGCCCTACACGGTGACGGCGCGGTTCGATCCGCTCCTCGCCATCATCTCGGCGGCCGGCCGGCCCGGCGCCCTGATGGGGGCCGACTACGCCGACACGCTCCGCGCGAGCGGCGGCTCCGGCACGACCACGTGGAGCATCGTCGCGGGCGCGCTGCCCCCGGGTCTGGCCCTCACGGCGGGCACGGGGCGGATCGCAGGCGTACCCGCCGCCACCGGCACGTTCCGTTTCACCGCGCAGGCGGTGTCGGCACCGCAGGCCGTGACCCGCGAGCTGACGCTCGTCGTCGCCGCGCCAGCGCTCGCTACGGCCGCCGTCGTGTCGCAGCTGCTCTCGGGCACGGGGACGTTGACCCCCGCCGAGCTGCGCTATCTCGATCTGCTGGGGAACCAGAACAGCTTCTTCGATGTCGGGGACTTCACGGCGTGGGTGGACGCGACGGGAGCGCCGCTCGCCGCCGTCCGGCCGACGACCGGGCGGGCGACGCCATGAGCGGCTCCTCCCGCCGACCGGGTCTCGCGGCGCTCCTCGCCACCGCGCTCGCGCTGTCGTGCGGCGGAGACGGGACCGGCCCCGTCGCCGGCACGCTGTCCGTCCGTCTCGTCACGCCCACGCCGGGTCAGGATGCAGCGGTGCTGTTCACTCTGTCGGGACCCGCCGCGTTCACGTCCGCGAGCGCGCCCGCGGGCCTGCGCGTGTTTCACGAGGCGTTCGGACCGAGCGGCACCCGGTTCGTGGTGACGGGCGCGCTCGCGGCGGGCACCATCCTGACGATCGGCGTGGCGGATGTGAGCCAGGCGTCGAGCTACGCCGTGTCGATTCAGCAGATCGCCGGAGGCGACTACGCGCTGCGGCCGCTGACGGGGTACGCCCTGACCGTCACCCGCTGACTAGCGGCGCGCCGCGGCGCGATCGCCGGTGAGGGGCGCGGCGCAGGGTCCCGCGCGCGGCACGAACGCCGGCGTGCCATCCGGCAGCCGCACGCTCGTGACACGATCCCGCCACGTCGTCGCCAGCCATTCCGCCAGCGCCTCGGCGGGCGCCCGCCGCTCGCCGATGGCGGTGAGGTGGAGCGTGTACGGATTGGTGAGGGTCGTATCCGCCGCCGGCGCCACCAGCAGGTCGAGCTCCAGGGCGGCCCCGCGGTTGGCCTTCATCAGGGCGAAGGTGGGCAGGTCGGTCAGCGTGTACCCCCGCCAGTTGGACGCCTGGAGCAGGTTGGCGGCTTGTGATGCGCCGGATTCGACGAGCCACAGCTCCGGGTCGGGATCGACGCCGGCGAGCCGCCACAGCTCGCGCTCCTTCTCGTGCGTGCCCGACGAGTCGGCCCGACTCACGAACACGGCCCCCACGCGGGCGATGCGCCGCATCGCCTCGAGCCCGGAGGCGAGGCCGCGAACTCCCGCGGGGTCGGCCGGTGGGCCCACGATCGCGAAGCGGCTCGCGAACAGCGGACACGCGAGCGCCGCGTGTCCCGAGGCGAGCAGGATGCGTCGCTCGAGCGCCGGCGCGTGCGTGATCACTATGTCCAGGTCCCCGGCCGCCGCCGAGCGCAGGACCTGTCCCGAAGGACCAACGACGATCGCGAAGCGTTTGCCCCGCCAGGCCGTGTCGATACCGATCAAGGCGCCCGACTGCTCGAGCGAGAACGTGGTGCCGAGCGTGACGGGCGGGCTCCCGCACGCGGCCACCGCGAGGCACATTGCGGCCGTGCCCATCCACCCCACGGCCCGCGATATGATCCGCCGGTGCATGGCGTCGGTCTCGTCCGTCTCGTCCGTCTCGTCCGTCATGTCCGTCATGTCCGTCATGTCCGTCCTGTCCGTCTCCCGCATCACGCAATGATGCGCGCACGCGTCGCTCGTCGCCATGCATGATCGCTGACCGCCGCCCGGCGGCGGAGGCCGCGCTGGTCATCGGGCTGGTCGCCCTGGCGTACCTGCTGTTCCGCATGTCCGACCTGCTGGCCATCGGCGCGTTTCAGGACGACGCAGTGTACCTCGCCCTCGGCAAGGCCATCGCGTCGGGCGAGGGCTACCGCTCGATCTACACGGTGGACGCGCCCGTCCACGTGAAATACCCGCCCGGTTTGCCGCTCCTCTACGCGCTGCTGTGGCGACTCGGTGGCTCGCTCCAGACCGTGGGCCGCCTCGCGTCGTTCGGCTCGCTCGTCGCCACGGCCGCGGCGGCGGGCGTGCTGTGGACGCTGGCGCGGCGTGAGTTGGGGCTCGAGCGCGGGCACGCCGCGCTGTGGGCGGTGGCCCCGTTCCTGTTCGAAGGGGCGATCCAGTGCTTCAGCCTGCCCATCGGCGAGCCGTACTTCGCCCTGGGGTGGGGCGTCGCCTTGGCGTGTTACTACCGGATGCGTTCCGTCGCGGACCCCGGGCGCCGCCTGGCCTGGGCGGCGGGGCTGGGCGCCGTGTGCGCGGCCGTCACGCTGACGCGGACGCAGGGGATCGTGTTGCTCCCGGCCCTGCTCGCGGCGATGGCGATCGACCGCATCGGGTGGCGGCCCGCCGCGGCGTTCGCGGCGGCGGGCGCGCTCCCGCTGGCGGCGTGGCGTGCGATCCTCGCGCGGCTCATGGCGGCGGGACCCGTGGCCACGCGCTTCGAGGAGGCATCGTACGGCGACTGGATCGGGCTCGCCGCGCCGGGCGACCTGGCGGCGTCGCTCGCGTCGGCGGTGTCGCTCAACTGGAAGGCGTACTGGAGCTGGATCGCGGGGTACGTGAGCGACGCGCGGTGGGCCGGCCTGCTGATCGTGATCGTGGGCGCACTGCTGGCAGCGATCGGCGCTGGGCTGCTGGTCCGCCGGCACGCCGCTTGGGTGCTCACGGCGCTCGCCACGGTGGTCGTGATCGCCTTGTGGCCGTACAGCCAGGATCGCTTCGTGTTCGCGTTCCTGCCGTTCGTGGGGCCGCTCGCGGGCTACGCCGTGCAGCGGGGGCTCGCGGGCATCCGGCGTCCCGTCCGGCTCGCGGCATACGCGCTGCTCGCGGCGCTCGCGCTATCCATCGGCGCACGCCAGTTCGCGATCCGCCGGACCGCCTACGGCGCCGCGAACCCGTACCCGGTGCTCGGATTCCCCTACCTCGGGCACTACCTGCTGATGCACACCCGGTACATCCTCACGACCGCGGCCTGGGTGCGCGACAACACCACGGAAGCGGATCGCCTGCTCGTGAACGCGCCCGCCGCGCTGTACCTGTACACCGGGCGGCGCGGCGTCACCAGCTCACTCACCGAGAGCACCGTCCGCACCACCGCGTACCGCGACCCCGGCCGCTATCTCGCGGCCCGCCTGCTCGACGATGGCGTCACGGTCGTGGTGCTCGGCGACCTGCGCCATCCGATCACCGCGGACGTGGCCGCGATCTTCCAGCGCTGCCCCGGGATCCTGGCGTTCGCGGGGGCCTACGAGCGGTGGATCACGATCCTGGTGTATCGGGTGCGGCGCAGCACCGAGCTGGACGGCTGCCTGCGGCGGGAATTCGCTGCTCCCTGAGTTTGAAGGGGTGCCGGAACACCGCCGCGCTGTGCCCCCGGTCACGGTCCGCGCCCCCGCCCGCGGGCCCCATTGCTTGCTTCGGCCCCGGCCCCGTTCCTACCTTAGACATGCCCCTCCCCACGCCTGGAGCATCCATGCGCCGTCGTTCCGCCGTCGCCCTCGTCATGGTCCTCACGCTGGTCGCCGTCACGTGCAAGCGGAACCCCGGAACCGCCGTGCCGGTGCCCACGACGGTCACACTCAGTCCGGTCTCATTCCTGCTCGCCGCCCTCGCCGCGACCCAGCAGCTCACCGCCACCGTGCGCGATCAGAACGGGGCGGTGATGACGGGAGTCGGGATCACGTGGTCCTCGGACAACGGCCTGGTGGCGACCGTGAACTCGAGCGGCCTGGTGACGGCGGCCGGCAACGGGGGCACCACCATCCGCGCGGCGGCCGGTGCCATCGAGGGGACCGCGACGGTGACGGTCGCCCAGGCGGTGACCCAGCTGCTGAAGCTGCAGGGCGACGGGCAGACCGGGACGGTGAACACGGCCCTGCCGGTCCAGCTGATCGTCCGGGCCAACGATGCCAACGGCAACCCGGTGGCGAACGTGGCCGTCACGCTCGCGGTGACCCAGGGCGGGGGATCGCTCGGCGGCACGGCGGGCGCGACCGGGACGAACGGGCAGACGGCGCCGGTCACCTGGACCCTGGGGACCACCGCCGGCACCGCGCACCAGGCCACGGCGTCTGCCAGTGGGGCACCCAGCGCGGCATTCGCCGCTACCGCGCAAGCGGGCCCGGCCGCCAGCGCGGCCATCCAGGCCGGCAACGGGCAGACCGGCCCGTCCGGTCTCGCGTTGCCGATCGACGCGGCCGTGATCGTGCGTGACCAGTTTGCCAATGCGGTCGCGAACGTGGGCGTCAGTTTCGCGGCGACGCTGGGCGGCGGCAGCGTGAACAGCGGTGCCGCAACCACCGGCAGCAACGGCGTGGCCACCGTCGGGGACTGGATCCTCGGCGCGCCGGGACCGAACGAGCTGACGGCGACGGTTACGGGATCGGGGATCACGGGGAACCCGGTCGTGTTCTCGGCCACCGCCACAGCCGCGGGCGCGCCGGCGAGCGTCGCCGTGTTCGCCGGAAACAACCAGACCGGGCTGGCCGGCTTCGCGCTCAACACGCGCCCCGCCGTGATCGTGCGCGACGCGGCGATGGCGCCCGTGCCCAACGTCACCGTCGACTACGCCGTCACCTCGGGCGGCGGCAACGTCACGGGGGCGTCGGTGCTGACGGGGGCGGATGGGGTGGCACGGGTGGGCAGCTGGACGGTGCAACTGGGCGCGAACACCGTGTCGGCGACGGTGCAGGCGGCGGGGGTGGCGGGGAACCCGGTGAGCTTCGCCGCGACCGGTGCCGCCCAGGCGTTCAACATCGACGTGCGGTTCCTGACCGCCGTGTCGGCGGGGGCGCGCGCGGCATTCGACAGCGCCGAAGCGCGCTGGGAGCGGATGCTGTACGGCGAGCTGTCCGACATCGCGCTCAACGTCCCGGCTGGGACGTGCGCCGGGGTATCGGTGCCCGCGGTGAACGAAACGGTGGACGACCTGCTGATCTTCGTGCGGCTCGACTCGATCGACGGCCCGCTCAATCAGCTGGGCAGCGCGGGCCCGTGCCGCATCCGCACGGCCGACACCCTCCCGGTGCTGGGGGCGATGCGCTTCGATACGGCCGACGTGGCGACGTTCCTGGCCCAGGGCCTGTTCGACGAGATCGTGATGCACGAGATGGGACACGTGCTGGGGTTCGGCACGTTGTGGCCCCTCAAGAGCCTAATCGTCGGTCCGTCGCAGTCGGGCGGGCCGGATCCGCACTTCGTGGGACCCGCCGCGATCGCCGCCTTCGACGCGAACGGCGGCGCGGGATACGGTGCCGGCGCCAAGGTGCCGGTCGAGAACACGGGCGGCGCCGGGACGGCCGACGGGCACTGGCGGGAGAGCGTGTTCGACCGGGAGCTGATGACGGGCTTCCTGGACGGCGGCGTGACGAATCCGCTGAGCGTGATCTCGATCGCCTCGCTGGCGGATGTCGGCTACCTGCGCACCAACAACGCGGCGGCCGAAGCGTATGTCGTGGCGAATCCATTGTCGCTCCACGCCGGCGGTGGCCCGAAGATCTCGTTGGGACGCGACATCGCCTGGGGGCCGCTCGTCTTCGTCGACGCCGCGGGCCGCGTGCGCGGGACGTGGGTACCGCGGTGAGCGGCGCGCGCCGCGCGCTGATCGCGGCGCTGCTGGGGGCCGCCGTTGCGGGGACGGTCGCGTGCCGCAGCGCGCGCCGCAGCGTCGCGGCCGATTCGTGCGCCGCGCCCGTCGGTACCCTCGCCGCGGACGCGCGCGCCGAAGGGGTCGTGGGAGCATTCAACCTCGTGATGGTCGCCGAGACCGGACCGCGGGCGGGGGAGCGGGCGGAGGGCACGCTCACGCTGATGCGCGCCGACACCCTGCACTACGGGACGGCCAAGGTCGAACTCGCCGCCGTCGGGGCGCTCGATGCCGGTGCGCTCAATGCCACGAGCCCCGAGGCGCCCGGCGTGCGGGTGTTCGCCGTGCCGGGCAACATCATGCTGCGCTTCGGGGCCGACGCTAACCGCCTGGACCAGATTCGCATCGAGGGATCGTACACCGTGCTGCGGGTGCGGCAGCTCACCGCCGACGGGTTCCGCGGCGTGTGGGTGAGCGGGGCGTTGCAGGAGGTCGCGACCGGCTGGTTCTGCGCGGTGCGATCGGAGTAACGAGCCGCCTCGAGGGCTCCGCCACGCGCGCCCGGCCACGGGAGGACCGCCGGTGAACGTGGCGCACGTCCAGACGCTGTACGCGTTCAACCGGTGGGCGACCGCCCGCATCATCGACATGGTGCGTCCGCTCGCGCCCGCGGAGTTCACCGCCGACCTCCGCACCAGTCACGACTCCATCCACGGCACCCTGGTGCACACCATGTGGGCCGAGTGGATCTGGCTCGAGCGCTGGCGCGGGTCGTCGCCGACGCGGGTGTTCGCGCCGGCCGAGTATCCGGATCTCGCAGCGATCGAGACGGCGTGGCGGGGCATCGCGGGCGAGCAGGAGGCGTTCCTCGGCGGGCTGACGGAGGCTCGGCTGGCCGAGCGTCTCACGTACGCGAACGTGCAGGGCGAGCGCTGGACGTACGCGCTCGGTCACATGATGCAGCACGTGGTCAATCACTCAACCTATCACCGTGGGCAGGTGGTGACGCTCCTGCGCCAGCTCGGCCGCACGCCGGGCCCGACTGATTTCCTCGAGTTCGTGGACGACGTCGCCGCCGAGCCGTGACCGTTCACGTCGCCCTCATCCGCGGCATCAACGTCGGCGGTCACAAGATGGTGGCCATGGCCGACCTGCGCGCGCTGATTGCGCGGCTGGGGTTCGCCGACGTGCGCTCCGTGCTCCAGAGCGGCAATCTCGTGTTTCGCGGAAGTGGGGCCGGCGGCGCGAGCCTCGAGCGGAAGCTCGAAGCGGCGGCGCGCACGCGCCTGGGGCTCGAGGCGGACTTCTACGTGCGCACGGCGCGGCAATGGCAGGTCGTCATCCGGAGCAATCCCTTCCCCGACGAGGCAGCGCGTGATCCCGGTCGTTTCATCGTCATGGTGCTCCGGGACACGCCGGGAGCGGCTCCGCTCCGGGCGCTCCAGGCGGCCGTCACCGGAACCGAGGCCGTGCGCGCGCGCGGCCAACAGCTCTACATCGTCTATCCCGATGGCATCGGCCGCTCGCGCTTCACCAGCGCCCTCATCGAGCGGACCATCGGCACACGCGGTACCGCGCGCAACTGGAACACAGTGCTCAAGCTCGGGGCCCTCATCGCCAGCTGATGCCCGCCATCCCCATCGAGCGCGTGTAGGAGCCGAGGGCCCGATCGGATGGGCGCCGCGGCTTCGTTGATGGTGCCCAATCCACCGCCACCGTCCCCGCCTATCTGTCGCCACAGTGTGGCGTTCCTACCGTGCCCCCGCCGCCTCAAGCGGGCCGGCCGGCACCGGGCCCCGGGTCGCGCCCCATGCAGGGCGAGGGCAATCCGCGGCGTCGTACCACGGGTCAATGGCACATAAAGTGCTCGGGATTCCGTACATGCCTCGTCCGGGACCAGCGGCCCTCACTCATGGGCCCGCCTGCGGACGAGAGAGGTCCACGCCCGGAGGACCCATGGGCTCCCGTTTCGCGCTTTCCCCCGCCCGTCTCTCGCGAGTCTTGGCCGTCGCGTTCCTCGCGGCGGTGGCCACCTGTGGCGAGGACCGCACGCCCACGGCCACCGACCCGGCCAGCGTTGCTGGCCCCGCGGCGGGGCACCTGGTCGCGGGGATCACCCATACGCTGCTCACCGTCGGGACGAATCCGGCGAATCAGAAGGTCTACACCACGGCTGCCATCGCGCCCGCTGCCAACGCGCTGATTACGGTCGCCGTGCTGGGGCACAACTCGTCGAGCGCGCCGCCGAGCCCGACCGTGACGGGTGGCGGGATGAGCACCTGGACCCAGGTGGCGAGCGTGACGTTCGACGGGGCGACGCCGCTCAAGCGCCTGACGGTGTTCCGGGCGATGAGCAGCGCGCCGGGGAGCGGCCCGCTCACCATCACGTTCAGCGCGACGGTGTCGAACAGCCAGTGGATCGTGTCGCAGTGGGGCGGGGTGGATGGGAGCGGGGTGAACGGGGCGGGCGCGATCGTGCAGTCGGGGACGAGCAGCGGGACGGGGGCCAACGGGCTGGCGGTGACGCTGGCGCCGTTCGGGGACGTGGCCAACGTCGCGTACGGGGTGTTCGGGGTGCGGGCGAGCGCGCCGGTGGTGACGCCGGGCGCCGGGTTCACGGAGATCGCCGAGCAGCCGTCGGGGGAGAGCACGGCGGCGGATCTGCAGGCGGAGTGGGGGGTGAACGATCCGACGATCGATGCGAGCTGGACGAACCTGAACGGCGGCGCCGTCGGCGTCGAGATCAAAGCCGCGGTAGGCGGTGGTGGCGGTGGTGGCGGAGGTGGTGGCGGAGGCGGCGCCGTGTCGCCCGCGCTGTCCACCGTGGCGGCCTCGCCGGGCTCGATCGCGGCCGGCAGCGCGACCTCAACCGTTACCGTGACGGTGAAGGATGCGAGCGACACGCCGCTGAGCGGGGCGACGGTCACGCTGACGGCCTCGGGAGCGGGCAATACGCTGACGCAGCCAACGGATACGACCAACGCCGCGGGCGAAGCGACGGGTACGATCAGCTCCACGGTGGCCGGCGCCAAGGTCATCTCGGCCACGGCCAACGGCACCGCGATCACCGGAACGGTCACCGTGACGGTGACGCCGGGGCCCGTGTCGGCCGACAGCTCGACCGTCGCCGCCGATCCGACGATGATCGCCTCGGGTACCGGCACCTCGACCATCACGGTGACCGCGAAGGACGCGTACGGCAATCGCATCAGCAACGCGACCGTGGTGCTGGCGGCGACGGGGAGCGGCAGCGCGCTCGTGCAACCCGGGCCCACCGACGCGAACGGAGTCGCGACCGGCACCTACAGCTCGGACATGGACGGGACGGAGACGATCTCGGCCACGATCAACGGCACCCCCATCACGCAGACCGCGACGGTGGAGGTGATGGTGCACTTCCCGGCGTCCATTGCGCACACGCTGCTCACGGCCGGGAACAACGCGGTCAACCAGAGGGTCTACTCCACTGCCAGCATCGCTCCGGCCTCCAACGCGCTCATCACCGTCGCCGTGCTGATGCGGCGGTCCTCGGGGGCCCTGAGTCCCACGGTGACGGGCGGCGGTATGGCGGCGTGGGACCTGGTGGCGAGTCTGGACTTCGACACCCAGGGATCGCCTACCAAGCGTCTTCTGGTGTTCCGCGCGTTGAGCGCCACGCCCGGCACGGGCCCCGTCACGATCACGTTCCCCAGCAGCGTGTCCAACGCGCAGTGGATCGTGTCGCAGTGGACCGGGGTCGAGACCGGCGGCGCTAACGGGGCGGGGGCGATCGGGCAGACCGCCACCGCGCGTAGCGACGCGGCGACCAGTCTGGCGGGCGTGCTCGGCCCGTTCGGCTCGTCCGCCAATGTCGCCTACGGCGTGGTCGGCGTGGCCCGCAACGGCCCGGTCGTGACGCCCGGCGCTGGATTCAGCGAGATCGCCGAGCAGTCGTCCGGCGAAACCTCGGCCCTCGAGGCGGAATGGGCGACGAACGTGCCGACCGTCCAGGCGAGCTGGACCACCAGCACCAGGGCCGGGCTGCTGGCGGTCGAGCTGAAAGCCGGCAGCGTAGGGTCGGGGCCCTCGGTGGTGTCGGTCGACGTGAGCCCCGTGTCGGCGAGCGTGGCGGTAGGGGGCACGGTGCAGCTCACGGCGACAGCGCGGGGCGCGGAAGGTGAGGCGCTGCCGGGCTACGCGGCGACCTGGTCCACGGATGCTCCCGGCGTCGCCACGGTCACGTCCGACGGCCTCGTCACGGGAGTAGGAGCGGGATCGGCGACGATCAGGGCGACGATCGAGGGGTACGTGGGGTCGTCGAGCGTGACCGTCACGGCCAACGCGGCACCGGTCGCGTCGGTCGAGGTCACGCCGGGGTCGGCGAGCGTGCCCGTGGGCGGCACCGTGCAGATCACGGCTACGCCGAAGGACGCGGCGGGCCAGCCGCTGACCGGACGGTCCGTGACCTGGGCGAGCAGCGCGTCCGGGGTCGCCACGGTCTCGCCCCAGGGCCTCGTCACGGGAGTCGCGGAGGGGCCGGCGACGATCACGGCCACGAGCGAAGGCCAGAGCGGAGCCTCGGCCATCACGGTCACCGCCGGCGGGCAGGCGGCCGTCGTCGGCGAGTGGTCGCCCGTGATCGCCGCGCCGACCATTCTGATTCACACCCATCTGCTGCCCGACGGCAAGGTGCTGATCTTCGGCCGCAACGGCGCGCCACAGGTGTGGGATCCCGCGACCGGTGTGTTCACCGCGGTGCCGAGTCCGTCGCTCCTGTTCTGCGCCGGGCACGACTGGCTCGCGGACGGGCGCCTGCTCGTCACGGGCGGGCACATCAGCTCGAGCCGGGGACTGCCCAACACGAACATCTTCAATTATCGCACGATGGCGTGGGAAGTGGGACCAGTCATGGCGCAGGGACGCTGGTATCCGACGAACACGCTGCTCGCGAACGGCGAGATGCTGACCCTGTCGGGCGTGGACGAGAACGGCGCGGTCGTGCCTCTTCCCGAGGTTTGGAACGGGAGCAGTTGGCGCCAGCTCACTACCGCGAGCCAGGCGTTGCCGAATTACCCACGCATGTTCCTGGCGCCGGACGGGCGCGTCTTCTACGCGGGATCGGGGCAGCAGACCCTCTTTCTCGACGTGACGGGTACCGGCAGCTGGACCAGCGGCCCGGCTCGGCAGTTCGGCGGACGCTCCTACGGGTCCGCGGTGATGTATGAGCCGGGGAAGATCCTGTTCGTGGGCGGCGCGAGCTCCCCGACGAACACCGCGGAGATCATCGATCTCAATCAGCCGACGCCCGCGTGGACCTACACCGGCTCGCTCGCGTACGCCCGGTGGAACCTGAACGCGACCGTGTTGCCGACCGGTGAAGTGCTGGTGACCAGCGGCGTCGCCGGCGACCGCTCCAACGCCTCGCTCGCTGTGCATGCCGCGGAGATGTGGAATCCCGCGACCGGAGTCTGGACCACGCTGGCGAACAGCGCCTCGCTACTCCGCGGGTACCACTCGAGCTCGCTGCTGCTGCCCGACGGGCGTGTGCTCCACGGCGGGGGCGGTGGCGGCGGCGGCACGATCGACAATTTCAACTATGAGCTGTACTCCCCTCCCTACCTTTTCCGGGGCGCGCGCCCGGTCATCACCGGCGCCACGCCGGAGGTAGTAGGGTACGGCCAGACCCTGTTCGTGCAGACGCCGGACGGCGCGAGCATCACGAAGGTCTCGTTCATCCGGCACGCATCGGTGACTCATGCGTTCGACCAGGCTCAGCGTCTGGTACCGCTCAGCTTCTCTCAGGTACCTGGCGGTCTTTCGGTCACCCTGCCCGCGGGAGCGACGATCGCGCCGGCCGGTCCGTACATGCTGTTCCTCGTGAACGGCAACGGCGTCCCCTCGGTCGCGCGCAGCATGCTGGTGCAGTGAGTCAGGCGAGCGCCTAGCGGCGCGCCGCCTTCCGCCGCCCCCCGTGCTATTTTGTAGCACGGGGGCGGTAGCTCAGTTGGGAGAGCACCTGGTTTGCAACCAGGGGGTCACGGGTTCGAATCCCGTCCGCTCCATGCAGGTACGCTCCGCCTGGCCTCATAGCAGAATTCGCCTGGGCGTGTAGAATCAACCCACTTCCGAGGCGGCGCCCCGCCTGCCGAGTGTGCGACCCTCCGGCCCCGACCGCGGGGCCCCGCCACTGCCTTCTCAATTCTTCCTCGCGGGAGGTCTCACCGTGCAACGACCCACCAGCGTACTGCTGCTCTTCGCCGCCGTGGCGGCCACACCGGCAGTCGGGCAAGAGAGCCAGGAGCAACCGGTCGTGTATATCAACCAGAACCAGATCCCCTGGGACCGGATCGACAGCCTCACCACTCTGCTGCAATCGCGGCCGCAATGGACTGCGAAGGCGAAGGAACTCGGACATATCCTCGACGAGAAGTTCTTGATTCACATGCACGGGGACGAATGGAACGTCGTCGTGATTACCGCGTACCCGTCCTGGACAGCGTTCGCCAACCTCAGCCCCGGCTGGCGCGGCGAAGTCGCCCGCATGGTCGAGCCGGATTCCACGAGGCGGGCCGCCATCAACGCAGGATACGACTGGGTCTTCGCAGGAACGATGCACCGCGACAACATCTACCGGGTCCCGAAACAATGATGTGACTCTTTCGCGCGGTGCCGGACCCCGCGCGAAGGCTCCCTGGCGTGGCCTGGCGGCGGGTGTGCGCCAGGCTCGCGCTCGGGCCGCGCGAGCCGGCCCAGCGACCACGGGGGTCACGGGTTCGCAATCCGTCCGGTCCACCTGCCCCTTCACGTCTCGCCGGGCCGCGCGCGAGCGTCGCCGTCAGGCCAACACGCTTTCCCATCCCGAGTCCGCGGTGAACAGGCAGGACGAGCGCGTCGCGCGAACCATCTCGGCCACGAAACCCAGATCGGGTCCCGCCCGCAGTCCCATGATGTCCATATCGGACTGGGGCCCCTGGCTGATGCGTTCGCGGAACTCGCCGGTGAGCACCTGCGTCGCCGCCCCATCGCCGATCCGGCACAGGTCGCGCAACTCGTGGAGATGGGCCTGCGCCAGCGGGACGTCGTCCGGGCGCTCGACCACGGTCAGGAGGTTGAGCTGCGTGCGCCACGCGCGGCGCAGGCGGATCGCCATCAGCAGGGCGAGGTTGAGGTTGTGGCGACGGAGGTATTCGCCGATCGGCTGGGCCGGATCGTGGGGCGCGATCCACACGTTGACCACCTTGGCCATGCCCAACCCGGCTTTGTCGTGGATGGCGCACAGCATGACGCCCACCTCCAACCGGGTTGCCTCACGGCGAGCAGCACGACGTTGATCATCACGTAGGTGAGCAAAAAGAACATCGTGATCAGGGGCGCGATGACGTTCAGGTCCCGCGTCAGCAGCCCGACCAGCACGACGACGCCGGTCAGCATCAAGGCACGGCGCGGCTCGCCGCCGTGGAGCTGCGCGAGGCCCTCACCGCGGGGAACGATCCGGTCCCGCGCCAAGGCCGCGAGAATCCGCGGCGCGCCGACGAGCGAGCTCAGCGCCGACGAGAAGGTCGCTCCGAGCAGGCCGGCCAGCACCCCCGGTCCCCAGAGGGACCGGTCGAGCATGATGGTGTAGTTCGACACGAGCTCGTCGGTCGGGGCAGCCCGCGCCGACCACACGGCGAGCGCGATGTAGATGATGGCGCTCAGCCCGATCGCGGCGAGCGTGCCCAAGGGAATGCTCCGGCGCGGATCCGCGAGCTCGCCCGACATGTTGGCGCCGGCCAGGATCCCCGTGGCAGCCGGAAAAAACACGGCGAAGACCATCCAGAAGCCGCTGCCACCGGCCCCCGAGCCGGCGGCCCCCGGGTAACTGCCCCAGTAGGTTGTCGGTACGGCGGATTGCCACACGTCGAGATTGCCGAAGACCAGCACCAGCGAGACCGCGATCACCGCCATCACGACGTACTGAATGCGGAAGGCCAGCTCGGCGCTGATGTAGGCGATCAGCAGGACCACGCCGAAGATCGCGAGGTCCACGAGCAGGGCGGGATGGTCGGGGAAGATCCACTGCCAGCCTTCGCGGAAACCGAACACGTACATCGCGACGGCGAGGGCCTGCGACAGGTACAGCGGCACCCTCGGCGTCGACCGGGATCGCGATGAAGGTACGCCCGGCGAACGTGCCGAACCGTTTGGCGTCCGTCCGGGCGACTCGCGGCCTCCGCCGGGCCCATGATCACTCCTTGCGCCGAGCGGATGTTGGGCTGCGCGTTCGCGCGGCGGAAATCCTATCGTCAGGACGCGACGGTTGGGTAAGTTCGCGCGCGATCTCGCGACGGCTGCGGCCGCCGGCCGCGGTATCCTCCGATCCGGCCCATGACCGACCGCGACTTTCTCCGCCACGCGCTCGCCACCCTCGCCTACCGGGCGGGGAAGGCGCTGCGCGGCGCACCGCCCGACTTCGCGACATTCCGCATGAGCCCGGCGACCCGAACGCCCGGTGAGATCCTGGCCCACATGGGCGACCTTTTGGACTGGGGCCTCGCGCTGGCGGATGGACAACACGTCTGGCGCGACACGCCGCCGGGACCGTGGGACGGCGCGGTGGCGCGTTTCCATGCCGCGCTCAGGGCGCTCGACGACCGGCTCGCGAGCGAAGACCGGCTTGGCTTCCCGGCCGAACGGCTGTTCCAGGGCCCCATCGCCGACGCCCTGTGGCACGCCGGTCAGCTGGGGCTGCTGCGCCGGTTGGCGGGCGCCCCGATCCGGGGCGAGAACTACTTCAAAGCTGACATCGTGTCCGGCCGCGTGGGACCCGAGCAGGCACCGCCGCGCCGCGAGTTCGATTGACGCAGCAGCGCGCGACCGTGCAACGTTTCGCGCCTCCGGAGCGTCTCGGGAACTGGACCCCCATCCCCGAGTGCCGCATGCGTCGTCACCGGCCGTGGCTCGTCGTCATCCTGCTCCTCCTCCCCTCGGTCGCGCTGCCGCAGAGCAACGGTGCCCCCGCGCGCAAACAAGCGGTTGCGCTGCGCCTCGCGGGCGACCGGGTGCACCTCGACGGCCGCCTCGACGACGCGGCGTGGCGCGCGGCCCGCTGGATCACGGATTTCGTGCAGAAGGAACCGGACGAGGGGGCGGCGCCCACCGAGCGCACCGCGGTCGCGTTCCTCTATGACGGCGACGCGCTGTACGTGGGCGCCCGGATGTATGCCGACGACCCGGCCCGGATCCAGGCGCCGCTCGCTCGGCGCGACAACGGCAGCCAGGCCGAGCACATCTGGATCTCGCTCGACACGTACCGCGATTATCGGACCGCGTACTCGTTCGGCATCACGGCGTCGGGGGTCCGCATGGACTGGTATCACCCCGGGGACCACGAGTACGACATCGACCCGCGCTTCGATCCGGTGTGGGAGGGCAAGGCGCTGATCGATTCACTCGGGTGGACCGCCGAGCTGCGGATTCCATTCTCGCAGCTGCGCTTCACCGGCCAGGATGCGCAGGTGTGGGGGCTCAACATCGATCGCTGGGTGCCGTCGCGGCGCGAGGACATCTTCTGGATTCCGGTGCCCAAGGACGAGACGGGCTGGTCGTCGCGCATGGGCGAGCTGCACGGCATCGCGGGGATCCGGCCATCCCGCCGTCTCGAGGTGCTGCCGTACGTCGCGACGGACGCCACGCTCACCGGCACCCCGGATTCGGGCGATCCGTTCGACGACGGCACCAACCTCGGATGGCGCGCCGGTGCGGACGTGAAGATGGGCCTCGGCCCCAATCTCACGCTCGACGCGACCGTCAACCCGGATTTCGGTCAGGTCGAGGCGGACCCGGCCGTCGTGAATCTCTCGGCGTTCGAGGTGTTCTTCGATGAGCGCCGTCCCTTCTTCACGGAGGGACAGCAGCTGTTCCCGTCGCGGTTCTTCTACTCGCGGCGCGTGGGCGCGCGGCCGCGGGGCGACGCGACGGGGGATTACGTGGACTACCCCGACGCGAGCACAATCCTGGGCGCTGCCAAGCTCACGGGCCGGCTGCGCTCGGGCACCACCCTCGGAGCCCTGGCCGCCGTCACCGCCCGCGAGTACGCCACGACGTACGACGCGGCAACGGGCCAGCGGCGCCGGACCGAGGTCGCACCGGTCACCGCGTTTGGAGTGCTGCGCGGCATTCAGGAGTTCGGCGCCGGTCAGTCGGCGGTCGGCGCGACGGTCACCACGGTGCGACGGTCCTTCAGCGATCAGGCGGGGCTGCGCGACCTCTATGCCAGCGACGCCGTCGCGGGGCGTCTGGATTGGAACCTCCGCTTCAACGGCGGCATGTACGTGCTGGACGGCGACCTGGGCTTCACCCACGTCCGCGGCGACAGCACCGCCATTCTCGCCTTGCAGGCGTCTCCGGTGCATTACTTCCAGCGACCCGACGCCGATCACGTCCGGCTCGATTCGACGCGGACGTCGCTCAGCGGGTATGGCGCCTCGCTGTCTTTCTCCAAGCGCAGCGGGCGCCACTGGCTCTACGCGATCGACCTGGGCCGCGAGTCGCCGGGCCTCGAGCCCAACGACGCCGGCCGACTGTCGAACGCCGACGGGCAAGTCGCGTTCGGCAACCTGCGGTATCGCGAGACGCAGCCCGGCCGCGTGTTCTACAACTACACGCTGGCGTTCGAGACGGGCGGGGAGTGGAACTTCGGCGGCGATCGCCAATTCGCCACCACCCGCTGGGACGCCCAAGCCACGTGGCGGAACTACTGGACCACGAACTTCACCTACTGGATCGATCACCCGGCACAGAGCCAGTCGCTCACGCGCGGCGGTCCCTCCATGGGAACACCCCGGAGCCGCGTGGGCAGCGCCCGGATCGAGAATTCGTTCGGCGCCCGCACCCGGTGGCACGCCCGCGTGTACTCGGGCAGGGACGACTTGGGGGGCGAGACCACGCGGCTCAGCGGCGGTTTCTCCGCCCGCCCCACCACCCGCTGGCAGGTGTCCGTCAGCCCCAACTACTTGCGTGTCATCGACCCGCGGCAGTACGTGGCGACGCTGGACTCGGGGCCTCCGGCAACCTTCGACGCCCGCTACCTGTTCGCCACGGTGGATCAGAGCTCGTTCTCGCTGCAGCTCCGCGCCAACTACACCGTCACACCCGACCTGACGCTCGAATTCTACGCCGAGCCGTTCGCGGCAAGCGGCCGCTACTCGTCGTTTGGCCATCTCGCCGCGCCGCGTACCACCGACCTCGTCGCATATGCGACCGACACGACCCGGGCACCCAGCATCGCCCGGGACTCGACGGGCGCCTACATCGTGCGGGACGCGAACGGGTACCGCCGCGACATCGGCAACCCCGACTTCAACGTCCTCTCATTCCGCTCCAACCTGGTCCTGCGGTGGGAGTGGCGGCCCGGGAGCACGCTGTTTCTCGTGTGGCAGCGCAACCGGGGCGCGGACGACGCGCGCGGCGAGCACGTGGGGTTCGGCGAGCTGTGGGACGCGTTCCGGGCACCGGGAGACAACTTCCTGGCCGTCAAGGTGAGCTACTGGATCCCGGTCCGGTGAGCGTCCTGCCCCGCCACCGGGTGCGCCCGGAACCCGCCGTGTCGCTCGGACGTTTGCCCGTGGAGGAGTTCCGTTCCCCCTGTCACCGAGGACGTTCATGACCGACCTCCGCTATCCGATCGGTCGTTTCGAGGCCCCCGCCGTGTCGTCCCCGGAGCAACGCCGCGGGCGCATCGACCAAATCGCCGCGGCGCCCGCCGCGCTGCGCGCCGCTGTCGCCGGCCTCACCGCCGCGCAGCTCGATACGCCCTACCGCGATGGCGGGTGGACGGTGCGCCAGGTGGTGCACCACGTGCCCGACAGCCACGTCAACGCCTACGTGCGCTTCAAGTTGGGGCTGACCGAGGAGCGGCCCACCATCAAGACCTACGACGAGAAACGCTGGGCGGGCACGCCGGAGGTCGCCGCGGTCCCGATCGACGTGTCGCTTGCGCTGCTGGACGCGCTGCACCACCGCTGGGTGGCGCTGTTGCGGGCGCTCACGCCGGCGGACTTCGACCGCGTCATCACGCACCCCGAGTGGGGCACGCCCAGTCTGGATCAGACCTTGGCGCTCTATGCCTGGCACGGCCGCCACCACACGGCCCACATCACGGCGCTGCGGGAACGGATGGGCTGGTGACGAGCGCCGGGCCGCGGGGCGGGTTATCTTGCGGCCTCACCATTCATCCACACCGGACGGGCCACTATGGGCAAGGGCGACAAGCGGACGCGCCGCGGCAAGATCTTCCGCGGGTCGTACGGCAACACGCGACGGAAGAAGAAACGCAAGAAGACGGCCGCCAAAGCCGAAGAGCAGGCGTCGTCCGAAGAGCGCGCGGGGTGAGGATGCCCGCACCCCGCCCCGCGGGGTGACGCGGGCCGGACTACCGGCCTGCGGCTTCGTACCGCCGCGCCACCTCCGACCAGTTCACGACGTTCCACCAGGCGGCCACGTAGTCGGGCCGCCGGTTCTGGTATTTCAGGTAGTACGCGTGTTCCCAGACGTCGAGCCCCAGGATCGGCGTCTTGCTTTCCATGACGGGGCTGTCCTGGTTCGGGGTGCTGTACAGTTCGAGTTTGCCGTTGTGGACGGTGAGCCACGCCCAGCCCGACCCGAACCGTCCGACGGCCGCCTGCGTGAATTGCTCCGTGAACTTGCCGAACCCGCCGAAGGCGCTCGTGATCGCGGCCGCGAGCTTGCCGGCGGGCTCACCGCCTGCCTTAGGGCCCATGATCGTCCAGAAGAGCGAGTGGTTGTGGTGCCCGCCGCCGTTGTTGCGCACGGCGGTGCGGATATCGTCGGGCAGGGCCGCGAGGCCGCGGAGCAGCTCGTCGAGGCTCTTCTCGTGCAGCTCCGGGTGCTTGTCGAGGGCGGCGTTGAGGTTGTTGACGTAGCCCTGATGGTGCTTGCCGTGATGGATCTGCATCGTCTGGGCATCGACGTGTGGCTCGAGTGCCGCGACATCGTACGGCAGCGCCGGCAGTGTATGAGGCATGCGTAATCGCTCCGCGTGGTGATTCGCTGGTGACGGTTTGAGAGTATGGCGCGAGTCCGTCCCGAGCGCAACGCGCACCTTCGAGGCCGCGGGGGACCACGATGTCCGGACCGGGTGTCGCTAGGAGCCCGCGCGCGCCGGCACGCCCACCGTGACGGGCAGCGGCGAGTCGGCGGTTCCACCCGCGCCCAGCTGGCCTTCCGTGCCGGCGCCCCAGCACAGGGCGGTGCCGAGTGTCGTGATGCCGCACGTGTGATCGCGCCCCGCCGCGAGGTCGCGGAACCGGAACCCCCCGGCCACGGGCGCCGGCACGGCGCGGTCCGCGGTCGACCCGTCGCCGAGCTGGCCGCGGTCGTTGGCGCCCCAGCAGTGGGCCGTGCTGTCGGCCGCGAGCGCGCAGCTGTGGCGGCCACCCGCCGCCACCGCCAGGGGAGGCAGCGCGCCCGCGACCGGCGCGGGTACGATCGCGAGCGAGTCGGCCTGGCCGGTGCCCAGCTGGCCGGTGCTGTTGTCGCCCCAGCAGACGAGCCGGCCGCCGGCGATGCCGCACGCATGCGCGCCCCCGGCGGCCACCGCCGTGAACTGCTCCGACCAGCGCACGCGGACCGGATAGCGGCGGTTACCGCCGGCGCTGCTGTCGCCCAGCTGGCCACGCGCATTCGCGCCCCAGCACCAGGCTCCGCCGTCGTCGCCGACCGCGCAGGAGTGGAAGCCCCCCGCCGCGAGCCGCAGGAACCGATGCCCGCCCGCCACCGCGGCGGGCTCGTCCCGGGTCACCGGCTGCGAATCACCCAGCTGCCCTTCGATGTTGCCGCCCCAGCACCAGGCCGCGCCGGCGGCGGTGAGCGCGCAGCCGTGCTCCTCCCCGGCGGCGAGCGCGGCGGCGCGCAGGTTGCCCGCCACGGCGGCCGGCTGAAACGGGTCCCCCGGTGCGCTCCCCCGACCCAGTTGCGCGGTGTGGTTCCGTCCCCAACACGCCGCCACCGAGTCCGTCGCGATCCCGCACGAATGGAATCCGCCGATCGCCACGGCGCGGTAGCGCGAGGGCCCGCTGACGGGGACGGGGCGCTCTTCCAGGAACGACGCGAAGCCGCCCCCCACCTGACCGTAGAGATTGAAGCCCCAGCAGAAGATCCGGCCGTCGTTGGCGAGCGCGCAGCTGTGATACTCGCCGGCGCTCAGTGTCCGGTAAACAAGCGCCACGACGGTGATGGGCACGGTATCGGCGCGGCCCTCGATCGTCGCGACGATGCGGGCCTCGCCCGGCGCGACCGCGCTGGCACTGCCGGCGGGCGAGACGATCACGGCGCCGTGGTTGGTGGACGTCCAAATCGTCGGTCGGCCCGTGACGACGGCGCCAGTCGAGTCGCGGGCGGTGACGGTGAGCTGGAGCGTTTCCCCCGTCACCAGGCGTGCCGAGTCCGGGGCGATGATCACGGTCGCAACCGTGGGGGAGTCGCCGGGGGCGAAGGTGAACGCCCCTTCGCAGGCACCGGCCGCGACCGCCGCAACGGCGGCGAAGGCTCGGGCGGGGGAGCCGCGCATACAGCTCAATGATACGCGTTGCGCGACGGGGGGCGAAGCGGGACCTTTGGGCGGTCTCGCACAGGGGTGGGAAGCCGGTGCGCCTGGTTCTCGTCGCTCTCGCGGTCGCGCTGGTGGCGTGCAGCATCGAGCGGATCGAGCCGGACGGCGCGCGCCGCCCGGCCGAGGCGCGGACCGCGGCGGACAGCGCGATCGTGGCCGCCATCGATACCTATTACGATCGCCTGAGCCGTCGGGCGTGGGACGAATTCCGCCGGTCGTTCTGGCCCGGCGCCGTGATCGCGACCCGCTGGCAGCCGCCGGGTGCGGCCGCGCCCGTCGTGGACCTGATTCCGGTTGATACGTTCATCGCACGCGCGCCCGACGGGCCCGATCGTCTGGCGGTGTTCGAGGAGCGGCGAGTGCGCCACGAGATCCGCCGCTACGGGGATCTCGCGGTCGTGTGGGCCACGTTCCGCGCGACGTTCGGAATGCCCGGGGAACCCCCGGCGACGCACTACGGCATGGACGCCTTCCAGCTCCTCGCGGACGGCGGCGCGTGGCGCATCGTGAGCCTCGCGTTCACGCAGGAGCTGTCCGGCGACCCGCTGGCGCCATGAGCGGACCGCCGTGACGCGCCTCGTCGGGTGGCGGCTGCTGGCCGCGGCCGCGGGCCTGGCGGGCGCGGGCCTGCCGCTCCTCGTCGCGCGCCGTGGGGTCGCCCGGATGGAGCGCTCGGTCAGCGAGCGTGTCGCCACCGCGGTGGCGGGCTACCTCGCCGTCGTGGCCCTTCCGGCCGTGCCGGAGCGCGCGCCGTACGATCCGCGCGCGCTGCTCGTCGCCGCCCGGGGCTTGTTGACCCTACCCGGGTGGTCCGTTCCGATCGAGGTGTTCGCCGTCCGGACGCCGCTCGTGTCCGCCGGAGCCCCGGCGCTGCCGCGCGACGTGTGGCGCGAGCTGGGGCACCGCGACGCGCCCGTCGTCTGGCGGGGCGGCGCGCTCGTGCCGCTGAAGGACCACGACCAGCGGGACCTCGTGGGAGGCGTGTGGGTCTCCGGTCGCGCGGCGCCGCGCCATCGCCGGTTGGCGGCGACTGGTGTCGCGGTGCTGCTGGTGGCCGCCGCGGGCCTGTGGACCGTGAGCGCCGGCCGACGGGGCCGCCTCCTCACCCTCGCGGCCGGTATCGCCGCCGTGACCGGGCACGGCGTGACGGCGGGGGCGGAGGTCCGCCGCGTGGCGATGTGGGGCACGGAGCGCAGCCTCGCCGACGCGCGCCTGCTCCTCGAGGAGGTGCCGACCCGCCTGCCCGGACCGCGCAGCCGCGTCTCCCTCGCCGCCCTGCGCCGGGTGGTGCAGGGGACCGGGCTCGAGCTGGCCGCTGCCGACAGTGCCGACACGGCGATCGTCCGGGTCGAGGGGCCGGCGGGACCACGGGCGGTGGCACCCGTGCGGATCACGTCACGCCGCTGGGCGGCCCTCGCGATGGTCCCGCTCGAGTCGGTGGCCGGGAGATGGACCCGCCTCGCGATCGGTCTGGGGCTGCTCGGGCCCGGCCTGTGGGGCGTCGCGCAGTGGGGGGCCGCCGCCGGGCGGCGGCCGCAACGCGTGCGCGACACCGCGACCGCTGGGCCGGGCTGATCGCGCGCGTCGTCGGCGCCAACGTCCTGGGGGGACGGACAGCGCCACGTCCGCTGGCGGCGGCTCGGGCCGCGGTCTAGGTTAGCTCGCGATGGCCGTTCCCACGCTGCGTTCCGACCACACCGGCCTGCGGGTGCTGGCGCGGGTCGCGACGATCCTCGCCGATGGGCTGCCGCTGGCCGACGCGCTCCGCGGCGTGCTGACGGAGCTGCGGCGGGGATTGCCCGTTCGGCACTGTCGCATGTGGTGGCGCGTGCCCGACGGCGTGGGGTACACACCGGTTACGGCGCCGGGGGAGGCCCCCGAGCTCGGCGGCTCGCCGCCGATCGTCGAATGGGCGTCGCGGGGCTCGGTGACCGAGGCGACGCCGGACGGCCAGCTGTTGCGCCTGCCATTGGTCCACGATGAGCAGGTGCTCGGCGCCATCGAGGCGCTGCTGCTGGGCGGTGAGCACGATGCCGTGGCGCACGATGTGCTCGTGACGGTCGCGGCGATTCTCTCGTCCTATGTCGCGGCGACGGAGCTGTCCCAGGACCTCGCCTCCGAAGTGGCCCTCCGAACTCGCGAAGTCGAGGCGCAGCGGAGCTTCGCGGCCAAGATCATCGATTCGCTGCCCGTCGGTCTGTACGTCATCGATCGGGCGTATCGCATCCGCGCGTGGAACCGAAACCGCGAGACGGGGACCCAGGGTATTTCGCGGGAAGAAGCGCTCGGCCGGGAGATGTTCGAAGTCCTCGATCGCCAGCCGCGCGTGCTGCTGCAGGACGAGTTCGATCGCGTGTTCGAGAGCGGCGAGATCCAGCAGGTCGAAATGGAGTCCCTCGCCAGCGGTGACTCGAAGCACTACCGCATCACCAAGATCCCGATGCGGATGGACGACGAGCACGTCACCCACGTGATCACGATCGGCGAGGACATCACCGCGTGGAACGCAGGCCCAGCAGCGGCTGCGCGCAGGCGGAGAAGCTCGCGGCCCTGGGCCAGCTCGCGGCCGGCGTGATGCACGAGATCAACAATCCGCTGGCGACGATCCTCGCGTGCGCGGAGGCGCTGTCGCACCGCACCGACGACCTGCCCCCCGGCGACCGGCAGTCCGTCGAGGAGTACCTCCGGATCATCGACGCCGAGGTGCAGCGCTGCCGCCGCATCGTGGACGGGCTGCTCGATTTCTCGCACGCCAAGCCGGGAACGACGCGCAAGCTCGACGTGAACAAGGTCGTCGAGCAGACGCTGTTTCTCCTCAAGTACCACGAGCGCTTCAAGCGTCTCACGGTGATCCGCGAGCTCACCCCGGACCTGCCCCGCGTGAGTGCGGACCAGGAGCGCCTGATCCAGGCGTTCATGGCGCTCATGCTGAACGCCATGGACGCCATGAACTCCCGCGGCACGCTCACGGTGCGCAGCGGCCTGAACACGGAGCGCGGCGACGAGGTGCTGGTCGAGTTCATCGACCAGGGCACGGGAATTCCGCCCAAGGACTTCTCCAAGATCTTCGAGCCGTTCTACACGACCAAGCCGCAGGGGCGGGGCACGGGGCTGGGGCTGTCCATCTGCTACGGGATCATCGCCGAGCATCGGGGCCGGATCGAGGTCGAGTCGCAAGTGGGCGTCGGCAGCGATTTCAAGGTGTATTTCCCCGTGTCATGAAGATCCTCGTCATCGAGGACGACAAGATCGTCGGCCACTACGTCAAGCGCGGGCTCGAAGAGGCGCGCTACCAGGTGGACCTCGTCGCCGACGGGAGTGACGGGCTCAAGGCGGCCACATCCGGCCGGCACGACCTGATCGTGCTCGACCTCCGGCTCCCCGGGCTCTCCGGCCAGGAGCTGCTGCGCACTCTGCGCGACCGCGGCATCACGCTGCCCGTCCTGGTGCTCACCGCCCAGGACAGCGTGGACTACAAGGTCCAGGCCCTGCGGATGGGTGCCGACGACTACGTCACCAAGCCGTTCGCCATGGAAGAGTTGCTCGCCCGCGTGGAAGCGCTGGGACGCCGGCCCAAGGCGATCGCGCCCCCCGTGCTCAAGGTGGCCGATCTCGTGCTCGACACCGGCAGTCGGGAGGTCCGGCGTGGCGCCAAGAGCATCGAGCTGACTCCCAAGGAGTACGCGGTGCTCGAGTACCTGATGCGGCACCCCGGGCACGTGATGTCCCGCACGCTGATCACCGAGTACGCCTGGGACTATCACTTCGACCCCGGCACCAACATCGTGGACGTCGTGATCAACCGCCTGCGCAAGAAGATCGATCACGGCCGCCAGTCCAAGCTGATCCACACGGTACGCGGCGTCGGATACGTCCTGAAGGCGTAGCGTGCGGACCATCCGGGGACGGCTGACCGCCTGGTACGCCGCCGCGCTCACACTCACCCTCGCCGCCTTCGCGCTCGTCGTGTACGTGGCGAGTCGCCGCGCCGTATACGAGGAGCTCGATCGCCGCATCACCTCGGAGGCCGAGCTGACCGCCGGGATCCTGGCGGGCGTCTACCGGGCGGGTGGTGTGGTGGTGCAACGCGACGCCGCCGGCCGCCCCGCGCTGGCGGGCGAGCTGACCGCGACGCTCGACGTGGTGCCCGACTATCTCCTCATCACGCACGCCGAGGGGCGTGTGTTGTTCGCCTCCGCCGAGGCGCGCGCGCTCCAGATCGGGGAGTTCGAGCAGCTGGAACGGCTGGTGCCCGTGCCGCCGCGCGGGCATCCGGCGGACACGGTCACGATCGGTCCCGGCGACCTGCGCCTGCGCTACGTGGTGCGCCCCGTGGCGGGCGCGGGACCCGAGCTCGGCGTGGTGCTCGCCGCCGCCCCCACCGAGGCCGCGCGCCTCGAGCTCCAGGAGCTGCTCGGCACCTTCGCGCTCACGCTGCCGTTCGGCCTGCTCGTCGCCTATCTGGTGGGCTCGTGGATCGCGGGGCGGGCGCTCGCGCCGATCAACGAGATCATCACGGAGGTGCGGGAGATTACCGACGGCCGCAGCCTGCACCGGCGCCTGCCGCTGCCGCTCGAGCGCGACGAGCTGGGCCGCCTCACCCTGACGCTCAACGAAATGATGGCCCGGCTCGAGCGCAGCTTCGCCGCCCTGCGCCGCTTCACCGCCGACGCGAGCCACGAGCTGAAGACGCCGCTCACCGTCCTGCGGGGGGGCGTGGAGCGGGCCGTCACCACCCCCGGTTTGCCCGAGGATACCCTGGAGACCCTCGAAGAGGCGTTGCAGGAGGTCACGCGGATGACCGAGCTGGTGGATACCTTGCTCACGCTCGCGCGGGCCGACGAGGGACGGGCTCCCCTGCATCGCGAGACGGTGGACTTGCGGGACCTCGTCGAGGAAGCCCGCGAGACGGGCGAGCTGCTCGCCGAGCCCGCTGGTCTGTCACTCGAGGTGGAAACGCCCGCGGAACCGGTGGTCGTGGCGGTCGATCGCAGCCGCGTCCGCCAGCTCCTCCTCAACCTGCTCACCAACGCCGTCAAATACACTCCCCCGGACGGTTACGTCCGTGTGCGGCTCGAAGCCGACGGCGCCCGGGTATCGCTCGTGGTGGCCGACACGGGGATCGGCATCGCGCCGGGAGACCTGGCGCATGTGTTCGACCGTTTCTGGCGGGCGGACACGGCCCGCACCCGTACCGGCGAGCGCGCGGGGGTGGGCCTGGGCCTCGCCATCTGCAAGTGGATCGCCGAGGCGCACGGCGGCTCGATCGAAGTGCAGAGCCGACCGGGGCGGGGGACGGCGTTCACCGTGCGGCTGCCCCGCGAAAGTGCCGCCGCCCCGGCCGGTGCGGCAGCGACCGGGCTGACCCTCGGAACCTAGCGTCCCGCCGCCACGGCCGGATTCCTCACCGAGCATTCACCGTCCCGTCACCTCGCCATCACCGGAGCGTTAGCCTCCGGTGGCATCGTGGGAACGTCCGCTTGACCTGGAGTCCGACGATGTTCGACATGCTGATCGCGTCCGCGCCGCCACGGCGGCGCGCTACCGGAGCAGGGCCGGCGGGCCTGCTGTCGGTGGTGGGGCACGCCGCCCTGGTGGCCGCGGCGGTGTACGCGACCCTGCCCGCGGCGCCCGCGCCCGCGGCGGACCCCGTGACCGACGCGCGGGTCGTCTACGTCGATCCAGCTCCCCCGTTGCGCGCGCCCGAGTCGCCCGGTCCACCGTCCCCCGCCGATGATCTGGGTCCGCTGGCCGCGCTGCATGTCCCGACCATCGGCGTCCCGCCGATCGCGACGTCCGATCTGCGGGGTCCGTGGCGGCCGACGCCGGGGCCCGGCGTGGCCGACCTGCGCCGCTCCGGCGGCACCCCGTCCGGTGACATCTACGCGGGGGCGGTCGTGGACGAGATGCCCGTCCTCCTGTCCGGACCTCCCCTCGCGTATCCCGAGCTGCTCCGGCGGGCGCGCATCGCGGGGCGCGTGATGGTGGAAGCGGTCATCGATACGAGCGGCCACGCCGAGCCCGCGACCATCCGCGTCGTGCACGCCGTCCACCCGGCGTTCGCGGACGCGGTGCGGGAGTACGTCCGCGGCGCGCTGTTCCGGCCGGGGCGGGTGCACGGGCGCGCGGTGCGCGTCCTCGTGCGCCTCCCGGTCGAGTTCGCGCTGCGGTGACCGCTGGCGCGGACGCGCTTGCGCGCCCGCCCCGCGCCGCTCAACCTTGACGTTCGTATGGGCCCGGGTGCGCCGGGGACCGCCGTGGCGACGTCGGGGAGCGCGATGCTGCTCCTCGTCGCCCTGGCGCTGCCGGTGCCGGCGCAGCGCGCCGGGCCGCTCGACCGGGCGCGAGCCGCGCTCACGCGCGCGCAGCTCGACTCGGCCGAGGCGTGGGTGCAGGCCGTCCTCGCGGCGGGGCGGCCGCCGCGGGCGCGCGAGCGCGCCGAGGCCCTCGTGCTGCGCGCCTTGATCCACGGGTTGCGCGGGCAGGACTCGGCGGCGTCCGCCGCGCTGCACGACGCGTTTCGCACCGATCCGGATGCCGGCCTCGGAGACCTGGCCCCGCTGTGGCAGGAGCTGGCGGTGCGATTCGCGACCGAGCGGCTGCGGTGGCGCTACGCCGACGCGGGCCGCCCGCTCGATCCGGCGGACACACTCCCCCTCGAATCGCCGCCCGATGAGCCGCCCGTTCCCGAGCGGTTGCCAGTGGCCGAGTATCCGGACAGGTTCTCGCGGGACGCGGTGGAAGCGGATGTTCTCGTCGTCGCGATCGTCGATACCAGGGGGCGCGTGCGTCGCCCCTGGCTCGAGGTGGCGTATGAAACGACGCCCGGCTTCGCGCACTCGGCGATGGCGGCCGCGCTCGCCGCGCGTTTCCGACCCGCCGAGCGCGGCGGGCACCCCGTCGCGGCTCTCACACGCATTCCCGTCCGTTACCGCGTGCTGGGCGGGGGCGGCGGGCGTCCGGCGTCAGCCCTGCTCGAGGATGCCCGCCGTCGGCTGGTCGGTCGGGATGCGGACACGGCCGCCGCGTTCGTGCGAGAAGCGCTCGATCCGGAGATGGGCGCGCCGCGCGAGCAGCGCGCGGCAGGCTTCGTGCTCCTCGCCGTTGCGGCGCTGCTGCGCGGGGACACCGTCGGCGGGGCCGACGATCTGCGCGTGGCGCTGGCCCTCGATTCCGCGCACGCGGTCGACACCCTGGCCGTGCTGCACCCCGCGCTCGCGGCGCTCGCGGCCCGAGTGCGACAGGATCTCGGCGCGAGCGATACGACGAGGGTGCGGGAGGTGGGCCGGTTCGACGAGGCGCCGGGATTCATCAGCGGCTCGCCGACCTGGTACCCGTCCTCCCTGCTGTATCCGCGCGACTCCGCCCTTGGCCATCCGGTACAGGGTCGTGTGGTGATGGAGCTGGTGATCGACACGACCGGGCGGGTCGATCCCAGCTCGGTAGTGGTGGTCTCGCGTCCCGACACTGGTCTCGACCTGCCTGCCTTCGAGTTTGCGCTCAAGGCGAGGTTCCGCCCCGGACGGATCGCGGGACGACCCGTCCGCGTGCGCGTCCGCCTGCCCCTGGAGTTCCGGACGGCTCCGGTTTTCCTCGAGACCATGGTCGACACACGGCCCGAAATCGTGTCCGGGCCGCACCTGATCTATCCCGAACCGCTCCGCCGGGCGTGGATTCAGGGACGCGTACTGGTCGAGGCGATTGTTGACACGTTCGGCGTGGCTGAGCGGCGGTCGATCCGCGTCGTGAGCAGCCCCCATCCCGGCTTCAACCAGGTGGCGCAAGGGTGGATGCGGCTCGCCTATTTCCGCCCGGCGCGTGCCCAGGGGCGGGCGGTCCGGGTCGTTGTGCGGGTCCCGATAGACTTCAAGCTGCGGGGGTCCTAGGGGCCCCGAGACTCCGCCGCCGCCCTCGAACCTCTCATTTCGTTGTCATCATTTTGTAATCCGGATTCCACTAGCGAGGTATGCCGGTCTGGTAGTATTACATCGCACGCAACGGCCCACGGAGGCTTGCGGTGTTCGACAACCTGATCGAGTCACAGAAGAAGATGAACCTGCGGCAGGGATCGACTGCCAGCATCTTCTCGCTGATCTTCCATACAGCGGTGGTCGCGGGCGCCATTTATGCGACGCTCTCGGCCGGCGAGACGGATCAAGACGTCCGGATCGACACCGCGATGGTGTACCTCAGCGAAAAGCAGGAAGAGAAACCCGAGGAGCCGCCGAAGGTCGTGCTCGACGTGCCGCTCAAGGGGTTCCAGACGGTGCTCGCGCCCACCCAGATCCCGACGGACATTCCGCCGATCAACCTGAACGAGCAGTTCGACCCGCGCGACTACTCGGGTGTCGGCG
The DNA here is from genome assembly GCA_963716055.1 of uncultured Gemmatimonadales bacterium. Taxonomy (GTDB): domain Bacteria; phylum Gemmatimonadota; class Gemmatimonadetes; order Gemmatimonadales; family GWC2-71-9; genus SZUA-544. The sequence goes on along the minus strand of CAVQSR010000001.1, from coordinate 2,321,226 downwards.
TGGAGGGCGGCCTCGCGACCGGTCTCGAGCCGACGGGCGGGCAGGTGTACCTCGAGTCCGTGGTGGAGGAAAAGCCTGAGCCCTTGTCCGGACCGCCGCTCCAGTACCCCGAGCTACTGCGCCAGGCGCAGATCCAGGGCCGGGTGCTGGTCGAGGCGATTATCGACACGATGGGGCGGGCCGAGCCGAGTTCCATCAAGATCGTGCAGAGCCCGCATCCGGGCTTCGATCAGTCGGCGACCACCTACATGCGGCAGGCGCTGTTCCGCCCGGCCCGCGTGCACGGGCGCCCGGTGCGCGTGCTCGTGCGGCTGCCGATCGACTTCAAGCTGCGGCGTTAGCCGGTCCACGCCGGCGCTTCATAGGCACGTCCGGCGGGGGACCGCCGCGTTCTCACAAGGAGCCGAATCGCGATGAGTTACTCGGAACTGTGGCAATCGATGGGCCTGTTCGCGAAGGGCGTCGTGGTCACGATGCTCCTCATGTCCTTCCTGTCGTGGATGGTCACGGTCACGAAGCTGTGGTACCTGTACAAGTCGCAGCGCGCCACGCGCCGGTTCACGGGGCCGTTCTCGCGCGCGCTGCAGGAAGAGCAGCTCGAACAGGCGATCAAGCTGGCGGAGAAGAAAGAGTTCCAAGGCAGTCACGTCGCCCGCGTGCTGGGTGATGCGCTCGCCGAGGTGAAGCCGCTGCTGCGCGACCGGGCGACGATCACCGCGGGCGACATCAATTCGGCCGAGCGGGCCGTCGAGCGGCAGATGCTGATCATCACGACGGAGATGAAGCGCGGACTCGGCATCCTCGCCACCACGGGTGCCACGGCGCCGTTTGTCGGTCTGCTCGGGACCACAATGGGCATCGTGAACGCCTTCCAGGGCATGGCGGCGGCGGGCGGCTCGGGATCGCTCGCGGCGATCACGGGCGGCATCGCGGAGGCGCTGGTCACGACGGCGTTCGGTCTGCTCGTCGCGATTCCGGCGGTGTGGCTGTACAACTACTTCTCGACCAAGCTCGACTACCTCACCGTCGAGATGACGTACGTGTCGAAAGAGCTGATCGACTACCTGATCAAGAGCGTGGGATCCGAGTTCGGGCGCTCGATCTTCACCAAGGAATTCCAGGCCCAGAAGGCGTCGCAGTCCAGTGGCCCTATCAGCCACTAACACCCAGTCCGCCGTCACGGCGGACATCAACGTCACGCCGATGATCGACGTGATGCTGGTGCTGCTGATCATCTTCATGATCGTGACACCCGCCATCACGGCCGGCTTCCAGGCCTCGGTGCCGCGGGCGGACAACCCCACGGCCAGGGAAGAGGAAGAAGGCGAGATCCGGCTGGGGATCGACATCGACGGCAAGTTCTACATCGACATCACCGGCCCGACCGGCACGTACACCGGCATGCGTTTGGTGCGCGATGAGGATCTGGAGGCCCAGCTGCGCTCCCTGTACGCGACGCGCAGCACGGACAAGATCCTCTTCCTCAAGGCGGACGAGAATCTCGAGTTCGCACGCATCCAGCACGCGATCGAGATCGCCCGCAAGGCCGGAGTCCGCGTGGTCGGCACGATCACCGAGCAGAAGCGCGGCGAGCGGCGCGCCGGGGAGGGCTAGACACCATGGGGATGGCCGTTGATGGAGGACGCGGCGGACCGAAGCACGAGATCAACGTGGTGCCGATGATCGACGTGCTTCTCGTGCTGCTCATCATCTTCATGATCACGCTGCCGCTGTCGCGCCGCGCCTTCGAGGTGCAGGTGCCGCCGGAGCAGCGCCAACAGCGCCAGCAGCAGCAGCAGAGCGGCCAGATCGTGCTCGAGCTGCGGCCCGACGGCTCGTACGCGATCAACAACCAGCCGTACACGCGCAGCCAGCTGGACGCGGCGCTGCACCAGATCTTCGACCCGCGGCCGGCCAAGCTGCTGTTCATCAAGACGGCGCCGAACCGGAAGTTCCGCGACGTGGTGGACGCGATGGATGTCGCGACCGGCGCCGGCGTCCAGGTCATCGGGTTCACGCCACCCGACCCAGCAGCCCCGGGCAGCTGACGCGGCGTGGCGCGCTGACAGACGGGGGCCCCGCGGGGCCCCCGTCGTGCGTCCGGGGAGCTGTCGCGCACCCTCCCGCGTCCGTTAGGGTACTATGGGCACATGACCGGGCCTCCCGATCCACGCCCGCAGCGTACCGCGCCGCCCCCGCCGAGCCTGCGCATCCCGCGCCCGCGGCGGCGGACGTGGGGCGCGGCGGCGTTGTCCGTGCTGGCGCACGGCGGCGTCGTCGCGCTCGCCCTGTGGCCGGCGCGCGTCCTGTTCGACCAGGGCGGCGGCGGCGGTCCTGGACCCCGCGGGGGGGGCGGGGGCGGGGGGCGCTCCGTGTCCGCCGTCATCGCGCTCGAGGCGTACGCGGCGCCAGCCGAGACGCCCGCCCCGGAGGCCGAGATGCCGGTGCCGCCGGTCGCGCCGGTCCCCACCCCCGCGATCGTACCCCTCGACGACGTGACCCGGATCGACCTTCCAGCCGAGGCGCTGACGTCCGCGGTCGCCGGCGCCGGGGCAGGAACGGGTGGGGGACCAGGGACGGGTACGGGGACCGGCGGTGGCCGGGGTTCGGGCACCGGGACGGGCGTCGGCGCCGATGCGGGGCCTGGCTCGGGCGGCGACGGGCGTTACATTGTTCGCCCCACTCCCCGGGGGGTGATCCTGCCGCCGGAGTGTGCCAAGGGAGAATACCTCGCGACGTTCTGGGTGGCGGCGGATGGCCGCGTGACCAACGTCGAGATCCAGCCACCGGCGCGCGAGGCGTCCTGCCGTCGGGAGTTCGAGGGGCGCATGCGCGGCTACCGCTTCGAGCCCGCTAAGAGCCGCGACGGCCGGCCGGTGGCCAGCATGTTCGAGATCAGCATCTCCCGCTGAGCGTCCGGCGGGACCGGCAGGCCTGACTCGAGCGTCGATCGTCCGGTCGCGCGCTTTCGTCACCTCCAAACCCGAGGTCCCGCATGCAGCTGTTCGCCCGCAAGTCCGTCGATCAGCTCGTCACGGAAGCCGCGAGCCGCAGCGGGTTGCGGCGCGCGCTCGGCAAGTGGGACCTCACCGCGCTGGGTGTCGGCGCGCTGATCGGTGCGGGGATCTTCGCGGCGACGGGGTCCGCCATCGCGGGCGACCCCAACGTCGCCCGCCTCGGCGCGGGACCCGCCATCGCGCTCTCGTTCGTGTTGACCGCCGTCACCTGCGGGTTTGCCGCGCTGTGCTATGCCGAGTTCGCCGCGATGGTGCCGGTCTCCGGGTCTGCGTACACCTATGCGTACGCCTCGCTGGGCGAGCTCGTCGCCTGGATCATCGGCTGGGACCTCATCATCGAGTACGCGGTCGGCAACATCGCGGTGGCCGTGTCGTGGGCCGGACACTTCCGCGAGCTGCTCGGGCATTTCGGGATCGCCATGCCCGCGTGGCTCACGATCGACTACCGGTCCGCCTACCAGGCGGCCGCGGCCGTCGCGGACGGGGCCACCGATGCCACGTCGCTGTATCTCGCCACCGCCATCACCGACGCTCCCCGCGTCCTCGGGCTCCCGCTGATCCTGAACATCCCCGCGGTCGCGATCGTCGCCTTGATCACCGTGGTCCTGGTGTACGGGATTCGCGAGTCGGCGACGGCCAACACGCTCATGGTCCTGGTCAAGGTCGCCGTGGTGCTGTTCTTCGTGGCCGTGGGCGCGTTCTTCATCACGCCCTCGAATTTCACCGCGCACGGTGGATTCGCCCCCAACGGCTTCGGCGGCATCAGCGCCGCGGCCGCGATCATATTCTTCGCCTACATCGGGTTCGACGCCGTGTCGACCGCGGCCGAGGAGACCCGCGATCCCGCGAAGGACATGCCGTTCGGCATCATCGCGAGCCTCGTGATCACGACGGTGCTGTACATCCTCGTCGCGATCGTCATGACGGGGATGGCGCCCTGGCAGCGCCTGGGCACCGCCGAGCCGATGCTCACGGCGCTCGAGCTGTCGGGCGGGTCGGCGAAGATGCTCTCGTTCGCCCGGTTCGTGGTGGCACTGGGGGCCGTGTTCGCGATGGCGTCCGTCCTGCTGGTCTTCCAGCTCGGCCAGCCGCGGATCTTCTTTTCGATGGCCCGTGACGGACTGCTGCCTCCCTGGGCCGCGAAGGTGCATCCCCGGTTCCGCACGCCGCACGTCACCACGATCATCACGGGCGTCTTCGTCGCCGTCTTCGCCGCCTTCGCGAACATCAACGAGGTGGTGGAGCTGACGAACATCGGCACGCTGTTTGCCTTCGCCATCGTCGCGGCGGGGGTGCTGGTGCTGCACTACACCGAGCCGAATCGCATCCGTCCGTTCCGCACGCCGGGGATGCCCTGGACACCGATCATCGCGATCGTGGCGTGCGTCTACCTCATGTTCCAGCTGCCCCTGGTCACGTGGATTCGCTTCGCCGTGTGGCTCGCGATTGGCGCGGTGATCTACGCGTTCTACGGGTACCGGCGCAGCCGGCTGCGGCAGCCCCGCGCATGAAGCTGCACACCAAGATCGTCCTCGGCCTCGTCCTCGGAGCGGCGGCCGGGGTCGCCGCCAATGCGTTCGCCGCCGACAGTGCGTGGGTCCGGTGGGTCGGCACCAACGTCGCCAATCCAGTCGGCCAGATCTTCCTGCGCATGCTGCTGATGACCGTCATCCCGCTCGTGTTCGCGTCCATCACGCTCGGGGTCGCGGGACTGGGGGACATCCGCAAGGTGGGCCGGGTCGGCGGCCGCACGCTGGCCTACTTCATGCTCTCCACCACGCTCTCGGCGCTGCTCGGTCTGGCGCTGGTGAACCTGGTGCGGCCGGGTGACGGGCTCGAGCCCGCCCTGCGCGACCAGTTGATGAACACCTACCGCACCCAGGCCGAGGGGCTGCAGGCGGGCGGGGCGGCCCGCTTCGGCATCGACCTGCTCGTCAACCTCGTGCCGCGCAACCCCGTGGCCGCCGCGGCGGGCATGGACATGCTGGGGCTGATCTTCTTCTCGATCGTGTTCGGCGCGGCGCTGACGCTCATCCCCGAAGAGAAGGCGCGGCCGATGCTGCGCGTGATCGACGCCCTGGGCGAGGCCATCGTGAAGGTCATCGACATCGCGATGAAGCTCGCGCCCTACGGCGTGTTCGGCCTGATCTTCGTCGTGACGTCCCGCTTCGGGTGGGACATCCTGGCCCAGCTGCTCAAGTACGTCCTGGTCGTCATCGGCGGGCTCGCCATCTACGCGGCGGTGGGGCTGTCGCTGCTGGTGCGGGTGTTCGGCGGGGTGAGCCCGCGGGTGTTCTGGCGGAAGTCGTGGACCAGCTTCATGACCGCGTTCTCGACCAGCTCGAGCAATGCCACCCTGCCGACCAACATCGCCGTCGCCGAAAAGAACCTGAGAATCCCGCCCAAGATCGCGGGCTTCGTGCTGCCGCTCGGCGCGACGATGAACATGAATGGCACCGCCCTGTACGAGGGCGTGACGGTGCTGTTCCTGGCGCAGGTGTTCGGGGTGTCGCTCACGCTGTCGCAGCAGGCCTTCGTCATCGTACTGAGCGTGATCACCGCCGTCGGCGCAGCCGGCGTGCCGGGCGGGTCGCTGCCGCTCATCATGGTCGTGCTCGCCTCGGTCGGCGTGCCGCCCGAGTCGATCGCGGTCATCCTCGGCGTGGACCGGATCCTCGACATGAGCCGGACGTCCCTCAACGTCACCGGCGACCTCACGGCGGCGTGCTACGTCGCGCGGACCGAGGCGGGGTGGGATCCCGCGAGTGCGTCGGCCCCGGCGGAGCCGGCGCCGGCCGCGGCGGCTTAGCGGCCGGGCGCCGCCGCCGCGAGGTGCGCGGCGGCCAGCGCGGGGTCGATCGCCCGCGAGACGAGCCGAGCGCCCGGCACCGCTCGCGCCAGGCTCTCGGCCAGCGCGCCGCGGAGCGGCGCCTGGGGCCCCAGCAGGGTCCCGGTCGTCGCCACGGGCACCCCATCGGGCCCGGGGAACCCCGCCACGAGCACGGCGACGAGTGCCGCGAGGGCGTCCGCGGCCTCGGCCACGACGGCGACGGCGGGCGCCGCGCCGTCCCGGGCCGCGGCGAGCAACACCGGCGCGAGGGCGGCGATCTGGGCCGGCGCGGCCGTGAGCCCCCAGCGCACGAGGTCGTCGAACGACCCCAAGTCGAGTGCCCGGAGGATGCCGACGCCGAGGCCACTCCACTCACCGACGCCGTCCTGATCGCGGGCCGCCAGCGCTAGCGCGCGCCGTCCCAGCCAGTAGCCGCCGCCCTCGTCCCCGAGCTGCCAGCCGTACCCGCCGGCCCGACGCAACGCGCCGTCCGGCGTCCGCGCGAACGCGGCCGAGCCCGTCCCCGCCGCGACGACGATCCCCGGGTCGGCGCCGAAGGCGGCGTGGAGGGCGAGCTCCACGTCGCCCATGACGCGCACCTCCCGGGCGAGCGCCTGCCGGCTCAACAGCTCCGCCGTGAGCTGTTCCCGCTCGAGGGTGCGCCCGGCCCCGGCGGCGCCGATGACCGCGCCCGCCACCGGCAGCGCGACGGGAGTGCCGAAGGCAGCGCGGGAAGCGGTCTCGATAATGGCCATGGCCGCGCGCGTGACCTGCCCCGGCCGGACCGCGCCACTCGGCCCCTCGGCGCGGCCCAGCTCCGTCCCGTCCGCCGCCGTGAGCACGGCCGTCGTGCGGGACCCGCCGGCGTCGACGCCGAGAAAAGCGGTCGGGTGGTCCGGCGGACGGCCGGTCGGGTCAGTCATGGTCTGCTGGCAGCGGCATCGACCGCCTGACCGCCTGACCGCCTGAACGCCGAGGACAGCGCCCCCACGGCCAGCGTGACGCCCGTTCCCAGCGGCACGTACCACGGCCAGGCGAGACCGGGGAGCAGGCGGAACGGCCATCCCAGCACGACGGGCGTCATCACGACGACGCACGCGAGGATGGCGACGATGACGTCCCGCTCCCGCGGCCGCCGCCACCCGCCGAGGATGTAGGTGCCGAGGAGGGCGCCGTAGGTGAGCGAGGCGATCGACAGAGCCAGCTCGACCACCGGAGTATTGCGCTCGCGGAACAGCATGGCGCCGCCGACCAGGACCACCGCCCACGCCAGCGTCATGCCGCGGCCGACGCGGAGCAGATGCTCCGGGTCGCGGCGGCGTGTGAGCGGGGCGTAGAAATCGTGCGTGGACGCGGACGCGAGCGAGTTGAGCGACGACGCCACGGTGCTCATCGCCGCCGCGAGAATCGCCGCGATGACGAGGCCCGCGAGTCCCGCGGGCAGATGGGCGACCACGAAAGCCGGGTAGATTTCGTCGCCGCGGGTGACGCCCTGGTCGGCCCCGGCGAGCCACAGCGCCGTGCCCACGAGCAGGAACAGTGCGAACTGGAAGATGACGAGCACCCCCGAGCCGATCAGGGCCCGTTGCGCCGCGCGGAGGTCACGGGCCGCGAGGAGCCGCTGGACCAGCAGGTGATCGGTGCCGTGCGACGCGGCCGACAGCAGCGCGCCGCCGAGCAGCCCGCCCCACAGCGTGTAGGTGATGCGGAACGACGGCGTCGCGTCCACCAGCGCGAGCTTGCCGGCCTCCCACGCCCGGCCAAAGCTGTCGAGCCCGCCCGCCAGCTCGAGCGCGACCACGATCGTGGCGATGCCGCCGAGCACGTAGAAGCCGAGCTGGATGACCTCCACCCACACCACCGCGCGCAGGCCGCCCGCCCACGTGTAGAGAATGGTCACCGCGGCCACCGCGACGATCCCGGCGGGCACGCTCCAGCTGGTGATGATGGCCAGGGGAATCGCCGTGGCGAACACACGCACGCTGTCTCCCAGGGCGCGCGTCACCAGAAACGCCGCGGACGCGGTGCGCCGCGCGGTGGGTCCGAAGCGGTGTTCGAGCCGCTGGTAGGCCGTCTCCTGCGATCCGGCGAAGTAGCCGGGGAGGAGCAGCGCCGCCACGCCGATGCGACCGACCAGGTACCCGAACGCCAGCTGGAGGAACCGCAGGTCGCCGCGCGCCGCGATGCCGGGCACCGAGATGACGGTGAGCGCCGACGTCTCGGTGGCGACGATCGACAGCATGATCGCCCACCACGGCAGGCCGTGCCGGCCGAGGAAGTAGTCGGCGGCGTCGCGCTGGCGCCCGCCCAGAATGAGCCCCGCGGTCAGCACGGCCGCGAAGTAGCCCGCGACCACGGCCCAGTCGAGCGGTTGCATGGTCAGCGGCCTCGGGTGGGAGACAAGCGAAAGGGCCCGCGCAGCGCGCGGGCCCTCGGACCATCAACCGCGGGAATCAACCGGCGGTCAGACCGTGAAGGACGAACCGCAGCCGCAGCCGCCCGTCGCGTTCGGGTTCTCGAATGCGAACCCCGCCTCCTGGAAGTTGCTCTTGTAGTCGATGGTCGTGCCGTTCAAGTACGTGCCGCTGAACTCGTCCACGAACAGGCGCACGCCCTCGGACTCGATCACGAGGTCGTCCTGGGCCGGCCGGTCAACCGGCTCGAGCCGGTATTGGAATCCCGAGCAGCCGCCCGGCAGCACCGCGACGCGCAACCCGCCGGTCTCGACCGGTACCTTCTCTTCCGCGAAAAAGCGCCGAACTTCCTCGGCGGCCCGCGGCGTCAGCGCGAGCGCGATGGACGGCCTCTGCGTCGTCGTCATGTCATCCCTCCGTCTGGCAACAACTTAGGGGCGAATCCCGGGGCGTGTCAACGCCACCCGTCGTGCAACACCGCTGGCCCCGGCCGGGTTCCCGCGGTCAGCGGCGCAATGCCGCGGCGACCAGATCGGCCACCTGGGCCCGGACACTGCCGATCCGCGGATTCTCGCGGGTGGGGTGGACACGATTGGTGAGCAGGATCACGAACAGGTCCCGCTCGGGGTCGAGCCACATCGAGGTGCCCGTGAACCCCGTGTGTCCGAAGGACTGCCGCGACAGCCGGGAGCCGGCGCTCGAGTATCCCGAGTCGGACGGTGTATCCCAGCCGAGCGCGCGGGTCGAGCCCGGGGGCCCGTGTTGCCGGGTCGTGAAGGCGCGCACGAGGGACGGCGCCGGTCGGAGGGCGGGGTGGGGGGAGGCGCCGCTGTCGGCCCGGGCGGCGAGCAGCCACGCGGCGAAGCGGGCCAGGTCGGCCGCGGTCGAGAACAGCCCGGCGTGTCCGGACACCCCGCCCAGGCGCCACGCGTTCTCGTCGTGCACCGTGCCCCGGATGACGGTGCCGTCCTGGCTTCGCTCGGTGGGCGCAATGCGGTCACGCCACGTGGCGGGCGGGAGGTAACGCGTCGTCGTCATGCCGAGGGGCGCGAACACGCGGCGCTCGAGGAAGCGGTCGAGGCGCTCGCCCGCGAGGCCCTCGACGATCTGCGTGAGGACGATCGCGCCGAGGTCGGAGTAGACCATCGCGGCACCGGGCGGTGCGGCGAGGGGCGTCGTGTCGGCGAGCCGCATCGCGGTGGCGCGCGTCGTCGCCTCGGTGTAGAGCGGGCGCCACGCGGGCAGGCCCGACGCGTGCGTGAGGAGATGGCGGACGGTGATGCTGTCCTTGCCGGGCCCGCGAAACGCGGGCACGTGCTGGTGGACCGGGTCGTCGAGCCCGAGGCGCCCCGCGTCCACGAGCAGCAGGACCGCCGTGGTGAGTCCCACCACCTTGGTGAGCGAGGCGAGGTCGTAGATCGTGCGGGGCGTCACGGGACGGGGATCGTCCTCGCCGTAGCGGCCGACGGCGGCGAGCAGGGCGATCCGGCCGTGCCGGCCGACGGCGATCACGGCGCCGGGAAACGCGCCGCTGTCGACCTCCTGGCGCAGGAACGCCGTTACCGCGTCGAGGCCCGCGGCGTCGAAGCCGAGCTCCGCGGGCGGGGCCAGCGGCGCGGGTGCGCCGGGGGGCGGTCCCGCCGCGCCACAGGCGGTGGCGAGCGCGGCGCACGCGAGCGTGCGCGCGGCGGTCACGGCGTCGCGGGGGTGGGAACGTCCGCGATCACGTGGCCGTGCCCGATCGGGTAGCCCGGGGGCAAGCGGATCGGCAGGCGGCCGGTGACCGGGACGCGCCCGAGCAGTGCCTGAGCCACGGCGCGCTCGGCGGCCCGCACGCCGCTCCACGCGATCAGGTATGCGCCCACCGTCGGTGTCTGGTTCAGGAGATAGGGGCTGCCGAACGAGATCAGCACCGTCGGTTTGACCGAGTCGGTGGTCGTGACGAGACGGGCGAGAGAATCGGGCAGCGCGATGAACCCGCGCCACGAGACCGGCCGGACGTTGGTGACGAACACGGCCACCGGCGCCCCCGCGATCACGGCGCGCGCCGAGTCGTAGGAGGCGGGGCCGGACGCGGGCCAGAGGCGGAACGCATCCAGCGTATCGCCGCCCGCGCGGAGCGCCTCGGCGAGGGTACTGCCGACGGCGGTGTTGCCCTCGTCGCCGTACACGATGAATGCCAGACGCTGGCGCGTGGCGCGCAGCGCCCGCACCGTGCCGATCGTGTCGCGTACCAGCGTTACCGCGCGCACGGCGAGGTCCTCGGCCTGGCGCTGAAACTCCTGCGTGCCGACGCGGTGCATCACGGAGTCGATGGGCACCGTCCGTCGGTGGAACAGCCCGAGCGCGTGTTTCAGCTCCAGCATGCGGCGCACCGAGCGGTCGAGCCGCTCCGCGGACACGCGGCCGCTCTCGACCGCTGCGAGCATCGCGGCCACCGCCGAATCGGGGTCGGCGGGCATGAGCAGCAGATCGGACCCGGCGAGGAAGGCGCGCACGGCCGCCTCCCCCGCGCCGTACCGGGCGACGATCGCGCCCATCACCAGCGCGTCGGTCACCACCACCCCACGGAATCCGAGCGTGTCGCGCAGCAGCCCGGTGAGCACCGCGGGATCGAGGGTGGCGGGCTCGTCGGTGCCCGTCAGGGCCGGGAACGCGATGTGGGCGCTCATCACGACGTCGGCCCCCGCCGCGATCCCGGCCCGGAACGGCACGAGCTCGACCGAGTCGAGCCGGGCGTAGTCCGCGCGGATCACGGGCAGGCCGATGTGGGAATCGACCTCGGTGTCGCCGTGCCCCGGAAAGTGCTTGAGCGTGCTCAGCATCCCGTGCTCCCGCACGCCGCGCACGTAGGCGGCGACGAGCCGTCCCACCGCGGCCGGATCCTCGCCGAACGCGCGGGTGTTGATGATCGGATTCGCCGGGTTGTTGTTGACGTCGGCGTCGGGGGCGAAGTTGAGGTGAATCCCCACGGCGCGTCCCTCGAGCGCCGCCGCCCGGCCGATGGTGTACGCGTCGAGCGCGTCCCCCGTGGCGCCGACCGCCATCATGGGCGGGAACGAGGTGCCGCCGGAGAGCCGCATCCCGGCGCCCCACTCGAGGTCCGCAGAGACGAGCAGCGGCAGGCGGGACGCGGCCTGGAGGACGTTGAGCTTGATCGCGACGTCGTGCGGCGATCCCACGGAGATGATGATGCCGCCGAGCTCGAGCTCGGCGACCCAGCGCCGCGCCAGCGCGAAGACGGAATCGTCGTGTGCGGTGTAATTTCCGAGCAGCCAGGGCACGACGAGCTGCGCCACCCGCTGGCGAACCGTCAAGGACGCGAGGAGCGAGTCGGCGGTCACCGGGGACGAGGGACGGTGGACGGGGGACGGCGGCGTCCGGGTGGGCGCCGCGGCCGCGGTGCAGCCGGCCATCACGGTGAGACACAGGAACCGATGCGCGCGCGTCATCTCTTGATCGGGTTCGGGGTTGTGGGCGGAGCGGCATGCGCTCGGGCGGGGCCCGGCGCCGCGCCGGTCGCCGCGCCGGCCGTCGTCCGTCCCGGCATCGAAGTCCTGCTCGAGGACTCGCTGCACCTCGTGCGGGGCCGGCGCGTCGGACTGCTCACCAACCACACCGGGGTCGACCGCGCCGGCCGCCGCGACGTCGATCTCCTGCTCGCCGCGCCCGGCGTCCGGCTGACCGTGCTGTACAGTCCTGAGCACGGCTTCCGCGGGACCGAAGACCGTCCCGATCTGCCGGACGACGTAGACTCGACCACCGGACTTCCAATCTACAGCCTCTATGCCGGGGCCCGCCCGCCGAACCTCGCCGGCCTGGACTCGATCGACCTGCTGCTGATCGACCTGCAGGACGTGGGGGCGCGCTACTACACCTACGTCTGGTACGGGGCCTTTCTGACCCGCGAGGTCGCGGCGCGTGGCAAGCCGGTGGTCGTGCTCGACCGGCCCAATCCCCTGGGCGGGCTGGGTGTCCAGGGCAACACGCGGGCCGCCCCGGCCGCGCTGACCGAGCGGGTGGGCCTGCTGCCGGTCCCGATGCGGCACGGCATGACGCTGGGCGAGCTGCTGTTGCTGGCCAACGACGTGCTGCGGCTCGGCGCGCGGGTCACGGTCGTGCCGGCTGCCGGCTGGCGCCGCGGCATGTATCACGACGCGACGGGGCTGCCGTGGATCCGCCCGTCGCCCAATCTGCCGAGCCTCGAGAGCGCGCTGCACTATCCCGGTCTGTGCCTGTTCGAGGGCACCAATCTGTCCGTGGGCCGCGGCACCGATGCGGCGTTCCAGGTGATCGGCGCACCGTGGCTCGAGCCGGACGCGGTGCTCGCGCGGCTGCGCGCGGCTGACGGCGCGGCCGTCGCCGGCGTCGCGATCGAAGTGACCGGGTTCACCCCACAGCATCCCACCGACGCCAAGTACGCCGGCGTGCCGGTGCGCGGGGTGCGGCTGCGCGTGACAGACCGGTCGCGCTACGATCCGACCCGGACCGCCGTGGCGCTGATCGCGGCGGTGCGAGCGGCGCACCCCGACTCGTTCCGGTTCCGTGCCGCGTGGTTCGACCTGCTCGCCGCCGGCGGCGCGCTGCGGGCCGCCCTCGAAGTGGACGGGCCGCGCGCGGCGTGGGCGTCGTGGGACGACGACGTGGTCCGTTTCAAGAAACGCCGCGCCAAGTACTTGCTCTACTAGCGTTTGGCGCGGCGGGCCCCTTTGCGCCGCTCCTGCCGACGGTTACTTTCCCCGCGCTATGAACGTGATCCCGCAGGCCGTGAAGGACGGGTTCGTCCGTCTGGTTGCCCCGATGGCGCGCGCCTTCATCCGCGCCGGCGTGCATCCCAACGCGATCACGACGGTCGGCACGCTCGTGATCGTCGGATCGGGCGTCGCCTTCGGGTTGGGTCACGTGCGGTGGGGTGGGTTCCTGTTGTTGCTCAGCGGACTGTTCGACATCCTCGACGGCCAGGTGGCGCGCCAGGGCGGCACCGTCACCACGTTCGGCGCGTTCTACGATTCGACCCTCGACCGGGTGGGCGAGTCCGCGCTGTACACCGGCATCGCCGTGTTCTTTCTGCGTGGCGGTGTGGTGCCGGAACGAGCGGTGACGGCAGCGCTCGCAGCGATCCTCGCCCTCGCCGCGTCGATGCTCGTGTCGTACACGCGGGCGCGCGCCGAGGGGCTGGGCCTGGAGTGCAAGGTCGGGTTCGCGGCGCGGGCCGAGCGTATCGTGGCGCTGGGCGCGCCGGCGCTGGTGTTCGGACAGGGGCGCGGCGGCACCCTGCTGTTCTGGATCGTGGTGGCGCTCGCGGTCGCCACCGGTGTCACGGTGGTGCAGCGCATCGTGCACGTCGCGCAGGCGGCGGCGCCGGACGCGAACGGCGGGCGGCGGCGGCACACGATGCCGACGCGGGTTTCGGCCATTCGGAAAGGAAGCTGATCGGTGGCTCAGGATTCAGGGCGGACGGTGGCGCCTGCGGATGGGAAGCTGGGGGTGTTGCTCGTGGGGCTGGGAGCGGTGTCCACCACGTTCATCGCCGGCGTCGAGAACGTGCGGCGGGGGCGGGCCCAGCCGATCGGCTCGCTGTCCCAGATGGCGACGATCCGGCTGGGCAAGCGCACGGACAATCGGGCGCCGCGGATCGCCGACTTCGTGCCGCTCGCGGCGCTCGAGGATCTCGTGTTCGCCGCGTGGGATCCGATCCCCGAGGACGCCTACGCGTCGGCCGTCACCGCGGGCGTGCTCGATGCGTCGCACCTCGAGCCGATCGCCGAATTCCTCCGCGCGATCAAGCCGATGCCCGCGGTGTTCGACCAGAACTACGTGAAGCGCCTGCAGGGGACCAACGTCAAACGGGGCAAGACCAAGCGGGCGCTGGCCGATCAGCTGCGGGAGGACATCCGCCGCGTCAGGACCGAGAGCGGAACCAGCCGCTTGGTCATGGTGTGGTGCGCCTCGACCGAGATCTTCATCGCGCCGGGCCCGGTCCACCAGACGCTGGCGGCGTTCGAGCGGGCGATGGAACAGAACGACCCGGCGATCGCCCCGTCGATGTTGTATGCGTGGGCGGCGCTGATGGAGGGCGTCCCGTTCGCCAACGGCGCGCCGAATCTGACCGTCGACATCCCGGCCCTGGTGCAGCTCGCCGAGCAACGGGGACTCCCGATCGGCGGCAAGGACTTCAAGACGGGCCAGACGATGATGAAGACGGTGCTGGCGCCGATGCTCAAGGCGCGGATGCTGGGCCTAGCGGGTTGGTACTCCACCAACATCCTCGGCAATCGTGACGGCGAAGTGCTCGACGATCCCGAGTCGTTCAAGACCAAGGAGGAGTCCAAGCTCGGCGTGCTGGAGTACATCCTCCAGCCCGACCGCTACCCCGATCTGTACGGCAAGATGTACCACAAGGTCCGGATCAACTACTACCCGCCGCGGGGCGACAACAAGGAGGGGTGGGACAACATCGACATCTTCGGGTGGCTCGGCTACCCGATGCAGATCAAGGTCGACTTCCTGTGCCGCGACTCGATCCTCGCGGCCCCCATCGTGCTGGACCTGGCGCTGTTCTTCGACCTCGCCCAGCGGGCGGGGCTGGCCGGCGTGCAGGAGTGGCTGTCGTTCTACTTCAAGAGCCCTCAGACGGCCGAGGGGCTGTATCCCGAGCACGACCTGTTCATTCAGCACACGAAGCTGAAGAACACGCTCCGCTGGCTCATGGGTGAGCAGCAGATCACCCATCTGGGCATCGAATACTACGAGTACGGCGAGAAGTGACGCGCCCACCACGGTGGGACGGCGCGCGCATTGGGCGCGCGCCCGGCGCCGCCGTCCGTTCCGGCACGGGAGATCATCGAGCATGACGACGGGGTTCCGCACGACCCGCGCGCGAAGCGCGCGGTGGCTCGCCCTGCTGCTTCTCGCGGGCACGGCCCTGGCGGCGCGACCGGCGCTGGCCCAGCACCCCGCCGAGCCGGGCGCCGCCGCCACACGGCACGCAGGCGGCGAAGCGGCGCTCGTCCTGCCTGATGTCGGGGGCGCGATGTTCGTCGGGGGGCTGTCCGGCCGCACGTTGCTCCTGGCCGGACTCGTCGTGTGTGGCGTGGGCCTGCTGTTCGGGCTCGCCATCTACCGGCAGCTCAAGCACCTCCCGGTGCACCGCGCGATGCGGGAGATCTCGGAGCTGATTTACGAGACCTGCCAGACGTATCTCGTCACGCAGGGGAAGTTCCTCGTGATTCTGTGGATCTTCATCGGCGCGATCGTGGTGCTGTATTTCGGCACGCTCGCGCAGACCGTGGATGCCGCGGGCACGCCGGTGCGCGGGTTCCCGCCGCTGAAGGTGGCGGTGATCCTGCTGTTCTCGCTGATCGGGATGGCGGGCAGCTATGTGGTCGCGTGGTTCGGGATCCGCGTCAACACGTTCGCCAATTCGCGCACCGCGTTCGCCAGCCTGCGCGGCAAGCCGTATCCGTGCTACCAGATCCCGCTCAAGGCGGGGATGAGCATCGGGATGCTGCTGATCAGCATCGAGTTGCTCCTGATGCTCGTCATCCTGCTCTTCGTCCCCGGCGACTACGCCGGCCCGTGCTTCATCGGGTTTGCCATCGGCGAATCGCTTGGGGCCGCCGCCCTGCGGGTGGCGGGCGGCATTTTCACCAAGATCGCGGACATCGGTTCCGACCTCATGAAGATCGTCTTCCGGATCAAGGAGGACGACGCACGGAACCCCGGCGTGATCGCGGACTGCACGGGCGACAACGCGGGCGACTCGGTGGGCCCGAGCGCCGACGGCTTCGAGACCTACGGCGTTACCGGGGTCGCGCTGATCACGTTCATTTTGCTGGCGGTGCAGGATCCGCTGATCCAGATCCAGCTGCTCGTGTGGATCTTCGTGATGCGGGTGATGATGATCGTCGCGTCGGGCCTGTCGTACTTTCTCAACGAGACCGTCGCGCGGGCCCGCTACCGCACCGCCGACCGGATGAACTTTGAAGCGCCCCTCACGAGCCTCGTGTGGCTGACGTCTGTCGTGTCGATCGGACTCACCTACGCGGTGTCGAAGGTGCTGATCGGCGATCTCGGCGGCGATCCGACCCTCTGGTGGAAGCTGTCGACCGTGATCAGCTGCGGCACGCTCGCGGGGGCCGTCATCCCGGAGATCGTGAAGGCGTTCACGTCCGTGCACTCGCGACATGTCCGCGAAGTGGTGACGTCGTCGCGCGAGGGCGGGGCGTCCCTCAACATCCTGTCCGGGCTCGTCGCCGGGAATTTCAGCGCCTACTGGCTCGGTATGGCCATGCTCGCCCTGATGGCGGTGGCGTACGCGGTGAGCACGCTGGGCCTGGCCGCGCTGATGATCGCGCCGGCGGTGTTCGCCTTCGGGCTGGTCGCCTTCGGGTTCCTCGGGATGGGTCCCGTGACCATCGCGGTGGATTCCTACGGCCCCGTGACCGACAACGCCCAGTCGATCTACGAGCTGTCGCTGATCGAGCAGCTGCCCGGGGTCGTCGAGGACATCAAACGGGATTTCGGTTTCGACACGGATTTCGAGCGGGCCAAGCACCACCTGGAAGAGAACGACGGCGCTGGCAACACGTTCAAGGCGACGGCGAAGCCCGTGCTCATCGGCACGGCCGTCGTCGGCGCCACCACGATGATCTTCTCGATCATCGTGGTGCTGACCGACGGGCTCCGGCCCGAGCTGTTGTTCTACCTCTCCATTCTGCACCCGCCGTTCCTGCTCGGGCTCATCACGGGCGGTGCGGTCATCTACTGGTTCACGGGAGCCTCGATTCAGGCGGTGACGACGGGCGCCTACCGCGCCGTCGAGTTCATCAAGGCCAACATCAAGCTCGAAGGCGCCGTCCGGGCCTCGGTCGAAGACTCGAAACGTGTGGTCGAGATCTGTACCCAGTACGCGCAGCGCGGGATGTTCAACATCTTCCTGACGGTGTTCTTCGCGACGCTGGCCTTTGCGTTCGTCGAACCGTATTACTTTATCGGGTATCTCATCTCGATCGCGCTGTTCGGGCTGTTCCAGGCGATCTTCATGGCGAACGCCGGCGGGGCATGGGACAACGCCAAGAAAGTGGTGGAGACCGAGTTGCAGCAGAAGGGGACGGACCTCCACGCCGCGACCGTGGTCGGGGATACGGTGGGCGATCCGTTCAAGGACACGTCCTCCGTCGCCATGAACCCGATCATCAAGTTCACGACGTTGTTCGGGCTGCTGGCGGTGGAGCTCGCGGTGTCCCTTACCGCCGAGCGCGGCGGGACCCTGAGCGCCGTGCTCGCCGCGCTGTTCCTGGCCGTGTCCATGGTGTTCGTGCTGCGGTCCTTCTACGGTATGCGCATCGAGGCGCGGTAGCGGGGGGATGACGCTCGCCCAGATCCTCGTGACCGTGGGGGGGCTCGCGGCGATTGTCTGGGTGCTGTGGTACTTCCTGTGGTCCCGCGGCCCCGCGGTGGCGGCCGCCGTCAGGAGCGGAGTGCAGGAAGTGCGCGTCACGGTGAAGGGCGGCTATACGCCGGATACCATCGTGGTGCGGGCCGGCAAGCCGGTGCGGCTGCAGTTCTACCGCGACGAGACCGCCGAGTGCTCGGAGCGCGTGGTGTTCGAGGCGTTCGGCGTCAACCGACCGCTGCCCCCGTTCCAGACGACCAGCATCGAGTTCCTCCCCGAGCAGCCCGGGGAGTATCCCTTCCGCTGCGGCATGTCCATGCTCAAGGGCGTGCTGGTGGTGGAGCCCGCCACCGCGGCCCCGCGTCGGGCGTCGTCCCCCCATCGCCACCATGGCTAGTAGTCGCATTGTCCTCCCGATCGAGGGGATGAGCTGCGCCGCCTGCGCGCGCACGGTGCAGGACGCGCTGCGCGCGACGCCCGGCGTCGGGTCGGCCACGGTCAACTATGCCACCGCCAAGGCGGCGGTCGAGTACGACGACGAGCACGGGGGTGTCACGGGACTGATCCAAAGCGTCCGCCAGGCCGGCTACGGCTGCGGGTTGGCGACGGTGACGTTCGCGGTGAGCGATCTCCACTACGCGCCGAGCGCGACGCCGCTCGAGGCCGCGCTGGCGTCGGTGCCCGGCGTCACGCGGGCGTCGGCGAACCAGGCAACCGAGACCGTCTCCGTGGACTACGTGCCGGGCACCGCGACCGCCGAGTCGCTCGAGGCCGCGGTCCGGTCGGTCGGACTGGCCGTGGCGGCGCCGATCGCGGCGGAGGACCCCATCGAGCGGGAGCGGATCGCCCGCGCGCGGGAGGTCCGGACCCTCACACGGAAGTTCGTCCTCGCCGCGGCGGCCGCCGTGCTCTCGATGGCGGCCACGATGGTGCTGCTGCCGGCGCACGGCGAGGGCGCGTCGTTCGCCGAGGTGGACCTCATCGGCCGCGTGCTGGCGCCGCTCGGCGACCGCGTGCGGGATGCCGTCGAGGCGCAGGGGTACGTCATCGTCGAGCGCTGGGTGACCCTCAGCCTGCTCGCACTGACGATCCCGGTGCTGCTGTGGTCGGGCCGGCAATTCTTCGTGGGCGCATGGAGCGGATGGCGTCACCGCACCGCCGACATGAACACGCTCATCGCCGTGGGGACCGGCTCGGCGTTCCTGTACTCCGTCATCGCCACGCTTGCCCCGGGGACCTTCGTGCGGGCCGGCCTCCACCCCGACGTGTACTACGAGGCCGTCTCGACGATTATCGCGTTGATCCTGCTCGGTCGCATCCTCGAGGCCCGTGCCAAAGGCCAAACATCCGAGGCCATCCGCCGCCTCGCGGGACTGCGCCCCCGCACGGCGCTGGTCCGGCGCGGCGGGCGCGAGGAAGCGATCGCGGTCGAGGCCGTAACCCCGGGCGACGAGGTGGTGGTCCGGCCGGGAGAGCGGATCCCGGTGGATGGCGTCGTCCTGTCGGGCGCCTCGGCGGTCGACGAGGCGATGCTCACCGGCGAGCCGGTCCCGGTGTCGCGCAAGCCCGGAGACGAGGTGATGGGCGGAACGGTCAACACGACGGGGAGCATCGTGTTCCGCGCGACCCGGGTGGGGAAGGACACGGCCCTCGGCCAGATCATCCGACTCGTCGAGGACGCGCAGACGACCAAGGCCCCGGTTCAGCGGCTGGCCGACGCCGTGGCCGGGATCTTCGTCCCGATCGTCATCGCGATCGCGATCGCGGCGTTCGTGATCTGGTTCGACTTCGGCCCGCAGCCGGCCCTGGTGTTCGCGGCGGTCGTGTTCGTGGCGATCCTCATCATCGCCTGCCCGTGCGCGCTGGGCCTCGCCACGCCGACCGCGATCCTCGTCGCCACGGGCCGCGCGGCCGAGCACGGCATCCTGGTGCGGGGCGGCGATCGACTGGAGCGGCTGGCCAAGGTCCGGACGATCCTGCTGGACAAGACCGGGACCATCACCGCGGGCCATCCCGCGGTGACGCATATCGTGACCGCCAAGCGCGCCGACGGCACGGCGGTCTCGGTGATGGACGCCCTGAAATGGGCGGCATCGGTCGAGCAGCGATCGGAGCACCCGTACGCCCAGGCGATCCTCCGGGCAGCCCAGGACAAGGGTGTGCCGCCACTGCCGGTCGAGCGGTTCGCGGTGATGGAGGGGCGCGGCGTGCGGGGCACCGTGGACCGCCGCATCGTGGAAGTCATCTCCGTCCGTCACGCCCGCGAGCGGAGCCTCGAGCTGGGCACCCTCGACAAGGACGCCGAGCGGCTCCTCGGGCAGGGCCGCACGCCGGTGATCGTGGTGGTCAACAACACCGTGCACGCGGTGATGGCGATCGCCGACCCCGTCAAGCCCGCGGCCCGGGCCACGATCCGGCGGCTGAAGCAGATGGGATTCGCGGTGGCCATGGTGTCCGGCGATTCGGTGCAGGGCGCCCGGGCCGTTGCCGACGAAGTGGGCATCGACGACGTGATCGCCGAGGTCTTGCCATCGCAGAAGCTGGAGATCGTCAAGGCACGGCAGCGCAACGCCGGGCCCGTAGCCATGGTGGGGGACGGGCTCAACGATGCTCCCGCGCTGGCCCAGGCGGACATCGGCATCGCGATCGGTACGGGGACGGACATCGCGATGGAGGCGTCCGACGTGACGCTGATTCGGGGCGATATCCGTGCCGTGGTGACCGCGATCGAGCTGGCGCGCCGCACGATGCGCACGATCCGCATCAACCTCTTCTGGGCGTTCCTGTACAACGTGGTGGGCATCCCGATCGCCGCGGGCGTGCTCTACCCGTTCACCGGCCTGTTGCTGTCTCCCGTGATCGCGAGCGCGGCGATGGCGTGGTCGTCGCTGTCCGTGGTGCTCAACTCACTCACGCTGCGGCGGTTCGCGCCGGCGAGATAAGGCGACGGACGAGGCGGACACGACGGACAAAGGACGGACGGATGCGCTACTTCCATCGGACTAGTGCGAGCCCGGACCAGGTGCTCGAGGCCGCGAAGGGGTATTTCGGTGCGACGCTGTCGCCCGCCGCCGAGGCGCCGCGGCAGCGCGCGTGGCGCGGTCCCACGGGGCACGTGACGGTGTCCGTCCGTGCCGAGGGCGGGCACTATACGCTCGTTGCGGTGGCCACGGATCAGGTGGGTGAGTCGGAGATCGACAAGCTGGCCAAACGGTTCCTGGCCGAGGTGCACCGGCTCACCGAGCCGACGCACGAGGTGCGCGGCGCGTACTGAGCGCGGTCAGCCGCCGAGCTTCGCCGAGTACCCTGCCCGCTCGACGGCCGCGACCAGCTGCGCGGTGGTGGCCTCGTCGTCGTTGAAGTCGACCTCGGCTTCACCGTCCGGGAGATCCACGATCGCGGTATAAACGCCCTTCACGGCCTTGAGGGCCCCCTCGACCTTCTTCTGGCAGTGACCGCAGGTCATGCCGGTCACCCACAGCTTCACGTTGGCCATGGCTGCCTCCGTCGTGCTCGGCGCAACTCCTGGGCGCCGTTCAGCTTGATTAAGCGTGCCCACGCCGCGAACTTACAGTCCCTCATAATCTAGTGATGACCGCGCCGCCCGCGTTAACCCGTTCGCCCGCCGTGCCGGCGGGTCTCTCCCGCGACCAACTGCTGGAGATCTATCGCTTTCTGAGGCTCACGCGCACGCTCGAGGAGCGGCTGGTCGCCCTCTACCGCCAGAGCAAGGTCATCGGCGGGCTGTTCCGCTCGTTGGGGCAGGAGGGCGAATCGGTCGCCTCGGCGTACGCGCTCCACCGCGGTCCCCATCGCGATCTCTTGTCGCCGCTGATCCGGAATCTCGGCTCGATGCTCGTGATGGGGGCCAAGCCGATCGACATCCTGCGGCAGTACATGGCCAAGGCCACGAGTCCGACCCGGGGCCGCGAGATGAACGTTCATTTCAACGACCTCACGCTCGGGTACCTGGGGCAGATTTCGCACCTCGGCGACATGGTGCCGGTCATGGCGGGGATCACGCTCACGTTCAAGATGCGCCGCGAACCGCGAGTCGGGCTCGTCTATGTGGGCGACGGGGCCACCTCGACGGGGTCGTTTCACGAGGGGCTGAACTTCGCGGCGGTGCAGCGTTGCCCGCTGGTGGTGATCGCCGAGTACAACGGCTGGGCGTTCTCGACGCCGCCGGAAAAGCAGTACGCCGTGACCCACCTGGCTGAGAAGGCGCAGGGGTACGGCGTCCCGGCCGTGACCGTGGACGGCAACGACGTGCTGGCGGTGTACGAGGCGACGAAGCTCGCCGTCGATCGGGCGCGGGCGGGAGAGGGTGTGCAGTTCATCGAAGTGAAGACCTACCGGCGCAAGGGCCACGCGGAGCATGACGACCAGTCCTACGTGCCGCAAGACGAGCTCGAACGCTGGGCGGCGACGAACGATCCGGTGGACCGGTACGTGCAGACGCTGCTCACCGAGGGCTGGGCGGGCGCCCCGGATCTCGCGCAGATCGACGCCGCCGTGGCCGACGAGGTCGATCGGGCGACGGACGCGTGCGTGGACGACCCGCTCCCCGAGCCGGGGACGGCGCTCGCCGGGGTGTGTGCCGAACCGGCCGCGGCGGAGCCGTTGTGGTACCGGGGGCTCGCGTGAGCGGGCCGGCGCGCCCGTACGGATGGGTCGGCGTGGCCGTGGTGCTGGCGGGGTGCGCGCCGCCGCCGCCGCCGCCGCCCCCGCTGGCGCCCGCTGCCCGGGACGGCTCGAGCGCCGCCTCCGGCGCGGTCGCCCCCGCCCCCGCGGCCGCGCCCTACACCCTGGTCACCGACGCGTCGCAGGTCCCCGACGACCCTGACGCGGTCTGGCTGGTTCGTGCCGTGACCGAGCGGCCCCGGATGACCCGGCCCGTCGTGCTGGTCTACCCCGATTCGCTGCGCGACGGCGGGGTCGGCGGCGACGTCGTGGTCGAGTTCGTCGTGGACACGCTGGGCCGCGTGGAACCGGGCGTGCGGGTGCTCGAGGCCGCGCACGCCGGGCTCGCCGCGCCGGCGCAACGGACCATCGCGCCGGCTCGCTTCCAGCCCGGCCACGTGAACGGACGCAAGGTGCGCGTGCTCATGACCCTGCGCTTCCAGTTCACGCCGCGGCGGAGCTGAGCGATGGCCGAGATCACGTTCCTCGAGGCGATCCGCCAGGGGCTGTGGGAGGAGATGGAGCGCGACGAGCGCGTGTTTCTCCTGGGCGAGGACATCGCCGCCTACGGCGGGGCCTTCAAGGTCACGCAGGGGTTCCTCGACCGCTTCGGCGCGGCGCGGGTGCTCGACACGCCGATCTCGGAGGCGGCGATCGTGGGCGCGGCGGCGGGCGCGGCGCACATGGGGATGCGTCCCGTGGCCGAAATGCAGTTCATCGACTTCATCTCGTGCGCCTACGACATGTTGACGAACTACGTCGCGACGGCGCGCTACCGGGCGGGGCTCGCGACCCCGCTCGTCGTGCGCGGGCCGTGCGGCGGGTACGTGCGCGGGGGCCCGTTCCACTCGCAGAACCCCGAGGCCGCCTTCTTCCACACGCCGGGCCTCAAAATCGTGTACCCCGCGACCGTGCGGGACGCCAAGGGGCTGATCAAGGCCGCCATCCGAGACGAGGACCCGGTACTCTATCTCGAGCACAAGTGGCTCTATCGGCGGATCAAGGAGACGCTCCCTCCGGACGAGGATCTGGTGACCCCGATCGGCAAGGCCCGGGTGGCGCGCGAGGGGAGCGATCTTTCCATCGTCACGTATGGGGCGACCGTCTGGAAGGCGCTCGAGGCCGCCGACCGGCTGGCGCAGGACGACGGTGTGTCGGTCGAAGTGCTGGATCTGCGCACGCTACTGCCGCTCGATGACGACGCCATCATCGCGACCGTGAAAAAGACCAACAAGGTGCTCCTCGTGCACGAGGACACGCGGACCGGCGGGGTGGCGGGGGAAATCGCCGCGCGCGTGAACGAGCGGGCCTTTGAGTGGCTGGATGGACCGATCATGCGCGTCACGGCCCACGACGTACCGCTGCCCTACGCGCCGACCCTCGAGGATTTCGTTTTGCCGCAGACCGAGGATATAGTGAAGTCGGCGCGGTGGCTGGCGCGATACTGATCGAGGGAGTGGCCATGGCTCGGATTGACGTCCTCATGCCGCAGATGGGCGAGTCCATCGCCGAGGGAACGCTCAGCAAGTGGCTGAAGCAGCTGGGCGACTCGGTGAAGCGGGACGAACCCCTGTTCGAGATCTCGACCGACAAGGTCGATGCGGAGATCCCGTCTCCGGCGGCCGGCGTCCTGGCGGAGATCAAGGTGCAGGAAGGGCAGACGGTCGCCGTGCAAACGCTCGTGGCGGTGATCGAGACGGAGAAGGCGGCGGGCGCCCCGGCGCCGTCCCCGGCGCCCGCTGCCGCGGCACCCGCGCCAGCCCCGCCCAAGGCCGCAGGGCCCGCGGTCGCCGCCGCCCCGTCGGCCCCCTCGGCCCCGGTCCGCGCCGGTCCGCCCCCGTCCGCGCCGGCCGGCGACGGGGCCCACACCGCCGAGGAGCGGCTGCGGGCCCGGTCCACGCCGCTGGTCCGCAAGATCGCGGCCGAGCACGCCGTCGACATCAGCGCCATTCCGGGGTCGGGATTCGCCGGCCGGGTAACGAAGAAAGACATCCTGGGCTTCATCGAGAGCGGGGCCGCGGCGCCGCCGGCGCGTGCGGCGGCCCGCCCCGCGGGGCCGATCGAGCACGGGGCCGCCGAGCCGTGGCCGGGCGATCGCGTCGAGCCGTGGTCCAAGATCCGCAAGATCACGGCCGACCACATGATCCAGTCACGCCGCGCGTCGGCCCACGTCGCCAGCTTTTTCGAAGTGGATTACTCGCGGATCGCCCAGCTGCGTGCCGGACACAAGCGGGCCTACGCCGACCGCGGGGTGAACCTCACCTATCTCGCGTTCATCGCCAAGGCCTGCGCCGAGAATCTCCGGACCCACCCGGTGGTCAACGCCGCCGTGTCGGGCGACAGCACGATCTACCGCCGCGACATCAACGTCGGGATCGCGGTCGCGCTCGAGTGGGGCCTCATCGTCCCGGTGATCCGGCACGCCGACGAACTCTCGCTCCTCGGGCTGGCCCGCGCGATCAACGATCTCGGCGAGCGCGCCCGCACCAAGAAGCTCTCTCCGGACGACATTCAGAAGGGCACGTTTACCATCACCAACCCCGGGGGGTTCGGCCCGTACGCCGGCATCCCCATCATCAACCAGCCCCAGGTCGCGATCCTCGGCGTCGGGGCCATCGAGAAGCGCCCCAAGGTCGTGACGTTGCCCGACGGCGGGGACGCGCTCGCGATCCGCACGATGGGGATGCTCACCATGTCCTACGACCACCGCATCGTGGACGGCGCCGACGCCGACCGGTTTCTCGCCGACGTGAAGAAAATGCTGGAAGATTTCCCGGAAGGGGCGGTGTGACATGCCCAAAGTGCTGACCGCCTCGCGCGTCCGCGTCCCGGCGGCCAACGAGGGCGAGTACCTCGCCACCCTGCGGGAGCTGACCCAGTTCGCGGAAGCTCGTGGCCAGCGCATCTGGCTCTTCCGGCACGCGGCCGACGCACAGCTCTTCCTGGAGTTCTCGGAGAGCCGGTCGGAGATGTCGCATCGGGCGCAGGCGTCCCGCCTCCCCGAAGAGATCAAGCTCGAGAAGAAGCTGCAGTCGCTCGCCGCCTACGCGCCGGACGCGTGGGAGCTGTGGACCGAGGTGTCGCTCGCGGCCGACGGGGGCGCCTGACGTGGCGCGACGCACCATCGTCATCGACGGCGCGACGTGGGAGGTTCATCCCTCGGGGTCCCCGACGGTGTACGGCATGGATGAGTTCGGGCTGATCTTCCAGCTCGGCACCGGGCCCGAGTGCCGCCGCCGGTTCACCCGGTACTCGCCGGTGGGGAACCGAAGCCGCGAGGCGTCCTTGGCCGAGTTGTCGGACCGCCAGCTGGCAGACCTGTTCCGCGTCTCGCAGCCCGCGTGGACCGCTCCGGATGGTGCCTACGGCGTGGGTTGATCTCCACGTCCACTCGACCGCCTCGGATGGCGAGTACCCGCCAGCGGTGGTGGCGCGGCGGGCGCACGACGCCGGGCTCGCGGCGATCGCGCTGACGGATCACGATACCACGGCCGGCGTCGAGGAGGCGGCGGCTGAAGGGACGCGGCTCGGGCTGCGCGTGATCGCCGGGTGCGAATTCAGCGTCAAGGCGCCGTGGGGCGAACTGCACCTCCTGGGCTACTTTCTGCCGACCGCGAACGAGCGTCTCGGCGGGTTTCTCGAGGAGACCCGCGCCGCCCGGCGGCGGCGCGGCGAGTTGATGGTGGCGCAGCTGCGGGAGGTCGGCGTCGATATCGAGGTGCACCACCTGACCGCCGTGGCGGGTGGGGGCGCGGTCGGGCGTCCCCACGTAGCGCGCGTGCTGGTCGCCCGCGGAGTGACGGCCACGGTGAGCGAGGCGTTCCACCGTTTTCTGCGGCGCGGGCGCCCGGGGTTCGTGGCCAAGCCGCTGCCGACGCTCGCGCAGGTGACGGGGTTGATCCACGCCGTCGGCGGCCTGGCGGTCGCGGCGCACCTGCGCGGGCACGGGGACGAAGCGACGGTGAGCCGGATGCGCGAGCAGGGACTTGACGGCCTCGAGGTGCGGCATCCGTCGCACGAGCGGTTCGACGAGCAGCGCCTGACGGAGATCGCGCAGCGGCTCGGTCTGGCCGTGACCGGCGGTTCGGATTGGCACGGGGACGAGGATACCGGGACGTCGCACGCCGGGCTCGGCGACCTGGACGTGCCGGCGGCATGGCTGGAGGATCTGGAACGGAGGCGGACAGGGTGACGGATCTGCTGCCGGAGGGCGAACGGGCCCCCGATTTTACCGCGAACGCTTCGGACGGACGCACGTACGCGCTGGCGGCGGTGCTGGAGCACCATCACGTGGCGCTGGTGTTCTACCCCGGCAACAACACCCCTGGGTGAAACCGCCAACTCTCCGCCGTGCGCGATGAGATGAAAGAGCTTGAACAGATGGGCATCCAGCCGTTTGGTGTCAACCCGGCGGCCGTGACGAGCCACCAGAAATACGCCGAGAAGATGGGATTCAACTTCCCTCTGCTCTCCGACCCGGATCGCACGCTGGCGCGCGCGTACCGGGCGCTGAAGGACGACGGGCGCGGCATCATCCGCACCGTATACGTCATCGACCGGAGCGGCCGGATCGTCTTCGCACGCCGGGGCGCCCCGCCGCCGGCGGAGATCATGGCCGCGGTATCGACCGCTGGGCACTGAACTCGCGGGCAGGATCGCCCT
Source organism: uncultured Gemmatimonadales bacterium (assembly GCA_963716055.1). Taxonomy (GTDB): domain Bacteria; phylum Gemmatimonadota; class Gemmatimonadetes; order Gemmatimonadales; family GWC2-71-9; genus SZUA-544. The sequence goes on along the minus strand of CAVQSR010000001.1, from coordinate 2,294,223 downwards.
GGTGACCGGCGTCGGGCGCGCCGGCCAGATCGGCCACGCCGTGGCGCGCGGACTGGGACGCGCCGGCGCCCGCCTCGTGCTGGCGGGCCGCGACGGGGCCCTGCTGCAGGCTCATGCCACGACGTTCGCGGCCGAAGACGTCGCGGCGCGGTGCGCGGACGGCGACCTGGCCGACCCGGTCGTGGCGCGCCGCGTGGTCGGCATCGCGCGGGACGCGTTCGGCGGGCTGGACGTAGTGGTGAACCTCGCGGGCGGGTTCCTGGGCGCCGGGCCCGCCGACCACATCGACGCTGCCGCGTTCGACGCGGCCATCACCGCTAACGTGAAGACCGCGTTCATGGTGTCGCAGGCCGCCCTGCCGGCGCTGCGCGCGCGCGGCGGCGGCGCGATCGTGAATTTTGCCTCGATCGCGGCCCTGCGGCCCGGGACGGAGATGGTGGTCTACACCGCCGCCAAAGCCGGCGTCGTCGGGCTCACCCGCGCGCTGGCGCGCGAGCTGCGTGACGAGCACATCCGCGTCAACGCGGTCGCGCCCGGCCTCGTCCGCACGGCCGACAACGTGGCGCAGGCGGGCGCCGCGTCCAAGACGCGGTGGGTCGAGCTGGACCAGATCGTCGCCGCCGTGCGATATCTGGCGAGCGACGAGGCGGCCGCGGTGACGGGCCAGGTGCTGGCGGTGACCGCGGGGGACCTGTAGCGCGTGGACCTCGCGGGCAAGGCGGCGCTCGTGACCGGCGGGGGTCGACGCCTGGGACAAGCCATCGCGCTGGCGCTGGCCCGCGCGGGGTGCGACCTGGCCATCCACTACCACCGCTCCGACAGCGGGGCTCGCGAAACGGCGCGCGCCGTCGCCGCGGCTGGTCGCCGCGCCGAGCTGGTGCACGCCGACCTGACCGACGCTCATGCCGCCCGCGGGCTGGCGTCACAGGCGGCCGAACAGCTCGGCGGACGGCTCGACGTGCTTGTCTGCTCCGCCGCGATCATGGTGCGCGAGCCCGTCGAGACCGTCACCCCCGAGAGTTGGGACGCGACCCTCGATCTCAACCTCCGCGGCGCGTTCTTCACGGCGCAGGGCGCCATCGCGCTGCTCCGCCGGTCGCGCGGCAAGATCGTGTTCCTGGCCGACGTCGCCGCCTTCGAGCCGTGGGCCGCCTATCTGCCGCATTGCGTCAGCAAGGCGGGCGTGGTGATGCTCACCAAAACGCTTGCGAAGGCCCTCGCGCCCGACGTCGCGGTGAACGCCGTGGCCCCCGGGCCGGTCCTCCTGCCCGAGACGTGGGACGACGAGGCGCGGACGCGGATCGGCCGCACCACACCGCTGGGACGCACCGGCGGCCCCGAGGACGTGGTCGCCGCCGTGCGATTTCTCCTGGAGGGCACCGATTTCGTGACCGGGAGCGTGGTCGTCGTGGATGGAGGCCGACTGGTCCGCTGACGCCCGCCGCGCGCGCCCGGCCACCGGGAACCCGTGGGGGTTAGTTAGATTGGAACGAGTGGCGATCGGTGATCGCCCATTGGTCACGGGGGAAGGGCAGGGATGGCCGAGCACACTTCGCATGACGTCATCATCGTGGGCGGCGGGCCGGCGGGGCTGTGCGCCGCCATGTACGCCGGGCGCGGCATGCTCAAGGCGCTCACCATCGAGCGGGGGGCGCCGGGCGGTGAGTTGTTGAACACCGACCTGATCGAGGACTACATCGGGTTCGAGAGCATCAAGGGGTGGGATCTGGCGCAGAAGTTCGCCGACCACGCGCGCAAGTTCGGCGCGGAGATCCTGACGGCGACCGTCCAGACGGTGCGCAAGACCGGCGAGGGCGACTTCGAGGTGGTGACCGACGGCGGCGAGACGTACCGCGCGCCCGCCGTGATCCTCACCGCCGGCGGCACGCCGGTGAAGCTCGGCGTCCCCGGCGAAGCCGAGTACGCGGGACGGGGCGTGTCCTACTGCGCGGTGTGCGACGGCGCGTTCTTCAAGGGCGAGGTGCTCGCCGTGGTGGGGGGCGGCGACGCCGCCGTCGAGGAGGCCGACTATCTGACGCGTTACGCCAGCAAGGTGTACATCGTCCACCGGCGTGATACCCTCCGCGCCTCGAAGATCCTGCAGCAGCGGGCATTCGCCAATCCCAAGATTGCGATGGTGTGGAACAAGCGGGTCGTCACCATCGAAGGCGGCGAGGCGGGCGTGCGGCATCTCGCCCTGGACGACACGGTCACGGGGGAACGCTCGACGCTCGACGTGGGTGGGGTGTTCATCTTCATCGGGTTCAAACCGAACACCGGGCTGGTCGAGGGCCATTTCAAGCACGATGCGGGCGGATACTTCGTGACCGACGAGCGCATGATGACGTCCATCGAGGGCCTGTTCGCCGCCGGCGACGTGCGTTCTCAGTTGACGCGGCAGATCACGACCGCCGTGGGCGACGCGACGACGGCGGCGATCGCCGTGGAGAAGTACCTCGCGGCGCGGCGCGAAGCCACCAGGCCAGAGGGCGCGGCCACCGCGTGATGCGCGTCATCCAGATCGCGAACGGCAGCTTCCTCGAGAACACGTGGCTCGTGGTGGATGAGCACGCCCGCGAGTGCGCCATTGTAGACCCCGGTGAGGAGGCAGGGCTCATCTTGCACAAGGTGGCGGAGACGGGTGCCCAGCCCACGGCGATCTGGCTCACCCATGCCCATGTCGACCACGTGCTCGGCGTGCCGCGCGTCGCGGCCGAGACCGGTGTGCCCATCTATCTCCATCCCGCGGACCGGCGGCTCTACGACGCCGCGCCGCAGCAGGCGGCCGCGTTCGGGATCACGGGTGCGCCGCTCCCCGCGCCCGATCACGCCTGGGCGCACGGCGACGTGGCTCGCGTCGGCGCCCTCGAGTTCGCGGTGCGCCACGTTCCGGGGCACTCCCCGGGGCACGTCGCACTCGCGGGGCACGGTGTGGTCTTCGGCGGCGACGTCCTGTTCGCGGGGTCGATCGGGCGGACCGATCTGCCGGGCGGCGACTTCGAGACCTTGATGGTGTCGATCGAGCGGGAGTTCCTCACCCTGCCCGACGATACCATCGTACATTGCGGCCATGGTCCGGACACCACGATCGGTGCCGAACGGCGCTCCAACCCGTTCCTCACCGGCAGCACCGGCGCCTTCCGGTTCTCCTGAGCCGGCTCGGCCAACATGCCTGCGGTGCGGCGGCCCGGTGCGGGCGAAGCCGTGGGGCTGCAAGAACCCGTGTCCGAACTGCGGCTTCCTGTACCCCTTGGGCGACTGCTCGGACTAGGGGGCTAGGGCGCGGGCGCGATCGCGACGAGCAGCAGCGTGCGGGCCAGCGCTTCGGCGACGCCGTGCGGCACGCCGGCCGGCGCCAGCACGAGATCACCGCTCACCGCGTCGCGCGTTGCGGTGCCGACCGTGAACCTCGCGCGTCCGCTGACGACGAAATAGACTTTGTCGGCGCCGGCATGCGTGTGGACCGGCTGCGACTGGCCGGGCTCGAGGCAGTTGAGGCCCACGAGCAGCCGCTCCGAGCGGTAGCAGTCCACCTTGCGCATCCGGTCGGGGCCGAACAGGGCCAGCGCCGGCAGATGCTGGAAGAGATCCTTGGCGACCATGACCGACTCCTGGTTGACGACCAATGGGGTCCGCACGGACCCGACGCTGCCCATGACTGACACGCGCATCGAACGCGATCCGCTGGGCGAGCTGCCCGTGCCGGCCGGTGCCCTGTACGGCATCCAGACCGAGCGGGCCCGCCAGAACTTCCCCATCTCCGGTCTGCGGCCGCTCGCGCCCTGGGTCGACGCGGTCGTCTGGATCAAGAAGGCAGCCGCCGTGACGCACCGCGAGACGGGGCGGCTCGCCCCCGATCTCGCGGAGGCGATCGTCCGCGCCGCCGACGAAGTGCTCGCCGGCGCTCACCGCGAACACTTCGTGGTGGACCCCTACCAGGCGGGCGCGGGCACGTCCCACAACATGAACTGCAACGAGGTGCTCGCCAACCGCGCGAACGAGATTCTCGGGGGCCGCCGGGGCGAGTACCGCCCCGTGCATCCCAATGACCACGTCAATATGGCGCAGTCGACCAACGACGTGATCCCGACCGCGATCCGCCTCGCGGCGCTGCACCTGCTCGCGCCGCTGCTGGATTCGCTGGACCGGCTGAGCCGGGTCCTGCTCGCCAAGGGGCGGGCCTTCGACGGCGTCCTGAAGTCGGGGCGCACCCATCTGCAGGACGCGACACCCATCCGGCTCGGTCAGGAGTTCGCCGCGTACGGGCGCACGGTGGCGCGCAACCGCGACCGCCTGGCGCAGGCCGCGGACCAGCTGCGCGACCTCGGGATCGGCGGCACGGCCGTCGGCACGGGCCTCAACGCCGAGCCCGAGTATCCGCGCCTCGTGGTCCTGCACCTCGGCGCCATCACCGGCTTGGACCTCCGCGAGGGTGAGGACCGGGTGCAGTTGATGCAGTCGCTGGGGGACGTGACGGCGTTCTCCGGGGCGCTCCGCACCTACGCGGTGGACCTGGGGAAGATCGCGAACGACATCCGCCTGCTCGCCTCGGGACCGCGCACCGGCTTCGCCGAGATCGTCCTGCCGGCGGTGCAGCCCGGCTCCAGCATCATGCCGGGCAAGGTCAACCCCTCGATCGCCGAGATGGTGAACCAGGTGTGCTTCCAGGCGATCGGCAACGATGTCGCGATCGCCGCGGCGGCGGAGGCGGGCCAGCTGGAATTGAACGTGATGATGCCGATGATCGCGCACAATCTGATTTTCACGGCGCACATTCTCGGCACCGCGAGCCGCGTGTTCGCCGAGCGCTGCGTGGCGGGGATCGAGGCCGATGCCGCGCAGTGCGCGTACTGGCTCGATCGCAGCCCCGCGATCGTGACGGCCCTGGCGCCGAAGATCGGATACGCCGAGGCCGCCAAGCTGGCGAAGGAAGCGGTGGCGAAGAACGTGACGGTGCGGCAGCTCGTGATCGACAAGGGGCTGCTGCAGGGCGAGGAGCTCGAGGCGGTGCTCGATCTGCGGGCCATGACCGAGCCGGGGGTGCGCGGCATCGGAGGCGGCTGATCCTGCATTCCATTGTCGCGGGAGGCGGTTGCGTGAACTGGATCCAGTCGGGACTGGCCGGTGGCCTCGTCGCCTACGTGGCCGACTACATCATGTGGGGCAAGGTGTTCACCACGGGAATGGAGTCCTACCGCACCGAAGCAAACCTGGAAGCGCGGCTGCCCGGCATGATCGTCCAATCGGCGATCCTCGCGCTCCTGTGGGGGCTCGTCTTCGCCTTCCTCTATCGTCACTTCAAGGGCCACCTGTGGGTGCCTCCGGGTCCCGTGGCCGGCATGGAGCTCGCGACGACGCTGTGGGGCGCCACCATTCTGTTCCTCACGGCGGGCAGCGCCGTGTGGTACGACAAGGCGCGCCGGCTCCTCAATGCGCAGGGGTGGTCCTGGCTCGTGCGCATGAACGCGGCGGCCGCGGTCATCGGGGTGTTGCAGCGCTGAACGCGCGTCGCCCGTCGGTGACCGCGCTCACGGGCACCCCAACGCGCTAGTCACGGCGGCGCCCGCCTGACGGGTGTATGGTGGAGGCCATGCCCATACCCATGCGCACCGTCACCATGCTCGCCTGCGCGCTCGTCGCCGTGTTCCCGCTCGACGCGCAACGGCGCTTCCGTCTCGGTCCCACCGCCAGCGTCATCGGCCTGGAGAATGGGGCGGGCACCAGCCAATCGTACCGGGCCTGGGGCGGGTCCGTGGCGGCGCTCACCGGCGACGACACGGAGATCGGCCTGAGCGTGCTCCGCTACGGCGATCTGTCCAATTCGAGCTGCGTCCGCGAGCTGACGTTCTTCGGGCTGGATTCCTACTACTACCCGGTTGGCGCCGGGGGTATCGCGCCGTTCGCCGCCACCCAGTTCGGCCTCGCCCGCGTGCGGGAGTCGAGCGCGCCCTTGCTCGCCCAATGCTCGGGCCCGGTGCCGGTGCCGGTGCTAGAGTCCACTCAGATCGGATACGCCTTCGGCCTGGGCGTGCGCGTGGGCACCGCCGATGCGGCGGGGATGATCGAGGGGCGCTTCGTGCAGATTCCGCAGAGCTTCATTCAGGGCCTCGAAGGCCGAGCCACCGTGTCGGTCGCGTTCAGCCATCCGCGCAGCACCGAACTGCTGCAGGGGACCTTCGGGCCCACGGTCAGCGTCCTCACGCGTCTGGGTGGCCCGCTCGAGGCCCGCGGCCCGGCGCTCGGCATCCGGTTTCGCCGCGACACGCGCAAGGCGGGCGTGCTCGCCCTCCACCTCGATTACGCGCCGCTGCGGATCGGCGAGGGTTGCACGCAGCTGTGCGAGCCCAGCGCGGTGCTGTTCGCGCCATCGTATGAGGCGTCGCTGCGTCCCCGCTGGGGGCGCCTCTACGCCGGCCTCGGGCCGCTGCTCGCGGGTTTCCCGAGCGACGGGCCGGACCGCGGCGTGGCCCAGGGCGCCCACGGCGGCGTCGGCGCCGACATCTTCGGCGGGCGCGTGATGTGGAACGTGACCGGCCGCCTCGTCTGGCTGCAGCGCTCGACGGGCGCCAACGTGTTCAGCGTCCAGGTCGGCGTCGGCGTCAGCCCGCCGCTCGCGCACCCGCCCCGCGCCGAGCCGGCTTCCTAGCGCGCCGCGATCAGCGCGCGGCCGCCGCCAGTTGCCGCACCACCGCCGCCAGCGCCCGCACCCGGGTCGCGTCGGCGGCGCTCGGGGCGTCCCCCTCGAGCCGCGCCGCGAGCTCGGTGAGGGCGGTCCGCTGCGCGCGGCCGCGCAGCCGCTCCGCCCGGTTCAGGTCGCGGGCCACGGCGTCCACCCAGCCGCGGCGCAGGCCGTCCGCGCGCAGCAGCTGGTCCAGGTACGCGCGCGCCACCACGAAGTGCGCCGGCCAGACCAGCGTCGGCTGGCGCTGCACGTTCAGCTCGTCGAAGCGCACCAACTTGGCCGCTTCAATCTCGTTCGCGGACAGGTGTGCGCTGGGCTCGAGTGCGAGGACGTCGAGCCCGCGGTGGATCTCCGAGCCGTAGAGGTATCCGTTGTACCAGTAGATCGACCAATACCCTCCGCCGTGCAGCTCCGTCGCGCTCATCGGCCCGCGGTCGAAGAACGCGATCTCGACGGGGTGCGCGGGATCGGTGAAATCGAACACCGAGATGCCGCCCTCATACCACGCCTGTGCCATGATGTCGCGTCCCGGCACGGGGATCAGCGACCCGTTGTGCGCGACGCAGACTTCGGTGGCCGTTTGGGGCACCGGCAGCTTGTAGTAGCCCGCGAGCCGCAGCGTGCCCGCCCGATGGGTGAACAGCGCGTCGGCGCCCCACTCCGGCCGATCGGTGGCGCGGCACCGGGCCTCGGTGCCGCCGCCCCACTCGTCGGTGAACAGCACCGTGGTACCGTCGTTGTTGAACGTCGCCGAGTGCCAATACGCGAAATTGGGATCGCTGACCTCGGCGATGCGCTTCGGGTTCGCCGGATCGCGGATGTCGAGCAGGATACCGTTCCCCGAGCACGCGCCGGCTGCCAGTCCGAGATCGGCGAACACCGTGATATCGTGACACTGGTCCGTGGTGTCCGTGGTCTGCGTGCCCTCGCCGTGGGCGCCGCCGCGCCATAACCCGGCGATGGCGCCGGTCGTGTCGGCGAAAATGCGCGGCGAGTTCACGATCCGCGCGTCCTGGGGCGCGGCCAGCGGCACGCGGATGATGTCGATGCGAAAGAGTGCCGTGTTCGGGTCCTCCTCCGGCATCGCTCCGGAGCATCCTGCCAGCTCGTTGCCCGGCCGCACGGGGTTGATGCCGGACACGTAGACGTAGACGATGGAGCTATCGGCCGGGTCGGTAACCAGCGTGTGGGTGTGCGAGCCCCGGCAGGTCTGCACGGCGGCCACCTGCACCGGGCGATCGACGTCCCGGATATCGAAGATGCGCACGCCCCGGAACCGCTCGGCGCTCACGCTGTCCGCCACGCCCTCGGTCCCGCAGTCGCGGCGGCTCCGGGTCTCCTGTGCGGAGATGAAGAGCAGATGGCCGTAGATCGAGGGATCGCCCTGGCCGCCGGGACACACGAAGGCCGTGCGCAGCGAGGGGTTGGCCGGCTGCGCGATGTCCCAGATCTGAAAGCCGTGGTAGCTGCCCAGGAAAAGGCGGTGCCCGCGGAACGCGAGGTCGGTGTTCTGGAATCCGGGGTCGACCGGGTTGGCCGGGTTGAAGAACCCCTCGGGCCGTGGGCGGTGCGCGACCAGCCGCAGGCTCCTGGCCGCAACCTCGGCGTCCTCGTATCCCGCGCGGAGTCCGACGCGCGGGTCCGTGAGCCCGGAGACGCCGCTGTCGGCCTGCGCGGCGACGCCGGGTGCCGAAAACAGGGTGACCGCGGCGAGGGCGAGTGAAGCCAGCGGGGCGCGATGGCGCGCCGGGGGACGCGGGCGGTCGTGTGCGAATCGCATGTTGGCTTTCGGTCCGGGGTGGGTGGTCAGGGGCCCGCGGCGCCGGCGGGCAAGGATTCCAGGAGCGTGCGCATGCGCCGGATCTCGGCACGCTGGCCGGCATCGATCTCCGCGGCGAGATCGAACAGGCGCGGCTCCTGCGCCGCGCCCGCCGTCGCGAACAGCGCCGCCACCATGGTCAGCGCTCCCTCGTGGTGCGTGATCATCCCCTCGAGGAACAGACGATCGAACTCGACGCGCGTCGCCCGGGCCAGTCGGGCCATCGCCTCGGGTGTCAGGATGCCCTGCATGAGCGCCGGGGCGGCCGCCGTATCGTCGTGCGCGTGGTCGGGGCCGGCGGCGCCGAGGCCGCGGTCGTGCCGCTGTAGCCAGCGCCGCATCGTCGCGATCTCGTCGGTCTGCGAGACGGCCATTCGCTCGGCCAGCAGGCGCAGGTCGCGGTGACCGCTGCGCGCGGGTACCAGGCCGGTCATCGTCACCGCCTGCGCGTGGTGCGCGATCATCGCCCGCATGAACTGCGCGTCGGCCGCCGTGGCGCTGGGCCGCGCCTCGGCGTCCTGCGCCGTGACACCGGGTGCGCCGGCGATGACCAGGATGATCAGGGCTCGGCAGGGACGCATGCGCGGCCGGACTCAGGCGAGCCTGAGGACCTTGTCGTGCGGCCGGACCCGGGCCACGACTTTCACAGCCACTTCGTGGCCCTCCATCGCTCGGGTCACCCCGGCATGATCCACTTCCATGGACTCGATCGTCTCGGTGAAGTCGCTCGTGTGACCCACGAACCGCACTTGGTCACCAACGGCGAGCTCGCCCGCGGTCAACTTGATCACGGCGACGCCCGGCCGGTCGAAGTAGTGCGTGACGATGCCGATCTCCTGCTCCGCCATGGGCCTCCCGGAAGGGCTACGGGTCAATAATAAACACCGTTGGCGCGCGCCCGGCAGGACCCCAAATGAACGAACCTTCACGCTATCTTTCGCCAACCATGCGATTCGCCCATTGTATGCCGAGTTTCCGAGTCGCAGATTGCGCCCATGCGCGTCACGACGTGGGGCGAGTACGCCATGTTGGTCGCGGTGCACCTCGCGCAGCGGTCCGACGATGGACCGATCCCGGCGCGCCGTATCGCCGCCAACGAGCAACTGCCGCCGGACTACGTGGAGCAGATCCTGCTGCGCCTGCGGCGGGCGGGGATCGTCACCTCCGTTCGCGGGGCGCGCGGCGGCTACTCGCTGGCGCGGGCGCCGGCGGAGATCACGGTGCGCGACGTGCTCCTGGCCGCGGAGCGGGCCACCTTCGAGGTGAACTGCGACTGCCATCCTGTGCACGCGTCACGGTGCGGGCCCGATGCGGGGTGCACGCTCCGCCCGGTGTGGCGCGTCCTGGCACAGCGCATCAACGCCGTGCTGAGCGGCATCTCCCTGGCCGATCTCCTGCACGACGAGGCCCACGTGTACCGCGTCACGAGCACGTCGCCGGTCTGACCCGCGGCGCCTCGCCGGCCCGACGGCGATGACGCCCCTCCCGCTGTCCCACGCGGAGCTGGTACGCTACGCCAGGCACCTCGCGTTGCCCGACGTCGGCGTCGACGGCCAGCGCCGGTTGGCCGACGGGCGGGTGCTGATCGTCGGGGCGGGGGGCCTGGGCTCGCCCGCCGCGCTTTACCTGGCCGCTGCCGGCGTCGGCACGATCGGTTTGGTGGACTTCGATTCCGTGGACGTCTCCAACCTCCAGCGGCAGATCCTCCACGGCTCCGGCGCCGTGGGTCGGTCGAAGGTCGAGTCGGCGCGCGCCCGCCTGACCGACCTCAATCCGCACGTCACGCTCGAGACGTTCGACGCGCGGCTCACCGCGGACAACGCGCGCGCGGTTCTCGATCGCTTCGACGTGATCGTGGACGGGAGCGACAACTTCCCCACGCGCTACCTGGTCAATGATGCGTGCGTGCTGCTGGGAAAGCCGAACGTGTACGGCGCGATCTTCCGGTTCGACGGTCAGGCGTCGGTGTTCGATGCGCGGCGTGGCCCCTGCTACCGGTGTCTTTACGCCGAGCCGCCGCCGCCGCATCTGGTGCCGTCGTGCGCCGAGGGCGGCGTGCTCGGCGTTCTCCCCGGCCTCATCGGATCCATCCAGGCGCTCGAGGCGATCAAGCTCGTGCTCGGCATCGGCCAGTCCCTCGTGGGCCGCCTCTGGCTGGTGGACGGCCTGCGCCTGCAGGTGCGCGAGCTCGAGCTGCGCAAAGACCCCCAGTGTCCGGTGTGCGGCTCCCGTCCGACGATCACCGAATTGATCGATTACGATGCCTTCTGCGGGTACGAGGACGCGGGACGCGGGGGGACGGGGGTCGAGGTCACGGCGCAGGAACTGGCTCGGGAGCGCGGGGCCCCGGACCTGGTGCTGCTCGATGTCCGGGAGCCGTTCGAGGTGGCGATCGCGGCGATCCCGGGCGCGCGGCACATCCCGTTGGGCGAGCTGCCGGCGCGGCTGGGCGAGCTGGACGGACATCGGGAGATCGTGGCCTACTGCCACCGCGGCATCCGTTCACTGCGCGCCGTCCACCTGCTGCGGGCCGCCGGGTTTGCGCGCGCCCGGAGCCTGCGGGGGGGGATCGATGCATGGGCGCGGGATGTGGAGCCGGCAATGGCGCGGTACTGACGCCGGGTGCCGGAGGCGCGGCTCCGGTCCCGGTGCTCAGGTGCCGAAGGTGGGACTCGAACCCACACGGGCTTGCGCCCACTGCGCCCTGAACGCAGCGCGTCTACCAATTCCACCACTTCGGCACGACTGCTGGAACGGCGAAGTATAGGACGTGGTATAACCTCAAGTCAACTCTTGGCTTGACCCCTCTCGGGGCGACTCCTATCTTGCGCATGCGCCGTGAACAAGACCGTCATCGCCCGTAATCCCCGCGCACGGCACGACTACCACATCCTCGAGACGTGGGAGGCCGGGCTCGTGCTCAGCGGGCCCGAGGTCAAGTCATTGCGCGCCAAGCGAGCCAGCCTGGGAGAGGCGTACGCCCACGTGCGCAATGAGGAGGTCTGGATCGAAGGGCTCACCATCGCCCCCTACGAGCACGGGTCCTACAACAACCCGCCGCCGGCGCGGTCGCGCAAGCTGCTCCTCCATCGGCGGCAGGTCAAGCAGCTGCTCGGCGCCACGACGCAGCAGGGGCACACGATCGTGCCGCTCGAGCTGTACTTCAATGCCCGCGGGCGGGCCAAGGTGGCGATCGCCCTCGTCCGGCCGAAGAAGCGGTTCGACAAGCGGGAAGACCTGAAGCGCCGGGACGCCGAGCGCGAGATGGCGCGCGCGCTGCGGGGGCGGGGCACGTGACCGCCCTCCTGGCGGCACTCCTCGTGGCGGGGGGACCCGGGGCGCCGGCGGTCGTGATCATCGCGACGCCGCGCGGCGAGGCCGTGATCCCCGTACTGCTCGAGCGCGGAGCGGCTGTGGTGGCGGCACCCAGCCTCGCCGGCCCCCTCGGGCTCGCCACCCGGTTCGACGGTGCGAGCGCGATCGTCAGCCTCGGGGATCTCGAGTTCCGCTTCGAGCTGGGGTCCCCGTTCGCGACGGCCGCCGGCAGCGTGTATTCGCTGGTGTCGTCTCCCTATCTCGTGCGCGACACGCTGTTCGTGCCCCTGCCGTGGCTGACCGATGCGGTCCCGCGCGCCGCGGCCGGCCGCTACCGCTGGGTCGGGGCCGCGGCACGATTCGAAGAGTTGCCGCCCCCCGTGGCCGCGCTGGTGTTGCCCCCACCGCATCCGCTCACCGGTCTGCGCCGCGAGTACAGCGTCGTGGTGGATCCGGGTCACGGCGGCCGGGATCCCGGCAACCCGGGCGTGCACCTGCCCGCCGGCCAGTCGGAGAAGCACGTCACGCTCGCGATCGGGCGCCTGCTGCGCGCCGAGCTGGTGCGGCGGGGCGTGCGGGTACGGCTCACCCGGGCCACCGACACGCTGATCGACCTGCGGGATCGCGGCGCCGCGTGCCGTGCGACCTGCGACCTGTTCGTCAGCATTCACGTGAACGCCATGCCGCGGGGGTCGCGTCAGCGCGTGCCCAACGGTGTCGAGACGTACTTCATGAGCGACGCGAAGACCGAGGACCAGCGGCGCGTGGCGCAGATGGAGAACGACGCCATCCGGTTCGAAACCACGAGTCATCAGAACGAAGGCGACCTGGGGTTCATCATCCGCGATCTGCAGCAGAACGAGTACCTGCGCGAGTCCGCCCGGCTCGCCGACCTGGTCCAGGTCCAGCTCGCCGGCGTACACCCGGGCAGGAACCGCGGCGTCCAGCAGGCCGGGTTCGTGGTGCTGAACACCGCCGGTCGCCCCGCGATTCTCGTCGAGGCGGGCTTCGCCACGAACCGCGAGGACGGCCGGTTCCTCGGCTCGGCGTTGGGCCAGCGGAAGCTCGCGCAAGCCCTCGCCGAGGGGATCGTCGCCTACCTGGTCGAGTTCGAGCGCAAGTCCGGTCTTGCGTCGGGAGCGGGCCGGTGAGTCTCCGTGCGGTCGCCTGGATCGCGCTCGCGGCGCCGGTGACCGCGTGCGTGTACTACAACGCGATGTGGACGGCGGAGCGGGCGGCGGGCCAGGCGCGGCGGGCCGAGGAGCGCGGGCTCGACGGCGAGGCGCGGGGCCACTGGGTGCGCGCGGCGCTCAAGGCGGAGTCGGTGCACGTGCGGCACCCGAGTAGTCGCTGGGCCGACGACGCGTGGGTGCTGCACGCGGAAGGTTTGGTGCGGGCCGGTTCGTGCGCCGGCGCCCGCTCCACCATCGCCCTCGCGCTGGTCGAGGTGTCGGACCCCGGGTTGCGGGAGCGGGTCGCCTTGATCGCCGGTGAATGCGCCCTCATCCTCCGCGCGCCCGAGGAGGCGCTGCGCCAGCTCCAGCCGGCGCTCGCGTCGCGCGACCGCCGCCGCAGCGCGCGCGCCGAGTATCTCGCGGGGCGTGCGGCGGAGGCCCGCGGCGATCTGCCGGGCGCGATCGCGCGCTACGAAGCGTCCGGCGAGCGTGAGGCCGCGCAGGCCCGAGTGCGTGTCCTGTTCCGCGTCGGGCGAGTGGATGAGGGTCTCGCGGCATTCCCGGCGGCGCTCGGGGGCCGGTTCGATGAAGGGGAATGGGCGTCGCTGCTCGACGACGCGGCGGCCGCCGCGGGACCGCCCGCCGCGTCCGCGGCGCTGGACGGCGCGTTCGCCGCTAGCCGCGTGCCGGGTGACGCGCGCGCGCGTCTGCTATTGGCGGACGGGGATCGGCGCTTCACCGCTGGGGATTTCGCGGCCGCCGCCGTGCGCTACGAGTCCGCGGAGCGGACCGCCGCGGGCCGATCGGAAGGGGAAACGGCGCGCCTCCGCCGCCTCCGCGCCACCGCCGCGCAGGCGCAGGACCGAACCGACCTCGCGCTGGTGCTGGAGGAGTTGAACCGGATGCGGGCGGGCGGTGGCCGGATCGGGCCCGAGGCCGGAGTGCTGGACGCGCTGCTCGCACGCGTCATGGCTCGCGATCTCGGCCCGGTCATGGCGTTCCGTGCCGCCGAGCTGGCCCGCGACTCCCTCCGCGCGGCCCGCCTCGCGGGCGCGCTGTTCCTCGACGTCGCCGCGCGGCATCCGGAGTCGTTGTTCGCCCCCAAGGCGCTCGTGGCGGCCCTGCCGCTGCTGCCCGACCGCCGCGATTCGGTCGCGGCCCGGCTCGAGGCCGCCTACCCGGAGTCGCCGTATCTCCACGCCGCGCGCGGACGCGTCAGCCCGGGCTACGCGGCCCTCGAGGATTCCCTCGCGCGTGCCCTCGGGCTCGCCGCGGTGTCGGCCACTGGGCTCGGCGGGGGGCGGGTCCCCGCGCCTCGGCCCGGGCCTCGGGGGCCCCTGTGGGACGGGGTGTTCGCAGCCGGGCCGGCGCCGGCCGCGGCCGACACCGCGCGCGCGCCGGCCCGGACGCCCCAGCGTCCCGCCGCACCGGTGCAGCGCCCACGTCCGCAGGACGTGCCGGTCCGGCCAGAACTGTGACCGGAGCCGGCATCCCGTTCCTGGGCAGCACGTTTCAGAATCCGGTGCTCCTGTCGTCGGGCGTAGCAGGATTCGGTCACGAGGTGGCAGGCGTCCTCGATCTCGAGGCGCTGGGTGGGATCATCACCAAAGCGGTGACACCCGAGCCGCGCCGCGGCCACGGAGCACCGCGGCTGGCCGAATTCCGCGGCGGCATGCTCAACGCCGTCGGGCTCGCGAACCCGGGGCTCGATCACGTCGCCGCGGTGGACGTTCCATGGCTCGCCGGCCTACGGCGAGCCCGTGTCATCGTCAACGTCGCGGGCGCGACGGTGGAGGACTATGCCCGCGTGGTCGAGCGCCTCACGGGGTATGAGACGATCACGGCGTTCGAGCTGAACGCCTCGTGCCCGAACACCGCCGCGGGTGGACTCGAGTTCGGCGCGGCGCCCGACCAGCTCGGGCCGCTGGTCCGACGCTGCCGCGCGGTCGCCACCAAGCCGCTCGTGGTCAAGCTATCCCCCGCGGTGCCCGACGTGGCGGCGTTGGCCCTGGTGGCTCGGGAGGAAGGAGCGGACGCAGTGTCGCTGGTGAACACGATGCCGGGTGAGCTGGAGGGCCGTCTCGGCAACGGATTCGGCGGCGTGAGCGGTCCGGCATTGCTCCCCGTGGGCGTCCGGGCAACACGCCTAGTCCGCGAACGAGTCGGGATGCCCGTCATCGGCGTAGGCGGGATTCGCACCGCCGGGGACGCCCGCGAGTACCTCGGCGCTGGCGCCACGCTGGTGGCGATCGGCACCGCTGCCCTCGCCGACCCGCGGGTGCCGGAACGGATCGCCCGGGAGCTGTCGCGTGGCTGAACTCATCGTGGCGCTCGACCAGCCGGCCGGCGCCGAGGCGCTCGCGCTCGCCGATCGCCTCGTCGGGGTCCGGTGGGTCAAGCTGGGATCGGTGCTCTTCGGTCGTGAAGGCCCGGGACTGGTGCGGGCGCTCGTCGATCGCGGGCTGCGGGTCTTCCTCGACCTCAAATGGCACGACATCCCCTCGACGGTCGCCGGGGCCGTCGCCGCGGCACGCGACCACGGCGTGGCGATGGCGACCGTGCACTGCCTCGGCGGGCCGCGGATGCTGGATGCCGCGGCCGGCGCAGCCGGTGAGATGGCGCTGGTGGGTGTCACCGTCCTGACCTCGCACGACGCTCCGGGGCTCGCGGCCATTCTCGGGCGTGGCGTCCCCGACGTCGGCGTCGAAGCCGCGCGGCTGGCGCGACTGGCTCTCCAAGCCGGACTGCGCGGGGTCGTCGCCTCGGGCCAGGAGGTCCCGCTGCTGCGGGAAGCCCTCGGACCCGAGCCGTGGCTCGTGGTCCCCGGCGTGCGCCTGCCAGGGGACGCGGCCGGTGACCAGGCCCGAGTGGTGGAGCCGGGCGCGGCGAGCCGGAGCGGAGCGACGCATCTGGTCGTGGGGAGGTCCGTGACGGCCGCGGACGATCCGGTGGCCGCCTGGGCACGGTTCCAGAAGGCGGTGGCATGAGCGTCTGGCTGCTGTGGGGCGTGGTCGCGCTGACGCCGGGGGGGATGCGGCAGGACGAGACGCTGGGCGCCACCGCGCAGGCGGCGCGCCGGGCGTGGCTCGAGCACGACGTCGCGGCCCTTGTGGCGCGCAGCTCCGGGGTGATACTCCAGCTGCCGGGCGCGGACCCCTCGGCACCGGTGGGTCGGGCCCAGGCGGGGGAGTTGCTGCACCGCTACCTCGGCGCGGCCGAGGAATTGAGCATCCGCGTGGTGACGGTGCGTGAGGTGGAGCGGGGGAAGGGGTTCGTTGAGTTGGACCGGCGCTACGTGGTGCGGGGGACGGCGGACGAGCGGCGCGAGACCGTGTTTCTCGGTTTCCGGTTGGTGGCCGGAGGTTGGGTGCTGAGCGAGGTGCGGAGTGTGCCGGAGTAGCCCGCAGCGGCGCGACACTGTCGTCAACGTCACTGCGGAGTGGTGCAAGAGATTGCGCATGCGACGCGGGAGCTTGCAGCATTCGGAGTCTTGGCCCATCGTAGATGGTGTCGAAGGGGGGCAGCAGCGTGTGTATAAGTACTGATTTCGCAGCAGCTTGGAGATTGTCCCGGCGGGCGCGCGATCTTGGGCATCAGCTTTGCCAAGTGACACGGTGGCGCACGTCGGTGCTCCCACTCGGGGAGACGACGGTGGCGATCCGACAAGGGCAAACCGCGGGCGACCGCGGGACGCAAAGCCGAGGGGTCCCGGGGCGTTCGCACGAGGCGGACGGCCGGCGACGGTCCGGCTGCCGGAGGTGGAATGTGGGTTTGCGCGCGGCTCGCGGCGGACCGTCCGGGCGTGTTCCGGCCGGGTTCTCGATCGTGGAGCTTCTCATCGTGATGATCCTGCTCGGGCTCCTCACCGCCATCGTTGCTCCCCGGGTCAACTTCATCCGGTACCGGATGGAGAGTGCGATGCTGGGCGTGGGAACGATCCTGGTGGCGGCCCAGCGCCAGGCGTTGTCGCGCCAGCACGACGTGATCGTCACGTTCGACGTTCCCAACCAGATGATCTACGTCCATGGCGATGCGAACAACGACGGGCTTGTGGATGCCGGCGAGCGGCGCCGGGGGCATCCGATCGGCGAGACGGTGGTGTTCGGCCTCGGCGCGGCCACGGCACGGCCGATGGGTGCCGGCCCCGTGACGTTCTCGCAGCTCCACGGGGGGCTGCGATCGCTCACGTTCCACCGCAACGGCACCGCGAGCGAAGCGGCGGGCTTCTACCTGACGTCCCTGCGCGGCGTGGCGGGCACGCATCCCGAGGACACGCGTGCGATCGAGGTAGAGCGGTCGACCGGCCGCATGTCCTGGTACCGTTTCGGCACGTCCGGTTGGCAGAGGGGGTTCTGATGCGCGCGCGCAAGGGGTTCACGCTCGTGGAAGTGATGATCGCCCTGGTCATCCTGATGGTGGTGATCGTCGGGTTCGCCAGCACGACGGGGCGCCTGCTGCACACGGTGGCTACCACCGACCGGCAGGAGGGTGCCACCAACCTGGTGACCGATCGGCTCGACCAGGTGCGCCTCGAGCCCGTCTACGGGCGGCTCGAGAGCCTGTTCGTCGCGACGGAGACGAATCTCCCGGGCATGGCCGGGTACACCCGCGTCACCGCGATCACACGGGTGCTCGGTGTGTCCCCGGCGACCGACCACAAGGTCGTGACGGTCACGGTGACGGGACCGGCGCTCCTCAAGCCGGTTGCGCGCACCATCACCGTGGCGGCACCGTGAAGCGCCCACGGCTCGCCTCTACGGGAGGCATGACTCTGCCCGAGCTGCTCATCGCGATGCTGATCTTCAGCGCCGTAATGGCGGGCGCGTTGAGCGTCATGACGCGGGAGACCCGGGCGTTGTCGGCCGCCACGGACCGCATGAACGCGCTACAGAATGTCCGGTACGCCAGTGACATGCTCGCGCAGGACCTGCGGGCCTCCGGTATGGGGGTCGCGCCGAATCAGCCATTCATCATCTACGCCGGGCCGGACGTGGTCGCGTTCAATGCGGATTACTCGACCAACGTGGACAACGACCCCTTCGCGATCTACTACGACCCCGACGCGCCGCCGGGGACGGTGACCGCGCTCACGCTGGCGCAGCGGTTCACGCTGCCGAACACGACGTTCGCCTATCCCGACACGAACTACCGCGACCTCGGGGGCGCGAACAGTGCGGCCGAGACGATCATCTTCTTTTTCCGACCCGATTCCACGACCGCGCGCGCGGACGATTACGTGCTCATGCGCAAGGTCAACACGCTGCCGCCCGAGCTGGTGGCGCGCAACCTCCTCAAGACGCCGGGTCAGGAGTTTTTCCAGTATCACCGGCTGGTGATGCCGCTGGCCATCGCCGCGGTGCCCAACGCGACGCTGCCGCTGCGGCACACCGTGAAGATGCACGGGGCGGTGAGCGATACCGGCCTGGCGGCGCGCGTCGATTCGATCCGGGGGATCCGTCTGTCCCTGACCGGGACCAACGGGATGACGGGAGCGCGCGAACGCCGCCGCACGGTGGAGCGGTTCATCCGGATGCCCAATGCCGGTTTGGCCGAGAAGAAGACGTGCGGAGACGAGCCGATTCTGGGAGTCGTCCTCGGTACTGCGCTCACGGTGGGCGCCACCGGCTCGCCGCAGGTGACGCTGACGTGGCCCCGGGCGACCGACGAAAGCGGCGGCGAAGACGACGTGGTCCGCTATGTGATCTGGCGCCGCGAAGCCGCCAACCCGGACTTCGGAGAACCCTATCAGAGCATTCCGGCCGGGCAGGTGACCTACGTGTTCAACGACGAGGTCGTGGTGTCCGGCAAGACGTACTACTACGCCTTGGCGGCGCAGGATTGCACGCCGAAGCTGTCCACGCGGGCGACCGCGGGGCCGGTCACAATTCCGTAACCGGCCGTCCCATTTACCACTGGATGCGACGTATGCGACGTACACTTGGCAACGAACACGGCATCGCGCTCATCACCGTCCTGCTCGTCACGGTTGCGATCGTGACCGTGGCGGCCGGCGCGATCGTGATGAGCAGCAACACGACGCTGGTGAACCGCGGGCGCGACCGCCTCAACGCCCTCGAATCCGCGGCCGACGCCGGGCTGGAGTTGGCGCGGTCCCGGGTCAACGGCAGCCGGTCGCTCTATCCCGATTCGGGCTACAACACACTCGAGAACCAGGTGGTGGTCTATGACGGGGCGGGGAACCCGATTCCGAACATCCGGCGCTCGTTGTACGTCGGGCCCACCGGCATCACGTCCGGGCAGTACGGCGTGTTCGGCAGCGTGGTGACTGACGTCTCCGACGGTTTCGGCAATCGCGTCGTGCGACGTTTGGAAGTCGTCCAGGAGAGCTTCTCGAAGTACGCCTACTTCACGAACGTCGAGCCGTCCAACATCTCGTTCGGCGGCGGCGATCAGATCTGGGGGCCAGTCCACACCAACGACTTCCTCAAGATCTACTCCTCGGGCGCCACGTTCCACGGTCCCGTGACGACGGCGAAGACCATCCAGGGCCTGTCCTACGGCACGTTCAACGGGGGGTACACCCAAAACGTGCCCCGCATCGAGATGCCGCAGACCGCGGACCTGTTGAAGCTGCAGGTCCAGGCGACGGCCGGGAACGCGGCCTTCATCGGCAACACCAACGGCGGACCGGGTGAGGCGACGCTGCGCATCGAGTTCATCGCCGTCGACCTCAACGACGACGGCCAGGTCACGGGGGACAACGAGGGCTTCTTTCGTATCTACCGGTCCACCGATCCGGCCTGGGTGGTGGCCAACGTGCCGGCCGATTACAGCTCGAACCGGATGCGCAATTCGGAGCAGTGCGGCCACTACCACACGGTGCTCGGGGTTACGACATTCCGCTCGGCCAAGCTGCACGGGACCTCGGGAAGCGACTCCTGGTCGAATGCCCTGACCGGCGCCGGTCGGCGCTGCCTGCTCGGCGGCTCCGATTCGCTCACCGGGGCGTTCGTGCCGGTGGATCTCAAGGGGCAGTGGCTGCCCTACCCCGGGACGGTGTCGCCGCTCGTCACGGCCAAGCGTCCCGCCGACGCGGCGTTTCTGTTCCCGATCACGCGTCTGCTCAATCCGAGCTTCAAGGGCGTGATCTACGTGCAGGGAAAGGTCGCGGTCAGCGGCGTGGTGCGTGGCCGCGTGACCGTCGCCGCCACGGGCGGCATCATCATCGCCGACGACATCACCCTGGCCACGAACCCGGCGGCCGGGACGTGCGCCGACATCCTGGGGCTGTTCAGCGGGGACGACATCACCGTGTCCGACAACACCATCAACGCGCCGGTGCGGCCGACGTCGAGCACGACCTATTACACGTTCGACGACACCAAGGACGAGTTCATGCACGCGGTCGTCCTGGCGCTGTCGAACTTCACGGTCCAGAACTACAGCACTGGGGCGACCACCACGGAGCACTGCGAGACGGTGACGTGGGGGCGCGGCTGCCTGTACCTCACGGGAGGGATCATCCAGGAGACCCGCGGCGCGGTGGGCACCACCAGCGGGACCGGCAACCTCAAGCGGTATTCGTATGATGCCTGTGCGTTTACGGATCCGCCACCCTATTTCCCCACCACCGGGCACTTCGCCCGGGGCCGCTACTTCGAAGTGGATCCGACCGGATTCAGCGTGGCGCAGTATTACGCGCTCCTGACGCCGGCGCCCTAACGGATTCCCGCGGTCGCAATGGTGCGTTCCCGCCCCTGGTGCCAGTCGGCCCGGGGGCGGGGTGTTTTCGGGGCGGGGAGCTGCTGGGAGGCCCCGTTGGTGGGTACGGCGCGTGAGCTCGTGGCCTTGCGGCAACTCGAAGCCCCGTCTATAGTTCACGGCTCAATCCGAACACGAAGGCCCGCGAGGACCCGGTGAAAGTACGGACCAGCGTTCGACCGATTTGTGAGCACTGCAAGGTGATCCGCCGCCGCGGGGTGGTACGGGTCATCTGCCGGCGCACGCCCAAGCACAAGCAGCGGCAGGGGTAGCGGATGGCGCGTATAGCTGGCGTGGATCTCCCGCGCGAAAAGAAGATCGAGTTCGCACTTCCGTACATCTTCGGCATCGGCCGGCACAACGCGAAGCGGATCCTCGCGGAGACCGGCGTGAGCCCCGACACGCGGGTCCGCGACCTGCGTGACGCCGAGGTGGCCCGGCTGCGGCAGGTGATCGAGCGCGACTACCGTGTGGAGGGCGCGCTGCGGACCGAAACGGCGATGAACATCAAGCGGCTGATGGACATCGGGACGTATCGCGGCGGCCGCCACAAGCGTAATCTCCCGGTGCGCGGGCAGCGCACGCACACGAACGCGCGCACCAAGAAGGGCCCCCGCCGCGCGATCGCCGGCAAGAAGAAGCCGGTCATGAAGAAGTAGGCGTATGGCACAGGCGAAAGTCACGGGCGCGCGACGCGCGAAGAAGGTGGTCGAGGCGGAGGGCGTGGCCCACATCACGGCGACGTTCAACAATACGCTGATCACGATTTCCGACATGCAAGGCAACGCGCTCACCTGGGGCTCGGCCGGCAAGGCGGGGTTCAAGGGGTCGAAGAAGTCGACGCCGTTCGCCGCGACCGTGGCGGCGGAGCAGGCGGCGCGGGAGGCGCTGAGTCTGGGTGTGAAGCGCGTGCACGTGCGGGTCCAGGGGCCGGGATCGGGACGCGAGTCCGCCATCCAGGCGCTGGCGACGGCCGGGTTGCAGATCCGGTCCATCCGGGACGTGACGCCGATCCCGCACAACGGGTGCCGGCCGCCGAAGCGGCGGAGGGTCTGACGCATGTCGCGCTACACGGGCCCGGTCTGCAAGTTGTGCCGGCGGGAGGGCACCAAGCTCTTCCTGAAGGGCACGCGGTGTCTCACCGAAAAGTGCGCGATCGAGCGCCGCGCGTACGCTCCCGGGGAGCACGGACAGTCCACGGGCCGCCGGCGCAAGACGTCCGAATACGCCAAGCAGCTGCGCGAGAAACAGAAGGTCAAGCGGATCTACGGCGTGAACGAGCGCCAGTTCCGCAACGTGTTCGAGCGCGTGCTGCGCGAGCCCGGCGTCACGGGTGAGGCGCTGCTCGTCGCGCTCGAAAGCCGGCTCGACAACCTCGTCTACCGGATGGGCTTCGGCGCCTCGCGGCGGGATGCGCGCCAGCTCGTGCGGCACCGCCACATCCAGGTCAACGGTCGCACCGTGGACGTGCCGTCGTTCCGGGTGCGGGTGAACGACGAGGTGCGGGTGGCGGCCGGCAGCCGCGAGCTGACGCGCGTGCGGGCCGCGCTGGAACAGTTCGCCCGGACGCAGCCGCCCGCATGGCTCACGGTGGATGCGACGCAGGCCGTGGGGCGTATGACCGAACGGCCCACGCGGGATACGATCCCGGTGGCCGCCCAGGAACAGCTCATCGTCGAGCTCTACTCCAAGTGATGATGACTCTCGATTTGACCGGACTGGTGCACCCGCACGTGGTCGAGATGACCAAGCGGGAAGACAACCCCAACGCCGCGGAGTTCCGGCTGCAACCGCTGGAGCGCGGCTACGGCTACACCCTGGGCAACTCGCTGCGGCGGCTGTTGCTCTCCTCGCTCCGCGGCGCCGCGGTCTGGGGGTTCCGCCTGAGCGGCGTGGTGCACGAGCATCAGACCATGCCGGGCGTGGTGGAGGACGTACACCAGATCATCCAGCGCCTCAAGCATCTGACGCTGGTGCTCGCTCCGGACGTGGACGAGGCCGTGCTGCACATCCGGCGCGACAGCGCGGGACCGGTGTACGCCCGCGACATCGAGCTGCACGGCGCGGTGACGGTCGTAGACCCCGATCACCTGTTGTTCACACTGCAGGACGACCGCGACATCACGGTCGAGTTGTACGTGAACAAGGGGCGCGGGTACGTCGAGGCCGAGCAGCATCCGATCGACCGGTCGCTGCCCATCGACCTGGTGCGCATCGATTCGATCTACAATCCCGTGCGGCGCGCCAACTTCACGGTGGCCGAGACGCGCGTGGGCCAGCGCACCGACTACGACCGCCTGACGCTCACGGTCGAGACCAACGGCACGATCTCGCCCGAGGACGCCGTGGCGTACGCGGCGGCGCTGGCGCAGGAGCACTTCCGCTACTTCATCGATTTCGGCAAGGTGCCCGTGGTGACGCAGCCGGCGGCGTCGGGTGCGTCCGCCGGCGACATGCGCCTCGCCGAGCTGCTCAACCGCTCCATCGATGATGTGGGGCTGTCGGTGCGGTCGGTGAATTCGCTCAAGAACTCGAACATCCGCACGCTGGCGGATCTCGTGCAGTACCGCGAGGAAGATCTGTTGCGGGTGAAGAACGTGGGCGAGAAGGCGCTGGGCGAGATCGCCGAGTTGCTGCGGCGCGAGGGGCTCAATCTCGGGATGAAGCTCGAAGAGCGGGACGGCGAGTTCCAGATCCTCGACCCAGGCACCGCGCCGCTCGCGCAGGTCGTGGCGGGCGGAGAGGAGTGACGTGCGCCATCGGGTGAAGGGCCGGCAGCTGTCGCGCACGGCGAGCCACAAGAAGGCGTTGCTCGCCAACCTCGCCACGAGCCTGTTTCGCCACGAGCGGATCGTCACGACCCAGGCCAAGGCGAAGGAGCTGCGCCCGTACGCCGAGCGGCTCATCACGCTCGCCCGGCGGGGGGATTTGCACGCGCGCCGTATCGTGGAGCGGCGGATCAAGGACAAAGAGGTCAGTCACCGCCTGTTCGCCGACATCGGCAAGCGGTTCGCGGCGCGGCCGGGCGGGTACACCCGGATCGTCAAGCTCGGGCACCGCACGGGAGACGGGGCGGACGTGGCCCGGATCGAACTGCTGGGTGAGTGAGCGGGCGGGGAGTGGCGCTGCGCACGGGGGACCCCACGGGTCCCCCTTTCTCGTATCAGGCGGCCTTGGTCACCCGGTTGGACTTGAGACACTGGGTGCAGACGCGCATCCGGCGGGTGGTGCCGTCCACGAGGGCCCGCACGCGCTGCAGGTTGGGCAACCAGCGGCGCGGGGTCTTGTTGTTCGCGTGGCTGACGTTGCGCCCGACCGACGGCGCCTTGCCACAGATTTCGCACACTCGAGCCATATGATGGCCGATCCAGGGATGCGATGAGTCCACGCCGCACGCCAGGAGCGCGGAGCGCCCGGGGCGGAAAGCGGGCGAAACCTACACGGACGGCCGGGGCGCGGCAACCCCGGCGTCCGACGGCCCTCATCACCGGGATCACCGGCCAGGACGGGTCCTACCTCGCCGAACTGCTGCTCGAGCGCGGCTACGACGTCGTGGGCGTAGTCCGACGGACCTCGCACGACTCCTACGAGCGCATCGGCCACCTCCTCGATCGCGTCCGCATCGTGCCGGCCGACCTGCTCGACCAGCACTCGCTGACGGCCGTGGTGCGGGAGTCACGGCCCACCGAGATGTACAACCTCGCCGCGCAGAGCTTCGTCCCCACGTCCTGGACCCAGCCGGTGCTGACCGGTGAATTCACGGCCCTCGGCGTCACGCGGCTGCTGGAGGCCGTGCGCCTGGCGCACCCGGAGGCGCGCGTCTACCAGGCGAGCTCGTCCGAGATGTTCGGCAGGGTCCTCGAGACGCCGCAGCGCGAGACCACGCCGTTCTATCCGCGCTCGCCCTACGGGGTCGCCAAAGTCTACGGCCATTGGATCACCGTGAACTACCGCGAGTCGTACGGCCTGTACGCGGTGAGCGGCATCCTGTTCAACCACGAGTCGCCACGGCGCGGCCTCGAATTCGTCACGCGCCGCGTGTCGCACGGCGTCGCGCGCATCGTGCGCGGCCGCGCAGCGGCACTGCCGCTCGGCAATCTCGAGGCGCGCCGCGACTGGGGGTTCGCCGGCGACTACGTGGACGCGATGTGGCGCATGCTGCAGCAGCCCGAGCCCACGGACTACGTGATCGGCACCGGTGAAACGCACTCGGTGCGCGAGTTGTGCGAGATCGCGTTCAGCCACGTCGGGCTCGACTGGCGGCAGTACGTGCAGGTCGATCCCACCCTGGTCCGTCCCGCCGAGGTGGACGAGCTCCAGGCCGACGCGAGCAAGGCCCGCTCGGAGCTGGGATGGCGCCCGCGCATCGGATTCGCCGAGCTGGTGCGCATGATGGTGGACGCCGACCTGGCGCGGCTGGCATGAGGAGCGTCCTCGTCACGGGCGCGGACGGGTTCGTTGGCCGCCACGTCGTGCGCCGGCTGCTCGACGACGGGCGGGACGTGTGGGGCGCGGTGCGCCCGGGGGCGACTCCCGGGGTGGAGGTGTTCACCGCCGAGGAACGCGCAGCGGTGCACTGGCTCTCCCTCGAGCTCACCGACCCGACATCGGTGCGGGCGTGCGTCTCCCAGCCGTTCGACGCGGTGGTGCACCTCGCCGGCGTGGCGTCCGGTGCGGCTGCCCTCGACGACCCCGGGTATGCGTGGAGCGTTAACGCGGCCGGCACGGCGCGGCTGGTCGATGCCCTGGCGCGCGCGCGGCGGAGCGGGCAGCGCGACGCACTGGCCCTCGTGGTGAGCACCGCCGAAGTGTACGGCCGGGGCTCGGCCGTGCCGCGGCGCGAGTCCGATCCGGTGGCGCCCTGCTCGCCGTACGGCGCGAGCAAGTATGGTGCGGAAGTCGCCGCGCTCGAGGCGTGGCGCCGCGCCGGTCTGCGGGTCGTGATCGCCCGCCCCTTCCCGCACACGGGGCCCGGCCAGGATACGCGGTTCGTGGTGCCGGCCTTCGCCGAGCGCCTCGCCTTCGCGAAGCGCATCGGCGCCCCGGTCGTGAAAGTCGGCAACCTGGAGCCGGTGCGGGAGTTCCTCCACGTGCAGGACGTCGTGGACGCCTACGCCCGGCTGCTCACCAAGGGGCAGGCGGGCGAGGTCTACAACATCGCGTCGGGCACGGGGATCGGCCTCGAGGATCTGCTGCACCGCATGGCGGCGATGATGGGCGTGCGCGCCATCCCCGAGGGCGATCCGGATCTGATGCGCCCCGCCGATATCCCCTACCTGGTGGGGGACGCCGCCAAACTGCGGTCGGCGACGGGGTGGACCGCCCGCCACGACCTCGACGCGATTCTGCGACAGGTGATCGATGCCGCGGCGCGCTGACCTCCAGTCCATCCTCCTGATCGGATCGGGTCCCATCGTGATCGGGCAGGGGGCCGAGTTCGACTACTCGGGCACGCAGGCGATCCGCGCGCTCAAGGAGGAGGGATACACCGTCGTCCTGGTGAACTCGAATCCCGCCACGATCATGACGGACCCGGAGCTGGCCGACCGGACCTACATCGAGCCGGTGACGCCCGACTGGGTGCGGCGGGTGATCGAGCGGGAGCGGCCCGACGCGCTCCTGCCCACGATGGGCGGGCAGACCGCGCTGAACGTCGCGATGGCCCTGCATCGGGACGGCACGCTCGATCGGCTGGGGGTCGAGCTGATCGGGGCGAACGCGCGGGCGATTCAGATGGCCGAAGACCGGTCCGAGTTCGCGGCCGCGATGCGACGCCTCGGG
Organism: uncultured Gemmatimonadales bacterium; assembly: GCA_963716055.1. GTDB lineage: Bacteria > Gemmatimonadota > Gemmatimonadetes > Gemmatimonadales > GWC2-71-9 > SZUA-544. The sequence goes on along the minus strand of CAVQSR010000001.1, from coordinate 2,267,729 downwards.
CTCGGGACCCCGGTGGGGCGGACGGTGGGGTCGGTGCCGGCGGCGCTCGAGGCGGTGGCGGAGACCGCCTATCCCGCGATCCTCCGCCCGTCGTTCACGCTGGGCGGCACCGGGGGCGGGGTGGCGTTCAACCGCGCCGAGCTCGAAACGCTCGTCGAGCGCGGCCTCGAGCTGTCGCCGGTCCACACGGTCCTGATCGAGCGCAGCGTGATCGGCTGGAAGGAGTTCGAGCTCGAGGTGATGCGCGACCGGCGCGACAACGTCGTGATCGTGTGCTCGATCGAGAATATCGATGCGATGGGCGTACACACGGGCGACTCCATCACCGTGGCTCCGGCGATGACGCTGACCGACCGCGAGTACCAGCGGATGCGCAACGCCGCGATCGCCATCATCCGGGAGATCGGCGTGGAGGCGGGCGGGTGCAACATCCAGTTCGCCGTGAGCCCCACGGACGGGGAGCTCCTCGTCATCGAGATGAACCCGCGCGTGTCGCGGTCGTCCGCGCTGGCCTCGAAGGCGACCGGGTTCCCGATCGCGCGCATTGGGACGAAGCTCGCCGTCGGATACACGCTGGATGAGCTGCCGAACGACATCACCCGCACCACGCCGGCGTCGTTCGAGCCGGTGCTCGACTATGTCGTCGTCAAAGTCCCGCGGTTCGCCTTCGAGAAGTTCCCGCAGGCCGACGCGCGCCTCACGACCCAGATGAAGTCCGTCGGCGAGGCGATGGCAATCGGCCGCACGTTCAGCGAGGCGTTCCAGAAGGGGCTGCGGGCCCTGGAGGCGGGCCGGCCGGGCTGGCAGGAGGGGGCGACCCTCGCCGACGACGGCCTGACCGGAGACAGCCCCGACGATCTGCGGGTGGCGCTGCGCACGCCGACCCCCGAGCGGGTCTTCCAGGTGAAACGGGCGCTCCAGGCCGGCATGGCGGTGGCCGAGCTCGCGGCGGCGAGCGGCATCGATGCGTGGTTCCTGCACCAGCTCGCGGACCTCGTCCAGGCCGAGCGCTGGTTCGCGGCGGCGGCGGAGGTGGGGGCGGGCGAGCTGCGGCGCATGAAGCGGCTGGGGTTCAGCGACTCCCAGCTCGCTGCGCTGCGCGGGACGGACGAAGATCAGGTCCGCGCCGCGCGCTGGCGCCACGGCATCCATCCGGTCTACAAGGTCGTGGACACGTGCGCAGGCGAGTTCCCGTCCTCGACGCCCTACCTCTACGGCTGTTATGACGCCGAGAACGAATCGACGCCGCTCGGCGCTACGGGCATCGTCATCCTCGGCAGCGGACCCAACCGCATCGGCCAGGGCGTCGAGTTCGACTACTGCTGCGTCCGCGCCGGACTCGCGTTCCGGGAGCTGGGCTGGAAGACTATCATGGTCAATTCCAATCCGGAGACCGTGTCGACCGATTTCGACATGTCCGACAAGCTCTACTTCGAGCCGCTGACGTTCGAGGATGTGCTCGAGATCGTGCGGCTCGAGCAGCCCTACGGGGTGGTGGTGCAGCTCGGCGGCCAGACACCGCTTCAGCTGACCAAGCGCCTCGAGGCGGCGGGCGTGCCCATTCTGGGGACCTCGCCCGACGCCGTGGACGTGGCCGAGGACCGGGAGCGATTCGAGGCGCTCGCCCGGCGTCTCGGCGTGCAGCAACCTCCCAACGGCATGGCGCGGTCGGTCGACGAAGCCGTGCGCGTGGCCCGGCGGATCGGCTACCCGGTGCTGGTGCGGCCCTCCTACGTGCTGGGCGGCCGGGCGATGGAGATCGTGTATGACGACGGCTCGCTGGAGGCCTACTTCATCCGCGCCGCGCGCGTATCACCGGAGCACCCGGTGCTGATCGACCGGTTCCTCGAGGATGCCTTCGAGGCCGATGTGGACGCGATCGCCGACGGGCGGCGCTGCGTCGTGGGCGGGGTCATGCAGCACATCGAGGATGCCGGGGTCCATTCGGGAGATTCGGCGTGCGTGCTCCCGCCGTACCTGATCGGCGATCGGCAGGTCGAGGAGATGCGGCGACACACGGTGGCGATCGCCGGGGCGCTCGGCGTGGTGGGGCTGATCAACGTGCAATTCGCGATCAAGGATGGCGTCGTGCACGTGCTGGAGGTCAACCCGCGGGCCTCGCGCACCGTGCCGTTTGTCAGCAAGGCGACCGGGTGGCCCCTGGCGAAGCTGGCCGCGGCCGTCATGGTCGGACGGTCGCTCGACGATCTGGGGGTCCCCGACGACCTGCCCGTGCCGGGCGTGGCCGTGAAGGAGGCGGTGTTCCCCTTTACCAAGCTGCCCGGAACGGATACCCTCCTCGGCCCCGAGATGCGGTCCACGGGTGAGGTGATGGGGATCGCCGACAGCTTCGGGATGGCCTTCGCGAAGGCGCAGATCGCCGCGGACGGCAGTCTGCCGCTCGAAGGGGCCATCTTCGTCACGGTGAACGACTCGGACAAGCCGACGGTGCTGCCGATCGTGCGCCGGTTTCACGAGCTGGGCTTCCGCGTGCTCGCGACCGAAGGGACAGAGCGCTACCTGCGGGCCCGGGGGATCCCGGCGGAACGCGTGCTGAAGGTGCACGAAGGACGGCCGAACGCGATCGACCTGATCGTGTCGGGCGACGTGCACCTGCTGATCAACACGCCGCTGGGCAAGTTCACGCAGGCGGACGACTACGCCATCCGACGTGCGGCGTTGATGCACCGGGTGCCGTACACTACGACGATGTCGGCCGCGAGCGCTGCGGGGGACGCGATCATCGCCCTGCGGAGCCGCGCCGGCACCGTGAGGAGCCTCCAGGAATGGCACGAAAGGACAAGCGGACCCGCGGCAGCGCCGCCAAGCGCGCCGGTAGCCCGCGAGCCAAGGGCAGTGCGCGCGTAGCGTCGGGCGCCGCCAAGCGAACCGGCGCCTCGCACCCCAAGGTGCGGGCCAAGGCGAAGGCCGCGGGCGGCAAGGGGCAGGGTGGAGCCAAGCCGAAGGGCGGAGCCACGCCGAAGGGCGGAGCCACGCCGACGGGCGGGGCCAAGACCAAGGGCGGGGCGCGTGCGGGGTCGACCCCCGCGAAGGTCCCGGCAGCGGGTGGCAAGGCGCCGGGCCCGCCCAAGCTCAAGCTGCGCGGTCGCGTGCTGGAGCACGAACCGCTGGCGCGCCACACGACGTGGCGGGTCGGTGGACCCGCGCGCTATCTCGTGATGCCGGCGGAGTCCGAGGACGTCGTGAAGGCACTGGCGTTCGCGCGCGAGTTGGGGCTGCCCTGGGTGGTGCTGGGGTTGGGTTCGAACGTGCTCGTCAAGGACAGCGGCTTCCCGGGCGTGGTGATCCGGATGGGCAAGGGGCTCGACCAGTTCGAGATGAAGGGCGCGATTGCCGTCGTCGGCGCTGGACTCCCGACCCCCCTGCTGGCGCGGCGCACGGCGGAAGCCGGATTCGTGGGCGTGGAGCGGTTCATCGGCATTCCCGGCACGGTCGGCGGGGGCGTCTATATGAACGCGGGGTGTCACGGCGCGGAATTCGCCGAGGTCGTCACCGAAGTGACCGTGATGGACGCGGCGGGCAAGGTGAAGACGCTAGCCCGCAAGCAGGTGCCGTTCGGGTACCGGACCAGCGGCCTGGGCCGCGTCGTGGTGCTCGAAGCGAAGCTGGGGCTGGGCGAGGAGTCGCCGGCGAAGCTCAAGGAGGTCCAGAATCGCCTCCTGCGGTGGCGCAAGGCGGGCACGCCGTTCGATCAGGCCTGTGCGGGGTCGACGTTCCGCAACCCGGGTGGACCGAAGTCCGCCGGGGTGCTCATCGACGAGTGCGGGCTCAAGGGCCAGCGCGAGGGCGGCGCTCAGGTGTCCATGCTGCACGCGAACTACTTCGTCAATACAGGTACCGCCACCGCGAACGACGTGCTGCGCCTCATCGAGTCGGTGCGGAAGACGGTGCGGCGGCGCACGGGCGTCGAGCTCGAGCTCGAGATCAAAGTGATCGGGTGATGGCCGACGTCTTCGTGCATCCGTCGAGCTTTGTGGACGACGGAGCGACGGTCGGCGCGGGCACCAAGATCTGGCACTTCAGCCACGTGATGTCCGGCGCGGTGATCGGCGAGCGGTGCAGCCTGGGGCAGAATGTCGTCGTGATGCCGGGCACGCGGATCGGCACCAACGTCAAGATCCAGAACAACGTCTCGATCTACGAGGGCGTGGAGCTGGAGGACGACGTATTCTGCGGGCCGTCGTGCGTGTTCACGAACGTGATGAACCCGCGCAGCCACGTCCCGCGCAAGCACGAGTATCGCCGCACCCTGGTCCGCCGGGGCACGTCCATTGGGGCGAACGCGACCGTGGTTTGCGGGGTGACGTTGGGCGAGTACGCCTTCGTCGGGGCGGGGGCGGTGGTGACGTCGGACGTCCCGGCGTTCGCGCTCATGGTGGGCGTGCCCGCGCGCCGGGTTGGATGGATGTGCCAGTGTGGCGAGCGCCTGCGCCTCGCCGGCACCGAAGCGCGCTGCGACGCCTGCGGCGCACGTTACGAAGAAGCCGCCGGCGCCCTGCGCATGACAGGCGCGCCGCGGCCGGCGCGCTGACCGCGCCGCCGCACCGATCGCGCCGGAGGATCACTGCCGTGAACGTTCCGCTACTGGATCTCGTGGCCCAGTACCGCGCGATCAAGGACGACGTGCTCCCCGCGGTCCAGGAGATCATCGAGTCACAGCAGTTCATCATGGGGCCGGCCGTCGGCCAACTCGAGACCGCGGTGGCCGGGCTGTCCCGCGCCGCGCACGGCGTCGCGTGCGCCAGCGGCACCGACGCCCTGTTGCTGCCGCTCAACGCGCTCGGGCTGGAGCCGGGGGACGAGGTGATCACCACCGCGTTCACCTTCTTCGCGACCGCCGGCACGATCCACAACGCCGGCGGCCGGCCGATCTTCGTGGACATCGATCCGGCGACCTTCAACCTCGACCCCGCCGCCGTCGCCGCGGCGATCACGCCCCGCACCCGGGCGATCGTGCCGGTGCACCTGTTCGGCCAGATGGCTCTGATGGAGCGGCTGCTGGCCGTCGCGGCGCCGCGGGCGTTGCCGCTGCTCGAGGACGCGTGTCAGGCGATTGGCGCACGGCGGCGCGTGGACGGGACGTGGCGCGTGGCGGGCGAGCTGGGCTGGGTCGGGGCCTTTTCGTTCTTCCCGAGCAAGAACCTCGGCGCGTGGGGGGATGGCGGAATGATGGTCACCAGCGATCCGCCGCTCGCCGAGCGGCTGCGGCGCCTGCGGCTGCACGGCGGCGCCAAGCAGTACCACCACGACGAGGTGGGGACGAACTCGCGGCTCGACACCCTCCAGGCGATGGTGCTGCTGCGCAAGCTGCCGCGGCTGGCGGGATGGTCCGCCAAGCGCCGTGAGCACGCCGCGTACTACACGGCGGCGTTCGCCGATCTCGACGGCGTGCGCCCGCCCGTCGTGGATCCGGCCAACGAGCACATCTTCCACCAGTACACGCTGCGCGTGCAGCGGCGCGACGAGCTGCTCGCGCACCTCAAGGCGCACGGGATCGGGCACGCCGTCTACTATCCGGTGCCGCTGCACCGCCAGGCCTGCTTTGCGCACCTGGGGTACGCCGCCGGCAGCCTGCCCGAGACTGAGCGCGCCGCCCGGGAGGTCGTCTCGCTGCCCATCTATCCCGAGCTGACGGCCGTCCAGCTCGACCGCGTGATCGACGTGGTCCGGGCGTTCTATCGGTGACGCGCCTGCGCCTCGCCGTGATCGGCGCGGGGGCGTGGGGCAGGAACCACGTCCGGACGGTGGCCGGGCTGGACGACGCCGAGCTGGCGGCCGTGTGCGACGCGGACGCCGCCACCCGGGAGCGCCTCGTCCGCGAGTACCCGGGCGTGCTCGTGACCGCGGACGTGGGCGAGTGCCTGGCCGCCGCCGACGCGGTGGTGGTCGCCACGCCGGCCCGCACCCACGCCGAGGTGGCGCGGCGCGCCGTGGCGGCGGGCAAGCCGTGCCTGGTGGAGAAGCCGTTTGCCCTCGATGTCGCCTCGGCCGAAGCCGTCGCGCGGGCCGCGGAGACCGCGGGGGTCCCGGTGCTCGCCGGTCATCTGTTGCTGTTCCACCCCGCTGTGGAGCGCCTGCGGGACATGGTCCATGGCGGGGAATTGGGCCGGGTCTTCTATCTTTACAGCCTGCGCGTCAACCTGGGGCAGGTCCGGGCCGACGAGAACGCCTTGTGGAGCTTCGGCCCCCACGACGTGTCGGTGGCCCTGTACGTGCTGGACGACGTCCCGGTCCGGGTGGCGGCCCAGGGCCGCAGCTACCTCCAGGAGGGGGTGGAGGATGTCGTCTTCCTGAGCATGGAGTTTGCAAGCGGGGTCCTGGCTCACGTGCAGATGTCGTGGCTGGACCCGCACAAGGAACGGAAACTGACCGTCGTCGGGTCGCGGCGCATGGTGGAGTTCGACGACATGGAGCCGCGGGAGAAGCTGCGCATTTACGACAAGGGGGTCGACCGGCCCCCCGAATATCGATCCTACGGCGAGAGCCTCGCCATCCGGGAGGGTGACATTTTCATACCGAAGATTGCCAACGTGGAGCCGCTGGCGGCGGAATTGCGCCACTTCGTCCGTGTCGCGCGCGGCGCCGAGCCGCCTCGCGCCACCGCGGCCGACGGCGTCCGAGTCGTGCGCGTGCTGGAGGCGGCATCCCGATCCCTCGCCGAGGGCGGGACGCCGGTGCGCCTGTGACCGCCCCCGCGCTCCCCGCAGCGGCGCGGGCGCTCATCGCCAAGGCGGCCGACCGCTCCGTCCTGTGCGGGGTGGTGGGCCTCGGGTATGTGGGGCTGCCGCTCGTCATCGAGTTCGTGCGCGCCGGGTATCGCGTGTTGGGCTTCGACGTGAACACGCGGGTCGTCGACGGCCTCAACGCGGGCACGTCGCACATCCAGGACATCCCGTCGGCCGACGTGCAGCGGGCCGTGTCCGAGGGGCGGTTCAGCGCCACCACCGATCTCGCCCGTCTGGCCGAGCCGGATCTGATTTCGATCTGCGTGCCGACACCGCTGTCCAAGACCAAGGATCCCGACGTGAGTTTCGTGCTCGCCGCCACCGAGTCGGTGAAGCAGACGCTCCGCACCGGGCAGGCGGTGGTGCTCGAGTCCACGACGTATCCCGGGACGACCCGCGAGCTGATGCTGCCGGCGCTCGAAGGCACGGGTCGGACCGTTGGCGAGGATTTCTTCCTCGCCTTCTCGCCGGAGCGCGTGGATCCCGGCAACCCGCGGTGGCACACCCGCAACACGCCCAAGGTCGTGGGAGGTATCACGCCCGCGTGCCTCGAAGCGGTGTGCGCGGTGTACCGCCCGGCGATCGAGACGCTCGTGCCGGTGTCGTCCACCGAGGCGGCGGAGCTCGTGAAGATCCTCGAGAATACGTTCCGCAGCGTCAACATCGGTCTCGTCAATGAGATGGCCATCGTGTGCGACAAGCTCGGCGTCGACGTGTGGGAGGTGATCGACGCCGCCGCCACGAAGCCGTTCGGCTTCATGAAATTCACCCCCGGCCCCGGGCTGGGCGGCCATTGTATCCCGATCGATCCGCACTACCTCGCGTGGAAGATGCGTGCGCTCAACTACAAGACCCGCTTCATCGAGATCGCGGGCGAGGTGAACGCGGAGATGCCCGAGTTCTGGGTCGGGAAGGTGGTGGAGGCGTTGAACGACCGCGGGAAGGCCGTGCGCGGCAGCCGCATCGTCGTGCTGGGGGTGGCTTACAAGAAGGACATCGACGACGTGCGCGAGAGCCCGGCGATCGACGTCATCCGTCTGCTCCAGAAGCAGGGGGCGGACGTGTCCTACCACGATCCGCGCGTGCCCGTCCTGCGTGCCGATGGGATGGAGCTCGCGTCGGTTCCGCTGTCCGCCGCGACGCTCGGCACGGCGGATTGCGCCGTCATCGTCACCGATCACAGCAACGTGGACTACGGTCTCGTGGCGCGGCACGCCGCCGTCGTCGTGGACACTCGGCACGCCCTGGGGGGGAAGCGCTAACGTGAACGTCGCCGTCATTGGAACCGGATATGTCGGCCTCGTGGTCGGCGCGTGTCTCGCGGAAACCGGCAACACCGTGATCTGCGCGGACGTGGATGGGACCAAGATCGAGGGCCTGCGGGACAATCGGCTGCCGATCTACGAGCCGGGGCTCGAGCCACTGGTGATCCGCAACCAGCGGGATGGCCGGCTCCGGTTCAGCACCGACGTCGGAGCGGCGGTGGAGGCGAGCGAGGTCGTGTTCATCGCCGTTGGTACGCCGCCCGGCGAGGACGGCTCGGCGGATCTGCAGCACGTGCTCGCCGTGGCCCGTACCATCGGCGAGCACCTGAATGCGCCCAAGGTCGTCGTGACCAAGAGCACGGTCCCCGTGGGAACCGCCGGCAAAGTCCGCGCGGAGATCAGCAAACACACCGGAGTCGCGTTCCATGTCGTGGCGAACCCGGAGTTCCTGAAGGAAGGCGCGGCGGTCGAGGATTTCATGAAGCCGGATCGGGTCGTGATCGGGGCCGATTCCGACGAGGCCCTGAAGCAGCTGGAATCGCTCTATGCGCCGTTCGTCCGTACCGGGAACCCGCTGATCGCGATGGACATCGCGTCCGCGGAAATGACGAAGTACGCGGCGAACGCCATGCTGGCGACACGGGTGTCGTTCATGAACCAGATGGCCGTGCTCTGCGAGGCCGTCGGGGCGGACGTTTCGCACGTGCGGCGGGGGATCGGGGCCGATCGCCGCATCGGAACCGCGTTCCTGTTCCCGGGCCCGGGCTACGGCGGATCGTGCTTTCCGAAGGACGTGAAGGCGCTGATCCGCACGGCGACCCAGGCGGGGGTGCCGATCGACATCCTCGAATCGGTCGAGGCCGCCAACGAGCGACAAAAGCTGCTGCTCGCCGCGAAGCTGCGCGCCCATCTGGGGGATCTCCGCGGCCGGGAGATCGGCGTCTGGGGGCTCGCCTTCAAGGCCGGAACCGACGACGTGCGCGAGAGCCCCGCCATCGTCCTCGTGCGCGAGCTGCTCGCCGCCGGCGCCGTCGTCCGGGCGCACGATCCGGCGGCTCGGGAAACCGCGCAGCGCGAGCTGGGGGATCGCGTGCGCTACGTGGACCAGGCCTACGAGGCCATCGATCGGGCGGACGCCCTCGCGATCGTGACCGAGTGGCTCGAGTACCGCAACCCGGACTTCGAGCGCATGCGCAACATGCTGCGGCGGCCGATCATCGTGGACGGGCGCAACCTGTACGAACCGGCGCGGATGGCCGCCCTGGGCTTCACCTACGACAGCGTCGGCCGGGCGCCCGTGCGGGGATGAAGATCCTCGTGACGGGGGCCGCCGGGTTCCTCGGGTCACACCTGAGCGACCGGCTGCTCGCCGAGGGCCATCAGGTGATCGGCGTGGACAACCTGATCACCGGGTCGTCCGACAACGTGGCGCACCTCGAGCGGCATCCCGGCTGGCAGTTCACCCAGCAGGACGTGACCACATTCCTCGACGTTCCGGGTCCGCTCGACGGCGTCGTGCACCTGGCGAGCCCGGCGAGCCCGGTAGACTACCTCGAGCTGCCGATCCAGACCCTCAAGGTCGGCGCGCTCGGTACTCACAAGGCGCTCGGTCTCGCCCTCGCCAAAGGCGCCCGCTTTCTCCTCGCGTCCACCTCCGAGGTCTACGGGGACCCGCTGGTGCATCCCCAGCCGGAGCACTACTGGGGTAACGTGAACCCCGTCGGGCCTCGCGGCGTGTACGACGAAGCCAAACGATTCGCCGAAGCGATGACGATGGCCTATCATCGCTATCACGGCCTGGATACGCGGATCGCGCGGATCTTCAACACCTACGGCCCGCGCATGCGGCCCAACGACGGCCGGGTCGTCTCGAATTTCATCGTGCAGGCGCTCCGGCACGCACCGCTCACCGTGTTCGGCGACGGCGCGCAAACGCGGTCGTTCTGCTACGTCGACGATCTCATCGACGGTGTCTATCGGCTGTTCGTGCGCGGCTCGACCGATCCGGTCAACCTCGGGAATCCCACGGAGTTCACCGTCGGTCAGCTCGCCGCCCTGGTCCTGCGGCTGACCGGCGCGCCGGGGCCCGTCGAGCACAAGCCCCTGCCGGTGGACGACCCGCGGGTGCGCCAGCCGGACATCACCCGGGCGCGGGCGATCCTCGACTGGGAGCCGCACGTGGCTCTCGAGGACGGACTGCGCCGGACCATCACCCATTTTCGTGAACGTCTGGGCCTATGAGCGATCGCATCGTAGTCACGGGAGCCGCGGGGTTCATCGGGTCCCACCTGAGCGAACGGCTGGTGGCGGCGGGGCACGACATCGTCGGCGTGGACAACTTCGACCCGTTCTATCCCCGCGCGCAGAAGGAGCGCAATCTCGCCGCGCTGCGCGGCGAGCGCCGGTTCCGGCTGGTCGAGGCGGACGTGGTGCGAGATCCGCTGCCGCTCGAGGATGCCACGGTCGTGATCCACTTGGCGGCCCGACCGGGCGTGCGCCCCTCGCTCGAGGATCCGGGGGGCTACTGCGAGGTGAACGTCACCGCGACGGCCCGCGTGTTCGACCAGGCGCGCCGCGCGGGGATCGCCCGCGTCGTGTTTGGTTCGTCGTCGTCGGTCTACGGCGTCGGGACACCCGCGCCCTTCGCCGAAGACGCGGTCGCGGCGAGCCCCATCTCGCCCTACGCCGCCACGAAGCGGAGCGGCGAGCTGCTGGCGCACGCCTTCGCCCACCTGTACGGGACCCGGATCGCCTGCCTGCGCTTCTTCACCGTGTACGGCCCCCGGCAGCGCCCCGACCTCGCCATCCGCAAGATGACGGCACTCGTGTCGCAGGGAGAACCGGTCCGCATGTTCGGCGACGGGTCGAGCGAGCGCGACTATACGTATATTTCCGATGCCGTGGAGGGGATCCTCGCGGCGATGGCGTGGACGGCGCGTGGAGCAGCGACCGGCGGTGAGGCGCGGGCCTTCAACATCGGTGGCGGGAGTCGTGTGCGCCTCGACCGCCTCATCGCGCTCATTGGAGACGTGACGGGGCGCGAGGCCCGCATCGAGCGCCACCCGGATCAACCGGGCGACGTCCCGCTCACGGCGGCCGATTTGCGCCGATCCGAGCGGGAGCTGGGATACCGCCCGCAGGTGGGGATCGAGGAGGGCCTACGGCGCTTCGCCCGGTGGCACGAGGAGGTCCATGGACGTCAGTCCTGAACATCTGGTGACGCGGGCGCACGAACGCTTCCAGCTCCAGGACTACCACGGCGCGATCCATCTGCTGGCCGACGTCGTCGAGACCGGACGGGCGTTCGCCGACGCGTACCACCTGTTGGGCGTGTGCTACAGCCTGGTGGGGCAGCCGGAGGCCGGCCTGGTTCAGTTGGAGCACGCCTTGCGGCTGAATCCCAACTACGTCGAGGCCCTCGTGCACCGCGCGATCGTGCTCAACGAGCTGGGACGAGCGGAGGAAGCACAGCGGGCGCTGCGCCACGCGACGGATGTGTCGGCGGAGATGCGCCAGGGGCTCCCGGCGCACGCGGCGTCGAAACTCGCCAACCAGCACGCGGCGCTGGGGGATGCCTACGCGGAGGCTGGTGCGTTGCGCGAGGCGATCGAGCAGTACCAGGCGGCCCTCAGTCTGGGACCCAATTTTCACGATCTGCGGTACAAACTGGGACGCCTGCTGCTGCAGGCGGGGCGGGCGCTCGAGGCGCGGGAGCAGTTCGAGATCATCGTGCGGGCGCGACCCAACTTTCTCGATGCCGCCGCCATGGTGGGCCTCGCCTGCTACATCTCGGGCGACGGGCTCGAGGCCCGGCGGGTGTGGGAGGAGCTCCGAGGCCGGCGTCCGGACGACCCACGCGTCGAGGCCTATCTCGCGATGCTCGATCGGAACGCGCCCCAGCCGGACGCCGACGCGGCGCCGCGGTGAGGCTGCTCTTCGCGACCCTGGCGGCCGCCGCGGCGGTCGCCTGCGTGCGCACGGCGGCCGACCACGAGGAGCTGGGGGACCGCGCCTACGCCGCCGGTGACCACCAGGACGCCCTCGCCGAATACCGTCTCGCGCTGCGCCCCGATCCGACCCGTGCGCCGCTCCTCGCCAAGGCCGCGGCTGCCGCGCTGCACACGGCGGAGTTCGCCTTCGCGACGGCGGCGTACGACGCGCTCGCGGCGGCTGACGCCACCCGCCGCGACGAGGCCGCGGACGGACTCGAGCGAGTGGTCCGCGCCGCGCTCGCCGTCAACGAGCGGATGGCGGGTGAGGCGGCGCTGACGGCGCTGCGCACCCTCGCGCCCGACCGGCCGATGGGCCAGTATGCGCGGGCGGTGGCGCTGGATGCGGTGGAGCAGGGGCGGAACCGGGAAGCGCGCGCGTTGCTGCCGGCCGCGATCGCGGCGGCCAGCGGGCGGACGGCGGACTCGCTGCTGTTCCTGTACGGGACTGTCGCCGCGCGACTCGGCGACTGTGACGCGGCGGTGCCCGCGTTCGAGGCCGTGGTGCGGCGCGGACGCGAGCCCGGGGCGGCGGAAGCCGCGCGGGAGGGCCTGGCGCTGTGCGCGCTGATGCAGGGGCACGCCGCGCTCGAAGCCGGCCGGTCCGAGGTCGCCGAGGACTGGTACCGGCGCGCCACCGCGCCCGGGGGGGGGCCCGATGTGGCCCGCGCGGCGTTCCTGGGGCTGGGGGACATCCGCCTCGCCCGCGGCGACGTGGGCGGGGCGGTGGAGAGCTATCAGATGGTGTTGCAGGGCGGCAATCCGGGCGACAGCCTCAGCGTCCGGGCGCAGCAGCGGATGAACGCGCTCGGCCGGGCGGACTCGCCCGAGCCCCTGCAACCCTGACGGACGACGATCGGGGAGCGATGCGGCGAATCTGTGCATCAGTGGTGATCGCGATGGTGGTGGCCTGTGGCGGTGGGGGGACGGCTAGTCTCGTGCCGGACCCGGCGCGAGAGCTGGCCCGCGCGCGCGCGCTGCTGCGCGAGGGGCGGTACGGCAAGGCGATCCCCGTGCTCCAGCGGCTGGCGTTCGAGTTCGGCCCGTCTCAGGAGGAAGCAGCCGAAGTGCGGTACTCGCTCGGCGAATGCTACTTCCAGACGGGGGACTACGGAGCGGCCATTCAGGAGTTCCGCCGCGCCTCCGACACCTATCCGGAGAGCCCGTGGGCGCCGGTGGCCCTGCTGCGGGCCGGTGATGCGCATGTGCGCATGTGGAAGCGACCGGAGCTCGATCCCAGCCAGGGGGAGGCGGCCCTCGCCATCTACCAGGAGCTGGTGGGGCGGTATCCCGGCTCGCCGGCAGCAGCGCGCGGCGGGCTCCATGTGCTCGAGCTCAAGAACCGGTTCGCCGAGAAGGCGTACAAGACCGGGATGTTCTACCTGCGGCGGAAAGCCTACGACTCGGCGATCATCTACTTCAAGGAGATCGTCGCCTCGTACCCCGACGCGAAGCGCGTGCCCGACGCGCTGCTGCGTCTCGTGGACGTGTACCGTGCCATCCGCTACGAGGACGAGATCGAGGAAACATGCGTCCACCTGCGGCGCTACTATCCCCAGGCGGGAGGGATCGCCGGGCGCTGCCCGGCGCCCGCGGGCGCATCGTAGCATTCGATGGTCGCCTTGTTCGGCGGCTCGTTCGATCCGGTGCACGTCGGCCACCTCGTCGCCGCCGAGGCGGCGGCGGACGCGTTGCAGATGCCGGTGCGCCTGGTGCCCGCGCGCGAGCAGCCGTTCAAACGCGCCGAGCACGTCGCCCGACCGGAGCAGCGCGCCGAGATGCTGGCGCTCGCGGTGGGCGGAAACCCGCGGCTGGGCGTCGAACTGGTGGAGCTCGCGCTGCCCCCGCCGTCGTACACGGTTCGCACGCTGCGCGCCTTGGCCCAGCGCGACCCTGGCATCCGCTACACGCTGTTGCTGGGCGCCGATGCCGCGGCGGACGTGCCGGCTTGGTACGACGCCGAGGCACTGCCGGGCCTGGCGGACGTCGTCGTCTTCGGCCGGCCGGGAACCCCCGTCGGGGATCACGGGTTCGTGACGCGGGTGATCGCGGTCCCGGCGATCGCCGTCTCGGCCACGGAGATTCGGGCGCGCGTCGCTCGGGGCGGCTCGATTCGCTATCTCGTGCCCGATGCGGTGCGCGAGTACATCGCCGCGCACGGCTTGTATCGATGATCGGTAGAGGACGATGATCAAGCAGCTGGTCACGAAGGTGTTGGGCACCCGCTTCGCGCGGGAGTTGAAGCGCGTCCAGCCGACCGTCGACGCGATTCACCGCCACGAGGCACGGCTCAAGGAGCTGAGCGACGCGGAGGTGCAGGCCCAGACGGCCGCCTTCCGCGAGCGGATCGCGCAGCGCACCGCAGCGCTCGCGGCGGAAGTCGCGCGGCTGAGGCAGGCGAAGCACGACTGCCCCGACGCCGACGAACGGCTGCGCCTCGACGCCGAGCTGAGCAAGGCCGAGACGGCGCTCCACGCGGAGACGGGCCAGGCGCTGGACGACCTGCTGCCCGAGGCCTTCGCCACCGTGCGCGAGGCGTGTCGCCGGCTGGTGGGCACAGACGTGGCCGTGACCGGCCATGCGCTCGTGTGGGACATGGTGCCGTACGACGTACAGCTCATCGGCGGCATCGTGTTGCACCAGGGGAAGATCGCCGAGATGGCGACGGGCGAGGGCAAGACGCTGGTCGCGACGCTGCCCCTGTACCTCAACGCGCTGGCCGGCCGCGGCGCCCACCTGGTCACCGTCAACAACTACCTGGCCCGCCGCGACTCGCAGTGGATGGGCCATCTGTTCACGTGGCTCGGGCTGACGGTGGGCTGTATCGACGATACGCCGCCCCAGTCGCCGGAGCGCCACGCCGCCTACCGCTGCGACATCACCTACGGCACGAACAACGAGTTCGGCTTCGACTACCTGCGCGACAACATGGTGTTCGCGCTGGATCAGCGCGTGCAGCGGGCGCACGTCTACGCGATCGTCGACGAGGTGGACTCGATCCTGGTCGACGAGGCGCGCACCCCGCTCATCATCTCCGGTCCGGTCGGCAACGAAGCGGATGCGCAAGTACGCGCAGCACAACGCCCAGGTGCTTCAGCTCGTCCGGCGCCAGGCGACCGTGGTGAACGACGTGATCGCCCGCGCGGAGCCGCTGCTCGAGAAGGAGGAGACCCAGTACGAGGGCGCCGTGCTGCTGTACCAGGCGCAGCTCGGCATGCCGAAGAACAAGCGTCTCATGAAGCAGCTCAACGAGACCGGCATCAAGCAGCTGGTGCAGCGCGTGGAGCTGGACCGGCTGGCCGATCGCAAGCTGCCGGCGAGCAAGCAGCAGATGCGTCGACATCGAGGACGATCTGTTCTTCGTGCTCGACGAGCGCGGCCACTCGGTCCATCTCACCGACCGCGGCGTGGAGGCGATGTCGCCCGAGGATCCGACGCTGTTCGTCGTGCCGGACATCTCGCACGAGATTCACGCGATCGAGCACGACGACACGCTCGACGCGGCGGAGAAGATCGAGCGCCGCCGCGCGGTGGAGGCGGAGTACGCGGTGAAGAGCGAGACGCTGCACATCATCCACAAGCTGCTGCAAGCGCACGCGCTGTACGAACGGACGTCGAGTACGTCGTGCAGGACGGGCAGGTGCTCATCGTGGACGAGTTCACCGGTCGCACGCTGCACGGTCGGCGCTGGTCGGACGGGCTGCACCAGGCGGTGGAGGCGAAGGAAGGCGTGTCGGTCCGGGAAGAGACGCAGACCCTCGCGACGATCACGATCCAGAACTACTTCCGGATGTACGACAAGCTGGCCGGCATGACCGGTACGGCCGAGACCGAAGAGACCGAGTTCTACCAGATCTACAAGCTCGAGGTCGTGGTCATTCCCACCAACCGGCCGGTCCGCCGGGTGGACCGGCAGGACCTCATCTACCAGACGCGGCGACGAGAAGTACAACGCGATCGTCGAGGAGGTCGAGCGCCAGCACGGCCGCGGCCTACCGGTACTGGTGGGGACCGTGAGCGTCGAGGTCTCGGAGACTCTGGCCCGCATGCTCAAACGGCGGGGTCTCAAGCACGAGGTGCTGAACGCGAAATACCACGAGCGGGAAGCCGAGATCGTCGCCCAGGCCGGGCGCGCGGGATCCATCACGATCGCGACCAACATGGCGGGGCGGGGAACCGACATCAAGCTCGGCACCGGCGTGAAACGCTGCCGCGTGTGCGGCATTCAGTCACGGGAGCCGGCCTTCGGGCAGATGGTCGAGACCCCGGATCTTTCCCAGCCCGAGATCCGCACCCTCGGTTGCTACGACGATCCTCCGTGCGGCCTCGTCATCATTGGGACGGAACGCCACGAATCGCGGCGTATCGACCGGCAGCTGCGCGGTCGCTCGGGCCGACAGGGCGATCCCGGCCAGTCCATTTTCTTCCTGTCGCTGGAAGACGACCTGATGCGGTTGTTCGGGTCGGACCGGATCGCGCGCTGGATGGACCGCTCCGCCGCCAAGGACAAGAAGAATGGTAAGGAAAAGGAAGAGGAGGGCGAGAATGAGAGCGAGGTGCTCACGCACCCCCTCCTCACGCGCGCCATCGGCCAGGCCCAGAAGCGGGTCGAGCTGCAAAACTTCCAGACCCGCAAGCGGTTGCTCGACTACGACGACGTGATGAACCAGCAACGCGAGGTGATCTACTCGCTGCGACGGTATGCGCTGGAAGGCGGGGAGGAGCTGAAAGGCGAAGCGGTGCGGATGATCTGCGCCGCGACGCGCCGGCTCGCCGAAGGGACCCTCGTGGAGTTTCCCGACGAGCCGGAGCGGTGGGACCGCGAGCTGCTCGATACCGAGTTCTTGCAGCGCTTCCTGCTCTCGGTGCCCGGGATCACCGATCCCGCCGCGACGCCGACCTTGCGGGCGCTGACGGCGGCGGCCGAGCAGGCCGGTCGCGACGGATTCCAGGCCAAGCTCGATTACCTCCGGGAGTTCGAGGGCAAGCTGGGGACGACCAAGCTCGGCGAGCAGATGCTGTCGCACTACATGCTCGCCACGATCGACGAGAAGTGGAAAGACCATCTCTACGATCTCGACCAGCTCCGCGCCGCGATCCAGTATCGTGCCTGGGGGCAAAAGGACCCGCTCATCGAGTACAAGCAGGAAGCCTTCGACATGTTCAAGGGCCTGATGGACGACCTGCAGTCCACCTTCGCGGAGCGGTGGCTGCGCCTGCAGGTCGAGATCCGCCCCGCGCCCCCGTCGGGCGCGCGCGGTGGAGCCGCCGCGGTCTCCGGGCCGGCGGGCGGCGTGCCGCGGCGGCGCCAGGACCCCGTGGTGGCGTCGAAGCCGAACGCCGACGGCCTCATCTCGGCTCCCGCCACCGCGGGGCCGCGCGGGGCCGACGGCAACGGTCCGGCGCCGGCGGACCGCGCCACCCCCTTCGCCGGCGTCGGGCGTAATGAGCCCTGCCCCTGCGGCAGCGGCAAGAAGTTCAAGAAGTGCCACGGAGCGACGGTCTAGGGCGAACCCGGTGCAGGGGCGAGTGCGGCGGCGCGGCCACAGGGGGGGTCGCGCCGTTTTCTTTGACCCCTGGGGCGGGCGGAAAGGCTGGCGCCGCGCCACGGGGCCCGCGGTATGCTGCTACCATGGGCAAAGGGCTATCCGAACACCCGGCGGCTGAGCGCCCCAGGGAGCGCCTGTGGTCGGTGGGGGCGGCCGCGTTGACGGCGCAAGAGCTTGTGGCGATTGTGCTAGGGACGGGGTGCGCGGGGCGCGACGCCGTGGCGGTGGCCGGGGACCTGTTGGCGCGGGTCGACGGGTCGCTGCGTCGGCTGGGCGCGCGTCCGTGGGCCGAGTTCGCGCGGCTGCCGGGCATGGGACGGGCCAAGGTCGCCCGGCTCGCCGCGGCGCTCGAGTTGGGCCGGCGGGCGGCGGCCGAGGCGGATACGATCCCGCTCCGCGTGCGCGGTCCGGGAGACGTACATCGGTTGTGCGCGCCGCGGCTGCGCGACCTGCCGGTCGAGGAATTTCACGTCCTCGCCCTCGGCAGCCAGAGCCAGGTGTTGGCGGACCTGCTGATCACCCGCGGGCTGCTCAACAGCGCGTTGGTGCACCCGCGCGAGGTGTTCCGGGCGGCGATCGCCGAGGCCGCGGCGGGGATCATCGTGGTGCACAACCACCCGAGCGGCGACCCGACGCCGTCGGGCGAGGATCGGGACGTGACGCAGCAGCTGGTCGAAGCGGGGCGTTTGCTGGACGTGCCCGTCTTCGACCACGTGATCGTGGGGGGAGACCGGTTCGTGAGCTTCGCGGAGGCGGGACTGCTGTGACGAGCACCGTGCCGGTGCTCGCGCCCGAGCTGGCGCGGGCGGTCGCGGAACAGCAGGATCGGCTCGATCTCGACCTGCTGACCCGCGCGTACCGCATGAGCGCGACGGCGCACCGCGGACAGAAGCGCGTGTCCGGGGACGACTACGTGTCGCACAGCGTCGCCGTCGCCACGATCCTCGTGGAGCAGCAGATGGACACGACGACGGTCGCGGCCGCGCTCCTGCACGACGTCGTCGAGGACTCGCAGATCACCGTCGACGAGATTCGTCGCGAGTTCGGTCCCGAGGTGGCGGACCTCGTGGACGGGATGACGAAGATCGCGACCTTGCGCTTCCGCTCGGACGCCGAAGAGCAGGCGGAGAACTACCGCAAGCTGCTGCTGTCGATCGCCAAGGACGCCCGCGTCATCATCATCAAACTGGCCGACCGGCTGCACAACATGCGGACGCTCGACTTCCTGGCGCCGGAGAAACGACGCCGGATCGCGCTCGAGACCCGCGAGATCTACGCGCCCCTGGCCCACCGCTTCGGCATGGCCGGCGTCAAAGCGGAGCTCGAGGATCTGGCGTTCAAGGCGCTGGAGCCCGAGGAGTACGGCGAGCTCGAGCACAAGGTCCGCGCGAAGCAGGACGAGCGCCAGCAGACGATCGAGCGCCTCACGGGCCCGCTGGCCGAAGCGCTGGGGCGGGCGGGGATCACGGATTTCGAGACCACGGGACGGCCCAAGAACCTGTGGTCGATCTACCGCAAGATGAAGGCCCGCGACAAGCCGTTCGAGGAGATCTACGACCTCCTCGCGATGCGGGTGCTGGTGAACTCGATCCCCGAGTGCTACCACGTGCTCGGGATCATTCACCACAAGTGGACGCCGCTGCAGGAGCGCATCAAGGATTACATCGCGAGCCCGAAGTCCAACGGGTATCAGTCGCTGCACACCACCGTCTTCGGGCCCAGCGGCCAGCTCTACGAGATTCAGATCCGCACCCGCGACATGCATCGGACGGCGGAGTACGGCATCGCGGCGCACTGGCTGTTCAAGGAGGGGAAGGCGGCCGACGAGCTCGACCGGCATTTCGCGTGGTTCCGCCAGCTGATGGAGCTCCAGCAGGACGCGCGCACGCCGGAAGAATTCCTCGAATTCCTCAAGGTCGACCTCTACCAGGACGAGATCTTCGTCTTCACGCCGCGGGGAGACGTCAAGCGTTTGCCGAAGGGGGCGACGCCGATCGACTTCGCGTTCGCGGTGCACACCGAGGTGGGCCTCCGCTGTCACGGCGCGCGGATCAACGGCCGGATCGCTCCGTTGCATCGGCCGCTCCGCAACGGCGACACCGTCGAGATCATCACGCACGCGCACGCGAAACCGTCGCAGGACTGGTTGGGCCACGTGCACACGGGGCGGGCACGGACCAAGATCCGTCAGTGGGTCCGGCAGGAGGAGCACGCCCGCAGCCTCGAGCTGGGCCGCGAGCTGCTGGAACGCGAGCTCCGTCGTCGCCGGCTCGCCGCGCCGAGTGACGCGCAGCTCGAGGCGGCGGCGACGACGCTGTCGATCGGCACGCCGGAGCAGCTCATCGCGGCCATCGGGCGCGGCGACGTGGCGCACGGTCTGGTCATGCGCGCCCTCTACCCCGAGCTCGGCGAGGAGACCCTCAACGCGCCCCGCCCCAGCGGATTCGGCCGCGTCATGCAGCGGCTGCGGCTGGGCCGCGGCATCCGCATTCAGGGCGTCGACGGACTGCTGGTGCGCTACGCGCAGTGCTGCCAGCCGGTCCCCGGCGACGCCGTCGTGGGCTACGTGACCCAGGGACGCGGCATCTCGATTCACCGGGCGGACTGCCCCAACCTCCTCACGCTGTCGGCGGAAACCGAGCGGCGGGTGGAGATCGACTGGCAGGAGACCGCCGGAGAGACGTTCGTCGTGCGACTCAGTGTGGTGGGCGAAGACCGGCGCGGCCTGTACGCCGACATCTGCCACGCCGTGAGCGTGACGGGCACCAACATCCGCTCGGCCGAGTTGTCCTCCAAGGACGGCGCCGTCCGGGGGGTCGTCCTCGTCGAGGTCGAGAACCAGGCGCAGCTGAACAAGGTCCTGCGCGGCGTGCGTGGGGTGAAGGGCGTCATGGAAGTCACGCGGCACGACGCCGGCGTGCACGTCGAGCCGCCGGTCCGGTAACGCGCCATGGGGTTCGATCTCGTGTCCCCGCACCAGCCGGCGGGGGATCAGCCGCGCGCCATCGGGGAGCTGACGGCGGGGCTCGCCCGGGACGAGCGCTACCAAACGCTGCTGGGCGTCACCGGGTCGGGCAAGACGATGACGATCGCGCACGTGATCGCCGCACGGGGCCGTCCGACCCTCGTGCTGTCCCACAACAAGACGCTCGCGGCGCAACTCTACGGGGAGCTGAAGGCCTTCTTCCCGCGCAACGCGGTCGAGTTCTTCATCTCGTACTACGACTACTATCAGCCGGAAGCGTATGTCCCATCGACGGATACCTACATTGCCAAGGATTCGTCGATCAACGCCGACATCGATGCGCTGCGGCTGCGGGCCACCTCGAGCCTGATCGAGCGCGACGACGTGGTGATCGTGGCGAGCGTGTCCGCGATCTACGGCCTCGGCGACCCGGAGCTCTACCGCCGGCTGCTCGTCACGGCCCAGGTCGGCGCGGAACGGGGCCGCGACGCCCTGCTGGCCGATCTCGTGCGCGTCCAGTATCAGCGCAACGACGTGAGCTTCGAACGGGGCACGTTCCGCGTTCGGGGCGATACGGTCGAAGTGTACCCGGCGTACGACGAGCAAGCCGTCCGGATCGAGTTGTGGGGCGACACGGTCGAGCGGATCGCGAAAATCGACCCGCGGAGCGGAGGAACGATCGCGGAGCTGGAGCGTTGCGCGATCTACCCGGCCACGCACTTCGTCACGCAGCGGGACAACGTGGAGCGGGCGGTGACGGCGATCCGCGCCGAGCTGGCGGGCCGGCTCGCCGAGCTGCGCGCGCAGAACAAGCTGCTCGAGGCCCAGCGCCTCGAGAGCCGCACGGCCTTCGATGTCGACATGCTCCTCGAGGTGGGACGGTGCACCGGGATCGAGAACTACTCGCGTCACCTCACGGGCCGGCGGGAGGGGGAGCGGCCGTCGTGCCTGCTCGACTACTTCCCCGAGGATTGGCTCTGCATCATCGACGAGTCGCACCAATCCCTGCCGCAGATCGCCGGGATGTACGAAGGCGACCGGTCGCGCAAGCAGACGCTCGTGGATTACGGGTTCCGCCTGCCCTCGGCCCTCGACAACCGTCCGCTGCGCTACGACGAGTTCACGGCCCTGGTGCCGCGCATCATCTACGTCTCGGCAACCCCGGGCGAGGAGGAGCTGGCGCGATCGGGTGGGGTGATCGTGGAGCAGATCATCCGCCCGACCGGACTGGTAGATCCGGACGTCGAGGTGCGGCCGGTCAAGGGACAGGTGGACGACCTGCTGCACGAGATCCGGATCCGCGAGAAACGCACCGAGCGGGTGTTGGTGACGACGCTCACCAAGCGCATGGCGGAGGATCTCACCGATTACCTGCAGCAGCACGGCGTGCGGGTGCGGTACCTGCACTCGGAGATCGATGCCATCGAGCGGGTCGAGATCATCCGCGGGCTCCGATTGGGCGATTTCGACGTGCTCGTCGGCATCAACCTGCTGCGCGAGGGCCTCGATCTGCCGGAGGTCTCGCTCGTGGCGGTGCTCGATGCCGACCAGGAGGGATTCCTACGCTCCGATCGCTCCCTGATCCAGACGGTGGGTCGCGCCGCCCGCCACCTGCACGGTCGCGCGATCCTGTACGCCGATCGGATCACGGGCTCGATGCAGCGGGCCATGGACGAGATGAACCGCCGCCGTCAGCGCCAGGAGGAGCACAACGCCGCGCACGGCATCACGCCGCGCTCGATCGTCAAATCCGTCGGCGACATCCGGTTCGTCACGCGCTTCGCGGACGCCCGGGGGGCGCGGGTCGGGCCGGCGGGTCCCAGCCGGCCGGCCGACGCACGCGAGCGCGACGCCCTGGTGCAGCTGCTCCAGCAGCAGATGCAGGCGGCGGCCGAGGCGCTCGATTTCGAACAGGCGGCGGTGCTGCGCGATCAGATACTCGAGCTCCGTGCCGACGGCGACCCGGTGCACCATGCGGCTCACCGCCGACGCGCTCAGTCGGTACGGTGAGGCGCTGGGGCGCGCGCTGCGCCCGCCAGCCGTCATCGGGTTCTCGGGCGAGCTCGGGGCGGGGAAGACGACCGTGATCCAGGCCGTGTGCCGTGGACTGGGCGCCCGCGTCCCGGCGACGAGTCCCACCTACGCACTGGTGCACCGCTACGACGCGCCCGCCACCCCCGTGTACCACGTGGATTGCTATCGGCTCCGCACGCCGGATGACGCCCGCGACCTCGGGTTCGAGGACATGGTGCGCGAGAACGCCATCGTGTTGATCGAATGGCCCGAGCGCGCCGGTGCCTGGGCGCCGCCGCTCGACCGGCACGTGCGGCTCGCCCACGACGCCGACCCGCACATGCGCCGGCTCGAGGACGCGTGAACCGGCTCGGGATCGATACCGCCACCGAACGGGCGACCGTCGCGGTCGGAGACGATGCGGGGCCATGGGAGCACGCCGCGCTGGAGGGCGCGCGGCGCCAGGCGAGCGATCTGCTCTCCGTCGTGGACGCGGTGTTGCGCCGCACCGGTACGCGGGTTTCCGAGCTCAGCGGGATCGTGGTGGGGGACGGGCCCGGGTCGTTCACCGGACTGCGCGTCGGGTGGGCCTTGACCAGGGGCCTGGCCCAGGCGCACGGCCTGGCGGTCACCGCCGTGCCCTCGCTGATGGGGCACGCCCGCTCCGCCGCGCTGATCGCGGCGGTGGGGCGGCGTCCCGTCGCCGTGTGCTTCGACGCGTTGCGTGGGCAGGTATTCGGCGCGGTGTACGCCTTCGTGGACGGCACCGTGACGACTCTGGTCGCCCCAGCGGTCGTCACGATCGCGGAGCTGGCGGCGCGAACGCCGCTGCGTCCGGCCGTGGCGGTGGGCGACGGCGCCGAGCGCTACGCCGCAGCGGTGCGGGACTGGACCGGGGCCGACCCGTACCGTCCCGGGCACGATGTCCCGCCGGTCGCCGGATCGCTCCTCGCGCTGCGCGCGTCCGCCGGCCGCCCGCTCGACGATCCGACGAGTGCCGAACCGGTGTATGGGCGGGCGGCGGAGGCCCAGGTCAAATGGGAGACCCGACACGGACGCCCCCTGCCGGATTCGCGGCGCTGAGCCGGCGGATCTCCCGGCGGCGCACGCGATCGAACGCGCGGCGTTCAGCGATCCGTGGACGCTGGTGCATCTCGCCGAATGCCTCCGGGCGGGACTCCCGTTCCTGGTCGCCACCCGCGCGTCGGGGGTCGTGGGCTACGTCATCGCGCGGGCCGCCGCGGACGAAGCGGAGATTCTCACCCTGGGCGTGGCGGGCGATGCTCGGCGTCAGGGCATCGGGCGCGCCCTCGTCCGTGCCGTGCGGGCGCGCGTCGCGGTGCTTGGCGCGCGCGCCGTGTATCTCGAGGTGCGGGAATCGAACCTGGCGGCCCGCCGTCTCTACGCGGCGGAGGGCTTCGCGCCCGTCGGTCGTCGCCCGCGATACTACCGGCGGCCGACCGAGGATGCCATCGTGCTGCGGGCTGTCATCATGGCAGACGAGGGCGATGCATAACTACAACACAGGCGGCGTATCTTTGATTGACAGAAGAACTTGCGGTTCATATACTGTGGGCGTCCTTGGCCCCTGCCCGCCTAGTTTCTGGAGGTTGCTGTGAGTCGGAGTCTCAACAAGGCCATGTTGATCGGGAATCTGGGGGCTGACCCCGAAGTGCGGACGACCACGAGCGGCAGTCGGGTGGCGACGCTGTCGCTCGCGACCGGCCGGCAGTGGACGGGCGCCAACGGCGAAAAGCAGGAAAAGACCGAGTGGCACCGCGTGATCTGCTGGAACAACAAGGGATCCCAGCTGGCCGACGTCGCCGAAAAGTTCATGAAGAAGGGCGACCGGGTGTATGTCGAGGGTCGCATCGAGTACCGCACGTGGGAGGACCGCGAGAAGCAGACGCGGTACACCACCGAGATCATCGCGCGGGAGTTGATCATGCTGACGCCCAAGGGGGGTGGCGACGGCGGGGCGGAGTTCGCCCGCTCGAAAGCCGCGGCGAAGGTGGCCCCCGAGGGTCGGGCTGAGTCCCTCGATGCCTTTCCGGAGGCGTTGGATGCGGAGGACGACGATTTACCATTCTAGACGACCGGCCCTCGCGGCCGGCCTGGCGGCCCTGCTTCTGTGCCCGGCCCTTGGGGCGCAGGAGGGGGCCGCCGGTGTGGGGGCCCAGGTACCGGCGACCCACACGGTCGCGCCGGGCGAAACGCTGTGGGCCATCGCGCAGACGTACTACGGCGATCCGCTGCTGTGGCCGGAGGTGTACCGGCTGAACACGGCAGTGGTCGAGGACCCCCACTGGATCTATCCCGGCGAGGTCCTCGGTCTGGCGCCGCTCGCGGCGCTCGCGCCCACCGGCGCGGCGGACGTCGTGGCGCAGCGTACGCCGGCCGACACGGTGCGGGCAGAGCTCGCGGACACCATGGCGATGGACACCTTGTTCGCTCCCGAGCCGCCGCCCGACACGCCGGAGTCTGCCGAGACGATGTTCGACCGGAGACCATCGGCGCAGCAGCGCGTGCAGCGCACGCTCGAGTCCTATCTCAATCAACCGTATCGGCCCGTGCGGCGTGGCGAGTTCTATTCGGCCGGCTTCCTGACCGAGGACGAGGCGCTGCCGTGGGCGCGGGTCATCGGCGGGACCGACACGCCTTCCATCGCGTCCCTCGAGGCGCGGGGCGTGGCCCAGCTGTTCGGCGAAGTCGCGCTGTTTCCGGCACCGAACGCGTCGTATCACGTCGGTGACTCGCTGCTCGTGCTGCGGCTCGATCGTCCCGTGCGGCGGTGGGGCGACGTGGCCGTGCCCGTGGGGATCGTGCGCGTCACGCAGATCCAGCCGCGCCAGATTCTCGGCCAGCTCATCGCGCAGTTCGGTGCCCTTCGGCTCGACGACGTCGCGATCCCGCTCGAGCCGTTCCGCGATCCGGGGGAAGCGCGTCCCGTGGCGGTCACGCAGGGCCTCGAGGGGCAGGTGATCGACGCGCGGGACCCGCAGCCCCTCACCGGCCAGCAGGATTACGTGTTCATCGACAAGGGCCGGCGCGACGGCGTCACGCCGGGAGACATCTTCGAGGCGTACCGACCGGAGCGGTCCGTGCCGGGCAGCGCGTCGTCGGAGGTGATGATGACGCTGCTGGTGGTGCACACGCGCGAGCGCAGCGCGACGGGACTGGTCATCGGCGTCAGCCGGGCAGATCTCGATCCGGGGACGCCGATCCGTCTCATCCGCAAGATGCCGTCCTGATGTCGGCGGGCCCACGGTCGGGGGCCCGCCGGTCCGATCCGACCCATCGCCTGACCATACCGGGGCGCGACGGCCGGCTCCGCCGCCGTCCCGAGCGACCGGGGCGCCTGCGCCGCCGTGGCGCGCGTCCACCCGCCGCGCTCCGCGCGGAGGAGAGCGATCACACGCATGGCTGAACGCATACTGGTGACCGGCGGGGCCGGGTTCATCGGGTCGCACGTCGTGGCCGCCCATCGGGCCGCGGGCGACGCGGTGACGGTGCTCGACGACCTGTCCTCGGGCCACCGCGAGTCCGTTCCGCCGGACGTGCGCCTGGTGGTGGCCGACGTGCGGTCGCCCGAGGCGCGCGCGCTCGTCGCCGGCGGGGGCTTCACGATCGTCAATCACCACGCGGCGCAAATCGACGTGCGGCGGTCGGTCGAGGACCCGGTGGCCGATGCGAGCGTCAACGTCCTGGGCCTCATCAACCTGCTCGAAGGGGCGCGGGCCGGCGGGGTGCGGCGGGTCGTGTTCGCCTCGTCGGGCGGGACGGTGTATGGCGACGGGGCGCCGCTGCCGGTCGCCGAAGAGGCGCCCAAGTTGCCGGGGGCGCCCTACGGGACCGCCAAGCTGGCATCGGAGTACTATCTGGCGATGTTCAACCAGCTGTACGGTCTCGAGGGCGTCGCGTTACGCTACGCGAACGTCTACGGGCCGCGCCAGAATCCCCACGGGGAGGCGGGTGTCGTCGCCATCTTCGCCCAGCGCCTGCTCGCCGGGGAGCCGGTCACCGTGTTCGGCACGGGGGAGCAAACCCGCGATCTGGTGTACGCGGGCGACGTGGCGGAGGCGAATCTGCTGGCGGCCCGGGCGGTGCTGCCCGCCATGGACAGCCTCGACGCGCGCGCGTTCAACATCGGGACCGGGGTCGAGACCTCGATCAACCGGCTGGTCACGGTGCTCGGGGACGTGACGGGGCGCCCCGCCGCGGTCCGATCCGCGCCGGCACGCCTGGGGGAGATCCAGCGCAGCGTGCTCGCGGTGGCGAAGGCCGCGCGCGCCCTGCCATGGCGTCCGCGGACGACGTTGGGAGAGGGGGCGCGCGCCACCCTGGAGTGGCTCCGCGCCGCCGCGCCATGATGCTGCTGTGGCTGCAAGGGACGGGGGCCGTGCCTGGCACGGTGTGGGAGCTGGTGCGCGTGGCCAGTCCCGAGACCAAAGCGGTGCTCGCCGTGCTCGGCGTCTTCTCGCTCGCTTCGTGGTATCTCATCATTCTCAAGTGGTGGCAGTTCCGCCGCATGCGCCGCTTGGGCGACCGGTTCCTCGCCGAAGTGGACCGGGCGTCCCGGCTCGAGGATGCGTATCACGCGGCCATGCGGCTGCCGCCGTCGCCGTACAACCGGCTGCTGCGGGAGGGCGTCAGTTTCTTTTCGGAGCTGCGTCCGGGAAGTCTGCGCGGTGCGGAGCCGTCGGCCGCCGCGCCGTTGGCGCCGACGCAACTCGAGGCCCTGCGCATGGTCCTGGCCAAGGAGGTCGCAGCCGAGCGCGACGTGGCGGCGCGGTACCTCAGTTGGCTGGCCACGTTCGGGTCGGTGAGCCCGCTGCTCGGGCTCCTGGGCACGGTGCTCGGCGTCATGGATGCGTTCATCGGCATCGCCGCGGGCGGGTCGGGGAACATCGCCGCCGTGGCCCCCGGGGTCGCGGAGGCGCTCGTGACCACGGTCGCGGGCCTGTCCGTCGCTGTGCCGGCCGTGATCGCCTACAACTTCTTCGTGAATCGCCTGGGGCTGTTCGCGGGAGAGCTCGAGGGATTCGCGCAGGAGATCGTCGGCACGCTGGCGCGCGAAGGGAGACTGTGACATGGCGGGGATCCTGGGAACCGGCGCGGGCGGGCTGCGAGGCCACGGGGAGCTGCCCCTCAACGCCGATATCAACGTGACGTCCCTCGTGGACGTCGCGTTCGTGCTGCTGATCATTTTCATGATCACGGCGCCGATCATGCAGGGAGGCGTGGACGTGCGTCTGCCCCGCGCCGCCGCCCGGCCGCTCGAGCCGCAGTCGGGACTGGTTGTGACGGTGGACCGCGCGGGACGCATCTTCCTCGACCGCGCGGCGCTCAGCTATGAGGATTTCCGCACCACCTTCCCGGCGTTCGTGCGGACACGGCGCCCGAGCGGCGTCTACCTGCGGGCCGACGGGCGCGCGGCGTACGCGGACGTGGTGCGCGTGCTCGCGGTGATGCGCACCGCCGGGATCGCGGACGTGGGGCTCGTGGCCGAGCCGGAGACCGTATCGCGGTGAGAGGGCGGTCCGTGCCGCGCGGCGGCGGGGTGGCCCTCGTGGGGACGGTGGTGGTGCACGCCGCCGGTCTGGCGGCGCTGGTCGTCTCGGGCGCGAGCGCGCGGGCGCCGGTGCCGCCGACGTACCGCGTGCAGCTCGTCGCCGCCCCGGACGCGCAGGCGCGGCGCGCTCCCGAGGCCGTCGCGCGGCCCGCCGAAGCGCCGACCGCGCCGTCGACGCAGCCGGCACCGCGGAGCACTGCCGCGCGGACACCGCCGCCGCCGACGCCCGACACGCGGCCGCGGGAGGCCGCGCCGCGCACGGCGCCGACCACGGCGCCGCTGCCCGGCGAGCGCCCGTCCACCGGCACCGACGTCGCCACGGTCAGCACCGAAGGCGTGGAATTTCCGTTCCCGGAGTACCTGACGAACATCGTGTCCCAGGTGTTGCAGCGCTGGCAGCGGCCCGAGCAGGCCACGCCGCTCGAGGCGGAGGTCGGGTTCTTCCTGCACCGCGATGGGAGCGTGACCGACCTGCGCTTCGTCAAGCGGTCCGGCAGTTTCGCGTTCGATCTCGAGGCGCAGGGGGCCATCGAGGAGGCGGGGCGGTTCCGGGCGTTCGGGCCCCTGCCGTCGGGCTGGGGCGCGGACGTGCTGTTCGTGCGTTTCTACTTTTCCGGACAGCGGCGCTGATGCGACGGGCGGGACGCGGGTGGCTGCTCGCGGTGGCCGCGCTCGGCGCGCCGCTCGCGGCCCAGGACACGGCGGCGATCGACCGCGGCGTGCGGGTCGGCATCATCTACCGGCCGGGGGTGCGCCCCGGCTTCGTGGTGCTGCCAGCCGCGGCGGAGCTCGATTCGGCGCGCGCGATCCTGGCCCGCGATCTCGACTTCAGCGATCGCTTCGAGATGATCACCTTGCCGGGCGGCGACGCGGTGCGCCTGGCGGGCACCGGGGAGCCGGCCGCGGCGGGCGGGACCGGGCGCGGCGGCCGGGCGACTCCGGGGCTCAACTACCCTCTGTACCAGGCGCTCGGGGCGGACTTCGCCCTGGCGCTCACGCAGACGAGCGATTCGGTGACCGTCGTGGTGCACGACGTGCCGGCCGGAGCGGTGCGGCGCACCCTGCGAGCGCGCGTCCCACCGCTGGGGCACCCGGATTTCCGGCAGTCGGTGCATCGGGTGGCCGATTGGGTGCTGCAGGCGACGGTGGGGGCGGTCGGGATCGCGGCCACGCGCGTGCTCTTCGTGCGGGATGGGAAGGTGTTTCTCGTCGACCAGGACGGGGCCGACGTGCGCCTCGTGTCCGCCAGTGACCGGCAGGCGATGTCGCCCGCGTGGGGCGCCGACGGGCGGCAGTTCGCCTACATGGAGTTCTGGGACGGACGCGGCCAGCTTTTCCTGCACGACATGGCGAGCGGGCAGCGGCGGCCGCTCGGGGCCACGGGACGGGCGCTCGACTTCACTCCGGCGTTCGCGCCGGACGGCCGGACGCTGGCGTTCAGTCGCGCCAACGAAGAGGGGACGGACATCTACGCGTACAACGTGCGCGACGCGTGCTGTCTGCAGCGCTTGACCGTGGGGCGGTTTTCGGACAACTTGTCTCCGGCGTACAGTCCCGACGGCCAGCGCATCGCGTTCGTGTCGACGCGGTCGGGATTGCCGCAGATTTACGTGATGGCCGCGGACGGGACGGATCAGCAGCTGTTCGCGCCGTTCGATTACGGCGTGACGGGTTCGTCGAATGCGCCCGACTGGTCTCCCGACGGCCGCACCGTGGCCTTTCACCGCGACGTCGGAGGGACGTTGCAGGTGTTCGTGCTGGATGTGCGGAGCCGCACGGTCCGGCAACTGACGTCGGTGGGACGAAACGAAGACCCGACATGGGCGCCCGACAGCCGGCATCTTGCGTTCGTATCCGACCGCGTCGGGTACCGGCAGCTGTGGATCATCGATATCGAGACGGGCCGCATTCGGCCGTTGCTGCAGCGGAGCGGAGCCCGCCTCCCAGCGTGGTCGCCGCAGCTGCCGGAGAATGCGATTTTCACCTCTAGACCTGGAGATTCGGGACCATGAAGCGAATGCAGATGCTCACGCTGGCCGTGATTGCCGCCGCGACCGTGGCGGCCGTTGGCGCGTGCGGCGGGAATCCGCCGCCGCCGCCGCCGCAGCCGAACGCCGACTCGATCGCGCGCGAGCGCGCGCGGGCGGACTCGATGGCGCGAGCCCAGGCGCGCGAGGATTCCCTGCGGCGCGCGCGCGAGGAAGTCGAACGGGTGCGGCGCCAGCGCGAAGCCGACTCGCTCGCGGCTCTGGCACGCGTGACGGAAGAAGTACGCGGAATGCTCGCCACCCGGATCCACTTCGACTACGACCGGTCGAACATCCGGGCGGGAGACGCGCAGGTCCTCGACGCCAAGGTCCGGATCCTGCAGGCCAACGCGGGCCTGCGGGTCCGTATCAGCGGGCACTGCGACGAGCGGGGCTCGGACGAGTACAACCTGGCGCTCGGCAACCGGCGCGCCGCGTCGACCAAGCAGTACCTCGTCAACCAGGGCATCACCGCCGACCGCATCGAGATCGTCTCGTACGGCGAGGAGCGGCCGATGACGATGGGGGCCACCGAGGAGGCATGGGCACAGAACCGCCGGGCCGAGTTCGAGATCGTGGCCGGCGGCGACATGCTCGTCCGCCCGTAGCCAGCCTCCCGCCCTTGCGGCGGCTGCCGCTGGTCCTGGGCCTGGCGCTCGTCGGCGGGTGCGCCCTCAAGGGTGACGTCCGCAGAGTGGAGCTCCAGGTCCAGGAGGCGCGGGCGGATGTGGCGCGGCTCGACTCGGCGCGCCACGCCGACCGTGAGGTGTTGCTGGCCGCGCTCGCCGCGCTCGATCGGGCGCTGGCGGCGCAGCAGGCGTCGCTCACCCAGTTGCAGGGTGACGCGCGCACGGAGTTGCAAGCCATTCGGCAGGAAATCGCCACCCTCCAAGAGCTGACCGGCCAGAGCCAGCAGCGGCTATCCGAGCTGCGCCGCCGGTTCGAGGTCGGCCCGTCGGCACCGAGCGGTGGCGAGGTGCCCGCCGGGGGCGCCGGGGGACCGGGCGGAGCGGCGGCCGACCCGGGACCGGGCCAGATGTACGAGATGTCGCTGCAGCAATACCGCCGTGGCAGCGTGAGCACCGCCCGCCTGGGGTTCCAGGAGTTCCTGCGCGTCTATCCCGGGCACGAGCGGGCCCCCGACGCGCTGTTCTACATCGGCGAGACGTACGCGCAGGACCACCCCGATTCCGCCGCCGCGGTGTATGAATCCATCGTGCGGCTGCATCCCCGGTCGACCCGTGCGCCGGCGGCGCTCTACAAGCTCGGTCTGTTGGCCGAGCAGCGCGGCGACGCCCAGACGGCCCGGACCCACTTCTCGCGCGTTATCGCCGGCTATCCCCGCTCGGACGAAGCGAACCTCGCGCGCGACAAGCTGCAGCGACTCGGGCGGTAACCCGCCCGGAGGCGGCGCGTGGCGGAGCGAAATCCCCAGGGTGAGATGCCGTTCCTCGAGCACCTCGAGGAGCTGCGGTGGCGGATCCTGTACAGCCTGCTAGCGGTCATGGTGGGCACGGGGATCGGCTGGGTCGTGGTGCAGCAGTTCGAGGTCCTCGACCTCCTCAAGCGCCCGATCGCGCCGTATCTGCCGGATGGCCGGCTCATGTTCACCAGCCCGACCGAGCCCTTCCTGCTCACGCTCAAGCTCGCCTTCGCGGTCGGGGTGCTGCTCGCCTCGCCGGTGCTGATCTACCAGCTGTGGTCATTCCTGGCACCCGCGTTGTACCCGCAGGAGAAGCGTCTCATCGTCCCGGCGCTCGCGGTGGGGGTCGTCCTGTTCATCGCCGGGGCCGTCGCCGCCTACCTGGTCGCGCTGCCGGCTGCCCTGAAGGTGCTGTTCGGGTTCCAGCGCGCGGACCTGGCAGCGATCATCACCATCGACAAGTACTTCGGCTTCGCGGTTCCGCTGATCATCGCCTTTGGGGTGGTGACGGAGCTTCCCGTCGTGTTCGCGATTCTCGCCGCGCTCGGCCTGGTGACGCCGCAGTGGCTGGCCCGGCACCGCCGGTTCGCGTTCGTCGTCGCGGCGTTCGGCGCGGCGCTGCTCACGCCTCCCGACGCCGTGTCGATGTTGATGATGATGGTGCCGCTGGTGTTGCTGTACGAGATCGGCATCGGGGCGGCGTGGGTGGCCGTGCGCCGTCGTGCCCGGCGGGAGCGCCGGGCGGCCGGGTCGGCGGCGCTGCTGCTCCTGGTGGCGGTCGCGGCGGCGGCGGCGCCGCCGCTCGCCGGGCAGCAGGCGCCGCCGCGCCGCCCGCCGCGCGCCGTCGGCGACACCCTCCCGCGGACGGGGGGGCCGCAGACGCCCGCGGACAGCGTGCGGGCGGGCCAGGCGATCGACACCGCCACCGCCCGCCGACTCGGACTTCCGACCGCGCCCAGCCGCGCCTTCCCCGCGGCGGACGCGGTGCTGGACTCGCTCCTGCGGCTCGACGGGTACACGGCGACCCGCTATCTGGCGGATACGCTCACCTTGCAGGGCGACAGCCAGGTCATCGTGCTGCGCGGCCGCACGCTCGTCGCGCGTGAGGGCACACAGCTCGAGGCGGACTCGGTCCGCTTCAAAGAGGACGACTGCCGCCTGGACGCCTACGGCACGCCGAAGTTGTTCGATGAGGCATCAGTGCTCGTGGGGCGGTCGATGCGCTACGACACGTGCCGGCGGCGCGGGATCGTCACCGCCGCCCTGACGGACTTCAAGCAGCAGGGGACCGACTGGTTCATGCGCGGCGACCTCGCCGTGGACTCCGGGTCGACACGGCTGTACGGCGCACGGAGTCAGGTCACGTCGTGCGACCTGCCGGAGCCGCATTACCACTTCCGGGCTGGATCGGTGAAGTGGCTCAACCGCAACGTGATGGTGGCGCGACCCGCCGTGCTCTACGTGCGCGACGTCCCGGTCCTGTGGACGCCCTTCATCTTCCAGGATATCCGCTCGGGCCGCCGTAGCGGCATGCTCGTGCCGCGCTTCGGCCTCAATGACCTGATCCGCACCTCGACCAGCTACCGGCGCCACGTGTCGAACGTGGGGTACTATTTCGTCGTCAACGACTACCTCGACTTCCTGGCCGCGGTGGACTGGTTCTCCGGGACGCACGTGCAATACCGCGGGCAGTTCCGCTACCGGATTCTCGATCGGTTCATCCAGGGCGGGCTGGCGTTCACGCGCCTGAACCAGCTCGATGCCTCCTCGCGGTCGTCCCGGGTCGGGTGGAACCACCAACAGCAGTTCTCCAGCCGCACGAACCTCACGGTATCGCTGGACTACGCGACCGATACGCGCGTGGTGCAGCAGAACACCCTCAATCCGTTTCTCGCGACGGCGACGCTCAACTCGCGTGTCAACTTCGACAAGCGATTTTCGTGGGGTGCGCTGAGCCTCGGAGGCAGCTATCAGCAGAATCTACAGAACGACCAGGTCACCCAGAACCTCCCCGAAGTCCGTCTCACGCCGTCACCCGTCAACATCGGGAGCGCGATCACCTGGTCGCCCGCGATGTCGTTCACGAACAACCAGACCCGAAACAACCTGGACGCGCCGCTGCTCGTGGCGGGCCCGATCGGCGGCATCGATACGCTCGTGAACCGCTACGGCCGGCGCAATACGACTTTCAGCGTTCAAACGCCGCTGCGCGTCGGCCGCTGGAACTGGTCCAACAGCGTCTTCGTGACGGACGTGGTCGCCGACCAGCGTCAGGTCTTCAGCATTCCCGACTCGACGCAGCCCGGCGGGAAGCGCGAGATCGTGTACGGGAAAACGTTCTCGACGGGCGTGGACTGGCAGACGGGCATCAACCTGCCGCAACTGTTCAACGGCACGTGGAAGCTCCAGCCGGGGATCCAGATCGTGAACACGACCGGGGCGGGCCCGTTCATGCTCCGGAATCAGTTCTCGGGCGGAGACTTCGTGCGTCAGGGCAAACGACCGCAGTTCAGTCTGGGGGCGCGCCCCGCGTTCTTCGGCTTCTTTCCCGGCGTCGGCCCGCTCGCGCGCATCCGGCACTCGCTGTCGCCCATCATCAACTATCGGTACGCCCCCGGATCGCGGGTGCCGGAAGACTACGCCCGCGTGCTCGATCCGACCGGGACGACCCTGAACGCTCGCAGTGATCCGCAGCAGACGATCTCGCTCGGGCTGTCGCAGGCGTTCGAGGGCAAGCTGCGAACCGCCGAGGGCGACTCCGCCTCCGAGGCGGCCGCGCGGAAGCTGCGGCTCCTCAGCCTCAGTACCAGCGCGGTCGAATACAACTTCGAGCTCGCCAAGCAGCCGGGCCGCACCGGCTGGCAGACGCAGCGGCTCACGAACTCGCTCTCGTCAGACCTGGTCCCCAACTTCCAGCTGAGCCTGACGCACAACCTGTGGCGCGGGCAGGCGGGCGTCGATACGAGTGCCTTCGCGCCGTTCCTCGAGAACATCTCGGCGTCGTTCCAGCTGTCCGGCAACACACTGCGGACGCTGGCCGGCGTGGTCGGCCTGCCGTTCCGGCGCGGCGGGGGCGAGGCCCCGGCCCCCCCGCCCGGGGAAGCCGACGAGCGCCCCACGGAGCCGATTCGGGGGTATCCGGGCACCGGATCCGCCTTCCCCAGCGCGTCGGGCTACCCGGGGGCGTTCGGGCCGGCGCGCGGCGGGGGACGCGGCTTCTCGCTCGGCGTCCAGTACTCGAGCACCAGAGTCCGGGACGCGGCGGCCACGACCCCGACCGCCGGCGGCCAGCGCAACCTCAACCTGAACCTCGGCTTTTCGCCGACGCAGCACTGGTCGGTGACGTGGACGACGAACTACGACATCGATACGGAACGGTTCGGCCAGCACTACCTGCGGTTCGAACGCGATCTCCATCGCTGGACGGCGAGCTTCGCCTTCGTGCGCAGCCCGAACGGCAACGTCGGATTCAACTTCTACGTGTCGCTCACCGACCTGCCGGACATCAAATTCGATTACGACCAACAGACCTATCAATGAGGCCGCGGCGACGGCGGTGACCCTTCCGGAGCCGCTCGCTGTCCCCAGCAGGGGACAGCCCGCTCGCCGTGCCAACACGTAAGCTTCTACATTACAGCCGGTTAGCATCCGGTACGCGGCCTGCATGGTACGGGAGTCGGACGTGCGAACCCTGAGGACTCCAATGCGCACCATGCTGCAGACTGGTTGGCTGTCGGTGATCGGCGGGCTGGCGCTGGGCTGCACCGAAACGGTGTACGCGCCGGGCGGCGGCTCGATCCTCTCCCCGCCCGCGAACGTGGTGTACAACCTCGAGCCGAGCGGGGATCCCGCTCGCCCGGCGGGCATCCTGCTGTCGTGGGATGCATCGGGCGCCGCCGCGCTCGCGGAGTACCGTGTGTACTCCCGCGGTGGTACGGGCGAGGCGTTCGGCCGGCGCGGCGCCACGACCTCGAACACCTTCCACGACAACGGCGTCCCCCACCTGCAGTACTACGTCGTCGCCGTGGACGTAGACGGGCTGGAGAGCGATCCATCGGCGAGCGTCACCGTGGACGAGCGGCTCGCACTGGCGCGGCCGGCGGCACTGACGAGCGTGTCGCTCGACCGGGCGATCCATCTCGGGTGGACCGATAACGCGTTCGCCACGAACCCGCAGCGGTTCCGTGAGTATTGGGTCTACAGCACGCGTTACGATCTCGACGCCAACCTGTGTGACGCCCAGTGGGTGCGGGAAGGCACCACGGTCGCGCCGGAGTTCCTGGCGGGCGCCCTGGCGAACGGCGCGCCCCGCTGCTTCGCGGTCTCGGCCGTCAGCGTCGAGGGCTACGAGAGTCTGTGGTCGCCCCTGCGGCAGGACACGCCGCGGCCCGATGGACGCAATCTGCTCGTGTTTGCTCACGAGGAGGATCCGGCGAGTTCGGGGTTCCGGTTCTGGGCGGACGCGAATGCGGACGGTCAGGCGCAGGCTGCCGAGCTCGGCCGGGTGGTGGCCGCCGGACCGAGCGCCGATTTCTCGGTGCGGCGTGATGCGGTCGATTCGAGCCTGTGGCTCCGCCCCGAATTCGCGGGCGTGCAGCTGCGGCTCTATGCCACGACGCCCATCGGAGACCTGACCGCCATCGACTACGCGCCGGCGGATGGCTATGGCCGCAGCGAGATCGAGGCGGTTCCCGGCTACGGTTACGTGTTCGAGATCGTCGAGGGCACCGCCCTGCGTTACGGGGCCGTGCGGGTCACGCACGTCGGCCGCCGGTACCTGATTCTCGACTGGAGCTTCCAGACCGATCCGGGCAACCCCGAGCTCCAGCTCCGAGGCGGCCTGCCCACGGTCACCGTGACGGGGTTCGGGATTGGTTCCTAGCGTCGGGGCAGGGGGCGGCGGCCCCGGCCGCCGGACCGCCGCCTAGCCGTCGGGGTGGCTCCGCGTCTAGCTTGAGGGGCGATGCCGTCCCCCATCGTCCTCGATGGTCAATCCCTGTCGATCGCCGACGTCGTGGCGGTCGCCCGTCGTGGCGCCCCGGTTGGAGTGGCGCCTACCGCGCGCGGGCGGGTCGACGCCGCGCGCCGCGCCGTCGAAGCGGCGATCGCGCGGGGCGACACCATTTACGGCGTCAACACCGGCTTCGGCAAGCTGGCGCACGTGCGCATCCCCGCCGACCGGCTGCGGCAGCTGCAGGTCAACCTGATCCGGAGTCATGCCGCTGGCGTGGGAGACCCCCTCCCCGACGAGGCGGTGCGCGCGATGCTGCTGCTGCGGGCGAACGTTCTGCTCCGCGGCACGAGCGGCGTGCGCCTGGTGGTTCCCGAGCGGCTGGTGGACATGCTGAACCGGCGCGTGCATCCGCGCGTCCCCTCGCAAGGCAGCGTGGGGGCGTCCGGGGACCTCGCGCCCCTGTCGCACCTCGCCCTCGCGCTGATCGGGGAAGGCGAGGACGGCGACGCGTTGCGCTTGAGCGGGCTCGAGCCCCTCACCCTGGAAGCGAAGGAAGGCCTCGCGTTCGTCAACGGGACGCAGGCGCAGACGGGACTGGCCGCCCTGCTGGTGCACGACGCCTGGACCCTGTGGCGGGCGGCACATACGGCGGCGGCGATGAGCCTCGAGGCCGTGCGGGGCACCCCGGAGCCGTTCGACGCGCGCATCCACGACGCGCGGCCGCACCCCTGGCAGCAGCGCTCCGCGGCCCTGTTGCGCGACCTGCTGTCCGACAGCGAAATCCGCGAGTCGCACCGGGACGACGACCCGCGCGTGCAGGACGCGTACTCGTTGCGGTGCACGCCGCAGGTGCTGGGGACGGTCGGCGAGGGGCTGGCGCTCGCCGAGCGGCTCGTCACGACCGAGCTGAACGCGGCGACCGACAACCCGCTCGTGTTCGGCGATGTCACGCTCTCGGGCGGCAACTTCCACGGCCAGCCGATTGCCTTCGCGCTCGATGTGCTGGCGATCGCCCTCACCACGCTCACGGGCCTCGCCGAGCGGCGGCTGGAGCGCGTGGTCAACCCGGACTTGTCGTCCGGCCTGCCACCGTTTCTCGCGGCGGACGCCGGTCTCGAGTCGGGCTTCATGACGGCGCAGATTGGGGCTGCCGCGCTCGCGGCCGAGTGCCGCGTGTTGAGCACCCCCGCCAGCGTGCAGTCCCTGCCGACCGAAGGGAACCAGGAGGACCTCGTTCCGATGGGGATGACCGCGGCCTGGAAGGCCGGGCGGATCCTCGCCAACGCCGAGCGCGTGGTGGCGATCGAGCTACTCGCGGGGGCGCAGGGCCTCGATTTCCTGGCGCCGCTGCGCCCCGGTCGGGGAGTGGCCGTCGCCCACGCGGCGGTCCGCGCGCTGGCGGGCGCCCTCGCCGGCGACCGCTCATTGACCGCGGACATCGAGCGCACCGCCACCGCCGTCCGGGACGGGCGGTTCGCTCCCTCCGAGGGCGGTGGATGACGGCGGGCCGGGTGATTCGCGCGCCCCGTGGTGCGCAGCGCACGTGCAAAGGCTGGATCCAGGAAGCCGCGTTGCGGATGCTGCAGAACAACCTGGATCCCGACGTCGCGGAGCGCCCCGCCGATCTCGTGGTCTACGGCGGGACCGGCAAGGCGGCGCGCGACTGGGCTTCGTTCGAGGCCATCCGCCGGACGCTCGCGACGTTGGAGAACGACGAGACGCTGCTGGTGCAGTCCGGGAAGCCGGTCGGCGTGTTTCGGACGTTCCCGGAGGCGCCGCGTGTGCTCCTCGCCAATGCGAATCTCGTCGGCCGGTGGGCCACCTGGGAAGTGTTCCGCGACCTCGAGCGTCGTGGCCTGATCATGTACGGCCAGATGACAGCCGGCTCCTGGATCTACATCGGGACGCAGGGCATCCTGCAGGGTACCTACGAGACGTTCGGCGCGGTGGCGCGGCGGCATTTCGGCGCGAGCCTGCGCGGCCGCGTGGTCCTCACGGGCGGGCTCGGCGGGATGGGGGGGGCGCAGCCGCTGGCCGCCACGCTGCACGGCGGCGTCCTGCTGGCCGTGGAAGTGGATCCGGCCCGGGTGGACCGCCGGGTCGCGACGCGCTATCTGGACCGGTCCACGACCTCGCTCGACGAGGCGGTGGCGTGGTGCGACGCGGCGCGGCGGGCGGGCACCGCCCTCTCGGTCGGCCTCGTGGGGAACTGCGCCGAGGTGCTGCCCGAGCTGGCCCGGCGTGGGTTCGCCGTCGACGCGGTCACCGATCAGACCTCCGCGCATGACACGCTCCACGGTTACGTGCCCGCTGGCGTGACCCTCGACGAGGCGGCGGCCCTGCGCCAGGAGGATCCGGACGGGTACGTGCGGCGCGCGGTCGCGAGCATCGCGGCGCACGTGCGCGCCCTGCTCGATTTCCAGCGGCGCGGCGCCGTGGCGTTCGACTACGGCAACAACATCCGGACCGTGGCGGCCGACGCCGGGGTGAGCGACGCGTTCGACATCCCCGGCTTCGTCCCCGAGTACATCCGGCCGTTGTTCTGCGAGGGAAAGGGCCCGTTCCGCTGGGTCGCGCTGTCGGGTGACCCACGCGATATCGCGCGCACCGATCGCCTCGTCGTCGAGTTGTTTCCGCAGGACGAGCATTTGCACCGCTGGATCGCGCTGGCCGGCGAGCGCATCGCCTTCCAGGGCCTGCCGGCGCGGATCTGCTGGCTGGGGCAGGGCGCGCGCGCGCGCTTCGGCCTCGCGCTCAACGACCTGGTGCGGCGCGGCGAGCTCAGCGCGCCGATCGTGATCGGCCGGGACCATCTGGACACCGGCTCGGTCGCCTCTCCGTTCCGCGAGACCGAGGGCATGCGCGACGGATCCGATGCCATCGCCGACTGGGCGATTCTCAATGCCCTGCTCAACACGGCGTCGGGGGCGGGATGGGTGTCGTTTCACCACGGCGGCGGCGTCGGCATCGGCAACTCGCTGCACGCGGGCCAGGTGAGCGTCGCCGACGGCTCCGCCGAGGCGGAGCGGCGGCTCGAGCGCGTTCTGACCAACGACCCGGGGATCGGCGTCGCTCGGCACGCGGATGCCGGGTATCCCGAGGCGATCGCCACCGCCGACCGACACCACATCCGTCTGCCGATGCGGGAGGCATCCGACTGAACGACATCCTCCTCGCGGGCGCCCGCGAGGTCGTTACCTGCCGGGGGCCGGCGCGCGCGCGACGCGGGCGGGAGGTGGCGGAGCTCGAGGTGCTGCGCGACGCCGCGGTGTGGATCCGCGGTGACCGCATCGCCGCGGTGGGACCCTATGCGGCGCTGAAACGGGACGCGTCGGGGGCCGCCGTGACCGAGGTCGCCGGCGTCCTGCTCCCCGGGCTCATCGACTGTCACACGCACGCCGTGTTCGCCGCGCCACGGCTGGACG
Organism: uncultured Gemmatimonadales bacterium; assembly: GCA_963716055.1. Lineage (GTDB taxonomy): Bacteria > Gemmatimonadota > Gemmatimonadetes > Gemmatimonadales > GWC2-71-9 > SZUA-544. The sequence continues at coordinate 2,227,801 of CAVQSR010000001.1, read as the reverse complement.
ACCAGCAGCGCCGCGCGCTGGGCGAGAGCTACCAGGCGATCGCGGCCGCGGGCGGCGGTATCCTGCAATCGGTGCGGGATGTCCGCGCGCTGACCGAGGACGAGCTGCTGGCCCGCACCGTCGCGCGGCTGGCCGCCCTGGTCGCGCATGGCAGCACGACGATCGAGGTGAAGTCGGGCTACGGCCTCGATCTCGCGACCGAGCGCAAGCAGCTGCGCGTGGTGCAGCGGGCCGGCGCGCTCGTCGGGGCGACGCTGGTCCCGACCTTCCTGGGCGCCCACGAGGTACCGCCCGAGTATCGCGATCGCCGGGCGGAGTACGTGCGCCTCGTCGCCGCCGAGATGGTCCCCGCCGTGGCACGCGACAGGCTCGCGGTCGCCTGCGACGTCTTCTGTGAGCCCGGTGTCTTCACGACGGCCGAGAGCCGCACCATCCTGGAGGCGGCGCGCTCCCATGGCCTCGCCCTCCGGCTGCACGCCGACGAGCTGGAGGGTTCAGGGGGCGCCGAGCTGGCCGCGGCGCTCGGCGCGGCCTCGGCCGATCACCTCGCCGCCGTGTCCGAGCCCGGGATCCGGGCGCTGGCCGGGGCCCCGACCGTCGCCGTGCTGCTCCCTGCCACGATGACCTTCCTCGGCAGGCGCGCCCAGGCGCCGGCGCGCCGCCTCCTCGACGCCGGGGCGGCGGTGGCGCTCGCCACGGATTTCAATCCCGGGTCCTCCCCCACGGTGAGTCTCCCGCTCGTGATGGCGCTCGGCGTGTCGCAGCTGGGTCTGCGGCACACTGAGGCGCTGCTGGCCGTGACGGTCAACGCCGCCGCCGTGCTGGGGCTGGCGGCGGACCGCGGGCAGCTGGCGCCGGGGTTTCGGGCTGACGTGGTCGCGTGTGCGGTGGCCGATTGGCGCGAAATCGCCTACTGGATGGGCTGGAACCACGTAACCGCCGTGTGGACAGCGGGTTCCGCTTGTCGCGTCCCGGCTGTGCCTCTATCTTTAGGTTTCAATGTCCAAAGTTGAGCGGCTCCGGGAACGCGCCCGGGCAGCGGAGGCCCGCGACCCCAAAGTCGCGATCGAGGCGTGGCTCGAGGTGCTCAAGGTCCAGGAAGACAACGGTGATCCCAATCCCGATCTGAGCATCTACAATCGGATCGGCGATCTGCATCTGAAGACGAAGGACCCGGCTCAGGCCGCGGACTACTACGAGCGCGGCGTCGACAAGTACGCCGAGCTGGGATTCCACAACAATGCGATCGCGCTGTGCAACAAGGTGCTGCGCAACGCGCCGGCGCGGCCGACCACCTACCTGAAGCTCGCCAAGCTGTACGCCGCGAAGGGGTTTCTCGCCGAGGCGCGACAGAATTTCGTCGAGTACGCCGAGCGTATGAAGCGCGTGGGCAACCTCGATCACGCCTTCGCCGCGCTCAAACAGGTGACCGACCTGTCGCCCGACAGCGAGAATCTGCGGCAGATGCTCGAGGAGCACCTGCGGACGTACGGCGAGGTGCAGCGTCGGCCGTCGCGACTCAGTCTGCCTGGCGAGCCCGCGCCCGCAGCGGAGCCGAAGGTGGCGAAGCGGAAGACGTCGAGCCTCGTGTTCCTCGATCTCGACGAGCCCCGGGGCAAGACGCCGGCCGAGCCGGCGAAGACCACGGCCGCCCAGCCGCCGACGGCGAAACCCACACCGCCCAAGGCGCCGGTGGCGAAGCCCGTGCCGCCGAAGGCGGCGCCCGTGAAGCCGTCCCCCGAGGCGGCCCCGCGCTCGCCCGAGCCGGACATCGAGTTCGTCCGGGGCCTCCCCGACGAAGTGGACGAGCCGCTGGACGTCGAGCGCACGGCGGCGGCCGACACCACTGAGCCCGCAGCGGCGGATGCCGCGCCGCTCTCGGGATTCGAGACCACGTCGTTCGATTTCGATCAGGTGCGGCAGTCGGCCGGGCACGTGGCGCCGGTGACCGACGACGAGCGCCCGGTGGCACCGATCGCGCCGCTCGGCGGGCTCGAGCCGACCCGTCCCGACGACGCACCGGGGCGGGACGAAGCGGCGGACGAGGACGTCGAGGAGATCGAGGAGGTCGCCCCGCCCCGGCGAGCGCCCCCGCCGCAGGAGCGGGTGGCCCGACGGGTGCCCGAGCGCCCGCCCCCGGCCGCCGCGCCACCTCCGGCGCGCGCCCGTCCGCCGATCGATGTGCCGCCGCTCGAGCTCGAGCCCGAGTTCGACACGGCCGCGACGGCGGGAAGCCACGAGCTCGACGAGGAGCCGCTCCTGGTCGAGAGCGAGGAGCCGCTGTCGCAGTGGGTCATCAACAGCGACGATGCCGAGAGCGGCGGGAGGGGCGGCCGGGCCCAGGGATTCATCGATCTCGGACTCGATGGCGTGACGACCGAGGATGGGCGCACGTACGGATTCGGCAATGCGGCGCCGTCCGGGCCGATGCCCACGCTCGCGGACCTCGAGGCGCGGGTGGCCGACGATCCGGACGATCCCGATGCCCATCGGTCGCTGGGCGAAGCGCTCATCGAGAGCGGTGACCGCGATCGCGGGATCGAGGAGCTGGACCACGCCGCGAGCGGATATGAGGGGCGCGGCAGTCTGCAGCAGGCGCAGGATCTCGTCGACGAGATTCTCCGGCTCGACCCGAACTCCGTGCGCCACCGCCAGCGGGCGGTGGAATACGCCTATCGGTCGGGCAACAAGGACCAGCTCATCGAGGCGTACCTTGAGCTGGCGGATGCGCTGCTGCGGACCAATCTCCCGGAAAAAGCCCGGGCGGTCTACGAACGGGTCGCCGAGCACGACCCAGGGAACGCGCGTGCCGACGCGGCGCTCAACATGCTCACGGCCGCGCCCGCGGCACCGCCGCCGGGGCGAGTGGCGGCGCGGGACGCGCGGATGCGCGTCCGCGACGAGGTCGAATCGGGCGCCGAGTTCATCGATCTCGGCGCGCTGGTGCTGGAAGAGGATGACGCCGCCCGTGACAGCCGGATGCGCGTCGAAGACGAGGCGCCCACGGGCGATGAAGAGCGCGATTTTCAGGAGATGCTCGCGCGGTTCAAGCAGGGTATCGACGAGAACATCGACGAGACGGATTTCCAGTCGCACTACGACTTGGGAGTCGCGTTCAAGGAGATGGGGCTGCTCGACGAAGCGATCGGCGAGTTCCAGAAGGCGCTGCGGGCCCCGGAGGGCAAGCTGCGGACGTCGGAGGCGCTGGGTGTGTGCTTCCTCGAGAAAGGAGCGCACGGCGTCGCGGAGTCCATTCTGCGGCGGGCGCTCGAGCTGCCCGCCGGGGGCGACCAGGAACGGCTCGGCATTCTGTACTGGCTGGGGCGCACGCTCGAGCAGCTGGGCAAAGTGGCCGACGCGCGCGAGTACTACGGCCGCGTATTCGCCGTGGATATTCGATTTCTGGATGTCGGAGAGCGCGTCAAGGCGCTCTCGCGAGCCTGAATGAGCGCCCCGGTTGCGCGCCTCGCGCTGGACGACATCCAGCGCCCGGTGCGCGCCGAGTTGGAGCGCGTCGGGGCGGAGCTGCAGCGCATCGTCGCGGCCGACTTCCCGCGGATCGCCGAGATCACGACCCACTTGCTGCGAAAGAAAGGCAAGCTGTTCCGGCCGACCCTCCTCCTGCTCAGCCATGAGGCGACGGGGGGCGGGGATGCGCGCGTGGGGACGCTCGCCGCCGTCGTGGAGCTCATTCATCTCGCCACGCTGGTGCACGACGACTCGGTGGACCACTCCGCGCTGCGCCGCGGCATGCCCACCATCAACGCCTTGTTCTCGCACCAGACCGCCGTGATCATGGGCGACTACCTCTACTCGCGCGCCATCATCGAGCTCGCCCGCCTCGACAACGTGGAGCCGTTGGGCATTTTCTCGCGGGTCACGAACGAAATGGCCATCGGTGAAATGCGCCAGCTGGAGGCCCACGATCGCCTCGCCTTCAGCGAAGCGGACTACGATCTGCTGATCCGCGCGAAGACCGCATCCCTGCTGTCGGGAGCCTGCGAGGTGGGAGCGCTGCGCGCGCCACCCGCGGAGCGCCAGGCGTTGCGCCGGTTCGGGATGCTGCTCGGCATGGCGTTTCAGATCACCGACGACGTGCTGGACTACACCCAGACCGAGGCGGTGACCGGCAAGCCCGCCGCGCTGGACCTGAAGGAACACAAGGTGACGCTGCCCCTGATCGCCGCCCTGGCCGACGGGCGCCTGGGTCGCGAGGAGCGCCGGCTGGTCGAGTCGCTCATGGCGGCCGCCGAGCCGGCCGACGATCTGGTGCAGGCGGTGATCCGGGTGGTCGAAGCGGCCGGGGGCCTGGCGTACGCCCAGCAGCGCGCGGCGGAGCTCGCGCAGCAGGCGGAAGGTGAGCTCGCGGCGCTACCGCCCTCGCGCGCGCGCGACGCGTTGCGCGAGAGCATCGCGTACGCCGTCGCGCGGGACAGCTGAGCGGTGGTTCGCGGCCCGCAGCGCCCGCGGTTCTACCTGGCGGTGCTCGGCACCGGATTCGTGCTGGGCGGGCTGCTCCACGTGCTGCTGCGCCGGTTCCTGCCGCAGGGCGCGGCGAAAGAATTCTTCACGACGGCGGTCACCCCGACGCTGGGGCCGCTGCACATCGACCTGCTCGTGGTGTCGGTGACCCTCGGCCCGATCGGGCTCGACGTGTCACTGCTCGCGGTGATCGGGGTCGCGATCGCGTTCTTTGTGGCGCGGTCGCTCTTCTGACGAGAGGCATCCTATGCTCGGCAACCTGGGGTTCACGGAAATCGTCATTCTGCTCCTGGTGCTGCTGCTCGTGTTCGGCGCCCGGCGCATCCCCGAGATCGGCGCCTCGATCGGGCAGGGGATCAAGGAATTCAAGCGGAGCTTGCGGGACGTGGGTGGCGAGGACGAGCCCCGCAACGTGCCACCGGCGTCGTCGTCGTCGTCGTCGGCGTCGCCCCTGCCGCCCCCGGCGGGCGGCGGTGAGCCCAAGCGCCTGAGCCAGTAGGGGCGGCGGGACCGCGGGTGTTCGGCAATCTCGGCGCGGGGGAGATCGTCATCCTGCTGCTGGTGGTCCTGTTGGTCTTCGGCGCGAAACGGCTGCCCGAGGCGGGCCGCGCCGTGGGCAAGGGGATCCGCGAATTCCAGCGGGCGCTGCGCGAGACGCGCGACGAGATCGAGCGACCCGAGGAGCCGCCTGCGACCGGCGCGCCGCCGCGCAACGGCGCGCCGAAGCGGTTAGTGGACTAGGTCCTCAGGTTCCCGCCTGCGCCTCGGCCGCCGCCCGGGCGAGCTCGCGGCGGCGATCGACGATCGTCGCCCGCGCTTTCAGATCGTCGAGATACAGCTGGATCCGCGCCTGCCGCGCCGCGTCCACGATCGCGCGCCGCTGCGCGTCCCGTTGGGCCACCCACTGCACGGAGTCCGCGGCGCGACGCCCCATCGTCTCGACGATGTAGAACCCGTGCCGCCCGGCGATCACGCCACTGCGTTCGCCGACGCGCAACCCGAACGCGGCGCCCGTCACGACCGGCTCGTCGCGCAGCAGGGGCGGTTGCTGGAGTCGGGTGAGCTGCAGCGTCTCCACACTGAGGCCGCGTGCCGTGGCGCCCGCGCCGAGCGATGACGCGGTCCGCAGTGCCGCGAGTGCTTCGGTCGCGCGCTGCCGGGCGATCGTCTGCTTCCGCTCGAGGCGGGCCGCGCGGACGACGGCGTCACGGACCTCGGCGAGCGGCCGGGTACCGGCCGGAATGAGCGAGTCGAGCCGGAACACGTAGTAGGCCGGCTGCGCTTCGACGACGGGACTGGTCTCGCCCGGCACCGCTTCGAACGCCCAGACGCCGACGTCGGGAATGAGGTAGCGGCCGAGCCGCAGCCGCTCCCCCTCGATCAGCGGTGGTGCGACCCCGATGGGGAGCTGGAAGACGGCCGCGGCCGAATCGAGCGCCGCCCCGCTCGTCTGCGCTCCCGCAATGCGATCGAGCGAGTCCGCGCGCCACTCGACCCGGTCGAGGTGCTCGCCCGACAGCTCGATGGGAACGAGAATGTGACTCGCGCGCACCGAATCGCGCCGCGTTTCGGCGAGCCGGATCAGGTGAATGCCGAACGGCGTCTCCACCGGCGGCGACACCTGGCCCGGCCGCAGCACGCGCAGGGCGTCGTTGAATGCCGCCACGAAGGGCGGGTTGGTGCGAGACACCCACCCGAGGTCGCCCCCGTTCTCGCGGGACACCGAGTCCGCCGATTCGCGGCCGGCCACCTCGGCGAAGGTCTCGGCACCGCCGCGCAGGACGTCGCTGCGCAGCTGCGCGGCCCGCTCCCGCGCGGCGACCGTGTCGGACGCGTCGGGATGGCGGGGCACCGCCACGAAACTCACGTACGCAACCGCCGGTCGTTTGAAGTCTTCCCGGTGCTCGTTGTAATACCGCTCCGCGTCGCCGTCGCTCACCGGCACCGCGTCATCCGGCACCGTCTCGGGGCGGATCGCCACCACCGCCGCCGTCACCGAGTCCACGCCGTCGCGGTAGATGCGCCAGAGCTTCGCATCGGACACGTACACGTCCGCCGTCAGATACTGCGCGAGCTTGACCTGCGGAATCTGCTCCCGATAGCGCGACTCGACGTAGGCGAGCAGCTGGGGGTCTGCCCCCGTGCTCAGCAGGCGCTGGTATTTCTCAGGATCGAACTGACCGTCCGTCTGCAGATCGGGGTGGCGCAGGAACTCGGGCAGCGGGGACGTGCGCGCCGCCTCGATGATCTCCGCGGCGGTCACGACGATCCCGAGCCGGCGATACTCGCGCTGCAGCAGCCGCGCCCGAATCAGGTCGTCCACTACCTGGTTCTGCAGGGCTTCTTCGTCCTCGCGGGTCAGGGGCCCGGTGCCCGACTGTGCCCGATAGGCCTCGTAGGCGTTGTTGACCGCCGCCTGGTACTCCTGCGCCCGGATCGGGCTGCCGTCCACCTTGAGGACGACGTCGCTGGTGCCCGTCGGTCCCCCGCTGATCAGGCCGCTGACGTCGAACACCATCCAGCCGAGGAATGCCACCGCCAGGATGTAGAACACCCATTTGGCGTTTTCGCGCATCGCGCGCATCATAGGCGAGGCCGCTCCACAGCGAGGGGGATAGTCGGACGCGAGGGGGCGAAGTCTAAGGAAGACGCGGCGCGAACTCAAGCAACCAGGCGGTCGCAGAATTGACAGCCGGGGACGCCGGACGCTATCTTAGACCAATTCCCACAACCACTTAGCGTGGCCTACTCCAGCGAAATCGAGAAGCTCCGGGCGCGGTACAACGAGAACCCCAAGGGCCGGAACTTCGCGCCGCTCGCCGATGCCTACCGCAAGGCGAAGCAGCTCGACGAGGCCATTGCCCTGTGCCGGGAGGGGCTGGAGCACCACCCCGACTACGTGTCGGCGCACATCGTCCTGGGGCGCTGCCTGATCGACAAGGGCGACGACCCGGCGGCCGCCGAGTCCCTCCGCCGCGTGCTCGAGCTCGATCCCGAGAACATCATCGCCCTGCGGTTGCTGTCAGACATCGCCCTGCGCCAGCAGCGTCCGGCGGAGGCGGTGGACTGGCTCACCCGGTTGCTGCACATCGATCCGATGAACGGCGAGGCCGGCGAGTTGCTGTCGCTCGCGCGCGCCCGGATGAGTGCGTCGCCCGCGGAGGCTCCGGGCGCCGACGGGGATGCGGGACAGGCGGGTGCGGCCCCGGCGCCGCTGGCCACGACCATCACGGAACTGCCGGCCGTGTCCGCGCCGGGGGTGCGGCCACCACTCCGCGTGTCGCCCAGTGCGCCCACGACGCCGATCCTGCCGCTCGGGGTCCCCTCGGGCGCCGCGACGTCCGACGAGGCGGCGATCGACTTCAGCGGCGTCGATGACGCAGCGGAGGCGGCGCCCACGGTCGACGGCGAGGACATGCTGCTCGAGCCCGCGCCGGAAACGATGATGCCAACGCCCGAACTCGCGCGGATGCGGCGCGACGGCAGCGGGCTGTTCACGCTGGACACCGAGGCGTCGCGCGATCCGGCGCCGCGCGCCTCGGCGATGTCTCGCGCGGACCTGCCGTTGATCATGCCCGACGACGTCGCGGCGGCCGGTCCGGCGCGCACGGCGTCCGCGCCACCGGCCGCGCCGCGGGCATCGAGCGACGACCAGCCGGTCCCGCCCCTGCTCGCGTTCCCGGACGACGACGGGGCCGCGGATCGCGCCGCGCTCTCGCAGGCCGAGCCGCTGGTGACCGAGACGATGGCCGAGCTGTACCTGCGGCAAGGGCACGTCGACGAGGCGCTCGGGGTATACCGCGCGCTGCTCGAACAGCGGCCGGCGGACGAGCAGCTGCGGGCCAAGGTCGACAGCCTCGCGAGCCCGCGCAGCGCCGGTGCGGCGGGGCCCGGCGGGCGGGGCAGCCGTCCGACCGCACTCGAGTTCCTGCATCGCGTGTTCGGCGGGGACCGCACTGCGCCCCCCGTCGTGCTCGCGCCCGTGGCGCCGCCGTCCGCCAGCGAGGCGGTGTTGGATCAGGTGTTCGCCGAAGCGGGCGCGGAATCCGACGAAGGTCCCGCCGGCGCCCCCACGCGGCCCGCGACCGACGCCCTGTCGCTCGACAACGTCTTCGGAGAACAGAGCCAGGAGTCGCCGCCGGCGGGTCACGGCGTGGAAAAGAGCGCGGCGGTCGGTGCGCCCGCCGGCTTTTCGTTCGACGACTTCTTCTCGAGCACGGAGCCGGCCCAGGCCGAGCCGGCGGACGGTACGCCGGCGGGGTCGCGTCCCGGTGGCCGACCGTCGCGGCCGGCGGAGGCCGAGCAGGACCTCGATCAGTTCCAGGCCTGGCTGCGGAGCCTCAAGTCCTAGTGCACGTCGCCGTTCTGAACGGCCCCAATCTCAATCTACTGGGCGAGCGCGAGCAGGAGCTGTACGGCACGACCACGCTCGCCGCCATCGAAGCGCGCGTGCGGGAGCGGGCGGGCGCGCTCGCGGTGCAATTGACGTGGATGCAGACCAACCACGAAGGGGCGCTGGTCGAGGCGATTCAGGCGCTCCGCGGCCGCGCCGACGGCGCGCTGGTCAACGCCGCGGCGCTGACCCACACGAGTCTCGCGGTGCGGGACGCGCTCCTCGCGGTGCGGGTGCCATTCGTCGAGGTCCATCTCTCGAACATCTTCGGCCGAGAGCCGGAGCGGCGCCGGTCGCTGCTGGCCGACATCGCCGTCGGCGTCGTGGTGGGGTTCGGGGCGGAGAGCTACCGCCTGGGGCTGGAGGGTCTGGTCGGCCACCTGGCGGGGCCGCGTGGCCCGTGACCGGCGGATCGAGCGCCAGGAGGCGCTGGTCCAGCGGCTGCGCGCGTGCGACCTCAGCGGCTTACTGGTGGCGGGACGCGCGAACGTCCGGTACCTCACCGGATTCAGCGGGTCGGCGGGGCTCGCGGTGGTCACGCCCGAAGCGGTGGTGCTCGTCACCGACTTTCGGTACGACGGGCAGGCACGCGCGGAGGCGGGCGCCGTGGCGCGGGTCGAAGTAGATCGCACGAGCATCTGGGATCGGCTGGCCCGGGTCATGGACGCCCAGGGGGTGACCGGCACCCTGGCGTACGAATCCCACGTTCTCACCGTGCGCGAGGCCGAGCGGCTCGCGGAGTTGAGCACGGGGAGGGGGTGGCGCTGGGCGCCGGGCGCGGATCTGATCGAGCAGCTGCGAGTCCGCAAGGACCCCGACGAAGTCGCCGCCATCCGGGCGGCGGCCGCGCTGGCCGCCACGGCGCTGGAGCGGGTGCTGCCGCGAGTGCGGGTGGGCCAGACGGAGCTCGAGATCGCGGGCCTGCTCGAGCACGAGCTGCGCCGGCTGGGCAGCGAGGACCACCCGTTTCCCGTCATCGTGGCGGCGGGGGAGCGCAGCGCCTTGCCGCACGCGCGAGCCCGCGCGCGCGCTGTGGCGGCGGGCGAGTGGTTGCTGCTCGACTTCGGCGCCACCGTGGGCGGGTACTGCGCGGACGTGACACGGACGGTCGTGGTCGGCGGGCCGGCGACGGCGGAGCAGCGGGCGCTGTACGACCTGGTGCTCGAGGCGCAGCGGCGGGCGCGGTGCGGGATCCGCGCAGGCATGACGGGCCGCGAGGCCGACTCGCTGGCGCGTGACCTGATCACGGCCCGCGGATTCGGCGACGCGTTCGGGCACTCGAGCGGGCACGGCCTGGGCCTCGAAGTCCACGAGGCCCCGCGCGTCGCGGCGACCAACCGTGATCCGCTGCCGGCGGACGCGGTGGTGACCATCGAGCCGGGAGTCTATCTCCCGGATGAGGGCGGTGTCCGCCTCGAGGACGACGTGCATCTCTCGTCCACGGGCCCGGTGCTGCTCTCCGACGGCGCCGGTGCGCTGATCGAGGCGGGGTGAGGTTGCGCGGCGCGGTGATTGACGCGCCCTGCTCCGGAGTGGTCTATTTGGGACGCGGAGGGGGCGGGGTGGGGGCGGGTCACCGGATCGAGTGGAGCCGATGAACTGGGATCTCATCTCCAAGCTGGTGCAGCTGCTGCGGGACGCGCCCGACCTGGGGGCCATCGAGGTCCGGCGCGGCCCGCTGGGTCTGTGGTCGACGGTGCGGGTGTCGCGCGGGGCGGGGTGGGGCGGTGCAGCCCAGTCGGTGGTGGTGTCCGCGCCCGCCAACCCGGCGCCGGGTGGCGTGGCGGCGCCAGCGCTGGCGGCGCCCGCGCCCGTCGCGGCGCCCGCCGCCGCGGCCGCCCTGCTCGAGATCAAGTCCCCGATGGTCGGGACATACTACCGGTCGCCCGAGCCGGGGGCGGAGGCCTACGTGAAGGTGGGCTCGCGCGTGTCGCCCGGTCAGGTCGTGTGCATCATCGAAGCGATGAAGATCATGAACGAGATCGAGGCGGAGGTGTCGGGCGTCGTTCGGGAGGTGCTCGTGGAGAACTCGCAGCCCGTCGAATTCGGTCAGATGCTCTTTCGCGTGGATCCCCATGGCTAATTCCCGTCCTTCTGGAGCGCAGCGCGCGTCGGGGGTGACCTCCACCGCGCCACCGTTCAACTTCAAGCACGCCATCACGGAGATGGTGCGGCGCAACGGGTCCGACCTGCTGCTCAAGGTGGGACGGCCGGCGACCATCCGGATCAACGGCGAGCTGGTGGCGCACGAGAGCGCGCCGCTCAAGCCGGAGGAGCTCAAGTCGCTCGCCGAGCAGATCATGACACCGCGCCAGGTCAAGGAGTTCGCCGAGCACAAGGAGGCCGATTTCGCGATCGGCGTGCCGGGCGTCGGGCGGTTCCGCACCAACGTCTACCAGCAGCGCGGCACCGTGGCCTTCGCGTTCCGCGCGATCCCGTACGAGGTGAAGGGGATCCAGGAGCTGAACCTGCCGCCGGTGCTCGAGGAAATCGGGCTCAAGCCCCGCGGGCTGGTGCTCGTCACGGGCGTCACGGGCTCGGGGAAGTCGACCGCGCTGGCCGCGATGATCAACCACATCAACCTCAACCGGCGGGTCAACATCATCACCATCGAGGACCCGATCGAGTTCTTGCATCGCGACCAGCTGGCGAACATCTCTCAGCGCGAGGTGGGGAACGACACGCTGTCGTTCGCGTCCGCGCTGCGGCATGTGCTGCGTCAGGATCCCGACGTCATCCTGATCGGCGAGATCCGCGACATGGAGACGCTGGACACCGCGCTCAAGGCGGCCGACACGGGCCACCTCGTGTTCTCGACGCTCCACACGACCGACACGACCCAGACGATCAACCGGGTCATCTCGTTCTTCCCGCCGCACCAGCATGAAGAAGTGCGCCACCTGCTTTCGACCGCGCTGCAGGCGGTGGTGTCGCTGCGTCTCGTGCCGCGCAAGGACCAGCGGGGACGCGTCCCGGCGGCCGAGGTGCTGATCAACACGGCGGCGGTGGGCGACAACATCCGGGACCTTTCGAAGCAGCTCAACATCCCCGACCTCATCGCCGAAGGCTCGGTGCAGTACGGGATGCAGTCGTTCGATCAGTCGCTGTATGCGTGGTACCAGCAGGGCGTCATCAGCTACGAGAGCGCGCTCTTCTACGCGACCAAGCCGAGTGAATTCGCGCTGAAGGTGTCGGGGGTGGACGCGTCCTCCTCGAAGCTCGGCGGCGCGAGCACAGGGATGCCCCTCACGTCCTGATGTTCAAGAAAGTCCTCATCGCCAACCGCGGGGAGATCGCCCTGCGGGTGATTCGCGCCTGCAAGGAACTCGGCATCCAGACGGTCGCGGTGTACTCCGAAGCGGACCGGGAGTGCCTGCACGTGCGGTTCGCGGACGACGACGTCTGCATCGGCCGCGCGCCGAGCCGCGAGAGCTACCTCAGCATCCCCCGGATCATCGCGGCCGCCGAGATCACCGGCGCGGACGCCATCCACCCCGGGTACGGGTTCCTGGCGGAGAACGCCGAATTCGCGGAGATCGTGGTTGCGTCGGGCCTCACGTTCATCGGGCCGACGCCCGACCAGATCCGCCAGATGGGGGACAAGGCCACGGCGCGGCGCATCGCCCGCGAGCAGGGGGTGCCCACCGTGCCGGGGTCGCCGGGCCCCGTCGACAGCGTGGAGGAGGCGGTCGCATTCGCGGACGGCATCGGTTTCCCGGTGATCATCAAGGCGGCGGCGGGGGGCGGCGGCAAGGGGATGCGGGTGGCGGTGGATCGGGACACGTTCGGCCAGGCCTTCACGCTGGCGCGACAGGAGGCGCTGGCGGCGTTCGATTCCGACGCGGTGTACATCGAGAAGTATCTGGCGCGGCCGCGGCACGTCGAGTTCCAGTTGATGGGCGACAAGCACGGGCGGCTGATGCATCTGTGCGAGCGCGATTGCTCGGTGCAGCGGCGCCACCAGAAACTGATCGAGGAGTCTCCCAGCCCGGCGCTCACCCAGGCGCTGCGCGACCAGATGGGGGCCGCGGCGGTCACACTGGGCGCGGCGATCGGCTACGTCGGCGCGGGCACGATCGAGTTCCTCCTCGACGAGGACGGCTCGTTCTACTTCATGGAGATGAACACCCGCATTCAGGTCGAGCACCCGGTGACCGAGATGGTCACCAACTTCGACCTCGTGAAGGAACAGATCCGCGTGGCCGCGGGCGAGAAGCTCGCGCTGAAGCTCGTGGGTAACCGGCTCCGCGGGCACGCCATCGAGTGCCGCGTGAATGCCGAGGACCCGGCGCGCAACTTCCAGCCGTCCCCGGGACTCATCACCGCGTTCCATCCGCCCGGCGGGCCCGGGGTCCGCGTCGACACGCATATCTACGATGGGTACCAGGTACCGCCCTATTACGACTCACTGCTCGCCAAGGTCATCGTCCACGGGAACGGCCGCAGCGAGGCGCTCGCCCGCATGCGCCAAGCGCTCGACTCGTTTATCATTGAGGGTGTCACTACGACCATTCCGTTCCTGGCCCGCGTGATGCGGCATCCCGAGTTCGTCGCGGGGCGGGTGGACACCAAGTTCCTCGAGCGCGAGCCACAACTCCTCAAAGACACCTGATGAAGATCGACGTCTACTTCACCCCCGTCGGCTCCAGGGAGGGCGAACTGGCCGGCCGGGGCGTCGTCGTTCTCGACGTCCTGCGCGCGACCACGACCATCGTGGCGGCGCTCGCGAACGGGGCCAAGGCGGTCGTGCCCGCGGGTTCGTCGGAGGAGGCCGTCCGGCTGAGCGCCAATCTCGAGCGCGATGGCTTCCTGCTGGCCGGGGAGCGCCGCTGCCTCAAGATCGAGGGGTTTGCCCTGGGGAACTCGCCCGTCGAGATGACGCCCGAGACGGTGGCGGGGAAGACGGTCTTCCTCACCACGACCAACGGGACGCCGGCGTTGCTCGCGGCGCAAGGCGGCGACCCCGTGCTCGTGGGCGCCGCCGTGAATTTCTCGGCGCTCGCCGCGCGGGCCCGCACCGCGTTTCTCGCCAGCGGCGACCTCGCGATCATATGCGCCGGGCGCGAGCGCCAGTTTGCCCTGGAGGACGCCTACGCCGCCGGGCGGCTGATCAAACTGGTGAAACGATCGCGTAAGCGCGTCGACCTGAACGACGCCGCGCGCGTCGCCCTCGCGATTGCCGACGACTATGCCGATTGGACGGATGCGCTCGCCGACTCCGCCGCCGCGCACCAGCTCACCGGCCTCGATTTCGGCGAGGACGTGGCCTACGCGGCCGCCGCGGATCGGTTCGACGTCGTGCCGACCTACGCCGACCGGCGGATCACGTGACGGCGGAGCACCGCGCCGAGCTCGTCGGGATCCTGGTCCTCGCCGCCGGCCTGTTCCTCGGACTCACCCTCCTGCCGGTCGCGGTCACGGGCCCGTGGGGTCGCACCCTGGGCATCGGTCTGCGCACGATCTTCGGCGCCGGCGCGTGGTTCCTGCCCGTCCTGGGCGTCGGGTGGGCCCTGGCGGCCTTCGGGCGCCTCGGTGGTCTCTCGGTGCGCGGCACGGCACTCCTGGGCGTGGGTCTGATGGTCCTCGTCCCCTACGGCGCCGGCGTGGTCGCCGGGGCCAGCGCGTCGTCGTTTCCGCCCAACTACGAGAGCTGGAGCACCCTGCAGCGCGTCGTGGGGATCGTGCCGGGCTTTCTGGCGAGCGCGGTACGCAGCGTGGTCGGTACGGCGGGCGGCGTGCTCGTGGGCGTGGTCGCGCTGTCGGCCGTGGGGATCGCGAGCATCGGGTGGCATCCGTTGGTGGTCCTCCGCCAGCGGGCCGAATCGCCGGAAGCGGACGCGGGACGCAAGCGGGCCAGGGCCGCGCGCCCCGCAGAGGGGAGCGCCCCGATGGCGCCGGCGCCCGTGGGGGTGGAGCCGACGGAGCCCGCCGCCGCCGGCCCGATCGAGCGCCGTCCCCGGGCGCGCGGGCCTCGGAGCTCGAAACCCGCTCCGGCGGCGGTGGCGCCGTCGCCCGACGCGCTGCTGCCGCCGCTCGAGCTGCTCAACGAACCCCCCGCCGGCGACGCCGACGCGGACCGCGAGCAAATCGAGGAGATGGGCGAGCGGCTGATCGGCACGCTCGCGACCTTTCGCGTCGGGGGGCGCATCGCCGACCGCACGGTCGGGCCGGTGGTCACCCGCTTCGAGCTGGCGCCGGGTCCGGGGGTCAAGGTCGGGCGTATCGCCGCGCTCGGCGACGATCTGGCGCTGGCGATGCGCGCGCAGTCGCTCCGCATCGTCGCGCCGATTCCGGGGAAGGCGGCGATCGGTATCGAGGTGCCCAACCCGACCCCGCGCATGGTCTATCTGCGGGACCTGCTCGAGGCCCCGGAATTCCGACGCCCGGAACGGGTGCTGCCGGTCGCGGTGGGGCGCAACATCGAGGGGGACGAAGTCGTCGACGACCTCGCCAAGATGCCGCACCTGTTGATCGCGGGCGCCACGGGCTCGGGGAAATCCGTGTGCATCAACACCCTGATCACGAGCCTGATCTACGCGCACCCGCCCGAAACGCTCCGGCTCCTGATGATCGACCCCAAGATGGTCGAGTTGTCGATGTACGGGTCGCTGCCGCACCTGGGTCTGCCCGTCGTCACCAATCACCACCGGGCGGCGAGCGTGCTGAAGTGGGCGGTGTGGGAGATGGAGCGGCGCTACCGGTTGCTGCATGCGAACGGTGCGCGCAACCTCGCGGATTTCAACCGCAAGGTGGCCGACGGGCGGGCGCTGCGGGGCCCGCGCGAAACGCTGGCCACCCAGGCCGGCGTGCAGAAGGAGCTGCCGTTCGACGGCGAGTACCGCGACGGCGTTCTCCCCTACATCGTGCTCATCGTCGACGAGCTCGCCGATCTCATCCTCACCGTGCAGAGCGAGATCGAGACACCCCTCGCCTCGCTGGCGCAGAAGGCCCGGGCGATCGGCATTCACCTGGTGCTCGCGACGCAGCGGCCCTCGGTCAACGTCATCACTGGACTGATCAAGGCGAACTTCCCCTGCCGGATCGGCTTCCGAGTCTCCGCCAAGGTGGATTCCCGGACGATCCTCGATCAGAACGGTGCCGAGACGCTGCTCGGCAATGGGGACATGCTCTATCTCCCGCCGGGGAAAAGCGAGCCGATCCGGGTGCAGGGCGCGTTCATCTCGACCGAAGAGACCGAGCGGCTGATGGACTGGTACCGCGCGCACGCCGCCGCGGCCGCCGCCGCATCGGCGATCGGCGAGCAGGTCGAAGCGCTCGAAGCGGCCGAGCGGCAGGAGGCGGGGGGAGACGCGGGGGTACCCGGGGAGCGCGACACGCTGTTCCGCCAGGCGGCCGAAGTCTGCATTCAGAATCAGCTGGGGTCGACGTCGCTGCTGCAGCGTCGCATGAGCATCGGCTACGGCCGGGCGGCCCGCATCATCGACCAGCTGGAGCAGGCGGGCATCCTGGGTCCGGCCAATGGCTCCAAGCCGCGCGACGTCCTGGTCGGGCTCGAGGAGCTCGATGAGGCCTAGGCCTCGCGCAACACGACGGCCACCGGCGGCGTGATTCTGGTTGCGCGGGCGCGGCGGCGCGTGGTTAGGTTGGCGCCGTGCAATCCGGCGTGCGCAGCGACCCGGCGGACTGGACGGACCCGCGCCACCAGCGCGGGGTGGAGGGCGAGCGGCAGGCCATCGGGTACCTCCTCGCCCGCGGCTGGGACATCGCGGCGCACCGGTTCCGCGCGGGGCGCGGGGAGATCGACGTCGTCGCGCGGCGCGGTCGGCTGGTCGCCTTCATCGAGGTGAAGACCCGCCGGAGTCCGGCCTTCGGCGACCCGCTCGAGGCCGTCCGCGGACCCAAACGGCGCGACCTGGTCCGCGTGGCGCGGGCGTGGATGGACCGGTTCGGCCGGCCGGGGGACGTCTACCGGTTCGATTGCATCGGGGTGCTGGCGGGGCGCCTGCAGCACGTGGAGGACGCGTTCCGACCAGGCTGGCGGTAATCGTAGCTTCGGTATATATTCGGGCCGTCCGGATGCGGAGGCCCAGAGCCCATGTCGAGGATACCCATGGCGGTCGAACCCCGGGAAACACCCAAACTGTCGGACGAGCGCCGCAAGGCGCTGAATCTGGCCATCACGCAGATCGAGAAGACCTGCGGCAAGGGCGCGATCATGCGCATGGGCGCGGACGCGCCCCGGGTGCGCATCGACGCGATTCCCACCGGAGCCATCAATCTCGACGCGGCGATCGGGGTGGGGGGGCTGCCGCGCGGACGGGTGACGGAGATCTTCGGCCCCGAGTCGAGCGGTAAAACCACCCTGGCCCTGCATGTCGTTGGCCACGCCCAGCGCGGCGGGGGAGCAGCGGCCTACATCGATGCCGAGCACGCGCTCGACATCGAGTACGCGCGCAAGCTCGGCGTGGACATCGACAACCTGCTCGTGTCGCAGCCGGACACCGGGGAGCAGGCGCTCGAGATCACCGAGATCCTCGTCCGGTCGGGGGCGGTCGATGTCATCGTGATCGATTCGGTCGCGGCGCTCGTGCCCAAGGCCGAGATCGAAGGCGACATGGGCGACAGCCACGTGGGGCTCCAGGCCCGGCTGATGAGCCAGGCGTTGCGCAAGCTCGCCGGCGCGATCAACCGCTCGCGGGCTGCCGTGGTCTTCATCAACCAGCTGCGCGAGAAGATCGGGGTCATGTTCGGCAACCCCGAGACCACGACGGGGGGACGCGCGCTGAAGTTCTACTCGTCGGTCCGCCTCGACATGCGCCGCATCGGTCCGGTGAAGGACCGCGACGTCGTGATCGGCAATCACGTGCGCGTCAAGGTCGTGAAGAACAAGGTCGCGCCACCGTTCCGGCAGGCGGAGTTCGACATCATGTTCGACGAGGGCATCAGCCACGAGTCTCTCCTGGTGGACATCGCCGCGGAAGCGGGGATCATCGACAAGTCGGGCGCCTGGTACGCGTACGGCAAGGAGCGCATCGGCCAGGGTCGTGAGAACGCGAAACTGTACCTCAAGGACCACCCCGACATGTCGGCGGAGATCGAGGCCAAGGTGAAGGAGCAGCTGGGCCTCAAGGCGGCAGGAGCCGCACCCGATGACGCTCCGCCCGATGGCGAGGCGCCCGCCGCCGAGGAGTGAGCGGGTGGTCGCGTCGGTCCTGACCGCGCTCGTCCCCGATCCCTATCGACCCGGGTACCGGGTCGTGGAGGTCGATCGGGGACGTTTTGCGTCCCTGCCCGAGGAGGCGCTGGTGCCGCTCGGTCTCGGCGTGGGCGAGCCCATCCCGCCGCCGGTGCTGGGTCGGCTGCACGAGCTGGCGGACGCCGAGGCCGCGGTGCGCGCGGCCACGCGTCTGCTCGCGTTGCGGGGGCACGCCCGGGGCGAGTTGCGCCGCCGGCTCGTGCGGCGCCAGCATCCCCCCGCCGCCGTCGAGCGGGCCATGGACATTCTCGCGGCGCGCGGCCTGCTCGACGACCGGGCGTATGCCGAGCGGTACGCGGTGACACGGGCGCGGCGCGGACGGGGGCCGGCACGACTGGTGCGCGACCTGCAACAGCAGGGGGTCGAGTCGGTGGTGGCGGAGGAGGCCGTTGCGGCGGGCCTCGCGGCCGAGGGCATCGAGCCGCACGCCGAGGCCCGGCGCCTGGGTGCGCGGAAACTCGCGTCACTGGACGCGCTCGCCGCGCCGCAGCAGCGGCGCCGCCTCGCCGGCTACCTCATGCGCCGCGGGTTCAGCGCCGCGGACGCGCTCGCGGTGGTGCGGGAGTTGTGTCCTAACTCCTGACCGGACTGCAGGTTGCCCGCACGCGATGCTATATTGGCGATGATGCGGGCCGCCCTCGTGCGTCAGCAGTTCCTCGACTACTTCACGGCCCGGGACCACCAGCTGGTTCCGGGGTCGTCGCTGATTCCAGGCGACGATCCCACCCTCCTGTTCACCAACGCCGGCATGGTGCAGTTCAAGCGCGTGTTCCAGGGACTCGAGTCCCGCGAGTCACGGCGGGCCGTGACCTGCCAGAAGTGCGTGCGCGCCGGCGGCAAGCACAACGACTTGGAGCAGGTTGGCCACACGGCCCGGCACCATACGTTCTTCGAGATGCTCGGCAACTTCTCGTTCGGCGACTACTTCAAGCGCGAGGCGATCGCCTACGCCTGGGAGTGGGTGACGGACCCGGGGTGGCTGGGGATCGACGCGGATCGCCTGTTCGTCACGGTCCACCACGCCGACGACGAGAGCCGCCGCCTGTGGCGTGAGGTGACCGGCATTGCGGACGCCCGGATTTTCGGCCTCGGCGACGAGGACAACTTCTGGCAGATGGGCGACACCGGTCCCTGCGGGCCGTGCTCGGAGCTCATGGTGGACATGCGGACCGACCGGGGGCGGACGGGCGCTGGGGCGCTCCGCCTCGAGGATTTTGTGCGGCTCAACGAGACCGGTGCGCTGCTCGAGATCTGGAACCTGGTGTTCATGCAGTTCGACCAGCAGGCGGACGGCTCGCGGACGCCGCTGCCCGCGCCTTCGGTGGACACGGGCGCCGGGCTCGAACGCATCGCGGCGGTGATGCAGGACGTCCCCTCGAACTTCGACACCGACCTGTTCACGCCGCTGATTCGCCGGGCGGCTGAGATCATCGGCCGGGAATACGACCGGGGACCCGCGGGCGCGCCGTATCGAGTGCTGGCCGATCACGCCCGGGCCACGGCCTTTCTCCTGGCGGACGGGGTGTACCCCGCGAGCGACGGGCGCGGCTACGTCCTGCGCCGGATTCTGCGGCGGGCGGTGCGCTACGCGTGGCAGCTCGGCCGCACGGAGCCCACACTGGTCGAGCTGGCGCTCGCGGTCGTGGACCTCATGGGTGACGCGTATCCCGAGCTCGGCCGTCGGCGCGGGCACATCGAGAAGATCGTCCGTGCCGAGGAGGAGCGGTTCCTCGAGACGATCGACGGGGGGCTGCGGCGGCTCGACGAGCTGCGCGGCGCGGCCGCGATCGGCGGCGACGATGCCTTTCGGCTCTACGATACCTACGGTTTTCCCCTCGACCTCACGCAGATGATCGCGCGGGAGCGCGGACAGGCCGTGGATGCGGAGGGATTCGAGCGGGCGCTCGAACAGCAGCGACAGCGTTCGCGTGCCGTCCACGCGAAGGATCGAGCCACGGTCAGTGAATCAGCGGCGGTTCACGTTCGTCCCGAATCCGGAGAATGGGTAACGATCGATCCCGCGGGGTCTCAACACTGGATCGGATACGAAGCGACGCGCGCGGAGACGCGCCTCCTGGCTTTCCGAAGGTCGGTTGATCGCCTCGCATTGGTTTTGGAGGACAATCCCTTCTACGCCGAGTCAGGCGGTCAGGTCAGCGACACTGGTGTGGTGAGCGCGGACGGGTGGGAGTTGAGCGTCGAGGACGTCACGTGGGTGGACGGGAGGCGCGTCGTCATCGGGCACGCTCCGGAGGCCGACATCCCGACCGTCGTAACGGCAGCCGTCCACGAGGGGCGGCGCCGCAACATCGAGCGCAATCACACCGCCACGCACCTGGTGCACGCGGCGCTGCGGCAGATCCTGGGCGCGCACGTGCGGCAGGCGGGTTCCGTGGTCGCCCCGGAACGGCTGCGGTTCGACTTCAGTCACCACGGAGAAGTGTCCGACGACCTCCTCAGCGCGATCGAGCAGGAGGTCAACGCGCACATCTGGGAGAACCTGCCCGTCGCGACGCGCGAGATGTCCTACGCCGACGCCATCGCGGCGGGCGCCATGGCGTTTTTCACCGAGAAATACGGCGACCGTGTCCGGGTCGTGGACGTCTCCGATGTGTCGCTGGAGCTGTGCGGCGGGACGCACGTGCGATCCACCGGTGAAATCGGTCTGTTTCGTTTCACCCACGAGGTGGGCGCGGCCGCCGGGGTCCGCCGCATCGAGGCGATCACGGGTCCCGCCGCGTACCGCCACGCCCGCGAGCTGGAGCGCCGTCTCAGCGAAGCGGCGGCGGTCCTCAAGGCGCAGCCGGAGCACCTGGCGCGGCGCATCGAGATGTTGCTCGAGGAGAACCGCAAGCTGGAGCGGCAGCTCGGCGAGGTCCTGCGGCAGGGCGGGTCCGGTGGGACCGCCGAGGAGTTTCCGCTGGATGAGGGTGTGCGCCTGCTCGTCACGACCACCGCGCTCGACGATCGGAAACAGATCGGCACCCTGGTCGATGCCTTTCGGGCGCAGGAACGGTCTGCGGTTTCCGTGATCTTCTCCGGGTCGGCCGGGCCCAGCCCGGCCGTCCACGTGGCGCTGACCGACGACCTCGTGTCGCGGGGATACCGGGCCGGCGATCTCGCCCGCACCATCGCCGCGGCGACGGGTGGCAAGGGAGGTGGACGACCGCACTTCGCGTCGGGCGGGATCGGTGATCCGGCGCTGCTGCCGGCCACGCAGGCTCGGGTCCGGTCGCTAGTCAGCGACGCGCTCTTCCAGAAGCGCACATGACGCGGGCCGAGGTCGTGGACTGGCTGGCGCGCCGGCGCCCAGCGCCTCCTGGGGCCCTGGGGGCTCACCTGGCGCGGTCGGTCCGCGACCGCGCGGCGCCGCTGCCCGATCACCTCGCGGCGGAGGGTGCCGAGCTGCTGCGGCGGGTCGTCGCGGCGTCGCCCGCGGGCCGGGAGCGCGCGCTCGATCTGCTCGCCGCTGATGCGTTCGTGACGTACGCCTTCGAGGCACAGGCGGAGGTCGACGTGCTCGGACTCGAGGCGCTGGCCGAGCGCGTGAGCCGGCTCGGAGCGGTGCCGTGAGCGGCCTGCTCGAGGGGGCGCCGGGCGTGCTGGTGCTCGTCGACCCCGCGCGCACCACCCCCGCCGCGGCGGGCAGGGTGGCGGCCGCTGCCGCGGCGGCCGGGACGGTGGGGGTGCTCATCGGGTCGTCGTTCGACGGCGCGGGCGACGTGCGCGACGTCGCGCTGGCGGTGCGACGCGCCGCTCCGCAGTTGCCGGTCGCTCTGTTCCCCGGGTCGGCCATGCAGTTGACCGATGCGGTCGACCTGATTCTGCTGCTGTGTCTCGTGTCCGGCCGCAATCCGCAGTACCTCATCGACGAGCACGTGCGGGCGGTCCCCTTTCTGCGCCAACATCCCGTTCCCACCCTCTCCACGGCCTACATCCTGATCGACGGCGGACGGGTGACGAGTGTCGAGGCGGTGACGCAGACTCGGCCGTTGCCGTCGGATAAACCGGAGCTCGCCGCGGCCCACGCGATGGCGGGGCGACTGCTGGGCATGCGGGCTGTGTATCTCGATGCGGGCAGCGGGGCCGCGCGACCGGTGCCCGCGGCGGTCATCCAGGCCTGCCGAGAGATCGTCGGGCGGGAAGTGCGCCTGTTCGTGGGGGGGGGCATTCGCACGCCCGACCAGGCCGCGGCGGCGCGGCGGGCGGGCGCGGACTACGTGGTGATCGGCAGCGTGGTGGAAGACGCGGGCGAGGCGCTCGACGGCGCACAGCTGGCCGCCTTCGTCCGCGCGGTGCGCGGATGAGCGCCGACGACGCCATCCGCCGGGGGCTTGGCGACCTGGCGGCCCTCGCGACGCGGGTGGCCGACGCGCAGGCGGACGAGGTGGCCGCGATCGCGGAGCGGTACGTCACGGCACTGCAGGCCGGCGGCACCCTGTTCTTTGCGGGGAACGGGGGCTCCGCCGCGGATGCGCAGCACCTCGCGACCGAGTACGTCGTGCGGTTCCACGCGAGCCGGCCGGCGCTGCGCGCGATCGCACTCACCACCGACACCTCGCTGCTCACGGCGTGCGCGAACGACATGGGGTTCGACGAGGTGTTCGCCCGCCAGATCGAGGCGCACGGGCGGGCGGGCGACGTGCTCGTGCTCCATTCCACGAGCGGTGAGAGTCCGAACGTGATCCGGGCCGCTCAGGCGGCGCAGTCTCGGGGCATGACCGTCGTCGCCTTCCTCGGCCGATCCGGCGGGCCGCTGCGCGACCTGGCGCACGCCGCGCTCGTCGTCCCCTCCGACGACACGGCGCGCATCCAGGAGCTGCACCTGGCGCTCGAGCACGTGATCTGCGGGCTCGTGGAGGAGGGTCTCCGGGCATGACGGCCGCCGCTAGGGGGCACGAGGCGCGGCACGACCGCGCGGGCCAGTGATCGCCCTCGGCGGGCGACGGGCCTTCGTGACGGGCGGCGGCCGCGGGATCGGGCGCGCTACGGCGATGCTGCTGGCGCGCGCGGGAGCGGCCGTGGCGGTCGGGTACCGCGGCCGGGTGGCCGAGGCGGAGCAGACGGTCGGGGCGATCCGCCACGGGGGCGGCACGGCGGTCGGGGTGGCGGGTGATCTGAGTGACGGCGCGGTGGCGGCGCGCGCCGTGGCGGAGGCCATCGCCGTTCTCGGTGGCCTCGAACTCCTCATCGTGAATCACGGCGTCTGGCCGGCGCGCGATGTCCCGCTGGCGCACCTGGAGCCCGGGCGGTGGAGCGACACCATCCGCGTGAATCTCGACGGCGTGTACCACGTCTGCCGGGCCGCGATCCCGCACCTGCCGGAGGGCGGCCGGATCGTGCTGGTCTCGTCCACGGCGGGCCAGCGCGGCGAAGCGGGACACGCGGATTACGCCGCCACCAAAGGGGCGGTCATCGCCCTGACCAAGTCACTTGCCGTCGAGCTCGCCCCGCGCGTCACCGTCAACTGCGTCGCTCCCGGGTGGGTGGACACGGAAATGTCGCAGGAGTCCTACGCGCGCGCCGGCGGCCGAGGACGAGCCGAGATCGAGCGGACCATCCCACTCGGCCGGGTGGCACGGGCCGAGGACGTAGCCGGGCCGATCCTGTTCCTGTGCTCGGATCTCGCGCGGCACGTCACGGGCGAGGTGTTGAACGTGAACGGTGGCAGCGTTCTGTGCGGCTGAATGCGCCGATGGTCCTGCCGGCGACGCTCGCGATTCCCCGGGAGGTGCTCGACATCGCCGAGCAACTGGAAAACGAGGGATTCGAAACGTGGTGCGTCGGCGGAGCGATCCGCGACACGCTGCTCGGCCTCGAGAACATGGATTTCGACCTTGCGACCGCCGCCCGGCCGGAGGACGTGCAGCGACTGTTCCGCCGCACCGTACCCGTCGGGGTCGAGCACGGGACCGTGGCCGTGCTGGACCGGCACCGGCGGCCACACGAGGTGACGACGTTCCGCAAGGACATCCGGACGGACGGGCGCCACGCCGAGGTGGAGTTCGGCGTCTCACTGCAAGACGACCTGGCGCGCCGGGACTTTACCATCAACGCGATAGCGTACCATCCGCTGCGCCACGAGTGGCGCGACCTGTTCGGCGGCACCCAGGATCTCGAGAAGGGCGTCATCCGCTCGGTGGGAGATCCGAACTGGCGGTTCCAGGAGGACTACCTCCGCATCCTGCGGGCGCTGCGGTTCAGCGCGCGCTTCGAGTTCCGCATCCAGGCGCGCACCCTCGAAGCCGCCAAGGCGAACATCCAGGGATTGGCCCAGCTGTCCGCCGAGCGGGTGCGGGACGAGTGGTTCAAGGGAATCGCCACGGCGACCCGCGTGAGTCGGCTCGTGCAGCTGTGGAGGGACATCGGCGCGGCCCGGATCTGGTTGCCGGAGACGGTTGGCAGCGGCGGGCGGGACGAGGCGGCGCGTGATTCCCGCGCGGTGGACCGGGTCGGGCGTGACCCCGTGCTCGTGACGGCTTTCCTGGCGCAGGATGCCCCGTCGTTGCTCACGCGGCTGAAGTGTGCGACGCGGGACATCGAGCGGGGCCGCGCGGTGCGCGAGTGGCGGGACCGCTATCCCGACCCGCGCCAGCCGGCTGCCGTCCGGCGCTGGTTGTCCGCGACCGGTCCGCACGCGGAGGACCTGCTGGCCCTCCTGCCGGCGCTCGAGGGGTCCGGCGGCCCGGCTGCCACGGCGCGCCTGGGTGAGGCGGTGGCGAGCGTGCGGGCCGCCGGTGACCCGCTGGCCCTGAACGCGCTCGCCGTCGACGGCAACGATCTGATTGCCGCCGGAGTCCGACCTGGGCCGGAGGTGGGCGAGACGCTGCACCGCCTCCTCGGCGAAGTGCTCGACGATCCGACTCGCAACACGCGCGACTACCTCCTGTCCCGTGTCTGAGGCGCTGGGCTTCGCGCTGCTCGCCGCGGCGGGCAACCTCGTCGGCGCCGTGGCCGTGGCACGGCGGGCGGCGGCGGGGCTGCGCGCGATCGAGCAGCTGCTCGCTTTCGGCGCGGGGTTCATGCTCAGCGTCGGAATCGTCGAAGTCCTGCCCGAAGCGTTCGCGCGCAGCGGCACCGCGGCCCCCGCGCTGGTCCTGGGCGGATATCTCGCGGTGCATCTCACCCAGCACACGGTGACGCCGCACTTCCATTTCGGCGAGGAGACGCATACCGTCCCGTCGGTGGCCGGATTGTCCGCGCTGATCGGGTTGCTGCTCCACACGTTCTTCGACGGTGTGGCGATCGCGAGCGGCTTCCTGGTGCGGCCGGAGCTGGGGCTGCTGCTGTTTGTCGCTATCCTCCTGCACAAGCTCCCGGAGGGTGTGACGATCGCGAGCCTCATGCTGGCCGGCGGACGTCCGCCGCGGCAGGCGGTGCAGGCCGCCGCCCTTTTGGGCCTCGCCACGGTGGCGGGCGTGTACTTCACCGACCGCCTGCAGTTTCTGGTCACCCACGGGCTCGCGCTGGCGGGCGGGGTCACGCTGTACGTGGCGGCCTCCAACCTCGTCCCGGAGTTCCAGGGGAAACCGGGATGGAAGCTCCCCGCGGCGTTTTTCGGCGGGGCGGCGGCGTTTTATCTTACCCGGGAACTGTTGCGCCTGGTGTTGATCCGATGACCGACCCCACGCTGTTCCAGGGCACCACGGAGCCGCTGGCTGCGCGCATGCGACCGCGTACGCTCGACGGATTCGTCGGCCAGGACCACCTGCTCGGACCGGGGAAGGCCCTCGGCGCGCTGATCCGGAGGGGCGACGTCGGCTCGTGCGTGCTGTGGGGTCCCCCCGGGTCCGGCAAGACCACGCTCGCGAAGATCATCGCGAACTACACCAACCGGCATTTCGAGGCGTTCTCGGCCGTCACCGAGGGGGTGGCGCGCGTGCGGGAGATCATCCACTCGGCCGAAGAGCGGCTCAAATACCAGGGACAGGCCACGATTCTGTTCTGCGACGAAATCCACCGCTTCAACCGTGCCCAGCAGGACGCGTTTCTCCCGTGGGTCGAGAACGGTATCGTCACCTTGATCGGCGCCACGACCGAGAACCCGAGCTTCGAGGTCAACTCGGCGCTGCTGTCGCGCTGCCGCGTGTTCGTGCTGCAGCCGTTGTCGCCCGGGGACATCACCGCGCTCGTGCGGCGGACCCTGGAGGACCGTGACCGCGGCCTGGGCGCGCTGCGGCTCGCGATCGACGAGGACGCCATGCAGCGGTTGAGCCGCGAGGTCGACGGCGACGCCCGCCGCGCCCTGCAGGCACTCGAAGCCGCGGCCGAGTACGTGACGGGGACGCCCGCGCCAGAGAGTGGGCGGCGCATCACGGCCGCGGTGATCGCGGACGCGCTGCAGAAGCGTTTCGCCAAGTACGACAAGGCCGGGGAAGAGCGGTACAACCTCATTTCGGCGTTCCACAAGGCGGTGCGCGGCTCGGACGTGGAGGGAGCCCTGTACTGGCTCGCCCGCATGCTGGCGGGCGGTGAGGATCCGCTCTACCTGGCGCGCCGCATCGTGCGCATTGCCTCCGAGGACGTGGGACTCGCCGACCCGGGCGCCTTGGCGGTCGCCTTGGCCGCCAAGGAGGCCTACCACTTCCTCGGTTCTCCCGAGGGCGAGCTGGCGCTCGCGCAGGCAAGCGTGTATCTCGCGACCGCACCAAAGTCGAATCGCGTCTGTGCCGCCTTCGGCCACGCCAGCGACGCCGCCCGCGAGCACCCGGCCGCGCCGGTCCCGCTGCACATTCGTAACGCGCCGACCCGCTTGAACGCGGAGCTGGGGTACGGCGAGGGATATCAGTACGCCCACGATTCGCCGGACGGGTATCTCGCCCAGGAGTATCTCCCCGAGGCGCTGCGAGGCGCGCGGTGGTACGCCCCCACCGAGTTCGGATACGAAAAGACCGTGCGCGAGCGACTCGAATGGTGGGAGCGGCTCAAGCAGGACGCCGGGCGTCCCGCGGGGGACGCGTGAGCCGCGCCGGCGTGGCGGCCTGCGCGCTCGCGGTCGCCGGGGTGGTCGTGGTGGGGTGCTCGGGCCTCCGCCGCGCCCTCTCGTTCGACGAACCGGTGGTGACGCTCGAGCGGATCGAGATCACGGGCCTGGGACTGGACGGGGGCACGTTCGATCTGGTGCTCGACGTGTTCAACCCGAACGGGTACGACATCCGCGGCACCCGGGTCGAGCTGAGTCTCGACCTCGAAGGGACGCACTTCGGTGACGCGCTGGTCGAGCGCCCGGTGGCGCTCGCGGCCGGTGGCCACTCGGTCGTCGCGGTGCCCGTCCGGTTTTCCTGGGCCGGAGTGGGGGCCGCCGCGCGCGCGCTGCTCGCGCGACAGGCGGTGGGCTACCGGCTGGGTGGGTCCGTCGTGGTGGACACGCCGCTCGGCGACCGGCGGGTAGGAGTCCAACGACAGGGTGAGGTGCCGCTGTCCCGGATCAGCCCCTAGAGCCCCTGCCGCATTCGTGGTGCACCGAGCACAACTTATCCACAAAGAACCAACATCTGGCAGTTATGTACCATTATTGACGCCGTAATGAGTTGGTTGTGACGCATATTGCACTAAACACCGCAACATGCGGCACATACTGGCGACCCAAGCGTACGTGTGGCTCCCGCAAGTGACTGTGCGGGACGGGCTCCGCCGTGCGGCGCGCGGTGGAACGCCAGTTGCGTTGAGTGGTGGGCGAGCGTGGCAGAGCTGTCGTGATGCCCGCTCCTCGCTGCTCAGAGCAAACCCGTTGAAAGGCGGGGGCGCAGAGTCACGGGGCTACCGCGGTCGCAACGATCGCCATGCTCGCCGGGCCGCCAGCGACTCCCCCTCTCGAGGAGCTGGCGGTCTGGTCGTTTTCGGGACCTGCCGCGCCCAGCACCGGGGGAGCCACAAACGAACCAGGATCGCTGCTCAGAGCAAACCCGTCGAAAGGCGGGGGCGCAGAGCCACGGGGCTACCGCGGGATCACCCGCCACGTCCGCCGGGCCGCCAGCGCCGCGAACCGGGTACGCAGCAATGGCTGCCTCCCGGGAGAGGGGCTGGGTCGCATGACATTCAAGCACAAACTCTCGCGCCGGTTGGCGCTGCTCAGAGACGCTGATCGACACGGCGAGGCGCGCCGCTCGGGCGCGCCCGCCGCCGGCCTCCCCGGGCAGTCCGCCGCGGGCGGCCAGGATCACGGCTTCCCCGGACCCGCATCGGCGGGTGCCGCCTTCCGCGTCATCGCTTCCCGTTCCCCCACCACGGCGACAACCCACAACCTGCTGCGGCAGGGGAAGGAGCTGACGTGAGCGTGAGCAAGGCGACGCAGCATGCCGCAACGCCGCCGGGTCTGCCCCTGATTCGCCCCGTGGCAGCGGACGTGCCGGATCCGTGGGGTGTGAAACAGGCGGAAAACCTGATCTGCGGACTCTCGGGCGTACTGTCCGCGCGCATCGTGGTGACGCCGCTGGGCGAGATTTCGGAGATCCACGTCCTCACGTCCGCCGCGACGCAGCCGAAGCAGGTGGTCCGCAACGTCGAATCGGCGCTGATGGCGCAGCTGTCCATGAAGGTGGACCACCGCAAGATCAGCGTGGCGCAGACCGCCGACGTCCGCCCGCTGGAAGTCCTGGAGCAGGAGGCGGTCACGAGCCGCGCCAAACGACGGGTCGTGGTATTCCAGAATCTGGAGCTGCGTCCGGGGGAGCGCCGGCAACGCGTGCGGGTCCGGGTACGCCTGTCGTACGGCGACCGGGAGGCGGAGGCCGAAGAGGTCGGAACCGACACCGTGCGTAACCGGGTCGAGGCGGCGGCGCGCGCCGCGGCGTCCTGTCTCGACGAGCTGATCCCCGACAACTCGATCGCGCTGGAGGGGGCGCAATTCGTCGAGGCCTTTGACCGGAAGTTCGTCTTCGTGGCGGTGCACGGACTCGGTGGCCGGGAAGCACAGCTCCTGATGGGAACCTGTGAGATCCGCGAGAGCGCCGAGCGCGCCGCGGTCCTGGCCGTGCTGGACGCGACCAACCGGTGGGTGGATGCCCGCCGGTAGGTCCGTGGCCCAAGGGGGCACCGGCACACGCGGCGTCCTGGCGCGGGGGGCCGCGGCCCGGTATTTGAACAGTATCAGGAAGATGATGCGTCCTGCGCTGACGCCGTCGCCCCGCGGCCGCGGAGTGGTGGGCTACCTGCTCGTAGCGGGCGGCGTGGGCCTGATGGCGAGCGGGTGCCGCCCCGGCGATGGCCTGAGCGACCCCCTCCCCCCGCCGACGCGGACGGGATACTACGTGACCAGCGACGGGACGCCCGGCGGCTCCGGATCGGGGGACGACCCCTGGGACCTCGCGACGGCCCTGGCAGGCGCGGGAGGACGGATCCAGCCCGGCGATACCGTCTGGCTCCGGCGGGGGGTGTACCGGGGCTTCTTTCGCGCGTCCATGAACGGGACTCCCGCCGAGCACGTCGTGTTCCGGCAGTACCCGGGCGAGCGCGCCACTATCGACGGCGGCCTGCGGGGCGATGGATCCTACCTGACGTTCTGGGGTTTCGAGATCATGCAGTCCAACCCCACCGCTGCCGGCGATCGCGTGCTCAGCGCGAATACGGTCGGCGGGCGGTTCGTCAACCTGATCCTCCACGACGCGGGGATCTCTGGGGTGAGTCTCGCCGCGGACAAGGGAGAAGGTGTCGAGTTATACGGCTGTCTGGTCTACAACAACGGCACCCACGAGAACATCGATCACGGGATCTACGCGCACAACGCGACCGCGGGGACGAAGTTCATCACCGACAACGTGTTCTTCAACAACTACGCGCGTGGCATCCAGGTGTATTCGGACGGCGGCGTGCTGCAGAACGTGCGGGCGGTGGGCAACGTCGCGTTCAACAACGGCAGCATCTCCGCGGGATCGACACCGGTCAACCTGCTCATCAGCGCCCCCGTGGCCACCTCCGGCATGGTGGCGGCGGACAACCTGCTCTACGCGTCGCCGGGCACCAACGGGATCAACCTGCGCCTCGGCGACTACGACGCGAATTACAATGGCGACATCGTGGTGCAGGGCAACTACGCGGCGGGCGGCGCCGCCGGTCTGCAGTTGCGCCACCGGTGGACGCGGGCTACGATCGCGGACAACACGTTTCTCGCGAGCGCCGAGGTCGTGCAGACCGGCGGATCGTTGCTCACTTTGGGGTACACGTGGAGTGGGAACCGGTACTACCGTGATCCTGCGGCGGCCGCGTGGGAGCACGACAGTCAGGAGCACACCTTCGCCGAGTGGCGGGCGCAGACGGGTCTCGGAGGTGCGGATCAGGTGCTGGCGGGGCTGCCCACCGGCCCGCACGTCGTCGTCCGACCGAACCGCTACGAGGCGGGGCGCGCGCACGTGGTCGTGTACAACTGGGCCCGGGCCCCGTCCGTCGCTGTGGACCTGTCGCAAACGCTCGTGATCGGGGACGTGTACGAGATACGCAACGTGCAGGATTTCTTCGGTCCGCCGGTCGCGACCGGGACGTACGGCGGCGGGACGGTGACGGTGTCGATGGCGGGCGTGGCGCCGCCGGCGCCGATCGGCCGCGTGGCGCCGAACTCCGCGCCGCGCACCGGCCCGGACTTCGACGTCTTCGTGGTCGTGCGGGTACCCACCTAGGTGGCGCGCCGTCGGTTGCGCGGGCTCCTCGCGGCAGGGGCGCTCGTGCTGGTCGCCGGAGCCGGCCCGGGACGCCCGGCCGGGCTCACGCCGCGGCATCACTTCGTCGCGCCCACCGGTGCGCCGACCGACAGCGGGACGCGCGACCGCCCGTGGGACCTGGTGACGGCGTTGGGCGGCGCCGCGGGCCGGATTGCACCCGGAGACACGGTGTGGCTCCGGGGGGGGACGTATGCCGGGCAGTTCCGCACGACGCTCGCGGGCGACTCCGGCCGCCCGATCGTGTTTCGCCAGTACCCGGGTGAGCGGGCCACGATCGACGGGACCCTGCGCGCCGACGGCGCGTACCTCGTGTTCTGGGGATTCGAGATCATGCAGTCACGCCCGCTGCAGGCCGACACCTACGGCCTGCAGGCGAACGCCTCATGGTCGCGATACATCAACCTCGTCATCCACGACGCCGGCACCCAGGGGGTCAGCTTCTGGAACCCCGGGATCGATTCCGAGCTCTACGGGTGCATCATCTACAACAACGGGACGCACGAGAACCTGGATCACGGTGTGTACGTCCACAACGAGACGGGCACCAAGCGGATTCGGGACAACGTGTTCTTCAACAACTACGCGCGGGGGATCCAGGTCTACGCGAGCCGGCGCAACCCCGGTCTTCGCGGCGTGCGAGTCGAGGGCAACGTCGCGTTCAACAACGGGACCATCGCGGAGCGGTCCACGCCGGTGAATCTGTTGCTGTCCGCGCCGGTCCCGACCGACGACGTGTCGGGTATCGACAATCTCCTGTACTACGCCGGCGCCGACGGCATCAACATCCGCGTGGGCAACTATGCGGCGGAGTACAACCGGGGGGTGGAGCTGCGCGGCAACTACGCGGCGGGGGGCGCGATCGGACTCCAGATGGACCACGCGTGGGAGCGCGCGGTGGTGCGGGGCAACACGTTCATCGGGAGCACGACGATCGTGCGCACGGGGGGGACGGGACTGTCCGACCGGTATGCGTGGGACGGCAACCGCTACTGGCGCGATCCCGCGGCCACGGCCTGGCGGCACGATAGCCAGCCGCTGACGCTCGGGTCGTGGCGCGGGATGTCGGGGCTGGGCGCGGCTGACTCGACCTGGGGCGGCGCTCCACAGACCCCCCACGTGGTCGTCCGCCCCAACGCGTACGAGGGCGGCCGGGCCACGATTGTGGTGTTCAACTGGGGCGCCGCCGCGTCGGTGGCGGCGGACCTGGCGGGAATCCTCGCCCCCGGCGACGGCTTCGAGGTCCGCAACGTCCAGGATCTCTTCGGGCCTCCGGCCGTGACAGGGACCTACACGGGCGAGCCGATCGCGATCCCGATGACGGGCGTCGATCCGCCGGCGCCGCTGGGTCGAGCGACGCCGCGCGCGGCACTGCGCACGGGCCCGCTGTTCGACGCCTTCATTCTGACGCGGCGTCCTTGACGGCGGGCGCTCCCGTGCGACGCCGCACGAGGAGCCGGTAGAGCGGTGGCGCGACGGCGCGCGCGGCGTTCTTGAGGCGCCGGACCAGCAGGGCACGTCCCCAGCCGCGGAACCCGGCCAGCGCGCCCACCTGCGCCGCCGACGTGCCGACCTTGGGCACGAACCGGCCGAGGACCCAGCACTCCGCCACCCGCCGCGGCGCCGTCCACGGCTCGGAAGTGAACAGGAACCGCAGTCCGGCTTCCGCCGCGCTGCGGAGTACCGTCGGGGAAATGTCGCCGCCGGGTACCGAGCCCGTCAGGCACGGCTCGCCGAGCAGTTGGGCCAGCCCGTCGCCACTCACCCGCCATTCCTCCAGCATCCGCTCGTGGGGCAGTTCCCGAAAGATCCCCGGGTGGGTATGCGAGTGGCTGCCCACGACGTGTCCTTGCGCGCGCAGCTCGCGCACCCCGGCCCCATCGAGAAACGTCCGCGTGCCGAGCAAGCTCGTGACGATGAAGAAATGTCCGCGCCACCCTCGGGCGGCCAGCCGTTCACCCGCGTAAAGGGCGCTCGCCCCGCCGTCGTCGAAGGTGAGAAGGACGTGGCGGCCGGGCTGCTCCAGATTCACGTCCGTGATCAGCGCCGGCGCCCGGGGCCCGGCGGCGAAGGCCGCGAGGTGCCGGGCGAACAGATCACACGACAGCTTGTAGGGCACGGCGCCGGGCCGCTGGAAGCCGGTGGCGTCCGGAGTGTCGGTCACCTCGTGGTAGCCGAACGCCGCGACGCGCGCCGGGGAAGTCATGGCGAGCCGAGGGCTAACGGGAGAGGGGGATGTCGCCCGGCTCCTCGAGGCGGCGGCGACCAGCCTGGAGGGCGAAGGCCAGCAGCCGTCGCAAGAACCCGACACCGTAGCTCAGGTGGACGACCGGGAACACGACCGTCAGGGCGAGGGTGGCGCGCATGCCGAGTCGCCGCGAGGCGCGGGCCGACACGACGCCGACGGCGGCGGCGTACGCGCCCGCGATGACTGCGCAGAGGAGCCCCGCACCAGGCACCCACGGCGCCAGGAGGGCGGTGAGTCCCAGGCTCGCGACGAAGCCCGCAGGCACGACCTGGCGCACGGTGACGAAGCGGCCGACCTTCCGCGCCATCAGCGGCTTGAAGTACCCGTACTGGTAGAACATCCGCGCCACCTGCCCGAGCGTGGCCCGCGCGTAGTATCGCGCCACGACATCGGGGAGTAGCAGGATCCGGCCCCCGTGGGCGACCAGGCGAGCGTTGAATTCGGCGTCTTGCGCGCGCAGCAGGTCCTCGTCGAACAGCCCCACGCGGTCGAACGTCTCCCGCCGGCAGCAGAAGAACGCGATGGTGTCTACCCAGCGCGGCTTGGGTGCGCCGATCCGGAAGTAGGAGTTCCCGACGCCGAAAGGGTGGGCCATGGCCAGCGCGATCGCGCGGGGGATCGCGCCGTCGCCGTTGGGGATCGTGGCGAGGACGCCGCCCACGTTGTCGGCCTGCCATTCCTCGAGGGCGGCCACCAGACGCCGGACGTAGTCCGGCGGGTAGAGCACGTGGGCGTCGGCGCGGACGATGACCCGGCCGCGGGCCGCGCGGATACCGATGTTGAGCGCGGTCGGCGTGATGCGGCGCGGGTTGTCGAGCAGGCGGATCGCCGGATGGCGGTGTGCGTACTCGGTGACGACCGCGCGGGTACCGTCGTCGCTCATGCCGTCCACCACCAGGACCTCCAACCCATCCGCTCCGTGGTCCGCGCCGATCAGCGAGTCCAGGCACTCGGCGATGTGCGCGGCCTCGTTGCGGCAGGGAACGAGGACCGTCACACCGGGTGTCGGGGTCCCCGGGGTCGGGGGTGCGCGGCCGCTCACGGGGATGGGCGGAGCACGCCGGTCCGCCAACGGGGGCGGATCGGCGTCGGTGCCGCGGCGGCGGCCGGGATGCCGGAGGCCAGCAGGCGTCCGCTCGCGAGCGCCAGCGCGAGCGCGAACCAGGTGAGCTTGAGGGCCACGTAGTTGCCGCTCACGTTCCCGGCGATCTGCGCGAGGACGATGGCGAACGGCACGATCCCGAGCGGGCCGTGGCGCGCTCGCCAGGCCGTCACGAGGCACACAGCGAACGCGGCGAGAAACGGGAGCGTCCCGAGTACGCCGGTCGACGTCAGCAGCTCGAGCAGTAGATTGTGGGTGTCGCGGCTCATGTGCACGCCATCGGCGAGGCGGAGGCCCAGCTCGTAGGTGTTCTGGGCCGGTCCCCAGCCGACGATGGGCCGCTCGAGAAAGAGACGCCACGCGATCGGGAAGATGTCCTCGCGCCCGGCGAAATCACCGGCCTGCGCCAGCTCGATGCGTCGCCGCATCATCGGGGACTGGAGTGCGGCCCACGTCAGCACCACGATCCCGACGATGGAGACGATGATGTTGCGCAGGCGGATGCCGACGCCGCGCCCGCTGAGGGTGAGCGCCCACAGGCCCGCGGCGAGGGCGAGCAGCCCGCCGCGGGAGCCCGTGTCCAGGATGGCGGCGCCGATCAGGCCGGCGGTGGCCAGGGCCAGGAGGCGCGGACGCAGCGTGGGGCTGGCGCCGCCGTAGGCGAGTCCCAGCAGCGCCAGCAGGCCGCCCGTGTGGATACGGGCGGCGCGGTTGGGATTCTGGCCGAAGGCGGTCACGCGGCGCGCCTCGTCGACGGCACTGGCCATGCTCACGGCGCCCGAGAGGGTCAGGAGGGCCAGGACGGCGCACGCGAGGCCGA
Organism: uncultured Gemmatimonadales bacterium; assembly: GCA_963716055.1. Taxonomy (GTDB): domain Bacteria; phylum Gemmatimonadota; class Gemmatimonadetes; order Gemmatimonadales; family GWC2-71-9; genus SZUA-544. The sequence goes on along the minus strand of CAVQSR010000001.1, from coordinate 2,192,889 downwards.
GGACGATGAGCGCCTTGCGCGCCACCCGCGGGTCGCGCATCAGGTTGAAGCCGACGAGGAACACGAGAACCAGTTGGAGGCGCTTGATGACGCTCTCGATCGTCTCCGCCGCGTACTCGGCGCCGTTGAGCACGAACGCCGTCAGCATGGCGTAGAGATAGATCGCGAACAGCCAGGCAACGAGCGGCGGTCGCCGGAAGGTCACCTGCGGCTGCAGCAGGGCGGCCAGCAGGAAAACCGCGCCAGCCAGCGTCGTGGTCTCGACCGGGATCGTGCGGTTGGGCCACTCGAACGGGAGCGTGGCCACGAAGGCGTAGAACGCCCACAGGATGACCGGGCTCGCGCCCGTGCCGGGATCTGCCGGGGCGATCGGGCCGCGGCGCGCGTCAGCGTACACGGCGGGCGTCGTCGAGCGCGGCAAGCAGGCGGTCGGCCAGGGCGGGGACCGTCTCCCGGTCGGTGCGCACGGTGAGCACGGGCGGCCCACCCGCGCCGGCGAGCGCGGTGAGCACCGCGGTGTACCCGCGGTCGTAGCGTTCCAGGAAGTCGCTCATTGCCGTGGCCGAGCTGCCCCGCATGGGGTGCGCCTTGCTGCGGTCGTGCACCCGCTCGGCGATCACCTCGGGATCGGCCGTCAACGAAACCACGAGACTCAGCATCGGGGCCCACCGCGCCAGTGAGCGGGTCGCATACTGCTCCAGCGAGCGGGGTGGCGCGGTGCCGGTTCCGGACGCTGCGATCCGTGCCAGCGTATAGACGGGGCCGTGCTCGAGCACCAGTGGCCCCGACGCCCGACGCAGTTCGCGCTCGATTATCCGGCGGAGGGTCTCGAGTCGCAAGTAGTACCGGGCGGTGCGCCACGCGAAGCGGGGTGCCAACGGGATGGCCGCGAGGAGCGCCGGCGCGAAGCGCGCCGCCTCACCGACCGCCACCGGCAGGTACTGCCAGCGGCGGGCGCGCTGCAGCCACCGCAGATCCGGGCGGCGCCGCTGCATCGCCGTGAGGAGCGTGCTTTTGCCCGCGCCCGCGAGGCCCACGAATTCGAGCAGCAGCGGGCGCGCGGGGGCGACGGCGCCGCTGTCACTCCGCCCGCGCGCGCCCTGAGGTTGCTGGCGGGGTCGGGCGACGGTCCCGGGGTCGCTCCACCGGGCCGGTGTCACGCGGCGCGCTCCGCGCGCTCCGGCCCCGGGGGCGGCGCGGTGGAGCTGCGACGGGGCAGGTAGTCATGCAAGGTGGCGGCGGCCCATCGCACGTCGGGGCCGAGGAACACCGCGGGCGCCCGCCAGGCGAGCCCCGCGGCCCCCGCCGCGACGACGAGGCCGGTGGCGGTCGCGACACCCAGCGCCGGCCAACTCCACGACCGGAGGAGCGTGGCGACGCCCCAGGCCATCGGGAGCAGTGCCGCAGTGAGGGCCAGCCCCGGCACGTGCGTGCGGGCGAAGGTCCCCCAGCCAATCCGGGCGACCGCGAGGCTGAGATGCGCCATCAGGAGGAAATTGACCGTCACCGCCAGCAGAATGCCGAGCGCGACGCCCGCGATGCCCCAGTGTTGTCCGACCCAGGCGCCGCCGATCACCAGCCCGGCGTACACGATCTGGCGCCACGCCCGACGATAGACCGCTCCCGTGGAGCGCGACAAGGAGTCGCTCATCTTGTAGCTCGTGCGGAACAGCATGCCGATCGCCAGAATGCGGAACGGGGCGACGACCTCCGTCCATTTCGGGCCGAGCACGACTTGGACCACTTCCGGCGCCAGAACGAACAGGACCGCGCTGGTGGGGAGCATCAGCACGCTGAGGAGCGCGACGCCGCGGGTGTAGGCGCGAGCCAGTCGCGGCCGATCGTGCTGCACCTTCGCCATCGCCGGAAACAGCACGTTGTCCAGAATGCCCCCGAAGCCGGTGGCGGGCGCCGCCATCAGGCTGTAGGCCCGTCCGTAGAGCCCCAGGGCCGACGCGCCCAGCGTCCGCGCGACGACCAGGTTGTCGCCCTGGAGCGCGAGAAAATTGGCTGCCTTGGCGATGGTGAACCCGCCGCCGAAATAGAGCAGGTCGTGGAACGCCGTCCACTCGAGCGCCGGGCGCAGACGCGGGGGCTGGTCGGAGAGCAGGATGCCCGTGCGCAGCGTGGAGCGCGCGATCTCGCCTCCCACGAGCGCCCAGACGCCGAATCCCATGACGGCGAGCGCGATGCCCACCGCTCCATACCCCAGGGCATAGGACAGCACCTCCACATTCGCGAGCCAGCGGAATCGCAGCTCGCGCTTCGCGAGCGACTCCGCGACGACCCCCAGCCCGGTGAGGGGGAAGAGCAGGGCGAGCGCGCGGAGCACGGGCGTGAGGCCGGCGATCCGGAAAAACCCGCTCACCGCCGGGGCGACGAGCCAGGTCAATCCGGCGAGCGACAGGCCGAACAGGACCGTGGACAGGAAGGCCGTGTCGATGTGCCGCTGCTCGAGCGTCGGGCGCTGGACGATCGCCGGTCCCAGTCCGAGCTGCGAGAAGATGTTGGTGAACCCGATGACGACGAGCGCGGCACTCACCACGCCGAACTCGGCGGGGGTCAGGAGGCGGGCGAGCACGCCGAGCACGATCATGCCGAGCACGGCGTAGGCGCCCTTGCCCCAGGCCATCCAGAGCAGGCCGGATACGGTGCGACGGGTCAGTGGGATCGTCTTCTCGCTCATGCGTTCAGGGACTTCCGGGTCGGGGCGACGAGGTCGGGGTCGCACCTGGGGGACGCAGGAATCGTGCGCCGGTCGGGGGACCCTAAGTCGCTACTGATCAGGGAATTATCCCAAGATAGCACGAGCGGCCCCGCGCTGCTGATGCGCCGCCGCAACACCAGGCTCAGTCAGCCGGCGGGCGGCACGTGGCCTTGGGCGCGGAGCGTCTCGTCGATCCGTGCTGAGCCGAACTCGGCCAGGAGCCGGTGCAGATCCCGCCGCATGCGGTCGCGGCCGACGTAGGCGCGAAAGCGGAGCGAGGCCGACAGGCCGTCCGGCCGCGGTTCCTCGGCGTCGAGCTCCCAAGGATGGAAGTAGAACAGGAACCACCGGTGCGACGCGAGCCGTCGCGCCACGCCCCAGCGGAAGGCGGGGTAGGGGATCAGCCGGAAATAGCCCCCCCCCGCCCACGGCAGCGCCACCGGTCCGAGCACGAGGCGCGACATCGGCAGCTCGAGCAGGCCGGGACGCACTTCCAGGACGGCGGCGTCCGCGTCGCGAACACTCGTGAGCTCGCCGTACCGGTCGTGCGCCCCGAAGGCGTGGAAGCTCGAGTCGTACCAATACCCTGCCTCTGCCAGGTGGTCGAGTACGGATTCGCTGATCGAGAAGATCGGAGCCCGCAACCCCCAGACCCGCGTGCCTGTGAGCTGCTCGAGGCTGTCGCGGGCCTGTGCGAGGTCCGCCACCAGCTCCGGGCGCGACAGATGGTACAGCCGGGAATGGACGTCGCTGTGGCTCGCGACCTCGTGGCCCTCGGTGGCGATGCGGCGTACGAGGTCGGGATAGCGTCGCGCGATCCACCCGAGCACGAAGAAAGTGGACTTGGCGCCCACGTCGGCGAGGATATCCAGGAGCGCGTGCGTATTGCGCTCGGCGCGCCCGTCGAGCCTGGTCCAGTCGGCGTCGGGCAGTGCGGCTTTGACGTTCTCGGCGTGGAACCAGTCCTCGATGTCGAACGACGCGAGGAACCGGGCGGCCGTCACAGCATGTCCCGTCCCGCCGCCCGCAGGCGGCGGGCATCACTCCCGGTGGGGAAGCTGAAGTAGCGTTGGCCCGACATGTCGAGGTCGCGCGGCTCGGGCCAGGCGTCGGTCCCTAACCGCGACAGCAGCCGCGCCACCTCGCGGCCGCCGATCTCCTTGGCGCGCGCCGAGACGTCGAACGCCGATTCGCCGGGGGCGATGGCCATCGGAAACTCGGCGACGATGGCGCCGGCGTCCAGCTTGGGGGCCATGGTGTGCACGGTGATGACCACCTCGGGGTCACCCTGCTCCAGGGCCCAAAACGTGGGCATCATGCCGCGGTAGCGGGGCAGCTTGCCGCTGTGCACGTTGAGCACGTGCGGCACCGCGGCGAGCGCGGCCTTGCGGAAGATCTCCGGTGCCGCGACCGAGAGCAGCACGTTCACGCCGCGCTCGGGCAACGTGGCCAGGTAGGCGGCGTCGTTGATCGTGGTGCGCCGCCGCAGGGGTACGCCGTGGCGGGCCGCCAGCGCCGCGACCGAGCGGGGTGTGCCCGAGCGGTCGGCGCGTTTCGCGGCAACGTACCGACCCAGGAGGCGCAGAAAGTCCACCGTGCCGTACAGTTGCCACAGGCGGCGCGCCAGCGCGATTCTCGACTCGTTGAAGTTGCGCAGCAGGACGATCTCGACGACGGTCACCCCGGCCGCCGCCGCAGCCGGCAGGAACGAATCGAAGAACCGGCCCGTGAAGAACGGGTCATCCTGCGTCACCGCGACGACCTTGACGTTGTGTGCCATTATCGGAAGAACAACGTAATACGCGGGAACTGCGGCGCCTAGTTCGAGCCCCGCTTGAAGAGCATCACGAACGGCGTCCACAGCAGGATCTTGAGGTCCTGGGCGAGGGAGCGGTTTTCGATGTACTCCAGATCGTGCACGAGCTTGGTCCGGACGTCGTCGACCGAGCGGTCGTAGCAGTGGCGCACTTGCGCCAGGCCCGTGATGCCGGGCGGCACCCGCTGGCGTCCCGGATAGTCGGCGATCTGGTCCCGCAGCCGCGCGAAGATCGTCGGCTGCTCGGGACGTGGCCCCACCACGTTCATGTCCCCCAGCAGGACGTTGAAGAGCTGGGGAAGCTCGTCGAGGCGCGTGCCCCGCAGCACTCGGCCGACGGGCGTCACGCGCGGATCGTTGGGCGTGGCCCAGGTTTCCGGCGCCGCGTGGTTCCCGTTCACGTACATCGTCCGGAACTTGTACATCGTGAACGGCAGGCCACCCAGGTCGCGCTCGCGCCGCGTGTGGGGAGGCGGGCGCCGGCCGCCGCGGCGATCGAGCCCGATCCGGGTCTGCCGGTAGAGCGCGGGGCCCGCGGAGGTGAGCCGGATCGCTGCGGCGATGACCAGCATCAGCGGCGCCGCCACGACCAGCGACACGGCCGCGACCACCACGTTGAGCACTCGGAATGGCGCCTCGTGCGACATGGCGTCCGAGAACGAGGCGGCGGTGTCCGGGTGAGTGGCGAGGTCGGCGGTGGTCACGGGTCCCTTGGGTTGAGTTCGCCTCCCACGGTGTGCAAGCCCCGTGCACTAATCCGTCAACCGATGTGTCACTTGTAAGCGCTTGTGCAGTAATGGGTTATGTTTCTGCCCGTCGCGCGAGACGCGCCGGCGCTGTAGTGCCGCTTCGGTGCTTGTGGCGAGGGTACGACACCCGCCCTTACGCCAGCCTTCCTCCGGCGGCCCGCTCGACCTGACCGCTCGCCGGCTGCGCCGCCGGCCCGCGTCCCAGGACGTTCCGGTAGATGGAGATCACCCGGCGGGTAATCACGTTTTCGTCGAGGTCGCTCACGGTCGCGCGGCCCTCGACCCGCCGTGCCCGGCGCAGGACCCGTTCGAGCGCTGCCGCGATCGTGTCGGGGTGCTCGTCGGTCGTGATCTCGCACCCTTCGAGGCCCCGCAGGCGTACGGGGACGTCGCCCACGGCCACCGAGACGACCGGCAGATTGCAGGCGAGCGCCTCCTTGACGACGTTGGGCGACCCCTCCTGCATGGACGTGAAGACCATCGCGTCACAGGCGTTGTAGTAGTAGGGCATGTCGTGATGGCTGACGCCCCAGGTCACCACGAGATCGGCGGGCAGGGACCCGGTCACGCGATCCACCGCGGCTCGGGCGAGACCATGGCGCTTGCGGGTCGAGGCCGGATCGCCGGCGAACAGCACCAGCTTGCGGTCCAGCGGGAGACCGAGGTGACTGCGCGCTTCCTGCTGCGACATCAATCGGAACAGCGAGAAGTCGAGCCCCGACGGGATGATGTGGACCGGCACGTCGTCCCGGACGATCAGCTCGCGCATGTGCTCGGAGACGAGGATCACGGCGTCCGCCCGCCGCACCACGTAGCGGCACGCGGCCTGGAGCAGGTGGCCGGACAGTGTCTGGCGCCCCGCGGCGTTCGCGATGCCGTGGAGATCGCCGCCGCGGAACGTGACGACGAGGGGGAGGCGCTTCGGCATGGCGGGGAGCGCGCTCTGGCCCCATTGCGCGTGCACCAGATCGTACCGGCCGCTGCGCAGCCGCTGTTGGACCTCGGACCAGGCGCGCGCGTAGTTCCCCACCGAGCGGAAGCCGCGAAAGAAGAACACGTCGACCTCGACGCCGTGGGCGCGCAGGAAGTCGGCCTGCCGCTTGATGAAATGCGTCGTCTGGGGCTTCCCGGGCTGAGGCCACCCCGTGGTCGTCATCAGGACGCGGATCGGTGCCTCGGTCACGTCTCGACTCCCTGTCGGAGGGCGGTCTGGGCCTCGTGGTGCGACGGGAGGGCCTCGGCCTCCCTTTCAGCGGCGGCGGGCCGGTGTGGGCGACCCAGCAGCTCGCCCACACCCTGCACCAGCTCACCGATCGCCGGTCGCCGGTCGTCGGGGTCCCAGGCTTCGAGGCGTGTGCCGGGGGGCTGGCGCCCCAGCAGTTCGCGCACGCCCTGCCACCGGGTGGGATAGGTGCCCGGGTAGCCGGCCGGTGGGCCCGCCAGGATGTAGAGCAGGCGTTTGACGTCGCCCCACAGCCACCGGAGCACGACCCCGGTGCGATAGTCACCCGGTGGCGGGAGCGTTCCCCCCGTCAGGCCGGCGATCCACAGGCTGGGGAAGTCCACGCCGGCGCGCACGGCCAGCTCGAGCGAGCCCCAGAACCGGCCGTTCACCTCCATCAGGAACGGTGCCGCGCTCCCGTCGTCCCGGAACTCGACCATGGCGGGTCCGCTCCACGCCATGGCCGCGAGCAGCCGCTCGGCGGGGTCGCGCAGACGCGGGTCGAGCGCCACCGAGCGGCGCAGTGAGCTGCCCGAGCCGGACGGTCGCACGTCGCGCAGGCGCTCGTGGGCGAACCACGCCAGGGCGCGGCCTTCGAGCGCCACCGCGAAGACGCCCGCGCCGCGACCCGGGACAAACCCCTGAATGATGGGCCAGAATGGTCCCTGGCGCCGCGCGCGGACCGCCGCATCGAGGTCGTCGGGTCCCCGCACGTACGTGGTGCCGACGTCGGGAATGAACCGGTCGCCGACGCGCGCGTTGCTGAAGCGCGACTTGAGCACGCAGGGGTATCCGATCTCCGCCGCCGCGGCCCGGAACTCCTCGATGCTGGCCGGGGCTCGGCTCGGCGGCGTGCGCACGCCCGCAGCCGCGGCGATCTCGAGCGTGCGCGCCTTGTCGAACGCCTGAGCCAGCATGGCGTCGGGGCCGCAGCCGACGCGGATGCCCGCGTCTTCCCAGGCGGCGCGCTCCGCGTTCAAGAGCAGGCATGCGCGCTCGGTGGCGGGCAGGACGACGCTCACCTCGTGCCGCGCGGCCCAGGCGCGCAGGGCCGCGAAGGCGGGCAACGACTCGTCGGGCAGGTGAAAGCGGTGGCGGCAGAACCGCGACCACGCCGCCAACGGACGCCGGCGGTGGCTCGCCACCAGGACGCCGTGGCCCGCGCGCCCCAATGATCGGACGCACGCCAGCGCCTGGTTCGTCTGGCCGTCGAGCACCAGCACGCGCTGCGGCGACCCGGCCGGTCCGTGGGTCGTCATCCGGCGCGCACCAGCCGTTCGCCCACAGCCTGTCCCAGCGCCGTCTGCGACGTGGGCAGGTCGCAGTTGGCGAGCGTCAGGGCGGCCGGCACCCAGGCGAAGACGGCCCGGTACGCCGCGGCCCGGCGCGCGAGATACTCGATGGTGTACTCCCGTTTGCGACGGAACGACTCCTCCGGTGTCACGTCGAGAAACACGGCCAGCGTGGGCGCCGGCGTGATCCATTCGAGGAACCGCAGCCACCCCCCGCGACGGGGGTCAAACACGTCCACCAGCGTGTCGTAAAAATACCGGTCCATGATCAGGACCCGGCGGTGCAGCACCTCGTGATAGAACCGGTATGCGAGAAAGACGAGGAGGTCGAACGGGTAAATGAGCCGACGGAGTGACTTGTTCCACAGCACGCGGTAGCGCGCGGCGCGATAGGCGTGGCGGATCCGCCGGCGCAGCGAGCGCGACTCCGCGACGGGCGGACGCGGGGTCCAGTCGGGTGGCGGCGGCGCGCCGGCCACGCGGTTGCGCGCGAACCGGAGGTACGCGTAGAGACCGATGTGATCGTTCATGTGAAAAACGGTGACGGCTCGGTCCCGCTGCTCCAGCATCGCCTTGAGCCAGTCGATCAGCGTGGATTTTCCTGCCCCGTCCAGGCCCGAAAACGTGATGAACACGCGCGCTCCCCCGTATCTGCGCTCCACCGTGCAGCCTGCGTGCTAGGCCGGCCCGCGTGTGGGAGCGTCGCTCAATATGTTGTGAAACAGCGTCTTAGGATGGTCTGCGCGGGCTCTTGCGTGCGTCGCAGCGCGCGACCTGTGGTGTCCCAGCCACACTCGGTCAGATGGCCTCCCAGACGGCGCGCTGGGCCTGCCGCAGCGTCGCCTCGGGCGTGCCGGCGGCGTCGATCTCGATCACGCGGCTTCCCGCGGGTGGTCGCAGGTCGCCGCTCAGGCGCAGAATCAGGTCCGGGGCGAGCACCTCGGTGGCATCGAGGAGTGCGCGCTCGCCCGACGGTGCGGGGCGGGCCGACTCCGGAGCCGCGGCGGCACGGTCCGTACCGGCCGCGGCGATCTGATCCGTGACCACGATCAGGCCGAGGCCGCGCGCGCGGCGGATGCGCAACGCCTGCCGGTAGCGCGCGCGCGCGTCGTGGCGGGGCGCGCCTGGGACATAGACGACGGCGGCGTCGTGGGCGAGCCAGCGCGCGAGGTCGCGCGCGAGTGCGGAGGCGCCCGCGCCCGGGGCACCGGCGCACGCGACCGCCAGGCCTCCGTGGGGTGACGTGCGCGACGAGATCCGCCGTCCCTGGCGCATCACGTCCCAGGCGGTCGCCCAGATGACGCTCAGTTCGATCGCCCAGCGCCGGCGCCGGGCGTCGGCAGGGGAGTAGAGCCGGTAGGCCCCGAACCCGGGGCGGGCTGCGTCCCGGAACGCGCGGAGCCGGGAGAACGAGGGCGGCGATTCATCGAGTAGTTCGAGCAGATGGGCCACGGCGTGCGGTCCCACGAGGGGGCGCGCGACCTCGGCGAGCCGGGGGCGATCGATCCGCTCGGCAAGCCACCTGAATTCGCGCAGCATGTCGCCGCGCGGCCAGCGCCGCTGGGCGAGAACCTTCAGGTTGTCGCGAATCCGCAGCTTGAGCGCCGCGCGCACGACGAGGATGAGGAGCTCGAGGTGCGGGTCGGTCACATAGACGCCGGTGGCCGGGTCGCGCACGCGCGTGGCCAGCACCAGGTCCTCCCACGGCAGCCGGTACCCCTTGAGGAAGTGCTCACCCAGGGTCAGCTGGTAGTGAATATGCACGTGCGACAGCGCGCCGGTGCGATTGTCGAACGCGAGGTAGTCCTCGATGCCGGGATAGCCGCGTCCGGGCTTCACGAGGAACCGCTTGCAATTGAGCTCGCTGAGCAGGCGAACGAGGGGGAGCGCATGGTGGCGGTCGGCGAGCATATCGACGTCGGTCCCGCCGCTCAGGGACGCGGCCAGATGCTCGTTGCTCTTCCAGTGGCAATAGCGGATGCCCGCGCGGTCGAGTCCCGCAAAGAATGACGTCAGGATCTCGAGCGCGGGGGCACCCGCGGCGGTCGCCGGCGCCGCTGGTGCACCCATGGGTCGGTTCCTTCCTGTGGCCAGCACGCAAGCTAAGGCAGCGGGCGCGCGTCTGGCCAGTACGCGCACGGCCTGCGCCCGGCGCACACGGCTCGGCACCGCCGATCGAACCGTCGCTCTCCGGGTACCACACACGCAGCACCGCGATGCGGCCTGGTCCCGTCGCTATATTCAACCGCACGCACCACGCGGGGAGCGCCTGATCCGCACGCACTGGGTGACGAGGGTCCGCGCGGCAGCCTGGGTGGGGCTGTCGCTGGCCGGTGGACGCGCGGCCGTGGCGCAGTCCGACAGCGCCGTCCTCGCGGGGGCGGGCGATATCGCGGAGTGCGGCGCGCAGAGTCATCATGCCACCGCCGCGCTGCTCGACAGCATTCCCGGCACCGTGTTCACCGCGGGCGACCACGCCTACCGCGACGGCACGGTGCGGGAGTTCCGCGAGTGCTACGAGGCCAGTTGGGGCCGCCACAAGTGGCGCACGCGTCCCGCCCCCGGCAATCACGACTACCGCCGTGGCGCCCGGGGATACTTCGGGTACTTCGGGGCCAGCGCGGGCGATCCGGCGCTGGGGTACTACAGCTACGATCTCGGCGCCTGGCACGTCGTGGTCCTCAATAGCAACGTGGACATGGCCGCGGGATCGGCGCAGGAACGGTGGCTGCGGCGCGACCTCGCGGCCCATCCGCGCCGTTGCACGGTGGCGATTTGGCACCGGCCGCGCTTCAGCTCGGGAACGAAGCACGGCCCGTCGACCAAACCGCGCGATCTCTGGCGGGCGCTGCACGACGCGGGCGCCGACGTCGTCGTCAACGGGCACGAGCATCTCTACGAGCGTTTCGCGCCGCAGACCCCCGACGGGATCGCTGACGCGGAACGCGGCATCCGGCAGTTCACGGTGGGCACCGGGGGCGCGGGGTTTTACGGGTTCGGCCCGCCCGCGGCGAATTCCGAGGCGCGGGACGCGGCGACGTTCGGCGTTCTCAAGTTGACGCTGTACGCCGGCCGCTACGCGTGGGAGTTCGTGCCGGTCGCCGGAGGGACGTTCCGGGACGCCGGCGCGGCGGACTGCCACTAAATGGCGCCGCCGCAACACGTTTGGCGATTATGCCGCGCTCACGCAACACATCGGCCGATGCTGTGGCGCGGATGTGCCGCCGTGCCAACAGCTTCGCCGGGCGTGGTATGGTATTACCCTTGCTCATAGGGCACCTGTCCCACTCTTCCCTGAGCGAGCAAAGCGAGCGTTGATGCCCAGCGATTTTTCCGAGGCGGTGCCGAGCAATCTGGTTCCCGTGATCCCGCGCCCCGAGGCGACGGGTCTCGGGATGCCGTTTCCGTCACCCGCCCACCCACCCGCGGCCGATCCGTTGTCGCTCGATCGGTTCCTGCGCTCGGCGCGGCGCCTGCGCTGGGTGGTGGTGGGTGTGACCGTCGTGGGCACCCTGCTCGGCGTCGCGGTGGCGCGCCGCATCACGCCGACGTACGCGGCGCGGGCGACGTTGTGGGTGGATGTGCAGGACGTGCGGCTGCGCGACACGGGGCCGATCCAGAGCGGCGGTCAGCTGATGGGGCCGACGGGGTGGATCGACTTGCTCAAGTCCCGCGTGGTGACGGGGACGGTCGTGAACGATCTCCGCCTGTATCTGTCGCTCGCCGAGGCCGCTGACTCCGGGGCCTTCCGGACGTTCGACCTGCCGGCGAGCGCCGTCTCCGGTGCCTACCAGCTCCAGATGGGGCCGCGGGGTGAGCAGTTCGTGTTGACGAGCGAGGACGGCACGGTCGTCGAGCGTGGCAAGATCGGCGAGCCGATCGGCAAGGCCCTGGGTTGGGCGTGGGCGCCGACCGTGGCGGACCTGACCCCCCGTCGCAGCATCCTGTTCCGGGTGATCGCTCCCGAGGCCGCGGCGGATCGGCTGGCCAGCTCGATCCGCGTGAAGACGGACATGGAGGGGAAGGTCGGCAACTTCCTCCGCATCGAGCTGCGCGGGGCGAGCCCGGATGGCATCGCCGTCGTGACGAACGAGGTGGCGGACCGGTTCGTGGAGGTGGCGGCCGACCTCAAGAAAGAGAAGCTGACCGAGCTGACCCGGATCCTCGAGGCGCAGATGATCCAGGCGCGCAACGGCCTGGCGGACGCCGAGGCGGCGCTGCGCCGGTTCCGCGTCGCGAACGCGCCGGAGCTGGCGCGGAGCGGGGCGGGCGTCATGCGCGACCCAGCGGCGGGCGCGATGTTCGAGCTGCAAGGGAACCGTGACCAGGTGCGGCGCGACCGGCAGACCATCGAACGGCTGCTCAGCGAGGCGGCCGACGGCCCGCTTTCGGTGGAGGGCCTGGGGATGATCGGCGCCGTGTCGCGGTCGGCGGAATTGAGCCAGGCGCTGGCCGAGCTCAACCGCAAGCAGCTCGAGCTGCGGGCGCTGCGGTATCGGTACACCGACCAGCATCTGCCGGTCCAGCAGCTGGCGCGCGAGGTGGACGAGCTCGCACGCCGCGAGATCCCGCTGCTCGCGCGCGGCCTGGTCGCCCAGCTGGCGGCGCGGGAAGGCGAGCTGCGCCGGCAGGTCGACTCGGCGGGCAGCTCGCTCCGCGAGATCCCTCCCGTCGCGCTGGAGCAGGGCCGCCTCGAGCGGAATCTGCACGTGGCCGAGGTGCTCTACACCGGCATTCAGCAACGCTACCAGGAGGCCCGTCTGGCGGAGGTGAGCTCATTGCCGGAAGTGCGCGTACTGGACCGCGCGGTGCGACCGTATCAGCCCGTGTACAATGCGAAGACGCTCGTCGTGGCGCTGGCGTTCCTCTCGAGCCTCGCCATCGGATTGATCGGCGCCGTGCTGCTGGACCAGGTGGATCCGCGACTCCGCGATCCCGAGGAGGTCACGCGGCGGATGGGCCTCCCCATTCTCGGCGCGGTGCCCCATGCGGGCGGCAACGGCACGCGCGCCGCCATGGCGCAGGCCGTCAGTGCCGGCAACCGGCTGATCTCGGCGGTACGGTCGAGCCGGCTGGCGGACGCGTTGCGGGGGAAGGCGTTGCCTCCGGGCGCGCCCGCGGACGGGGACGCGGATGGGGTCCAGCCCCAGCCCGAGCCGACGGGCAAGAACCGCTTCCTCGGCTCGCTCGAGTCGCTGGCCGCGAAGGTCGCGCCGTTCGCCAACCTCGGCGGCCAGCGCGCCGAAGAGGCGATGAACCAGGCGGTCGAGGCCTTGCGCGGCATCCGGCTGAATCTGGCGCACGCGTACGGCGCGGCGGGACCGCTGCTCGTCACGATCACCAGTCCGGGTCGGGGCGACGGGAAGTCGTTCGTGTCCTCGAATCTCGCCCTCGCCTTCGCCGACGCCGGGCACCGCGTGCTGCTCATCGACGGGGACATCCGCCGCGGCGCGCTCCACCGCGTGCTCGGTGCCCAGCGCCAGCCGGGGCTGATCGACTTCCTGTCGGGTGACGCCGACCGCGCGGCCATCGTGCAGGAGACGGACTATCCCCGCCTGTCGTTCATCGGATGCGGGACCCGGGTGCACCATGGCCCCGAGCTCCTGGGGTCACCGCCGATGCAGCGATTCATGGCCGAGATGCGCGCCGGCTACGACGTGATCGTGGTGGACAGCCCGCCGCTCGCCGCCGGCATCGACGCCTTCATCCTCGGCACGCTCACGGGAAACCTCGCGCTCGTGCTGCGTGCGGGTGTCACCGATCGGCAGCTGGCCGAAGCGAAGCTCGACGCGCTCGAGCGGCTGCCGATCCGCCTGCTGGGCGCGATCGTCAACGATGTGCCGGCGCAGGGCGCGTACCGCTATTACTCGTACTACCTGTCGGGATACGAAGTCGAAGCGGACGCCCCGGCCGGGACCGGCGCGCCGACGACGACCGACGTCGGCTGACCGTCGCGGCACGCGGGCGGACGGGCCCCGGCATCCGAGCGGATGCGCGGGGCCCGTCGGTTTTCAGGGAACGACGGGCAGGGTGAGCACGAAGTGGAACCGCGTGCCCCAGTTGGGCCGCGTCTCGAGCTGGAGCTCGGAGCCCATGGCGCGGACGAGCTTGCGGCTGATCGCGAGGCCGAGGCCGGTGCCCGAGAAGAAGATGCCGCTGCGGGCGCGGGCGCGGCGGAACGGCTGGAACAGACTCGGGATGGCGTCCGGGTTGACTCCCGGCCCGGTGTCGCGCACCGCGAACTCGAGCTGATCGGGAGCACCCTCGGCGACGGCGATCTCGACGTAGCCGTCATCGGTGAACTTCAGGGCGTTGGTGGTCAGGTTGAGCAGGACACGGCCCAGGGCGACCGGCTGACCCAAACGGTGGTCGTGGGCGGGGGGGACGAGGCGCATGTCGAGTCCCTTCTCCTCGGCCACCGGGTGGACAATGCTGCGCACCGCCTCCAGCACCTCGGCGACCGAAAACGGCGCCGGCTCCTTCTCGACCAGGCGATCGCTGTCGAGCGCTAGCTCGAGCGCGTCGCTCGCCAGGTTGTTGAGGCCCAGAGCCGCGCTGTAGATGAGTCCGAGCTGACGGCGCTGGAGGTCGGTGACCGCGCCGCTCGAGCCGCGCTGCAGCGTCTCGGCGAGGAACAGGATCGAATTGAGCGGGGACCGCAGGTCGTGCGCGATGTCGACGAACAACTCGAACCCGGGTCCCGGGAGGGGCCCGAGGTCACGGGTCCAGTCGGGCTCGAGATCGGTGTAGACGTCTTCCAGCGCACGCAGGATGGCGATGGCCTCGGCGGCCGGTGGCGTGGCGAGATCGCCGCCAGCCCAGCCGCGCACCAGCGTGGTGCGTAAGGCATGCACCAGACGGCGGCCCGTGGCCCCCGCCAGGCGCCGGTCCACGTCGGGGCGATCCTCCAGGCGGTGCTCGACCGCCGTGACGAGCAGCGGCAGCAGCACGGCCGTCTCGGACGCATCGGGCCCCCCCGCCTGCGCCTGCCAGGCCGCGCCGACGCGCGCGGCCGCCTCGCGCAGGAGGGTACCCGCGGCGGCATCCGGCCACGTCGCGGGCGGTTCCCGAAGGTGCCCGCGGGTCATTCGTCTCCGCCGCCCAGCAGCTCTCTCCGTAGGCCGTGTCGCTCCATCAGCCGGTACAGGGTCGTGCGGTCCACGCCGGCCACGCGCGCGGCCTTCGACATATTGCCGCCGGCGAGCTGGACGAGCCGCGTGAGGTAGCGGCGCTCGAACGCGCCGATGAGGCGCTCACGCGCCTGGTGGTACGTTTCGTCGGGCGCCACATCGAAGCTGATCTCACTGGGCTCGGTGCGCCCGTTGCCCTGGCTCAGAAACGGGATGTCTTCGGGGCGCACGTCCGCGCCGGGATCGAGCAGCACCACTGCGTGTTCCATCACGTTCTGCAGCTCGCGCACGTTGCCGGGCCACGGATAGGCGCGCAGCGCCTGGAGCGCGGCGGGCGTGAGCTTGGGCTCCGGTGCGCCCGCGTCCCGGTGCCGCGTCCAATGCGAGGCGAGAAAGTGATTGGCCAACACCGCGATGTCGTCGGGCCGTTCCCGCAGCGCCGGCATGTGGATCGGGACCACGCGCAGCCGGTAGTAGAGGTCCTCGCGCAGCTGGCCGTTCTTGACCGCCGCGTCGGTGTCGCGGTTCGTGGCGGCGATGAACCGCACGTTGACGACGGCGTCGGTGGTCTCGCTCCCGACCCGGCGCACGACGCCGTCCTGAATGACCCGCAGCAGCTTCGCCTGGATCGGCTTCGGCATTTCGATCAGCTCGTCCAGGAACAGCGTCCCGCCGTTCGCCACTTCGAGCAGGCCGGCTTTGTCGCGAATGGCGCCCGTGAAGGCACCCTTCACGTGCCCGAACATCTCCGACTCGAGCAGAGCCTCCGGGAGCGCCGCGCAGTTGATCGCGACCAGGGGGCGCGCGCTGCGCCGGCTGTGCTGGTGGATGAACTGCGCGATCATTTCCTTCCCCGACCCGCTCTCGCCCGAGATGAGGACCGACGCGTCCGTCGCCGCCACCTTCCGGGCCAGCCCGATCACCTGACGGAACGCCGGGCTCGCGCCCAGGACGGAGTTCTTCTCGTCCGCGCCGTCCGCACTGCCGAGCTCGGCGCGCTGCGCCTCGCTCTCACGGCCGACGAGCACGGTGTGCGCGGCCCGCCCGATGAGGACCTGGAGGTGCAGGGCACCGAACGGCTTGGGCAGGTAGTCCCACGCTCCGGCGCGCAGGGCTTCGATGCTCGTCGCCACGCTCGGGTTGCCGGTCATGACGATGGCGATCGTCCCGCGCCGCGTCTCCACCACGGCGCGCAGGATCTCCATCCCCGATACCTGCGACATGTAGAGGTCGATCAGGACGATGTCGAACGGACGCCGCTTCACCAGGTCCTGTGCCTCCTGGCCGCGGCCGCACACGGTGACGTTGTAGCCCTCGGCCCGCAGCACCGTCGCGCAACTCTCGCGCAACGTGCGCTCGTCATCCACGATCAGGATGCTGACGGAGGCCCGCGCCTCGGGGGGGATCGGCAGGGCGCGGGGCGAGCCCTGATCGGATCCCCCGCCCGCCGGGGGATGCGAGGAGACGCCGGTCGTTCCGTCGGTCACACTCATGGGGTCACACTCCAAGACGTGGCGGTGGCAAGGCCTGCCGGGGCCGCGTGACCCCGAGGCTCGACCGCCACTCTGACGCACAGACCGGGCCGCGCGCCGACGACCGGGGAGACCGACCGCCGCGCCGCAAACCCTTGGGCCACAACGCCCCTATCTAAGACGCGGCACGTTGTTGCGCAATAGCAACGGTGGGTGATGGAGGTGGTCCACAGCCCTGGGCAGGCGGCAACTGGTGGAAACGGGGGGGTTGCCCTCAGTGCAGGTCGGGGCCGAACCTCCTCAGCCACGACCCGGCACCCGGCGCCGCCGCGCTGAGCGCGGCTTGGGCATGACGCAGCAGATTGGTGGGCTCGAGGTCGTCCTCTCCGAAGTCGGGCACGCTGTCCAGGCCGGCGCGCAGCAGCGGCGCCCCCGGGGCGCCCCGTTCGCTCGCCAGGCGCAGGAGCACGGCGAGCAGCCGGCTGGCGAGCAGCTGGGCCCCGTCGGCGTCGGTGTCGAGTGCGAGCACGGCGAATTCCGAATTCGCGGTGCGGGCCACCACGTCCGATTCCCGGCTGGCGCTGCGCAGCGCTTGGGCCATCAGATCACTGTTGCGCGGCCCGTTCGTGACCCCCGCGGGCCGTCGCAAGCTGGGTTGTTCGACGGCGAACACCACGCATGCGAGGGGCCCGCGGCGCCGCTGGGCGTGCGCGTGCAGCTCGTGCAAGCGCTGCTCGAGGCCGCGGCCGTTGTACAGGCCGGTGGCGTGATCGGTCAGGCCGGCCTCGCGCGCTTGGTCGGCGTCGCGCTTGGCGGCCACGAAGTGACCCAGTCGCAGCACCAGCTCTTCGGTGTCGAGCGGCTGGCCCCAGATGTCGGACGCCCCGGCGCGAAGCGCCTCGAGCCGTTGCTGCCGGGACTCGACCCGTGGCGCGACGAGGATCACCGGCGTGCTGGGCGGTACCCCTCCCGCGGCGCGCATTTCCCGGCAGACGGCGATGCCCCCCGATTCGGGGAGCCCGACGTCCACGATCACGGTGTCCGGCTGCGTGGTGCGCGCCAGTTCGACGGTCTGGCGATCGGCGTAGGAGCGGAGGATCGCGTAGCCATGGGGGGAGAGGATGGACGCGAGCGATCGACTGGACCACTCTTCGGCCCCAGCGAGCAGGACCAGCGGGGGACGGCTCGGCTTCGAGTCTCCGGGCAAGAGAACCCCTTCTGGCGTGCGGGTTTTCGGGGACGGGGCCCGGCAGGGGTCCCGACCGGCGGCACCATAATGCTGGCCTGGTGCGCGGTGAACAAGACTCGCGCTGTGGGCTGCAAGAAACGTGCGCTACGTCACCGATTGTTGCCGCGTGGGATCAACTCGTTGCGGCGTCGGTCGCAAGCCGGTCGCGGGAGGCACACCGGGTCGGGCGCACGCCGCCGATCGCGGGACATCCGCTGCGACTGCGCGGCGTGCAGGCGACAGCCCGTGGCGTCAGCGCCGTCGCGCCGGGGCGCGCGCCGCGCCGGGCCACGCCCCGGTCGCGAGCGCCGTCACGCCGGTGCCCAGCAGCGCGCCCAGCGCCTCATGCGGCCGCGTCGGTTCGAGGCCGCCGAAAGCCGGAACCACCCACAGGGCGGCGAGCGCGGCCGCCACGAGTCCCACGTGCAACCGGTCGCGCCGAGCCGCCAGGCCGGCGGGCACGAACAGCAGCGCGAGCCACAGCATGTCGAGCAGGCCGTGGACCAGGCGAGGCGCGTCCCGCGGGAACCGGATGAACGCCCAGCCCCTCGCCACTCGGGGCCCGAGCCCGCAATGCGGTGTACGGTTCACGATGGCGCAGACGCGCAGGCCCTCCCGCGTCACGATCACCTCGGCGGTGTCGCCCGGCGCCAGCCGGGCCATCGCGCCGACCGCACGCAGATCGGGCTGGTCGAGCGACCACGCGACGGCCCGTGTTCGATACCGGAACACGAGGTCAGGGCCGATCTTGCGGAGGGTAACGACGTCGCGTCGTCGCCCGTCCCGTACCCGCAGCCAGTAGGGGCTCGCCTCGGGCGGGCCCATCACTGCGCGCGCGCGCAACGCGGCCCCGAGTGCCAGTGCGTCGGTGGTCGGGCCATCGGGCAGCCGGCCGGGATCGAGCGCGACGGTGCCCAGGGACGCGCTCAGGATCGCGCCCGCGTCCGCCGAGCGGCGGTACGCGCGGTACGGTGGCTTGGTGGGCCCCGGCTGGAACAACCACGCGACCGCGACGAGGACCCCGACAGTGGCGGCCACCGCCGCCACGGCGCGGCGTAGGGCGGCGGGTCGCGGAGCCAGTGCGACGGTCCGGGCCAGCACGGCGGCGGCCCAGCCCAGGCCGGCGCCCGTCACGTTCCACACGACGTCGCCCACGTTGGGATCCCGGCCGGGAATCACGATCTGCGCGCATTCCACCGTGAGCGACAGCGCAAGTCCGGCCAGCACAGCGACGGCCGGCCGCAGCCCCGCCAATCCGAGGGTGAAGCCAAGCGGGACGAACAGCAGGATGTTCTGCACGCCTTCGGCGACGCCGTCGTTGCCGCACAGCAGGCACCCGGTCCAGCCCAGGAACGGCTCGGGACCCGTGGGGCGGAGCGTCGCCGCGGCGATGAACGCGATCGCGGCGGCATGGCCGATGCGGAGCAGAGTGGAACGGACTGAGCCTCGCAC
Source organism: uncultured Gemmatimonadales bacterium (assembly GCA_963716055.1). GTDB lineage: Bacteria > Gemmatimonadota > Gemmatimonadetes > Gemmatimonadales > GWC2-71-9 > SZUA-544. Next base: position 2,173,821 of record CAVQSR010000001.1, on the reverse strand, counting down.
GCACCCTCAGGGTTGGCGTGGTGGGGAAGGCCGGGATCGCGCGCGCCCCAAGATAGTGGCACGTCCCTCGGGTGCGGGACCCCGCCGTTTCGGATCGGCTAACGTGTTGTCTGGCAACGAACTGAGCCACGGGCGGCCCCGCGTTTAGGTGCGGGGGACCCACAGCGGCGGCACCGTTATGACGCGACAGTGCAACGAGGGGACTCGCCGGCAACGCGAGTCCGCACCGGTCCGTGGCCTCGGAATCAGTTGATGCATAACACGTTACGCCAGTTGCCGACATGTGACCAGAGTTTTTGGTCACACGACAAGTCCTCGGCCCCAAACTTGATATGTACGTGGGCCGTGACGTCTTTGCGTGAGCTGTGCGAGCAGTGTCGAACGGACGGCGTGCCCTCGCGTCGGGCCCAGCGCGACCCGCCCGTCCGTTTGTCCATGTTTCACTGTGCGGGGTGCGGGGCGTGGCTCCCGACCGCGCCGCGTCAGGCGTTGCTTGCTAAATTGTCCCTGCTGGGGCGCTTCGGGCTGATCGCGGGCGTCCATCCCCTCGGGGAACGGGACGAACCCGAGCCGGTATCGTCCGAGCAGTAATCCCACCGCCGCGCCGGGGCGCGGGAAGGAGACACTCGTTCCGATGTGCGGGATTGTCTGCTATGTCGGCCAGCGCAGCGCTGTTCCCATCCTGATCGACGGGCTCGCGCGCCTCGAATACCGCGGCTACGACTCCGCCGGTCTCACGATCCAGAACGGCGCCGGCGTGGTCACGCGCAAGCTGCGGGGTCGCGTCCAGGCCCTCCGCGAGTTGGTGGCCGAGGAGCCGGTGCAGGGTACGAGCGGCATCGCGCACACCCGCTGGGCGACGCACGGCGCGCCCACGACCGTCAACGCGCATCCCCATCACGACTGCAGCGACCGGATCGCCGTGGTGCACAACGGCATCATCGAGAACGCCGACACGCTGCGCGCGCGGCTGGAGCGGCGCGGCCATCAGTTCCGCACCGAGACCGACACCGAAGTTCTCGCCCACCTGATCGAAGAGGCGAAGGGCGACACGCTCGAGCAGCGCGTGGCGATCGCCCTGGGCGAGGTCGAGGGCACGTATGGGCTCGCGGTGATCAGCTCGGTGGAACCCGGCAAGATCGTCGTCGCGCGCAAGGGTTCGCCCGTGTTGCTGGGCGTGGGGGATGGCGAATTTTTCGTCGCGTCCGACGCCGCGGCGATTCTCGAGCACACGCGCCAGGTGGTGTACCTCGACGACGGTGACATCGCGGTGCTGTCCCCCGACGGCTATTTCATCATCGACGGCGAATCGCGCGCGCAGGCGCGGGCCGTCACGTCCATCGAGTGGGATCTCGAGGCGATCGAGCTGGGTGGATTCGACCACTTCATGCTCAAAGAGATCTGCGAGCAGCCCGAGACGGTGCACAGCACGCTGCGGGGCCGGTTGCTGGTCGAGTCGGGCTCCGCGCGGCTCGGCGGGCTCAACCTGACCCCGGAGGACATCGCCGGCATCCGCCGGATCGTCATCCTCGGCTGCGGCACATCGTGGCACGCGGGCCTCGTGGGCCGCAACGTGCTCGAGCATCTGGCCCGCCTTCCCGTCGACGTCGAGTACGCCTCGGAGTACCGCTATCGCGACCCGCTCGTCCAGCCCGGCACGCTCGTGGTGGCGATCTCCCAGTCGGGCGAGACCGCGGACACGTTGGAGGCGATGCGGCTCGCGGCAGCCGCCGGGTGCCGCGTCGTGGGCCTCGTCAACGTCGTGGGCAGCACGATCGCGCGCGAATCGGACGGCGGCATCTACCTGCACGCGGGTCCCGAAATCGGCGTCGCCTCGACTAAGGCGTTCACGTCGCAGATCGTGGCGTTGCTGCTCCTCGGCCTGTATCTGGGCCGCCACCGGGGTACGGTCAACGAGGCGCAGGGTCGCGAGCTGGTGGCGGCGTTGGCGAAGCTGCCGCAAGCGGTGGCCGGTGCGCTCGCACTCGCCCCCGCGCTCCAGGACCTGGCGCAGCGCTACGCCGATCGGCACCATGCGCTCTACCTGGGCCGCGGCGTGAATTTCCCGGTGGCGCTCGAAGGCGCGCTCAAGCTCAAGGAGATCTCCTACATCCACGCGGAGGGCTACCCGGCCGCCGAGATGAAACACGGGCCGATCGCGCTGATCGACGCCGACATGCCCGTCGTGTTCGTGGCGCCGCAGGACCATGTCTATCCCAAAGTGGTGTCGAACATGCAGGAAGTGCGGGCGCGGGGAGGGCGGATCATCGCCATCACGACCGAGGGCAGCAATGACCTCGGCAAGCTGGTGGACCACCAGCTATCGGTCCCGGCCACCCTGCCGCTGCTGTCCCCGGTCGTAACCGTGGTTCCGCTTCAGCTTCTGGCCTACCATATCGCCGTACTCCGCGGGTGTGATGTGGACCGCCCGCGCAACCTCGCCAAGAGCGTGACGGTCGAATAGCATTATCTTCCAGCCATGACTTCTCCCACCCGTGCCGTGGTGGCGGCGCTCGGCGTCGCGGCGGCGGCATGCGGCGGCGGCAGGCCCGCCGTCGTCGAACAGAGTATGGGGCCGAGTCGGCTGCTCGCCACGCGCAGCGAGCTGCAGGATCTCGCCCGGCGCCTCGAAGAAGGCGCGCCCAAGCCCGAGAGCGACTCGGCCGCGTTCCTCGTCCACGTGCGCGACCGTCTCGGCACCGGTGACTTCCGGCTCAACGACCGGATTCTCCTCTTCGTCGATGGCGAAGCAGCGCTCACCGACACCTTCGCGGTGGACGCGGGGCAGGCGATCACGCTCCCGGGTGTCGGGGCGGTGTCGCTGCAGGGCCTGCTCCGCTCGGAGCTCGAGGATCGCATGCGCCAGGAGATCGGCCGTATCGTGCGCCAGCCGGTGGTACGCGTGCGCGCGCTCGTGCGCATCGGCGTGATCGGCGCCGTGCAAGGGCCCGGGTTCCACTACGTGCCCGCGGACGGGCTCATGGCCGACGTCATCACGGCGGCGGGAGGCTACACGCCGGCGGCCAAGCAGGCGGACATTCGCGTGGAGCGGGACGGGCGCGCGGTGCTGGGCGGCGAGACCATCGTCCGGGCGTTCCAGCGTGGCGAGACCCTCGACCAGGCAGGCGTGCTGAGCGGCGATCAGTTCGTCGTGCCCGAGCGGGGGACCACCACTGCCTACGAAAAGGCCCGGATCATCGCCATTCTGCTGTCGATCCCGATCACCATTTTCACGCTGCTGCAGATTTTCCAGTACTGAGCCGGACGCGGGGGGCGGGGCGGTTCTCGGTCCGATCGCCGGACCACCGCCCGGCCGACGAGCCACGGAGCGTCCCGCGCGCTTATAATTCAATCGTGACCCCGCAGCCTGCCGCGTGATCGACCTCCAGCCACCCGTCGAACGGGCATTCCTCGTCGGCGCACCCCGCAAGGGGTCGGCCGACGCCACGCTCGTGGACGAGCACCTGGACGAGCTGGCCCAGCTGGCCGACACCGCCGGCGCGCTGGTGGTGGGTCGGGCGTCCCAGCGAGTGGAAGCGCCCACCCCGAGTCTCTACCTCGGGCAAGGCAAGGTCGAAGAGGTGAAAGAGGCGCTCCGCGCCGTCGGCGCCTCGCTCGTGTTGTTCGATGAGCCGTTGTCGCCGGTGCAGGGGATGAACCTCGAGCGGGCGCTCGAGACCCGTGTCATGGACCGCACCGAAGTGATCCTCGACATCTTCGCGACCCGGGCGCGCTCCCACGAATCGCGCCTCCAGGTGGAGCGCGCGCAGCTCGAGTACCTGCTGCCCCGCCTCATGCGGATGTGGACCCACCTGTCGCGCATCCGCGGCGGCATCGGTCTGCGGGGCCCGGGCGAAACCCAGCTCGAGACCGACCGGCGCGCCATCCGGCGCAAGCTGGCGGTGCTCAAGCGTCGGCTCGAAGATGTCGCAGGGCACCGCGCCAATCTCCGCCACGGGCGCCGCCCCGTGCCCGCGGGCGCCCTGGTCGGGTACACCAACGCCGGCAAGTCGAGCATCCTGCGCGCCCTGTCGGGCGACGACGTCTTCGTCGAGGATCGGCTGTTCGCCACGCTCGACACGCTGACTCGCGAAGTAGATGTGGGTGAGCATTACCGCTTCCGGCTGACCGACACCGTGGGCTTCATCCGCAAGCTACCGCACCATCTTGTCGCGTCGTTCCGCGCCACGCTCGAGGAGGCGCGCGAGGCGGACATCCTGCTGCACGTGATCGACGCGGCGCACCCCGGCTGGGAAGAGCAGGCGCGAGTGGTCGAGGACGTGCTGGCGGAGATGGGATTGTACGAGGGGGACGGGAGACGGGACCCGGGCGACGGCGGACCCGGGCTCGGGGCGCGAAAACGCGTCGTGCACGTGTTCAATAAGGCGGATCTCCTCACCGATCCTGAGGCCTTGCTCGTGCAGGTGCGGGAGCGGTTTCCCCACGCCGTGCTCACGTCGGCGGCTGGCCCGGGCGGCGAGGCGGCGGGTCTGGGAGTGGAGGGGCTGCGCCGGGTGCTGCGCGCGTCCGCCCAGGCGCTGCGGCCCCTGGCGCGAATCCGCGTGCCGGTGGCGGACGGACGCCTGCTCGCCGAGCTGCACCGCGAAGCGGAAGTGGTGGAGCAACGGGCCGTGGACGGAACCCTCGTGGTCACGGCGCGCGTGGAGGTCCCGCTGCTGGGCCGGCTGCGACGCGCGGGCGTAGAAGTCGAGATCGGGAGCGGGACCGAACCGACGCCGGACGCCCGATGAGGGGGCGGCTCCACGTGTGGGCCAGCGTCTTGGGCGCCTGCACGGCGACGTCCGTCGGGCCGGGCGGGGGCGGCAGCGGGGCGGTTGCGCTCGCGCTGGTCGTGGGCGGACTCGACCAGCCCGTGTTCGTGACGTCGCCGGCGGGGGACGCCCGGCTGTTCGTGGTCGAGAAAACGGGGCGGGTGCGGATCGTGCGCCGCGACACGCTGCTCGCGGGCGTGTTCCTCGACCTGTCCGCCGCCGTGTCGCGCGGCGGCGAGCAAGGCCTCCTGTCGCTCGCGTTTCATCCGGGCTACGGGCAGAACGGGCGGGTCTACGCGTCGTTCACCAATCTCGCCGGCAACACCCGCGTCGTGCGCTACACGGTCTCGGCCGACCCTGACGTCGTGGATCCCGCCACGGCCGACACCGTGCTCGCGCTGGACCAACCGTTCCCCAATCACAACGGGGGGCTCATCGCGTTCGGTCCCGATGGCTTCCTGTACGTGGGCCTGGGCGACGGCGGCTTGTCGGGTGACCCGCTTCGCGCCGGCCAAGATCTCGGCACCCTGCTCGGCAAGGTGCTGCGGCTCGACGTGAATGGGGCGTCCGGCTATGCCATTCCACCCGGCAACCCGTTCGTCGGGCAGTCCGGCGCGCGAGGCGAGATCTGGGCGTACGGCCTGCGCAACCCGTGGCGCTTTTCGTTCGACCGCCTCACCGGCGACCTCTACGTGGCCGACGTCGGGCAGGGCCAGTGGGAAGAGGTCAACGCCGCGCCCGCGGCGGGTGGGGGCGGGCGCGGGGTGAACTACGGATGGAATGTCATGGAAGGGGCGCATTGCTACGATGCGGCCAGTTGCTCCATGGCGGGCCTGACGTTGCCGGTGGTCGAATACTCGCATGCGGACGGCTGTTCGGTCACGGGGGGGTACGTGTATCGCGGTGCGGCGCTGCCCGACCTGCAAGGCCACTATTTCTACGCCGACTACTGCGCCGGGTGGATCCGGAGCTTCCGCTATGCCGGGGGCGGGGTCACGGGCGAGCGCGACTGGACCGGCACGCTCGATCCGGGCCGCGACGTCACCTCGTTCGGTGAAGACGCGGCGGGCGAGCTGTACGTCCTGTCCCAGGGAGGGCGGGTGTACCGGCTCACGGCGCAGTGAGCGCGACGCGCGGTGCCACGGCCGCCACGCGCATCGTGTCGGTGGTCGGCGCCCGACCCAACTTCGTGAAGCTGGCGCCCGTCGCACGCGTGCTGGCCGCCCGCCCGCGTGTCGAGCACTGCGTCGTCCACACGGGCCAGCACTTCGAGCCGCACATGTCGGAGGTGTTCTTCCGCGAACTGGGAATGCCCGCGCCGCACGAGAATCTCGGCGTCGGGTCCGGTACCCACGCGCAACAGACGGCCGCGATCATGCAGCGGCTCGAGCCGGTGTGCCTGTCCCGGCGTCCGGATCTGGTGATCGTTTACGGTGACGTGAACTCGACCCTGGCCGCGGCACTGGTCGCCGCCAAGCTCGGGATCCGGATCGCGCATGTCGAGGCGGGGTTGCGCAGCGGCGACTGGACGATGCCCGAGGAAATCAACCGGGTCGTGACCGATCGGCTCGCGGATCTGTTGTTCGCGCCGTCGCGCGACGCCGTGGATAACCTCCGGGTCGAGGGCGTGCCGGCCGAGCGCGTGCACTTCGTCGGCAACGTGATGATCGACGAGCTGGTGCGCAGCCTGCCGGCGGTCCAGGCGATGGCGGTGCCGACGCGCCACGGGATCGCGGACCGCCCCTACGTCGTGGTGACCGTGCACCGTCCCGCCAACGTCGACGATCCCGGCGTGCTCCGCGAGCTGCTCGCGGGGCTCACCATCCTCGCGCGCGATCGCCCCGTCCTGTTCCCCGTGCACCCGCGTACGCGGGAGCGGATCGGTGCGCTCGACTGGACGCCGCAGGGCGATCTGCGGCTGCTCGAGCCGATTCCCTATCTCGAGATGCTCGGCCTCGTGCGGGCCGCCGGTCTGGTCATCACGGACTCGGGCGGACTGCAGGAAGAGACCACCTTCCTCGGAGTCCGGTGCCTCACGGTCCGGCCCAACACGGAGCGGCCCGTGACGTGCACGCACGGCACCAACCGGCTCGTCGCCGCCACGCGGGACGCGATCGTGCAGGCGGCACGGGATGGGAGCGCTTCCCGGCCGTCGCGCCCGATCGAGCGGTGGGATGGGCGGGCGGCCGAGCGGGTGGTGGGGGTGATCTGCGACGGCGAGCGGTGGGACTGAGCCGCGGCGCCCCCGCCGGGGTCGCGCTGGTGCTGCCTAACTCTAGTCGCCACAACGGACTGTCACTAGCTTGGGTGGCAGCGGACGCCGCCCGATCCTGGGGTGTCCCGTCATGCTCCCGCGCGTCCGGAGGTCGTACGTGGTCGAGCCAGTCCCCGGCGACGTCCTGAGCGGTCTGCCACGCGCGCCGGCGGGCGAGGGTGCATCGCCCCCGGATCCGCGCGCAGCGGGCAGCGGGGACGCCGCGACGCACCTCGGGATCCCCGCACGCCTGCGGCTCGCGTTGCAGCACCAGGCTCCCACGATCCTCCGGCGCCACGCCCTGCGCTGGCTCGCGCGTTTCCTGGTGCTCGTGGTCGCCGACCTCGCCGCGTTCGGCGTCCTGCGCGAGGTGATCCGCTCGGTGCGGGACTACGTGCTCCTCGGCGTCGGGGTGGGTGATGCGGTGCAGCGCGCCCTTCCGGGCGGACACCTCAACGGCTGGCAGTACGCCGCGGCGCTGTTCGTCGGACTGCTCGTGACGGGTAACTACGGCGCGGGGGACCGCCGGCGCGACGCCGGGCGGTTGTTCGCCGGTGTGGCGCTCGCCACGGCATTGCCGCTGTGGGACGGCGTCTGGAACCGCGAGCTGCAGGCGGTGCTCGTGCAGTACGGGATTACCCTGGTGTGCGTGTGGGCGGCGCTGGCCGCGGAGCGGTTCGGCGTGGACGTGGTCGTGGAGCGACTGCGGCCGGCTGGCGAAGCCGCGGGCGACGTGCTGTTCGTCGGGCCGGCCGAGTACTGCCGGCGTGCGGCGGCCAGTCCGGCGTTCGGCCCCGGCTCGGAGTACCGGCGGGTGGGGTTCGTCGACGCAGTGGATCCTCCAGCGCCGGGTGCGCTGGGCCATCTGCGGGATTTCCCGGTGGTCCTCGCGGCGTCGGGTGCCGATGCCGTGGCCGTGTGCGGGCCGCTGAGTGATGCCGAGCTGCGGCAAGTCGTGGACGCGGCGCTGGCGTCGGGGTGCCAGGTGCTCACGATGCCGCGCGTGATCGGCTTGCCCGGCGTCCAGGCGCAGATCGTGTGGCGCTGGGGCCAGCCGATCGTGGCGCTCACCGCGCCGACCCTGCGCGGCTGGCAACTGGTGGCCAAGCGCACCATGGATCTGCTGGGATCGGTCGTGGGGCTGGTGGTGCTCAGTCCCGTGTTCGCCCTCGTCGCGCTGCTCGTCCGCCGCGATTCTCCCGGCCCGGTGTTCTTCACCCAGGAGCGGGTGGGGCAGGGTGGTCGGCCATTCCGGATCGTGAAATTCCGGACGATGGTGACCGACGCCGAAGCGCGCCGGGGCGAGTTTGCGGGCCGCAGCGTGTATGCCGACGGCCGGTTGTTCAAGGTCCCGGACGATCCGCGCGTCACGTCGCTGGGGCGGTGGCTCCGCCGCACCAGTGTCGACGAGCTGCCCCAGTTGTGGAACGTCCTGCGGGGCGACATGGCGCTGGTGGGGCCGCGGCCGCCGATCCCCGCGGAAGTAGAGCTGTACCGCGCGCACGACTATGCGCGGTTCGACGTGAAGCCCGGGATCACCGGCCCGTGGCAGGTGGCCGGCCGCAACCAGGTCACGGACTTCGAACAGGTGATCGCGCTCGAGACGACGTACATTCGCGAGTGGTCGCTGTGGCGCGACGTGGGCATCCTGTTGCGCACGGTGTGGGCCGTCGCGGCCATGCGCGGCGCTCACTAGAACGCCGCGGTCCGCACGATGCGCCCGCCATGGATCTGGTTCGACCTCGAGAACACGCCGCACGTGCTGCTCCTCGAGCCGATCATGACCGCGCTGGCCAGCGCCGGCTGGACCCTCGGGATCACCGCCAAGCCGCAGAGCCAGACCGACGAGCTGGCCCGGGCCCGCGGCATCCACGTCGACGTGGTCGGGAGCGGCAACTTCGCCGGACTGCCGAGCAAGCTGATGGGGGGCTTGACGCGTGCGGCGCTCCTCGCCCGATGGGTGAGGCGCCGGGGCCGGCCCCGGCTCCTGGTGTCGAGCTCCCGGTCGGCCTCATTGACCGCGGCGATGCTGCGGATTCCGGCCGTCGCGCTGCTGGACTACGAGCATGCGCACCACGCCGTCTTCGGCCTCGCCTGTCGCTCGCTGTGGATGCCCGATCTGCTGCGCGGACAGCCGCTGGCCCACCCCGCGCGAGCGGTCGCGCGGTACTTTCCCGGATTGAAGGAGAATCTGTATCTCGACGCATGGGAGTTCGATCGGGCCGCCCAGCGTCGGGCGCTGGGCGCGATCGAGGGATCGCGCCTCGTCGCCGCCCGCCCGCCGGCGACGACCGCGCACTACGCGCCGCGGGACGGGCTGGCGCGATGGCTCACGACGGTGCGGGAGCTCGCGCACGACCGATGCGCCGACGTGATCGTGACACCGCGCTCGAGCCGTCAGCGTGACGAGCTCGCGGGCGCGCTCGAGGCCACGCCCCGGGTGCGCTTCCTCGAGCGCGTGACACCCGGCCCCGGACTGGTGGCGGCGGCGGATCTGGTCGTGGGGGGTGGGGGCACCATGAATCGCGAGGCGGCGGTGCTCGGCGTTCCGGTGTGGAGTGTCTTCACCGGGCCGACCCCGCACATCGACCGGTGCCTGGCGGACGAGGGGCGGCTCCGCTGGATCCGCTCCGACGCGGACCTGCGGCACGCGCTCGCCGAGCCCTGGCCCGCGCGGCGGGAACGCCGGGGTCCCTATCCGGCCGGACTGCTGGCGATTCTCGCCGACGTCCGGGATCAGCTCAACTAGCCCGGGGACGCGTCGCGTGTGCGGGGTCGGAGGGGTCTGGGGAACCGGGCCGTTGCGCGAGCCGCAGCGGCTCGCGCAGCTGTTCGGCGACGCGCTGGCGCACCGCGGCCCGGACGGCGAGGGATTCCTCGGCATACCGGGTGACGATGGCCAGCCGCAACTCTACCGGGCGCGCACCGCCGTGCCGGATCACGGGCTCGCCGGCCTCTTGATCCACCGCCGGCTCAGCATCATCGATCTTGCCACAGGCGACCAGCCCATGGCCATCGAGGGCGGACGCTGCTGGATCGTGTACAACGGCGAGATCTACAACTTCCGGGAATTGCGCCGGGAGCTCGAGTCCGGCTTCGGCGCGTCGTTCCGCACGCACTCCGACACCGAGGTCATTCTACAGGTCTATCGGCACTGGGGGATCGCGGGGTTCGGGCGGTTGAACGGCATGTTCGCCTTCGCGCTGTACGACGCCATCCGTCGAGAGCTGGTGCTCGCGCGCGATCCGATCGGCGTCAAACCGTTGTACTGGACCCGCGGACCTCACGGAGTCGCCTTCGCCTCTGAGATTGGTGCGCTGCTCGCGAGCGGCCAGGCCGGGCGGGAGATCGGCCCTGATCGTCTGGCGCAGTTCCTCTTCTTCCGCTTCGTGCCCGCCCCGGCAACGGTCTGGCGCGACGTGCACAAAGTGGTCCCCGGGTGCGCCCTGCGGTTCACGCGCGGCGGAGCGCACGTCGAGGAGTGCGACTTCGCCGCGCCGGCGCCCGCGACCACGCCTCCGCCGGGGCGTCATCTGGGCGCGCTGCTCGCCCCAGAGCTCCGGGCCGCCGTGCAGCGACAGCTCATCGCGGATGTCCCCGTCGGGGCGTGGCTGAGCGGCGGCCTCGACTCCAGTCTCGTCGTCGCCGCGATGAGCGGCACGCCGCAGGAACTCACGACGTTCGCGGTCGGGTTCCCGGACGCCCCGCAGCGGCCGAGCGAGCTCAGGGCAGCCCGCGACGCCGCCGGGGCGCTCGGGTCCCCGCTCGTGAGCCGGGAACTGTCCGAAGAGGCGTACTTCGAGCGACTCCCGTGGGCGCTCGCGCGCTGCGAGGAGCCGCTCGCGCATCCCGGGATGCTCCTCCAGGCGGACCTGTCCGCCGTGGCTGGGCAGCACGTCAAAGTCGTCTTGACGGGCCAGGGCGCGGACGAAGCCCTCGGTGGCTATCCCCGGCACCATGCCGCGCGGGTCCTCGCCCTCGTCGCTGCGGTCATCCCGCAGCCGGTCGGGGGCGTGCTGGCCGGCCAAGGCCGCGTCCCCGGCGAGACGCTGGCGCGGGTGCTCCGGGTCATTGCGTCTCCCCCCGGCGTGGAGCGCGTGGCCGCGCTGTTCAGCCCCCTGTCCCCGGAGCTGGCGGGGGAGTGGGCGCGCCACTGCGGCCGGGAGCGCGCGCGGGACGCGATCCTCGGGCCACTCCGCCGGTGGTGGAACCGCGCGCCGGGGATGGACGACGTCGCCCGCATGCTCTACGTCGACGTGCGCACATCGCTCGCCGAGGACCTCTTGCTGGTCGCGGACAAGATGGCGATGGCGCATTCCCTGGAGGTACGGGTGCCGTTTCTCGACCTCGACTACCTCCGACTGATCGAGTCGTTGCCCGGACGCACACGGGTTCGCCTGTGGGGGCGCCGCAAGCGCATTCAGCACGCCATCGGTCGCGAACTGCTGCCGCGCCGCCTGGCTCGCGCGCTGGCGTCATCGTCGAGCCCGGTGCGACGGAAACGAGCATTCGATGTTCCGGTTGCCGAATGGCTTCGCGGACCGATGCGCGCCGACCTCCCACGGTTCCTGTGGGGGCCGCGCAGCGTGCTCCCGGCGTACGTGGCGATCGACCGGGTGCGTCCGGCCGTGTGCGGCTTCCTCCGCGGCTCGGGGCGCGCGTACCGCGTGGCGCTCGCCTGCTACGCGCTGGAGGTGTGGCTGCGCGCCAACCTCGACGCCTCGCCGCGCCGGCCGGCCGGCGACCCCTGATGGCCCGCCCATGATGGTCCTCGGGATCCACGATGGGCATAACGCCGCCGCGGCGCTGCTGCACGACGGCGACGTGCTCGCCGCGGTCCAGGAGGAGCGGCTGAGCGGCGTCAAGAACGAAGCGCGGATGCCCTACCTCGCGATCGCCGAAGTGCTGCGGCTCGCCGGCGCCACGTGGGGCGACGTGGACGCGGTCGCGTTGCACAGCAGGCACATGCCGGTCGCGCGGTCGCGCGAGAATCTGTGGCAGCACTATCGGGCCACGGGGCACGTTGCCGGTCGGGTGCGGGGGCTGCTGCGGCGAACCCCCGTCAATGTCGTGTTCCGGCATCGGCGCCGGGCCCACCGGTTCGCCGAGCTCCGGCGCGGCGGCGTCCCGCTCGACCGGGTCACGGTGGTGGAACATCACACCGCCCATGGAGCCGCCGCCTACTTTGGCTCGCCCTGGCGCGAGCCCGTGCTCGTCCTCACGTGCGATGGTGCCGGCGACGACCTGTGCGCGACCGTCAACGTCGGCGGCGGCTGGAACCTGAATCGCGTGGCGGCGATCCCGGAGGCGGAATCCCTCGGCAACGTGTACGCCCTCGTGACGTTTCTCCTCGGCATGATTCCCAACGAGCACGAGTACAAGCTGATGGGCATGGCGCCGTATGCCGCCGCGGACGGCGCGGCCCGCAGCCGCCAGGTGTTCGACCGCCTCGTCACGTTCGCGGAGGACGGACAGCCGATCTGGCAGCGACGACGCGGGATTCCGCACACGTTCTATGCGCTCGATTGGCTTCGGAAAAACCTCGAGTTCCACCGATTCGACTGGATCTGCGGGGGATTGCAGGCGTGGCTGGAGGACATGCTGGTCGAGTGGGTGCGCCGGGCCGTCGCCGGGACGGGCCTGCGGAAGGTCGCGCTGAGCGGCGGCGTGTTCATGAACGTCAAGGCCAACCAGCGCATTCTCGAGCTGCCGGAGGTCGAGTCGGTGTTCGTGTTTCCGTCGTGCGGCGACGAGTCCAATGCGATCGGAGCAGCCTATGCCGTCACGGCCCGCGGCCATGCGGCCGCGGGACGGGCGGCGGACTCGATTCCGCCCCTTCGTGCCGTGTATTGGGGCTCCGATATCCTCGACGCCGACGTCGAGCGCGCCGTGTCACATCTCCGGGGACGGTTCCGGATCGAGCGCTGCCCCGACATCGAGGCGGTCGTGGCCGATCTCCTGGCGCGCGGTGAGGTCGTCGCGCGCTGCAAGGGCCGGATGGAGTTTGGCGCGCGGGCGCTGGGCAACCGGTCCATCCTCGCCGATCCGGCCCGGCCGGAGGTCGTCCGCGTCATCAACGACATGATCAAGAGTCGGGACTTCTGGATGCCGTTTGCCTCGTCGATGTTGGCGGAGCGCCAGCATGACTACATCCACAACCCGAAGAACGTCTCGTCGCCGTACATGATCCTGGCCTTCCCCAGCACCGACCGCGTCGAGGAGTTCAAGGCGGGCACGCATCCCTACGATCGCACCGTGCGCCCGCAGACCGTGGACCGGGACTGGAATCCCGACTACCATCGGCTGATCTCGCTGTTCGCCGCGCGTACCGGTCGGGCCGTCGTCCTGAACACGTCGCTCAACCTGCACGGCAGCCCCATGGCATGCGGCCCGCAGGACGCCGTCCGGGTCCTGGAACAGTCGGGACTGCGGTACCTGGCGCTGGGCTCCCTCCTGGTGTCCAAACCGGACGCGCCCGCGGCTCGGGAATTCCCGGGCCGGTCCGACGCCGGCTGAACAGCCACCCCACCGCTGTGGCCCGGGCCTTCCCCCGGTCCGGGCTGTGACCCACATCACCACGGGTGGCCCGGTCGGGCCGCATCCTCGCCGTCCCTCGTCGTGGCATTGGTCATGCGACACAGACCGTGTCCCGACGCCGGTGCATGCATTGCTGGGCGGGGCCACGGGCCCCGGACAGCGGCGTCGAGCACTTCTGCGAGGCGGTCCGAGGGCACCATGGCGCGTTGGGGAACGGATTGCCGGCGTCCATCGGCACTGGGAGTTGCCGTGGCCGTGATGCTGTCCGGATGCCCCCGGGATCCGGCCGGTCCGGAGGGTCTCCGACTCGACGTCGTCGCCGGCGTCGACGCCGAGCTGCTCATCGGAGCTCCGGGCCGGGCGCTCCGGGAGGCGGTCACGCTCCGGGCCGTCACGCTCGCCGGTGAGCCCGTGCCCGGCGCCACGGTCCGCTGGACCACGTCCGGCACCGGGAGTAGTGTCGCGCCCGGCGCCGCCGTGACCGGACCGGACGGCATCCTCGCCGCCGTCTGGGTGCTCGGGACCCGGGCGGAGGAATCGCAGCAACTCCGCGCGGACGTGTATGCGGCGGATCGGGCCGCCAGCGTCGTGCTGCGCGCGACCGCCCGACCCTCCGAAGTCGCGGCGCTGGAATTTCCCGGCGACACGGTCACCGTGAAGCTCGGCGCCGCCGTGCGGCTGTCGGTCGATGCCCTCGATCCCTTCGGCAACCGCTTCCGACCCGACTCGTTGGCGTTCATGTCCCTCGACACGACCGTGGTCCACGTCGATACCGACGGCTGGCTCGAGCCGAGCCGGCGGGGCCATGCGCGGGTGGTCGCGTCCTCGCGCGGCGCCACCGACACCGTCTGGATTCATGCGACGCAGGTCGTGCGGGCCATCGAGGTGACGCCGGACACGCTCCGGTTCCGGTCACTGGGACAGGTGGTTCCACTCGGCGTAGCGCTGCGTGACGATCAGGGGCTCGTGGTCTCCGATTCGCTGCCCGCATGGACCATCGCCGACACGGCCGTCGTGGATCGGGTGGATTCCGTGACGGTTCGGTCCCGCCGAAACGGGGTAACCACGGCATCCTTCACGGTTGACGGGCTCACAGGCCAGGTCGTCCTCCACGTCGAGCAGGTGGCGGACACGGTGCTGGCCGAGCTGGCGTCGGCGCAGCGGATTCTGACCCTGCCCCTGGGTGCCCGGATTCCCCTGACCTGTGAGGTCCGCGACCGCAACGGGTTCCCGATGTCCGCGCGGCCGACGGTTACGTCCGCGTGGGCCACCGTGTCCGACGGCGTGTGCGACACGCTGATCGTCCGCGCCTCCGGCCACGACACGCTGACCGTGTCCGCCTCACCGGCCACCATCACCTTGCCGATCGTCGTTGCGGTGGCGCCCATCCCGTCCGGCCCGGTGGGGGAGCTGATGGTCGCCGATTCGTTCCCGAGCGTGGGGGATGCCCCGTGGGCGCCCAGCGCCCGCCGCAACAGTGCGGGCGTGCTCGAAGTGTACGCAGCGGTATTCTCCGTGCCGGCTGACTCGACCGGCGTCACGCGCGCGCACCTCCACCGGTTCGCCTCCCGCGACGGCGTGCGGCTGCGGTACGACGGAGTCGCCGTGGAGCATGACGAGGAGATCTGCAGTCCGCAGGGCGAGGGTGTTGAGAACATGATCGTGGTCCCTCGAGCCGACGGACCGGGGTGGCGCATGTTCTACGCCGCCGGCAGCAACGCGTGTTGGGGATGGCAGGTGTTCTCGGCGGTGTCTCCGGACGAGCGGACCTGGACGAAGGAGCCGGGTGTGCGAATCTGGAACGGGGCGACACAGCCCCGCGCGCCGAGTGCGGAGCCGTATCCCCCCTGGCCGGCTGGAGAAGGGATGTGGATCGACCAGTTGCCGTCCGGCGTCTGGCGGATGATCGTGGCCGCCCACGAACCGACCCATCCCCCGCAGGGGAAATGGCAGATCCTCGAATGGCGATCCCCCGATCAGATCGAGTGGCACTACCACGGGCCGGTGCTCACGACCCGCGACCTGCCGCCCGAGGCGCAGGGCGGGGTGTACAGCCCGACCCTGCGGCGCATCGCCCCGAACCTGTGGCGCATGGTGTTCGCCGCCTACAACCGAGAGCATCCGGACGGACGGGGCCGGGTGTGGAGCGCGGTCAGCACCGATCTCGCGACGTGGCAGGACGAAGGGGAGTTGCTGGGCGCGCCCGGCGTGGATATCTACTACGCGGCATGGGTTGACGACCACGTCGTGTTCGTTCGGGTGGAGGGCGGTGTGTTCCGGCTCGCCTCGGCCGTGGTGCGCATGCCGTGAGGTGCCTGCCGTTTGAGAATTCTGTTCGTTACCGGGATGCACCCCACCATCCCGTCACGACCCCTACGCGGCGTGGTGATCCATCGCTTCGCGGAGGCCGTCCGCGCGCTGGGGCACGACGTGCGGCTGTACGAGCTCGGTGACGGCGAGGGTATCGGGCGTTACCTGAGAGCACGGCCGCGCATCCGGGACGTCGTCCGTACCTGGCGACCGGAGCTCGTGCACGTGCACTTCGGCTTCAGCGGCGTGGCGATCCCCCGCCTCCCCGTGCCACTGGTGACGTCGTTCCTGGGCGACGATCTGAACGGCTCACGCCTGGCGGGCGGCGGCATGACACTCAAGAGCCGAGTGGGCATCGCGGTATCGCACGTGACCGCCGCACGCAGCCGGCGCTGCATCGCGGTCAGTGCGTCGCTGCGCGACCGGCTCCGGTGGCGGCGCCTGCGCGATCGGACCGTCGTGATCCGCGATGCCGTGGATGCGTCGCTGTTTCGCCCGCTCCCGCAAGGAGAGGCCAGGGCGCGACTGGGGCTGGACCCCGGCGCCCGTCTGGTGTTGTTTCCCCACGACGCCGGCCAGGCCAACAAGCGCGTGTGGCTCGCCGAGGCGGCGGTCCGCGTGGCCGCGGCGCGGGTCCCGGCGGTGCGGTTGCTGGTGGTCAACGATGCGGCGCCGGATGCGATGCCGTGGTACTATGCGGCCGCGGATGCCCTGATCGTCACGTCGATGCGGGAGGGCGGGCCGAGCAGCGTCAAGGAGGCGCTGGCCTGTGGTCTCCCCGTTGTCTCGGTGCCGGTGGGCGACGTTGAGCTCTTCAGCGAGGTTCCCGACCTGATGTTTCGCGCCTTGCCGGATCCCGAGGATCTAGCCGCCGCCCTCGGGCGCGCCTTCGCGGTCGCCGCGGGGCCGCGGCGCTCCCGTCTGCCCGCGGAGCTCACGCTGGACGCGGCCGCCCGCAGGACCGTCCGGTTGTACCAGGAGGTCCTCGGTGAGCGCGGCGGGAGCTGACGCCGCGCCCCGTCCGCACCAGCCGATCGTGCGACACCACGTCTACCTCTCCAGCAACTTCTGGGACGGCCTGTGGATCATCCAGCAGCCGATCTGCCACGAGATCCAACGGCACGAGCCGGTACTGTACGTGGAGCGGCCGGTGTCGGTCTTCACCGTGCTCCGCTATCCCGGTTTGTGGCGCCGGTTGTTCAGCTGGCTGCGCGGGGCGCGCCGCTACTCGCCCACGCTCCGGGTCCTCGCCCCGCTACCGCTGTTTCACGTTGGCCATCGGGTCCCGTGGCTCTTCCGTCTGGAGTTCGCCCTCCAGCGCTGGTGGATCCTGTTCTGGACCCGCGGACTTGGCACGGGGCCGCGTGTCTTGTGGCTGGACAGTCCGTTGTACGAGTGTGCCGTGGCGCGCATGGGCGAGGCGCTCACGGTCTATCATCTGGCCGATGAGGTCAGCGCGTTCCCCACATCGGACGCCTCGGGACTGGAGCGTCTGGAGCGGAGGTTGCTGCCGAAGGCCGGCGTGGTGTTCGCGGCCGCGGAGCAGCTCGCGATCGACAAACGGCAATGGCAGCGCCGCACCTTCACGATCTGGAATGCCATCGACGGCCGGGCGTACGCGCGGGACGTGGCGCCGCCGGCCCGGTTGGAAGGCATCCCCGAGCCGCGCGCCGCGTTCGTCGGCGTCATGGACGCATGGGTCGATCTCGAGCTTCTCGTGCTCGTGGCGACCCGGCTTCCGCAGCTGCAGCTCGTCGTGGTGGGCGACTCCCGGCTGGACGACCAGGCGCTGCGGTCCCGGCCGAACGTCCACTATCTCGGCCGCTGCGACCGGCTCGTCGTTCCCGCCATCCTGCGCCGGTGCTCGGTGAGTCTCGTGCCGTTCCGGAAGAGCCGGTTGACGGAACGGATCGTGCCGCTGAAGGTCTTCGAAGCGCTCGCGGCCGGCGTCCGGCCGGTCTGCACGGCGTTCTCGATCGACCTCGACGAGCTCGAGCGGCAGGATCTCGTGGCGGTGGGCCGCTCGCCGGACGCGTTCGTCGCGGCCGTGGCGCGCGCGCTCACGGAAGACGGGGAGGAAACGCGGGCGCGCCTGTCGCAGTTCGGGCTGCGGCAGACGTGGGAGGAGCGCTGGTCCCAGATGAGCCGCGTCATCGGAGACTGCCTGACCGCCCCATCGGTCAGCCGGTCCGAGGCGGCAGCGCGCGAACGCAGGCGTCCGGCGCCGCGACGGGGCGGGGTACCGGGCGGACGCTGACGGACCTCAACCGAGGACGGACGACGGCATGGCCAGGATTCTCGTCACGGGTGGACTGGGGACGGTCGGGAGGGTGCTGGTGCTCACCCTCCGGCGGCGGGGTCACGACGTCACCGTACTCGGGTTCGAGCACTACCACGAAGCGGGGTATGTGCGCTGCGACGTCGGGAGCCACATGCAGCTCGCCCGCGTGTTCGAGGGCTCGCGATTCGACGTCGTGTACCATCTCGCGGCCGAGTTCGGGCGTTGGAACGGAGAGGACTATTACGACAAACTCTGGATCTCCAACGTCGTCGGCACCAAGAACCTGATCCGCCTGCAGGAGCAGCACCGCTTCCGGCTGATCCACTTCAGCAGCTCGGAGGTCTACGGCGACTACGACGGCGTGATGACGGAAGACGTGATGGACAAGTACGAAATCCGCCAGCTCAACGACTACGCGCTGACCAAGTGGGTCAACGAGCAGCAGATCATCAACTCCGCCGCCATGAAGAACACGGAGTCAGTACGCGTGCGCCTGTTCAACACCTACGGCCCCGGCGAGTACTACAGTCCGTATCGCAGCGTGGTCTGCATCTTCGTGTACCATGCCCTCCACGATCTCCCGTACCGAGTCTACCTCGGTCACCACCGCACGTCGTCGTACGTGACGGATACCAGCGACACCCTGGCGAACATCGTGGACAACTTCAAGCCGGGAGAGGTCTACAACATCGGAGGAACGGAGTACCACGACATCAAGACACTCTCCGACATCGTCCTGGGATCCGTGAAGCGCACCGATGCCAAGGTGGAGTACCTTGCGGCGGAGCCCTTCACCACCAAAGACAAGCGGGTCAACGTCGACAAGGCCATTCGCGACCTCGGCCATGCCCCACGCGTCGGGCTGGCCGAGGGGATTGCCAAGACCGTGCACTGGATGCGCGACGTGTATCTCGAACAGAAGACGCTCGGTCATCTCGAGGCCTATTTGTGAGATGGGGGGCGCGGTAGCTCGGTGACCGCCGCCGCCCCGCTGGCCCGTGCGCCGAACCGGGGGCCGACCTGGTTCGGCGCGGTCGTGGTGTGGTGGATGGCGCTGGCGGCGATCGCCGCGTGGTGGCGGGTCGAGCTCGTTGCCTCCTGGCCCGGCTGGCCCTGGGCGTTCGCCGCCGCGGCGGTGTGGGGTCTCAACGTCCTCCTCCTCGTCTCGGCGATCGGACCCCCGTTCCGCATCAGCCGCCCGCCGGTGCTCGCCGTCGGGTTCGCGTTGTTGATGACGGTGTTCGGTTCGGGCAGCTATTGGGCGACCATCCAACTGTACCCGGCGTATCGCGCCGGCGTCGAGCGCGCCGCGTGCCTCGTCGCCGTCTGCACCGGCGTGGCGCTCGCCGTCCTGGCGGCCGTGCGCTGGGCCCTGCCGCCGGCGGACGGACAAGGCCGGGAGCGCGCGGGGATCGAGTGGGACTGGCCCCGGCTCGCCGCCACGACGTACGTCGTGTTCGCCCTGGTCGTCCTCGGGACCGCCGTTTCGATCGCTCGCATCGGGTACGTGCCGCTGCTCGCGGGCGACCCCACATCGGCGCGGGTGGACTTTCCCGCCATCGGCGGCGTGTGGTACCGGCTCTCGATGCTGGGCGGGGTGGTTGCCCTCCTGGTGGCCGTCATGGCGGCGGCGCGCCGGGCCAGCTGGACCGCGTACCTGGTCGGCGCAGCGAGCCTGGTGTTGGTCGGCCTGTACGGGCCGCGTTTCTTCATCGTCCTCCCGCTCGGCACGGCCCTCCTCATGTGGGACCGGCTGCGGACTCGCGTGGACCTGCGCCGGGCCGCCATCCTGGTCGTGCTCGCGACCCCGATCCTGGCGCTGGTCGGGTACGCGCGCGAGCGCGACCAGAGCGTCCTGCTCCTCGGACCCATCTGGCTGTTGTTCTACGGCACCCTGGGCGAGTTCCGCGATCTCGGGTGGGCGCTGGACTATTACGGGCTCGGCGATCGGTTCGTGCTCGGTCGCACCCTGGCGGGCGCCATCGTCCCGCTGCTGCCGGCACCCGCGTGGCGGCTGATTGGGATCGACAAGGCCGCGTGGTACGGGGAGAGCAGCGCGAGTCTCCTCGCCGATGCCATGGGCGTCACCGCCGGTCAGCGGATCGGTATCTACGGCGAAGGATTCATGAACTTCGGATGGACCGGCGCCCTGGTCACGGCGGCGCTGTACGGCGGGTTGCTCGGCTACCTCGATGACCGATTCCGGAGCGTGCGCGCGGGCGACGTGCGGGGGGTGCTCGTGGCGCTCACGATCGCGACGGCCGTGTTCGCGCAGGTCGGTCAGCTCAACATGTTCACATCGACGCTCACGGGGTATGGCTACCCGCTGCTCCTCGTCGCGGTCGTTGCGGCCCGCCGTCGGGAGCCCCGGGGGTGAAGGTCGCCCCGGCGTTCTTTCAGACGCTGCTCAGTCAGGTCCTGCAGTCCTCGGCCTCGATCGCGGTGGGAATCCTGATCGCCCGGGGACTGGGGCCGGAGGGACAGGGGCAGTACGCGCTGGTTGTGGCGGCCGTCGGTCTCCTCTCGACCGTCGGCGCCGGGGGCCAATACGAAGCGCACGTGCTCGGGTCGGCGGGCGACACGTCTCGGGGTCGGGTGCTGCTGGCGCGTTCGGGCTTGCAGGCGGCCCTCGTCGGACTCGCGGCGGTCCTGAGCTTCCCGCTGTGGGGGCGCGGGCTGGCGGCGCTCGACGCGCAACTGCTCCCGCTGCTGCTCGTCGCGCTCCTGACCGGTGAGGTCGCGGCTCTCCTGCTCCGCGGTATCAACCTGGGGCAGCACCACATCCTCGCGTACAACGTGGCGATGCTGCTCCAGCGGTTCGGGTTCCTCGCGATCGTCGCGGTACTCATGGCGACGCGGGGGCTGCGCGTGGGCGCGGTGCTGGCGGCGTGGCTCGGGGCGGTCGCGCTCAACGTGGCCTTCAGCGGGCTCTGGATCTGGCGGCGCTCGGCGGCCGTCTCGCTCACGCGCCAGGGGCTCGTGCGGGGCTGGGTCTCCGCCCTCCGGCAGGGCACGCGGGCGCTGCTCACGATCAGTCTGACGCTGCTGCTGCTGCGGGCTGACGTCTACATGCTGGGCCCGATGATCGGACTGCCGGCGGTGGGCCAGATGTCGGTGGCCATGCTGCTCGCCGAGTATTGCTGGTACATCCCGTCGATTCTGGCCAGCGTACTATTCGCCGCCGCGGCGGCGAACCGCGGACCGGGCACGATCGACCAGATCTGCCGGGCGTCGCGTACCGCCGTGGCGGTGCTCGCTCCGCTGACGATCGCATTGGCGGTGGTCGGGGCTCGGCTCGTTCCGCTGATCTACGGCGGCCAATTCGCGCCGGCGGGGTCGGCGTTCGTCTTGCTCCTTCCCGGGACGCTCGCGATCGCCCTGCATCTCATCGTGGATTCGTATTTCGCGGGAAGCGGATTCCCTCCGATCAGCTACCTCGCCGCCGCCGGCGCGCTGGTTGTCAAAGTGGCGCTCAACCTCGCGCTGGTACCGCGGATCGGCATCGACGGGGCGGCGGTGGCCACCAGCCTCGCCTACATGGCGCTCTTCGTCGCGAAGGTCTGGCGACTGCGGCGGGAGACGGGCGTCACGATCCCGGCGTTGCTTCGTCCGCGCACGGGGGACCTCGTGCACGCCTGGGCGGCGCTGCGGTCATGGCTCGGCGCTCCGCAGCGCGTGTGACGGCGGCCGCCTACGGCTTTCGGGCGAAGAAAAAGGAGTGGGCGTCGCCGTTCGCGGTCATGTCGAAGATCCGCAGCTCCAGGTCGCGAAAACCGACGGCGTCGAGCAGCCGGAACATGCGCCGCGGCGTGTATCGGTGGTACTCCATCAGGCGGCGGGCGCCGAGGAAGCGTCGCAGCGTCACCGCGGCGTTGCGCGCGGCGAGCGTGAGGCCACGGATGTGAGCCCCGCGATGCGCCCCCGCCACGGGCACGTGAAAGCACACGGTGCCACCGGGGGCGAGGACGCGATGCGTCTCCCGGAGATACGACGCGATCGCGCCGAAACCGGAGAGGTGCTGAAACACGTGGCAGGAGAACATGCCGGCGCAGCTCCGCGCGGCGAGGGGGATGGCGGTTCCCCCCACACGCAGGAATGAGACGGCCGCCGCGCGCTCGCCCAGGAACGAGCGGGCCAGACGCATCTGGTCCGCCGAGACATCGAGCGCCGTCACCGCGGTGAACGCCGTGGCCAGCTGTCGCCGTCAGGCGCCCGGCACCGCAGCCGATCTCGATACACCGGCCGGGCTGCACGCCGTAGTGGCGCCAGTGCCGGAGGATGTCCTGGAAATCGGATTCCCCGAGGGCGAGGAACTCCTGCGCGGTCCAGGCCATGGGACCACCGGCCTCCCGGGACGGCCAGGCGGCCACCGCCCAGAGCGGGTCCGTGCGTCCCCAGAACTGCCACTCCTTGTCGGACCTCATGCGTTGCCGCGCCGCGACGGCGCGCTCAGGACGCGCCGGCCCCCGTGAGGGCGGCCCAGGCGCGCAGGGCGCCGAGGTGGGTGTGCGCCAGGCCCGCCGCCAAGCCCACCGCGAGGCCCAGGACCACCAGCAACCGGCGGGGAGGCCCGGACTTGCGCGCCGGAACGCGCGGCGGGCTGAGGATGGTCAACACCGGAACGTTCCGCGCCTCCTGTAACCGTGCCTCCTCGTACTGCTGGACCACGGTGGTGTACACCCCGCGCTTGAGGTCGGCCCCGCGCACCAGCCGCATGTGCTCGAAGGTCAGAAGCGGGGAGTTCTCGATCACCCGGTTACGCTCGAGAAACTGCCGCAGCTTCGTTTCCGCGCTGTCGAGCTCGTACCGGGACTCCGCCATGCGGGACTCGAAGAATCGCCGCAGCTCGCCCGAGTGCCTCCGGCGGAACTCGATGTTCAGCGAATCGAGCGCCTCGAGCAGGACGAGCGAGATGTCGCGGCTGAGCACGGGATCGCGCGCCGTCACGGACAGGCCGATGATGTTGGTGCGGACATCGGCCCGCGTCGCGACCCGACGACGGAGGTGCCGCAGCGCGCGCTCCATCACGCGTCGCGGTTCGTCGCCCCTGAAGCGCTCGATCTCGAGGTACGTCTTGCCGCCCTCACCCGTCACGGAGGGAATGCGATATGCCTTCGTCAGGGCGGCGCCCAGCACCGGTTCGCTGGTCAGGAGGTCCGCGTAGAACTGCGGCGAGAAGTCCCTGGCGGACATCAGTCCGACGCTCGCCGCGATGCCCTGGAGCGCCGCCGGGAGCTCGGACGCCGAGGCGCCCTGCGCGATGAACGATCCCGTGGCGGTGTACTGTTTGGGGAGTGCCAGCGCGAGGGCCGCGCCGGCACCTCCCCCGACGATCGTCCAGACGAGGCCGCGGCGGCCGGTGGCGCGGATGCGGGCGATCCCGGCGGCCAGCCATTGCACGAGGAGCTGTCCTCCGGTCAACGCCCGGGAGCCGTGTTCCACACCGGGGTCCGGACTCACGCGGGCCGCTCCGGAGCCGGGCCCCGGGGGCTCGGGCGCGCGGGACCGGCGTGGACCACGTACCAGGACTTCACCAACGGTCCCAGCCGCTCCGGTACGAGCCGTGCTTCGGGAAACAGGCGCCGCAGCTCACGCTTGGTCATCAGCCGGATGGTGCCGAACGGGTCGGTTTTCGTGAATGTCCCGATGTCGAAACGGGTGTGCAGCCACCGTTGCACGCCGACCGGGAGAAACTGAAAGAACGGAAACAGATAGTGGGGCTCGATCGGGAACCAGCGGTTGGGCGTCTGGACGAAGTATCGCCGTCCCACGCGCCGCAGCTCCTGGCTGAAGCGAATCTGGGCGTCGTAGGTGCCGAGATGCTCGATCACGGAATTCGAGAACGCGACGTCGAACGTCCGATCGCGAAACGGGAGTGCGCACCCGTCCGCGCGCACGCGGAGGCCGGCGTCCGCACCGGTCAGATCGATGTTGCACCGCACTACCGCACCGCGCCATTCCACGAACCACCAGGATCGGCTCGTGCCGCCCACGTCGATGACCGATTCGGTCCCGGTGAGCGAGAGGAGCTCGCGGAGCCGGTGCCAGCGCCGGTAGCGGAACCGCGCCGCCAGGCTGCCGGACCCACGATCGGACAGCGACTGGCGAATCAGCCACGCCCGCAGTCCCACGGCTCACCGCATCACCGCGTTGCCACCACGACGATCGCCACGGTGCTGGCGAGGATTTGCGCGACCGCGCCAAACAAGGCGACGTAGTCCACCTTGGCCGCGGGATCCTTCGTCGGCACGAAGACTTCGGAGCCCGGATCCGGCTTGGGTGCCCGCGAGAACAGCAGGAACTTCGATCGCGTCCGCACCTCCCCGTTCGCGTACCGCACGCTCGTTCCGCCGCCCTCGGCGACTGGACTGAAACCGCCGGCGGCGCCGATGTAGTAGTCGAGACCGGCACCCCGCCGCCACAGCACGCTCCCCGGCGCATTCACCGCCCCCGTGACGCGGACGCTGGGGAGATACTCGGGGATGTGGACCGAGTCGTCGGGCTGCAGGATGATGTTGTCCCGCGACGCCGAGTCCACCATCGCATCCGTCAGCCGCACGTTGATCCGGCCCGACTCGAACAACGGTCGGTAGAAGCGGATCCCCTCGGCGTACGCGCGTGGCGTGAGGCCGCCGGCCCGCCGCACCAGGTCCGCCAGGCGTTCGTCCTTGGAGCGCAGCGCGTAGGACCCCGGATACTGCACCTCACCCGTGATCCTGACGGTGCGCTGCAGCTCGAATTCGGGCTGCTGGAGGATCAGCACGTTGTCGAATGGCTGGAGCGCGATCTCGGGAGCCGATCCGGCCGGCGGGAAGGCCGCGCCCGGCGCCCCGACGTAGCGGCCCGCGCTGTCCCGATCGCCCAGATAGCTCGAATCGAGCGGAACCCGCAACGCGACCGCCATCTGACCCAGCGAGCGGTCGGCCGGCAGCCGCGCGATTTCCGCTTCCCGCAACTCGGCCCCCGTGCGCGGGCCGCCGGCGAGGCGCAGCGCATCGCGCAGGGTGAGCCCGGGACGCCAGGGATACGGGCCAGGTTTCCGGACCATGCCCACGACCGCCACGTAGTAGCCATCGGGCCCGAGCCCCGGCAGCGAATCGACGACGACTGAATCCCCATCGGCGAGCCCGAAGGACGGGACGGTGACCGACAGACGGTCCGACGCAGTGTCGGGCGCCGGCCCGCGTCCCAGCTCGAGAACCATGGCCGCCCGCGCCAGCGCCTCCTGGCTCCGCGTCGCGCCGGGGAGAATGCGGTGCACCGTCAAGCGGCGCAGCGACGCGTCGGCGCGGAACCCGCCCGCGGCCCGGAGCACGTCCAGCAGCTGGTCTCCGGACCGCGCTTCGTAGATCGCCGGCCGCCGCACCGCCCCCGACACCCACACGCGCGCGCCGTACGGCGGGACGAACACTACGTCGCCGGTCTCGAGCCGGATGTCGGCGCGCGTATCGCCGCGCAGCAGGTAGTCGTACAGATCGAAGGTCGCCACCGTCGTCCCCGCCCGCTGGATCTGCACGGCGCGGGTGTTCCCCTCCTCGGCGATCCCGCCGGCGGCGTACAGCGCCGTCAGCACCGTGCCGAGCGAGCTGATCTGGTAGGCGCCGGGCTGCACCACGTCGCCCACTACGAAGATCTGATTCGCGCGGACGTTGGTCACCGACACGTCGAATCGGGTCGTCGCGCCCGCGCCGCGGCGCACCCCGGAGTAAGCGCGACCGAGGCGCGCATACAGCACGTCGCGCAGCTGCTCGAGTGTGAGGTTCGAGACGAAGATCTGCCCCACCTGCGGGACCACGACGAAGCCCTGGCGCGTGACCTGCAGCGTGTAGGCCAGCTCGACGTCGCCCGTCAGGATCAACACCAGCACGTCGCCCGGGCCCAGCCGATAGTCGTCGGGCACCGGGCCGGCGAGGAGAGGCAGAAACTGTGTGGTGGACCGCCGGAAGACGTTGAGACCGAACACATCCGACGGCGGTGCCGCCGCGCCCGGCGTGGTGACGAGTCCCGTGTCGAGGGGCAGGCCGGACTGTGACAGCGGCATGCCCAGCGCCGCGATGGCCGACAACTCGAAGGCGGTGGGCACCGCGCCGGGCTGCCCGTGGTCGCCGGCCGCCAGATACTGGTCCAGCAGGCTCTCGGGATACCCGCTCGCTCTGAGCCGCGCGCGGACCTGTTCGGGCGTCAGCCCCGACTGGCGGATCCGCGCGCGGATCTGCTCGGCGAGCCGCGGATCCTGCTGCACGGCCCGCTCGACGGCGGCGGGGGAGGGGACCTGGGCGCCGGCCGCCACCCGAGCGAGGGGGGCGAGCAGCGCGCCCGCCGCCAAGGCACCGACGAGGACGCACGGCGCACGACGCAGGTGAGGAGCAGTCACGAGGATGCGGCGTCCATTCCGGTTGCGGGGCCCAACAACATGCACCGTAACTGTGAGTCGAACAAGGGGTTAGACCAGCTCGCGGTACACGGCCGCCGTCCCCTCCGCCGTTTTCTGCCAGCTGAAGCCGCGCGCGCGCATGCGGCCGCGCTCGACCAGCACCTCGCGCCGGTCCTCGTCGTCCGCCAGGGCGAGAATCGCCTCGACGAATGTCCCGGCGTCGCGGGCCTCAACCACGACGGTCGCGTCGCCGCCGACTTCCTTGAGGCCGCCGGCGCCCGAGGTGACCACCGGGACGCCCGACGCGAAGGCCTCGAGCACGGGGAACCCGAAGCCCTCGTACAGGGAAGGAAAGAGCAGCACATCGGCGGCGCGGTACGCGCGGCGCAACGTGGTCTCGTCGGCCTGGGGAATGACGCGCACGAACGGCCGCAGGTTGTGGCGGTCCACCTGGTGCTCGTGCGCCGCGGTGAGACGCCCGCCCACCTGGAGCAGGTGGGCGTCGGCGTGCGGCCGCAGGTGCGCCACCGTCTCGAGCACCAGCGGGACGTTCTTGCGCTCGACGGTGCTCCCCACGTGGAGCACGACGAACGCGTCTTCGGGAATGCGCCACCGCTCGCGCGCGCGCTCCCGGCCTCCGGGCGACTCGACGAAGAATGAGCGGTCCACGCCGAACGGGACGACGCGGATGCGGCGGTCGTCCCCCAGCCACGTGGCCAGTTCACCCCGGAGCCACTGGGTGCCCACGATGTAGCTGTCGGCTCGGCGGAGTGCTTTGAGGGTTCGCTGGAGCACGCGGTGGCGCAGGCGGTCGTTCCAATCCTCGCGCTCGGAGCGGAGCTGGATCACCGGCATCAGGTCGTGCACGGTCACCGCCACGGGGCGGCGACGCACGCTGGCGCGCAGGTGCGCATACGCATGGTCCAGAATGTGGACCAGGTCCGAGCGCCGCCCCTCCCGCCGCAGACGCAGCGGATAGAAGAAGTAGCGCGAGGCGTACCGGTGCGGTTCGTGCAGCGGGCCCGGTAGTACCAGGCGTGCCGGGTCCACCGGCTGGGTCCACCAGCGGAGGAAGGCGCCCGGTCCGCGGTCGCCGTCCCGCTCGCGGGTGAGCTCGCCGATGTGCGCCGCCAGGCGCACGTCGAGGGTCGGGCTGGTGTGCCGCAACCAGTCATGCAGGCGGTGGGCGTACCGCTCCATGGCGGGCCACCGCTCGAGCGGCAGATCGGGAACGAGGAGAACGCGGGTCATCGGTCGGTCAGGCCAGTACTCGCTGCCACAGGGTCAGCGTACGCTCGGCGATCGCCTCGTCGGTGAACAGCGCGAGGGCCCGCGCGCGCGCCGCCAGCGCGTACGCGCGATGCTCGGCTGGATCGGACAGCCGCGCCAGTGCCGCGGCGAGCGCCGTCGGATCGTCGGGGGGCACGAGGACTCCCGCGTCGCCCACGATCTCCGGCACGACCCCGGCCGCCGTGCCGATCACCGCCACGGCGTGGCCCATGGCCTCGGCCACCACGTCGCCGTACGGCTCCTCCCAGTCCGCCAAGCGCCTGGCGGGGTGTACCAGTACGTCCACCTCGGGCCACAACGCGAGCACCTGGTCCGCCGGGAGCGCCCCGGCCCACCGCACGCGCGCCGCGAGCCGTAGCGTGCTGGCGAGTGCCTCGAACCGCTCGCGCGCCGGGCCGTCACCGACCACCGTCAGGGTCCACCCTTCGGCCCGCCGCGCGGCGAGGGCGTGGAGCAAGGTATCCAGTCCGCGCCGCGACTCCAAGCGGCCCACGCACGCGAGGCGTACGCCGGCGTGCGGTTGGTGTGCCGGCACCGGCGGGACCGGGACACCGTGCGGCGGGACGATTTCCACGGGGAGGTCGGGGTGCAGGATCTGGAGCAGGGCAGCCGCCGCCGAGCTGCCGGCCAGCGCGCCGCGCGCGCGGTGGAGATCGCGCCGCCGCCGCCGGCCGGCGAACCAGCCCCCCGGCCACCGGATATTGACGTCGCTGTGCAGGATGGTGGGGATGCCGGAGCGGTGCGCCGCGCCCGCCGCCTGGCTCGCGAGCCGGCTGCCCGGTGCTTCCTCGATCTGCACGAGGTCGGGTCGCTTGTCGCGCACCAGCGAGGCCAGCTCGCGGCGGCCGAACCGTGCGGTGGCCGCTTCGGTCCCCGACACGGGGAGGGGGAACACCTCCACGCCGTGCTGGCGCTCCCAGCTCGTCTCCCGCACGCGACCGGAGACCGGCTCGGCCCAGCGGTGCGGCACCGCGACGGTGATCTCGACGCCGTGGGCGGCGAGCGCCCGGAGCTTGCCGCGCGGGGCGGCATCGGCGTAGGCGGTGGAGACGATCAGGCAGCGCCGGACGGAGTGGGCCGTCATCGAAGCGCGCCGCTACTCCTTCTTGCGGGCGAGCTCGGGCGAGCGGTGCGTGGCCCGGCGGAAGAGGTAATACCATCCCTCCTTGCCGGCGAAGCGTCCGGGGGCGTCGATCTCGGGCTCCTCGAACTTCTCGATGTGGACCAGCTCCCAGCCCTCCGCGCCGAGCGCGTTCAGCACGGTGAGCGGTGTGTGCGCCGAGAGGTCGGGCGCCCAATGGTCGCCGACGTCGAGCGCCAGTTTGTCGAGCAGCTCGAGGGCTGTATCGGCATGGGCATGCTCGAAATGGGTCTCCCAGCGATACAGGTAGTCGATTTTTCCGTGGTCCTTCGGGTCCTGGTTCTCGTCCCACTGCTTGAGCTTCAGCTGGAGGCGGTGGGCCACCGCGAGGCGGCCGTATTCCCACGTGGTCTGAAACTCGATCATCGGGGCTCCCGGTGCTGGCGGCGTATGGTTCCGGCGGTCATCCAACATAGCAGGGCCGCGCCGAACCGGGGAGCGTACGGGACCCGGCCCCCGTCCGTCCAGGCGCTTCGGCGGGCGGGGCAAGGACCGGCGGAGAATCTGTACGAGTTGCCGCGGCACTGCTGCGGGCGGTTAGCGTGCGGGTGCGCGGTTCGACCGGCGTCATTGCGGCGCTCCGCCGGGCCCCGTAGCATGAGGAACCACGTGAGGGCAGGCGCTGGGTGACGCCACGCTACACCACCCCGACGTCGCGACGACGGCGATCCAGCGATGAGCCGCGGGCCGCCGTGTTCCTGACGGCTCTCGCGGCCATCGTGGCCACGCCGGCGCCCGGCGCCACTCAGGATGCAAACGCCCCGCCTGCGCTCGAGCGGGCCGTGCTCGACAACGGGCTCGCCGTGTTCGTCGTCGAGAGCCGGCTCGCGCCCCTCGCCACGGTGCTCGTCGCGGTGCGCAGTGGCGCCGTCACGCAGGCGCCGGGCGAAGCGGGGCTGGCACACCTGTACGAGCACATGCTATTCCGCAGCTACGGCGGGGACCCGGCGGCCTTCGGCGCGGCGGTCGCCGATCTCGAAGGCATCTACAACGGCTCGACGGGCCCCGAAGTCGTCACGTACTGGGTGGCGGTTCCGGCCAAACGAACGGCCAAGGCGATCGAGCTCCTCGGCCGCCTGCTGACCCGGGCGCGATTCAGCCACGACGACCTCACCGAGGAGCGCCGCGTCGTCCTCGACGAGCTCGCACGCGCGCAGTCGGACCCCGAGGCCGCGCTCGACCGCCAGGTGGAGCGTCAGCTCTGGGGCGCGACATGGCACCGGCGCGATGTCGGCGGCGACAGCGCGTCGCTCGCGCAACTCACGCTCGCGCACCTGCAGGCCGCGTTCGCCCGTCACTACGTCCCGAACAACGCGGCCGTGATCGTGACCGGCGACGTATCCGCGCCGGCGGTCCTCGCGGAGGTCGCACGGCGATTCGGCGAATGGAAACGGGGCTCTGAGCCCCTCGCCGCCGACACGGGCGCCCGCATCGAGGCGCTCGCGGGATCGCGGGGCGCCCTCGTCGCCAGCCCGCATGTCCGCGACGTCACGATCACGATCGCGTTGCACGGTCCCGGTGTGCGCGACGATACTGCGGCCACCTACGCCGCCGACGCGCTCTTCGCCGTCCTCAACGAACCGAGCTCGCGGTTCCAGGAACATCTCGTGGGCTCGGGCGGCTTCCAGCGGATGAACGCAGGCTACGCGACGCTCCAGGTTGCGGGCCCGATCGAATTCCGCGGAAAGACCACCCCGGAGCTCGCGGAGGACGCCGTCCGCATGCTCCTGAGCGCGATCCAGCAACCGGAGTACCTGCTGGATCTCGGCGACGAGGACCTGGCGATCGCCCGGAAGGCCCGAGAGCTCGACCGGGCGCTGACGCGCGAGGTCGGCGCCGTGCTGGCCCCGCACCTCGCGTCCTGGTGGGCGACGGCAGGCATTGACTACTACCTCACCTACGACCGCCGCCTGAACGCCCAGACACCGGCCGATCTGCGGCACTTCGTCGAGCGCTATATCGTCGGCCGGCCCAGCGTCATCGGCGTGCTGGGGCCACCGGACGTGGTGGATCGCGTCGCCCGCTGGCTGCGGGGCTCTGGTTCGGCCGGCCCATGACCAGCGCCCTCCGCCGTCCCCCCCTGCCGGTCGTGCTCGTGGCGGGCGCGCTGCTCGGCTCGGGGGGCGCCACGGCGCCGCGGCGGCCCGCGGCGCCGCCGGCGGCCGACACCTCGGTCACCACGCAGTACGACGTCGCGGGGGTGAAGGTTATCCACCGCCACGCCCCGGCGAGCGAGGTCGTGGCCGTGCGGCTGTTCCTCCTGGGCGGGACGCGGCAGCTCGCCGCGGCGACCCAGGGCATCGAAGCGCTGCTCCTCACGGCCGCGGAGGGCGCGAGCCAGCGGCGCCTCGCGGCGCTCGGGGCGCGCACGTTCGTCGATCCCGCTGCCGATTGGACGGCGGTGGGGTTCGTCTCGCTGCCGCGCGACTTCGCCGCGGCGTGGCGCCTGTTCGCGGACTGGCTCAGTCCCGTACCGCCGCCGGACACGGCGATCGATCGCGCGCGCAAGGTGCTGGTGAGCGCCGCTGAGCGACGCTATTCGCATCCCGACCTCCGGGTCCAGGAAGTGGCGCGGGCGGCCGCGTTCCCGGACCACCCGTACGCGCTCGACCCGTCCGGCACGACCGAAACACTCGCCGCATTGACGGCGGCGGACGTCGCGCGCTACCGCACGGAACAATTCGTCCGGTCGCGGCTGCTGCTCGTGATCGTCGGCGCCGTGCCGCGCGCCGCGGTCGAGTCGCTCGTGAGCGCCACGCTCGGGCGACTGCCGGCCGGCGCCTACGTGTGGACTCCGCCGCCCACCGCTCCGCGGGTGCGGACCCGGTGGCGCGTCGAGCATCGCGTTCTGCCGACGAGCTACATCCTGGGCTACTTCATGGGTCCGGAGCCCACGCACGAGGACTACTTCGCGTTTCAGGTGGCGACGTACATTCTCTCCGGCCAGTTGAACCGGGTGATCCGCGACGAATCGTCGTTGTCCTATGCCGTGTCCGCGCCGTTCTTCGACCGCGCCATCCCGGCAGGGGGCGTGTACGCGAGCACGGCGAATCCGCTCGCGGTTTATCAACTGATGCGCCGCGAGGTTTCCGATCTCAAGGGCGTGGTCATCCATCCTTTCGTGCTGCGCCACTTTCTCAATCAACTCACGGTCGGGCGGCTGGCTGAGCAGATGACGACGGCCGGCCAGGCGGAGGCGCTGGGTCGGGCGGCGCTCTATTTCGGGGACTTCCGCATGGCCGACGGGGCTTGGGAGAAACTGCGCCGCGTCGGACCCACCGCCGTGCGCTTCGCCGCCGAGAAGTACATGCGGGACTTCCGTCTCGCGTACCTGGGCGACACGGCGCTGATGCTGGGACGGTGGTAAGGGGAGACGGGAGGCGCGCCGCACCACACTCGGGCACCACCGGCAGATGACCGCGACGAACAAAGGGCGCCGCGGTGGTGACGGAGCGCCAAGCGGGGCCGTTGGTTGTGGCGATGGGCGGTGAGGGACTCGAACCCTCGACCTCCGGTATGTGAGACCGGCGCTCTAACCAGCTGAGCTAACCACCCTGGGGCGGCGAAATATCGCCGTCGCCCGCCCGGTCCTCAAGGCACGAACCCGACAGCGCCCGGCCGCTCAGGCGACCGGGCGCTGTGCACTCACGCAAAGCCCGCTGAGCGGGCTGTCTTTACCGGACGCTGACCTGTCCCTGCGGGGCGTCGTTCAGCAGACCGTTCCCCTCGAAATCGAACTGCGTGTTGCAGTCGCCGACGAACGCGCTGGGAACGCTGAATCCGATCTGATCGGCAGGATCATTCGCCGAGGTGCCGTTGTCGCGGACCATCGTGGTCCACTCGGCAAAGCCTCCCGGCGCGTTGTCGTCCACGCCGCTGATCCACGCCTCGTTGCCGTCCACCACGAGGCAGTTCACGGTGACGTGAATGCCGCCGCCGCCCGTCGCCTGCGAAAACCGATCGGTCCACTGGCCCTTCACTCCGTTGGCACCTTCGAGCGCGACCAGGGAGAAGTTCTTGTCGCAACCGGGCGTGGTGCCGAGTGCTTCGCAGACATCCGGTCCGCCGACGGAGACCCGATGGATCACTCGACCGATGCCCGCGGCGAGCGGCGCGCCGTCCAGGGCCTGGGTTGTGGGCGCGACGGCGCTCTCGGAGCAGCCGAAGGCGACGAAGGTGGCAACGAGCATCGGGGTGGTTTTCTTGAACAACATGACCTCCTGAGAAAAACCGTGGGACTGGGCCACACGATCTCCCCCTCGAGGAGCGTCACACAGTGGTGAAACGGCATGACTCGGTGGGAGTCGTCGCGGGCGCGAACAACGCAGTACGCGCAACGTAGTCCACAGGCCCGGGTCTCGCTAGAGGATTGCGCGATGAATTTCCGCGCGTCCGGTGACGGGGGAATGGGCCCTCCAGGATTTGAACCTGGGACCGACGGATTATGAGTCCGCTGCTCTAACCGCTGAGCTAAGGGCCCGCAGGCGAGAGTATAGCCACCGGAGCGGGGAGGGGGGAGCGGTCGCCGTCAGACCTCGGAGATGGTGAGGCGGCCGCGAGCCAGGCCTCGAACATCAGGACCGTCCACAGGTCGTAGTCCCAGCTCGTGCGCCCACTCACGTGCTCGCGCAGCTTGCGCTGCACGATCTTCGGCTCGAGAAAGCCCTCGCGGCGCAACCGCCGCTCGTCCAACAGGTCCTCCGCCCAGGCGCGCAGGGGGCCCCGCAGCCACCGGCCGAGGGGCGGCGCAAAACCGCGCTTGGGCCGGTCCAGGAGCCGGCGCGGGACGTAACGGTACGCGAGCTCGCGCAGGATGTGCTTGCCCGTGCCGTTGCGGATCTTGAACGCCAACGGCAGGCGGCTGGCGAACGCGATCACCTGCGGGTCGAGCAGCGGGATGCGCGCCTCGAGACTCACGGCCATCGTCGCGCGGTCGACCTTGGCGAGGATGTCGGCGGGGAGATAGGTAATTGCATCCCGAAACATCATCTCGTCCTCGAACCTCCCAAGTCCCGCCCCGGCAGCGGGGTCGCTGACGGCGTCGCGCGGCTCCACCGCGTCGAGCACGACCTCCTCCGGATGCTTCCAGTACGAGCGCATGTAGTGGAATAACTGCACGCGCGTTTCTGCCGAAAGCACTGCCAGGCCTTGCTGCGTGCGCTCCGACAGGCTGCGCTTGCCCGTGCCCCCGCGCGCGAGACGGTCGAGCGCCGCACGCAACGGGCCCGGCAGCCGTGAGAAAGCGCGCGACATGGCAGCGGTCGCACGGCGCGCGGGGTGCGGCAGACGGTTCACCGCGTTCCACAGGCGGGCGCCGAGGCGGTAGCGGCGGTAGCCGCCGAACAGCTCATCTCCGGCATCGCCCGAGAGGCTCACCGTCACCTGGCGGCGCGCGAACTGCGCGACGAGAAACGTCGGGATCTGGGACGGGTCGGCGAACGGCTCGTCGTACAGCTCGGGCAGACGCGGTACCACGGCGAGTGCTTCGTCGACCCCGGCGTAGAGGTGCGAGTGCTCGGTGCCGAGGTGGGCCGCCACGGCGGCCGCGTAGGGCGCCTCGTCCCACCGCCGCTCGTGAAAGCCGATGGCGAAGGTTCGCACCGGCTGTGTAGCCTGCGCCTGCATCAACGCGACGATCAGCGAGGAGTCGATCCCGCCGGACAGAAAGGCCCCCAGCGGCACGTCGGCTTCGAGCCGGGTCCGCACCGCGTCCCGCAGCAGGGCGTCGAGCTCCGCCAGCGCATCGGCTTCGGTGCCGCGGAACGGATCGGCGGCGCCGCGCTGGGCCACCTCCGCCCACGACCAGTATCGCTCGGGAGCGGGATCGCGCTGGTCCGCGCGGAACGCGAGGAAGGTGCCGTACGGCACCTTGTGAATGCCGCGGTAAATCGCATAGGGCGCGCCGACGTACCCACGCCGCATGTAGTGCGCGAGTACGCAGCGATCCACTTCGCCCCGGAAGCGCGGATGCCGGCGCAACGCCTTGAGCTCCGACCCGAAGTACAGCGTGCCGTCTACCCACCCGTAGTACAGCGGCTTCTCCCCCGTCCGGTCGCGCGCCGAGGTAGAGGGTACGGGTATCCCGATCCCACAGCGCGAACGCGAACATGCCGTTCGCTCGTTCCAGCGCTCCGCGCACGCCCCACTGCGTCACGGCCGCGAGCAGTACCTCGGTATCGGAATGTCCGCGAAAGACGTGTCCCAGCGCCGCCAGCTCCGCCCGCAACTGGCGGAAATTGTAGATCTCGCCGTTGAACACGATGGTGTAGCGGGCCGAGGCCGAGACCATCGGCTGATGGCCGGCCGCGCTCAGGTCGAGAATGGCCAGGCGGCGAAAGCCCAGCGCGATGCCGGCCGCGGGGTCGAGCCACGCCCCCGCGTCGTCGGGCCCGCGGTGGTGGATGGCGTCGGTCATTCCCCGGAGAATGACCGCCGGGTCAAGGTCCTTCAGCCCTCCGGGATCGAACCACCCAGCGATACCGCACATGGAGTTGCGCGCGACGCCTCGGTTTCCGAATGGGGTGCTCCGAACCGCCGGAGAGTGCGCCCCAATATGGCAACTCCCGTGCCCGGGGTCATCAGGGGGCCCCGCACCACGGCCGCGCCTGGTGGTTGTATCATAGGGCCTTGCCGGAGCCTGGCTTACCACTCCGGATGGCACGCGGATTGCGTTCGGAGGCCGATTCGGACATGAATCAACCCCGGCACAGCCTCACCCACCGCACCCTGACGGGGATGTTGTGGACCGCCTACGGTCGTGTGGCGTACCACGGGCTCCACCTGGCGGTGCTCGCGGTGCTGGCCCGGCTGCTCACGGCTGCCGACTTTGGCCTGGTGGGCGCCGCGCTGGTGGTCACCAGCCTGTCGGCCATCGTGTCGCACATCGGCGTCGGGCCGGCCCTGATCCAGCGGCGGGACCTCGAGCGGCGGCACCTCCAGACCGGGTTCACGGTCGCCGTGCTCACCGCGCTGCTGCTCGGCGCGGCGATCTGGTACGGAGCGCCGCTCGCCGCCCGCTTTTTCCGTATCGATGGCGTGCAGTCGGTGCTGCGCGTGCTGGCGTGGACCTTTCCCGTGCAGGGGCTCGGTACGGTATCGCAGGCCCTGCTGAGCCGCGAGCTCCGGTTTCAGCGCCTGGCGCACGTCGACGTGGTGGCCTACGGTGTGGGGTACGGTGGTGTGGGCATCACCGGCGCGGTCCTCGGCTGGGGCGTGTGGGCGCTCGTCGCGGGCCAGATGGCGCAGTCGCTGGTGCGCGCCGGACTGCTGCTGGCCATGCAACCGCCCCCGCGCCCCGGGTTCGACCGCGGTGCGTTTGGCGACCTCATCGGGTACGGCAGCGGCTTCACCATCGCACGGCTCGCGAACTACGTCGCGCTGCAAGGAGACAATCTCCTGACCGGGCGATACCTGGGCGCGGCGGCGCTGGGGTTCTACGGGCGGGCCTACGGGCTGATGTCCGGTCCCGCCTACGCGTTCGGCGCCATTCTCGATCAGGTGCTGTTCCCGGCGATGGCCAAGGTGCAGGATGACCAAACGCGGTTGGCCGCGGCCTACCGGCGCGGCGTGGCCCTCGTGGCCCTGCTCGTGCTCCCGGCATCGGCGGCGCTGATCCTGCTCGCGCCGGAGTTCGTGCGCGTGGTGCTGGGCGCCCGGTGGACCCCGGCGGTGGCGCCGTTTCAGATCCTCGGGCTCGGCATGTTGTTCCGCACGAGCTACAAGCTGAGCGACACCATGGCGCGCTCGACCGGCGCGGTGTACCGCCGCGCGTGGCGCCAGATCCTGTACGCCGCGCTCGTGCTGGGCGGCGTGTATATCGGCCGGCACTGGGGGCTCCCCGGTGTGGCCTGGGGCGCGCTCGCGGCCCTCACCGTGAACTTTCTGCTCATGGCGCACCTCAGCCTCGATGTCGCCCACATGACGTGGGGCGCGTACTGGATGGCCCACCGGCCCGCCGCGTTGCTCACGGTCGTCAGCTTCGGTCCCGTGGTCGCGGCCACCCTGGGTGCCCGCGCGCTCGCGCTTCCCGCGCTGGCCACGCTGGCGGTGGGCGGCACCGTGCTGCTGCTCGCGTGCGCCGGTGCCATCCGGTTCGCCCCCGCCGTGTTCCTCGGCGCCGACGGACAGTGGATCGCGGAGACGGGCCGCTCGTTCATACGCAAACTGCGGCGGCGCGTGCCGAGCGAGGCGGGCGCCGTCGTGCCCGTCGCGGGCGCCGAGGAGGCGCCGTGACCCCGCCCGGATCCACCCGGGTGGCGCCGCCCCCCACGCGGGCGGCCGACGTGCCGGCGCTGGTGGTGCTGCGCGCCCTGTTCGACCGATTGCACGAAGCCAACCTCCCGTACTGTCACTGGAAGAGCAACGAGCACCTCGGTGCCGCAATGACGGGCGCCACCGACGTGGACGTGCTGTTCGACCGCGCCGCGATCGTGCCGCTGACGCGGATCCTCGGGGATTGCGGGTTCAAGCGGTTCCTCGTCAAACCCGGGCGAGGCTATCCCGGCATCGAGGACTACGTCGGGTACGACGAGGCGACGGGCACGCTGACGCACGTGCACGTCCACTACCGGCTGACCCTGGGGGAGAAGTTCCTCAAGGGTCATCATCTGCCGTGGGAGGAACGCTACCTCGCAGGCCGCCTGCTCGATGATGGGCACCAGGTGTACGTGGCGGACCCGCATCTGGAGCTGATCGTGCTGGTGGTACGGCAGGCGATGAAACTGCGTCTGCGCGACCGGCTGCTGGCCGCGACGGGCCGACCGTTTTTCCGGGGCGGGATGCTGCGCGAGTTCCGCTGGCTCGTCGAGCGCGTGCGGTCGGAGCGCGTGGTGGAGCTGGCCGCGGAGCTCCTGGGGCCCCGCGCGGCGCGGCTGTTCCCGGCGATGCTGGCGGCGGGCCGGCCGACCACCCGGCAGCTCGGCGCGCTGCGGCGGGCTGCGGAGCCGGCCTTCCGCGAGTACGGCCTCTATGGGGCGTGGAGTGCCACGGCGCGGGCGTGGGGACGGGAGTTCGCCCACGTCCTGGGAGTAGTCGGCCGGGTCTTGCACCGCGCGCCCGTGGTCTCGAGCCGCACCCTGCCGCAGGGAGGGCTCACCATCGCCATTTTGGGGGCCGACGGAGCGGGGAAGTCGACGCTGGTGGGAGAGATCACCCGCTGGCTGTCGCGCGAGGTGGCGCTGGTCGCGACGTACGGCGGCAGCGGCGTGGGCTCGGCCACGCTGCCGCGACGGTTGCTGCAGCGGCTGGGTGCCGTGCGGCGCAGGCTGCGCGGCTCGCGGGGCGGCGGCGCGCCGCGATCGGAGAGTCCGGCGCCGGTGCCGGTACCAACCGCAGCGCGGGCGGTGTGGGTGCTGGCCCTGGCGCGCGAGCGGGTGCGCCGGTCGCGGCGGGCGCGGCGGGCGCGCGGCCAGGGGACGGTCGTGCTATCCGACCGCCTCGCGCAGAGCCAGTTCCCCGGAATGAACGACGGACCGCGGTTAACCGCGTGGCTGGACGCGCCCGGGTGGTGGCGGCGCTGGGCGGCGCGGCGGGAGCAGGCCGCCTTCCGGCTGGCCGAGCTCGTGCCGCCCGATCTCGTGATCAAGCTCCATGTGCCACCCGACGTCGCGCTGGCGCGCAAGCCCGAGACGCCACGGGATCAGGTGCTGCGCGGGGTGCGGCTGGTGCGCGACCTGCGCTACCCGGCGACCACGCGCGTGCTGGACCTCGACGCCACCCGGCCGCTCGCGGAGGTCATTCTCGCCGCCAAGCGCGCGGTGTGGGACGCGCTCTGACCGGCCGGCATCACAGCAGCCCCTCGCGCCGGAGCTTCCCGAGCTGATCGTAGTGCGCCTCGTGCATCGCAATCACCTCGGCGGGCGCGACGGTCGCGACGCCTGCCTTGCCGACCTCGATCCCGGCGGCGTAGGTCGCCACCCGGGCGGCCTCGCGCAGCGTGGCACCGGCCGCGAGCGCCGTCCCGACCCACGCCGTCACGGTGTCGCCCGCGCCCGAAACGTCGAACACCTCCCGGGCCATCGTCGGAATCCGCGTGACCTGGCCGTCCTTGGCGACGAGCACCATGCCTTCGGCGCCGAGCGTGAGCAGGAGGTTGTCCACGCCGAGGCGCTCGAGTGACGCCGGGAGCGCGTCCACGTGGGCGAGATCGAGCGTCGCGCCCATCGCCTGCTCGAGCTCTCGGCGGTTGGGCTTGAACACCGTCGCACCGCGGTAGGCGAAGAAGTTCTTGAACTTGGGGTCCACCACGACGGGGACGCCGCGGCGCGCGGCCAGCTCGAAGGCCCGCGCGATGACGGGCGCGGTGAGCACGCCTTTGTTGTAGTCCTCGAGGAGCAGGGCATCGGCGTCGCGCATCGCGTCCTCGACTTGCGCGAGCAGCTGTTCCTCGGTGCGGGGAGTGATGGCTTCGTCCACTTCCTCGTCGATGCGCACCACCTGCTGGCCCCGCGCGATCACGCGGGTCTTGGAGGTGGTGGGGCGCGCCGCGGCGACGACGAGGTGGCGGTCGGCGAGCCGGGCGCCGAGCAGCTCGGCGCGGAAGGTGTCCCCGCGCTGGTCGTCTCCGATTACCGCGACGAGCCGGCACTCGGCCCCGATGGCGGCGACGTTCGCTGCCACGTTCGCGGCGCCGCCGAGGGCGGTGCGGCGTCCCCGCACGATGACCACGGGCACCGGGGCCTCGGGGGAAATGCGATCGGCTTCGCCCGCGAGGTAGACGTCGAGCATCGCGTCGCCCACGACGACTACACGGCGCCGGGCCATGGCGGCGAGCAGGGCGATCAACCGGTCGCGCGCGAACCGGGTGGAATCGGTCTCGACGATCATCGGGGTGGGTGGGCGCGGCAGCGCATAGTCGGCGGAATCTGGACCGCCGACTCTCCGAAGGCAACGATTATCTTCGGGGGCCGTGGGGCGGGTCGGCCCGTTGGGAGGGGTCCATGTTCGTCGAGCTGCGTCGGGGATCGGTGGTCGAGTCGCGCCATCGGGTGCATGTGGCCGTCGTGGACGCCGCAGGCGCGGTCGTCGCGCGTGCGGGGGAGCCGGACCTCATCACGTTCTGGCGATCGGCGGCGAAACCGTTCCAGGCGATGCCGCTCCTCCTGGATGGGGCGGCGGACCGATTCGGCCTGGCGCACGCCGAGCTGGCGCTGTGTTGCGCGTCGCACTCGAGCGAGCAGGGGCAGGTGGCCCGCGTGCGCGATTTCCTCGCCACGATCGGCTGCTCCGAGCGGGACCTGCAGTGCGGCCCGCACACGCCGCTCTCCGAGACCGTGGCGCGTGACTACGAAACCCGCGGGGTCCGGCTCACGGCCGTCTACTCGAACTGCTCCGGGAAACACACGGGCATGCTGGCTCTCGCCCGGCACCACGATTGGCCGCTCGAGCACTATACACAGCCCGGCCATCCCGTCCAGCAACGCATCCAGTCCGAGGTGAGCCGCTGGACCGGCGTGCCGGCGGCACACCTCGGCGTCGCGGTGGACGGGTGCGGCGTGCCGTGCTTCGCCCTGCCGCTGCGGAGTATGGCGTCGGCGTATGCCCGGCTGGGCGGCGGGGGCTGGGACGGCGCGGCCGGGGGGGCGGACGCGAGCCGCCGCCTCGTCGAGGCCATGCTGCGTCACCCCGAGCTCGTGGCGGGCGAGGGGCGTCCGTGCACGGAGATGATGCGAGCGCATCCGGGGCGCGTCATCACGAAGGTCGGCGCCGAAGGAGTGTATTCGGCCCTGCTCGTGGGCGAACAGCTCGGTGTCGCCCTGAAGGTGGAAGACGGGCATCGCGTGGCGGCGGAGCTCGCGATCGCCACGGTGCTCGCGCAGCTGGGTCTGCGTCCCCAGCCTGCGTCACTGGAGACCCGCGCCATCATCAATTCCCGGGGTCAGCACGTGGGTGAGGTGCGCGCGATTGGGGAGCTCCAGCGGTGAAAAAGATGACAGCCTTCCGTTTCCGGATCGTATGATGCTGCCGCCGCCGTCGCTCGACGCCGGCACCGTGGCGCTCGTGCGCGTCGCCATCGCCATCGCGCGGGGTGATGCCGCGCGCTTGCGCGACCACCTGCGCGTCGCGCGGCATGCCGGGGTCGCCGATGCGTGGATCGAGGAGCTGCTGCTCCAGAGCTTCCTCAACGTCGGCTACCCGCTCACGCTCGTGGCGTACGGCGTGTGGCGCGAGGTGGGCGGTCCGTACGGCGACCCGGGCGAGGCGCTCACCCACACGGAGTGGGAGCAGTGGGCGCGCCGCGGTGCCGACGCCTGCGCGCGGGTCTATGGGGCGAGCTACACCAAGCTGCTGCTCAACCTGCGCGCCCTCCATCCGGCGGTCGAAGCGCTCGTGGTGGTGGACGCGTACGGGAAGATCCTCGCGCGTCCGGCGCTCGAGTTGAAGCTGCGGGAGCTGTGCACGCTCGTGGCGATCGCGACGCTCGAGGCGCCGCGCCAGCTCCGCGCCCACTTCCAGGGTGCCCTCAACCTCGGGTGGACCCGCGAGGAGATCGACGTCGCGCTGACGCTCGTGGAGGAACAGGTGGAGCCGGCGCGCGCGTTGCGGGCGTGGGAGCTGTGGGCCGAGGTGAGAGGAGCCTGATGTTCATCGATCGTGCGGTGGTCGAGGTCGTGGGCGGCCCGGGCGGCGCGGGCGCGTCGTCCTTCCGGCGCGAGAAGTACGTGCCCAAGGGCGGTCCCGACGGCGGCGACGGCGGCCACGGGGGCAGTGTCTTCGTGCGCGCCGACCCGAACCTCGCGACGCTGCTCGACTACCGCTACCGCACCAGCTGGAAGGCCGAGCGGGGCCAGCACGGGAAGGGCAAGAACATGACGGGGAAGTCCGGCGCCGATCTCGTGCTACCCGTGCCGCCCGGCACGGAGATCCGCGACCCCGACACCGACGAGCTCGTGGGCGAGGTGCTCGAGCCGGGTGACACGCTGCTGGTCGCCCGAGGCGGGCGCGGGGGACGCGGCAACGCGACGTTCGCCACCGCCACGCACCAGAGCCCGCGCGAGTGGGAGCCGGGTGAGTTCGGTGACGAGCGCCGGCTCGCGCTGGTGCTCAAGCTGATCGCCGACGTCGGGTTGTTGGGCGAGCCCAATGCCGGCAAGAGCACCCTCCTGTCGGTCGTCTCGCGTGCCCGCCCGAAGATCGCCGATTACCCGTTCACCACGCTGGAGCCCCATCTCGGCGTCGTGGGCCTGTCGGACCAGCGGTCGTTCGTGGTGGCAGACATTCCGGGGATCATCGAGGGTGCGCACGCCGGCAAGGGGCTCGGCCTCCGGTTCTTGCAGCACGTGGAGCGTACGCGCGCCGTGGCGGTCCTCGTGCCCGTTGATGCCCCGGACCCGCAAGCGTCCTACGAGATGCTGCTGGGCGAGGCCGAGCGCTTCGAGCCCGGGCTGGCCACGAAGCCGCACGTCGTGGTCCTCACCAAGGCCGACCTTCTGGCGCCGGGCGCCCCGCCGCCGGTGCTGCGTCCGCGCGGCGAGGCGCCGGTGCGCGTCATCTCCGCCGTGACCGGGCAGGGGATGCCCGATCTGCTGGAAACGCTGTGGCACACGCTGCGGTCGCCGGCGGCGACGAGCTAGCCGCGTACCTGGCGCTCGCGCAGGTGCCGGGTATCGGCGCCGCGCGCCTGCGCCGCCTGCTCGCGGTGTTCGACACGGCCCGGGGGGTGCTGCGCGCCCCGCGCCCCGCGTTGGCCGCCGTGCCGGGTGTCGGGCCGGCGGCGGCGGCTGCCATCGCCGCGGCATCGCCCGCCGACGGTGCGCGCATCCTCGGCGCGCTCGAGCGGCTCGGCGCCCGCGCGCTGCTCCCCGGCGATCCCGATTTTCCCGCGCTGCTGCGTGAGATCCCGGAGCCGCCGCTCGTCCTGTTCGCGTGGGGTCGTGTGGCGCTCCTGGCCGCGCCCGCGGCGGCGCTCGTCGGCAGCCGCGTCCACACGGAGTACGGCGCCGAGGCGGCACGGCTCCTCGCGGCCGGGCTCGCGGTAGATGGCGTGATGGTCGTGAGCGGTATGGCGCGCGGCATCGACGCGGTGGCGCACCGGGCGGCGCTCGACGCGGGCGGCGCGAGCGTGGGCGTCCTGGGCAACGGCTTCGGCGTGGTATACCCCGCGGCCAATCGAGCGCTGTACGAGCGCATGGTGACCGCCGGTTGCCTCGTGACCGAGCTGCCGCCCGGGGAGCGCCCGCGCGTGCACACGTTCCCGCGGCGCAACCGCCTGATCTCGGGGCTCGCACGCGCCACGGTCGTCGTCGAGGCCCGGGCCGCATCGGGCGCCCTGATCACGGCCGACTGTGCCCTCGAGCAGGGTCGCGCGGTACTGGCGGTGCCGGGACCCATCACGAGCCCCACCGCCCTCGGCTGTAACCGGCTGATCCAGCAGGGTGCCACGCCGTGCCTCGCGCCGGGGGACATTCTGGAGGAGATGGGGATCGCGCGGTCGGCGCACCGCTCCACCGCGGCCGCCCCGCAGCGTCCGCCCGCCGATCTCAGCGCGGTCCAGCGTTCCCTGTGGGACGCGCTCGCTGC
Organism: uncultured Gemmatimonadales bacterium; assembly: GCA_963716055.1. Taxonomy (GTDB): domain Bacteria; phylum Gemmatimonadota; class Gemmatimonadetes; order Gemmatimonadales; family GWC2-71-9; genus SZUA-544. The sequence goes on along the minus strand of CAVQSR010000001.1, from coordinate 2,130,345 downwards.
GGCGCCGGCGCACGTGGACGCCTTGGGCGAGGCGGCCGGAGCCGACGCGCCCGAGGTGCTGGGGGCGCTCACCGATCTCGAGATGCGCGGCATAGTGACGCAGCAGCCCGGCATGATGTTCCGGCTCGCCTGACCGCGCTTGCGGGGCGCACGCCGCCGTTCCGATCTTCCTGCCGTGCGGCACGTCTACGTCCACGTCCCCTTCTGCCGCCGGCGCTGCAGCTATTGCGACTTCGCGATCGCCGTCCGCCGGCGGCTGCCCGCTGCGGCGTACGTGGACGCGGTCGCTCGCGAGCTGGCGGGGTTCGACGGGACGCTGGGTCCGCTGGACACGCTCTATCTGGGGGGCGGCACACCCTCGCTACTGCCGCCCGCCGCGCTCGCCGATCTCGTGGGCCACCTCGCGACCCGCGCGCTGCTGGCACCGGGGGCCGAAGTGACACTGGAGGCGAATCCCGAGGACGTGACCGCCGCGGCCGCCGACCAGTGGCGCAGCGCCGGCGTGAACCGCGTGTCGCTCGGTGCCCAGTCGTTCGACGAGCGCGTGCTCGCCTGGATGCACCGCTCGCACGGCGCGGCGCGCATCGACACGGCAGTCGCGACCTTGCGCGCCGCCGGCGTGGCCGACCTGTCGCTCGATCTGATCTTCGCCGTCCCCGAGGCGCTGGAGCGCGACTGGTCCGCCGATCTCGACCGCGCCATCGCGCTCGCCCCCGACCACCTCAGCCTGTACGGTCTCGCCGTCGAGCCGCGCACGCCGCTCGAGCGCTGGCTCGCCCGCGGCGCCGCTCGGCTCCCCGACGACGACCGCTATGCCGCCGAGTACCTGCTCGCCCACGCGCGACTGGGCCAGGCGGGGTATGCCTTCTACGAAGTCTCGAACGCCGCGCGGCCCGGGCGCCGCTCCCGGCACAACACCGCGTACTGGACCGGGCAGCCGTACCTCGGGATCGGTCCCGCCGCCCACTCGTTCGACGGCCGGACCCGGCGCTGGAACCACGGCGCGTGGGAAGCGTATCGGCTGGCGGTCGAGGCGGGCCGCAGCCCGGTCGAGCACGAGGAGACCCTGACCCCCGACCAGCGGCAGCTCGAGCAGTTGTACCTCGGACTGCGCAGCGCCGTGGGCGCGCCCCGCGAGGCCGTCGGGGTCCGCCGCTTGCAGGTGTGGGAAGCGGCCGGGTGGGTCACGGTGCGGGACGGCCGCGTGGTGTGCGAGCCGGAGGGCTGGCTCCGCCTCGACGCGCTGGTGCACGACTTGACCAGCCCGGCTCCGGCAGGCTAAATTCTTTGACACTAATAGGTTGGATGCATTGACACCTGCCCTGACCGACCGGGAACGCCAAGTTCTCGAGGCCGTGATAGCGACGTACGTCGAAACCGCCGAGCCGGCGGGGAGCCGGACCATATCCAAGCGGTCCGGTCTCCAGTACTCGGCGGCGACGATCCGCAACATCATGGCGGACCTGGAGGAGAAGGGGTTCCTGTACCACCCGCATACGTCCGCCGGTCGCATCCCCACCGACCGGGCCTACCGCCTCTACGTGGACACGCTGATGCGCACGTCCGCGGTCACGCTCCGCGAAGCACTGCACATCCGGGCGGAGCTCACCGAAGAGCGCAGCGCCCTCGATCAGTTGCTGGCGCGGGCGGCACAGGTGCTCGGGGTACTGACGAGCGAGCTCGGCGTGGTGGGTGCTCCGACTCTGGACGACGCCGTGCTCGAGCGGCTCGAGCTGCTGCAGGTGTCCAGCGAGCGCCTGATGCTGGTGCTCACGCTGCATAGCGGCATCGTGCGGACGATCTTCGTGGAGCTCGCGACGCAGATGGCGCCCGAAGCGGTCGTGCAGGTCGCGGTGGTGTTGAACGAGCGGCTGGTCGGCCTCACGCTGCGCGACATCCGGCAGAGCATCCCCGATCGCCTGCGCGATGCGGGCCACGATGCCGGCGCGACCGAACTGCTCAACATCTTCATTCAGGAGGCGGACGGGCTGTTCGACATGGCGGGGCGCGGCGCCGGATCGGGCGGCGTGGTGTTGGGCAGCACGCAGCCGCTCGCGGGCCAGCCCGAGTTCGCCACCAAGGAAGGTCTGCAGGGGCTCATCGGCATTACGGAGCGTCGCGACCTGCTGCGCGACGCGCTCGGCCGGCGCCGCGAGCCCGGTCTCACGATTACCATCGGCAGCGAGCACGGAGACCCCGAGCTGGCGCCCTTCACCCTGGTGACCTCGACGTACCGCTTCGGGCCGTTGTCCGGCGTGATCGGTGTTATGGGACCGACGCGCATGCCGTACGACAAGATCGTCACCCTGGTGGAGCACACCAGCCGCCTCGTCGGGGATCTCTACCAGTGAGCCGCGAGGCGACCAGCTTCTACGAGGTGCTCGGCGTCTCCCGCGACGCGAGCGAGGCGGAGATCAAGAAGGCCTACCGCAAGCTCGCCATGGCGTATCACCCCGACCGGAACAACGGCGAAAAGGCCGCCGAGGAGAAGTTCAAGGAGCTGACCGAGGCCTACGAGGTGCTGCGAGACCCGGGGAAGCGCGCGACGTACGACCGGTTCGGTGCGTCCGGGATGCGCGGGGGCGGGGGCGGGGGGTTCGCGCACGTGGACTTGAGCGAGGCCCTCGAGATTTTCATGCGGGACTTCGGCGGCCTGGGCGGCTTCGACGCGTTCTTCGGTGGGGGCGAGCGTGCGCAGCGCGAGCGCCGCCGCGGCGCCGACCTCAAAGTCACGTTGCGGCTGACCCTGGCCGACGTGGCGAACGGCGCTGCCAAGTCGGTCAAGCTCCGCACCCTCGACACCTGCGGTACCTGCGGGGGTACGGGGACGCGCGCGGGGACCCGGCCCGTGGCGTGCCAGATGTGCGGCGGCGCGGGCGAGGTACGCCGGCGGGCGCAGTCCATCTTCGGCCAGTTCGTCTCGGTCTCGCCATGCCCGACGTGCGCGGGCGAGGGCACCGTCGTGGCCGATCCCTGCCCCGCGTGCCGGGGCGACGGCCGGGTGAAGGCGGAGCGCACGGTCCAGATCGACGTGCCCGCGGGCGTGGCCGACCACCACTACCTCACGCTGCGCGGGCAGGGCGCGCCGGGACCGCGCGGCGGGCCGCCCGGCGATCTCATCGCGGTCCTCGACATCACCGACGACCCGCGCTTCGAGCGTCATGGGGACGATCTGCTGTACGACCTGCCGATCTCGTTCGCCACGGCCGCGCTGGGCGGCGACGTCACCATCCCCACGTTGACGGGAGACGTGCCGCTCAAGATCCAGCGCGGCACGCAGACGGGTACGATCTACCGCGTGCGCGGGCAGGGACTGCCGCGCCTCGGTGAGAGCGGCCGCGGCGACCTGCACGTGCGCGTCCAGGTGTGGACGCCGACCAAGCTGACCGACGAGCAGGAACGGGTGCTCGGCGAGCTCGCCCGGGTCGAGACCGCGCCGCCGCTCGAGGAGGGTGCCGGCCGCGGCTTCTGGCACAAACTCCGCGAGGCACTCGGGGGCGGCTGACCGCGCGCCGCGAGGGAGACGATGAGCGACTGCATCTTCTGCAAAGTGGCGAACGGGGACATTTCGGCGCAGGTCGTCAAGCGTGCCGAGGGGATGGTCGCGTTTCGGGACATCAACCCGCAGGCGCCGACGCACCTGCTCGTCGTTCCCACGCACCACGTGGCGTCGCTCAACGACGTGCGCGACGACGCCCTGCTCGGGCGGCTGCTGGGCTTCGCGCGCGACGCCGCACGGGAGGCCGGGATCGCCGAGAAGGGATACCGCGTGGTGGTGAACACGAACCCCGACGCGGGACAGACGGTGTTCCACTTGCATCTCCACGTGCTCGGCGGCCGGGCGATGCGGTGGCCGCCGGGCTGAGGCCGCGGTCTCGCAGGGCTTGCGGGACGGGGGGGGCGCGTTTTAGCGTTTTGCGGCGCTTACGGTTAGGCGGCCATGGCCGCGGAAGTGGGGTGAGTCAGCGACATGCCGGAAGTCATCATCCACGATGACGAGAATTTCGAGCGGGCCTTGAAGCGCTTCAAGAAGAAGTGCGAGAAGGCTGGCATCCTGTCCGACCTGCGCAAACACCGCCACTATGAGAAGCCCAGCGAACGCCGCAAGCGGAAGATGAACGCGGCGCGACGCAAGAACCGCGGCACGCGATACGCCCACTGATGGCGACCCTGGCGGAACGGCTGCGCGCCGCGATGACGGAAGCCCGCAAGCAGAAGGACCCGGCGCGCACTCTTCTCCTCTCAACGATCCTGTCCGACATCAAGAACCGCGAATTCGAGCTGCCGCACGCCGCGACCGACGACGACACCGCCGCGGTGCTGCGCCGCGGCGTGAAGCAGCGGCGCGAGGCCGTCGAGCAGTACCAGCAGGCCGGCCGCGCCGACCTCGCAGAGCGCGAGCTGGCAGAGATTCGCATGCTCGAGGCGTTCCTGCCGGCCGCCGTGGGCGAAGACGAGATCCGGGCGGCGGTGCGGGAGGCGGTCGCGGGTGGCGCGGGTGATCTGGGCAAGGTCATGGGGCAGGTACTGCCCCGCTTCAAGGGCCGGGCAGACGGCAAGCTCGTGAATCGCATCGCGCGCGAGGAGCTGGCGGCGTCTCCATGAGCGGTGCGGGAGGGATCTCGCCCTCCGTGCTGGAGACGCTCGAGTTCGCGGCGGCGCTCGAGCTGATCGCGGCCCACGCCGCGGGACCGCTCGGCGCCGCGCGCGTGCGGGCCCGCCGGCCCGCGACCGATCCGGCGGCGATCCGCGATGCGCTGGCCCAGGTGGCCGAGCTCGCCAGCCTCATGCTCACGGACGAGTCGTTGCGCGCCGAGCCGGTCCCCGACGTGAGCGAGGCACTCGCGCTACTCGGCGTGCCCGGCTCGGTGCTCGAGGGCCCCATGCTCGTGGCCCTGGGGCAGGCGCTGGGGGCGGCGCGTGCGGTGGACGCGCTGCTCGCCGGGATCGCGGCCGAGGCGCCACGCACGGCCGCGCTGCGGGCGCCGCTCCCGCCGCGCTCCCTCGACCAGCGGCTCCGCGAATCGCTGGGTCCCGACGGCGAGGTGCTCGACGGCGCTTCGAAGGAACTGGGCCGTGCCCGGCGCGCGGTGCGTGAGACGCGTGAGCGGCTGGTGGCCCGGCTCGAGACGATTCTCGCCGGAATCGACGCGGTGGACCGCGCGGCCGACACGGCCGTCACGGTCCGCAACGGCCGCTACGTGATTCCCGTGCGCGCCACCGCGCGCGCGCGGGTGGGGGGCATCGTACACGACGCGTCGGCCACGCGCGCGACGGTGTTCGTCGAGCCGCCCGAGGTGATCGAGCTGGGGAACGAGCTTCGGGCGTGTGAGGCCGACGAGCTGCGTGAGGTGCTGCGAGTCCTGCGCGGACTCACCGACCTGGCCCGTCCACACCGCGAGACGGTCGCGGGCGCGTGGGACATGTGCGTGGCGTTCGACGATCTCTGTGCCCGCGCGCGCTACGCCGCCGCGGTGAACGGGTTCGCTCCCGCGGTGGGCGACGGTCCGCTCGTCATCCGCCAGGGACGCCATCCCCTGCTCGGAGCGGGGGACGCCGTGGTGGTGTCCTTCGATCTCGCCCTGGCCGCCGACGAATGGACGGTGCTCGTTTCCGGTCCCAATACCGGCGGCAAGACCGTGCTGGTCAAGGCGGTCGGGCTCCTGAGCCTGCTGGCCCAGGCGGGTGTGATCCCGCCGCTCGGCCCGGAGTCACGGCTGCCGCTATTCGCCCAAGTGTTCACGGACATCGGCGACCGGCAGTCGATCGCCGCGAGCCTGTCCACCTTCTCGGCGCACGCGCGGGCGCTGGTGGAAATCCTGGCGCGCGCCGGTCCCGACACGTTGGTATTGCTGGACGAGATCGGCAGCGGCACGGATCCGGCCGAGGGTGGGGCGCTGGCGGCGGCCGTGTTGCGGGCGCTCACCCGCCGGCGCGCCGTCACCCTCGCGACCACACACCTAGGCGCGCTCAAGCGGCTGGCGTCGGAGACCACCGGCATCGTGAACGCGTCGCTGCAGTTCGACGCCGAGACGCTGACGCCCACGTACCGGTTCGTGAAGGGAGTGCCCGGTCGCTCGTACGGACTCGCGATCGCGCGGCGACTGGGGGTGCCCGCGCCCGTGCTTGCGGAGGCCGAAGGCGCGCTGCCCGACGCCGAGCGGGCGCTGGACGCGCTCCTGGCCGAGGTGGAGGCGAGGAGCCGCGAGATAGCGGCACTGGAGGAACGACTGGCGGAGGCGCGGGAGGCCGTGGAGCGGGACCGGGGCATCGTCGACGCGCGGGGCACCGCGCTCGCCGAGCGCGAGCGCGACGTGCGGGCGCGCGAGCGATCGCTCGACACCGCGGCGCGGGCCGCGGCGCGCGACTATCTGCTCGCAGCGCGCACGAAAGTGGAAGACGCGTTGGCCCTGGCCCGCGCGGCGGTGGACGAGGCGACGGCGCGCGAGGCGCGGCGGCTGGTCGAGGCGGCGATCGCCGAGCAGGGCGAGCCGACCGCATCGGACGGCGCGGTGTCGGGCGCACTGCTCGCCGTGGGCGACCACGCGCGCGTGGGCACGGGCACGGTGGGCGTGGTGCGTGAGGTGCGCGGAGACGGCAATGTCGTGCTGGACGTCGGCGGCATGCGGGTGACGGTGCCCGCGACGGAGGCGCGGCCCGCAGGGGCGAACGCGGCCCACGGGGGGGCGCGCCCCGCGCGCCCGCCGGTCCTCGCACGGGCCGACGCCGTCGCGAGCGAGATCGACGTGCGCGGTCTGCGGGCCGACGAGGTGGACGACGTGCTGGTGCGGGCGCTCGATGCCGCGATCCTCGCGGATTTGCCCTTCCTGCGGATCATCCACGGGAAGGGGACGGGCGCGCTGCGCGCGCGGGTGCAGGGGCTGTTGGCGGACGACCCCCGGGTCGCGCGCGCGGCGTCCGCCCCGTCCAACCAGGGTGGCGCCGGGGTGACGGTCGCCGAGCTGCGAGCGTGAGCCTCATCCCCGACGACGTGATCGAGCAGGTGCGCGAGGCGGCGGATCTGGTGGCGGTCGTCGGCGAGCACGTCGAGCTCAAACGGACCGGGGCCGACTGGCGTGGACCGTGTCCGTTCCATGGGGGCACCCACCGGAATTTCGCCGTGATCCCCAAGAAGGGGATGTTCTATTGCTTCGTATGCCACGAAGGCGGCGACGTCTTCACCTTCCTGATGAAGCGTCTCGGCATGGACTATCCGACCGCGGTGCGCGAGATCGCACGGCGCGCCGGGATCGTGATCCCCGAGCGCGGAGGCCCGGTGGGGCCGGATCCGCGCGAGCCGCTGTTCGCCGCGGTGGCGGCCGCGCACGAGTGGTTCGTGCGCCAGCTGCGCGAGGGTGAGCCGGGCGCCGCGGCCCGCCGCTACCTCGAATCCCGGGGTATCGACGGCGACACCGCCGGCGTGCTGGGCCTGGGGTACGCACCGCCAGGCCGCCAGCTGCTCGACGCGATGCAGGAGCTGGGACTCGCGCCGCCCGTGCTGCTCGAAGCGGGCCTGGTGGCCCGGCGCGAGGACGGCACGATCGTGCCTCGCTTCCGCGGGCGGCTGCTGTTTCCGATCCACGACCTGCGCGGACGGGTGGTGGCGTTCGGCGGGCGCGTGGTGGGGGAGGGGGAGCCGAAGTACCTCAACTCCCCGGACACGCCGGTGTTCCACAAGGGGCAGCTGCTCTACAACCTGCATGTCGCCAAGAACGCGATCCGCAAGGCCGAGCGCGCCGTGCTGGTGGAGGGCTACTTCGACGTGTTGGCCGTGAGCCGTGCGGGCGTCGAGGAGGTGGTGGCGCCGCTGGGCACCGGCCTGACCGCGGATCAGGCGGCGCTCTTGCGCCGTTACGCACCGCACGTCGTCCTGCTCTATGATTCCGACGACGCCGGCCTGCGTGCCACGTTCCGCGCGGGCGACGAGCTGCTGCGACACGGCCTGCGGGTGAGCGTGGCCACGCTCCCCGAGGGTGAGGACCCGGACACGGTCGTGCGCGCGCGCGGGGCGCGCGGGCTCGAGGAGGCCTTGCGGGAGGCGGTGGACGTGCTCGACCGCAAGATCCTGATCCTCGAGCGGCGCGGCATGTTCGCGACCCTGCCGGGCCGACGCCGCGCCCTCGACCGGCTGCTGCCGACGATCCGGGCGGCCCGCGATCCCATCACACGCGAGCTGTATTTGTCCCGCACCGCGGAGGCGGCCCAGGTGCGCAAGGACGTGCTCGAGCGTGAGGCGGGTGCGACGCGGGGAGCCCCGAACGCCGCCGGTGCCCCGCCCGTGGAGGAGGCCGGCGCGCGACCAGCGGCTCCCGACGCGCCGGCTGGTGCCGAGAGGGCGCTCGTACTCCTCTTGCTCGCCGGCGAGCCGTGGCGCTCCCGCGTGCTCGACGGGGTGGACGCCGAGGATCTCGAGTATCCGCCGTATCGGGCCGTGTACGAGGCGGAGGCCGAGAACGCGCCACACCGGCTCGACGAGCGGGCGGCGCGGGTGTTCGAGGCGCTGCGCGCCGAAGGCCTGGGTGGGCGTGCGCCCGACGAACTGTTCGAGCGGGCAGTGGACTGGGTCGAAGCGCGTCGCCTCGAGCGTGAGATGGACAAGCTGGATCGCGAGATCCCGCTCGCCAGCGCCGAGGAGCAACCGCAGTTGCTGGCGGAGAAGCGGCGCGTGTTCGACGCGCTGCGCGCGAAATTCCCGCGCTACAAGATCGCTGCAAGGAGGAGAAGTGTTCCCGGAGCTTGAAACGTTGTTGGCGTTGCAGGAACGTGACCTCGCGGTGCTCGAAACCGAGCGGGCCCTGGCGGGCCTCGAGCCCGAACTGCAGGCCCTCGATGAGGCGCTCGACGCCGCGGAGCGCGAGCTGGCCGCGGCGCAACGAGCCATCGCCCTCGCCGTCGACCGGCGCGAGATGCTCGAAGGGAAGATCGCGAACTACCGGACGATGCAGGAGCAACGTCGTCAGCGGCTCGAGTGGGTCCGCGGCGCGAAAGAGGCTTCGACGCTGATGGCGGAGCTCGATCTCACCCGATCCGTCCTGGCGAAGGAGGAGGCAGAGTTCCTGCGTTCGGGCGACGCCGTGGTCGAGGCCGAGTTAAAGGCGAAGGAGGTCGAGCAGCGCGTCGAGGACCTGCGCCTGCAGCAGGCGCCGGCGCGCGAGGTGATCGCGGCGAAGCGGGAGGGCATCGCGGCGGAACGGGAGCGGGCGTCCCGGGAGCGTGACAAAGCGGCCGCCGATGTGGCGGCGGCGGCGCTCGCCCGCTACGAGCGGATCCGGCGCGGCAAGGCGCCGCTCGCGCTCTACGCCCTGCACGGCGACGCGTGCGGGCACTGTTACACGACGGTTCCGGTTCAGCGCCGGGTCCTGATCCAGCGCGGCACGTCCATCGAAGCCTGCGAAGCCTGCGGCGTGCTCCTGTACGCTGTGATGGCATGATGCGGCCGCGCCTGGTGGTGCGCGCGCCGCCCGACCCCGAACGCACCCGCGCCCTGGCGGTGTCGCTCGCCATCCCGGAGCCCCTGGCCGCGCTCCTCGTGCAGCGCGGACTGGGCGACCCGGACGCCGCGAAGGCGTTCCTGCGTCCGGAGCTCGAGCGGCTGAGTGACCCGCTCGTCTGGGCGGACATGGGCGAAGCGGTCGCCGTCATCGCGCGGGCCGTGCGAGGAGGCTCCCCGATCCTCGTGCATGGCGACTACGACGTCGACGGCCAGTGCGCCGCCGCGCTGCTCACACGCGTGCTCCGCACTGCGGGTGCCACCGTGGAGGCGTTCGTGCCACACCGCCTGCGCGACGGCTACGACTTCGGCCCGGCGGGGATCGCCGCCGCGCAGCGGGCGGGCGCGCGGCTCATCGTGACCTGCGACTGCGGCATCACCGCCGTGGACGCCGTGGCCCAGGCCCGCGCCGCGGGACTCGAGGTCGTGGTCACTGATCATCATTTGCCGGGCGACGCCCTGCCCGCCGCCAACGCCGTGCTCGACCCGCGCCGGCCCGATTGCCCGTCCGCCGACAAGGACCTGTGCGGCACCGGCGTCGCGTTCAAGCTGGCGCAGGCGCTGTGCCGCGCGCTCGGCCTGTCGCCCAATCTGCCGCTGCACTTCCTCGACCACGTCGCCCTCGCGACGGTGGCCGACGTGGTGCCGCTGGCGGGCGAGAACCGCATCCTCGTGCGCCACGGTCTCAAGCTGCTCGCGCAGTCCCGCTGGGCGGGTCTGCGGGCGTTGGTGGAGACGGCGGGGCTCGCGGGAAAGCCGCTGCGCGCGGGCCACGTCGGCTTTATTCTCGCGCCCCGGCTGAACGCCGCGGGCCGGATCGGCGACGCCCAGGACGGCCTGCGGCTGCTGCTGAGCGATGATCCCGAGGAAGCGCGCCGCCTTGCGCGCGAGCTCGAAACGCTCAACGCCCGCCGCCAGGAAATCGACCAGCGCATCCTCGTGGAGGCAACCGACCTGGCGGAGGCGACGCTCGGCCCCGACGACCGCGCGCTGGTGCTCGCCGCAGAGGAGTGGCACCCGGGGGTCATCGGCATCGTCGCCTCGCGGCTGGTCGAGCGCTTCGGGCGCCCGACCTTTCTGATCGGGTGGGAGGGGGACCTCGGTCGCGGGTCCGGCCGCAGCGTGGAGGGGTTCGATCTCCACCAGGCGCTCCACGCCGTCGGCGCGTGCCTCGAGCGCTACGGCGGTCACCGGATGGCCGCGGGGCTCACGATCCGCCGCGACCGCTTCGAGGAGTTCCGTGTTGCGTTTCTGCGGGTCGCACGCGAGTTTCTCCGCCCCGAAGACCTGGCGCCCGTCCAGCGCGTGGACCTGGAGGTGCCGCTCGGCGCCGTGAGCGCCGAGCTCGAACGCCTGGTGCGGTATTTCGAGCCGTGCGGCGCGGGCAACCCGGCACCGGTGTTCGGCGTGCGGGGGGCGCGGGCGGTGGGGGCCCGACGAGTCGGCGGGAACCACCTCCGGTTCACGCTGGCGGACGACTCGGGCGCGCTGCCGGCGGTGGGGTTCCGCTGGGCCGACCTGGTCCCGAGCGAGTGGCTGGTCGAGCCCGTGGACGTGGCGTTCAAGCTCGAGCGCGACGAGTGGCAAGGGCGGGCGGTGCTGCAGGCCCGAGTGGCGGCGATCCAACCCAGCCCGAGACGGGCGGAGGCTGCGTGATCCGCATCATCGCAGGCGATTTCAAAGGGCGTCGGCTCAAGACCCCGGCCACCGATCGCGTGCGGCCCACCGCCGATCGCGTGCGCGAGGCGTGGCTCAGTATCCTGCAGCGCTCGATTCGCAGCGCGCGCGTCGTGGACCTGTACGCCGGATCGGGAGCGCTGGGGCTCGAGGCGCTGTCCCGCGGCGCGCGCTCGGCGGACTTCGTGGAGTCGCGGCGCGCGTCCCTCGCGACCATCCGGGCCAACATCGCCACGCTCAAAGTCGGGGATCGCACCACCATCCATCGGGTGGACGCGCTCAAGTTCGCGCAGCAGCTGCGGCCCGGGCAGTTCGATGTCGCATTCGCGGATCCGCCGTACGACACCGATGCGGCGGCACGGCTGGTCGCGCAGTTCCGCGTGGTGCCCTTTGCGCGCGTCCTCTCGATCGAGCACCCGGCCGATCGGCCGATTCCCGGGGACGATACCCGTCGCTACGGCGACACGGCGGTCACGCTGGTCTACGCGCCATGAGCCGCATCGGCGTCTACGCGGGATCGTTTGATCCGGTCACGCGCGGCCACGAAGACCTCATCGAGCGATCGCTCGCGTTCCTCGACCGCCTGATCGTGGCCGTGGCGGTGAACGTCGCCAAGCAGCCGCTGTTCACGCTCGAGGAGCGGGTTGCGCTCATCGGCCGCGCGGTGGACGACCCCCGGGTCGAGGTGCAGGCATTCGACGGGCTGCTCGTCGACTTCGCCCGGCGCGCGGGCGCGTCGGTGTTCGTGCGCGGGCTGCGCGCCGTGAGCGATTTCGAGTACGAGTTCCAGATGGCGCTGATGAACCGGACGCTCGACCCGCGGATCGAAACGGTGTTCCTCATGCCCGCGTTCGACCTGACCTACGTGAGCTCGAGCCTGGTGCGCGAGGTGGCGCGCTTCGGCGGCGACGTGTCGGCGCTGGTCCACCCGACGACGCACGAGGCACTGCGCCGGAAGTTCGGGCGGTGAGCTTCGCCGAGCGGGTGCGGGCCCGAGCGGCCCGCCTCGGGCGGCGTGTCGTGTTGCCCGAAGGGGGCGATCTCCGCGTGCGTGCGGCGGCGGCCGAGCTGGCGGACGATGGCCTGCCCGTGGAAGTCCTCGGCGACGTGAGCCGCGACGCGCGCCTCGCCGCATGTGCGGACCATCTGCACGCGCGGCGCCCCGACCGGTTCGCGGATGTGGCCGCGGCGCGTGCCGCGGCCCGTGACCCGCTGACCTTCGGGGCCGCGCTCGTCGGCCTGGGCGCCGCCGACGTGCTCGTCGCCGGAGCCCTGCACGCCACGGGGGACGTGATCCGCGCGGCGCTGCTCGCGGTGGGGATGGCGCCCGGGATCGAGACGGTGAGCAGCGCGTTCTACATGGTACGGGACGACGCGGTGCTCACCTTCACCGACTGCGCGGTGGTGCCCGAGCCGACCCCCGACCAGCTCACCGACATCGCACTGGCCGCGGCGGGGGACCGCCGCCGCATCGTGGGAGACGAGCCCGTCGTCGCCTTCCTCTCGTACAGCACGAAGGGCAGTGCCGCCGGGCCCCGCGTCGCGCACGTGCAGCAGGCCGTGGCGCGGCTGCTCGCCCGGGGTCCCGGGTTCGCCGTGGACGGAGAGCTGCAGGGGGACGCGGCGGTGGTGGCCGAGGTCGCCGCACGCAAGGCACCGGGCTCGCCCGTGGCGGGACGGGCGAACGTGCTCGTCTTTCCCGACCTCGACAGCGGGAACATCGCCTACAAGCTGGTGCAGCGGTTGGGCGGGTGGCGCGCGTTCGGGCCGATCCTGCAGGGCCTGGCGCGGCCGGTGGCGGACCTGTCGCGCGGCGCGACGCCCGATGATATAGTGTATACCGCGGCGATTGCCGTCCTCCAATCAGAGGAGCGCTAGATGAGTCTCAACCTCCGCAAGGAGCCGGGCGGGGCGGTGGTGGTGAGCGTCGACGGCCAGTTGATCGTCGGCAACCGGCAGGAGCTCAAGCAGGCGGTGCTCGATACGCTGGATGGGGGCGCGCGCAAGTTCGTCATCGACTTTGCGCGGACCGGATACATCGACTCGTCCGGACTCGGCGTGCTCGTCTCGCTGTCCAAGAAGATCCGCGAGCAGGGGGGCGACCTCCGGCTGGCGGGGCTGAACGAGGACCTCCAGACCCTGTTCGAGCTGACCAAGCTCGACACGCTGTTCGCGATCGCGCGGACGCCCGAGGAAGCGCTCGCCGCGTTCTAGCGTCCGGTGGCCGCTCTCTCCACGCTCGAGCTCCGGCGGATCCACGCCGCCGGCAGCGCCTACGAGACGGAGCTCCGCCTGGACGTGCCGAGCGACGTTGCGTTGGTGGGCCCGGCGGTCGACCTGATCTCCGCCCAGTGTCACACCGGCGTCCTCTCGCTCCGGCGCGTGCGCTTCAATCTGCGCACGGCCCTGGCTGAAGCGCTCACCAACGCCATCCTCTACGGCAACGGCGCCGATCCGGCCAAGCGGGTTCGCGTCCGCGTCGAGCTGGGGCGCCAGGCGGTCCGCATTCACGTCGAGGATGAGGGCGTGGGGTTCGATGCCGCCACGGTCCCCGATCCGACGACGCCCGACCGTCTGCTCTGCGAGGACGGGCGCGGGCTGTTCGTCATGCGCCACCTCGTGGACCACGTGGCGTTCAACGCCCGCGGGAACGCCGTGTGCCTGACCCTCATGGCGGGCTGATCCGCCTCGCGCAGATCCTGCCCTCGCTGGAGCGGGTCGCCGGCGGGCCGCTGCGCGTGTGGCGGTTCGACGGTCGGCGCCTGCAGCCGCTCGCTGGTCGCGCGGCCACCTGGTCGCCGGAGTTCGCCACCGACGGCGGCGGGCGGCAGGTCGCCACGCCGGACGGGGACGCGTGGTTCGAGCCGATCCCGGCGGCGCGTGGGATGTGGCTCGAGTCGGCGATGGCGGCGGACCGCGACCCGGGGGCGCTGGCCGAGATCGTGGGCTCCGTCCTGGATTCGGAGCGCGAGATCGTCCAGGTCGCCACGGAGCTTTCGGGGCGCTACGAGGAGATCGACCTCCTCTACACGATCAGCGAAATCCTGGGCCACACAGTCCGCCTGGCGGACGCCGCGCACAACATCCTGCGCGAGGTATCCGACGTCGTCGGCGCCCGCCGCGCCACGCTGTTCGTGCACGAGGTGGCCTCCCACGAGCTGCGCCTCGTCGCCGCCCGCGGCGTCGCGTTCGACGAAGTCGAGCCGATCGACGTGGATGATCCATGCTCCATCGCGGCCCGGGTGTTCCGGGAAGGCAAGATCGAGTGCCACGATCCGCACGATCCCGCGGCCGCGCGCCTGGGATGCCCGACGGGCCGGAACTACCGCGGTGAGGCGTTCCTGTGCGTGCCCGTCGTCTATGCCGCGCCCGGGGGACCGCTCCGGCCCATCGGGGTCGTGAACCTCACCGACCGTGTGGGCGAGGACTCGTTCACCTCGGGGGACCGCAAGCTGGTCGCCGCCATCGCCAACCAGATCGGAGCGGCGATCGAAAACGCGCGGTTGCGCGAGCGCGACCTCGGCCAGCAGCGGTTGCATCACGAGCTCGAGCTGGCGCACGATCTGCAGCTCAAGCTGCTGCCGCAACCCGCTGTGCTCGCCGGCAAGGCCGACGTCGCCGTGCGCTGCCGCCCGGCGGCGTCGGTGGGTGGAGATTTCTATCACCTCCTGCGGCTCTCGGGCGACCGCGTCGGCGTGATGATCGGCGACGTGTCGAGCCACGGCTTCGGCGCGGCCCTCATCATGGCCCTCGCCATGGCGGCCGCCGGTATCCATGCGGAGGCGGCCGAGTCGCCGGGCGTCGTGCTGCGCCGACTCGAGGAGTCCCTGGCGGACGAATTGGCGCGCACGGACATGTTCCTCACGCTGCTGTTTGCCGTGCTCGACCCCGCGGCGGGGCGACTCACCTATGCCAGCGCCGGACACGGGCACGTGTATCGCGTGCACGGGCCGACCGCCGAGTGGGAGCGGCTCGCCGCGACCCGCCCGCCCATCGGGCTGGGCGCGCCCGACGGCGCGGACGTCAGCGTGCCCTGGCCCCACGAGGACATCCTGGTGCTGCTCACCGACGGCATCGTGGATGCCACCGATCTCCAGGGCCAGCGCTTCGGCGAGGCGCGCGCGCTGGGACACATGGTGCGCCTGCACCGCCGCCCCGTCCAAGAGATGCTCGAGGCGCTGTTCACCGACGTCGCGGCCTTTACCGGTGGCGCGCAGGCCTCCGACGATCGCACCGCCGTCCTGCTCCGCATCTGAGTGCCGCCGACCGCCCACCCGCACCGCCCCCGCAAGTGGCTCGGCCAGCATTTCCTCGACGACGTGCGGATTCTGGATCGCATCGCGGCGGCGCTCGACCCGCAGCCCGATGACATCGTGCTCGAAATCGGTCCGGGAGCGGGGAGCCTGACCGACCGGCTCCTCGCGCACGGCGGCCGGGTGGTCGCCATCGAAAAGGACACGAGCCTAGCGGCCCGCTGTGCGGCGCGGATCGCCGATCGGGCACCGGATCGCTGCGCGATCGTGGTCGGGGACGCGCTGGCACTGGATTGGCACGCCCTGGTCAGTCCCTCGGCCCCCGCCAGCCCTCCCCGGTGGAAGGTCGCGGGCAACATTCCCTACCGCATCACGTCACCATTGATCGCCAAGGCGCTCGTGCCCCCATGGCCCGAGCGGATCGTGTTTCTGGTCCAGGCCGAGGTGGCGCACCGGCTCGCCGCCCCGCCGGGCAGCGCGGCGTACGGCGCGCTCAGCGTCGGCGTCCAGGCCGTGTGCCGGGTGGAACGACTGTTCGCGGTCAAAGCAGGCGCGTTCCGGCCGCCGCCGCGGGTGGACAGCGCGGTCGTGCGCCTCACGCCGCTCGCCACCCCAGTGGTGGCGGCCGCGGAGCACGCGGCGTTTCGCGCATTCGTCACGGCGTGTTTCGCGCGCCGTCGCAAGCAGCTGCGCAACGTCCTCGCCGGCGTGTGGGGGTGTGCGCCGGCCGCGGCGGCTGACGCGCTGCGCGCCGCGGGGCTCGATCCGGCGGCGCGGCCCGAGACGCTGGCCCCGGCAGCGTTCGCGTCGCTCTTGCGCCGGGCGATCCGATTGTGAAATCATTCACAATATGGCCCGCAAAATCTCCGACTCCACGATCCGGCGGCTGTCGCTCTATCTCCGCTTCCTCGAGCAATACGCGGAGGACCAGCGGGCCACGATCTCCTCCGGCGAGCTGGCGCGGCTCGGGGGGACGACCTCGGCGCAGGTGCGCAAGGACCTGTCGCTCTTCGGTTCGTTCGGCAAGCGCGGCCTGGGCTACGCGGTGGCGGAGCTGACCGCGCGGATCCGCGACATCCTGGGGCTGCGGCGGGGGTATCGGGTGATCCTCGTCGGGGCGGGGAAGCTGGGCGGGGCGCTGGTGCAATACCAGGGATTCCGCGAGCGCGGCTTCGAGATCGTCGCGATCTACGACCACGACCCGCGCAAGGTCGGCACGCGCTGGAACGGTCTCGCGGTGCGCGACATCGGACACCTGGAAGCGGACCTGCGGCGCGAGCCGACGGACATCGCGATCGTCGTCACGCCCGGCGAGGCGGCGCAGGGCGTGGTGGATCGCCTGGCCCGCGCGGGCGTGCGGGGCATCCTCAACTTCGCGCCGGTCCCCCTCGCCGTGCCGCCGTCGGTCCGCATGAAGACCGTGAGCATGGCGCTCGAGCTCGAGGCCCTGGCGTACGCGCTGGCGCACCCGTAATCTGCAACAGCAGGTCCGGCAACACGTTAGCCTCCGGCCCCGCGGACCATTAGATTCCGCGTCCCATGCCCGCCGTCCGCGTCACTTCGGAGATCGGCCCACTCGCGGCCGTGCTCGTGCACACGCCCGGCCGCGAGCTGGTCGCGGTGACGCCGGGGAGCCGCGAGGACTACCTATACGACGACATCATCGACCTCGAGATGGCGCAGCGGGAGCACCGCCGCCTGGTGGCGGTGCTCGAGCGCTACGCCGAAGTGCTCGAAGTGCGGGACTTGCTGGCCGAGGTGGTGGCCGAGCCGGAGGTGCGCGAGTTTCTCATCACGCGGGCCCTCGAGGTCGTGCCGTTGGACGCCCTCGCCAAGCGGCTCGAGAAGCTCTCGGCGGCCGACCTCGTGGGCGTGATGATCGAGGGGACGCTCGAAGACGGGGGGCCGATCGCCCGCGCGCTGAACGAAGTGGGCTACGCCCTGCCGCCGCTCCCGAACCTGTTCTTCACGCGCGACGTCGGCATCGTGATCGGCGAGCACTCGGTGATCGGCTCGATGCGCTACGGCGTGCGCTGGACCGAGGAACTGCTGATCAAGGCGTTGTTCCGGTATCACCCCCGGTTCGCCAATGCGGGGATTCTGTACGACGGCTCGGAGGAGCGGCGCCCCAACTACACGCTCGAGGGTGGCGACGTGCACCCGGTGCGCCCCGATCTGCTGATTCTCGGGTTTTCCGAGCGCTCCAGCCCCGCCGCGCTGGACCATCTCTGCGATCTGGCGTTCGAGCATTGTGGCGTGACCGATGTCGTGATCGTGGTGCTACCCAACGAGCGCACGGCCATTCACCTCGACATGATCTTCACGCACATCGACCGCGACATGTGTGTGGTGTACCCGCCGTTCTTCATCGGACCGGAACGGCTCGCCGTGCTGCATCGCCGCAAGCGCTCGAAGGGCGTCAAGGAAATGCCCAACTTTTTCGCTGCGATGCAGGCGGTGGATCTGCCGCTCGAGCCGGTGTTCTGCGGCGGCAGCCAGCGCCCGCTCCAGGAGCGGGAGCAGTGGGCCTCGGCGTGCAACTTCTTCTGCGTGCGGCCGGGGGTCGGTCTGACGTACGCGCGCAACGAGGCGACCCTCGCCGAGCTCGCGGGGGCGGGGTTCCGCGTGATCCCGGCGGTCGACCTGTTGACCGGGGAGGACGCCCTGGAGGACGACGAGCGCGGCATCATCACGTTCGAGGGGAGCGAGCTGGTGCGTGGCGGCGGCGGACCGCGGTGTATGACGCTGCCACTCCGGCGGGCTGACGTGTGAACGGCGCCTAGCGCCCGTGCCCCACACCACCTTCTCCGTCGGCCGCTGGACCTGCCACGCGCTCGAGGGCGGCCGCCAGCACCTCGACGGCGGCGCGATGTTCGGCGTGGTTCCCAAGCCGCTGTGGGAGCAGCGCATCGCACCCGACGAGCGCAACCGCATCCCGCTGGCGCTCCGCTGCCTGTTGGTCGAGCACGACGACGGACTGGTGCTGATCGACACGGGCGCGGGCAACAAGGAATCGGATCGGTTCAAGGACATCTACGGACTGGACAACGCCGGCCGCGGGGGACGCACGGCGGTCGAGGACGCGCTGGGCGAACTGGGGCATGGGCCCGACGACATCGCGTGGGTGATCGATACGCACCTCCACTTCGATCACGCCGGCGGCAACACCTGGCGGGACCCCGGAGGCGCGATCCGGCCGAGCTTCCCGCGGGCGCGCTACGTGGTGCAGCGCTCGGAGCTCGAGTTCACCCGGCTCGGGAACGAGCGCACGCGAGCGAGCTACCTGCCGCACAACATCGAGCCCATCGACTTCACTCTGCTCGACGGCGAGCGGGAACTGCTGCCGGGGATCCGCTGCCTGCCGACGCCCGGCCACACCCCCGGGCACCAGTCGGTCCTGGTGGAGCACGGTGCGGAGCGCGCCTGTTTTCTCGCGGATCTCGTGCCCACCGCGGCGCACCTCCCGCTGCCGTGGATCATGGGGTACGACGTGGAGCCGCTGCGGACCCTCGAGACCCGGCGCGCGCTGTACGCCCGGGCCCTGGCGGAGCGTTGGCGATTGGTCTTCCAGCACGACCCGACCGTGGTCGCAGGCCGGCTGGAGCGCGACGGGAACGGCTTTGCTCTTGTGGATCGGTGGACCATCGGATAACTTCGACCGCACAATTTGGTAAGCGGGCGCGACGCGCCCCACCCGCATGCCCCGGCGCGCGAGCGCGCGGGAGCCACAGGGTTCCGACACGCATTCCCCGCCGGCGCCGGTGCGCCGCGGGCGACGCGGATTCCGGGGCCGGAGTCCGCTTTTTTCGTTGATGCTGGAGGGAGGACACGCTCACCTGACGATCGACAGCTCACGGACCCAGCGTACTCGGGTCAACCGGCAGATCCGCATCAGTCCGGTGCGGGTGATCTCCCACACGGGCGAGCAACTCGGGGTGCTGACGGTCGACGAAGCCCTCGGACTGGCTCAGGAGCAGGGGCTCGATCTGGTCGAAGTCGCTCCGCTGGCGCGGCCGCCCGTGGTCAAGATCATGGACTACGGCAAGTACAAGTTCGAGCAGGCGAAGGCGGCGCGCGCGGCGAAGAAGAAGCAGCACGTCATCCATCTGAAGGAAGTGAAGTACCGGCCGGGGATCGACGATCACGACTTCGCGTTCAAGACACGGCATGCCCGCGAGTTCCTGCAGGACGGCAACAAGGTGAAGGTGACGATGATGTTCCGCGGGCGGCAGATGGCCCACGTGGAACTGGGGCGCGACGTGCTCGACCGCGTCGCGGCGGAGCTGAAGGACGTGGGCAAGATCGAGCAGGATCCGAAGCTCGAGGGCCGGAACATGACGATGGTGCTGGCGCCGAAATGAATCGCGACCGGTGCCCGGGCGGCAACGTCCGGCGCCGTGATTGGGGAAGCCGATGCCGAAAATGAAGACGAAGCGCGCGCTGCGGAAGCGCGTCCGCCTGACGGGCAGCGGCAAGGTCCGCCGCTACCGGGCGAACAAATCGCACATCCTGACCAAGAAGCACCCGAAGCGGAAGCGCCACCTGCGCAAGGCGACGCTCGCTTCGCGGGCGGACGAGGCGCGACTGAAGCGCCTCCTGAGGGCGTGAGGAGTCGACCATGCCACGCGTGAAGAGCAACGTTGCGCGGCTGAAGCGCAAGAACAAGGTGATGAAGCTCGCCAAGGGCTACTTCGGCGGGCGCAGCAAGCTGTGGAAGGCGGCGAAGGAAAGCGTCGAGCGGGCGGCGCGGTATGCCTATCGCGATCGGCGTCGCAAGAAGGGCGAGTTCCGGCGCCTGTGGATCACGCGGATCAACGCCGCGGCGCGGTTGCACGAGCTGTCGTACAACCGCTTCATGAGCGGACTGAAGCGCGCGGGCGTGGACATCAATCGCAAGGCACTGGCGGACCTGGCGGTGCGCGACCCCGTCGCGTTCGAGCAACTCGCCGAGGTCGCGAAGAAAGCGCTCTGAGATGAGCGATCTCCTCGCGAGCCTCGACGGCCTGCGGGGGCGCCTCCCTGACATCGCGCAGGCCGACGCGCAGCGGCTGCAGGAGCTCAAGACCGAGCTCCTCGGCCGCCGAGCCGGCGCCCTCACCCTGATCCTCAAACGTCTCGCCGAGCTCGACCCGGAGGCGCGCCGCGTGGTGGGCGCCGCGGCCAACGTGCTCAAGCGCGAGCTGGAGCAGGCCTTCGACGCGCGTGCCGCCGCCCTGGCACACGCGGCGCGGGTCCCGCAGGGCGCCGACTTCACCATGCCGGGCCGGGCCAGCTGGCGCGGCGGGTTGCACCTGGTCACGCAAGTCGTGGATGAGATCTGCGACATCTTTCGGGAGCTCGGCTTCACCCGCGCGGTCGGGCCGGAAGCCGAGAACGAGCGCAACAACTTCTACGCCCTCAACTTCTCGAAGGACCATCCGGCGCTCGACTCGCAGGACTCGTTCTACCTGGGCGCGGACGCGCTCTTGCGCACCCACACCTCGCCGGTGCAGATCCGGACGCTCGAGACCTATCCGCCGCCCATCCGCGTCGTGATCCCGGGGCAAGTGTACCGGCGTGACACCTTCGATCCGTCCCATTCGCCCGTGTTCGAGCAGATCGAGGGACTGGCGGTCGATGAGGGCATCAGCTTTGTGGATTTCAAGGCGACGCTGGCGACGTTCGCCCGGCGCTTTTTCGGGCCGCGGACCCGAGTGCGCTTCTCGCCGTCCTACTTCCCGTTCACCGAGCCCTCGGCCGACATGGCCGCGAGCTGCTCCGTGTGCGAAGGCCGCGGGTGCTCGACCTGCAAGCAGACGGGCTGGATCGAGATCCTGGGCGCGGGCATGGTGCATCCGGCGGTGCTCGAGAACTGCGGCGTGGACGCCGAGCGCAATACCGGTTTCGCCTTCGGCATGGGCCCCGCCCGCATCGCGATGGTGCGCCACGGCATCCCGGACATCCGCCTGTTCTTCGAGAGCGATGTGCGGTTCCTGCAGCAGTTCGCGGGGCCCGCCCGATGATCGTGTCGCGGCGCTGGCTCGAGGAGCTGCTGGGGCGTCCGCTCGACACGGCGGAGCTGGAGGAACGCCTGCACATGCTGGGGGCGCCGGTCGAGGCCATCGTGCCGCTGCACCAGGATCTGGCCGACGTGGTGGTCGCCCGCGTGCTCGAAGTCCGCAAGCACCCGGACGCGGACCGTCTCACCGTGTGCCTGGTCGACGCCGGACGTCCCGACGGCCCGCTCGAAGTGGTCTGCGGCGCGCCCAACGTGGCGGCCGGACGAGTCTATCCCTTCGGGCCGGTGGGCGCTGTGCTCCCGGGCGGAGTGCGGCTCGAGCGCCGCAAAATCCGGGGCGTGGTCTCGAACGGGATGCTGCTGTCGGCGAAAGAGCTGGCGTTGGGCGAGGATCACGCCGGGATCCTGGAGCTCGACACCGCGGCCGCGCCGGGGACTCCGTTGCTCACCGCGTGGCCGCTCGCCGACCACCAGCTGCACATCGAGGTCACCCCGAACCGTCCCGACCTGCTCGGTCACAAGGGCGTGGCCCGCGACCTGGCGGCCGTGCTCGGCGGCACGGTGAGGCTCCCCGCGGTGGCGGGCGCGCCGGCGGAGGGGCCGCAGGTCGCGGTGCTGCGGCGCCCACCCACGCGCGTGTCGGACGGCGGCCGCGTGGACGGCCTGGAGGTGCGGCTCGAGGACCCCGAGGGCGCTCGCCGGTACCTGATGGCCGTGATCCGGGGCGTGACGGTCGGACCGTCGCCCGCGTGGCTCGCCCAGCGGCTGGAGGCCGTGGGGCAACGTTCCATCAACAACGTGGTCGACGCCACGAACTACATCCTGTTCGAGCTCAACCAGCCGCTGCACGCGTTCGATCTCGCGGCCCTCCGGGGGCCCGCCGTCGTGGTGCGGCGCGCGCGCCCGGGCGAGCGCATCGTGACGCTCGACGGCGCGACGCGCGCGCTCACCGCGGAGATGACCGTCATCTGTGACGCCGAGCGCCCGACGATCGTCGCCGGCGTGATGGGCAGCGCCGAGTCTGAAGTGGGCGCGCGGACCGCGGATCTGGTGATCGAGTGCGCCTACTTCCAGCCGACCCGGATCCGCCGCACGCGCCGCGCCCTCGCCCTGACGAGCGAGTCGAGCTACCGCTTCGAGCGCGGCATCGACATGCTCGGCATGCCCGACGCCATGCGCCGGGCCCTGGAGCTCATCGTGGCGGTCGCCGGCGGCGAGGTCCGTGAGCCGCCGCTCGACATCTGGCCCGAGCCGCAACAACCGCGCACCGTGTTCCTGCGGCCGGACCGGGTCGAGCGCCTGCTCGGCGTCCCGGTCGCGCGGGCGGAAATCGAGCGGCTGCTCTCGAGCGTCGGATTCGTGGCGGCCCCGAAGGAAGAGCGGCTCGCGGTGCAGGTGCCGGGCTGGCGGCCGGACGTGACGCGGGACGTCGATCTCATCGAGGAGGTGGCCCGCCTGCGCGGATACGATTCGTTTCCGGACGAGTTGCGCCCCTATCGTCTCGGTACGGTACCCGACGCGCCGGTGGAACGCGCGAAGTCCCGCGTGCGCGAGCAGTGCGTGCGCGGCGGGCTGCTGGAGGCACGGACCTTCCCGCTCGGGCAGGCGGACGGGCCCGACGCGGTGGAGATCCTCAACCCGATGTCCGCCGAGGAGCGGTTTCTGCGCAGCCGGCTGCTCCCGGGCCTCGTGCGGCGGGTCGAGTCCAACTGGGCCGCGAGGAACCGGGACATTCGGCTGTTCGAAGTGGGGACGGTCTTCCGGCGGGGGACGCAGGACGCGGGACCCGGGTCGCGCGAGCTCCCCGAGGAGTGGACGTCCGTGGCCGGCGTGATCACCGGGGGCCGGCGCCCCCCCCACTGGACGGAAGGGGGCACCGTTCCTGATATGGACATCTGGGACGTCAAGCAGCACTTTGCGTTGGCTGTGGCCGCGGCACAGCCCGACGCCACTGTCCGCGTTGCGGCGGAGGGCGCGGGCTGGGAAGCCGTCCGGGCGGACGGGGTGGTCGAGGGTTGGGCGGGCCCGCTCGAGGCCGACCGACCGGCCTGGGCCGGGCTGCTGTTCGGGTTCGAGGTCCGGCTCGATCCCATCGAGCCCCGGCCCGTCGCGCACCGGGCGCTGCCGGGGACTCCCCCCGTCGAGCGCGACCTGGCGCTGGTGCTCGGCGCCGAGACGAGCGCCGCGGCGGTCGAGGCGGTGATCCGCCGCACGGCGGGCGCATTGCTCGAGCACGTCGCGGTGTTCGACGAGTACCGCGGTGCGGCGGTGCCGCCGGGCCGGCGCAGCGTGGCGTGGCACTGCACGTTTCGCGATCCCGCGCGGACGCTCCGCGAGCAAGAAGTGGACACGCTGCTCGCCCGGGTCTTGCGGGCGTTGGAGGACGAACTCGATGTACGGCGGCGAGAGGGCTGACCTGCGCGCGCTGACGCATCTCGAAGGGATGGTCCGTGAGCTCGGCGAGGAGCTGGCCGGGTGGCGGACGCGGGCGCTCAAAGCGGAAGGGGAGGCCAAGGGGGCGCGTGGTGGCCGCGCCGCACGAGGCGGCGCGGACGCGGACGCCCGCGCGACGACGCTCGAGCTGGAGGCGGAGAACCGGTTGTTGCGCCAGCGGGTCGAGGCGGCGCGGGTTCGCGTGGCCGATCTGATGTCGCGGCTCGCGTTCCTCGAGGAGCAGGCGCGGATCGGCGTTGGAGGCGGCGCGTGACCGGGAAGAAACATGCGGTGCGCGTGATGATCGGCGGCGAAGAGTACACGGTCCGCTCGGATCTGCCGCCGGAGTATACGCGCGAAGTCGCCGCCTACGTGGACCAGGCGCTGAAGAAGATCCTCGGGCAGGGCGCGATCGTCGAAGCGCACAAGGCCGCGATCCTCGCCGCGCTGGACATCACGAACGAGTTGTTCCAGGCCCGCCGTGGCGAGCGAGACGTCGGCGTGCGTCTGGCCGCGCTGGGCGATGAAGTGGCCCGCATGTTGCCGCCGGGGAAGCGCCGGGCGGCGGGAGAGTAGCCCGGCATCAACCAACGTCGCCTGCGTGCGGGGCGTTGCGAGGACATAGATCGATGACTACCTGGGCGGAGCTGGGGGCGGCCGTTCTCGGCGGCGGAGCCGTTGTCGGGGCGGCCGCATATGTTCTCGCCCGCCAGAGCGTCCGGCGGGCGGCCTCGGCCGCCGCCGAGATGGCCGGGCGGGCTGCGGCAGCCGAGCGCGAGCGGCTGGCCGAGGACGTTCGGCAGCGCGCCCAGATCGCCGCGCGTGAAGAGCTGGTGCAGACGCGCGAGGCGTTCGAGGAGGAAGTGGGCCGGCGCCGGGGCGAGCTCGAGCGGCGCGAGGTGACGCTCGATCGGCGGCTGACGGAGCTCGAAGAACGCGCCACCCGGCTGGAGCGCGGCGAGCAGACGCTGGCGACCCGCGGGCTGGAGCTGGACGGGCGCGACCAGGCGCTCGCCGGCCACGAGCGGGAGGTGCGCGAGCGGCTGGAGAAGATCGCGGGGCTCACCCAGGACGAGGCGAAGCGCGAGCTGCTGCGCGCGGCGGAGGACCAGGCCCGCGCCGAGGCTGCCGCGCTCCAGCGCGACATCAAGGAGCAGGCCCGGCGCGACGCCGATCGTGAGGCGCGAAGCATCGTCACCCTCGCCGTGCAGCGCATCGCCGCCGAGCAGACCGCGGAGATCCACGGTGGCTGCCGTACCGCTGCCGAACGACGAGATGAAGGGCCGGATCATCGGTCGCGAGGGCCGCAACATCCGCGCGTTCGAGCTCGCCACCGGCGTGGACGTGATCATCGACGACACGCCGGATACCGTGGTCGTCTCCTGCTTCGATCCCGTGCGACGCGAAGTCGCGCCGGCTGGCGCTCGAGAAGCTCATCGCCGACGGACGCATCCACCCCGGACGCATCGAGGAAGTGGTGGCCAAGGCCCGGGAGGAAGTCGAGGCCGGGATCGTCGAGACGGGCGAGCAGGCGGCGTACGAAGTCGGGATTCACGGCCTGCACCCGGAGCTGATCAAGCTCATCGGCCGCATGAAGTGGCGCACGAGCTACGGCCAGAACATCCTCGAGCACTCCAAGGAAGTCGCGTGGCTGGCCGGCATGATGGCGGCCGAGCTGGAGCTCGACGTCGCGATCGCGCCAAGCGCGGCGCGCTGCTGCACGACATCGGCAAGGTGCTGACGCACGAGCACGAGGGCACGCACGTGCAGCTCGGCGTCGAGGTGGCGACCAAGCTACGGCGAGCACCCGCTGGTGGTGAACTGCATCGCGGCGCACCACGACGACGTGCCGCACGAGAGCGAGGTCTCGGTGCTCGTGCAGGCCGCCGACGCGATCTCGGGCTCGCGGCCCGGCGCGCGCCGCGAGGCGTTCGAGACCTACGTCAAGCGGCTCGACGGGCTGGAGAAGATCGCCGGCGAGCTACCCGGGCGTGGAGCGGGTGTTCGCCATCCAGGCGGGCCGCGAGATCCGCGTGATCGTGATCCCCGACGGCGGTCGACGACGCCAGAGCGGCCGAGCTGTCCGAGGAGATCGCGCGGCGCATCGAGGCCGAGCTGCAGTACCCGGGACAGATCAAGGTCGTCGTGATCCGTGAGACGAGGGCGGTGGACTTTGCCCGCTGAGCTGATCGACGGCATGGCCGTCGCGAAGGCGATGCGCGCGGAGCGTCGCCGCGCGAGATCGCGGCGCTCCGGGCGCGCGGCGTCACGCCCGGCCTCGGCCGTCGTGCTCGTCGGCGAGGACCCCGCCAGCGCAGGTCTACGTCCGCAAGAAGGGGCGGGCGTGCGAGGAAGCCGGCGATGTACCACGAGACGCATCCGGCTGCCCGCCGACACCACCGAAGCGGCGGTGCTGGAGCTGGTGGATCGGCTCAACGCCGACGCGCGGTGCACGGCATCCTCGTGCAGATGCCGCTGCCGAAGCCAGATGTCGAGCCAGCGGGTGATGCGGCGCATCGCGCCGGCGAAGGACGTGGACGGCTTCCATCCGGTGAACGTCGGCAAGGTGTTCGTCGGGGACCCGAGCGGCTTCCGCCCGGCACGCCGTCGGGCGTGCAGCGAGATGCTGGTGCGCGCCGGCGTGGAGACGTCGGGGGCGCACGCCGTGATCGTCGGCCGCTCGAACATCGTGGGCAAGCCGATGGCGGCGCTGTTGCTCCAGGACGGGCCCGGCGGCAACGCGACCGTGACGGTGTGCCACTCGCGCACGCGCGACCTCGGCAGCGTACACGCGGCGCGCCGACATCCTCATCGTCGCGATCGGCAAGCCGGAGTTCATCACGGGCGACATGATCAAGCCCGGTGCCGTCGTGATCGACGTCGGCATCAACCGCGTCGACGGACCCTGCCGACCAAGTCGGGCTACCGGCTCGTCGGCGACGTGCACTTCGCGGACGGCGCGCAGGTCGCGTCGGGCGATCACCCCGGTGCCGGGCGGCGTCGGGCCGATGACGATCGCGATGCTGCTCGACAACACGGTGCAGGCGGCGCGGCAATGGGCGACCCTCTGAGCCTCTTCGGTGCCGCGGGGGCCGAGGGCGCCTGGACCGTGAGCGAGGTGACGCGGCGCGCCCGCTCCGTCGTGGAGCAGAGCCTCGGGCCGGTGTGGGTGCGAGGCGAGGTCACGTCCTTCAAGGCCTATCAGAGCGGGCACTGGTATTTCACGCTGCGGGACGCGCGCGCGCAGCTGCGCTGCGTGATGTGGGCGCGCGACAACCGCCGCCTGCGCGTGCCGCCAGCGGACGGCCAGCAGGTGTTCGTCCTGGGACAGCCGACGGTGTGGGAGGAGCGCGGCGATTTCCGGCTGGCCGTGGCGGAGCTGCTCGGGACCGAAACCGACGGCGCCTGGCGCCTGGCGTTCGAACGGGCGCGCGCCGCGCTCGAGCGCGATGGTCTGCTGGAGCGCGGTCGCAAGCGGCCGCTGCCGCTCTATCCGCGCAGGATCGCCGTCGTCACGAGCCCCGACGGAGCAGCGGTGCGCGACGTGATGGCGGTAGTGGCCCGCCGCTGGCCCGCGGCCGAGCTGCTGGTGGTGCCGGCGCGGGTGCAGGGGGCGGAGGCCGAGGACGATTTGTGCCGCGCGCTGGCCCTCCTCGCGCGCATTCCGGGGCTCGACGTCGCGATCGTCGGTCGGGGCGGAGGCGCGCGTGAGGACCTGTGGGCCTTCAACAGCGAGCGGGTGGCGCGCGCGGTGGCGGCCGTCGGGGTGCCC
This sequence comes from uncultured Gemmatimonadales bacterium, assembly GCA_963716055.1. Classification (GTDB taxonomy): domain Bacteria; phylum Gemmatimonadota; class Gemmatimonadetes; order Gemmatimonadales; family GWC2-71-9; genus SZUA-544. The sequence goes on along the minus strand of CAVQSR010000001.1, from coordinate 2,102,722 downwards.
GTCGTCTCGGCGGTGGGCCACGAGACCGACGTCACGCTGTGCGATCTCGTGGCCGATGTGCGCGCGGCCACGCCTTCGGCGGCGGCCGAGGCGGTGACGCCCGACCGCGCGGAGATCGACACGCAGCTCGATGCGCTGGCCCACCGTCTGGCGCGCGGACTCCATCGCCGGGCCGAGCGCATGGGCGAGCGGGTGGCGCGCACGGGCGACCGCCTGGCGGGTGCGATGGGGCGGCGTCTCGAGCGCGCGGCCGCGCGCGTGGCCGCGGCGGCGGGCCGGCTGGACGCGCTGTCGCCGCTGCGCGTCCTGGCGCGGGGGTATGCCGTGGCGCGGAATGCCGCGGGCGGCGTCCTGCGGCGCGCGGCGCAGTTTCCCCCGGGACTCGCGTTCCGCCTGCGGGTCGCGGACGGCGAGGTCCCGGCCCGCGTCGAGGAGACCTGAGGCATGGCCGAGCGCGTGGACTTCGGCGCCGAGCTCGCGCGGCTCGAGGAGATCGTGCGGCGCCTCGAAGGCGAGGAGCTCGATCTCGACGACGCGTTACGGTTGTTCGAGGACGGGGTCGAACGCCTGCGCCGGGCGCGCGAGCAGCTCGCGGTGGCCGAGGCCCGGGTGCGGCAGGTCCTGGCGGACCGCGGAGGCGCGCTGCGGCTTGACGCCATCGACGACTGACGCGTTCTCGACCTACCTCGCGGACGTGCACGGGCGGGTGGACGCCGTGCTGGCCGAGTGGGGATCGCGGCTGAACGATCTGTGGGCGCCGCCGGTGCCGGCGGCGGTGCGGTACAGTCTGCTCTCGGCGGGGAAGCGGCTGCGTCCCACGCTCCTGTGCGCGAGCTACGAGGCGCTCGGGGGGACGCATCCGGCAATCGCCGATCTGGCCGCCGCGGTCGAGGTGGTGCACGCTTACTCCCTGGTGCACGACGACCTGCCCTGCATGGACAACGACGATCTGCGACGGGGTCAGGCGACCACGCATCGGGCATTCGACGTCGTCACCGCCACGACGGCGGGGTATCACATGGTCGGGCTCGCGGCGCGCGTGCTCGCCCGCGGATGCGAGGGCCTGGACCTGCCACCGGCGCGGCGGCAGGCGATCGCAGGGGAGGTCTTCCGCGCGGCGGGGGCCGGGGGGATGATCGGCGGCCAGGTGCTGGACCTCGACAGCGAGGGTCGGCACCTGGCGGGGGACCAGCTTGCCGGTATTCATCACCGCAAGACTGGCGCGTTGATCGCGGCGTCCTGCGTGCTCGGCGGACTCGCGGCGCCCGACGCGCCCCCGGCGGCCCTCGCGGCACTGCGAGCCTACGGCGATGCGATCGGGCTGGCGTTTCAGATCGCCGACGATGTGCTGGATGCGACGGCGACCTCTGACCAGCTGGGCAAGCCCGCTGGGCGGGATGCCGTGCTCGCGAAATCGACCTTCGTGACGGCCCTCGGGGTGGGCGGCGCGCGCGCGGAGGCGGAGCGCCAGGCGGCAGTGGCCGTAGACCAGCTGCGCCGGGGCGCGTTAGTTTCTCCTACGCTAGTTGCTCTGGCCCACTACATCGTCACCCGATCCAGGTGAGCATGGCTCTGCTCGAACAGATTACCGGTCCCGATGCCGTGCGGGGTCTGCCGCGCGCCGACCTGCGGCAGCTCGCCGATGAGGTGCGCCAGCGGCTGATCGACGTCGTCTCGCAGACCGGTGGCCACATCGGCGCGGGTCTGGGGGTCGTCGAGCTGACGGTCGCGTTGCTGCACGTCTTCGACTCTCCCCGCGACCGCATCGTCTGGGACGTGGGGCATCAGGGGTATCCCTGGAAGATCCTGACGGGCCGCGACGGGCGGCTGCCGACGCTGCGCCAGGACGGGGGTCTGTCGGGCTTCCTGCGGCGCGACGAGAGTCCGCACGACCACTTCGGAGCCGGTCACGCGGGCACCGCACTCTCGGCCGCGTTCGGCATGGCGGTGGCGCGCGATCTGCGGGGCGAGAGCCACAAAGTGGTGGCCGTCGTCGGCGACGGCGCCCTCACCTGCGGCCTGCCATACGAAGCGATGAACAACGCGGGCCATTCCAACCGCGACATCCTCCTCATCGTGAACGACAACGGGATGTCCATCGCGCCGAACGTGGGCGCCATCAGCAAGTACCTGGGCTCGATCATCGCCTCGCCGGTCACCGTGCGGTTGCGCGAGCGGGTGAAGGCGTTGATCGAAAAGACGTCGCACGTCGTGGGCGGGCAGAAACTCGTCGATTTCGCCAAGACGCTCGAGGAGAGCGTCAAGAACCTGTGGTCCCCGGGCATGCTGTTCGAGGAGATGGGGTTCCGCTACTTCGGCCCGATCGACGGGCATGATGTGGACCAGCTCGTCCAGACGCTGGAGATCGTGCGCGACCTGAAGACCCCGCGCGTGCTGCACGTGTTGACGGAGAAGGGGAAGGGGTTCCCGCTGCCGGAGCCCGACGGCGAGAAGTACCACGCGCGCGCGCCGTACGATCCCGTGACGGGCGCGTTGCGCCCGGTCCGCCCGGGCCCGCCCATGTGGACGAAGATCGTTGGTGAAGCGCTGACCCAGCTCGCGGGCGAATACCCCGGCCTCGTGACGATCACCGCGGCGATGCCGTCGGGGACGGGCACGAGCGCGTTCCAGAAGAAGTACCCCGAGCGGTTCTTCGATGTCGGGATCGCCGAAGCGCACGCAACGACGTTCGCGGCCGGCCTCGCGACCCAGGGGCTCCGTCCCGTTGTCGCGATCTACTCGACCTTCCTCCAGCGGGCCTACGACTCGATCATCCACGACGTCGCCATCCAGCGGCTGCCGGTGATCTTCTGTCTGGATCGCGCGGGGATGGTCGGCGAAGACGGGCAGACCCACATGGGCCTGTACGACATTCCCTACCTCCTTGCCTGTCCGCACATGACCGTCACGGCGCCGAAGGACGGCGCGGAGCTGATCGGGCTGCTGCGCTGCGCGTTGGCGCACGACGCGGGGCCGTTCAGTCTGCGCTACCCGCGCGACAAGGCCCCGGGGGAAGCGCCGCCCGCCGCCGAGGTCGCTCCCGTACCGTACGCCAGCTGGGAGGTGCTGCGGCGCGGCCGCGAGTGCGCGATCCTCGCCGTCGGCGTGATGTGTCCCGCCGCGCTCGACGCGGCGCGGGCCCTGGCCGCGGACGGGCTCGACGTCACGGTGGTGAACTGCCGGTTTCTCAAGCCGATCGACCGAGAGATGCTCGACGCGCTGATCCGCGAGCACAAGATGCTCGTGACCATCGAGGATGGGTGCGTCGTCAACGGCTTCGGCGCCATGCTGGCAGGCGTCGTGCAGCTGGCGGCACCCGAGGTCCGGGTGGTGGCCCTCGGCGTTCCCGATCGGACGTGGGAGCACGCCCCGCGGGCGCGTCAGCTCGCCGCGGTCGGGCTCACCGGCGAGGGCATCGCCGAGCGGATTCGCGCCCTGTCCTCCGAGGAGTCGCTGCTGCCGTCATGATCATCGGCGTCGTCGGGAACCCGAACTACCGGGACCTGGGCGCCCTGCTGGCACGGGTGGCGGCGGTGGCGCCGCGACACGGGATCGAGGTCCGCACCGAGCGGGCGATCGCCGACCTGTGGCCGGAGCCTCGTCCGGCGCTGCTCGAGGCGGCGAGTCCCGTGGATTGCCTGTTGACGCTGGGCGGGGACGGCACCCTGCTGCGCGGTGCCCGCTTGCTCGACGGCGCGCAGGTGCCGATTCTGGGCGTGAACGTCGGACGCCTGGGCTTCCTGACGACGGCCTCGGACCGCTCGCTCGAGTGGTCCCTCGACGCGCTCGCCCGGGGCGCGTTTGCGACGGAGCAGCGGCGCACCCTGCAGCCGATCGTGGAGGACGCCCACGGCACCCGCCGGGAAGAGCCGCTCGTCCTCAACGACGTCGTTCTGCACAAGGGCGGCGTCGCGCGCGTGATCCGCCTGCGGGTGGCCGTGGACGGCGACGAAGTCGGCCAGTACTCGGCGGACGGCATCATCGTGGCCACGCCGACCGGCTCGACCGCGTACTCGCTCTCGGCCGGTGGGCCGATCATCGTGCCCGGCGTGGACTGCATCGTCGTCACCGCGATCTGCCCTCATACGCTCGCCGTGCGACCGCTCGTGGTGCCGGGCGGCATGGCGATCACCATCGACGTGCTGCCGCCGGCGCCGACCGAGGAGATGCTGCTGTCGTTCGACGGGCAGGTCTCGGCCCGCCTCAGTCCCGACAGCCGGCTCACGGTGCGGCAGGGTGAGCGGCGGGTCCAGCTGGTCCGGCTCGGACCCGAAGGGTACTTCGCCCGCCTGCGCCAGAAGCTGCAGTGGGGGGACTTGAGCGACCGGGAACGGCGCTGATGCTGTCGGAGCTCCGCGTGCGCGACCTGGCGGTGATTGCCGATGTGACGCTTCCGCTCGCACCCGGCCTCAACGTCCTCACCGGCGAAACCGGCGCCGGAAAGTCGCTTCTGGTGGACGCGCTCGCGCTGCTGCTGGGGGAGCGTGCATCGGGCAACGTCGTGCGGCCGGGCGCCGACAAGGCCGTGGTCGAGGGCGCGGTCGAGCTGGTCGCCGGGGCCGGCGCCCGCCTTCGTCCCGCCCTCGCGGCCCTCGGCATCGAGGGGGACGGCGACGCACTCATCATCAAGCGCGAGGTGCTGCCTGAGGGACGTTCGCGGGCGTGGGTGAACGGCAGTCCCACCGCGGTCGGTATCCTCGCACGGCTCGGCGCGCTGCTCGTGGATCTGCACGGGCAGCACGAGACGCAGTCGTTGCTGCGTACCGACGTGCAACGCGACCTGCTGGACGCGTATGCCGACGCGGCGGTCGAGCGGGCCGCGGTGCGCGATGCCCATGCCCGGCTGGCCGAGGCCGATCGGCGGGACGCAGACCTCGCGGCCAAACAGGATGAGATCCGGCGCAAGGCGGACTACCTGCGGCACGTCGTGGACGAGATCACGACGTGCGCGCCGCGCATCGGGGAGGACGAGGAGCTGACGGCGCACGCCCGGCGGCTGGCGCACGCGGAGGAGATCGCGCGGCTGTGCGGGGAGCTCGAGCAGGCGGCCGCGACGACCGCGTTGGGCCGGGCACCGCGCCTGCTCGCAGCGCTGGGCCGCATCGCGCCGGAGACGGCGCAGTGGCAGGAGCTGGTGGACGCGGCGTTCGCGAACCTGGAGGAGCTGGCGGGAGGGGCCCGCGCGCTGGCCGACGGGCTGGACGCCGATCCGGCCGCGCTGGCCGCGATCGAAGAGAGGCGTGATGCGCTGCACCGGCTGCGGCAGAAGTACGGGCCGGCGCTGCCGGATGTGCTGGCGACGCGGGATCGCGCCGCGCGCGAGCTGGATCTGCTCGACACGGCCGAGCTCGACCGGCGGGACGTCGCTGCGCAACGCGCCGCGGCGGCGGAGGATCTCGGGCGCGCGTGCGCGGCCCTGTCGGCGAAGCGCGAGACCGGCGCGGCGCGGCTCGCCGGGGCGGTGACGGAGTTGCTCCCGGCCCTCGGGATGCCGGGTGGGTCGTTCGGCGTCGAGCGGGTGGCCCTGCCCGCGCCGCGGGGGGACGGCGCGGAAACGGTGGGATTCTGGGTGCAGCTCAACGTCGGACTCGGGGCCCAACCGCTGGCGCGGGCAGCGTCGGGCGGCGAGCTGTCTCGGTTGATGCTCGCGCTCAAGGTCGTGCTCGCGGAGCACGACGCCGTGCCCACGCTGGTGTTCGACGAGGTCGATCAGGGCATCGGCGGGGAAGTCGGGGCGCAGGTCGGGCTCGCGCTGGCCCGAGTGGCGCATGGGCGCGGCGGCCGTCAGGTGCTCGCCATCACCCACCTGCCGCAGATCGCGGCGCGCGCCGACTGCCATCTCGTAGTGGCCAAGTCGGCGCGGGGCGGATTGACGACGAGTGACGTGCGGGTCGTCGCGGGGGACGAGCGCCGCCGAGAAGTGGCGCGGATGCTGGGGGACCCCGACATGGCGACGGCCCTGCGCCACGCCGAGGAGCTGCTCAGAACAGCCGCTGTCGCACCCGCAGCACCATCCGAAACCGCCAGGCCGCCGGCACGCGGCCGCTCCCGCCGGTGAGCGTCCGCTCGGCCGTGAATCCGGTCTCGAACGCGGGACCGGCATAGGTCACCGCGACGCCGGCGCGCGTCACGCGCCGCGCCGTGCCGTCGTCGAGGAACGCGGCGGCCGTCGCCCCGCCGAGGCGGGTGGCGAGGTCGATCGAATCCTGCACCGTGCGAAACGCGTAGCGGTCCTCGCCCTGCGCGTAATACGCCAGCGTCGCACCCGCCGCGAACCAGGGATGAAACCGGTAGAGCGGCGCGAAATCCACCGCCACGTAGTCTCCGGGATCCCAGCGGAGCGGGGCCTGGGACTGGGGCCGCAGCAGAAACGCGGCCGCCGGTCCGACCCGGCGCACCCGCTCGGTGGCCTGCTGGATGCCGCCGCGCAGCGAGAGATTGAGCCACAGGCGGCGCCACAGGATCAGTTCCTGCACCAGCTGCGCCTCGATGTCCGTCTGTCCATCGCCGGCGGACACCGCCAGCGGATCCCCGGGGGATGCCCGGTGCCCCGTGGGAAGGCGCCACACCAGGCCGACCGTCGCGGCGTAGCGCGCGCTGCGCACGACGGCGCCGCGCGCGGCGAGCTCGACGTCGCCGAGCCAGAACCGGTGACGGACGGGAGTGTCGACAAACGGCCGGGACCCGTACCCCAGCGTCGGATCGCCGAGGGCCTGCACGAACCCGTCGCGGTCGAGCGGGCTCGCCCCCGCCGGGAACAGGAATGCCCCGGTGAATCCCGGGTCGCCGTAGGTCGTGCGAAACTCCTCTTGGATGCGGGCGAGATTGGCGTCGACGGCCGTGGCGCCGGCGGTGCCCGCGAGCGGCAGGAACGGGGTCCCACCGCCCGTGCCCGTGCCGTAGACGGTGCCGGCCAGCGCGTCGCGCACGCCGCGCGCATCGTCGAGGAACGCCTGCGCCGCCGCGCACTGCGGCGTACCCGGGCACCCGTAGGCGCCGCCGGCGATCGCCGCTTCCAGGCTGGAGAGCGCCGACGCGAACGCCCCGAAGAACGCGGCGTAGGTCGCCGGGGCCCCGGGGTCGGTGAGCAGCGGGTTCAGCCCCAGGTTGCCACCCGTCGTGTCCAGCGCGAACGACGCCCGCACGGACGTGCGCACGAGCGGCACCGTCACCCCCAGCGCGATGCGGTCGATGAGGCCCAGTTCGAGCGTGAGGGGAGTGACGCGGCGCTGGGCGAGCGCGACCAGACGCCCGGCGCCCAGGTTCGCGACGAAACCGGGCGTGGCGCCCGCGGCGCGGATGTGCGATTGCAGCAGCGCGAGGTCGGGGAGGGCGGGGCCGGCCAGGACCGAGTCCCCGGTGAGCGCCGCGCCGAGGCGGACGGCGGTGCCGTCCACCAGCTCCTCATCCCAGTACTCGATGCGGGGGTCGAACGTGATCCGCAGCGCACGAGCGCCGGGCAGATCCGCGCGCGGCACGGCTTGCGCGTGGAGGGCGCCGGCGCCGAGGACGGCCGTCGCCGCCAGGATGTGCCAAGCGGCACCCGCGGGGCAGCGGGTGCCGCTTGGCCGGAACGCGACCGGCAAATCGGAGCCGCTCAGGGGATCGCGCGGATCGTAGTGCCGTACGTCGTGTTGATCGCCTGCCGCAGCTTGTTGGCGACGAGGCGGTGCGTCGCGGCGCTCGGGTGGATGCCGTCACACTGAGCGGCCAGTGCCGAACGGATTCGCCGTGCACGGAGCGCCGAACAGCGGGAACGACAGAATCGCCCCGGGAACCGTCACGAGGCTGTCGAGGCCGGGTTGGGTCCACGTAGGCCCAGCCGCGGGCCTGCGCGCTGGCGGCGATGTGCGCATTGTACGCCGTGCTCGCTCCGATCAGCCGTGCGAGCTCGGCCGGCACGAGGATCTGCGGAACGGTGTCGGCACAGCTGAGCGAAGCGGGCGCGCCGCCGGCCGCGGCGGTGAGCAGCGCGCCGCCGTAGGGGAACGGCACGAGCACCGCGTCACCGCGAGCGCCGGGGATGCCGCTGATGGCGGGCGCGCAGTTGTTGTCCACGAGCATGGTGGGAGGGAACGCGGCGCCCGGCACCATGCCGTTCTTGATCGCCCAGTACACGGCGCCGGCGCTGAAGAACGGCGCCTTGGTTACCTCGACCACGCCGATGATGGCGCCGCCCGCGGGACCGGCCGCGTCCACGGAGTCCATCATCGCGTCGAAGCGTGGCCTGGAAGGTCGCGACCGGCGTGATCTGCGTCGTGTCCCCGCCGTTCACGGCGTTGGTCGCGGCGCCGAGCACGTCGTTGTTGCCGATCCAGATGCTCACGAACGTCGGCTCGACGCGCTGCATCATCTGGTCCTGCGTGAGCCCGCCGAGAAAGAACGTCGTGAGCGCGTTCGCGTTCGCGGTCGGATGTCGAGGTTGTCGTAGATGTCGATGACTTCGGCCCCGGGCACCGCGACGTTGTTGATGTACGGTGGCGGCACGGCGGCGGCCTTGCGCAGCGCGCAGGGCGGCGCGCCCGCGGGCCGGGTCTGGGTGAAGATGTTCGTGTACGGCGCCGGACAGCCGGGCAGGCGCATCAGGGGCGTGAAGAACGTCGTTCCCATTGCCCGGGCGAGCAGGACCGCGTAGCTCTGGTTCTGGGTGATCTCGTTGATGCCGCCGGACTGGAATCCGGCGGTGATGGAGTTCCCCATCGAGACGTAGCGCGCGAACAGGGGATCGGTCAACACCTGGCTGGCCGGCGGGAACAGCGTGTCGTCGCGGCACGCGGAGGCGCCGAGCATCAGCACGAGGGCGATCGCCGTCAGAGACCGGGTCGAGAATCGCATACCGTTCTGGTCTCCGTCGTCAGAAGGAGTAGGCGAGGCCGAAGCCGAACAGCTGCGCCTGGAACGTGTAGAGGCCGGTGTTGCCCACCGACTCGTCGTGGACACGGCCGCGGCGATCGTTCTGGCGGATATACTGATAGCCGAGATCGGCCTGCAGTTTCGGGGTCAGCCGCCAGCCCAGACCCAGCGTCCACTCGTTGCGCGCTCCCTCGGGGAGCAGCGGCGTCACGGTCTGCGGCGGCGCGGCCGCCGTGTGGTAAAGGTATCCGCCCCGCAGGGTCAGCTTCTCGGAGCGCACCCACTGCGCACCGAAACGGAATGCGTGGGTATTGCCGTAATCCTCGCGCAACGTGAGGTCTGGCGCCGCGGGGTTGGCGAAGTCGAGCTCGAGCTGCTCGAACCAGCGCCACTGCACCGTCTGGTAGTCCGCCATGAGCGTCACAGCCTCACCAGCCCGCCACGCCACGCCGATAGACGCCTGGTTGGGCATCACGATGGAGGTCGTGGCCTTGGTGTTCGCCAGCGGGCCGCCGGCCCCGAAGTTGGGCGCGACCAGGACGTCGATCGGCACCGGGGTCGCGGGGTTGATGGGGTTGTTCAGCGGCAGGACCAGGCCCGTCGGGATCTGGGTGAACGTGGCGTCACCGTCGTAGTCGATCGTCGCGCGCGTGAGGTAATGGCCGCCGATCGAGACCCGCTCGCTGACTTTCACGATCACCCCGGCATTCAGCGCCCAGCCATTGCCCTTCGCGTCGAGATGGGCTTCGGCGAAATCGGTCCCGGTCGGAATGCCCAGCGCGGAGAACCTGGTCCCCGGCGGCACCGTGGCCGACGGCACGAGCTGCTGCGAGAAATCGACCCGCTGCTTCAACTCGACGTGACTCGTGATGTAAGCGACCCCGACACCGAGCTTGACCCGGGGATGGAGCTGGTAGCCGACGGTCGGCTGGATATAGATCGACGCGAGCTTCGAGTTCCAGCCGAGGAAGCGGCCGGGGAAGTCCGCGGTGGGCCACTGGGTCTCGAGCCCGTATGGGGCGTAGACGCCGACGCCGGCGGTGAGCTTCGGGGCCGAACGCGTGCGTCAGGTAGACGTGGGGGACGGGGATCAGGGGATTGTCGAGGTCCCACGTCGTGCCCGTGGCGTCGTCGGTGAACCCGCCCGTCGCGGCGATCAACGTCGCCCCCGCCGACGCGCGGTTGCCGGACAAGCCCGCGAGGCCGGCCGGATTGAAGAAGATCGCCGAGCCGTCGGGGCAGGGGCTCGCCGCAGCGACGCCCGAACGCCCCATGGCGCACGCACCGTGCTCGTAGACACCGAAGCCCTGTCCCAGGAGCACGCTGGGAACACCGAGGCACAGTCCTACCACGTATCGCGCGATTCGCCGCATGCACGGTCTCCCAAAGGGGAACGACGACCAAGCGCTCCGAGCGCGGAGAAGGTATTTGTGGATAGGGGGGTTGTCAAACGAAACTGGCGTGTTGCGAGGTGGTCGCGGCAGCGTCGTTGCCGATGGAGTAACTTGGGATTGCGGCCCGGGTGGCGGAACGGTAGACGCAGGGGACTTAAAATCCCCGGGGGGCAACCCCGTAGAGGTTCGAGTCCTCTCCCGGGCATGCCGCGATGCCGCGCGTGGCGGTACAGGACTTGCCCTACCAGGGGGTGAGGCAGCAGTCCGCTTCTGAACCCCCAACGCGGAAGGTCGACGATGATCCCGGACACGAGCAGCAGGAAGCCCTTCCAGGCTCCCGTCCTGCGTGAGGAGGCGTCGCTGGTCGACGTCACACTGTTGTCGAACGGCCGGCAGGGACCAGTCTAACGGCTGCGCGGCGGGAACCGCGGTAGCACCGGCGCGTCACGCTGCCGCGGGCCGTCCACAGTCGTGGCTCCGGCTCGTGGCGCAGCGGTGACATGCGGGCCGCGTGCCGGGCCCCGGGAGGCGCAAGTCGTGGCCGGGCAATGCCCTGCCGCGGCCGCGGGAGCTTGATGGGCGGTATGGGACTTGCGCTACACTCGGCCGTGCGCTTAGCTAGAGTACCCACACGCGGAAGGTCGGCTATGGCTCCGGAAACGAACATCAAGAAGCCCTTCGTTGCCCCCGCGCTGCGCGAGGAGGCAACGCTGGTCGACGTCACGCTCCTGTCGAACGGCGGGCAGCCCACCTAGCGTACGCGGTGGCTACGGGGCCGCCCCGCGATCGCGGCGTGGTTCCGCCACCAAGCGACAGCGGGCCGCGCCGAGCCGCGGACGGTGTCTCGCGCGCGCCAGACCGCCTCCGGGTGGCTGGCGCGCGTTGCGTTTTCCGCTGACCCTCCATATTGCTGTGCCATGACTCCCGCGCTGACGGTCCGGTGTGTCGATCCGACGGTGGGCGCGATCGTCGGCGACTGGCTCGGCGCGCTCCGCCTGGAGCCGCCGGTGCCGCTCGCGCTGGACCTCCGGATCAGCGCGAACGGCACGCTCCCGGGTGCCGACCACGCCGGTCCCGTCTTGTTCCGGCAGCCCGAAGTCACCATCCGCCGGGGTGGCGGCGGCGGCCTGCGCATCGAGTGGGAAACCGCGCCCGCCTGGGCCGATCTGGCGCCGGGAGCGAGCGCCGCGACCGTCTACCTCTCGGCGGCGGCCGCGCGCCGCGCGGAGGACGCGACGCGGACTTTTCTCATGGGAGTCCTCGTGCTGCTGGTGCGACGAGCGGGCTGGCACCACGTGCACGCGGCGAGCGCGATCGACGCTTCCGGCACGGGCTGGCTCATCGCGGGGAATGCCCGCGCCGGTAAATCGACCACGGCGGCACTGCTCGCGACCGCCGGCTGGCAGGTCGGCTCCGACGATGTCGCGTTTCTCACCGCGCGGCCGGGCGGCGTCGGCGTCGTCGCGGCGCGGGCGCCACTGGCCCTGCGCGATGGGGGGAAGCGGCTCCTCGCGCGGGCCGGGGGCACCGCGCTGGGCGCCCGCGGCAAGACGGGGTATTTCCCCGAGGACCTGGGTGGCGCGTGGACGCCGTTCGTCCGGCCCGACATCGTGCTCTTCACGACGGTCGGTCCCGGGCCCACCACGGCCGCGCCGCTCGACGCGCGGGCCGCCGTGGCCGAGCTGGTGCGCTGGTCCGCGTGGGTGATGCTCGAGCCGGACCTCGCGCAGGGGCATCTCGACCTCCTCACGCGCCTGGCGCGTCAGGCGCGGTGCTATCGTGTCAAGCTGGGCCGCGACTTGTTCGCCCGCCCGGACCGCCTGGCGGAGCTGACCTCGTGACCCCGCGCTACCGGCGGACCGGGGACATTCGGGTGGCCGAAGTCTCGGGCGACGGCGTCGTGCTGCACCTCGGCACCCGGCGCTACTTCACCACGACCGAGACCGGGTTGGCGATCCTCCAGGCGCTGGACCGGCCGTGCACGCTCGACGAGCTCGTCGGGGTCCTGACCGAGCGGTATGAGGTCACTGCCGACGTGGCTCTGGACACCGTCACCGCGTTTCTCGAACATTGCCGCGCGGTGAACCTCATCGAGGAGGCCGACGCCTCATGACGCCGGGTCTCCCGCTGGGATGGCGATTCCGGGCCGCGGCCGCCGCGCTCGTGATTCCTCCGCTGCTCTATGTGCTGCCGCTGCCGCGGTTGATCGGCTGGATCGAGGGGCGGCGTGGGGCCGGCAGCCGCCCCCGGGCGGGGGTCGATGACCGGGTGCTCGCGCGGTGGGTGGACCGTCTGTTGCGGCGCCTGCCGGGTCCGTGGCGGCGTACCTGCCTCAAGCGCGCGGGTGTGCTCTACTATCTGTTGCGGCGCGCGGGCCGGCCCGTGGAGCTGTGCATCGGCGTGCGGCGTCCCACGGACGCCCCGCTCAGCGCGCACGCGTGGTTGCAGCGCGACGGAGCCCCCTACCTCGAGTCCGACCCCGACGGCACTCACGCCCACACGCTCATCGCGCATTTCTCGCACCCGGCCGACCGCGCCTCCTGACGATGCACGCGGCCGACGGGCTGCTGCGGACGCTGTGCTTCGCGCCGGGCACGCCGCTCGATCTCGATCGCCTGGGCGCACGCTGGCGGCGCGTCGCGGCCCGTCCGCTGCTGCGGCTGGTCGCCCTCGAGGGCTGCGCCCTGTGGCTCGACCGGCGCCTCGACCAGCTGGGTCTGGCCGCGGCCGTGGATGCCGATTTCGCCGCCGGGCTCGCGGGGCTGGCCCGCCGCATCGCCGCCCTCAACCTGTTGGTGGATGCCGAGGCGCAGACCGTGGCACGGGCGTTCGGGGAACAGGGCATCCCGTTCGTCTTGATGAAAGGCGTCGCCCGACGCGCCCTCGCCGGCCGGTATCCCTTCGCCGACGCCCGCGCCACGCGCGACGTGGACATCCTGCTGCCCGAGGCGCGCGCCCGGGAAGGCTGGGATCTGCTGCGCAGCCGCGGCTACGACTACGTCAAACCGTCCCGCGCCAGCCGCGTGGGGCATCACCATCTAGCCTCGGTGTGGGGTCCGGCCCGCGTGTCCGTCGAGGTGCACACGTCCGTAGCTCGCAACGTCCCGCCACACCTGGCCTGGGAGCGCATGGTCGGCGCGAGCACGGAGGTGGACTTCGGCGGAGTCGGCGTCCGCGTGCCCTCTGCCACCGAGCTGTGCTGGGCCAGCATCGCGCACGGCCTGCGGCACCCGGAGGATTCCTTCCGGCTCGCCCTGTTACTCGATCCGGCGGTCATCTGGGTGAGCGGGGCGCCGGTGGATTGGGGCGAGATGCGGCAGCGGCTGGACCAGGGTGAGGTGCCCGACCGGGCGTCGGCGGGGCGGTGGTTGGGGGCCGTGGCCCGGGTCGTCGGCCGCCCGGTGCCGGCACCGCTGGCCGATGCCGCGCGACCGTATCGCCTCGACCGGGTGCTGCGGTGGCGTCACCGGGCCCTGCGCGTGGTCGCCCCCACCGAGCGCGTGACCAAGGGCATCCTGCGGACCACGCGGTATCTGGGGTTCTGAGGTCCCGCCCACCGGCCCCGGAACCCTCGTCGGCCGTGCAACTTTCACCGTGGTTTCTGCGTCCTAACTGGTGGAACGTGGGCCGCCGGCCCGCGGCCGTCCTGTCCGTGCCCCGGAGGTATCCATGCGGGCTCTCCCGCTGCTGGTCGCGGCGATTCTTTCGTTGTCGTACGGACTCATCACCCAGGCCGCCATCGCGGCCGATCTCGATCCCGCGGTGGTCGGCCGGGCGCGGGCGGTGGCGGATCCCTCCCGCGTGTGGTTCGGCGGGACGCTGGCCCCCGTCACGGTCGAAGCGCCGGCGGGGCCCGCCAGCGCCTTGCCGCGTCCCACCGAGGCTCCCCCGCCGCTCCAGCGGCCGGCGGTGCCGCCGGCGCCGCCGGGCGGCTCGGTCGGTCGCCTGGTATTGATGGATGGCGCCACGGCGGGTCCTTCGCCAACGCGGGTCGGAGGTGCGTATGTCGGCTGAGCACGAATCATCCTGGATGCACCGGATGTGGCGCGACTGGCGTCGGGAAATCGTCCGTGGCGCCTTCCTCTTCGTCGTCGTGGCGGGTGTGGGCGTGTTCATCATCGGTCAGGTACGGGCGTTCGAGCCGCTGTCCCTGATCCGCGACGGCGGGCTCAACCTGAACGTCGACCACCGCAACCGGGAATGGGTCGACGCGTTTAGCTGGGCGGGCCGGGTCACGGACGGACCCGTCTGGATCCGCAACCTCAACGGCGCGATCACGGTCGAGCGCTCGAGCGGCGATTCGGTCGTCGTCACGGGTCAGAAGAGCTGGCGGCGCGGCGATCCGGCATCGGTCGAGATCGTCGCCGTGCCATCCAACGGCTCGGTGACGATCTGCGCGTTGTGGACGGCGGGCACCGCCCACTGCGGTGCGGGCGGCGTCTACAACGTGAAGGACCTGAAGGGTCACAACGACGTGGCCGTCCGCTTCGTCGTGCGACTGCCGGACGGCGTGGCGCTCGACGCCTCCACGGTGAACGGCGCTGTGACGGCCGGTGCCGTCGCCGCGCCGCTGGTGATCGAGACGGTCAACGGCAGCGTGATTGTGACCGACGCGGGCGGTGCGGTGAAGGCGACCACGGTCAACGGCAGCATCACCGCCGCTCTCGCGGCGGCGGGTGCCCAGGAGCTCGACCTGAAGACCGTCAACGGGTCGATTCGCGTACGTGTCCCGTCCGACATCAACGCGCAGCTCGAAGCGTCCACCGTGAACGGCAAAGTCCACAGCGACCTGCCGCTCCAGGTGGTGGGACGGATCAACCCGCGGCGACTGCAGGCGACGATCGGCGGTGGCGGCACGCTGCTGCGCTTCAAGACGGTCAACGGGTCGGTGACGCTCGCGACCCTCGATTCGGCGGAGCCGGACGGGCCGTCCGACGTGGCGGCTCCGGAAGCGCCGCACGGACCGGGCGGCGCCGTTCCTGGCGCGACTCCCCCGCCCGCGCCCCGCGCTCCGCGCGCCAGCACGACGCCCACACCCTGACGCCGCGACCGTAGCGCGTCGCGCTCGCCGATGGAGGGGCGGTGCCGGCACGCCGGCGCCGCCCCCGTCTTCGCAGGTGCGGTGCTGGCGGCACGCCGCCGGCCCGCGTAACCTACGGAGCGAGCCATGCCCCCCTTCGATCTCCCGTGCCCGATTTGCTGACGGTTCTCACCGAGTCCCTGGCCGGGACCTACGCGGTGGAGCGCGAGCTCGGCCGCGGCGGCATGGCGACCGTCTTCCTCGCCGAGGACGTCAAGCACGGTCGCCAAGTGGCGATCAAGGTGCTCCATCCCGAGCTGGCGAGCTCGATGGGAGCGGGCCGCTTCGCCCGTGAGATCGAGATCGCGGCGCGCCTGCAGCACCCGCACATCCTGCCGCTGTACGACTCCGGGCAGGCCGGGGAGTTCCTCTACTATGTGATGCCGCTCGTGGAGGGCGAATCCCTCCGCGATCGCATGAATCGGGAGAAGCAACTATCCCTCGAGGACGCGATCAAGCTGACCGTCGAGGTGGCGGGGGCGCTGAGCTACGCCCACAGTCGCGGTGTGGTCCACCGGGACATCAAGCCCGAGAACGTGCTCCTGTCGGGTGGGGTGGCCGTCGTCGCGGACTTCGGCATCGCCCGGGCCGTGTCGGCCGCGAGCGATCAGTCGCTCACCCAGACGGGGACCGTCGTGGGGACGCCGGCGTACATGAGTCCCGAGCAGTCGGCCGGGAGCCCGGACATCGACGGCCGGAGCGACCAATACAGCCTGGCGTGCATGCTCTACGAGATGCTGGTCGGCGAGCCACCGTTCACCGGCCCGACTGCCATGGCGGTCATGGCGCGGCACTCGATGGACGCCGTGTCGCCGCCCACGATCGTGCGCGCCACGATCCCCGACGCGGTCGAAGACGCCATCCTCAAGGCGCTGAACAAGACCCCGGCGGACCGCTTCGCTACGACGCAGCAATTCGCGGACGCGCTCGTCGTGCCGTCCGGGACGACGGGGCCGCAGCGCCGTCTCACCACGCGCGGGACCGCCGCGCGGACGCCGACTGGCGGCACCGTGCTGCCATCGGTGCCGCGCGTGTCGCGGCGGGCGCTCGGGATCGGGGCCGCGGTGGCCGTGGTGCTCGGGGTCGCCGGCGCGGTTCTGGCACGGAAGGGCGGGGGATCGGGCGAGGGGGGGGGGCCCGATGCCCGCCGCATCGCGGTGCTCTACTTCGCCGACCAGAGCGAGGACCGGAACCTCGGCTACCTGGCGGACGGGTTCACCGAGGCCCTGATCCACGAGCTGGGGCAGGTGGGCGCGCTGGAGGTGATCTCGCGCAACGGCGTCGCGCCGTTCAAGGACGCGCCGGTGGGGTCGGACAGCATCGCGCGGGCGCTCAACGTCGGGACCATCGTCGAAGGAGCGCTGGCCCAGTCGGGCGACCGCCTGCGGCTGCGCGTCGCGCTCGTCAACGCGGCCACCGGCGCGGAGATCGGCAGTACCGTGCTCGAGCGGCCCCGCGGTGACGTGTTCGCGCTCCAGGACGACGTCGCGAAGGAGGTGGCGGTGTTCTTGCGGCGCCGGCTGGGCGAGCAAGTGCAGCTCGCGGCGAGCCGGGCGGCGACGGGCGACGCCGAGGCGTGGGATCTCGCGCAGCGGGCGGAGCGGGCGGTGAAGGACTTCGAGCGCCTGATCGCGGTGCCGGACACGGCGGCCGCTCGCCGACAACTCGATACGGCGGACTCGCTGCTCCGCCAGGCCGAGGCACAGGACCGGAACTGGAGCGATCCCGTCGTGCGGCAGGGGTGGATCGCCTACCGGCGCCTCGATCTCGGGGACGCGCTTGACCCGCGGTTCGCCGGCCCGTGGCTGCAGCGCGGCCTCGAGCACGCCGACCGGGCGCTGAGCCGCGCGGCGGGCGATCCCGACGCCCTCGAGCTCCGGGGTACGCTGCGCTACTGGCGCTACGTGCTCAATCTCGTGCCCTCGCGCGACGTTGCGTCCACGCTCGCCGCCGTGGAGCAGGATCTCAGCGCTGCCGTGGCGGCGAATCCCGACCAGGCGTTCGCCCTCACCGTGATGAGCCACATGCTGATGGGCCAGTCCCGCACGGCCGAGGCGAAGAACACCGCCCTGCGGGCGTACGAGGCGGATCCCTACCTCGTCACCGCGAAAACGACGCTGTGGCGCCTGTTCCAGGCATCGCTCGACCTCGGCGACCCGGTCGAGTCCGAGCGCTGGTGCGACGAAGGCCAGGCCCGGTTCGTCGGTGATCCGCGCTTCATCGAGTGCCAGCTGTGGCTGTTCGCGTTGCAGGGGCAGGCGCCCGACGTTGCGTTGGCGTGGCGTCTGCTCGGGGACTATGAGCAGGCGTGGGCACCGGCGCAGCGCGCGTTTCGTCAGCACTACGGGCAGATGATCGTGGCCATGGCGATCGCGCGGGCGGGGCTCGGCGACAGCGCGCGGCGCGTGGCCGAGCGGGCCCGGGCTGGCACCGACCTCGACCCGACCCGCGATCTCGCGTTGTTCGAGGCGATCGTGCACAATCTGCGCGGCGACACGGATGAGGCGATCCGGTTGCTCAACACCTACTACGCCGCGAATCCCCAGCTCCGGGCGTCCCTCGCCCGCGACGAGACGTGGTGGTTCCGTAACCTGCGCGATGACCCGCGGTACCGGTCGCTGGCGGGCGTGCGCGGATGACACGGTGGCCGTAGCGGCCCTGCCACGGGCACACCGTGCCCGGCGAGCGCCGGGCCCGCGGTGCTAGTGGGCCTTTGCGCTGCGCGAGCGCCGCGACACTAGCGCATCTCTTGCAGTATTCTAGGTTTCGCCAAGGACACCGAGGCTCGGCGATTCCAGCCGGGCAGCCTTTCGTTGCCATCAAGGGAGATATCGTGAATTCGAAACTGTTCCTCGGTGCGGCCGCCGCCGCACTCTTGGCGCTCGCGTGCGCGGACCGCCCCGGGGCGCCGGAAGCGCCCGCGGCGCCCGAGCTGCGGCGCACATCGGATCCCCTGGCCTGCGATTTCAACGACGTCAATCGGTCCGCGCGGCGGTACTTCAGCCAGCCGACGCTCAACCAGGTACGCGATCTCCTGCAGCAGATGCAGCAGGCCGGTGCGCGCACGGCGACGGCACGTGAGCGGGGCTTCGACGTCATGGTGCACCTGGCCGCCGCCGCCGACAATTCGACGGGCGGCAGTCCGTCGGTCGGCTCGGACCTCACGCGTGGGCTGATCCGCTGCATGTTCGACCCGGCGGACGGGCCCGATTTCTTCCCGGATCCACTCCCCGACTTTACAGTCTCGCTCGATCCGGCGCAGCCCGGCGCGTTCGCGGTCCGCGGCCCGTCGGACAACCACGCCACGCCCATCCTGTCGCGCGACGGCGTACGCTCCGGTATCGCCCCCGCGCAGGGCAACTGGTCGGGGATCCTCGGTGAGCGCGTCCTCATCTACGGATTTCCGGCCGGCGCGTCGGCGTACGACTGGTCCATGGTCCGTCCGGGCGCCACGTTCGCGACTCCCGGCGCCATCGTCGGTCTCTGTGAGACGGCGTCGGACCTGCTGGTGCGGGAATCGAGCGTCGGGCTGCTGCCCTACGCGGACGCGTTCTTCCTCGTCGCGCCGTGCCCCGTGTCCGCGGCCCCCGGCACGGCTGCGTCGCTGTTCGCCGGACTCCGTCCCGTGGCGCGCTTCGCGGCATCGCTCGTCGCGCCGCGACCGCTCCATGCATCGGCGTATGTCAATCCCGGCGGCGTCGGCGGGGTCGCGGGCGGCCTGCGCTCGGTGTTCAGCACCGAGGCCCTGGCGAGCGTGGATGCCGCGTTCGTCACCCAGCCGCTCGACGGGTACGTCGGCCAGCCGGTGCCAACGAGTCCCGGCGGCGGCATCGTCGTGGCGATCACCGCGGCTGGCGCCGCCTTCCCGAGCCCGACCGAGGTCCGTCTGTTCGCGGTGGACAACAACGGCGCGCCCGAGCCGGGGCTCTACTGTCCCGGGCTCTTGCGTGCGGACAGCCTGTGCATCGCGACGACCGACGGGGACGGGCTCGCCGCGTTCGGCAACCCGGTGATGATCAAGCCGGGGGCCTACCGGCTCGAAACCGGTGGCAATGTGCTCGGTCGCTCGATTGCCGTGACACTCGCCCGGTCGGACAAGTACAACGTGCGGCCGTAAGCCCGGTTCACCGGAGTGCGCAGGGCGGTCCCGCAGCGGCGGGGCCGCCCTGCTGCGTTTGCACGCCCGTCGCGCCGCTCTAGCTTTCCCTCCCGTGAGACCTCGGCTCCTGGGCATCCTCGGCATCGGCGCGCTCGGCGGATCGGTGGCTCGGCGGGCGCAGCGGGCCGGCGTCTCCGTTCTGGGTTGGTCGCCCCGTCCCGCCGAGCGCGCGGCCGCCGTGCGTGAGGGGATCGTGCACGACGCCGTGGCGCGCGCCGACGAGGTGACGGCCCGCTGCGACCTCGTCGTGCTCGCGGGAACCCCCGCGGCCAACACCCACTGGCTCGAGCGCCACGGACCGCGGCTCGCCCCGGGCGCGCTCATGACCGACGTCGGTCTCGCGAAGTGCGCCATCGTCGCGCGGGCGGCGACGCTCGGGCTGGCGAGCCGTTTTGCCGGCAGCCGTCCGGCCGCGGAGCCGCTCGGCGACGGGCTCGCCGCGGCCCGCGCGGACCTGTTCGACGGTCTCCCGGTGTACGTCGCCCCGGTCCCGGGCGGCGAGGACGCGGCGCGCGAGATCGCCCATTTCTGGCAGTGCGTCTGCGGCGCCCACCCGGTGGTGCTCGATGCGGAGCGGCACGACGTGCTCGCCGCCCTGGGCGTGCAGCTCCCCGATCTCGTGGCCGCAGTGCTCGCCACCGTTCTCGCCGAGCGTCTGCCGGCCGGCACGGCGCCGGGAGCCACGGCCCGTGCGCTCAGCGCACCCGCGCAGCACCTGGACCGCGGTCGCGTCGAGGCGCTGTGGCAAAATCGGGCGGAGGCCGGCACGGCACTGCGCGCAGCGGCGGACGCGGCGGCGCGCCTCGCGGACGCCCTCGGTGCCGACGACCCACGCGCGCTGGAAGGCGCCCTCGCCGCGGCGGCGCGCTGGCGCCGCGGACACGGTGCATGATCGTCCGCGGCGGGGTGCGGCCCCCGGGGGACAAGAGCATCTCGCATCGCGCCCTGTTTGTCGCGGCCCTGGCTCGCGGCGAGAGCGTGCTCCGCGGCCTGCTCGCCGCCGAGGACGTCGCCGGCACCGCGCGGATGCTGCGCGCGCTCGGCGTCGGGGTGTCGCCTCTGCGTCGCGACGCCACGGTGCGGGTCCGGGGCGGGGGGCTACGCCTCAGCGCGCCGGTCGGGACGTTGCACTGCGGGAATTCGGGGACGACGGCCCGGCTGGGCCTCGGCGCGCTCGCGGGCCAGCCCTTCGCCGCCCGGCTCACGGGCGACGCGTCGTTGCGTCGCCGCCCGATGCGCCGGGTCACCGACCCGCTGCGCGCGATGGGCGTCCGTGTCACCCTCGCCGCGAGCGACGGGCTGCCGCTCACGATTCGCGGCGGCCGGCTGCGGGCGCTCGACTACGACTCGCCGGTGGCCAGCGCGCAGGTGAAGGGTGCACTGCTCTTGGCCGGGCTCACCGGCGGGGTGCGGGTGCGGGTGCGGGAGCCGTACCCCTCGCGCGACCATACCGAACGGCTGTTTGCCCACCTCGGCCTGGGCATGCACCGGAGCGGCGACGCGATCGAGTTCGAGCCGGCGGCCCGAACGACGGCATGCCCGCCTCTCGTGATGTCGGTGCCGGGCGACATCTCGTCGGCGGCCTTTCTCATTGCGGCGGCCGTGCTCGCCACGGGCGGAGAGCTGCTCGTGGAGGACGTGGGGGTCAATCCGACCCGGACCGGGTTGCTCGACGTGCTCGGACGCATGGGAGCGCGGGTGGACCGGCTCAATCTGCGCGACGCCGGCGGCGAGCCGGTCGCCGATCTGGTGGCGCGGCCCACCGCGTTGCGCGCGACGGTGGTCGCGGCGCCGGAGATCCCAGGGCTGATCGACGAGGTGCCGATTCTGGCCGTGCTCGCGAGTCGCGCCGAGGGTGAAACCGTGTTTCGCGAAGTCGGCGAGCTGCGCGTGAAGGAAAGCGATCGGCTCCGCCTCATCGCGGCCAACCTGCGGGCCGTCGGAGCGGACGCCGAGGCCCGGGGCAACGACCTGCACGTGCGGGGCAGCGACGGGCCGCCGCGCGGGCGGGTGGACACCGCAGGCGACCATCGTCTCGCGATGGCGTTCGCGGTGCTCGGCACGCTCCCCGGCGCCGACGTCCGGCTCTCCGAGCGGGCGTCGGTCGCGATCAGTTACCCCGAGTTCTTCCGCGACCTCACGCGGATCGGCGGGGCGAAGGGGGTGCGGTGACCCCGCGCGTGATCGCGATCGACGGTCCGGCGGCGTCCGGCAAGTCGTCCACGGCGGCGGAGCTGGCGCGGCGGCTGGACATGGCGCACCTGGACTCCGGTGCCCTGTACCGCGCCATCACCCTGGCGGCGGTGGATCGATTGGGGGGAGCGGGACGGGAGAGGGAAGAGGAGTGGTCACCCCAGCGGATCGTCGCGCTCGCCGAGGAGCTGCCCGTGCGCCTGGTGCTCGTGGACGGCGTGTTTCGGCCGGAGGTGGCGGGGGTGGACGTGGAGCGGGCGATCCGCGCCGCCCGGGTCACGCGCCACGTCTCGGCGGTCGCCGCGCTGGCGCCCGTCCGGGCCTGGGTGAACGCCCGGCAGCGCGAGGCGGTCGCGGAGGTGGCGGGTGGGGTGGTGGTCGACGGCCGCGACATCGGCACGGTCGTGTTCCCCGACGCCCTCCTCAAGGTGTTCCTGACGGCGGCGCCCGAAGAACGGGCCCGGCGGCGCCTGGCGCAGGACGGACAGGGCGCGGACCCCGAGCTGCTGCGGCGCGAAGGCCACGCACTGGCCGCGCGGGACGCCGCTGATTCCACGCGGGAGGTCGCCCCGCTGCGCGCGGCGCCCGACGCGGTCGTGCTCGATACCACGCGGTTGAGCCTGGGCGAGCAGGTGGACCGTATTGCGGCGCTGGCGCGGGAGCGGCTCACCGGGTAAGTTCCACGGCTCACGGATCCCGGTCTCGATGGACGGGGTCGCACCCTGAAACCCGCAACCCAACCGGTGTGCATGCAGGTGGATACGCAGGACCTCGAGGACACGACTCCTTCCGGCAGTACCCCGCCGTCGATCTCTCATCTCCGCGTTCGGGCCGATCTCCACGAGGAGTACTCGGCGGAGGAGATCGCGCGGATGACCGAGCTGTACGAGGGCACGCTCTCCAACATCGAGGAGGGCGAGATCGTGAAGTCCCGCGTGCTGCGCGTGACCGATACCGCCGTGATCCTCGACGTGGGCTTCAAGTCCGAAGGCGCGGTCGCGATCGATGAATTCAAGGATCCCAAGAGCCTGAAGGAGGGCGACGAGATCGAGGTCTTCCTCGAGCACTTGGAAGACCACGAAGGCGCCGTCGTACTGTCGAAGAAGAAGGCCGACTTCATGCGCGTGTGGGAGCGGATCCGCGAGGCCTTCGAGAAAGACGAAGCGGTCAGCGGCGCGCTCGTGAAAAAGATCAAGGGCGGAGTGGTCGTGGACCTGATGGGGGTGGATGCGTTCCTTCCCGGGAGCCAGATCGCGCTGCGGCGGGTCCCGAACATCGACGAGCTGCTCGGGCAGTCGTTCGAGTTCAAGATCATCAAGCTCAACAAGCGGCGCCGCAACATCGTCGTCAGCCGCCGCGTCCTCCTCGAAGCGGAGCGCAAGACCAAGCGGGACGTCCTGATGAAGGAGCTGCAGGCGGCCCAGGTGCGCAAAGGCGTCGTGAAGAACATCACCGACTTCGGAGCGTTCATCGATCTCGGTGGCGTCGACGGCCTGCTGCACATCACCGACATGAGTTACGGTCGCATCGCCCATCCGTCGGAGCTGGTCCAGATCGGTCAGGAGCTGGACATCAAGATCCTCGACATCGACTGGGAGCGGGAACGCATCTCCCTGGGTCTCAAGCAGCTGCAGGCCTACCCGTGGCAGAACGTGGCCGAGCGGTATCCGATCGGCACGCGGGTGCAGGGCAAGGTGGTCTCGATTACCAACTACGGCGCGTTCGTCGAGCTGGAGCCCGGCATCGAGGGCCTGGTTCACATCTCCGAGATGAGCTGGACGCGCAACGTCCGCCATCCGTCGAAGGTCGTGTCGATCGGCGAGACGATCGAAGCGGTCGTGCTCAAGGTGGACGAAGGGGAGGAGAAGATCTCCCTCGGCATGAAGCAGACCGAGGAGGATCCCTGGATGGCGCTGCCCCAGAAGTTCCCGGTGGGCACGCGCCTCACCGGCAAGGTGCGCAACCTGACGTCCTTCGGTGCGTTCGTCGAGATCGAGCCCGGAATCGACGGGCTGGTGCACATCTCCGACATGTCCTGGACCCGCCGCGTCCAGCATCCGTCCGAGGTTGTGAAGAAGGGCGATACGGTGGACGTGCTCGTGCTCAGCGTCGATGCCGACAACAAGCGGATCTCGCTGGGTCTGAAACAGGCGCAGGAAGATCCGTGGCTGCGTATCGGGGAAACGTACCCGGTGGGCACGGAGCTGCGCGGACGGGTGCTCCGCTTGATGGACAAGGGCGTGGTGGTCGATGTCGGCAACGACATCGAGGGCTTCGTGCCGCAATCGCAGCTGGCGTTGCCCGACGTGCAGAACATCGCCGACCACGTCCGCGACGGCCAGGCGGTGGAGTTGAAGGTCCTCGAGGTGGATCCCATTCATCATCGCATCGTACTGGCGGCGACGGAATGGCCGCAGGACGATGGGGCGATGGCGGCCGCCGCGCCCGCGGTGGGGGAGGTCGCGCCGGACCGGGTGGACGACGACGAGGGCGCCCAGTCGCCCGAGGACCCGGTCGGGCCGGAGGAGACGCCGTCGGCGGACGCGTAACCGGGAGCGGGAGGCGTGGAGTCATCGAGGGGCGGTCACCGGTCTGGTGGCCGCCCCTCTGGCTATGCCGTCGCGGTCCGGCCGTCTAGATTGATGCTGTCATGAGCATGCAAGAGAAGCTGGAGCTCCTGCAACGCAAGCGTGCCGAGGCCGAGCAGGGCGGCGGCGCGGAGCGCGTGGCTGCCCAGCATGCGAAGGGCAAGATGACGGCCCGCGAGCGGCTCGATGTCCTGCTCGATCCGGGCACGTTCGTGGAGCTCGACCGCTTCGTGACGCACCGCGCGACCGACTTCGGCCTGGCGGACCAGCAGGTGCCGGGCGACGGCGTCGTGACCGGATGGGGACGGGTCGGCGGGCGTCTCGTCTATGTCTTCGCGCAGGACTTCACCGTCTTCGGCGGGTCGCTCTCCGAAACGCACGCGGAGAAGATCTGCAAGGTGATGGACCTCGCGGTGCGTAACGGCGCTCCCATCGTCGGCCTCAACGACTCGGGCGGCGCCCGCATCCAGGAGGGTGTCGCCTCGCTCGGTGGCTACGCCGACATCTTCCTGCGCAACACGCTCACGTCGGGCGTGGTGCCACAGATTTCGGCCGTGCTCGGTCCCTGCGCCGGTGGGGCGGTGTACAGTCCCGCCATCACCGATTTCGTTTTCATGGTGCGGGGCGTGTCGTACATGTTCGTCACCGGTCCCAACGTGGTGAAGACGGTGACGCACGAGGAGGTCGACTTCGAGCAACTGGGCGGCGCGGACGTACACGGCCAGACGTCGGGCGTGGCGCATTTCGTCCACGACTCCGAGCTCGAGTGCCTCGCGGCGATCCGCACGTTGCTGGCGTACCTGCCCGCGAACAACCTGGACGGGCCCCCGAGCCGTGAGACGGCCGACCCCGTGGACCGTCGCGACGAGGCGTTGCTCGACGTCGTGCCGGACGACGCGACGAAGCCGTACGACATGCACGATGTCGTCCGCCGCGTGGTGGACGATGCGGAGTTTTTCGAGGTACACCGGGATTTCGCGGGCAATCTCCTGGTCGGGTTCGCGCGGCTCGGCGGACGGAGCGTCGGGATCGTCGCCAACCAGCCCGCGGTGCTCGCCGGGGTGCTCGACATCAATGCGTCGGTGAAAGGGGCACGCTTCATCCGGTTCTGCGACGCCTTCAACATCCCGCTCGTCACCTTCGAGGACGTGCCGGGGTTTCTCCCCGGCGTGGCGCAGGAGCACGGCGGCATCATCCGCCAGGGCGCGAAATTGCTGTATGCGTATGCCGAGGCCACCGTGCCCAAGCTCACGGTCATCACGCGCAAGGCCTACGGCGGCGCCTACGACGTCATGAGCTCGAAGCACATTCGCGGGGATTTCAACGTCGCCTGGCCCACCGCCGAGATCGCCGTAATGGGACCGAAGGGCGCCGTCGAGATCCTGTACAAGAGCGAGGCCACCGAGGAGCGGATCGCCGAGTACCGCGAACGCTTTGCCCACCCGTATCGGGCGGCGGAACGCGGGTTTCTGGACGACGTGATCGATCCCCGCGCGACCCGGCCGTGCCTGATCGAAGCGCTGTCGACGCTCGCGGCCAAACGCGAGCGGGTGCCCGCCCGGAAGCATGGGAATCTGCCTCTGTAGCGCGCTGTGGCTCGCGCTGCAGGCGGTGCCGGTGCCGGCCGACTCGGTGGCTGAGTGGTGGCGGCGCGTGCGGGCCGACGAGAGCGACACCGCCGGCTGGCTCGCGCTGGGCCAGGCGTACGTCACCCGCGCGTCGTCCTATCATGTCGATCACGCGGCGGGAGGCGAGCGGGCCACGCGCTCGGCGCTGGACACGGCGGCCGCCGCCTTCGCGGCCGCCGCGGACCACGCCACGGGCGCCACGCGCGATACGGCGCTCGCCTACGGCGCGTACACCTGGGGCGAGGCGCGGCTGCTCGCCTGGGAGCTCCTGGGCATCGAGGCGGTCGCCGGCGCGGCCGATCCCGCGGAGGACGGCGTGCGCCTTCCCGCCGTGCTGGCGGAGCTGGGCGAGAACCTCCTGCGCGCGTGCCCCGCGGAAGGCGTGCTGCTCACCGCCGGGGACGCCGACACCTACAGCACGTGGTTGCTGTGGCTGGCGCGCCGGTTGCGGCCGGATCTGAGCGTGGTGCCGCTCGCCATCTGGCGCGCGGATGCAGTGTTCCGGGCGCGGCTCGCCGACGACCTGCTGCTGCCGCCCGGCGCGGCGCACGATCCCGAAACGGTGTGGCGCGTGCTGGCGGCACGGCGGCCGCTGTGCGCCTCGATGGCCTTCGACGAGCCGCCGCTGGCCCACGCCCGGCTCGAGTGGCGGGCGGCGCCGCTCGTGTGGGTGGCGAGCGCCGCCACCGGAGCCGCCCCCGCGGGCGATTTCGTCTTCGAGGCCGCGCGGCTCGCCCGGAATCAGCGCGATCCGTGGTTCGAGCCGGCCCTGGGCGTCTACCGCCGGGCGGCGGGCCTCGTCCCGGCGCTGTGTCCGGCGTTCGTCGCGTTCAACCTCGGCACCGATACGGGATGCGTCCGCACCGAATGAGCGGCGGGGCCTGAGCCGCGTGCGGCGTGTGCTCGTGGCCAACCGCGGTGAGATCGCGCTCCGCGTGATCCGGGCCTGCCACGAGGAGGGCCTCACCGCGGTCGCGGTGTACTCCGAGGCCGATCGTGTCTCGCCCCATGTCCGGGCGGCCGACGCGGCGGTGTGCGTGGGTCCCGCCCCGTCGGCCGAGTCCTATCTCAACATCGACGCACTGCTCCGAGCGGCGCGCGAGTCCGGCTGCGATGCCGTCCATCCGGGATACGGGTTTCTGTCGGAGCGCGCGGCCTTCGCTCGCGCGGTGACGGACGCGGGGCTCGTGTTCGTCGGCCCCTCCGCCGCGGCGATCGCGGCGATGGGCGACAAGACCGAGGCGCGCCGGCGCCTGCAGGCGGCGGGTGTGCCGGTGGTGCCCGGAACGAGTCGGCCGATTGGGGACGCGGCGCAGGCGGCCAGCGAGGCCGAGCGGATCGGCTACCCCGTGCTGCTCAAGGCGGCGGCGGGAGGGGGCGGCAAGGGCATGCGGCTGGTCGCGGGCCCGGCGGAGCTCACGGCGGGATTCCGGACGGCGGCGAGCGAGGCGCAGAAGGCGTTCGGCGACGGATCGCTCTACCTCGAGAAGTACCTCGAGCGCGCGCGTCACGTGGAGATCCAGATCCTGGGCGACGCGCACGGACGCGTGGTCGCGCTGGGGGAGCGCGAGTGCTCGATACAGCGGCGTCACCAGAAACTGATCGAGGAGGCACCCTCGGTCGCGGTGACTCCCGCGCTGCGCCGCCGACTGTCGGACGCTGCGACGGCCGCCGGCGGCGCGGTCGGGTATGTCGGAGCCGGGACGATCGAGTTCCTCCTCACCCCGGCCGGAGAGTTCTATTTCCTCGAAATGAACACGCGTATCCAGGTGGAGCACCCCGTCACCGAGATGGTGTACGGCGTGGACCTGGTGCGGGAGCAACTGCACATCGCCCGTGGCGAGCCGATGCGGGTTCACGGCGGCCCGCTCCACCCGCGCGGGCACGCGATCGAATGCCGCATCACGGCGGAGGATCCATTCAACGACTTCCTGCCCGCCACGGGAGTCTTGCAGTACCTGCGCGTGCCCGCGGGCATGGGGGTGCGGTGGGAGGGAGGGGTGGAAGCGGGGAACGAGGTGTCGCTATTCTACGATCCGTTGCTCGCCAAGCTCGTCGTCTGGGCGGAGACTCGGCCCGCGGCGATCGCGCGCATGCGGCGCGCCCTCCGGGAGCTGGTGATCGTGGGCCTGCCGACATCACAGCCGTTCCACCTGCGCGTCATGGACGATCCGGAGTTCTGGCGCGGCGACGTGGACATTCGCTACGTCGAGCGCGCCGGCGCGCGCCTCCGCGCGGCCACGCCTCCCGCGCCGCACGCGCGCGCCGTCGCGGTGGCGGCGGCGCTGCTCGCCGAGGACCGGCGCACCGCCGCCCGTCCCGCCGCCGTGCGCACCGCGGCCGCTGCCTCGGCGTGGCGCGACGCCGGGCGACGCGACGCCCTGCGGCCGTGACTACCGCCACGGCGGCCGCGCCCGGCGAGGCGGTATGAAGTACCACGTCACGATCCGGGACCGGGAGTACGTCGTCGAGGTCGAAGGCGGGCGTGTGGTGGTGGACGGTACGCCGTTCGAGGCCCACTTCGCCGGCATCCCGGGGACGCCGTTGTTCCACCTGCTGCTGGGCGCCGCGTCGTGGACGCTCGCGGCGCAGGCGCTCGAGGAGCCGGGTCGGTGGGCGTTGGGGCTGGCCGGCGAGCGCTTCGAGATCGCCGTGGTGGACGAACGCACGCGCGAAATCCAGCGGCTGACCGGCCGGGCCCCCCGGGCGCCGGGCGGCGGTGTGCTGCGGGCGCCGATGCCGGGCCTCGTGGTGCGAGTCGAGGTGGCCGTGGGCCAGCGGGTGGGGGTGGGCCAGGGGCTCGTGGTGGTGGAGGCCATGAAGATGGAGAACGAGTTGCGGGCCGCGGCTGGGGGCCTCGTCGCCGCGGTACACGTGGCGCCGGGGCAGGTGGTGGAGAAAGGGGCGCCGCTGGTGACCCTCGAGGTGGCGGAGCCCACGGAACCCTCTCGTTGACAGGGCCTTAGGGCTCAGGTAAAATGCTCGTCTGCCCAAAAACCGGATTCTGCAGGGGACGCATGACCAAGACGTTTGTGTTGAGGACCGAGGACATCGACCGCCGTTGGTGGGTGGTGGACGCCGCCGGGCAGCCCCTCGGGCGCCTCGCGAGCCGGGTGGCACAGGTGCTCCGCGGCAAGCACAAGCCGACGTTCACCCCGTACCTCGCCGCGGGGGACTTCGTGGTCGTGGTCAATGCGGAGCAGGTGAAGCTCAGCGGTCGCAAGATGGAGCAGAAACGCTATTTCCGGCACACGGGCTACATGGGGCACGAGAAACACACCCCGGTGGCGTCGGTGCTCGCGAAGCACCCGGAACGCGTGATCGAGAAGGCGGTGTGGGGGATGCTGCCCAAGACGACGCTCTCCCGCGAGCGGGTCAAACAGATGCTGAAGGTGTATGCGGGGCCGACGCATCCGCACGCCGCACAGCGTCCCGAGCCTCTGACGTTCGGGGAGGGTTGATGGAACTGACGCCGGAACTGCGCTGGCATGCCGTCGGCCGCCGCAAAGTGGGAGTGGCCCGCGTGTACCTCACGCCGGGATCGGGAAAGTGGAACGTCAACGGGCGCACGTTGGGAGACTATTTCCCGCGGCCTTCGCTCGTGACACACATTCAGCAGCCATTCGTCGCCACGGACACGCTGGGCGCGTTCGACGTGCGGGCGTTGTGCGCGGGCGGCGGCGTCTCGGGACAGGCGGGTGCGCTGCGGCTGGCGATTGCGCGCGCTCTGGTGAGCGCGAACGAGCAGCACCGCAAGAAGCTCCGGGACCAGGGACTGTTGACGCGGGATCCGCGAGCGGTCGAGCGCAAGAAGCCGGGTCGCGCCGGGGCGCGGAAGCGGTTCCAGTTCAGCAAGCGGTAGACGGACATCACGCACGTCGCTCGATCCTCGACGGGGTCCCCGCGCACGGCGGGGTCGGCGGGGAGATGACAGCGGCGGACGAACAACCCGAAAGGAAGGGCATGGCGCAGCCTCAGTTGCA
Source organism: uncultured Gemmatimonadales bacterium (assembly GCA_963716055.1). GTDB lineage: Bacteria > Gemmatimonadota > Gemmatimonadetes > Gemmatimonadales > GWC2-71-9 > SZUA-544. The sequence continues at coordinate 2,072,844 of CAVQSR010000001.1, read as the reverse complement.
GGACCTGCTGGAAGCCGGCGTGCATTTCGGTCACCAGACCCGCCGCTGGAATCCGAAAATGCGGCGGTTCATCTTCGCCGAACGCAGCGGCATCTACATCATCGATCTCCAGAAGACCCTGCGGCAGCTCGAGGCCGCCGAGGCATTGGTGCGTGAAGTGGTGCTGCGCGGCGAGGGTGTGTTGTTCGTGTGCACCAAACGGCAGCTGAAGGGCGTCATTCAAGCCGATGCGCAGCGCAGCAACGCGTTCTACGTGACCGAGCGGTGGCTGGGCGGAACGCTCACGAACTTCCAGACCATCCGCAAGCAGATCAAGCGTCTCAAGGATCTGGAGCAGGGGGCGTCCGAGGGCGAGTTCGAGCATTACACGAAAAAAGAGCAGCTGCTCCTCGACCGTGAGCGCCACAAGCTGGACCGCAATCTGGCCGGCATCAAGAACATGGGTCGGCTCCCCGGCGCGCTCTTCGTGGTGGACTCGAAGAAGGAGCGCATTGCGGTCGCCGAGGCGAACAAGCTGGGCATTCCGGTGGTCGCGATCGTGGACACCAACGCCGACCCCGATCTGATCACCGTGCCGATTCCGGGCAACGACGACGCCATCCGCGCCGTCTCCCTGATCTCGGCGGCACTGGCGGACGTGGTCATTGAGGCCCGCCGCCACGCGCCCGTGCGCGAGCACGTCGAGGATGCGGATGCCGTGACCTACTCGACCGAAACCGGTGTGGAGGTGGAAGGCGACGCGGAGCGGCGCAAGCGCCCGGCGGCGCGGCGCAAGCGGCGGCCGAAGCCCGAGGCCATCGCGGCGCGGCTCAAGCCGGAGGAAACGCCGGCGCCGGCGGATGCCGCCGGCGCGAGCGAGGCCTAGCCCGGCGGGCGCGGCCGCGTGGACCGGTGACACCAGCCGCCGCCCTCCGCCGCACGGCGCGGGGGCGGCGTTTTCATAGGGAGTGACGAGTGACGACGATGAAGATCACGGCGACGATGGTGAGCGAGCTCCGCGCCCGGACCGGGGCCGGGATGATGGACTGCAAGAAGGCGCTCGAGGAAGCGAGCGGCGACCCGGCGAAGGCCGAGGAGATCCTGCGCGTCAAGTACGCCGGCAAGGCCGAGAAGCGGGCGGCCAAGGCGGCCGGCGACGGGTTGATCGACGCTTACATCCACTTCAACGGCAAGGTGGGTGTGCTCGTCGAGCTCAATTGCGAGACGGACTTCGTGGCGCGCACGGACGATTTCCGCCAGCTCGCCAGAGACGTGGCGTTGCACATCGCGTCCGCCAAGCCGATCGCCGTGCGCATCGAGGACGTGCCGGCCGAGGTCGTGGACCGGGAGCGACGCATCTACGAGGCGCAGGTCATCGACCAAAAGAAGCCGGAGAACATCCGGTCCAAGATCGTCGAGGGCATGCTCAAGAAGTTCTACCAGGAAAGCGTGCTGCTGGAGCAGGTGTTCGTCAAGGACGACAAGCAGTCGATCGGCGATCTGGTCAGGGCCATGGCGGCCAAGACGGGCGAGAAGGTCGAGGTGCGTCGCTTCGCCCGCTTCGAGCTCGGGGGCAACTGAGTGGCCGCGAAACTGGCGTACCCCCGCGCCCTCCTCAAGTTCTCTGGTGAGGCGTTCGCCGGCGACCGCGCCGCCGGCGGGATCGACTTCGGCGTCATCGAACGTTTGACCGACGAGCTGAAGGCCGTCGCGGCGCTGGGCGTGCAGCTCGGGCTCGTGGTCGGCGGCGGCAACATCCTGCGGGGCGCGGCCGCGAGCGCGCAGGGCATGGACCGGGTCTCGGCTGACTACATGGGCATGCTGGCGACGGTGATCAATGCCCTCGCGCTGCAGGACATGCTCGAGCGCAAGGGCGTGGACACGCGGGTCATGACGGCGATCCGCATGGAAGAGCTGGCGGAGCCGTACATCCGGCGGCGCGCCGTGCGCCACCTCGAAAAAGGCCGGGTCGTGATCTTTGCCGGTGGCACGGGTAACCCGTACTTCTCGACCGACACCGCCGCCGTGCTGCGGGCGCTCGAGATCGAAGCCCAGGTGCTCATGAAGGCGACCAACGTGGATGGCGTCTACACGGCCGACCCCAAGAAGGACCCCACCGCGCGGTTCCTGCCGGAGCTGTCGTTTCGCGATGCCCTCGTGAACGGCTACGCCGTCATGGACGCCAACGCGTTCGGGCTGTGCAAGGAGAACCGGTTGCCCATCATCGTATTCAACATTAACCAGCCCGGCGCGACCGCGAGGGTACTGGCGGGTGAGCGCGTCGGCACCATCGTCCAATGAGCCTCGCGGAACATTCCAAGCAGGCCCGGCAGCTCATGGAGCGGGCGGTCGAGGCCGTCAAGCGTGAGCTGTCCACCGTCCGCACCGGGAAGGCGACGACGTCACTGCTCGATCTGGTCAAGGTGGACGCTTACGACAGCGAGATGCCCCTGACCCAGGTCGCGAGCGTGGCGGCACCCGAGCCGCGATTGCTCACGGTCCAGCCGTGGGACAAGGGGCTGGTCAAGGCCGTCGAAAAGGCGATTCTCGCGTCCGATCTCGGTCTCACCCCCTCGAACGACGGGACGATCATCCGGATTCCACTCCCGCCGCTCAACGAGGAGCGGCGCAGGGAGCTGGTCAAAGTCGTCCATCGCTTCGCCGAGGAGGGGAAAGTCGCGATTCGGCACGCGCGCACCGAGGCCAACAGCCGGATCAAGAAGACGGAACACGTCTCGGATGACGAGAAGAAGCATGCCGAAAAGGACATCCAGAAGCTGCATGACGATCACATCAGGCTCATCGACGAGCACGTGAAGGCGAAGGAAGCGGAGATCATGGAGGTCTGACGATGACCACCGATCTCCTCGCTCGCGTCAGGCTGCATGGGGCGGTCCCCCGTCACGTCGCCATCATCATGGACGGCAATGGGCGCTGGGCGCATCAGCGGCGGCTGCCGCGGCCGCTGGGACACCGGGCCGGGATGAAGGCGGTGCGGGAGGCCGTGGAAGGCGCCGTGGCCGCGGGCGTGGAGGTCCTCACCCTGTTCGCCTTCTCGGAGGAGAACTGGCAGCGGCCGCCGACCGAGATCGCCGCGCTGATGGACCTGTTGCAGGAATTCATCGAGCAGGAAGCTGAGCGGCTCAAGGGCGAGGGCGTGGTCGTACGGGTGTTCGGCGAGCTGGAGCGACTCACGCCGCGAGCCCGCGCCGCGGTGGAGCGGGTCCAGGCGCTGACGGCCGACGGCCGTCAGCTGGCATTACACGTCTGCCTGTCGTACTCATCCCGTGGCGAAATCGCCCGGGCCGCGCGCCTGCTCGCCGAGGAGGTGCTCCGCGGCACGCGACGGCTCGAGGAGATCGACGAGTCGGCCGTGCAGAGTCGGCTCTATACCGCGGGATTCCCCGACCCCGACCTCCTGATCCGCACGTCGGGCGAGCAGCGGATTTCGAACTTCCTCCTGTGGCAGCTGGCGTATACCGAGTTGTACCTCACGCCCGTGCTCTGGCCGGATTTCACGCGCCGAACCCTGTGGGAGGCCATCCTCGACTATCAGCAGCGCGAGCGGCGGTTCGGCAGGGTGCCGACGTCGTGATGTCGAACCTCGCCCAGCGCCTGCTGTTTGCCGCCGTCGCCATCCCCGCCGTGCTCGCCATCATCTGGTTCGGTGGCTGGCTGCTCGCGGTGGCCCTGGCCGCGCTCGCCGTGCTGGGCACGGGCGAAGTGTACGGCCTGGCGCGGCGCCAGGGCGTCGAGGCCCTGTCGGGCGCGGGCTTCGGGGCCGCCGTCGCCCTGCCCCTGGGTGCCTACTGGATGATCGCCCGCAGCGCCGGCGTCGACGTGGCGCTGTTCGCCGCGGTGGGGTGGCTGCTCGCGCTTCCGCTGCTGGCGATGCGCCGCGGTCCCGGGGCACGGCCCCTCGCGGCCGTCGCGGTCACCGTTTTCGGCGTGCTGTACGCCGCCGCCCTCCCGGCATTCCTTCTGCTGTTGCGGCACTCGCCCGCCGGCCCGACCGCTCCGCTCGCGCGGACCGCCCTCGTGGCGTTTCCGCTCGTCCTCACGTGGTTATGCGACACGGCGGCGATGGCCGCCGGATCGCTGATCGGCGGCGCGCGGCTCGCCCCCGTGTTGTCCCCCAACAAGACCTGGGCGGGCGCCATCGGGGGGGCGGTCACGGCCGTGGCACTGGCCGCGGTGCTGGGTGTCGCCGCGCTGCGGCCGCTCGGGTGGGACGTCAGCGTGCCGCAGCTGCTCGGGGTCGGGCTCGCCGTCGGCACCGTCGGCCAGTTGGGGGACGTCGCCGAGTCGCTGTTCAAGCGGGAGGCCGGCGTGAAGGACTCGTCTACCCTGATTCCCGGGCACGGCGGCGTCCTCGACCGGCTCGACTCGCTGTATTACGTGATTCCGGTCAGCGCGATCCTCTTCCGCGTGTACGGTACGACATGACGATCGGCGTGGCAGTCCTGGGCTCGACCGGTTCGATCGGGCGTGCGACGCTCGAGGTGCTGCGGCGCCACCGCGACCGGTTTCACGTCGTGGCGTTGACCGGGGCCACCAACGCGGAGCTGCTGGCGGAGCAGGCGCGCGTCTGGCGGCCCGCCTACGTCGGGCTCGCCAACGGGGGTGGCGGGGCGGATTGCCTGGTCGAGGCTGCCACCCAGCCGGATGCGCGGATCGTGGTCAACGGCATCGTCGGGGCGGCGGGGCTCGACGCCACGCTGGCGGCACTGCGCGCGGGCAAGCGCGTGGCCCTGGCCAACAAAGAGACGCTGGTGATGGCGGGGGAGCTCGTGACGCGCGCCGCGCGGGAGGGAGGGGGAGAGTTGATCCCCGTGGACTCCGAGCATAGCGCCGTCCTCCAGTGTCTCGCGGGCCGCCGGCCGGCCGACGTGGCGCGGCTCATCCTGACGGCGTCGGGCGGTCCGTTTCGGACCTGGACGCCCGAGCGCGTGGCGCGCGCCACGGTGGGGGAAGCGCTCAACCACCCCACGTGGCGCATGGGACGCAAGATCACCGTGGATTCGGCCACCCTGGTCAACAAGGCGCTCGAGGTGATCGAGGCCCATTTCCTGTTCGGCATGCGGTACGACCAGGTGGATGTCGTCGTGCACCCGCAGTCGATCATCCACGCGCTCGTCGAGTTCGTGGACGGCTCGAGCCTCGCCCAGGTGAGCGCCCCCTCCATGGAGCTGCCCATCCTCTACGCGCTCACCCATCCCGAGCGGCGACCGGACGCCGCCGCGCCGCGCCTCGACCTGGTGGCGGCGGGCGTCCTGACGTTCGAGCCGATCGATTTCGCGCTGTTCCCCGCCTACGGGATCGGCCGCGCGGCAGGGGAGACGGGCGGTACCGCACCGGCCGTGTTCAACGCGGCGAACGAGGTCGCGGTCGAGCGATTCCTGGAGGGCGCGCTGCCGTTCGGCCAGATCGCCGGGGTGATCGGGGCGGCGCTCGATGGGCACGTCGCGGGCCAGGCGGACACGCTCGCCGCCGTGCTCGCGGCCGACGCTGAGGGGCGCCGGCTGGCCATGGACGCCGCATGCTCCTGACGATCACGGCGCTCGTCGTCGTCCTCGGCGTGCTGATCCTGGTGCACGAAGCCGGGCACTTTCTCGCGGCAAAGGCGCTGGGCGTGCAGGTGCTCCGATTCTCGATCGGCTTTGGGCCGCCGCTGCTGCAGACCACGCGGGGCGAGACGGAGTACTGGCTGTGCGCGATTCCACTGGGCGGCTATGTGAAGATGGCGGGCCTCGAGGACGAGGGCGTCGCCGCGGAGCTCGAGGGGGGGAAGAGCGGTGTCGCGGTCGACCCCGACCGGGCGTTCGACCGTCAGCCGATCTGGGCGCGCCTCATCGTGATGCTCGCCGGTGTGACGATGAACGTGCTGCTCGCGCTCGTGGTGTACAGCGGCATCAGCGTCGTGCTGGGTACGCCCGAGATCGCGACGACCCGGGTGGACTCGGTCAGGGTCACCGAGCTTCCCGCTGGCGCCGGGGCAGTGGCCGCGCTGCGATTCGGCGACGTGATCGTGCGGGTCAACGACGACACCGTGACCACGTGGAACGCGGTCGCGCGCGGCGTCCTCGAAGCGCGGGACACCGTGCGGCTCGCGCGCGCGGGCGGCGGGGACCCCGTCGTGCTCGTGCTTCCGGACTCGGTCGACCGGCGCGCCCTGATTCGCGCCATCGTGCCCCTGGTGCCGGCGCGGATCGGTATCGTGGAGCCCGGACGGCCCGCGGCGCGGGCGGGTCTGCGGCCGGACGATCTCGTGGTCCGCGCGAACGGCGACACGGTCCGGTCCTGGAACGAGCTGCTGCATGCGATCTGGCGCAGTCCGGCGCGGTCCCTCGAGCTGGACGTGGACCGGCGCGGCGTGCCGCAGCGCATCGTGGTGGTTCCCGACTCGCAGGTCGAGACGGACAGCGCGTCACCCCGGCCGCGCGTGTACGGCCAGATCGGGGCGTTCCAGAACCTCCCGACGACCTACGTGCGCCAGCCCCTCGGCGTGGCCCTCGGCTCGGGGCTGCGCCAGACGGGCGCCGCGGGGTTGACGATCATCGTGTTCCTGCGGGAGCTCGTCACCGGGCAGCGGTCGGTGCGGGAGCTGGGCGGCCCGATCCTGATCGGCCAGATCTCGGGGCAGGTGGCCCGGCTGGGTGTGGATACGTTCCTCAACTTCCTCGCGTTTTTCTCCGTGCAGCTGGCGGTCCTCAACATACTGCCGATCCCCGTGCTGGACGGGGGCCACGTCGTGTTCCTCTTGGCGGAGGCGGTGCTGGGGAAACCCGTGCCGCTCGTGTGGCGCGTACGGATGCTGAACGTGGGGTTCTGGATCCTCGTGTTCATCATGCTGCTCGCCCTGGGCAACGATGTTCTCCGCTTCTTCCGTTAGAAGCGTGCTCGAAGCATTCGTGGCGGGACGCGCGCCCGCCGAGCGGGTGGCTGCCGCGGTGGCGGCGGCCTACTTCACGGCGCCGCCGGCGGCCCGGGCGCCGTTGGGCGCGATCGTCGGGATCGTGGAGCGGGAGGCGCCGGGCCTGGTCGAGCTGGCGGCCCGCTCGGGCGGCCAGGGGTTCGAGCTGCGGCCGGCGGGCCGGCCGTTTCCGGCGGGGGCCGAAGCGGAGTTACGGAGCGCGGCGCGCGCGCTGCTCGACACGCCGTGGGGGGTCGGCGCCGAACCGGCGGAGGCGCCGGCCACGGCAGGCGGGTGGTGGGTGCGGTTGGTGCGGGCCGTGCGGCGCGCGTTCAGCGCAGCGTCCTGAGCGCGACCGCGACCGCGGTCGCGATCGCCCCCAGAGCGCCGAAGATGGCGATCCAGCGGAGCGGGCGCCTCGCACTCCGCGGAGCGCGGCGGGCGGTGGAGGCCGCCGGCTCGCGACCGACGTCATCGGAGGGGCGGGACGGGGCCTCCACTTCAGTCAGATCGGACAGCAGCTCGGCGGCCGTCTGATACCGGTCGTCAGGATGTTTCGCGAGGCACTTCACGACCACGCGCTCGAAGCGTGTCGTCAGATCCGGCCGGCGCCGGCGGATCGCAGGCGGCGGCTCCTCCACGTGCATGCGGGCCAGCTCGAACCAGTCCGTCGACGTGAACGGCACGTCGCCGGTGGCCGCTTTGAACAGCGTCACCCCGAGGGAATAGAAGTCGGTGCGATGGTCGAGCGGGCGTCCCTGCGCCTGCTCCGGCGACAGGTAATGCGGCGTGCCGATGGTCATGTTGATGCCGGTGGACGCCGCGTAATTGGACACGGCCCGGGCGATGCCGAAGTCGGCGATCACCGCGGTGCCATCGGGACGCAGCAGGATGTTCGCCGGCTTCAGGTCGCGGTGGACGATGCCCTGCTCGTGCGCATAGCCGAGGCCCCGCGCCACGTCGCCGGCAATGCGCACGATGTCGCGTTCGGGCAGGGGACCGTCGCGGGTGATGCGCTCGCCCAGGCTGTCGGGGCACAGGTCCATCGTGAAATAGACTTGGTCGTCGTGCCGTGCGATCGGGCCGATCCGGATGATGTTGGGGTGCGCCAGCAGGGCCGCGGTGTCGCTCTCGCGGCGGAAACGCTGCTCGAACTGGGGATCGCCCGCGTAGCGGGGCTTCAGGACCTTGACCGCGACCTCGTCCCCGGCTTGCTTGTGGCCCACGAACACCCAGGCGAAGCCGCCCTGGCCCAGGAGGCGTGCCAGCCGGAACGGGCCGATCGTGCGGCCGACGAGGTCGTGGGCTTCGATAGTCATGGCCTTTACAACGGTGTCCGATGCGTCTAACTTACTGTGCTAAAGGAAATTAGGGAACCGTTCGCGATGTCAAATCAGACGACGCCGGTCAGGAAGTACGGGCTGCACGACCGTGACACGGGTTCCACCCGTGTCCAGGTCGCGTTGCTCACCGAGCGGATCAACAGCCTCACCGATCACTTCCGGGTTCACGCCAAGGACTTCCACGGCCAGCGTGGCCTGCTCAAGCTGGTGAGCAAGCGACGCCGACTGCTGGAGTACCTCAAGCGGACGGACCTCGAGAAGTATCGGCAGCTCATCGAAGAGCTGGGCCTCCGCCACTAGCGGTCGCAGGCGTCGTGCCGGGCGCCCCGGGCAAGAGCACCGGGGCGCTCTGCCGTATGCACTACTGCTCGAGGAACACACGAAGTGAAACTCGTTGAGCGCAACTTCGCGGGGCGGGCCCTGCGCCTGGAGGCCGGCCGTCTGGCGAAGCAGGCCGCGGGCTCCTGCCTGCTGCAGTTCGGGGACACCGTCGTGCTGGCTGCCGTAACCGTGTCGGACAACATCGCCGCCCTCCCGTACTTCCCCCTCACCGTGGAATACCGCGAGAAGAGCTACGCCGCGGGGAAGATCCCCGGCGGGTTCCTCAAGCGGGAAGGCCGACCGTCCGACGACGAAGTCGTCGCGGCGCGCGTGGTGGACCGGTCGATCCGGCCCCTGTTCCCCGAGGGGTTCAAGAACGAAGTCCAGGTCTTTCTCTACGTGCTCTCCGCCGACCAGGAGAACGACGCCGACGTGCTGGGCGTCACCGCGGCCTCGGCCGCCCTGTCCATGTCGAAGGTCCCATGGAAGGGGCCGATCGCGGCGGTCCGCGTGGGACGCGTCGAAGGAAACTGGGTGCTCAACCCCACGTTTCAGCAGCTCGAGTTTTCCGATGTGGACGTGATCGTCTCCGGCTCCCGTGACTCGATCGTGATGGTGGAGGGCGGGGCCCTCGAGCTGCCGGAGGCGGACATCGTCGCCGGACTCGAGCTGGCGCATCGCGGCATCCGCGAGCTGCTCGATGTGGAGGAGGAGCTCATCGCCGACATGCGCCAGCCGAAGATGGAGTGGGTCAAGGTCGAGCCGCCCGCCGCGCTCGTGGCGCGGGTGCGGAGCCTGGCGGAGGCGCGTGTGGCGGAGGCGCTCAACCTGCCCGAGAAGCACGAGCGCGCGCAGGCGCTCGCCGCGCTGCGGGTGACGATCCAGGGCGAGCTCGCGGGCGAGTTTCCCGACAACCTCAAGGACATCGGGGTCGCGCTCGAGGACATCGAGTACCGCACGATGCGCGAACAGGTGCTGTCGCGCAACGAGCGGGTGGACGGTCGCGCGCCGGCGGACATCCGCGCCATCGCCTGCGATGTCGGGCTACTGCCGCGTACGCACGGCTCGGCGCTGTTTACACGCGGCCAGACGCAGGCGCTGGTGTCCGTGACGCTCGGCACGCAGGACGACGAACAGCGCATCGACTCGATCGACGTGCAACAGGAGACCACCAAGTCCTTCATGCTGCACTACAACTTCCCACCGTTCTCGACCGGAGAGGTCCGCCCGATCCGCGGGACCTCGCGGCGCGAGATCGGTCACGGAGCGCTGGCGGAGCGGGCGATCCAGGCGGTCCTGCCGCCCTACGAGCAGTTCCCCTACACGATCCGCATCGTGTCCGACATTCTGGAGTCGAACGGCTCGTCCTCCATGGCGACCGTCTGCGGCGGCTCGCTGGCGCTGTTCGACGCGGGCGTGCCGGTGACGGCGTCCTGCGCGGGCATTGCCATGGGCCTCATCAAAGAAGGTGATCGGGTGGCCGTGCTCACCGACATCCTGGGCACCGAAGACCATCTGGGCGATATGGACTTCAAGGTGGCCGGCACCCGGCAGGGCGTGTGCTCCATTCAAATGGACATCAAGATCGATGGTCTCGATTTCGGCATCGTGCGGCGCGCGCTCGACCAGGCCCGCGACGCCCGGCTGCACATCCTCGACATCATGGAGCAGGCCATTCCCCACCCGCGGTCGGAGCTGTCGAAGTATGCGCCGCGGATCATCACCATCCAGATCCCGTCCGACCGCATCGGCGAGCTGATCGGGCCCAAAGGCAAGAATATCCGGTCGCTGCAGGAGCAGACCGGCGCCGACATCAATGTCGAGGACAGCGGCATCGTCACGATCTCCTCGGTCGGTGCGGGGGGCGAGCGGGCGCGCGAGCTGATCGGGCAGATGTTCCAGACGCCCGAGGTCGGCAAGGTGTACGAAGGCGTGGTGAAGAGCACCACCGCATTCGGCGCGTTCGTCGAGATCCTGCCCGGTGTCGAGGGGTTGCTGCACATCTCGGAGCTGCAGCACGGCCGCACCGATCGCACCGAAGACGTGGTGCGCAAGGGCGACGCGGTGCAGGTGAAGCTGCTCGAGGTGGACGAGCGCGGGCGCATGCGGCTATCCCGGAAGGCGTTGATCGAGAAGGCCTGACCGGGTCTCGTGCACACGGTTCAGCTCGACCGGGAGGTCCGCCAGACCACGGCGCCGAACGGCCTCATGGTGCTGACCGAGCGCGTGCCGGCGGTCCGCTCGGTGGCGGTGGGCGTCTGGATTCGCACCGCGAGCGCGCACGAGCGGCGCGGCCAGATGGGCATCTCGCATCTGCTCGAGCACATGGTGTTCAAGGGCACGGAGCGCCGCAGCGCGCAGGAAATCGCCCTCGCGCTCGAGGCGCATGGGGGTGCCCTCGACGCCTTCACCGCGCGCGACACCACCTCGTTTCAGGCGCGCGTGCTCGACCGCGATCTGCCGCGCGCCATCGACGTGCTGACGGACATCGTGCGCCGGCCGACGCTGCGCGACCGCGACCTCGAACTCGAGCGCAAGGTCATCCTCGAGGAGATCAGCACGGTCCGCGACACCCCCGACGATTTCGTCTTCGACCTGTCAGCCGCCGCGCTGTGGCCGGACCACTCGTACGGGTACACGATCCTGGGGACCCCCGAGACCGTCACGGGCCTGTCGGCGCACGATCTGCGATCGCGCCACGACGTCTCCTACCTGCCGGCGAATTGCGTCATCGCGGCCGCGGGGAACGTCGAGCACGACCGGCTGCTGGAGCTGCTGGCGGCGGAGGGATGGTTCGCCGAGGCCGGCCCGAGCGTGGCGCCGTCGCTGCCCGTCGTTCCGGCGGCCGTGCGCGGGGCCGAGACGCGCCACGACCGCGGCACCGCCCAGGCCCATCTGGTCTTCGCCACGGACACCATGCCGTTCGCCGACCGGCGACGCTATGCCCTCCTGGTGCTCAGCAATGTGCTGGGCGGCGGTATGTCGAGTCGCCTGTTTCAACGGGTACGCGAGGAGCTGGGGCTGGCGTACGCGGTCTACAGCTTCGCATCGTTCTACCAGGCGACCGGGGTCGCCGGCGTGTACGTGGGCACGCAGCCGAGCACGGCGCCGCAGGCGGCCGAGGCGATCCGCGCGGAGCTCGCGCGGCTCGCGCGGGAAGGGCTGCGCGGCAATGAGCTGGTGGAAGCGAAACGGCAGACCCAAGGCCAGCTGATGCTGGGGCTGGAGAGCCCGGCTGCACGCATGTACCAGCTCGCCAGCTGCGCGGTGTACGACGACCCGTATCAGACGCTGGACGAGATGCTGGCGAGCATCGCGGCGCTCCAGGAGACGGACGTCGCCGCGGTCGCCGCGGAGTTCCTTCCCCCGGAGCGTCAGACGCTCGTCTGGCTCGGGCCAACCACCGGCTAGGCACACAGCGGAGCGACCATGATCGTCGGAGTGCCGAAGGAGATCAAGACGGCGGAGAACCGCGTGGCGCTCGTGCCCGCCGGAGCCGAATCGCTCGCGGGCGACGGACACACCGTGATGGTCGAGCGGGGTGCGGGGTTGGGGAGTGGGTTCCCCGACGAGGCGTACGACGCCGCCGGAGCCACGATCGCGAAGTCGGCCGACGAGGTGTGGCGTCGGTCCGACATGATCCTGAAGGTCAAGGAGCCGATCGAGGGCGAGTGGCCCCGCATGCGCCGCGGCCAGGTGATCTTCACCTACTTCCATTTCGCCGCTTCTGAGGCGCTGACCCGCGCCGTGATCGGCTCGGGCGCCATCGCCATCGCGTACGAGACCGTGCAGCTGTCCACCGGGGAGTTGCCGCTGCTCACGCCCATGAGTGAAGTGGCCGGCCGCATGGCGGTGCAGGAGGGCGCGATCTACCTCGAAAAGGCCCACGGCGGCAGCGGCATCCTGCTCGGCGGCGTGCCGGGGGTGATCCCGGCCGAGGTCGTCATCATCGGTGGCGGCGTGGTCGGCACGCACGCCGCCAAGATGGCGGCGGGTCTCGGCGCGCACGTGACGCTGCTCGACGTGGCGCTCGACCGGCTGCGGTATCTGGCGGACGTCCTGCCCGCCAATGTCGACCTCGTCTACTCCAACCGCCACAACCTGCTCGACGCCCTGCGCAAGGCCGACCTCGTGGTCGGCGCCGTGCTGCTGCCGGGCGCCAAGGCCCCCAAGCTCGTGACCCGCAGCGACCTGAAGCTGATGAAGCCGGGCTCGGTGGTCGTGGACGTCGCCGTGGACCAGGGGGGGTGCATCGAGACGATCCGGCCGACCACGCACGAAGACCCGACCTACGTCGTGGACGGCATCGTTCACTACGCCGTCGCCAACATGCCGGGGGGAGTGCCGCGCACCAGTACGTTGGCTCTGACGAACGCCACCTTCGCCTACGCCCAACGGCTGGCGCGCGACGGCTGGAAGCCGGCGTGCCGGGCCGACGCGGCCCTGTTCCTGGGCCTCAACGTGGTCGAGGGTCAGGTCGTTTATCCCGGCGTCGCGGAGGCCTTCTCGCTGCCGCTCGCCGACGCGCGCACGCTGGTGTGACCCGACCCGTCGTCCAGATCGTGCGGCTCCCGCATCACGACGGCCTGCCCCTGCCGGCGCGGCAGACCGCGGGAGCCGCCGGGTACGATGTGTGCTCCGCCGAGCCCGATTTCACCCTCACCCCGCTCGAGCGCCGGCTCGTGCGAACGGGCTTGGCGCTCGCGGTTCCTCCCGGGTACGAAGCTCAGGTGCGGCCGCGGTCCGGTCTCGCGTTGAAGCACGGGCTCACGCTACCCAACGCGCCCGCGACGATCGACTCCGACTACCGCGGCGAGCTGATGATCCCGATGATCAACCTCGGCACGGAGGCGGTCGTCGTCGCCCGCGGGACGCGGATCGCCCAGCTCGTGTTCCAGCAGGTGGAGGAGGTCGAGCTGCGCGCGGTGCCGGAGCTGCCCCCGAGCGAGCGTGGAGCGGGCGGCTTCGGCAGCACGGGCGCCTGAATGCGCGCGCCACCGGTGCTGTGCTATCACCGGATCGGCGGGCCGCTCGAGCTGGGGGTCACGCGGATCGCCCGATCGGTGTTCGAGCGCCAGATGCGTACGCTGGCCGACGCGGGATGGCGCAGCCTCACGCTGACCGAGTTCGCCGCGCGGCTCGCGCATCCTCCCTCCCGCATCCCGCATCCCGAGGTTCTGCTGACGTTCGACGACGGGTACGCGTCGCTCGCGGCCCATGCGTACCCCGTGCTGGCCGATCTGGGGTTTACCGCCACGACGTTCCTGGTCACGGACTTCGTGGGGTGCACGAACCGGTGGGACATGCGCTACACGTGGCGGCGGCTCGCCCACCTCGACTGGCCGACCGTGACGCACTGGCGCGGGCGCGGGTTCGCCTTCGGTTCCCACGGCGCCACCCATCGGCGGCTCACTTGGCTCGGCGACGGGGAGCTGGAGGCCGAGCTGGCGCGCTCCCGCGCCGCCCTGCGCGGGCGGCTCGGCGACGAGGCGGGGGACGCGATCGCGTATCCGTTCGGCGCCGCCGACGATCGAGTGCGCCGGCTGGCGCAGGAGGTGGGATACCGGCTGGGGTTCGGCGGGGTGCAGGGTGGGGCGGGCGATGCGCTCGACCTCGCGCGCGTGCCGGTCTACGTGTGGGATCGCTGGTCGCCGCCGGCGGGGTTGCGCAACGACGGGCTCGGACGTCTGGGCCGCGCGGTGGCGCACGCGGCGAACCGGTGCGCCGTGGGGACGAGCCTGATGCTCGCCCTGATGGGCCGCGGCGGGCGGCGGGGTGCGGGGGATCCGCCCGCCCCCGCGGCCTGACCTCTCGACTCATCCGACGGGGACGTACGGCGACACGCCGTTAGAGCCCCGCGCCCCCCGCGACGGCCATGCCCATGGCGTGATACCCCTTGTCCACGTAGATCGTGGCGCCGGTCACCCCACTACCCAGGTCGCTCGCGAGAAACGCCGCCACCGTGCCCACCTCGCGCGCGCGCAGGGCCTCCGACAGCGGGGCATTGGCGGCGTAGTAGTCCACCATGCGCTCGATCTTGCCGATGGCGCTCGCGGCACGCGAGGCCAGCGGACCCGCGGAGATCGTGTTTACGCGGATGCCGTACTTGCGTCCTGCCTCGTACGCCAGCGTGCGCGTGTCGCTTTCGAGGGCCGCTTTGGCCGAGGACATGCCGCCGCCATAGCCCGGCACCACACGCTCACTCGCCAGGTAGGTGAGGGAGAGCACGGCCCCGCCGGCGCGAAACAGGGGCGCGAGGCGCGCCACGAGGGCGGTCAGCGAGTAGGCGCTCGTGCCCACGGCGGCCAGATAGCCGGCCCGGCTCGTTTCGAGCAGCGGGTTCTTCACCTCGGGACTGTTGGCGAGCGAGTGCACCAGCACGTCGAGCGGGCGCTCCCCGAAGTCCGCCGCGAGCGCGTTGCGCAGACCGTCGATCGAGAAGTCGCCCACGTCCCGGTAGCGTTTGTTGGTGCGGATGTCGTCGGGGGCGTCGGCCAGCGTATCGTAGGCGGCGTCCAGGGGGTAGATGCGCTCGAAGTCGAGCTGCGAGCCATCGGGCATGCGGCGCGACTCATCCAGCTTGCCGCGCTCGAGCAGGTTGCGGAAGATGTTGAGGGCGGGGGGCCAAGTCCCCGCGCACACGGTCGCCCCGGCCTCGGCCAGCGCTTTGGCGATGGCGAACCCGTATCCGGCGTCGTCGGCGACCCCGGCGACGAGCGCGCGTTTCCCGCGCAGATCGATGTTCAGCATGACTCCTCCCGCAGGCGGGGCGCGGCGCGTCGCCCGTTCGGGCGGCGGCCGGGATGCCCCGCGGACCGTGTCACACGAAGAACCGCGCCGCGACTGGGAGCAGTTGCGGGTGGCGGACCAGCGCCGCGGCGAAGATGCGTCCCAGCGTGCGCCGCTCACGCGGGATGGCGGTGATCGTGCGGGCGAGCACGTTGAAGAACGCATCGTCGAAGCGCTCGAGCGCCTGCTTGATTGCGTAGTACTTGAGGTGGTCGTCGCCCAGCAGGGCCATCCAGTCGCGGTGGTACGCCGCGAGCCGCTCTGCTGCGGTGTCGCCGGCACGGATCGCAGCGGCCGCGGTGCGGCCGGCCAGTCGGCCGGACTTCATGGCGTTCACGATGCCGCCGCCGGACAGCGGATTCACCATGTGCGCGGCATCGCCCACCAGCAGCAGGCCGTCGGCATAGGTGCGCTTCACGGTCGGGTGCACGATCACGCCCCCCACGGTGATTCCGGTGCGCCTCGCGGCCGGGTATCGCTTCGCCAGCCAGGCGTCGAGATAGTCGCGGGCTGTCCGCCCGTCTGCTTTGAGCGCCACGATCCCGAGGCCGACGTTGGCGGTGCCGGTGCCCTTGGGGAACAGCCATGCGTACCCCCCCGGCGCGATCGCGTCGCCGAATTGGAGGTAGATCGCGTCGGGATCGAAGGTCAGGTGGTCGACGACGTACTGCGCGCACGACTCCATGTCGCGCGCGGGAACGCGGGTGTCCAGTCCGGCCCAGCGACCGACCATGGTTTCGACGCCGTCCGCCCCGATGACCACGCGGGCCCGGACGGTGTCCTCCGCCGCGCCAGGTCCCCGCAGCCGGACCGTCCAGCCGTTCCCGTTGCGGGTCATGCCGGCCGCCTCGGTGGCCACGCGCACCTCGGCGCCAGCGTCCCGGGCGGCGGCGGCGAGACACGCGTCGAACTGCGTGCGGTCCAGGATCCAGCCCACGTCCCGTTCGGCCACCGGCACCTCAGTGTCGTCGGGGGCCACGAAGATGACGCGCGTGATGTGGCGCGATACCCAGGGAGCGCCGTCGGGATCGGCGAACTCGCGGAGGCCGGCGTCGCCCACGCCCTCCGCGCAGCGCACGGGCGCGCCCACCGCGGGGTCGCGCTCCACGACGAGCACGTCCAACTCGGGGCCGGCGCGCTTCGCCTCGAGGGCGGCGATGCTGCCGCCCGGACCGGCACCCACGACCAGGACGTCGCACTCAGGCATGCGGGATCATCCGCAGCGCGCCCACCGGGCAGGGCGCGACGCACTTGCGGCATCCGGTGCACGTCGCGGGATCGACCAGGAGGTCGGCCTGTGCCAGGCGGATGGCGGCCGGCGGGCACAGCGGCAGGCACAGGCCGCAGCGGTCGCAGGCCGCGAGGTCCACCACGGCGATCTCCGGGGTGTGGACGGCGGTCATCGCGCCAAGGCTAGCCGCCGGGCGCCGGTGAGTCAAGCGTCGGGCTTGCTTGGAGTTACGCAATCCGTTACAATGGCGCAGTGGTGCATCCTCGCCGCCTTCCCTAGCCCCGACGCGCGTGCCGATCCGCTGGCCGAAACTGGATTTCAAGGCGTGGAATCCCGCGAACGAAATCGCCGTGGATCTCGGGACCGCGAACACGCTCGTCTATGTGCGGGGCGAGGGGATCGTGCTGAACGAGCCGTCCGTCGTGGCGATCGAAAAGGCGACCGGCAAGATCATGGGCATCGGGCTCGAGGCGAAGCGCATGCTGGGGCGCACGCCGGACGGGATCCTCGCCGTGCGGCCGTTGAAGGACGGCGTGATCGCCGATTTCGACGTCACCGAGAAGATGTTGCGGTTCTTTCTCAAGACCATCATCGATCGGCATCTCTTCCGCGTCAAGCCGAAGGTGATCGTCTGTGTGCCCAGCGGCATCACCGAGGTGGAAAAACGCGCGGTGCGCGACTCGGCGCAGTCGGCGGGCGCGAAGGAAGTCTACATGGTGGCCGAGCCGATGGCCGCCGCCATCGGCGTCGGCCTGCCGGTGGAGACACCCACCGGCAATATGGTCATTGACATTGGTGGGGGGACCACGGAAATCGCCGTGATCGCGCTGTCGGGAATCGTGTCGGACACCTCGATCCGCGTTGGCGGGGACGAGTTGGATCAGGCGATCGTGCAGTTCATGCGGAAAAACTACAACCTCCTCATCGGCGAGCCGACGGCGGAGCAGGTCAAGATCCAGATCGGATCGGCGGCGCCGGTCGGGGAAGAGCGCGAGATGGAGGTGCGTGGGCGCGACCTCGTGTCCGGAATCCCGAAGATCGTCCGCGTGCACTCGAGCGAGATCCGCGAGGCCGTCCAGGAGCCGATACAGCAGATCGTGGACGCGGTGCGCCGGGCCCTCGAGATCACGCCGCCGGAGTTGGCGAGCGACATCGTCGATCGCGGCATCGTGATGACCGGGGGCGGGGCATTGGTGCGAGGCCTGGACGTGCTGCTGCAGCAGGAAACCGGCCTGCCGATCCACGTCGATGAGGATCCCATGACCTGCGTCGTGCGAGGGACCGGGCGTATCCTCGACGATCCGGAGAAATACCGCACGGTCTTGTCGACCTGACGGATGGCGCTCGACACGGATCGCTACGGCTCGCGGGCCGACACGCTGCTGTTCCTGGTGTGCCTCGCCCTGTCGCTCGTGGCGATGGCGTTGCCCACTCCGTGGCGTGATCCGCTCGCGGGAGCCCTGCGGCGCACCATCCTCGCACCGTTTCTCGCCCTGCAGGAAACATCGATCCAGATTCAGACGTCCCGGGCCCGTTTCGTCGCGCTGGAGCGGCAGCGGGACTCCGCGGCCCTGGCCGCGACGTTTCTCCCGGCGCTGCGTGCCGAGAACGACCGCCTCCGCGCGCTGCTGGGCCTGGCGGAGCGGCTCGGGACCGGGTACGTGCCCGCGGAGGTGCTGCACCAGGCGGAGCCGACCAGTGCCCTCGTGCTGTTGGTGGCCGCGGGGTCCCGCGATGGCGTGCTGCCGCTGGCTCCGGTCGTGAGCTCGGAGGGACTGATCGGGATCGTGGCGCACGTAGGCGCCAGGACGAGTGCAGTTCTCACCTGGGCCCATCCCGATTTCCGCGCGAGTGCGATGGCCGTGGATGGGAGTGTCGCGGGCATCGTGGGGCCCGCCGCGGGCGGTGGCCAGACGGTCTGGCTGCTCGAGCTGCGCGGCGTGCCGTACCGCGACTCGATCGCCGCCGGCACCCCGATCGTCACCGCCGGCCTCGGTGGGGTGATTCCCCGCGGCATTCCCCTCGGGGTGGTGATCGGCCTGGCGGGGGAGGAGCGGGGGTGGGAGCGGCGGTATCTCGTGCGCCCGGCGGCGCAGCCGGGTGGTGCCGCGCACGTGATGGTGCTCCGCGCGGCGAGCGACGCGGATCTGGCCGCGGTGTTCCGGCCGGGGGGCGCGGCGCGGTGAAGCGGCCGGACCGGTACCGCTTCGCGCTGCTCATCAGCGTGCTGGTCCTGTTGCACTTCACCCTGCGGGGCCGATTCGGCTCGGCGCGACTGGCGCCGGATCTGCTGCTGCTCGCCCTGCAGCTGTACGCCATCCGGGCGGCGCCGGGGCAGGGCGCGCTGGCGGGATTCCTCCTGGGCCTGTTGCGCGACTCCCTCACGCCCGCCAGCTTCGGCGCGGGAGCGCTGGCGCACACCCTGGTCGGGTATCTGACGGGTTGGGGCAAGGCCCTGTTCTTCGCGGAGAACATCGTCGTGAACGGCGGGTTGATCTTCGCGGGCACGTGGCTGCGCAACGCGGTGGTCGCGGTCGGGTCCGGGGCGCTCGGTGGCGGCCGGCTGTATCACGAGCTCCTGGTCTGGGCGCCGTTGCAGAGCCTCACCACAGCGATGGCCGGCATCGCGCTGCTGCTCGTGTTCCGGGGCTGGCCGGCCGTCCGGCCGCGGGCACTGTGACCACGTTTCATCCCCTGGCCGTCGCCCGGCGGGCGCGCACGGCGGGCGTGATCGTCGTCGCTGCCGGCGTCGTGATCCTCCTGGCGTTCTTCCGCACCCAGATCCTGTCGTATCGGACGTATGCGCTGCAGTCCGAGAGCAACCGCGTGCGGCGCATTCCGCTGCCCGCGCCCCGCGGCACCATCTACGACCGGCACGGCCGCGTACTGGCGGAGAATGTCCCGGGTTTCACCATCGAGCTCCTGCCGGGCCCGGAGGACTCCCTGCGCGCGATTCTCCGCCGCATCGCTCCGTTCGTGATCCTGGAAGACGCGGCCATCGAGCGGATCATCGCGCGGTATCGCCGGGCTCCGTACGAGCCGGTCGTGGTCCGTTCCGACGCGCCGCTCGCGATGGTCGCGGTGCTGGAGGAGCGCCGCCTGCGCATTCCGGGACTCGTCATCCAGACCGAGCCGAAGCGGTACTACCCCGACAGCACCGTGGCGGCCCACCTGCTGGGATACGTGGGGGAGGTGGCCGAGTCCGAGCGCAGCCAGCCGCGGTTCGCGAGCGTGCGGCTCGGCGGCCTCGTCGGGAAGGACGGTCTCGAACGGGAGTACGACGATGCGCTCCGCGGGGAGGACGGCTGGCGAGTCGTGGAGGTGAACGCGTTCGGCGGCCTGGTCCGCGAGGAGGACGTGGCCCCCACTCTGGAGCCCGTCCCGGGCCGGGCCCTCGCCACGACGCTCGATCTCGACCTGCAGCGCTTCGTCGCCGGCATCTTTCCGCCACGCCGGCGGGGTGCGGTGGTCGCGCTCGACCCGACGACGGGGGGCGTGCTCGCGCTCTACAGCGCCCCGGGATTCGATCCCAACGCCTTCGTGGGGGGGGTGGACCCCGACTACTGGCGGTCGCTGACCGAGGACCCCGCGCGGCCGCTGCTGAACCGGTCGGTCCAGGCCCGCTATCCGCCGGGCTCGACCTGGAAGCTCGCGGTCGCGGCGATGGGCCTGAAGCGCGGCCTCGTCGGGTTCCGGTCGCGGATGCCCGTGCCGTGCCGCGGCGGACTGCAGTACGGCAACCGGTATTTCCGCTGCTGGAAGCACACGGGGCACGGCGACCTCACCCTCGAGCAGGCGATCGCCCAGAGCTGCGACGTGTACTTCTATCAGTTGGGGATGAAGCTGGGCGTGACCTCGCTGCTGGAGGACGCCGTCGCCTGGGGCGGGCGGTCCCGCACGGGCATCGATCTCCCCGGCGAGATTCAGCCGGAATTCCCCTCGGGACGAGACTACTACGATCGCCTCTACGGGCCCCGCGGCTGGACGTCGGCGGTGGCGCTCAACCTGGCGATCGGGCAGGGCGAGAACGCCCAGACGCCGATCAGCATGGCGCGCTGGTTCCAGATGCTGGCGATCGACGGGTCGCCGCGCGTGCCGCACCTGGTGCGGGCCGCGCGCGCCGTCCAGGTGCAGCCGCTCGGCCTGACGGCGGAGCAGCTGGAGGGGCTACGCCGCTCGATGGTCAACGTCGTCGAGGCGGGGACGGCGCGCGCCTCGCGCGTGGCGGCCCTGAGCATCGCCGGCAAGACCGCCACCTCCCAGAATCCCCACGGGCCCGACCACGGGTGGTTCATCGGGTTTGCGCCGGCCGACGACCCGCGGATCGTCGTCGCCGCAGTGATCGAGTTCGGTGAGCATGGGTCTGCGGTGGCACCGCTGGTCACCCGCATCATCGCCCGCTATCTCAAAGTCGACTCGCTGGACCTGCGCACGCTGAACCTGCCGCGGGACACGGCACCGGCCGCGCTGGTGCTCCCCGGTCTGGGGTTCTTCCCATGATCCCGCGACTCCGCGATCTGGATCGACCGCTCCTGGGCCTCGTCCTGGCGCTCGCGCTGTTCGGCCTGGCGGTGCTCTACTCGGCGGGTCAGACGGACGTCCCCACCGCGTTCGCGGGTGTGTGGCGCCGCCAGGCGCTGTGGTTCGCGCTCGGAGTGACGGCCGTGGCGGTCGTGGTCCGGCTTTCGCCGCGGATGCTCGAGTGGGCCACGCCGTTCGTGTATGCTGCCTGCATCCTGCTGCTGCTGCTCACCCTGATGGTAGGCACGGGGGGCGGCACGGCAGCCAGCTCGAAGTCGTGGCTCGCCATCGGGGGCTTCCGTATCGGCCAGCCGGCCGAGTTGGCCAAGCTCGGCGTGATTCTGATGCTGGCACGCTGGCTCGCCGAACGACGCGCGCCGGCCGCGAGCCTGCGTGAGCTCGTCGCGCCGAGCCTGATCGCGGGGATACCGTTCGGGCTCGTCCTGCTCCAGCCAGATCTGGGTTCCGCGCTGGTGTTCGTGGCGATTCTGTTCGCGATGCTGTTCTGGAGCGGCACCCGACCGTCACTGCTGCTGCTGCTCGCGTCCCCGGCCATCGGACTGATTCTGGCCTTCTCGACGATCGCGTGGGGCGCCTGGATCGTGCTGCTGTTCGTCCTGCTGCTCTGGTGGCGGCCCTACGTGTGGGAGGGGCTCGCCGTCATGCTCGTGAACGTGATCATGGGTGTGGTGGCGCTGCCCGCCTGGCGGTCGCTGGCGCCGTACCAGCAGAACCGACTGCTGGCGTTCCTCAATCCCGAGGTGGATCCCCGCGCGGCCGGTTGGCACGTGATCCAGTCGAAGGTGGCGATCGGCTCCGGCGGATGGCTCGGGAAAGGGTTCACCGCGGGCTCCCAGAAGCGGCTCGCCTTCCTGCCCGCCCAGCATACCGACTTCGTGTTCTCGGTGGTGGGAGAGGAGCTGGGGTTCCTGGGAGTCACCGTGGCCCTGGCGCTGTTCGTCGCCCTTCTGCTGGTTCTGGTACGCATCGCGCGGCGGGCCATGGACCCCTACTCGAGTTTTCTCGCCTTCGGTGTCGTTGGCCTGTTCTTCACGCACGTAGTCGAGAACGTGGGCATGACCGTGAACCTGATGCCCATTACCGGCATTCCGCTCCCGTTCTTCTCATACGGCGGCTCCTTCCTGTTGGTCTGCTCGCTCGCCATTGCCATCGCCCTGCGAGTGGCGTGGCAGTCGCGACAGTCCGGGTATTTCGAGTCCTGACAGTGAGTTACGGCGTTAGGGCTAGCGGCGTCAGGGAGGGCTGTCCAAATTGGGGCCTCCGTGAACGGTCCCTTGGCGCGAATGGCCTGGTTCAAGAAGGAACGTAAGCCCCGTTCGACTGACCGGGTCAAGCGCGAGATCCCCGCAGACGCGTGGGAGAAGTGCGACGAATGCGGTCACATCGATATCCGTGACCGCTTCACGCGCGCGCTCAACGTGTGCCCCAACTGTGGCCATCACCGCCGTATCGCCGCGCAGGACTACATCGACCTGCTGACCGACGAAGGCTCGTGGCACGAACTGGACGCCCACCTGCGCTCCACCGATCCCCTGGAGTTCGAGAACTACCCAGACCGTCTCCAGGCAGCCCAGCGCAAGGCGGGGCCGCTCGACGCCCTCCGCGCCGGATACGGTCGGCTGGACGGGCTGGCCGTGAACCTAGGAGTCATGGACTTCGCCTTCATGGGCGGGTCGATGGGATCGGTCGTGGGGGAGAAGGTCGCCCGGCTCGCGCGCCGGTCGATCGATCGGCGCCGCGCTCTGATTCTGGTGTCCGCGTCGGGGGGGGCACGGATGCAGGAAGGGGTGCTGTCGCTGATGCAGATGGCCAAGACGTCGGTGGTCCTGGCGGAGCTGGCCTCGAAGAGTCTGCCGTTCGTTTCGGTGTTGACCAACCCCACGACGGGCGGCGTGTCGGCCTCCTTCGCCATGCAGGGTGATGCGATCGTCGCTGAGCCCGGGGCCGTGGTCGGGTTCGCGGGCCCTCGGGTGATCAAGCAGACCATCGGCCAGGATCTCCCGCCGGGGTTCCAGACCGCCGAGTTCCTGCTCGAGCACGGCATGATCGATCTCGTCGCGCCGCGCACTGAGCTGAAGGGCACCATCGCGCAGTTGCTGCGGCACATGACGGGTGCGCGACCCGCGGAGGCGGCCGACTGAGCGGCTGGGCGTTCGCGGACGCCTGCCGCTACCTCTTCGCCCGACAAGCCGGCCGAATAAAATGGAGCCTCGGTCCCACCGCGGCGCTGCTCGAGTCGCTCGGTCATCCGGAGCGTCACTTCCCCGCGTTGCATGTGGGTGGCACCAATGGCAAGGGCTCGACCTGCGCGTTCATCGCGGCGGAGCTCGCGGCCCGGGGGTTGCGTGTCGGCGTCTACACGTCGCCGCATCTGGTGAGCGTCCGCGAGCGGATCGTGGTCGGCGGCGCCCCGATCTCCGAGGAGGCCTTCGCCTCCTGGACCTGGCGCCTCAAGCCCGAGATCGAGGGGACCGGCGCGAGCTTTTTCGAGGCCGTCACGGCGATCGCGTTCGCCGACTTCGCCGCCCGCGGGGTGGACGTGGCGGTGGTCGAAGTGGGCCTGGGGGGCCGGCTCGATGCCACCAATGTCCTCACGCCGCTCGTCACCGTGGTCACCAAGATCGCGCGCGAGCACACGGACTACCTGGGCGAGGGCCTGGAGACGATTGCCCGTGAGAAGGCGGGCATCGCCAAGCCGGGCGTCCCCTTCGTCACGGGGGAGCCGGACTCCGGAATCCGCGCCGTGCTGCTGGCCGAGGCGCGGCGTCGCGGGGCGGATCCCGTGCGCAGCGTCGCGGTCCATCGGCCGATCACGCGGCCACTGGGACTGCGGGGACGCCACCAGTGGGCGAACGCCTGGGTGGCCGTCGCGGCACTCGATGCGCTGCCGGCGAGCCTGGGAGGGGGCGTCGGGGGGTCGGTGCCCGACAGCTTTGCGGCCGCGTTCGTGCCGGGCCGGTTCGATGTGCGCGGTGCGTGGATCTTCGACGTGGCCCACAATCCTGACGGCATGGCCGTGCTCGCGGCCGCGCTGGGCGACGCGCGACCGCCGCGCCCGGTGCACGCGCTCGTCGGGATTCGGGCGGACAAGGAGTGGCGCCCGATGCTCGAGACCCTCGCGCCCCATGTGGACCGTGTGGTCCTGACCCTGCCGCCCTCGGTGCCCCCGCCGCAGCAGTGGCATCTGGACGACCTCACGACGTGGGCGGGCACCGCGGGGCCGGCGACGAGCGTCGCTCCTGACTTCGACGTCGCCCTCGCTGACGTCCGCCGGACGGCCGCGACGGCGCTCGTCACCGGCTCGTTTCACACCGTTGGCGACGCGCTCGCCCGCTTGCCGGGGTTCGCGCCGCTCGGCTAAGTTGTTGCGATGCAAGCGAAAGGACTGCCCGGCTTCCGCGATTTCTATCCCGAGGACATGGCACTCCGGAGCCACATCTTCCGCACGTGGCGCACGGTGGCCGCGCGCTACGGGTTCGACGAATACGATGGACCGCCACTCGAGCCGCTCGAGCTCTACACCGACAAGAGCGGCGCCGAGATCGTCGGACAGCTCTACGCATTCCGGGATCGGGGCGACCGCGACGTGGCCCTGCGTCCCGAGATGACGCCGACGCTCGCCCGCATGGTCGGTGGGCGCGCCCAGGCGCTGCGCAAGCCGATCCGCTGGTTCGCGATTCCACAGCTGTTCCGCTACGAGCGGCAGCAGCGGGGCCGCCTGCGCGAGCATTTCCAGCTGAACATGGACCTCATTGGAGAAGCGGGTCCCCTGGCCGACGCGGAGCTGATCGCGGCGGCGCTCGATATCCTGCGGGCGTTCGGTTTCGGACCGCGCGAGGTGCAGGCACGCGTCTCGGATCGCCGCGTGCTGCGGACCCTGCTGGTGGGGCGGGGGGTGCCGGAGGCGGAGCTGCCACTGGCGTTCGCCGTGATCGACAAGCACGAACGCGAGGACCGTGGGGCGCTGGCCGCGCAGCTCGC
Source organism: uncultured Gemmatimonadales bacterium (assembly GCA_963716055.1). Lineage (GTDB taxonomy): Bacteria > Gemmatimonadota > Gemmatimonadetes > Gemmatimonadales > GWC2-71-9 > SZUA-544. The sequence continues at coordinate 2,047,745 of CAVQSR010000001.1, read as the reverse complement.
GCGAGCTGGCGTGACCAAGCGGGCGACCGACGCGGTGTTCGAGATCGCGAATCTGCGGGGCATGTTCGCCATCGCGCAGGCGCTCGGGGCCGTGCCGGACGGGGAGGAGGTGGGGGCGCCGCTGCGGCGGGCACACGACGCGCTCGAAGCGATGGGCCTGGCGGAGTTCGTGCAGGTCGATCTCACGATCGTGCGGGGATTGGCCTACTACACGGGCGTCGTCTTCGAGCTGTTCGACGCAGGCCGCTCGCTGCGCGCCATCTGCGGCGGGGGCCGCTACGATCACCTGATCAAGCAGATCGCGGGAATCGATCTCCCCTGTGTCGGGTTCGGGATGGGGGACGTGGTCCTGGGCGAGCTGCTCAAGGACCGCGCGGTCGAGCGGATCGGCTCGCCGCAGCTCGACGTGTTCCTCGTGGCCGTGACGAGCGAGGACGAGCCCGCCGTCCTCGCGCTGGCGCACACCCTGCGCGACCGGGACGTGGCCGTCGAGTACGCCCTGCGGCCGGGGTCGGTGCGCAAGCAGCTGGAGCTCGCGGGCGCGCGGGGCGCGCGGCGCGCGGTGATTCTGGGACCCGATGAGCGCCGGGCGGGAACCGCCGTCGTGCGGGACCTGCAGGCGGGGACGGAAGTCCACGTCCCGTTGCGCGACGTGCAGGAAGGACGGTTCCACTGATGGCTCAGGCCCAGCGGATCACGCCCCGCGAGACCGACTTCAGCGCGTGGTACAACGACGTCATCATGCAGGCCGAGCTGGCGGACTACTCGCCCGTGCGCGGCTGCATGGTGATCCGGCCGAACGGCTACCGCATCTGGGAGCTGATGCAGCAAGCGCTGGACGACCGGTTCAAGGCCACAGGCCACGCGAACGCGTACTTCCCTCTGTTTATCCCGCAGAGCTTCCTCGCCAAGGAGGCGGAGCACGTGGAGGGGTTCGCGAAGGAGGTGGCGCTCGTCACGCATACCCGGCTGCGGGCGACCGGCAAGGCGGGGGCCGGCGCGCTCGCGGTGGACCCGACCTCCGCGCTGGAGGAGCCGCTCGTTGTCCGGCCCACGTCGGAGACGATCATATACGCGATGTTCGCGAAGTGGATTCAGAGCTACCGCGACCTGCCGCTGCTGCTCAACCAGTGGGCGAACGTGGTCCGCTGGGAGATGCGCACGCGCCTTTTCCTGCGCACCACGGAGTTCCTATGGCAGGAAGGGCACACGGTGCACGCGGATCACGCGGAGGCGGAACGGGAGGCGCGGACCATTCTCGGCATCTACCGGGACTTTGCCGAGGAGTGGATGGCCATGCCCGTCCTGACGGGAGTCAAAACGGAACGGGAGCGGTTCGCGGGAGCCGTCCGCACCTACGCCATCGAAGCGCTCATGCAGGACAACAAGGCGCTGCAGGCCGGAACGTCGCACGACCTCGGCCAGAACTTCTCGCGCGCGTTTGGCGTCCAGTTCCAGACGGCCGGTGGCGGGCTGGAACACCCCTGGAGCACGTCGTGGGGAGTGTCGACGCGCCTCATCGGTGGCCTCATCATGACCCATTCCGACGACAACGGGCTCGTCGCCCCGCCGCGGCTGGCTCCGCGGCAAGTCGTAATCGTGCCAATCTGGAAGTCCGACGAGGAGCGCGGGCGGGTTTCGGAGGTGGCGCTCGGGATCAAGGCGGATCTCGCCCGGGCCGGCATCCGAGTCGAGGCGGACCTGCGTGAAGGCATGAAGCCCGGCGCGAAGTACTTCGAATGGGAGGCCAAAGGTGTGCCGTTGCGCCTGGAGGTGGGGCCGCGCGACGTGGCGGCGGGGCAGGTGATGTCCGCCCGTCGCACGGGCGGGAAGGCGCCTTTGGCCATGAACGGCCTGGCGGACAGCATCCGCCAAGCGCTGGACGAGATTCAGGCCGCGCTGTTCGCCGCGGCCGTCGAGCGCCGCGAGCGTCACTCGATCCGTGGCGCCACGCGCGAGCAGCTCACCGCGTTCTTCACCGGGCCGGGGGGGTTCGCCTACGGCGGCTATTGCGGTCGGGAGACGTGCGAGGACGAGATCAAGGCCCAGCTGGCCGCCACCATTCGCGTGCTGCCGGACCAGGAGTTCCGGTCGCCCGAAGCGCCGCGGACGTGCGCCTGGTGCGGGCAACCGAGCGCGGGGGAGGCGGTTTGGGCGCAGGCGTACTAGAGATCGATCCCGCCATCCTCACGGCGGTCGCCGCCCGCGTGGGGACGCCGACGTACGTGTACAACGCCAATGCCATCCGGGCACAGTTCCACGCGCTGGAGGATGCGTTGCAGCACGTGCCGCACCGGATCCACTATTCGGTCAAGGCCAACGGCAACCTGGGCGTGCTGCGCATCCTGCGCCAGCTGGGTGCCGGGGCGGACATCGTCTCGGCGGGGGAGCTGCACCGCGCGCTCGCTGCCGGGTTTCCGCCCGACGCCATCGTCTTCTCCGGCGTGGGGAAGACCGGGGCGGAGCTGGAGGGGGCGATTCGCGCCGGGGTGGGATTCCTCCACGTGGAGTCCGCCGGCGAGCTCGACGCGCTCATCGCCGCGGCCCGACGCGCGGCGAGACCGGTGGGCGTCGGCATCCGGGTGAACCCGGACGTCGCCGCGCACACGCATCCCTATACCAAAACCGGCGATCGTACCGCGAAATTCGGCGTGCCGTTCGACGAGGTCGTCGGCGTGGCGCGGCGCATCCTGTCCGAACCGGCCATTCGGCTGCGCAGTCTGGCCATGCACATCGGGTCCCAGATCACCGAGGTCGAGCCCTATCGGCGCGGGACGGTGCGGCTGCTCGAGCTCGTGGCGGCGGTCCGCGCCGCCGGGGTCCAGACGCTGGAGGGGCTGGATGTGGGCGGGGGGCTCGGCGTGCGTTATCACGACGAGGAGCTTCCCTCGCTCAAGGCCTTCGTGGCCACCGTCGCACCGCCGGTCCGGGCGGCGGGGCTCACGCTGCTGCTCGAGCCCGGCCGGTTTCTCGTCGCCAACGCCGGGTTGCTGCTCACGCGCGTGCTCTACCGCAAGCACGCTGGGGGGCGGGAGTACGTGATCGTCGATGCCGGGATGACGGACTTCGTCCGCCCGAGCCACTACAATGCCCATCACGACATCGTGCCGCTCAAGGACGGCCACCGGCCCCAGCGGCTCGTCAACGTCGTGGGTCCGATCTGCGAGTCGGGCGACTTCCTAGCCCTCGACCGGCGCCTGCCGCTCGTGGAGCCCGGCGAGTTGCTCGCCGTCCTGGGCACCGGCGCCTACGGATTCGTGATGAGCTCGACCTACAACGCGCGGCCGCGACCGCCGGAGGTGATCGTCGAAGGAGATCGGTGGTACGTGGCACGGCCCCGCGAAACGGTGGACGACCTGACGCGCGGGGAAGTCACGGAGCCCGCGGAGTGGCAGCGGCTGTGAACCGCATCCTGATCGTCGATTACGGCTCGCAGTACACCCAGCTCATCGCGCGGCGCGTGCGCGAGGCGCACGTGTACTGCGAAATCCACCCCGCGCACCGGGCCGACCTGCCGTTCATCCGCCGCTTCGCGCCCCGGGGCGTGATCCTGTCCGGCGGGCCGAGCTCCGTGTTCGATCCGGGGGCCCCGACGACCGATGTCGGCCTGCTCGATCTCGGCATTCCGGTGCTGGGGATCTGCTATGGCATGCAGCTCGTGGCCCATCTCGCGGGTGGCCGGGTGCACCCGTCCACCGAACGCGAGTACGGTCGGGCCGAGGTCACGGTAGGCGAGCCCACCGGTCTGTTCGCGGGCTTCGAGACCGGGACGGTCATGCCGGTGTGGATGAGCCACGGCGACAAGGTGGACGGCCTGCCACCGGGGTTCCTGGTCACCGCGGCGAGCCCCAACTCACCGTCCGCAGCCATGCGGCACGGCACGCGGGCGATTCACTGCGTCCAGTTCCATCCCGAAGTGGCGCACACGCCGCGCGGCACGGAAATCCTGGCGAACTTCCTGTTCGGCATCTGCGGGTGCACGCCTGATTGGACGCCCGGGCATTTCATCGAGCTGGAGCTCGCGAAGCTGCGCGAGCTGGTGGGCCCGACGAAGCGCGCGATCTGCGGTCTGTCGGGCGGAGTGGACTCGGCCGTGGCCGCTGAGCTGGTCCACCGCGCGGTCGGGAACCGGCTGACGTGCATCTTCGTGGACCATGGCTTGCTGCGCCAGCATGAGCGCGAGCAGGTGGAACGGACGTTTCGCGCCCACCTGGGCATCGATCTGCGGGTGGTCGATGCGGGAGCGCGGTTCCTCGGCGACCTGGCGGGAGTCGCGGACCCCGAGGAGAAACGGCGTCGCATCGGCCACGCGTTCATCGACGTGTTCGAGGACGCCGCGCGGCACGTCGAGGGGGACGTGGGCTTTCTGGTACAGGGGACGCTCTATCCCGACGTGATCGAGTCGGTCGCGCCCGGCGGCGGACCGTCGGCCACCATCAAGACGCATCACAACGTCGGGGGCCTGCGGCCCGATCTGCCCTGGGCGCTGGTCGAGCCCCTGCGCGAGCTGTTCAAAGACGAGGTGCGCCAGGTCGGTCGGGAGCTGGGTCTCCCCGAGGAAATCGTGGGCCGGCACCCGTTTCCCGGCCCGGGACTCGCCATTCGGGTCCTGGGTGCGGTGACTCCCGAGCGGTTGGATCTCCTCCGGCGCGTGGATGCAGTCTATATCGACGAGATCCGCGCGGCCGGCCTATACGATCAGATCTGGCAGGCGTTTGCCGTGCTGCTGCCGGTCAAGTCGGTGGGCGTGATGGGAGACGGACGCACCTACGAGCACGTGGTGGCGCTGCGGGCGGTCACGAGCCGCGATGGGATGACCGCCGACTGGTTCCCGTTCCCCTACGACGTGCTCGGACGTATCTCCAGCCGCATCAGCAATGAGGTGCGCGGCGTGAATCGGGTCACCTACGACGTCAGCTCCAAGCCGCCGGCGACCATCGAGTGGGAGTAGCGCCCTAGATCGCCTTCTCCTCGAGCAGCTTGATCAGCTCGTGGGGAGTCTTGAGCTTGGCGAGTCGGCCGGGCACGTCCGGCTCCTTGGCGAACTGCGCGAGCTTGCCGAGCACGGGCAGGTACTGGTTGGAGACCTCGAGTGGAGGAGCCACGATCAGAAAGAAGTAATGGACGGGCTTGTCGTCGATCGCCTTGAAGTCGACCCCCTCGAGCTTGCGCCCGAACGCCACGCGGAGCCGGTTCACCACGAGGGAACGACAATGGGGGATCGCGATGCCCTGGCCGACGCCCGTCGAGCCCAGGGTCTCCCGGCGTTTCAGCATCTTGAACAGCATCGCTTCCGCCTTTTGGTCCAGTTTGAGCAGCGCCGCGAGCTCCTTCAGCACGTCGTCCTTGGTCGTGCTCGCGAGGCCGAGGCTGACCGCGTCTTCCGAGAAGAACTCCCGCAGCTGCACGCCACACCGCCGGGTGAGAGGGATACGGCGGCGAAGCTAATGGTCCGTTGCTCCGGACGCAACGCGCCATTACGTTGACTGACATGCAGTTGCCCTACCACGGCGTGCCCGCCGTCCCGCTGATCCTGGCCCCCATGGCCGGCGTGTCGGAATCTCCGTTCCGGCAGATCTGTCGCCGCTTCGGGGCCGACGTGGTCGTGTCCGAGTTCATCTCCGCGGTCGGGGTGTCGCTCGGCATCGAGCGCGTGCTCGCCGAGATGCGCTTCGGTGAGGGAGAGCGACCCATCGGGATCCAACTGTACGGCGCCGACCCCGAGATCATGGCACGGGCGGCGGGAATGGTGACGGAGCTGTTCGCGCCGGATTTCCTCGACGTCAACTTCGGCTGCCCGGTCAAGAAGGTCGTCCGCAACAACGGGGGCTCCGGCTGCCTGCGGGACATGGGTCTGGTCGGGGCGATCGTCCGGGCCGTGATCGGCTCCACGCACCTGCCGGTGACCGTCAAGATCCGGAGCGGCTGGGACGAGCAGCAGCGCGATCCCGTCACCATCGCGCGGCGCTGCGAGGACGCCGGCGCGCGCGCGCTCACGCTCCACCCGCGCACCCGGACGCAGATGTACACCGGACGGGCGGACTGGGACGAGATCGCGCGCGTCGTCGCGGCGCTCGAGATCCCAGTGATCGGGAACGGCGACGTCGCGACGGCAGAGGATGTGGTGGCGATGCGGCGACACACCGGCTGCGCCGGCGTGATGGTCGCGCGCGGGTCGTTCGGGAATCCCTGGCTGTTCCGTCGCGCGCGGGCCCTGTTGGAGGGCCGGCCGGCGCCACCCGAGCCCACGGCGGAGGAGCGGTTCGGCGTGGCGCTGGAGCACGCGCGGCTAGCGCTCGAGTGGCAGGGGGACACGCGGCGCACTGCGCTCGAGTTCCGCAAGCACTTCGGCTGGTACACCAAAGGCCTGCCCGGGGCGGCCGAGCTGCGCCAGCGCCTGTTCGCCATCGAGTCGATGGCCGAAGCGGAGGCGATCTACCGCGCCTATCTGGCGGGCCGAGAGCCGGTGGCGACCGGCGTCGCGGCGTGAATATCGACGAGCTGGGCGCCGTGTTCGAGCGGTTGCCGTTCGCCACGATCGACCACCTCCGCCCGTACACGCAGGGGCAGCAGGAGGTGGTGTTCGCGGCGGGCAAGACGTCCGAGCAGGTGAAGGCCATCGCCGAACGCCTCGTCACGTCCTCGGGCACCTTCCTCGCGACGCGGACCGAGGCGGGCCACGTCGCCGCATTGCGGGAGCGGTTCCCCCGCGCGGAAGTGAACGAGGTGGGCCGGACCGTCTTTCTCCCGCCCGACCCCGAGCTCGACCCGACTGGGCGGGGCACGGTGCTGGTCGTGACAGCGGGAACGGCGGATCTGCCGGTGGCGGAGGAGGCCGCCGTGACGCTGCGGGCCTTCCGCAACCGGGTGGCGCGGCTCACGGACGTGGGTGTCGCTGGCATCCACCGCCTGCTCACCCAGACTGGCCTGCTGCGCGAGGCGGCGGTGGTCGTGGTCGTGGCGGGCATGGAAGGGGCCCTGCCGAGTGTGGTCGGCGGTCTGGTCCGCGTGCCGGTGATCGCCGTGCCCACCAGCGTGGGGTATGGGGCGTCGTTCGGTGGGGTCGCCGCGCTCTTGGCCATGTTGAACTCGTGCGCTTCGGGCGTGACCGTGGTCAACATCGACAACGGCTTCGGGGCCGCGGCCGCCGCGAGTCGCATCAACCACTTGTGAAATCGCCGGGGCCGCGGGGTCGCGCGCTGGTCGCGTCCCTCGGCGCCGGCGTCGTCCTCGTCGCCCTCGCGCAGGCGCCGCAGGGGGCGCTGCTCGCGGCCACCGGAGGCGCGGCCCTGGCATGGGCGCTGGCGCGCCGATCCCGAGGTGCGCCGTCGGGCGCGGCCACGCAGGCCGTGGATCTGGAGCACACGCTGGAGCTCCTGGTGCGGGCGCACGACGGCCGTGCGGCGTGGGCCGTGGGGCTCGACGACCGTGACCTGAGCGCCGTAGCGCCGGACGCGGAGGCTCCGCCGCCGGCCATGCTCGCGCGCGGTGCGGCGCTCGCGCACCTTGCATCGGTCGACGGACGGGCGCACGTGGCTGCGGAGGACGTGGGGACCTTCGTGGCGGTCGGTGATTTTCCCTTCGGCGCCGGCATCCTGCTGCGCCGGCGCGACGCCGATCCCGGTCCGGTCGCCGAGCTCACCGCCGAGCTCCGACGAATCGTGGCCACGATGCACCTCGCCCATGGCGAGCGCCTGGAGCCGGGAGGGCAGCGCATCGCCCGGCGCCTGGCGCTGTACGCGTCGGGCACGCAGAGCCTTGCCGGCGTGGCGCGGGCCGGCGCGGAGCTCGCCCAGGAGCTGGCGCAGCGCGCCGCCGTGGTCGCGATGCGGGATGCGACGACCGGCGAGGTGCGGGTGACCGGCCTGTCGTCGTCGGCGGATCGGCGGCTCCTGGATTTCCTCATCGCCGACGGAGCCCCCGTGTGCCGCGCCATCGACTCGGCGCTGCCAGTCGTCGCGGGCGGTGATGAGGACGTGCTCGGGCCGGTGGTCCCCGAGCGCCGCCGCCGCGAGCGGTCCGGCACCGCGTTCCCGCTGCTGGATGCGCACGTGGCCGTGGGTGCCCTGGTGTTCTCCGGGTCTCCGATTCCGCCCGACGGCCCGCTGGTGGAGCAGGTGGGGCGGCTGGTGGTGGAGCTGGGACCCCGCCTCGCAGCGGCCCGCTCGGTGCACGAAGCCGAACGTCGCGCGGTGTCCGATCCCCTCACCGGGCTCGCCAACCGCCGGGAATTCGAGCGCGCGCTCAGCCGCTTCGGCGAGGTCGCGAGTCCCCGGAGCGGTGCCACGGCGTCGCTGATCTACGTCGACCTCGATCATTTCAAACGGCTGAACGACACCCTCGGCCACGCGGCGGGCGACGCCGCGCTGCGCCACATCAAGGGGATTCTCGAGGTGCACAGCCGCCAGGGTGACCTGGTCGCTCGTATCGGGGGCGAGGAGTTCGCGATCTGGCTGCCCGGCACGCCGCTCGCAGGCGCGATCGAGGTGGCGGAGCGGGTCCGCCGGTCGATCGAGCAGAGCGCGTGGCACTGGTCCGGCACCGCTTACCCGATGAGCGCCTCGTGCGGCGTGGCCAACGTCCCGGAGAGCACCCGCGAGTGGCACAACCTGCGCGCCGTGGCCGACGCCGCGCTCTATCAGGCAAAGGCGCGCGGGCGTAACCGCGTGGACGTGGCGCCGGGAGTTGATACCCGAGGCGCGACCGGGTAGCTTGATATCGAGGGGGCGACAGGCTTCGACGGGTTCGACGAGGGTGTCGCTGCGTGCCCAGGTCTCGGTTCCTGGCAAAACCATCGAGAAACATCACAACTGCCAACTCTACCTTGGCACTGGCTGCGTAAGCTTCGGCTTCACGCACCTGCGTGAGTGGCAGCCCGCCTGAGGCGGCGCTCACGTAACGCAAAATCGGGCTGGCGCGGATTCGGGCCCTGCGGAGACGCGCGAGAGTTGATGGGGCTTGTTGCGGTCGAGGTCGGCGAGGCACCACGTCCGCGAGACAAAACAAAGCGTCGCCTACGCACGTAGATGCGGTATCGGAGTCCCACTCGGACCGGGGTTCGATTCCCCGCGCCTCCATGTTGACAACGTGACCGGGGGATGAGGGATGGGGATGGCACCCAACCCCATCCCCCGTGTCGCATTCCCCCTCTCCCGTCCCGGTTCCATACCATGCCCGTTCCCGCCATTCGGATCCGCGCTGGCAACGATCGCCCACTCCGCCCGGACGGGAAATTCGTGCTGTACTGGATGACCGCCTTTCGGCGCACGCGGTGGAACTTCGCCCTCGACCGGGCCATCGAGCATGGGCGGGCGCTGGACCGGCCCCTGGTGGTGCTCGAGGCGCTCGGATGCGATTACCCGTGGGCGAGCGATCGCTTGCATCGGTTCGTGCTGCAGGGGATGACCGACAACGTGGAGCGGTTCCACGGCGGTCCGGTGCGATACTACCCGTACGTCGAGCCGGCACGCGACGCGGGGCGCGGGCTGCTCGCCGCGCTGGCGCGGGACGCGTGCGTCGTCGTGGGCGACGATTTTCCGGGGTTCCTGCTGCCGCGAGTGGCCGGGGCGGCCGCCACGCAGGTGCCGGTGCGTTTCGAGTTGGTCGATGCGAACGGCCTGCTCCCGCTGCGCGCCGCCGACCGCGTGTACCCCACGGCCCACGCATTCCGCCGCCTGCTGCACCGCTGCCTCCCCGAACACCTGCTCGCAGCGCCGGTGGCCGATCCACTCCGCGGCCTGCGGCTGCGGCGGGCGCCGCCGCTCGACGCTGGGCTCAGGCGGCGCTGGCCCGCGGCCGGGCGGGCCGCGCTCGCAGCGGGTCCGGCGGGGCTGGCCGACCTGCCGATCGATCACGCCGTGCCACCCGTGAGCGCCATGGGTGGCGAGGTGGCCGGCCGCCGCCGACTGCGCCGGTTCCTCAGGGTGAACCTGGACCAGTACGCGAAGGCGCGGAATCAACCCGAGGCGGACGCTACGAGCGGGCTGTCGCCCTACCTCCACTTCGGACACGTCTCGGCGCACGAAGTATTCACCGCGGTCGCGCGGCGAGAAGCGTGGAGCCTGGCGCGGTTGCCGCCGAGGGGTGACGGATCGCGGAGCGGGTGGTGGGGGATGAGCGCCGACGCCGAAGGATTCCTCGACCAGCTCGTCACCTGGCGCGAGCTGGGCTTCAACATGAGCTGGCAGCGCGGGGACCGTGACGAGTATGACTCGCTGCCCGCCTGGGCCCGCCGCACGCTCACCCGGCACGCCCGCGATGCCCGCGAGCACGTGTACGCACTGGATGAGTTCTCGGCCGCGACCACCCATGATCCGCTGTGGAACGCGGCACAGCGCCAGCTGCGGCGGGAAGGGCGTATTCACAACTACTTGCGGATGCTGTGGGGCAAGAAGATCCTGGAGTGGACGGCGCATCCCGCCGATGCGCTGGCGATCATGTTCGAGTTGAACAACAAGTATGCGGTCGACGGGCGGGATCCGAACTCGTCCAGCGGAATCTGCTGGATTCTGGGGCGCTATGATCGCGCTTGGGGACCCGAGCGGCCGGTCTTCGGTACCGTCCGCTACATGAGCTCCCAGAACACCGCGCGGAAGCTGCGCCTCCGCGAGTACCTGCGGCGCTACGGCTAGACGGCGCCCCGTGCAGGCCGATGCGGCGTTGCTCGGAGGGGCCGGGTCGCCCTCCGACACGCGACCGGAGTATGCGCGGGCGGAAGGTCTTCACGCTCGCCACCCCGGGACAGGGCGGGTATATTCGGCGCGGCCGGCGTGGGGCCGGCCCAATCAACCTCGTGCGGGGAGACCGTGATGCGGGCAGTCCTCGATGTGTTCAACGTGCTTCACGAGCCGACGGCGGTGTTCGAGCGGCTGCGCGAGAAGCCGCGCGTGCTCGTGCCCTATCTCGTGATCGCCGTGATCACCGTGGCGCTGGCGTTCGCGATGCGACCGGTGTACGAGGCGGCGTTCAGCGGCATCGTTGCGAACTTGCCGCCGGAGCAGGCGGCGCGGGTGGACCCGGCGCGCCAGACGCTGTTCATCATCGCCATCGCGCCCATCAACATACTCGTCATGTTGGCGATCGGCGCGGGCCTGCTGTGGGTCTTGACCTCGCTGACGGGCGGCGAAGCGCGTTACAAGATGCTGCTGAGCGTATTGGCGCATGCCTGGGTGACCTTCCTGCTGGTGAGCGCGGTGTCGGCGGTGATCATCTTCACCCGGGGCGTCGAATCGGTGACATCGTTCCAAGACGCGCGGGCCGCGGTGGGTCTCGACCTCCTGGCACCCGGCGCTCGCGGCTTCGTGGGCGGTTTTCTGAACGCGATCAATCCGTTCTCGGTCTGGGGGGTGTGGCTGACGGGGGTCGGGATCGCCGTCACGCACAAGGTCGGGCGTGGCACGGGCATCGTCGTGGCGGCCATCGCGTTTCTGATCGGCGCCTCGCTCCTCGCCCTGCTGCAGTCGCTTCAGGGGATGTGACGGATCAGACCGTCGCTTTGGTGCGGTTGATGACGCCCGCTTCCTCCAGCGCGGCCTGTGCCGCGGCGAGGCGCGCGATCGGGACCCGGAACGGAGAGCAGGACACGTAACTCATGCCGACGCGGTGGCAGAACTTCACCGAGGCCGGCTCGCCGCCGTGCTCGCCGCAGATGCCCACCTTGAGATCGGAGCGGCTCGTGCGGCCGAGGCGCACGGCCAGCTCGATGAGCTTGCCCACCCCGGGCTGGTCGAGGACCTGAAACGGATCGTCCGGGAGAATGCCACTCTCGACGTAGGACGGCAGAAAGCGCCCCGCGTCGTCGCGGGACAGCCCGAAGGTCGTCTGGGTCAGATCGTTGGTGCCGAACGAGAAGAACTCGGCCTCCCGCGCGATCTCGTCGGCGGTGAGGGCGGCACGCGGCAGCTCGATCATGGTGCCCACGAGATAGGGCACGGCGCGGCCCTCGTCGTGGAACACCTCCTGGGCCACGCGCCGCACGATCTGCGCCTGCCGGCGCAGCTCCTCCACGTGCGCGACCAGCGGCACCATCACTTCCACGACGACTTTGGCGCCGCGGGCCGCCACGCGGCTCGCCGCGAGGAAGATCGCCCGGGCCTGCATCTCGGTGATCTCGGGGTAGGAGATGCCGAGCCGACAGCCGCGGTGACCGAGCATTGGGTTGCTTTCGACCAGCGATGCCACCTGGCGCTTGAGGCGCGACAGAGGGACGCGCATCGCCTTGGCAACCGTGGACATCTCGTCCCGTGAGTGGGGCAGGAACTCGTGGAGCGGGGGGTCGAGAAGGCGAATGGTGACCGGATACCCCGCCATGGCCTCGAAGATTCCCTCGAAATCGTTCTGTTGCATTGGGAGCAGTCGGGCGAGCGCGCCCCGCCGCTCGGCTTCGCTCGTGGCGAGGATCATCTCCCGCATCGCGGTGATGCGATCTCCCTCGAAGAACATGTGCTCGGTGCGGCACAGGCCGATGCCCTCGGCACCCATGGTGCGGGCGCGCTTTGCGTCCTGGGGCGTGTCGGCGTTCGTGCGCACCCGCAGGCGGCGCCGGGCATCGGCCCAGGCCATCAGCTTGTCGTAGTGCACGCCGATCTTGGGAGCGACGAGCTTGGCCTTGCCAAGAATGACGCGGCCGGTCGTACCGTCCACGGTGATCCACTGGCCGCGCTTCACCACGCGGCCGTTGGCCCGGAACCGGCCGTTGCGGGGGTCGACGTCGATCCCCGTCGCGCCCACGACGCACGTTTTGCCCATGCCGCGCGCCACGATCGCCGCGTGGCTCGTCATGCCGCCGCGCGCAGTCACGACCGCCCGGGCGGCGACGATCCCGTGAAAGTCCTCGGGACTCGTCTCGGGTCGCACGAGAACGACGTCGCGCCCTTCCCGCGCGAGGGCCTCGGCCTCGTCGGAGTCGAAGACCGCCTCGCCCATGGCGGCGCCCGGGGACGCCGGCAGACCCTTGGCAACTACGGTGACCTTGGCCCGGGGGTCCACCATCGGGTGGAAGATCTGGTCCAGGTCCTGAGGCGGCACCCGCTGCACCGCCTCTTCCTCCGTGATGAGGCCTTCCTGGACCATTTCGACCGCCACGCGTACCGCGCTCAGCCCCGTGCGCTGGGCGCGGCGCGTCTGGAGCATGTAGAGGCGCCCGCGCTCGAAGGTGAACTCGATGTCCTGCACGTCGCGAAAATGCTGCTCGAGCGTGGCACACATCTGCTCGAGCTCGCGATAGACCTTCGCGAAGCGGCCTCGTCGGAGCTTGGCGAGCGATTCGGGCGTGCGGGCGCCGGACACGACATCCTCGCCCTGGGCATTGATGAGGAAATCACCGTTGAGCTGGCGCTCACCCGTGCGGCAGTCCCGCGTGAACGCGACCCCGGTGCCGGAGTCGTCGCCCATGTTCCCGTACACCATCGCGACCACGTTCACCGCGGTGCCCATGTCGTCGGGAATGCCGTGCACCCGGCGGTAGTCGATCGCCCGGCGGGTGTGCCAGCTCTTGAACACCGCCTCGATCGCGCCCCACAACTGGGCGGCGGGCTCTTCGGGGAACGGCTGGCCGCGCTTGGACTGCACGATCTCCTTGAACTGTCGCACGAGCGCCTGCAGATCGTCGGCGGGGAGGTCGATGTCGCGGTCCACCTTGCGGCGACGCTTCACGGCGGCGAGCGCGGTCTCGAAGACGTCCCCGCCGAGGCCGTACACCACGTCCCCGTACATTTGCACGAAGCGGCGGTAGGAATCGTAGGCGAAGCGCGGGTTTCCCGACGCCGCGATCAGGCCCTGCACCGTGTCGTCGTTGAGGCCCAGATTGAGGATCGTCTCCATCATACCGGGCATGGAGACGGCGGCGCCCGAACGCACGGACACGAGGAGCGGTTGGGCCGGATCGCCGAACCGCTTGCCGGCAGCCTGCTCGAGCTGTTTGAGGTGACGGTCGACCTCCTCGCGCAGGCTGGGTGGGAAGGTGCTGCGCTCGAGGTACTGGATGCAGAGGCGGGCCGAGATGGTGAAGCCTGGCGGAACCGGCAAACCGAGATTCGCCATCTCGGCGAGCCTCGCCCCCTTTCCGCCCAGCACGTCGCGCATCGCGGCGGAGCCGTCGGCGCGGCCGGGGCCGAAGAAATAGACGTGGCGTTCGAGCGACGGCATGGCGTCCTCAGGCGGGCGCGGCGGCGGTGACCGGCACGTCGCTCCGCCCCCGGGCCGACTCGTCGGGGAGAACCGTGGGGTAGGCGCCGGAAAAACAGGCGTGACAGAAATCCGCGCCGTCGCCGCCGGCGGCGCGCAGCATGCCGTCGAGCGACAGGTACCCGAGCGTGTCCACGCCCAAGTGGCGGCGGATCTCGTCGAGCGAGTGTTGGGCCGCGATGAGCTCGCGCCGGGTGGGCGTGTCGATGCCGTAGTAGCAGGGCCCCGTGATGGGTGGGGACGCCACCCGGAAATGCACCTCCTGGGCGCCGGCTTGGCGGATCATGTGGACGAGGCCCCGGCTGGTCGTTCCGCGCACGAGCGAGTCGTCGACCACGACGACCTTCTTGCCGGTCAGCACATCGCGCACGGGATTGAACTTGATCTTGACCTTGGCGTTCCGGCTCGCCTGGGCCGGATGGATGAACGTGCGGCCGACGTAGTGGTTGCGGATCAGCGCGTGCTCGAGCTTGATCCGGCTTTCCTCCGCGTAGCCCAGCGCCATCGCATTGGACGAGTCGGGAACCGAGAAGACGCAATCGGCCCCGGGGGCGGGGTGCTCGCGCGCCAGCTCGCGGCCGAGGGCGCGGCGGACGCGGTCCACCGAGCGGTCGAAGATGGTGCTGTCGGGGCGGGAGAAGTACACGAGCTCGAAGATGCAGCGGCGGTGCGGCCGGCCTGGCAGGGGCGCGAGCGCCTCGACACGCCCGTCGCGGACGCGCAGGAACTCCCCGGGCTGGAGCTCACGCAGGACGGTGGCGCCGACGAGGTCGAGCGCGCAGGTCTCCGACGCGATGACGTGACCCGCCCCCAGGCGCCCGAGAATCAGCGGGCGGAAGCCGCGTGCATCGACGATCGCGTACAGGGTGCGGCCGATGGTCATCACGAGGGAATAGGCGCCCTCAACCCGCTCGAGCGCGTCCAGGATCTGATCCTCGGGCTCTCGGGCCTCGGACCGCGCGATGAGGTGCACCAGTACCTCGCTGTCCGACGAGGTCTGGAAGATCGACCCCTTGTCCACGAGATCGGTGCGCAGCTGGCCGGCGTTGGTGAGGTTGCCGTTGTGCGCCAGCGCCAGCGGGCCGTCGCGGTAGCGGGCGAGAATCGGCTGCGCGTTAGCGAGCACCGAGGAGCCGGCGGTGGAGTACCGCGTGTGGCCGATCGCCACGTCGCCGGTGAGCTCATGCAGCACCGGCTCGGGGAACACATCGGCGACGAGGCCCATGCCGCGGTGGGAGCGGGCGACGCCCTCCCCGTCCACGGTGACGATGCCTGCCGACTCCTGGCCGCGATGCTGCAGGCTATACAGGCCCAGATAGGCCACGCGAGCCGCGTCAGGAACGCCCGAGACACCGATGACGCCGCACATGTGCCGTCAGTCCCCCATCCGTCGCGGTATCGCGGAAAGATATACCCGTCGCAGGTCGGCGACGGGGATCTCGACGGCGGCCACGGCGCACCGCACGCGAAACATGCCGTCGGGCGGCCCGACGGTGCCGCCGGATGCGGCCGGAACGCCGTGCTCTAAGGCGAGGGCGGCGACGGCGGCCGCGCGGTCCGGCGCGCAGGTGATCACCGCGCGTCCGTGGGTTTCGCTGAACAATAGCGTGAGGGCGTCGAGTCCATCCGCGGCACGAGGTCCACGTCGAGCCCGAGGCCCGTGGCGGCGTATGGACCGCCCATCGCGATCTCCGCGAGGGCCACCCCGAGGCCACCCTCGGAACAGTCGTGGGCGGAGCGCAGAAGCCCGCGCGCTGCCGCTTCCACGAGGAACTCGACCAGGCGGCGCTCGATGTCGAGATCCACGCGGGGTGGCGTGCCGCCGACGAAGCCGTAGCACGCCTCCCACAGTGCCGACCCGCCGAGCTCGTCCCGGGTGGCACCGAGGATCCACACGACATCCCCCTGGGCTCGCGCATGGGAGGGAACCGCATCCCCGGCGCGCGCCAACAGCCCCACCATGCCGATCACCGGAGTCGGCGGCACGGCACCGCCGGGGCTTTCGTTGTAGAACGACACGTTGCCGCCGGTGACGGGGGTGGCGAGGGCGCGGCACGCGTCCCCGATGCCACGGCATGCCTCACGGAACTGGAAAAAGACATGCGGCCGCTCGGGACTGCCGAAGTTGAGGCAGTTGGTTACACCGAGCGGGCGAGCGCCGGTGCACGCGACGTTCCGGGCCGCCTCGGCGACCGCCGCCTTGCCGCCTTCATAGGGGTCGAGCAGCACGTAGCGCGCGTTGCAGTCGGCCGTGACGGCGAGCCCGAACTCGGCGCCGCGCACCCGTAGGACGCCGGCGTCGCCGCCTGGGGTCACCACCGAGCCGGCCTGCACGGTCGAGTCGTACTGCTCGAACACCCAGCGCTTGGACGCGATGGGCGGATGATCGAGGAGGGCGAGGAGCGCGGCCTCCGGGGTGGGTGGGGCGGCCGGGGCGGGTGGCCGGGCCGCGCGCAGGCGCACGATCGCAGGGTCTTCCTCCGCGGGCGGATGGTAGACCGGGCAGTCCTCGACCAGCTGCCGGCCGGGGATCGCCGCCACGACGTGCTCACCCCAGCGCGCGCGGTAGATACCGTCGTCGGTCACCACGCCGATCGGGGTCGCGCCCAGCTCCCAGCGCTCGGCGATGGCCTGCACGGCGGGCACCCGGTCGGCCCGGGCCACGACGAGCATGCGTTCCTGCGACTCGGACAGCAGGATCTCGTAGGGGGTCATGCCCGGCTCGCGCGTCGGCACGCGCGCGAGGTCGATATCCACCCCCACGCCGCCGCGCGCCGCCATCTCGGCCGACGACGAGGTGAGCCCCGCGGCCCCCATGTCCTGGATCGCCACGATGTGGCCGGATGCGATCAGCTCGAGACTGGCCTCGAGGAGCAGCTTCTCCGTGAACGGGTCGCCCACCTGGACCTGCGGACGACGTCGCTCGCTCTCCCGGGTCAGCTCCTCGGAGGCGAAGGAGGCGCCGTGGATGCCGTCGCGGCCGGTGCGGGCGCCGACGGCCAGGAGCACGTTGCCCGCTCCGTGGGCAGCCGCGCGGATCAGATCGGTCTGGCGCAGGACACCCACGCACATCGCGTTGACGAGCGGGTTGCCGGCGTAGCCGGGGTCGAAGTCCACCTCGCCGCCGAGCGTGGGGACGCCGACGCAGTTCCCGTAGTCACCGACGCCTCGAACGACGCCGGCGAAGAGGTAGCGGTTGCGCGGGTCCTCGAGTGGACCGAAGCGCAGGCTATTGAGCAGCGCGACGGGCCGGGCGCCCATGGTGAAGACATCGCGCAGGATCCCGCCGACGCCGGTGGCGGCGCCCTGGTACGGCTCGACGGCCGATGGGTGGTTGTGCGACTCGATCTTGAAGGCGACCGCCCAGCCGTCGGGGAGTCTCAGGACGCCCGCGTTCTCGCCCGGACCCTGCAGGACCTGCGGACCCGTGGTCGGGAGCGCCTGCAGCAGCGGCTTCGAATGTTTGTAGGAGCAGTGCTCGCTCCACAGGGCCGAGAAGATGCCCAGCTCGGCGAAGGTCGGGGCACGGCCCAGCAGCGCCTGGATGCGGGCGTACTCGGCCTCGGTCAGCCCGTGCTCGTGGACCAGTTCCGGCGTGATGGGCGGATCGCCGGGGAAGGCGAGGACGCCTCCCCCGTCGCGCCGCGACGTCATTTGGGGGCGGCCTTCTTGCCGCTCACGCCACGCATCATGGAGCCGAGCACCCGCCCGAAGACGCCGGTGTCCTGACTCTTCAGCACGATGTCGATCTCGCCCGCATCGAACCAGATGCCGTGGCAGTTCGTGCACTGGTCGATCGTGACGCCCTGCCATTCTTGACTGATCAGGTCATATCCGCATTTCGGGCACTTCATGTGGTGCGACTTGCGCTCCGCGTCGGCGGCCGCCTGCTGCGCCGCTTCGCGCTGCTGTCGCATCAGCTCGGCGTCGCGGCGGGCGAAGTACTCTTCCTCGTTGGAGCTCGGGCCCTGCGTGTGATCGGTCATCGCAAGGATCGCCTCAAGGGACGGGTTGGCCGGGCAGCGTCGCCACGGGCGTGGTTCCAGGGGGCGAGGAGGATTGGCCGCTATAGCCATGGCCCGGCCAGCGGAGGATGGCGTCAACGACCTGGTCGCTCTCGAGGAACACGACGTCCAGCGTCCCACAGCTGAGCTCGCAACCGTTCGGGAAATAGAGATACGTCATCGTGCCCGTGCGGCTCACGGCCACGGGAGCGCCCCACAGGCGCGTCACGTCGTTCTGAGACATTCCCGGTGCGATGGTGCCGGTGTCGGTCGAGGCGTAGGGCACGTCCCGCACGGGGGCGGCCTGTTGGGCCGGCCGGCCGGATGGGGCTGGCATCGTCTGTGCGGGCGTGGTCACCGCGGGCGCGGAGACCGGCGGCGCCAGGGACTCCGCGGCCATGGGTTGCTCGGCCGACGCCTGCGCCGCCGGTTCCGCGGCGGGTTCGTCCTTCTTACAGGCTGCGGTGACCGCCGCCAGCAGTACGCAGGCCGTCCAGGTGCTGCGTCGCATGGTGAGCCTCCATCGAGAGGAAGACACGCGCTCCATCGTCGCCGCCGAGCACCGCCGCGCTGCGGCGCTCGGGGTGCGGCATGATGCCTACGACGTTCCGCCCCGCACTGCAGACGCCGGCGATCTCCCGGGCCGACCCGTTCGGATTGCCATCGACGTAGCGCCAGACGACGCGGCCCTCGGCCTCCACCTCCGCCAGCGTGCGGGGGTCCGCCACGTAGCGACCGTCCCCATGCGCCACGGGGAGCTCGAGGACCTCGCCCACGGCGTAGCGCGTGGTGCACGGGGTGTCGGTGCGCTCGACGCGCACCCGCACGGGGCGGGAGAGAAACCGCAGGCGCGCGTTGCGCATGAGCGCGCCCGGCAGGAGTCCGGCCTCGCACAGGATCTGGAATCCGTTGCAGATGCCCAGCACGGCGCCGCCCCCCCGGGCGTGGGCGGCGACCGCCTGCATCACGGGGGAGAAGCGTGCGATCGCGCCGGCGCGGAGGTAGTCGCCGTAGCTGAATCCACCGGGCAGGATCACCACGTCGGCCTGCTGCAAGTCGCGGTCACGGTGCCACACATAGAAGGCCTCACAGCCGGCGGCGCGGGCGGCGTCGCGTGTGTCGGCGTCGCAGTTGGATCCGGGAAACACCACCACCGCGACCCGCGTCATGCCGCATCCTCCACCACCACGGCAAAATCCTCCGTGACCGGGTTCGCGAGCAGGCGCTCGCACATCACGCGGGCCCGCTGGACCGCCGCATCGGGCGTCGCCGCCTCGAGCTCCACGACGAGGTGTTTGCCGACATGGGCGCCGCGGACCTCGGCGAATCCGAGGGCGTGAAGGGCGTGCTCCACGGCTTGCCCCTGCGGGTCGAGCAGACCGCTCCGCGGCATCACCCGGATTGCGACGCGAAAGGCGCTCACCGTGTTTCCTCCGCTGGCGGGACGCCGCGGCGCCGCTCGCCATACGCCGCGTCCACCCCGTGCTGCGCCTGATCGTCGATGACGATCGAGCCCGCGATTTCCGCCGCGCCGTCTTCGTCGGGCGCCACGAGAAAACCGATGGCCACCGCGCGGGCGACGCCGTAGGTCATGTACGCCAGGCCGAACGGGAAGAAGAACGCGTCGTGCCGCCACACCCCGAAGAACAGGATAAGCAGAAGCACCGCCAGACCCAAGAGTCCCCGGGAATCACGGATCCCCGCCCGGGGAAACGGGGCGTAGCGCACGTTGCTGACCATCAGCATCGTGAGGGCGATCATGAGGAAGGGTAGGAGCTGCGCCCAGGGCAGCTCGGCGAACAGGTCACGGTACAGCGTCGACTCCGTGAATGGCCAGTAGGTCGCCAGGGTCATGCCGGCGGCGGGGGATGGCAGCCCGACGAAATGGGTCTTCGTGGCCCCGGACTGCGTCACGTTGAACCGAGCCAGACGAATGGCCACGCCCATGACGTAGAAATAGCAGAAGATCCAGGCTGCGGTGCCGGCGTCCGCGAAGTGCCCCTCGTACATGAGGAAAGCGGGCGCGACCCCAAAGCTCACGATGTCCACCAGGCTGTCGAGCTCCGCGCCGAACCGCGATCCCGTCCGCGACAAGCGTGCGACCCGCCCGTCCAGCATGTCGAGCACGCCGGCGATCACGATGAACCAGCCGGCCCGGTACAGATCGCCCCGCGCCGCGAGCACGATGGCCCAGATGCCGAAGAACAGATTGAACAGCGTGAACAGGCTCGGCACGACGACCACCACGCGGCGGATGTTCGGGCGGAACCGGCCCCGGCGCGTCATGGATACTCCGCCAGCACCGTGACGCCGGCCCGCACCCGCTGGCCCACGACGACACGCGCCGTCGGGCGTCGGTCCACCGGCACGAACACGTCCACGCGCGATCCGAACCGGATGATTCCCAGGCGCGCACCCTGGGCGGCGACGCTGCCCGGGCGGCCATCGGTTACGATCCGGCGGGCGATGAAACCCGCAATCTGACGGACGAGGACGGGACCATGCGGTCCCCGCAGTCCGAGCGACGCCTGCTCGTTGTCGAGGCTCGCCTTGTCGGAGGCGGCGTGCCCGAACTTGCCCGGATGGTAGAGGTAGTGCTCGACGGGCCCCGCCACCGGATACCGGTTCACGTGCACGTCGAACACGTTCATGAAGATCGAAATCCGCAGTGCGCGCGCCCTGAGATAGGTCGGCTCGTCGAGCTCGAGCACGCTGACAACCCGGCCGTCCGCCGGCGCCACGACGAGGCGGTCACCGCGCGGTCCATCGCGCGTGGGATCGCGGAAAAACACGAGAAGCCAGACGCCAATCACGGTGGTGAGCGCGAGCGGGGCATACGCGGTCCAGCCGCCCCAGCGCAGCGCCGCCCACGCGCACAGGGCCACGAGGGTCCAGCCAGCAGCCACGAACGGCGTGCCCTCGGGGGCGAGCCGCATCAGTGGGCGCCCGGCAGGTCGTGCCCGGTGAGGCGGTGATAGGCGTCGCGATACCGCGCGCTCGTGGCCGCGACGATGTCCGGCGCCAGGGGGGGCGGCGGCGGATCGCCGCTCCAGCGCCCGGCTGCCTTCAAGCGGGCGAGGTAGTCGCGGAGCGGTTGCTTGTCGAAGCTCGGCTGACTGCGCCCGGGGGCGTACTGGTCGGCCGGCCAGAAGCGGGACGAGTCCGGCGTGAGGATCTCGTCGATGACGAGCAGCGTCCCGTCGGGCGTCGTGCCGAACTCGAACTTCGTGTCGGCGATGATGATGCCGCGTCCCGCGGCGTACGCGCGCCCCGCCTCGTACAGGGCGAGGCTCGCGTCCCGCAGGCGCGCCGCCATGGTGCTGCCGAGCGCCTCCCCGACGTGACGGAACGTGACGTTCTCGTCATGACCCTCGTCCGCCTTCGTCGCCGGTGAGAAGATCGGCGGATCGAGCCGGGCGCTCTCGAGCAGACCGGGGGCCAGTGGCTCGCCCGCCAGGGTGCCCGACTGCGTGTACTCGGCCCATGCCGAGCCGGACAGGTAGCCACGCACCACGCATTCGAACGGCACCGGCGTGGTCCGGCGCGCGAGCATGGCGCGGCCGGTGAGCTGATCGCGGTGCCCGGCGAGGCGGGGCAGCCGGCGGACGATGTCGTCGGCATCGGCGGTGAGGCAATGGTGCGGCAGGACGCCGGCGAGGCGCGCGAACCAGAAGGCGCTGAGCTGCGTGAGCACGGCCCCCTTGTGCGGCACCGGCTCGGCGAGCACGACGTCGAAGGCGCTCACCCGATCGCTGGCCACGAGCAGGAGCGTGTCGGCGTCGGCCTCGTACACCTCACGGACCTTCCCGCGGCGCACCAGGGGCAAGGGCAGCGAGCTCGCCTTCAAAGCGGTCGTCATACGGTCACCTCGGCCGCCGCCACGGGCGGCGACGCGCGTTGAATGGCGTCGAGCACCGGCGCGAGCACTTCGGTGAGGAACTGGTCCACCTGCTGTGGCGCGAGTCCCACGAAGGCGCCGGGGTCCCGGTCTACCGGGTCCGGCGCGACGCCGAGCGTCCGGAACGCCGGGTCGGCCGCGAGCCGCTCGAGAAGGTCGTTCGCGGTGCCGCGCTCGGCGGCCTCGCGGGCGACGGCGAGGCTGTGCGTCCGGATCACCTCGTGCAGGTGCTGGCGGTCACCACCCGCTTGCACGCCGCGCACCAGTAGGCGCTCCGTCGCGAGGAACGGCACCAGCTCCGCGACTCGCCGACCGATCACGACATCGCGCACCTCCAGGCCGGCGGCGATGTTGGCGGCGAGCACGAGGATCGCGTCGGTTGCGAGAAACGCCTCGGGGATCGCGAGGCGCCGGTTCGCGCTGTCGTCGAGCGTGCGTTCGAGCCACTGCGCCGCCGCCGTGTGCCACGCGTTGCCCTCGAGCTCGATGACGAACCGGGCGAGGCTCGTGATGCGCTCGGCCCGCATCGGGTTGCGTTTGTACGGCATGGCGCTCGAGCCGATTTGGTCGGTCTCGATCGGCTCGAGCATCTCGCCGTCGTGCTGGAGGAGGCGCAGGTCGGTTGCGAACTTGGCCCCAGAGGCGGCGATGCCGCTGCAGACGACAAGGACGTGCGCGTCGATTTTGCGCGGGTAGGTCTGGCCCGTCACCGGCAGCGAGCGGGCGAATCCCATGCGCTGCGCGACACGGCGGTCCAGCTCACGAACCGCTGCGCCGTTGCCGCCGAGCAGCTCGAGGAAGCTCGCTTGCGTCCCGGTGGTGCCCTTCACGCCGCGGAACGGCAGGGTGTCGAGCCGGTGCATCACTTCGTCGGCGTCGGATGCGAAGTCCTGTGCCCACAGGGCGACCCGCTTGCCGACCGTCGTCAGCTGCGCGGGCTGGTAATGCGTGTAGGCGAGACAGGGGAGCGCGCGATGACGGCGGGCCGCGTTGCCCAGGGCCACGAGGACCGCCCCCACCCGGCCCAGGAGCAGCGTGAGGGCTTCGCGCATCACCACCAGATCGGCGTTGTCGGTCACGTACGCGCTCGTCGCGCCAAGATGGAGGAACGGCTTCGCCGCGGGCGCCTGGTCGCCCAGATGATGAATGTGCGCCATCACGTCGTGGCGGAACCGCTTCTCGTACTCGGCCACGCGGGCGGGCTCGGCGCTGTCGAGATTCGCCCGCAGCTGGGCGATCGCCTGGGCGGGAATGGCCACCCCCAGCTCCTGCTGCGTCTCCATCAGGGCGAGCCACAGGCGGCGCCACAGCCCGACGCGGCGCTCGTCGCTCCACAGCGCCCGCATCGCGGGTGAGGCATAGCGGGTGGCGAGCGGCGACTGCCAGGTCACACGCCGGCCTTGGCGCGCTGCCCCAGCGTGGCCCAATCCGCGAGGAACTGGTCGAGTCCGCGATCGGTGAGCGGGTGGAGCAGCAGTTTCTTCAGCACGTCCGTGGGCATGGTCGCGATGTCGGCGCCGATCATCGCGGCTTCCGCGATGTGACGGGGGTGGCGCATCGAGGCAGCCAGGATCTCGGTCGCGATCGCGTAGTTGTCGAACATCTGCCTGGCTTCGCGCACCACGTCCATCCCGTCCTGACCGACGTCGTCGAGCCGCCCCACGAACGGGCTCACGAACGTCGCACCGGCCTTCGCGGCGATCAAGCACTGCACGCTCGAAAAACACAAGGTGACGTTGGTCTTGATGCCGTCCGCGGTGAGACGGCGCACCGCCACCATGCCCTCCTCGAGCATCGGGATCTTGACCACGATGTTGTCGGCGATCTTCGCGGCGTCGCGCCCCTCCCGCACCATGCCGTCGGTGTCCACGGCAACCACCTCGGCCGACACGGGACCACGCACGAGCGAGCAGATCTCCTTGAGCACGTCTCGGGGATCGAGGTCGCCGGCCTGCTTGGCGAGCAATGTGGGATTGGTGGTGACGCCGTCGATCAGGCCGGCTTGCGTGGCCCAGCTGATGTCCTTGAGGCTGGCGGTGTCGAGAAAGAACTTCATGGGTCACGCCCCGGCATAGAGGTCCGGTGGATACCGCACGTCCACGAGGTAGAGGCCGTGCGGTGGGGCGGGGGAACTGGCCGCCCGGTTGTCGGTCGCGGTGAGAAGACGGGCCAGGTCGGCCAAGGGACGGCGGGCGAGCGCGATGTCGACCATCGTCCCGACGCAAAACCGCACCATGCGGTGGAGGAACCGGTCGGCTTCGATCGTGAACGTCATCCCCGTCCCGTCCGCTCGCGGCGCCCACTCGGCACGCGTCACGCGGCACCGGTGATGGGGCTTTGCCGCGGTCACGGCACACAGGCCGCGGAAGTCGTGTTCGCCTAGCAGCAGCGCCGCCGCCTCGCCCAGGAGCCCCGCATCGAGGGGCCGCTCCACCGCCCACTCGTAGGGCCGCCGGAACGGAGAGCGCGCGCCGTCGTCCGTGCCAATCACGAAGCGGTACCGCCGCGCCGTGGCGCTGCGCCGGGCATGGAAGCCCGGCTGCATCGCATGTACCCGCTCGACCCACACGTCGTGGGGGAGCAGGGCGTTGAGCGCCCGACGCACCGCCCCATGCGGCTCGCCCCAGCGCGGCGGCAGCGCGAATCCCACGGCCTGCCCGACGGCGTGCACGCCGCTGTCGGTGCGTCCCGCGCCGACGACCGGGGTGCGGTGACCGGTGAGCCGTTCGAGCACCGCTTCCACCTCGGCCTGGACCGTGCGCCCCGCCGGCTGGCGCTGCCAGCCGACGAACCGTCCCCCGTCATAATGCAACACCGCGAGAAAGGGGCGGCCCGTCACGGGCGAAAGATAGGGTCTCGGGAACAGGCCGAGCAAGCCGCGCAACCCCTTGTCCCTTCAGCCGCAAGCCGGTTTCTTTCGGACGGCCTCCCTCTCCTGATGACTGCGGCGATGACCAACCCCGAGCTGCCCCTCCACGAGGCGATCGGCGTGCTCGCCGCCCGACAGCCGCTCAGCCGCGACCTGATGGCGGCCACGTTCGCGGCGGTCATGCGGGGCGGGGCGACGCCGGCCCAGATCGGCGGCCTCCTGCTCGCACTGCGGGTGCGGGGCGAGACGGCGGATGAGCTGACGGGCGCCGTCGAGGCCCTGCGCGCCGCCATGGTGCGCGTAGCCGCCGAGGGTCCCCATCTGATCGACACGTGCGGCACCGGCGGCGGGGCCGTGGCCACCTTCAACATCTCCACCGTCGCCGCCCTCATCGCCGCCGCCGCGGGCGCGACCGTCGCCAAGCACGGCAATCGCTCTTTCACCTCGTCGTGCGGATCGGCGGACGTGTTGGAAGCGCTCGGCGTGCGGATTCTGCACGACGCCGCGGCCGCCGCCCGCGTGTTGCGCGAGTGCCAGATCGCGTTCCTGTTCGCGCCGCAATTTCATCCGGCGATGAAACACGTGGGAGCGGTCCGCCGGGAGCTGGGGGTGACGACCCTCATGAACCTGCTGGGGCCGCTCGCCAACCCCGCGGGCGTGCGGCGCCAGGTGGTGGGTGTCGCCGACGGCGGCCACGGGCCGCTCGTCGCGGAGACGCTGTGTCGGCTCGGCGTCGACCACGCGATGGTCGTCCATGCGCGGGCGGGGCTCGATGAGATTTCGCCCGTCGGAGTGACGGACGTGTGGGAGGTGCGGGGTGGGACCGTGACGCAGTGGGTCGTGGATCCCGCGATCTACCGCCTGGCGATCGACGACCCCGGGGCGTTGCGCGGCGGTGCTCCAGCCGAGAATGCGGCCCGCGTGGAACGGCTCCTGATCGATGCGTCGGGGGACCCGGCAGGCATGGCCGCCGTGCTCCTCAACGGGGGAGCGGCGGTGTACGTGGCGGGGCTCGCGACGTCCTACGCGGAGGGGATCGGGCGCGCGCGCCACGCCCTGGCATCGGGCGCGGCGGGTACGGTGCTCGACCGCTGGCGCCGCGCGAGCATCAGCATTTCCTGATGACGCCGACCACGATTCCCTGGATGATCACGTCACGCTCGTTCGCGCGTAGCGGTGCGATGGCCGGGTTGGCCGGCTGGAGACGGATCCAGCCTCCCGGCTCGCGGAAGTAGCGTTTGACCGTGGCGCCCGCCTTGTCGATCAGCGCGATCACGGTCTGCCCGTCGTCCGCATGGTTACGCTCGTGGACCACGAGGTAGTCGCCGTCGCGGATCTGGTCGTCGACCATGGACTGACCCCGCACGCGCAGCACGTAACTGCGACCGCGGCGCGGCAGGAGCTCGTCCGGGACGGCGAGCGTCTCGCCGTCGGTGAGCTCCTCGATCGGCTCGCCCGCCGCCACGACACCGAGCAGCGGCAACTCCGTCGCGCCCGCCTGACTCTCGGGCGGCACGATCTCGATCGCCCGGCTCTCGTTATGGGTGCGGCGGATGTAGCCCTTGTGCTCGAGATTCGTGAGATGCTCGTGCACCGTCGCGAGGGAGCGGAACCCGAAGCGCGCGGAGATCTCCTCGAAGCTCGGCGCATAGCCGTGGTCCGCGATGTGATGCTGCAGGTAGTCGAGGATCTCGTGTTGGCGACGGGTCAGCGGCATTCCTGCTCCCGAATATAGACCGAAATTAATAGTACCCGAAGATCAACCGAAATGCAAGCGCCCTTGCTCGCCACGATGCTCGCCGCAGCCCACGACCGGGCCGCCGCGCTCGCGCCCCGCCGGGCGGAGCTGGCGCGTCGGGCGGCAGCCGCGGCGCCGGCCCGTTCGTTGGTCGCGGCGCTCGCGGGGCCCGCCGTGGGCGTGATCGCGGAAGTGAAGCGCCGGTCGCCCTCGGCAGGCACGATCCGGGCTGCACTCGACCCGGTGGCGCACGGGCGCGCCTTCGCCCGGGGCGGTGCCTGCGCCATCTCGGTGCTCACCGACGCGCCGTTCTTCGGTGGGTCGCTCGGCGACCTCGAAGACGTGGCGCGCGCGGTACCGTGCCCGGTGCTGCGCAAAGACTTCATCGTGGACGTGCTGCAGGTGGTCGAAGCTCGCGGTGCTGGTGCCAGTGCCGTGTTGCTCATCGCGCGCGCGCTGGACGCCGGTCGGCTGGCGGCGCTCACGCGCGCCGCGACCGACGTCGGTCTCGAGGCGGTCGTCGAAGCGCACACCGCGCGAGAGCTCGAGTGGGCGCTCGGGTCCGGCGCGGCGATCATCGGCGTGAACAGCCGCGATCTGGACAGCTTCGCCGTCAATCTGAGCGCGGCGGAGCGACTCGTCCGGGCGGTTCCCCCGGGGGTCCTCGTGGTCGCCGAGAGTGGCATCCGCGGGCGCCGCGATGTAGAGCGGTTCGCCCGAGCGGGGGCCGACGCGGTGCTCGTCGGCGCCAGCGTGGCCGGCGCCGCGGACCCGGAAGCCGCGGTGCGGCAGCTGACGGGCGTGCCGCGGGGCGGGCGAGCGGTGCCGGTCGGGAGCGACGATGCCTGACGGCGCGGGGACCGGGCGCGCCTCGGAGCCCGGCCGGTTCGGCCCGTACGGTGGGCGGTACGTGCCGGAGACGCTCGTGGCCGCGCTCGACGAGCTGGCGAGCGAGTACGACGCGGCGCGGACGGACCCCACGTTCGTCACGGAGCTGGCCGGTCTGCTGCGCGACTACGCGGGACGCCCCACGCCGCTCACGGAGGTCCCGCGGCTCGCCGCACTGGTGGCTCCGGGGGTGCGTGTCGTCCTCAAGCGCGAGGACCTGAACCACACGGGGGCGCATAAGATCAACAACACGCTCGGCCAGGCGCTCCTCGCCCGGCGCATGGGCAAGCGACGGATCATCGCCGAGACGGGGGCAGGGCAACACGGCGTGGCGACGGCGACGGTGTGCGCGCGTTTTGGATTCGAGTGCGTGGTCTACATGGGTCAGGAGGACATGGACCGGCAGGGCCTCAACGTGCATCGCATGCAGCTGCTTGGGGCGCGCGTCGTCCCGGTGAGCGCCGGTGCGCGGACGCTGAAGGACGCCACCAACGAAGCGCTGCGTGACTGGGTGACCAACGTCACGACCACGCACTATATCCTCGGTTCGGCCGTGGGCCCGGACCCCTTTCCGCGGATGGTGCGGGACTTCCAGTCGGTGATCGGGCGGGAATCCCGCGGCCAGATGTTGGCCGATTACGGACGGCTGCCGCGGACCGTGGTGGCCTGTGTGGGGGGCGGGTCCAACGCCATCGGAATCTTCACGGGATTCATCGGCGACGCGGAGGTCCAATTGGTGGGTGTGGAAGCGGCGGGGGAAGGACTCGAAACGCGCCGGCACGCGGCATCCTTGGCGCGCGGCGCGCCCGGCGTGTTCCACGGTAGCCTGAGTTATTTGCTCCAGGACGCCGACGGGCAGGTCCGGACGGCCCATTCGATCTCGGCGGGGTTGGACTATCCCGGCGTCGGGCCCGAGCACGCTTTCTTCCGGGACCAAGGTCAGGTATTGTATGACGCTGTGACCGATCGAGAGGCCTTGCTGGCGTTCGAGCGTCTCGCCCGGCTCGAGGGGATCGTGCCCGCGCTCGAGAGCGCGCACGCCGTGGCCTGGGTCCTGCGCCACGGGACCCGTTGGGGGCCCGGCGACGTCGTCCTGATCAATCTCTCTGGTCGAGGCGACAAGGACGTGACGCTGGTCGCGCAACAGGGGGAAGCGCCCTGACCACCGATCTCTCCACGCACGAACTGGCGCTTCCTCCGGCTCACGTCGCAGAGCTGCTGCAGGTGTTCTCCAAGGGCCTGCGGGCGGCGCAGCTCTACCTGCCGAACAACCCAGTCTACCAGCGCGCGCTCGCCAATCTGCAGGCGGCGTTTCAGCGGGTGTGGGAAGCGACCGACGACCTCGTGCTCGAGGTCGGCGAAGTCGAGTTGTTGTGGGAGAATCAGGAAGTGTACCGCCAGGAGCAGCGAAGCGAGAGTATCGCCTGGACGTTGTTCAAGGACGGCGTCCGCACGGTGACCTTCCGCCGCGGCGCGGAAGAGGGGGAGGTCGTCCGCTTACTGACGGCCATCAATCGGGCGCGCGGGCTTCAGGCGGAAGCGGCCGACGATCTGCTCACGCTCCTGTGGCAGGAGGATTTCCAGCACATCGCGTACACGTTTCGGGAAATCGCCTACGAGGGCGAGGCGCCGATCGAGGGCGCGCCGGAAGCACCCAACCAGCCGCCCACGGCGGTGCGCGAAGCGGTGCGGGAGGAGGCGCCCCCGCCCCGTCCCGCGGGGACGGTGCAGCTCGACGAGCTGGACGTGACGCTCTACTTCCTCGAGGAGAACGAAATCGCCTACCTGCACGCGGAGGTCGAACGCGAATACGCACAGGACCTGCGCCGCAACGTGCTCACGATGCTGTTCGACTTGCTCGAGCTCCAGACGTACAGCACCGTGCGCGCCGAGCTGATCTCGATTCTCGAGAACTTCATCCCGTATCTGTTGAGCGCTGCCGACTTCCGCTCCGTCGCGTACATCTTGCGCGAGATGCGCGTGGTACTGCAACGCGCGCGCGAGCTGTTGCCGGAGCATCGCGTGGCGCTGCGGGGGCTCCCGGGCCGCCTCTCGCAGCCCGACTCCCTGTCGCAACTCCTGCAGTCGCTCGACGAGGCGGCGGTACACCCGTCGGAGGACGACCTCGGCGAGCTGTTCACGGAGCTGCAAGCCGAGGCGCTGGTGACGCTGGCCGAGTGGTTGCCACGCCTGTCCAACGATCGGGTGCGGGCGCTGGTGCGCGCCGCGGCCGAGCGTCTGGCGGTGGCCCATCCGGGCGAAGTGGTCAAGGGACTCGAGGGCAAGGACCCGGCGACCCAGCTGGAGCTGGTCCGGCTCGCGGGTCGGCTGCGCCTGACGGGCGCGACCGATGCGGTCGGCGGCCTGCTGGAGACGGGGGACCGTCCCGTCAAGCTCGCCGTGGTCGAAGCGCTGATGGCTATCGCGTCACCCAGCGCCGTGCGGCTGCTCGAGCGGGGCATCGACGATCCGGAGCGTGACGTGCGGGTCGCGACCGTGAAGTTCCTCGGCTTTCGGGGGCACCGCAACGCGTTTCCGCGGATCGAGAGCGCGGTGGTGGGCAACAAGCTGCGGAATGCGGATCTCACGGAAAAGATCGCGTTTTTCGAAGCGTACGGTGCGCTGGCGGGGGCCGCGGGCATCTCGGTGCTCGAGCGAATGCTGATGAGCCGCGGCGGACTGCTCGCGCGGCGGGAAGACGCGCAAACGCGCGCGTGCGCCGCCATGGCGCTCGGGAAGATCCGCTCGTCTGAGGCCAAGGCGGTGCTGGAACTGGCGCTGAACGACAAGGAGGTGTTGGTGCGGAACGCGGTGAGTCGCGCGCTGCGGGAGTCCGCGGCGTGACCGACGCCGGTAGGGCGGCACGCCGCCCGTCCATCGCCGAGACGGTCCAGACGACGGACGCGTTCCTGCGGCACGCGGGGCGGGAGTTCCTCGTCGTGCTCTACGCGGCCCTGCGCTCGCTCAAGCTCTATCCCGTCGAGAATGCCCAGGTGCAGAAGGCCCTCGACGACCTCTACGCGGCCACCCGCCAAGTCATCGACGTCGAGCGCGAGCTCGAGGTTCGGTTGCAGGGCGAGTTCATCTTCGTCAACTCGACGCGTCTGCGGCTCAACCTCGACAATTACGCGTCGTTCTCCCACATCCTCGGCGTGTTCCGCCAGTGCGGCGTGGGTGCGGTGCGCATCGAAGACGGCGTCGATCGCCGACAGTTGCAGGTGTTCGTCTCGCTGCTGCTCGCCCATGCGGCGACCGAGCTGCATCCGGAGAAGGTCCACGAGCTCGGCGAGCAGTTGGTCGCGGGCGAGGTCCGCCGCATCACCCTCGAGCCGCCGGTCGACACCGAAGAGAGCGTGGAGGAAACCGAGCGCCAGAAGCAGGCCGCCAAACGGACGTACACCCGCGGCGTCGCCGTGACGCGCGAGGTAGTCAACAGCCTGCGCATGGGCCGCGCGGCGAACGTCAAGAAGGTGAAGCGCGCCGTCCAGGGCATCGTGGATCAGGTTCTCAACAACGAGTCGTCGCTCGTAGGCCTCACGACAATTCGCGACTACGACGAGTACACGTTCACGCACTCGGTCAACGTGTGCATCTTTTCGGTCGCTTTGGGCCGCCGGCTCGGCCTGACGAAGCTGAACCTCTACGACCTGGGGATGGCCGCCCTGCTGCACGACGTCGGCAAGGCGCGCGTGCCGATCGACGTGCTCAACAAGGAGACAGGTCTGACGGACGAGGAATGGCGGATCATGCAGGCCCACCCGTGGCTCGGCGTGCTCACGCTGTTCGCGCTGCGCGGCTACGGCGAGATCCCGTACCGCGCGATGATCGGGGCGTACGAGCATCACATGAAGCGCGATCTCACGGGGTACCCCAAGTCGGTCCGTCCCAGGGAGCTGTCGGTCTTCTCGAAGATCATCGCGGTGGCGGATGGCTTCGACGCGGCGACCACCCGCCGTGCCTACCAGACGATCCCGATCCAGCCTGACGAAGTCCTGCGGGAGATGTGGACCAACCCACGCCGGGGACTCGATCCGGTGATCGTGAAGGCGTTCATCAACCTCATCGGGGTCTATCCCGTGGGGACCTGCGTGATCCTGGATACCTACGAGGTCGGGATCGTGCATGCAGCGAACCCCGAGGCGACCCACGTCCACCGACCGATGGTACGGATCGTCATCGGGGCCGACGGCTCGCTCCTGGATCCGACGGCGCTCGTGAACCTCGCGGAGCGTGACGCCGAGGGCAATTTCCCACGGACGATCGTCAAAGTCACCGACCCGAAGAAATACGATCTCAACGTGGCCGACTATTTCATCTGAGACCGCCCTCACGGCGCGATGGCGCACCGTGACGGGAGAAGGGCGAGCGGCCCTGGTGGCGTATCTGACCGCGGGATTCCCAACAGCGACGGCATCGGGCGCCGCGCTCCGCCGCGCCGCCGACGCGGGTGCGGACGTGCTCGAAGTCGGCCTCCCGTTCAGCGATCCCCTCGCCGATGGTCCGACGATCCAGCGTGCCGCACAGGTCGCGCTCGACGGCGGCATGACCGTCCCGCGCGCCCTCGCCCTCGTGGCCGACGCGGCCCTGCCCGTGCCGATCGTCCTCATGACATATCTCAACCCCGTGCTGGCATACGGAGTGGCTCGCTTCGTGGCCGACGCGCGTGCCGCCGGAGTCTCTGGTGTCCTGCTCACCGACGCGCCCGCGGGCGCCGCTCCGGACGCCGACGCAGCCGTCCGCGGGGCCGGGCTGGACCTGATCCGGCTCGTCGCCCCGACCACGCCGGACGCCCGGCTCCCCGGCCTGCTGGCGGAGGCGAGCGGGTTCGTCTACCTCATCTCGCGGCTGGGCGTCACCGGGATGCGCGACGACCTGCCGGGCGATCTGGCCGCGCAAGTGGCGCGGGTGCGCGCCGTCACGCCGGTCCCCGTCGCTGCGGGATTCGGCATCGGCACGCCCGAGCAGGCGGCCGCCGCGGCGCGACTGGCCGACGGGGTCATCGTCGGCAGCGCCCTGGTGGAGGTCCTCGGACGGGACGGGCCGGCGGGCATGGCCGGCGTGGTCGCCCGCATGGCGACGGCCGTCCGTCGGGCGCGGCGATGACCAGCCAAGGCCTCGTCACGGGCTACGGCCGCGCCCTCACGCTCGCGGGGCCGGCGTTGCTCGGTGCCACGCTGCTGCTCGATCCGCGCTGGACCGCGCAGGGTGCGGGGATCGCCACGCTCGCGCTCGCCGGCGTTGGCCTGAGGGGCGTAACCGTCCCGCTGAGCAAGTATTCCTATCTCACGCAGACCGGAATCATCTCCCTCGCCGGGAGCCTGCTCGTCGGAGTGCCCGCGACGGCGATGGGCGTGTCGATCGCGGTGCTCGGAGCCGACTGGGTATGGCACCGCAAACCGCTTGGCGTGGCGGCGGTGAACCTGGGGCGGGAGCTCCTGGCGCTGGTCGCGGCGTTCGGTGTGTACGCCTGGTCGTGGCGCGCGGCCGATCTGAGTCCGCGGTCGGCCGGTGCGGAGTTGCTACCGCCGTTATTCTTCTTCATCCTCGCGTATTTCCTCGTAGGTCGGCTGCTCTTCTATTTCTCACTGCTGGTGCGTGCGAAATTGGAGCGCCACGAAGAGCTTCTCATCCTGCGCTACGAGTGCATCGCGTACTTCGGCACGCTGGTGGCGACCGCCATCATTGTGCTCACGGTACGATCCTGGCCCCCGATCACCTGGCTGTTCGTCGGACCCGTCCTGGTCGGTCTCGGCGTACTGCTGCGACAAATCCTGATCGAGGCGATCGCCGCCGAGGAACTGAACCGGATTCACGCCCTCGACGCCGCGCTCACCGTGGATGTCGGGCTGGACGAGGCGTTCGCTCGGACCGAGCGACTCGCCCGGCGTCTCGTGGACTGGGGTGATTTCCGGGTGTACCGGGTGGCGCAGGGGAACGTGCGGCTGGCGTATCGCGGGAGGTCGGGCCGCGCGAACCGGGGCGAGCCGTCGCCCGACATGGGAGTGCTGCGAGACCACGTGGTGCGCACGGGCGAGCCGGTCGTCATCGCCGACGTGTCGCGGGACCCGCGCGTCGTCGACGCGCCGGAGGCGATCCAGTCCCTCGTGATCATCCCGCTGCGCTTCGGGGAGCGGACGATCGGCACGCTCGAGCTCGAGCATCACAAGCGGCACTCGTATCGCCCGAGTGACATCGTCACGGTGACGACGTTCGCCAATCAACTGGCGACGGCAATTCACATCGCCGAGCTGCGGCGGCCGCTGGTGGTCACGGTCGAGCGGCTGGGCGAGCAGGTCGCCACACTGACCCGCGCCGCGGCGGCGCTGCGCGATGCGGCGGCGTCGGTGGCGAGCTCCACCGCCACCATTCGCGCGGGCGCGCTGACGGAAGCGGACGAAGTGCAGGGCGGACTCGCCGTCACCGACCACCTCGCTGAGCTGTCGCGACGCGTGTCGGGTGCCGGGCTCGAGGCCGCGCGGGTCTCGGCCGAAGCGAGTGCCGTCGCCGTGCGGCACCGCGGCGAGATCCGCGAGGCGATCGAGCGGTTGGTGACGCTCAAGGCGTTCGTCGGCGAGGCGTCGCAGCAGGTGCACGAGCTGGGACAGGTGAGCCGCCGGATCACGGGATTCATCGCGTCGATCCGCGATCTGGCGGAGATGACGGATCTGTTGGCACTCAACGCGGCGATCGAGGCGGCCCGTGCCGGACGCCACGGGAAGGGGTTCGCCGTGGTCGCCGGCGCGGTCCGGCAGCTCGCGGAGCAAAGTGCCACGGCGGCCACCGAAGCGGGCGAGCTGGTGCAGGGTGTGCACCGCCAGGTGGCCGAGGTGGTCGAGCAGATGCGGCGGGGTCAGGTGAGCGTGCAGGGGGTGGAGGAGTTGTCCTCCGGCGCCCTCGGTGCCCTCGATGCGATCGTGACGGCGACGGCCGGGGCCACCGTCCACGCGCAACGAATCGCGGCG
Organism: uncultured Gemmatimonadales bacterium; assembly: GCA_963716055.1. Taxonomy (GTDB): domain Bacteria; phylum Gemmatimonadota; class Gemmatimonadetes; order Gemmatimonadales; family GWC2-71-9; genus SZUA-544. Next base: position 2,013,202 of record CAVQSR010000001.1, on the reverse strand, counting down.
TCGACCGAGGAGCAGGACGGCGCGTTCGCGGGGCTGCGGCTCCGCATGGACTCCGTGGCGGCGATCGCGGGCCACAACCGGGCCGAGGCCGACGACGTGGCCGTGCGGGCCGGCGAGGCCGCGCGCGGCCTCACGGAGCTGGAGCGCGCCACCCGGGAGCTCGAGCAGGTCGCCACCACGCTGCGCGACCTGACCCGCAGCTTTGCCTCGGCCAGCGCTCCCTCTTAGCATTCACCTCGTGAGCGACCGTGAGCGGGTCTTCGTGGCCCTGGGCTCGAACCTGGGGGATCGGGCGGCACACCTCGCGTACGCGCGGTCGCGGCTCGCCGCGCTGCCGGACACCCTCGTGGTCGCGGCGTCGCGGGTCGAAGAGACCGCGCCGCTCGGCCCCGCGCCGCAGGGCCCTTACCTCAATCAGATGGTGCTGATCGAAACGCAGCTGCCTCCCGCGACGCTGCTCGCGCACTGCCGGGCGATCGAGGCGGAACGGGGCCGGACCCGGACGGCGCGCTGGGCGCCCCGGACGCTGGATCTGGACCTCGTGCGGTTCGGCGACCGCGCGGTGGCGGACCCGGACCTCGTGCTCCCGCATCCCGAGCTGCCGAACCGTGACTTCTGGCAGCGCGAGCTGGCCGAGCTCGAAGCGCGAAGCGGCGCGCATGACTGAGTCGCCGCGACCGGTGACCGTGCTCGACCTGCTCCGCAAGAAAGAGCGGGGCGAGCGAATCGTGATGCTGACCTGTTATGACGCCCTGTTCGCGCGCCTGCTGGACAGCGCCGACGTGGACGTGCTGCTGGTCGGTGATTCGGTGAATCAGGTGCTCGCGGGCGCGGCGACCACGCTCTCCGCCACGCTGGACCAGATGATCTACCACACCACGATCGTGCGGCGCGGCGCCGACCGCGCCCTGGTCATCTGCGATCTGCCGTTCCTCACCTACCAGGTGTCCCGCGAGGAAGCCGTGCGTAACGCGGGCCGCGTGATGCAGGAAACGGGGTGTGCCGGCGTCAAGCTCGAGGGCGGCCGCCCGATGGCGGAAACCGTCCGAGCGCTCGTCGACGTCGGAATCCCGGTCATGGGACACCTCGGATTGACCCCCCAGTCGGTGCATGCGCTGGGTGGCTACCGCGTACAGGGGCGCGACGAGCGCACCGCCGAGCGCATGCGGGCGGACGCCCGGGCGCTCGAGGACGCCGGTGCCTTCGCCATCGTCCTCGAGCTCGTGCCGGCGCCGCTCGCCGCCGAGTTGACCCATGCCCTCACCATCCCGACGATCGGCATCGGTGCCGGGCCGGAGTGCGACGGTCAGGTGCTCGTCCTCCCCGACATGCTCGGATTGAACGAGCGCTTCAGCCCGAAATTTCTCAAGCGGTACGGAGCGCTCGCGGACGCCGTGCGGCAGGCCGTGGCCGCGTATGCCGGCGACGTGCGCGCGGGCCGCTATCCCGGTCCCGAGCACTCGTTCGACGCCTGACGCGATGCGCGAGGTTACCGACGCGCATGCGATGCGGGCCTGGACCCGCGCCGAGCGCGCCGCGGGCCGGCGTGTCGCGCTCGTGCCCACGATGGGCGCACTGCACGAGGGGCACCTGCGCCTGGTCGATCGGGCGCGCGGCGCCGCCGACCGGGTCGTCCTGTCGATCTTCGTCAATCCGCTGCAGTTCGGACCCGGGGAGGACTTCGCGAACTACCCGCGGGACCTCGCGCGCGACCGCCGCCTCGCCCGCGACCGCGGCGTGGATCTGCTGTTCGCTCCGCCGCCAGCGGTGGTGTACCCGCGGGAGCCGCTCGTCCGCCTCGCGCCCGGGCCCATGGCCGAGTCGTTCGAAGGCGCGGCGCGGCCCGGCCACTTTGCTGGAGTGCTGACCGTCGTGACCAAGTTGTTGCATATGGTGGAGCCCGATGTCGCGGTGTTCGGCCGCAAAGACTTTCAACAGGCCATGCTGGTGCGCCGCATGGTCGCCGATCTCGACTTCGCGCTGGCGGTGGAGATCGCGCCCACGGTGCGCGAGCTCGACGGTCTCGCGCTCTCGTCGCGCAACGCGTATCTGCGCGGCGACGAACGCCGCGCGGCGGCGGCGCTGTCGCGGGCGTTGCGCGCCGTGGAGCAGGCGTGGCGCGGCGGGCAGGCGGATCCGGCCGAGCTCGAGCGTCGGGGCCGGGACGTGCTGGCGGTCCCCGGACTCGCGCCCGAGTATCTCGCGCTCGTGGACGAGGAGCTGCATCCGGTGACGCGGGCCGATGCGCGCACGATCGTCATCACGGCGGCGCGCGTGGGCGCCCCGCGCCTGCTCGACAACGTCGTGCTCGGCGAAGGGGTGGCTGCCGATCCCGTCGTCGGACGCGCGTGATGGGTCTCCCGCCGTGGGCCGTCGTGACACCGGAGCGGCGGGCGCACATCGAGCGGGTGGTGGCGCTGCTCGCGCAGTGGGCGGACGCACTCGGCGTCCCCGCCGCCGAACACGCGCGCTGGGCGCGGGCGGCGTGGTTGCACGACGCGCTGCGGGATGTCGCCGGGGTCGACCCGCGGGCCCACGGGCCCGCGGCGGCGGATCGTGCGGCCGCGGATGGCGAAGCCGATCAGGGGCTGCTCGACGCCGTCCGGTTTCACTCGGTGGGATACGCCGGGTGGGACCGAGTCGGGCGGATGCTCTACCTCGCGGATTACCTGGAGCCCGGGCGCGCCTTCGCGGCGGACGCTCGCCGCGCGCTGGCGGCGCAGGTGCCCCGCGATCCCGACCCGGTCCTGCGCGAGGTGGCCCGCCTCCGGATCGAGCGCAGTCTGCGGTCCGGGTGGCAGCTGCCGATCGAGACGGCGGCGTTCTGGAACGCGCTGGTCACGCCGCGCGGTGCTCCGACGACACGCGCCGGCTCGGTGCCGTGAGGGCGCCGCCCCTCGCCCTGCTGATCGCTCTCGTGGCGACCGTGCCCGCGTGTGACGGCGGGCACAGCGGCGCGCGTGCCTTTCCGATTCCTGGAGAGCGCGGCGCGGCGGTCACCGTCGAGGTGCTCAATGCGAGCGGGCGGACCGGGCTCGCTCGGCTGGGCACGCGCGTGCTGCGACGATCGGGGATCGACGTGGTGTACTTCGGCAACGCACCAGCCGGTGTGAGCCCGCTCGACTCGACCCGCATCGTGCTGCGGCGCGGCGACCGCGCGTCGGCCGAGCGCGTCCGGCAGGCGCTCGGGGTCGGCCGCATCGTGCTCGAGCCCGAGGCCGCGCTGCTACTGGACGTCAGCGTGCTGTTGGGGGCGGATTTTTCCCCGCGCCTCGAGTTCCACCCGTAGCTGTCCGCAGGCCGCGCTGATGTCGAGCCCGCGGCTGCGACGCAGCACCGCTTCGACGCCCTGCGCGCGTAGCCGCTGCGCGAACGCCTGCATCTGGGTGCGCGAGCTGGGCATCAGGCCCGGTGCTCCACCCGGGTGGAGCGGGAGCAGATTGACCAACGCTCCCAGGGGGCGCGCGATCACGGCCAGCGCGTCCGCCGCGTCGAGCGCGTCGTTCTGTCCCGCGATGAGCACGTACTCCAGGGTGACCCGGCGGCGGAAGCCGCTGAGCGCGGTGCGGAGGTCCGCGAGCGGGTACTTCTTCTCGATCGGCATCAGCGCGAGCCGCGCGGGGCTGGTCGGCGCGTGGAGCGAAACGGCGAGGCGAAACTGCTCGGGGCGCGCCGCGAGGCGCGCCAGCGCCGGCAGCAGGCCGACGGTGGATATCGTGATGTGCCGCGCCCCGATACCGCACCCGTCCGGGCTGTTGAGAATCGTGAGCGCGACGTCGACCGCGTCCCAGTTGTGGAGCGGCTCGCCCATCCCCATGAAGACCACGTTGGTGGGTTTTCTAGCCGGATCCAGGAGCATCAGCTCGCGGACCTGCCCAACGATTTCCGCGGCCGTGAGGTGACGCCGGAACCCCATGCGGCCCGTGGCGCAGAACACGCAGCCCAGCGCGCATCCCACCTGCGAGGAAATGCAGAGCGTGCGGCGGCGACCTTCCGGAATGAGTACCGATTCGACCGCTTCGCCATCGGCGAGGCGCCACAGGAACTTCTCGGTGCCGTCGCGGGATACCTGGTGCGCGGCGAGCACCAGCCGCACGAGCGGCCGCTCGGCATCGAGCGCGGCGCGGAGCGCCGCCGGCACATCCGTCACCGCGCTCCACGCCGGTACGGGGCGCTGCCACAACCGCGGCACCAGCTGGCGCACGCGGTAGGGAGGCTCGCCGCGCTCGGCGAGCCAGGCGGCCAGCGCATCCTGTGCCGCCGCCGGCGCCAGGCTCAACAGATCGGTCACGGTGCCGGGCGTCATGGAAACCGGGCCTCGAGGCCCACGCGGAACGCGGGACCCAGACCGGCCGCCCCGGGATTCGCGGCGACGGCGACGCGGTAGGTGCCCGCGGTGAACGCGACGCCGGCGACCGGCTGCCAGCCGCCCGCCGCGTAGCCGCCTTCGTATACCCCCAGGATATCCACCGTGGCCAGGGCCCCCAGGGTCAGTCCCGCTCCCAGGTAATGGTCGACGCCGAACCCATGAGCGAACGCCGTACCGTAGCGCGCGACGAGCGTGGTCGCGGGCGCCTCGAGCCACGGGCGCCCGTGCCAGAGGAGGATCTGCACTCCGGTATAGATGTCCTGCGACGGATGGCCTGCCCGCACCCGCTCCAGGAAATGCGTCGCCGCCGCCACGCGTATGCGTGAACCCACGGGAACGGTTGCGCCCACGTCGAACGTCCAGCGCGCGCTGCTCGCGGCGTCCAGCTGGGTGTGGTGGCGCGCGACCGTGGCGCCGAGCATCACCGCGCCGAACGTCCGGCCCCAGTTCCCGCCCACCATCTGGGTGTAGTGCGCGATCGTCCCCGGCTCGGCAGCGGGGCTCGTCGTGGTGCGGACGAGATCGTGGATCTCCATCCGACCGTAGATGAGCGCGAACGACCCGACCCGACCGGCCGTCACGCGCGCGGCGCCGACGAAACCGCGCAGGCCGAGCTCCGGCGCACCCTGGACCGCTTCGACGCCCAGGGCCAACCGCGGGCCGGCGGGCTGCGCGGGGTTCCAGAACACCGCGCCGCCGCCGTTGGCCAGCGCGGGCGGCCGGGCGAGCGTCTGCCCAGCCACGCGCCACAGGGCCGCGCCGGGGTCGCTCTGCGCGGCGATCGGCGGACCTGCGGCGAGCAGCAGGACCAAGAGATGGCGGTAGGGCATGGAGTTGGGCGCCGTGGCGCGTCGGGTTCAAGTTAACTATCTTCAATCGTTTACGACACTTGGCCAGGCGTGCGACTCTCCGAGCTGTTGACCCCCGAGCGCATTCGCATCCCCCTGCGGTCGACCACGAAGGGGGAGGTGTTGCGCGAATTGGTGGAGGCGGCCGTGGCGGGGAACGGCGCGAGCGCGGAAGACGTGCTGGGTGCCGTGCTCCAACGGGAGCGCGAGTTCCCCACGGGCATCGGGTACGGGGTCGCCGTGCCGCACGGGCGGACGCCCGCGCTCGGACATTTGGTCACGGTGGCCGGGACGACGCCTGCCCCCGTGGCGTACGAAACGGTGGACGGCGAGCCGGTCCGGTTGTTCTTCCTGCTGGCGGGGCCCGAATCGACGGCCGGGGATCACGTGAAGGTACTGAGCCGGATCTCGCGCCTGGTGCGCCGGGTGCCCGTGCGCGAGCGACTGCTGGCGGCGAGCACACCGGCGGAGTTTCACCGGGTGCTGAGCGAGGCGGAGGTCGGATAGCGATCGTGAGCGAGACGGGCTGGCGGACGCACGTGTGTGGGGCGTTGCGGGCCGGGCACGAGGGGCAGCAGGTTCGGCTCGGTGGATGGGTGCACCGGCGGCGGGACTTGGGCGGCATCGTGTTCCTCGATCTGCGCGACCGCACCGGGATGGTACAGGTGGCCGTGGGTCCGGCGTGGTCGCCGGCGGCGGTCGTGGAGCGCGCCGGGCAGCTGGGGGCCGAGTCGGTCCTGGTGGTGCAGGGTGACGTGGTGGCACGGCCGGCGGCCGCCCGCAACCCGGACATGGTGACCGGGGAGGTGGAAGTCCGCGCGACGGCGCTCGACGTGGTGGGTCCGGCGGAGGTGCCCGCGATTCCGGTCGCGCGTGGCAAGGGCGAGGAACTGCCGGCCGAGGAGCTGCGGCTGCGGTATCGCCATCTGGACCTGCGGCGGCCGGAGATGCTCGCGAACCTGACCCTGCGGCATCGCTTGCTGCAGCGGGCGCGGCGCACGCTGTCGGAGCTCGGGTTTCTCGAGATCGAGACACCGATTCTCACGAAGCCGACGCCCGAGGGCGCGCGCGACTATCTGGTGCCGTCGCGCCGGCATCCGGGGGAGTTCTACGCGCTGCCGCAGTCACCCCAGATCTACAAGCAGCTGCTCATGGTGGCGGGGTTCGATCGGTACTTCCAGATCGCGCGGTGCTTCCGCGACGAGGATCAGCGCAACGACCGGCAGCCCGAGTTCACGCAGATCGATCTGGAAGCGTCCTTCGTGACGCAGGACGACGTGCTCGGCTTCGTCGAGGCCGTGCTCGCGGACCTGTGGGAGGAGGCGGGGCAGGGCGTCGAGCGCCCGTTCCCGCGGCTCACCTATCGCGAGGCGATGGAGCGTTACGGCAGCGACAAGCCCGATCTGCGCTACGGGCTGGAAATCCGCGACTGGACGGGTCCGGTCGCGGCGCTCGCCATTCCGTTCGTGCGCCAGGCGCTCACGAATGGCGCCCGGGTTCGCGGTATCGCCGTGCCCGGCGGTGCGATCCTGTCGCGCAAGGACGTGGATGGTCTCACGGAAGCGGCGAAACACAGCGGGGCCGGCGGACTGGCGTGGGTGAAGCGCCAGGGAGATGAGGTGAGCGGCTCGCTGGGCCGGTACTTCACGACCGAATCCCTGGGTGGGCTCGGTGTGGGCGACGGCGACGCCGCGCTGCTGGTGGTGGGTGCGGATCGCGTGACGGCTCCGGCGCTCGATCGCGTGCGGCAGGGGCTGATCACCCGTCTGGCACCGGCGCCCCGGATGGGGCACGCGTTTGCGTGGATCGTCGAGTTCCCCCTGTTCGAGCCGGACGCCGAGACCGGCGAACCGGTCTTTGCGCATCATCCGTTCACGGCGCCGCATCCCGCGGACGTGGCGCGGGTGCGCACGGACCCGTTCGCCTGTCGGGCGCTGCACTACGACGCGGTCTACAACGGCAACGAGCTCGGGTCGGGATCGATCCGTATCACCGATCCGGCGCTCCAGCGGGCCGTGCTCGAGCGGCTCGGGCTCGATGCCGCGGCGATCGAGACGCGGTTCGGCTTCCTGCTGCGGGCCCTGGCGGCGGGCGCGCCGCCCCACGGCGGGTTCGCGGTCGGGTTCGACCGGGTTACGATGTTGCTCGCGGGCGCGCCGTCGCTGCGCGACGTGATCGCGTTTCCCAAGACCACCGCGGCCCGCGCGTTGTTCGAGGGGGCGCCCGCGTCAGCCGACCCAGCCGATCTCGCGGCGCTCCACCTGCGTGTGACGCCATGACCCGTGATCTCATCGTCCGTGTGTCCGCGGAGGGTGCCGACCCGCTCGCCCTCGCGGGCGTGAACGACGCGAACCTGGTCGAGTTGGCGCAGCGGCTCGGCGTGCGGGTCTCGCTGCGGGGCGACGCACTGACGCTCGGGGGGACGGCGGAGGCGGTGGAGCGTGCCGCGCCGGTCGCCCGGGCGCTCGTCGACCTCGCCCGCATGACCGACACGCTCGATGTGCACGACGTCGCGCGGCTCATCGGGGATGCCACGCACGGCACCCTGGGCGCTGCGCCCGAAGGCGAGCCCCGCATCATCCTGCCGGGCCTGCGCCGGGTCATCCAGGCGAAGACCGGTGGCCAACGGGAGTACCTGCAGTGCATGCTGCAGAACGAGATCGTGGTCGGCATCGGGCCGGCGGGCACCGGCAAGACGTATCTCGCCGTGGCGTGCGCGGTCGAGGCGCTCACGCGGAAGCGGGTGCGGCGCATCGTGCTGGCGCGGCCCGCGGTCGAGGCAGGGGAGCGCCTGGGGTTTCTCCCGGGTGACCTCTACCAGAAGGTGGACCCCTATCTCCGGCCCCTGTACGATGCGCTCGAGGACATGATGCCGCGCGACCGCGTGCAGCGGGCCATCGAGAGCGGCACGATCGAGATCGCCCCGCTGGCGTACATGCGCGGCCGCACGTTGGGAGACGCATTCGTGATTCTCGACGAGGCGCAGAACGCCACCGGCATGCAGATGAAGATGTTCCTCACCCGCCTCGGCGTGAACTCGCGCGCCGTGATTACGGGCGACAAGACCCAGATCGATCTGGCGAGCCGCGAGGAGAGCGGGCTGCTGCACATCGAGCGGATCCTGCCGGGGATCGGCGGGATCGGCTTCTGCTACCTCGACGAAGGGGACGTGGTGCGCCACGGCCTCGTCCGCCACATCATCCGCGCGTATGCCGAAGACGCCCAGGGCTGACCCGCCCCCGCCGGCGTGGCGCCGTGCGGGGTACCACGCCGCCCGTTGGGTCTGGGTGCTCGGGCTCGCCGCCCTCGCTCAGGTCGCGTTCCCCACGGGAAACGCCCACATCGCGCCGCTGCTCGAGCCCGGCGATGTCGCGGCGCGCGACGTCGTGGCACCGTTCAGCTTCGTGGTGAACAAGTCGGATGCGGACCTCGCCCAGGAAGCGAACGAGCTGGCCCGGGCCGCGCGGCCGATCTACGAGTTCCAGCCACGGGCGTACGACAGCGCCACGGCGTCGGTCCGGGGCCTGTTCATCGCGGTCGCGGCGGCGGCGCCCCGCGGTCCCACGGCCGTCATCAGCGCGGCGCGCGAATTCGACATCATGCTGACCACGCGGGAGGCGGCGTACCTGCGCGACGACACGCGACGGGCGGCGCTCGCGCGGGCGCTCGACACGCTGCTCGTGCGGACGCTGGGTCAGGGGGTGACGGCCGCCGGGGCCCTGCAGGTGGAGGACTCCCCGGAGGTGATCGTGCGGCGCAGCGGTGCCGAAGTCGCGTTGTCCCGGGAGGCGATTCCGTCCTACGGCGAGTACCTGGCCGCGGCGCAGGGGATCCACCCCGACCGCAACTCGAGCGCGGGCGACGCCGCGTACCTCAAACTCGCCGGGCATTTTTTCCGCCCGACGCTCGCCCTGAACCGCGTGGAGAGCGAGCGGCGGCGTGACGAGCTGCGCCGCAGCGTGGACCGGAGCAAGTATTTGGTGCGCGGGGGCGATCGCATCGTCGCGGCGCACGAGGTGGTGACGAGCGACCAGCACGAGCAGTTGGTCGCCCTGCACGACGAACTGCTCCGGCGCGGGGCCGCGACGAGTCGCTCGATGGGCGGCCTGGTGGGACCGCTCCTGCGTGACGTGCTGCTCCTCGGCATCTTCTGGGTGCTGCTGCTCTTCTACCGTCGCGAGACGTACTCCCAACTGCGGCAGGTCGGGGTGATCGCCGTCCTGTTCGCCATCGTGATTCTCGGTGCCGCCGCCGTCGCGCGCCTGCAGCCCACGCATCCGGAGCTGATCCCGCTGCCCCTGGCGGCCGTGATGCTGACCGTGCTGTTCAACGGGCGCGTGTCCATGATCGCCGCGTTGATCATGGCGTTCGTGATCGGGTCGCAGACCGTGTTTCACGACTCGCCGGCGCTGTTCTTCTGCGTGATGGGCGGTGTGACCGCAGCACTGTCAGTGCGCTCGCTGCGGCGGCGCAGCCATCTGTATCTCGCGGTGCTGGTGGTGGGTCTGGGGTATCTCGTCGCCGCCGTGGTGCTCGGACTCGCGGCGGACTGGTCGCTGTCCGCGATCGGGACGCGCGCCGTGCTCGGCGTGTTCAACGGAACCGTCTCGGCCTCGCTCGCGCTGCTGCTGCTCCCGCAGGCGGAAGCCGTCACGCGGATCACCACCGATCTCACCCTGCTCGAGCTGTCCGACCAGAGCCATCCCCTGCTGCGGCGCCTGTCGCTCGAAGCGCCGGGGACCTACGCCCACAGCATCGCGATGGCGAACCTGGTCGAAGCCGCGTGCCACCGGGTCGGCGCCAACGGGCTGCTCGGGCGGGTCGGCTGCTATTTCCACGACGTCGGCAAACTCGGCAATCCCCAGTATTTCGCCGAGAATCAGACCCGCGCGAACCCCCACGATCGCCTCCCCGCCGCACGCTCGGCGGAGATCATCAAGTCGCACGTGACCGACGGCCTGCGCCTCGCGCAGGAGGCCCGGCTCCCCGCCGTGGTGTGCGCGTTCATCCCCGAGCACCACGGGACTGCCGAGATCTCGTATTTCCTCGACCGCGCCCGCCGCCAGGGCGAGGCCACCGCGCGCAGCGCCCAGTACCGGTATCCGGGCCCCCGACCACAGTCCATCGAAACCGCCGTCGCGATGCTCGCCGACTCGGTGGAGGCGGCGCTCCGCGTCCTCGACGACGTGACCCCCGAGCGGATCGGCGAGGTCATCGACCACATCGTGCGCGCCAAACTCGCCGCGGGCCAGCTCGACGAGGCCCCGCTGACCCTGCAGCAGATCGAGCAGATCAAGCTGGAGTTTCGACGCATGCTGACGGGCATGTACCACGGACGCATCGACTATCCCGAGGCCGGTGGCGGCATCTCGTCGGAGTGGCAAGGAGGGCGGGTCGCGCGCCCGTCCTTCGGCCTCTGAGCGCCGGCTCGATCGCGTGGCCCGGCACGTGGTGGCCTGGGAGGGCGCCCGTCGTACGCGCGTGGAGGTCACCCTCCTCGAGCCGCTCGCCATGCGGCGACTCAACCGCCGCGCCACCGGGCGGCGGGCGCTCACCGACGTGATCGCCTACGGCCTCCCGTTGCCCGACGGCGGATTGTTGGGCGACGTCTACGTCTGCCCGGCGGCCGCCGCTGGCTGGATCGCCGACGCCGACCGCGCCCGGCCCGCCACCCTGGAGGAGGAGCTGGTCCGGCTCGTCGTCCACGGCACCCTGCACGTCCTCGGCTACGATCATCCCGACGGCGTGGGCCGCACGCGCTCGGCGATGTGGCGGCTCCAGGAGCGGTACGTGCGTCGGCTGCTGCACCGGGGCCGGGGCGGCCGGGGGGGGCGGGGGAGACGGCGATGAGCGGACCCGTCGGCGACTGGCTGGCGCTCACCGCGCCGCTCGCCCTCGCCGCCGCCGCGCTGGCATGGGCGGCCCTGCTCGCGTTCGCCGAGGAGGCGAGCCTCGCCGACACGCTCCGCGCCCTGGGGGACCCGCCGGGGGCCGGGGGCCGGCGCTTGCGGCTGCACCTCGCGCTGCACATCGGCCGGCTCGCGCTGCTCGTGCTGGGCACGGTGGCGGGCATGGGGGCGGTCCACCTGGCCGTGCGCGGCCCGGCGGCTGCCACGTTCCTGCTGCTGGCCACCGTGCTCTTCGTGTTCGTCGTCGGCGACACGCTGCCCCGGGCCGCGGCTCGCCTGGCGCCCGAGCTCGCCGACGCCGCCCTGCGGCTCGCGCGACGCTCGTTGTGGCTGTTCTGGCCCCTGGCGTGGGCCCTGGAGACGATGGACCGCCGCCTGGCGCGGGCGGGGCAGGGGGACCCCGTGCTCCGCCCGACGCTCGGGACCACGGAGCGCGACATGCTGCTCGGCGTGTTCACGCTCGCCGACACGACGGTCGACGAGATCATGACGTCCCGGCTCGACATGGCCGCCGTAGACGTGAGCGCCACGACCGAGGAGATCCTCGATCTCGTGCGCCAGCACGAGCACACGCGTCTCCCCGTGTTCGACGGCACCCCCGACAACATCGTCGGCGTGCTGTTCGTGAAGGATCTGCTGCCGCTGACCATGGGTACGGCGGAACCGGGTCGACGCTGGCAGGACCTGGTGCGTCCCGCCAGCTTCGTCCCGGAGACCAAGACCCTCGATGGCCAGCTGCGCGATTTCCGGCATGGACCCGCGCACCTCGCCGTCGTGGTGGACGAATTCGGCGGGACGTCGGGCCTCGTCACTCTGGAAGACGTGCTCGAGGAAATCGTCGGAGAAATTCGCGACGAGCGGGATGACGCCGTAGAGCCCGCCATTCAACGCGAGGGGGCGCGCTTCGTCGTGGACGGCCGGGTTACGCTCGATGACCTGTCCGATGCGATCGGGCATTCCTTCAGCCATCCTGAGGTGAGCACCGTGGGCGGTCTCGTGTACTCGGTGCTGGGACGGGTGCCACGCGCCGGCGACGATCTGACGCTGAACGGCTTCCGGATCGTGGTCGAGCGGGTGGACCGGCGGCGGGTCGCGCGCGTTCGGGTGGAGCGCGCATGATGGGCTTCGTGCTCGGGGCGGGCTTCGGCCTCGTGCTCGCCGTCTGGGCGGCCGCCATCGGCGTCGCCGCCGCCACGGTGAGCCAGCTCGAGCTGACGCGATGGGTGCATTACCGGCTGCGGGGCGCGGACGGGGCGGACCAGCTGCGGGACAACCCCGGACGGCTGGTCGCGACCGCGAATGCGCTCGCCACGCTCGGGCTCATTCTCGCCGCCGCGGCGCTCGCCGCGACCGCCTGGTCGGACGTGCCGCTGGCGCTGAGCGCCGGCGTCGTGCTGGTGGCGATCCCGGTCTTCCTGGCCAGCGCCTATCTGATTCCCCGATTCGTGGGGCGGCGCTGGGCCGAGCCCCTGGCGCGCCGCGCCGTGCCGTGGATGGACCGGGCCGCCCGGTGGCTGGCGCCGCTGCTTCCGGCGCGCGACTCCTCCCCGCGCTCCGCGCTGGCCGCCGTGCTGTCGGGCACGAACACGCACGCCCTCGCGACCAGCGCCGAGCTGACGATCGTCTCGGGCGTCCTGGCGTTTACCGATCGCCCGGTCCGCGAAGTGATGACGCCGCGCACCGAGATCGTGGCGCTCCCCGAGGGACTGCTCACCGGCGAAGCCGCGCACGTGCTGGGGCAGTCCGGCTTCAGCCGCTATCCGGTGTACCGGGAGTCGTTGGACGACATCGTGGGCGTGGTACACGCCTTCGATCTCCTCCGCCACCAGCCCGATGAGCCGATCCCGGTGCGGCCCGCGCTGCTCGTGCCCGCGACCACCCGCAGCGGTGACATGTTGCGGGAGATGCAACGGGGGCACGGCCATCTGGCGGTCGTGCTGGACGAGTACGGCGGCACCGCGGGGCTCGTGACCTTCGACGACCTGCTGCGCAACCTGGTGGCCGACGTGTTCGACGAGCCCGCGGACGCCGCGCAGGCGGGCGCGCCGCGGCCCGAGGTGGTGGAGTTCGCCGGCAGTGCCGACGTCACGGTCCTCGCCGAGCGGTTCGAGGTCACGCTCGGCTCGCGTGAGGTGCGCACCCTGGGCGGCCTGCTCGCCCAGCATCTCGGGCGCATCCCGCGAGCGGGAGAGCGGTTGCTGCTGGGCGGCCTCGAGTTCGACGTGCTCGAAGCGGGCGCCACCAGGGTGGAGCGGATCGCGGTGCGGCGTGGACCGGTGCGCGCGATCTCCCTCGACCCGGGGCACGACGCGTGAGCGCCCGGCGGCGTCTGCGCCGCTACTTCCTGACGGGACTCGTGGTGGTCGCGCCGCTCGGCGCGACGATCCTCATTCTGAGCTGGCTGTTCCGCACCCTCGACGCGATCCTGGGCAGCACGCTGCGCGACATCCTCGGGCGCAACGTTCCGGGCCTGGGCCTGTTGCTGCTGTTGCTCACGGTCCTGCTGCTCGGCTGGATCGCCCACTACGCCATCGGGCATGAGCTGATCGCGGTATGGAACCGGTTCCTCGCGCGGTTCCCGCTCACCGCCATGATCTACAACGCGTCGTCGCAGATCGTGCAGACGTTCATGGGTGAGAAGCGGCGCATCTTCCTGCGCACCGTCCTCATCCCGTACCCGAGCGAGCGCACCTGGGCCATCGGGTGGGTCACCTCCGAGCACAGCCCGTTTGCCGAAGCGGTGCTGGGCGAGCCGTGCGTGCACGTCTTCCTCGCCTCAACGCCCAATCCCACGACTGGTTGGGTGCTGGTCGTGCCCGTCAGCCAGACCCGCCCGCTCGACCTGTCGGTGGAGGATGGGATGAAGCTGCTCCTGTCGGGCGGCGTGGTATTGCCCCACGCGGGCGGACCGGTGCGCGCCGAAGGGCTCGACCTGCAGGCCTTACTGCGCCGGCCCCAATCGTGAACGACACGCCGGATCTGCGACTCGACGAGCTGCGGGCGCTCGCCGAGCGAGACGATCTTGCGGCGTTCGTCGCGCGCGCGCCGCGGTTCCATCCATCCGACCTTGCCGACGTCCTCGCGGCCCTGGATGAAGCGACGCGGGTGCGCGCGGTGGCGGAGCTGCCGCCCGACGTCGCGTCGGCCGCGCTCGCGGAGATGGAAGCGGGCGAGCACCCCGAGGAGATCCTGCTGGCGGTGGGGCCCGGATACGCCGCCGAGCTGGTCGAAGAGCTGGCGAGCGACGACGCGGCGGACATCATCGCGGAGCTGCGGCCGGACGACCGGGAAGCGGTCCTCGCCGAGGTGCAGGACCGGGGCGAAGTCGAGCGCCTGCTCACCTACCCGGACGACTCCGCCGGCGGGCTCATGACCACGGACGTCGTCGCCGTGGATCAGGACGCGACGCTCGGCGAAGCCATCGAAGAGATCCGCCGGCAGAGCGGCGAGGACGACGAGCCGTACGACATCTACGCCGTGGACGGGACCCGCCGGCTCGTCGGGACGATCCCGATCGCCCGCCTCGTCGTCGCGTCGCCGCAACGCCGGGTGCGTGACGTGATGGTGCCGCCCGCCGCCGTCGTGCGGCCGGAGCAGGACCAGGAACAGGTCGCCCGCGTCATCGCCCGCTACAATGTCCCCGCGGTCCCCGTCGTGGATGCCGCCCAGCGGCTCCTCGGCCGCGTCACCTTCGACGACGTGATCGACGTGGTCGAGGCGGAGACCACCGAGGATCTGCTCAAATTCGGCGGCGTCGATCCGGAGGAAGCGCTCGCGGCGCCGTGGCACGACGCCGTGCGGAGCCGCCTGCCGTGGCTGCTCCTCAACCTCCTGACGGCGTCGCTCGCCGCGCTGGTCGTGTATGCGTTCCGTCACACCCTCAGCCGAATCGTGTTGCTCGCGGTGTGGATGCCCGTCATCGCCGGCATGGGCGGGAACGCGGGCACCCAGGCCCTTGCGGTGACCGTGCGGCGCCTCGCCCTGCGCCAGGTGCCCCGGCACCGCGCGACGTCCATCATCGGGAAGGAGATGCTGGTCGGCGTGGTGAACGGACTCGTGGCCGGACTCGTGGTCGCGGTCATCGCGTCCTTCCTGGGGGAGGGGGGCATGCTGGGTGCCGTCGTGCTCCTCGCGATGTGGGGCAACCTCGTGGTGGCGGGGTTCGCCGGAGCGTTCATCCCGGTGCTCCTCGAGCGCGTCGGTGTCGATCCGGCCATCGCCAGCTCGGTGTTCGTGACGGCGTTCACCGACGTCTGCGGCTTCGGACTGCTGCTGGGTCTGGGCGCCACCATGCTCCTGTAGGCCGCCCGCGGTTATCTTTGCAGACGGACGCGATCACGCATGCACCTGCAAGCCGTGCTGGATGGAATCGACCGGGGCGACTCAGCGGCCCTGGCGCGCGCGATCAGCCTCGTGGAGAACCAGCGGGACGGGTTCGAACGGATCCTGTCCCACGTCCACGGGCGGGTCGGCCGTCGGGGTGCCCGCCGCGTCGGCATCACGGGACCTCCGGGAGCGGGGAAGAGCACGCTCACCGAGCGACTCATTCGGCACTACCGCGACGCGGGACGCACCGTGGCCGTGGTGGCCGTGGACCCGACCAGCCCGTACACGGGCGGGGCCCTGTTGGGCGATCGCATCAGGATGGAGTCGGTGAGCACCGACCCCGGTGTCTTCATCCGCTCGATGGCGACCCGAGGCTCCCTCGGGGGTCTGGCCATCACGACCGAAGAGGTCGCCGACGTGCTCGACGCCTACGGGTTCGAGCGCATCCTGATCGAGACCGTCGGCGTCGGCCAGACCGAGCTCGACGTCGCCCGGACCGCGGAATCCACCGTGCTGGTGCTGGTGCCGGAATCGGGCGACGGCATTCAGACGCTGAAAGCGGGGATCATGGAGGCGGCGGACATCTTCGTGGTCAACAAGGCGGACCGTCCGGGTGCGGACCGGCTGCGCCAGGAGATCGAAGTCATGCTGGGGATCCGGCGCGGTAACGCGTTTCGCCACGTGGGACCGCACCACCGGCCCCAGCCCGCGGCGGACGGGCGGCCCGGCGGTCAGGCGGACCCCATGCGACCCGCGCGCTCGCCCGACGGCTCGCACTGGGAGCCGCCGGTGCTGGCCGCGGTGGCCCTGAGCGGTGACGGCGTTCCGGTGCTGGCCGACGCGCTCGACCGCCACCATGCGTTTCTCGAGAGCAGCGGGCGGCTGACCGAGCGCCGCCGCCGCCGGCTGGTGGAGCGGACCCGCGCCGCGGTGGAACGCGCCGTGCGGCTGTGGACCTGGCAAGAGACCCGGGCCGACGACATGCTCGCGGCCCGGATCGACGACGTCGCGCAGGGGCGCCGCAGTCCGTACGACGTGGCCGCGGAAATCGTGGAGCAGATCAAGACCGGGGTGACGCGATGAGGAACGACAAACGGCCGGTGTACGGCCCCGCCGACCTGGACGGTTTCGACGCCGCCCGTCAACTGGGCGCCCCGGGGGAGTTCCCGTTCACGCGCGGGATTCACGAGACGATGTACGGCGGACGCGTGTGGACGATGCGCCAGTTCGCGGGCTTCGGCACCGCCGCCGACACCAACCAGCGGTACAAGTTCCTGCTCGAGCACGGGCAGACCGGTCTGTCGGTTGCCTTCGATTTTCCGACGCTGATGGGCTACGACTCCGACCACCCCCGCGCCGAGGGCGAAGTGGGCCGGTGCGGTGTCGCGATCTCGAGCCTGGCCGACATGGAGGACCTGTTCCGCGGCATTCCGCTGGATCAAGTCTCGACGTCGATGACGATCAACGGCCCGGCGGCCATGCTGTTCTGCTTCTACGTCGCCGCCGCGGAGCGTCAGGGGATCACGAGCGAGCGGCTGCGGGGGACCATTCAGAACGACATTCTCAAGGAGTACATGGCGCAGCACGCCTGGCTCTTTCCCGTCGAGCCGGCCCTGAAGGTCATCGTCGACATCTTCGAGTGGGCGCCGCACCATGTCCCGCAGTGGAACACCATCTCCATTTCGGGCTACCACATCCGCGAGGCGGGCGCCACGGCCGCCCAGGAGCTCGCCTTCACGTTGGCGAACGGATTCACCTACGTGGAGCGTGGCATCGCGCGCGGTCTGAACGTGGACGACTTTGCGTCGCGCCTGTCGTTTTTCTGGGACATTCACAACGACTTCTTCGAGGAGATCGCGAAGTTGCGAGCGGCCCGGCGCATCTGGGCCCGGCATATGCGCGATCGCTACGGCGCCCAGGAGCCGCGCTCGTGGATGATGCGGTTCCATTCGCAGACGGCCGGCGTCACCCTGACGGCGCAGCAGCCGCTCAACAACATCGTGCGCGTCGCCTACCAGGCGCTCGCCGCCGTGCTCGGCGGAACCCAGTCGCTCCACACGAACTCGTTGGACGAGACGCTGGCCCTGCCGACGGAGCAGGCCGTGCAAGTCGCGTTGCGGACGCAGCAGATCCTCGCGCACGAGACGGGTGTGCCCGACGTCATCGACCCGCTGGGCGGGTCGTACTACGTCGAGGCGCTCACCGATCAGCTCGAGCGCGAAGCCGAGGCCCTGTTCGCCGAGATTCAGTCGGTCGGGGGCGTCGTGCGGGGAATCGAGGGCGGGTGGTTCCAGCGGCAGATCGCGCGATCGGCGGCGGAATTCCAGCGGGGGGTCGAGGACGGCCGGCAGGTGATCGTCGGCGTGAACGAGTTCCTCGCCGAGGACGACCATCCCGTCGAAGTCCTCCGCGTCTCCAACGACGCGGAAGACAGTCAGCGCCGCCGCCTTGCCCGCTTGCGGGCGGAGCGCGACCAGTCGCTCGTCGACCGCCGTCTCGAGGAGCTGCGCCAGGCCGCGCTCGGCGAGCATAACGTGATCGAGCCGATGCTGAATTGTGCTCGCGCCTATTGCACCCTGTTCGAGATCCGGCACGCGCTGGAGGCGGTCTACGGCGCCTATCGCGAGCCGGTCTTTTTCTGAGCGATGACCCTGCCCACTGTATTGACTCCGGCGAAAGTGCGAGCCGCGGTTGCCCGGCTCGCGACCATCCAGCCCGGCGCCTACCGCGTGGTGTCGTGCTATCTCAAGCTCGAGCCGCGCGACAAGACGCGCGGGAAGTACCTGATCAAGATGAAGAACCGCGTGCGCGAGACGCTCACCGCGCTCGCGCGCCAGCCGCTCGAACGCGACCAGCGCGAGCAGGTTGCCGCCGATCTCACTCGGGTGCTGCGGTACCTGGAGGAGCCCGGGCGGCTGCCGGCGGCGCGCGGCGTGGCGCTGTTCGCATGCCAGCCGTTGCGCCTGTTCGAGGTGTTCGCCTTGCCGCAGGTGCACCGCTCGCGGCTGGCGGTCACCGAGACGCCACTGATCCGCGAGCTCGTCGCGCTCGAGGAAGAGGTCGGCACGATCGCGGTCGCCGTGTGCGACCGGCGGGGCGCGCGGTTGTTCGAGGTCACGGCCTTCGACGTCGTCGAGCGCCCGGCGCTGCCCGCGCCGGCCCCGACGCGGGCCGGCAAGTTCCACGGCGATCGGCAGGCCGTCCGCGGCGGCTATCCGTCGGGTGGCTTCGGCGAGCACAACTACAACAACCGCATCCGCGAGGAAAAGCAGCGCCACTACGCGCGCGTGGCCGACGAGCTGTTCCAGCTCAGCACGCGGCACCCCCTCGCGGGCGTGGTGCTCGCCGGGGTCGGCGTCGACGCCGCGGCGGTGATGCCGCATCTCCACACCGGCCTACATGATCAGCTGCTCGGGGTCGTCAAGCTGAACCCCAAGCAGGTCAGTCCCGCCGAGGTGCGCGATGCCGCCCTGGCGCTGCGCGAGGAGCGCGAGCGGGCGTGGGAGCGCACGCATGCCGCGAGCGTGAAAGAGAACACGCCGGTCGGCTGGGCTGTGAACGGCATCGAGAGCACGCTGAAAGCGTTGCACCGCGGCCAGGTGCGGCTGCTGCTGGCCGACGGGCAGGCCGAGGACCCGCGGATCGACGATGCCGTGGAGGACGCGCTCGCCCAGCGCGCGCAGATCGACGTGGTGTACGATCCCGGCGCCCGCAAGGCGGTGGACGGCCTCGCCGCCGTCCTGAGGTTTCGCCGTTGACCGCCACGCGCAAGCGGCCCATCCGGGTGCTGGTCGCCAAACCCGGGTTGGACGGACATGACCGCGGCGCCAAGGTCGTCGCGGCCGCGCTGCGGGACGCCGGCATGGAGGTGATCTACACCGGTCTCCACCAGACGCCTGAGATGGTCGCGCAGGCCGCGATCCAGGAAGACGTGGACGTCGTCGGCCTTTCCATCCTCTCGGGGGCGCATCTCACCCTGTTCCCCCGCGTCAAGGCGCTGCTCGACGCCGCCGGGCGGAGCGACGTCCTCATCACGGGGGGCGGCATCATTCCGCCCGAGGACATCGACGCGCTGCAACGCCAGGGGATCGGGCAGCTGTTCGGGCCCGGCACGCCGACCGGCGAGCTGATTCAGTACATCGAGGCGTGGGCCGCCGAGCAGCGGCAGGCTTGAGACGCGCGTGAGCCGTCTCGCGACACTCACGGCCGAGTACCGCGCCCTCCGAGCACGCCTCGAGCTCGGCGGTGGACCCGAGCGCATCCAACGCCACCAGGCGCAGGGCAAGCTCACCGCCCGGGAGCGCGTGGCGCGCCTCCTCGACCCCGGCAGTCCGTGGTTCGAGCTGGGCCTGCTGGTGGCCTGGGATCAGTACGAGGGCCAGGCTCCGGGCGCCGGCGTCGTCACCGGACTCGGACGGGTCGCGAACCGGCCGGTGGTGGTCGTCGCGAACGACGCCACCGTGAAGGCAGGCTCGTGGTGGCCGGAGACGATCCGCAAGATCCTCCGGGCGCAGGAAGTCGCGATGCGGCAGCGCATCCCGATCGTGTATCTGGTGGACTCGGCGGGCGTGAACCTGCCCTACCAGGGCGGGGTCTTCCCGGGGCAGTACGGCGCGGCGCGGATCTTCTATTACAACTCGCTCATGCGGCGCTATTTGCGCGTGCCGCAGATCGCCGCCGTGATGGGCCCGTGCATCGCGGGCGGCGCGTACCTGCCGGCGCTGTCCGACGTCATCTTCATGGTCGAAGGCACGTCGTTCATGGGTCTCGGCGGTCCGAACCTGGTCAAGGGCGCGACCGGGCAGGTGGTCGAGGCCGAAGAGCTGGGGGGCGCCGAGACCCACACGGCGGTGTCGGCCGTCGCCCACTACCGCGCACCCGACGACGCCGCCTGTCTGGAGCGCGTCCGTGAGTACGTCGCGCGGCTGCCGCACGCGCCGCCCGCCCCCGTTCGGGGGTCCGCTCCGAAGCGCGACGCCTCCGAGCTCTACGACATCCTGCCGTCCGATCACCGCATGAGCTACGACGTGCGGGCAGTGCTGGATTGCCTGCTCGACGGCGGGGCGCTCGACGAGTTTCAGCCGGACGTCGCTCCGGAGCTGCTCTGCGGGCACGGGGCCATCGGCGGACGGGCGGTGGCGGTGATCGCCAACAGCCGGGGCGTCATCCGGAACGCGCAGGGGAAGCGACCGAAGATCGGCGGCATCGTATACACGGAAAGCGCGGAGAAGGTCGCCTACTTCATCGAGAATGCACACCGCGAGCGGTTTCCCCTGCTGTTCGTCCAAGACGTGTCCGGCTTCATGATCGGGACCGACGCCGAGCACTCGGGGATCATCCGCGCCGGCGCGCACTTCGTGGAGGCCATGGCGACGGCCACCGTACCGAAGATCGTGCTCACCGTGAACCACGCGTCCGGGGCCGGCTACTACGCGATGGCCGGACAGGGATTCGATCCGGACTTCATCGTGAGCTGGCCGACCGGCCGCATGGGCGTCATGGAGGGCGAGTCGGCGGTGCAGGCGGTGTACGGCACGGACGCGTCCAACGCGGAGCTGGCTCCGGCTGTCGCCGCCATGCGAGAGGACTACGAGACGCAGCTGGACGCGCGGTTCGCCGGGGCACGAGGGTTCGTCGATGCCATCCTCACGCCCGAGGAGACGCGAGATGCCCTCGCGTTCCTCCTGGAGGTGGCGCGCGAGTACGCCGGGCCGCACCTGGGTCCGTACGTGTTGCCCGACCGCCTGTGAGACGTGCCGGGATCGTCGCCACCGCGCTGTTCGCGTTGGGGCGGGTGCGGGGCTGCGCCGTCCCCCGCGCCGAGCGCCACCCCGCTCCCCGAGCGGGCTCCCGGGCCCGATGCGGGAGCGGCCGCGGCTGCCACGGCCGTCCTGCGAGAGCCGGTGCTGCCTCCCCGCGTCGCGTGGACAGCGGGCATGATGCCGCTGCGCAGCACGGGCGTGCTGGACTTTCGCGCCGTCCGGCCGACCGCCGACGGCCGGGGCGTGGTGATCGCCATTCTGGACAGCGGCATTGATCCGGGGACCTACGGGCTCGTGACCACGTCCGCGGGATCGCCCAAGCTGCTCGACCTGCGGGATTTCTCGGGCGAGGGGCACATCCCCCTGTCGCCCGTCACGCTCCAGCCCGACGGCAGCGTGGAGGTCGGCGGGCGGCGGCTCACCGGTGGGCGCCGCGTGGCGCGGATCGCGATCGGCGATGCCTGGTACGGCGGCGTGCTGCGGGAGCTGACGCTCGGTCCCCCGCCGGCGTCGGACGTGGACGGCAACGGCGCCGCCACGGACGAGTTTCCGCTCGTCGTGGTGCGAGCGCCCGGGGGTTGGGTGACCTTCCTCGATACCAACCGCAACGGGTCGCTCGAGGACGAGATGCCGCTGCACGACTTCCGGCACGGCCACGAGACGCTCGCCCTGGGCACGCGCCCGCTGACCCTGGTGGCGAATTTCTCCGACGCTGACGCGGGGCCCGCGGCTGGATTTCCATTTCGATACCGACGGCCACGGCACCGCCATGGCGGGTGTAGCGGCGGGCCACAATCTCTTCAACGTCGCGGGCTTTCACGGCGTCGCCCCCGGCGCCTCGCTCCTGGGACTCAAGATCGCCGATAACGCGCGGGGCGCGATCTCGGTGACCGGCAGCCTGGTCCGTGCGATGGAATACGCGGCGGAGTTCGCGACTCGGCGCGGCCTGCCCCTCGTGATCAACCTGAGCTTCGGGGTGGGCAACGAGCGCGAGGGTCGGGCGACCATCGATGCGGCGATCGACGCGTTCCTCGGGCGGCACCCGGACGTGGTGTTCGTGGTGGCCGCGGGGAACGACGGCCCCGGCCTGTCGACGGTCGGCTTTCCGGCCACGGCGGACCGCGTGTTGACCGTCGGATCGACGCTGCCGGGTGCGTTCGCCCGGCCGGGTGGCCCCCCGCCGCCCGACCGACCCGCGTTCTGGAGCGCGCGGGGCGGGGAAGTGGGGAGGCCGGATCTGCTCGCGCCCGGCATGGCGTTCACCGCGGTTCCGGCCTGGGACGTTGGCAACGAAGTGAAACTGGGCACGAGTTTGTCGGCACCGCACGTCGCGGGACTCGTCGCCAGTCTCATCTCCGCCGTGCGCCAGGACGGGCGCCGCTTCGACGCCGCGCAGATCGTCCAGGCCCTGCGCGCGACGGCCGTGCCGCTGCCCGGCGCCACCGCGCTCGACCAGGGCGCGGGACTGCCACGGCTGGACGCGGCCTACCAATGGCTCGTCGCCGGACACCAGGGGTCGGCCTACGTGGTCCGGGCCCAGTCGGGGCATTCCGCCGCATTTCGGCGCAACGGGTTCGCGGGCCCGGGGGACACGGTCGAGCGCTTCACCGTACGTCATGTCGCCGGCCAACGCGCCGCTCGGTTCACCCTGCGGTCCGAGGCGGCCTGGCTCCGCACCGCCGACTCCGCCGTCGCCGCCCCCGGCCTGACGGAGATCGTCGTCACCCATCGGGCCGAGTCGCTGCGCGCGCCCGGTCTCTACGTGGGCGCGGTGACGGCCCGCAACCCGGCCGATACCTTGGCGGGAGCGCTGTTCCGGCTGATCAGCACCGTCGTGGTCCCCTACGATCTGGCGGCGCGGCCGCTCGTCGAGACCGCGCGAGTCGCCGCGGCCGGGCGGGTGGAGCGGCGGTTCCTGCGCGTGCCCCAGGCGGGAGCGACGCTGCACGTGACCGTCGTGCTGCCGGACTCCGCGTCGCAGACGGCATTCGCGGCCCTGTTCGATCCGGGCGGCCGGCCGGTGCGCGAGGCGCCGCTGGGAATCGAGCTGGGTCGCGATGGCGGCACGGGCCGGTTCGTGATCCGGGCCGGCGACCTGGTGCCGGGCGTGTACGAGCTGGCGGTGGTGCCGTCCCCCCTGGGGCCGCCCGAGCCGGCGACCCTGTCGCTGCGCGCGGAGCTCGGGCCCGTGCTGTTGGCGGCGACCGCGGCGGGGGTCGAGTTGGCCAATCCGGGGAGTCGAGCGGTGACCGTGCGCGTGACGCAGCAGGTGGTCGGGGCGGAGGGCAGCACGCGGCTCGCCGCCCGTGGCGCGTCCGCCGAGAGCGTATGGGTCCACGTCCCGCCGTGGGCGCGACACGCGACGGTCGAGGTGAGCGTGGCACCCGATTTTTGGCCCGAGCTGACCGATCTCGCCGTGACGGTCTACGATTCGAGCGGGTTCCAGGTGGCGAACGAGGCTCAGAACTACGCCGTGGGACAGCAGGCGGTGCCGCTCGACTCCGTGCGAGCCGGCCGGCCACTGGTCATCGAGCTGATGCCGGCCTGGGCCGATCCGGCGGCGGTGCGCGCTTGGGAGGCCGGAGTCCGCGTCCGCTTCTTCGGGGACTCGACCGTCGTGGTCGGTGACACGGCCGATGTCCGTGTCGTGGCGGGGGGGCGGGTCGTGGTCCCGCGGGCGGCGCCCCGGCTCGCCTTTGTGCCCGAGGGCCTCGACCCGCTGGTCGATATCATCGTCGCGACCGAGGGCGGCACCGCCGCCATCGGACGCGGCATCGGGGGTGAACCGTGACGCGCCCAGTCCGCGTCGCGTCGGGGCAGGGGTTCTGGGGCGACTGGCTCGAGGCGCCGTACCGGCAGGTGACCGGTGGTCCGATCGACTACCTGATGATGGACTATCTCGCGGAAGTCACCATGTCCATCATGCAGAAACAGAAGTCGCGCGATCCGGACCTCGGGTATGCGAAGGACTTCATTCCGCTGATGGAGCGCATCCTCCCGATCGTCGCGGAGCGGCGCATTCGCGTCACCACCAACGCCGGCGGCGTGAACCCGCGGGCGTGTGCCGCGGCGCTGGCGCAGGCGGCACGGCGCCTCGGGCTCGGAGGACGCCTGCGGATCGGCGTCGTGACGGGTGACGATCTGCTGCCGCGGCTCGACGAGGTGGTCGCGCGCGGCCATCCGCTCGTCAATCTCGACACCGGGCGACCCCTGTCCGACGTGCGCGACCGCGTACAGGCGGCCAACGCCTATCTCGGCGCGTGGCCCGTGGTGGACGCGTTGCGTCAGGAGGCCGACGTCGTCGTGACGGGGCGAGTGACCGACACGGGACTCACTCTGGGTCCCCTGATCCACGCCTTCGGCTGGGCCGCCGACGACTGGGACCGGCTCGCGGCCGGGACCGTTGCCGGGCACATCATCGAGTGTGGCGCCCAGGCAAGCGGGGGGAACTGCCTCGTCGAGTGGCCGCGCGTTCCCGACCTGGCCAACGTCGGGTATCCGATCATCGACGCCCGCCCCGACGGCTCCTTCGACGTGCGCAAGCACCCGGGAACCGGCGGCCGCATCAGCGTGCCCGGCGTCACCGAGCAACTGCTCTACGAAATGGGTGATCCGACCGAGTACATTACGCCGGATTGCGTGGCCGATTTCACGACCATCCAGCTGGCACCGGCCGGGCGGGACCGGGTGCGCGTGGCCGGGGTGCGCGGCCGCCCCGCGACCGACAAGTTGAAGGTGTCCATCGCCTATGCGTACGGCTACAAGGCCGTGGGAACGCTGGTGTACGCGTGGCCCGATGCGGTCGCGAAGGCCCGGGCGGCGGACGCCGTGTTACGCCAGCGCCTCGCGCAGCTGGGCCTGAAGTTCGAGGCGATCCACACGGAGCTGGTGGGCCTCGATGCCACGCATGGGAGGCTGGGCGCGCGCGGGGTTCGCCTCGGCGACGTGCCGGAGGTGCAGCTCCGGGTGGGCGTGCGCGCCCGGGAGCGGGAGCCCGTCGAGCGCTTCACCCGGGAAATCGCGCCGCTGATTCTGAACGGTCCCCCCAGTGTCACGGGATTCGCCGGCGGCCGGCCGAAACCCGAGGAGATCGTGGCGTACTGGCCGGCCCTGATCGACAAGGGGGAGGTGACGCCGTGCGTCGAACTCGTCGTCGCGTGAAAGCGACCCGGACGGTCGAGCTGCGCCGCCTGGCCCATGCGCGGTCGGGCGACAAGGGCGACACCGCGAACGTGGGCCTGATCGCCCGGCGGCCGGCGGATTACCCCGTCCTGGTCCGCCAGGTGACCGCCGCGCGGGTGGCACGCCACTTCTCCGGGATGATTCGCGGGCCGGTGGAGCGGTTCGAGCTGCCGAACCTCAAGGCGCTCAACTTCCTGCTCCACGGGGCCCTGGACGGCGGCGGCACCATCTCGCTCAAGACGGATGCCCAGGGCAAGGTGCTCTCGACGGCCCTGCTGCGCATGTCGATCCGGGTGTCGCGATGACGGAGCGACTGCTGGTGACCCTGCAGGGCGGGATCCTGACCGGAACGCTCAACCGGCCGGAGAAGAAGAACGCCATCGACACGGCGACGATTGATGCCCTGTACGCCCTCCTCGACCAGGCCGACCTGGATGCGGAGGTGCGGGTCGTCGCGGTGCGTGGCGCGGGGTCTGATTTTTGCGCCGGCATGGACCTGGGCGAGCTGCTGGCGTCCGCGGATCACAGCCTCGAACAGAACCGCGAGGCGGCCCGGCGGTTCGGCGGGCTGTTCGTCCGGATGCGGGAGGTGCCGAAGCCCATCGTGGCCATCGTTCAGGGTCGGGCGCTGGCCGGGGGCTGCGGCCTCGCGACCGCGTGCGACCTCGTCCTCGCCGCGGAGTCCGCCCGGTTCGGATATCCGGAGGTGCAGCGCGGATTCGTGCCTGCTATCGTTATGAACATGTTGAAACGCACCGTGGGCGAAAAGGCGGCGTTCGATCTCGTGACCACCGGCCGGCTGCTGAGCGCCGACGAAGCGGTGGCCGTCGGACTCGTCTCGCGGACGTACGAGGACGCCGATTTCGAAGAGCAGGCGTCGGATGTGCTCCGGACGCTCGCCGGGATCAGCGCAAGCTCACTGTCGCTCACGAAACAGCTGTTTTACCAGCTGGACGGCATGCGTTTCGGGGAGGGCGTCGGTCTCGCCGCGGACGTGAACGCGACGAGCCGGCAGACCCCGGAGTTTCGTGCGGTCCTGCGCACTTTTCTGGCGAAATGACCCACCAGCCGCCGCCCGGCCAGCCGCCGGTCCGACCCGGACTCGCATCGGAGCTCGTGCACGACATCCTCAAGGACAAGCGCGAAGCGCGCGAGCAGAGCGAGGCCAAGGGCGACCAACGCGTGGTGCGCCAACGCCGCGCCCGACGAACGGTGTTGGCGCTGCTCCCCCTGTTCGTTCTGGCGCTCGGCTGGAATCTGGCCGCGGGTCGCAAGACACCGGTCGTGTTCACCCCCGCCGAGCTCGACGCGAGCACCAGGTTCCGCATCTTCCTGGCGGCGCAGGCGGCCCGAGCGTACCGGGACTCGGCCGGACGCTGGCCGCAGACGCTCGCGGCGGCCGGCTTCGCGGGCGACGGACTGACCTATCAGCTGGTCGACACGGGATACGTCATCAACGCCACGAGCGGGGGCGTGCTCTTCACCTACCGCTCCGGGGCGGACCTGAACTACTTCCGGAGCGCGGCGCAGGAGCTGGTTCGATGAGCGTGCGCGGGCGCCGCGGCTGGACGATCATCGAGTTGCTGATGGTCATGCTGATCCTCGGGATCCTCGTGAACATCGCGGTTCCCGGCCTGCGGCTGATTCGCCGCCGCGCTGAGGCGGCGCACATCATCGGCGACATGCGGGTGATCCACGTCGCCGCGCTCGCCGCCCACGCGGATCGGGGAGTCTACCCGCCCACCGACGACTGGGGCAGCGTTCCGCCGCCCTTCGTGCCGGCGTTGCCCGAAGGGTTCGAATTCCGCTATGGCGAGGCGATGTACCGCTGGCATCGCTACGCCGCGCCCGACGGCTCTCCGATGGATCCGAGCCAGACCGAGCTGTTGGCCGTCGAAGTTCGGGTCGACGATCCCGGCATGGCATCCACGATCCGCGCCCTGTACAAGGGACGGTTGACCTTCGGATCCTCCACGAACGTCTTCTTCATTCTGGAGTGACGGGGTGGCTGAAGCTGCGGGCCGCCCTCGGCGTGGCGGCGCTCGCCGCCGGACTGGCGGGGATGGCCTGGGAGTTCCGCCCCCTCGTGTGGGGCGCCGTGGCGCTGCTCGTGCCCGCCGTTCTGCTCCGCTTCATCGACCGGCCACGGCGGCCGGACTGACACCCGACCGGAGCGACGCGTGACCACGCCGTGGCTTCTGGCGGCCCTCCTGCTCGCGCCGCAGGGGCCGGAGGTGGTGTCCCCACTGGGCCGGGAGTTCTTCGCGCGCCCGGATTCCGCGGGCCTCGTGGCGCAGGCCGAAAGTGCGGCGGCGCGCCGAGCGGAGGACGCGGACACCCTGCAGGCGCTGGGGATGGCGTACGCCCGCCGCTGGCGCTATCGCGACGCCGTCGCGGCCTACACGCACGCGCTGGCGCTGGCACCGGAGCGCGCGGTCCTGTATCGCCATCGCGGCCATCGCTACATCTCGCTGCGGCGGTTTCCCGAGGCGGTGGCGGACCTGGAGCGCGCCGCGAGGCTCGATTCGGCGAGTTTCGACATCTGGTATCATCTGGGCTTGGCGTACTACCTGAGCGCTCGGTTTCCCGACGCGATCCGGGCCTACGAGCGCTGTGCCGCGCTGGCGCGCACGGCGGACGACACCGTGGCCGCGTCCGACTGGCTCTGGATGTCGCTGCGTCGGGACGACCGGCGGGCGGACGCGGCGGCCGTGGCGGCCGCGATCGGGGAGGGTCGGGAGGTGCGCGACAATGCCGCGTACTACGCGCGGCTGTTGTTCTATGCCGACCGGCGCACGGAAACGGACTTGCGGGCGCTCATGGCGCAGGGCGATCTGGAGTTCGCCACCGTGGGATACGGCCTGGGCAACTGGCTCTTGGTGCAGGGCGAGCCGGAACGCGCCCGCGCGCTGTTCCGCGAGGTGACCGCCGGGCCATACTGGCCCGCCTTCGGGTTCATCGCGTCCGAGGTCGAGCTGCAACGACTGGGGGTGGAACCGTGACCATGGGTACACCGCCGCGGCCGGATCCGCGCGTTCGGGGCATGCGCGAGGAGTTGACGCGCATCGGGTTCCAGGAGCTGCGCACACCCGAAGCGGTAGACGCCGCGCTGGAGGGCCAAGGCGGCGCCACGCTGCTCGTCGTGAATTCCGTCTGCGGGTGCGCGGCGCGGAACGCGCGGCCGGCGGTGGCGCTCGCGCTCGGCCAGTCCGCCCGGCCGCCGACCCGCCTGTTCACCGTGTTCGCCGGTCAGGACACCGCGGCCACGGCGCGGGCCCGAGACTACCTGACCGGGTACCAGCCGTCGTCGCCGTCGATCGCCCTCCTCAAGGACGGCGCTCCGGTGTTCATGCTCGAGCGCCGTCACATCGAAGGCCGGGCGGCCCCTGAAATCGCGGCCGATCTGTCCGCCGCCCTCCAGCGCCTGTGTCCCTAGGCGGTCGCACGGCGACTGTCCCGCCGGATCTCGCCCGGTCGATCGACATCGCGTGGGAGCGGATGCGTCCGGCCGAGGGATTTCTCACCGAGGCCGAAGGCCGGTTCCTCGCACTGCTCGCGGCCGCCGTTCCCGCACCGGGGACGATCCTCGAGATCGGGAGCTTCAAGGGCAAGTCCACCGTCGGTCTCGCCACCATCGCGGCGCGGTACGGACTCGGGCCCGTCGTCGCCGTCGATCCGCACTCCGCGCCCGCGCAGACGGACCCCGACCTCGGCGACCGGACGACCACGTGGGATGAGTTCCGCGACACGCTGCGAGCGGCGGGAGTCGAGGACGCAGTGGAAGCGCACCGCGTGTACTCCCGCGAGCTCGCCCGGGAGTGGCGGCGGCCGATCCGGCTGCTGTGGATCGATGGCGACCACACGTACCGCGGTGCCAAGGAGGATCTCGATTTGTACGTCCCCCACGTAGTCCCGGGCGGCGTGGTCGCGTTGCACGACGTGCTCCACACCTTCGAGGGCCCGATTCGGGTGTTCGTCGAGGACGTGCTGCGGTCCGATGCGTTCGGACCGGCCGGATTCGTCGGCTCGATCGGGTGGGCGCAGTACCGGCCGCGCGACGGGGCGCGGTTCCGGGGCCGGCGCCTCGCGCTGGCGCGGCGGGCCGCCCGGCTCATCCCGCTGTCCGGCAGAACGCTCGGCCGGATCGGGCGCCTGCGGTATCGACTCGCCCGTACCCTCGTCCCGCACGGGCCGGTCCCTCCGGCCGCGTGGGCGGCCAGCGTGGCCGCCCCCGACGCCTCCGGTTGAGCGCGGGGTTATACTTCTCGCCATGGACGAGGACGAGCCGAACCCCAAGCGACTGATCGTCGTGGGCGACCGGGTGCTGGTCACCCCGGAGGCCGGCGAGGAACGCACCAACGTCGGACTCTATCTCCCGGCGACGGCGATCGAGGGCCGCCAGGTGCAGGGCGGGCGCATCGTCGCCACGGGTCCCGGGACGCCCATGAGCGAGCCCACGGCCCTCGACGAAGAACCGTGGAAGATTCGCGGACCGGACGTGAGGTACCTGCCGGTCCAGGCGCAGGTAGGAGACTACGCGTTGTTCTTCCGCAAGGCGTCGGTCGAGATCACGTTCGAAGGGAAGAGCTACCTGGTAGTGCCGCAGGCCGCGATCCTCGTGCTCGTGCGGGGCACGGCGCCCGACGCGCCCCCGGTGATACCCTCCTGATATCGGAGCGGGCCCCGCCTCCGTGGGGAGACGGGGCCCGCTGTGTGCGCCGGGTGGCCGGTTACCGCGGACCCGGGCCGCCGCCGGCCTTGGGGAACGTGCGGTCGATCATGCGCGACGCCCAGTCCCGACCTCCGAGACCGAAGGCCAGCGCCAGGGCGAGGCACACCGCCCCGAACGCGATCTGGAAGGCCGCCACCACGAGCTCACGGCCGATGCCCAGCTGCACCAACGCCACCGACGCGGTGAACACGATGATCGCGTAGTACGCCATGGCGCTGATCGCGCCGGCGCCGTTCACCTGCGCGCCCGCCAGGTAGGTCCCCACCATCCCGCGGATGAGGTTGGCAAAGAGCGCCCCCAGCATGAGGATGATGACGGCCACCACGACGTTCGGCAGGTAGAGCACGACGTTGTTCAGCATGTCCGAAGCGACCGTGAGGCCCAGCGTGTCCACCGCCGCCAGCAGCGTGATGAGGATGATCAGCCAGTAAGCGAGTCCGGCGATCACGCCGTTCAGCGTCAGCTCGACGCCGCCCTTCTTGAGTGCGTCATCGACCCCCGACCGCGCGGCGAGTTCGTCAAACCGAATCGCCGTCAGCAGCTTGGACACGCCCGTGCGGACCCAGCGCGCGATGATCCATCCGAGAACGATGATGACGAGCGCGCCGAGCAGGCGGGGCAGGTAGTTGCCCAGCCTGGTCAGGAAGCTCCTCAGTGATTCGACGACCACGTCGATTTGCTGCATCATGCCGCCCCCTTGAGAGGGTGAGACCACAGCGGTCCCGTCGGAGCGACGGCCGGCTCGAGCAGAGTGAATGGTCACGAATGGGCGCCGACCGGCGGGACGACAGCTGGTCGATAATACCGCGCCGCGGCCGAATGCGATAGGGAATCGCCGCGCACGATCACTCCACGCGGAAATCGGATGCGGCGCGCGTGTTTCCGGACCCACGGCCGCCCGCCGCCCCCGCCACGTTGCGCGCGTGATCGGCGATGCTTGCGGACTCGACGCGGCGCGCGCGGTGCTCGCCCGGCATTGGGGGCTCGCCCGCTTGCGACCCGCCCAGCTCAAGGTCCTCGGCCCGGTGCTGGCGGGTCGCGACGTGTTGGCGGTGCTGCCGACGGGTGCGGGAAAATCGCTGTGCTTTCAGATCCCCGCGCTGCTCAGCCCGGATCTGACTCTCGTGGTATCGCCGCTCATCGCGCTGATGCAAGACCAGGTGCGCGCGCTGGTGCAACGCGGCATTGCCGCCGCCTATATCAACAGCACGCTCGACCGCAGTCAGCGACGGGTCGTCGTCGCCGCCGTCCGCTCCCAACGGGTGCGGCTGCTGTACTGCGCCCCGGAGCGTCTGGCGGGACTCAGCCGTTGGCTGCGCGCGCGCGGCGTGGACGTCTCGCTCTTCGCCGTAGACGAGGCGCACTGCATCGTCGAGTGGGGGCACGAATTCCGCCCCGTGTACCAACGGCTGGGGGAGTTTCGCTACCGTCTGGGGAATCCGCCGACCGTTGCCCTGACGGGGTCGGCGACGCCCGCCGCTCGGCGCGAGATCGTGGCGGTGCTGCGGCTGCGGCAGCCGGTCGAGGTCGTGGCGTCGTTCGACCGGCCCAATCTCCGGTTCGAGGTGCGGCGGGTGTCGGACGACCGCGAGCGCTTCGCGTGCCTGCGACGCCTGCTACGCGACCTGACCGGGTCCGCCATCGTGTACGCGCCGACCCAGCGGCTCACGGAATTGATCACGCGGGCGCTGCTGCGTATGGGCGCTCGCGCGGCGCCGTATCATGCAGGGCTCCCGCTCGACGTGCGGCGCCGGGTGCTGCTCGCCTTCCTGCGCGACCGGGCGCGCGTCGTGGTGGCGACGACGGCCTTCGGCATGGGGATCGACAAGCCGGACGTGCGGCGCGTGATCCATTGGGGGCCGGCGCGGACGCTCGAGGGCTACTACCAGGAGGCGGGCCGCGCGGGCCGCGACGGGCGGCCTGCGACCTGCACGCTGCTGTGGACGTGCCGCGACTGGCACCGGGTGGACGGCGTGAGGCCGGAGATGCGCGGCTACGTCGAGCGCCGCGGCTGCCGGCGCCGGGCGCTGCTGGCGCACTTCGGCGAGCGGCTGGCGGTGGCATGCGGGGGATGTGATCGGTGCGGGTGAGGACCGCCGGGCGCCCAGAGGTGTCTCCGACCAGGCGCCTTAGCAAGCGGGCGCATTAGCAGGCCCGCTGCGCCGGACCGCGCCGCCAAGCGCTGGGCGACGCTGTCGCCGAACGCACGCGTGGACGCCGATGTTAGCTGGCTGGGCCTTGATGGCCCACACCCGATCGTCGAGCGCGGCTACCGCCCGAGTGGCGGCGTCCTCCGCTCCGGTTCGCCGCACCGCGGCCAAACCCCCGGCTGCCCGTCCCGCCGCGGCGGCAGGACCGTCCGCTGCAGACGGGAGACGGGCATCGAGTCCTCCGCCGCCAGGTAGACGAGCATCGCCGTCAGCGTCGCGTTCATGCGCAGATCGTCGAAGCTGATCTTGTCGTACGTGTCGAGCGTCGTGTGCCAGGTGTACCGCCCGTAGTCCCAGTCGTTCGAGCCCAGATTGAATCCCGGCGCGCCCGCGCAGACGAACGAGAAGTTGTCCGTCCCACCAAACCCCGCGGACCCGGGGAACGAGAACTTGACGTCGCGCGTCAGGTCCGATGGAATGCGGGACAGCCACCGCGCCAGGCTGCCCGCGGCGTCCGGCATGCCCGAGGCGCTCATCGACTCGATGCGGCCCGTCCCGTTGTCCTGGTTGAACAGCGCGTGCAGTCCGCGCACGACGTCGGGGTGATCGGCAACGAACGCGCCCGATCCGTTGAGCCCCTGCTCCTCGCCACTCCAGTGACCGACGAGGATCGTCCGTTTTGGGCTCGGGTACGCGAGGCGTAACAACCGCATCGCTTCCAGCATCACCAGGCTGCCGGTCCCGTTGTCCGTGGCGCCTGAGGCACCGTCCCACGAGTCGAAATGCGCCGACAGCATCACGTACTCGTCGGGCAGCTCGCTGCCACGGATCTCGGCGATGACGTTGAAGACGGGCACTTCACCGAGCGCTTCGGACCGGGCGGTCAGCTCGACCACGGCGCCCTGGTTGTTCACCGCCAGCCGGTGGAGCAGGCCGTAGTCTTCGCACGACACATCGAGCACCGGCGTGCGGTCGGTGGCCGCATCGAAGACGCGCGTCGCACCCCAGCCGCTCGACCAGCTCGAGGTGAGAATGCCCGCGACGCCGCCTGCCTCGAGTCGCCGGTGCAGCGCGTCGCCCGAGTACCCGATGCGGCGCAGCCGGTCGCGCCAGGCCTCCTGCGCGGCCCCGTGCCGCGCCTTTACGCTGTCGGCCACGGCCGCGGCGGCCCACTTCTCCCAACTGTCGTCGGGGCGGCAGGTGGCGCGGGGCAGGGAGGCCAGAACGAACCGGCCCCGCGCCTGCGGCAGCCAGCGGGCGAAGGCGGTGCTGTCGGGGACGTCGGGGAGAGCGACGACCGCCGCGCGCACCGCTCGGCCCCGTGGCGTGCCGGGGCTCCAGGCGAGCAGACGCGCGTCGAGGCTCCGCACCCGGGGGGCGACCAGGTCCACGTGCGTGGGCCCCCTGCGCCACCCACGCCACGTCCCGTACTGCTCCTTGCGCGCCGTGATGCCCCAGCCGGCGTACGTGCGCAGCAACCACTCCTGACCGGCGTCCATGCCCGGGGTGCCCGTGAGGCGTGGCCCGATCGAATCGAGCAGCACCTGCGCCAGGACGGGGAGCCGCGAGCTGTCCATGCCGGCCGCCCACAGCCGGCGCAGCACGGGATCCTCCCACGTGAACCCCGAGGGCTGCCCGAACGGACCCTGCGCGGCGAGTGGGACGACGCCGAGGACGCAGCACGCCAGCGCGGTACCGAAACGACGCACGGGGACCTCCGGTGGGGGTGAGCGAAAAAGCTACTGTCCCGGGGGCGTGCTGTGGTAGCGGCCCCGGTCCGTCCCGTCCGTCTTGTCCGTCTGGTCCGTCTCGTCCGTCTCGTCCGTCTTGTCCGTCTTGTCCGTCTCTTATATTGCATGCCATGCACGACGACCTCTACTTCGCCGAGCACCACCTCCAAGTGCGCGACATGGTGCGGGATTTCGCCGAGTCCGCGGTGCGGCCGGTGGCCCGTGAGCTGGACCGCGACAGCCGGTTCCCGTGGGACAACATCCGGCAGATGGGCGAGCTCGGCCTGCTCGGCGTGCCCTGGCTCGAAGAGCTCGGCGGGGCGGGAATGGACTACCTGGCGTACATCATCGCGATCCACGAGATGGCCAAGGTGGATGCGAGCCACGCCATCACGATCAGCGCGCACACGACACTGGGCACCTCACCCATCGTGGATTTCGGCACCGAGGAGCAGAAGCGGCGGTTCGTGCCGCTCCTCGCCGCGGGCAAGGTGCTCGGCGGGTTCGGCCTGACGGAAGCGGGCGCCGGCTCGGACGCGGGCGGGACACAGACGGTGGCGGTGCAGAAGGGGGACCATTACGTCCTCAGCGGAGCCAAGATCTTCATCACGCACGCGGGCGTGGGCGAGATCTTCGTCGTCACGGCGCGAACCGACCCTGGGGCCACGAAGACGCGGGGCATCACCGCATTCATCGTGACCAAGGATACGACCGACCTGGCGGAGGCCGAGCGCGTCGGCGTGGGACACGACGCGACGCTGCCGAAGACGCCTGGCGTGAAGGCCGGCAAGAAGGAGGACAAGCTCGGCTGGCGCGCGTCGGATACCCGAGAGCTGATCTTCGAAGAGGCGGTGGTCCCGAAGGACCACGTGCTGGGGCCGGTCGGCAACGGATTCCGCCAGTTCCTGCACACGCTCGACAGCGGTCGCATCGGTCTCGGGGCCCTGTCGCTCGGCATCGCGGAGGGCGCGCTGAATGAGGCCCTCAAGTACACGGGGACGCGCAAACAATTCGGGCGGATCATCGCGGGGTTCCAGGCCGTGCACTTCGCGCTGGCCGACATGGCGACCGAGGTCGAGGCGGCCCGCCACCTGGTGTACCACGCCGCGTGGCTCAAGCAGCACGGACATCCGCACAAGCGCGAAGCGGCGATGGCGAAGCTCTACGCGTCGGAGCTGGCCATGCGCGCCACGATCAAGGCGGTCCAGTTGCATGGCGGCTACGGCTACACCACCGACTACGCGGTGGAGCGGATGATGCGCGACGCGAAGGTGTGCGAGATCGGCGAGGGCACGAGCGAAATCCAGCGCATCGTGATCGCGCGCCAACTGCTGGGCAGTCTCATCGACTAGGTTCCCGGTCTCACCCCCAGGACCCGCACCAGAAACGCCCACCGGTCTGCGGCTTCCTCGATGATCTTCGTCGTGGGCTTGCCCGCGCCGTGCCCCGCCTTGGTTTCGATGCGAATCAGGACCGGGGCGTCACCCGCCTGCGCGGCCTGGAGCGCGGCCGCGAACTTGAACGAGTGGCCGGGCACCACGCGGTCATCGTGATCCGCCGTCGTCACGAGTGTCGCCGGGTAGCGGGTGCCGGACCGCAGATTGTGATACGGAGAATAGCGGTGGAGCACCGGGAACTGCGCCGCGCTGTCGGCCGAGCCGTACTCGGTCACCCAGGCCCAGCCGATCGTGAACTTGTGGAAGCGCAGCATGTCCATCACGCCGACCGCCGGCACCGCGGCCCCGAACAGCTCCGGCCGCTGCGTCATCGCGGCGCCGACGAGCAGCCCCCCGTTCGAGCCCCCGCCGATCGCCAGCTTGGGCGTCGACGTGTACCCTTCGCGAATCAGGTACTCCGCGGCGGCGATGAAATCGTCGAACACATTCTGCTTGCGGTCGAGCATGCCCGCCTGGTGCCAGTCCTCCCCGTACTCCGCCCCGCCGCGCAGGTTCGGCACCGCATAGATCCCCCCCAGCTCGAGCCACACCAGGACGCTGATCGAGAACGCCGGCGTCAATGAGATGTTGAAGCCGCCGTACCCATACAGATAGGTGGGGTTCGACCCGTCCCGCCGGAGCCCGTTGCGGTACGTCAGGAACATCGGGATTCGCGTGCCGTCCTTGCTCGTGTAGAACACCTGCTCGGTGACGTAGCCACTCGGGTCGAAGGCGATCTCCGGGGCCTTGAACACCTCGGACCGGGCCGTGGCAAAGTCGTAACGGAAGATCGTCGTCGGATACAGGAACGACGTGAACGCGTAGAACATGTCGCGGTCCCGCCGCTGCCCGGTGATGCCGGCCAGCGAGCCCAGCGTGGGCAACGGGACATCGGCGCGGGGCGTCCCGTCGAGCGCGAAGAGCCGCAGGCGGGACGCGGCGTCGTGCAGGTACGACGCGACGAACGTGTCGTGAATGATTCCGACACTCTCCAGGGCATCCGCCTGCTCGGGGATCACCGTGCGCCAGGCGGATGGGTCGGGGGCCCGCGTGTCGATGGCCACCACACGCTGGCGTGGCGCGGCGTTGTCCGTTTGGAAGTAGAACACCGGGCCGTCGTTGCCCACGAATCCGTAGGCCGCGTCGAAATCACCCAGCAGCATGGTTGCCGGCGCGCGGAGATCCGGCCGCTGGGGGTCGCCCAGATCGGCGTAGGCGAGGCGGTTCCGGCGGTCGGTGCCGAGCCAGATGTGCAGGATGAGATAGCGCCCGTCCTCACTCACGCTCGCGGCCACACCCCACTCGGGTTGATCGGGATGTTCCCACACGAGCTGATCGGCGTCCTGCGGCGTGCCGAGCCGGTGGTAGTACAGTTTCTGATGGCGGTTCTCGGCGAGCAGGAGGTTGTCGCCGGCGGGTTCGGGATACCGGCTGTAGAAGAACCCCTGTCCGTCGTGCGTCCACGCGGCGCCGGAGAACTTGATCCAGCGGAGATGATCGACGCGATCCGCTCCCGTCGCGACGTCGCGCACGCGGAATTCGTTCCAAT
The DNA here is from genome assembly GCA_963716055.1 of uncultured Gemmatimonadales bacterium. Taxonomy (GTDB): domain Bacteria; phylum Gemmatimonadota; class Gemmatimonadetes; order Gemmatimonadales; family GWC2-71-9; genus SZUA-544. The sequence continues at coordinate 1,976,209 of CAVQSR010000001.1, read as the reverse complement.
CGGACCCGCTCTGCGCCGTTCCGTACACGAGCAGGCGCCCGTCTTCGGAGACCGCGGTGGTCGTCAACGCGATCGTGCCGTCGGGCGAGAGCGTGTTGGGATCGAGCAGGACGGCGGGCGGCGCGTCGAGCGCCGTCTGCGTGTACAGGATCGCCTGGTTCTGCAGGCCGTCGTTCTTGTAGAAGAACACGCGGCCGCCCTTGCGGAAGGGCGTCCCGTACCGCGGGTAGTCCCACAATGCCGTGAGCCGCTCGCGCAGCCCGGCGCGCTCGGGCACTTGGTCCAGCCAGCCGAACGTGACACGGTTCTGAGCCGCGATCCAGGCGCGGCTGTCGTCCGAGTCGACGTCCTCGAGCCAGCGGTAGGGGTCGGGCACCACGGTACCGTGGTGGGTGTCCACCACGGGTCCGGTGGGAGTCACGGGATAGGACGGGCGCTGGCCAGGCAGCGGTCCCGCCCCGGCGGCGGCAGCAAGGAACATGGTGATCAGGGCGTTCGAGGTGGTCATGACGTGGCTCCGCGTCGGAGCGGGCGGGCGTTGCAAACAGTATCACCTGCGTTGACGTAAGTATCAAGGTCACTTAACTTTACAGCCATGAACCGGACGCTGCACGTTGTCGGCTCGCTCCTGCCCCGGATCGCTCTGCGGGGTGGGGTGGTGGCGTCCGGTCGGGTGATGCTGCCCCCGCGGCCAATCGACGTACTGGGCTGCTACTACAATCGCAAGTCTCCGGCTGGGTGTTTCCCGGTGGGGGACGAGGGACATTGCTTTGAAGCGCGAAATACTGATCAGCGGAGCGCCGCGCGAAACCCGCGTGGCGATCCTGGAGGACGACCGCCTTGTTGAGCTCCTGGTGGATCGTCCGGACAACCGCCGCATCATCGGCGACATCTACCTCGGCCGGGTGGAAGCGGTACTGCCCGGCATCCAGGCCGCCTTCGTCGACATCGGGACCGAGAAGAGCGCCTTCCTCCATGCCTCCGACCTGATCGAGTCGGACGACGAAGACGAAGAGCCTGACGAGTCGGACGACAACGGCGACGACAACGGCCGCGGCCGCTCGCGCCGCAAGGTCCCCAACGTCGCCGACGAGTTGAAACGCGGCCAGACCAAGCTCGTTCAGGTCATCAAAGAGCCGATCTCGACCAAGGGGCCGCGGGTCACGGCCCAGATCTCACTCGCCGGCCGCTTCCTCGTCTACATGCCGTACGCGTCACGCGTCGGCGTCTCCCGCAAGATCGAAAGTCGCGAATTGCGCGGCCGCCTGCGCGACATGGTGGGCAACCTGGTGCCCAAGAACTCCGGGGGCTGGATCATCCGGACCGTGGCCGACGACCTCACCGAGGCCACGTGCAAGCGCGAGATCGATCACCTGCACGGCCTGTGGAAGAAGATCAGCCAGAAAGCCAAGTCGGGGCGCGCGCCGGCGCTGGTGCAGCGCGAGACCAGTCTGACCCGCGGCATCGTGCGGGACCTGCTCAGCGACAAGGTCGACGGCCTCCTCGTCGACACCAAACAGCTGCACAGCGAGATCGCCACCTACCTGAAACAGGTGGATCCCGACCTGCTCGACCGCGTGAAGCTCCATGCCGATACGACGCCGTTGTTCGACGAATACGATGTCGAGGGCGAGATCCGCACGCTGTTCCAGCCCCGGGTCGAGCTCCCCACGGGCGGCTACATCGTCATTCAGCCCACCGAAGCCCTGACCGCGATCGACGTCAATACGGGCCGCTACACGGGCAAGAAGGACCCCGAGAACACGGTGCTGCGCACCAATCTCGAAGCGGCGCGCGAAGTCGCGCGGCAGCTGCGCCTGCGCGACATCGGGGGCATCATCGTCGTCGACTTCATCGACATGGAATCGCGCGGCAACCGCGACCGGGTGCTCAACGAGCTCCGCACGCACCTGGGTCGCGACCGGGCCCGCACCCGCGCGCATGCCGTGTCCGAGCTCGGCTTGATCGAGATGACCCGCCAACGCGTCCGACCGTCGCTGTGGCAGTCCATGACGATCGAGTGCCCGACGTGCACCGGCCTGGGACGGGTGTTCCGGCCCGAGGTGGTCGTGCGGCGGATGGAGCGCTCGCTGCGACGGGTGGGCTCGAAGGAGCGGCGGCTCGCGCTGCGGCTGCATCCCGAGGTGGCGCTGTACCTCGCCGAGCAGGAGCCCCATCTGCTGCGGCAGCTCAAGAAGCAGACCGGCCTGGAGCTCGACATCCGGGACGATCCGATGATGCGGCTGGATGAGTTCCGCATCACGAGCCAGCCGGCCGGGCGGGATGTGACGGAGCTGTACGCGGTTGCCTAGCGGGGCCGGTCTCTTGACGGAACCCGTTGCCCCCGCTAGAGTTCCCGCCTTATGGCGTACGCGATCTTCACGTCCGGGGGCAAGCAATTCCGTGCCGAGCCCGGCGTCACGCTCAAACTGCCGAGCCTCCCGGCCGAAGCCGGCGCCACGGTCATCTTCGATCAGGTGCTGCTGACGGGTGACGGGGAGCAGGTGGTCGTGGGGCAGCCGCAGGTCCGCGGCGCCACGGTCACGGCGGAGGTGGTGCGGCACGGCGTCGGGGCGAAGATCCGGATCTTCCGCTTCGCGCGTCGCTCCGGGTATCGCCGCAAGGCGGGGCATCGCCAGGGGTTCACCGAGGTGAGAATTCGCGACGTGCAGCTGGGATGAGGTAAAGCATGGCACACAAGAAAGGCGTCGGCTCCTCGCGCAACGGCCGGGACTCGGGGCCCAAGTACCTGGGCGTGAAACGGTTCGGTGGGGAATTCGTCACCGCCGGCTCGATCATCGTCCGGCAGCGGGGGACGAAGTTCCATCCGGGAACCAACGTCCGCCGCGCCACGGACGACTCGTTGTTCACGACGGTGGACGGCTTCGTGAAGTTCGAGCACAAGAACAAGAAGCGGTACAAAATCTCGGTGTATCCCGCTCCCGCCGCGGGCTAGGCGACGGACGAGACGGACAAGACGGACAAGACGGACGAGACGGACAACGGCGGTCGGGGCAACCCGGCCGCCGTTCGCGTTTCTCCCTACATTCCTCCGCATGGCCGAATACCCTCACATCCCCTACCGGCCGCAGCGGGTCGCTCCCGCCGCGGCGCTCACGCGCGGCCGCGCGTTCCACGATGCCATGCGCGGGCGGCGCACGGTGCGGTCGTTTAGCGGTGACCCCGTGCCTCGCGAACTGATCGAGATCGCCATCCGGACGGCGGGCACCGCGCCCTCGGGGGCGCACCAGCAGCCTTGGACGTTCGTCGTCGTGGACGATCCGCGGCTCAAGGGCGAGATCCGTGCGGGGGCCGAAGCGGAAGAGCGGGAGTTCTACGAGCGGCGGGCGCCGCCCGAGTGGCTCGAGGACCTGGCGCCCCTCGGCACCGATTGGCGCAAGCCGTTCCTCGAGATCGCGCCGTACCTGATCGTCGTGTTTCGCCATGCGTGGCGGCCGGGCGCGGGCGGCGCCAAGCGCAAGACGTACTACTCGGTGGAGTCGGTCGGGATCGCGACCGGGCTGCTCATCGCCGCGCTGCACACGATGGGTCTCGCCACGCTGACGCACACACCGAGCCCGATGGAGTTTCTCAACCGCATCCTCGGGCGCCCGGAGTGGGAGCGACCCTTCGTGCTGCTGCCGGTGGGATATCCGGCCGGCGATGCCACCGTGCCGGACCTGCAGCGCAAGGCGCTGGCGGAGATCGCGGTCTGGAATAGAAGTCGGTAGAGGTCGGTAGAGGTCGGGAGAAGTCGGTAGAGGTCGGGAGAAGTCGGGAGAAGTCGGGACAAGTCGGGACAAGTCGGGGCAGGCGGGCGTGGGCGGTAGAGCGCTCTACGGCCGGCTTCTCGCCGCGATCGATCGATACAGTCGCCACAGCAGGAAGCCGCTGCGCTGGCGGAGATCGTTGAGGACTGCGGCATCGGTGGCGGCGATGTAGCCAAGGTCGCGCGACAGTTGCAGCAGGCAGCTCAGCTCGGACATCGATCCCAGGGCGATGTCGAGATAACGTCGCAACTCTCGGCTGCCTCGCTTGGCCGAGCCCTCCGCGATGTTCGCGATTACGGACACCGCGGCCCGGCGCGCCTGCGCGGTGAGACCATACAGCTCGTGCTTGGGGAAAGCGGAGGTGGCGCGATAGGTGGCGAGCGTCAGTTGATAGGCTTCCCGCCAAGCCGCGAGGCGCTCGTGAGGGTACACGGGGCAACATGGCGCGGGGGTCAAGCCGCAGCAGCATCATTTCGGCGCCGACGGCATCGTTTCCCAACGCGGCCCCGCGATACTACCGTCTTCTACCGCCCTCTACCGTCTTCTACCGCCCTCTACCGTCTTCTACCGTCCTAGTACTTCGGCGGCAGGCTGCGGTAGCGCTCGAGCAGCTCCGTCTGCCGGCTGGTGAGCGGGATCTCGCGTCCGCGAATGAAGACGTGCTCCACGGCGGTCGCGAATTCGAACGGGTCGCCGCTCCACACGACGACGTTGGCCACTTTGCCCGGGTCGAGCGAGCCGTAGCGGTCGCCCAACCCGTAGAGCTCCGCGGGGGTGAGCGTGACCGCGCGGAGCGCCGCGTCCCACGGCAGACCGTAGCTAACGGCGTTGCCGGCCTCCTGCTTGAGCAGCCGGCTGTTGTGCGAGCCGTCGCCCCCCACGGTGAACGCGACGCGGACGCCGGCACGGTGCAGCAACGCGGCGTTGCCGTAGCGCGCGCCCGGCGCGCGGTAGCTGGGGATGTTCGTGAGCGGGGAGAGAACGACCGGGACCTTCGCGGCCGCCAGCTCGTCGGCCACCATCCAGGCCTCCGCGCCGCCCGCGATGACGAGCCGGAGGCCGTAATCCGCCCCGAGCCGGAGCGCGGCCTGGATGTCGCTCTTGCGATCCGCGTCGATCGCGAGCGGCAGGGTGCCGGCGAGGACGGGTTGCAGCGCCGCCAGGTCCGCCGCGGGCGCGGCGAGGGGCTGCATTTGGGCCCGCTGGTAGTCGCCGCGCCGCCGCTGGTACTCGCGGGCGTCGTCGAGCACCTGCCGCAGCCGGGCCGCCACGCCCGCGCGCGACCCGCCCCCCGCTTGTTTCGCCGCGATGTTCGCCACCATCAGCGCGACCGGGGCGGCCAGCATCTCGCCCACGGTCGCGCCGGCGAGATCGATCACCACGGCCTGGCCGGCGATGAGGCCGCCGCTCGGCGCGGTGAGGACCGTGGTCACGCCTTCCACCCGCGTGACCGGGATCAGCTGCGAGGCCGGGTTGATGCCCGCCGCGACGTGGAACGACGCCGCCACATCGTTGCCCGACAGGCTGCCTTCGTTGTTGCTCGCGACCGCCGAGATCTCGGTCAACCCCAGCTGCGTACCGCCGTTGAACAGCCCCGGCGTGACCACCTTCCCGCGCGCGTCGATGACGCGTGCGCCCGCCGGGACCCGGACGTCCCGACCCACGGCCGCGATCATCCCATCCCGGATCACGACGGTCGCGTTCTCGAGCGTCGGCCCCGATACCGGGTGCACGGTGGCGCCGGTGATGGCGATCGTCTGGGCGAGCAGCAGGGCGATCATCGGTCGCTCCCGGGGGCGGGGACCTGCCACAGCTCGAAATCGGTGCGGGGACGGCGCGCGGGGTCGTTGCGGTCGAACACCAGCCACCCGTCGTTGTACACCTGCAGCGCCTGGCTGTACACCGAGAACGGGTCGCCCGACCACAGCACGACGTCCGCCATCTTGCCCGGCTCGAGCGTGCCCGTGATGGAATCAATGCCCAGCGCCCAAGCGGGATTCAGCGTGATCCAGCGGAGCGCCTCGTCGCGGGTCACCGGGAGGCCGGCGCGGATCCCGGCGTACATCGCCTTCGCGGCTTCCTGGTTGAGGCGCTGGATACCGCTGGGCGAGTCGGAGTGGATGATGGCCCGGGCGCCGCCGCGCTGGAGCAGCGCGGCGTTCTCCTGCACCCCGTCCATCGCCTCCTCCTTGAAGCCCCACCAGTCCGCCCAGATCGAGGCGGCCGTGCCTGCCTGGGCCAGCAGGTCGGCGACCTTGTAAGCCTCGACCGCATGGTGGAACGAGCGGATCCGGAACCCGAACTCGCTCGCCAGGTCGAGCATCTGCGCCATTTCGTCGGCGCGATAGCAGTGGTTGTGCACCAGGATCTCGCCGCGCAGCACCCCGGCCAGCGTCTCGCTCCGCAGGTTGCGGTCGGGGCGCTCGCGGGTCCGGTCCCGCCGCCAGCGATCCCAGCGCTCCAGATAGCGCTCGGCGTCGATGAACGCGGCTCGATAGCCCGCCATGTTGCCCATGCGAGTCGACGGCCCGCGGTTCTGGTAGATGCGCTTGGGATTCTCGCCGCACGCCATTTTCACGCCGTAGCGCGCGCCCGGGAATTTCATCTCCTGCACGGTGCGGGCGGGGACCAGCTTGAGCACGACGCTGCGGCCCCCAATGAGATTGGCGGAGCCCGGCAGTACCTGCATCGTGGTGATGCCGCCCGCGATCGCCAGCGGTATCTGGGGATCCTGCGGCCACACCGAGTGCTCGGCCCACACCTCCGCGGTCACCGGATTGGTCGACTCGTTGCCGTCCGACTCGGCGGGCGTGCCCGGTGCGGCGTACACGCCCAGGTGGGAGTGCGTGTCGATCAGCCCGGGCGTGACGTATTTCCCGGTGCCGTCCACCACGACCGCGTCGGCCGGGGCGTCCACGCTCGCGCCGACCGCCACGATGCGGCCGTCGCGCAGCAGGATCGCCCCGCCCGCGATCTCCTGACCGGCCGCGGTCATGATCGTCGCGTTGCGGATCACGACGGGAGGATGCGCCCGCCGTCGATACGTCGAAGGGTATTGCGGCCGGTCGCTGCTCGCGGTGTCCGCGCGAGCCACCACCGGCGTCGCCGCGTCCGCTTGCGTGGGGGCCCCACGGGCCGCACTGCAGGCGCTGGCCGCGACGGCGAGCGCCGCCGCCCACGCGTGGTGTCGCGGGACGCTCACTTGGCCAGCTCGAAGACGAACGGCGCGCCCACGATCTCGACCTTGACGATGCGCCGCGGGGTCGCGGTCGTGACGTGGAACACGTACGGGGCCTGCCCGCCGCTGACGTCCAGCCGGTACGCCTCGAACGCGCCCGCCGGCACGGTCACCGACTCCGGCGGACCGACTTTGACGGTCATCACCTTCACCGTCGCGTCGTTGGACGAGAAGACGCTCACGTTGAGGGTCTTGCCCACCTCGAGGGGCAGGGCCGTGATCACGAGCGGCAAGGCGTTGTCGTCATACGTGTCGGCTGCGATCGTGGTATCGATCGTCAACGACTTCGGCGTGCCGGTCGGCTGCGGCGTGACGCTGGTCCCGCGGACGTGGCCGTCCGCGTAGGTGAGGTGGATCTCGCTCGTCTGTCCCGCGGCGCCGCCTGTCTGGTCCACCTGCCGGACCGTGGCGCTGGCCGGATCGAACCGGACGGTGGTTTGCTGGCTCACGCCCGCCGCGGCGATGGCGAGGCGCTCCCGAAAGAGCAATGAATCGGCGGTCGCGGTCACGCTCCACACCTGGCTGCCGAGCACATTGCCCTGAATGACCACGTTGAAGCTGTCGGTGCGAGACACGATCTGCGCCCGGTCGAGGGCCACGGCAACCGCCTTCGGCGCGAGGTCGTCGGGCGTGAGCGGGTTGCCGTCGATGTCGGCGAGCCGCACCGGCGCGATGGCCGCCAGCCGGTCCCGCAGCTGCGTCGCGTCACCGACGACGACGATGGTGAGCCCGTCGCGCCGGTAGGTGGCGGCCGCTGCGTCGCGCGCGCGGGAGGCGGTCACGGCGGCGAGCCGGTCGCGGTAGTTCCGCAGGTAGTCGTCCGGCAGCCCGAGGCGGCGCACCGACGCCACCTGATTGGCGATCTGCTGCGGAGTCTCGATGGAAAGCGGGAACGAGCCCACGAGAAACCCACGCACGTTGGTCAGCTCACTGTCGGGCACCATGTCGGAGCGCATGCGGTCCACCTGTCGCAGCACCTCGGTCAGCGCGCTGTCGGCGACGGCGGTCCGCGTCTCGGCGGTCGCCTGCCAGAAGCCGAGGCCCTTGTAACGGGCGAGCGAGGCGTAGGCGCCATACGTCCAGCTCTTCTGTTCCCTGAGGATGAGGAAGAGCCGCGCGTCCGCGCCGCCGCCCAGGACTTGGGTGGCCACCCGGGCCGCGTAGTAGTTGGGGTCGGTCGGGAGCATCGTGGTGTTGCCCAGTACGATGTTCGCCTGGACCGAACCGGGCCGGTGGATCAGCAGGATGTCGGTGTTGCGTTTCGGGGCTGGCGTCGCGAACTCCGCGACGGCGGTGGGCGCGCCGCGCCACCCGGCGAGGTGGCGCTCCACGAGGGCGCGTGCCTGGCGCATCGTGAGATCGCCGGCGACGACGAGCAGGGCATCGCGTGGCCGGAGCCGCTGCGCCAGGAAGGACTGCACGTCCTCGCGCGAGATGGTCCGGTAGCTCGCTGGGGTGGCGCGGCGACCGTAGGGATGGGAGCCGTACAGCTCGCGCGCGAAGTACCGGGCGGCGACCGCCTCGGGCTGTGACATCTCGAGTTGCAGCTGCGACAGGTAGCGGGTGCGCGCCAGTTCCAGTTCCTCGGCGGGCACGGTTGCATTGCGCACGACATCCGCGAGCAGGGCAAAGGCGGTCTCGAGGTGCGCCGTGAGCACGGAGGTGCCGACAGTGAAGAAGTCCATGCCGGCGCTGGCGCTGAGCGACGCGCCCACGCCTTCGATGGTCGCCGCGATCTGCTCGGCGCTGCGAGTCGGCGTGCCCTTGGTGAGCAGCTCGGCCGCCAGGTCCGCCAGTCCCTCCCGGCCTTCCGGGTCGTAGCGCGATCCGGCGCCGAATCCGAGCGTCACGCTCACGGTGGGCTGCTCATGGTGCTCGACCACGAGCAGCGTCAGTCCGTTGGAGAGTCGGGCTTCCTGGAACGGAGGGAACCGCACGGGCGTGAGTGCCGTCGGCGCGGGCGGCCGGGACGGGAGCGTGTCCTGCGCGGGCAGGGTGCCGGCGAGGCCGACGGCCAGTGCCACGAGCGTCCCGAGCACCGTCGTTGGGGGGAGCCGTCGTGCGGCGGTCATCGCGAGCCTCCTTGACCTGCGGGACCCGCTGCCGGCGCGGGCCGCACGATCACGGTCACGGCGTTGGCGGGATCGAAGTAGCGCTGTGCGACGCGGCGCACGTCATCCGCCGTCACCGCGAGGATGGTCTCGAGGTCGGTATTGATCTCCTCGAGCGATTCATGGAACATCAGGTAGTGGTGCAGCTCTTCCGCCTTGCTCATCGTCGTCTCGCGGTTGTTCACGAACGCGGCGCGGAAGCCGTTCTTGGCTTTGGTCAGCTCCTCGGCCGTGACCCCATGGGCGCGGATCGAGTCCATCTGCTCGACCAGCAAGCTGTCGAGGTGGTCCACCGCGACCCCTTGATTGATGATGCCGAACACCATGGCGACCCCCGGTCCCCGACGCGGTCCCGACGGATTCAAGAGGGCGCCGGCACCCAGCGCGGCCTTGGCGCGCCGCACGATCGCGAGGTTCAGCCGCGAGCTCTCGCCCTGACCCAGGATCAGGTTGAGCAGCTCGAGCGCCGGCGTGTCGGCGTGGCTGTGCGCGGGGATCCGGTAGAAGCGCAGCACGGCATCCAAGTTCGCCTGCCGATCGGCGACCTCACGGCGCACCGGGCCGGGAGCGAACGCGACCTCACAGGTGACGGCGGGCGGATCGGACCGCCGGGGAATGTCCGCGAAGTACAGCGTCGCCAACCGGCGCAGTTCGGCGGGGTCGAAATCGCCCACCACGACGAGGGTCGCGTTGTTCGGCGCGTAGTACGTGTCGAAGAACGCCTGGACGTCCTCGAGCTTGGCCGCGTTGAGATCGTCCATGGAGCCGATCACCGTGTGTGCGTACGCAAAGCACGCGGTGCTGTCGAACGGCAGCGCCATGCCGTCGGTGAACGCGGCGCCGTACGGCCGGTTGTCGACGCCCAGGCGGCGCTCTTCCTTCACTGTCTCGCGCTGGTTCTCGAAGTTCTCCTGGGTGATCGCGAGGGAGCGCATGCGATCCGCCTCGAGCCACAGCGCCAGATTGAAGCGGTTGGCCGGGACCGTCTCGAAGTAATTGGTGCGGTCCTCCGACGTCGTGCCGTTCATCGAGCCGCCGGCGCGCTGCACCAGCTGAAAATGCTCCGCCTTTTTGACGTTGGCCGAGCCCTGGAACATCATGTGCTCGAACAGGTGGGCGAACCCCGAGCGACCCGGCCGCTCATCGCGCGAGCCGACGTTGTACCACACGTTGGCGGTCACGATCGGCGTCGAATGGTCCTCCGAGTAGATCACGCGAAGACCGTTGGCGAGCGCGAACTGCTCGTACCGCACGACGCCTGCCTGGGCCGCGACCGCCGCGGGCATCGCCGCGGCGAGCAGGCCGAGAATCCAAAGCCGTTTGATCACTGCCGAATCCTCCTGTGCGGCGGATCGACTCCCGGCGGGAGAGCCGGAATCAACCCGAAGGGAACAGTCTGAGGGGATTGATCTCGACCACCGCCCGTCGCTGGTCGTCCGACAGCGGCAGGCTCAGGAACTGATCGAGATTCTGCCGCAAATCCTTCACGCCCGGGCTCGGCCAGTCGGTCCCCCACAGGACCTTCGCGAAGATATCCCCGAGCCGGGGAAAGTAGTCCAACAGCTTGAGCGGCGGAATGCCCGAGACGTCGAGCCAGACGTTCGGATGCCGGCGCAGGATGAAGAACGCCTCTTCGGTCCAGAACGGCCGCCCGCCATGCGCCATCACGATCCGCAGGTCCGGGAAATCGATCGCCACGTCGTCCAGCTCGAGCGGGCTCCCGTACTTCGAGCGCGCACCCGGGAAGATGCTCGTCCCGGTGTGCACCATGACGGGGAGACCGCGCTCCTCGCAGCGACGATAGATCGCGCCGAGCGCGTCGAGACCGTCGGTGTAGGCGTTGGCGGGGAACATCATGTGAGGCGGGTGGATCTTGAGGAGTCTGATCCCCATTTCCACCAGCCGGTCCACGTCTCCCGCCGGATCGCGCGTGAACCGCGGATGCACGCCGCCGTAGGGGAGCAGGCGCTCCGGGCTCGCCTCGGCATACCGGGCGACGAAGGCGTTGGTGGAGTCCGTGAAGCCCATGACGTCCGGGCTGACGTAGTTCACCATGCCGACCCGCCACACGCCCGAGCGATCCATGATGTCGAGCAGGATCGCGGGATCGTCCATCATCGCCAGGAGGAAGTCCCAGTGCGCTTCCTTGCCGCGCCGCATCGCCTCCTGGACCTTGGGCTTGAGGTCCCGCCAGGGCTGGATGTGGATGTGGACGTCGGTGACGCGGTAGGGCAGCGGTGCGCTCACGCGCCCTCCGCCCAATCGTAGAATCCCTTGCCGCTCTTCTTGCCCAGCTCACCCGCGGCCACCTTGTCGCGCAGGATCTGCGGCGGCTCGTAATGCGGCGCGCCCAGGGTCTTGTACAGGTAGGTCGCGATGGCGAGGCGGATGTCGAGCCCGACGAGATCGGTCAGCTTGAGCGGCCCCATCGGGTGGTTGTATCCCAGCTCCATCGCCTTGTCGATGTCCGCGGGACTCGCGACCCCCTGTTCCACCATGCGCATCGCCTCGAGACCCAGCACGATTCCCAGCCGGCTCGAGGCGAACCCGGGCGAGTCCTGCACCACGATGGGCTCCTTGCCGAACAGGCGGGCCAGCTCGACGGCGCGGTCGATCGCGGCCGGGTCACTCCGGCCGTGGCGGACGACCTCGACCAGGCGCATGGCGTGGACCGGGTTGAAGAAGTGCATCCCCACGAGGCGCGACGGCTCGCGCAGCGCCGCCGCGATCTGGCCCACCGACAACGACGAGCTGTTGGTGGCCAGGAGCGCACCGGCGGGTGCGTGGCGCTCGACCTCGGCGAACAGGCGTTGCTTGACCAGCATCTCCTCGGCCACCGCCTCGATGACGACGCCGGCGCTGCTGACCGCGGAGGCGACGTCGCGGGCGGACTGCACCCGCGCGTGCACCATGGCCCGGTCCTGTTCGGTGAGCTTCCCGCGCTTGAGCCCGCCCGCGAGCAGGCTCTCGATCCGCTGCACGGCCTCGGTGAGCGCCTGGCGGCGCGAGTCGGTGAGGGTGACGGGGCAGCCCGCCAGCGCCGCGACGTACGCGATGCCGTGCCCCATGGTCCCGGCGCCGACGACGGTGACGGGCGGAAAAAACGGCGCGGGAAAGGACGAACCGCTCACGCGGCCACCTCCGCGTCCACGATGCGGCGCGCGACGTCCGGCCGGTTGGTGCAGAGACCGTCCACCCCCAGATCGAGCAGGCCCTGCATGCGCTCGGCGTCGTCCACCGTCCAGGCATACACCACGCCGCCCGCCCCGTGCACGCTCGTGACCAGCTCGCGGTCCACCAGGCGATGCTCCTGCCACAGCGCGCGGGCGCCGGCGTCTTCCAACGCGGCGAGCGGTCTGACGAGGTACGACACGTTCAGCACGCCACACGGCAGCGACGGGCGGCGCTCGACCAGCCGCCGCACGATCCGATGGTCGAACCCGTGCACCGCGTAGCCCGCGGGGTTCGGACCCGCATCGAGCGTGGCCAGGAGCATCTCATCCTGCGCCGGCGCGAGCGACTTCACCTCGACGAAGACGCGCAGGGCGCCACACGCGGCCAGCGCCTGGGCCAGCGTCGGCACGGGCTCGCCGTTCGCGAGCCGGAGCTGGCGGATCCGCTCAGCCCGGGCGTGGGCCACATGATGGACGCCGTCGATCGTCTCGTCGTGGTGGACGAACAGCGCGCCGTCCGCCGTGGCGTGGACGTCGAGCTCCACGCCATCCGCCCCCAGGCGCACGGCGGCCCGGAACGCGGCCAGCGAGTTCTCGACTTCGACCGCCGATGCGCCGCGGTGCGCGATCACGAGCGGTGCACTCATCGCCGCCGCGCCGCCTCCCGGGCGAGCCGGGCCCGCGCCTCGGGCGTCGCGAACAGCTCCCGCTGCGTGACGACCTCCCAGTCGAGCATCTCGGCGAGCGAGCGGCCGGCGCTCGCGTACACACCCTCCTTGGCGCGGCGCAGCGCCTGGGGCGGATGCTCCGCCCAGGACGCCGCGAGCGCCCGCGCTTCGGCTGCCAGCCGGTCTGCCGGCACGACCCGGTCCACCAGGCCCAGCGCGAGGGCCTCGGCGGCCGGCACCATGCGGGCGCTCCAGACGAGCTCGAGCGCGACCGACGGCCGCACGAGGCGGGGCAGGAAGTAGCTGCCACCCCAGTCCTGCGCGAGGCCGAGGCGCGGGAACACCTGCCCGAGGGCGGCGGCGTCGGCCGCCAGGCGGTAATCGCAGGCGAGCGCCAGGTTGGCCCCGCCCCCGGCCGCGGCACCGTTGACCGCGGCGAGCACCGGCTTGGGCGCGCGCGCGGATCGCCAGGGCGATCTCGCGCCCCGCCGCGACCAGCGCCTCGCCGTCGGTTTCGAGCACGGCCAGGTCGGCGCCGGCGCAGAAGGCGCGGCCCGCGCCGGTGACGATCACCGCCCGCACGTCGTCGTCCGCGGCCGCCTCGCGCAGCGCGCCGAGCAGGGCATCGCACAGCGCGCGATCGAGCGCGTTGAGCCGGTCGGGCCGGTTGAGCGTCGACGGTCGCGATCCCGCCGTCGCGCGCGACCAGGATCGGCGGCGCGCTCACGTCCGCTCCACGATCATCGCGATGCCCTGGCCGACGCCGATGCACATCGTGGCGAGCCCCAGCCGGCCGCCCGTGCGCCGCAGCGCGTGCACCAGGGTCGCCAGGATCTTGGCTCCGGAGCAGCCGAGCGGGTGGCCCAGCGCGATGGCGCCGCCGTAGATGTTCACCTTCGCCGGATCGAGCGCGAGGTCCCGGATGCACGCGATCGCCTGGGCGGCGAACGCCTCGTTCAGCTCCACGAGATCGATCTCGTCGATCGTGAGGCCGGCGCGCGCCAGCGCCTTCCGCGTGGCGGGCACCGGACCGAGGCCCATGCACGCGGGATCGACGCCCGCCACCGCGGTGGTCACGATCCGGGCCAGCGGCGTCGGTCGGTCCCGCGGACGGCCGTGACGAGCAGGGCCGCCGCGCCATCGTTGATGCCGCTCGAGCTTCCCGGCGGTGACGGTGCCGTCCGGGCGGAACGCCGGCCGCAGCGGCACCGAGCTTCGCGCGTGTGACGTCGGGACGGGGATGTTCGTCCACCGTGAACGCGGTCGCCGTTCGGGGAGCGGCACCGGCACGATCTCGTCGGCGAACGCGCCGTCGGCCTGGGCGCGCGCCGCCCGCCGCTGGCTCTCGAGCGCGAAGGCGTCCTGCTCCTCGCGCGTGATGCCGTAGCGGTCGGCGACCACCTCCGCCGTCTCGCCCAGTCCGATGGTCCACTCCGGCGGACATCCGGGGGTTGGTGAAGCGCCAGCCGACGGTCGTGTCGGCGATCTCCGGCGGACGGCGGCTCCACGGGTCGCCGGTCTTGAGCATGACGTAGGGGGCCCGGGTCATGCGCTCGACGCCGCCCGCCACGAACAGTCTCCCCCTCGCCGGCCTTGATCGCCTGCGCGGCGCTCGCGACGGCCTGGAGCCCGGAGCCGCACAGCCGGTTGATCGTCTGGCCCGGCACCTCGACCGGCAGGCCCGCGAGCAGCGCCGCCATGCGCGCCACATTGCGGTTGTCCTCGCCCGCGCCGTTGGTGCACCCCAGAATCACGTCGTCGATCGCGGCCGGGTCGATGCCGGTGCGCTCGACCAGCGCCCTGACGGCCACGGCCGCGAGGTCGTCCGGGCGGACGCCGGCCAGCGCGCCGCCGTGCCGTCCGACCGGCGTGCGCACGGCCGCCCGGATGAAGGCCGCGGTCACCGGGCGGTCAGAGCCCCACCCACACCGTCTTCGTCTCGAGGTACCCGTCGAGGGCGTCGCGGCCCAGGTCGCGGCCGAAGCCCGACGCCTTGAACCCGCCGAACGGCGCCCCGGAATCGTAGAAGTTGTAGGTGTTGATCCAGACCGTGCCCGCGCGGACGGCACGCGCGACGCGGTGCGCCTTGGCGATGTCGCGCGTCCAGATGCCCGCCGCCAGGCCGTAGATCGTCTGGTTCGCGAGCGCCAGTCCCTCGTCCACGTCGTCGAACGTCAGCACCGCGAGCACCGGCCCGAAGATCTCCTCGCGGGCGATCGTCATGTCCGGCGTGACGTCGTCGAACACCGTGGCCTCGACGAAGTAGCCCTTGCCGTTGTGCTGCACGGGGTTGCCGCCGGCGACCAGCGGGCGCCCTCGGCCTTGCCGCGCTCGACGTAGCCCAGGACGCTCATCTGCTGTTTCTTCGAGACGAGCGCACCCATCCGCGTGTGCTTGTCCAGCGGATCGCCGGGGGTCAGCTTGCGCGCCCCTTCGGCGAGGAGCTCGACCATCTGGTCGTGAGCGGCGCGCTCGACGAGGAGCCGGGAGCCGGCCGCGCACACTTCGCCCTTGCCGTAGAAGATCCCCGTCTGGACCCCACGCGCGGCAGCCTTGAGGTCCGCGTCGGCGAACACGATGTTCGGGCTCTTGCCGCCCAGCTCGAGCGTCACGCGCTTGTTCGTGCCCGCGGCTTCGCGCATGATCGCGCGCCCCACCTCGGTCGAGCCCGTGAACGCGATCTTGTCGACGCCCGGATGGCGGACGAGCGCGGCACCCGCCGTGGTGCCGCCTCCGGCGACGACATTGCAGGCGCCGGGGGGAAATCCGGCTTCGAGGGCGATCTCGCCGAACAGCAGGGCCGTGAGCGGCGTCTCCGACGCGGGCTTGAGCACCACGGTGCAGCCGGCGGCGAGGGCCGGCGCCACCTTCCAGCTGGCGATGTTGAGCGGGAAGTTCCACGGGACGATGGCACCGACCACTCCGATCGGCTCGCGCAGCGTGTAGATGAAGAACGGGCCGTCGGCGGGCAGGGTGTCCCCGGTGATCTTGTCCGCCCAGCCGGCGTAGTAGCGCAGCGTGGCGGCGGTCATGCCCACTTCGATCTTCGACTCGAACAGCGTCTTGCCGTTGTGCGCCGTCTCGAGGCGCGCGAACTCGTCGAGGCGCGCGTCGAGCAGGTCGGCGGCGCGCGCGAGCAGGCGGCCCCGCCGGCGCCCGGAGAGCCCGCGCCACGCATCCGACTCGAAGCACGCGCGGGCGGCGGCGACCGCCGCGTCGATATCGGCCGCGTCGCCCTCGGCGACCTCGGCCAGGATCTCCTCGGTCGCCGGATTCTCGACCGGAAAGCGGCGGCCCGACGCCGCGGGCCGCCACTCGTTGTTGATGAACAGATCGGTGCGCACGTGGCGGTCACCGACCCTTGAAGTCCGCCTTGCGTTTCTCGACGTACGCCGCGAGGCCCTCCTTCGCGTCCTGGCTCTGGAACAGCTGCTGCTGCAGCTCGCGCTCGATGGCCAGGGCGCTCTCGAACGGCACCTCGGCACCCGACTGGACGGCGCGCTTGATGAGCCCCACGGCCTTCGACGCCTTGGCGGGAGGCGCGAACTGCCGGGCGTACGTCAGGACGTCGTTCCAGAACGATTCCTTGGGGAAGATCTCGTTCACGATGCCCAGGTCCTTCGCCTCCTCGAAGGCGAAGGTGCGGCCCGTGACCATCAACTCGATCGCCTTGGGCTTGCCCACGATCCGGGCGAGGCGCTGGGTGCCGCCGGTGCCGGGCAGCACGCCGAGATTGACCTCGGGAAGGCCGATCTTGCCCGCGTCTTTGCAGGCCACGCGCAGGTCGGCCGCCATGGCGATCTCGAGCCCGCCGCCCACGCAGTGCCCGTTGAGCGCGGCGATCACGAGCTTGGGCGTCTGCTCGAGGCGGTTCAGCGTCTCGTTGGCGTGCAGGCAGAAGAAGTACTTGAAGCGGGGGGTGACGGAGTTGAGCATGTTGATGTTGGCACCCGCGCAGAAAAACTTCTCGCCCACACCGCGGATCACGATCACGTGCACGTCGTCGTCCATGCGCG
The DNA here is from genome assembly GCA_963716055.1 of uncultured Gemmatimonadales bacterium. Classification (GTDB taxonomy): domain Bacteria; phylum Gemmatimonadota; class Gemmatimonadetes; order Gemmatimonadales; family GWC2-71-9; genus SZUA-544. Next base: position 1,959,233 of record CAVQSR010000001.1, on the reverse strand, counting down.
CGTCGAGGATCGCGGCGTCCAGCTGCCGCATCATCTCGTAGGTGTAGGTATTGGCGGGCGGGTCGGCGAGCTCGACGATCGCGAGTCCGCCCTCCGTCCGGTAGTTGACCAGCTTCGTGTCCGTCGCAGCAGCCGTCATGGTCTGTCGCTCTCCAGCATGCGGTGAATGGGCGCCTCAGTCCGTCGCGGGCCCGGCGTGGTCGAGGAACGGGGGGACGTCCAGGGGCACGGACCGGTCACCCCATTTTATCGCCTCGAAGTAGGAATTGCAGTGGTCGCAGCGGTACGCGGCGACCATCAGCGAGGTGGCGAAGTCCGACACCTTGGTCGTGGCAGGGGCCCCGCAGAAGGGGCAGCGCTTTTCGGGGCCGGGCGTCACGCGCGCTTGAAGACCTCGTTCTTGGTGCCCCGCAGATGATAGAGCACCTCGTCACTGGGTGCTCCCGGACCGGCGCGTCGGCGGTCGGGGTTCCACGTCGTGCCGTCGGGCCGATCCGGCGTGCGGGGCGTGATGCCGTAGAGCGCCGCCACGCGCGCCACGTCGGTGCACAGAGCGCGGCACAGGTCCGTGTCGCTCGCGGCCTTGATCCCGGCCCGCAGCAACAGGGCGTCGTCCGGCGCCCCCTCGGGGCCGTACCATTCCACCACGTCCGCCAGGGCCCGGTCCACCGCCGCCGCGACCACGTCGCGGCGATCGCCGGCCGCGAGTGTGCGGAACCACCCCTGGCCGTGATGGATGTGGTAGCGCTCCTCCTGGAGCAGCTTGTCCGCGCAGGCGCGCAGCGGCAGGAAGGCCGAGTCCGTGAGCGCGTGAATGACGCGCGTGATCGCGAGATCCACCACGAAGTTCATCGCCACGACGGCCGGCCAGTCGGGAAGATCGTGGTCCAGGTACCGGATGCTCGCGAACGCCTCGGCCACGCGCCCTTCGACGAGCTGATCGGGATCGTCGTCCCAGTTGGTCTTGAGAATGCCGTGCAGCAAGCGGACGTGGCCCAGTTCCCCTTGGGCGATGGAGCAGTTCGCCACGGCGGCCTCGAGCGCGGGTGTCCCGAAGGTCCACTCGCCGTAGTGATATCCCATCAGGAGCTTGGTGTCGGCGCAACCGAGGAGCAGACGCCGCAGCGCGGCGCGCACATCGGGGGCGAGATCCGCCGCGGTCTCGAAGGTCCGGGTGGTCGCGGTCGTCGTCATCGGCCTCTCAATTCCCCCACAGCGGGAGCCGGCCGTGCGGCGTCACGGCAATGACCGCGCGGCGCGGGACCACACACATCTCGATCCACCGCTCCTCGTCGTACAGGGTCCACGCGTACGTCTTCGCCAGCTCGTCGTCGGCCGCGTTGACGCTGCCGATGTGCCGCAGCTCGTCGTCGTGCGCCTTGCGGGCGAACACCTCGTACACCTCCGTCGGCATGGAACGGCGCTCCTCAGTGCGCGACACCATACATGGCCAGCACCCGCCGGCCGCGCGCCGAGAGGCGCGCCGCCGTCCAGGGGGGGCTCCACACGACGTCGAACCGGACGTCGCGCGCGCCGGGCAGGGCCCGAATCGCCGCGTCGGCATCCCCGAGGATCATGTCCATCGCCGGGCACCCGATCGAGGTGAACGTGATCGTGACGCGGACGGTGTCCTCGATGACGCGGACGCCGTACACGAGACCGAGATCCACGATCGAGAGGGCGTACTCCGGATCGGTGACCCCGCCGAGGGCGTCCCAGACGCGCGCGTCAGTTGTCACTCCACCTCCGGAACATCCCCTGGCACATCTCGATGTACCGCTGGTTCATCGGGCCGCGTGCCTTCCAGCGCTCGAACACCTGGTCCCAGCTCAGCGACTCATCGAACAGCCAGCGTTTCGCCGCCGGGTCGTACTGGCAGGGGAACGGATAATCGATGACGTAGGTCCTGGTGGCGGAGTCGTGGTGCGCCGGGACCGCGATCCCGATCTGCTCGCACAACGGAACGGTCGCCGCCATCCACACCTGCCGCAGCTGGTCGTTCGTCTTGCCCTTCAGGCGGTAGGCGAGCTGACCGCCGTGGTGCTTGAGGTCGTCCGGCAAGCCGAACCACTCGATGGTCATGGGGAACATCCAGTCGACGGCCCGCTGCAGCGCCTCGCGGGCCTCGCCGCCCGCCTTGGCGAGCCGCTTCATCCACGACTCCCCGTGCCGCAGGTGCAGGACCTCCTCACGATCCACTTTCACGAGCGCCCGCTTCAGCGGCCCGTAGCTCGTGTGCTCGTGCACGTCGGAGAGCAGTGTGATGCCCGCGCGGTCGAAGAACCCGTTAGCCACCACCATCTCGGCCCAGTTCTCGAGCGGCTGATCGAAGCCGTACGGGTGCTTGAACTCGTGCGGCCGCCGCCCGTAGAGCAGCCACTGCTTGTCCACACCCAGGTCTTCCATGATCCGGTAGGCGATGTTCGCGTGCCCCAGCTCGTCGTGGATGATCGCGGTGACCGCGATGCGACTGTTCAGCGTCGGCGCATCGCGCGACGCGAGATAGTACGCGGGGGCGCTCAGCAGCTCGGTGTCGCCCTGCACGGTGAGCTGCGTCAGCAGGGCCTTCTTGTACCCCGGCGTCATGTCCTCTTCGGACTCCACCATGAACCCCTGGGCAATGCGGTCGATCAGGTCCTGTTCCAGGGGATCGACCGGCCGGGAGCCGGCTCGCGGTGCGGGCATCGGGTCCTTTGGCATTCAGGTTGCGCGCGCGGGCTCGGCGGCGGTCACGCCCCGCAGCGCCAGATCGGCGATGCGTGCCGCCAGCTCGTCAGGTGAGACGGCGCCCCCCGGGCGGTACCAGGTGTACATCCAGTTCATCATACCGAAGATCGCGTACGCCGTCACCGCGCGCTCCTCGGGGGTGCTGTCGGGACTCACCCCGGCTACGAGCTCGACGAGCAGCGCGGAGTACGATTTCTTGTGCGCCCGCAGCGCGCGCGCCGGCGCCCCCGTGAGACTGTCCGCCTCGTGCGCCAAGACCTTCATTTCGTCCATGTGGCGCGCGAAGAACGTCACATGGTGATGAATGAAGACGCGCAGCCGCTCGACCGGATCGGTGCCCCCCCCGAGCGCCGCACGGGCGCCGTCGGCGACCCGCTCGAAACAGCGTTTCTGGATCAGCTGCAGCAGGTCGTCCTTGGATCGCACGTAGTAGTACATGCCGGCGAGGCTCATCCCGGACGCCCGCGCGAGGTCGCGCATGGAGGTCGCGTGGAAGCCCCGCTCCGCGAAGGTACTCGCCGCCGCCGCGAGCAGCCCGTCGAGCGGCTCGTCGGCCTGGCGGGGCAGGGGGGAAGCGGCATTCGGTCGAACGCTCGTTCGGAAGCAGGCAACCTAGCGCGGCACGGAGGGCCCCTCAAGTAGGCGGTCGTCATTGGCCTCGGCCCTTAACTTCCCCTTGCGATGAACGTCCAACCCCGTGAAGCGCCCATGGCCACTCCGTTGCCCGCCGCCGCGCCCGACGCGGCGCTGATCGCCGCCTGGCAGCAGGGCGACGAGCGTGCGGCCGCCGAGCTGGTCCGGCGGCACACGCAAGCGCTGGCGCGGTTCCTGGCGGGCGCGGGCGCGCCTCCGGCCGACCTCGACGACGTGGTGCAGGACACGTTCATCCGGGCGTTCCAGGGGCTGGGCCGATTCCGCGGGCAGTGCCAGTTCCGCACGTGGCTCATGACGATCGGCGGGAATGCGCTCAGGGACCTGGGACGACGGGCGGCGCGGCGGCGGCAGGTCGTGCCCCTCGATGAGCAGGTGGCATCGCACGACGGCGACCCGCACGAGGTGGCCGTGGCGGGCGAGGCCGAACGGCGGCTCGAGCAGGGGCTGGGACGCCTGCCGCACCTGCAGCGGGAAGTGTTCCTGCTCCGCGCCCAGCAGGGGCTCGCCTACGACGACATCGCGGCCGCACTCGACACGACGGCCGGGGCGGCGCGCGTGCATTATCACCATGCGGTGAAGCGACTGAAGGAGTGGCTCGCATGAAACGGGATCCGATGAACGACGACGCCGACCTGGGAGACGAGGAGCTGCGTCGGCTCGCCGCCCGCTTGGGGGCGCGCGCCGCGGCGCGGGTGGACGCGGAGGCGGTGGCGCAGGCCGTGGTCGAGCGGCTCCGTCAACCCGAGGTCCTCCCGTTGGCGCGTCCGGGGCGCCGCATTCCCGTGTGGCTGCGGCTGGCCGCGGCGCTGGTGTTGCTCGCGGGGGCGGGTGTCGTAGCTCGTCAGCTCGGCGGACCGCCCGAGCCGACCCGGTTCGTGACGGCGGACCTGGTCGGGCTCGGAACCGAGGAGCTGAGCGACCTGTTGCGCACGCTGGATGAGACGCTGGGCGACTCGGTCGGGCTCGCGCCGGGCAGTCTGGACGATCTCGATGCCGAGCAGCTCGAGACGGTGCTGCAGTCACTGGAGGGGTGAGCGATGAACACGCGTTTCGTGGGTCTGGCCTGCGCGCTGCTGGTGGGGACGGCGGCGGTCGCGCAGGACGTGCCCCCACCGCCGGATCCGGCGCGCGCCGAGCAGCTGCGCGAAGCGATCGAGCGGCGCTTCGCCGAGCACGTGCGGACGGAGCTGGGGCTGAACGACGAGCAGATGGGGCGCCTGCACGCGACGAACCGGAAGTTCGCAGGCGAGCGCCGCACGGTGATGCTGCGCCAGCGCGAGCTGCGGATGGCACTGCAACAGCAGATGCGACCCGGCGTCGCGGCCGATCCCGACAGCGTGGGCCGGTTGAACGAGGCCCTGCGGGAGAACCGTAGCCGCCTGTTCGAGCTGGAGCAAACCCAGGAACGGGACATGGCCGAGTACCTGTCACCCGTGCAGGTGGCGCAGTACCGGATGCTGCGCGAGCGGCTACTCCAGCGCGTCGAAGACCTGCGGCGCAATCGCGCGGGCGTGCGTCCGGGCGCCGGGCAACGGCCGGGGGCGGGCGCGCCGGCACAGCGGCCGCGCACGCCGCGCCCGCGCTGACCGCAAGGCGGCCCGCAGCGGGCCGCGCCGGGCCGCGCCGCCGACGTGTCTGTCACCACCGCGTTCCACCGGCTAGGTTGAGGCAACCCGCACTCGCCCGAGTGGTGGAATGGCAGACACGCGGGACTCAAAATCCCGTGCCGGCAACGGCGTGAGAGTTCGACTCTCTCCTCGGGCATCACCACCGCACCGGCTCGCGGGCAGCTCTCCGGCGGGAGGTACCGTGAAGGCGTCTTCGTGCACCTCTCACAGTTGCGTCATCGGGTGAGCCCCAACCTGCCGCAGCGGGTTACCTTCCCGTGCGGGCGAGCGCTGCGGGCGCCCACCCCAGGGTCGCTTCCATAACGCAGCGGGCTGCCGCCAAGGAGGGGGTATGCGTCTGGGTTGGCTCTCACTCGTCTCGATCGCCGCGGCCGGCGCGCTCGGCTGCGGACGCGGTCCTGACGCCGACGCCGTCGTGATGGTCGATGACGTGCACCCGCGGCAGGACTCGCTCCTCCTCGCGGCGGCCAAGGTAGCGTTGCCCCCGGGGGGCCTGCTCCCCGGTGACCTCCCCGATTCCGCCTCGCCCGGCGCCCAGATTCTGGTGACCTACTGCGCCCAGTGCCACGCGCTGCCGTCGCCGGGAACGCACGGCGCCACCGACTGGCCCAGCGTGGCCCGGCGCATGTGGCTGCGCAGCGAATGGCTCCCCGGCGCGCTCAACGTCAAAGTGCCGACGATGAGCGAGCGCTATGTCCTGCTCCAATACCTGACGACCCACGCGCTCCGGACCAGCGATCCCGAGGCCCTGCCGGCCGGGGCGGGACGCCCGGCGTTCGTGGAGACGTGCGGCCGCTGCCACGCGGTGCCGGATCCCAAGGTGCACTCCCCCGAGGACTGGCCCGTGGTGTATTCCCGCATGGAGCAGAACATGGACCGCATGCGTGTGACGCGGCCCACAGGGGGCCAGCCCGCCGCGATCCTCGAGTACCTGCGGACGGCCTCGGCGCGCTGACCCCCGGCCCACGGGGACGGCCGTGGCACCCTTTGTGCGTTGTCCCATCGGGGATCGCCGCACAGAGGCGGGAGGACATGGCGCCGTCGCGCTGGGCCAGCTTGAATCGGGACGTCAACGTACAGATCCGCCGCGGCGCCTGGTACCGGGTCCTGCAGCTCGGGTCGCGCGAGGCCGTGCTGGAGGTGAACCGGCGCCCGGTCGCGGTGCCGCGGCAATACCTCCGCTTCTCCCTGCAGCCGCCGCGCAGCTGGTCCATCGTCTCGCGACCGCTCCACTCGACCCGCCTGCCACCGAGCTGGGGCGACGCGTACACCGTATGCCCCGCGTGCCGCGCACGCGCGCCGTTGCCCGTCAGCCGGCCTCGGGCCCAGCGCTGCATTCGCTGCAACGGGTTCTTCACCATCGCCTGGACCGACGCGACCGAACGCTCGGCCTGAAGCGCGCCCGTCACCCCGCCGCCAGCCACCCGCTGCCTCCCGCCCGGAGGCGGTCGTTGTTTTCCTGTTCCCGGACCGCTAGACTGCCCGACCGACGCGCCTTCGAGGACGCCCGATGACCGCGACGGGAACGAAGATCGACTACCGCGACGGCAAGTGGATCGTGCCGGACGATCCGATCATCCCCTTCATCGAAGGCGACGGTACGGGTCCGGACATCTGGCGCGCCGCCCGACGCGTGTTCGAGGCCGCCGTAGCCAAGACGTCGAGCGGCCGCCGGCGGGTGGTGTGGCGCGAGGTGCTGGCGGGGGAGAAGGCGTTCACCGCGACGGGCAGCTGGCTGCCCGACGAGACGCTCGCCCTGATTCGAGAGCACCGGGTCGCGATCAAGGGCCCGCTCACCACGCCCGTGGGGGGCGGGATCCGCTCCCTGAACGTCGCCCTACGCCAGCTGCTCGATCTCTACGCCTGCATCCGTCCGGTGCGGTGGTTCGCCGGGGTGCCGGCGCCGGTCAAGGCCCCGGAGAAACTGAACGTCGTGATCTTCCGCGAGAACATCGAGGACGTCTATGCGGGGATCGAGTACAAGGCCGAGAGCGCCGAAGCGCGCGCCCTCATCGACTTCCTCGCCGAGCGATTCCAGGCACCGCTGCGCGCCGGCAGCGCGATCGGGATCAAGCCGATGTCGAAGTTCGGCTCCCAGAGGCTGGTCGCCAAGGCGATCGCGTACGCCATCCGCACCGGACGGCCGTCGGTGACGCTGGTGCACAAGGGCAACATCATGAAGTTCACCGAGGGTGCGTTCCGCGATTGGGGATACGAGATCGCCCAGGAACGATTCGGTGACCGGACGATTCCCGAGTCGGGAGGGGGGACCGCGGGGGGACGGGTGGTGATCAAGGATCGCATCGCCGACGCGATGTTTCAGCAGGTGCTGCTGCGCCCGGACGAATACTCCGTGATCGCGACCCCCAATCTGAACGGCGACTACCTGTCCGACGCCTGTGCCGCGCAGGTCGGCGGGCTGGGGCTCGCCCCCGGTGGCAACATCGGCGACGGTTACGCCGTGTTCGAGGCGACGCACGGCACGGCACCGAAATACGCCAATCAGGACAAGATCAACCCCGGCAGCGTCATCTTGTCGGGCGCCCTCATGTTCGACGAGCTCGGGTGGCCCGACGTGGCGACCGCGATCGTGCAGGGGCTCGAGGGCGCGATCGCGACCAAGCGCGTCACCTACGACCTGGCCCGTCAGACCGAAGGAGCCACCGAGGTCCCGACGTCCGCATTCGCCGACAACATCATCGAGCACCTCCCGTGACGGGCGCGGTGATCACGGCCGCGCTGGCGGAGGTGGAGACGCCGCTCCTCGCGGTGGCGGTGGCCGACGGCGCGTCGCTGCCGGCGGCCCTGAGCGCGCTCGACCACGCCGCGGGCGGCGCGCTCGCGCGCGCGTACACTGCGGGTGATTTCCGGGGACGGCGCGATGAGACCACTCTCGCGTACACAACCGCGAAGCCGGGCCGCGTCCTGCTCGTCGGCGTGGGCAAGCCAGCGGACGTCACGCGCAGCGCGCTGCGGCGCGCCGCCGCCGTGGCCGCGAAGCGAGCCCGCGGCATGGGCGAGGCGTCCTTCGCGTTCGCCGTGGAGGCCGAAGCGCGCGGCGGCGTGCCGGCCCACGACCTCGGACAGGTGGCGGTGGAGGGTGCCGCGCACGGCGGCTGGGCGTTTCTCGAGTTGAAGAAGCCTTCCGACGACCGGCGCACCGTGTCGGTCGAAACCGTCACCCTCGTGGTCGAGGCCGCGGAGCGCGCCGCAGCCGACGCCGGCCGGGTGGTGGGAGAAGCGGTGGCGGCGGGGCATCGCCTCGCGCGCTACCTCCAGGTGCAGCCGGGCAACGTCTGCACGCCGAGCTACCTCGCCGAGCGCGCGCGCGAGCTCGCCGAGCGCCATGGGCTCAAGCTCACCGTGCTCGACCGGCCGGCGATGCGCGCCCAGGAGATGGGGGCGCTGCTGGCCGTCGCGCAGGGGTCGGTCGAGGAGCCCCGGTTCATCGTGCTCGAGTATCGGGGCGGGGCGGACGCGCCGCCGGTGGCGCTCGTCGGGAAAGGCGTCACCTTCGACTCGGGCGGCATTTCGATCAAGCCCGCGGCGAGTATGGAGGAAATGAAGTACGACATGTCGGGCGCGGCGGCGGTGCTGGGCGCGTTCGAGGTGCTGGGCCGGCTGCGTCCCGCGATCAACGTCGTCGGCGTCGTCCCCGCGACGGAGAACTTGCCGTCCGGCACGGCGCTCAAGCCCGGCGACGTGGTGACCAGCCAGTTCGGCAAGACCATCGAAATCATCAATACGGATGCGGAAGGACGGCTGATCCTGGCCGACGCGCTATCGTTCGTCCGGCGCTTCAAGCCGGCGGCGATCCTCGACGCCGCAACGCTCACGGGCGCCGTGGTCGTGGCACTGGGGCACCACGCGATCGGCGTGATGGGCAGCGACGACGACCTCCTGGCGGAGGTGCGCGCCGCCGGGGAGCGCGCCGGGGAGCGCTGCTGGCCCCTGCCGTTGTGGGAGGAATACCGTGAGCTGCTCAAGTCGGAGATCGCCGACGTGAAAAACTCCGGGGGCCGCAGCGCTGGAGCCATCGCCGCCGGCTGGTTCCTGCGGGAATTCGTCGAGGGTGCGCCCTGGGCGCACCTCGATATCGCGGGCACCGCGTACACCGATGTCGAGGGCCCGCATCAGGCCAAGGGACCGACGGCCATCGGTGTTCGGCTGTTCGCGGAATTCCTGCTGGCGCGGGCACAGGCCTGACCGCCCGCGCGATCCTGCTCGCGGCCTGCGCCGTCGTCGGCGCCGCCCCGCTCGCGGGACAGAAGGACACGCTGCGCCCCGCGCCAGGACCGGCGCCGCGCCCGCCGGTCGTGACCGACACGACGGCGCCACCCGCCGGCACCGCGCCCGCGGCGCCGGTCCCCGACTCCATCCGCGCCGCCCTGCCGCGCTCGCCCGTGAACGTCCCTGCCGGTCCGCTACCCGCCGGGCAGCGCCTGGTGTTTGACGCCGATTCCCTGCGATTCAACGGTCTGCAGACCCTGGGCGATCTCCTGGCCCACGTTCCGGGCGTGCACCTCGGTCGCGGCAGCGCGTTCGGCCAGCCCGAGCCGGTATTCCTGGCGGGCCGCGGCGCGGCGGGTCTCGAGGTCTACTGGGACGGCATGCCGCACCTCCCCCTGGGACGTGACTCGGTGTTCCTCGACCCGGCGCGGATCCCCCTCGGTCCCCTCGAACGCGTCGAGGTCCTGCTCCTCCCGGGCGCCGCACGGGTCTATCTCGTTTCCCGCGCGCCGCAGGCTACCGAGCCCGTGACGTCCATCGAGATCGCGACCGGCACCGCCAAGTACGCCGTCTACCGGGGGACGTTCACGCGCCGCTGGCCCTCGGGGTTCGGGATCGGGCTGCGCGCGGACTTCGGCGCGACCGATGGGGCCGCGTCGTCGCCGTACACGCGGTTCCGCAGCTCGGATCTCTGGGTCCGATTCGAGTACGCGCCCACGCCGCACCTCGGGGCCGAGGTGCAGCTCCTCTCCGCCGGGTGGAAGCGCGATGCCGGCCCGCTGGGCGTGGCGGAGCGGGACGTCCGCCGCTCCGACGGCCTCGTGCGCCTGTACGCCCGGCAACGGTCGGACGGTTTGGGGGCCCGGGCCGAGGTGGCGCTCGGCACGAGCAGCCTCAACGCGGACGCCGCGCTCGCCGCCGATACGGCCGCGTCGGCCGCGTCCACCGAGCGCCGCGTGCACCAGCTGACGCTCGATGCGGCGTACGTATGGCGTCGGGCGAGCGTGTCGGGCCGCTTTGGATATGCCTCCGAGCGCATCCCGTCTCGACTCGAGCTCGCCGCCGCCTGGGCCGCGCCGGGACCGTTGACGCTCGCCGTCGCCGCGCGCCGCGCCACGTATACCGGCAGCCGTGCCGGGGAGCGGGCGCACGCCAGCGCCGGCCTCACGCTGCCGCTCGGCTTCTCGCTGCGCGGCGACGCCGCCGTCGCTCGCGACCTGCACGCCCCGGCGTTGCTCGCCGACTCGGCGCAAGAGACCAGCGATGTCGCCGTGGCCCTGCGGTGGGACCGGTCGTTCGTGACGCTGGAGGCGGGGGCCGGGCGGCGCAGCGCCTTCACGCCCGTCGGGTTTCCCGACGACCTCACGCCCGCTGCGAGTCTCGGCCCGACGCCGGAAACGGAGTACGTCACGGGCCACGCCAGCCTGCGCCCCCTGCCGGGGCTCCGGGTGGGGGGCTGGTACGCGGCCCCCGTCTCGGGCGGCGGCGACTTCGAGCTACCCCGGCGGGCGCGCTACGCCGTCACGTTTCACACCAAGTTCTGGCGCCGGTTTCGCAGTGGCGCGTTCACGCTCCACGCCGAGGTCGCGGGCGAGTCGTGGAGCGGGGGACCGGGAGGCCGCGACAGCCTGGGCGCCCCGCTGCGGCTCACGGGCGGGACGTTCGTCGAGACCAACCTGCGCGTCCGCATCCTCGACGTGACGCTGTTCTGGGCGGTGCGCAACGCCAACCTGATGCGGAGCGGGTACGTCCCCGGGCGGGACTATCCCCGGTCCCAGCAGTACTACGGCGCGTACTGGAGCTTCCGGAACTGACCGCGCCCCGGGTAAGTTGTGAGTCTGTGCCGCGCAGCATGACGGGATACGGAATGGCCGAAGGGGCGGTCCACGGCGGGCGTCTCCGCGTGGAGATCCGCACGGTCAACCATCGGTATTTCAATCCGGCGTTCAAGCTCCCTGGCGACCTGGCGGCGCTCGAGGGCGATCTGCGCGAGCGGCTGCGTCAGCTGCTCGAGCGGGGGCACGTGGCGGTGTCCGCCCGGTGGGTGGAGTCCTCCGCCGCCAACGGGGGCGTCACGGTGGATCTGGACCGCGCGCGCCAGGCGCTCGCGAGCCTCGAGGCGCTGAAGGGCGCGCTCGGGCTGCAGGGCGAGCCGGACCTCGCGCTCGTGGCCCGGCTGCCCGACGTGCTCACGACGCGGTCGGGAGACGGGGCCCCGATCCCCTGGGAGGAGGCGCGGCCGCTCGTCGAGGCCGCCGCCGCGGACGTGATCGCGATGCGCGAGCGGGAGGGGCGGGCGCTGGCCACGGAGCTGGCCGCGCGGCTCGACCAGCTCGAGCGCCACGCTGCGGCGATCGAGGCCCGCGCGCCTGCGCGCCTCGTCGCCGAACGCGACCGCCTGCGCGACGCGGTGCGCGAGCTCGCCGACGGCGTCACGCTCGACGCCCAGCGCCTGGCCGTCGAGGTCGCGCTGCTCGCCGACCGGCTCGACATTACGGAGGAGCTGGTCCGGTTCCGGGCGCACGCGGCGGCGTGCCGCCACGCGCTCGGCGAACCGCAGGCGGTCGGCAAGCGGCTCGGGTTCCTCGCGCAGGAGATGCTCCGCGAGGTCAACACGATGGGCTCGAAGGGGCAGGACGCCGCGATCGCTCACGAGGTCATCGCGATGAAGGGCGAGCTCGAGAAGTTCCGCGAGCAGCTGGAGAACCTCGAGTGACGCCGCGGGTGGTGATCGTGTCGTCGCCGTCGGGCGGCGGGAAGACGACGCTCACCCGCGCGTTGGCGGCGCGCCGGGCGGATGTCGGCGTCTCGATCTCCGCAACGACGCGCCCGCCCCGATCGGGCGAGCAGGACGGCGAGGCGTATCATTTCGTGTCGCGCGAGGAGTTCCACCGGCGGGCGGCCGCGGGTGCGTTCCTCGAGTGGGCCGAGTACGCGGGTGAGCTGTACGGCACGCTGCGGGCCGAGGTGGATGCGCTGCGGCGGGCCGGCCGTCATGCGCTGCTGGACATCGAGGTGCAGGGAGCGCGGCAGGTGCGGGATCGCCTCCCGGCGGCGGAGGTGATCGGGATCTTCGTGCTCCCGCCGGACCCCGAGACCTGGCGCGCGCGCCTGCGGGGGCGCCGCACGGAATCGCCAGCCGCGCTGGCACGGCGGTTCGAGACGGCCGCCCGCGAAATCGCCGCGGCGGCGGAGTACGAGCACATCCTCGTCAACGACGACCTCGATCGCACGGTCGCGCTGGTGGGGGAGATCCTGGATGACGGCGGGACGCCACACCGGCGGCCCACCGATTGGCAACGACGGGTGGCGGCACTGCAGCAGGCGGCGACCGCCGCTGGCGGCGTGCCCGGAGGAGTCTCGTGAGAATCTGGACACCTGGTGAAGTCGCGTCACAGACGCAGAACAAGTACCTGGGCGTGCTCGTCGCGTCCCGCTTCGCTCGTTTCGTGAACGAGTTCCCGCGCGACCGGACCGTCGAGTTCGAGCAGAAGCTGACGACGCGGGCGATGGACGATCTGGTGGACGGGAATCTCCAGTACAAACTCGTACGGCGGCGGCGGCAGGAGATCTAGATGATCGCGGGCCGGCACGTCGTCCTCGGCGTGTCGGGCGGGATCGCCGCCTACAAGAGTTGCACGCTGGCGCGGCGCCTGACCGAGCACGGCGCCGTGGTGGACGTCGTGCTGACGGCGGCCGCCGCGGAGTTCGTGCGCCCGGTCACGTTCGAGGCCCTGACCGGGCGATCCGTGCTGGTGTCCCTGTGGGACCGGGACCGGGCGCTCGCGCACATCGGGCTCGCCCGCGACCCCGACCTCGTGATCGTCGCGCCGGCCACCGCCAACCTGCTGGCACGCGCGGCGCAGGGGGTGGCCGACGACCTCCTCACCACGCTGCTCGTCGCCCGCACCGGCCCCGTACTGGCGGCTCCCGCGATGAACGATGCGATGTACGCGCACCCGGCCACCACCGCCAACGTGAAGACGCTCGCGGGGCGCGGCTGGCGGTTCGTCGGTCCCGACATCGGCGCGCTGGCCGAAGGCCCGAGCGAGCGGCCGGGGCGGATGAGCGAGCCCGAGGCGATTCTCGCCGCGGCGGTACACCTGCTGGCGGCGGGGGGGCCCTGGGCCGGCCGCCGCGTCCTCGTCACCGCGGGACCCACCCGAGAGCACATCGACCCGGTCCGGGTGATCACCAATCCCTCGTCGGGCCGCATGGGCTACGCGCTGGCCGCCGCCGCGCACGCCCGCGGCGCCCTGGTGACCCTCGTGAGCGGGCCCACGGCCCTCGAGCCGCCACCCGGGGTCGCGGTGGAGCGCGTGACGACGACCGCCGACCTCCAGCGCGCCGTGCGCACGCGGATCAAGGGTAGCGACGTCCTCTTCATGGCCGCGGCGCCCGCGGACTACCGGCCCGCGGCACAGGCGCCGCGCAAGCGCGCTCGCACGGCCGGGGCCCTGTCGCTCACCCTCGAGCCGACGCCCGACATCCTCGCGACGGTGCCGCGCCCCAAGGGACTGCTCGCCGTCGGGTTCGCGCTCGAGACGGGGGACGGCCTGGCGAAGGCGCGCGGCAAGTTGCGCGAAAAGCGTTTGGACTTCATCATCCTCAACGACGCGCTCGAGCCCGGCGCGGGATTCGAAGTGACCACGAACCGCGTGACGATTCTGGCCGCCGACGGTCGCGAGCCGCTGGCGCTGCCGATCCTGTCGAAACGCGACGTGGCCGAACGTATCCTCGATGTGGTGGGACAGGCGTTCCGGTGATCGACGGGCGGGCGCTCGCGCGCGCGTATCTCGAGCAGCAACGGTTGTTGGGTGGGGGCGGGGTGATTCTCCCCGCCACCCCCGCGCAGGCGCGGCACACCCCGGATCCCGTGCCTGCCCCGGCCCCCGAACCCGCCCGCGCGCCACCGCGCAGCCCGCGGGAGGCGCCACCGCTTCCGCCCCCGGGCCTGGCGTGGGAGCCGCCCGCCACCACCGACCTGTTCGCACCGGATCCGATCCGCGAGGCGGCATCGCTCGCGGCCATCGCCGAGCTCGTGGCGGCCTGCGCCAAATGTGCGCTGTGCGAAGCCCGGCGCCACACGGTCCCGGGAGAGGGCCCGCCGGATGCGCGGCTGCTGGTGGTGGGGGAAGGACCGGGGCGCACCGAGGACGAGACGGGACGCCCGTTCGTCGGCCGGGCGGGCGAGCTGTTGACCAAGATTCTGGCGGCGATCGATCTGGCGCGCGAACAGGTGTTCATCTGCAACGTGGTCAAGTGCCGTCCGCCGGACAACCGCACGCCCCAATACGACGAAGTGGCGGCGTGCTCACCGTACTTGTTCCGCCAGATCGAGCTCGTACGGCCGAAAGTGATCCTCGCCCTGGGGGCGCCCGCGGCCCAGACGCTGCTCAACAACAAGCAGTCGCTGGGCGCGATGCGGAACCAGGTCCACCGGTTCCGCGGCATTCCGGTCATCGTGACCTATCACCCCGCGGCGCTGCTCCGCAACCCGAACTGGAAGAAGCCAACCTGGGATGACGTCCGCATCGCCCGCCGTCTCCTCGACGACTGACCGCGAGTACGCGGGGCGTCAGGCCCCGTGGAGCAACGAGGCCGAGCAGGCCGTGCTCGGCGCGATGCTGCTCGATCAGGACGCGGCGCTCAAAGCCGCGGAGCTGCTCGACGACACCATGTACTACCGGGAGGGCCATCGGCTCCTGTTCCGGGCCATGGTGGCGCTCACCGAGCGCGGCGAGGCCATCGATCCGGTGACGCTGCGCGACGAGCTGGGTCGGCGCGGCGACCTGGACCGCTCGGGCGGCCTCGAGTACATCGCTACGCTCATCGACGTCGTCCCCACGGCCGCCAACGTCGAGTACCACGCCCGGATCGTGCGGGACAAGGCGGTGCTCCGCCGCCTCGTGGAAGCCGCGACCGCCATCATCCAGGACGTCTACGAGAGCCGCGGCACGCCGGGAGAAGTGCTCGACAACGCGGAGCACCGGGTCTTTCAGGTCGCCCAATACCGCCGCTCCGAAGAGTTCATCCGGCTCAAAGAGCTCATCTGGCCCACGATGGAGCGCATCGAGCTGCTTCAGGCGGGGGCGGGGAACGTCACGGGGGTGGCGAGCGGATTCGCGGATCTCGACCACCTGACCGCGGGATTCCAGCCGGCGGACCTCGTGATCATCGCCGGCCGTCCCTCCATGGGGAAGACCGCCTTCGTACTGAACGTCGTCCAGCACGCGGCGATCGAGCACAACGTGCGGGTGGCGGTGTTCTCGCTCGAAATGTCGAAGGACCAGCTGGTCCAGCGGCTGTTGTGCTCCGAGGGCATGGTCGACGCGCAGCGGCTGCGCCGCGGCCAGTTGCGCGACGAGGACTATCCCAAGCTCGCCCGGGCCGCGGGGCTCCTATCGTCCGCTCCGATCTGGATCGACGACTCCGCGTCGCTGACCCCGCTCGCCATGCGCTCCAAGGCGCGCCGCCTCAAGGCCGAGCACGACGTGGGCATGATCGTCGTCGACTATCTCCAACTGATGCAGGGACCGTCGGACATCGAGAACCGCCAGCAGGAGATCTCTTACATCTCCCGGTCGCTGAAGGCGCTGGCGAAGGAGCTCAACCTCCCGGTGCTGGCGCTGTCGCAGCTGTCGCGCGCGCCGGAACAGCGGGGCGGCGAGCATCGCCGGCCCCAGTTGTCGGACCTGCGGGAATCCGGCGCGATCGAGCAGGACGCCGATGTGGTCTGCTTCGTCTACCGCCAGGAGTTCTACGACGGCCCGGTGGACCCGAAGTCGAACGAAAACATCGAGGGCAAGGCGGAGCTCATCGTCGGCAAACAGCGCAACGGTCCCACCGGCCTCGTCACGCTGTACTTCCGCAAGGAGTTCACCCGCTTCGACAACTGGACGCGGCGCGAGGCGCCGGCGGAGTCGGTGCGGGGTGCCTAAGGCCCGCTCGCTCCACCGCTGCACCGAGTGCGGCGCCGAGCACCCCAAGTGGGCCGGCCGCTGCGACGCGTGCGGAGCCTGGAACAGCCTCGTCGAGGAGCCGGTGACGCAGCGGCGATCGAGCGGCCGGCCCGCCGGCCGGTCCACCGGGGCGGCGACCGGCCCACCACCGGTCCGCCTGTCCGCCCTCGGAGGATCGCCCGTGGCGCGGTGGCGGACCGGCCTGGGGGAGCTCGACTTCGTGCTGGGCGGGGGCATCGTCCCCGGGTCCGTGGTGCTGGTGGGTGGCGAGCCCGGGATCGGGAAGTCCACGCTGCTGCTCCAATGCGCCGGGCGGCTCGAAGCGTCCGGTGTGCCGACGCTGTACGTCTCGGGCGAGGAGTCGCCCGAGCAGATCCGCCTGCGCGCCGGCCGTCTGACCGAGCCCGTCGACGCCGTGCACGTCCTGGGCGAGACCGCGCTCGAGCCCATCCTGCACCACGCCGCGGCCCTGGGGGCGCGGGTAGTCATCGTCGACTCCATCCAGACCACCTACACCACCGACCTCGAAGGCGCGCCAGGCAACGTGGGGCAGGTGCGCGAGTGCGCCGCACGCCTCATGCGCTTCGCGAAGGAGGCGGGACCCGCCGTCCTGCTGGTGGGCCACGTGACCAAAGGCGGCGGCATCGCCGGTCCCCGCACGCTCGAGCACATCGTGGATACGGTGCTCTACTTCGAAGGGGAGGCGACGCTCGACCATCGTCTCCTCCGC
Source organism: uncultured Gemmatimonadales bacterium (assembly GCA_963716055.1). GTDB lineage: Bacteria > Gemmatimonadota > Gemmatimonadetes > Gemmatimonadales > GWC2-71-9 > SZUA-544. The sequence continues at coordinate 1,942,302 of CAVQSR010000001.1, read as the reverse complement.
GCCGTGAAGAACCGCTTCGGGTCGGCGGACGAAGTGGGCGTGTTCCGGATGACCGGCGCGGGCCTCGAGCCGATCGCGGACCCGGCGGCGGCGTTCCTCGCGGGACGATCCCGGGGCGTGTCCGGATCGGCGGTCACGGCCGTGATGGAGGGCAGCCGACCGGTCCTGGTCGAGGTGCAGGCGCTCGCTGCCCGTCCGGGATTCGGCACGCCGCAACGGGTCGCCACCGGACTCGACCACCGCCGCCTCGCCGTCCTGCTCGCCGTGCTCGAGCGCCGGGCGGGACTGCCGGTGGGACAGCACGACGTGTTCGTCAACGTCACCGGGGGAGTGCGGCTGGTGGATCCGGCGACGGACCTCGCCGTGCTGGCGGCGCTCATGTCGTCGGTGGAAGACCGTACCATCCCGGCGGACGTCCTCTTCCTGGGCGAGGTGGGATTGGGCGGTGAGGTGCGGCCCGTCGCCGCGGTGGAGCGCCGGTTGGCGGAGGCGGAGCGCCAGGGCTTCCGCCGCGTCTTCCTCTCCGCGCGCTCGAGCATCCGCGCGGCCGGGGTGGAGGTCGTCGGGCTGGAGGGCATCGGTGATCTCGGGCGCCGGCTCGCCGCCTGATGTCGGGGTCGTGGTCGTCGCGGCGGGGTCGGGCGTGCGCGCCGGCCCGGGCGAGCCCAAGCAGTTCCGCGCCATCGGCGGCGTGCCGATGCTGCTGCGCGCGGTGCGCCCGTTCGCGGCCCATCCCGCCGTGGCGCGCGTGGTGATCGCGCTGCCCCCGGCGTGGGCCGCGCGCCCGCCCGCCTGGCTTGCCGAGGTGGCCGGGGACCGGCTCACGATCGTGGCGGGCGGTGCGGAGCGAGCGGACTCCGTGCGCGCCGCGCTCGCGGCGCTGCCCGCGCACCTCGCCATCGTTCTCGTCCACGACGCCGCCCGCCCGTTCGTCGCCCGCGAGGTGATCGACGCCGTCATCGCCGGCGCCCGTTCGGGCGCGGGCGCCGTCGCGGCGATTCCGGTGAGCGACACGCTCAAGGAAACGGAGGCGGATGGGCGCGTCCTGCGCAGCGTCCCGCGCGACCGGCTGTGGCGGGCGCAGACGCCCCAGGGATTTCCGCGTCCGATGCTTGCGGCCGCCTACGCCGCGCCGCCCGGCGACCCCGTCGCCACCGATGACGCGGGCTGGTGCGAGCACGCCGGGTTTCCCGTGCGTGTCGTCACGGACAGCGCCCGTAACATCAAGGTGACGACGCCCGACGACTTCCGGACGGCCGAAGCGCTCGCGCGTGTCGCGACGTGAGCAGTCTGGCGTTCACGACGGAGGACACGGTCGCGGCCGCCATCCCGCGCGCGGTGGCCCATCTGCGCGGCGGTGGCCTGCTCGCCTATCCCACCGAGACCGTCTACGGGCTGGGCTCGCGCGCGCGCGCGGACGACGTGGGGGCGCTCGCGAAGCTGAAGGGCCGGCCGCGCGGCAAGCCGTTCCTGCTCCTCGTCAGCAATCGGACCATGGCCGAGGCCGCGGGGCTCGGGTTCACTGAGGCCGCCGATGCGCTGGCCCGCGCCTTCTGGCCCGGTCCGCTCACCCTCGTGCTTCCGGGAGGCAGCGGCCGGTTCCCGGACCTGCTGCGCGGCCCCGAGGGCGGCATCGCCGTGCGCTGGACGTCGCACGCCGCGATCGCCGCGCTGGTCGCGGCCCTGGGCGAGCCCCTCACCTCGACCTCGGCGAATCTGCCCGGACAGGCACCGGGTGCGGGCGCGGAGGCCATCGGGCGGGACTTCGCCGCCGCCGTGCGCGCCGGGCAGCTGCTGGTGCTCGATGGCGGCGTGCTCGGCAACCGACCCCCGTCCACGGTCGTGGACTGCACCGTGACGCCCGCCCGGCTCGTCCGCGAAGGCGCATTCACCGTGGCTGAGCTGCGGCGGGCCGTCGGGGGGCTCGCGCCGTGATCCGCCGCGTGCTGTTCGTGTGCACCGGCAACATCTGCCGCAGCCCGCTCGCCGAGGTGTTGCTCCGCCGCGCCGCGCTCGAGCACGATCTCGATCTCGCCGTGGAGTCCGCCGGCACCGGGGCGTGGGAGGGAGCGCCGGCGTCCGAAGGCGCGCTACTGATCGGACTCGAGCACGACCTCGACCTGTCCGCCCACCGGGCGCGGCTGCTCAGCCGTGAGCTCCTCGAGCAGGCCGATCTGGTACTCACGATGGCCCGCCACCACCGCGCCCGGGTGGACGAACTGGGTGGGGCGGGCCACACGTTCGTGCTCGGGGAGTATGCGGGCCGCCCGCCCGCCGACGCCGAGGTCAGCGACCCGTTCGGCGGCGACCTGGAGGTCTACCGGGAAACCTACGCCGAGCTCGACGCGCTCATCGCAGCGGTCGTGGCCCGTCTCGCCGCGGAGGCCGAGGACGATGGAGATCGCCGCTAGCACCCGCCTGCTGGCGGTGGTGGGCGACCCGGTGGGGCACTCGCTGTCACCCGTGCTACAGAACGCGGCGATCCGCGCGCTGGGCCTGGACGCGGTCTACGTGGCGCTGCGCGTCGAGGCGCCCCGGCTGGCCGCGGCGCTCGACACCCTGGTGGCGATCCGCGCGACGGGGAACATCACCGTGCCGCACAAAGAGGCGGTGGAACGATCCCTGGCGCGCAAAACGGATGTCTGCACGCGCACCGGGGCGTGCAATACGTTCTGGGTGGAAGACGGCACCCTCGTGGGCGACAACACCGATGTCGCCGGACTCCGGGCCGGGCTCGCGGAGGTGGGCGCGGAGAGCGCGGCGCGCTGGCTCGTGATCGGCACCGGCGGGACGGCCCGCGCGGTGGCGGTCGCGGCGGCCGACGCGGGCGCCGTGCTGCTGGTGCGATCCCGTGACGCCGCGCGCGCCGCGGCCTTCACCACATGGGCCCGCACCGTGGGGGTGACGGCCCGCATCGCGGGTGCCACCGACCGAGCCGACGTCGTGGTCAACGCCACACCCGTCGGGCTGCGCCGCACCGATCCGTTGCCGATCGAGCCGCGCGACGCGCCGGGAGTGCGCTGGGCGCTGGACATGGTGTACGGGGTGGGGGAGACCCCATGGGTGCGGGCCATGCGGGAGGCGGGGTGCCGCGCCGCCGACGGGCGCGTGCCCCTGGTGACGCAAGGGGCCGCGGCGTTCGAGCGCTTCTTCCCCAGCGCCGGTCGCGCACCGATCGAGGTCATGCGTGCCGCCGTGGAGCGCGCGCTCCGGTCCTAGCGCCATCGAACACCTGCTGCTGCCGGCCGAGTGCCTGCTCTGCCGGCGTCTCTTCTCCTTCCGGCACGCCCACCGCCTCGTGTGCGACCTCTGCCGGCACCGGTGGCGCGCCGTGACGCCGCCGTGGTGCGCGCGCTGCGGCCAGCCGGGCCCGCATTTCGGCCCGTGCCGCGTGTGCGCGGGCTGGCCCGCGGCACTCGCCGTGGCGCGATCGGCGGTGTGGCTCGAGGAGGGCGCGCGGCGCGCCGTGCACGGCCTCAAGTACGGCGGCTGGCCCCGCCTGGCCGTGGAGCTGGCCGACGCCATCGTGGCCCGGGTACCACCGCCCGACGGCGACGCGCTCCTCGTGCCGGTCCCCCTCGCTCCACGGCGACATCGCCGCCGGGGCTACAACCAGAGCGAGCGTCTGGCCGACGCGCTGGGCGCGCGGTGGCACCTACCGGTACGCGGCGACCTGCTGCGGCGCGTGCGCGAGACCGCCACACAAACGACGTTGACACCGGAGGCGCGTGCAGCGAACGTGGCGGGGGCGTTTCGGGCCCCCGTGCCCGCTCGCGATGGCGTCACGCTCGTGCTGGTGGACGACGTACTGACCACCGGAGTCACCCTCGCGGCGTGCGGGTACGCGCTGGCCGGCGCGGGCTGGGGCCGCCTGCTGGCGGTCACGTTCGGCCGCGCCGTCATTCCGGACTTCAGCTAGGAGCTCGCGACACATGCCGGTTCGCGTGGCGATCAACGGGTTCGGGCGCATCGGCCGCAACGTGGTGCGCGCCGCCCTGCGCATGCAGCAGACCGATCTCGAGTTCGTGGCGGTGAACGACATCACCGACACCAAGACCCTGGCCCACCTCCTCAAGTACGACTCCGTGCACGGCCGCTTCGCGGGCACCGTCGAGACGCGCGGCGACGCGCTCGTCGTGAACGGCCGCGAGTTGAAGGTCTCGGCGGTGCGCGAGCCAGACAAGCTGCCCTGGCGCGATCTGCGGGTGGATCTGGTGCTCGAGAGCACCGGCCGGTTCACCGACCGCGAGTCCGCCGCCAAGCACCTTGCCGCCGGCGCCAAGAAGGTCGTGATCTCCGCGCCCGCCAAAGGCGAAGACCTCACGGTCGTGATGGGGGTGAACCACGATCGCTACGACCCGGCGACGCACCACGTCGTGTCCAACGCGTCGTGCACCACGAACTGCCTCGTGCCGGTGGTGAAAGTCGTGCGTGACCGCTTCGGGTTCGTCCGCGGGTTCATGACGACGGTGCACAGCTACACGAACGATCAGCAGATCCTCGACCTGCCGCACAAGGACCTGCGCCGAGCGCGCGCGGCCGCGCTCAGCATCATCCCGACCTCCACCGGCGCCGCGAAGGCCACGGGCCTCGTGATTCCGGAGGTCAAGGGCCGCATCGACGGCGTCGCCCTCCGCGTGCCCACTCCCGACGTGTCCCTCGTCGACCTGACGTGCGTGGTCGAGAAGCCGACGACGATCGACGAGGTCAACGGGGCGTTCCGCGCGGCCGCGCAGGGACCGTTGAAGGGCATCGTGGACGTTTCGGACGAGCCGCTCGTCTCGGTGGACTACGTCGGCAGCCTCTATTCGAGCGTCGTCGACGCCCCGTCGACCAACGTGATCGAGGGCACGCTGGTCCACGTGTCCTCCTGGTACGACAACGAGATGGGGTACTCGGCGCGGTGCGTGGACCTGCTGGCGTACATGGGAGCGCGCATGTGAGCAAACGGAGCCTGCGCGACCTCCCGGCTCCGGCCCTCGACGGATCCCGCGCGCTGCTGCGCGTGGATTTCAACGTTCCCCTCAAGGACGGCACCGTCACGGACGACCTGCGCATCCGGGCGGCCGTGCCCACCATCGCCTATCTGCGGGAGAAGGGCGCGCGGGTCGTCCTGCTGTCCCACCTCGGGCGGCCCAAGGGCGCCCCGGATCCTCAGTACTCGCTGCGGCAGGTCGTGCGGCATCTGGAGCGCGTGCTCGGCGTTCCGGTAACGTTCATCGACGACCTCGCCGCCGGCGTCGCCATCACGCGCCGCCTGCCGCGCGGCGGCGTGGCGCTGGTCGAGAACACGCGGTTCTGGCCGGGGGAAGAGCGCAACGACCCCGCGCTGGCGCAGGCCTTCGCGGCGCTGGGCGATGTGTTCGTCAATGACGCGTTCGGTTCGGCCCACCGGGGTCACGCCTCCACCGAGGCCGTGGCGCGGCTGCTGCGGCCGGCCGTGACCGGGTTTCTGATGGAGCGGGAACTGCGCTTTCTCGGCGACGTATTGACGGATCCGAAGCGTCCGTTCGTCGCGGTGCTGGGCGGCGCGAAAATCTCGGGCAAGATCGACGTGATCGCAGCGCTGCTGCCACGGGTGAACGAGATACTGGTGGGCGGCGCCATGGCCTGTACGTTCTTCGCCGCGATGGGGTTCGCTACCGGCCGCTCGCTGGTGGAGCCCGACCGCGTGGACGTGGCACGGCAGTTGATTCAGGCTGCAGGTACGAAGCTCGTCCTGCCGCGGGGCGGCGTGGTCGCCCCGGCGCTCGACCGCGCCGCCGAGCGGCGCGACGTGCCGGCGGACGCGATCCCGGAAGGCTGGGCGGTGTACGACATCGATCGCTCGACGCGGCATGACTTCCGCGCCCGGCTGCTGCGCGCCAAGACCATCCTGTGGAATGGACCGATGGGCGTGTTCGAAACACCGCCGTTCGACGAGGGCACGCGTGCCGTCGCCCAGGCCCTGGTCGAAGCGGGCGAGCAGGGCGCCGTCACCGTCGTGGGCGGCGGTGATTCGGCCGCGGCGGTGGCGGGGCTGGAAGACCGCCTGAGCCACGTGTCGACGGGCGGGGGCGCCTCCCTCGAGTTTCTCGAAGGCAAGCTCCTGCCCGGCGTCGCCGCGCTGGAGGACGCATGAGACGCCTGGTGTTCGCTGCCAACTGGAAGATGCATTTCGCCCCCGGCGAGGCGCGCGCGTACCTGGCCGAGTTCCTCCCGCGCTACGAGCCGCGGGCCGATCGCGCCGTGTGGTTCTTCCCGTCCGCAATCGCGGTGGAATCCGTGGCGCAGGCCATCGCGGCACACCCGGGGATCCGAGCCGGCGTGCAAGACGTGCACTGGGAACCGAACGGCGCGTTCACGGGTGCCGTGTCGGCCCCGATGGCGGCCCAGGCCGGCGCCCGCGCCGCCCTCGTCGGGCACTCCGAGCGGCGCCACGTGTTCGGTGAGACGGAGGAGGATACCGGCCGCAAGGTGCGGGCGGCGATCGCCGCCAACCTGACCCCGGTCCTGTGCGTCGGGGAGACGCTTGCGGAGCGGGACGCCGGTCAGACCCTGTCGGTCGTCGTGCGCCAGCTCGCGGCCGGCCTCGACGGCATCGATCTCGACCGCTCGGGGGACGTGCTGGTCGCCTACGAGCCCGTGTGGGCCATCGGGACGGGACGCAACGCCACGCCGTCGGACGCGGCGAGCATCCATCGCGGCATCCGCCGCTGGCTGCGGGCGCGCGGGGCATCGTCGGCCGCCGTCCTGTACGGCGGGAGCGTCAATCAAGCCAACATCGCCGACCTGCTGGCCGAGCGGGAGCTCGACGGGGTCCTGGTTGGGGGCGCGTCCCTCGACCCGAAGGCGTGGGCCACGCTTGTGCAGACCCAAGCCTCCTGAGTAGATATTCGGCCGCCATGTACACCGCCCTCATCGTCATCCTGATCGCCACATGCCTGGTCCTGATCACCGCCGTCCTGCTGCAAGCGGGTACAGGCGGCGGCCTCGCGTCGCTCGGCGGCGGGGCGGGGACGGAGGTGTTCATGGGCGGTCGCCAGGCGGTGACGGTGCTGACGCATGTCACCCGGTGGTCGGCGGGCATCTTCATGCTGCTCGCCTTCGTGCTGTCTATCATGTCGGCCCGCGGCGGCCGGCCGGGCTCGGTGCTCGAAGGCAACGTGCCGGCACCCCAGCCCGTGCAAACGACGCCGCTCCCGCTGCAGACGGCGCCGGCGACCGGCCAGCAGCAGGCGCCGGCCCCGGCGTCGCCCCAAACGCCCAATCGCTGACCGCCTCCCCGCCTACGCGCTGCTAGAAGATGGCGCCTGGTTTCCGGGCGCCGCGCCGCTTCCCTTCGAGCCGTGCTTCGGGGAAACGGTGTTCACGACCAATCTCTCGGGTTACCAGGAAGTCTTCACCGATCCCTCCTACCTCGGGCAGCTCGTCACGATGACGGCCCCGATGATCGGGAACTACGGGGTCAATGGCGAGGACGGGGAGTCGGACCGGCCGCGTGTCGCCGGCGTCATCGTCCGCGAGCTGTCGCTCACGCCGTCGAATTGGCGGGCCACCGGCAGCCTCCTCGACTGGCTCGCGGCGGAACGCGTCCCCGTGCTCACCGACGTCGACACCCGGCAGCTCACGCGGCACATCCGCTCCCGCGGGGCGATGCGCGGGGTGCTGGCGCTCGGAGAGCACCCCACCGATGACGTCCGCGCGGCCCTCGCCGCCTCGCCGTCCATGGACGGACTGGATCTGGCCACGGCCGCGACGATCCCCGATGAGTTCACCGAGGGCCCGCCCGACGCGCGCCACCACGTCGTGGCGTTCGATTTCGGCATGAAGCGCAACATCCGGCGCCTGTTCCTCCAGCACGGGTGCCGGGTCACCGTGGTCCCCGCCAGCACCCCCGCCGCGCGCGTGCGCGAGCTGCAGCCGAGCGGCGTATTCCTGTCCAACGGACCGGGCGACCCCGCGGCCGTGGATTACGCCGTGGCGACCATCCGCGATCTCGCCGATGGCGCGCTGCCGATCTTCGGGATCTGCCTCGGCCATCAGCTGCTCGGCCTGGCGCTCGGCGGGCGGACGGTCAAGCTCCCGTACGGTCATCGTGGGGGCAACCACCCAGTGAGGGATCTCCATACGGGGCAGGTACTTATCACATCGCAGAACCACGGTTTCGCGGTCGCCGGCGGCGCGGGCGGCGTACCGGGCGCGAAGGCGCTTGAAGTGACCCACCTCAACCTCAATGACGGCACCGTGGAAGGGCTCCGGCACCGCGCGGCGCCCATTTTCGCGGTGCAGTACCACCCCGAAGCCTCCCCCGGGCCACACGACGCCCAACAGCACTTCCGCGAGTTCTTACAAGCTCTTGACAGTCAATAGGTAAGCTCATATGTTGGCCCCCGAATCCACACCCTGGGCCCTTCGGGGGGACGGATGACCAAGGCCGATTTGGTCGAGAAGGTGACAGCTCAAATCGCCCGCACTGCCGGTCCTCTCATTTCCAAGAAGGACTGCGCGCGGGTGGTCGATTCGTTCCTCGATGCCGTCAAGGCAGCCTTGGCGGAGCAGCATAACATTGAGATACGCGGGTTTGGCACGTTCAAGATCCGCCAGCGCAAGACGCGGATGGCCCGCAATCCGCGCACGGGCGAGCCGGTGGAAGTGGCCGCGCGACCGGTCCCTGTCTTCAAGCCCAGCAAGGAGTTGCGGGCGATGGTCGCCGACGCGAGCGAGGGCGTGACGCCGTAGCGTGCGCGGCCAGCGCGACCCGCACGGCCCCGCCCCAACCGGCGGGGCCGTCGTGCTTTAGGGCCTCCGCGTAACCTCCTGTGGCCCTGTGGCGTACAACCTCTCATCCTGCATTCGGGGAGTGTCCATGCGTGCAGCAGGGTGGCTGCTGTTCGGTATCGTGCCGGGGGTTCAGGGCGCGGCTCGTGCCCAGGACCCGGCACCGGTGCGGTACGAGATCTCGGTCGGCTCGCTCGCCGGGCGGCTCCTGCGCGCGACGGCCGTGTTCCCCACGACGGGGATGGACACGCTCCGCGTGTCGTTGCCGGCCTGGAGTCCGGGCAGCTACAGCATCCAGAACTACGCCCGCTACGTGCGACATTTCGGTGCCCGCGACGGAGGCGGCGAGCCGCTGGCCTGGGATCGCCTCGACAAGGACACCTGGCGGATCGGCACCCGGGGCAGTGCCACGGTGACGGTCGAGTTCGATTACCTCGCGGACACGATCGACCTGTCCCAGGCGCGACTCACCGACGACTTCGGCGTCTTCCTCGGCACCAACGTCTTCCTGTTCGAGGAGGACAAGCTGGACCGGCCCGCTGAGGTGCGCTTTCGGCTGCCGGACGGGTGGGACGTGATGACGGCGCTGCGCCCGGCGGGAGCCGGCGCCTACACGGCGCCGGACTATCACGCGCTCGCGGACGCCATGACGTTCCTCGGCACGTTCAGCCGCGACTCGCTCCGTCTCGACGACACCTGGTTGCGCATCGGCGTCTGGCCGGCCGCGGCGTACACGCCCGCGGTCGCGCGCAACCTGCGCGCCAGCGTCGAGCGACTGAGTCGCGTACAGAACCGGCTCATGGGCGGCCCGCCCTACTCGGTCTATACCGTGTTCTTCGCGATCCCCCCGGAGCCCATCGACTTCGGCGGCGGTCTCGAGCACAGCTACTCGCACTTCAACATCCTGCCCGGCCAGGCCTTCGCGGACGCCGCCGGCAATCTCGGCGGGTTCGTGAACCCGCTGTTGTCGCACGAGCTCTTCCATCTCTGGAACGTCAAGCGCATCCGCCCGGCGGAGCTGTGGCCCTACGACTATCGCGCGGAGCAGTACACCCCGCTGCTGTGGTGGTCCGAAGGGGTCACCGACTACTACGCCGACGTCTCGAATCGGCGCGCCGGTCTCTGGACCGACGGCGACTTCGTGGCCAGCGTGACCGGAAACATCGACGCCGTGACGTCGGCGCCCGAGCCGTGGAGCGCGGAGGACGGCAGCGTCGCCACGTGGATCGACGAGGTGTTCGTCAACAGCTCGCAGCTCTACTATCCCAAGGGGTCGCTCCTGGGACTCCTGTTGGACGTCAGCATCCGCGACGCGACCGACAATCGCCGCAGCCTGGACGACGTGACGCGCGCCCTGGATCAGCGGTTCGCCCGCCAGGGCAGGGGGTTCGCGACCGCCGATCTGCTGGCGCTGCTGCGCGAGTTCGGCATGCCGCAGGTCGAGGATTTCTACCGGCGCTACGTCGATGGGCGGGAACCGCTGCCCTTCGAGGCCGTACTCCCGAAGGCGGGGTTCGCGGTCGAGCAGCAGACGACCACCGTGCCCTTTGTCGGCATCCGGGGCCTCCCGACGCCGGAGGGTCCCATCCAGATCGACCGCGTGACACCGGGAAGCGCGGCGGACGCGGCAGGCGTGCGCCCGGGCGACCAGCTCCTCGCGATCGGCGAGGTCACGGTAAGATCGGCCGACGACTGGGGCGCGGCCTATCGGGCGCGCTACGGCGGCCGGGCCGGCGAAGCGATCGAGATCGTCGTCCGGCGGGGCGGCCGACGCGTGGCCCTGGCGACCACCGTCCGGGAGCTCACGACGACCCGCTGGACCGTGGCGCGGGCCGCGGCACCAACGCCACGACAGGCGCGGATCTGGCGCGGCATCGCCACCGGCACCACCGGCCCCTAACGGGGCGGGTTATCTTGCCTGGCATGGAGACGGGAATGGGTGCGGTGACCGTCCGGGTCCGGTTGTTCGCCCGGTACGCGGAGCTGCTCGGGTCAACCGAGCTCGTCGTCGACGTGCCGGAGCCGGCGACGGTCGCCACCGTGCTCGAACACCTGCGCCGCCACCATCCCGCGGCCACCCTGCTGCCGCCTCGGCCGCTCGTCGCGGTGAACCTCCGCCAGGTGGCCCTCGACGCCGTCGTCACCGGGGGAGACGAGGTGGCACTGCTGCCTCCTCTCTCTGGAGGCTGAGGGGTGGCGTACCTGGTGACCCAGCCGATCGACCTCGACGCACTGCTCGCCCTGGCGGGCGCGCCCGCGTGCGGCGCGGTGAGCGTGTTCCTTGGCACCGTGCGCGACGGGCCCGAGGAAGCCGGGCACGGAGGCGTGACCGGCATCGAGTACTCCGCCTACGACGCGATGGCGGAGGCGGAGCTCGACCGGATCGTGGCCGAGGCGGGCGGCCGTTGGCCGGGCGTGCGGCTCGCGCTGCGCCACCGGCTCGGCCTCGTGCCCGTGGGCGAAGCCAGCGTCGCGATCGTGGCGGCGGCGCCGCACCGCGCCGCCGCGTTCGCGGCGTGCCGCCACGCCATCGAGGAAATCAAACGCCGCGTGCCCCTGTGGAAACGCGAGATCCACGCCGACGGGACGGCGGCGTGGGTGGATCCTTCCGGCCATCCCGCCGAGGCGCCACGCTGACCGTGCCGGCCGACCGTTGCGGACGTCCCCTGGGCTCGCTGCGCATCTCCGTCACCGATCGCTGCAACCTGCGCTGTCGGTACTGCATGCCGGAGGAGGAGTATGTCTGGCTGCCGCGCGCGTCCTTGCTCACCTTCGAGGAGCTGGCTCGGCTCGCCGCGGTGTTCGCCCGCGTCGGCGTCCACAAACTGCGCCTGACGGGCGGCGAGCCGCTCCTGCGCCAGGACGTGCCCGCCCTGGTCGCCATGCTGGGCCGCGTGCCCGGGATCGACGATCTCGCGCTCACCACCAACGGGCTCCTCCTGGCCCGGGCGGCGGCCGCGCTGCGGACGGCTGGCTTGCGCCGAGTGACGGTGAGCCTCGACACCCTGCGGCCGGCGCGCATGCGCGAATTCGCGCGCGGGACGCGCCATGCCGACGTCATCGCCGGCATCGCGGCCGCGCGGGAGGCGGGATTCGACCGCCTCAAGCTCAACACGGTGGTCGTCCGCAGCTTCAACGACGACGAGGTGGAGGACCTGATCGAGTTCGCCCGCCGCCACCAGGCCGAGCCGCGGTTCATCGAGTACATGGACGTGGGCGGGGCGACCCGATGGTCGCCGGAGCAGGTCGTGAGCCGGGCCGAGCTGCTGGAGCGACTCGCGCGCCGCTACGGCCCGGTCACACCCGTCTCCGACCCCGGCTCGCGCGCGCCCGCGGAACGGTTCCGGCTGGCGGACGGCATGACGGTCGGGATCATCGCGTCCACCACGGCCCCCTTTTGCGGGACCTGCGACCGCGCACGGCTCACGGCCGACGGCACACTGTTTCTGTGTCTGTACGCCGCGCAGGGGCTCGATCTGCGCGCGCCCCTGCGCGACGGCGCCCCGGACGAGGAGCTCGCACGACTCATCGTGCGCGCCTGGCAGGGGCGCTCCGACCGCGGGGCCGAGGAGCGTCTCGTGCTCGCGCAACGCGGCGCGCTCTACACCGTCACCGGCCTGCGGGCCGACCCGCACCGCGAGATGCACACGCGGGGCGGGTGATGGCGCTGCACGTCGCCCTGGTCGAGCCCGAGATCCCTCCCAACACCGGGAACATCGCGCGCCTGTGCGCGGCGACCGGGGCCAGCCTGCATCTCATCGCCCCGCTCGGATTCAGCATCGACGACCGCGAGCTGCGGCGCGCCGGTCTCGACTACTGGGACGACGTCGATGTCTGGGTGCACTCGGGGTGGCGCGAGTTCCGCGACGTGATCGCGCCGGAGCGGTGCTTATATTTCTCGTCGCACGGGGCCCGGCCGTACGGCGAGGCGCCGTATCGCGACCGCTGCTGTCTCGTGTTCGGCAACGAGAGCCGGGGCCTACCCGAGCGGGTCCGCGAGCAGCACGCCGATCGTGTCTTCCGGATCCCGATGACCCCGGTGGTGCGCAGTCTCAACCTGGCGACGGCGGTGGGCATCGTCCTGTACGAAGCGCTACGCCACGTCGGTGGCAGGGAGCTGACCTGACATGCTGCAGAAAATCACGGTGGTGGGCGCGGGCAACGTCGGGGCGACCACGGCGCAGCGCCTCGCGGAACAGGCCCTGGCACGCGCGGTGGTGCTGGTGGACGTGGTCGAGGGCATCCCGCAGGGCAAGGGTCTCGACCAGTGGCAGTCGGCTCCGATCGAGGGATTCGACACCCGCGTGGTTGGAGCGAACGACTACGCCCTGGCCGCGGGTAGCGAGCTCGTGGTGGTGACGGCGGGCATCGCCCGCAAGCCGGGCATGAGCCGCGACGACCTCGTGCGCACCAACGCCGATATCGTCAAGCAGGTGTCGCAGCAGATCGCGCGGCATTGTCCGGACGCCATCGTCGTGATGGTGTCCAACCCGCTCGACGTGATGTGCTGGGTGGCCAAGGAGGTCACGGGCTTCCCCCGGGCCCGGGTCGTGGGCATGGCGGGTGTGCTGGACACCGCGCGATTCCGTGCGTTCCTCGCGGCCGCGCTGGACGTGTCCGTCGAGGATATCCAGGCGATGGTCCTGGGCGGCCACGGGGACACGATGGTACCACTCATCTCGTACACCACCGTGTCGGGCATTCCGGTCACGCAGCTCCTCGCCCGGGAAACGCTCGACGCGATCGTGGATCGGACGCGCAAGGGCGGGGCCGAGATCGTGGCCCATCTCAAGACCGGGTCCGCATACTACGCGCCCTCCGCGGCGGCGGTCCAGATGGTCGCGGCGATCGTCCACGACAAGAAGCGGATCCTGCCGTGCGCCGCCTGGCTCGAAGGTGAGTATGGGCTGACGGGGCTGTACTGCGGCGTGCCGTGCAAGCTCGGCCGCGCGGGCGTCGAGGCGATCCTGGAGGTGGAGCTCACCGCGGCCGAGCGGAGCGCCCTCGAGGCATCGGCGCGCGCGGTACAGGAGACGATGCGGGCAGTCGCGCTGTAGCCCCTACCCGGTGCCCTCCCACGCCTTGCCCTCGGCGGGCGGGAGGAGCGTCGCCTTCAGCAGGTCGCGGTTCAGCTGGGCGATGAAGTCGATCGCGATCTCCTTGGGACACGCCGCCATGCACTCACCGTGGTTGGTGCAGGCACCGAACCCCTCCAGGTCCATGCGATCCACCATGCGCACCACGCGGTCGTAGCGCTCGGGTTGACCCTGCGGCAGGCTGCCCAGGTGCGCCACCTTGGCGGCGACGAACAGCATCGCCGACGCGTTGGGGCAGGCGGCCACACACGCGCCACAGCCGATGCACGCGGCGGCGTCCATCGCGCGGTCCGCGGCGCGTTTGGGGATGGGAATCGCGTTGGCGTCCGGCGCGCTGCCCGTGCGGGCCGTGATGAACCCGCCCGCCTGCACGATGCGGTCGAGCGCGCCACGATCCACCACGAGATCGCGTACCACCGGAAACCCGCGGGCGCGCCACGGCTCGACCCACAGCTGGTCGCCGTCACGAAACGCGCGCAGGTGGAGCTGGCAGGCCGTGGTGGCCGCGCGCGGTCCGTGGGGTCTGCCGTTGATCACGACACCGCACGAGCCGCATATGCCCTCGCGGCAATCGTGGTCGAACGCGATCGGGTCGCCCTTTCCGGCGATCAGGCCCTCGTTGACGAGATCCAGCAGCTCGAGAAAGGACATGTCGGGCGTCACGCCCTTCGCGTGGTAACGCACGAACGTCCCGGAGGCGCTCGGGCCCGCCTGGCGCCACACGTGGAGCGTGAGGTCCATTACTTGTAGCTCCGCTGAGCCAGCTGTACGTGGTCGAAGCGCAGCGCCTCGCGGTGCAACCGGGGTTCGCCGTCGACCCCGGCGTGCTCCCACGCGGCCACGTGGGCGAATCCCTCGTCGTCCCGCCGAGCCTCCCCCTCCGGCGTCTGATGCTCCTCGCGGAAGTGGCCGCCGCACGACTCCTCGCGGTGCAGCGCGTCGAGGCACATCACTTCCGCGAACTCGAAGAAGTCCGCCACCCGGCCGGCCCGCTCGAGCGATTGATTGAGCCCCTCGCCCGTCCCGCCCACTGCGACCTCCCGCCAGTAGCGCCCGCGCAGCTCGCGGATGCGGGCGATCGCGTCGCGCAGTCCGGGGCCCGTGCGCGACATGCCGCACGCGTTCCACATGAGACGCCCAAGCTCGCGGTGAAAGCTGTCCACGGTGCGGCTGCCGTTCCCCGCGAGCAGGCGCTGCACTCGTGCGCCCACCTCGCGCTCGGCGTCGCGAAACGCGGCGTGCGACGCATCCACCGCGGCGAACCGCTCCCGGGCGAGATAGTCACCGATGGTGTACGGCAGGATGAAGTATCCGTCGGCGAGTCCCTGCATGAGCGCGCTGGCCCCCAGCCGGTTGGCGCCGTGGTCGGAGAAGTTCGCCTCGCCGATCACGTGCAAGCCCCGCACCGTGCTCATGAGATTGTAGTCCACCCACAGCCCGCCCATGGTGTAGTGCGGCGCCGGGTAGATGCGCATCGGCGTCTCGTAGGGATCTTCCCCGGTGATGCGCTCGTACATATCGAACAGGTTGCCGTACCGCTCGGCGACCACGGCGCGCCCCAGGCGCGCCACGGCATCACGAAAATCGAGATACACGCCGTTGCGCTGCGGACCGACCCCGTGACCGCCGTCCACGATCTCCTTGGCCCGGCGTGAGGCCACGTCCCGGGGCACGAGGTTGCCGAAGCTCGGGTACATCCGCTCCAGGTAGTAGTCCCGCTCGGCGTCCACGATCGACGTCGCGGACCGGTCGTCACCGACGCGCGCGGGCACCCAGATGCGTCCGTCGTTGCGGAGCGACTCGCTCATCAGCGTGAGCTTCGACTGGTGCTCGCTCGAAAACGGAATGCACGTCGGGTGGATCTGGGTGAAGCTGGGGTTGGCGAACGCCGCGCCGCGCCGGTGGGCCCGCCAGGTGGCGGTCACGTTACACCCCTTGGCGTTGGTCGACAGGAAGTAGACGTTGGCGTAGCCCCCGGTGGCCAGGACCACGGCATGCCCCACGTGCGACGAGACCGCGCCGGTCACCAGGTCGCGCACCACGATGCCGCGCGCCTGCCCGTCCACCACGACGATGTCCAGCATCTCGGTGCGGGGGTACATGGCGACCTGGCCCAGGCCGATCTGCCGAGCCAGCGCTTGGTACGCGCCCAGGAGCAGCTGCTGGCCCGTCTGCCCGCGGGCGTAGAACGTGCGCGCGACCTGCGCACCGCCGAACGACCGGTTGGCCAGCAGGCCGCCGTACTCGCGCGCGAACGGGACGCCCTGCGCCACGCACTGATCGATGATGTTCACGCTGATCTGCGCGAGGCGGTACACGTTGGCCTCGCGCGCGCGGAAGTCACCGCCCTTGACCGTGTCGTAGAACAACCGCCACACGGAGTCGCCGTCGTTCTGGTAGTTCTTGGCGGCGTTGATGCCGCCCTGCGCGGCGATCGAGTGCGCGCGTCGCGGCGTGTCCTGGAAACAGAAGCACGCCACCTGGTATCCCATCTCCGCCAGCGACGCGGCGGCCGACGCGCCGGCGAGGCCGCTCCCCACGACGAGGATGCGGTAGTTCCTCCGGTTGGCCGGGTTGACCAGCTTCAGCTCGAAGCGATGCCGATCCCAGGCCGATTCGATCGGCGCCGGCGGCACACGTGACCTGAGCTCCATAGACCGCCCCTACCGGACGACGCCCGCGAGCACCGCGAGCGGAATGGACGCGTAGCCCGCCACGATCAGCAGGGCGAACAGTGCGGCGGCCGTCCGCCGCCACCGCTCGGTCGGGGGGCTGTGCAGCCCCAGGGTCTGGAGCCCGCTCCACAAGCCGTGATACAGGTGCAACCCGAGCACGGCCATGGCCCCCAGATACGTCACGGCCACCGGCGGCCGCCGCAGGCTCGCGAGCAGGTTGCCGTAGGGGTCCCCGGGGACGAACGCCGGATTGACGGGGCCGAATGTGAGGTCCAGCAGGTGGTAGACGACGTAGACCAGCAGCGCCACGCCGCCGACGCGCAGGGTGCGGGCCGCCCATGTGGTGTGCACCAGCGTGAGCCTGCGGTAGCCGTGCGGACGGGCGGCGCGGCTCGCCCGCGACACGCGCCACGCCGCCCACACGTGGAGCACGGTCGCCAGCATGAGACCGACGCGCAGCACCCACAGGAGCTGTCCGCGGCCGAACAACGGCTCCCCCACGGCGCGGAGGCCCTCGGCGTACGCGTTGAACGTCTCCCGACCCTGGAACACCTTGAGATTGCCGAACAGGTGCCCGATCACGAACGCGATCAAGAGCAACCCGGTGACGGCCATGGTGATCTTCTGGCCGACGAGCGAGCGCCACAGCGTGGACAGCCGTCGCATCACCCTGTCTCGTAAGAGGATGGGAAGCGAACGCTGTGCATGATAGGGGAAGGGCGGGGCGAGAGGAAGGGGGAAAAGGTGTTATCCTTCACGGCGATTCGAGTCCACGGGAGACGCCGGCGTGCTGCTCACCTTGTGCAAGTCCAAGCTCCATCGGGCGACCGTGACCCAGGCGGAGCTGCATTACGAAGGCAGTATCACGATCGACGCCGACCTGCTCGACGCCGCCGGCATTCTGCCGTTCGAGCGCGTGCAGGTGCTCAATATCGCGAACGGCGAGCGATTCGAAACGTACGCGATCGCGGGCGCGCGCCGCAGCGGCACGGTGTGCGTGAACGGCGCGGCGGCGCGCCTCGTCCACGCCGGCGATCACGTGATCGTCATCACCTACGCGCAGTTCACGCCGGAGGAAGCCCGGACCCACCGGCCGGTGATCGTCCTGCTCAATCCCGACAATTCCATCCGCGATCGCATCACCGCGGACGAGACGCGCGACACCGAGATTCTCGCGGACGGCTGACCCGGCGCCCCGGAGGTGCCCATGTCGGAGTCGCTTCCCGACCGGCCCCGCGCGGCTGACGCCATCACAGGGAATCCCCACGTGACGGCGCGCGCGCGCAGCGGTGGTCGGCGACCCCATGTGGTGGTGGTCGGGGCCGGGTTCGGCGGGCTCCGGGCCGTTCGCGGGCTCGCCCGCGCGCCCGTGGACATCACGCTGATCGACCGCCACAACTACCACCTGTTCCAACCGCTGCTCTACCAGGTGGCGACGGCGGGCCTCGAGCCCGAGTCCATCGCCCGACCCGTACGGGCCATTCTCCGCCGCCAGCGCAATGTCCAGTTCCGGCTCGACGTGGTGCGGGGCATCGACTCGAGCGAACGGACCGTGCTCACTGACGGCGGCGCGATTCCCTACGACTACCTCATTCTGGCGGCGGGCGGCGCGACGAACTTCTTCGGGCGTGAGTCCGTGCGGCGGCACGGCTTCGACCTCAAGGACCTCGACGACGCGATCGCCATTCGCAACCACGTGCTGCTGCAATTCGAATCCGGCGTGCTCGAAGCCGACGCCGATCGGCGCCGCGAGGCGCTCACCTTCGCCGTGGTCGGGGGCGGGCCCACGGGCGTGGAGATGGCGGGAGCCCTGGCCGAGTTGATCCGTTTGGTGCTGAAGAAGGACTACGCGGCCCTGAACCTCAACGACACCCGCGTCCTCCTGCTCGAAGCGGCGGATCGGCTGCTGACCGCGATGCCCGCGCACCTCGGCTCCGCCGCAGCCGAGACGCTGTGGCGGAAACACGTCGAGGTGCGCTTCGGCGCCACCGTTGAGGACTTCGACGGCCGTCAGGTGCGACTCAAGACCGGCGAAGTCATTCCGGCACGAACACTGATCTGGGCAGCGGGCGTGCGGGCCGTGACGCTCGCCGACCGCCTCGACTTCCCCCGGGGCCCGCAGGGACGCATCCGCGTTGGGCCCACGCTCGAAGTCGCCGATCAGCCCGGCGTGTTCGTGATCGGCGATCTCGCCTTCGCCGAGGGCTTCGGCGAGCCGCTGCCGATGATGGCGCCGGTCGCCATCCAGATGGCGCGGACCGCCGCGGCGAACGTTCGCTGCCGTCTGGCGGGGCGGCCGCTGACGACGTTCCGATACCGCGACCCCGGACAGCTCGCGACCATCGGCCGCAACGCCGCCGTCGCGGCAATGCGCGGACTCACGTTTCACGGGTTCGCAGCGTGGGTCGTCTGGCTCGTCGTGCACATCATCCAGCTGATCGGGTTCCGCAACAAGCTCGTGGTGCTGCTCAACTGGGCGTGGGACTACTTCGCCTACGAACGCGGGTCCCGCCTGATCACGGCCAAGGGTGCGCGCGCCCCGGAGCCCGCTGGGGGCCGCGCCCCCCCCGGCGGCCGTGGGCCCTTGACGCCCCGCGGTCCGGGCTCGTTCATTCCCGTCGCCCGGTATCTCACTCGTCCCCTCGAGGCCCGCTCATGACGCACCGCTTCGCCGCCGGCGCCCTGCTCGCCGCGCTCGCCTGCAGCCGCGCCGGCTCCGTCTCTCCCGCCCCTCCCCCGCGCCCGCCCAGGGATCGGCCGCGCGGCCACCGGCGGGCGCCCGCCCGGCCCAGGACACCGGACGGGCGGGGGCCGGGGCGCAGGGCCCGAAGCCCTACGCCCAGGTCATCACCAAGGACGCGGTCACCGACTCCGGCGTGTTCATCGTCCATCGCATCCAAGACAAGCTGTATTACGAGATTCCGCGCGCCGTGCTGGGCCGCGAGTTCCGCCTCGTCGTGGACCGGCGCGGTACCGTGCGAGGCGTGGGGTACGCCGGCGAGCAGATCGCGGCGCGGGTCGTCCGCTGGGACGCGATGAGCACCCGCGTGCTGCTCCGCATGATCAGCTACGCGATGCGCGCCGACTCCACCCTCCCCGTCAGCCGGGCAGTGGACCTGTCCAACACGCCGCCGATCATCAAGAGCTTCGACATCGCCGCCTGGAGTCCCGGAGACTCGAACGCCGTGATCGAGGTGACCAGTCTGTTCACGAGCGACGTCCAGGAGCTCAACGCCCGGCAGCTCGGCGTGCGCGTCCGGCGGTTCGATTCCGCGCGCTCGTTCATCGAACGCGCCCGCAGCTTTCCGACGAACGTCGAGGTGACGGCACTTCAAACCTTCGAGATGGACTCCGTCCCCGGCGCGGCCGGGGGGCCGGCCGACCGCTCGCTCAACTCGATGACCATCCCGACCAATTTCTCAATGGTGCTGCTGCCCGCGAATCCGATGCGCCCGCGCCAGTGCGATAACCGGGTCGGCTTCTTCTCGGTCAGTTACGAGGACTTCGGCGCGGACGACGCCCGCGTTCCCCGCCGCTGTCACATCACGCGCTGGCGGCTCGAGCCCCAGGACCCGACCGCCGCAGTCTCCGATCCCGTGAAGCCGATCGTGTTCCACCTCGACCCCGCCACCCCCGAGAAATGGGTGCCCTGGCTCATCAAGGGCGTCGAGATGTGGGAGCCCGTGTTCCGAGCGGCGGGATTCAGCAATGCAATCACGGCGCGCCGCGCACCCACGCCCACCGAAGATCCGGAATTCGACATCGACGATGCGCGGTACTCGGCGATCCGCTGGCTGCCCTCCACGATTGAGAACGCCTACGGACCGCACGTCAACGACCCGCGGACCGGGGAGATCCTGCAGTCGAACATCGGGTGGTTTCAGAACATCACGAGCCTGCTGCAAGCCTGGTACTGGGTGCAGGCCGGCGCCGTGGACCCGCGCGCCCGCCGCCTGCCGTTCCCCGATTCGCTGATGGGAGAAATGGTGGCGTATGTGGCGGCCCACGAAGTGGGACACACCCTCGGGCTGCCCCACAACCAGCTGTCCTCGGGCTACTACCCGGTCGATTCGCTCCGCAGCCCGACGTACAGCCGCGCGCACGGCACGTCCTACTCGATCATGGACTACGCGCGCAACAACTACGTCGCCCAGCCGGGGGACGACGTCCAGCTGATGCCCACGATCGGCGCATGGGACTACTACGTGATCGACTGGGGGTATCGCCGCATCCCGGCGGCGAGCGCGGACGGCGAGCGGCCCGTGCTCGACTCGCTCGCGCGGTTGCAGGACGCCCGTCCGTGGCTGCGGTTCGGCAATCCCGACGGGATCGACCCGCGCACGCAGACCGAGGCCCTGGGCGACGATCCGGTCAAGGCCTCCCGCTATGGGATCGCCAACATCCGCCGTCTGGTGCCCCTGTTGCTGCCCGCCACCACGACGGATCCGCTCAAGGACTACGACCTGCTCGACGACCTCTACGGGGATCTCGTCGCGCAATGGGCGCGCGAGATGGGGCACGTGGCGGTGGTCGTGGGCGGAGTGTACCGCCACGAGAAGTATCCCAACCAGTCGGGGGTCATTCATGCCCCGGTGCCGCGCGCGCGCCAGGCCGAGGCCGTGCGGTTTCTCGTGGACAATGCCTTCACGACGCCGGATTTCTTCTTCGACGCGGCGATCCTGCGGCGGATCGAGCCCACCGGCTTCGTCGAGCGGGTGGGCGCGCGGCAGGCGGCGCTGCTCTCCACCTTGTTCCAGGACGCCCGGCTCTCGCGCGTCGTCGAGCAGGAAGCCACGCTGCCGGCGGGCGAGGCGTACCGCCTCACCGACCTGTTCCGTGACGTGCGCCGCGGGGTGTTCGCGGAATACGCGGGCGCGCGCCCGGTGGTCGATCCGTACCGGCGCAACCTGCAGACCGAATTCGTGGAACAGATGGACCGCCTGCTCAACACGCCGCGGACGCCGCCGCGCAGTCCGTTCACCGGGTTCCCCGGATTCACGCCGCCGCCGCCGCGTCCGGGCGACGCCCAGGCCGTGGCGCGCCTCGAGCTGACCGAGCTGGCGGCCACCCTCCGGGGTGTGCAGGGCCGCATCACCGACCGGGCATCCCGGGCCCACGTGGGCCAGCTCCTCGCGCGGATCGACAAGGTGCTGAACCCCAGCTGAGCGCCAGGCAACGGATGAACAGGGTGGCACGCTGGCCCGAAGGGGGCCGGCGTGCCACCTTTCCTCGTATCAGGAACCGCGGGAGCTGGCGATGCGAGTGGTGTCGTACTACGCGATCTGGGCGGCCCTGTGCGCCCTCGTGGGTGGTCTCGTCGTCGCGGGCGTGAACACGATGGGGCTGGCGATGTCGATGGGCGTCGACCAGATGCTCGTCTGGCACTTCTTCGGGGGTGCCGCGACGGTCGGCGCGATCGCGGCCGGGCAGGGGGTCGTGGCCTTCGCGAGCGGCGCCGCGCTCCACGCGCTGGGACGCACGCTGCGCGCCACCGTGCTGCTCGGCGTGGTGATCGGGCTGTTCGATCTCGTGTTGTATCTGGTGCAGTGGCTGATCCCCGCCACCGAGCTGGGGTGGACGCGGGACTTCATGATCCTCGGAGCGGTCGTCGTGGTGGTGACGGCGATCGGAAGCGCCCGCCGACCGGCCTGACGCCGGCCGCGGCGGAGCGCCGCGGGACTCACAACCGGGGCAGTGTGATCCCCTGCTGCGCCTGGTACTTGCCCTTCTTGTCGGCGTAACTCACCTCGCACTCGTCCCCCTCGTCGGCCGTGAAGAACAGCACCTGCGCGATCCCCTCGTTGGCGTAGATGCGCGCCGGCAGGGGCGTGGTATTCGAGATCTCCAGGGTGACGTGACCCTCCCACTCCGGCTCGAACGGCGTCACGTTGGTGATGATCCCGCAGCGGGCGTAGGTGCTCTTGCCCACGCACACCGTCAGCACGTTGCGCGGGATGCGGAAGTACTCGATCGAGCGTGCCAGGGCGAACGAATTCGGGGGCACGATGCAGACGTCGCCCTCGAACGCCACGAACGACCGGGAGTCGAAGTGCTTGGGGTCGACCACCGCGGACAGCACGTTCGTGAAGATGTGGAATTCGGGCGCGACGCGCATGTCGTACCCGTACGACGACACGCCGTAGGAGATGACCCCGTCGCGCACCTGGCCCTCGGCGAAGGGCTCGATCATGCCGTGCTCGCGCGCCATGCGCCGGATCCAGCGGTCGGACTTGATGGACATGGGGCGGCAATATATCGATGGCATCGAGACTTACGCCACTCGATTCGGTTGACACTCGCAGAGGGCGTCCTTAGGTTTCCCCGCGCCAAGTGAATTCTTTCACGAGTCGATGACCCAACCCTACCTGATCTTCATCGTCCTGCTGGTGTTCGTGGTGGTGAATGCGGCCCTCCTGATCGGGCTCTCACACCTCGTCTCGCCGCGCCGGCCGACCGCCCTCAAGGGCACGCCGTACGAAAGCGGCATGCCGCCGCTCGGCGGCGCCCGGGAGCGGTTCTCCGTCAAGTTCTATCTCGTGGCGATGCTGTTCATCGTGTTCGACATCGAGACCGTGTTCCTGATCCCCTGGGGCACGATCTTCTTCGGCGCCGGCGCCACGGGCGGGCCGTCGATGGGATTCCTGCTCGATCGAGATGCTCGTGTTCATCGTCATCCTGTTCGCCGGGCTACGTCTACGTCTGGAAGCGGGGTGCATTCGAATGGGACTGACCCCCATGGGCAAGCACGAGGTCTCCGGTATCGCGTCGCCCAACTGGCTCACGACCCGGACCGATGCCCTGTTCGACTGGGTGAAACAGCGCCTCGACCCCGCGGTCAACTGGTCGCGTGCCAACTCCCTGTGGCCGATGCCCTTCGGGACCGCCTGCTGCGCCATCGAGTTCATGGCGGCGGCCGCGAGCCGGTTCGACTTCGCGCGGTTCGGCATGGAGCGGCAGGCGTTCTCTCCCCGCCAGGCGGACGTCCTGATCTGCGCGGGCCGGTTGCCCTTCAAACTGGCGCCGGTCATCCGGCGCATCTACGACCAAATGCCCCAACCCAAGTGGGTGATTTCGATGGGCGCCTGCGCGTCCACCGGGGGCGTGTTCGACAACTACGCGATGGTGCAGGGGATCGACACCGTGGTGCCGGTGGACGTCTACGTCCCCGGATGCCCGCCGCGGCCCGAGGGGCTGCTGTACGGCGTGCTCCTGCTCCACAAGAAGATCAAGGGCGAGTCCTTGGTCACGCCGGAGCTCCGCGACGAGCAGCTGCTGGACGAGCGCGGCCTGCGGCTGCCGCCGGCCACGATCGACGAGCTGTCGGAGCCGTTCGGCAACTCGCTGCACCAGTTCCGTTCGGCGTGAATCCGTCCGTCGGCCGGCTCCGGGCGACCTTCGGTGACGCGATCGGCCGCGCGGCCGAGGTGTGCGGGGATTCGATCGTCGTCGTCCGCGCCGAGCGGCTGCTCGACGTCCTCCGGTTCCTGAAGGAGACACCCGACCAGGCGTACGACTACCTCGTTGATATCACCGCGGTCGAGTACCGGGATCGCGAGCGGCCGCTCGAGGTGGTGTACTTCCTGCGCGCGCTGCAGCGCCGCGCCGACCTGCGGATCAAGGTGGAGCTCGACCCGCGCGGCGAGCTGGCGGTCGATTCGGTCGTGCCGCTCTGGGCCGGTGCCAACTGGCTCGAGCGCGAGGTGTACGACATGTTCGGGATCGCCTTCCGCGGCCATCCGGACCTGCGGCGCATCCTGATGTGGGAGACCTACGCCGAGGGCTATCCGCTGCGCAAGGATTTCCCGCTGCGCGGCCGCTTCAGCCGCGCAGAGCAGGTGCGGCAGGCGCTCAACGCCAATCCCGAGGCGCACTACTCGCTCGACGTGCTGGCGATCGCCGCAGCCGGTGACGACCTGCCCGAAGACATGCGCGAGCGCCTGCGCCGCGGCGAACGCGGCGTCATCCCCCACTCCGAATGAGCACGCGTTCGGTCGCCTACGAGCTTGGCACCACGGGCCAGGGCGCGCGCGGCGAGCCGGCACGCGTGCCGCTGGGTGTGGCGCCCGCGGGCGAACCCGCGCCGGGAGCCGACAACCTCCTCCTCAACATCGGCCCGCAGCACCCCGCCACGCACGGCGTGCTCCGGCTGGTGGTCGAGCTCGACGGGGAAACCGTCGTACGCTGCATCCCGCACGTCGGCTACCTGCACTCGGGCTTCGAAAAGCTCGGCGAGTACCGGTTCTACAACCAGATCATCCCGCTCACGGACCGTAACGACTACCTGGCCCCGATGTCCAACAACGTGGGGCTGGCCCTGGCGGTCGAGAAGCTCATGGGCATGAGCATCACGCCCCGGTGCACCGTCCTGCGGGTGATCGCCTGTGAGATGAGTCGCATCATCTCGCACCTCGTGTGGCTCGGCACCACCGGGATCGACCTGGGCGCCTTCACCCCGTTCCTGTGGGCTTTCCAGGAGCGCGAGCGGATCTACGACCTCCAGGAGTCGTGGACGGGGGCGCGCCTCACCACGACGCTGACGCGCGTGGGTGGGCTGATGGCCGACATTCCCGCCGGCTTCACCGACCGGCTGCGGGATTTCCTGCGGACCTTCCCCAAGACCCTGGCCGAGATCGACCGCATCCTGACGCGCAACGCGATCTGGGTGGGCCGCACCCGAGGGATCGGCGTCATGACCGCGGATGACGCGATCAACTGGTCGCTGTCGGGACCGATGCTGCGGGCGAGCGGTGTCCCCTACGACGTGCGCAAGGACAAGCCGTACCTCGACTACGAGACCTACGACTTCGACGTGCCGATCGGCGAGCACGGCGATGTCTACGACCGCTACCTCGTGCGCCTCGAGGAGCTGCACCAGTCACACCGCATCCTGGAACAGGCCCTCGACCGGCTGCCCGATGGGCCGATCAACGTGGATGACCCGCGGGTGATCCTCCCGGCCAAGTCGCGCGCGATGAGCGACATGGAGGCGATGATCTTCCATTTCAAGCAGGTGATGGAGGGCGTGAAGGCGCCGATCGGCGAGGCGTACCTCCCGATCGAAGGACCGAAGGGCGAGCTGGGTTACTACTTCGTGTCCGACGGAACCGCCAAGCCCGTGCGCTGGCGCATCCGGCCGCCGGCGTTCATCAATCTCGCCGCGCTGTCCAAGATGGCCGAGGGGCATTTGCTGAGTGACCTGATCGCGATCAACGCGTCGGTCGACATCGTGATGGGGGAGGTGGACCGGTGAGTGCCGCGACGCAACCGCCGTCCCACGAGACGGGAGCCTACGAGCCGGTGTTCATCGGGAAGACCCGCGACCAGCTCGAACTCATCCTGGGCCGCTATCCGACCAAGCAGGCAGCCCTGTTGCCGGCGCTGTGGCTGGTGCAGGGGGCGCGCGGCTGGATCTCGGACCGCAACATGGTCGAGGTGGCCGAAGTGCTCGGCCTGACGCCCGCCTACGTCAAGGGCGTCGTGACGTTCTACACCATGTACCACCAGCACCCGGTCGGCACCCATTTCGTGCAGGTGTGCACGACCTCGCCCTGCAACGTCTGCGGCGCGGAGGACGTGGTGCGGGCGTTCCTGGAGCACACCGGCTGCGGCGAGCTGGGGGCGACGAGCCCGGACGGCAAGTGGACCGTCATCGAGGTCGAGTGCCTGGGCGCCTGTGGATTCGCGACGCCCGTGCTGATCGACGACGATTTCGTCGAGAGCGTATCCGCCGACACGGTCGCTGCGCTCGTGCGGCAGTACCGCTGATGGCCGAGGACCGGTAGATGGGCTATCCCCACAAGCCGCACGCGAAGGAGACCGTCCTCCTCTCCGAACACTTCGGAGATGCCGACGCACGCAGCTACAAGGGCTGGGTGAAACGGGGCGGCTACCAGGCGCTCACGAAAGCCCTGGCCATGGAGCCGGCGGCTGTGATCGAAGAGGTGAAGGCGTCCGGACTGCGGGGGCGGGGCGGCGCGGGATTCCCGTGCGGCCTCAAGTGGTCGTTCATGCCGAAGGACAAGACGAAGCCCCACTACTTCTGCGTCAACGCCGACGAGTCCGAGCCCGGAACGTTCAAGGACCGCGAGATCATGCGGTGGACACCGCACGCCTTGATCGAGGGAACGGCGATCGCCGCGCACGCGATCCGCGCGGAGGTCTCCTACATCTACGTGCGGGGCGAATTCACCGAACCGTACGCGGTCCTGGAGCGCGCCCTCACGGAGGCGACCGCGGCGGGCGTGCTGGGGCAGGCGCGCATGTATCTGCACCGCGGCGCGGGCGCGTACATCTGCGGCGAAGAGACCGCCCTCATGAACTCGATCGAGGGCAAGCGCGGCAATCCGCGCATCAAGCCGCCGTTCCCGGCGGCCGCCGGGCTCTTCGGTCTCCCCACCACGATCAACAATGTCGAGACCATCGCGGCGGTCCCGCACATCCTGAACAGGGGCGGGGCATGGTACCGCGGACTCTCGCTCGGCAACCCCAAGAGCACCGGCACCAAGCTGTTCTCCGTGTGCGGCTCGGTGGCCCGGCCGGGCAATTACGAGGTCACGATGGGGTTCCCGCTGAAGGACCTCATCTACGATCTGTGCGGCGGCATGCGGCCTGGCCGGACACTCAAAGCGGTGATTCCGGGCGGCTCCTCGGTGCCGATTCTCAACCGCGAGGAATCCGAGAGCACGCTCCTGGACTATGAGGGATGCGTCGAAAAGGGCACGATGCTGGGCTCGGGCGGCGTGATCGTGTTCGACGACTCGGCGGACATGGTCTATCAGATCATGCGCCTCGCGCGGTTCTACGCCCACGAGTCGTGCGCGCAGTGCACCCAGTGCCGCGAGGGCACCGCGTGGACGACCAAGATCCTCGAGCGCATCCTCGCCGGCCAGGGTAAGATGGCCGACCTCGACCTGCTCCTCGACCTCGCCGACAACATGACCGGCAAGACCATCTGCGTGCTGTCGGATTCCTGCGCCGCTCCGGTGCTGAGCGGTATTCAGAAGTTTCGGGGCGAGTTCGAAGACTACATCACGGGAAAGAAGAAACCCGTCGTGGCCGCGTGATGGCCGAGCCCGCCCTCGTCAGCCTCTCGATCGACGGCGTGGGGGTGCGCGTACCCCCGGGCACGTTGCTCATCGAGGCCGCCAAACAGGCCGGCGTCCTGGTGCCGCACTACTGCTATCACCCCGGGCTGCCCGTGGCGGGCGTGTGCCGGATGTGCCTCGTGGAGATCGAGAAGGCCCCCAAGCTGCAGATCGCGTGCGCCACGGCCGTCGCCGAGGGCATGGTCGTGCGCACGCAGACGGCGCAGGCGAAGGACGCCCGGACGGGCGTGCTCGAACTGCTGCTCATCAACCACCCGCTCGACTGCCCGATCTGCGACCAGGCCGGCGAATGCGAGCTGCAGGACTTCGTCTTCCAGGAAGGGCGGCCCGCGACCCGCTACGGGGAGTACGCCAAGCGCTTCAACCCGGTCGAGGATTTCGGACCTGACATCCTGTACGTGCCGAACCGGTGCATTCTGTGCACCCGGTGCGTGCGGTTCATGGAGGACGTGGCCCACGAGCCCGTGCTCAACGTCTCGGAGCGCGGTGACCGGGCGTTCATCGGCGTGCACGCCGACGGCCGCCTCGACCATCCGTGGGCGGGCAACGTGGTCGATCTCTGCCCGGTCGGATCCCTGTTGTCGAAGGACTTCCTCCACAAGGCTCGGGCGTGGGAGCTGGACAAGGTGGCCTCGGTGTGCACCGGCTGCGCGCAGGGCTGCAACGTCACCCTCGACGTGCGCGATCAGACCGTCGTCCGGGTGCGGCCGCGCGCCAATCACGACGTCAATCGCTACTTCATCTGCGATCACGGCCGGTCGCATTACCGGTGGATGAACCAGGGGGACCGCGTCGAGTCGCCGCTCGTGCGGACGGGCGACACCCTGCGCGCCGTCGACTGGGACGAAGGGCTCGATCGCGCGCGCGCGCTCCTCGCCGGCGCCGCCGGGGCGGCGGTCGCGCTCGTGTCGCCCGGAGCGTCCACCGAAGCCCTCTTCCTGGCCCGGCGCCTGCTGGCGCGGTTCGCGTGGACCGGCGCGTTCCAGGTCGTCCAGGGTGAAGAAGCGCCGCTGGCGGGCGTGCCCAACCTGGCGCTACGTCGGGACCGCGCACCGAACGTGGCGGGCGCCGAGCTGCTGGGCTACACCCGCGAGTACGACGCCGCGCTGCGGACCGCGCGTGATGCGGGCCTCGTCCTGGTACTCGACGACCCCCGCGCGCCGGTCGAGACCGCCGGCGCCATCGTGTACCTCGGCACCGCGCAGCCCGAGGACGCGCTCGTGCGGCGGGCGGACGTCGTGCTGCCCATCGCCAACGTCGCCGAGGAGGAAGGCACCTTCGTCAACCGCGACCGCCGCGTCCAGCGCTACTTCCAGGCGAAGGCCGCGCCCGGCATGGCCCGGCCCGCCTGGTGGGTGCTCGGCGAGCTGCTGGCGCGGCTGGGCGACGGGGCACCGGCGAGCGCGGCGGAGGCCTTCGCGCGGTTCGCCGCGGCGACCGAGGGCGCCGGCGACATGACCTACGGGACCCTCGGCTTCGCGGGGCGCTCGCTGGACGTGGGGACGGGCGTGCCGGCGTGACGTTCTTCCTCGTCTCCTCGCTGGCCAAGATGCTCGCCGTCTTCACGGCGACGATGGTGGGAGTGGCGCTGTTGACTCTCGCCGAACGCCGCATCGCCGGCTGGATCCAGGATCGCTTGGGTCCGAACCGCGTCGGCCCGCAGGGACTCCTGCAACCCGCCGCGGACGGGCTCAAGAATATTTTCAAGGAAGAGGCGCTGCCGGCACAGGCGGACCGCGCGCTCTTCATGCTCGCGCCCGCGATCGCCTTCATCCCGGCGCTCCTCACGTTCGCCGTCATCCCGTTCGCGGCGCCGCTGCCGACGCCGTGGGGCGACGTACCGATGGTGGTCGCGGATCTGCCGATCGGGTTCCTGTACATCCTCGCCATCGGCTCGCTCGGCGTGTACGGCATCGTGCTCGCGGGCTGGTCGTCGAACAACAAGTACTCGCTGCTGGGCGGGCTGCGCGCGTCGGCGCAGATGATCAGCTACGAAATCGCCATGGGCATGGCGGCAGTGGCCGTGCTGCTCCTGGCCGGCAATGTGACGCTCTCGCAGATCGTGGCGCGGCAACAGCAGGCGGTGTGGTTCGTGCTGCCGCTGGCGCTCGGCTGGATCATCTTCCTCGTCGCCGCCTTCGCCGAGACGAACCGCGTCCCGTTCGACCTTCCCGAGGCAGAGGCGGAGCTGGTGGCCGGCTATCACACCGAGTACAGCGCGATGAAGTTCTCGATGTTCTACATCGCCGAGTACGCCAACATGGTGACGGCCTCGGCGCTGATGGTCTCCCTGTTTTTCGGGGGCTGGGACATCCCGTTCACGACGTGGGACGACGCGCCGCCGTGGACCGTGGGCAAGACGGCGGCAACCCTGGGCGCGTTCCTCGCCAAGACGGGGGTCTTTCTGTTCGCCTATATCTGGATTCGCTGGACCCTGCCGCGGTTCCGCTACGACCAGCTCATGGCGCTGGGGTGGAAGGTGCTGTTGCCCCTGTCGCTGGCCTATCTGGCGCTGCTGGCGGTGGCAATCTGGCTGCTGCACGCGGTGCAAGGCTGGGCGTTCGACGCCCGGTTCGGCTACGCGCTGTTCGGCCTGAATCTCGTGCTGCTGGTGCTGCTCGCCTGGGGCCTCGATCGGGGACGCATCGTCGGCGGCGCCGCGGAGCGGAGGCGCGCCTGATGGCGATCGGCGTCAAGGTGATGACGCAGCCGACGCGCGAAGCGTCCTACCTGCGGGCCACGCTGTCGGGCATGGGGCTGACGTTCAGCCATCTGTTCCGGCGCAAGGTGACGATGCAGTATCCCGAGGAGAAGGCGACGGCCGACTGGGCGTTGTCGGACCGCTGGCGGGGCACGCACCGGATGCTCACCGACGAGCAGGGGCGCGCCAAGTGCGTGGCGTGCGGCCTGTGCCCGCAGATCTGCCCGGCGAACTGCATCAAACTCGTCCCCGGCGAAGACGAAGAGGGACACCGTTACCCGCTGATCTACGAGATCGACGAGTTCCGCTGCATTTTCTGCGGCTACTGCCAGGAGGTGTGTCCGGAGGAGGCCATCCACGTCGGTGTCCATTATGAGAACTCCGAATACTCCCGCGACCGGTTCGTGTACGACCTCGAGCGGCTGTGCGCCCAGACGCACCCCGTCTCGACGCTGTGGGACCCGTCGGACCCCAGCGGTGAGTGACCGGTGACGCTCATCCAGGTGCTGTTCTGGATCTTCGCGGCCGTCGCGATCGGCAGCGCGGCGCTGTGCATCTCGCGGCGCAGTCCCGTGGCCAGCGCGCTGTGGCTGGTCCTCACGCTGTTCGCGCTGTCGGCGCTGTACGTGATCCTCGATGCCCAGTTCCTCGGCGTGCTCCAGGTGCTGGTGTACGCCGGGGCCATCATGGTGCTGTTCCTGTTCGTGATCATGCTGCTCAACCTGGGCCGTGCCGGCCCGTCGGACCTCAAGGGCCCGATCGGACTGGGCGTGGCGGCGCTCTTGGCGGGTGGACTGTTCGTCCAGCTGCGGGCGCTGCAGGCCGCCGGCCCCCCGGACCTGATCCGGCTGCCGGAGGGCACGATGGCCGCCCTGCAACGCGAGCAGGGCATGGTGCAAGTGGTGGCGCAGCCGCTGTTCAGCGACTACCTGATCCCGTTCGAAATCACGAGCGTGCTGCTGCTCGCCGCCATCGTCGGCGCGGTCGTGCTCGCCAAGCGCAAGCTCTGATGCTGCTCGGCCCCGCGCTGCTCGTCTCCGCAATTCTGTTCGCCATCGGCGTGGCGGGCGTGCTGCTGCGCCGCAACGCGATCGTGATCTTCATGTGTGTCGAGCTGATGCTCAACGCGGTGAACCTCACGTTCATCGCGCTCGCGCAGCAGCTGGGTCCGGCGGGGCACGTGTTCGTGTTCTTCGTCATGGCGGTGGCGGCGGCGGAAGCGGCCGTCGGACTCGCCATCATCCTCGCGATCTACCGGCACCGGGAATCGGTCGATCTGCAGGGCATGGACCTGCTGAGGGGTTGATGATCGGGTCCGAGCTGCTTTGGCTCGTGCCGGCCCTGCCGTTCGCCGGGTTCCTGGTGAACGGCACGCTCGCCTTCACGCGCCCCGCCGCGAAGGGCGCCGTGTCCGTCGTGGGCGTGGGCGTGCTCGCGGGGGCGTTCGCGGTCGCGGCCGCGATCGCGCTGCAGCTCGGTGCCCAGCCCGCCGCGCAGCCCGAGGTGGTCCGCTACTGGACCTGGATGCCGGTCGGCGATCTCCAGGTCGAGGTCGCCCTGCAGCTCGACCAGCTCTCGGCCGTCATGATGCTCGTGATTACCGGCGTCGGCGCATTGATCCATCTCTTCAGCGTCGGGTATATGCGCACCGACGCCGGGTACGCCCGATACTTCGCCTACCTCAATCTGTTCGTGTTCTTCATGCTCGTGCTGGTGCTGGCCGCGAACTTCCCACTGCTGTTCGTCGGGTGGGAGGGCGTAGGGTTGTGCAGCTATCTGCTGATCGGCTTCTGGTTCAACGAGCAGGTCAACGCCGATGCCGGGAAGAAGGCGTTCATCGTCAACCGCATCGGCGACTTCGGCTTCCTCGTGGCCATGCTGCTGCTGTGGCAGCATCTGGGTGCGCTCGACTTCGGCACGGTGTTCGAGCGCGCGCCGGCGCTGCTCGTGGCCGGCGGCTCGACGGTCACGGCGATCGCGTTGTTCCTGTTCCTGGGGTGCACGGGCAAGTCGGCGCAGATCCCCCTCTACACCTGGCTGCCGGACGCGATGCAGGGCCCGACGCCGGTCTCGGCCCTGATCCACGCGGCGACGATGGTGACCGCCGGCGTGTACCTCGTGGCCCGCACCAACGTGCTATTCGCCATGGCCCCCGTGGCGAGCGCCGTGGTGGCGGGCGTCGGAGCGCTGACGGCGTTGTTCGCGGCCACCATCGCGGTCAAGCAGTGGGATATCAAGCGCGTGCTCGCCTACTCCACCGTCTCCCAGCTGGGCTACATGTTCCTCGGCGTGGGCACGGGCGCGTACGCGGCCGGCATCTTCCACCTCGCGACGCATGCGTTTTTCAAGGCGCTGTTGTTCCTCGGGGCGGGCAGCGTGATCCACGCCATGCACCACGCCCTGCACCAGACCCACGGGCACGACGACGCCCAGGACATGCGGAACATGGGCGGTCTGCGCCGGGCGATGCCGTGGACGTTCGGCTTGATGTGGATCGCGACGCTGGCGATCGCCGGTATTCCTCCCCTCTCCGGCTTCTTCTCCAAGGACGAAATCCTGGCGCTGGCGTTCGCGCGCGGACACGACGCGCCGCTATGGTACCTGTTCTGGGCCGCGGGTGCCGTCGCGGCGCTGCTCACCGCGTTCTACATGACGCGGCTGATGCTGTACACCTTCCACGGACACAACCGCACCGGGAGCGCCGCCCTGCCGCACCTGCACGAGGCACCGTGGGTGATGACCGGTCCGCTGCTGGCGCTCGGCATCCTGACGGCCGTCGGTGGCGCACTCAACCTCCCGGCGCTGGTGGGCGGCGGACAGTGGCTGCACCACTGGCTCGAGCCGGTGACCGCCGGCGGGGCGGGGATCTTTCCCGCGGCGCATCTCGACCACGGCACCGAGATGCGTCTCGTCCTGCTCGCGACCGGCATCGCGGTGGTCGGGATCGTGGGCGCGTGGCGGCTGCTGCGCCCGGACGCGCTCCTGCCGGCGCGCGACGCCCCCGCCGAGACCGGTCTGGGCCGAATCCTGTCGCGCAAGTGGTACGTCGACGAGCTGTACGACGCCGTCGTGGTCCGGCCGATCCTGTGGCTCTCTCGCGTGGTGCTGTGGAAGGTGGTGGACCAGGGCGTGGTGGACGGCGCCGGGGTGAACGGCTCGGCGCGCCTGTCGCGCGCGCTCGGCTGGATCGGGAGCCGGCTGCAGACGGGCAACGTGGGCTTCTACGTGGCGGTGTTCGTGATCGGCGTGCTCGTCGTGCTGCGCGCGGTGGGGGGCTGACGTGCTGTACGATCACTGGGTGCTCGTGGCGCTGCTGGCGTGGCCGATGGTCGCGGCGGGGATCGTGCTCGCCGCCCCGGAGCGTCACGCGAAGTACCTCGCGCTCGCCGCCACCCTGCTCGAGTTCGCCCTGTCCGTGCCGCTCTGGTGGCGCTTCGTCCCGGGCGGCGGATGGCAGTTCGCCGCCGACCTGCCGTGGATCCCCCGCTGGGGCATCCACTTCAGCGTCGCGCTGGACGGCATCTCGCTGCTCCTCGTTTTGCTGACCACGTTCCTCATGCCGCTCTCCGTCCTGGGGAGCTACAGCTACATCACCCGGCGCGAGCGTGGGTTCTATGCGCTGCTGCTCGCGCTGACCACCGGCATGGTGGGCGTGTTCGTGGCGACCGACCTGTTCCTGTTCTACGTGATGTGGGAAGTGATGCTGATCCCGATGTACTTCCTCATCGGGGTGTGGGGCGGGGAGAACCGGCTCTACGCGGCGATCAAGTTCTTCATCTACACCATGGCGGGATCCCTGCTCATGCTGGTCGCCATCGTCGGCCTGTACCTGACGGTGGGCCGCGCCACGGGAACGTACGCGTTCGGGTACGAGCACCTGCTGGCCGGTCTCCCGGCGGTCGGCGGGCTCGCGTGGTGGTTCTTCGGCGCCTTCGCGCTGGCGTTCGCCATCAAGGTACCTGTCTTCCCATTCCACACGTGGCTGCCCGACGCGCACGTCGAGGCTCCCACCGCAGGATCGGTGATCCTCGCCGGCATTCTCCTCAAGATGGGCACGTACGGCTTCCTGCGGTTCGCCCTGCCGTTCTTTCCGGACATCGCGATGCACCCCACGGTGCAAGCGACGGTGGTGACGCTGGCACTGATCGGGATCATCTATGGCGGCCTTGTGGCGATGGTGCAGCCGGACTTCAAGAAGCTCATCGCGTACAGCTCGGTGGCGCACCTCGGGTTCGTGATGCTCGGCATCTGGGCGCTCACGCTGCAGAGCGTCCAGGGCGCCATGCTCATCACGATCAACCACGGCATTTCGACCGGGGCGCTGTTCTTCCTGGCCGGCATGCTGTACGAGCGGCGGCACAGCCGCCTCATCGCGGCATTCGGCGGCATCGCCCGCGTGGTCCCGCTCCTCGCGGCCGCGCTCGTGGTCGTGTCGCTCTCCTCCATCGGGCTGCCGGGCACCAACGGGTTCGTCGGGGAGTTCCTCGTCCTGCTAGGCGCGTTTCCGACGTATCCCGTGGCCGCGGTCATCGCCGCCGCCGGGGTAATCGTGGCCGCGATGTACCTGCTCCCCGCGCTGCAGCGCGTGCTCTTCAATCCGCTCGACAAGCGGGAGAACGAGCGGCTGGCGGATCTGTCGTGGCGCGAGGCGGCCGTTCTCGCCCCGCTGCTCGCCTGCATCGTGTGGATCGGCGTCCACCCCCAGCCGCTGTTGCGGCGCATGGAACCTGCCGCGCAGGCGCTCGTGGACCGGGTGCGTGAGGCCGCGCCCCCCGGGCTGCCCGGGGCCGCAGCCCTGCCGCAGGGAAGCGCCGCCCGATGATCCTCGATCTGACCCTGCCGACCCACCTGCTGCGCGCGCTCCTGCCCGAGCTGGTGTTGACCGGTTTCGCCCTCGTCCTGCTCGTGCAGGTCGGATGGCGCCACAGGACCGTCGGGGACCTGCGGGGTGCCGGGTGGACGACGGGCGTGGCGCTCCTGTCGAGTGCGGTCGTCACCTGGTGGCTGTGGTGGACCCGGACCGGGGTCGAAGGCCTCGCCCCCATGGTCGCCGTCGACGACTACCGGTTCGTCACGAACCTGGTCTTCCTGGGGACCGCGGGCGCGACGGTGCTGGTCTCGCAGGAGTACCTCGAGCGCGAGGCGCTGCTCGCACCCGAGTACTACCTGCTGCTCGTGTTCGCGACGATCGGCATGATGCTCATGGGCGGCGCGGCCGACCTCATGGTGCTGTTCCTCGGCCTCGAGACCATGTCGGTGGGCGTCTACGTCATGGCCGCGATCGACCGGCGCAGTCCCCGCGCGGCAGAGGCGGGCCTGAAGTACTTCCTGCTCGGCGCCTTCGCGTCGGGGTTCTTGCTGTACGGCATCGCGCTGCTGTACGGGGCCACCGGTACCACCAACCTGGCGCTGATCGGCGCCCAGGTACAGCTGCTCGACCTCGGCACCCACCCGATGCTCCTGACGGGCGTCGCGCTGTTGCTCATCGGGTTCGGGTTCAAGGTGGCGGCCGTGCCGTTCCACAGCTGGGCTCCCGATGTGTACGACGGCGCCCCCACGCCGGTCACCGGGTTCATGGCGACGGGCGTGAAGGCCGCCGCGTTTGCAGCGCTGTTCCGGCTGTTGATCGAGGCACTCCCTCATGTGCCCAACGCCGCCGATGCGCTCGCCGTCCTGGCCGTCCTTACGATGATCGTGGGCAACCTCGTGGCGCTGGCGCAGCGTGCGCTGAAGCGCATGCTCGCGTGGTCGTCGGTGGCGCACGCGGGCTACCTACTCGTCGCCGCAGCGACCGGCGGCCCGTCGGGCACCGGCGCGTTCCTCGTGTACATCGTCGCGTACGCGGCCACGACGCTCGCGGCCTTCGCGATCGTGTCATGGCTCGGCCAGCGGGGCGAGAGCGACGTGCGGATCGACGACCTCGCCGGCCTCGCGAGCCGGCGCCCGTGGCTGTCGTTCGCCCTCGCGGTGTGCATGCTGTCGCTGCTCGGCTTCCCGGGCACCATCGGCTTCATCGGCAAGTGGTACATTCTCTTCGCGGCCGTCGAGGCCGGACGGTGGATGCTGGCCGTCGTGCTGGTCGTCACGAGCGTGGTCTCCGCCGGCTTCTACCTTCCGGTGCTGATGGCCGCCTACATGAAGCCGGTGGCCCACGCCGAAGCGCACGCGCAGGTGCGGCTCGGCCGCCTGGTCCGCGGCACGGTAGTCGCCGCCGTGACCGCCATCCTGGTGCTTGGCGTACGACCGAACCGCCTGCTCGATCTGGCGCGCGACACCGCGCGGTCCATCCGGCCCACGCCCGTGTTCGCCGCCACGCCGCCTGTCCCGCCCCGCGTGCCAACCGCGGCGCGCTGAGATCGCCCCCCGCATGACGCTCCCGGCCACGATCTTCCGGCAGTACGACATCCGCGGCATCGTGGGGCGCGAGCTCACGGCCGAGAGCGCCACGCTGGTGGGCCAGGCGTTCGCGACCGTCGCGCGGGACCGCCTCGGCCGCGCGCCGCGCGTCGCCGTCGGACGCGACAACCGTCCCTCCGGTCCCGCGCTCGCGGACGGCGTGATCGCCGGCATCGTGGCCGCGGGGGGCAGTGCCCTCGACGTCGGCGGGCTTCCCACGCCCGCGCTCTACCTCGCCACCCACGTGCGACCGGTGGACGGCGGGCTCCAGGTCACAGGCTCGCACAACCCACCCGAGTTCAACGGCTTCAAGATGGTGCTCGGTGGCGAAGCGTTCGCGGGAGACGCAATTCAGGATCTGCGGCAGCGGATCGCGGAGGGGCGCCTCGTCACGGCCCCGGGCGGCTCGCGGGCAACCGATGACACGATGCTCACGGCGTACCGCGATGCCATTCTGGAGCGCAACGCCCCGCTCGCCCGCCGCGTCCGGGTCGTCGTCGACTGCGGCAATGGCATCACGAGCCTGGTCGCCATCGAAACGCTCGCCGCCGCGGGGGCCGACGTGATCCCCCTGTTCGCCGACTCGGACGGCACCTTCCCGAACCATCATCCGGATCCGACCGTGCCCGAGAATCTGCGCGATCTCCAGGCCGCAGTCGTGCGGGAAGGAGCGGAGCTGGGCATCGCATTCGATGGCGATGGCGACCGGATCGGCGCCGTCGACGAGCGCGGCACGCCGATCTTCGGCGACCAGCTGCTCGTGCTCTTCGGCCGCGATCTGGCGGCGCACGGTGGCCGAGGGCAGCCGGTGATCTTCGACGTGAAATGCTCGTCCGTGCTGCCCCGGATGCTGGAGGAGGCCGGACTCACTCCGGTCATGTGGAAGACTGGACATTCGCTCATCAAGCACAAGATGCGGGAGCTGAAGGCGCCGCTCGCCGGCGAGATGAGCGGCCACATGTTCTTCGGCGGCGACTACTACGGGTTCGACGACGCGTTGTTCGCAGCCGCGCGACTGCTCCGCTACGTGGCCCACGAGGGCGGACCACTGTCGCGGCTGCTGGCGGACCTTCCCGCCACGGTCGCGACTCCCGAGCTGCGGGTGGACTGTCCCGACGAGGTCAAGTTCGCGGTGGTCGAACGTGCCGCCGCGCATTTCGGGGCCCGCTACCCCGTATCCACGCTGGATGGCGTGCGCATCACCTTCCCGGACGGCTGGGGGCTGCTGCGCGCCTCCAATACCCAGCCCGCGCTCGTGCTGCGATTCGAAGCGGCGACGACTGCCACGCTTGACGCGTACCGCGCCGAAGTCGAGGGATGGCTCGCCCGGAACACCGCCACCCCGTGAACGCCGCGCGCCGCCGCTGGGGGTGGGCGGTGGCAGCCGGGGTGCTCGTCGTCACCCTGGTGGGGGGACGCTGGGCGGCGATCGAAACGGCGGAGCGCGCGTGGGCCGCCACCATCCCCGGCGGCGCGAGTTACCTGACCGCCCGCACCCTCGCCGGGTTGCTCCGCGCCGCGGTCCTCCTGCTGGCAGTCGCCTGGGGAACGGCGAACCTGTACCTGGTCTCTCGCGCCATCGGCTCGGTGCAGATGCCGCGCCGCCTGGGTGATCTCGAAATCGTCGAGACCATCTCGCGCCGCGTCCTGCTCGGGGGAACCCTCATCGGCGGGGCCCTGCTCGGCATCGTGTTGACGTGGGGGACCGGCGACTGGTGGCTGGCGGGGGTCCTCGCCCGCTCCGCGCCACGCCTCGGCCTGGTCGATCCGGTGCTCGGCCGCGATCTGGGCCACTACGTGTCCGCGGTGCCGTGGGCGGCCCAGTTGCAGGACCACGTCTTGACGGCGGTCGCCAGCATCACCGTGGCCGTGGGCCTGCTGTACGTGGGAATCGGAATGATCAGCCGGCGCGAGGGCAGCCTCACGATCAGTTCCCGAGCCCGACTCCATTTGGCCGCTCTCTTCGCGGCGCTCGCCGCGGCGCTCGCGTGGGGCGCCGTGCTCGACCCGGCCGAGACCGTCGGCGGGCTGCACGGCGACGTCGTCGGCGCCTCGCTCACCGCGCGAATCCGCGGGGCGGGCACACTCGCGGGCGTCGCCGTGGTCACCGCGCTCGCCAGCCTGGTGTGGGGCTGGACCGGGCGCATGGCGTGGCTCGGGGTGCCGTGGCTGGTGCTGCTCGCCGGCGCCCCGATCGCCTACCTCGTGCTCCCCGCCGCCGTGCGCGGCCAGACGCGGGCCGTCCCGGAGGCGGTGAGCGCGCCGCGCCGCGCGCTCGCCGAGCAGGCATTCGGAGTGCGGCGGCTCCCCGGTCCGCTGCCGCCGTTCCCCGCGCCCGACGCCGCCCTGCTCGCCACCCCGGTCTGGGACGAAGGTCGCGTGGCGAGCGTGGTCCGCCAGCGGCGCGCTTTCGGCTCCCGGGCGACCGTGGGTGGTGTGGCACTCCAGTCGGATATTCCCCCCGCCTGGCTCGTGGGACCCGCGCCCGACGAAGTGGCGTTGCGCGACGCCCAACCGGTGCCGCCGTGGAGCGAGATCCACCGGGGGCCCTGGTCCGGCACCGGACCGCCGACTCTCGCCGTGGAGAGCGATACGGGACTCGTCCTGCATCCCGTCACGCTGCGGGACACCGCGGTTCTGTACGGCCCCGGCGTGGCGCAATACGCCGTGCGCGACGCCCTCGGTGGTCTGCGGGGCGGCGTGCCGCTGATCGGGCTGTGGCGACGGGCGGCGTTCGCCTGGACGCTGCAGAGCACCGAGGTCAGTGCCGGCGCGCTGGTGGGGCACGTGCTGCTGTGGCGCCGGGACGTGGGCGAGCGGCTGGCCCGGCTGGCGCCGTTCGCCGCGTTCGAGCCGCCGCAACCGGTGGTGACCGACGGGGCACTGTGGTGGGTCGCCTGGGGGTACGTGCACAGCGCGGCGTTCCCGCTCGTGGACGCGGTCCCCTGGCGCGGCCGCCGCGTGCGCTACCTCCGCCCGGGGTTCGTCGGTGCGGTGTCGGCGGCGAGCGGACACACCCGCATCTACCTCGCGCCGGGTCACGATTCCGTGGCCGCGGCGTGGAGCCGCGTGTTCGAGCCCCTCGTCGCGCCGGTGGACAGTCTACCGCCGGCGATGCGCCGCCGCCTGCCGCCACCGGTGGACGGTTTCGATGCGGCGCTCGCCGTCGCGGCGGCGGACGCCGATAGCGGATGGGTCCTGCGGTCGGGTCCGCCGGTCTACGGCGTCGCGCCGGCGGCCGACGGCACCGGTCGCGCCGTCGTGTGGCGGGCCCACAGCTTCGAAGCCGGCTCGCCGACGCGGCTCGCCAGCCTGTTCGCCGGCACGATGACGGAATCCGGTCCGGCGTACGCACTGTGGCGGCCCGCGGCGGCGCTGCGCGCGCCCCCGCCGGTGCTCGGCGTGCAGCAGACGCGGCCGGGGATGCTGCGAGTGTGGCCCGCGGCGGGAGCCGCGGTCGGCATTCAGGGGCTGTTCGCGAACCCGGACGACGCCACGCAGCCGCTGGCGCTGGCGCGCGTGTACGTCACCTGGGGCGATCGGGTGGGAGAAGGACGCACGGCCGGCGCCGCGTGGGCGGAGCTGCTAGCGGGGGAGGCGCGGCCCACGGCGCCGGGGGATCGGTCGGCCGCCGCGTGGGAGCGGGCGCGGCATCTCCTGGCGCAGGCAGACACGGCCCTGCGCGCCGGCGATCTCGCGCGTTTCGGCCGACTCTACGACGAGCTGAAGCGCGCGTTCGGGCTGCCGCGCGCTCCGCTTGCTCCCGTCGGACGCCCGGACTAGGTTCCGCCGCCGTGAGTGCCGGGACGATCGTCGTCGCGCTCGGGGGCAACGCCGTGGCACCGCCGGGCGAGCGGCCGACCATCGCCAACCAGTTCCGGCACACCCGGGAGAGCCTGGCCCCGATTGTCGCGCTGGCGCGCGGCGGCTGGCGCCTCGCGCTGGTGCACGGCAACGGTCCCCAGGTGGGGGACGAGCTCGCCCGCAACGAGCTCTCCGCCGATCAGATCGAGCCGCTACCCCTGGGCGTGCTCGTCGCCGCGACCGCGGGCTGGATGGGCTACATGATCCAGCAGTCGCTCCAGAACGCGCTGGCCCGCTCGGACGTGGACCGCCGGGTCGTCACGGTGATCACGCAGACGCTGTGCGGCGCCGACGATCCGGCCCTGCGCAGACCCACGAAGCCGATCGGCCACGCGCTCGATCCGGCGCGCCTCGCCCGCCTGCGCGCGGCTGGCGCCGCGGTGGCGGAGGAGCGCCCCGGCCGCTGGCGGCGGATCGCGCCGAGTCCCGCGCCCCGCGCCATCGTCGAGGAGGAACTGATCCGCGAGCTGGTCGCGTCGGGGGTCATCGTGGTCGCGGGAGGCGGGGGAGGGCCGCCCGTCTATCGGCACGCGACGCTCGGCTTCGAGGGGATCGAGGCGGTGGTCGACAAGGACCACGTGGCGGCGATCCTGGGGCGCGGGATCGGCGCCGACACGCTGTTGATTCTCACGGCGGTGGACGCCGTGTACGCCGGATTCGGCACCCCCGCGGCGCGCGCGATTCCACGCCTCACGCTCGCCGAGGCCGACGACCTGCTCGCCGGCGCCGGCCTCGGTACCGGGTCGATGCGTCCCAAGGTGGAGGCCGCCGTCGGCTTCGTGCGGGGCGGGGGACGGCGCGCCATCATCGCGGAGCTGGCGCACGGGCTGGCGGCCCTGAGCGGGGAAACCGGAACGACCATCACGGGAGACGACGGGTGAACCTGCACGAGTACCAGGCGCGCGAGCTCCTGCGAGCCCACGGGATCCCGGTGCCCGCCGGAGACGTCGCCGAGACCGCCGACCAAGCCCGGGCGATCGCGGCCCGCGTGGGCGGTGCGGTCGTGGT
This sequence comes from uncultured Gemmatimonadales bacterium, assembly GCA_963716055.1. Classification (GTDB taxonomy): domain Bacteria; phylum Gemmatimonadota; class Gemmatimonadetes; order Gemmatimonadales; family GWC2-71-9; genus SZUA-544. The sequence continues at coordinate 1,900,697 of CAVQSR010000001.1, read as the reverse complement.
CAAGGCGCAAGTGCATGCCGGCGGACGCGGCAAGGCGGGCGGCGTGAAGCTGGCGGCGGACCCCGCCGCCGCCCGCGCGCACGCGGCGCACATCCTGGGCATGCAGATCAAGGGCCTGACGGTGCACAAGGTGCTCGTCGTGCCGGCCGCCGATATCGCGAGCGAGAGCTACGTGGGCATCGTCATCGACCGCGGCACCCAGCGCCCGGTCCTGATGGTGAGCTCGGCCGGTGGCATCGACATTGAGGACGTGGCGGTCCGTACGCCCGAGCGAATCCATCGCATCGCCATCGATCCGCGCTACGGACTGCTGCCGCACCAGGCGATGGGCCTCGGTTTCGCCCTGTATCCCGATCTCGCGCAGGCCCGCGCCGCCGCCACGATCATGCGCCAACTGTACGAGGCGTTCTTCGCCGTCGGCGCGTCGCTCGCGGAGATCAACCCGCTCGTCACCACACCTGAGGGCGCCGTCGTGGCCCTGGACGCCAAGATCAGCGTGGACGACAATGAGCTGGAGCGCCGGCCGGCCATCGCCGCGCTCCGGGATGCGTCGGCCGAGGATCCCGCGGAGGTGCAGGCCCGCGACGGTGGCCTGACGTTCATCCGCCTCGACGGAAGCGTCGGCTGCTGCGTCAACGGCGCGGGACTCGCCATGGCGACGATGGACCTCGTCAAGTTCTATGGCGGCGAACCGGCCAACTTCCTGGACATCGGGGGCAGCTCGAACCCCCAGAAGGTCGTGACGGCACTCCAGATCATCACGGCCGATCCACGTGTGCGGTCGATTCTGTTCAACATCTTTGGCGGCATCACCCGCTGCGACGACGTCGCGAACGGCATCGTGCAGGCCACGGCGGCGATCCCCCTCTCGGTCCCGATGATCATCCGCCTGACGGGGACCAACGAGCGGGAGGCCATCGCCATCCTGACCGAGGCGGGGTTTTCCGCGCTGACGGACATGGACGACGCGGTACGGCGGGCCGTGGCCGCGGCCGCTGGGAGGGCGGCGTGAGCGTCTTCGTCAATGCCGATACTCGCCTGGTGGTGCAGGGGATCACGGGGCGGGATGGCTCGTTCCACGCGCGGCAGATGCTGGAATACGGGACGCGCGTCGTGGCGGGCGTCACGCCGGGCAAGGGCGGCCAGCGGTTCGCCGACGCCGTGCCGGTCTTCAATACCGTCGTGGAGGCGGTGCGCGACACGGGCGCCAACGCGTCCGTCATCTACGTCCCCGCGGCGGCCGCACCCGCGGCGGTCTTCGAGGCCGCCGACGCCGGGATCGCCCTCATCGTCTGCATCACCGAGGGGATTCCGGTGCTCGATCTCACCACGGTTCTGCCGTTCGTGCGCGAGCAGGGCGCGCGGCTCATCGGGCCGAACTGCCCGGGGCTGATCTCGCCCGGCCAGGCGAAGGTGGGGATCATCCCGGGCAACATCTGCGCGCCCGGACGAATCGGCATCGTGTCGCGCAGCGGCACGCTGACCTACGAGATCATCCATCAGCTGACGACGAATGGCCTGGGCCAGTCGACGTGCGTCGGGATCGGGGGTGACCCGCTGATCGGCACGACCTTCATCGACTGCCTCGCCGCGTTCCAGGCGGACGACGCCACCGACGCCGTCGTGCTGATCGGCGAAATCGGAGGCACGGACGAGCAGCAGGCGGCGGCCTGGACCGCGGCCCACATGACGAAGCCGGTCGTCGGGTTCATCGCGGGGCAGACGGCGCCCCCGGGCCGGCGCATGGGCCACGCGGGCGCCATCATCTCGGGCGCCAGCGGCACCGCCGCCGAGAAGATGCAGGCGCTCGAGGCCGCCGGCATCGCCGTGATGCGCCGTCCCTCCGACGTGGTGGACCTGCTCCGGAAGCGCCTGTGAAACTGCGCGACGTCGTCGCGCCCCGCCACGTCGTCGTGCCGCTCGTCGCCGCGACCGTGGTGGAAGCCGCCGAGCGCCTGCTCGAGCGCCTCGTGGCGGCGGGAGCGGTCGCGGACCCGGAGAAGCTGCGCGCCGCGCTGCGCGCGGCTCACCTCGAGGACGTCGTATCGGTGGGTGAGCATGCCTACCTGCCGCACGTTCGCACCGACGCCGTGGACCAGCTCGCGACCGCCGTCGGCGTCGCGACGCAGCCGATCCCGTGGGAGAAAGACCCGCAACGGGCCGCCCGGATCGTCATCCTGATTGTGGCTCCGCCGCGCGAGGCAGCGCGCTATCTCCAGGTGGTCGCGGCCTTCGCCCGCGTGCTGTCGGATCCCGAGACGGTCCGGGACATCGTCGCCGCCCGGACGCCCGAGGAGGTGCTCGCCGCGGGCGCCCTCGGGTCGGTCGAGCTGCCCGGCCAGCTCATGGTGCGGGACGTGATGACGCCCGGAGTGGTCACCGCGCGTCCGGAGCAGAGCCTGGGATCGGTCGCACGGGTGATGGTCGAGCGCGACCTGCGCGCGGTACCCGTGGTGGACGAGAACAACGCGCTCGTCGGGATCGTGACGCACCGGGAGCTGCTGCGGCACCTCCTGCCCAGCTATCTGCAGCGCTCGACGACGGGCAGTTTCCGCGCGCTGACGCCTGCGCAGGTCGCGCACGGAGTCGCCGATGCCCGCGACCTGCCGGTGCGCGACGTGATGGCTCGATCGGTGCTCAGCGTGTCGGAGGACCAAACCCTGTCCGACGTCGCGTCGCTGATGAACACCAAGGGCGTGGAGCGATTCCCCGTCACCCGGGACGGCGCGGTGGTCGGGATGCTGACCCGCGCCGACCTCGTGCGCCGGCTCCTGGCGATTTGACGCGCCCGGCGCGGTCACCCCAACCCCCCAGCCCCATGCTCACCTTGGCTATCGTCAAGCCCGACGCCGTACTGGCCGGGCACACCGGACGGATCGTCGCGCACCTGGAAGAGCAGGGCTTTCGCCTGCGCGGCGCCCACCTGCTGCGGCTCACCCGGCCCGAAGCCGAGGCGTTTTACGCCGTGCATCGGGAGCGGCCGTTCTTTTCGTCCCTGTGCACGTTCATGACCTCGGGCCCGGTGCTCGCCCTCGCACTCGAGCGGGCCGACGCCGTCGGCCACCTTCGGGACGTCATCGGGGCGACCGACCCCGCCGAGGCGCGGGCCGGGACGATCCGCAAACTCTACGCACAGTCCAAGGAGCGGAACGCGATTCACGCGTCGGATTCGGTGGAGAACGCGGCGCGGGAGGTGGCGTTCTTTTTCGCCGAGCGGGGATTGGTCACGACCGTGTCGGGTTAGGTTGACGCAAGTCCCACAACGAGTTAGCTTCGCCGACCATGTTGCAGGTCGATCTGCGCGAGCTCGCGCGCGGTCCGGTGGTCACGACCGGCGAGTTGGGGCAGGCCGACGCGCTGATCGACGGGCTCGACCTGGTTCTGGCGGAACCGGTGCGTGTGTCCGGTCGCCTACAGGCGACGGGCGACGGGCGCTATTACTGGCACGGTGAGGTGCGCACCGTCGCGCAGGCGCAGTGCCGGCGGTGCCTGCGAGCGTTGGCGGTCGCGGTGCGGGCGGAGGTGGCCGCGTTGTTCACCCGGGATGCCGACGCGCTCGGCGACCCGGACGCGTATCCCCTTGCCCCGGAGGCCCACGAGATTGACGTGCGGCCCGCCGTCCGCGAGGAACTCCTACTCGCGGCGCCGCGCTATGTGTTGTGCAAGGATGACTGCCGCGGGCTGTGCCCGCGGTGCGGAGCGGACCTGAACGCGGGCCCGTGCGGCTGCGCGCCGGAACCGGACAATCGGTGGTCGGCGCTCGCCGCGCTGCGGGACCAACTGCGCCCTGAGCGAGGCGACTGAGATGGCTGTCCCCAAGCGACGAACCTCCAAGCGGAAGAAGCGGGCACGCCGCACGCACTACAAGGCGACGGCGACCACCCTGCAGCCGTGCCCCCGGTGCGGTGACTTCAAGCAGCCGCATCGCGTGTGCCCCACCTGCGGCTATTACAAGGGCGAACAGCGGGTCGCGGTCGAGGACTGACGTGATCCGCATCGCGCTGGACGCGATGGGGGGCGATAACGCCCCCGACGTCGAAATCGAAGGTGCCGCGCAGGCCATCCGCGAGCTGCCGGCGGGGTTCACCGTCCAGCTCGTGGGGCGCCAGGCCGATGTCGAGGCTGCATTGGCGCGCCATCCCGACGCCGACCGGACGCGGATCGAGCTGGTCGAGGCGCCCCAGGTGGTCGGCATGGCGGAGAAACCCCTCGCCGCGATCAAGGGCAAGCCCGACTCCTCCATCATGGTCGGGCTCGGCCTGCAACGCGACGGCCGGTCGGACGCGTTCATCTCGGCCGGCAACACCGGTGCCGTGCTGGCCGCCGCCACGCTGGTCCTGCGGCTGCATCCGGGCGTCAAGCGCGCGGCCATCGGCACCCTGTTTCCCACCGCGACCGCCCCCGTCCTGGTCATCGACGCAGGGGCCAACGTCGACTGCGACGCGCAGGAGCTCGTCGGCTTCGCCCACCTCGGCACCGTGTACGCGCGGGACATCCTCGGTCGCGCGCACCCAGCGGTGGGCCTGTTGAACGTCGGCGAAGAAGACGGCAAAGGCACGGCCGTGGTCCGTGAGGCGCACCAGCTGCTGCGCTCGGCGCACGGCATCCAGTACATCGGCAACGTCGAGGGTCGGGACATCCCCGCCGGCACGGTCCGGGACGGACCGCTCGACGTGGTGGTGTGCGACGGGTTCGTGGGCAACGTCGTCCTCAAGTTCTACGAGTCGTCCGCGCGGTTCTTCGTCCGACTGCTCACGCGCGAGCTGCCGGACGTCCTGCAACGCACCGAGATGGGCCGCGTGCTGGAGGTGCTCGACTACGCGACGTACGGCGGCGCCCCGCTCCTCGGCGTGCGCGGGGTCACGGTCATCTGCCACGGCTCCAGCGACGCCAAAGCCATCCGCAACGCGATCCAGGTCGCCCGGCGGGCCGCGGACACGCACCTGTCCGCCCACATCGGCGAGGAGCTGGCGAGCGAAGGGGTGGCGCCGTGAAACGGCCCTTCGCCGAGCTGGTGGGGACCGGGAGCTACGCGCCCAAGCGGGTCTTCACCAACGACGACTTCTCCAAGGTGCTCGACACGTCCGACGAGTGGATCCGCGACCGCACCGGGATCCGCGAGCGGCGCGTGTCGAGCGACGACGAGACCAACGCCTGCATGGGCATGTGGGCGTCCGAGCGCGCCCTCGCGGTGGCGGGGCTCACCCCGCTCGACCTCGACGCGATCGTGTACGCCACCGCGTCCCCCGACCGACTGCTCCCGGCACAGGCGTGCGATCTCCAGGCGATTCTCGGCGCGAAGCGTGCCGCCGCGTTCGACGTGGGCGCTGCGTGCTCCGGTTTTGTGTATGCGCTCAACGTGGCCGAGGGGCTGATCGCGAGCGAGCAGGCGGAGCGGGTGCTGGTCGTGGCGTCCGAGCGGCTGACGAAGATCATGAATTGGACCGACCGGGCTACGGCGGTGCTGTTCGGCGACGGCGCCGGCGCGACGGTGGTCCGGCGCGGCGACGGATCACGCGGCATTCTGTCCAGCTACATGAAGTCCGACGGCACGCTCGCGGAGCTGCTGTACCGGCCGGGCGGCGGCGCCGTGCACCCGCCCGACGAGGCGATGCTCACGGACGGCTCGTACTTCATCAAGATGGCCGGGCGGGAAGTGTTCAAAGCCGCGGTGCTGTCGATGACGGACGCCTGCGACCAAGCCCTCACGCGCGCCGGCCTCACCGGTGCCGACGTCGACCTGCTCATCCCGCACCAGGCGAACATCCGGATCATCGAGTCCACCGCGAAGCATGCGGGGATGCCGATGGACAAGGTCTACGTCAACGTGGAGCGGTTCGGCAACACGTCGGCGGCTTCGATCGGCATCGCGCTCGACGAAGCGGTGCGCACCGGGCGCGTCCAACCCGGCATGACCATCCTCCTCGTCGCCTTCGGCGCCGGGTTCACCTGGGCGTCGGCAGTCATCCGATGGTAGCCGCGGTGTGGCTCTGCCCGGGGCAGGGGGCACAGCGGGTAGGGATGGGGCGCGATCTGGCCGAGCGGTTCCCGGAGGCGCGCGATACGTTCGCGCGGGTGGACGACGCGCTCGGCGTCCCGCTGTCGCGGCTCATGTTCGAAGGCCCGGAGCACGAGCTCACACAGACGCACAATGCGCAACCCGCGATCCTCGCACACTCCGCAGCCGTGTTCGCCGTCGTGCGCGGCCGCGTCTCGCACCCCGTGGCCGCGGCGGGTCACTCGCTCGGCGAGTACACCGCCTACGTCACCGCCGGGGCGCTCGACGTCGCGGACGCCGCACGCCTCGTCCGGCGTCGCGGCGAGCTGATGCACCAGGCCGGCACCGAGCGCCCCGGCAGCATGGCGGCCGTCCTCGGGCTGGCCACCGCCGACGTCGAAGCCGCCTGCCAGGAAGCGTCCACGGGCGCGGGCGTCGCGGTGGCCGCGAACCTCAACGCTCCCGACCAGACCGTCATCTCGGGGGACCCCGACGCGGTGATACGGGCGGGCGAGGCCTGCCAGGCCCGCGGCGCCAAGCGCGTCGTGGCACTCAAAGTATCGGGGGCGTTCCATTCGCCGCTCATGGAGCCGGCCGCCGCGCCGCTCGACGCCGCGCTGGCGGCGGCACCGTTCCGCGATCCCACGTTCCCCGTGATCGCGAACGCGACCGCCGAACCCGTCACGACCGCCGCGCGGGCCCGGGCCCTGCTCGTCCAGCAGCTGACCGCGCCGGTGCGCTGGGTCGCGTGCATGGAGCAGGCCGCGCGTACGGCTGGCGACGGGGCCCGCGTCCTTGAGATCGGACCCGGCGCCGTGCTCAGCGGACTGCTGCGGCGCATCCTCCCGGGTCGGACGGCCGCGAGTCTCGGGACCGCCGCCGAGGTCGAGCAATTCCTCGCGGGCGCCACTCCCTGACCATGATGATCGACCTCGCGGGGCGCACGGCCGTGGTCACCGGTGGCTCGCGGGGCATCGGGCAGGCGACCGCGACGGCCCTGTATCAGGCGGGCGCCACGCTGGCGATTCTGGCGCGCGACGCGGCGCGCGCCCGGGATGCCGCTGCGGCACTCGGGGACCGGGCCCATGCGTACGGCTGCGACGTCGCCAACGCCGATCAGGTGACCGCGGCGTTCGCCGCCCTCGAGGCGGAGCTCGGCGCCCCGGACATCCTCGTCAACAACGCCGGGTTCACCCGCGACAACCTGCTCTTCCGCATCCGCGAAGAGGACTGGGACGAGGTGCTGGACACCAACCTCAAAGGCGCGTTTCTGGTGACCAAGGCCGCCGCCCGGGGGATGATCAAGCGCCGGTGGGGCCGGATCATCAACATCACCAGCGTGGTCGGACTGACGGGCAACAAGGGGCAGGCCAACTACTCGGCCTCGAAGGCGGGCCTCGTCGGGTTCACCAAGGCCGTGGCGCGCGAGCTGGCGGGGCGGAACGTGCTCGTGAACGCCATCGCGCCGGGGTACATCGACACGGACCTCACACAAGTGTTGAGCGACGAGCAGCGCCAGGTGCTGCTCGGGCGGATTCCACTCGGACGGCTCGGGAGTGCCGCCGACATCGCCGGCGCGGTGCTCTTTCTCGCATCCGAGTATGCGAGCTACATTACGGGTCAGGTGCTGGTCATTGACGGCGGGATGGTGATGTGAGGTCCGACCGTCGCTTCTCCGTTCTCCTTCGTACCTGAGGGTCGACCATGGCAATGGACATGAAGCAGCTCGAAGAGAAGGTGAAGGACATCATCGTCGATGAGCTTGGCGTCGAGCGCGACAAGCTCACCAGCGGCGCCAGCTTCATGGAGGACCTCGGTGCGGACAGTCTCGATACGGTCGAGCTGGTCATGGCCTTCGAGAAGGAGTTCGACATCGATATCCCCGACGAGGAAGCGGAGAAGCTCCGCACCGTGGGAGACGCGATGAAGTACCTCCACGAGAAGATGGGGGAGAGCTAGCCTGGTGCGACGGCGCGTGGCGGTGACTGGCCTCGGGCTCGTGACGCCCCTCGGGAACGACGTCGCCACGACATGGGCGGGCCTGCTGGCGGGACGGTCGGGCGCCGGACCCATCACGCGGTTCGATCCGGGCCGGCTCGCCGTGCGGTTCGCGTGCGAAGTCAAGGACTTCGACGCGACGCGATACCTGGACCGCAAGGAGATCCGGCGCTACGACCTGTTCTCCCAGTTCGCCATGGCCGCCTCCGCTCAGGCCATCGGGGACGCCTGCTTCGGCGATGACCTCGCGGGAACCGACCTCACCCGGGTCGGGGTGCTGATCGGTACGGGGACCGGCGGGATCGCGACCTTCGAGGAGCAGTGCCGGCTGTATCTCGAGAAGGGCCCGGACCGCGTGTCCCCCTTCTTCGTGCCCATGTTCATGCCCAACGTCGCCTCGGCGCTGGTCTCGATGCGCTGGGGCGCCAAGGGGCCCAACTACTCCACGTCGTCGGCCTGCGCCACGTCCGGCCACTCCCTCGGTGAGGCACTGCGTCTCATCCAGCACGATCACGCCGACGTCATGATCGCCGGCGGGTCGGAGGCCGCGATCACACCGCTCGCCGTGGCCAGCTTCGCCAACATGAAAGCGCTCTCGGCGCGCAACGACGCGCCGCAGGCCGCGAGCCGCCCGTTCGACAAGGACCGCGACGGGTTCGTGATGGGCGACGGCGCGGCCGTGCTGATTCTCGAGGAGTGGGAGCACGCGCGCCGCCGTGGCGCCCGCATCTACGCGGAGATGGCGGGCTACGGCATGACCGCCGACGCCTACCACATCACCGCTCCCTCACCCGACGGGGAAGGCGCGCGCCGTGCCATGCAGCTCGCGATCGGAGACGCGGGCGCGCAGCCAGCGGACATCGGGTACATCAACGCGCACGGCACCTCCACACCCCACGGCGACGCGGCCGAAACGGCCGCCGTCAAGGGTGTGTTCGGTGAGCACGCCCGCAGCCTGATCTTCGGCTCCACGAAGTCGATGACCGGACACCTGCTGGGCGCCGCCGGCGCGCTCGAGGCCGCGGTTTGCGTCCTCACGATCCATCACGGCAGCATCCCCCCGACGATCAACCAGTTCACGCCCGATCCGGCCTGCGACCTGAACAGCGCGCCCAACAGCGCGGTGACGCGGCAGATCGACGTCGCCCTCTCCAACTCGTTCGGGTTCGGCGGGCACAACGTTACGCTCGCGGTCAAGCGAGCGGCGTGATGAGCCGGTCAGCCGCCGGCCTGCCGGGCGGACGGGTCGATCCCACCCTCGCCCCCATCGCCGACAAGGTGGCGCGCGGCGAGCGGCTGTCGCCCGACGACGCCCTCGCGCTGTACCGGTCGCCCGACCTCCTGACCATCGGCCAGCTGGCCGACCGCGCGAACCGCCGGTCGAACGGCGACCGTGTGTTCTTCGCGGCCAATCAGCACCTCAATCCCACGAACGTCTGCGTGCTGCGGAACACCTGCATCTTCTGCTCCTACGCGCGGATGCCGCAGGAAGAGGGCGCCTATACGCGCACTCTCGACGAGGTCTTCGCGGAGGCGGCGGCGGCGAGCGACAACCCCACCCGCGAATTCCACATCGTCGGCGGCCTGCACCCCAAGCTGCGCCTGGGGTACTACCTCGACCTGTTCCGCGGTTTGCGGGAGCGGCATCCGGGCGTGCACATCAAGGCCCTCACCGCCGTGGAAGTCGCGCACCTCGCCCGGATCGAGGGGATGCATACCCGCGACGTGCTGGTGGCGATGCGGGACGCGGGAGTGACGAGCCTGCCGGGTGGAGGCGCCGAGGTCTTCAGTCCGGCCACGCGGGCAACCATCGCGGACCGCAAGCTCACCGGCGACGAGTGGCTCCGGGTCCACCGCGAGGCCCACGCTCTCGGCATTCCCTCGAATTGCACGATGCTGTACGGGCACGTCGAGACCCTGGCCGACCGCGTCGGCCACCTGCGCGCGTTGCGGGACCTCCAGGACGAGACGGGCGGGTTCCTGTGCTACATCCCGCTGGCGTACCATCCCGACCACAACGTGCTGGGCGAGCAGCTCGGGCGGCAGGGCTCGGCGACGTCCGGCTTCGACGATCTCAAGAACGTCGCGGTAGGACGCCTCTTTCTCGACAACATCCCGCACGTCAAGACGCACTGGCCCATGGTCACCCCGTTCATCTCGCAGCTGGCGCTCGGATTCGGCTGCGACGACCTCGAGGGCACCGTCGTGTTCGAGCGGGTCTACCACGAGGCGGGCGCCGGGACCCCGATGTGGATGTCCTACGACGACATCGTCGGACTGATCCGCGGCGCGGGCAAGGAGCCCGTGGAGCGCGACGCGCTGTACCGGCCGATCCGCACCTTCGAGGACTGGATCCCCGGTCAGACGCGCGCGCGGTCGGCGGGACCCGAGGGACCCACGTTCCGCATCGAGCACCGCGCCGAGGCCCGGCCGCGCCGGCGCCTGCCGGTGATCGCGAGCGCCGTCGAGGCCGCCGAGTGAAAGTCGGCCGCATCGGCTACATCAACTGCTACCCGGTCTACGGGGCGATCGATCGCGGGCGCCAGCCGCTCGCCGCCGAACTCGTGACCGGTACACCGTCCGAGCTGAACGACCTGTTGGCCGCGGGCGAGCTCGACGTCTCAGTGGTTTCGGCGGTCGAGTACGCGCGCCACGCCCGCGATCTCGTGCTCCTGCCCGACCTCGCCATCTCCTGCGACGGTCCGGTGCGGAGCGTGGCGTTGTTCAGCCGGCGACCCGCGCACGACCTCGACGGCCGCACGGTGCTCGTGTCCGCGTCCTCGCGCACCTCGGCGGCCCTGCTCGGACTCCTGTGCCGGCACGTCTGGAAGGTGCGGCCCCAGCTGGCGCAGGCCCGTGCCGAGACCGGAGATCTCGGGACGCTGGCCCGTCTGCCGCACGACGCCGTCCTCGTCATCGGCGATCCGGCGCTGCTCCTGGCGGAGCAGCAGGCCTACGCCCATCGCTACGACCTCGGCGCCGAGTGGAAGCAGTGGGTGGGTCTCCCCTTCGTGTTCGCCGTGTGGGCGGCCCGGCGGCGGGCGCCGACCGGGCGGGTCCGCGACGTGCACGCCGCCCTGTGCGCCTCGCGCGACTGGGGACTGGCACACCTCGACCTGCTGGCGGACGCGGCGGCGCAGGCGACCGGCGTGTCGCGCGCCGCGTGCCGCGCCTACCTCGGCGGCCTGGACTACGCCCTGAGTTACAAGCACCAGGCCGGGCTGACCGATTTCTTCCGCCGCCTGGCCGCGGACGGCGTCGTCCCCGACGGGTCGCTCCAGTTTCTGCAGGTGGCCTGACGATGGTGGATCGGTCCGCTCCCGAGTTCCGCTCCTATCTCGAGCTGTACGAGCGGGCACCACTGCTCGAGCTGGGCGCCGCGGCCGACGACGTGCGCTGGCGGCTGCATCCCGAACCCGTCGTCACCTACATCATCGACCGCAACATCAACTACACCAACGTCTGCGTCGCCGACTGCAAGTTCTGCGCGTTCTACCGCCGACCGAAGCACCGCGAGGGCTACCTCCTGTCGTTCGAGGAGATCGGCCGCAAGGTGGACGAGGTCAAGGCACTCGGTGGCGTGCAGATCCTCATGCAGGGCGGTCACAACCCCTACATCCCGTTCGCGTGGTATCTGGACCTGCTGCGCTACATCAAGCGCAACCACGCGATTCACATCCATGCCTTCTCGCCATCGGAAGTGGATTTCTTCGCGTCCCGTTTCGGCCTGACCATCGAGCAGGTGCTCCGCGAGCTCGTCGCCGCCGGGCTCGACTCCATTCCCGGCGGGGGCGGGGAGATTCTCGTCCAGGAGGTGCGGGATCGTGTCGCCAAGAAGAAAGCCGGCGCGGACCGCTGGCTCGAGGTGATGGAAATCGCGCATCGGATGGGGCTCAAGACCAGCGTCACGATGATGTTCGGCCTCGGCGAGACCGCCGCCGACCGCATCGAGCATCTGTTCCGGGTCCGCGAGACGCAGGCGCGCACCGGCGGGTTCACCGCGTTCATCTGCTGGCCGCTGCAGCCCGAGCACACCGAGATGGAAGGAACCGTCGCGAAAACCGACGCCACGACCTACCTCCGGACGCAGGCCATCGCGCGGCTGGTGCTGGACAACGTCCCTAACATTCAGGCCTCGTGGGTCACCATGGGCATGAAGGTGGGCCAGGTCGCGCTGCGCTTCGGCGCCAACGATTTCGGCTCGCTCATGATGGAAGAGAATGTCGTATCCGCCGCGGGCACCGCGGTCCGGACGACCCTGGACGAGATGCAGCGCCTGATCCACGACGCCGGCTACGAGCCGAGAAAGCGGCGGCAGGACTACTCCCTGTTGCCGGAGGCCGCCTGAGCATGGCCGACGTCCTCATCCTCGTCGGCTCCGAATCCGACCGACCGAAGATCGCGCCCGCCCTCGAAGTACTCGACCAGGCGGGCGTCAGCTACGAGTTCCACGTGTCCTCCGCGCACCGCGCACCCGACGCGACGGCCGAGCTGGTCCGCACGGCGCGGGGGAAGGGCACCCGGGTCCTGATCGCCGGGGCGGGGCTCTCCGCCGCGCTCCCCGGCTACGCATCGTCGCTCACCGACCTGCCCGTGATCGGCGTGCCGTTCGCGGTCGGCCCGCTCAACGGGATGGACGCGCTCCTGGCGATCGCGCAGCTGCCGACGGGCGTTCCCGTGGGGACCGTCGGCATCGACAATGCGAAGAACGCGGCCCAGTTGGCAATCAGGATCCTGAGGAGCTGACGCATGCGTGTCGGAATCGGATACGACTCACACCGCCTGGTGGCCGGACGCAAGCTGATCCTCGGCGGCGTCGAGGTCCCACACGCCCGCGGTCTCGCCGGATGGTCGGACGCCGACGTCGTCTGTCATGCGATCACGGACGCCGTCCTCGGCGCCGCCAGCCTCGGAGACATCGGCCGGATGTTTCCACCGTCCGACCCCCGCTGGCAGGACGCGCGTTCCTTGACGCTGCTGGGCAAAGCGAACCTCGCGGCCGCCGAGTACGGGCTGCACGTCCACCAGGCGGATGTCACCATCATCGCCGAGGAACCGCACCTCGGGGCGTACCTCGCCGAGATGGAGGTGAAGCTCGCCGAAGTGCTCGTGACCGGACCGACACACGTCTCGGTCAAGGCATCGACCAACGACGGGATGGGGTTCATCGGCCGGGGTGAGGGGATCGCGGCGCTCGCCGTCGTGGTCCTCGACGAGCGCGGGCTCCCCCGGAGCTCGACCAGCGTGCTGGGACTGGAATAACGCGCCCGACGCAAGCGCCGCGGATGCGGGGCCTCCCGACCCCGCTTGAGTAAGCGACGTCGACCGGCGACGTTTGCAGACGTGTCCGAGCTCCTGCTGTTCCTCGAGGGTCTGCCTCCGGGCCCGCTGTACATCGCGATCACCGTGCTCGCGGGCGTGGAAAACATCTTTCCCCCCGTCCCGGCGGATACCGCGGTCGCGCTGGGCGCGTTCCTGGCCGGCCGCGGTCTGATGGACCCCTGGCTCGTCTTCGGCCTGACCTGGAGCGCGAACGTCACGTCGGCGATCGGCGTGTATGCCCTGGCGCGGCGGTACGGACGCTCGGTGTTCAGCGGCCGTCTGGGTCCGCGGTTACTGTCCGATGCCACGCTCGATCGGATCGCGGCCGAGTACGATCGGCACGGCTCCCTGGGCATCTTCCTGTCCCGCCTCCTGCCGGTCTGGCGCGCCGTGGTCTGCCCGTTTGCCGGCATCTCCGGGCTCTCCGCACCCCGCACGCTGGTGCCCGTGGCGCTGGCATCGGCGGTGTACTACGGCGCAATTACGCTCGCGGTGTACGCCCTGGGCGACAACCTCGACGGGGTCCTCGCGGCCATCGGGCGCGTGAACGTGATGCTGGGCATCGTCGCCCTGGCGGCCGCGGTCGCGGTCGGCTTCACCATCTGGCGCCGCCGCGGCGCCGCCCCGACCCCCTGACGCCCTCGCTCGTGGACCATGCCCCCCGTCAGGCCCCGTAAGGCGACCCCGGCGCTTCCCGACGACGTGGCGCGGGCGTTCGGCCTCGAGCGGTTTCGGGACTATCTGGCGCTCGAGGCCGGAGGCAGCCACCACACCACCGACAACTACCTGCGCGACGTGCGACGCCTGGCCGGATGGGCTGCGGCGCGCCGGTTGCGCGCCCCCGACGCCCTCACGACGGCCCACATCCGCCAGTTCGTCTATGCCCTGAAGGACCTCGGGCTCGCGACAGCGACCATTCGCCGCCAGATTTCGGCCCTGCGCACCTATTTCCGGTTTCTCGTGGGTGAAGGCCTCGCCGTCCGCGACCCCACTGAGCAGATCGAGACGCCGAAAGGGTGGCGTACGCTGCCCGCCGTTCTCACGGTCGCCGAGGTCGAGCGCCTCGTTGCCGCGCCGCGTGCCGATGGCCCGCTCCCCATCCGCGATCGAGCGCTGCTCGAGCTGGCGTACGCCACGGGCGCGCGGGTCTCCGAGCTCGTCGGTCTCGGACTCGACGACGTGTTTTTCGAGGAGGGGCTCGTGCGCATTCGCGGCAAAGGGGACAAGGAGCGGCTCGTGCCGGTCGGGCGCCGCGCCCTGGGCGCGGTGGCGCTGTACGCCCGCGAGATCCGGCCCGGCCTCGACCACGGATCGGGACGCGGCGGGCTGTTTCTCAACGCGCGCGGCGCGCCCCTCTCGCGCGTCGGCGCGTGGGGTATCATCCGGCAGGCCGCCGCCCGGGCCGGGCTCGCGAAGCGCGTGACGCCCCACACGCTGCGCCACACCTTCGCGACCCATCTCCTCGAAGGGGGAGCCGACCTGCGCGCCGTCCAGGAGATGCTCGGGCACGCGGACCTCGCCACGACGCAGCTGTACACGCACGTGGATCGCGAGTACCTGCGATCCGTCCACCGCCAGTTCCACCCTCGGGCCTGACGGGCCGCCTCCCGCCCGGAACGTCGACGCCGTTCCCGGCGTTCCATCGAGGGAGGAGAGCGCCAGGCAGAGAGACGCATGCCAGACCTTCTCGATACCGTGCCGGAGCGGTTGCGCGTGGCGCTGGCCGACCGCTACGCCTTGGAGCGTGAAATCGGGCGCGGCGGGATGGCGAGCGTCTACCGGGCGCGCGACCTCCGTCACGAGCGGACGGTCGCCGTGAAGGTCCTGTCCCCGTTGCTCACCGACCGCTGTTGCGAGCCCGACCGCTTCCTCCGCGAGATCCACATCGCCGCGCGCCTCGTCCACCCCGGCATCCTCCCGCTGCACGACTCGGGCGAGTGCGACGGCTTCGTCTACTATGTGATGCCGTTCCTCGAGGGCGAGACGCTGCGCGACCGACTGCGGCGCGAAGGACCGCTGCCCATCGACACCGTGTCCGCGGTGGCCCGGGCGCTCGCGGCCGCGCTCGACTACGCGCACCGCCAGGGTGTCGTGCATCGCGACATCAAGCCGGACAACGTCATTTTTCACGAAGGCGCACCGCTGCTCGCCGATTTCGGCGTGGCGCGCGCGGTATGGGAATCCGGTCGTCCCGATCAGATCACCGAGTCGGGGGTTGCGGTGGGAACGCCCGATTACATGAGTCCGGAGCAGGCCAGCGGCGAGACCGACCTCGATGGCCGCAGCGATCAGTACAGCCTGGCGTGTGTCGTGTACGAGATGCTGGCCGGCGAGCCGCCGTTCGCCGGACCGAGTGCGCGCGCCGTGATGGCCCGGCACGTCACCGCGGTGCCGCCCTCGCTGCGCGCGCGTCGGCCGGAGGTATCCGTGGCCATGGACGCCGCCGTGCGACGGGCGCTGGCGAAGGAGCCCGCCCAGCGGTTCGCCACGACTCTCGAGTTCGCCGATGCCCTCAGCGGCCCCGCCGCACCGGCCGTTCGCCCGCCCGGAGTCCCCCTGGCGGTAGCGGTGTTGCCGTTCGCCAATCTCAGTCCGGACCCCGACGCCGAGTACCTGAGCGACGGCATCACCGAGGAGCTGATCGACGCGCTCGCCCAGGTGGACGGACTTCGCGTCGCTTCGCGGACGTCGGTGTTCGCGCTCAAGGACAAGCCGCAGGACGTGCGCGTGATCGGCGCGCACCTTGGCGTCTCCGCCGTGCTCGAGGGCAGTGTCCGCCAGCAGGAGCGGCGCCTGCGGATCAGCGCGCGGCTGACGAGCACCGACGACGGCCGACACCTGTGGTCCGAGCGCTACGATCGGGAGGTGTCCGACGTGTTCGCGATCGAGGATGAGATCGCCCGGACGATCGTGCGCACACTCCGGGCGACGCTCCTGGGGGCCGTGGGCGATCCCAGCCCCCGCCGCTACACGGACAACGTGCGCGCCCACGCGCTCTACCTGAAAGGCCGGTACGCCTGGAACCAGCGAACGCAGGAGGGGGTCGTGCAGGCCGTGGCGTACTTCGAGCGGGCCATCGCGGAAGACCCCGCGTACGCCCTCGCGTACACCGGGCTCGCCGACGCCCACGCCTTGCACCTCGACTACAGCGGCACGCCGGTGGCCGAGGGATTCGCGCGTGCCAAGGAATTCGCCTACAAGGCCCTCGCGCTCGACGAAGGACTGGCCGAGGCACACACGTCGCTCGCCTGGGTGCTGTTCATTCACGACTGGGACTGGCCAGCCGCGTTGCGGCATTTCAACCGAGCGATCGAGCTGAGCCCCACGTACGCGACGGCGCACCAGTGGCGCGCGTTCCCGCTCGTGGCCCTGGGCCGGGGCACCGAAGGGGTCGCCGCGGTCCGCGCGGCGCTCGAGCTCGATCCGACGTCGGTGCCGATCCGCCGGGCCATGGGGTGGGCGTGTTACTACACCCGGCAGTACGACGACGCGGTGGACCAGCTCCGGCGCGCCATCGCGCTGAACCCGGCGGCCGAAGAGAGCCACCGGGTGCTGGGCCTCGTCCACCTGATGCGCGGAGCGACCGCCCAGGCGGAAACGGCGTTCCGGGAGGCGCTGGCGTTGGCCGAGGACTCGGCGTACGCCGCTGCCGGCCTCGGAGCGACGCTGGCGCGCGCCGGTCGGATCGACGACGCCCGGGCGGTGCTGGGGCGGCTCGAGGAGCGCGCGCGGACCGGCTATGTCTCCGCGGTACCGTTCGCCATCCTGCATGTGGCGCTCGGGGAGCCCGACCGGGCCTTTGCGGCCATCGAGCGGGCCTACGCCGAGCGCCGCGGCTGGATGGCATACCTGCGCGTGGACCCCATGCTGGACCCGCTACGCGGCGATCCCCGCTTCGGCGCCTGGCTCCAGCGCATGCGGTTGTAGCGCGGAGCCGAGCCTGATGATCGCGTACGTGTTCTGGCACTGGCCTCGGCCCGACGTATCGGCGGCGGCCTACGAGCGGCTGCAGCACGCCTTCCACGAGGCACTCGCCCGCGCGCCGTCGCCCGGGTTCACGGGCTCGGCTTCCGCTGCCCTCCAGGGCGCGCCGTGGGCCAATCAGGGCGGGCGGGCGTACGAAGACTGGTACTGGCTGCACGACTCGGCCGCGTTGGACCCCCTCAACGACGCGGCAGTCACGGCCAGCCGCCAACGGGCGCACGCCGCCGCCGCCGCGGCTGCGCACGGCGGCACGGCGGGCCTCTATGCGCTGCGGCTCGGTGCCCCCCTGCCGAGCCCGCAGCACGGGTACTGGTTCGCGAAGCCGGCCGGCGTCCGCTACGAGGAAGTCTGGCAAGCCCTGCAGCCGGTCATCGAGACCGCGCAGGCAGCGCTGTGGATGCGACGCATGGTCCTTGGACCCGCACCCGAGTTCTGCCTCCAGACCGAGCACGGCATCGATCTTCCCACGGGCTACCCCGCTCTGCACGTGCCCCTCGCGCCCCTGTGGCCCGCGGAGGCGCCCTGAGGGAGGACAGCGGTGCGCCCCCACCCGGCCCCTTTGCCCGGTGACCGACCATGGCGCCACCGCGCCCGCCGCGTTCCTGCGGCGTCTCGTGCGAATCTGGGACGATGCCGTCCGTATCCCTGGCACCGCCCTACACGTCGGCCTCGATCCGATCCTGGGCCTGGTCCCCGGCGTGGGCGACGCGCTGGGCGGCCTCGTCGCGAGCTACGTCGTACTGACGGCGCTCCTCGCCGGGGCGCCCGCCCCGGTCGTGGGCCGCATGCTCCTCAACCTCGCCCTGGACACGGTGCTCGGGGCCGTGCCGCTGGTCGGCGACCTGTTCGACGTCGGATTCCGGGCCAATCGGCGCAACCTGGCGCTGTTCGAGCGGTGGCTCAGCGAGCCGGGGCGCACCGCCCGGTCGAGCCGCCTGACGCTCGCGGCACTCGTCGGAACCGTCCTGCTCGTGCTCGCGGCGACCGTCTACGCCGGTTACCGCAGCGCTCGAGCGGCCGTGCGCCTCCTGGCGCTCCTCTTCTGATTCTGACGCGACGTCGCAGCCCGGGCTGGACCCGTGCGCCGGCGCGCGCGTCCGCCCGGCGCAGCGGCGGGCAAACGCTCGGCGGACGATGAACTGGCTCCTGCTCGCCATCCTCGGGTATCTCGCGGTCCAGCTCGCGATTGGTCTCTGGATCGCGCCGCGTATTCGCACCGAGGACGACTACCTCGTCGCCGGACGGCGCCTGGGGTACCCGCTGGTGACGTTTACGGTGTTCGCCACGTGGTTCGGCGCCGAGACGTGCATCGCGTCCGCCGGCCGGGCCTACCGGGACGGCGTATCGCTCACCACCGCGGAGCCGTTCGGCTACGGGTTGTGCCTCATCGTGATGGGCGGGGTATTCGCGGTGCCGCTGTGGCGCAAACGGCTGACCACGCTGGCGGATCTCTTCCGCACCCGTTATTCGCCGGGTGTCGAACGGACCGCCGCCGTCATTCTCATCCCCAGCTCGCTCTTGTGGGCCGCCGCGCAGTTGCGGGGGTTCGGGCAGGTCCTGACGAGCGTGACTACCATGGACATCGCGACGGCGGTCGGCGTCGCCGCGGTCCTGTGCATGGTGTACACCACACTCGGCGGGCTCCTTGCGGACGCCGTGACCGACCTGATCCAGGGCCTCCTGCTCGTCGTCGGCCTCGGGGTCCTGGCCGCTGCCGTCGTGTCCTGGCACGGCGGCCTCGCGGCCGCGGTCGCCACGATCGATGCGAGCCGCGTGGCCCTCATCCCGGCGGGATCAGGTGCCTCGCCGCTCGGGCTACTCGAGGAGTGGGCCATCCCCGTGTGCGGATCCGTCGTCGCCACCGAGCTCGTGTCCCGCGTCATCGCCGCGCGATCCCCCGAAGTCGCGCGCGGCGGGACCCTCGCGGCCGGAGGGCTGTATCTGGCGGTGGGGCTGATTCCCGTGGGCGTGGGTCTCGTGGCCGGCGGGATCGTCCCGCCGCTCGCGGACACCGAGCAGCTCCTCCCCGCCGTCGCCCGCACCGTGCTGCCACCCGGGCTGTACGTGTTGTTCGCCGGGAGCCTGGTCTCCGCGATCCTGTCGACGGTGGATACGACCCTGCTGGTGTCCGCCGGTCTGGCGTCGCACAACGTGGTGGCGCCGGTCCTGGGCATCGTCGCGGATCGGCGGCGGCTGCAGCTGGCTCGGGGCGGGGTGGTGGTGTTCGGCGTGCTGGCCTGGGGGCTCGCGGCACGGGCCGAGGGTGTCTTCGCGCTGGTCGAGCAGGCGTCGGCGTTCGGCAGTGCCGGTGCCCTCGTGGTCGTCTGTTTCGGACTGTTCACGACGTGGGGTGGGGCGGGGACGGCCCTCGCGACCCTCGTCGGTGGCCTCGCGGTCTACCTGGGCGCGACGTTCGGCGGCGCGCCGTACCCATTCATCACGTCGCTCGCCGCCGCCCTGGCCCTCTATGTCGCGGGGGCCGCGATCGGGACCGGGCGTGCCCGTCTCCGCCACGCACCCGCCGATGCGTAAGCCGCCGCCGCCCGCCGACGCGATTGTCGACCTGCCGCAGCCGTTCCCGAGTCGGTACGGCGTGCCGATCCTTGCGCGGGTGGACGCGCGCATTTTTACGCGTCGCTATTTCACGCACTGTCTCGCGTGCGGGTTTTGTCACGACTGGTGCTGCAGGTCCGGCGTCGATCTGGATTTGCTGCATGCCACGCGGCTCTTCGAGGAGGCCGAGGGGCTGGAAGCGTTCACCGGGATTCCGCGGGCGCTGTGGCTCGAGACGGACACCGAGGCCGACCCCGAGATGCCGGGCGGCGGCAGTCGCCGGACGCGGATGCGGGATGGTGCGTGCGTATTCCTGAACCGCCGAGGCCGCGGCTGCCTGATTCATGCCTATGCCGCGTCCCGGGGTATCGACTGCCACGACCTCAAGCCGATCGTGGACTGCCTGTTTCCTCTGACGTTCACCGACGGTCTGCTCTGCCCGGCGGCCGAGGTGGACGACGGCGAGCTGGTCTGCCTCGATCAGGGCCCGTCGCTCTACAGGGGCGTGCGCGACGAGGTGCGCTACTACTTCGGCGACGCGTGCGTGACCGCGCTCGATGCCCTCGAGCGCCGGGGACCCCGCGCCTGAGCGGGGACGGTCCCTGCTGGCTAGCGCCCGCCCCCTTCGCCCGACCCGTCTGTGCCCACCGCCGCCGCGCGCGGCAGGAACACCGGCCGCGCGGTCGTGATCTCCGCGCGGAACCAGCCCCCGTTGCGGCGGTGGCGCTCGACCGCGCTGCGCGCGGCGGCGACACCCGCCACCACCTTGCGCACGAACTCGACCGGCAGTCCCTCGTCCTGCAATCCCAGGGTGATCGACGCGATGTAGTCGTTCAGGTAGCAGCGGTTCTCCGACGCCACGCCGCCGCGCCCGGCAAAGACGCGGTTGTGGTCGATTGCGAGATCCACGCGCACCGCGCCACGGTAGCGAAACACGCCCGCCACGATCGTGCCGCGCCCGATGCCGTCGGGGAACGACAGGTCCGCCGACAGGCGGGCGTGCGAGGCGCCCACGCGCTGCGTGCGCGGCTCGGCGCCCGTCAGCCGTCTCACCAGATCAGTCACGGCAGGGATCAACCGGGCCACGTACTCGTCCAGGGCCACGGCGTCCCGCGATGTCGTCGATGCCAGGCTCATAGCGCGAAATCCCTCATCATCTGACGGCCGGTGTATTCACCCATCCCCCCTCCTGACAAGCGAATCCCGTGCCGGGGGGTTCCTGGTCGAGATGCGTGGGCCCAAATTGTTGCACGACAAGGCACTGGAAGTCAGGTGCGCCACGTCACTGTCCCCCCGGGAGCACGGGGAGTGTCCCATGAGGGCAGCGGTGCGGCAGCCACACGCGCGAGCCCATGATCCTCGTCCTCGACAATTACGACTCGTTCACCTTCAACCTCGTCCAGCTGCTGGGTCAACTCGGGGCGGATCCCGTGGTGTACCGCAACGACGCCCTCAGCGTGGCGGACGCGCAGGCGCTGCGGCCCGAGGCGGTGGTCGTGTCGCCGGGCCCGGGAACACCGGAGGAGGCGGGGATCGCGGTGGCCCTCATCCGGGCGCTCGCCGGGACGGTACCGATCCTCGGGGTCTGCCTGGGCCATCAGAGCATCGCGGCGGCGTTCGGCGGCGGTGTGGTGCGGGCCGGGCGCCTGATGCACGGCAAGCCCGGAGCCGTCGCACACGATGGCGACGAGCTGTTTGCGGGTATCCCGTCACCATTCACGGCGATGCGCTACCACTCCCTCGTCGCCGAGCCGGCCTCCCTGCCACGCGACCTCGTGATCACGGCCTGGAGCGCCGACCAGCCGCGCGCCGCGGAGATTATGGCCCTGAAGCATCGGGTCCACCCCGTGTACGGGGTCCAGTTTCACCCCGAGTCGATCGGCACCGAGCCGGGACCGCGCCTGCTGGCGAACTTCCTCCGGGTCACCCGCGCCGTTGCCTAGCAACCGCGCCTGCGGGGGTGGCGTAGGTGACGACTCCAGGGGCAGTTAGCGGCGCTGGCCCGATCCCTGCTCTAGACTCGGCGGCACGGGTCTTGTATCTTGCCCCGTGCCCGTCCTCGGCGTTATCCCGGCGCGGCTGGGCTCCAGCCGCCTTCCGAACAAGCCCCTCCTGCCTCTCGCGGGCGAACCCCTGATCGTCTGGGTGGTCCGGCGCGTGGCCGAGTCCGCCCTGTGCGACCGGCTCGTCGTCGCCACGGATGCCGCCGCGGTGGCCGACGTCGTGACGCGCGCCGGATTCGAGGCGGTCCGCACCGATCCGGGCCACCGGTCCGGTACGGAGCGTGTAGCGGAAGTCGCTGCTACACAAGAGTTTACGTCATTCGATGTCATCCTCAACGTGCAAGGCGACGAGCCGCTCGTGGCTCCGGACGCGCTCGCGGGCGCGGTGGATCGGGTGCGGCAGGGCGACCCCATCGGCACCGCGGCGGGGGGTCTCGATGCGGCCCTGGCCGCCGATCCCAATCGTGTGAAGGTCGTGGTGGCGCCCGACGGCCGGGCGGTCTACTTCTCCCGGGCGGCGGTGCCGTTCGCGCGAGATGGCGCGGGACCCGTGACGTACCGCCAGCACGTGGGGGTGTATGCCTACACGCCCGACGCGCTGGCGCGCTGGGTGCGGTTGCCGCCCGTGCCGGAGGAGGGCTGGGAGCAGCTCGAGCAGCTGCGCCCGCTGCTGCACGGCATGCGGATCGGGGTGGCGCTGAGCGCGGAAGCGCCGGCGCCCGGTGTGGACACGCCCGAGGACGCGCGGTGGACGGAGGCGGAACTGACGCGACACCTCAAGGAGGTGGGTCGGTGAGCTCGACCAAGTACATCTTCGTGACAGGGGGTGTGGTGAGCTCCCTCGGGAAAGGGATCGCCGCGGCGTCGCTCGGCCGGCTCCTGACCGAGCGCGGGCTCAAGGTGACGATCCAGAAGTTCGACCCGTACATCAACGTGGATCCGGGGACGATGTCCCCGTTTCAGCACGGGGAGGTCTACGTCACCGACGACGGCGCGGAGACCGACCTCGACCTGGGACACTACGAGCGGTTCATCGACCGCTCGCTGTCCCAAGTGAACAACGTCACGACCGGCCGGATCTACCTGTCGGTGATCACCAAGGAGCGCCGCGGGGAGTACCTCGGATCGACGGTTCAGGTAATCCCGCACATCACCGATGAGATCAAGGCGGCCATCCGGCGTCTCGCGCCCGACCATGACGTCGTCATCACCGAGATCGGCGGGACGGTCGGTGACATCGAATCGTTGCCGTTTCTCGAGGCGATTCGGCAGTTCCGCCAGGAAGTAGGGCGCGACAACACCCTGTTCATCCACCTCACCCTGGTCCCGTTCATCGCGGCGACCGCGGAGCTCAAGACCAAGCCGACGCAGCACTCGGTCCGTGAGCTGATGCAGATCGGCATTCAGCCAGACATCCTCGTGTGCCGGACCGAGCACACGCTGTCTGAGGACCTCAAACGAAAGATCGCGCAGTTCTGCAACGTCGATTTCGGGTGCGTGGTGGAAAGCCCCGACGTGGGCTCCATCTACGAGGTTCCGCTCCGCCTGCACGAGCAGGGGCTCGACCGCGAGGTGTGCACACGGCTGCGCCTCGAGACCAAGGACCCCGACCTGCGCCCGTGGCGCGCGATGGTCGAGAAGATCCTGCATCCGCGCGAGCAGGCCCGCATCGCCGTCGTGGGCAAATACACCGAGCTGGCCGACAGCTACAAGAGTATCCACGAGGCGCTGGTCCACGGCGGTATCGCCAACGAGGCCGGCGTGGCGATCGAGTGGATCGCCTCGGATCGCTTCACGGACCAGTCGGCGACGGCGGATCTGCTCGCCGGCTACCACGGACTCCTCGTTCCCGGCGGGTTCGGGGTGCGGGGCGTCGAAGGCATGCTCGAGGCCATCCGCTGGGCGCGCGAGCACAAGTTCCCGTTTTTCGGCATCTGTCTCGGGCTTCAGACCGCGATCATCGAGTTCGCGCACAACGTCTGCCAGCTGCCCGACAGCAACTCGAGCGAGTTCGCCCCGGAGTGCGAGAACCCCGTGATCGCCCTCATGGCGACGCAGCAGGGCATCCAGGAGATGGGGGGCACGATGCGGCTCGGCGCCTATCCGTGCCGGCTGCGACCGGGCTCGCGCGCCGCGCAGATCTACGGGACGCCGGAGGTGAGCGAACGCCACCGCCACCGCTACGAGGTCATCGAACGCCTATCGCGACCTGCTGGCGGAGTACGGCATGCGCTGCTCCGGGCTCTCACCGGACGGCTCCCTGGTGGAGATCATCGAGCTCCCCGAGCATCCCTGGTTCCTCGGCTGCCAGTTCCATCCCGAGCTGAAGTCCCGGCCCACGCGGCCGCATCCGCTCTTCGCGAGCTTCATCCAGGCGGCGCTGGAACAGAAGCGTCGCCAGGCCGGTGCGGCAGCGCGCGGCGCCAGCGCCTCGTCGGCCGCGGCCGCGGGCCGCTGAGCGTCCCATGCCCGGTCGCTTCGGCACCACCCCGTTCCTGATCGCGGGGCCCTGTGTGGTCGAAACCGACGACCTGAATCTGCGGGTCGGTGAGGCGCTCGCGGCCCTGGGGGACCGGCTGGGCGTGCCGGTCATCTACAAGGCGTCGTTCGACAAGGCGAACCGGTCGCGCCCGGCGGCGGCGCGCGGGCCGGGCCTCGAAGCCGGGCTCGCGGCGCTGGCCCGCGTGCGCGCCGCGACCGGGCTGCCCGTCCTCACCGACATCCACGAAGCGCCCCAGGCGGCAGCGGCGGCCGCAGGTGGTCGACGTGCTCCAGATCCCCGCATTCCTGTGCCGGCAGACCGACCTCCTCGTGGCTGCCGGACGCACCGGCAAGCCGGTCAACGTGAAGAAAGGGCAGTGGATGGCCGCGGACGGCATGCGGGGCGCCGTCGAGAAGCTGCGTGCCGCGGGCGCGTCGGAGGTCGCGGTCACCGAGCGCGGCACCTTCTTCGGCTACGGCGACCTGGTGGTCGACATGCGCAACTTCCAGCGGCTGCGGGAGGCGCGCGGTACGCCCGTCGTGTTCGACGCCACGCACGCCGTGCAGCAGCCGGGGCAGGGGACGAACGGCGCGTCGGCGGGGCAGCGGGAGTCTACATTCCGCCCCTGCTCGCCGCGGCGGCCGCGGCGGGGGCCGACGCGCTTCTTCCTCGAGACCCACCCAGACCCCGATCGCGCGCCCTCGGATGGCTCGACCATGCTGCCGCTCGACCGCCTCGCCGACGTCGTGGGCGGTCGCCCTCGATGTGTGCGCACCGCACGCGGGAGACCGTCCGTGCCTGACGCGCTGCGACCGGCTGGACGCGCCCGCCGCCCGTCGGGTCCGCCTCGTCGGCCTCGACGTGGACGGCGTGCTCACCGACGGCGGCATCTACGCGGGCGATGGCCGGCGATCGCCCCGTCGAGCTGAAGCGATTCGATATCCAGGATGGCCTCGGGATCAAGATGCTGCAGATGGCGGAGCTCGCCGTCGTGTTCCTGAGCGCCCGGGCGTCCGACGCCACGCTGGCGCGGGCGCGCGAGCTGCGGGTGGACGACGTGATCCAGGACAAGCACAAGCTCTCCGCCTTCACGGCCGTGCTCGCCCGCCGGGCGGTGGCGTGGGACGAGTGCTGCTACCTGGGCGACGATCTGCCCGATCTCCCGCTGCTGCGTCGGGTGGGGCTGCCCGTCGCGGTGGCCAACGCGGTCCCCGAGGTCCGCGCGCGCGGCGCGGTACGTGACCGCGGCCCCCGGCGGATCAGGGGCGGTGCGCGAGCTGGCCGAGGCGGTGCTGCGCCGGCGGGGCGCCTGGGATGAGTTGGTGGCCGACTACCTGCGCCAGCGAGGCGACGTCGATGTCCCAGCCGGATCTCGTTGAGCGCGGCCGGCAGGTGCTGACCCTCGAGGCCGACGCGATTCGGGCCGTGGCGGACCGGCTCGGGCCGAGCTTCACGGCGGCGACCCGGCTGCTGCGCGACGCCACCGGCCGGATCATCGTGTCCGGAGTCGGCAAGTCCGGGCTGATCGCGCGCAAGATCGCCGCGACGTTCACCTCGACCGGCACCCCGGCCACGTACCTGCATCCCGTGGACTCCCTCCATGGCGACCTGGGGATCGTGGGGCGCACCGACGTCGCGGTCCTGCTGTCGAAGAGCGGCGCCACCGACGAGCTGTTCATGCTGGTCGCGCAGCTCAACCGGCTCGGCGTGCCGATCATCGCGCTGACCGGCGGTCTCGATTCCCCGCTCGCGCGGGCCGCGACGGTGGTGCTCGACGCCGGCGTGGCCGAAGAGGCGTGTCCCGCCACCCTCGCGCCCACCGCGAGCACTACCGTGGCCCTCGCGCTCGGCGACGCCCTCGCGGTCACGCTGCTCGAGCTCAAGGGGTTCCGCCGCGAGGATTTCGCGGCCCTGCATCCCGGTGGCGCCCTCGGCCGCTCGCTGCTGTTGCGGGTGTCCGACGTCATGCTCACCACCGACCTGCCGGTGCTCGCCCCGGAGCGGCCTATGAAGGAGTGCGTCGTCCTGCTCGCGGAACGCCGCGGCACGGTAGCGGTCACCGACGCCAGAGGCAGCCTGGTGGGCGTGGTCACGGCCGGCGACCTGACGCGGCTGATGGAGCGGACCGACGGCTTTCTCGACGTCCCCGTGCGCGAGGTCATGACCCGCGCGCCGAAGACGGCCAGCGGCGAGGAGCTCGCGTCCGCCGCGGTCGCCCGCATGGAGCAGCACGGCGTCATGGCGCTCCCCGTGGTGGATGGCGGGCAGCGGGTGGTCGGCATGGTGCATTTGCACGACCTCATGCGGGCGGGGGCCGTATGACCGGCGTGCGCCGCGCCGCGCTCGCGCTCGCGTGTGTTGTCGCACCCGCGCTGGCGGGCGGCTGTGCCGATGGCGCGCGGCCCACGCAGGTGGTGGCCGCCGCCGACACCGCCGATCAGATCCTCTACGGGATGAGCTATTTCATCACGGTGGAGGGCGTCCGGCGCGCCCGCGTGCAGGCCGACACGGCCCACTTCTATTCGCCCACGCAGACGGCGGAATTGCGCGTGGTCCGGGTCGCGTTTTTCGACGCGCAGGGCGAGCAGACCTCGACGCTCACCTGCCGCGAAGGGACGTACCGCTGGCGCACCGGCGACATGCAGGGCCGCGGGAACGTGCGGGTCGTGACGACCGATGGCCGGCGGCTCGCGACCGAGGCCCTGAACTACTACCAGAGCCGCGACGAGGTGGAATCGGACTCGGCCTTCGTCTACGATGCGCCCGATCAGCACGTCGTCGGTGACGGCTTTACCTCCGACCCCGCCTTCCGGCGCCTCGTGGCCAAGCGGCCACGCGGCACCGGCGGTCAGTTCGTGCTCCCCAACCAATGACGCCCGTGCTGCTCGCCCTCGCCGTGGCCCTCCAGGGGCCGGATACGAGCGCCGCGGGACGGCCGTGCGTCGTGGTCATCGACTACATCCGGGGCCTGTACCGTCGCGTGCCCGCGGGACCGAACGTCGAGAACCACCACGGGTCCGGGGGCGTGCTGGCGCATTGCCGTGGGACCGCGTCGCGTCTCGAGGCGGACAGCATCGCGTGGTACCCGCTGCAGCGGCGGTTCGACATGGTGGGCAACGTCCGGATCCGCGACGTGAGCTTCGCGCTCGACGCGCGCACGGCGACGTACTTCATCGGGGAGGAGCGGCTCGACGCGTTCACCAATGTGGTCGCCGTCAACCTGCGGTCCGCGTCGGTGCTCCGCGGCCCCAACATCACCTATCTGCGCGCCGCGCAGTCCATCCGCGATACGAGCGAGATGCGCGCGAGCGGCCGGCCCACGATCGAGTACCGCGCGACGTCCGACACCGCCGCCGAGCCCTATCTGATCGTGGCCGACCGCGTCCGCCTGCGCGGGGACGACCGCGTCTGGGCGGGCGGCCGAGTGACCATCGACCGCTCGGACTTCGCCGCGCGCGGCGACTCCTTGGCCCTCGACCAGACGGCCGGGCAGGGCCACCTCGTCGGCCTGCCCACGCCCACGGTCTCGGGCAAGGGCGACCGCCCGTATACCCTCGAGGGCGACCGCATTGATTTCGGCCTCGTCGACCGGGACCTGCGGTGGGTGATGGCGCAGGGCGGCGGCAGCGCCACGGGAACGGACTGGCGGCTGACCGCGGACACCATTCACCTCGCGATCGAGGACCGCCGCCTGCAGCAGGCCTTCGCCTGGGGTCGGGACGAGCGCCCCAGCGCGGTCTCCACCCAACAGACGATCGTCGCCGACTCGCTCGCGCTGGATGTGCCCGATGAAGTGCTCACCGAGGTCCGGGCGTTCGGCAGAGCCCTGTCGACCGCCACGCGCGACACGGTGGCCGGCGCGGACGTGGATTGGATCGCGGGTGATACCCTCACCGCGCAGTTCGACCAGGTGGAAGACACGGCGGCGCGCCGCCGCACCGAGGTCCGTCGCGTCGTCGCCACGGGGACCGCGCGTGCGCTCACGCACATCTACGACAACCGCCGCCCTGACCTCGACCCTGCCATCAACTACTCCCGCGGACGCCGGATCGACATCGCCCTGCGCGACCGGCGCATCGACCGGGTCACCGTGGCAGGAGCGAGCGACGGGGTGCACCTGGAGCCCCGAACGGTCGGCCCGGTGCCCGCCGACACCACCGGACCCGCCATCCGCACGCCGCCCGACACGGCCGGCGCCGCCGCCCGCGAGCCATGACCGCGCCCACGCCGGCGGCCCCGCTCGCCGCGCTCCTGGCGTCGCACGACGCCTCGCTGCTGCTCGCCGCCGCCGCGCTGCACCACATCGCCGATGCATCGGGTCGCGCCACGTTCGGCGATCTCGCCGTAGCCTACCGGGAGAGTTACCTCCGGCTGCGCGCCCTGGAGCGGGGCGGGGCCCTCGGCGACGCGGGCAGCCTGTCGGTGGACGATGCCCGGAGCTACCTCGCGGCGTCGGTGCTGCCGCGCCTCGTGGCGCTGGGCGTCACGGCCCCGCGCGATCCGGAGGCACGCGACGCCGCGACCGTCGCGTTCACTCACGCCATGCGGGACGCACTCGCGGCCGATCCGGAGGCCGGTGCCGCGCTGGCCCGCGAATCCGCGGCGGCGTATGCGCGCGGCCCCGAGGCCGCCGCGACACCCGCGCCCCCGCTCCAGCGGCGCAGTCAGCTGGATGCCCGCGGCCTCGTCAAGGCATACCGCGGCCGGCGCGTCGTGAGCGAGGTCTCCGTGCACCTCGAGCAGGGCGAGATCGTGGGGCTGCTGGGCCCGAACGGGGCCGGGAAGACGACCACGTTCTACATGATCACGGGGATCATCCGTCCCGACGCCGGCACCGTCCACCTCGACGGCACGGACTTGACCGGCTTCCCGATGTACCGCCGGGCCCGCGCGGGCATCGGGTATCTCGCGCAGGAACCGTCCGTGTTCCGCAAGCTCTCGGTCGAAGAAAACATCCTCGCGATCCTCGAGACCCTGCCGATCTCGGCCGAGGAGCGGAGCCGGCGTCTCGACGGCCTGCTCGACGAGCTCGCCATCAAGCACCTCCGGCGCCAGCGCGCCTTTCAGCTCTCGGGCGGCGAGCGGCGGCGCCTCGAGATCACGCGGGCGCTGGTCACGGAGCCTCGGTTCATGCTGCTCGACGAGCCGTTCGCCGGCGTCGATCCGATCGCCGTCCACGACATTCAAACGATCGTGGCCGGCCTGCGCCACCGCGGCATCGGTGTTTTGATCACGGACCACAACGTCGAGCAGACGCTCGATATCGTCGATCGCGCGTACATCATGTTCGAAGGCGAAGTCCAAGTGTCCGGAACCGTCCGCGAGCTGGTCTACAACGACCGCGTCGCCGACCTCTACCTCGGTCCGACCCTGACGGCGCGCCTCCGCGCCCGTCTCGCGTCGGCCGCGTGAGCATATGAAGACCGGTCTCCAGCAGCACGGCGTCATGCGCCAGGATCTGCGGATCAACCCGCGGCTCTACCAGGCCATGGATCTGCTCTACATGCCCCTGCTCGATCTCCAGCAACATCTGAAGGAGGAGCTGCTCAGCAACCCGTTTCTCGAGATGGTCGAGCCCGAGGAGCAGACCGAGGTGTCGGTCGCCGATGAGGTGAAGAGCGAGAAAGAACAGCAGCAGGCGGCGGACGAGCCCGACTGGGAGAGCATTCTGCTCGACGATCAGGCGGATGGCGTGCGCCGCGGGTCGGTCGAGGTGCGCGAGTTCGTCGAGCCCGTGCCGGTCGAGCAGCCGAACCTCTCCGACCATCTGCTCGAGCAGATCCGCATGCTCGAGATCACCCCGCGGCAGCGGCTCCTGGCCGATGAGTTCCTCGGGAACGTCGCGGAGGACGGCTACCTCGGCGCCAGCCTCGCGGAAATCGTCGCCGGCGCGAACCGACTGCTCGAAGACTACGCCGAGCAGAGCGAGGCCGAGCCCACCGTCACGCCCTACACCCTGACCGAGGCGGAGGAGGTGCTGCGCATCATCCAGCGCCTCGATCCCCCCGGCGTCGGGGCCCGGGACCTCCGCGAATGCCTGCTGCTCCAGCTCCGCGACCAGAAGCGCACCGACGGCCTGGTGTACCGGCTGGTCGATGAGGCATTCGACGATCTGATCGCGCACCGCTGGAGCGACCTGGGCAAGCGGTTCGCGCTCGACCCCGCCGAGGTCCAGCGGGTGGCCGACGAGCTCGCCCGGCTGGACCCCAAGCCCGGGTTGCAGTACGCCGCGGGGGACGACGCGTACATCGTCCCCGACCTGATCGTGGAGAAGATCGACGGCGAGTACCGGGTGTTCCTCAACGACACCGGCCTGCCACGGTTGCGCATCTCCCGCACCTACCAGGACATCGCGCGGGACCGCAAGAAGTTCCAGGGCGAGAACAAGGAGTTCATCAACCAGCGCCTCAACAGCGCGCATTGGATGATGCAGGCCATCGAGCAGCGCCGCCAGACCATGCTGAAGGTGATGAACTTCATCGTGGACCGGCAGCGCGAGTTCTTCGACAAGGGCGTCGAGTATCTCAAGCCGCTTACCCTGCGCGAGGTGGCGGACGTCATCAGCATGCACGAGAGCACCGTGAGCCGGGTGACGAACGAGAAGTACGTCCAGACGCCGCGCGGGCTGCTGCCGCTCAAGTTCTTCTTTTCGAGCGGCCTCTCCACGGCATCCGGCGAAGACGCGAGCGCACGCGCGATCCGCGCCCAGATCAAGAAGCTCGTCGCCGAGGAGGAGCCGCGCACCCCACTCACCGACCAGCAGATCGTGACGCTGTTCGAGCAGCGCGGTGTGACGATCGCCCGCCGCACGGTGGCCAAGTATCGCGACCAGCTCGGCATTCTGCCCGCGCGGATGCGGAAACGGCTGTGAGCCTCGCCACGGCCACCGCGGCGCCCGAAGTCAGCGTCCTGGTGCCCGCCAAGGACGAGGCGGACAACCTCCCCGAGTTCGTGCGCCTCGCACGGGAGACGCTGCGGCCGCTGCCCTACGGGTGCGAGGTGGTGATCGTGGACGACGGCAGCGAAGACGCGACGCCCGCGGTCGCACGCGAGCTCGCCGCCCAGCATGCCTGGATCCGCGTCGTGTCGCATCGCATCCGGCGG
Source organism: uncultured Gemmatimonadales bacterium (assembly GCA_963716055.1). Classification (GTDB taxonomy): domain Bacteria; phylum Gemmatimonadota; class Gemmatimonadetes; order Gemmatimonadales; family GWC2-71-9; genus SZUA-544. The sequence goes on along the minus strand of CAVQSR010000001.1, from coordinate 1,869,253 downwards.
GGGATCGCGGACGCGCTCGAATCGGGTGCGCAGGCGGCGCGCGGCCGCATCCTCGTCTTCTACCCGGCGGACCTCCAGTACCTCCCCGCCGACATCCCCACCCTCGTGCAGCCGATCCGCGATGGCACGGCCGACATCGTCACGGGCACCAAACAGGGCACGTACGACAAGCGTTTCGTGTCGGGCGTCTACAATACCCTGTGCCGCTGGCTGTTCGGCGTGCGCGTCACGGACCTCAATTCCGTGAAGGCGTACCGCCGCGACGTGATGGAGGTCCTGCCCACGCGGCCCGACTGGCATCGCTTCATGGTGGTCATCGCGGCGGCCCACGGCTTCCGGCTCGCCGAGCGCCCCGTCCCCGTGTACCCGCGCCGCGCGGGCCGATCCAAGTTCGGGGTCGGCCGGATTCCCGTGGGCGTATTGGACCTCGTCTCGGTGTGGTTCCAGCTGCGCTTCGGCCGCAAGCCGATGCTGTTCTTCGGGATCTCGGGGGCCGCCCTGTTCCTGTTGGGATTCCTCGTCGGCGCGGGCGCGCTGGTGTACCGCTTCGTGTTCGGCATCGGCTTCCGACCGCTGCTCGATCTCATCATGGTACTCGTGATCTCGGGCGTGTCGCTGTTCGGATTCGGGTTCGTGGGCGAGATGATCGCCGGCCTGCGCGAAGAGCAACGCGCGATCCTCCGCGAGGTCGAGCGACTGCGCTTCCGCGTGGACCGGGTCCAGGCGGACGAGCGAACGCTGGAGCCGATCGGCCGCCAGCGCGAGTGAGGGCGCCCGGCGTGGGCCCTTGAGCGTCCCGTCGGGCCGTGATAGGATGGAGTTGCCAGGGCCGCCGCGTTGCGCGCATCCGGGATGACGAGCTGACACAGCGGCCCGGCCGGAGGTGGGGCGATTCCCATGCGGCTTGGTGGCCTGAAGGCCGTGGCCCTGGTCGTTACGCGCCGGGACAGTCTCCCGCTCCCCGCTCTATGTATGAGGCTGGGGCATGCCGCGCCATCGACGCCGCGTCGTTGAGCGCCGGTCCGCCAGCGCCGCAGTAGTCTGCGCGGTCACCACCCTCCTCGCGTGCGGGCAGGATGTGACCGGCCCCGGGCCTCCACCGCAAATCAGCGTCACGCCGACCTTCCTCGATCTCGTGCTGGGTGCGGCCCGCCAGCTCGCCGTGACGGTCCGGGACGGCCAGGGCGACGTTGTCGCCAACCCACCGCTCACCTTCGAGTCTTCCGACCCCGCCCGCGTCACCGTCTCTTTGGCCGGTGTCGTGACGGCGCACGCGCCGGGCGAGGCCGCCGTCACCGTGGCGACCGACGGGGCGAGCGCGTACGCAAGCGTCCGGGCCCTGAGCCCCGCCCAACTGCATCTGTCGCCCGATTCGACAATCGCGACGGTGGACGACACGCTGGTCTTCACAGCCCAAGCACTCGACTTCGCCGGCAATCCGGTCCCGAACGCGCCGGTGGCCTTCGAATCCAGCAATCCCCTGGTGCTCACGATCATCGGCCCGCTAGGCCGGGTCCGCGCCGCAGCGCCCGGTACCGCGCTCGTGCGGGTCCGCTCGGGGACCACGACCGACAGCTCCCGCATCCTGGTGTACGGCGCGGCGGCGGCGGTGTCGGTCACCCCGGACTCGCTCCGTCTCCTCGTGGCCGACGACGCGCCCCTGGTGGTCCAGGTGCGCGATGCCAACGGAACCGTCGTTCCCTCCGCCCCCATCACGTTCGCCGTGGCAGACCCCGCCGTCGCGCGGGTGTCCGGGACGGGCGTCGTGCGAGCCGTGGGGGTCGGCATCACTATCGTCACCGTCACTTCCGGGACAGCGGCGGCAAGCATCCCGGTCGTCGGCGCGGCCGTGGTGTCGCTGACCCCCGCCACGGTCGTCCTCACGGCGGCGGATACTGTGCAGCTCGTGGCCGTGGCGCGGGACTCCGTGGGCACGACGATCCCAGGCGTGGCATTCAACTTCTCGTCTACCGACACGGCGGTGGCGCGCGTCTCGGCGACCGCCGTGCTGACGTACGCCGGACCGGGCGCTGCCTATATCATTGCCGTGGGCGGCTTCGACCAGGACACGACCATCGTGACCGCGCTGTTCGCGCGCACCCCCGTCGCGGCCCGGGCGTACAGCGTCGCAGTGTCCGCCGCCGACGCCGTGTACGTCACGGGGCACGACGCGGGCCTGCTCTTCCGGGTGGATCCAGCAACGTGGAGCGTCGTCGCGACGCTGCAGGTCGGCCAGGAACCGACCGACGTCGCGTTCGACAACGCCGGCACGCGCGCGTACGTCACCAACCAGCTTTCCCAGAGCCTGAGCGTCGTCGATCCCGCGACCGACACGGAGCTCGGGCGAATCGCGCTGCCGGCCGACCCGTACGTCGCGACCGTGGCTCCTGGCGACTCACTGCTCTACGTTTCGGCGAGTTCCGGTCGCGTCTACGTCGTTCACCTGCCCACCGGCGCGGTGACGGACTCGATCACCACGAGCATCGTGAATGCGCTCGTAATTCGCGACACGCTGCTCTACGCTGGACTCCCGGACGACCACAGGGTCGACGTCTACGACCGCCGCAGCGGCACCCAAGTCGGCAGTCTCGCGACGGGCGGCAGACCGCAGGGACTCGCCTTTTCTCCCGACGGCGCCGAGCTCTATGTGGCGGACGAGAACGGAGCGCTGCAGTTCTGGAACGTCGCCGCGAGCACGCACATCGCGACGCTGCCGCTGCCGGCTAATGGACCATTCGACGTGGCGGTCCAACCCGGAACCGGGCGGCCCTTCGTCACGGGACTGTTTCAAGGCACCGTGTACGTGGTCGATCCGGGGACGCGTAGCCTCGAGCGGACCTTCGCCCTAGGCGGTGACACGCGCCGGATCGCCTTCCGGGCAAACGGCGACGGGGTCGTCGCCAACGACTACGGTTGGGTGGACGTCGTGCGATGAGTGTGCGGGCGGTGGCCTCATGGGCCGGCCTGTTGACCGGCGTCGCACTCTCGGCGACCTGCGAGGATTCGACCGCCCCCGTTACAGCGGTCCGCATCGACGTGCTACCATCGATCGTGCGCCTGCGCGTCGGGCAGTCGGTGCAGCTCGCCGCCACCGCAAGGGACGACGCCGGCTCCGCCGTATCCGGGGTCGTGCTGCGGTTCGAATCCGACAGCCTCACCATCGCCACGGTCTCGCCCGCGGGAGTGGTCACCGGAACCGGGGCAGGCGCGACGACGGTGCTGGTCAGCGGGGCAGGGGCGAGCGCCCGCGTTCCGGTGCGGGTGGGTGGCGTCCCCGCCATGATCGAGGTGACGCCCGGAGCGCCCGAGATCATCGTGGGCGGGAGCGTGGGCCTCATCGTCGTGGTGCGCGATTCCGACGGCGTCGTCGTGCCCGACGCGGCCGTATCCTACTTCACCAGCGACCCCGCGGTTGCCACGGTGACGCCCACTGCGGTCGTCGCCGGTGTCGCGGCAGGCCCGGCGACGATCACGGTGAGCGCGGTACCAGCGATCCGATCCGTGAACGTGGCGGTGCTCGGCCGCCCCACCGGCACCGACGTGACCCGCACGCCCCTGGACAATAGGCCCTACGGCATCGCCGTCTCAGCGGGCGGCGCCGTGTACGCGACCAGGCCGGACGCGGGTGCCGTGGCGCGGGCAACGCTCCCCGGCACCACGTTCACCGCGGCGATCCCGGTCGGGCAGAACCCGACGGACGTGGCGTTCGATCCGATCGGTATCCGCGCCTACGTGACCAATCAGCTCAGCGGCTCGGTCAGCGTCATCGACGTGGCGGCGAATACGACGGTGGACGAGATCACAGTGCCCGGCCCGCCGCTTCGCGTCCTCGTGGCGCCGAACGGTGGGCGTCTCTACGTGACCACCGGATCGGGCAGTCTGTTCGTTTTCGATCTGCCGTCCAAGGCGCTCTACGCGGAGTATGTGCTGGGGGCCGCCTCGAATGGGCTCGCCTTCCATCCGACCGGCTTTCTGTTGTACGGGACCACGTACGCAGGGCTGGTGTTCGAGATCAACACGGTTACTGACTCCGCCCGCGCGCTGCTCACCTCGGGAACCCTGCAGGACATCGCTGTCTCGCGGGACGGGGCGTTCCTCTACATCGCGAAGCAGGATGGCGAGTTGGAGATCCGCAGCGCGCCCACCGGTGCCCTCGCCACGACGCTCCCGGCGGCCAGCAACGTCTTCGGGCTCAAGCTCACACCGGACGGCACGCAACTCTACACGACGACGATCGGCGCAAGCAGGGTACGCGTCATCGATCGCTTGACACGCACCATCGTGCGCGACATCGCCGGCCCGACCGACCCGCGCCGCATCGCATTCGACCGGTACGGGCGCACCGCCATCGTCACCGACCAGAACGGAGACGTGTTCTTCATCCGCTAGCCGGCTGAACGCCGGGGAGGGAAGGCGCGCTGGGCCCCTGCTGTTTTCCCCGACCGGCGCGTAGATTGCCCCAGCCATGGACGTGAAGATCATTCCGTTTGATCCGCAATACGTCGCGGCAACCCTGGCGATGATGCGCGCATGGAGCCCGGACCACCCGGAGCTCGGTGAGCGGTCGCTGTACGACTGGCAGCGCTGCACCCGCTACCTCGCGCTCGTGGGCGAGCAGGTGGTCGGGCACATCGCGCAGATCGCGCACGAGTTCCGGTATGCCGATGGCCGCCACCCGGTGCAGCTGGGGTGGGGCATCACACTCGTGCTCGACTCGTCCGACGACGCCGTGCGCAAGGCGGCGGGGCGGGGACTGCTCAAGGCGTGCGAGGATACCGACGGTCTCCAGTACGCCGCAGTGGGCGTCGTGCCCGCCATCGAGCCGGCGTATCTGCGCCGCGGCCACCAGATCCAGCGGGACGGCGCCAACTACTACGCCCGGTTCTTCCGCCCCGGGAAGGCCCTGGCGTACTGGAACCGGTCCACAGCGCTCGGTCCACTCGTCACGCTCGCGAACGCGGTGCTGCGTCCGCGCACGCGCGTGCGATTCGGCACGCTCGAGTCCATCACCCGCTTCCGCCCGGAATGGGACCCCATCTGGGACGGTCTCATGCAGCAGCAGTACGAGCTCTACGGCAAACGGGATGCCGAGTTCCTCAACTACAAGCTCGCCCAGCCCAACCGGACCTACGTCACGTTCGTGCATCGGGATCCGGCCGGGGCGGTGGACGGCTACATCGTGTATCGCCGCGCGCGGCACCTGGTCCGCGACATGGACCTGGTCAAGGTCTGTGACTTCGTGGGAACACCTACTGCCAAGCGGGACATGCTCGCCGAGGCCATGCGGTTCGCGCTGCACGACGCGCCCGGCACGTACGGCATCGTCGGCTTGAGCGGCGTCGCCGACGCGGCCGTGTTCCGATCGGTGGGGATATACGTCGCCCGACCCTACCCGGTGGTCCTCGCCGCCGGGATTTCGGGCCGGGCCCGCGTGGACTTCTTCGATTCCGACCTCGACAACCTGTGGTGACGGAGTCGCGCGGCGACGCCGCCGGCCGGACCGTCTACGTGGTCGTCAGTTGCGACGTCGATCCCGACCGCGACCGACTGTTCGCCGGTCCACGGTCGGGGGCCCTCACGTGGCGGGGGGCGACCGATGGCATCCCGGCGCTCAAGGCGGCCGTGCGGGGCCTCACCGACGGCGCCGGACGCGAGCCCGCGTTTACCTGGCTGCTCCGGGCCGACGAGCAGATCCGCGACCTGGCGGGCGAGTACGCATCGTTCGTGCGCACGCACGACTCCCTGCTGCAAACGCTGCGGGAGAGCGGCGACGAGCTGGGCTGGCACCCCCACTTCTGGCGGCGCGAACCCGCGACCGGGGCCTGGTATCAGGAGACCGAGGACGTCGAGTGGCAGGTCGCGATGTTGGACGGCGCGCATCGCGCCCTGGCCGCCGCCGTTCCGGACCCGGTCACGAGCGTCCGCATGGGCTGGTCCTACCACAACAACCGGACCTACCAGGCGCTCGACGCGCTGGGGATCACGACGGAGCTGTCGGCGATTCCCGGCCTGCGCACCTTCGCCGGCACGCCGCCGCGGCGCAGCGAGAATCTGTTCGATTGGCACTCTACCCCGCGCGCGCCGTACCGACCCTCGCGCCGCGACTATCGCCGGCCGCCGGGCCCGGGCGAAACCGCGTGCCGGTTGCTCGAGGTGCCGAGCTTCGTCTCCACTGCGCTGCCCTGGGGCGTCGTGAGCGGCCTCCAGCTGGCCCGCAAGACCGAGAACGCGGCCCTGCTGTGGCACGCCCTGCGCCGGCCGACCTACTGCATCAACGTGACGGCGCGTCCGCGGCTCTTCGCCCCGCTCGTGAGCGCGCTGCGGCGCACGCTGCGTCGGCGGAGCCCAGAGCCGCTCGTGTTCGGCACCCAGTTTCACGCCGACGAGCTCGTGCCCAACCGCAGCGGGCTCTACGATCTGGCGAGCGTGCGCGCCAATCTCGCCGCGCTGCTCGCGGCCTGCCGCGCGGCCGACGCGCCGGTCCGCTTCGCCCCGGCGAGCCGGATCGCGGCGCTGTTCCCGGCATAGCCGTGCGACGGGTCCCCCCGCCGTGAACGTCGGCGTCCTGACGCACGCCTACCCGCGCCATGATGGTGACGTGGCGGGCGCGTTCCTCGAGCGCCTGATGGTGGCCCTGACCGAGCGCGGCCACGGCGTACACGTGATCGCGCCCGCCGACGAGGGGCGGGGCGGGACCGAGCGGCGCCACGGTGTGCCGGTGACCTGGGTCCGTTACGCTCCGGCGCGCTCCGAGACGCTCGCGTACCGCGGCACGCTGGCGGGCGCCGCCCGCTCGCCCGCCGGCCTCGTGTGGGGCGCATCCCTGATCTGGCAGCTGGCACGCGCGGCGCGGCGGGTGTGGGCGCAGCAGCGGCTCGATCTCGTGCACGCCCATTGGTGGGTGCCGGGCGGGGTGAGCGCGCGGCTCGCCCGTCGGCCGTACGTGGTGACGCTCCACGGCATGGATGTCGTGCTGCTCGAGGACTCGGCGCTGGCGCGCACCGTCGGCCGGCAGGTCCTCAGCCGGGCCGCCGCGGTGACCGCCGTGTCGTCGGACCTCGCCGAGCGCGCCGCCGTCGCCGCCCGCCTCGACCGCGACCGGATCGTCGTCCAGCCGATGCCGATCGATGCGCAACGCTTCACGCGCGTCAGCCGCGGCGGCGGGCGGCATCGTGACCGTCGGCCGACTCATGCCGCGGAAACGGATCGATATGCTGCTCGAAGCCCTGGCACTCCTGCGGACGGGGGGCCTGACCCTGCCGCTCACCATCGTCGGCGACGGTCCCGATCGCCCGCGGCTCGAGCGCTGTGCCGCCGCGCTGGAGCTGGGCGGGCAGGTGCGCTTTCTCGGCGCGATGCCGCCCGAGCGCGTCGCCGACGCGCTCGGCGATGCCGACGTGTTTGCCTTCCCGGCACTGGGGGAGGGGTTCGGCCTCGCGGCGGCCGAGGCGCTGCTCGCCGGCGTCCCCGTGGTCGCCGCGCGCGACGGCGGTGGCGTGCGCGACATCGTACCCGAGCAGGGCGGTGGCCGCCTCGTGACGGCCGACGCGCGTGACATCGCGCGCGCCATCGGTGAGCTGGTCGGCGATCCCGACGCGCGGCGCCTCGCGGCGGCCGCCGGGCGCCGCGCTGCGCCGCCGCCTCGAGCCCGCCGCGGTAGCGGACCGCTTCGAGGCCCTCTACCGGATCGTGGCGCCCCGACACCGCGCAGCGGACCATGCGTAGGCGCCTGTGGTGGGCCCTGCAGCTCGCCGTCGCGGCCGTCGTGGCATGGCTAGTCTGGACGGCGATCGTCAAGAACTGGAGCGAATTCCGCTCGCTGCAGGTGTCACTCACGTTTCGCCCCGGCTGGATCGTCCTGGCGGCGCTCACCGTCTTTCTGAGCTACGCCATCAGCGTGGAGGCGTGGCGCCGCATTCTCGCCGGCTGGGCCCAGCACCTCGCGTACGGGCGGGCGCTGCGGGTGTGGCTCGTGGCGAACCTGGGCCGTTACGTCCCGGGCAAGCTGTGGAGCGTGGCGGGGCTCATGATCCTCGCTCAACGCGCGGGCGTGGCGCCCTGGGCCGCGGGAGCGTCGGCCGTCGCGATCCAGGCGGTGGCCATCGGCACCGCGGTGGCGCTCGTGGCCGCCGCGACCCCGACTGCCGCTTCGCCGCTGCGGCTCGGCGCGGCGGCGCTCGTCGCCGTCGCCACCATCGCCCTGCTCGCCTGGGAGCGCGCCGCAGGCGGCGCGGCGCGCCTCCTGGGCGGCAGCGTGCAATTCCAGCCGCTTCCCGTCGGCGCGGTGGCGCAGAGCGCCGGGCTCGGGGTGCTCGCCTGGATCGCGCACGGCGTCGCCTTTTGGCTGCTCGCGCGCGGGCTCGGCCTGCCCGACACCTTGTCGCTGGTCACGGCGGCAGGCGTCTTTCCGCTGGGGTACATTCTGGGACTGCTGGCGCTGTTCGCGCCCGGCGGCCTCGGGGTGCGCGAGGTGGTGCTCATCGGCCTCCTCGCACCGGCCCTCGGCAGCGGCGGTGCGGTGGCGCTGAGCGTCGCATCGCGTATCCTGCTGACCGTGACCGAAGTCGTGGCACCGCTCGTCGTGTTGCTGGTCACGCGGCGGCGCAAGGAGGACGTGAGTGTACGAACCTAAGCGGCCGACGCTGGTCGCCACCGGGTTGTTCATCGTGTTCGTCGCCATCCTGGCGCTGCCGCTGCTCCAGGGCCAGTGGCTGGCCGGTGCGATGAGCGACCAGTACGCCGGAGGCTACGCCGTGCGGCAGTGGGCGGCGGAGCACTGGCGGGCCACGGGAGAGATTCCGCTCTGGAACCCGATGATCTTCGGCGGGCTCCCCTACGTCGCTACCGTGGGGCACGGCGACGTGTTCTATCCCACGTCCTTCCTGCGACTCATCCTGTCGGCCGATGTGGTGTTGAGCGTGTCCTTCGTCCTCCACTACATCCTGGCGGGCCTGTTCACCTATCTGTGTCTGCGCCGGATCGGCGTCTCCTGGCTGGGAGCGGTGGTGGGGGGCGTCGCTTACCAGCTCTCGGGCATCCTGATCTCGTTGCCCAACCCCGGCCACGACGGCAAGCTGTTCGTCTCGACGTTGCTCCCACTCGCGGTCTTCGCGCTCCAGGTCGCGGTTCGCGAGCGACGGCCATGGGGGTATGGCCTCCTGAGTGTCGTCGTGGCGCTGTCGCTCCTCAGCCCGCACGTCCAGATGACGTACTATCTGCTGGTGGCGGCGGGCCTGTTCGCCCTCTACTGCGCCTTCGGTGAGCCGGGCCCCGAGCCCGCGCGGGAGCGGGGCACACGGCTCGCACTCGCGCTCGCGGCCGTGGCGGTCGGTTTCGGCGTCGCCATGCCCCAGTTCCTGCCCTTCATGGAGTACTTGCCCCATTCGCCGCGCGCCGAGGGATACTACGGATTCGAGGCGGCGACGTCGTATGCCATCCCCTGGGACCACGTCCCAGAGCTGTTCCTGGCGAGCTTCAGCGGGGAAGGAGCCACCTACTGGGGATCGAATCCGCTGAAGCTGCATTCCGAGTACCTCGGGCTGCCCGTCCTCGCCCTCGCAGCCCTCGGGGCAGGGGACCGCCGACGGCGGCTCGTTTGGTGGCTCGGGGGCATCGGCCTCCTGTTCCTGCTCATCAGCCTCGGCGGCGCCACGCCGTTCTATCGGGTGTGGTGGAGCATCATGCCGTTCGTCAAGAAGACCCGGGCGCCCGGGATGGCCTTCTACGTCGTCGCCTTCGTCACCGCGGTGTATGCGGCGCTGGGCGCCGCACGCCTCGAGCAAGGAGAGGGGCGCACCCACGCGCGGGTGTGGCTGGCGCTCGCGGCGGTGGTCGCCGTGCTCGGTGTCGCGGGCGCGTTCGGCAACCTGGCCACGGCGCTGGCACCCGCGGGCCGGGACGCCGCGGCCCGCGCGCTCGCGGGCTCCATCCGCCTCGGCACGGTCGTCGGCGGCCTGGCGCTCGCCGCCGTGGCTCTCGCCGCCCTGGGCCGCCACGCGCAGCGCATCCCCCCGGCCGCCTTCGCCGTCGCCGTGCCCCTCCTCGTCGGCGCCGACTTGTGGCAGGACGGGCGACGATTCTGGGACTTCCAGCCGCCGGCACGGCGCGGCCTGTACCGGGAGGACGCGCTGACCACGCGGCTCCGGCAGGAGCCGTTGCCGTACCGTGTGCTCGACGTCACCGCCCTGCTGGGCGAGGGCGCATACCCCCTGAACGTGCTGCAGGGCCATGGCGTCCCACAGGTACTGGGCTATTTCGGGTTCGAGCTCCGCTACTACGACGAGCTGCTCGGCGGCAAGAACGAATGGCGGTACCTCCTGTCCTCGCCCCGGCTCTGGAATCTGCTGGCGGTGAAGTTCGTCATCACACCCGACACCATGCCCGTGCCGGGATACCGCCGCACGCTGGGGCCCGTCGAGACCGGGGCGGGCGCGCGCGCCTACCTGTACGAGGCCGACACGCCGCCGCCCTACGCCCGCGTGGTGCCTGCGGTCGTGAAGGTCGAGACGGAGCAGGGGATTCCCCCGACCCTGGCCGACCCGCGCCTCCCCGGGTTCGATCGCGTCGTGTTCGTGCCGCAGGACGCTCCCGTCGATCCACCCGCCCTGACCGACTGGCCAACGCCCAGTCCCGCCCGGGCGCGGGTCACGGCGTGGCGCGCGGGGGCGATGACGGTCGAGCTGGACCCCCCTCCGCCCGAAGCGAGCTATCTGCTGGTGGCGGAGAACTGGTACGTCGACTGGCGCGCCGCGGTGGACGGCGCCGACGCCCGTGTCCTGCGGGGGGACCACAGCCTCATCACCGTGCCCGTGCCCGCAGGCAGCCGCCGTGTCGAGTTGACCTACCGGTCCGCGACCTACGCGCGGGGGAAGGCGATCAGCCTCGTCTCCCTGGCGACCATTCTGGCCTCGTTCGTCGTTCCGCTGCTGCTGCGCCGGAGGAGCGATGGCTGAGCGGGCCCTCGTGTGCATTCCGACCTACGACGAGGCGTCGAATCTCCCGGAGATCGTGCCTCAAGTGATTTCTCAAGATCCCCGGCTCGAGGTGCTGGTGATCGACGACAATTCGCCCGACGGCACCGGGCGGATCGCCGACGACCTGGCCCGGGCCGAGCCGCGCGTGCACGTCCTGCACCGGCCCGCCAAGCAGGGGCTGGGCAAGGCGTATCTGGCGGGGTTCCGGTGGGCCATCGAGCGGGGCTACGACTACATCTTCGAGATGGACGCGGATTTCTCCCACGAGCCGGCCCGGCTGAAGGCCTTTCTCGCGGCGATCGCGGACGCCGACCTGGTGCTCGGCTCCCGCTACCTCAATGGCCGCGTCACGGTCGTGAACTGGCCCATCCGCCGGCTGCTGCTGTCCTACTTCGCCAACCTCTACGCGCGCTGGGTGACCGGCCTGCACGTGTGGGACCTCACGGGCGGGTTCAAGTGCTTTCGACGCACCGTCCTGGAAACCGTTGATTTGGCACAGGTTGAGTCCAATGGCTACGCCTTCCAGATCGAGATGAGCGTACGGGCCTGGCGTCGCGGCTTCCGGCTGGTGGAGATTCCCATCGTGTTCGTCGATCGCACCGAGGGGCAGAGCAAGATGAACCGGTCCATCGTGCACGAGGCGATCTGGATGGTGCCACGCCTGCGCCTGATGCGGTGGTTCGGGAGGATTTGAGGCCGGGCCAACCCGGCACAGTTGACCGCGCGGCGCTCCGGGCCCCATTATCTTCACCTGAACTGGACCCGATCCCCATGGCATCCAAGGCTCCGCCTCGCGCCGCGCGTAAGTCGCCCGCCTCCGTTGCGCACGAGGAACCGGCCGCCGCCGAGGGGATCCAGCCGATCCCGGCGCTCCGATCCCACCACGTGGGTCTGCCGATTTACAAGATGACCGGGTCCGGCAACGACTTCGTCATGCTCGACGCGCGCCTGTCGGCGCCCGGGGACTGGAACCCGGCGGACATGCGCGCCGTGTGTGCCCGCGGCACGGGTGTCGGCGCCGATGGCGTGGTGTTCGTGGGCCCGGGGTCGGAGCCGCGTGCCGTGCGGATGATCTACTTCAACGCCGATGGCTCCCGCGCCGCGATGTGCGGCAACGCCGCCCTGTGCGCGACGCAGTTTGCCGCGCGCTTGGGCCTCGGGCCCGCCGCCGGCATGCGCCTCGAAACGGACGCCGGCGTGTACGAGAGCCGCTGTCCCGGTCCCATCTCCCACGCCGAGATCCACCTGGCGGCGGTGACGTCGCCCGCGGCGGTACCGGGCCTCGAGCCGCTCTCCGGGGAGCAGCGCGTCGTGCTCGCCGCCGTGGGCGTCCCCCACCTGGTGGTGCTGGTCGACGACGTGGACGCCGTCAACCTGCCCACGCGCGGCAGGGCGTTGCGGGAGGATCGCTCGCTCGGGCCCGACGGCGCCAACGTCAACTTCATCTCGCCCGGCGCCGCCGCATCGACCTGGCGGATGCGCACGTACGAGCGCGGGGTCGAAGGCGAGACCCTCGCGTGCGGCACCGGCGCCGTGGCGGCCGCCTGCGCGCTGGTGGACTGGCGGCGGGCCGCCCTGCCGATCACGATCGTCAGCCGCAGCGGGCAGCCGCTGGTCGTGAAGGCGCGACGGACCGCCCAGAACGTATTCGAGGATGTGTGGTTGTCGGGCGAGGCCCGACTCGTGTTTCGCGGCATTCTGAGCTAGGGCACGGGCACCCAGTTTATCGACACGCCGGATCGGCCGAGGCGGGGAATCCCAATCAGCAAGGCACTGTCACGGAGGCAGTTTTCAACATCGCTAACGGGCATAACTTAACATAACATATCTTATACGCAGTTGATTCGAGGTGGGGTACCTGCGGGCACTACGGCGTGGCGCGTGGCAAGACGACCGCTCCCTTGGTGAGCTCCCCCAAACGGACGTTGGCCTCGGGCATCGACCCGGTGCTCGATAAGTCGCGTACGATGCGCTGGTAGGCCGCCACGGCCCGCGTCGTGTCGGCCGCCGCGGTCCAGGCTCGGCCCGCATCGCTCAGGAACTGCGCCTTCATCGACGGAAACTCGGCCGCCGCGGCCGCGTCTTCGAACGCCTGCGCCGCCTCGGCCGACCGCCCGCCGTTCTCGTACGACGCGCCCAGGAGGCCATACGCCTGCGCCCGGTACGCCGAGCCGGCGGAACCGGCGAAGCCCGCCAGAATGTCCACCGCCTGCTGCGCCTGCCCCTGGAGCAGCCGCGTCTGCGCCAGCAGCAGCGTCGCCTGCTCACCCGCGGTAGTGCTCCCGTAGTTCTCACGGATCCGGGCGAATTCGCTCGCGGCCAGAGGGTAGTTTTGCTGCTCGAACGCGAGACGGGCCTCACGCAGCTGTTCGCTGGCGATCGCCTCGCTGCGTTTGCCCGCCAGTACGTTCCATCCGGCCAGGGCGCCCACCACGAGCACCGCTCCCACGCCGTATGCCACGCCGCGACGGTGCTGGCGCGCCCACGCCACCACCCGGTGCAGCTTATCGCCATCCTCCTGCGCCGCACCCGCGGCCGGTGGAACCCGTTCTGCCGTCGTCGCCATGTCGCTCTGTCCCTTCCACACCGAGTGGCATCCGCTGACCGGAATCGCGCGTCGAGTGCCCCTGGGGTGACTCGAACACCCGGCCAACGGTTTAGGAAACCGCTGCTCTATCCACCTGAGCTACAGGGGCTCAAGCTGTTGATTATACTCGCCTTACGTGTATCGCAGCAAGGCCTCGATCCGCGCGCCCGCCAGCCGGGCTCGAGCCCCGAGGAACGCCAGCTCGATCAGGAAGCTGAATCCCGCTACCGTCGCGTGGTGCTGGCGAACGAGCGCGCCCGCCGCCTGGGCCGTGCCCCCCGTGGCCAGCACGTCATCCACCACCAGCACGACATCCCCGCGCTGCAGCGCGTCGCTGTGCATCTCGAGCGCGTCGGTGCCGTACTCGAGCGCATACTCGACGCGACCCCGTGCCGCGGGCAGCTTGCCGGGCTTGCGCACCGGCACCAGCCCGGCGCCGAGGCGAACGGCGATCGCGCCGCCGAAGAGAAAGCCGCGCGACTCGATCGCCACGACCTTGGTGATTCCCGCCTGGCGAAAGGGGTCGGCCATGGCCGCCGTGGCCAGGCGGAAGGCCTCGGCGTCCAGCAGCAGCGGCGTGATGTCCTTGAACGCGATCCCCGGCTTGGGGAAGTCCGGCACATCACGAATGAGTGCAGTGAAGTCCATATTGCAGGATTACCAGCTGGTCAACTAGCGGATTTCAAAGGGTTTTGGCAAGGCGATCTCATGTGGGACATCGACGGTATCCACACTCGCGACCTGGCTGAACCGTGGCCCCACTCGCAACACGCGCTCGAGCTGTGCGAGGATCGCGGCGTCCCCGCCCGCCATGACCTCCACCGACCCGTCGCTCAGGTTGCGGGCGAACCCCGCGACACCGAGCGGCACCGCGCGCTGGCGCACGAACCAGCGAAACCCCACGCCCTGCACCACGCCCCGCACGATCCAGCGGCGGACCGTGCTCACCCGCCCGGTCCACCCGCTGGGGGCCCGGTGCGTACGCGGCGGCGGTACCACAGGGCGTAGATGACCCCCAAGACAGCCAGGACGGGCAGCAGCACCAGCAGCACCTGCCCCACCCGGCGCTGCACTTCGGCCTGGAGCAGCACCCCTGAGTGCCGACCGACCACGTAGCCGATGTAGGTGAGAATGAAGCACCAGATGCCCGCCCCGAGCCCCGTGTAGAGCACGAACCGGTCGAGTCGCATACCGGCCATCCCGGCAGGGATCGAGATCAGCTGACGCACCACCGGGACGAGGCGTCCGATGAACGTGCCGATCTCGCCGTGCCGCCGAAAGAACGCCTCGGCGCGATCGAGCGCCTGCGGCTTGATCAGGAGCCACCGACCGTGTCGGCGCAGCCAGCCGTCGAGCCAGTGCGCGATGCTGTAGTTGATGAGCGCGCCGATGAGGCTCCCCGCGAGGCCCGCCAGCAAGACCAGCGGGAAGCTCATGCGGCCCTGCGCCACATTGTACCCGGCCGGCGGCATCACGACCTCGCTCGGGAACGGAATCGCCGAGGACTCGATCGCCATGAGGATCGTGATGCCCGGGTAGCCCAGCGCGAAGATCGTATCGGTGACCCACATGATGAGGCGCTCAAGCATCGAAGCCGTGCTCTCCTACGAGCGGCACGAACCGGGCGTCACCCAGCGCCGTCTGCCGGATGCCGGCGGCCGTCCGCTCGACCAAGGTCAGCGCCTGGCTGCCCATGGCGCCGAGGGGCATGAGCAGCCGGCCCGTGGGGCCGAGCTGCGCCACGAGCGGCGGCGGGATGTCGGGCCCCCCGGCCGCCACGATGATCGCGTCGTACGGCGCATAGGCGCTCCAGCCCAGGGTCCCGTCGCCCACGAGCAGCGAGACGTTCGACAGCGACAGGCTGCGGAGCACCTGCTGCGCCCCGGCGGCGAGTGTCGCCACCCGCTCCACGGTGAACACCTGCTCCGCGATCGCCGCCAGGAGCGCCGTCTGATATCCCGATCCCGTGCCGATCTCGAGCACGCGCTCGTGGCCTCCGAGTCGCAGCGCCTCGAGGTAGCGGGCCTGGGTGAGCGGCCGGGAAATGGTCTGCCCGCCGCCGATGGGCAGCGCCGCGTCCTCGTACGCTCGGTGACGCACGCCGGCGGGGACGAACAAGTGGCGGGGGGTCTCCGCGAACGCACGCAGCACCGCGAGGTCGCGGACGCCTTCGAGGCGCAGGGTCTCCACGAGCTGGGCCCGGTAGCCGCCGAACCCGTCCCCTGAGGCGTTCACGCGCTGAGGGACCACGAGCGGACGACTTCGAGCAGCTGATAGTTGGTGAGGTCCACGTGGAGCGGCGTGACGGAGATGTACCCGTCGCGCACGGCCTGGAAGTCCGACTCCTGGCCGCCCGACCACACGGCCCGCCCGCCGCCGATCCAGAAGATCTCCCGTCCCCAGGGGTCCTTCATCCGTGCGATCTCGCCCTCGAACACGCGCGTGCCGAGGTGGGTCACCTTGACGCCCTTGACCTGATCCCCGGGAACGGCGGGCAGATTGATGTTGAGGAGCGTCTCGGGCGGGAAGTCCTCGACCTGCACGATGCGCTCCACAAGCCGGCGCAGGCTGGCTCGGTGGCTGTCGAGGTGCTCGAGGTCGAAGCTCGCATAGGAGATCGCCACGCTGCGGATGCCGGCCGCGAGCCCCTCCATCGCCGCCGCCACGGTCCCCGAGTACAGGACGTCCTCTCCCATGTTGGGTCCGTGATTGACGCCGGAAAACACCCAGTCGGGTTCGAGCCCCAGCAGCGCTCCCAGGCCGAGCAGGACACAGTCGGTGGGTGTCCCATCCACCTGGAACGCGCCGTCGGGGCGGCGCGTCGCCCGCAGCGGGCGGTGCAGGGTCAGCGAGTGGGAGGTCGCGCTCTGCTCGCGGTCCGGGGCGACGACCGTGACGGTCCCCACGGCGCTGCAGGCTTCGGCGAGGACGCCGATCCCCTGGGCCAGGATCCCGTCGTCATTCGAGACCAGGATGTTCATGTCCCTCCCCGCAGGATCCGGCCCCCATGGCGGGCGAAGATGCGCGCGACACGCCAGGTGTCCCGCAGCGGCCGGAAATGGCTCCGGGTCCCGCCGTACACGGTCGGCACGTCGACCGCAACCACGCGGAATCCCGCGGCCAGCGCGCCGAGCAGGAACGCGAGCTCATAATCGTACCGGGTTTCCCGGGGCCGCACCTGCCCCGCCACCTCGCGCGTGACGGCCCGGAAACCGGTCTGCGCGTCGGGGACCGGGTGCCCGGCGACCCGCGAAGCGAGCACGGATGATAGCCAGTTGGTCATGCGCCGGGACAGGGGCATCGTCGGGGTGCGCCGCCGGGCGCCCAGCACGAGGTCCGCCGTGCCGGCACGCAGGGGCTCGAGCACCCGGGCGATGTCCGCCGCGGGGTGCTGGCCATCGGCGTCCAGCGTCACGATCCAGGCGGCGCCGTCGCCGATCGCGCGCGCAATGCCCGCGGCGAGCGCCGCGCCCTTCCCGCGATTCCGCTCGAAGCGCACCACCGTGGCCGCAGCCGCCGCGCGGGTGGTGCCGTCCGTCGAGCCATCATCCACCACGATGCAGCGCGCCGCCGGCGTCGCGGCACGGACATCCGCGATCACCCGGCCGACGGTAGCGGCGGCCTGGTACGCGGGGATGACGACGGCGAGCGGCCGGTCAGCCGGACCCGCCATGCGGCGGTGCGGTCCCGTCGAGAATCTCCAGCACCTTGGCGAGCCCGGCCCGAAGCTCGCGCACCGTTTCTCCACCGAGCGCCCGCCGCGCCTCGGGCTTCAGTTCCCCGGAGCGACGGTACTGCTCGATTTTCTGCCGCGCGCCCTCAATCGTGTACTTCTCGGTGTACAGCAGGTGTTTCACCAGCATGATGAGCTCGATCTCGCGGCGCTGATAGACGCGGTTGCCCGAGCGGTTCTTGGCGGGATTGAGGAACCGAAACTGGCTCTCCCAGTACCGCAACACGTGGGGCTTCAGGTCCGTGAGCTCGCAGACCTCTCCGATCGAGAAGAACTCCTGCACCGGATGGGGCGCGCTCACCGCCACTGCTCCGCCTTCAGCGTCCGCTCCATGAGATCCGTCATGGCCTGGGTCGCGGCCTTGCCTTCGAACAGGATCGCCGCCACTTCTCGGGCGATCGGCAACTCGACGCCGTGCCGCGCAGCCAGGGCCACGGCCGTCTTCGCCGTATTGACCCCTTCGGCCACGCTGCGGCGCTCCCCCAGCACCTCGGCGAGCGGACGTCCCTGCCCCAGCGCCACGCCGAGCGAGCGATTGCGCGACAGGCCGCCGGTGGCCGTCAGTATGAGATCGCCCATCCCCGCCAGACCGGCGAAGGTCAGCGGGTCGGCCCCCATCGCCACGCCGAGGCGCGTGATTTCGGCCAACCCACGCGTGATGAGAGCGGCCCGGGCGTTGTGCCCGAGGCCCAGTCCCTCGAGAATGCCCGCGGCGAGTGCGATGACGTTCTTCAGGGCCCCGCCCAACTCGACCCCGAGCACGTCGGTGCGCGAGTAGACGCGGAAATACGTCGTGGCAAACAGGTGCTGCGTTTCCTCAGCCACGCGGGGATCCGCCGCGGCCGCCACAACGAGCGTCGGCTGACGCTCATAGACCTCGCGCGCGAACGAGGGCCCGGACATCACGCCGACCCGGACCCCCGACCCCAGCACCTCGCGCAGCACCGTGGACATCGTCACCAGCCGGTCCGGCTCGAGTCCCTTGGACACGCTCACGACCAGCGCGTCGGCACGCAGGGCCGGGGCCGCCATCGCCACCACCGTGCCAACCACGTGGGACGGCGCGGCCGACACGAGGACGTCAGCGCCGCCCACGGCCTCCAGGACGTCCCCCGTAGCGATCAGCCCATCGCCCAGCCGGGCGTCGGGCAAGAACCACGCGTTCACGCGCTCCCGGTTGATCCCCTCCACCACTTCCGGCTCTCGCGCCCACAGTCGCACCTCCTGCCCCTTGCGGGCGAGCAGGTCCGCGAGGGTGGTGCCCCAGGCCCCGGCCCCCAACACGGCGACCGGCATCACCCCACTCCACCCGCCGCGCGGCGGCGCGCGACGCGGTTTTCGGTGCCGGCGGTGAGCCGCCGGATATTGGCCCGGTGCGAGACGATAATCAGGACGGCCAGCGCGACGCTCGCCCACAGCGTGTACGGCGCGCCCGGCTCCGTCAGCCGCACCCACACGGGAAACGTGGCCACCGCCACGATCGATCCCACCGACACGTAGCCCGTCACCCACACGCACAGCGCCCACACCGGGAACGCCACGGCCACCGCGAGCGGAGCGAGCGCGAGGAACATGCCCCCGGCCGTCGCGACGCCCTTCCCGCCCCGAAACCGCACGTACGGCGAGAAGACGTGGCCCAGCACCGCCGCGACCCCGAGGATGACCGGCAGCCACGGCGGGCCGTCGGCCCACCGGCCGAAACCGGCCACCGGCAAGGCGCCCTTGAGGACATCGACCAGGCCCACCGGGATGGCCCAGCGCCATCCGAGCAGCCGGTAGACGTTGGTCGCGCCCAGGTTGCGGCTGCCGTGCTCGCGCAGGTCGATCCCGCGCGCGATGCGCCCGGCGAGGTAGCTCGTCGGGAGCGCCCCGAGCAGGTAGGCGAGGCCGATCCACACCGGCCACGGCATCACCGTCGGCCCCGGCGGCGGCGCAGCTTGATGGCGAGCGGCGCGCCGGTGAAGGCCCAGGCCTCCCGGAACCCCCGGGTGAGGTACCGCACGTACGATTCCGGAATGGCGTCGGGCCGGTTCGAGATGACGGCGAAACGCGGCGGCGCAGTTCCCACCTGCGTCGCGTAGAACAGCCGCACCGACTCCCCCACCGGCTGGGGCGGCTGTTGCCGCTCCACCAGCGCCTCCAGCACCCGATTCACTTCCGCCGTCGGCACCCGTTTCTCCCGCTCACCGGCGACGAGCAAGATCTGGTCCAACAATCGCGGCACCCGCTGCCCCGTCTTCGCCGACACGTAGAGGAACGGGATGAACTCGAGAAAGGGCGCGCGGTCCTTCAGCGCACGCTCACCCCGGACGGCGGTGTTGGAGTCCTTCTCCGCGATCAGGTCCCACTTGTTCACCACCACGACGAGCCCCGCCCCGCGCTCCAGGGCGTCGGTGGCGATCCGCAGATCCTGCACGTGCATGCCGTCCGCGGCGTCCACGACCAGTAGGCAAACGTCCGCGCGCTCGATGGCCCGCGCGGTGCGCAGCGTGGAGTAAAACTCGATGTCGTCGTCCACCCGCGACCGTTTGCGCAGTCCCGCCGTGTCGATGAACACGAGCGATCGCCCCGCGTGGGTGAACGGCGTGTCCACGGCGTCGCGGGTCGTGCCGGGTTCCTCCGCCACCACCATGCGCTCGCGGCCGAGCAGGCAATTGAGCAGGCTCGACTTGCCGACGTTGGGCCGGCCCACGATCGCCACGTGAATGGCGGTCTCCTCGGGCGGCACGCCCCCGGACGGCAGCAGATCCACCAGGCGGTCGAGCAAGTCCCCGCTGTTCTTCCCCACCGCCGCAGACACCGGGAACGGATCACCCAGCCCGAGCTCGTAGAACGCCAGGTGGCGGGCATCGTCCGGCAGATGATCGGCCTTGTTGGCGACGAGCAGCACCGGCCGGTCGGCTCGCCGCAGCTCCTGCGCGATCGCGAGGTCCGCCGGATCCACCCCGTGCTCGACATCCACGACGAACAGCAGCACGTCGCTCTCGGCCACCGCCTGCTGAATTTGCTCGCGCACGGCGCGATTGAGCGCATCCGTGGCGCGGGGAACGAGCCCGCCCGTGTCGATCAGCCAGAAGCGGCGCCCGTTCCAATCCGCCGTCGCGAAATGGCGGTCGCGCGTGACGCCCGGGCGGTCGTCCACGATCGCCTGGCGGCGACCGATCAGCCGGTTGAACAGGGTGGACTTTCCCACGTTGGGACGCCCGAGGATCGCCACCGTCGGGGCCCGGGTCATGCCGCCGCCGCGCGGCGGTCGAGCGCGTCCGCGAAGTCGTACGACAGACGCACCGGCATGGGCAGGTCTCGGGCCAGGTCGTGCACGTCGACGTCGTCGATGAAGCGCAGATCATCGTTGACCGCCTCGGCCGGCAGGAGCACGAAGTCGAGATCCCGGCGGCTGCGCAGCGCCTCGCCGATGCCGACCCCCGGGAGGAGTCCGGCCGACGTCACGGCCGTGCCAAACAGCGTGTTCTCCACGGCCACCAGCTCGAACCGCGCCCCCGTATCGGTCTCGAGGGCGGCGAGCACCGGCGGCAGAAGCGGTGCCATCGCCGCCCCGGTCACCACCCCGATCCGCTTGCCCGCGAGCCGCGCCAGGTGCCCGCGCGCGGCGGCGATACGGGTCTCGAGCCACCGCACGGCACCGACCCCGTTCTCCCGCTGGTCGAACTCGCCGTACCATTCCGCCGGCGGCAGAGGCCGCTCGGCCCGGAGGTACAGCTCGTCGGAGCCGAAGCACCACGGCACGCCGCGCTCGCGCGACGCCCGATGAGCGAAGCGGTCCACCAGCTCGAGC
This sequence comes from uncultured Gemmatimonadales bacterium, assembly GCA_963716055.1. GTDB lineage: Bacteria > Gemmatimonadota > Gemmatimonadetes > Gemmatimonadales > GWC2-71-9 > SZUA-544. Next base: position 1,848,164 of record CAVQSR010000001.1, on the reverse strand, counting down.
GCCCCGCGGGCCTCGTCGCGACTCACGGCACGCACCAAGTGATGCTTGGAGAACTCGGTCAGCGCCACCGGCACCACCGACACGGAGAGCACGCCCTCGCCCAGCGCATACAGATCCTGCAGCGTGCGCGCGAGGACGGGGCCGTCGTTCACGCGAGGCACGAGCACCACCTGCGTGTGAAACCGGATCCCCTGCCCCGCGAGCGCGTCCAGCTGGGGCACGACATCGGGTGCTTCCGGGTTGCGCAGGATCCACCGGCGTACGGTGACGTCGGTCGCGTGGACCGAGACGTAGAGCGGGGTCAGGCGATACTCGACGATCCGCTCCAGGTCCTTCGGTTTCAGGTTGGTGAGCGTCGCGAAGTTGCCGTAGCGGAATGACAGCCGGTAATCGTCGTCGCGGATGTACAGCCCGGCGCGCAGCCCGGTGGGGTTGCCGTCGACGAAGCAGAAATCGCAGTGGTTGCCGCAGCGCCGGATCCGCGGCGGCTCGAGCGTGACGCCGAGCGGCAGGCCCTCGGGACGCTCCACGTCGTACTCGATCTCCTCCCCGGACGGCAGGCGGGCGTGCAGCAGGAAGGCGTCGTCGGCGGTGTGGAATTCCCAGTCGAGGAAGTCCTCGAGCACCCGTCCATTGACGGACAGGAGATCGGTTCCAGACTCGAGGCCCAGCTCGGCGCCCAGGCTGTCGGGCGCCACGGACTGCACGCGAATCACGGGCTCCCGCGCTCTTAAAGAAGTTTCTGAGCCCAGCGTCGCAACTTCAACGCTGATATCAACTTCTGAACGCGGTAATATGTATCAGTTGAGCCGGTAACGCCAGCCGCGAGCGGCCGGTTGGGCTACGCGCACCTCGAATTGGTGGGTGGCGGTGGCCGCCATCGCGGGGATCTGGACCGCAGTGGTCGCCAGGGGCTGTCCGGCCGCATCCAGGAACTCGAACGTGAGACGCATCGGGGCCGAGGGCCGCGGCAACGCGTTCGCCGCGATGCCGGTGAGGGTGTGGCCCCCCTGGCCTGCGACGAAGCTCGCCACGGTCACATCCACCTTGATCCCCGTATCGGCGAGCGCCTGGTAGCGGGCGACGGAATCGGCCTGCCCAGCGAGCTCCCAGGCGGTAGCCAGCTGGCGCACCGCGTTGCGGCTCAGGGGATCGAGCGCGACCACGCGCCGGGCCGACTCGACCATGCGCGGGCCGTCTGCCAGCCGTCTGTAGGCGGTGGCCAAGTCGTTCCAGCCTTCCCGGTCGTAGGGGGCCTGCGCGAGTCCGCGCTCTAAGAGCGCGGCTCCGGGGCCGGTCAAGCCCACACGAATCGCCCGCTGGCCGGCATCGACCACCACGGCGCCGTCGAGGCCGGACTGCCGCGGGTAGATCACGTCGAAGGTGGCGGTCGCCTCGCCCATCCTGCCGCTGTAGGCAAACAGCAGCGCGAGCGCCGTCACGGCCTCGCCCTCTGTGGGATAGGCCACCAGGAACTCCCGGAACGCCCCGATGGCGGCGGTCAGGACCGGCGCGGCGGCTGCGCTGTCGCCCGCGACGCGACCATCCACCGCATCGCGCGACGCTCGACCGGCCGCGAGGGCCTCTGCGCGCCCGCTCGAGTCGCGGGCGAAGCCCTGCTGATCCGCCGGCGACAGCCGGGCCCCGCGTGCCCGCCGCGATGCCGCCTGACCCTCCATCCGGCCGAGGATGATCGAATCCACGGCGATCCGGCGGTCCAGGGAGTCGCGACTGAACCGCACCCGCGCCAGCGCCTGCACTTGGGGGGACCCCTGCGCCCGCCGAAAGTGCAGCCGAGCCACCTGGGAGAGCGCGTCGTGGCGCGCAGCGGCGTACGCCGTGTCGGCCGCCGTGGCCTCGGCGGCCCGCCGCAGGTAGGCCGTCGCCGAGTCGATCTGGTCACGCGTCGCGAACATGTTCCCCAGGGCGTACAGGGGGCGGGCATCAGCCGGCACCAGCGCGTACGCCCTGCGGTACAGCATCGCCGCCGAGTCCACCCGGCCGGCCTGCTGATGGCCCTGGGCGGCGTTGTACGCGTCGGTCCAGACTCTCCCGCGATAGCGGGCGATATCCGCGGTGCACGCCGGCGCGAGCGCCTCCGCCCGGTCGAAGGCGGAGTCGGCACCGGCCGCGTCCCCCATTTCGACATAGTAGCGTCCCAGGTAGTACCACGCAGCAGGGTTCTGATCCTGGTTGTCTCCCACGATGGACCGCGTCAGCACGTCGACCGTCTGCGCCAGCATCCGGTCCCGCTGCGTCGGCTTCTCGGCCGCCGCCTTCAGATTGACCACGGCGGAGTTGATGCGGAAATGGCCGGGCTTGATGTCGCAGGGCGGCTCCGGTGCGACCCACTGCCCCGCGAGCGTCGCGGACATGCTGAGCGCCACAGCGGCGATGACGAGAGGTCTCATGCGGTCACGTTGTCCAGCGGAACGGGGGCTGTCAACCCGGCCTGGGTGCGGCCCGGAGGCACAACGCGCGAGGGGCGGTGCGCCCACCAGGCACACCGCCCCTCGTATGTCTGCACCGTCAGTGCCGGTCCGCCTGAGAGCGGGCGACGGGATTCGAACCCGTGACGTCCAGCTTGGGAAGCTGGCATTCTACCCCTGAATTACGCCCGCCGAATGGGCGGAATGTGCGGCCCCATCCCGCCCGCTGTCAAGCCAAACGCGGGCTCACGACTTGCGATATCGCCAACTCGCGATACCGCTGCCCGCACCGCGGATCTCCAGCGAATGCATCGCCCCCGGCTCGAGTGCGGGAATCTCCACCAGTTCGCGGGTGATGAGCACGCCCTCGGCGTTCACGAACTCGAACGTGAGGGTGAACGGTGCCAGCGCCGTCTGTTTGACGTTCGTCACGAGGCCGGACAGCGTCGCGCCCTCGCTGGCGACGGCAAACGAGCTGACCGTGACTTCCGCCGTCAGCGCCGAATCCGCCAGCTGCAAATACTTGATGGTCGAATCGGTCTTGCCGTTGATCTGCCATGCCGCCGCCAGCAGCCGCAGCGACATGCGATTCATCGGATCCACGGCGTGCAGCCGCTGCGTCGCGTCGAGCATCTTGAGCGTGTCCGCCAACCGGAAATAGGTGTTGGCGAGGTTGTATAGCGCGTCTCGGTCGGCTCCGCCCCGCGCCAGTCCTGCCTGGAACGCCTCGGCGGCACCGAGATAGAACTGGGCCGTGGTGGCGCGGTGCGCGCTCAACGAGTCACGGGTCGCCGTGGCACAGTCGGCAGCGATCTGGCGCGTCTGCGCCGCGGTCACCCGCCCCGCCGGCCGCTTCGCCTCCCGGCAGCGCTGCGCCATCGCACTGGAATCCGGCTCCGGTGACGCCGCGTTGAACATGGCGACACCGGCAGCGTACAGATGCCGGGGCTCGGCGGACTCCGCATTGGCCGCCAGCCGCCGGTACGCCGCCAGCGCCTCCTGTTGGCGCCCGGTCTGCGCGTACGCCGAGGCCAGTCCGGCGAGCGCCTGCACGTCGCCGGGGTACATCGCGAGGAACGCCGTGAACGCGGCCTCGGATTCCGCCCACCGCTGGTTCATGTTGTACACGGCACCGCGGTTGAACAGCGCCTCGCGGCGCAGCCGCAGGTGCTGCGTGTCGCTCTCCTGGGCGATCTCCGCCACCGCCAGATAGTACCGCGCGGCCGAGTCGACCTCGCCCGCGTTGGCGTAGAGGGCCGCGATCGCCGACAACCCGTTCGGCTCGCGAAACACCACGTTCGCCCGCTTGAAATGGTGGATCGCCGAGTCCGTCACCCCCGCCTGATACGCCGTCACCCCGCGATTGAACAGCGGCGTCCACAGCTGGCGCCGCCATGCGCCGATGTCCTCGGCACACTCCGGGACGAGTGCCACGGCCTTGGCGAAGGCCGAATCCACACCCTCGAGATCCCCCACCATCGCATAGCGGCGACCGAGGTAGTACCAAGCGGCGCCGTTATCGTGCTGGCCGCCCGTCGTCACCGCCTGCACCAGCACACGCTCGGCGTCTTGCAGGTCCTTTTGCTTCTGCTCCTCGTACCGCGTGCGCGCGGCGTTGCGCAGATAGAGCACGCCGCTGTTCACGAGGTAGTGACCCGGCTTGAGCTCGCATCGGGGCGCCGCCCATTGCGCGTGCGCCGGCGGGATCCCGATGACGAGCGTGGCTACCACGGCGATGGTCGTTCTCAGGCTCATTCCTGCTCCTTGCCTTTCCGGAATTGGGCTTCGGCATCGCGCTGCACGGCGCGCGCCACCTCGAGCGGCGGCCGGCCCAACGCCGCAGCCGCCGCGAGTACGTCGTCGTACTCCGGTTTGACCCGGACGCCTCCCCCCGGCAGCGCCAGCCCCTTGGCACGCACGGCGACCCCCGGCGCGACCTGCACGGTCAGCTCCTCACGGGCCAGCACGGCGCGCTCCGCCCGCCACCAGCGGACGCCCGCCGTCGTGCTGTTGCCGAACAACGCGTCCCGCACCGCCTCGAGCTCCGCGGCGCGCGCCAGCACTTCGATGCGCAAACCCGGACGGCCCTTTTTCATGTGCACCGCCCACAGCTGGACGTCCACCGCCCCGGCCGCTTCCAGCGCCGCGCGCAGCGGCTCGACGTACTCCGGGCTCAAATCGTCCACATCCGCGGCCACCACGACCACCTGGCCTGCTTCGGCGGCGGCCTCCGCGAGTACGATACGCAGCGCGTTGGGATAGCGCACGGGATCCCGCTGCCCGGCTCCCCACCCGCTCGCGATCGGTCGCCAGGAACTGGGCGGCCCACCCTCGCTCAAGACCCGCAACAACGCGGCACCGGTCGGTGTCGTCGCCTCCCCCTCCACGGGCCCGTCTTGTCCCACCTCCAGCCCCTCGAGCAGCAGGCCCGTCGCGGGCGCGGGCACCGGCAGCCGCCCGTGCGCCGCCTCGATCCAGCCGCTGCCAGTTGCGACGGGCAGGCTGTGAATGTGCTGCACCCCCAGCCGCTCAAACCCTTCCACTGCTCCCACGATGTCGAGCACGGCATCCACCGCCCCGACCTCGTGCAGGTGGACCCGCTCGGGCGCGACGCCATGCACGCGGCCCTCGGCTTCCCCGATCAAGTGAAAGGCGCGCGTGGCGCGCTCGCGGACCCAGGGCGACACCGGCGCGGCCGCGACCAGCGTCACGAGCTGCCCCACGTGGCGTCCATGCGGCTGGTCGGGGATGCGGAATTCGACCTGCTTGCACGACACGCCGCAGCGGCGCACGTCCCGGACGTTCACTTGTACCCCATCCAGCCCCAGCCGCCGCGGCAGCGCTGCCAGCCACGACTCGTCCGCCCCGAGCGCGAGCAGGGCCCCGAGGGTCATGTCGCCGCTGATGCCGGCCGCCGGGTCGATGATGGCGAGACGCATGGTCGAACCTGTGAAATATAAACGACTTACGGCCGGTACAGCCACCCGGCACCGGTGTTGAAAATGACGATGCGCTCGCTGGGGTCCACGAGGCCCCGCTCCACCAGCGCGCGCAGGCCAGCCAGGGTGGCGCCGCCCTCGGGGCTCGCGTCGAGCCCTTCCAGCACCTGCAGCTCGCGCGCGGCCGCGGCCAGATCGCCGTCCGGCACCGCGATCGCGGCGCCGCCCGTCTCCCGCAGGGCGCGCAGCATCAGTGCTCCGCCGAGGGGACCCGGCACGCACAGGCCCGACGCGATCGTGCGGGGGTCCGGCCAGGGCTCGCATCGCTCGGCGCCCGCCTCGAACGCCTTCACGACCGGAGCACAGCCACTCGACTGCACGGCGAACAACCGCGGCATCCGACCTGCGATCCATCCGGCCACCCGCAGCTCCGCGAACGCCTTCCACATCCCGATCAGTCCCGTGCCTCCGCCGGCCGGATACACGATGATGTCCGGCAACACCCAGTTGAACTGCTCGGCCAGCTCGAGGCCGAGCGTCTTCTTGCCCTCGATCCGGTACGGCTCGCGCAGCGTCGACACGTCGACCGCGCCGGTGCCGGCCGCGTGCTCGCGAGCGAGCGCTCCGCAATCCCCGATGTGCCCGTCGACGAGCTCCAGCTCGGCGCCGAAGGTGCGGATCTGGCTGAGAATGGTCGCGGGCGTGTGGCGCGGCGCGTACACGCGGGCGGTGGCGCCCGCGCGCGCGGCGTACGCCGCCAGCGCGACCCCGGCGTTCCCGGCCGTCGGCACCACGAACTGCCGCGCGCCCGCCAACACCGCGCGCGTGACCGCGCTCGCCAATCCCCGCGCCTTGAATGAGCCCGTGGGATTCAGTGCTTCATCCTTGATCCACAGGTGCGACAGTCCGTACCGCACCCCGATCCGGGGCAGCGCGAGGACTGGCGTGCTCCCTTCGCGCAGCGTGACCGGCTCCTCGCCGGTGCGCAGCGGCAGCCATTCGCGCCAGCGCCACATCCCGCCGCGCCGGTCCCGCAGCAGGGAACGCGCCTCGGGCGCCGGCAGCGCATCGTGCCGAACGAGGTACGGCGCCCCACAGCGGTCGCAGACGCCCGGCAGCCCGGTGGCCTCACGGACGGTGGAGCATGCGGAGCACGCCAGCGTCCACGCCTCGCTCACGGCGTCTTTCCCAGCCGGTCCAGCAGCCGCTCGGCGAGCCGCGCCGAGAACCCTGGAAGGGCGGCGATCTCCTCCACGGTCGCCGAGCGCACTCCGGCCAGCGACCCGAACCGTTCCAGCAGTCGGCGGCGCCGCGTGGCGCCCACCCCACGGATGGCGAGCAGCTCCGACGTGATCGTGCGGTCGCTGCGCCGTTTGCGGCTGTAGCTCACCGCGAAGCGATGCGCCTCGTCGCGTGCCCGCTGCAGCAGCCGCAGCGACGGGCTGCGTCGCGGCAGGCGCAGCGGCTCCGGCCGGCCCGGCAGGAACACCTCTTCATCGCGCTTCGCCAAGCTGACGATCGGCAGATCCCCGAAGCCCACCGCCCGCGCCGCCTCGAGTGCGGCACCCAGCTGCCCCTTGCCACCGTCCACCACCAGCAGGTCAGGGGGTGCCCGCTCTTCGTCGCGCCGCCGCGCGAGGTAACGGGTGACGATCTCGTGAATCGCGGCGTAATCGTCCTGCGGGGCGGCCTGCGTGATGCGGAAGCGCCGGTATTCCGATTTCCGGGGACGGCCGCCCTCGAACCACACGAGCGAACCCACCGTGTCCCGTCCCTGGTTGGTGGAGACGTCGATGCAGGCGAAGGTCCGCGGCACCGCCGCGAGCCCCAGATCCCGCCCCAACGCAAACACGGGATCGGCCGCCCGCTCCTCGATGTCGAACGATTCGATGAGCAGGCTGTCCAGCAGATGGCGCGCATTCTGGTCCGCCAGCTCCACGAGCTTCGCGCCCGTGCCCTGGCGTGGCGTGCGCCAGTCGACGCCCGGGGCGAGCTCGGTGAGAGCGTCCAGGTCGTCGGGCGGCAGCGGCAGCAGCACGCGGCGCGCCCGGGCTTCGAGCGGCAGGTAATAACGCACCAGAAACGCGCTGAGCACGGCCCCATCCGCCGCGTGGGCGACCTGCTCGAGAAAGCGATGCTCCCGGGCGATCACGCGCCCGTCGCGGACCCGGAGAATCGCCCCGCAGGCATCGTCGCCGTCGCGCGCGTACCCGATCGCATCCGCATCTCCGCCGCCGACCAGCTCCACGGCTTGGGGCCGTTCGACCTGCTGCAGCCACTGCAGGGAATCGCGCAGCTGCGCCGCTCGCTCGAAGTCGAGGTTGGTGCTCGCCTCCTGCATGCGCTCCCGGATCCGCCCGCGCACGGCGACCGTGTCGCCCTCGAGGAACACGAGCACATCGTCGATCATCCGGGCGTAGTCGTCGCGCGACTGGTAGCCCACGCACGGCGCCTGGCAGCGCTCGATGTGGTAGTCGAGGCAGGGCCGCTCCGGCGCGTCCTCCGGGAGGGCGTAGTGGCAGGAGCGGACCGTGAACAGACGACGGATGATGCGTAGCGTCTGCCGCAGCGTGGCGACGTCGGTGTACGGCCCGTAGTACCGCGCGCCCTCGATGGTCACGCGCCGGACGACGAGCACACGCGGGAAGGGCTCGGCCAGGGTCACGGCGATCCGGGGATAGCTCTTGTCATCCCGCAGCCGAATATTGAAACGCGGCTGGTGCTCCTTGATGAGGTTGTTCTCGAGCAGCAGCGCCTGGGCCTCACTGGGCGCGATGATCGTCTCGAGGTCCGCGATCTGCCGCAGCAACGCCTCCTGCTCCGGCGTGCCCCCTGCGTCCACGCCCAGATAGGACCGGACGCGGTCGCGCAGGCTCTTGGCCTTACCGACGTACAGGACGTCCCCGGTCGCCCCCTTCCACAGATAGACGCCGGGCTGATCGGGGAGTGTGGCGACCTTGCGGGCGATCAGCGACGGCGCACCCACGCGGCCCGCGCTTCCGGATGTCGCAGCGCCCAGGCTGCGAGGACATAGGTGATCCCGAACGCTCCCAGGGCGAGAAGGCCCCGGGGCACGGGCCCCTGTGTGATCGCGGCGGCCGCGGCCGCGGCGCCCGCGCCCGCCGCCGCGAGCGCGGCGAGCGCCGCGAATCCCAGGTGCCGCCAGTCGTCGCGCCCGAGGATCGGGCCCGCGCGGCGGTCCAGCAGCGTCAGCTGCAGCACCAGGTTGAGCACCCCGCCGACCGACGACCCCAGGGCGATACCGATGGGCCCGAGCGGACGGATGAGCGCGATCGCGCACGCGGTCGACACCGTGAGCGACGCGATGCTGATGCGCACGGGGGTGCGCGTGTCGCGCAGCGCGTAGAACCCCGACGCCAGCAGTTTCGCCGCTGCCGAACCCAGCAGTCCGATACCGTAGGCGGCGAGGACCGCGCCGACGAGCTGGGTATCGGCGGCACCGAACCGGCCGGTCTGAAAGAGAAGCCCGACGATGACCGGGCCCAGCGCCACGAACGCGAAGGCGCACGGGACCACGAAAAACGCCACCCGGCGGAATCCCGCGGCGAGGCGGGTGCGGAGCGCGGTGGCTGCCCCCGTGTCGGCCTCCTCGGAAAGCGCGGGCAGCGCCACCGCGGCCACCGAGACGCCGAACAGACTGATGGGCAGCGTCTGCACGAGCTGCGCATACGCCAGGCTCGCGACCCCCCCCTCCCCCGCGAACGACCCGAGCTGGGTATCGATGAGCGCTGCGAACTGCGCCACGCCCGCACCCAGGACGACCGGGATCCAGGCCTTGATGACGTCGCGCGTTCCCGCCGGCGCCAGGGTGGGAAGCAGCGACACGCGACCCGCGAGCACGCGCCAGCAGGCGGGCAGCTGGATGGCCACCTGCAGGGCCGCGCCCGCCACGGTGCCCCAGGCGAGCGCCAGCGCGAGGCGGTGAAACCGCTCGTCGAGCGGGAGCTGCGGCGTCACGAGCCACGTACCCGCGGCCAGCAGCGCCACGATCCCCGCTACGTTCCACAGGGCCGGCGCCGCATACGGCAGGAAGAACCGCCGGTGCGTCGTGAGCACGCCGAGACACCAGCCGGAGACGACCATCAGCCCGGTCATCGGGAACAGGATGCGGACCAGGGTGATGGTGAGGCGGCGCGTCGGCTCGTCGAAGCCGGCGGCAACGGCGGTGGTGATGGCCGGCGCGAGGGCGATGCCCAGCACGGCCAGGCCGCCCGCGGCCGCGATGAGCAGTCCCAGCACGGCGCCCGCGACCGCCCGAGCCTCGTCGCGCGCGCCTCGGCCCTCGAGCGCTGCGTACACCGGAATGAACGACGCCGACAGCGTGCCTTCGCCGAGCAGGTTCCGCACCACGTTGGGGATGCGCAGCGCCGCCCGGAACGCGTCCGCTGCTCCGCTGTTGCCGAAATAGTGGGCGAACAGCCGCTCGCGGATGTACCCCAGCACGCGGGTGAGCAGGATCCCCGCGGCCACCGCTCTGGCGTGGCCGCCCGCAACCACGGTCAGGTGTCTTTGTTCCGGGGGGCCTCGAGGAGGCGATTGACGAACTGCACCTCCTCGCGCATTCCGCCCAGCGCGCGCCGCAGCTCGTCCACCTCCCCTTCGAGGAGGTCCACCTTGCGCTGGAGATCCTGCAGCTCGCTGCTGGTGGGCACCGCCGGGCCTTCGAGTCGGCGCGCCCACGAGCGACCGAGCGGACTGTCCACCAGGATGGCCGCCAGTACGACGAGCAGCGCGCCGACGAGGACCACGGAGAGGACGAGCATGAGGGGATTCTACGAGGCGCCCATGCCGCGCGCCACCTCCGCCGCGATATCGTCGACTACCAGTGTGCCGTAGCGCACGAGAAACGACGCCAGCGTAAGGACTCGCTCCTGCGGCCGACCCCGGGGGTACAGGGCCGCCCGGGCGCGCGCGATCTGCGCCGTGAGCGTGTCCCGCCGCCGTTTCAGGCTCGCGACGAGCTTGCGCTCGAGGCGGTTCGTACGATCCAGTGCCGCGTTGCGTGCCGACTGGGCCGTCCGCTCGAGCGTCGGGTCGACGTCGGCCGCCGCCTGCGCCAGGCGCGCGAAATCGTCCTCCAGGTGGCGGCGCGCGTCCTCCAGCGCCTCGATGACCCCTGGGGGCAAGGACTCCCGCACCAACCGGCCTTCGAGCACTCCCGGCGGGGAGGCGAAATCGGGCGCCGTGAGTCCGTGTTTCTCGAGGATGCGCTCGATCGCGCCCTCGAGAATGAATCCCGACCAGCGGGGGACGGGAACTTGCGGCACGGTCCCGTCCGCCGCCGCCCGATAGAGCGGCGCCGCGTCGGGCAGGTACTCGAGCTCCGCCGGGCCGGCGACGTACGCGACCGTGGGCAGGAGAACTGCCTCCACCACCGGCCGGAGCAGCACGTTCGGGGACAGCCGCTCGGGCTCCTGGGCGGCGATGCGCTCCAGGTCGGCGCGGCTGAACCGCTCGTGGCTGCGCCGCGCGACGTACGCGCCATTCTCGCCGCGCAAGCGGTCCCGCCCCGCCCGACCCTCGACCAGCACGGGTGTCAGCCCGTCGGCGAGGGTCTCCTGCAGTCCGGCCAGCAGCGTCGGCGCCGCCACGGATTTCGCGTCGCGCACGTAGGGCCGGAAGATCGCCAGCCCGCGCGCGGCCAGCAGGTCGTTCAGCGCCGCCGCGAACGCATCGGCGAGTGACTGCTCGGGGCGGTACGCCGCGCCGAGCCACGCCAGCGTCTCGTCTTTCACCTCGGACGCGGGGGTGGCGGCGGCGAACCGCGCGAGCGCCGCGGCGCTTTCCGGGCCGCACGGCTCTCGCCACAGCGCGAGTTGCGGTGCTTCGGGAGCGCGCTCCCGCAGCACGAGATCCACGGGTGCGCCTGACCGGTCGAGAAACACCGCGTGGTTGGCTTCGCGAAAGTCGTGGTCGTCCCCCGCGACCCAGAATACGGGCACGACCGGCAGCCCCCACTCGCGCTCGAGCCGGGACGCGAGGGCGATGCACGACAATGCCTTGTGGATCGTATAGAGCGGCCCCGTCAGCAACCCGGGCTGCTGGCCCGTGGTGACCACCAGGGCGGGCCCCGAGGCGAGCCGGTCGCGCCCGGCGCCCGGGAGCATGCCCGCCAGGACGCCGTCGGCCACGCGGCGCGGCGTCCCGCGTCGCGGCGAGGCGGCCCCCGTCGCGAGCGGTGTCGCGACTACGCGCAACGACACGCGCGCTCCCCGAGGGCTGGATCAGGCACCGCGATGGTACGGCTCCCCGCGCCGGATCGAAAACGCCCGATACAACTGCTCGAGCACCACCACTCGCGCGAGTTCATGGGGCAGCGTGAGGGTCGACAGACTCCACACCGACTCGGCCGCGCGCAGCACGTCCCTGGGCAGCGCCTCGGCTCCGCCGATCGCGAAGGCCACCGGCCGGGCATCACGATCCCATTCGGCCGTCCGGGCGGCCAGCTCACGCGACGACCACGCCGTTCCCGCCCGCGACAGGGCGACCAGGCGCGCTCCCTCGGGCACCGCGCCCAGGACGCGTGCGCCCTCCCTCACCTCGTGCTCCTCGACACGCGCGAAGCGGCGCAGCCGGCGAAGGTACCCGTCACACGCGGCGCGCAGCGCCGCATCACGCACCCGCCCCACCGCCACCACGCGGTACCGCATCAGGCATACAGTCCCCGCAGGCGGTGCATGGTGGCCACTCGATCGATGGCCAGCATATAGGCCGCGATGCGGGGATTCACCTTGTGCTTGTCGGCGAGATTGCCCACGTCGGTAAACGACTTGGTCATGATCGCTTCGAGCCGCTGGTTGACGGTGTCCTCGTCCCAGAAGTACCCGCCCCGGTCCTGGACCCACTCGAAGTAGCTCACGGTAACGCCGCCGGCGTTCGCCAGGATGTCGGGGATGACGAACACGCCGTTGTCCTCGAGAATCTGGTCCGCGGCGGCCGTGGTCGGACCGTTCGCGCCCTCGCAAATGATCTTCGCCTTGACCTTGGCTGCGTTCTTGCGCGTGATCACGTTCTCGAGCGCCGCCGGCACCAGCACGTCGCATTCGAGCGTCAGCAGGTTCTCGTTGGAGATCGCATCGCTGCTCGGGTACCCTGCCAGGGCCTTGTGTTTGTCCACCCACGCGATGACGTCGGCGATGTTGAGGCCGTCGGTATTGACGATCCCACCCGATTTGTCACTCACCGCGATGATCGACGCGCCCTGGGCCGCCATCAGCTCCGCGGCGATTGAACCCACGTTCCCGAACCCTTGCACCGCGACGCGCGTGCCCGCAAAGGACCGTCCGAGGCGCCCGAGCGCTTCGCGCGTCACGAACATACACCCGCGACCGGTCGCTTCACGCCGCCCCAGCGATCCGCCCATCACCACCGGCTTCCCCGTCACGACGGCCGTGACGGTGTGGCGCTTGTGCATGGAATAGGTATCCATGATCCAGGCCATCACGCGCTCATTGGTGTTCACGTCGGGCGCGGGAACGTCGGAGTCCGGACCGAGCGTCTCGATGATCCCGGCGGTGTAGCGCCGCGTGAGACGCTCCAGTTCGCCGATGGACATCGCCGATGGGTCGCAGACCACGCCACCCTTCGATCCCCCGAAGGGGATGTTGACGATGGCACACTTCCAGGTCATCCAGGCGGCCAGCGCCTTGACCTCCTCCAGGGTGACCGCGGCATCGAACCGGATCCCCCCCTTGGCGGGGCCGCGCGACGTGTTGTACAGCACCCGATACCCGGTGTAGACCTCGATCTCGCCGCTGTCCCGCGGGATCGGGAGCGAGACGATGATTTGCTTCTCGGGATTCCGCAGGATCTTGTAGATCCCGGGATCCAGATTGAGCAGCTGCGCGGCATCGTCGAAGCGCTCCATCATCGCTTCGAACGGATTCTCCTCCGCGAGGAACGTCTCCTTATCGCGTTTGATCAGCTGGTCGGCGGTCGTCGCGGGGGGGGGCGTGCTGGTCATGTCCTGTCGGTGGTGGGTGACGGTCCGGCGGTCAGGACGCCGCCGAGCGCGCCATCGAGCGCCCGCCGCACGGCATCCGCCTGAGATTCCCAGTGCACATCGAGCAGCGCCACCAACGGCTCACGGGCGTCCCGCGGCCACAGGTGGCGGAGCTTCACGGCATCCTTTTCCGTGACAATAAGATAATCGAACGGCGCACCCACTCGCAGGAGCCGCCGGACGTCGGCGGCACCATACGCATGATGGTCCCGGAAGGCGGCGAGCCGCACGGTCGCCCTCAGGGCGCGAAGCTGCTCGGCGAAGCTCGCCGGATCGCCGATCCCGGCGGCGGCGAGCACCCGGTGGCCGGCCAGCTGCGGCAGGGGTACGGGCTCGCCCGACCGCATCCCGACCAGGCCGCCCAGTGCCAGGTACGCGATCGCGACCGGGCACCCGTGGACCCGCGCCGCCACCCGGTCTGCCAGCGCGGCCGCGGCGGCTGCCGGGGCCCGCTTGCGCGTGACCGCGATGAGCGTGGCCCGCTCCAGCGCGCTCCACCCCTCGCGCCACGGACCCGCCGGCAGCGGCCAGGGCGCGGCCGCCGCGCCCTCCACGCTCAGCACCGCGATGTTCACGTCGCGCGCCACGTCGAGCCGCTGAAAGGCGTCGTCCAGCACCAGCACGCCCGCGCCCAGCGCGGCCGCGCGGGCCGCGCCCGCCCGCCGGTCGGGATCGGCCACGACGATCGCGCCCGGCGTCCGGGTCTCGTGCACCGCGATCTCGTCGCCGCCATATCCCCGCAACAGGATGCCCGGCCGCACACCCCGCGCCGCGTAGTACGATGCGATCCAGGCGGCGAGCGGCGTCTTGCCCGTGCCGCCCACGGTGAGGTTGCCCACGGCCACCGCGGGCCGCGGGAGCGGCCGCGTCGCGAGCCGGCCCCGCGCATAGGCCCGGGCCCGCAGCCACATGATCCCGCCATACACGCCGGCGGCGGGCAGCAGTGCCGCTCGCACGATGCGCGCCGGCAGCGTACCGCTCCCCCACAGCCAGCGCGTCACGCCGGGCGACATCACGGGTCCTGCGCCAACGCGCGCAAGACGCCCTCCAGTCGTTCGATACCCTGCCGCAGGGCGTCCTTGCCCTCCGCCACGGTGAAGGGCGCGCCGTACACGACATCGATTCGGGCGAACGGTTGGGGGAGGCAGAACCGGTCCCACGACTCGAACCACCACGCCCGGCTGGGGGAGGCGGTGATCGGCAGCAGCACGGCGCCCGCCCGCTGGGCCGCGGCGACCGCTCCGGGCTTCACGCGCTCGGCGGGACCGCGCGGGCCGTCGGGCGTGATGGCCGCCTCCCCCGCGCGTCCCAGGGCGCGGACCAGCCCGAGGAGTCCGACGTCGCCGCCCCTCCCGCTCGACCCCCGCACCGTGCCGTAGCCCCAGCGATGCGCCAGCCGCGCGAGGTGAGCGCCGTCGCGATGCCGGCTGATGAGGGTGACGACCCCCTGGTGCCGATGGAAGAAGAGCAGCGGCAGAATGCGGCTGTGCCACAGCACGAACAGCACGGGGCGCCCGGAGGCCCGCGCTGTCCCGAGGTGCTCCGTGTGGCGCCCGCGGAAGCGCCACGTGGCGGCGAGCACCCGCACCACCGCCACCGCGAGCGCGAAGGCCAGCGGCTCGAGCCAACGCAGCTTCACGCCAGCAGCTCGAGCGCGATCTCGGCGACGCGCTCAGCGGCGCCGGGCGGACCCAGGCGCTCGCGCACCAGCGCCAGCCCCTCCCGCTGGCGCCGCGTCGCGGGATGGTCGGGGTCGAGCAGCGGCGCCACCGCCGCGGCGAGCGCGCGGGCGGTCGCCCGTGACTGGAGCAGCTCGGGCGCCACTTCGTAGCCGGCCACGAGATTGACCAGGCCCGCCCACGGCACGGTCGTCACGCGGCGGGCGATGAAGTACGAAACCGCATGCAGGCGGTACGCGATGACCATCGGCACGTCTGCCACCGCCGCCTCGAGGGTGGTCGTGCCCGACTTACAGAGCCCCGCATCCGCGGCCGCGAACACGAGGTGGGGATCCCCGTGATGCACGCGAATCGGGCCGGGCATCGGGTACGCGCCGTGGTCGATCCCGGCCGCGATGAGCTGCAGGCCGGGGCGGTCCCGCGCCACCCGCAGCGCGGCGTCGCGGAACGCCGGCCAGTGCCGGCGGACCTCGATCCGGCGGCTGCCCGGAAACAGCCCCAGCACGGGGCGCGCGGGGTCGAGCCCCAGGGCCTGCTTGGCCGCAGGCCGCGGCGGCGCGGGCGGCCGGTCCTTCAGCGGGTGTCCCACGAAGGTCGCCGGGATGTCGCGGCCCCGGAAAAACGCTTCCTCGAACGGCAGGATGACCGCGAGACGGCGGACGGCGCGCAACCGGCGCACCCGCGCCGCACCCCAGGCCCACAGCTGCGGCGCGACGTAGTACAGGACCGGCACGCCCGCCGCCGCCGCCCGCTCGGCGAGGCGGAGGTGATACCCTGGATAATCCACCAGCACGACGAGATCGTAGCGTCCCGCCCGCACCGCGGTCATCGTCCGCCGCAGCAGCCGGTAGTGCGCCGGGATCGCCGCGATGGCCTCCACGAACCCGACGACCGAAAAACGCTCCATCGGATCCGACACCGTCGCGCCCGCCGCCCGGAGCGCGGGCCCACCGAACGCCGCGACGCTCGCCTGGGGCGCCCGGCGCCGGAGGGCCGCCACCACTGCGGCCGCGTGCGCATCTCCTGACGGCTCGCCCGCGGAGACGTACACGCGGGGCGCCGGCAGCGTCACGTGCGCCCGGTGGCCGCGAACGGGGAGGCCTGCACCGCCTCCGCGACCCGAAACGCCAGCCCCAGCGCCTCCGCCCCCGCGGCGCCCGAGACCACGACCTCACCCTCACCCCGCACGGCGTGGACGAAGCTCTCGAGCTCCAGCTTGAGCGGTTCGGCCTCCGGCGCCTCCAGCCGCACGTGCTCCACGATGTCCTCGATCCGCTGGGCGCCCAAACCCTGCCAACCGGGCTTCAACCGGTAGAAATGCCCGCCCCCCGCGGCGAGATCGAGCGAGAAGTAGCCGGTCGGCTGGAACAGCCGCAGCTTGCGCGTGCGCTCACGCGAGACGCGGCTCGCCGTGATCAACGCCACGGCGCCGTTCGCGAACTCGACGCGCGCGTTCGCGATATCCACGTGCGGCGTGAGGATCGGGACCCCGGTGGCCCGCACTTCCGTGACCGGCGCCCCGACCAGCTCGAGCACGAGGTCCAGGTCGTGGATCATCAGGTCGAGAATCACGGCGACGTCGGTGCCCCGCGGCGAGAACGGCGCCAGCCGCTCCGATTGGAGAAACAGCGGGTCCTCGAGAAACGGCAACGCCGCCCGGACCGCCCGGTTGAACCGCTCGACATGTCCGACCTGGAGGACGCGCTTTGCTTCCTCCGCGGCGGCGACCAGGCGCTCCGCACCCGCCACCGTGTCGGCGAGGGGCTTTTCGATCAACGCATGCCGGCCCCGTCCGAGCACCGCCAGGCCGACGTCGGTGTGGCTGGATGTCGGGACCACGACCGAGGCGGCCTCGATCCGGTCGAGCAGGGGCTCGAGCGCCGGGAACGCGGTCGTCTCGAGTTCCCGCGCGACCTGCGCCGCGCGCTCCGCGTTGGTGTCGAAGATCCCGACGAGCTCGACATCCGCCAGCGTGCGATACAACCGGGCGTGGTGGTAGCCCAGCGCCCCGGTCCCGATCACTCCCACCCGAACGCGCGCACTGCTCATACCGGCACTCCGCGCTGGCTCTCCTCGATGAACCGCAGGAACGTGTCCACTTCCGGCATGGACGGGAGGTCGGACCGCGCTTTCGCGAGACCCTGGGTGAGGGTCAGATCGGAATTGAACAGCAGGCGGTAGGCGCGCTTGAGCGCGGCTTTGGTCTCCGCTGAAAACCCCGCGCGCTGCAGTCCGACGGAATTGAGCCCGTAGATGTGGAGCGGGTTGCCCACGGCCTTCGTGTACGGCGGCACGTCCTGATTCACCCGCGATCCGCCACCGACGAACGCAAAGGTGCCGATCCGCACGAACTGGTGGATCGGGGTCAGTCCGGAAACGATCGCCCGATCGTCGATTCTCACGTGGCCCGCGAGCTGCGTACCGTTGGCGACGATCACCTCGTTCCCGATGACGCAGTCGTGCGCGAAGTGCACGTACGTCATGATGAAGCACCGCTCCCCCACCACTGTGCGCCCCGTGGCCGTCGTCCCGCGATTGATGGTGCAGTACTCCCGGATGACCGTGCCCGCCCCGATCTCCAGCCAGGTGTCCTCACCCTGGTACTTGAGATCCTGTGGCGGACCGCCCAGCACCGAGCCGGCGCCGACCCGCACCCCCGCTCCCAGCCGCACGTTGCGCTCGAGCACGGCATGGGGACCGATCACCGACCCGTCCCCGATGTGCACGTTGGGTCCCACGATTGTGAAGGCGTCGATGCTGACGTCGGCGCCCACCTCGGCGGCCGGGTCGACCAGCGCCGTGCGGTGAATCACCGGTCGGCCACCATCGCCATCATCTCGGCCTCGGCCACCACCTGCCCGTCCACGAATCCGATGCCTTTCATCCGGCAGGTGCGGCCGCGGAACGCGAGCATCTCGAGCTCGAAGCGGATCTGGTCGCCGGGCACCACCGGGCGGCGAAACTTGACATTGTCCAGCGACATGAAGTACACGACCTTGTCGTCGACGTTCTGGCCCTCGAACCGACTCATCAGCAGCATCCCGCCCACCTGCGCCATGGCCTCGATGATCAGCACGCCGGGCATGATCGGATGGCCCGGGAAGTGCCCCTGAAAGAACGGCTCGTTGATCGTGACGTTCTTGATGCCGACGATGCGTTTGTCGCCCTCCACCTCGATGATGCGGTCCACCAGGAGGAAGGGGTAGCGGTGCGGCAGGTATGCCATGATCCGCGCGACGTCGAGCCCCGCTCCGCCGGCGCGCTTCCCCGCCCGCGCCAAAGCGCGCGCCAGCGCGACGTTCCCCGCGTGCGACGGCCGCGTGGCGATGATGTGGGCCTGGGGCCGCGCGCCCGTCAGCGCCAGATCCCCGAGCACGTCCGCCGCCTTGTGCCGCACGAACTCGTCGGGCCAGCGCAGCGGGGCGCCGGCCGCGAGGTCCCGGGTATCGAGCAGGATGGCGGCGGCCGTGGACGCGCCCTTGATCAGGCCTTTGGCCTGGAGTGCCTCGACTTCATTCGCGAAGCCGAAGGTCCGCGCGGCGGCGAGCTCGGTCCCGAACGTTTCGGGCGTCACGTCCCAGGAGCCGGTCTGGCGGCCGATCAGCGGGTGGGGCCACTCGATGGTGACGGTGAGCCGCAGCGTCTTGGACGGCGCCACGACGTAGCTCGCGTCGCCCTCGGTGACGGTGAACGGCGTCTGCACGGACAGCACGGTGGGCTCACCGCCGACGTCCACCGGGCCCGCCTCGGTGAGGGCGGTGAAGTAGGGGGCGACACTGCCGTCGAAGATCGGCGGCTCGGGACCGGTCAGCTCGACGACCAGATCGTCGATGCCGTGGGCCAGAACCGCGGCGAGCAGATGCTCGACGGTCTCGACCGTCGCCCCGTCGCCGCCGATCGCCGTGCGGCGCTCGACCGCGCCGACCTCGGACAGCCGGGCCGCGATCTCCGGGCGCCCGTCGAGGTCGGTGCGGCGGAACACGATTCCCGTCCCCGCCGCCGCCGGCAGGAAGCGCACACGGCACTCTCTGCCGGTGTGGAGCCCCACCCCCGACAGCGTCCCCTCGCGCCCGATCGAGCGCCTACCGGCCTTCTTGGTCACGTTCCTCGACCAGCCGTTCCAGACGATCGGCGATCCGGGCGAGGCGGTTCGTGGCGGCGAGCGTGCGCAGGTATTGGCGGCGCTCGCGGGCCGGATAGCCGAAGACGGTGCTGCCGGCGGGGACCGCCCGGTCCACCCCCGATTGGGCAGCGATGCGCGCGCCGCGCCCGACGGTGAAGTGGCCGGAGAGTCCGGCCTGACCGGCGATGATGCAGTCGTCCTCGATCACGGTGCTGCCCGAGATCCCCACCTGCGCCATGATGATGCAACGCGCCCCGATCCGGACGTTGTGCGCCACCTGCACGAGGTTGTCGATCTTCGTCCCGTTCCCGATCACGGTGTCGTCCACGCTGCCCCGGTCCACCGTCGTATTGGCTCCGATCTCGACGTCGTCGCCCACCACGCACCGCCCGGCATGCGGAATCTTGTCCGGGGCCACGCCGTCCGGGCCGGGGAGATACCCGAAGCCGTCCGATCCGAGGCAAACGCCCGCGTGCAGGATCACCCGGTCACCCACGCGCGTGCCCGGATAGCAGACGACGCGGGGGTACAGCACCGTATCGCTGCCGATGCGCACGCCGTCCCCGAGCACACAGCCCGCGCCGATGCGCGCGTTGCGGCCGAGCCGCGCGTCGCGGCCGATCACCACCTGCGGGCCGATCGCCACCGGCTCCTCCCATTGAGTGCCGGGGCCGATGACGGCCGTCGGATGCACCCCCGTCTCGGCGATGGGCTCCGGGTGGAGAATCGGAATGACGGCGAGCAGCGCCCGGTGCGGATCGTCGGTCACAATGCGGGTGGCCGGTCCGCCCGGCGCATCCGCGAACTCGGGTTTGCACAGGATCGCCCCGGCCCGCGAGCGCTCAAGGTAGGGGAGATAGCGGCTGCTCGCAATGAACGAAAGATCGCCGGGGCCCGCCCGATCGAGCGGCGCGACACCGGCGACCGTGACGTCACCCGGTCCCACCAGGCGGCCCCCGGTCCGGGCGGCCACCTCGGCCGCCGTCAGGGGCCGCGCGGGCTCGCCGCTCACCGCCGGCGGCGGCTCATTGCGACTGCCGTAGCCGCTCCACCACCCGGGCGGTGATGTCGAGGGCCGGGTCAAACGCGAGCACTCCGTTCCCGGGCCCCGTGTCGAGAATCACGCTGAGGTTCATTTCCGCCCGGATGCCCTGGATCACCGAGTTCACGCGCGTCTGAATCGGCTGGAGCAGCTCCCGCTCGCGCTGCGTCGCGCGCTCCTGCAGCTCCCCGGTGCGCTGCTCGATGCGCTGCTGCATCTGCTGCAGGTCGCGCTGCTTCTGGGTGCGGGCCGCCGGCGACAGGGCGATCGACTGCTGGTCGAATGCCTGCACCGCGGAGTCGAGCTGCTGCTGCAGCACCGCGACTTCCTGGCGGTATCCCTCCACTTCGCGGGTGAAGGTGGACTCCGCCGCGGCGTAGCCGGGCGTGCGCAGCAGCACTTCGCGTGCGCTGATGAACCCGATCCGCACCGGCGTTGGGGTCGTCGGGGTCTGCGCGGCGACGGGCACCGCCGCCGCGACCGCGAGTCCAGCGAGAACAGCTCGTATCATGGCCCTTGCTCCGGAGGTAACGGCCCGGGGATCAGAAGAAGTTGCCCAGGCGGAAGTGCAGCTTCCATCCCGGGTCCGCGTTGCCCAGGCGGTCGGTCTTGTCGAACCCGTAGGCGAGGTCGAGGCCGATCGGCCCGAGCGGGGAGATCACGGCGACTCCGACCCCGCTGCCGCGGAACAGGCGCCCCGTGTTGAAGTCGCCGGCGCGGCTCCACAAGTTGCCGGCGTCGTAGAAGCCGTAGGTATAGAACATCTGGGAGAGCCGCATCCCCACCTCGCCCGTGAGGACGAGGAACGCCTGGCCGAAGGCGTCGGCGCCACTCGCGGCGGTGCCCTGCGCGTTCGGGTCGAAGCCGCGCGGCGTGATCGAGAACTCGTTGTAGCCGCGCAGCGGAATGCCGAACTGCGTGCCGCCCATGAAGAACAGCTGCTCGAAGAACGGCGTGTCCCCGAAGATGAACCCGCTCCGCGACGAGAATCCCAGCACGAACTTCACCGGCGAGCCACCGGCCGCGCCCCCGAACTGGCCCAGCGGCGCGTACCAGCGACCCTCGAACTCCAGCTTCTGGAAGTTGCCGTCCCCACCCATGAGGCCGCCCGTCTGCGCGAGGCTCACCGACCCGAGCGCGCCGGCGGTCGGGAACGGCAGGTCGATGCGGGTATCCCGGAGCACCGACAGGCCGAGCGTGGACCGGAGGCACGCCGCGCACCCGAACCGACTCAAGAACGCGGGGTTCGTGGACGATCCCGTGAAGGTCTGCTCGTCGAGCGCGTACGAGACGAACAGGCGGGTGTAGCGGTCCCCCAGGAACGGGAACCCGAATCGCAGGCTGCCGCCGCGGCGCCGCAGGCGCCCCAGGTCGCCGATCGTGTAGCGCACCCGCGTGTTGTGCAGGCTGACCGTCCCGGAGATGCGCGACTCGCGGATGGCGGGGTCGGTATAGGAGATGTCGAAGTCGTTGATGTTGCGGCCGAACTGCCATTGCAGCCGCCCCCGCTTCGCCCGCCCGAACAGGTTGGGCTCGTCGAGCCCGATGAACCCGCCCAGCCCCGTGCCCTGGCCGACCGACGCGCCGAAATTGATGTTGCCGGTCCGGCGCTCGGTGACGCGGAACACGACGTCCACGTCCCCCTGCTCGTTGGCGGGGCGGGTATCGGGGAACGGCAGCGGCTGGTTGAAGAATCCCAGGTTCGAGATGTTCTGATAGGAGCGGATCAACGCCTCCTGCCGGAACACGTCGCCCGGAACCATGACGATCGCCTCGCGGATGACGCGCTCGTGCGTGACGTCGTTCCCGCGGACCTCGACCCGGTTGACGATCGCCGGCTGGCCTTCTTCGATCAGCCAGCGCAGGTCCACGTAGGATGTGCCGTCGGCGCCGGCGCGGCGGATGACATCGCCGCGCACCTGCGCGTAGATGTACCCGTTGTTGTAGTAGGCCGTCCGCACGCTTTGCGTCGCCGCGTCCCATTTCTCCTGGTCGAACACGGCCCCGCTCGTCACGTCCCCCGCCCCCAAGCCGAGGAACCCCGTGAGCCCGCCCGAGCGGAACGGGTACAGCGCCTCCAGCTCGGTCGTGGTGAAGCGCCGGTTCCCGACGATGTCGAACGTCCCGACGCGATACTGATCGCCCTCGCTCACGCGGACCCGGAGCAGCGCCTTGCCCGTGCCCTCGTGCACGACGACGGTATCGTCCAGCACCTGAAAGTCGACATAGCCGCGCTCGCCGTACTTGGCGGGGACGCGGACCTGGAGGTCCTCGCTCAACCGGTCGTCCTCGAACTGGCCCGACTGGAACCACCAGAACCCCTCGGGGCGCGACTTCATCCAGGCGACGATCTGCTCGTCGGAGAAGCGCGCGTTCCCGTCGATCGTGACGCCCGAAATCGCCACCCGCCGGCCTTCGTGGATGTCGAACACCAGCCGCACGCGCTGCGAGTCGGCGTCCCAGATGGTCAGCGCTGCAACGCGGGCCTGGTGATACCCGGCGGCCCGATACAGGGAGTCGATCCGCCCGCGCGAGCGCTCCGCGGCCGCGGGATCGTACGGGCGGCCTTCGGCGACGGTCACGCGGTCCTTCACCGCGCGTTCCCCGAGGCGCTCCACGCCCCGCACGGTCCAGCGCAGCACGACCGGCCGCTCCGCCACGCGGATCACGACCAGCGTCAGGCTGTCCACCAGGCGGCGCTCGATGCGGACGTCCGCATACTGGGCCGTGGCGTAGAGGTTCTGGATGGCGCGCTGGAGATCGCGGTACCCGACGGGACGCCCGGCCAGGAGCCCGCTCGTGACCCGGACCGTGGTCGCCGGGACCCGCTGATTGCCTTCGACGGCGATCGAATCGGGAGTGATCACGCCCGCGGGCGGGGGGTCCTGCGCCGCCCCCGGGGACGCGCACAGCACGGCGGCCGCCGCGATCGCGGCCGCCTGCGCGGTCGACGACCTCACGCCTTCGAGCCGGACAGCGCTCGGAAAGCCAGCCGCTCCTTGTCCGGGGCCACGTCGACCTCGATTTCGTCGCCGCGGCTGAACTCGCCGAGCAGAATCTTCTCCGACAGCGGGTCCTCGAGGTACCGCTGGATGGCGCGCTTGAGCGGGCGAGCGCCATAATGCTCGTCGTAGCCGTGATCCACGAGGAAGCTGCCGCCCGCTTCGGTGAGGCGCAGCGTGAGCTCCTCCTCTCCCAGCCGGCGCTCGACCTCGCGCACCAGAATCCCGACGATCTGCGTGATGTGGTCGCGGCTGAGCGGGTGGAACACGATCACGTCGTCCAGCCGGTTCAGGAACTCCGGGTTGAAGACCTTGGTGATCTCCTCTTTGACTTTCTCCGCCATCCGCGTGAACGAGCCCTTCTCGTCCGACTGTGCGAAGCCCAGCGCCTTGCCCTTCACCATGTCGCGGGCGCCGACGTTCGAGGTCATGATGACGACGGTGTTCTTGAAGTCGATCACGCGCCCGTAGTTGTCCGTCAGGTGCCCCTCATCGAGCACCTGGAGCAGGATGTTGAAGACGTCCGGATGGGCCTTCTCGATCTCGTCCAGGAGGACGACCGAGTAGGGCCGGCGCCGCACTTGCTTGGTGAGGGCCCCCGAGTCCTCGTACCCGACGTATCCCGGCGGCGCGCCGATGAGCCGGCTGACCGAGAACTTCTCCATGTACTCCGACATGTCCACGCGGATCAGCGCGTTCTGATCGGCGAACAGGAACCGCGCGAGCGCGCGGGCCAGCTCCGTTTTCCCCACGCCCGTGGGCCCGGAGAAGACGAAGGACCCGATGGGCCGCCGTGGGTCCTTGAGTCCGGCGCGGCTGCGCCGGATCGCCCGCGCGATCACCTGGATCGCCTCGTTCTGCCCCACGACCGTCTCGTGCAGCTCGTCCTCCATCCGGAGGAGCCGCGCCGTCTCGGCCTCCTGGAGCCGCGTGACCGGAATGCCAGTCCAGCGCGACACGATGAACGCCACGTTCTCCTCGGAGATCGTCGGCCGATGGGTCTGGCGCTCCTTCTCCCAGTCCTCCCGCCGGCGGCGGATCTCCGACTGCTTCTCCCGCTCCTGATCGCGCAGCGACGCCGCGCGCTCGAAGTTCTGGTCGCGGACCGCCGACTCCTTCTCCGCGTTGATCACCTCCAGCTCGCCCTTCAGCGACGTCACTTCGGCGGGCGGAACCTGCGCCGCGAGCCGGGCGCGGGCGCCCGCTTCGTCGATCACGTCGATCGCCTTGTCGGGCAGGAAGCGGTCGGTGATGTAGCGTTCCGACAGTCGGGCCGACGCATCGAGCGTCTCATCCGGGATGATCACGCGGTGGTGCTCTTCGTACCGCTTGCGCAGCCCCTTGAGGATCTCGATCGTCTGATCCACAGTGGGCGGGTCCACGATGACCGTCTGGAACCGCCGCTCGAGCGCGCCGTCCTTCTCGATGTACTTGCGGTACTCGTTGAGGGTCGATGCCCCGACGCACTGCAGCTCGCCGCGCGCCAGCGCCGGCTTCAGCATGTTGGACGCATCCACGGCGCCCTCGGCCGCGCCCGCGCCGACGAGCGTGTGGAGCTCGTCGATGAACAGGATCACGTTGCGGTTCTGGGCGATCTCGTTGATGACCGCCTTGAGCCGCTCCTCGAACTGGCCACGGTACTTGGTGCCGGCGATCACGGCCGCCATGTCGAGCGACAGCACGCGGTGGTCCTTCAGCACGTCGGGACACTGACCGCTGGCGATCAACTGGGCCAGCCCCTCGACGATGGCCGTCTTGCCGACGCCCGGCTCCCCGATCAGCACCGGATTGTTCTTCTTGCGGCGCGAGAGGATCTCCATGACCCGCTCGATTTCCTTCTCGCGACCGATCGTCGGGTCGAGCGCGCCCTCCCCCGCGAGCTGCGTGAGATCGCGGCAGAAGTGATCGAGCGCGGGCGTCTTCGATTTTTTCTCGCTCTTCGAGCTCGGCGGCGCCGCGGGCGCCGTGCCGGCCGGCGGAGTGCTCGGCATCTCGCTCCCCAGGAGGCGCAGCGTCTCGGCGCGCGCCTGCTCGAGATTCACGCCGGCGTCGGTCAAGACCTGCGCCGCGATCCCCTTCTCTTCGCGCAGCAGGCCGAGCAACAGATGCTCCGTGCCGACGTACGAATGGTTGAGCTCCCGCGCCTCGCTCATCGCGAGCTCGAGGACCTTCTTGGCGCGCGACGTATAGGGCAGGTCCGGGCCCGCCGCGGCGGTCGCCTTCCCCTTCTTGACCGTCTCCTCGATCTTCTGCTGGATCTCCTCGAGATCGACGTTGAGGTTGGTCAGCACGGCCGCAGCCACGCCCTCACCCTCCCGGATCAGGCCCAGGAGGATGTGCTCCGTTCCCACGTATTCGTGGTGCAGGCGCGCCGCTTCTTCGCGCGCCATCTGGAGGACCTTGCGAACCCGATCGGTGAAGTTGTAGCCGTTCATCTCCGCTCCCCAAGCGCGACCATCACGCGACCTCGGCGTCGAGCAACCGGCGGACGTATGCGGCGCGCACCGCAGGCAACTCAGGGTCCCCGACCGTCCGCCCTTCCAGCGCCGCGAGGTGCGCCGTCTGGGTGAAGATCAGGAGTTTGTTGAGGGTGTATACCCGCACCCCCGGAATCAGATTCAGCGCCGACCCGAGACGCACCCCCGACAGCAGGTTCATCGTCTCCTCGAAGCTCAGCGCCCGGGCGTAACGGAGCAAGCCGTATGCCCGCCACACCTTGTCCTCCACCTCCGCGGGGGCCGTGCGCATCATCACCTCGCGGGCCTGGTCCTCGTAGGCGATGACCTGGCGCACCACCTTGCCGAAGTGATCGAGGAGATCCTCCTCGGACTTGCCCAACGTCGTCTGGTTGGAGAGCTGGAAGAAATTCCCGACGACCTCGCTCCCCTCCCCGTACAACCCCCGAAACGTGAGGCCCACCTGGGTCAGACCCTGCAGGACCTTGCCGATCTCCTTGGTCAACACGAGACCCGGCAAGTGGATGAGCACGCTGGCTCGCAGCCCGGTCCCGGCATTGGTCGGGCACGAGGTAAGATAGCCAAACTCCTGGTGGAACGCGAAGGGCAGCAAACGGCCCAGTCCTTCATCTAACGCCTCCATTTCCGCATAGGCGTCCTCGACCGCCAGGCCCGAACGCATCACCTGCAGGCGCAGATGGTCCTCCTCATTGACCATCACCGCCGCCGCCCCGCGTACCAGGACGGCGGCCCCGACCCGGGGCCGTGCCTCGCCGTCGAGCCCTGCCAGGTCGCGGCTCACGAGGTGGCGCTCGTGCAACAGCTGGCGATCGGGACGCTCGAGCTCGTCCAGCCGGAAGGTGACGGCACCCGCCAGGCTCGGGACACCTGCCGTCGCCTCGCCCACGAGCGCCAGCACGGCCAGGCGATCGGCGTCGCGGCTCCGCTGGCTGAACGAGTGCCCCGCGAGATTGCGCGCCAGCCGAATGCGCGACGAGAGAATCACGGGACTCTCGGCTCCCGAGCCGTCGAGCCACCCCATGCCGTCATCGGGGAGCAGAGCGGGGTCGATCATTCCAGCACCCGGATGCGGTCGCGCAGCTCGGCCGCCAGCTCGAAGTTCTCGCTTTCGACCGCCCGGCGCAGCCGGTCCCGCAGCTCGAGCAGCTCCGCGCGCCGGTCCGGCGGCCGCTCCCCGGGTGCCAGGTAACGCTCGCCCGAGTGCTGGCTCGAGCCGTGCAGCCGCCGCAGCAGGTCGCGGATGTGGGTCTCGAACGCCATGTAGCAGGCGCCGCAACCGAGGCGGCCGGATTCACGAAAGTCCTGCAGCGTTCCGCCGCATTCCGCGCACCGCTCGCCGCGAGCGGGCCGCGCGGCGAGCGCCGTGCCCCCCTTCCCCATCGCCGTGATGAACCCGCCGAGCGGCGACTTGAGAAGGGCGGCGCCGGTCTCCACCCCCTTCTGCTGGGCGCAGACCTCGCACAGGTGGAGCGTCACTTTGGTGTCGTGCTCCACCTGGGTCAGGTTGATCACCGCGTCGCGCTCGTGGCAGCTGTCGCACCGCATCAGGGCACCGCGTCCACCGAGCTCACTTCGGTGAGACGGCCGTCCTCGAGCCAGAGGATGTGGTCGGCTCGTCCCGCGAGCTGCCGGTTGTGCGTGACCACCACGACGGCCGTCTCGAACTCGCGCGCCAGCCGGAACAGGATGTCGTGCAGACGCTCCGCGTTGGCATGATCGAGGTTGCCGGACGGTTCATCCGCGAGCACCACCCGGGGGTCGTGCACCAGGGCCCGCGCGACGGCGCAGCGCTGCTGCTCCCCACCGGACAACTCGGGCGGCCGATGTGTCATACGTCCCGCCAGCCCCACCGCCGAGAGTATCTCTTCGGCGCGCGAGCGCGCCGCGCGTGCGTCCACCCCGGCGATCCGCAGCGGCAACATCACGTTCTCCAAGGCGGAGAACTCGCGCAGCAGGTGGTGGAACTGGAAGACGAACCCCAGCTTCCGATTGCGCAGCTCCGCGAGCCCCCGCGGGTCCAGATCCGCGTACCGCGATCCGTCGAGCCAGATATCCCCAGCCGTCGGCACATCGAGCGCGCCGAGGAGGTGCAGCAGCGTGCTCTTGCCCGCGCCCGACGTGCCGACCACCGCGGTCAGACTGCCGCGCGCGACCGCGATCTCGACGCCGCACAGGACCTCCAGCGGCCGGCCGTCGCCCCCGGCGAACGTCTTGCGGAGACCGCGCGCTTCGAGCAGGGCAGTCATTCGTACCGGATCGCCTGCACCGGCTCGAGCCGGGCGGCCTGCACGGCCGGGTACAGCGGGGCCAGCGCGGCGATGACCAGACTGGCGGCGACGACCACCACGATGTCGAGCGGCGCCGTCTGCACCGGCAGGTGATCGATGAAATAGATCGACGGATCGATCCGCACCCACCGGCCCGAGTCCACCATCCGGCCCAGGACGTACCCCAGCGCGGCCCCGGCGAACGTCCCCGCGAGCCCGATGAACACGCCCTGCGCGAGGAAGATGCGGCGCACGGACCCCTGCGTGAGCCCCATCGCGACCAGGATGCCGATTTCCCGGGTCTTGTCCCGCACGACCATGGACAGGGTGCCCACGACGTTGAACGCGGCCACCACGCAGATCAGGAACACGACGAGCCCCATGGCGAGCTTCTCGAGCTTCAGCGCCGAGAACAGCGTCGCGTTTTGGGTCTGCCAGTCGAGTACCCGGTAGGGATACCCCAGCCGCTCCTCCAGTTGCGCGCCGACGGTCTTGGCCGCCCAGGCGTCGTCGAGCCGGACTTCCAGACCGGTGACGGCCGTGTCGAGGCCCGCGAACCGCTGTGCCACGTCGCGGCGCAGTGCGACGTAGGAGTTGTCGTACTCGAACATGCCGGTGCTGAAGGTCCCCGCGACCTCGAACCGGTGGAACGTGGGGACGAACGCGCCCACGCTGCCGGAGAACCGGGTCCCCGCCGGCGACACGAGGGTCACGACGTCTCCGGGAAACGCCGAGAGCTTGCCGGCCAGCCGAGCCCCCAGAACGATGCCGCCCTCCACGTCGGGGCGCGTGGCCTGGAATCGCAGATCGGCCTTGGTGAAATGCCGCGGCAGGGCCGTGACGCTGCTGGTCCCCGTGTCGGGATCGACGCCCATCACGACCACCCCTTCGGCGTAGTCGTGACCCGCGGTGATGAGCCCCTGCGTCAACACAAACGGCGCCGCGACCTCGACCCCGGGCGCGCGACGCACCTCGCCCAACACGCGCCGCCAGTCGTCCAGCCGCAGGCCGCTGCCGTACGTGAGCACGCGGAGGTGCGGACTGGCGACCAGGATCTTCTCCCGCAGGTCGCCCTGCAGCCCGTTCATCACGCCCAGGACCATGACGAGGGCCATCACGCCCACGCTCACCCCGCCCACGGCGATCACCGTGATCAGCGAGAGCAGGCGCGAGCGGTGGCGGCTTCGCAGGTATCGCAGCGCGATCTGCAGCTCGAGGCGCGAAATCATTCGGGTCGCAACATCGGAAAGAGGATCACCTCGCGAATGCTGGGCCGGTCCGCCAGGAGCATCACCAGCCGGTCCACGCCCAGCCCGACGCCTCCGGCGGGCGGCATGCCGAATTCCAGCGCCCGGAGGAAATCCTCATCGAGCTGGTGTGCCTCCTCGTCCCCCGCGGCGCGGAAGCCGGCCTGCTGCTCGAACCGGCGGCGCTGCTCGTCGGGGTCGTTGAGCTCGCTGAAGGCGTTGGCGATCTCCCGGCCGTGCACGAACAGCTCCCACCGCTCGGCACGCCCCGGGTCTCCGCGCTTCGGTTTCGCGAGCGGCGACAGCGCCACCGGATAGTCGAGCACGAATGTCGGCTGCACCAGCGTGGGCTCGACGCATACCTTGAAAACTTCGTCGATGAGCTTGGCGCCCGCCAGCGTCGCGGGTTCGCCGGAGTGGCGCGCGCGCAGCACCGCGCGCAGGTCGTCGTCGCGCGCCGTCGCGAGATCGACGCCCGCCTGCGTCGTCATCAGGTCGTAGAACGACGCGCGGGCGAACGGACGGGCGAACGACAGCGCCGTGCCACCGCGCTCGAGCGTGGTCGTGGCGAACACGTCCTGCACCAGCGTCGCGAGCAGCTCCTCGGTGAGGATCAGCATCCGCTCGTAGTCCGCGAACGCTTCGTACCACTCGGCCATCGTGAATTCCGGCGTGTGGAACCGCGACAGCCCTTCGTTCCGGAAATCCTTGCTGATCTCGTAAACCCGCTCGAGCCCGCCCACGATGCAGCGCTTGAGATACAGCTCGTCGGCGATGCGCAAATAGAACGTGGTGTCGAGCGCGTGATAGCGCGTGGTGAACGGCCGCGCGGCCGCCCCGCCGTACAGCGGCTGCAGCACCGGCGTCTCGACCTCCAGGTAGCCGCGGGCGTCGAGAAAGCGGCGGATCCCCGCGATGATCCGGGCGCGCAGCCGGAAGAGCTCCCGCGTCTCCGGGTGCACGGCGAGATCGGCATAGCGCTGCCGCAGCCGCTGCTCGACGTCGGCGAAGGTGCCGTGCCGGACCCCCGCCGCGTCCTCCTTGCCGAACGGGAGGGGACGCAGGGCCTTCGCCAGCAGCGTGAGGCGGTCGGCCCGGAGGGTCACCTCGCCGGTGCGCGTCCGGAAGAGCGTGCCCTCCACGCCCACCACGTCGCTCAGGTCCAAGAGCCCCAGCTGCTCGTAGGCGTCCGCCCCCAGGCGATCCCGCTGGAAGTAGAGCTGCAGCCGGCCCGTGTAGTCCTCGATGTGCGCGAACGTGGTCTTGCCGTGGGGCCGCAGGGCGATCAGACGCCCCGCCACCCGGTGCACCGTCCCGTCGTCGTCCCGAAACGCGGCAATCGCCGCGCGGGCCGTGGTGGACCGCTCGTAGCCGTACGCGAACGGCTCGACCCCCTGCGCGCGCAGGGCGTCGAGCTTCTCCCGCCGCGCCGCCTCGACCATGGCGCTCACGCCGCGCCGCTCCCCCCGGCCCGCTTGAGGTACGCCTGGATGAACGGGTCGATGTCGCCGTCCATCACGGCCTGCACGTCCCCGATTTTCAGCTCGGTCCGATGATCGTTGACCATGGTGTAGGGCTGGAACACGTAGGAGCGGATCTGGTTCCCCCACGCGTTGTCGGTCTTGTCCCGGTCGTGCTCGGCCTTCTTGGCCTCGCGCTCCGCCACGGCGCGCTCGTACAGCCGCGCCTTCAGCATCTTCATCGCCGTCGCCTTGTTCTTCCCCTGGCTGCGCTCCTGCTGGCACGCCACCACGATCCCCGACGGCAGGTGCGTGAGCCGCACCGCCGATGACGTCTTGTTGACGTGCTGCCCCCCCTTCCCCGACGCGCGGAACGTGTCGATCCGCAGGTCGTCGTCGCGCACCTCGATCTCGATCTCTTCATCCACCACCGGGTACACGAATACGGACGCGAACGACGTGTGACGGCGGGATTGGGCGTCGAACGGCGAGATCCGCACCAGGCGGTGCACCCCCTTCTCGGCCTGCAGCAACCCGTAGGCGTACTCCCCCCGGATCTCGACGTCGACGGACTTGATGCCCGCCTCCTCCCCCTCGAGTAGGTCGAGCACCTCGGCCTTGAAGCCGTGGCGCTCGGCCCAGCGCAGATACATGCGGAGCAGCATCTCCGCCCAGTCCTGCGATTCGGTACCGCCGGCGCCGGGATGGATCGTGAGCAGGGCGTCGCGCCCGTCGTCCGGTCTCCCCAGGAGGTTCTGCAGCTCGAGCGCCTCGAGCGCCGTCGCGATCTCGTCGGCCTCGCGCTCGAGCTGCTGCTCGAGCGCCATATCGGGCGTCCCGTCCGCGGCGAGGAGGTCGGTCAGCTCCCGCGCGTCGTC
Organism: uncultured Gemmatimonadales bacterium; assembly: GCA_963716055.1. Lineage (GTDB taxonomy): Bacteria > Gemmatimonadota > Gemmatimonadetes > Gemmatimonadales > GWC2-71-9 > SZUA-544. The sequence goes on along the minus strand of CAVQSR010000001.1, from coordinate 1,816,598 downwards.
CACCCGGCGGCGCAGCGCCCGGAAGGCGTCGATCGAGCGTTTGAGAGACTTGACCTCCTGCACCACGACCCGCGCGCGCTCCTGATTGGTCCACAGGTCGCCCGCGGCCATGGTCTGCTCGAGCTCGCCCAGCCGCTCGGCCTTGCGATCCACGTCAAAGAAACCCCCGCAACTCGACGACGCGGCGGTCGATTTCGGCCAGGCGATCGGTCAGTGTCACTCGTGTACCCCAGTAGAAGTTGAGCCGCCCGCCCATTCCGGGGGACGGCTCGGACTACATTGCAAGGTAAGGAGTTACGCCGCGCGTGGCAACGCCTAGAAGAACCGCTTGCCGCCGGCCAAGAATCTCGTTGAGCGCGTCCTTCCAGAACGGCGTGCTGTCCGCCAGCTCGCGTCCGACCTGATCGGCGTATTCCTGCCAGCTCTTGGCGATCTCGTCGCGGAACAACTCGGGGAGCGTGCCATCCCGCAGGCCCTGCTGCTGCTTCTCCGGGTGGTACACCAGCATGTCGGAGATGAGCGCTCGAGCGAGCCGCCGCGCCTTCTGCGTCGGATCCTGCACCAGGAACGGGTTCACGGGCCGCAACGGGGTGGTCGACCGCACCGCCGCTGCGCCGGGGGCGGCGGGGCGGCGGGGCGGGTGGTGGGCGCCGGTCCCCCGACCACGGTTGGCGGCGGCTGGGGAGGCGTCGGCGCGGGCGGCGGGGCCGCGGGCCCGGGACCGCCGGGGACAGGCCCCGCGGGTCCCGTGCGCGGCGGCATCGCGGGCACGGCCGGACGCGGCGGGGGACCGACGCCCACGGCCGGCCGCGGAGCCGCCCCGGGGCTCGGTGTCCGCGGCGGGACGACGGGGGGCGCCGGCACGGCCGGTCGGGCCATCGGCGCCGTGCGGGGCGGCGGCGGCGGCCCGGCGGGTGGCGCCGCGGCCGGCGGGGCTGGTGCGGGCGTTGGGGGTGCGGGCGGCGCCGTCGGTCGCGGCAGCGCCGTTGGCGGACCGGGGCCGGCCGGCCGGGGCCCGCGCGGGGGCCGGCGTAAACACGGGCCCGCTTGGCGCGGGCGGGCGGCTCGGTGACGGTGCCGCGGGCGCGACCGGCGCGGCTGGGGGGCCGAGCGGGGTCGCGCCGACCGCCGCGGTCATCGCCGCCGGCGCCGGGGGCGCCACGAAAAACACGGTGGCACACACGCTGCACCGGGCCCGCACGCCGCCCGCCGGAACCCGCGCCGGATCGACGCGGAACACACTCTCGCACGACGCACAGGAGACGTTCACGGGCGATCCTCGCTACCCATCGCGCGCCTCCCCGCGATCCACGTCCCGACGGCGATCCACGACGAACACGGATCCGGTCTGCGTCTTGGCGTAGCTCTTCATCTCGGTCGCCAACTCGCTGACCTGGGCCGGATGGGCGAAGCGGCGGTGTTGATTGGTGACGATCCCAATGGACAGGGACATCAGCGGCACGCGGTGCAGCTGGCCCCGTCGGTCCTTGCCAAAATAGTACCCCGCCCGCCGGTCCTGCTCGCTGTACTGATACGGAATCAGGGTATCGAACACCTCGAGCACTTCCGAGCACACGGGGGTGATCTCGTGCAAGGGAATGATGAAAATGAAGTCGTCTCCGCCGATATGTCCCACAAAGCCGCGGCGGTCGAGCAGTCCTTTCACGATGTCGTGGAGGATGCGCGATAACAGGTTGATGACGCGATCCCCATCATAGTAGCTGTAGCGGTCGTTGTATTCCTTGAAGTGGTCGAGATCCGCGTAGCACACCGCGAACAGCTCTCCGTTCTCCATGCGGCGACGGATTTCGCGCTCGATTTCCGTCGTTCCCGGCAGACGGGTGGACGGATTCACCGCCACGTCCCGCGCCGCGCGCGTGATCAAGCCGTCCAGCCGGCCGGCCTGCTCCGCCGGCTCGAACAGGGGCGTGATCACCTCGTCCGCCCCGGCCCCGAACCACTCCTGCACCCGCTCGGTGGTGTGGCGCGCGGACCAGGCCGCCAGCGGCACGATCGCCGTGTAGGGATCGCCCTTGAGCCGGGCGCACAGCGCGAGCCCGCCGGCACCGGTGGCGTCGGCGTCGATGAGCACCAGCGCGGGGAGCGAGCGCAGCGCGCGCTGCTCCACCTCCGTGGCGTCGGTGACGCGCAGAATCGCGATCCCGCGGCCCGCACCCCAGCGACTGACCACTTCCGGCGTGGTCCGGCCGTCGGGCGAGTAAACCAGGATGGTCTGGCGGGTCAACAATGGCGCGCTTCCGTAAGAGGTTTAACCACCAAAACTTAGGAATCCTGCCTTCGCGTGTCAATTTAATCGCGCCGCATCACCGTTCGATGACGACGGCGAGCCGCGCCCCGCCACCGGCGCGCAGCGACATGACCACGCGGGTCGAGCGCCCGACGATCCGGGTGAGGCGGCTCGAGACCAGGGCGTCGGTCGCGCTCAGCACGTGGTTGGCCAGGAGCAGGCCGAGGTAGTTGGCCGCCCGGCGGTAGGCGCCGTCGCTCAGCCGGATGGCCTGGCTAAAGGCCTCATGCTCGAGCGATGCGTTGCGCCACGACCACTGGAAGTTCGGCCCCACCGCGCGCTCCTGATAGAACCGGATGGCCCGAAAATACTCCGGCGAGGCGGGGTCCGGCGGCACATCCGGATCCTCCCAGTAGGTCAACCGGGCCAGCAGCCACACCGACCCGTTGTAGGTGCGGGGATCGGTCTCGGGAACGAGGGCGGGCCCGGCGTCGAGGTCGAAGAGCCCGCTTTCCACGAATCGGGTCATCGTCTCGAAATACTCGAAGGTCGTGTCCCGGACGCCGGGTTGGAACGCGCGTCGCGCGACATCGAAGGCCAGGTCGCGGAACCGGTCCCCTTCCGAGCCCGCGATGCCGGTCTGGTGCGCGTAGGCGCCGACGGCGAAGGCCTCGACCGCGAGATACACGATGCCGCGGTCCTGTCCCAGGAGCAGCTGACCCGAGCCCGGTACCAGCAGCGACGCGAGGGGCGCGAGCCACGCGTGCCGCGATGGCCGGAGCGCGGCGCCGGCGGCCGCCGCCGCGCTGTCCTGCGCGCGGACCGGGCTGGCCAGAAACAGCGCCGCGGCCATCGCGCCGGCCGCGCGGGTCGGCGAGACCATCAGAACGCGATCCGAAACGAGAAGAACGTGGGGTTGTCGGCTTCGAGCTCCGAGTCGGAGAGGAACGTCTGCGCGAGGTCCACGCCGATCGATCCGGACGTCACGCCTAGGCCGACACTGGCGCTCGTGGCACGGTCGGATTCGACGGCGTAGCCGGCACGGACCCGGGCCACAGCGCGATATCCCACGTCGACGCCGACCCGCATCGCGGGCGTGCCGTCGCTGCTCCACGGGCGGTCCACGTCGGCGGCGACCCGCAGGTCGAAGCGGTGCACCGCATCGCTCCCGCCCAGCAGTCGGCGCCACAACGCGCCCACGCCGAAGCTCGTCGGGAGCGGATCGGCCTGGTCGCGGTTCTCGACCTGCAGCCGGAACCCGAGATTGCGCAGCGCGACGCCGATCGTCAGGTCCTTGCCGGCGGTGATGACCTGCGCGCCGACGTCGACGGCGTGGGTCACGCCCTCGCCCGCCGGAAGTCCGAGGCAGTCGCCACTGCAGTTCACCTGGAACGTGATGAGCTTGTAGTTCACCCCGACGGTCACGGGCCCGGGCAACGCGGTCGCGAACGAAGCGAGGAACTCGAGATTGCGGGGCGAGATGCGGGCGATGGTGGTGTTCGACGAATCGGTCCGCTCGAGGTCGCCATAATCCACCAGGTAGATGGCTCCGCCGAACACGCCGATGCGGGCACTCGGGAAGTAGGCGGTGACGGCGTGGGTGCGGCCGGCGGGCAGGGCGACGGTGTGGAGCTCGAAGGTGGCCGCCGGCAGCTCCGCGAGGCCGGCGGGGTTCCAGAACGCCGCCTCGCCGGTACCGCCGTCCGCCAGGGCCGCGCGCCCCATCCCCACGGCGCGCGCACCGACCGGAAACTCGAGAAACAACGCGCCGGAATTGTTGGGGCCCTGGGCGGCCGCCGCATCGGGGAGACGCGCGGGTGCGAGGACCGACAGCGCAATGAGCACCCGCCCGCCCATCCGCGCGCTGGCCCGCCCGTCGCTACAGCGGTGTGGCCTCATCGATCAGCATGATCGGAATGCCGTCCTCCACCGCGTACACCAGACGGCACGCGTGGCACACGAGGGTTTCGGCGGGCGCCGTGCGGTATTCCAAGTCGCCCTTGCACTTCGGGCACGCGAGGATGGCGAGCAGGTCGGGCGCGAGGCTCATGGGCGATACCCCAGGCGCTTGAGCGCGGCGTCGCTGCGCCGCCATTTGGGCAGGACCTTGACGTGCAGGTCCAGAAAGACGCGCTGGCCGAGGAGCGCCTCCGTCCGCTCACGCGCGGCGGCACCGATCGCCCGTATGGTGCGTCCGCCGCGACCGATCACCATGCCCTTCTGGCTGTCCCGCTCCACGTACACCACGGCGCGAATATACACCGGTTCCGCGGACTCGCGGAATTCCTCCACGACGCACGTCACGCTGTACGGCAGTTCCTCGCCCAGGTGTGCGAACGCGGCCTCCCGGACGTACTCGGCGGCAAAGAAGCGCAGCGGCTGGGCGGCCAGCTGCTCCGGGTCGTACAGCCACGGTCCGTCCGGGAGTGCCGCCGCCAGGCGCTCCCGCAGGCCCACGAGCCCTTCGCCGCTCACCGCCGAGACGCACAGGGCGTCGGACGGTTCGAGAGCGGGCCGCGCCTGGGGTGGGATCCGGTCCGCCTGCGTGTACACGGTGATGATCGGCGCCCGCGGGCGGTGCCCGGCGACGTCGGCGAGGGGCGGCGCCGGATGCTGTGCCAGCGGATGAAGGTAGGCGATGACGTCGGCGTCGGCGAGCGCGCCGAGCGCGGCCTGGCGCATCGCTTCCTGCAGGCGGTAGGCGGGCTCGAGCAGTCCGGGGCTGTCGGTGAACACGAACTGCACCTCGCCGTCGGTGAGCACCCCCACCACGGGCATGCGCGTGGATTGCGGTTTGGGGGACACGATGCCGAGATGCTCGCCGACGAGGGCGTTGAGCAGCGTCGATTTCCCGACGTTGGGCAAACCCGCGAGCGTGACGACGCCGCACTTCGGCATGCTGTCAAGCAAGCGGACGGGTGCGGGAGCCGTCAAGCGGCCGTCGGCGGGTCATTCCGTCACCGCGCTCCGCAGGGGCACCGGGGCTGCCCGGCGCCGCATCCGCAGGTTGAGCATCTCGACGAAGACGGAAAACCCCATCGCGAAGTAGATGTAGCCCTTCGGCACGTGCTGGCCCAGCCCGTCGGCCAGCAAGGCGACCCCGATCAGGAGCAGGAAGCTGAGGGCGAGCATCTTGACGGTGGGGTGGCGCTCGACGAACTCGCTGACTGGCTCGGCGGCGACCAGCATGACGCCCACGGCCACGACCACTGCGGCCACCATCACGCCGAGCTGCCGCGCCATGCCGATGGCCGTGATGACCGAGTCGAGGGAGAAGACGATGTCGAGGAGCATGATCTGGCCGATCACGGAGGCGAAGGTCGCCGTGCCGTGCGGATTCCGTCGGCCGGACTCCCCTTCGAGCTTGTCGTGGATCTCGATCGTGCTCTTCGCGATGAGAAACAGGCCGCCCGCGATGAGGATCAGGTCGCGTCCCGAGACCGCGTGGCCGAGGACGGCGAACAGGGGGCGGGTGAGCCGCATGATCCAGGTGAGGGACAGCAGCAGGGCGATGCGCATGAGCATCGCGAGTCCCAGTCCGACGCGGCGCGCCCTGCCCTGCTGCGCCGGTGGCAGTTTTCCGGCGAGGATCGAGATGAAGATGATGTTGTCGATCCCGAGCACGATCTCGAGGACCGTGAGGGTCGCGAAGGCGATCCAGATTTCGGGGGAGGTGAGCCAGTCCATCGGCGGTTCCGGAGTGAGATGGGGGGAGAACCTATCACGGGGTGAAGAAAAACGAAGCCCGCTCCGGCGGACCGGAGCGGGCTTCGCAGAGGTGCTGGCAACGGCCTACTCTCCCACCCCCTTGCGAGGGCAGTACCATCGGCGCTGACGGGCTTAACGACCGTGTTCGGGATGGGAACGGGTGTGGCCCCGTCGCGCGAGTCGCCAGCGAAAGAAAAGCTGCCGGGCGTGTGGTGTGGTGGCGGGAGGCGATCAAACAGGAGAGATCAAGCCTCACGGGCAATTAGTACGGCTCGGCTGAAGCGCTTGCGCGCCTTACACCTGCCGCCTATCGACCTGGTAGTCTCCCAGGGCCCTTCAGGAGCCTTGCGGCTCGGGAGTGTTCATCTTGGGGAGGGTTTCCCACTTAGATGCATTCAGCGGTTATCCCCGCGCGACATCGCTAACCGGCGTTGCCCCTGGCGGGACAGCCGGGACACGAGAGGTCGCTTCGTCCGGGTCCTCTCGTACTACGGACGACCCCCCTCAACACTCCAACGCCCACACCGGATACAGACCGAACTGTCTCACGACGTTCTGAACCCAGCTCATGTGCCACTTTAACCGGCGAACAGCCGGACCCTTGGGACCTTCTCCAGCCCCAGGATGTGACAAGCCGACATCGAGGTGCCAAACCGCGCCGTCGATGTGAACTCTCGGGCGCGATAAGCCTGTTATCCCCAGCGTACCTTTTATCCGTTGAGCGATGACCCGTCCACACGGAATCACCGGATCACTAACGCCGACTTTCGTCCCAGCTCGCGCCGTCGCGCTCGCTGTCAGGCGCCCTTTTGCGTTTGCGCTCGCCGTGCGATTACCGACCGCACTGAGGGCACCATCGCGCGCCTCCGTTACTTTTTCGGAGGCGACCGCCCCAGTCAAACTACCCGCCAGTCACGGTCCTCGCCGCTGTAAACGGCGGAGTGAGATCGTCAACAAAACCAGGGTGGTATTTCACTGTTGGCTCCTCCCGGGCCGAAACCCAGGGCTCATCGCCTCCCACCTATGCTACGCAAGTGATGCCGACGATCAATGACAGGCTATAGTAAAGGTGCACGGGGTCTTTTTGTCCTGATGCGGGTAATCGGAATCCTCACCGATACTGCAGTTTCGCCGAGCTTACGGAGGAGACAGCCGTCAAGTCGTTACGCCATTCATGCAGGTCGGAACTTACCCGACAAGGAATTTCGCTACCTTAGGACCGTTATAGTTACGGCCGCCGTTTACCGGGGCTTCGGCACTTAGCTTCGCCTTGCGGCTGACCAAATGCGTTAACCTTCCGGCACCGGGCAGGCGTCAGTGTGTATACGTCGGCTTTCCGCCTTGGCACACACCTGTGTTTTTGCTAAACAGTCGCTTGACGCGATTCTCTGCGGCCGGCCTCGGCTCCGCCTGTACGGCTTCACCTACTGCCGGCACCCCTTCTCCCGAAGTTACGGGGTCATTTTGCCGAGTTCCTTCTCCGTAAATCACTCGAGCACCTGAGGCTACTCGCCTCGCCCACCTGTGTCGGATTACGGTACGGTCACGTGTGTCCCTCGAACGCGGGGCTTTTCTCGGCAGTCGGCTCGCGAGTCCCTTGACGGAGGCTTGCGCCCCCTTCGGCATCGGCTCTCGACTATCCGGGCGGATTTGCCTACCCGGAAACGTCTACGACCTTACATCGGCACTACCACCCGCCGACGGACTGCTCGCTCCTGCGTCCCCCCTCGCTCTCAGACGGTCCACACGCGGTACGGGAATGTTGACCCGTTTCCCATCGGTTACGCCTCTCGGCCTCACCTTAGGGACCGACTGACCCTGAGCTGATTGACATGGCTCAGGAACCCTTAGGCTTACGGTGACAGGGATTCTCACCCTGTTTCGCGCGTACTCGTCGCAGCATCCTCACTTCTGGTCGCTCCACGGGAAGGCTTCCGCCCCCGCTTCACAGCTCCCAGAACGCTCCCCTACCAGACGACACGGTCCGAAGACCCTGTCGAATTCGATGCTTCGGCGGGCGGCTTAGTCCCGACCATTCTCGGCGCGATCTCGCTGGACTGGTGAGCTATTACGCACTCTTTAAAGGAATGGCTGCTTCTAAGCCAACCTCCCAGTTGTCTCCGCAAAATCACATCCTTCGCTACACTCAGCCGCCACTCTGGGGCCTTAGCAGTCGATCTGGGTTCTTTCCCTCTCGCCGCTGGACATTATCGCTCAGCGACTGTCTCCCGGGCAGCATCACACAGGAATTCGGAGTTTGGTTGGGGGAGGTATGGCTATTCGCCACCCGAACCCATCCAGTGCTCTACCTCCTGCGGACTCATTTCCCGAGGCCATACCTCAATATGTTTCGGGGAGAACCAGCTATCTCCGAGCTTGATTGGCCTTTCACCCCTACCCTCAAGTCATCCGAGCGGTTTTCAACCCACAGCGGTTCGGTCCTCCACCGCCTGTTACGGCGGCTTCAACCTGCTCAAGGGTAGATCGCCACGGCTTCGGGTCTACGCCCACGTACCTGGTCGCCCTATTCAGACTCGCTTTCGCTCTGCCTCCGGCCCTGAGGGCCTTAAGCTGCACGTGAGCAGTAACTCGCTGCGTCATAATGCAAAAGGCACGCCGTCAGCGGACAACGAGCCGAAGCCCGCCGCCGCCTTCGACCGCTTGTAGGCACACGGTTTCAGGATCTGTTTCACTCGCCACCTGGCGTACTTTTCACCTTTCCCTCACGGTACTGGTGCACTATCGGTCACAGGGGAGTGTTTAGCCTTGGAGGGTGGTCCCCCCAGCTTCCCGCGGGATTACACGTGTCCCACGGTACTCGGGATGCCGCTAGGGGCCGTACGCGTCGCCCTACCGGGCTGTCACCGTCTTTGGCGGGCCGTTCCAGGCCGCTTCGGATTGGCGTCGTGCTCCCATGTTGCGGTCCCACAACCCCGGTGGTGCAAGCACCACCGGTTTGGGCTGGCCCGATTTCGCTCGCCGCTACTTTCGGGATCGCGGTTGCTTTCTCTTCCTCCGGGTACTTAGATGTTTCAGTTCCCCGGGTTTGCTCGGGCCTTGCGGCCCGTGACGCGGGTTGCCCCACGCCGGGTTGCCCCATTCGGAGATCCTGGGATCACAGCTTGTTTGCAGCTCCCCCAGGCTTATCGCAGCTTACCACGTCCTTCATCGCCTCCCTGTGCCAAGGCATCCACCGTGCGCCCTTACGCGCTTGATCTCATATGCTCTCGGTGTGATTCCTCTACACCACACACACCACACGCTCGTCAGTTGTCAAAGAACGGTACCGCAGCAGCTGGCGACGCACGGCACACTGGCCGCGCGGCGGCAACCGCGGAGATCAATGATCGAGGTATGAAGTGCGGGCGACTCCGAAGCGCTTTCGCCGGCTTGCGCCGCTTACTCACGACTCCAGAAAGGAGGTGATCCAGCCGCAGGTTCCCCTACGGCTACCTTGTTACGACTTCGCCCCAGTCACCGAATTGACCTTAGACGGCTGCCCCCTTGCGGTTGGCCCGCCGGTTTCGGGTCCCTCCGGCTTCCATGGCGTGACGGGCGGTGTGTACAAGGCCCGGGAACGTATTCACCGCGGCGTGGCTGATCCGCGATTACTAGCGATTCCAGCTTCATGCAGTCGAGTTGCAGACTGCAATCCGAACTTAGCCCGGCTTTCAGCGATTGGCTCCCCCTCGCGGGTTCGCGACGCGCTGTACCAGGCATTGTAGCACGTGTGTCGCCCTGGACGTAAGGGCCATGATGACTTGACGTCGTTCCCACCTTCCTCCGGCTTAACGCCGGCAGTCCCCCCAGAGTCCCCGGCCGAACCGCTGGCAACTGGGAGCGGGAGTTGCGCTCGTTGCGGGACTTAACCCAACATCTCACGACACGAGCTGACGACAGCCATGCAGCACCTGTGCTGGTGCTCCGAAGAGGGACCGATGTTTCCACCGGTTTTCACCAGCATGTCAAGCCCAGGTAAGGTTCTTCGCGTTGCTTCGAATTAAACCACATGCTCCACCGCTTGTGCGGGCCCCCGTCAATTCCTTTGAGTTTCAGCCTTGCGGCCGTACTCCCCAGGCGGGACACTTACTGCGTTAGCGACGGCACCGGGAGGGTCGCTCCCCCCGACGCCTAGTGTCCATCGTTTACGGCGTGGACTACCAGGGTATCTAATCCTGTTTGCTCCCCACGCTGTCGCGCCTCAGCGTCAGCAACGGCCCAGCAGAACGCCTTCGCCACTGGTGTTCTTCCCGATATCTACGCATTCCACCGCTACACCGGGAATTCCATCTGCCTCTACCGTGCTCGAGCCCGCCAGTCTCGCCGGCAGCCCCGGAGTTGAGCCCCGGGATTTCACCAACGACTTAACGAACCGCCTACGCGCCCTTTACGCCCAGTGATTCCGGACAACGCTCGCACCCTCCGTATTACCGCGGCTGCTGGCACGGAGTTAGCCGGTGCTTCCTTTGGAGGTACCGTCACGCCGGATCGGCTATTCGCCGCCCGTCATTCTTCCCTCCCGACAGTGGTTTACAACCCGAAGGCCGTCATCCCACACGCGGCGTCGCTGCGTCAGCCTTTCGGCCATTGCGCAAGATTCCCCACTGCTGCCTCCCGTAGGAGTCTGGGCCGTGTCTCAGTCCCAATGTGGCTGGCCATCCTCTCAGACCAGCTACCCGTCGTCGCCTTGGTGGGCCATTACCCCGCCAACTAGCTGATAGGCCGCGAGACCCTCCATCGGCGCAACCTTGCGGCTGCTTTCCTCTCCCGGGGATGCCCCCAAAAGAGCGTACGCGGTATTACCCGGCCGTTAGGCCGGCTATCCCCCGCCGTCGGATAAGTTTCTCACGTGTTACGCACCCGTTCGCCACTGAACCGGAGTTGCCCCCGATCCCGTACGACTTGCATGTGTTAGGCACGCCGCCAGCGTTCGTCCTGAGCCAGGATCAAACTCTCCAATAGAATGAGAATTCGACTGTGTGACTCATCGCACGACGCTGATACTTCCGTCGTCCGTATATCACGTCAGAGTTAACCCCTCGCGGCGAGACGTCTGACCGCCCACCGCTACAATCGGGGCCGCACTCCACACCCTCGATCATCGATTGTCAAAGAGCGGCCGGGCAAAAACTTCCCGGGCAGGCAGGGGATACTAGCGGCACCCCCAAGGCCAGTCAAGGGGGGGCGGGATAACAACATAGACGGACACGACGGACACGACGGACGCCGCCGCTGCCCCGTCCGTCTCGTCCGTCTGGTCCGTCCCGTCCGTCTATTACTCTACCACCCACGTCGGCCCCTGCCGCAGCAGACTCGCCAGCTCGGGCCGCCCCGCCGGCACCCGGGACACCGCCACCTGCGCCCCCACCCCCGCCTCGTACGTCGGCGCCGGATCGCAGTACAGCACCCCCAGCGCCACCGGGAACTCGGGCCCCTGCATCCCGACCAGCAGATCGGCCAACACCGGGTTGCGCTCGTCGTGCACCAGGACGGCCTCCGGCGCCACCTCCCCCTCCCCCTCCCCCACCGCGACGACCTCGAGCGCCAGGCGCCGCGGGTCGAGCCGCAACCCCCGGTCGCGCCGCGGGCCGAACCGCAGCGGCTCGCCATGACGCACGAACAGCTGCCGCTCCGCCGCCACGTCCTTCGCCGTGAAATCCGCGAACACGTCGTCGTTGAACACGACGCAGTTCTGAAACACCTCCACGAACGACGCCCCGCGGTGGGCGTGGGCGCGCGTGAACACCGCCACCAGCTCGGCCTGCTGCGTGTCCACCGCCCGGGCGACGAACCGCGCCCCCGCGCCGAGCGCGAACCGGCAGGGCGCCACCGGGCTCTCGACCGAGCCCTGCGGCGTGGACGGCGACTTCGTGCCCCGACGGGACGTGGGCGAGTACTGCCCCTTCGTCAGGCCGTAGATCTCGTTGTTGAACAGCAGCAGCTGCACGTCCACGTTGCGCCGCAGCAGGTGCAGCGTGTGATTGCCGCCGATCGACAATGCGTCGCCGTCGCCCGTGATGACCCACACATCCAGATCGGGGTTGGCCAGCTTCACCCCGGTCGCGATCGCCGGCGCCCGGCCGTGGATCGTGTGAAAGCCGTAGGTCGCCACGTAGTACGGGAACCGCGCCGCGCACCCGATCCCCGACACGAACACCGTGCGGGCGGGGTCGGCACCAATGTCGGCCAGCGCGCGCTGCATCGCCTTGAGAATCGCGTAGTCCCCGCACCCGGGGCACCACCGAACTTCCTGATCCGAGGCGAAATCCTTCGCCTGCAGCGGCGCGGTCGTGGTCATCGGTCCTCCAAACGGGTGCGGATCGCAGCCACGATCTCGGCGACGCGGAACGGCCGGCCCGCCACCTTGTTCAGGCCCTCGGCGGGCACCAGGTACTCGGCACGCAGCAGCGCCCGCAGCTGCCCGGTGTTGAGCTCCGGCACCAGCACGCGGCGGAATCCTCGCAGCAGGTCGCCCAGCCCGCGCGGGAGCGGACTCAAATACCGCACGTGGATGTGGGACACCCGTGCCCCGCCCTCCCGCACCTCGCGCACCGCCTCCTGAATCGCGCCGAACGTGCTGCCCCAGCCCACCACGGCCACCGCGCCGGCGTCCTCCCCCTGGGCCACCGCCTGCGGCGGCACGTCGTCGGCGATCCGCGCGATCTTCGCCACGCGCACGTCGGTCATGCGCTGGTGGTTGTCGGGATCGTAGGAAATGTGTCCCGAGTCGTAATCCCGCTCGAGACCGCCGATGCGGTGCTCCAGCCCGGGGGTGCCCGGCACCGCCCACGCCCGCGCCAGGGTCGCCGGGTCTCGCACGAAGGGGTGGAAGCCCACGGGCTCGGTCCGGAAGCGGACCGGAAAGCGTGGCAGCGCGTCCAGATCGGGCACGCGCCACGGCTCGGAGGCGTTGGCGAGAAACGCGTCCGACAGGATGATCACCGGCGTCATGTACTTCGTCGCCAACCGCACCGCCTCGATCCCCACGTCGAAGCAGTCCCCCGGCGTCGCCGCCGCGAGCACCACGAGCGGCGTGTCGGCGTTGCGCCCGTGCACGGCCTGGAACAGGTCCCCCTGCTCCACCTTGGTCGGCATCCCGGTGGACGGTCCGGCGCGCTGCGTGTTGACCACGATCAGCGGCAGCTCGGTCGCGACGGCCAGGCCCAGTGCCTCGGTCTTGAGCGCCACGCCCGGTCCCGAGCTCGACGTCACGCCGAGTGCGCCCGCGTACGACGCCCCGATCGCGGCGCAGACCGCGGCGATCTCGTCTTCGGCCTGAAAGGTGACCACCCCGTGGGCTTTGAGCATCGCCAACACGTGCAGCAGCGGCGACGCCGGCGTGATCGGGTAGGAGGCGAACACGGTGCGGTCCAGCCCCGCCGCCCGCGCCCCGGCGATCAACCCCCACGCCAGCGTTTCCGTCCCGCTCACCGTGCGGTAGACGCCGGCCGGCTGGGGCGCACGCGCGATCGTGAAGGCCGGCAGGGGCTGATCGAGCTCGACGGTCTCGCCGAACGCATGACCCGCATTGAGCGCCGCCAGGTTCGCCTGTTGCACCGCCGGGGTCTTCGCGAACTTGCGCGCCAGCCAGTCGCTCGTGGTCTGCCGATCGCGGCCGTACATCCACAGGATCAAGCCCAGGGCCCACATGTTCCGGCACCGCAGCGCCTCGCGGGCGCCGATCCCCGTCGCCTTGACCGCCTCGGCCGTGAGCTTGGTGATATCCAGCTTGATGGCCTGGTATCCCGCGAGCGACGCGTCTTCCAGCGGGTTCGCCGCGTACCCCGCCTTGCGCAGGTTGCGCTCGGTGAAGGCCGCCGCGTCCACGATCACCAGACCGCCGCGCCGCAGATCGGCCAGGTTCACCGCCAGCGCCGCCGGGTTCATCGCGATGAGGACGTCGAGGTCGTCCCCCGGCGTGCTGACCTCGGTCGCGCCGAACTGGATCTGGTAGGCCGACACGCCGAAGGTGGTGCCCGCCGGGGCCCGGATTTCGGCCGGAAAGTCCGGCAGGGTCGCGAGATCGTGCCCTGCCAGACCGGCCTCCAAGGTGAAACGGGCACCGGTGAGCTGCATCCCGTCGCCCGAGTCCCCCGCGAAGCGGATGACGGCGCGCTCCCGCTCGGCGCGCGTGCGCGGGACCCCAGTTGGGGGTAGCGTGGTGGCCATGTGGATAATCTACCACGGCTTCCGAGCGGGCGGCGGCCCGTTTGGCATGTCCGCCCGGCAGGGCTTAGATTCGCACGGGAGAGTCAGCCACCCGACATGACCACCGCGCTATCGTGCCCGCGCTGCGGCGAGCCGCTCGCCCCCGGCGCCCGTTACTGCACCCGTTGCGGCAACGACGTCTCCGGCGAGCAAGCCGGGTTCGCGACGGCCAAGATGACCGCCGCAACGCCGGTGGAGCCGCAGGCCGACCTGCTCGCCCGGTTGCGCCAGGCCACCATCGGTGAATTCGAGATCTTCGACGAGCTCGGACGTGGCGGCATGGCGACCGTGTATCTCGGGCACGAGATCGCGCTGGCCCGCAAGGTGGCGATCAAGGTCATGAACCCGTCGCTGGTCGGCACGGGCGCCCAGATGATCGAGCGCTTCAAGCGCGAAGCCCGCACCGCCGCGTCACTCAGCCATCCGCACATCATCCCCATCTACGCGGTCCGCGAGACGCCCTTCATTTTCTTCGTGATGAAGTTCGTGAAGGGGCGCTCGCTCGACAGCATCGTCAAGACGACCGGGCCCCTGCCCATCCCGTTGATCCAGGCGATCCTCCATCAGGCGGGCGGCGCGCTCGACTACGCCCACCGCCAGGGGGTCATCCACCGCGACATCAAGCCGGCCAACATCATGCTCGACGAGGACGGCTGGGCGGTCGTGACCGATTTCGGCATCGCCAAGGTGGCCGATGCACAGAATCTCACCATGACGGGCGTCACGGTCGGCACGCCGTCGTACATGAGCCCGGAGCAGTGCGCCGCGAAGGAAGTCACCGCCGCCTCTGACCAGTACTCGCTCGGCATCGTCGCTTACGAAATGCTCACGGGGCACGTGCCGTTCCAGGCAGACACCGTGATGGGGGTGATGTGGCAGCACTTCAACGACGCCCCCCGCCCCATCCGGGAGCTGCGGCCCGACTGCCCCCCCGACGTCGAGGCCGCGGTGCTGCGCATGCTCGGCAAGAAGGCCGAAGACCGCTTCCCGAGCGTCGACGACGCCATCGAGACGATCGGCATGCCGGTGCTGCGCCGCGACGACCCGACCCGGCAACAAATGAAAGCCCTGGCGCGCGAAGGAGCGGGCGCCGAGGCCCTCGCGCGGATTCACACCCCCGAGAGCCCGGTGCCCAAGGCGACGACCCCGCCCCCCACCCCGGTTCCCACGAAGCACATCCCGCCGGCGCGCGAAGTGACCGACGCGCCGACGGTGCTGTCCGATCCGCGCATGGCGGAGGCGCCCACGGCGATCACCCCGGCGCCGGCCCGCACCGACACGCCCACGGTGCGGACGCCGCCGCCCGCCGCCAGACCCGCGCCCGCGCCCCCGCCCCCGGCCGCGCCGCCACCGCGCCCCGCGCCGCCGTCCGAACGCCGCCGCAGCGCCGGCCCACTCGTGGTGGGGATCCTGCTGCTCGGCGCCCTGGGGGCCGGCGGCTGGTACCTGTGGGGGCGGTTCGGCGGCGGGCCTCGAGCGAGCGGCTTGGAGGACTCGACGAGCGTGGTGCCCGGACCGGCCCCGGTCGCCACGGTCCGCGTGGCGCCCTCGCCAGCGTCGATTCCCGTGGGCGGCACCGTGCAGCTGCGCACGATCCTCGCGGACTCGCAGGGCAACGAGCTCGCCGACCGGCCGGTCGCGTGGCTGGTGAGTGACTCGAGCGTGGCCCGCGTGAGCACGCAGGGACTCGTCACCGCGGCGGCCCCGGGGCGGGTGACGGTGACGGCGGCCAGCGAGGGGCGCCTGGGGACCGGCACGGTCGTGATCACCGCCACCGTGACGCCCGTTGCCACCGTGACGGTCGCGCCCGACCCCGCGACGGTCGCGCTGGGCGACACGCTCGCCCTCATCGCCGCGCCCCGTGGCGCCGACGGGACGACGCTGGGCGGCCGGACGGTGGCGTGGTCGTCCAGCACGCCCGCCGTCGCGGCGGTCAGCGCGAACGGACGCGTGATCGGGATGCGCGAGGGAGCGGCGACGGTCACCGCCACGGTCGAGGGTCAGCGCGCGAGCGTCCGGGTGACGGTCACGCCGCCCGCGGTCGCCGCCATCGACGTGATGCCGGCTGAGCTGGTGCTGATCGAGGGCGCCCAGGGACAGGTCACCGCTGTCCCCCGGGACCGGAACGGCAACCCCCTCGCCGCGCGGCCCGTGACGTGGACGTCGCGCGACCTGACGGTGGCGAGCGTCACGCCCGCGGGTGCCGTGCGCGCGCTCGCCGTGGGACGGACCGCCATCACGGCGCGCATCGACGACGCCACCGCGGCGGCCGCCGTCACCGTGCGACCGGTTCCCGTCGCCGCCGTCGCCGTGGGCCAGCCCCCCGCGCTGCCGGTGGGCGGGACCACGCAGCTGCAGGCGACGACCCGCGATGCGCAGGGCCGCAGCCTCGACCGCACGGTGGCGTGGGCGTCGAGCAATGCGTCGGTGGCGAGCGTGACCGGCGGCGGCCTCGTGACCGCCATCGGTGCCGGCACCGCGACCATCACCGCGACGAGTGAGGGCCAGAGCACGCGGGTCACGGTGACGGTCACGGCGCCCGTCACGCCGCCGGTGACGCCCCCCGTGACACCACCCGTGACGCCGCCCGTGACGCCGCCCGTGACGCCGCCCGTCGCGAGCGGTGCGGCCCTGCCCCGGGCGGCCATCGCCGCGGGCGGGCAGCACGCGTGCGGCGTGACGGCGGCGGGCACCGTCGTGTGCTGGGGCTCGAACTCGGCGTCGCAGCTCGGTGACGCCGCGGGCGGCCAGCAGCAGGAGCAGGCCGCGCTGCTCTCAGCGCCGCGCGGCGTGACCGCCCTGACCGCGGGCGGCGGGCACACGTGCGCCCTGGTGAGCGGCGGCCAAGCGGTCTGCTGGGGCCAGAACATCCGCGGCCAGCTGGGCGGCGCGGGAGCGCAGCCGATCGCCGTCGCCGGGGGCCGGTCGTACTCCGCGTTGTCGGCGGGCGCGCGGCACACCTGCGGCATCGCGACCGACGGCCAGCTGTGGTGCTGGGGCGACAACAGCGACGGTCAGCTGGGGGACGGATCGACGCGCGGCGGCACAGCGCCGCGGCTGGTCAAGGGCGGCCAGCGCTTCCGCGCGGTGGCGGCCGGCAGCAAGCATTCGTGCGGCGTCACCCAGGCGGGCCAGGTGTTGTGCTGGGGCGATGGATTCTCGGGCCAGCTGGGCCGCGGGATCCGCGAGCAGCAGACGGAGCCGGTGCAGGTCCAGATGCCGGTGCGTGCCACGACGATCGCCGCGGGCGCGACGCACGCGTGCGCGCTGGGGCAGAACGGCACGGTGTACTGCTGGGGCGAGAACCGCTCGGGCGAGGTGGGGGACGGCTCCACCTCCGAGCGGGCGAGCCCAGTGGCGGTGGCGGGCAGGATCCAGTTCACCGACATCGCGGCCGGCGAGTACCACACTTGCGCGATCGCGCAATCGGGCGAACCATACTGCTGGGGCGGCAACGCATCGGGACAGCTCGGTGACGGCACCCGGGCCAACCGGGCGCAGCCCACCCGGGTCGCGGGCGCGCCGGCGTTCCAGCGCATCACCGCGGGCAACGCGTTCACCTGCGGCCTGTCGCGCACCCAGGAAGCCGTCTGTTGGGGCATCAACACCCGCGGCCAGCTGGGCGACGGCACGACGGCGAACCGCGCGGCACCCACGCCGGTGACCGCACGGCCCTGACGCGGCACTTGGCGGCTGTTCGGCTTTTCACGCAGTGGACCAAAGGAGGCACTGGTGACGATACGCAGGGTGATGTATCTCGGCATCGCGGCGGCTCTGCTGGCGGCGGCGCCGGCGACCGCCCAGGGGAAGATCGAGCTCACGCCCTTCTTCGGGAGTTACTACGGCGTGGCAACGATCACCGACGACGCGGACAACGGCAACCCCGCGGGCACCAAGCTCCAGCAGTTACCAGCTCCCGGCCTCGGGGGCCGGGTCACCGTGCGGCTGGCGGGCAGCCTGGCCGCTGAGGCAGAAGGATTCTATACGTGGAGTGGCGTGCGGATCTTCAGCGATGACCCACAGTTCCAGGGCAGCATTTCGCTGAAAGCGACGATGCTCGGCGCGAGCGGACGCATCATGTATCGGCCGCCGCGGACCAACTTCCATGTGCTCGGCGGAGTCGGGATCATCCGCCGATCCGGCGAGTTCTGGGATTTCATCGAAACGCAGATTACCGGCGCGCCGCTCGAGAAGCTCACGACCGTCGCCGGGGTGATCGGATTCGGGGTTCGCGCCGCGGTGACGCCAAGCCTCGCCCTCAACGTCACCGTCGAAGCGTATGTGTCCAAGTTCGACCCCCAGTCCAATGGCACCAGCGTGTTCAACAAGACCAATGGCCAGCCCGACGTGATCGTGACGATTGGTGTGCCACTCAGCTTGATGAAATAGGGTCGAGCGTCCGACCCATCAGCCCCGGGGGGCGTCGCACCACGCGACGCCCCCCGTCGTCTTGTGCCCTCCCGTCACTCGGGCCTAGGTTGCCGACGTGGCCCTCGCATTCACCCCGTCGCAGCCGCTCACGCTGGGCGTCGAGCTCGAGATCCAGCTACTGGACGCCGGGTCGCGCGACCTGGCACCCGGGGCCCCGGCGATCCTCGAGCGGCTCGGAGCGCTCCGGGGCACGGTGCGCCACGAGCTGTTCCGCTCCATGCTCGAGGTGGCGACGGGGATCTGCACCACCGCGGAACAAGCGCGCCGGGAGCTGACCGCGGGACTGACCGCCGTGCGGGAGGTCGCCACCCCGCTCGGGTTCCGGCTCGCCACCGCCGGCGCCCATCCCTTCGCGCGCCACCGGGACCGCCTGGTCTATCCGTCCGGACGCTACGACGCGCTGATCGACCGTAACCGCTGGGCCGTCCGCCGCCTGATGGTGTTCGGCCTCCACGTACACGTGGGGATGCCGAGCGGCGATCACGCGATGGCGATGATCAACGGCCTGCTCGACTACCTGCCCCACCTCCTCGGTCTATCGGCCAGCTCCCCGTTCTGGCAGGGGACCGACACGGGGCTCGCGTCGTCGCGCACCGCCATCTTCGAGGCCCTCCCCACGGCCGGCCACCCCTGTACGTTCGCCGACTGGGCCGACTTCGAGCGCGTGTACGACGCGATGATCGCCGCCCGGGCGATCACGTCGATCAAGGACATCTGGTGGGACATCCGGCCCCACCCGGACCTGGGGACCGTGGAGGTGCGCGTGTGCGACAGCCTGCCCACCATGACCGAGACCATCGCGCTGGTCGGGTTGACGCACAGCCTGTGCGCGTGGCTCGACCATCGGCTGGCGGCGGGCGAGCGCTTCGCGCCGCCGCCGATGTGGATGATCCGCGAGAACAAGTGGCGCGCGTCGCGCTGGGGACTCGACGCGGAGATCGTCGTTGGTCACGAGGGCGTGAACCGTCCGTTACGGGAGGACTTGTGCGATCTCGTCGAGCGGCTGCGCCCGCACGCCGAGCGCGTGGGCGCGACGGACGCTCTCGCGGCAGTCACCACCATGCTCGGGCGGCCGACGAGCTTCGAGCGGCAGCGCGCCCTGTTCAACCGGCACGAGTCGCTGTTGCCGGTGGCCGACGCGCTGATTGCCGAGTGCGAGACGGATACGCCGGTCGTGCCCGGCTAGCGCAGGACGGCGCCCTCACGCATGGTCGGCCTCCTGCGCGAGCAGCCGGTCGAGCTTGGCCACGTCCGATGCGGCGCCGAGCCGCACGAACGCCGCGCGCGCCGCGCGGGCGACTTCCTGGGCCTCCGGCCACTCGCCCGCGCCCTGCAGCACGCCCGCCAGATCGCGCTGCGCGGTGGCCACGAGCAACGGCCGGCCGTGCTCGCCGGCGCGCTGGATGACCTCCCGGAGCTGGGCTTCCGCGCGCTCCGGCTGGCCCACGGCGTCGAGTGCGATTGCCAGGATGCGGAGGTCTTCCGTCTCGCGCACGTGATCGCCCAGCGCGCGATGCGTCTCGAGCGCGCGCTCGGCCTCGCGGACGGCCAGCACCCCGTCCTGCCGGGCGACCCGGACTTCGGCCCGACCCGCCAGGGCCTGTGCCCAGAGCGCCTGGTCGCCCAGATCCGCCGCCTCGCGGACCGCGTCGTCGGCGGCCTGTAGCGCCGCATCGAGCGCGCCCTGTTCGCGGTAGGCGATCCCCAGGTTGTGGTGGGACTCGGCCACGCCGCGCGGCGCTGCGGCCCGCT
The DNA here is from genome assembly GCA_963716055.1 of uncultured Gemmatimonadales bacterium. Classification (GTDB taxonomy): domain Bacteria; phylum Gemmatimonadota; class Gemmatimonadetes; order Gemmatimonadales; family GWC2-71-9; genus SZUA-544. The sequence goes on along the minus strand of CAVQSR010000001.1, from coordinate 1,796,251 downwards.
GGTAGGCGGCGATGGCCATGGTGAATGACCCGATGGCGCGGCCGTGGTCGCCCTGGAGGTTCGCGATGATCCCGAGGTTGTTGGCGCAGCGCCCCACGGTCCCGAGGTCACCGTCCTGCAGCGCCTCCTCCTGCGCCCGGGTGAAGAAATGGGTCGCCTCGCCGATCCCGCCCTGCTCGAGCGCGATGGCACCGCACACGTTGAGCGCGCGGACCTCGACTGGCCGGTCGCCGCGCATCCGGGCGCGCGTCAGCGCGATCGTGGCCCACTGGCGCCCCAGCTCGAGCTGCCCCAGCCGCGCGTGGGCAATGCCGTACAGCAGCGCCAGCGTCGGCGACTGCTCCAACTCCGCCGCCGAATGCCGCTCCGCGAGATGCGCCAGCAGATCCGCATACCGGCCGGTGTCAGCCAGCCGCTGCGCCTCCTCGAGCGGTTGGAGCGTGCGATGCAGCTCGGCGGCGAAGTCTTCGTCCCAGTCGTGTGCCGCCAGCTGACGCAATTCGTCATCGGCGCCCAGCCGCACGAACATCGCCCGGGCCGCCCGTGCGAGGGTTCTGGCCTCCTCCGCCGGCCCGGCACGTAGCACGAGGAACGCCAGGTCGCGGCGCGCTTCCGCACCCAGCTGGGGCCGCTCGCACGCGTCGGCGCACTCGACGACGCCGCGCAACAGCCGCTCGGCGTCCGCGAGTCGCCCCTCGGCGACCAGCACGGCCGCCAGGATCCGGTTGTCCTCCGCCTCCTGCACCGCGTCGCCCAGAGCCCGATGCGTCGCCAACGCCTCCATGACGTCGGCACGCGCCGCGCCGACGTCCTCCAGCCGCGTCCGCAGCTCGGCTCGGCCCCGCCGCGCGGTGGCCGCCAGATTGCGGTCGCCCGCGGCCTCGGCCTCCCGCACCGCGTGATCGGCCTGCGCCAGCGCCCGCGCGAGATCGCCCTGCTGGCCGAACGCGATGCCGAGGTTGTGGCGGCACTCGGCGACCCCCTGCCGCGCACCGGCGCGGTCGAACGCCGCGCAGGCCATCGTGTACGAGGCGATCGCCTCCGCATGACGGCCCCGCAGGCTGCTGATGCTGCCGACGTTGTTCGAGCTGCGTCCGACGGCCACCAGATCGCCGTCGCGACTCGCCGCCATCAGGGCCCGGGTGAAGGAATCCGCCGCCTCGTCGAGTCGTCCCGTGACGAACGCGACCGCGCCGCGAGCGTTGAGCGCGCGCCGTTCCACCTCCGATTCGCCCGTGCGCCGCGCCTGGTCGAGCGCCCGCTCGATCCACGGCAGTCCTTCGGCGTGCCGTCCGAGCCGTGCCTGGGCCGTCCCCAGCATCAACGCCAGCGCCGGAGACGCCTCGACCTCGGCCGACGGTCGCGCTTCCAGCTCGGCCGCAACCTGGGCATGCAACCCCGAACCCGCCAGCGCCTCAATGCGCTCGATGTCCTGCACCGCGCCGCTCATACCATCATTCCTCATGGGGCGTCACCACGCCACCGCGTAGTTGGAGAAATGCTGGAGCAACACCCGCACCGTTTGACCGTTCACGTCCACCGTGGTCGGTTCCGCCGACCACTCCGTCCCCGCCTCGGGTTGGTACCACACCTGCAAGCCCGCCGGATTCCGGCCACCCAACGCCGCCCAGCTGTACTTCAACGAGAGGACGGCCGGGTGGCGCTGATCGAATCTGCTCCCGTGAGGACCGAACTGCACCACGAACAAACTCGGGTGAACGCTCACCGTCATGAGCACTCGCGTACCCGCTGGAACCGGGCGGCCTACGCTGTCCACCAGCACGGCGTCCTCGGGAATTCGCAGGCGCAGGAACACGTCCCCGAGATCGGTGGACCCGTCGCCGCCGTCGCTCGACGTGGGGGGCGGCGCGGCGTACCGAATCTCGAACGTCTTCGGCTGTCCCTGGGTGACCCAGAACGAGGTGCAATAGGTCTCGAGCGCCGGCGCGGTGTTCTTGTGCGCCAGCACACCCGGCGGCGGCGCCGGATACATGCACCGAGTGGACCACGTGGACCACTGGCTCTCGTCGCGCACTAGGTTGTCGTGGACGACCGGCGCGGTCGCCTCGCCGCACGCGCCGGTTGCGACGGCGGCGATCAGCGCCACCGCGACTCGCAAGCGCAACATCGCTGTTCCCCTCATTACCATGACACCGCGTATCCCGAGAACCCCGGGACCGTCACTTCGAGGAACCGCTCGAAATTGTTCCGCATCGTCGGCTGGGCCGTCCAGCCCGACCGGGCGTCGGCGTAATGGTAGAATGCCGTCGCCCGCTCCAGGATCGTCACGTCCGTCGTATCGAAGTCGCCATCGCGGTCGACGTCGAGATCCGCAAACGTGTATGACAGTCGCAGCGCGGGGAGCCGTCGGCCGCTGAACGCCAACCCGGACGGCTCGAAGTCCACGCGGAACGTGCCGGGGTCGATCGCGAGGCTGATCAGGAGCGAGTCACCGTCACGCAGCCGCTTGCCCTTGGCGTCCCGGTCGAGCGCCGTCCCGTAGACGGTGAACTTGAGGAACGGACGGTTCGGGAAACCGGACAGACTCTCCCTGTACCGGATCTCGATCGAGCGATCCTCGCCTTTCACCGCCCAGAAGCTGGCCGTGTACCGCTCGAGCGGGGGCGCGTAGGACGCCTGGCGCAGGACGTACGCCGCGGGATCCCCGCTGCCCGAGGAGGACGATGGCGACTGCGCGGCGGCGAGCGCGCCAACCTCCGCGGACTCGGGGGCGAGCGGCGGTCGCGCATCCGCACAGGCACCGACGGTCACCGCCACCACCACCCATCCGAACCGACGAATGCGACTCATACCTGCTGACCTCCGGTGGATCGTTTGAACTCGACGGTTCTCGACATCGAGCGCGGCACGCGTTCTCCGGCCTACCAGGACACGGCGTACCCGGAGAACCCCGGCAGCAACGCCTCGAACCACTTTTCCTTCCCGTTCCGTACGGTCGGCTTTTTGTCCCACGCGCCGCCGGACGACTCGTAGTGGTAGAAGGTGGAGGTGGATTGCAGGATCAAGTCGTCAACCTCGTCCTGGTCGCCGTCGCGATCCAGATCGCGATCCACATGGTCGTACGCCAGCCGCAACCGGGCGGGCTTGCTGCGATGGAACTCCAGGCCAGACGGCTCGAAGTCCACGCGAAAGTCGACCGGGTCGATCTGGACGTCGATCCGCACCGAGTCCCCGTCACTCAGCCGCTTCCCGTCTCGTCCCCGGTCGAGCGACTCCCCGAACACGGTGAACTTCAGAAACGGGCGGTCGGAGGCCCCCGGCGTGACTTGGGCATAATGGATTTCCAGGGTGCGGTCCTGCCCCTTTACCGCCCAGAAGCTCGCGCTGTAGCGCTCGAGCGGAGGAGCCGACGGCTCCTGTCGCAGCACGTATGCCTGTGGATTGCCGCTGACCATCACCGGGGCCGAGCGACGATCCCGGCGCGCGCTGATCCCCGCCTCCGGGGCGAGGGGTTGGCCCGCGTCGGCGCAGGCGGCGACCGCCAGCACTGCCAGGGCCCAGCTAGAGCGTTGCATGCAGAACCTCATCACGTCTCCTCGTGTCGGTCGAATCGTCTCTTGATCTCTGGCGGCCACACGGCACGCCTCGTCAGCCCGACGAGGCAGGAAGCGTTCCCGCATGGCTGCTCGCAGGAGGTTGAAGTCCGCCGCGGACTTACGATCGTGGACCACCGAACGGCGCCCGCCCCGTGGGTCACTTTGACCCTGCGTTGGGTCGAAACGGCCCTAGCCCACGGTCCGATCAGACCTCGCAGGGCTCCAGATCGAGCGCGTCCTCACCCAGCCCGCCGCCCGCCAGCAGTCGGCGCAGCCGCCGCGTGGAAATGCCGAGCTGGCGCGCGGATTCGCTGCGATTGCCGTTGCACCAGGCGAGCGTCGCGCGCGCGACGGCCGTCGTGATTTCGTGGAGCGGAGCCGGAAACGGAAACGGGCCGCCCGCCGGACCGGAGGCGCGGCCGACGCTGGGCGTCGGCCCCGCGGGGAGCAGCTCGTCCAGACACAACTGGCCCGGCGGCGACAGCAGGAAGGCCCGCTCGAGCGCGTTTTTCAGCTCGCGCACATTGCCCGGCCAGCTGTGGCCGCACAGCTGCCGCTCCGCGGCGTCCGGCAGCGGTGGTGCGGGCAACTGGTGGTACTGCGCCAGGTGCACGAGCAGCGCCCGGGCAATGAGGACCACGTCCGCCCCACGCTCGCGCAAGGCCGGGAGCGTGAGGACCACGGTACTGAGGCGGAAGTAAAGGTCCTCGCGAAACGCGCGCTCGCGCACGCGTTCGGGCAGATTCTCGTGCGTCGCGGCGAGGATGCGGACGTCCACGGCGCGCGCCTTGGTACCGCCGACGCGTCGGATCTGCCGGTCCTCCAGCACACGCAGGAGCTTGGCCTGCAGTGGGAGCGGCAGATCGCCGATCTCGTCGAGGAAGAGCGTGCCCGTATCCGCCACCTCGAACAGGCCGGGCTTGGCCGCGTGCGCGTCCGTGAACGCGCCGCGCTCATGCCCGAACAGCTCGGACTCGACCGGTGCTCGCCTTCCACACAGTTCGCATCACGTCTGCCGAATTGTCTCGAGCTGCCACTCAAGTTTGCTGTGCGCATGGAAAGCGAGGCAGCGCCCGAGGCACGCCTCCGTCCCTCGCTGTCCCCTTCCTCACCCGACCCGACGTCATCGTCCTGGATGGCCAGATGCCGAGGCGGGACGGCTTCGCCGTCTGCCGGCACGTCAAGGCCGACCCGACGACGCGCCTGACGCCCGTCATGCTGGTCACCGGCCTGAGCGGCGACGCGCGCGGCCGCGGTCTCGAGGCAGGAGCCGACGACGTGCTGGGGAAGCCGTTCGACGTCACGGAGCTCCTCGCCCGGGTGCGCTCGCTCGCGCGGCTCAAGGGATTCACCGACCGCCTCGAGCCGGTCGAAGCCGTTCTGGTCGCCATGGCGCGCTGCATCGAAGGAAAGGACGCCAACACCCACGGCCATTGCGAGCGGCTGTCCGACTACGCGTCGCGGCTGGGACGACAGGTCGGGCTGGGCGCGGCCGACATCGAAGCCCTGCGGCTGGCGGGCATCGTGCACGACATCGGCAAGGTCGCCGTGCCCGACGCCGTGCTGCTCAAGCCCGGTCCGCTGAGCGACGCCGAGTGGGCGATCATGCGCCAGCATCCCCTCGAGGGCCAGCGCATCTGCTCAGGCCTGACCTCGTTCCAGCGCGTGCTGCCGATCATCCGGCACCATCACGAGAAACGGGACGGCTCGGGCTACCCCGACGGCCTGCGGGGCGAGGACATCCCGATCACCGCGCGGGTGCTCCAGATCGTTGACGTGTTCGACGCGCTCACCACGAGCCGGCCCTACCGGACGGCGGTCTCGCCGGCGCGCGCTCTCGAGCTGATGGAGCGCGAGGTCGAGCGGGGATGGTGGGATCCGGAAGTCTTTGACGCATTCCGGACGATGATGGCGGAGGAGTTGCCGGGCCAAGCAGCGCCGGCTCTCGAAGCGGCGGGCGCCGGCTGACGCGCTCGCCCAACACCCTTGAATGGAGAGTCACATGCTCGACCGACGTTGCCTGATCTCGCTGGGCCTCGTGCTCCTCACCGCCGCGTGCGCCGACGGCGTGGCGCCGCCGGCGCCGGGGTCCACGCCGCATTTCGTGAAGTGGGCGCCCGGGGTCCAACGGCAGTTCGTTCCCCTGGGCGCGAGCCGGAGCGACGAGCTCGCGGACGCCATGCCCTCGTTGGCGCTCGTGACTCCGGTGCCGCCGGCCGTTGACCAGTCCAGCAGCGCCGCGGGAGACGGCCAGACCCTGTCGTGGACGCACAACGGGGGCACCGGCGCGAACCGGCTCATGCTCGTGAGCGTCTCGCTCCTGACGGCCTCGCGGCCGGTGGCGAGCGTCACGTTCAAGGGTGTGGCACTAAGCTTCCTCGGGGCGCGCAACAACGACGACAACGCTACCCGGGTCGAGCTCTGGTACTGTGTCGCGCCGCCGACCGGCAGCGGCACCGTGGTCGTCACGCGGACCGCCGGCGACGAAACCGTCGCCGGGGCGGTAACCCTGACCGGCGTAGACCAGAACGCACCCCTCGGGGGCTTTGTCTCGGGGGCCTCGACGGGCAGCGGATCGTCCACCGCCACGGTCGCGCTGACCAGCGCGGCAGGCGAGCTCGTGGTGGATGCCGTCGCCGTCAAAGGGGGCTCGACCCTGACAGTGGGTGGGGGCCAGACGCCCCGCTATAATCGCCGCTACGACGAGGACGTGACCGGTGCTGGCAGCACCGAGCCGGGCGCGGCCTCGGTCACGATGTCGTGGACCCGGAGCAGCGCGGCGAAATGGGCCCTCGGGGCGGTGGCCGTCAAGCCGGCGCCGCGCCTGGCGCTCGCCCAGTATCAGGCCGCGTTCTGGGCCGTGCGGGGCCAGTCGCGCTCGATCGCGATCGACTACGCGACCGGCGCCGGCTCCGCTCCGTTTCTTCGGTTCACCACCGCCGACCCGACGTTCGTCCCCGGGCTCGGCACCCTCGCCCCGGGCGACTCGGTACTCATCACGGTCACGGTTGATCCGTGGGTCCTCGCGGTCGAGCTGGAGCCCAACGGGCTGAAGTTCGGGCAGCCGGCGCAACTGAAGCTGTGGTACGGTGGCGCGGGTGGCGACCTCAATGGCGACGACCTGGTAGATGGTGCGGATGCGGACATCGAGTCCCGGCTGCTCGGCATCTGGTATCAGGCCGGCGACAGCCCGTGGAGCCCGATTCCCTCGACCAAATCCGTCTCCGAAAAGTCGCTCGAGTCGTATCTCGAGCACTTCTCGGGCTACGCGGTTTCGTGGTAGGACGACAACTCATGAACATCTCGACAAGCAGACACGGGAGAAGGCCCATGCGCTTCCTGACCTCGTTCCTCGCCGCCGCTGTGTTCTGCCTGGGCGTCGGCGCCTGCTCGGACCGTGCCGCACCCACCGATCCTGGCGCGATCACCGCGAAGCGAGCCTCGGACGCGCCCAGCGGCAACGCGTCCGCGTCGCCGACGCTGCTCAGGTTCGCCTCGTGGGCGCCGCAGCTCGCCACGTACGATACGACCTTCGTGCTCCGTCAGGGGCGCGCCGGCAGCGACACGATCTATTTCCAGAAGGGCCCCTACAATCCGGTGCCGGTACCGTTCCTGGTGCTGACGACGCCGCGGGATGCGCAGTTCGTGGACCCGTACGGGAACCCGCTGCCCAAGGGGAGCGAGGTCTTGCTCACCGTGCGCGTGGACCGTGACTACGTGCGGCTCGAGTTCGGCCCGCACGGCTCGACCTTCTCCAAGAATCCGGCTCAGCTCAAGATCTTTTGGCTCTACACCGATCTACTGAATCGCCTGGGCAGCGATCTCCGGCTCTGGTACCAGCCGGTGGCGGGTGCCGACTGGTCTCCGCTCGCGACCACGGTCAATCTGGAGTCTTGGTGGCTCGTGTCCGATCTGACCCACTTCTCGAACTACGCCGTGGCATTCTGACCCGGCCTCGGACCTGTGCGACGCCCCACGGACAGCCTGACCGTCCGTGGGGCGTTTCGCTGGCCCGATGCGCCCGGGAGGACTCGAACCTCCGACCAACAGCTTAGAAGGCTGTCGCTCTATCCAGCTGAGCTACGGGCGCCACTCCACAAAAATAACGCCGCCGCCCCTAGCGCACCGGCCGGATCCGGATCGCCTGGCCCCCTCCGGGCGCCAGCACGACACGCAGCCGCGTCGCCGCGGTCACGGTCTGCTGCGAGATCGCGACCGGGAACGGATTGTCCAGCCAGTGCGCGTTCGGGCCGTCGCCATAGATCTCCGCCACATAGCGCCGGCCCGGCACGAGAAACGCCAGCGGGACGTCGAACGTCCGCGCTTCCTCGTCCGTGATGGCCCCCACGTACCAGGTGTCCCCGCCCCGCTCGCGCCGTGCCACGATTACGTAGTCGCCGATCCGCCCGTCGATCACGCGCGTCGTGTCCCAGTCCACCGCGACGTCGCGGATGAACTGGAACGCGGGGTTGCCCTCGTAGCTCTCGATCAGGTCGGCGGCCATCTGCATGGGCGAGTAGATCGTCACGTACAACGCCAGCTGCTTCGCCAGCGTGGTGCGCACGCGCGACTCCTCCGGCCGGCGCGGCCGCCCGGTGCCCCGCTCGATCAGGAGATCGAAGACCCCGGGCGTGAAGTCCATGGGGCCGGCCAGCAGGCGCGTGAAGAACAGGTTGGTTTCGTGCTCCGGCGGATTGCCTCCCTCCCCACCCCACGCGTTGTACTCCTGCCCCCGCGCACCCTCGCGCGTCATCATGTTGGGAAACGTGCGCCGCTCGCCCGTGTCGTGGATCGGCTCGTGCACGTCCACCATGAGGCCGTAGCGCGCCGCCGTCTCGATCACCCTGCGATAGTGCCGCACCATCGGCTGCGACCAGTGCGAATGTCCCTCGGCGGTGGTGTCGGTGACGTATCCCGTCTTGACCGCGGTGATGCCGAGCGAGCGGTACAGCGCGAAGGCGGTGTCCAGCTGCCGCTCGTAGTTCGCGATCCCGCCCGACGTTTCGTTGTGCGCGATCAGGGCCACGCCCTTTTCCTTCGCGTACGCCGCGACGCCGGCGAGATCGTAGTCGGGATAGGCCTGGGTGAACGAGAAGGCCTGCCGGTTCGCGATCCAGTCGCCGTCCCAGCCCACGTTCCAGCCCTCGACCAGGACGCCCCCGATCCCGTTCGCCGCCGCAAAATCGATGTACCGCTTCGCGTTCGCGGTCGTGGCGCCGTGCCGGGGACCCGAGCTCCACGTCATCGCGCCGATGTGCATGCCCCACCAGATCCCCACGTACTTCATGGGCCGGATCCAGTCCGTGCTCGGCAGCACGTTCGGCGGGTTCAGCTTGAGCCCGAGCAGCGACGGCGCCAGATCCGCCGCCCGGTCGGCGAGCTGGATCGTCCGCCACGGCGTCACGAACGGCGTCCGCCCGTACACCTTGATGCCGTTCGCGTGCGGCGCGAGGGCCGCCCGCAGCGTGCGGTGCTCCATGCCGCGTCCCGCCAGGTTCATCCTCGCATAGTCGGCCAGATTCGCTTCGTGGATGACCACGTACGTCCGACCGTCGCGCGTCGCCAACGTGAGCGGCGTCTGCACGCTGTCGAGCAGACTCACGGGCGAGGACGTGTACAGCATTTCCGAGCGATCGAGACGCGCGCGGTGAGACGGGATCCACCACGCGCGGGCGTCGTCCGCCATGGCGAACTCGGTCAACTCGTCGGTGATCGCGAATTCGCCCAGGGCGGGCTGCGCGGGGAGCTCGTAGCGAAAGCCCACGCCGTCGTCGAAGACGCGGAACACCACCGCGAAGCGCCGCTGGGGCGACGCCGCCTCGGCGACCGAGATCGTCAGGGCGTTGTGATGATCCCGCACGCGGGCGACCTCGCCCCAGGGCTGCGTCCACGTTTCATCCACCGTGTTCCGCGACGTCGCGACGACGCGGAGGCCGTCGCGCAGCGGCGGCGCCCCCTGGAACGCGATGCCGAGAAGCGACGGCAGCACGAGCGCCCGCCCGTCGCGCTCGACGCCGTAGACGAGCCGGCCGTCACGCACGGCGACGGTGACCGCCGTGCGGCCGTCCGGCGACACGGCGGCCACGGAGTCCTGCGCCCGTCCGCTGGCGGCGACGAGCGCGACGCCGGCCAGGCCCAGCGCGAGGGAACGAGTCCGGCAACCGAGAGGCATGCACGCTCCGGGGTGAGGTGAGGGGCTCGGGGAAATGTCGCTCCCGATCACCGGGCGGCGGAAGCCCATCGCGCCGATCCGCTGGCGGTTGCAGTTTGTGCCATGGCTGCGGCACGACTGACGCGCGCTCCATTCGGTGCCACACCCGGTGGCGCAGCCGTCGAGATCTTCACGCTCACCAATGCGCAGGGGCTCGTGCTCCGCGCCACGAACTACGGCGGCATCATCGTGTCCTTCGCGGTCCCGGACCGGGAGGGACACCTCGCCGACGTCGTCCTCGGGTACGATGCGCTGGACGAGTACGTGGCCGACGCGCGGCAGTATTTCGGCGCCATCGTGGGGCGGTGCGCCAACCGCATCGCGCGCGCCCGGTTCACGCTCGATGGCACCACGTACCACCTCGCCGCCAACGACGGGCGCCACCACCTCCACGGCGGCCTCCGGGGCTTCGATCGGGTCGTGTGGGACCCGGCGCCCGTGCACACCGACGGGGCCGTCGGGCTGGTGCTGCGCTACACCAGCCCCGACGGCGAGGAGGGGTACCCCGGCACGCTCCGCACTCAGGTCACTTACACCCTGACCGACCGGAGCGAGCTGACGGTCGACTACGAGGCCGCCACCGACCGCCCCACCCCCGTCAACCTCACGCAGCACAGCTATTTCAATCTCGCGGGCGCCGGCACCGGGGACGTCCTCGGCCACCTGCTCGCGGTGCACGCCGACGCCATGACCCCGGTGGACGACACCCAGATCCCCACCGGCGCGATTGTCCCGGTCAGCGGCGGCCCCTTCGACTTCCGGACGCTCACGGCGATCGGTGCCCGGATCACGAGCGACGACGAGCAGCTGCGCCGCGGCCGCGGCTATGACCACAACTTCGTGCTGCACCGCCGCCGGCCCGGCCTGGTGCGCGCGGCTCGGCTCGTGGAGCCCGGTTCCGGACGCACCCTCGACGTCGCCACCACCGAACCGGGCATCCAGATCTACTCGGGCAACTTCCTCGACGGCAGCGTGATCGGGAAGGCGGGCCGTGCCTACGGCCACCGATCCGGGCTGTGCCTCGAGACCCAGCACTACCCCGACGCGCCCAACCAGCCCGGCTTCCCGTCCACGATCGTCCGGCCCGGGTCGGCCTATCGCTCCCGGACCGTATTCGCCTTCAGCGTGACCGGCTAGCCCGGCAGGCGGGAGGGGGTGGCAGCCTCGCGCGGCCGTCTTGCGCCCGAAGCCACCGGCGGATACTTGTGGTGGGCGCCGCGGGCCTGTGTGACTCCGGCATCGCGGCGCGACCCGTGCAGGTGCGGCTCCACCCCATTCCCGACCCGGAGCATCGTCCGTGCAGCACGTCCAGCTCGGCGCGATCGACTACGCGATTCTGATCGTCTATTTCGCGTTCGTCCTGGGCATCGGCTGGGTCCTGCGGCGTTTCGTCCGGAGCAGCGAGGACTTCTTCCTCTCGGGACGCTCGATCCCGGCGTGGATCGCCGGCCTCGCCTTCATCTCCGCCAACCTCGGCGCCCAGGAAGTCATCGGCATGGCGGCCTCCGGCGCCAAGTACGGCATGATGACGAGCCATTTCTACTGGGTGGGCGCCATCCCCGCGATGATTTTCGTCGGGATCTTCATGATGCCGTTCTACTACGGCTCCCGCGCGCGCTCGGTGCCGGAGTATCTCAAGCTGCGGTTCGATGAGAAGACCCGCGGCTTCAACGCGATCACGTTCGCGGCGATGACGGTGTTTTCTTCGGGGATCTCGATGTACGCGCTCGCGAAGCTCCTCGAGCTCGTGCTCGGCTGGAGCTTTCACATGAGTGTCGTGCTGTCCGCCGTGATCGTCCTGTTCTACATCTTTCTCGGCGGGTTGACCTCCGCCATCTATAACGAAGTCCTCCAGTTCTTTCTCATCGTCCTGGGTTTCCTGCCGCTGGTGCTCATCGGCCTCAAGGACGTGGGCGGGTGGGCCGGGCTCACCGCGAAGCTCGACACCGTCGCCACGAATGCCGGGTTCGCCCCGGGCGCCTGGTCCGAATCCTGGCGCCACATGGACGCGGCGACCGCGAACCCCATGGGCGTCGAGTGGTTCGGCCTGGCGATGGGCCTCGGGTTCGTGCTGTCGTTCGGGTACTGGTGCACGGACTTCCTGGTCGTGCAGCGGGCCATGGCCGCCGAGTCGATGACGGCCGCGCGACGCACCCCGGTGCTGGCGGCGATTCCGAAGATGCTGTTCCCCGCCCTCGTCATTTTGCCCGGGATGATCGCGATTGCGCTCCACGTCACCGAGGGCGGCCTGCTCCCCATCGGCAGCGACGGGACGCCGAACTACAACCTCGCGGTGCCGGTGATGCTCGCCCACTACCTGCCGTCCGGCCTGCTTGGCCTGGGCCTCACGGCCCTCATGGCATCGTTCATGTCGGGGATGGCCGGCAACGTCACGGCGTTCAACACCGTGTGGACCTACGACATCTACCAGTCGTACGTCCGCCCGGGACAGTCCGACCGGCACTACCTGCGCATGGGGCACGTGGCCACCGTGTTCGGCATCGCCCTCAGCGTCGCCGCCGCGTACGCGACGACGAAGTTCAACAACATCATGGACATGCTCCAGCTGGTGTTCGCCTTCGTCAACGCGCCCCTGTTCGCGACGTTCTTGCTGGGGATGTTCTGGCGCCGCGCCACGGGACACGGCGCGTTCTTCGGGTTGCTGATCGGCACGACGGCCGCAGCGCTGCATCACGGGCTCGTGCTGCCCCACGGGGCCGTCCCCGGCATCAAGGGCGGATTTCTGGGCGTGGTGCTCCACACCTACCCGAGCGAGATGGCGCAGAACTTCTGGACCGCGATCTACGCGTGGACCGCGTGCTTCGTGGCGACGATCGCGATCTCGATCGTCACCCGGCGCACCAAGTCCGACGACGATCTCCGGGGCCTGGTGTACGCCCTGACCCCGCGCCTGACAGACCGCGACCTGCCGTGGTACAAGCGACCGGCGGCCCTCGGCGTGGTCGTACTGGGGTTCACCCTCGTGCTCAACGTGATCTTTTTCTGAGCGCTCGATGAAACTCGACCTGCGTCTGCCCATGGGGCTGATGTTCGCGATCTTCGGTGTGATGCTGGCGGTGTATGGCCTTGCGTCGGACCGGGCGATCTACGAGCGTTCGCTGGGCATCAACGTGAATCTGTGGTGGGGGCTCGTCTTGCTCGTCTTCGGCCTGGCGATGCTCGGTCTGGCCGCCCGCGGGAAGCGCCGCGGTACTGCCGGTGCCGACAGGCCACCGCCCTGAGGCGCGACGGGAGAACGTATGTACCGCCGCTCGTGGCTCCTGATCGCCGTGCTGATCGTGGCGGGCGCGTGCGCGCGCGGCCGCGGCCACGCCGACGACGCCACGCCCGAGCCCCCCAACACCCCCGTCCTCCTGAACGTCACCAACCACTACGGGCTGCAAGTGGACGTCTTCGCCCTCGCCGCCGGCGCGTCCTACCGCATGGGGACGGTTGCACCCGGGCTCGATGCTCAGTTCGTGCTGCGCCAAGCCTTGCTCGGCGACGGGTCGGTGGAGTTCGTGGCGCAACCCGTGAACGGCGATCCGCCGATCCGATCCGGGCGGCTGCTGCTGTTTGCCGGCGCCATCGTGGACTTCGAGATCGCGCTCAACCGGGTCAACAGCAGCGCCACCGTGCGTCCGTAGCGCTGTCCCGAGCTGCCCGACATCCGAAACGCCTCACCACTAAGGGACCACGGTCGCCATGACATCTCCCGGTGCCTTTCGGCCCAAGCCGCGCCTGACGTTTTGGAACATCTGGAACATGAGCTTCGGCTTCCTGGGCATCCAGTTCGGCTTCGCGCTGCAGAACGCCAACGTGAGCCGGATCTTCGAGACGCTGGGGGCCCGGGTGGAGGACATCCCGATCCTGTGGGTCGCGGCGCCGGTCACGGGACTCCTGGTGCAGCCGGTCGTGGGCTACTTCAGCGATCGCACGTGGAACCGCCTGGGGCGGCGCCGCCCCTACTTCCTGGGCGGGGCCGTGCTCGCCTCGCTCGCTCTGATCGCGATGCCCCACTCCCCAGTGCTGTGGGTGGCGGCAGGCATGCTCTGGATCCTGGATGCGTCGATCAACATCTCGATGGAGCCGTTTCGGGCCTTCGTGGGCGACAACCTCGCCGCCGGCCAGCGCGTCACCGGGTTCGCCATGCAGAGCTTCTTCATCGGCACCGGCGCGGTCGTCGCCTCTACGCTGCCCTGGCTCCTGACCACCCAGTTCGGGGTGAGCAACCAGGCGGCGGCGCACGTGATCCCCGACTCGGTTCGCCTCTCGTTCTATGCCGGCGCCGCCGTGTTCTTCCTGGCCATGCTGTGGACCGTGCTCAAGTCCAAGGAATATTCCCCCGAGGAAATGGCGTCCTTCGAAGAGAACCGAGCCCGAGAGAGCCTGGTGACCCAGCGGCGGACACCGGAGGACTACGTGCGGAACGGCGGCCGGCAGGTCCGGCTGGGCACCGCCCTCACCGCCGCGGGCAGCGTCGTCAGCGCCTGGCTCGCCACCCAGGCCCTCTACCAGGTCATGATCCTGTCGGTCGGGGTCGCGGTCGTCGGGGTGCTGCTCATCTTCGGCGGCCTCCTGCAACGCAGCGGCCGGCACGCGAGCGGCTTCGTCACCATCCTGAACGACTTCCTGGACATGCCCCGCACCATGCGGCAACTGGCCTGGGCCCAGTTCTTCTCGTGGTTCGCCCTGTTCGCTATGTGGATCTACACGACCGCAGCCGTGACGAGCCACATCTACGGCACGACGGACACCACCTCGGCGCTGTATAACGAGGGCGCCAACTGGGTGGGGGTCGGCTTCGGCGCCTACAACGGGGTTGCGGCCGCCGTCGCGTTCGCCATACCCCCGCTGGCGCGATGGTCCAGCCCGAAAGTGGCCCACGTCATCTGCCTGCTGTGCGGCGCCGCAGGCCTGCTCTCGGTCTACTTCATCTCGAACCCCATGCTGCTCCTCGGTTCCATGGTCGGCGTCGGCATCGCGTGGGCGAGTATCCTCGCGATGCCTTACGCCATCCTGACCGGCGCGCTCCCGCCGTCGAAGCTGGGCTATTACATGGGCGTTTTCAACTTCTTCATCGTGATCCCCCAGATCGTCGCCGCCGCCCTGCTCGGTTTCTTCATCGGCCGCTTCTTCGGCGGCGAGGCGATCTACGCGCTGCTGATCGGCGGCGCGTCGCTGGTGCTGGCGGCGGTCCTGATGCTGCGCGTGGACGACCGCGAAGCGGAAATCCACGGATGATCGGCACGGTCCGTGGGCTCGCGCTCGTCGGCCTCGGGGCCGCCGTGGCCGCCTGTCGGGGCGCCGCTGCCCCCGCCGCCGAAGCGGCCCCACGCCCGGCCGCGGCGGCGCCGGCGGTCTACTGGAACAGCGCGACCGTGTACTTCCTGCTCACCGACCGCTTCGCCAACGGCGATCCCGGCAACGACCGCGCGCTGGGCCGCGCGGCCGACGGCATGCTGCTGCGCAACTTCGAGGGCGGCGATCTCGCCGGGGTCCGCCAGAAGCTCGAGGCGGGGTACTTCGACAGCCTCGGCGTGCACGCCATCTGGCTCACGCCGTTCGTCGAGCAGATCCACGGCAGCGTGGACGAGGGCACCGGCCGGACGTACGGTTTCCACGGCTACTGGACGCGGGACTGGACCGCTGTCGACCCCGCGTTCGGTACCGATGAGGACCTGCGCGCGCTGGTCGATGCGGCGCACCGCCGCGGCATCCGGGTCCTGATGGACGCCGTGATCAACCACACCGGGCCGGTCACCCCCACGGATCCGGTGTGGCCCGACGGCTGGGTGCGCACCGACCCTCGATGCGTGTATCGCGACTACGTGACCACCGTGACCTGCACGCTGGTGGCGAACCTGCCCGACATGCGGACCGAGCGGAACGATCCCGTGGAGCTGCCGCCCGCCTTGATCGCCAAGTGGCAGCGGGAAGGCCGCCTGGACCGCGAGCGGGCCGAGCTCGACGCGTTCTTCCAGCGCACGGGCTACCCCCGCGCGCCGCGCTACTACCTCGTGAAGTGGCTGACCGACTGGGTGCGCGAATTCGGGTTCGACGGGTACCGGGTGGACACCGCCAAGCACTTCGAGGAGTCGCTGAGTGTCGAGCTGAGACGGGAAGCCGAGCGGGCGTTCGACGACTGGAAGCGCGCCCATCCGGCGCAGGTGGTGGGCGACATCCCCTTCTTCATGCTCGGAGAGGTCTATGGGTACGAGGTGAGCCAGGGCCGCGCCTATCCGTTCGGCGATCGGGTGGTGGACTTCTTCGCCCACGGCTACGACGCACTCATCAACTTCGCGTTCAAGCGGGACGCTGCGGGACCACTCGACAGTGTGTTCACGGCGTACGCCGCGGCGCTCAACGCGGGACCGCTGCGTGGCGTTGCGGTGGTGAACTATGTCAGCTCCCACGACGACGGCTCGCCCTACGACCGCGACCGGCTGGATCCCCTGGGCGCCGGGACGCGCCTGCTGCTCGCCCCCGGCGGCGCGCAGGTCTATTACGGCGACGAGCTGGCCCGGCCGCTCCGCGTCGCGGGCGCCGAGGGCGACGCCAACCTCCGCTCGGTGATGAACTGGAACGATCTCGAGCGCGGGGACTCCACCGCGGCGATCCTGCGCCACTGGCGCGCGCTGGGCCAGTTCCGTCGGGCCCATCCCGCCGTGGGGGCCGGCGCGCATCGCCGTCACCAGGCACAGCCGTACATCTTCAGCCGCACCCTGGAGCGGGACGGGCGCGTGGATCGGGTGCTCGTGGCGCTGGACCAGGGCGCGGGCGCCAAGTCCATCCCGGTCTTCGGCGTGTTCCCCGATGGCGCCGCGTTGGCGGACGCCTACTCGGGACAGTCGGGCACGGTGGCCAACGGCACGATCTCGCTCGACACCCCGTACGACCTCGTGCTCCTCAGCGAGCGGCGCTGAGCGGTAGCGCCGGCCACGGCCGGGGCCGCATCACTCTCGCACCCACACCCGTGCCGTCCCCGGCGGGAGCGCCGCTCGCAGTGTGCCACCGCTGGTGTCCAGGGCTGCCCCCCCGGGATACGCCTGCCGGTAGGTCCCCGGGGCGGGCACCGCGATCTCCTGTGGCGTCTCGGAGGCGTTGAACGCGACGATCGCGTGGCGGTCGTCCAACGTGCGCTCGTAGACCAGGACGCGGCGCGCGTCGTCCGTGACGAGCCACTGCAGGCCCCCGTCCACGAACAGCCGCAGATGCTGCCGCCGCAGCGCGATCAGCTCCCGGTACACGCCGCGCAGCGCCGTGTCCGGCGCCACCCGGTCGCGGCGCCGGGGCCGGCCGAACGGATGGGTGATCTCGTCGTCGTACCGCAAGTCATCCCACACGATCGGCTTGCGATCGTCGGGGTCGTCCGCACCCCACATCCCCACCTCGTCGCCGTTCCAGATGTGGGGCGCTCCGACATACGTGAACTGCTGCACCAGGATCAGCTCCTGGATCCGGCGCGCGCGCGCGTCGGGACGGTCGATGCGGTAGTCGGGGTCCTCGCGCGGGTTGGCGTGGTACTTGTAGCGCCCCGGGTTGTACACCGACGTGCCGAAGCGCGGGGTGTCGTGGCTCGCGGTCAGGTTCATCATGCCCCGTTGGTGCCCCGGCGCGATGCCGCGGGTCAGCGAGTCGAGATGTGCCGCATACCCCGACGCGCTCAGCGCGGGCGGCGCCCCCGCGAAAAAGCGGCGGGTCGCCGCATACCAGCGGTAGTTCATCACGGCGTCGAACACGTCGCCCTGAAGCCACGGGGCCGGGTCGTACATCCAGTCGGGCCATTGCTCCCACCAGATCTCGCCGACGAGATACGCCTCGGGATTGATGCTCCGCACGAAGCGCCGGTACTCGCGCCAGAACCCCAACGGCACCATCTCCGCCACGTCGAGCCGGAACCCGTCCACGCCGTCCGCGGGATCCCCATCCCCGTCGGGGTCGAGCCAGCGCCGCGTGACGGCGAACACGAGATCGCGCACGCCGGGCACGAGCGTCCCTTCGATGGCGCCGTGCGTCCGGCCGGCCGGCCGGCCGATCTTCTTCCACTCGGGCAGCGACGGCACGCCGACCCACCCGCGGTACGTGAATTCGTTCGTGTCCGCCGTGGCGGGGTCGTCGAACGCCGCGATCTCGTACCAGTCGGCGAACCGTGACGCGCGTTGGTGGTGGAGTACGTCCTGCCACGCCCAGAACGCGGTGCCGGTGTGATTCCACGAGTAGTCCAAGATGAGACGCATCCCGCGCCGATGGACCTCTCGGATCAGGGCGAGGAACAGACTGTCGGCGGCGGTCCATTGCCAGGTCGCCGGATCGGCCGGGTCCTCGGCCGCCATGCGCGCCGCGTCGCCCGCGGGGTCCGGGCCGAAGTTGCGGTCGATGTGGCGGTAGTTGCGGGCGTCGTACTTGTGCAGCGAGGGCGCGTCGTTGAGGGGATTGAAGAACAGCGCCGTGACTCCGAGGCCCTGGAGATAGTCCAGCCGATCCAGGACGCCCTGGAGGTCGCCCCCGTAGCGCCGGAAGTAGACGGCGTCGTAGAAGTTCAGGCCGGCCGCCGCCGCCCAGGGATCCAGGCGATACCAGTCGTGGCGCCACGGCGTGGTCCGCCACCCGGCGGGGACGGGGCGCGCGACGGGATCCACGATGTCGGTCGTGGTGGGATCGTTCGCCGAATCGCCGTCGCGGAACCGCTCGACGAAGATCTGATACCAGATCGCGTCACCGGCCCAGGCGGGCACCGCGCCGAGCGACGCGGCGTCGGTCGGCGCCGTCTCGCGCGCGCAGCCCAGGGCGAGGAGCAGGACGGCCGCAGCCGCCCCGGCTCGACCGCGGGGACTCACGGGTCTCCCCGCGGCGCTGCCGTACCCGCACCCGCTGCGTCGAATCCCAGGACCACCCACTCCACCTCGACGCCGTAACTCCCCGGCGTGACGGCGGCCCCCGGCTCATGCCGCAGCGACAGCTGCAACCGCTCGAGGCGGTCGAGCCGGGGGCGGTCCCCACTCGCGCCCCGCCCCGCCGCCGGCCCCACCCAGTAGCTCCACTGACCGGGGAACCCCTGGGGGAGGAGGACACCACGGCCGATGGTGAACGCCGAGAGCGGCAGCGACGGTTCGCTCCACGTGCTGTCCACGGCGATCGCCGCACTCCAGCTCGTGCCGTCGTCTTCCATCAGCGTGAGATGCAGCGTCTGCCGGGGGCCGAGGCCGCGCAGCCGCAGGCGCACCGTGTCCGCGGCGGCGACGGACTCCTGCCGGGCGCGCATCCGGTCCCGGACCACGAGCGACGCGGTGTAGTCGGTCCCCTCGGGGCCGCTGGCGCGCTCGGGCAGCTCGAAATGGAACACCGCCTGACCGGTCGACTCGGACCAGCCCAGGCGGAACAGCCCCCGGCGGCCCGCGTCGCCGATGCGGCTGAACGCGAGGCGCGAGGCATCCGCGCCGGGATCGAACAGCCGCAACGGCGTGAGCGGATCGACCACGTCGATGGTCCACGACCCCCGAGCCGAGTAATTCCAGTCCCAGGGCTGCTGGGGCACGCCGTCAGGGAACGTGAGCGCGACATCGCCCTGGTACACGCTGATCACGTATTCGTGTGGCGCCGCGCGCAGCGCCGCGGCCGGCACCGTGGCGGCATAGTCGTACCCGCCCGCCGGCCCCATCGCGAATCCGCGATAGAAGCCCCCGGCCGTCGGCCGGATGAAGAGCTGCACGGAGTCGGGCGGGGTCTCGCTCACCACGCGGGCCACGAGCTCGGCGTCGTGACCCGCGAGGGTCGCGGGACCTGCCAGCGACCACACCGCGGGCGCCAGTGCGTCGGGCGGCGGCGGGTGGTACTCGCTGAACCCCAGGCGGCCCAGGAACGGGGGCAGTGCGCCGGCCGCTACGAGACCGGCGGCGCTGAGCACGTAGACGCCGGGCCTGACGGTGAAGCGGCCGCCGACCGCCAACTCCGTCGCGGCGGTGCCCGCCGTGACCGGTTGCGCCGTGAACCCCCCGCCCAGGTCCGGCAGGACCACCGTCATCGGCCAGGCACGCGCGATGGCCCGGGTCACGATCTTGTCCGGACTGGGCGGCTCGAACGGATCGCGCACGGGCACGGCGTCGGGATAGACCTCGAGCCGCCACAGACCCGGCCGCACCCGATCGAGGAAGTAGATGCCCTGTCCCTCGTAGGTCACGGTCGAGGACGATCCGTAGCCGGCAATCCGCGTCAGCGCCGCCGCATCGGGAGGTACCGCGCGCGTCGACCCCGCATACAGGAACGCGTCGCGGGCGACCAGCTCACCCAGATTCTCGTCGGCGGAGACCCGGAAGTCACCGAAACGCGTGTTGTGCGGATAGGCACCGTACGACTGCATGCGCGGCAGCCGGCGCATCACCTCGGCGGCGATCATCGCGCTCACCGCTTTGCGCGGCGTGTACACGAGGTTGAGGTAATGGGTTTGCCACCCGAGGTTCCGCGACGCGGTCGCGACCATGTCGTAGGAAAACATCGCCGCGAACTGCGTGCCCACGGTGCGCATCGTGCGCGCCATGGCCGGATACATCGTGGCGTCCTGCAGGTCGGGGGCGTCGAACTCGTACACGAGGCGGGGCAGCCGCGCCAGCTCGGGCCGCAGCATGTCGGGATAGACGTCCACGGTGCGCAGGTAGTTGCCCTCCAGCGTGTGGCCGGCGTTCAGCCCGGTCGGGTACCAGCCGAAGGTCACGCCCTGCGCCCGGCTCTGCCGGATCGCCTCGCCGATACGGAAGTCCTGGCTCACGTTGTAGAACACGAGCTTGTCACAGCCCGTGCTGCGCACCGCCGCGGTGAGCGCGTCGATGTAGCGGACCGAGCCGGCGAGGTCCTCGGGATGGTGCCACGGTTCGTTCACCAGCTCGATGAAGAGAATCGCCGGCTCGTCCTTGAGGGCGAGGCCCGTGTAGGGATTCACGTGCTCCAGGATCTGCCGCAGATAGTTCACCTGCGCCACGAGCGCGGCCGAGTCGGTGCCCATGCGCTCCTTGCCGAAGTGTCGCCCGAAACCCGGCGCCGTGGTGTCCCCCAGCGCGTCCGGCCAGTTCGAGCCGTACAGCTGGATCGGGCTGAACAGCAAATAGATCCCGCGCTCGCGCGCGCGCGCGACGAGGTAATCGAGCAGGTCCAGATGGTCGTTGGCGATCAGGTTGCCCGCCCTGTCGGAGGCATCCCAGTCGCCCCAGAAGGTGAGGCGCAGGCCGTCCCAGCCCATGCGCGCGAAATGCGCCATGTCGACGTCGATGAGGTGTTTGCGATCGGCACCGACGTAGCCAGCCGCGCGGTAGTCGGACGCGGTCGGCAGCACGTAGTTGGCGCCGAACAGGACCACCTCCTGGCGATCGTCCCGCCAGCGCACGACGCCATCCCGATCGAGGTACACCGCCCGATTGGCGGCGGACGCCGGGACGCGCTGCGCCGGGGCGGCGGGAGCGACGCTCACGAGCGCAGCGCCGAGCAACATCGTTACGCGCAGTACGATCGGCATGCGGACACCTCAGCGATGAAACGGCTCGCGCCGCTCCGGGGGCGCGCTGGCCGGGACGCGGAACTTGGGCGTCGCGGCGGCGAGCGACGCCACCACGCGTCCCCGCACGAGGATCGCGGCCCGGAGGCCGGGGATCGCCGGCACCAAGCCATCGGCACGCGCCGATCCCGGCCCGGGCGCGGTGCCGTCGGTGCTGTAGCGGACCTCGTGCGCGGGCGGCTCGCCCCCGCTCGCGAGGGACGCGCTGACGATGCGGCGCGCCTCCCCGGCGGGCACGATGGCCAGGGCGTAGATCGCCGGGGCCGAGGCTCCCGGCTCGGTCTGGAGCAGGATGCTGGCGATGCCGGCATCGCTGGGGAACGGGTTCGCGCCCACGAGCGCCGCGCCACCCAGCGCCCCGAACGCGACGTTCTCCCACCCGTCCGGAACCAGCGTGCCGTGCGCGTCGCGGAGCGTCGCGTGGCACAACAGCTGGTCTTGTCGATCCGGGTCTCGTGGCCGCCCCGCGAGATCCACGGCGAGGGTCAGCCCGTCGATCGGCCCCGGCGTGCGCACCGTGTGCCGCGCCACTGGGCCGCCGGCGACATACCCCGTCGCCTCGAGCGTCCCCGCCTCGAAGCCACCGATTCGGAAGGTGAACGGCGGGTGCGCGAGATGCTCGGTCCCGGCACCCCGGTCGGGACCCCGTCGCGCCACGAGGCGGCCGTTCAGGTGCAAAGCGACCTCCTCACAGTTGCTGAAGACGCGCACGTCGAGCGCGGACGCCCGAGTCCAGTGGCTCGCGATGAAGATCACGGGACCCGCCGCCGCGGCCCGTTGGCTCCGGAAGAAGTGATACGAGAACTTCGGCAGCCGGAAGATGTCCATGCACCCGGACGATTCGAGGTCGGGCGCATAGCCGCGGTTGTAGTCGTACATCACCCACAGACCGTCACCGATGGCGGCTGAGCCGCGGTTGTCGTTGTGCGCCTCCTGGAAGTTCGTGGCCTGCTGCAGCAGCGCGCGCTCGCCCTGCCACCGCAGCTGGCGGCTGTTGCTCTCGGCGAGCGTCAGGTCGGCCCAGGCCTCCTGCTCGAGGCCGGCGTTCATCGCGTAATACTCCCAGTCGCCGTACTCGCTGACCAGGCACGGCTGGGTCTCCTCCCGGTGGCAGCCGCCGTGCTGGCGCGCCCGGATGTAGACGTCGTAGCCGTGGACCCAACCCGCCGTGAAACATTGGTCGCCGGGGTACTCCTCGTGCGCGATCGCATGGGTCCGCGCCACGAATTCCGCCGGCATCCCCGACTCGTTGAGCGACACCTCCCACAGCACCACGCACGGATGATTGCGGTCGCGCCGCACGAGGTCGCGGCAGTTCCGGTACTGGAGCTCGACGAAGCGCGGATCCGGATTGAAGTACTGCCAGCCGGGGATGCAGTTCATCACGACGAGGCCCAGCTCGTCGCAGGCGTCCATGAACGCGGGCGCGTGGGCGTAGTGCGAAAGACGGACGTAGTCGAAACCGGCGTCCTTGATCCGCCGCGCGTCGCGGTACTGAGCGGCGTCCGACAGCGCGTACCCGATATACGGGTACTCCTGGTGCCGGTTCGTGCCGCGCAGGAACAGCGGCCCCCCGTTGATGGCGAACCCCTCCCGCGACATCGCGATATGCCGGATGCCCACGCGCAGCGTCTCGGCGTCCACCGTGGCGCCATCGGTCACCACCTCGCAGTGCAGCAGGTACAGGTGCGGCGTGGCAGGGCTCCAGAGGGCCGGGGCCGTCACCTCCAGGTCCTGGGTCACGGCCGTGTCGGCACCCGGGTCCAGCGTCCCGAGCGCGGACGTGGCGGATGCGACCACTTCACCGCCGGCCCCTCGCAGCGTGGCCCGGACCCCAAACCGGCGCGCGTCCCCGTGGCCGTTGTGCACGTGGGTCTGCACCCGGACCGTGGCCGCCTCGCGCGTGACGCGCGGGTAGGTCACGAACACGCCGC
Organism: uncultured Gemmatimonadales bacterium; assembly: GCA_963716055.1. GTDB lineage: Bacteria > Gemmatimonadota > Gemmatimonadetes > Gemmatimonadales > GWC2-71-9 > SZUA-544. The sequence goes on along the minus strand of CAVQSR010000001.1, from coordinate 1,773,004 downwards.
CGCTCGCGGGCCGACCGGCGAGCAACGGATCCGTGATGTGCAGCCGGCCGCGGCGTACCAGGTACACGGGCCGATATAAGCCGTGGTACATGTTGAAGTCGAGCTGGGCGAGCGGCTTGGGACCCGTGATGGGATCGTCGCGGTTGTCGAGGCGGACGGCGAGCAGATGGTCGTGGTCGGGCCGCACCCGCCCGGTCAGAGTCGATCACGAACGGGAGATAGCCGCCCTGGTGGCTGCCGACTGGCTCGCCGTCGAGCCAGACCTCGGCCACGTTCATGGCGCCCTCGAACCGGAGCAGCACGTGCTCGCCGCCGCCCGTCTCGAAGCGCAGCCGGCGCCGGTACCAGCAGACACCCTGCCACTGCGCCGTGGGCGACCCGGCCGGTCCGGTCACCAGCGCCTCGACGCGAGCCGTGTGCGGCAGGGTGGCGGGTTGCCACGCGGCGTCGTCCAGGCCGAGGCGCGCCGCGCCGGGCGAATCGTCGCGCAGGAACCGCCAGCCCTCGTCCAGGCGCTCGACCCGGCGGGCGGCTGCCGCGCCCCCGCCCCGCAGCCAGCGCGGGGTCGCGAGAGCCGCGGCCGTCCCCGCCGCCATGCGCTCGACGAACGCGCGGCGCTTCATCGCAGCACGACCGCTCCGTGGGCCGGCAGCGCCACCGTGGCGCCGCGCTGCGCCCGCCCCGATAGCAGGTCGGTAGCGCCGTTCACGTCGAAGCCCGTCACGGTGATGGACACCGCGCGCGGCCGGGTGTTCACCAGGACGACCGCGTCGCCCCGCCGGTAGGCGATCACGTCGTCCGGCGCGCTGGTCTCGACCGCCCGGAGATCCCCCGCGAGAAAAGCGGGATCCGTCCGGGCGAGCTCCAGGACGCGGGCGTAGAACGCGCGGGCTGCGGCGGCCCCGGGCTGGCCCCACACGATCGTGTCGCGCTCGAACAATGCCAGCTGCTGCGGGCTCTCCACCTCCTGGCCGTTGTAGAGCAACGGCCGGCCGGGCAGCAGTGCCGCCGCCACGAACGCCGCGCGCGCGCCGGCCGAGCCGCCGAACAGCGCCACCGGAGGCTTGTCCCAGGCCGTCTCGTCGTGGTTCGTGGTGAACCGCAGCCGCTGGCCACCAGCGGGCATCGCGTCGAGGTCCGCTCGCTCACGCACGACGAACGTGGCGGCCGGTGCGCCGCGCCACACCGCCTTGAGGCGGCTGTAGGAATCCCACGCGTAGGTCAGGTCGAACCCCACCCGGTGCATCTCGAGGTCGCCCCACTCGGCGAGCAGCAGGATGGGCCGCGGGACGGCGGCCCGCAGCGCCGGGCTGGCTTCGCGCCAGAAGTCGTCGGGCAGGAATCCGGCGACGTCCACGCGGAAGCCGTCGATGCCGAACTCCTCCAGCCACCAGCGCATGGTCGCGATCATTTCGCGGCGCACGGCCGGATTCCGGTAGTCGAGCTGGAGCACGTCGGTCCAGTCGGTCAGCTTGCCGTCCGCGTCGCGGGGCACGCTCGGCTCGCCCCGCTCGTCCCGCACGTAATACGCGGGATGCGCGCGCACCCAGGGATGGTCGCGGGCGGTGTGGTCCGGGACCCAGTCGAGAATGAGCTTCAGGCCGCGGTCGTGGACCGCCTGCACCAGCGCCCGGAAGTCCGCGGCGGTGCCGTACGCCGGGTTGATGGCGCGAAAGTCCCGCACGGCGTAGGGTGAGCCGAGGGGCCCCTTCCGTCCTTCGACGCCGATCGGGTGGATCGGCATGAGCCAGACCGTGCTCGCCCCCGCCGCGGCGATACAGTCGAGGCCGGCGATCAGGCCATGGAAATCCCCCGCCGGCGAGAAGTCCTGGACGAACACCTCGTAGAGCGCGCTGCGCGCGACCCACGAGGTGTCCGGCGCCAGGGCGGGCGCCGGCGTCTGGGCCCGCGCGGGCGCCGCGACGAGGAGTGCGGCAGCCAGCGCTCGGCAGGTTGTGAGCATGGCAGAGCGGCGGCGCATCGGTTGGGTCTCCCGGGCGGGCAAGGGGCGCGGCGGGTTACCGTCGCGTCGTCACGTCGATCGCAATCGCGGTATTGGGCTCGAGGCGCAGGTCGACCGTCCCCGTCGGGCCCACGGCGACTTCCACGCCCCCGCACGTCCCGCCGAGGAGCCCGCCCGTCAGGCGGTCGCAGTACATCCCCGACGCGAGCCCCGTGGCCACGGTGGCGGCGACCGCCGCCGATTCACGGTTGATGGCCACGAAGCCCCGGTCACCTCGCGAGAACGCGATCGCATCGCGCTCGTTGTCCCACCAGTGCGTGATCGCCGTGCCCGCGACGACGCTCCGGAACCCGACCATGCTCCGGATGTGCGGGTCGCGGTGCTCGCACACCCACTCCCGATCGTCGCCGTCTCGAAGCCTGCGGCGCACGTCACGGTCATCGGTGTTGCCGCGGGCATCGGACGGCGGGCCCATGGAGTTCCCCACCGGGCAGCTCGAACGCGTAGCTCGAGAGGACCGATGGATAGCCGTAGGGCTGCGCCAGCATCCACACGTTCGCGAGGCGGAACCCGGCGCCGTCGCGATAGCCGATGCCGCACTGGTGCTGCGTGTCGTGGTTCTGGAGGAACACCACGGCCTTGTCGGACGGCATGAGTCCCCACGCCGCCTCGGAGAACTGGCTGCCCGGCGGACCGTTCGGGTTGAGCTGCGCGATGTACTGCGCCGCCGATCCGCGGAACTTGTTGCCGACGCCGACGAAGGTGAACTCGGTGATGTCGGCAGCGCCGCCCGAGCCGTACCCCTCGCCGAAGTAGTCGCGCGGCGACAGCGCCTCGCCCACCCCGTTCCGCACGATCTCGAGAAAGACGTACGGCAACGGACGCCCCTCACCCGCCAGCGTGAGGTTGACGCGCGTCGAGGATGTCGTCCAGCTCCACCTGCTGGATGTGCTTGGCCGCATCGATACGGAATCCCGTCACGCCGAGCCGGGCGAGCATGAGCAGGTAGTCGGCGATCTTCTGCCGCACCGACGCGCAGGCCGGTGTGGAGGTCCGGCAGCGAGAACAGCTCGCACTCCTGCACGTTGGCGGCGCTCTGGTAGTCGTTCAGCGCGCAGGGCGTGTGGAAATCGTCCGGCGTGTACAGGCCCGGGTACTCGTACTTCGTGTAGGGCGTGCCGTTCGAGCCGACGCCGGGGCTCGGGTAGTTCGTCATGTGGTTGATCACGGCGTCCACGATGATGCCGACGCCCGCCGCCCCACAGCGGTTCACCATGTCGACGAACTCGGCCCCGGTCCCCGACCGGCTCCGCGCGATGCTGTAGCTCACGGGCTGGTAGCGCTGGCTCCAGGGGTAGTTGGGCGGTTCGAGGCTGTGCTCCTGCGGCGGCGACACCTGCACGGCGGCGAACCCGGCGGGCCCGAGCACCTGCTCGCACTCGGCGGCGATGTCGGTCCATTTCCACTCGAAGAGGTGGACCACGACGTCGCCAGCCGCCATGTGGCCGCTGGGGCGGTAGGTCGGGGCGAGCACCGGCCGGCCGGGTGGGGGTCCGCCCCGCGGGGGCGTCGGCAGCGAGTCATCGCATGCCGCCGTCAGGAGCGTGAGCACCGTGGCGACGCCGAGCCGGCACAGGGATGGGACGCCGCGCATGGACCTCACGAACGAGCCGCAGCTCCGCCGCCGAGGCGACAGAGCTGCGGCCGGACAGACGATGGTCGCCGGGCCTGGCTCAGTAACCCGGATTCTGCGTCAGGTTCGGGTTGGCCACCAGCTCCGACGACGGCAGCGGGTAGAGGTCCCGGAACGCGTCCGTCGCGATTCCGGCCTGGTCGCCGCCCTTCCACGCCCAGAGGTAACCACTGCCCGTGAACAGCCCGTAGCGGATGAGGTCCGAGCGGCGGTGGGCCTCCCACAACAGCTCCCGGCCGCGCTCAGCGAGGATGAACGGCAGCGTCAGGTCGGTGAGGAGAATGACGCCGCTCGAGTCCCCGAACGCGCGCTACCCGCAGCGCGTTGACGTAATCCAGCGCCTGCACGGTCGAGCCGCCGCCACCGCGCAGCACGGCCTCGGCGTAGATCAGATACGCGTCGCCGAGCCGGAACATCGGGAAATCCGTGTCCACGTGCGTCGGGTGCGATCCGGGCGATCCGCCCGACGTCACGTTGCGGAACTTGGGCGCGGGGATACCGGCGAAGAAGTCGCCGATGCTGCTCACGGCGACCGAATGCGCGGGATCCGAGCTGTAGAAGAAATCGTCGCGCGAGTCGCCGGGAAGATACCCGTTGTTGAAGGCTTCGGGCTTGAGCCGCAGCCCCCACCAGCACCCGTCGATGCCCGACGCGGACGCGTTCATGTTTCCGCCGCAGGAGGCGTGCACCACGAACGTCATGCCGCCCCAGGTCTGGGTCCGCAATCCGTCCTGGGTGACGGCGAAGATGATCTCGGGCGACGTGTGGTTGTCGGCCAGGAACATGTCCTGGTAGTTGGGATCGAGGCTGTACGGGCCCGCGATGACGGCCTCCGCGGCGGTCCGTGCGCCCGCGAAGTTGGGCGCGCCCGAGTAGACCTCGGCGTTCAGATAGAGCTTCGCCAGCAGCATGGACGCGGCCGGGCCCGTCGCACGACCGTACGTGCCGGGGCCGGGTGGCGGCAGCTCGCCCTGGATGGCGATGAGCTCGCTCACGACGAAGTTGTACACCTCCGCTCGGGTTGCCTGCGCCGGCGGCGTGGCGCCGATCGGGCTGTTCTCGTCCACGAGCGGGATGGGTCCGAAGAGGTCGATCCCATGCCAGTAGCTGAGCGCCCGGAGGAAGCGGGCTTCGGCGCGATACGTCGCGACCTCGGCGCGGATGGCGCTCGAGGTGTGGCCCCGCGACGCCAGCTTCTCATCCGTCGTCTGGCGCAGGAATTCGTTCGCCATGGCGACCTGGAAATAGATGCGATAGTACATCGCCACGACGAAGGAGTTGCTCGCCGCCCAGAGCTGCGTGTTCATCTCGGGGAGGCCGACGTCGCCCCACCCGATGACCGCTTCGTCGCTCGGCAGCTCCTGCGCCTCCCAGTAGAGACGCAGGTACTGGGAGAAGCCCTCGTCGATGCCGCTGATGTCCGGCCGGCCGGCAGCGCCCTGCTGGCCGCTCACCGCGAGCCCGGCGTACACGCGCGCGATAAAGGCGCGGTAGGCGCTCGGATCGTTGAACACGTTGGCGTCGGTGACCGTGCTCTTGGGCTCGACCACCGTGTCGGTGCAGCCGGCCGCGGCCAGAAGCAGGAAGGCGGCGGCGAAGGCGAACACCCGCGAAGTGCTGCGATTCATGAGTCCGTCCCTTCTTGGGAGCGTGGCGCGCATTAGAACCGGACGCTCAGGCCACCGGTGAAGGTGCGCGAGCGCGGGTAGATGTTGTTGTCGATGCCGTTCAGCCCGGCGGTCGGATCCACGCCGCTGTAGCCGGTGATCGTGAACGCGTTCTGAATCGTGCCGAACACCCGCACCGGCCGGCCGGCGTAGGAGAGCCGGTAGCCGAAGGTGATGTTGTCCAGGCGCAGGAACGACGCGTCCTCCACATAGTAATCCGAGAGGTACTGGGGCGTCTCGAACCCGGTTTCCAGCACCGACGCGTGGAGGTTGTAGGGCGACCCGCGGCCGACCTCCGAGTAGGTCCCCAGATTCGAGGCCACGTTGTTGTACACGTAGCTGCCCAAGTAGGCCCGGACCGTGAAGCTCACGTCGAAGTTGCCGTAGGTCATGTACGACGAGTGCCCCAGGATCCACTTCGGCGCCGGGTCCTTATAGGGCCGGCGGTCGGCGACGTTGATGATGTTGTCGCCGTTCTGGTCCACATACATCGCCGTGTCGGCGCCGGCACCGGTCGCATACACCGGGCGACCGTCGGCCCCGATGCGGTGCTCGAGGACGAAGAACGAGTTGATCGGGACGCCCGGGCGCAGCACCTGAATCGTGGTCCCGACGCCGCCCGCGACGCCGCCGACCAGGATCTCCTGGGCGCTCCCCGCGAACGGATTGATGCTCACCAGCTCGTTGGTGTTGTGGGCCGCGGTGATGTCGGCCGTCCAGCTCAGGCCGCGCGCGCTCGGCTGGAGCACACGCGCGCTGAGGCTGAATTCGATGCCGCGGTTCTTCATGCTGCCGATATTAGTCGTCAGGAAGTTCGACAGGTTCGTGCCGGCCGCCACGGGCACCGTGAAGATCAGGTCATCCGTCGTCTTCGTGTACCAGTCGACGGCGCCGGTGAAGCGCTGGTTCGCGAACCCGAAGTCGAGGCCGACGTTCACCGACTGGGTCGACTCCCACTTGATGTTCGGGTCCACCGCGCTCGGCCGGATCGTGCCGACGAACTCGTTGCCGAACTGCACCTGGGTCTGGTTGTCGCCCACCAGGTAGGTGGAGAACTGCTGGTAGTTCGCGAACGCCTGATTGCCGGTCCGCGCCCACGACGCCCGCAGCTTGAGGTCCGACAGCGGACGCGTTGCTCGCCAGGAACGACTCCCGCGACAGCCGCCACGCGAGCGCCACCGAGGGGAAGGTGCCCCACGCGTTGCCCGGCCCGAACCGCGACGACCCGTCGCGGCGCAGGCTGAACGCGGCCAGGTAGCGGTCGTCGTAGTTGTAGTTGGCCCGCCCGAAGAAGGAGATCAGGCGGCTCTCCTGGATGTCGAAGAAGTTCTGGACGGTCCGCGCCGACGTGACGCCGTTGCCGCCCAGGACGTCCGTTGAGAGCCCCTGCGCCAGGAACGAGGGGTACTCCGCCGACGATTCCGAGAATGAGTACCCGGCGGTCAAATCGACGGTGCCCGGGAGGATGCGCGCCGGTGCCGCGTAGTTGAGGTACGTCTCGACCGCCGTGTTGGTCTGGCTGTCGTTGCGCCGGAAGTCGTTGCCGTCGGTGCCGGTTTTGGCCTGGTCGTGCAGCACGCTCGGGCGGAAGGACCGGCGATCGGCCCGGGCGACGTCGTAACCCAGATTGACCGTCGCGCGCAGCCCATCGACGAACGGGAGGCGGTAGGTGCCTTGCACGTTGCCGATGCTGCGGTACGTCGTGCCGCGATCCGTCGCGAAGTTGAGAATCGCGAGCGGGTTGTCAGGCGAGGTCAACATCGCGAAGCTCGAATCCTGACCCGGCCACTCGTAGAACCCTGTGGCGCGATCGGGGTCGGTGACCGGCTGGGTCGGGCCCATCTGGGCGGCATTCGACAGCACGCCGCCCGGCGTGAACTGGTCGTCGGCCCGCGAACCCTTCAGGTTGACCCGCACGTCCAGGCGGTCGTCGAACAGCTGCTGCTGGAGCGTCAGGCCCAGCCCGATGCGCTCGGTCTTGGTGCCGAGAATGATGCCGTCCTGATTCAGGTATCCGAGCGACGCCCGCCAGCTCAGCGATTGCCCCGCGCCGGAAACCGCGAAGTTGTGGTCCTGGCCGTACGCGGTCCGGTCCACGAGACTGAACCAGTCCGTGTTCGCGTTGCCGAGCTGACTGACGTTCTGGGGGGCGTACGTGGTCACGGCCGTCCGGAACTGCTCCGCGTTCAGCATGTCAGGGCGACGCGTGATCGTCGAGGCCGACGTGGTGCCGCTGTACTCGAACTGCGGCCGTCCCGCGCCCCGATCTTCGTCGTGATGAGCACGACGCCGTTGGCCGCGTTGGCCCCGTAGATCGCGGCGGCCGACGCGTCGCGCAGCACCGAGATGCTCTCGATCTCATCGGGGTTCAGGGCGTTCAGCGGGTCGCGGCCCGCGGACAGCCCGCCGCCGGCTCCGCTGCCCACCGGCATACCGTCGATCACGTAGAGCGGATCGCTGCTGGCGTTGACCGACGTCGCGCCGCGGATCCGGATCGTGAGGCCGCCGCCCGGCTCGTTGTTGTCCACGACCTGGACGCCCGCGACCTTGCTCTGGATGAGCTGCGCCGGAGCGATGACGCGGCCGGTGTTGAACTGCCCCGCCGAGACCTGCGAGACGGCGCCGGTGATGTCGCCCTGGCGCTGCTCCCCGTAGCCCGTGACGACGACCGCCGACAGATCGACCGCCTGTGCCGCCAGCATGACCTCGATGGAGATCGTCTCGCCGGCCGTCACCGTGACCTGCTGGACGGCCTGCGTGTACCCCAGTCGTCGCGCGCGCACGATGTGGGAGCCCGCGGGCACGCCCGTGATGACGAAGCGGCCGTCGGCGGTGGTGCGGGCGCTGCGATCGGCAACGGTGATTTCGGTCCCGCCGAGCGGCTCCTGACTGGCCGCATCGACGACGCGGCCGGCCACGGTGCCGGTGGGGGCCTGTGCACTCAGTGGTGCGGCGCACAACGCGCCGCCCAGGAGGGCGACACACAGCGAACGAGCGAGTGCCATACCGGTGTACTCCGAGGGTAAGTGGTACTTCCCATGCCTACCGGCGCCCGCCATAGCTTGAACTTAGCGGGGTGCGTCTGATGGGGCACTATTCTGGCGCCCGGCACGCCCCCCGTCAAGGCGCCCCGGGGGCGCCCGGCAGCTCCGCCGATTGGCGAAAACCACCTGGAACGCTAGGATTTCCAGCCCACCGAGGTCCCGGGCCCGCGGCGGGACGACGGCCGTATCCGGTACGCCCACCCCGCGAGACGTGAACCTCCATGGCTACCCTCGCCACCTTCGACCTCGCCGTTATCGCCCTCTACTTCCTGGGGCTGTTCGCCATCGGCTACTGGGCCGCCCGACGGAAGAAGGCGGACTCGGCCGACTACTTCCTGGCGGGTCGCGAGGTCGGGTGGCTCGCCGTGGCCGCGAGTCTCTTCGCCTCGAACATCGGCAGCGAGCACCTCGTCGGCCTCGCCGGCACCGGTGCGGCGAGCGGCTTCGCCGTGGGGCATTTCGAGTGGCTCGCGTGCCTCATCCTGCTGCTGCTGGGGTGGCTGTTCGTCCCCTTCTACTTGCGCAGCGGCGTCTACACGATGCCGGAGTTCCTGGAGCGGCGCTACAACGCGGCCGCGCGCTGGTACCTCACGACCGTCTCGATCATCGGGTACGTCCTGACCAAGATCAGCGTGACGTTGTTCGCGGGCGCCCTGGTGATCCGGGAGCTCACCGGGCTGAGTCTGTGGACGGGGGCCGGCATCATCGTGATCGCCACCGCGCTCTACACGGTCGTCGGCGGCCTGCGCGCCGTGATCTACACCGAGGTGCTCCAGACCGCGGTGCTGATCGTCGGCTCGACCGTGCTGGTCCTGCTGGGACTGAACGCGGTGGGCGGCTGGAGCGAGCTGCAGGCGCGGGTCCCCGCCGGGTTCTTCTCGATGTGGAAGCCTGCGTCGCATCCCGACTTTCCGTGGACGGGCATCGTGTTCGGCGCCCCGATCCTGGGCGTGTGGTACTGGTGCACGGACCAGTACATCGTCCAACGCGTACTCGCGGCGAAAAACGTGGCGGAAGCGCGGGCGGGGGCGATCGGCGCCGGATTCCTGAAGATTCTGCCGGTGTTCCTCTTTGTGCTGCCGGGCGTGCTCGCGGCGGCGCTCTATGCAGACCTCCCCGCGGCCGACCAAGCATACCCGGCGCTCGTGGCCCGGCTCCTCCCCGTCGGGATCAAGGGGCTCGTGATCGCGGCGCTCCTGGCGGCGCTGATGAGCTCGCTCGCGTCGGTGTTCAACTCGTGCTCGACTCTGATCACGTTCGACGTCTATCGCAAGCTGCGCCCCGCCGCGCCCGAGCGGCAGCTCGTGCTCGTCGGCCGCGCGGCCACGGCGGTGCTGGCCGTGCTGGGGCTGCTGTGGATTCCGTTCATGCAGTACATCTCGTCGCAGCTCTACATTTATCTCCAGAGCGTGCAGGCGTACATCGCGCCGCCGATCGCCGCGTGCTTCCTGTTCGGCCTGTTCCTGCCGCGCCTCAACGGCACCGGGGCCGTGGCTTCGCTGGCGACGGGGTTCGTCCTCGGCGGCCTGCGGCTCGCACTCGAGCTGGCGAACGGCATCGCCAAGACCGGGCTGGCGGACGGCACCGTGTGGGCCTGGATCGCCGAGGTGAATTTCCTGCACTTCGCCGTGCTGCTGTTCGTCGTGTGCACGGTGGTGCTGGTCGGCGCCAGTCTTGCCAGCGCCCCGCCCGCGCCCGAGCGCGTGCGGGACCTCACCTACCGCCGGTCGGCCGAGCGTGCCCCGCGGGAGGGACGCCTCGTGGTGGCGTCGGTCGTGCTCGTGACGACGCTCGGCGTGCTGTGGATCGTGTTCGCCTGACCGCAGGCGACGGTCCTCGTCACACGGTCGGATCGCGCGGGCCGGGCTGCGCCTCGAGCCGGTCCGCCATGGCCGACGCCCCGAGCCGACGGTAGAGCGCGGCCGCGCGACGGCGGGCGTCGACCGCTCCCGCGGCATCGCCCAGCCGCTCGCGCACCAGCCCGCGATCGCGCTCGATCTCTGCCAGGGTATGCGCGTGGCCCTGGGTCTCGGCCAGCTGCGCCGCGTCGTCGAGCACGCGCAGCGCGCCGGGCAGATCCCCCGCTTCGCGCGCGACGGTGCCCTCCAGCCGCAGCGCCTCGGCGAGCCCGACCGGATTGCCGACCCGCTCGTAGCTGTCCCGCGCCCGCGCGATCTCGGCGCGCGGCGAGGGTGCGGTCCCCCGCGGCCACATGGGCCTCGGCGCGGCCCAGCAGGGCGAGGGCGACGAGATTCTCGTCCGCCAGCTCGCCCGCGAGGCGTACGGCCTCGTCGGCGGCCGCCACCGCGCCGCGGACGTCGCCCAGGTCGCGCCGCGTGATCCCCACGTTGTGATGCGTCTCGATCACGCCGCGCAGCCAGCCCGCCTGCTGGTAGGCCGCGAGCGCGAGCTGGTAGTTCGCCAGGGCTGCGGCGTAATCCCCGCGCAGATTGGCGAGCACGCCGAGATTGTTGAGACAGCGCGCCGCGAGTCCGGCATCCGGCTGCTCGCGTCCCGCCGCCAGCGCGGCGCCGAACCACTGCTCCGCCCCGTCGGCTTCGCCGCGGTTCAGCGCGATGACGCCCCGCATGTTCAGCGCCCGCGCCTCGGCATACGGCTCACCCCGCGCCCGCGCCACGATCACCGCCGCCGCCGCCGCCCGCTCGGCCGCCGCGTGCCGGCCGATGCGGCCGTTCGCCTCCGCCGCGAGCAACGCGAATGGCGCGCGCTCCGCCACCAGTGCCGCCGGCAGCGCGTCGAGCCGGGCCGCGACGTCACCGTAGCGGCCCTGGGCCAGCCCCTCCCGCAGCTCGGTCAGCAGCGCGGATTCGTCGACGTACGGTCCGGCCATCCGGTCGTCACCACGCCACGGCGTACTGCGAGAACGAAAAGAGGTTGGCCGAGATCTCGTCGAGCTCCTCGAACTTCACGAAGCCGACGCGGACCCAGGGATCGGTCGTCGTCCGCTGGTACCACAGACCCAGCTCCCGCTCGATGCCGACGTCGTCGCCGTCCTCGTCCCCGTCACCATCGAAGTCGTGCTCGGCATTCAGGTAGCGGACTTTGAGGCGCGCCGGATGCTCGCTCGAAAACACCAGCCCCGCCGGCTCGAACTGGAAGATGAAACGGTTGGGATCCACGACGGTGATGGTGATCAGGATCGAATCACCGGTCTGAAACGCGGAGCCGTCCGGCTTCCGCAGCAGCCCGTCGCCCGGAACCTCGAATCGCACGAACTCCTCACCGGTGTCGGCCGGCGTCGCGCCCTGGTAGTACAGGCGCAGCTCGCGGCCATCCTCGACCTTGGCCCAGAAGCTGTCGCGCGTCGCCACGAGCGGTGGGGCGAGCGTATCTTGCCGGACGAAATTGAGTTGGGACGTCGGCACCCCACCGGGACCCGAGCTGTCGGTGCAGCCCGAGATCAAAAAGGCCGCGGTCAGCAGGGTCAGGGCTACGGCACGCATCGCGCGCATCCTCTTCTCCGAGTCTCGTGATGCCCCGGGGGAGGGGCAAGGCGCGGGCCACGCGAGCGCAGTGTGACGAAACGAGTTACGCCGGTCCGCCAGAATCGGCACGAGTCACCTGACTCAAACCGAGCCATCCTCGTCCTCCCCGGTCCGTCCCTCGAGCAGCCGCTGGAGCCGAGACCGGGAGATCCCCAACCGACGGGCCGCCTCGGAGCGGTTGCCGCCCGTGGCCGCCACCATGGCGTGCGCCGCCGCGCGCTGAATCTCCGCCATGGTCGACGGGAAGGGCAATGGTCCGGCAGGATTGGCAGGGACCGCGGCCGCGAATTCATCCGGCGCCAGTGTCCCGGGCGGCGACAGCAGCACGGCCCGCTCGATGGCGTTGCGCAGCTCGCGCACGTTGCCCGGCCACGGGCGGCACAGCAACAGCTGGCGCACCTCGCCCGTGAGCGGCGGCCGCGGCAACCGGTATTGGACGGCGAAGCGATCGAGGAAGATCTCGGCGAGCAGCACGATGTCGTCGCCCCGTTCGCGCAGGGGCGGCAGCTCGAGCGCCAGCACGTTGAGGCGGTAGAAGACGTCCTCGCGAAACCGGCCGGCCGCCACGGCCCCCGCGAGATCGACGTTGCTCGCCGCGACGATGCGGACGTCCACGCGGCGGGTGGCCGTGCCTCCGACGCGGCGGATGGTCTTGTGCTCGATGGCGCGCAACAGCTTGCTCTGCAGCTCGGGGGCGAGCTGGTGGATCTCGTCGAGGAACAGGGTGCCGCCGTCGGCGACCTCGAACAGGCCCGGCTTGGCGGTGCGCGCGTCGGTGAACGCGCCCTTTTCGTGGCCGAACAGCTCGCTTTCGAGCAGCTGCGCCGGCAGCGCGGCACAGTTGAGCTCCACGAACGGGGCCGTCGCCCGCGGCCCGCCGTAGTGCAGCGCCCGGGCGAGGAGTTCCTTGCCGGTCCCCGTCTCGCCACCGATCAGCACCGTCGCGTCGGCGTGCGGTAGGAGCCGGGCGGCTCGCTCCAGCACGCTCCGGAGGGCCGCGCTCTTCCCCACGATTTCGCTGAAGGCGTGCGCGCGCGCCTCGAGCGACGCGAGCCGGGTCCGGCCGCGCGCGGCCCGGTGCCGGGCGACCGCCGCGCCCAGCGCGTCGCGCAGGACATCGCGATCTTCGGGCAGCACCAGGTAGTCGCTCGCCCCGGCGGCGGCGACCCGCAGGGCGAGGCGGCGGGACGGGTCCGCGCCCACCACCACGACCGGCAGGCCGGCCGTCCGCTCGAGGCGGCCCAGCTCGGCGGGCACGTCGCCCTCGCGGCCGCCGGCGGCGATCACGATCATCGCCGCCCCCGACGGCTGCGGATCCCCGGGCTCCCACGCCGCGACCGTCGCCCCTGCCTCGCGAGCGAGGAGCGGCCAGAAGTCGCTGAAGGAGTCGCTGAGCCGGAACACGGCGAGCACGGCGTTCTCGCTCATCGCGGGGTGGCCGCGGATCGGCGGACGGCCGTCACCGGATCGCCCCGCGGCGGGGCCGTCCGGCCGTCGGCGGGTGGGGGCGCTGCGGCCAGCGGCGGTCTCCCTCGCGGCGTGTGGGGCACTCCAGGTGCCTGCAAGAAAACGCCGGATGGCTGAAGCCACGATGAAGCGACCCGCCGCCGCCGGCGGCTGGCTCGTTTCGAGTCACCGGCCTCGGGGCAAGCCAGGCTCCCGCCTCCCGCCCGATCTGTCACGCCTTCAACGATAACGACTTACGCCCCACGGCACAGGGAGAACGGACCTTGCCCTGTCGGGCGGCGGCGCGGGCACGACGCGCGCGCACCCACTCGACGTATGGAGGCAGCGATGAACAGCAGCACAGTGGTCGGTCTAGCCGGAGCGGTGCTCGCCGCCGGCGCGCTCGCCTGCTCCGACGCCAGCGGCGGTGGCGCCGCCGTCGGCCTGGCCTTTTCGACCCGGCCCGCACCGGCGGGGCCCGCCGGCGGCGCCATGAGCGTTCGCGCCGCACAAGCGGGCGATTCGACCATCGTCACCCTGAACGGTGATTCCGTCATCATCGACACGGTCCAGCTGGTGCTGCGCGAGATCGAGCTCGAGCGCGTCGACGTGCCCGACTGCATGGACTCGAGCGGGTCTGACAACGACGGGTGCGAGGAGTTCTCGGTGGGGATCCAGCTGGTGTCGCTACCCCTTGGCAGCGCCACCGAGCGGGATATCACGGTGCCCAACGTACCCGCCGGCATGTACGACGAAGTCGAGTTCGACATTCACAAGCCGGAGGACGCCACCGACGCGGCGTTCATCGCCGCGAACCCGCTGTTCGACCGGGTTTCGATCCGGGTGACGGGCTGGTATCGGGCCGCGGGCGCGGCCGAACGCACGCGCTTTGTCTATACGACCGACGTCAACAAGGAGCAGGAAATCCAGCTTGTGCCGCCGCTCGACCTGACGGCCGATGGTCCTGCGAATGTGACGATCCGCATCGACGTGGCGACGTGGTTCCTGAACGAGTCGCGGGCGACCCTCGTCGATCCGGCGAGCGCGAACAAGGGCGGCGCCAACGAGGGCGTGGTGAAGAACAACATCGAGCAGTCGATCGAGGCGTTCCATGACGACGACTCGGATGGGCTCGATGACGACCACGAAGACGACGACCACGGCACGGACCCGGACCATCCGTAGACCGGCCCGGGTGCCGTGACGACACGACGCGGGCGGAGCCGATCGGTCCCGCCCGCGTCGTGTCGAGCACAACATTGAGGTCGGGGCGCCGGGATTTGAACCCGGGACCTCCTGGTCCCAAACCAGGCGCGCTACCGGACTGCGCCACGCCCCGTGGCCACCGCCACTCCGCCCCGTTCACAGACTCAAGAGAACAGACGCCAAGACGCGGAAGCGGTTACAAGTGGCAAGCGGCAAGTGGTTACTAAGGTAACAAGCGTACGAGGTGACGCTACGGCAGCGCGCTCAAGCGCTCCGCCAGTAACCGAAATGCCTGGCCGCGGTGCGACACGCCCTGCTTCGCCTCAGCCGTCGCCTCGCCGAACGTCATGCCGAGATCGCTGGACCAGAACAGGGGATCGTAGCCGAACCCGCCGGACCCGCGCGCCGCCTCGAGGATCCGGCCCTCGCACACGCCCTCGATCACGAGGAGCTCGGCGTCGGCCGCCGCCAGGTACGCCACGACGCAACGATACCGCGCCGTGCGGCGCTCAGCCGGAACGCCCCGCAACCGCTCGAGCAACAGCCGGTTGTTCTGGTCCTCGACCCACGCTTCCCCGTTCCCTGTTCCCCCTTCCCTGCCGCCGGCCCACCGCGCCGAGTGCACGCCCGGGGCGCCGCCGAGCGCGTCGACCTCGAGTCCCGAGTCGTCGGCCACGGTGGGCAGCCCGCTCCGCCGGGCGAAGTGGCGCGCCTTGGCGACGGCGTTCTCGGCATAGGTCGCCCCGGCCTCCAGGAGCGCCTCCTCAGCCAGCGAAGACAGCGCGAGGTCGTCCGGAAACACCAACTGGAAGGGCAGCCCGGCGAACAGCGCGCGGATCTCGCGCGCCTTGCCGGCGCTGCGGGTCGCGATGAAGAGGGGTCGGGCGATTGGCGTCGTGCGTTGCGCGTGGTGCCGGCTGGCTCAGGCGCCGTCGCGCAGGCGGCGCACCAGCTCGGTCGTGGACCGGCCCGCGACCAGCGGCACCCGCACCACGCGTCCCCCCCACGACTCGACGTCTGCCGCGCCGACGATCTCCGTCGGCGCGTAGTCCGCACCCTTCACCAGCACGTCGGGCCGCAACGCGCGAATCAGCGCGAGCGGCGTGTCTTCGTCGAACACCACGACGCACTCGACGGCGCCGAGCGCCGCGACGAGGCGCGCGCGGTCGGCGGCGGGAACCACCGGGCGCCCCGCACCCTTGCCGAGGCCGCGGGCGGAGGCATCGGCGTTGACGCCGACGACCAGCGCCGCGCCCTGGGCCCGCGCCGCCTCGAGGAGCGTCACGTGACCCGTGTGCAACAGGTCGAACACGCCATTGGTGAACACCACGGGCCCGGACTGTTGCTCCCGCCAGGCGACGGCCGCCGCCCGCGACCGGACCTTCGCCGCGGTGTTCAGTGGCCCGAGCCGCCGACGTGGGCGGGAGCGGCGGCGCCCGCCTCCGTGGCGTGGCTCCCCCACCGGGCGAACGCCCACTTGAGGAACAGCGGCGCGATGAACGTCGTGACCATCACCATCAGCAGGATCGCGGTGAACAGGGATTGCGACAGCACCCCCACACTGAGCCCGATGTTCGCGAAGATCAGCCCCACTTCACCCCGCGGCACCATCCCGAACCCGACCGCCCAGCGGTTGCACCGGAGCCAGAACGGTGCCCATCCCGTCGCGAGCTTGGTGACCAGCGCGATTACGCTGAGCACGGCGCCGATCACGAGCACGCCGCGCGTGGCGGGGTCGGCCGGGTTGAACACCCGCAGGTCCACGCGGGCGCCGATGAGCAGGAAGAACACGGGGGTGAAGATGTCCGCCAGGGGCTGCGTCCCCCGCTCGATGACCTTCACTTGGCGCGTCCCGGCGAGGATGATCCCGGCGGCGAAGGCCCCGATGATCAGCGCCGACCCCACCCGATCGGCGAGCGCGGACAGGCCGAGAATGAAGGCGAAGCCGACCACCAGCGTCATGCCGCGCACGCGCATGCGGTCCACCCAGGCGAACAACCGAGGGGCAACCGCCAAACCGATCGCGACCGCGCCGACGAGGAATCCCACCGCCACCGCCAGACGGCGCGTGACGTCGAACACGGTCAGTGCCGCGCCGGCCGCGAGCCCGGACACGATGCCGAGCAGCACGAGTCCGATGACATCGTCGATCACGGCGGCGCCGAGTACGAGCTGGGCCTCGACGGTGCGCATCACCTTCAGGTCGGCGAGCACGCGCGCGGTGATGCCCACGGACGTGGCGGTGAGCGTCGCTCCGACGAACACGGCGGTGGTTGCGGCGCCCGCGGCGGTGTGCTCGTAGGGGTTGAGGGGAGACATCCAGTACGCGAAGCCCAGGCCGAACGGCAGGGCCACCCCGACGAGCGCCACCGCCGCCGCCGCCCCGCCGACCCGGCGCATGGCGCGCAGATCGGTCTCGAGCCCGATTTCGAACAGCAGCACGACCACGCCGATCTCGGCCAGGAGCTCGATCACGGGCGTGAGCGGATCCTCGAGCCCCATCGGGATCACGTTGAGCGCGCTCGCCCCCAGCACGATGCCGGCGATCAGCTCGCCCAGCACCGGCGGCTGGCCGAACCGCTCGAACAGCTCCGCGGAAAACCGTCCCGCCGCGATCATCAGCGCCACGACGGCGAAGAACCGGACGGTCTCCCCGCCCCCCGCCCCACCGGCCGCCACGAGGACCGGCAGCAGCAGGACGAGCGCCAGGACGCTAGAGCGGCTGAGTCGCCTGCGGGATGAAGATGAAGGTGTGTCGGAAGAACGGAAGATCGACGAACTCACTGTACCTCGTCTCGATCTGGATCTGCCGCGGGCTCGCGCTGCGGCGAATGACGATGCGGCTGCCCGCGGAATCGGGCAGCCCGAGTCGGTCCACGGCCGCCTGGAGGCGGCGCCGGAGCGTGCCGTCGTCGAGGGCGGCGGCGATCCGGACCTGCTGCTTCACCTCGTCGAGGAACCGGAAGTAGCGGAACCAGGGCTCCCCGATGTTGACCGCGTAGTAGAGTGCCACGACGAACACCAACAGGGAGAACAGGCATCCGTACGACGTCTTGCCACGCCGACCGGACCCTGGGCGGCTCACCATTGCGATTGCGCCCCCTGCACGAGCTCATCCACGATCCGCTCGAGCGCGCGGCGCCGCCCCTCGGCTTCCTGGGGCGGCGCGTACTCCCCGAGCGCGAGCAGCCCCTGGCGCCGCCACAGCGTGCGGCCTTCTTTCTGATCCACGATCTCCACGTCCACCGTGATCTGCACCTGGCGCTGGGTCACCTCGACCTGTCCCACGCCGGGCCGGATGGTGGTCGGGACGTCGGGCTCGTAGCGCACCACACGCCCGCGGACCACGGCGTCTGCCGTCGCCTCCCCGGCCGCGCGCAGGCCCAGTCGATCCTCCATCGCCTCGCGCACGGCCGAGGTGACCTCCTGCGTCAGCGCCGGTTCGGGCGTCAGGTTGTCGAACGGGATGATCGCGACCGTCTTGATGTGGGGCGCGAAGCCTCCGCCCGCGAAGCCGTAGCAGGCTCCGGCCGCGATCAGGCTAACGGCGAGACCACAGCGCGGGAGCCAGCGCTGCCAGCGTATCACGCGCCACGACCGTGAGCTCAAATCGAGCCGATGCCTCCGGAAAATCGATGCGGGCGCTCGCGGACGCTCCATCGTCGCCATATTCCGTCCGGCTGCGCGCGCGGATCGTGCCGCCCTGGCGCCACTCGGCCTCGAGGAGACGCGGCCCGCTGTCCGTGGTCACGTAGTCGAGCGTGTCCGCCGCATTCACGACGAACCGCCACACGGTCTGCCGCCCCGCCCGCAGGGTGTACACCTGCGCCTCCGGGGACGGCGGCTGCACCACCCCGAGGGCCGCCCAGAGGAGCGGGATGCCGCCCACGAGCGCTCCGAACTCACCGCGGGGCTCGGTCCACAGCACCGCGTCGCCGACCAGCGCCGCGGCCCCGGTGTATCCCAGCGGTCCGCGGAAATCGAACCGCAGCGAATCGGGCGGCGCGATCCGGATGACCCCCCGACCCGAATACCGCGCCCGCTCGTCGCCATAGCGCCACCGCAACTGCACCGCCGTGTGACGCCGCGGCAGCGTCGCGGCCGCCCAAGCGATCGCCGTTCCCGGATCGGCCGGCTCCAGGACCGTCGGCACCGGCACGAGCGGCGCGGGCCGACCGGCGCACGCCGTCACGGCGGCCCCGGCGGCAATGTAGGAGAGGTGACGGAGCCGGTCAAGCACAACGTGTTGCCGGCTCAATAGTTAAACCCGAAAAAGAAATCCGTGAAGCGCGCCTGCCGGAACGCGGGCGGCAGCCCATACCCCGACCATTCCCCCATACGGAAGCGCCACCCCATATCGAGCCGCAGGACGAGCGGTGAGGCGATGGGGAAGCGGAACCCGAACCCCGTCGCTCCCAGGGTGCCCCGGTCGCGGCTCGAGGCCGACCAGGCGCGCGCCGCGTCCGCGAACAGCGCGCCTTGGATGCCGGGGAATCGGGCGGCGCCGAAGGGAAAGCCGATCGTGAGGAAATTCGTGAGCGGGAAGCGCCATTCGAGATTCACCAGCCAGGCCCGCGTGCCCACGACGTAGTAGTAGCGGGGATAGCCGCGCAGGAACCACGTGCCGCCCAGGTTCACGCGGCGGGGGCGCTCGCCGCCCGACCAGTACCCGATCACCCGGGCCGCGACCGCGCTGCGCAGCGAGGTGCGCAGATAGCGGCGCACGTCGCCCCACAGCTGCCACGAATCGAAGCGGCCGTGGCTCAGATCGTTGGTGAGGCCGCCCGTCAGCGTGTACCGCGTCCCGTCGATCGGACCCGTGGTGAGCCACAGGGTGTTGTCCTGGACGTAGCTCAGGTAGTTCGACGCCAGCCACGCCTGGCGCTCGGGCTCGGACGCGTCGCTTCCGAAAAAGTCGCGCCGGTCGGAATGCTCGAACCGCAGCTCCCCCTCGATCCGTTTGTAGCGTGACAGCGGATACCGGAGCTGGCCGAACCCGCCCCACGCGGTCTCGCGGTACTGCGACGCGAGGTCGAGCTCGTAGAACGTGCCGCTCACGCGAAACGCCCCCACGCCCCAGTTGATGCGCCGCGACTGATCGAGGTAGAACACCGCGCCGCTCAGATTGTCGAGCACGTTGCCGAGGTTATTGCCCTGGTAGGACGACAACCCCAGGAACAGGAGATGGTCGCCAATCATGTCGCTGAACAGGAACACCGCCCCCTGGGCCGACCCGATACCCGGCGCCACCGCGACGTCCCCCGCGGCGAAGTCGAGCGAGAACTTCTTGCGGTACGGATCCGCCGTCGCCTGGGCCGACGCGAGGCTCAGCTCCGCCCACTCCCACTGCGGCGGGGCGCGGTCGGGCGCGAGCGCCACGGGGGCAAGCGTCGAATCGGGGGTCGGCCGCGCGAAGTAGATGTTGAAGCTGAGGTCGGCAAATCCCCCGAACAGCACCCCCTCCTCGTCCGGCACCCACTGCGGGTCGAAGGCGCCGTTGGTGGTGCGGGTGATCTGCCGTCCGGTCCCCGTCGAATCGATGGCGTAGAGCTGAAACGTCCCATCTCGGTCGCTCGCGAAGTAGACCAGCCCGTCGGCGGCCGACCAGCGCGGCGCGCCGTCGTCCCACGCCCCGTAGGTGAGGTAATCCACGCCTCCCGTCGCGAGATCGAGCCGGAAGAGATTGCGCGCGCCGTCGGCGCCGAAGACGGTGCGGTCCGAGGCGAAGACCAGCGACCCTCCGTCGGGACTGAAGCTCGGGTCCAGATCCTCGTAGCGGTCATGCGTCAGCCGCTCCAGCCGCCCGTCGGGGAACCAGACCCGATAGAGATCGGAGAATCCCGCGATCGACAACCCGCTGAACACGACGCTCTGCCCGTCGGGCGCCCATGCGGGCGACAGGATGGACACGATGCCCTCGAACTGATAGCGGCCCACCACGCTGCTCCGATCGAGGCTCCACAGGAACAGCGCATCGCGATCGAAATACTTGCTGGAAAACGCGACGACGCCGTCGGGCGACACGTCGAGCCGGGAGGAGAAGAAATGAAACGACTCGAACTCCTCGGTGCGCTCCCCTTTGACCACGGTGCGCGCGCGTCCCACACCGGACGCCCCGATCCGACGGGCGTGGATCTCGGCGTAGCCGCGGCCGGGGGAGAAGTAGAACACGCGACTCGACGAATCGTCGGCCCCCCGATACGACACGGGCTTGATGGCCAGGTCCGCGACCTTGATCGCGCTCAGCGCCAGCGGCCGGCCGTCCACCACCGCCGGGAAGTACCGCTGTCGCATCCAGTGCTGCCATTCCTCGGAGACGTGCTCGAGCGACCGCCCGTACACGGCGGTGAACGCGTGCTCGAACGTCTCGTACTTCCACCGGTCGCGGTACATCTGCACCACCCGCCACTCGCCGTAGGTCTCGGCGAGAAACCGGTGAATCGCCCCACCCAACGGATACACCACCCCGCCGTACCACAGCGCCAGCTCCGCGAGCGCCGGTAGACGTCCCCCGATGGTGAGATCCCGCAGCACCATCTCGTCGCGCGTGTCCTCGCCAGCCGAGAAGTACTCGGCGAGCCCCTCAGTCCACCACAGCGGCAGCCCCCACTGCCGGAGCCTCGGGTAGCGCAGCGACATCTCCTCCGCCAGGCTGAGCTGAAAGACGTGTACCAGCTCGTGGCGGATCGTGTGGCGGAACTCGGCGTAGTTCCCGCGGAAGGGGAGCGCGACGCGCCGCTTCAGAAACTCCGTGACGCCGAGCAGCCCCTCCGGCGGCACGAACGGCAGGATGTTGGTCTGCTCGAAGTCCGCGTGTGAGGCATAGACGATGAATGGAATGCGCCGCGGCACGGCGTGCGCGAAGCGCCGCTCCAGCACGCGGTAGCTCTCCTCCGCGTACGCGAGCGTGACCCGCGCCAGCTCGTCCGCCTCGGGATAGTGGTAGAGGTCGACGTGCTCGCCGCGCAACACCCGCCAGTCGAACCCGCGGTACTGGATCTTGTTCTGGCCGAAACCGAACTGGGCCGCCGCGGGCGGCGGACCGATCAGCGCGGCACAGGTGAGGAGGGCGAGCGGGACGCGGAAGCGGGGCATGGTCACCGGTGAATGGAGCGGATGCGGTCCCCCTGCGTGAGCAGCGACAGCACGCCCCGCCCCTCCACGACGCGACCGAAGAGCGTATACGCCCCGTCCAGATGGGGCTGGGATCCGTGGGTGATGAAGAACTGGCTCCCGCCCGTGTCGGGTCCGGATAGCGCCATTCCCATACTACCCGTGGCATACCGCGTCGGGTTCACCTCGTCGCGCTGGGCGAACCCGGGTCCGCCCCAGCCGTCACCGCGCGGATCCCCGCCCTGTACCACGAAGGCCGGCACCACCCGGTGCCAGCGCTGTCCGTCGAAATAGCGGCGGTCGACGAGCTCGAGGAACGCCGCGACGGTGAGCGGCGCCTCGGCGGGCAACAGCTCGACCACCATGGCCCCGCGGTCGGTTTCGATGATGACCCGGGGTGCCGCGGCACCGAGCAGCGCCGGCACCAGCCAGCGCCGGGCGGCATCCCGGTACTCGGCCTCGCCGCGGCCCGTCGCGATCGGGCCCGGGGGTCCCCAGACGTCCCGCGCTCCCGCGATGCGCTCCACGCCGGCGCGGTACACGAGGTAGTCGTCGGGTCGGGGCACGGCGCCCAGGAACCGGGCGGCCACCGCGACGCGGCCGGCGGCGCTCGCCTGGGCGATGGCGCCCAGCGCGTCCACCGCCGCCAGCCGGGCGTCGGGCAGCGGATCGGCGCCCGCGGCGCGGTACGCGGCCACCAGCACGTCGACGTCCGCTTCCGCAGGAGCCCGGCCGATCAGACCGGCGGCGACGCTCCGGACCACGGGATCGGCGTGACGAATCAGCTCGCGCGCGCGGGCGCCGAGGGCGCTGTCCTCGGGAAGCGCCACGCGACCCAGCGCCGCGAGGGCCGCGGCGACGACGCGGCCATCCGCGTCGTCGAGCAGCCCCTGGAGGGGGACGCGCAGCCCCGCCGCCCCATAGGCCTCCGCCGCGGCCGCGCGCCAGCGCCAGTCGGGATCGGTGGCCAGCGCGGCGAAGACGGCGACATCCGCCGCATCGGCCCCCCGCCCCGCCTGCGCCACCGCGATCACCGCCTGGCGCCGCACCGCGAAGGTCGCGTGCGTGAGCCGCGGGCGCAGGGCCGCCAGCGCGGCCGCCCCACCAAGGGCGCCGAGCGTCGTTTCGGCCTGGACCACCACGCCGAGATCCGCGTCGCCCAGGAGCGGCGTGACGGCGGGGGCCAGGGCGGAATCCCCCAGGGTCGCGAGGCTGCGCAGCGCGGTGATGCGCAGGGTCGCGTCCCGGATGTCGAGCAGCGGCCGCAGGCGCTCGCCGATCGCGCGCGAATCGAGGCGCGCGCTGTCCACCAGTGCCCGATTCACGCCCCGGGCAGCGACGGTTTGCACGAGCGGGTCCTGATCGTCGAGCGCGAGGAGCAGGGCGGACGCCGTGATCCCGCGTCGGACGCGGCCCAGCGTGTACAGCGCGCGCCACCGGGCGGCGAATTCCGCCGACTCGGTGTACGGCACGACGTCCTCGACCGGGGCGCGCTCGCCGAGACGCCACGCGTCGAGCAGCGCCGCCGTGACGGCCGGCGACGCGAGCGGCGCCGCGGCGCCCGCCTGGAGAATCTGCCGCAGCGCGGTGGCCGCGGCATCGCCCCCTACCCGGGTGATCGCCGTCGCGGCCTCGGCCTGGACGGCCGGGCGCTGGTCCGCCCGCACGGCCGCCACGAGCGGCTGGATCGACCCGGCATCGCGCAACAACCCCAGCGCGAACGCGGCGCTCGCCGCCACCTGCTCGACGGTGTCGGCGAGCACCGGGACCAGCAGGTCCACGGCCGCGCCGTCGCCGATGCGGCCCGCCGCGAGCGCGGCCTGCCGCCGCACGCCGGGCTCGGCGTGGCGCAGCAGCTCCCGCAGGAAGGCGGGATCGAAGCGGCGCGCGTCGGCGTCCTGGAGCAGCCGCGCGAGCTGTCCCACGAGCGCCTCGTCGGCGACCTGCTGCGCCGCGAGCGGGGCCGTGGCCAGCACGAGCGCCGCCAGGCTACAGGCGAACGGGATCCGGGATCGGCTGCAGCAGCGCACGGACGGACTCCGGAATGCGACTGAGGACGTGACGACGGTCGAGCGCCACCAGCGCGGTTTCCCCGGTCGCCAACAGCTCGGCCGTGCCCGCCCGCTCGACGGCGTAGCCGAAGATGACCCGCCGGCTGGCCGCCTCGCGCACCCAGCAACGGATCCGCAGCACGTCGTCGTAGCGGGCGGGTTGCCGATAGCGCACGCGGGCGTCCGTGACCGCGAGGAGCGTGCCCTGCCGCTCCATTTCTCCGTACGTGGTGCCGGCGCGCCGCAGGTGTTCGGTGCGCGCCATGTCGAACCAGACGAGGTAGTTCGCGTGGTACGCGAACGCCATCTGGTCGGTCTCGGAGTAGTTGACGCGGTGCTCGATGACGCTGATCGGATCAACGGCGGCCGCGGCGGCCGCGGGGCGAGGCGCGTCGCTCACTCGCCGTACGGAATCCAGATGTTCTTCACCTCGCTCGCGCGGCGCAGGAATTCCCGCCCCTCGGCTCGGGCCGTGTCGAACCAGTCCCGCGGCGACACTACCCACGTCCGCTTCATGTTGCCGGCCGACGCTTCCTCGACCGCCCGCGCGCCGGCCGCGGATCCGCAGAACCACAGGCCGTCCACGTCCAGATGCTCGGCCAGCACCCGCGCCAGGGCTTCCTTGTCCCCGGTCACGATGTTCACCACCCCTGCCGGCAGATCCGACGTGTCGAGCACGCCGTAGAAATCCGTCGCCGCCAGCGGGTGCGCTTCGGACGGCAGGGCGATCACGGTGTTCCCCATGGCGATCGCGGGGGCGACGAGAGACACGAAGCCGAGCAGCGGACACGCCTCGGGCGCTGCGATCCCCAGCACGCCGACCGGCTCGTTCATCGCCAGGGTCACGCCGCGGAACGGTACCCCGTGCACTGCCCCGTCGTACTTGTCGGCCCAGGCGGCGTAGGTGAACAGCCGCACCAGCGCCGCGTCCACCTCCGCGGCCGCCCGCTCGGGGCCGCAACCGGTCAGCGCAGCGATCCGGGCCGCGAACTCGCCCGCCCGCACCGACAGATTCTCGGCGATGTAGTAGAGGATCTGCGCCCGCAGGTGCCCGGCCCCGCGGCCCCAGCCCGCGGCCGCGTGCGCGGCCTCGACCGCGTTACGGATGTCCTTGCGGTTGCCTTCCCCCACCTCGCCCACGGGCCGGCCGTCGGCGCCGCGGATCGGGCGGCTGTAGCCCGGGTCCGGCCGGACCTGCTTGCCGCCGATGAACAGCTTGGGGGTGCGGTCGATCGGCGGGAGGAGGGACGCGGGACGGGGGACGGGTGCGCTGACGGCGGCCTCATCCGAGACCACCCGTCCCCCGTCCCCCGTCCCCCGTCTCTCCCAATCCGCCTTGAGATACTCCCACATCCCTTCCCGGCCGCCCTCGCGCCCGAAGCCGGATTCGCGATAGCCGCCGAACCCCGACGCCGCGTCGAACAGGTTGGTGCAGTTCACCCACACGACGCCGGCCTTGAGCTTGGGCGCCACGTCGAGCGCGAGGTTGATGTTCTCGGTCCAGACGCTCGCGGCCAGCCCATAGGGCGTGTTGTTGGCCAGCTCGACGGCTTCCGCGGGCGTGCGGAAGGTCATCGAGACGAGCACCGGGCCGAAGATCTCGACCTGCGCGATCGTCGCCGCCGGCGTCGACGTCGGTGAACAGCGTCGGCGGATAGAAACAGCCCTCCGTCGGGCAGGCCCACGACGGCTGCCACATGCGGGCGCCCTCGGCGCGACCTTGCTCCACCAGACCTCGGATCCGCTCGAGCTGCACCGGCGCGACGATCGCCCCCATGTCCACGGCCTTGTCGAGCGGCGAGCCGACGCGGAGCGTCTCCATTCGCGCCTTGAGCTTCTCGACCAGGCGTTCGGCGACGCCTTCCTGCACGAGCAGGCGCGACCCGGCGCAACAGACCTGGCCCTGGTTGAACCAGATCGCGTCCACCACGCCCTCGACGACGCTGTCGAGATCGGCGTCCTCGAACACGATGAACGGGCTCTTCCCGCCGAGCTCGAGCGACAGCTTCTTGCCGGTCCCCGCCGTCGCGATCGCGGATGCTGGCGGCCCACCTCGGTGGAGCCGGTGAAGGCGATCTTGTCCACGTCCGGGTGCTCGACGAGCGCTGCGCCGGTGCGGCCGTCGCCCGTCACGACGTTGAGCACGCCGGGCGGCAGCCCCGCCTCGTGCGCCAGCTCCGCGAAGCAGAGCGCCGTGAGCGGCGTGAACTCCGCGGGCTTGAGCACCACCGTGTTTCCGGCCGCGAGCGCCGGCGCGACCTTCCACGCCAGCATCAGCAGCGGGAAGTTCCACGGGATGATCTGGCCGACGACGCCCACGGGGCCGTAGCCCGGCGAACTCGCTCGAGCGGAGCTGCGCCCAGCCCGCGTGATGATAGAAGTGCCGCGCGACGAGCGGGATGTCGAGGTCGCGCGTCTCGCGGATCGGCTTGCCGTTGTCCAGCGATCTCGAGCACGGCGAGCAGGCGGGAGTGCTTCTGCACCGCGCGGGCGAGTGCGTACAGGTGCCGCGCGCGCGCGGCGTCCGGCAGCGCCGCCCACGCGGAGAGGGCGCCGCGCGCGGCACGCACGGCCGCGTCCACGTCCGCGGCCCTGCCCTGGGCGACGCGCGCGAGCACCTCCGTGGTGGCCGGGTTGATGACGTCGAATAGCGCGCCCTCGACCGGAGGAGCCGACCGGCCGGCGATCCAGTGGCCGAAGGTCCGGCCGTGAGCGTCGAGCCACGCCAGCGCCGGCCCGCTCGACTCGGGTGCGGGTCCCTACTCCAGGGTCTCGAACACGCGGGCGACGGTGCTGGTCATGTCACACCATCGGGTGGCGGTGGGCCGCCGAGTAGCGGCCGGTGACGAAGTGCTCGAGCTGGCGCTCGATGTCGGTCAGCAGTGCGCTGGCGCCGAAGCGGAACAGGTCCGGCCGCACCCACCGCTCGCCCAGTTCTTCCTTCATGAGGGCCAGCCACTCGAGCGACTGCTTGGCGGTACGAATCCCGCCGGCCGGCTTGAACCCCACGGCGTGCCCGGTGGCGGCCGCGTATTCGCGGATCTGGCGCACCATGACGAGCCCCACCGGCAGCGTCGCGTTTACCGGCTCCTTGCCGGTCGAGGTCTTGATGAAATCGGCGCCGGCCATCATGGCGACGAGGCTGGCGCGCGCGACGTTGGTGAGTGTCGCGAGCTCGCCCGTGCCGAGAATCACCTTCAGGTGGGCCGCGCCGCAGGCCCGGCGAAACGCGCCGACCTCGTCGTACAGCGCGTGCCAATCCCCGCGCAGGGCGTGCCCGCGCGTGATCACGACGTCGATCTCGCGCGCCCCCGCGGCGACCGAGGCTTCGACCTCCTGCACCCGCTGCGCGAAGGGGTTGAGTCCCGCCGGGAACCCGGTGGACACCGCGGCGACCGGGATGCCGGACCCGGCGAGCGCGTCCACCGCCGTCGCTACCAGCCCATGATACACGCACACCGCCCCGACCCGGATGGCGCGGTCACCGACGCCCATTGCGTCGAGCAGGTCCTGGCGCACCGGCCGCCGTGCCTTGGCGCACAGGCGTCGCACGTTGCCGGGGGTGTCGTCGCCCGGGAGCGTCGTGAGGTCGATGCAGCTCACCGCACGCAGCAGCCAGGCCGCCTGCCAGTCCTTCTTGACGGTCCGCCTGGTCGGGATCGTGGCCGCGCGGCGCTCGACGGCGCTGCGGTTCACGCGGATCGCGCGCACGCGGTCGAGGTCGAGCGGCGTGCCCGGATTGCGGTCGCCGGGCGCGGGCGCGGCGGGCTCCCGCCCCGGGGCCAGGGGCGCCCGGGGCCGCTCGAATCGCGTGGGATCGCGCGTGACGGTCATGCGTTGCGGAGAATGCTGCGACCGTGGGCAGAAGTCAATTGGAAGAGGCGTTTGCGGCCCGCGCGCCCGCGCCGAAACCGCGCGCCCGCCGCGCTTGCCCCCCCGCGGCGGGGTTCCTAGGTTGGCGCCGTGCCCCCGCCCCCGCAGCGCGTCGTCGTCGTGGCCGACGCCCATCTGGGCCAGGTCCCGGCCGCCACCCGCGAGGCGTTCCATGCGTTCCTCGATGCGGTGCCGAGTCTCGGCGACGCGTTGCTCGTCAACGGCGACCTGTTCGACTTCTGGTGTGAGTACGGGGCCGTCATCCCCCGCAAGCACTTCGCGACCATCGCCCGGCTCGCGGCGCTGCGCGCGGGGGGCATCCCGGTCACCTTCATCGGCGGGAACCACGACCGCTGGGGGGGCGACTTCTTCACGCGGGACCTGGGCATCGCCTACCACCCCAACGCGGTCGAGCTCGACGTCGCGGGCCGGCGGGCGTGGGTCGCACACGGCGACGGGCTGACCGAGCAGCACTGGAGCGCCGACTTGCTGCACCACGTGCTGAAGCATCGCTGGACCGTGTCCGCGTTCCGCGCCTTGCATCCCGCCGTGGGGTTCTGGCTCGCCGACCGCCTGTCGGGCGTACTGGCCGACAGCACCAAGGACGCGGCGGTCCTCGATCGCGCGCAGCGCGCCCAGGTGGCCTATGCCCGAGCGCTGCTCGAGCGGCGGGCCGAGCTGGGCCTCGTCCTGCTGGCGCACACCCACCGTCCGGCGGTAGAGTCGCTCCCCGACGGCCGTACGTATCTCAACCCCGGGGCGTGGCTCGATGGGTGCCGCTACGCCGTCGTGACCCCGGCGTCTATCGTCCTGAGGCGATTCGGGACCGACGGGTGACGCATCCGCGCCTCGAACGCGTCGCGACCGCGCCACACGGGCGCGGCCCTCCCACGCCCCGCGGCCCCTTGTTCGGCGTGCAAGGACGGGCCAGTTTTTGCTGGTAGGCCGTCCCGCACGCCGCGCCTCGTTCTTGCAGTACGCGGGGACCACCCAGGAGCCATAACACATGCGCCGGTCAGGAACCCCGTACACGCGCGTGCTCGTCACGTGCGCCCTCGCGCTGACCGCCGGTGCGTGCGGCGTGGACGATCACCTCCCCACCAACGAGCGAGCCGCGGCGCTGTACACGACGCCCACGGGCCTCGTCACCGCGAATCCGCCGCAGATCTTCATCGGGGCGGGCGACATCGCGAGCTGCTCCAAGAACGACGACGAACTCACGGCGCGGATTCTCGACACGATCCCCGGCACGGTCTACATCCTGGGCGACAACGTCTACGAGAACGGGTCCACGAGCGAATACGCCAACTGCTACGACCCGACCTGGGGTCGGCACAAGGCGCGCACCAAACCGTCGTCGGGGAACCACGACTACAACACCTCCGGCGCGACGCCCTACTACAACTACTTCGGTGCGTCCGCCGGTGATCCCAGCAAGGGCTATTACAGTTACAACCTCGGCGCCTGGCACGTCATCGTCCTCAACAGCAACATCTCGAAGTCCGCCTCCTCGCCGCAGGTGCAATGGCTCAACGCCGACCTCGCGGCGAACCAGGGCCGCTGCACGCTCGCGTATTTCCATCACCCCATCTACTCCTCGACGGGCGGGAGCGGGTCGAGCGGAGTGTACTACAGCAGTACGCGTCCGTTCCTCGACGCGCTGTACGCCGGCGGCGCGGACGTGTACCTCGCGGGCCACCGGCACTTCTACGAGCGCCTCGGACCGATGGCGCCCAACGGCACCAGTGATCCGGTCAACGGCGTGCGCACGTTCATCGTGGGCTCGGGGGGCATTGGCGGCGGCGGCGTGACAAACGTCCATCCGCGCAGCGAGGTGCGGAACGGCGATACGCGCGGTGTGCTGAAGATGTACCTGTACGATGACAGCTATGCCTGGAAATTCATCCCGATCGCCGGCAAGACGTTCTCCGATACGGGCAGCGTCGCTTGCAAGTCGGCGGGCGCCCCCCCGCCGGGCGGCGGGATCTCGGCATCGAACTCGGCCGTCACCGCGTCGCCTGGGTCGATCACGGCGAGCAGCGGCTCGAGCACGTCGACCATCACCATCACGGTGCGCGACGGCAGCAACAATCCGGTCAGCGGCGCCACCGTGACACTGTCGGCCACGGGCACGGGCAACACACTGACGCAGCCGGGACCGACGAACGCGAGCGGCGCCACCACCGGCGTCCTGCGCTCGACGGTGGCCGAAACGAAGGTCGTGTCCGCCGTCGCCAACGGTGTCGCGCTCAACGCGACGCCGAGCGTGACGGTAACACCCGCCCCGCCGGCCGCCCTCGCCTTCCTCGTGCAGCCGACCAGCACGCAGACCAATACCGCCATCACGCCGGCGGTCCAGGTCGAGATTCGCGACGAGTTCGGCAATCGGGTGACGACGGCGACGAACAGCGTCACGATGGGGATCAACGCGAATCCGGGCAGCTCCACGCTCGGCGGCACCACGACCGTCGCCGCGAGCGCCGGCGTGGCCTCGTTCTCGACCCTCACCCTCAACAACGCGGGCACGGGCTACACGCTCGCCGCCACCGCCGCCACGCTCGCCGGGGCGACGTCGGCGACGTTCAACGTCACCGCCGTGAACCCGGTGTCGGCGAGCCAGTCCAGCGTGGCGGCCGCTCCGGCGTCCGTCACCGCGGGCAGCGGCACCGCCACCATCACCGTCACGGCGCGGAATGCGAGCGGCAACCCCGTGAGCGGCGTGCCCGTCACGCTCTCTGCCACGGGCAGCGGGAATACGGTGACCCAGCCGGGCGCCGTCACCGACCCGAACGGCGTCGCCACCGGCACGGTCAGCTCCACCGTCGCGGGCGCCAAGATCGTCTCGGCCACCGCCAACGGCGTGGCGCTCACCGCGACGGCGACCGTCACGATCACCGCGGGGCCGCCGTCGGCCGCCACCTCTACGGTGAGCGCGAGCCCCACGACGATCAGCGTCGGCGGCTCGTCCTCGATCACCACCACCGTGAAGGACGCCTACGGGAACCCGGTGAGCGGCGTGGCGGTGACGCTGACGGCCTCCGGCACCGGGAATACCATCACACCGCCGGGATCCACCAACGCGAGCGGTGTGGCGACGGGCGCCATCAGCTCGACGGTGGCGGAGGACAAAGTCGTGTCCGCCAGCGTGGGCGGCGGCACAATCGGGCAGACCGTCGTGCAGGTCACCAACGCCCCGCCAGCCGCGATCACGCACACGCTGCTCACGGCGGGCAACAACACGGTGAACCAGAAGGTCTACACGACCGCGTCGATCGCGCCGGCGTCGAACGCCCTCGTGACGCTCGCGGTGCTGGGGCACCGCTCGTCGGGCGCCAACCCCTCGCCGACGGTCACGGGCGGCGGCATGAGCGCGTGGGTCGAGGTGGCGACGGTCACGCTCGATCCGCTGAGCGCGCCGTTGAAGCGGGTCACGATCTTCCGGGCCATGAGCGCGTCACCGGGGAGCGGCCCCCTCACGATCACGTATCCCAGCAGCGTGTCGAACACCCAGTGGATCGTGTCGCAGTGGACGGGGGTGGAGACGAGCGGCACCGACGGCTCAGGCGCCGTCGGGCAGCTCGGCGTCACGAGCGCCGAGGTCGTGAACGGCCTGACGGTGACGCTCGGGGCCTTCTCGCACGCGGCCAACGCGGCCTACGGCGTGTTCGCCGTGAACAGCCAGGTGGCGGCCATCACGCCGGGCGCCGGCTTCGCCGAGATCAGCGAGCAGCCGTCGGCGGAGAGCCCCTACTCCTCGCTGATGGCGGAGTGGGCGTTGAACCGCCCCGCGATCGGCGCGACCTGGGCCAGCCTGCGTGGCGGCGCGATCGGCGTGGAAATCAAGGCGAAGACGACGCCCTAACCGGACTGGTCGGGGCGGCGGCGAACGACTGCCGCAGGTTGTCCCGCACTTGAATCTCGACGTCCCCCTCCGGGACCGCGGTGCTCGGATCGAGCAGCGCGGTCCCGTCGGCCGTCAGGAACCAGCGCGCCACGTCCACCCGCAGCGTGACGTCGCCCCGCCCGCGCGGCTTCACGCCGAGCGGCCCGTCGAGCACGACCTCCTGCACTTCGTTGAACTCCGAGCGATAGTCGAAATCACGCCGCGCCCCCGCCCGGCTCAACGTGCCCCGCACCCGCACCGAGGTCCCGGCGAGATCTGGGTGCGCCGCGACGAACGCACTGTCGCGCTCCGGCGACGGCCGGTACACCTCGAACTGCACCGTCGAATAGGCGTCCACGGGCACCGGCGCGCGCGTGATCTCGGTCCCGCCACCCCCGAGGGGGAGGACGAAGCGGGTCGCCGCCGCGCTCAGGACGGCGCAATCCTCACCCGCTTCCTCCTCGCACTCCTGGAACCGCGCGCGTTGCAGCACGGTCTCGCGCAGCACCAGCTCGGCTTGCCGCACGATCAGCGTGTCGCCGCCCCGCACCACGACGAGGCCGTCGCCCGCCGCAGCGGTCTGGGCACCTGCCGGGGCGATGGTCACGTGGAGGGCCACGGTGCCGGGGCGCGGGCCGGCGTCGGCGCAGGCCAGCAGGGCGGCCCCGAGGAGTGGGGCGATCCGAATGCGGTGCAGTGCGGTCACGTCGTTGCTCCTTCGTGTCGTCAACCCAGGGGGGCGACCTCGACGTCACGCAACCGCTCGCCGAGGAATTGTGCGCCGACCCGCCGGAAGTGGGGTTCGTCGTCCGAAACGACGAACTGATGCCGAGGGGCGTCGCCGGGACTCGCCAGCAGGCCCCGCGACTCCAGCTCCCGCCGCACCGCCGTTGCGGTTTCTTCGGCGGAGTCGATCAGCCGCACGCCGGCGCCCAGCACCCGCCCCAGCAGCGGCTTGAGCAGGGGATAATGTGTGCAGCCCAGCACCAGCACATCCACCCCCACCCCCTCGAGCGGCGCCAGATACTCACGGGCGATCAGCTCGGCGGCGGGGTGCTCGAACCACCCCTCCTCGACGAGCGGCACGAACATCGGGCAGGCCGTGGCATGCACGTCGGCCCCGGGCGCCACGGCGTGGATCGCGCGCTCGTAGGCGCCCGAGGCGATGGTCCCGGCGGTACCGATCACGCCGATGCGCCCGCTCCGGCTCGCCGCCACCGCCGCGCGGGCGCCGGGCTCGATCACCCCCAGCACCGGCACCGGCGCCCGCGCCCGCAGATCGTCGAGTGCGTGCGCCGTGCTGGTATTGCACGCGACGACCACCATCTTCACGCCGCGATCGAGCAGGTATGCGAGAATCTCCGCGCTGTAGCGCCGCACCGTCTCGGGCGACTTGGGACCGTACGGCACCCGGGCGGTGTCGCCGTAGTAGATGACCGACTCCCCGGGGAGCCGCTCGAACAGCGCGTGGGCGACCGTGAGCCCCCCGATGCCGGAGTCGAACACACCAAGGGGGGACGCCGTGGCGGCGCGGGAACGCCGAGTCACCACGGCAGCGACACGCCGACACCCAGACCGCCGGGCTGGACCCGGATCCGCAGTTCCTCGGGGAAATCCTGTAGATGGCCCGCCACGAACGCCTCCGCGGCGGCAAACAGGTGATTGAAGATCAGCAAGACCAGCCAGTCCTCGGCCTCCTGCCGCTTCCCCTCCACGTGCCCGGCCCCGATGTCTTCGAGATAGCGGGCCTCGTCGCGCGTCTTGCGCGCCATGTGCAGGGTCGTGCCTTCCCACAACACGAACAGGGCCCCGGTCACCGCGCGTCCGGTCGCCGCCTGCCCCCATCCCGGCAGCAGGAGCGAGCGCCACGCTGCCGACACGGGGCGCAGCGGTCGCCGCGCGTCGGGGCTCGCAACGGTCGTGTCGCCCGGCGCGGGCACGACGTCCTGGCCCCGCGCGGGCGCCGCGCCGAGCGCGAGCAGCGCGAGCAACGCGGGGAGCCTCACGCGGCCGCCAGCACCGCGAGCGCGCGCGGCACGATGTCCACGGCGCACTCGGGCAGGCCCGGTTCGCGCAGCTCGCCGTCCAGGTGCAACACGAGCGGGCCATCGGGGGAGCGGACGGTGACCCGCGTCGTCTGATACAACCCGAATTCGCGCATGCGGAGGTGCCGGCCCCGCATCACGCGCGGCATGGCGACGAGGAACCGGGGGAGCGAGACTTGGCGCACGACACACACGTCGAGCTGCCCGTCCGCCGGGTCGGCGTGGGGAGCGAAGCGGTAGCTCCCGCCGGCCGTCGTGCCGTTGCACACCTCGACCATCATCATCTCCCCCGCCTCGCGGTGGCCGTCGGTCGTGACCTCGAAACGGGGCGGTCGGAACGTCGCGAACGTCCGCACGATGGGCACCAGGTACGACAGGAAGCCCGAGAGCCCGGTCATCGCATTGCGCGCCCGCACGACGGACGCGCCGAAGCCGACGCCCAGGGAATTGACGAAATACTCATCTCCCGCGCGGCCCACATCGAACCGGCGGCGCACGCTGGTCACGATCCGGGCCACCGCGGCCTCGGGCGCCAGCCGGTAGGTCCCCACGAGCTTGGCAAAGTCGTCTCCCGACCCGATCGGCACCACGCCGAGCGCCGTATCGGCGCCGGCGGCGATCAGGCCGTTCGCCACCTCGTGCACCGTCCCGTCGCCGCCCACGGCGATCACTCGGCCGGCCCCGGCGCGGCCCAGCGCCGCGGCGATCGTCGTCGCGTGTCCCGGCGCCTCCGTGCGCGTCATCTCGACGCTCCAGCCGTGGCGGCGAAACGCGCGCGCGACACCATCGGCGGCGCGCCCGGCGGCGCCGCGCCGCCCCGTGGGATTGACGATCAGGTGCGCGTGAATCACGGCGCTGCAAGATAGCTGCGGAGCTGGCGTGGGGGGATGCGACAGGTCCGCCGTCACCCGGCGGGCAGCACGACCGCCAGCACGTCCCGTTCCCGGGCCCGGTTGTCGAGGTTCAGCACGACGATCTGCTGCCACGTCCCGAGGACCAGCCGCCCGCCGACGATGGGGATCGCGATCGATGTCTTGAGCAGCGCCGAGCGTACGTGCGAAAACCCGTTGCCGTCTCCCCAGCGGTCGTTGTGCGCATAGGCGTCGGCCACCGGCGCGAGGCGCTCCAGCGCCCGGCGCAAGTCGGCGAGGGCACCGGGCTCGTACTCGATCGTCGTCACGGCGCCCGTCGAGCCGGTGACCGCCACGATCACCGCACCGGTCCCGACCCCGGCCTCCGCCACGAGCCGCGCTACGTCGGCGGTCACGTCCGCATGGCCGAACTCGGACGCGAGCCGCAGCGTCCAGCGTCGCTCCGCGCTCACACCCCGCCCAGCGCCTCGCCGCGGTCGCGGGCCCGGTCGAACACGGCCGCCACGGCCGCGAGCAGCTCGACCGGTTCGTACGGCTTGGCGAGCACGGGCTGGGTCGTCTGGTCGAGAAACTGGCGGGTCTCGGGGTCCGAGAAGTCCCCTGTGACGAAGACGAACCGGTCGGCGAGAGGCGGATAACGCTCCTCGACCTGCTCGAACAAGCCGCGGCCGCCGAGCGTGGGCATGCGGATATCGCACACCACACAATCCACCTGCCCCAAGTCGAGCACGTCCATGGCCTCGACGCCGTGCACGCACGCCGTGACGAGGTAGCCCGCCCGCTGCAGGAGGCGCGTCGCGACGCTGCGATTGGCGGCGTCGTCCTCCACGACGAGCACGTGGGACGGCCGCCTCGGTCCCTGGCCCGGCATTCCCTCGAAGCGCGGCGCCTCGGGAGACGCGGCCGCTTCCACGCGCTGCAGCAGGCCCGCCGTGATCGCGGTGGCGCGCTCCGCCTCGTGGCGGACGCGCTCGAGCTCGCGGCGACTCTCCGGATCGAGGGCGTCCGGCTGAATCTCCCCGGCCGCGGCGATGATGGCGTTGAGTCGGTTGTTGAGCGCGTTGACCGTGGCGGCGACGTCGCTGCGCATGTAGGCGACCCACTCCCGCAGGACGTCGAGCAGGCCCTCCACTTCATCGGGCAGCGGCGACCGACCGTCACGCACCCGGTACCTCCCCGCCATCGGGGCCGACGTACATCACCCACACCGTGAAATCGTCGCTCAACTCCTCGAAGCGGTGCGGTTGGCCCGCCGCGGCGAACAGGAACGTGCCGGGAGCGACGGGCCGGCGCTCCGACCCGTCCCAGAACACGGCCCGTCCCCGCGCCACCACGTACGCCTCATCCTGACGGTGCGGCGTCTGCGGGTCCACGCCGAGCGGCGCGTACAGCTTGACGACCAGCGTACCGTGGCGGAAGAGCTCGACCGACCGTCGCGGCGAATCGGGCGGGAGCCGGGCCAGGGCTTCCGCAAGAGCGATATGGGCCGCGCGCGGCGGCGTCGGTGAGGGCATGGGCGTCCCGGGCGTGAAGCTTCGGCCGGGACGCCCGCGGGGGCAAGGGGCGGCGCCCGCTAGGGAGCGGTGGCGGCCCGAATCTCCACGCCCAGCGCGCCCGCGGCGAGGTTGCTCCAGGTGGCATCGACCGTCGTCACGCCAACGGCCCATTGCGTCAGAAGGTCGCCCGTCGTGCCCTCGTTCGAGGGTTGTTCGGCGATGAGGGCGAATCCCGCCCCCGGGCTCATCGCGGCCGCATTGCTCGCCGCGCCGAACGCGCCGTAGGCCACGTTGGCCGCGCTGGCCAGCGCCGCGAGCGAGACGGCCAGACCATCCACGCCATCGGCGGCGTTGGCGCCGGTCTGAACGATCGCCCCCGCTCCGTTCGTGCCGCTCGTCTCCACGCCCTGCCACTGCGAGACGATCCACTGCGCGTTCGACACGGTCGAGGGAAAGGAGATCGTGAGCGGTCCGCTCCCCGGCGCCCCGCTCATGGCGCGGTAGATCGTGAGCCGTTTGTGGGCTAGGGTCCCGTCGTCGAAGGTGACCGAGGCGACCTCGTCCCAGCCGGTCATGCCACCGCCCTCGAGCGTGGGGCTGTCGCTGGCACCGGAGGAGCGGTGCCCGAGCACGGCGACGGTAACGAGGGCGTCCGCGGCGGGCGCGAGGCCGGCCGTCGTGAACACCTTCTGGTTGGTCGTGCCGTACCCCGCCGCCAGCAGGGTGTGCGTGATCGCGGCCGGCGCCGCATTGGTCACCTGGACGGACACGGTCGTCGCGAGCAGCGCGCCGTTCACCCTGGCGGACACGATCTTCTCGCCCGCGACGCTCGAGCTGAGCGTCCCCAGCATCACGCCACTCGCGTTGGTCAGCCCGGGCGGGGAGAGTGCATTGCCGGCCCCCGTCGCCTCGAGCGCCACGGTCGCACCGCTCACGGGATTCCCGTAGTCGTCGGTCACCGTCACGGCGATATCCGCCGAGCCGCTGTTGAGGGCGATGGTGCCGGGGCTCGCGGCGAGCGTGGACAGCGTGGGCGAGGGCGGGCCAGCCGATACGGTCACCGTGGCCGTCGGGGTGATCGGGACCCCGTTGATCGTCGCCGACACCACTTTCGCACCCGCACCCGTCGACGTCAGGGTCGCCGTCGTGATGCCGGCGCCGTCGGTGGGCGCGGGCGCGGTGATCGTGTTGCCGCCGCCCGTGACCGCCAGCTCGACGACCGCGTCGCTGATCGGATTGCCGGAGCCATCCCGCGCGGTCACGGTGATCGTCGCCCCGACGCCACCGGCAGTGATCACATCAGGCGCGGCGGCGACTTCGGACATCCCCGGGGAAACCGCGGGGCCGGTGACGTCGAACCCCGCGGACGTCGCTCCACCGAGCCCCGCAGCCGCCGCGGTCAGCGTGTAGCTCCCGATCTTGTCGATCGTGAGGGTGGAGAACGTGGCCACGCCGTTCACGGCGGCTAGTGTGAGGATGCCCCCTAGCGTGCCGCCGGCAGGGTTGGTCCCGATCGCCACCGTGACGCTCGTGGCCGCGCTCGTGAGGCGGTCGCCGAACTGGTCGCGCACCTCGACGGTAACCGCCGGCGTAATCACCGCCCCGGCCTCGACGTTCGACGGCGGCGTCACGAAGGCGAGTGCCGTAGCGACGCGCTGGGCGACGCTGACAACCTGCGACGCTGCGCTCGTGGCACCCTCATTGTCCGTCACCATCAGCTCGACGGTGTACGTACCGTCGGCCGCGTACGTGTGCGACGGGCTCGCGCTCGTGGCCGTGCCGCCGTCTCCGAAGGTCCAGTCCCATCCGGTGATGCTCCCACCCGGGTCGGAGCTGGTGCTCGTGAAGTCGCAGGTGCGGTCGGTGCAGCTCACGCCGAAGCTCGCAGACGGCGGGGTATTCCCCGGCGCCCCGCCGGCCTTGAGCTCGACCGCCAGGAGGCCGGCCTTCGTGCTGCTGGTCCAGCTCGCCCCGACGATGGGCTCGTTGCTCGCGTATTCCGCCTCGAGGGCCGAGCTTTCCCCGGACGACTGCTCGGCGATTTCCATGAACCCGCTGCCGGGCGTTACGATGGGGCCGTTCTGGGCCACGCCGATGATCCCGTAGGTGACGCTGGCGGTGTTGCTTAATGGGCCGAGCGCGACCGCCAGGCTGGTCGCGGCGTCGCTGGCCTGCACGCCGGTCTGCCCGATCGCCCCCGCGCCGTTGAGACCGCTGGTCTCGACCCCGTCCCACTGCGACACGATCCACTGCACGTTAGACACGCTGCTGTTGAACGTGATCGTGACGGGACCGCTACCCGGGGCGCCGCTCATCGCGCGGAAGAGCATGAGCCGCTTGGTGGGCCCCCCCTGCGTGTCGAAGCCCAGGCTCGTCACCATCTCCCACGCCGCCATCCCGCCGCCCGAGACGGTGGGGGTGAGGGCCCCCGAGGAGCGCCGCATCAGCACGGCGACCGTGACGAGCGCATTGGCGCGCGGGGTGATCGACGCGGTGGTGTAGGCCTTCTGGTTGACCGCGTTGCCGCCGCTCGTCAGGAGCGTGTGGGTGATCGCCGCCGGCGGCTGATCGGTCACCAGCACCGTCGCCGTGCCGGCGATGGGCGTCCCGCCCGCCGTGGCGGAGACGATCTTGGTCCCGAGGCCGGTCGAGCTCAACGCACCCGTGGTCACACCGCTCGCGTCGGTTGGGGCCGCGGGCGGTGTGAGCGTGTTGCCGGACCCGGTGGCGTCGAGCGTGACCGCCGCCCCTGCGATGGGATTGTCGTACGCGTCGCGCGCCGTCACCGTAATCGTCGCGCTGCCGCTCCCCTGTTGGATCGTGCCGGGACTCGCCTCGACCGACGACCGCGCGCCCGATATCGGGCCCGGGGTCACGGTGATCTGCGGCTGGTCGGCCAGCGCCACGCCCGACACCGTGGCGGTGATGGTCTTGGTCTCGGCAACGGTCGAGCTGAAGCTGCCCGACGTCGTCCCGTTGGCACCGGTCGCGGCGGGCTGCGTGAAACTGTTCCCCGTGCCGGTCGCCCCGAGCGTCACGCCGACGCCGCTCACCGGATCG
This sequence comes from uncultured Gemmatimonadales bacterium, assembly GCA_963716055.1. Classification (GTDB taxonomy): domain Bacteria; phylum Gemmatimonadota; class Gemmatimonadetes; order Gemmatimonadales; family GWC2-71-9; genus SZUA-544. Next base: position 1,734,086 of record CAVQSR010000001.1, on the reverse strand, counting down.
TTGTTGTCGTCCCGTACCGTCACCGTGATCGTCGCGCTGCTGCTGCCGGTGCTCGCCACGAGCGACCCAGTCGAGCTGCCAACGGTCGAGTTGCTGGGCGAGATCCCGCCCGGCGGCGGCGGCGGCGGAGTGCCAGCGGTATGACAGGCCGCGCTTCCCGAGTCGCTGTACGTCTTGCCCGCGATCGGAATGAACTTCCAGGCGTAGCTGTCGTCGTACAGGTACATCTTCAGCACGCCGCGGGTCCCGCCGTCGGCCGTTTCCGTCAGGGGATGCGAGCTGGAGACGTTGCCGCCGCCGATCCCGCCCGTGCCCACGATGAACGTGCGGATGCCGTTGGCGGCGTCGAGCGTGCCGTTCGGCTTCATCGGCGCCATGCGCTCGTAGAAGTGCCGGTGGCCCGCGAGATACACGTCCACGCCGCCCGCGTACAGCGCGTCGATGAACGGCCGGACGCCGCTGTAGGTCACGCCGCCCGAGCCGCTCCCGCTCGAGGAGTAGAGCGGATGATGGAAGTAGGCGAGCGTGCAGCGGCCGGCGTTCGCCGCGAGGTCGGCGGTCAGCCACTGTACCTGCGGCGAGGAGGCGGACTTCGAGATGTTGCTGTTGAGGGCGATGATGTGCCAGGCGCCGAGGTCGTAGCTGTAGTAGCCCTTGCTGGGATCGCCGGCGGACGCGCCGAAGTAGTTGTAATAACCGCTCGCGCCCGACGTGTTGTAGTCGTGGTTGCCGGCCGACGGCTTGGTGCGCGCTTTGTGCCGTCCCCAATTCGGGTCGTAGCAGTTGGCGTACTCGCTGTTCGTACCGTTGGGGTAGACGTTGTCGCCCAGGTTGAACACGGTGCCGGGGATCGTATCGAGGAGCCGCGCCGTCTCTTCGTCGCCGCTGTTGGAACAGGTCGCGATGTCACCCGCCCCCACGAAGATCTGCGGCGGATTGGCGGTGACGAGACCCGTCGGGGTCACGTACTCGGTCGCACCCGGTGCCACGGGCACGCGCTCGTCGCCGCACGAGGCGGCGAGCAACGTCAGGATGGTAAGCGTGAAAAAGCGGCGAATCAGCCGGAGCGGCATGAGGTTTCCTTAAAGCAAAGCGCTCATCCTGGAGCGCGGGGCGAAGGATGTGGCTGCGGTTCTCCCGTGTGCCTGTTGGCCTGCTCTACCGCTGCATGGACGCGGCAAGAATCACGCCCTCCACGGGCGCGAGGCCCGTGCAGTCCCACAATCCCCATTTGATGGGATTATCGCGCCCGCCGCGGGTCCCCGAACGGCGCCGAGCGCGCGCGCGCCTGCGGCAGGAGCCCGACACTTCTGGGCCCCTCGCGCAACAGCGGCCGCGCTCGTTCCCCGCGCGGATGCGGGCTCAGCGCGGTGCGGCCGCCTCGCCGCCCACGCGGGGCGGCAGATCGTTCCAGTGGAGCAGCACGTTCCATACCAACGGAAACTCGTGGTGATTGAGAAAACGGTGCAACGGATTGAACGTGAACGCGATCACGCGCCCGCGGCCAGCCGGCACGTCGAAGATCGCGCCCTGCCCCACGATCGCATCCTGGCCGCGGACCATCCCGGAGAGCACGTAGCCGTCCCGATCCCCGGATCGCGACCGTCCGCTGTCCGCTGTGGCCGTCGCGCCCGGCGCCTCCAGCCCGAGCATCGGTTCGGCGCGCGCGTCGGCACGCTCGTCGGGCAACGCCTCCGTACCGTATTGGAGCACCACCATCCCGCGGTCGCGGCGCGCGACCTGGTACAGCGCCCCGCTCCCGCGAAACACGTGCGTGGTGTCGGGATAGCCGTAGAGGATCGGGTGATCGGGGCGCCGCGCCTTCACCCGCACCACCGAGCCCGGATGAAACAGCGAGCCCGCCGATAGGGGCGACAGCTCGCGCGCGATCCCCGACTCCGCGGCGAGCCGGGTCCCATCGCGCAGCGTCACCAGTACCCCGCCGTCGCGCACGAACCGCTCCAGCTCGGCCATTCCCTGCCAGCCCGGCCCGCCCGTCATGTCCAGGGTCGCGCTCGGCGTGCCGTGCGAGGGAAACTCGGGGGTGGTCGTGTACGGCAGCGGGCTCCAGCGGCGGTCCACGCCGTGCATCAGCTGCTCGATCCCGGCACCGCCGGTGTGCGGCACCACGATCACGTCGAACCGCTCGCGCAGCCGGCCCTGGCGCAGGTCGTCCTTGTGGATCGTCGTATACGGTAGGCCGAGCTGATCGAACGTGTAGCGGGCCCACCCGTGGTCCTGCGTAGAGAACCAGGTGTGGTACAGCGCGACGCGCGGCAGGTCGAGGGCGTGGCGGCGCACGGCAGGCACCGCGCGCACCGACACGAGCGGCAGCGCGTAGCGGCGCGTCAGCTCCTGGGCCAGCGCCGGCGGCACGTTCTCGAGCATGAGCGAGCCCGCGGGGAACGTGTCGCTCCCCGCGACGAACGCGGTGTCGGCAGCCCACGCCGTGGTGCCGGGGTCGCGAGCCCGCAGCCAGTAGAGAGCCGGGAGGACATCGGCCTGGGCCCGATAGGCCACGAGCTGCACCGACCCCTGCCCCGTCACGATTCCCGTCTGGGCGAGCGGGGCCGTCACGGGCTCGAGGCCCGTCCAGCCGAGCACCGCCGTGTCGTTGACGGCGCTCACCTGCGCGCCGTAGAGCAGCCCCAACGTCCAGGCCACGTCGTCGTACGGCGCGTGCGGCGCGGACTGTGGGAAGCGTTGCCGGTCGAGCAGGGTCACGGCGAGGTCGCGGTACGGCTGGTCGAGGCGCACGACGAGATCACCCGCCGAGTCGCCCACGGTGCGGCGATGCACCTCGATCCCGTGGCGCAGCAGCTGGTTCACGAGGTAGGACGCGGCGCGGGCGTCGCGCTGGCGCGGCGGCGCGGGGATGACGAAGGCGTACGGCCGCTCGTTCCGGCCCCGCGCCACGCCGTTCTGGCCCTTGCGGTAGAAGTTGCGCAGCAGCTCGCGGCCGTGCGCCGCCGCGTAGCCGAGCGAGGCGAGCACGCCCGCCTGCATGTAGTTCACGTTGTCGCGCGCGGACCAGCGGACCTTGCGCGTCGGTGGCCAGGGCCGGTACCACTGCCGGCTCGTGGCCGAGTCGCCGGCGTAGCGCTGGTTCGAGAGGTCGCGCACGTACGTGTTGGCGCCGGCGTTGCCGAACGTCTCGTAGAAGCGGCCGATGCCGTTGTGGTTGTTCGCGATCCAGATCAGGTAACCGGGCCACCACCCGTCGTAGAACCCCCACGTCCAGACGCCGGGCAGTCCCTGGGCCGTGAGTTCGGTGGCGTCGTGGTTCGCGAGCACCTGCCACTCCCCGACCGTGATCGGGTCCACCGTCTCGTTGTACGGACCCGTCCCGGTCGAGACGTAGAGCAGCGGCACCGACTCGTGCAGGTCGTGCATCACCGTCGGGTGCCAGCGGAAGTACTCGCGGTACACCGCGTGGGTGAGCGCCTGCGAGATCTGGAACCCGTCGCGGTTGTTGTCGTGGTAGACGTACTTGCCCCAGAACGGGCTCGAGCGCGGGAAGCCGTCGTCCCACTCGGTGCGGTGGCGGGTGTAGCGCAGGTACCAGTCCACCTGGCGGTCGCGCCCGTCGGGCTCGGACACGGGGTTGATGATGGTGATCACGCGGTCGCGGATGGCCCGGATCTCGGGCGCGTCGCTGGTCGCGAGGCGGTACACCAGCTCCATCAGCATCTCAGGCGACCCCATCTCGGGCGAGTGGAGGCCGCCGTTCAGATAGTAGACGGGCCGCGCTTCGTCGAGCACCGCGTCGAGGTCCTGCGCGGGCAGGGTGCGGGGATCGGCGAGCCGGGCGAGGAGCGCACGGTAGCGCTCGAGCCGCGCGATGGCCCACTCGTCCGCGACGATCACGAGGATGATCTCCCGTCCCTCCTCGGTGCGGCCGATCGTCTCGACGCGCACGCGCGGCGAGACGGCGGCGACGGCGCGGAGGTAGCCGTAGATGTCCGCCGTGCGGTGCATCTGGCCCGGCGCGCCGATGATCGCGCCGAAGTGGGCCCGGGGCGATGGCACCGTGGCGTGCGCCGGGAGGTCGGCCACCGACGGCGGCAGGAAGCGGGCGTCGGAGGTGTACTCGCGGATCAGGCGGCCGTATTCCGGATCGGGCGCCTGGGCGGGGAGCGCGCCGGCGGCGAGCAGCAGCGCCACCGGGAGCAGACGGCGAGACGGCATGGAGCGACCTCGGGATGGCATCAGTCCGGGGAATTGACCGTGGGGGGCGCGGGGCGGCAAGACAGCGCCTATTCTTACAGGGGCCAATGCGACGTCTGATCGTCTGGATCCTCGGGATCGCCGTCCTGCTGGGCGCGAGCTCCTACGCGGTGGCGCAGTTCAAGACGCGCCAAGTGCTCGGCGCGCGGTCTGGGGTGGGGGCTCCGGCGAGCACCTTTGCCTACCGGGGCGTGCCAGACTTGCGCGGGCAGCCACGGGCGTGGGTGTTCACCTACCCACGGAACCGGCTCCCCGGCGTGGGCGCCATTCGGATCGTCGTGTCACCGACCGGACGCGTGCTCGCGGTGACGCCGCCCGACCTCGGCGAACGGATCGAGGCGTATCGGCGGTCGCTCGAGCCGTGAGGCGACGGCCTAGCGCCCGCCGGATGCCGCGGCTTTCATCTCCACCAGAATGACCTGCGCGGGTCGGTCGAGCAGGTTCTGGGGCAGATGCGGGCCCGCGACCGCCCAGATCGTATCGCCGGCCTTGCCCGCGGCCTCCGTGGTCTGCCCGTCGGGCAGGGCGAACCGGAATTGCGCATCGGTCATGAAGACCGCGACGCCGGCCGGATGCCCGTGCATCACGGACTTCTCCATCGGCCCGTACGTGATGCGGAGCACGCGGACGTGTTCGTTCTCGAACACGACCTTGTAGTGCGCGGAATCCACCACGACGGGATCCTGGGCCAGCGCCGTGCCCGCGGCGAGCGGAACGAGCGCCAGCATGAGCTTCAGGGTGCGCATGGGATGACCTCCTGTGGGGTATCGATGAGGATGGGTAGCGCCTGAGCTGCCGGCCGCTACGGCCGCGGCCGGCACACGATCGTCATCTCCAGCCGTACCTTGGTCCCCCGCGTGGCGGTCCCGACGATCCGCAGCGTGTCGGTCTCGCCCGCGGTCATCCGGGTCACGGTGCCAGGCTCGTCGTATTGCGGCTGCCGGGCGCGGACCACGAGCGCCGGCGGTCGCCCGACCCGGGGGGTATCGAGGTTGACGCTGAGATAGAAGCTCGCCGTGGTGGTACCGCGGGCGAGCGTGTCGGCGTCGAACGTCACCGAGCTCACCTCCATGGGCCGCGCGGTCGGGTCGTCGGGGAACTCCACGGCGAAGGAGTTCATCCGGTGGGGATACCCGTAGTCCGCCAGGCCGCACTTGGTGGCGGTCCCCGAGGATCGGTACACGCCGCTCAGGTGCGGGTCGTTGGACACGGTGAGCAGCATGTCGGCGGGCCGCAGCAGCGTGCTGTCGGGCGCCTGAGCCTCTGCCCCGGTGAGCGCTCCGCCCGCGAGCAGGGCGGTGACCACGATGGCGACGGATCGCGCACGCAGCATGAACCCTCCCTCGTCCCGGTTGGGCGTCCGCATCCGTTCGTCCACAGCGGGCGGCGCCGCGGATATCCTACGCCTGCTGCGACGCGGCGCCAGCGGCGGGGAGGGCGCTCTGTCCGGCGAGAATCCCGACCCCAGGAGGCGGGCGTGGCGGGAGCGTGTAGGAATCGAACCTACCGAACCCCTTGCGAGGTCCGGCTGGTCTTGAAGACCAGTCAGGACACCAGCCCCGATCCGCCCCCGTCTCTGCCGCGGAAGAACTTACGCCGTCGGTGGGAAGAGTGGCAGACTCGCCGGGATTCCGCTTACAGCGGCCAGCGACGTCTTCCTCGGGGGCCAGGGAGCAGCCCAGAAACAGGTCGTCACCTTCGACGAAGAGCTGGCATCGGCCTCGGGCGTACGCGTGTGACGCTCGCGGGGTCGCGCCACGAAACTCAGCGGTCAGAGCCCTCAGCGCGCGCTCGTGCTTGAGTCGTACCGAAGACGTAGCCCAGCAAGGCGGTCAGGACCGGCAGCAGCACGTTGAGGAGCACGGTTTGCGTCAGGCCGAGCCAGAACGCCCGAAACGCCGTGCGCTCCTCCGACACGATCCGGGTCTTGACCGTGTCAACGACCGTCGCAAGCGTATCACCAGACCGAGAATCTGCGCGAGCGTTGCGGCGCTATTCCGTTCGTTCGTCCAGAGGACGAGAACGACGACGGTGAGAAACAGACCGGTCAGCCCCAGCACTCCCCACGTGAGATTGACGCCAGCACGCTCCCTTCCGGATAGGGGCTCGCCGACTGGCGCGGTCTTCGGCGTAACGCTTGCCAGGGACGTGAGGTCCAGCGACCGCTTCTGCCCCTTCTGAGGCATTCGCTACGCCTCCCTCACTCCGCTTCGCTTCTTGCCTTCGCCTGTGCGAGCTCCGGCATGACGAGCCGGTGCAGATCCCCACCGGACTCCGTGGAGGACAGGATGATCCGCCCGGCCCGAGTCTCATTGGATGCCCAGTCGAGCAACGTGAGTGCGGACCGCGCGACGTCAGTCGCCTTGTCGACTCCCAGCCGCTGCTCCAGATCATTCAGGAACTGCCGGTCCACCGTAAAGCGAATCTCCGTAACGTCCTTGCCCTTGTCCGCCATGACTCTAAGTCTCCTATAATAAAGGGGGGTGCATTCCCATCTGTACTTCTGACTCCACGTTTTATCCCCACTCACTCCACGTGCTGTCCAATTTATTGCCGTCTAAATTCCATGTCAAGTCCGATGGTCCACTCCGTCCGCCAGGCTCAGCGCTCGCCCTCCGCCGTGCCGTGAAATGCCACCGGCTTGCCCCGCGGCTCGGGCTCGAGATCGGCTGGCTCGAGTCCAGGAAGACCTCGTGCAGCTCGAGCTGGTTGGGCCGCGTGAACGCCTCGCGCGGCAGCGTGCCGGAGCGGGCATGCCCCTTGACGAACTCGTCCGACTTGACCCACGCATCGAACGCGCGGCGCGATTCCCACAGCGTCAGGACGACGTAGGGATCTCCCGCATTGACCGGGCGCAGCACCTTGTTCCAGATGAACCCCGGCATCCCGTCCACCAGCCGGGCCCGATCGCGAAAGCGCTGCTCGAACTGCTCGGCGTACTCCGGCGTGACGTAGATCCGGTTCATGGCGGTGATCATGCTCGGTAGCTCCCTGGAGTTGGTCGCGCTCGGTCATGGGCGTGGCCCGTGGTCAGGTGGAGGATACCCGAGGACCCGAGGCGCGGCCAGGCGCTTGACGCCCCGCGACCGCCCGGCGAACCTACGCGCCTATGCTCGCCGCCGTGCTGGGGACGCTCGCCCTGCTCCAAGCCACCCCGTCCCCCATCCCCCATCCCTCATCCCCGCTCAGTCCGTTCGCCCGCGCCAAAGCCGAGGCCCTGCTGCGCGACCACCTCCCCTGCCTCGGCTGCCACGAGCTCGACGGCACCGGCGGACGCGTCGGCCCGACCCTCTCCCGCCTCGGACGCGAGCGCGCCCGCGCCTTCGTGCTCGCGATGATCCGCGACCCGCAACGGACCATCACCGGCACGAGCATGCCCCGCATTCCGCTCGACGACTCGACCAGCGAGCTGATCGCGCGCTACCTCGTCGAGCGCGCGCCCACCCGCCCGCCGGCCCCGTCGTGGCCCGGCCGCCGGCGGCGACCGGTGACTCGAGCGGCGCCGCGCTCTACGCCCGCTCCTGCGCGCCGTGCCACGGCGAGACGGGCGACGGCGCCGGACCGAACGCCCGGTTCCTCCCCGTGCGGCCCACCGCGCACGCCGACGCGGGATACATGAGCCGCCGGCCCGATGACGCGCTGTACGACGCCATCGCGGCGGGCGGCGCCGTGATGGGCCGCAGCCCCCGCATGCCCGCCTTCGGTGCCACGCTCGGCCCCACGCCGAATCCGCGCGCTCGTGCGCCACCTGCGCGCCCTGTGCCGCTGCGAAGGCCCGGCGTGGAGCCGCGACCCGGGCAGCCCGCGATGACCAGGCGGCGCTGGTGGATCGTGCTCGCGGCCCTCCTCGCCGCCGCCGCGCTGCTCGTCGCCCGGCTCGCGCCGCGCGGCCACCGCGGCCCGGGCGGCCTGCGGAGCCTCGTCGCCCCCACCCCCACCGCACCGCCCGCGGCGCCCGCCTTCGCCGACTTCACGGGCGCCGCAGCCTGCGCCGAGTGTCACGAGACCCAGTTCGCGGCCTGGCAGCGCTCGACCCACGGGCGCGCCGGCGCGGCGCCGCCCGGCGACGCCGTGATCGCCCCGTTCGATGGCCGGCCGCTCCGGTTCCGCGACGCCGTGGTGGTCCCCGCGCGCACGGAAACCGGCGGCTACCGCTTCACCGTGCGTCAGGAGCACCGCACCGAGCTGGTGCTCGACGTCGTCGCGGTCGTGGGCGGCGGGCACATGGTGGGCGGCGGCACGCAGAGCTTCTGGGCCCGCGCGGCCGATGGGACGCTCCGCTTCGTGCCCTTCGACTGGTCGCACACCGGCCAGCTGTGGTTTTGCAACACGAACGGCCGCATCGACCGGGGCTGGGTGCCCATCACGCCGTCCCTCGCCCTCGCCGACTGCGGCGACTGGCCGCCGCGCCGCGTCCTGGGCGACCACGACCGGCTCGACAGCTGCCAGCAATGCCACGGCAGCCAGATCCAGGTCGTCCGCGCCGACGCGCCGGGCGAGCGGCTCACGCGATTCACCACACTCGCCATCGACTGCGAGTCGTGCCATGGGCCGGGCCGCGCCCACGTCGAGCGGGCGCGGGCGGGCGAGCCATCCCGCGCGGACATCGGCCTCGGCTCGCTCGCCGTGCTCGACAAGGACGCGTCACTCGCCGTGTGCTTCCGCTGTCACGCCGTGAAGGAAACGCTCGCCCCGGGATACCTGCCCGGCGCCGATTTCGCGCGGCACTTCAGCTACGGTCTCCCCGTGCTCGCGAGCCGCCCGCACTTCCCCGACGGCCGCATCCGCCTCTTCGCCTACCAGGAGCAGCACCGCTGGAGCGACTGCTACCTGAACGGCGGCATGACGTGCGTCTCCTGCCACGAGCCGCACGGCCAGGGGTACTGGGACGTGAGCCGCGCGCCGCTCGCCGACCGGTTCGACGATCGGCAGTGCACGTCCTGCCATCCCAGCAAGTCGGAGGCGCCGGAGCGCCACACGTTCCACCGGCGCGATTCGCGCGGCAGCCGCTGCGTCGCCTGCCACATGCCGTATCTCCAGGAACCGAACACCGGCACGCGCGTGCGGTACGCCCGGTCGGACCACACGATCCCGATCCCGCGTCCGCTATTCGACGCCGCGCTCGGCATCGAGAGCGCGTGCCGCCAGTGCCACGCCGACCGCACCGTCGCCCAGCTCGACGCGGACACGCGCCGCTGGTGGGGCGATCTCAAGCCCCATCCCGCGCCCGTCACCGGCATCCTCACCGCCGATTCCGGCACCGACCGACTCACGGAGGCGCGGCGCCTGCTCGACCCCACGGCCGACCACGACGCGGCGCAGATCGCCGCCCTGAGCCATTTCTTCCTGCATCGGCTGACGCCCGACATGCCCGACCTCGAGACCGAGATCGTGGAGCGACTCGAGAAGCTGGCCGCGGCGCCCGATCTCGACGTGCGGGCGCTGGCGCTCGCGAGCCTGCACCTCGCGCGCGGCCACGACCCGGCCGCGTGGCGGTGGCTCGAGCGGGAAGCCCGCGCCGCGAGCCCCGCCCTGCGCGACCGCTGGGCCTGGGCGCTGACGTTCCGGGGCGACGCGTTCCTCGGCCAGCGCGAGCCCCCGCGCGCGCTCGCCGCCTACCGCAAGGCGTGGGAGGTGAATCCGGGTGACGCGGTCACGCTGCGCAACCTCGGCGCGGGGTTCGCCAACACCGGCGACGACACCCGGGCGACCGTGCTGTTCCGCCAGAGCCTGGCGCGCGACTCGACGCCCGCCGCGACGTGGGTCAGCCTCGCGTTCACCCTCGACCGGCAGGGGCAGGCCGACAGCGCCGACGCCGCCTACCGCCGCGCGATCGCGCTCGATCCGTTCGATCCCACCGCGTATCTGAGCCTCGGCAACGCCGCCGCGCGGCGCGGCCGCGCCCTCGAGGCGGCGCAGGCGTGGGAACGGGCTCTGGCTATCGACCCGAGCCTCGCACAGGCGGAGTTCGGCCTCGCGAGCGCATATGTGGCCCTGGGCCGGCGGGACGAGGCGCGGCGGGCGGTGCTGCGGGGACTGCAGTACGAGCCGAACAGCGCCGTCGGGCGGGAGATGCTGGCGCGGCTCGCAAGGTGAGACGGAGTCGCGACCCCTATCCCGTTATCGCGACCGCGTCGATTTCGACCCGTGCGCCCTTGGGCAGTCCGGCGGCGGCGACCGTGGACCGCGCGGGCTTGTGCGCGCCGAAATGGCGCGCGTAGACCTCGTTCACGCCCGCGAAGTCCGCCATATCGGCGAGATAGACGGTCGTCTTCACCACCTGGCCGAGTGACGACCCGGCCGCCTCGAGCACCGCGCGCAGGTTCGCGAACACGCGCTCGGTCTGCTCGGCGGCCGTGGCGCCGACCAGCTCCATGGTGCGTGGGTCGAGGGCGATCTGGCCCGCGGTGTAGACCACGCCGTTGACCACGATGGCTTGCGAGTATGGGCCGATGGCCGCGGGCGCGCTGTCGGTGGCGACGACGCCCAACCCTCCGCGTTGCCGCATCAGAACAGTCCCTCGATGGTGCCGTCCGGGTGCAGCTGGATCCGTTCGGCCGCCGGGCTCTTGCCGAGTCCCGGCATGGTCATGATGTCCCCCGCCAGCGCGACCACGAACCCCGCGCCCGCCGACGGGAGGATGTCGCGCACCTGCAGGTCGTAATCCGACGGCGCGCCGAGCTTGGTGGCGTCGTCGGAGAACGAGTACTGCGTCTTCGCCATGCACACCGGCGTCTCCCCCAATCCCAGCGCCGGCAACAGCTCGAGGGCGCGCAGCGCCGCGGGCGCGAACTGCACGCCCCGCGCGCCGTAGATCTCGCGCGCAATCGTCTCGATCTTCTCGCGGATCGGCCGCCGCGCGTCGTACAACGGGCGGAAGTCGGCGGTCCCGGCGTCGAGCAGGGCGAGGACGGCCTCCGCCAGCGCCATGCCGCCTTCCCCGCCCTTTTCCCACACCTCGCAGCGCACGACCCCGACGCCCAGATCGGCCACCGCGTCGCGCACCGCGGCGATCTCCGCATCGGTGTCGGCGAGGAAGCGGTTGAGGGCCACGACGCAGGGGACACCGAACTTCTGCACGTTCTGGACGTGGCGCCGCAGGTTGGCAGCGCCGCGGCGCGCGGCGTCCACGTTCTCGGCGCCGAGCGCGTCCTTCTTCACGCCGCCGTGCATCTTCAGGGCGCGTACCGTCGCCACGACGACGGCGGCCTCGGGGCGGAGACCGCCCATGCGGCACTTGATGTCGAAAAACTTCTCCGCGCCCAGGTCGGCGCCAAATCCGGCCTCGGTGAGCACGATGTCGGCGAGCCGCAGGCCGAGCTGGGTCGCCACCACCGAGTTGCAGCCGTGCGCGATGTTGCCGAAGGGGCCGCAATGCACCAGCGCGGGGCCCCCCTCGAGCGTCTGCACCAGGTTGGGCTTGATGGCGTCCTTGAGCAGCAGGGTCATGGCGCCCGACGCCCGCAGATCAGCCGCGCGCACCGGGCGCTTATCGCGCGTCAGTCCCACGATGATGCGGCCGAGCCGCGCTTCCAGGTCGGCCAGGTCCGCGGCGAGCGCCAGGATGGCCATGATCTCCGAGCCGGGGATGATGACGAACCGGTCTTCGCGGGCCAGGCCGCCGTTCAGCCCGCCCAGCCCGACGACGATGTGGCGCAGGGCCCGGTCGTTCATGTCCATCGTGCGCGGCCAGCTGATGCGCCGGGGGTCGAGGCCCGACGCGTTGCCGTGATGCAGGTGCGCGTCGAGCATCGCCGAGAGCAGGTTGTGGGCGCTCGCGATGGCGTGGAAGTCGCCGGTGAAATGGAGGTTGATGTCCTCCATCGGCACGATCTGCGCGTAGCCGCCGCCCGCCGCCCCGCCCTTGACCCCGAACACCGGGCCGAGCGAGGGCTCGCGGATGCAGACGATCGCGTTGCGCTTGAGGCGGCGCATCGCCTGGCCCAGGCCGACGAGCACGGTGGACTTGCCCTCGCCCGCGGGGGTGGGGTTGATGCCGGTGACCAGCACCAACCGCCCCCGTGGCGGGCGCTGCGCCACCGCCGCGAGACCGATCTTGGCCTTGTGCCGCCCGTACAGCTCGATGTCGTCGTCGCGCAGGCCCAGCTCGGCGGCGACGTCGGCGATGGGCCGGAGTTTCGCCGCCTGGGCGATGGCGATATCGGTCGGGAACTTCGCGGCGCTCGTCACGATGCCTCGTCCTCCAGCACGGCCGCCAGGCGCTCGCCGAATACGCGGCGCGCATTGGCCGTCGTGGTTTCCGCCACCCGCTCGATCGGCTCGCGCCGCGCCTGGGCCAGCGCCCGGGCGACCTCGCGCACGAACGCGGGCTCATTGCGCTTCCCCCGGTGCGGCACGGGGGCGAGATAGGGGCTGTCCGTCTCGATCAGGAGGCGGTCCGCCGGACAGGCGGCCAACCGGTCGTGCAGGGTCCAGCTGCGGAACGTGATCATGCCGCTGAACGAGAAGTAGGCACCGACTTCCATCCCGGCGTCGAACACCGCGGCGCCGGAGCTGAACGAGTGGAGCACCAGGGCGGGCACGCGCGGTCCCCATTCGCGCACCAGGGCCGCGACGTCGGCATCGGCCTCGCGCGCGTGCACGACGATGGGTTTGCCGAGCGCCGCGGCCAGGGCGAGCTGCGCGGCGAAGGCGGCGTGCTGCTGTTCGCGCGACGAGTGATCGTAGTGGTAGTCGAGGCCGGTCTCGCCCACGGCCACCACCTCCGGCTCGCCGAGCAGCGTGCGGACCGTCTCCTCCGCCGCCGCGCTCCACGTGCGGGCGTCGTGGGGGTGCACGCCCGCCGTGGCCGAGAGGCCTGGGGTGTCGCGGGCGAGCGCCTGAACCCGCGCGCTCGCGTCGACCGACTCGCCGATCACGACGACGTGCCCGACGCCGGCCTGGCGGGCCCGCGCGAGCACGGCCACCCGGTCCCCGTCGAAGGCGCGATCGCCGAGGTGGCAGTGCGCATCGACGAGCACGTCACCCCGTTGCCCGGGGCGCGGCCGGCTCCGCCGCCGCGCGGCGGGCCGCGATCGTGCGCACGCCCCGCGCGTCCTCGCCCGGCCACCGCTGCTCGATCGCCAGCAGCACGGGAGAGGCGACGTAGATGGACGAGAACGTACCCACGATGATGCCGAAGCCCAGGACCAGCGCGAAGGGCCGGATCACGCCACCCGCGAAGAACCCGAGCGTGAGCGCCACGGCGAACGTGGTGCCGCCCGTGAGAATCGTGCGCGGCAGGGTCTCGTTGACCGAGAGATTCAGGATCTGCACGAGATCGTGCCGTCGGAACTTGCGCAGGTTCTCGCGCACGCGGTCGAAGATGACGATCGTGTCGTTGAGCGAGTAGCCCACCACGGTCAGCACGGCCGCGACTACCACGAGGCTCACCTCGAGGTCGAGATACGCGATGAAGGCGATGGTCGCGATGATGTCGTGCGCCGTGGCGAGGATGGCGGCGAGGCCGAAGCGCCACTCGAACCGGAACGCCAGGAAGATGAGGGTGGTGACGAAGCTGATGAGGATGGCGGTGACCGCGCGCCGCTGGAGCTCGCGGCCCACTTTCGGTCCCACGGCCTCGGTGCGCATGATCTGGTAGCCGCTGCCGAGCCCGGCGTCGAGGGCCGCCGCCACCGCCTGGGCCACCGCTTCGGTCTCGGTTTCGCGCGCGTCGGGACCCAGACGGGCGCGGATCACGTAGTCGCGCGGCGATCCGAAGGTCTGAATCTCGGCGCCCGTGATGCCGCGCTGCTCGAGCGCCGTCCGCAGCCGCGCGGTCCCCACCGGCTGCTCGGTCTCGATCTGGATCAGCGCGCCGCCCGTGAACTCGATGCTGTAGGTGGTGCCGCGGACGAGCGTGAGCACGAGTCCGGGAACGACGAACACGGCGGTGGCCAGATAGGCCCACTTGCGCAGGCCGATGAAATCGTAGTGCGCGTTCGCGAAGAAGCGGATCATCTCAGATGCTCAGCGTGACCATGGCCGCGCGGCGCTGCAGCCAGATCAGGAAGAAGGTCCGGGTCACGAAGATCGCCGAGATCATCGACGCGCCGATACCGATGATCAGGGTGATGGCGAAGCCCTGCACGGCACCGGTGCCGACGAGGTACAGAATGAACGCGGTCAGCGCCGTGGTCACGTTCGAGTCGACGATGGCGCTCATCGCGTGGGTGAAGCCTTCGTCCACCGCGAGGCGCACGGTCTTGCCCGCCTGCAGCTCCTCGCGGATCCGCTCGAAGATCAGCACGTTGGCGTCCACGGCCATGCCGATGGACAGGGCGAATCCCGCGAGCCCGGGCAGCGTGAGCGTGAAGCCGAACGCCGCCAGCCCGCCGAGCGCGTACAGCACGTAGAACACGAGCGCGCCCACCGCGAGCACGCCGGCGAACCGGTAGTACCCCACCATGACGATGATCACGAGCGCCACGGCGACGATGGACGCGCGGACGCCGTCGCGGACCGAGTCCTTGCCGAGGGAGGGACCGATGGTCCGCTCCTCCACGATGGTCAGCGGCGCGGGCAGGGCCCCGGCGCGCAGCACGAGCGCGAGGTCGTTCGCCTCCTCGAGCGGCCGCGCGCCCAGCTCGATGACGCCGTTGCCGCGGATCTGGCTGCGGATGATCGGCGGCTGGCCCTGGACCCGGCGGTCGAGGATGATCGCCATGTAGTCGTCCACGTGCCGGCCGGTGGCGTCGCCGAAGATGCGCGCCCCGCGCCGCGACAACGAGAACTGCACCTCGGACTGGTTTGTGACGGGGTTGCGGCCCGCCTGCGCCTTGGTCAGGTATTCCCCCGTGATGATCGGCCGGCTCTCGAGCGCGTACAGCGCGCGGTACGGCCGCGCGCCCCGCGATTCGAGCTGCGCGCTCCACATCGTCTCGATGCCGCGCGGCAGAGCCCGTTGCGCCTCCAGACGGTGCAGCAGGCTGTCCACCTGGCCCACCTGCTCCTCGGGCACGAGGAACTCGCCGGGCACGCTGCCCTGGAACAGCAGCGAGGACAGCGGCGTCGCCGCGCCCGCCGTGTCACCCACGGTCGCCGTGTCGCCTCCGAACAGGCGGGCGACGGCGCCCCCCGCCGCGGCCGCACCACCGCCGCGCACGCCGGCGTCCCGCAGCGCGCGATCGAGCGCGGGCAACGCGTCCCGGAACGTGTTCCGCATGTCGGTGATGCGGAATTCGAGGAAGGCCGTCCGCTGGATGATGCTCTTGGCGCGGGCGGGGTCCCGCTCCTCGGGCAGCTCCACGATCAGCCGGTCGCCCCCCACGATCTGCACCACCGGCTCGGTCGTGCCGAACTCGTCGATCCGCGTCCGGACCACCCGTTCGGCGCGGCGGATCGCCTCCGCGGGATCGGGCACCGGGCCGCGCGACTGGTCCACCTCGAGCGCGAGGTGGATCCCGCCGACCAAGTCGAGCCCGTACTTGATCGGCACTCGCGTGATCGTCGTGTCCTTCATGCGACCCGTCGCGGCGTCCGGGATGCGCAGCGTCTGGCCCCGCGGGACGAGGGAGTACACGCTCGCTGCCGCGAGCACCACCAGCAGGATCAATCGCGAACGAATGGTCTTCATCGGTTCCTAGAGGTTGAGGCCCGCGCGCGCCGCCACGCGGTCGCGCTGCAGCTGTGCCACCAGCGCCTCGCTGGACGGAAACGCCTGCACGTCCCGCAGTCGCCGGACCCACTCCACCGTCACCATCGCGCCGGACAGGTCCCCGGTGAAATCGAACAGATGCGCCTCCAGGGTCCGCGTGTCTTCCCCGAACGTGGGCCGGGGCCCCTGGTTCATCATGCCGCCCACTCGTCTCCCATCCCCCGTCCCGCTTCCCTCAATAGTGACCCACACGGCGTACACCCCGTCCGGCGGCAGCAGCTTGCGCGGGTCGGGAGGCGCGAGGTTCATCGTCGGCACCCCGACCACCCGACCGCGGCCGGCGCCGGCCACCACTCGGCCGCGCACCGTATACGGGCGCCCGAGCCAGCGCGCCGCCTGCTCGAGCTGCCCGTGCGCCACCGCGGCCCGGATCAGCGTCGAGGAGATCGGCTGGCCGTCGTCCCGCACGGGGTCCACCACGTCTACCCCGAACCCGTCCGCCGCGCCCAGCCCACGCAGCATCTCGAGATCGCCCGACCTCCCGCGCCCGAACCCGTGATCGTGCCCCAGCACCAGCTCTTCCATCTCCAGGTCGGCGCGCAGCACGCGGCGCACGAACTCCTCCGGCGCCAGGCGCGACAGCGCCGGCGTGAACGGGAGGACCGCGACCCGGTCGAGGCCCAGCGTGCCCAGCAGCTCCGCGCGCTCGTCCGTCAATGTGAGCAGCCGCGGCGCCGCCGCCGGGTTGACGACCTCCAGCGGGTGCGGATCGAACGTCACGAGCACGCTGCGCCGGCCGGCGGCGCGCGCCCGCCGCACCACTTCGCCCGCCACGGCCTGGTGGCCGCGATGCACGCCGTCGAATGTGCCGACGGTGACGACCGCGCCGCTCACGCCTCCGCCACCACCACCCGGGGTTTGAGGGCGCCGTCGGCGACCTCGGCCACGGCCACCAACGCGCCGTCGCGGAACAACGCGACCGCGCCGCGCGCCCCGCTCCCCTCATCCAGCGGCAGCGGCCTGCCGTGCACGACCGCGGCGCGCTCCTCGTCGGTCAGCTCACGGTGCGGCAGGCCCGCGACCAACGCCGCGACCGGAACGACGGCGTCCCAGGTGACGGCGTCCGGCCCGATCGCGTCCGCCAGCGCGAACGGCCCGACCGCGGTGCGGCTCAGGACCGCGAGGTGGGCGCCGCACCCCAGCGCCTCCCCCACGTCACGCGCGATGCTGCGCACGTACGTCCCGGCACTCACCACGGCGCGGAAATGCGCATCCGGGGGCCGGAACTCCGTGAGCGTGAGGCTCGTGACGGTCACGGGCCGGGCCGCGAGCTCCAGCGCCTCACCCCGGCGCGCGCGGGCGTACGCGCGCTCACCGCCGACCTTGACCGCCGAGTACGGCGGCGGGCGCTGGGGGAACGTACCCCGGAACCGCGCGAACGCCGACCGGACCTGCTCCTCCGTCACACGGCGCCACGCGTCCGACGTCGCCACCGGAGCGCCGGTGGCATCGTCGGTGGTGGTGGTGGTCCCCAGCCGGATCACGCCCTCGTACGTCTTGGGCCATCCCGCGGCGAACCGCGCCAGGCGGGTCGCCCGTCCCACGAGCACGACGAGCACACCGGTCGCCGCCGGATCGAGCGTGCCGAGGTGCCCCGCCCGCGGCCCGCCGAGGACGCGCCGCACCGTCGCCACCACGTCGTGCGACGTCGGGCCGGCGGGCTTCCGGACGGCCACGACGCCGGCGGACGGGCGGGCGGCGGTCAGTCGGCGTCCGCGGGTGGCGTGTCGCGCTTCAGGTCGCGCAGCACGCGGTCGATGCGGGCGGCGTGCTCGACGCCGCGGTCCAGCACGAAGGCGAGGTCGGGCGTCGTCCGGGTCGTCAGGTGCCGCGCCAGCTGCGATCGCAGGTATCCCGCGGCGCTGGCCAGCCCCGCGAGGGAGCGCTGGCGCTCCTCTTCGGTTCCCATGACGCTCACGTGCACCTTGGCGTGCGACAAGTCGGGCGACACGTGAACCCCGGTCACGGTGACGAAGCCGATGCGCGGGTCGCGCACGTCGCCCGTGAGGAAGGCGCTCACGGCCTGTCGGATCAGCTCGCCGACGCGCTCGGGACGATGACTGGGCCGCCGCATCCGATCACATCCACGCCGCGGACTGGTTCAGGACGAGCGCCCCGGCGGCCCCGGCGACGAGCCGGTCCACGTCGCGCAGTACCTGTTCGGCGTGCGCGCGCTCGGTGCTCACCACGGCGACGGTCAACGCCGCGCGCTGCCACAGCTCCTGGTGGTCGGTCTCCGCCGTCGAGACGTTGAACCGCGCGCGCAGGCGGTCCTTCAGGCTGCGCAGCACCTGCCGCTTGTCCTTCAGCGAGTGGCTCTCGGGCAGGTGCAGCTCCCAGGTCATCACCCCGACGACCATGCGCCTCAGCTCCCGGCGGGCGCGCTCCCCGCGTCCTCCAGGGTACGCGCGACTTCCTCGATCCGGTAGCATTCGATGAGGTCGCCGACCTTCACGTCGTTGAAGTTCTCGACGCCGATGCCGCACTCGAATCCTTCGCGGACTTCCCGCACGTCGTCCTTGAACCGCTTCAGCGACGACAGCACACCGCCGTAGACTTCGACGCCGCCGCGGACGACACGCGCCTTGGCGGTCCGCGAGATGACGCCGCTCCGGACGAAGCATCCGGCGATCGTCCCGAGCCGGGCGATCTTGAACAGCTGGCGCACCTCCGCTTCCCCGAGAACGACTTCCTTCTTCTCGGGCTTGAGGAGGCCCTCCATCGCGGCTTTCACTTCCTCCACGGCCTCGTAGATGATCCGGTAGGTGCGAATCTCCACCCGCTCGCGGTCGGCCGCGGCGCGGGAGTTGGAATCCGGCCGCACCTGGAACCCGATGATGATCGCGCCCGACGCTTTGGCGAGCAGCACGTCCGACTCGGTGATCGCGCCCACGCCGCGGTGCACGACTTCGACTTTCACTTCCGCCGTGGACAGCCGCGCCAGCGCGTCCGCCAGCGCTTCGGCGGGCCCTCCCTGGTCGGCCTTGATGATCACGCGCAGGGCCGCGACGCCGCCCTCGGCGTGCTCCGCCATGAAGTCCTCGAGCGTGCGCACCCGCCCGGTGCGGCGGTGCTGCGCTTCACGCTCCAGCCGCTGGCGCTTCTGCGCGATTTCACGCGCCTCGGACGCGTCGGCCATCACGAGGAAGCTGTCGCCCGCCTCCGGCACGCCGTCAAAGCCGAGAATCTGCGCGGGCACCGACGGCCCGACCGCTTCCACCGTCTGCCCCCGCTCGTCGAACAGGGCGCGCACTCGGCCGGAAAACCGCCCGCAGATGAAGTCCGAGCCCACGCGCAGCGTGCCGTTGCGCACGAGGATGGTCGCGACCGGGCCCTTCCCGGGGTCGAGCGTGGCTTCGAGCACCGTCCCCTGCGCCGGCCGGTTGGGGTTGGCGCGGAGGTCCAGCAGCTCGGCCTGCAACAGAACCTGATCGAGCAGGTCGTCGATGTTGGTGCCCTTCTTGGCGGAGATCGCGGTGGTCAGCGTCGTGCCGCCGAACTCCTCCAGCACGACCCCGTGCGCCAGCAGATCCTGCTTCACCTTCTGCAGATTGGCCGTCGGGAGATCGATCTTGTTGATGGCCACGACCAGCGGGACACCCGCGTTCTTCGCGTGCGAAATCGCCTCGATTGTCTGCGGCATGATCGCGTCGTCGGCCGCGACGACGAGCACGACGATGTCCGTCACCTGCGCACCGCGCGCGCGCATGGCCGTGAACGCCTCGTGACCGGGCGTGTCGAGGAACGTGATCGCCTTGCCGTTCTTGAGCGACACGTGGTAGGCGCCGATGTGCTGGGTGATGCCCCCCGCTTCGCCCGCCACGACGTTGGCTTTGCGGACGTAGTCGAGCAACGACGTCTTGCCGTGATCGACGTGGCCCATGACGGTCACCACCGGCGAACGCGGGACGAGGTCCTCCGGCTGGTCGGCGGTTTCCGCCTCGGCCACGGGCGCCGCATACCCTTCTTCGCGCACCGCCTCGAAACCGAACGCCGACGCGATGAGCTCGATGAGGTCGAAATCGAGGCGCTGGTTGATCGTGACCATCTGCCCCAGCTCTTTGAAGGCGAACGTCACGATCTGGGTCGGGGGGACCTTGAGGATGCCGGCGAGCTCGCTGACGGTGATGAACTCCGTCACGCGCACCAGCGTCTTTTCGCGCTCCCGCTCCTCGCGCCGCTTTTCCTCGAGCATCTCGCGCATGCTCGGTCCCTCGTCGCGCCGGTGCGGGCCCTTCCGCGCGGCGGGTCCCCGCAGCGAGGCCAGCGTGCGCGAGATGTTCTCGGCCACGGCCTCCTGATCCACCGACGAGCGCCGGCCCTTCTTCTTGCGCTTGCCCGCCTTGTCGCGCCGCTCGGCGAGCGGGGCGACACCGGGGGCCGCCGAGGCAACCGGCCGCGGGGGCACGGCGGCCCCGGGCACGGCGGATGCCACCGGCCGAGGCCGCACGGGCGTCGGCGCGACCGAGCGGGGCGGCATCGGCAGGCCGGTAACCGGTGTAGGCGGGACCGGTGGAGCGGCGGGGAGGGGTGTCGCGGCGCTGGCCGCCGGGGCCAGCGGCGCCCCCAGCGGCTCGCCCGCGCCGTGGGGGGACGGCAGGGGCCGCTCGGCGACGTCGGTCGCGTCCTCCGCGACGGGCGACAGATCGCGGAACAACGCCGCGGCGCGCTCCTCCAGGGTGGGTGTCATCCGGTCGTCGGTCGCCCGCACGGCCACTTCGCGCGCCTGCTGGGCCCGCAGCTCGGCCGCCTCCGCTTCGCGCGCCGCCTCGGCTTCGGCCTCGGCGTCCGCGGCAGCAACTTCGGCCGCCGTGCGACGGCGACGCTGCGGCCGAACGGCGGCAGGCGTGGGCGCCGGCGGCTCGACCTTCTTGGCCGTGCGCCGGCGCTTCGGCGTCGCCGCCGGCTCCTTGCGCTTCCGCTTCTCACGCTCCCACCGGGCGCGCACCAGGGCGACCTGGTCGTCCTGCAGCGGCGAGAGATGGCTGCGCACGAAGATGTCCATCTCCTTGAGGAGCCCCATCAGGTCCTCGCTGGAGATGCCGAACTCCGCCGCCAGTTCATGAATCCGCGTCGTCACTCACTCCTCCACAACGTCTGAAAGCCCGCGCGCGAGGGCCGGATCGCTCACGCCCACCGCCTGCACACTCGGCCGACCCAGCCCCGCCCCGAGCTCGGCGGCCATCGGCCCGATGATGACCGGGACACCGCGCGCCCGCGCCGGACCCGTCACCTTGTCCCGGGTGCGCGGGCTGGCGTCCGCCGCCACCACCACGCAGGCGAACGCGCCCCGCGCGAGCCCCGCCCGCACGCCCATCACCCCCACCGTGACCCGTCGCGCCCGCAGCCCGAGGCCGAGCAACCCGACGAGCCGGTTCCTCACGTCGCTGCCGCGGGAGCCTCGGGCGTCTCGGGCTTGTCGGACGGCTCGGCCGCCTCAGCCGACTCCGCCGGCTCGGCAGCTGCGGATGTCGCCGCCGGCTCCGCGGGCTCCCCCTCCTCACCGTCCTCGGTCATCTCGTTGAGGAAGGACATGAGCTTGTCTGCGAGGTCGGGGGTGATCCCCGGGATCGCGAGCACGTCCTCCCGCTCGAGGTCGAAGATGTCCTGCAACGTCGATTTCCCCGCCTGGGCCAGCACCGCGACGAGCTCGGGCGGGAGTCCCTGCATCTCGCTCAGCGCCACCCGCGCCACCTGTTCGTCCTCGGTCGGCAACGGCGCGAAGAGCGGGCCTTCGCCCCCGCGCTCCAGCCACTCCCGGCTCGAGTACAGATCGATCTTCCAGCCGGTCAGCTCCGAGGCCAGGCGCACGTTCTGTCCGTTGCGCCCGATGGCGAGCGAGAGCTGGTCCTCATCCACGATGGCCTGGATGGTCTTCGACGTCGGATCGGAAAAGACACGCGCGACGCGCGCCGGCGCGAGCGCGAGCTTGGCAAACCGCTCCGGGTCGGGCGACCAGGGCACGATGTCGATCCGCTCGCCCCCCAGTTCGTTCACGACGGCCTGGACGCGCGAGCCCTTGAGGCCCACGCACGCGCCCACCGGGTCGATGCCGTCGTCGCGGCTCGAGACGGCCACCTTCGAGCGACTCCCCGCTTCCCGCGCGCTGGCCCGGATGTCCACCACGGCCTGCTGAATCTCGGGCACCTCGATCTTGAACAGCGCCCGCACGAACGCGGGATCGGCGCGCGACAGGATCAGGCGCGGTCCCTTGGGGGTCTCCTCGATCCGCTTGAGCACCGCGCGGATCGTGTCACCCTGGTGAAAATGCTCGCGGTGGTTCTGCTCGCGATACGGGATGATCGCCTCGGCCTCGCGAAACCGGTTGAGCATGATCACCAGCTTCCCACGCTCGATCTGTTGCACTTCGCCCGACAGCAGCTCGCCCACTTTGCCGGCAAATTCCTCGCGGATCCGCGTCCGCTCACCCTCGCGCACGCGCTGGATGATGCGCTGCTTCGCCGCCTGCACCGCGGTGCGGCCAAACTGCTCGAACGGCACCTCTTCCTCGAGCACGTCCCCGGGTTGGAAGTCCGGGTCCTCGAACCGCGCCTCCTCGAGCGACACCTGCGTGCCGGGGTCTTCCACCGTTTCGACCACGGTCCGCAGCAGGACGACGCGGATCGTCCCCTTCATTTCGTCGATCGCGATCTCCGCGCGGACGTTGGGGCCGTACCGCTTGGCGAGCGCCGCGTGGAGCCCGTCTTTGAGCAGGTCCACGAGGTCTCCGCGATCGAGCTGCTTGGCGGTCGTCAGCTCCCGCAGCGCCGATACGACGTCGGTCGTGTTGGTCATGCCGTTGTTCCTGTGTCCGCGACTCGCATTACCGGTCCTCCTCCGCCGCCAGCCGGGCGTCCCGCACGTCCGTCAGGCGGTAATCGCGCGGGTCGTGCCCCTCGGGCTGCAGCGTCACTGTGTCGGCGTCGGGCACCGCCACGATCCGGGCGCGCACTTTCCCCAACCCCTCGAGCTTGGCCTTCACATCCCATCCCACAAACCGCACCCAGTGGCGGTGCCAGCGCACCGGCCGGTCGAGGCCCGGGCTGGACACCTCCAGCACGTACCGGGCCCCCAACGGCCGATCGCCGTCGAGCCACGCCTCCAGCGCCCGGCTCACGGTGGCGCAATCGTCCACGGTGACCCGCCGCTGGGGTTCGGATGCAGGCCAGTCGATGCGCACCTGAACCAGAGGCCGGTTGGGTGTGCCACCGATGCGGAGGTCGGCCAAGTCGAGCCCCAGGCGGTCCACCTGAGCGCGAAAGGCCTCCACGAGACGTTCGGAAAGCATGCAAAAAAAAGCGCGGGCCCAACTTCGCCCGCTCACCGCCTGTAACCTACCCCCCCCCCGATAGATGTCAAGCGCGACCGGACGGACGTCCCAGGTATGCGATCATCCGGCCGGCGTGACCCCGGCTCGCCCGATGGGAGTGAAACCGCTCCGCCTCGTGGGCCGTGCAGTGGGGCGAGAGCGTGACCTCCCCGACACCCTTGCGGGCGGCGCGCCGGGCGAGCTCGGCGCGGAGATCCAGCTTCTCGGGCCGCTCGACCGTGCGTCCACAGACCTTGAGAATGACCTCAGGACCCACTTCATAGCATGCACCACAAACGCTGACACCACAATGTATTACAATATCAGAACTCGAAACTGCTGCACGTGTGGAAAACTCCTCGAGCGCCGCCTCCAGGATCCCCGCCGCAGTGCCCCGCCATCCGGCGTGTACCAGTCCCCACACCCGCCCGCGGCGGTCGGCGAGGTAGACGGGCACGCAATCTGCCACGCTCACCGCCAGGAGAACCCCAGCCGCCCCCGTCGCATGGCCATCGCACTCCCCCACCAGCGCCCACGCCTCCGGGGCGGCCTCATGCCACCGGACCGCTGCGCCGTGGACCTGGCGACCCGCCACCACCCGGTGGAACCCCGCGCCCACGGCCTCGCGGAACGCGCGCCAGCCCGCCAGGACGTCGCCTGCCGGGGCCTCGTCGCTCCACTGGGCGAGAGAATAGTCCCCGGCGGGGCCGCGGGTCGTGATGCCCGCAACGAGTCCGAAGCGTTGGCGCCAGCTGGGGAGCTCGAGACGGGGAACGCGGGGGTCCGCGCCGGAGGACTCCGACAGGACGGGCCAGGCCGGGGATGCACCGGAGGGACGCTGCACCGCCGGCCCCCTGTCAGGGACGCGGGACTGGGGCGCCCGCCGTGCGCCGCCCGTCGTCTTCGATCCGCTCGATCTCCGCCCCCAACGCGCGCAGGCGCTCCTCGATACGCTCGTAACCGCGCTCGATCTGCCCGATGTTGTGGATGACCGACTCGCCCCGCGCCGCGAGCGCGGCGAGCAGGACGGCCATGCCGGCGCGGATGTCGGGGCTCTCGACCACCCCGCCCCGGAGCTGGGACGGGCCGGCGATGACGGCGCGGTGGGGATCGCAGAGCACGATGCGGGCACCCATCCCGATGAGCTTGTCCACGAAGAACAGCCGGGACTCGAACATCTTCTCGAACACGAGCAGCAAGCCCTCGCACTGGGTGGCGGCGACGAGCGCGATCGACATCAGATCGGCCGGAAACGCCGGCCAGGGGCCGTCTTCGAGCTTGGGGACGTGGCCGCCCAGGTCCGGGCGGACGCGGCGCTCCTGGTCGGGATCGACCACGAGCGTGGTGCCGTCGAGGCGGGGGCGCACACCGATCCGGTCGAAGGCGAACAGCGTGGCACGCAGGTCGTCGGCCCGCACCCCTTCGATGGCGAGGGCTCCATTGGTAACGGCCGCCAGCCCGATGAACGACCCGATCTCGATGTGGTCGGGCCCGAGGGTCCAGGTCCCGCCCGTCAAGGACCGGCCGCCGCGCACGGTGAGCGCGTTGCTGCCGATCCCCTCGATCTCGCCGCCGAGGCTCACGAGGAAGCGGGCCAGGTCCTGGACGTGGGGCTCGCTCGCCGCGTTGCGCAGCACCGTGGTCCCCTTGGCCGCCACTGCGGCCATCAGGGCGTTCTCGGTGGCGGTGACACTGGGCTCGTCGAGGAAGATGTCCGCTCCTCGGAGGCCGCCGCGGGTCTCGAGCTGGAAGGTATCCCCGACGCTCAGCTCGGCGCCGAGCTGCTCGAAGCTGAGGAAGTGCGTGTCGACCCGGCGACGGCCGATGACGTCGCCGCCCGGCGGCGGCAGGTTGACGCGCCCGAAACGCGCCAGCATTGGTCCGGCGAGCAGAATCGAGGCCCGGATCCTGGCACACAGCGCGGGGTCGAGCTCCCGCGCCTCGGCGCCGGCCGCGTCGACGGTCACCGTCTGCGGCCCCGTCCATTCGACCACCGCGCCGAGGTGGCGCAACAGCGCGAGCAGCGTCTCGACGTCGCGGATGCGAGGGACGTTGCCGATGTGGCAGGGCCCGTCGGCCAGCAGGGTCGCGGCGAGAATCGGGAGGGCGGCGTTCTTGTTGCCGGCCGGGCGGATGGTGCCCTTGAGCGCGCGGCCGCCGGTGACGCGGAAACGGGCGGACATAGGCGGCCAACGTAGGCGGCTCGAGGCGGCAGCGTCAAGCACCGGTGCCGTTGCCCTGCGGCCCGAAAGGGTCGAAGTTTGCTACATGATGCCGACCTGGGTCGGAGTGGTGACGGCGCTGAGCCTCGCGGTGATCGCGCTCGCCGCGGTGACGGTGGCGGTCGCGAGCGTCTACGCGGCCCGGGCGGGCGTGGGGCTCTTCCGGGCGTTCGAGCGGACGGCGGGCCCGGCGCTCGACGACGTGCGCCACCTCGTGGGATCGATCCGGGCGGAGGCGGATGCCCTGGTGGGCACGTCGCGTGACATCCGGCTGCGCATCATTCGGGCGGCGGACGCGGCGGAAGACCGCCTCGCGGACCTCGACACGCTCGTCGGCGTGGTGCAGGAGGAGGTGGAGGACACGGCGCTGTCGGCCGCGGCGACGATGCGCAATGTGCGGCGGGGCCTGCATGGATTCCGCTGGGTGCGGCGCGCCCTGCAGCGACGCCGGGGACGGGGGGGGGACGACTGAGGCGCGGGCTGACCGTTGCGGCGGTCGCGATCCTGGCGCTGGCCTGTTTTCCCACCGCCCTCTACGCCTGGACGCCCGGCACGCACATCTATCTCGGTGAGTCGGTACTCGCCAACCTCTATCAGTTGCCCGCCGTGGTGGGCGATCTGTTGCGCGCCTTTCCACACGATTTCCTGTACGGCAACGTCGCCGCCGACACGTCGCTCGCCAAGAAGTACGCGCCGGTCGGCCGGCACTGCCACGCCTGGCACGTGGGCCAGGAGATCTGTGACCTCGCCCCCACGGATCCGCTGCACGCCTTCGGCCTGGGCTACCTGGCGCACCTCGCCGCCGACACCGTCGCCCACAATTTCTTCGTGCCGCGCCAGCTCGTCCTGACCGCGGGCACCACGGCGCTGGGCCACTCCTACTGGGAGAGCCGCTTCGAAACTCACCTCGGCGACGCGTATGCGCGGACCGCAAAGGAGGTCATCGTCCAGGACCACGCGGCGAGCGACGCGCACTTGGACGGCATCCTCTCCCCTACCCTCTTCAGCGTGCACACCAACCGGCGCCTGTTCCGCGGCATGGTCCGACTCACCGAGACCCAGAGCTGGCAGTGGACGTTCCAGCAGATCGCCGACAAGAGCCGGTGGGACCTGCTGGACGCGGACGTGGAGCGGCACATGGCCGTCGCGTTCGAATACGTGATGGAGACGCTGGCCGACCGGGCTCCCGCCGCGCGGCGGCTCGATCCGGCCGGCGACAAGGCCCTCGGACTCGCCAAGCAGATGCGGCGCGCCACGCTGCGGAACGGGGCGCGGCACGAGGCGGGGCGGATCGCGGACACCGCCGAGGAGCATTTCGGACTGCCGACGCCGTCGCTCGGCTTCTGGCGCGAATCCCGGGCGCAGCGCCCCTGGCGCGAGCGCGACGAGCTGTAGGTCAGCGCGCCGCGAGCTTGTCCTCGAGGACTTGCCGGGCCACCTGGGGGTCCGCCTTGCCCCGCGACGCTTTCATCACCTGCCCCACGAAGAACTGCAGCAGCTTGGTTTCTCCGCCGCGATAGCGCGCCACTTCGGCCGAGTTGTCCGACAAGACGTGCTCGACCCAGTCGCCCACCGCCCCCGTGTCGGCCACTTGCACCAGCCCCAGGGCCTCGGCCACCGTGCGCGGCTCGCCGCCCTTCGCCGCGAGCTCGCCGAAGACGCGCTTCGCGGCCTGGTGCGACACGGTGCCCCCTTTGATCAGCGCGATGAGGCGGGCCAGCGAGTCGGGCGGCACGCGGAGCGCGTCGCCATGCTCCTTGGCGTCGGCCAGCACTTCGCCCATGACCCAGTTCGCCGCCGCCTGCGCCTCCGCCCCGGCGCGCACCACGGTTTCGTAGTAGTCCGCGACGCTGCGGCCCGCGACGACGACGGCCGCGTGCGCGGGTGATAACCCGTAGGTCTGCTCGAAGCGCTCGCGCCTGGCGGCGGGCAACTCGGGCAACTCCTCCCGCAGCTCGGTGATGAACGCCTCGGAGAGCACGAGGGGCGGCAGGTCCGGCTCGGGAAAATAGCGGTAGTCGTGGCTCTCTTCTTTCGTGCGCTGCGGCCGCACGGTGTTGGAGCGCGAATCGTACAGCATCGTCTGGTGCTCCACCCGCCCACCCTGTTCGAGCAGCGCGATCTGCCGGTCGCGCTCGAGCCCCAGCGCTTTCTCGACGTAGGCGAAGGAGTTGATGTTCTTCACCTCGGTCTTGGTCCCCAGCACCGTCTGTCCCGCGCGGCGGACCGACACGTTGGCGTCCACGCGCAGGCTGCCCTTCTCCAGGTCGCAGTCGGACACGTCCACGTACGCGAGGAGCTGCTTCAGGGTCACGAGGTAGGCGCGCGCGTCCTGCGGCGATTCGAAGTCGGGGCCGGTGACGACTTCGATCAGCGGCACGCCCGCGCGGTTCAGGTCCACCGCCGTGGCGCTGGCGAAGCGGTCGTGCAGCGACTTGCCGGCGTCTTCTTCCAGATGGAGGCGGGTGATGGTCGCGGTCCGGAGCTGGCCCCCGGCGTCGACGTAGTCCAGGGTTCCCCCGGTGGCGAGCGGCTGATCGAACTGGGAGATCTGGTAGCCCTTGGGGAGATCGGGATAGAAGTAGTTCTTCCGCGCGAAGATGCTGCGCGGATGCACGGTGGCGTTGAGCGCCAGCGCCGCCCGCACGGCGAAGCGCACCGCCAGCGCGTTGGGGACCGGGAGCGCGCCCGGCAGCCCGAGGCACACCGGGCACACGTTGGTGTTGGGTGGGGCGCCGAATGCGGTCGAGCAGCCGCAGAACATTTTCGAAACGGTGCGGAGCTGGACGTGCGTCTCGAGTCCGATGACCGTCTCCCACCCGCCCATCAGGCCTCCTCCAGGGCCGGCACGGCCCGCTCGAGGGCGTACGCCGCCTCGATCAGGTCATCCTCGACGAACGCCTGCCCGATGAACTGGCCGCCCACCGGCAGCCCCCGCACGCGGCCGATCGGCAGCGACAGGGCCGGCAGCCCCGCGAGGTTGGCGGTGACGGTGAAGACGTCGTTGAGGTACATCTGGACCGGGTCCGCGAGCTTCTCGCCGGCCTTGAAAGCGGTGGTCGGTGTCGTCGGCGTGAACAGCAGGTCCACGCCCCGGTCGAACGCGTTGCGGAAGTCCTGCGCGATCAGGGCGCGCGCCTGCTGGGCGCGGCGGTAGTACTGATCGTAGTAGCCCGACGACAAGACGTAGGTGCCGATCAGGATGCGGCGCCGCACCTCGTCGCCGAACCCGGCGCCGCGCGTCGAGCGATACAACGCCCGGACGTCGGCGGCGCCGTCGAACCGCGGCCCATACCGCACGCCGTCGTAGCGGGCCAGGTTGGCGGAGGCTTCGGCAGGCGCGATGATGTAGTACGACGGCACCGCGTAGGCAGTGTGCGGCAAGGACACGTCCCGGATCGACGCGCCGAGGTCCTTCATGATGCGGATCGCCCGCTCGCACGCCCGCCGCACCCCCGGATCGAGCTCGGGCGGGAAGTACTCCTTGGGTACCCCGATCACGAAGCCCTGGAAGTCCTCGGGCACGGTGGGAAGGCGCAAAGGGTCCCGGTCCTCGCACGTCGCGTCCCGGGGATCACGACCCGAGACGACCGACAGCACGCGCGCGGCGTCGTGCACGCTGCGGCCCAGCACGCCGATCTGATCGAGCGACGAGCCGAACGCGACCAGCCCGTAGCGCGAGACCCGTCCGTAGGTCGGCTTGAATCCCACGACCCCGCAGTAGCTCGCGGGCTGCCGGACGGAGCCGCCCGTGTCGGAGCCCAGCGCGGCGGGCACGGCCCCGGTGGCGACGAGCACGGCCGATCCGCCGGAGGAGCCGCCCGGGACCCGGGTCCGGTCCAGCGGATGGACCGACCGACCGTAGCACGAATGCTCGGTCGAGGAGCCCATGGCGAACTCGTCGCAGTTCGTCTTGCCGGCGATCAGCGCCCCCGCCGCCTTGAGCCGCGTCACGACCGTCGCCTCGAAGGGCGACCGATATCCCTCGAGGATGCGCGAGCAGCACGTGGTGGTGAAATCGAGCGTGGCGATGTTGTCCTTCACCGCGACCGGCATCTCGTACAGCACGCCGGAGGGATGCGCGGCCGTCGCCTGCTGCAGCAGCGACTTCCGCAGCTCGCCGATGGGAGTGAGCAACGCGTTGAGCCGGCGCGCCTTGCTGAGCCGGTCCGCGACGCCACGCGCCAGACCACGGACGTCCCCCGGTGCCGTCACTCGTCGCTTCCGCCGCCGCGGTCGTCGCCGAACTGGCCCAGGCGCGGCACCGTGAAGAAGCCGTCGCGAAACGCCGCCGCTAACTCGGCCGGCCCCATGGCCAGCGGCCAGGGCCGGACCTCGTCGCTCCGCAGCTGGATCGCCTCGGGTCCGGCGACGAAGGGACGGGCCCCCTCGCCGACGGGGATCCTCTCGAGCTGCGCCACGTAGTCCAGGATGTGCGACAGCTGCTCGGCGAGCTCGTCGACGCCGTCTTCCGCGACGCCCAGCTCCGCCAGGTGGGCGATCCGCAGCACGTCGTCGCGCGAAACGCTCATGACCCCTCCCAGTCCGGCTCGAGACCGGCGTACACCGCCAGCAGGTGCTTCTCCCCGATCTCCTCGTCGTCGAACGCGACCGTCACTTTCAGCCCGCGGCCCCGGCCGCTCACCGCGCGCACCACGCCCGCGCCGAACTTGCGGTGGCGCACGCGCTCCCCGGTCACGTAGCGCGGCGCGTCCTGCGACGCGAGCTCGACATCGGGGAAATCGGCGTCGTCGAACGCGTCGCGGCGCGGGCGCCGCCCCCGCGCCCGCTCGGCGCTGCCCACTCCCCATCGCGCGGGGGTGCTGCGCTCCGTCAGGACCCGCGCCGGCACGCTCTCGAGGAAGCGCGAGGGCTCGCCCAGCTCCAGGCGGCCGAACCGGTACCGGGTGCGGGCCCAGGAGAGATACAGCCGTTCGCGAGCGCGCGTGAGCCCCACGTAACACAACCGCCGCTCCTCCTCCAGCCCGCCTTCCTCACCCGCCGCCCGCGCGAGCGGGAACAGTCCCTCTTCGAGCCCCGCGATCGCGACGACCGGCCACTCCAGCCCCTTCGCCGTGTGCAGGGTCATGAGCGTGATCCGCGCCCCCGTGGCGCGCTCGCGCTCGTCCACCGGGGTGACGAGGGCCGCCTGCGTCAGATACCGCTCGACGGCGGTCCCCCCGTCCTCGTCGCCCGGCACCGGGGCCCCCGCGACCTCCGCCCACTCCGCCGCGCCCGCGATCAACTCCCGGACGTTGTCCAGGCGCTCGATGCCCTCCGGGCCTTCCTCCGCCAGGTACTGCTCGTAGCCCGTGGCGGTGAGGATGCTCTCGAGGGCCGTCGCCGGATCCCCGCCGGCGACCGCGTCGCGGAGCCGGTCGATCGCCCCCGCGAAGTGCTGGAGCTGCGCCCGCACGTTGGGACGGAGACCGGGCACCCGGTCGGCGGCGCGGGCCGCCGCCAGCAGCGGCCACTGCCACTGCCCCGCGGCCTGCACCAGCGCACCAAGGGAGGTATCCCCGATGCCGCGCCGGGGCGCGAGCACGGCGCGCAAAAACGCCTCGTCGTCCGCCGGGTTGGCGATCAGCCGCAGGTAGGCGAGCAGGTCCTTGACCTCGCGCCGCTCGTAGAAGCTGATCGCGCCCACGATGCGATACGGGATCCCCTGCATGCGAAACGCTTCTTCGAACGGGCGCGACTGGGCGTTGGTGCGATACAGCACGACGCAGTCGCCCCAGTCGGCGTGCCCCTCGGCGGCCAGGGCCGAGAGCTCGCGGGCGACCCACTGGGCCTCGTCGCGCTCGTCGGCCGCCGTGAACGCCACCACCGGCGCCCCGCCCTGTTTGGCCGTGAACAGCGTCTTGCCGAGCCGTTCCCGGTTCTCCGCGATCACGGCGTTCGCCGTGTCGAGGATGATCTGGGTGGAGCGGTAGTTCTCCTCCAGGCGCACCATCGCCGCGTCGGGAAAGTCCCGCTGGAAGCTCAGCATGTGCCGCACGTCGGCGCCGCGCCAGCCGTAGATCGCCTGATCGTCGTCGCCCACGACGCACAGGTTGTGGTGCTGAGCCGCGAGCTGCTTGACGAGCAGGTACTGCGCGCGGTTCGTGTCCTGAAACTCGTCCACCATTACGTGCATGAAACGGCGTTGCCAGGCCGCGAGGCGCTCCGGGTGCTCGCGAAACAGGGTCAGGGGGTGCAGCAGGAGATCGTCGAAGTCCATCGCGTTGGCGAGGCGTAGGGCCGGCCCCAGCCGTGCGAACACGTCCGCCGCCACGCGCTCGAGCGGGCCCTCGGCGTTGCCGCCCAGCTCCTCGGGGGTGAGGAGGCGATTTTTGGCGCTCGAGATCACGGCGTGCACCGCGCGCGGCGGGTACGCTTTCGCGGAATGCCCCTGCGCCTCGAGCAGCCGCTTGATGAGCGCCTGGGTGTCGTCCACGTCGTAGATGGTGAACGCGTGCGTGAAGCCCAGCGCCGCGGCCTCCCGCCGCAACAGCCGCGCCGAGAGTGCGTGAAACGTCCCGATCCACAGCCCGCGCGGATCGGCCCCCAGCAGGGCGGCGACGCGGTCGCGCATCTCCCCGGCGGCCTTGTTCGTGAACGTCACGGCGAAGATCCGCTCGGGCGGCACACGCCGTTCGCGGATGAGGTGCGCGATCCGCGCCGTGAGGACCCGCGTCTTTCCCGAGCCGGCCCCGGCGAGCACGAGGACCGGGCCCTCCGGATGCTCGACGGCGGCCCGCTGGCCCGGGTTGAGTGCGAGCAGCCCCGTCACTCCGCCGGCGCCACGAGGGGGAACTCGAGCACGAACTCCGATCCCTCGGCGCGCGGCTGATGCGCGATTCGGCCACCGTGCTGGTGCTCCACCACGCGGCGCGCCAGGGCCAGGCCGATGCCCCATCCCCCCGGCTTGGTGGTCACGCCCGGCTCGAACAGCTGCGACCGAATGGCCGCCGGCACCCCGGGGCCGTCGTCCGCGACGTGGACCCGTCCCAGCCGCTCGCTCGCCGTCACGTAGACCTCGATCTTCCCGCCCCGGCCGCTCACCGCGTCGATCGCGTTGCGAACCACCGCTTCGAGCGCCCACTCGACGAGGACCGGATCGCCGAGCACGGTGGGACCCGGGCCGGCGGCCGTGAGCTCGAGGCCGATCGGCGTCGCGAGCGTCGGCAGGCGGGGTCGGAAGTACTGCGTCACCCGCTCGGCGATCGCGCCCAGCCCCACCGGCTCGCGGCGCGCCGGCCGCCCGATGCGCTCGAACCGCTTGGCGACCCGCTCGAGGCGGTCGACGTCCGCCTGCAGATGATCCGCCAGCTCGCCGGTGGGCACCCCGGGCGTTTCCCGCAGGTGCGCGATCCAGCCGGTGAGGCTCATCAGCGGTGTGCCGAGCTGGTGCGCCGACTCGCGCGCCATCGCGACCCACAGGCGGTCCCGAGCGGCCGCCACCCGGATTTGCGAGGCCCACCACGCGAGCCCGACCAGCGACACCAGGACGGCGAGCTGGAGCACGGCGAGCGCGGCGAACGGGCGCTCGACGGGCAGGGCGCCGAAGTGCACGGTGCCCACGCCCGGCTGGGAGAGGGGCACGTTGACCGCGTCCAGCTCGGCGATCCAGCGCCGCAGGGCGACGCCATCGGCGTCGGGCGGGAGCGGGCTGTTGGCGGTGGCGGTGACCCGCCCATCGGCGTCGGTGACCGCCACCGGCACGCCCAGCGTCCGGATACGGGCCGCGAGATCCAGGAGCGCGGCCGTAGCGGCATCCGGATTGGGGTCGGAGAGCCCGGCGAAGACGCGCGCGAGCAGGCGGCTCGTCTCCCGCGCGTCCGCGCGCAGATGCAGGGCCACGACCCACGCGTAGCCCACGGACAGGGCGCCGAGCAGCAGCGCCAGGGCCACGAGCAGCGACGGGCCCCGGCGGCGCAGGAACTCCCTAGGTGCCACCGGCTCCGACCAGCCGCTCCGCGCCGAAGGCCGGCACGAGCGCTGCCGGCAGGGACACCGACCCGTCGGACTGGAGGCGGTTCTCGAGCAGGGCCGCCATGGTGCGCGGCAGTGCCACGCCCGAGGCATTGAGCGTGTGCACGAACGCGGGCTTTTCGCCGGCCCGCGGACGAAAGCGGATGTTCGCGCGCCGCGCCTGGAAATCGGTGAAGGTGCTCGAGCTCGACACCTCGAGCCATTGTCCGACCCCCGGCGCCCACACCTCGAGATCGTACGTTTTGGCGCTCGCGAACCCGACGTCGCCCGCCGCCAGCAACACCACCCGGTACGGCAGCTCCAGACGCTGCAGCACCGCCTCGGCATGGCGGGTCAGGCGCTCGTGTTCCGCCGCACTCTCTTCGGGCCGCGTGAAGCGGACCAGCTCCACCTTGTCGAACTGATGCACGCGCAGCAGGCCGCGCGTGTCCTTACCCGCCGCCCCCGCCTCGCGGCGGAAGCAGGGCGTGTAGGCCACGTAGCTCAGCGGCAGGCTCGCGCCATCCAGGATCTCGTCACGGTGGAGGTTGGTCACCGGCACTTCGGCCGTCGGCACGAGGAACAGGTCGTCGGGCGTCGTCCGGTAGGCGTCGTCCTCGAATTTCGGGACCTGCCCGGTCCCACGCATCGTGTCGCGCGTCACCACGAACGGGGGCTCGACCTCCACGTACCCATGCTCCCGCACGTGCAGGTCGATCATGAAGGAGATGAGGGCCCGGGCCAGCCGCGCTCCGGCACCGACCAGTACGGGGAACCCCGAACCGGCCACTTTGGCGCCGCGCGCCAGATCGAGGATGCCCAGGCGCTCTCCGATTTCCCAGTGCGGCGGAGGGGCGGCGCCGGCGGGCGGGTCACCCCACGCGCGCACGACACGGTTGTGGCTGGCATCGCCATCGGGAAGATCGGGCAGTGGCAGGTTGGGCACGTAGAGGGCCCGCTGCTCGAGCGTGTCCTGGGTCGCGCGTAGCTCACGCTCCGCGGCGCTGATCCGCCCACCGAGCGCGCGCCGCTCGGCGATGATCTCCGGCGACAGCGCGCCACCGCCCCGGAGCATTTCCGCGTCCGTCTTCGCCGCGGCGTTGCGCTCCGCGTTGAGCCGGTCGAGCTCGGCGGTCAGCCCGCGACGACGCTCGTCCAGCGTGGCGACCTCGTCCACGAGTGCCGCCACGGCAGGGTCGCCGCGGCGCGCGAGCGCGGTGCGGACTTCGGCGGGGGACGACCGCAGGACCCTGAGGTCGATCACCGGGTCACCGGGTCGGCAGCCCCGGCTCGAGCCCCCGATACCCGCAGTTGGCGTTGACGAGGATTTCGAAGTCGATGCGCCGCTCGCCCGGATCCACCGCCAGCACCCGGAGCTTCGCGTAGTACGACACCCGCGCCCCGAAATTGCAGATGGTCACGCGCGATTGCACGAGCAGGTCGGCACCCGAGTCCGACGGCGTCGCCGCGTCGTACACATACCCGCCGCCCGGCGCGATGGTGATCGAGTCGAACGGCTCGGGCGACACCTGCAAACCGGACCCCTCGCCCAGGCCGAGCGGTCCGGTGGGCAGGAGCACGGGATCGCCCGCGGCGGTGATGTCGAAGGCGAAATCCAACGTCGCCGACTGATCGGTCCGCACGGCACGCCGGAACTCCAGGAGATACGCGGACGGCAGGCCCACGGGCGTGCCGGTGAGCGCGTACAGCGAAACGGTGTCGAGCTCGTTGGCCAGCGCGGCGGGCGGCAGCTGCAGGTCGGTCGAGCAGGCGCCGGCGGCGAGCGCGGCAGCCACCATGAGGGTGAGCAACGGGACCGGAGTGGAGGCGCGCATCGCAGGTGGCGGGAAGATACTGGCGTGCGACGAGACAGGTCAACCCATAGTGAATGCTTGACTTCGGTCGTCTCGACTCCTAGCTTGGCCGCCGTATGCCGAGCATCCGCGACGTCGTCGAGGCGTTCCACCAACGAGAAGGGGTGGACGCCGTGCTCGTGGTGGGCAGCGACGGATTGCCCATCGATTCGCGGACCCGCGACGGGGTGGACGGCGAAGGGGTAGCGGCGCTCCTGCCCACCGCCCTGCGCGGCGTGGCCGATTTCGGCATCGCGGGCGGGCGCGGCGCCTTCACCGCCGGCGTGCTCGAGTTCGCCACGGGGCTCGCCATCGTCGCGGCGCTGACCCCCGAGGCCACGCTCGTCATCCTCGTCGCGCCCGGCGTCAACGTCGGGTCCCTGCTGTTCGAGATCCAGCGCCACCGCACGGCCCTCGCCGGCCTGTTCTGACGGGCGGCGATGCAGGCCGGCCCGCGCCATGTTCTCCTCGTCGACGACGAACCGCACGTCGCGCTGCTCGTGCGCCCGCTGCTCGAGCAGCTCGGCGTCACGGTGGTCACCGCGCGCTCGTTGGACGAGGCCCGGCGCGCTCTCGCCCGTCCGCCCGAGCCGGCCGCCATGCTGCTCGATCTCCATCTGCCCGACGGCTCCGGTCTGGAGCTGCTGCGGGAGCTGCGCGCCGCACCGGCGACGGCCGGTCTGCCGATCCTGGTGATCACCGCCGAAGGAGACGACCGGGTGCTCGATGAGGTCGCGCGGGTCGGGGGTCACGTCCTTGCGAAGCCGTTCAGCCCGACCAAGCTCACCCAGCGCGTGCTCGCCGTTCTCGCCGCCCGCGGCCCGGAGCCGACCTGATGGCCGTCTGGGCCGCGATCCTGGCCGGCGGAGCGGGTACCCGGTTCTGGCCGCTCTCGACGCCCGAGCGGCCGAAGCAGCTGCTGCCGCTCGCGGGCGATCGGCCGCTCGTCGCCCAAGCCGTCACCCGGCTCGCCGGACTCGTTACGCCCGACCACATCCTCCTCGTGACCGGCGCGGCGCTCGCGGACCGGTTACTCGAGGCCGCGCCCGAAGTCTCGCGCGACCGCGTGCTGGTCGAGCCCCACGCGGCCTCCACGGCTCCGGCGCTGGCCTGGGCGGCCCAGTGGATCCTGGCGCGGGACCCGGACGGACACATGCTCTCGATGCACGCGGACTGGGCGATCGGGGACGACACCGCGTTTCGCGACGCGGCGCGCCGCGCGCTTGAGGTGGCGCGTGCGCATGACGTGCTCGCGACCGTCGGCGTCCGCCCCACGCGCGACGAGACGGGCTACGGCTACGTGGTCCCCGGCGGCCGCCTCGGACGGGCCCGGCGGGTCGCGCGTTTCGAGGAGAAGCCGACGCGCGCGCAGGCGGCACGCCTGCGCCGCCAGGGCGCCCTGTGGAACACGGGACTGTTCGCCTGGGGCACGGCGCGGTTCCTCGAGGAGGCGCGGCGCCACGCGCGCGAGCTGCGGCCCGGCTGGCCCGCGCTCGCCGCAGGGGACGTTGCGGGCTTCTTCGCCCGCGTCACCCCGGCCGCCGTGGACGTCGCCGTCCTGGAGCGCACGGAGCGCCTCGCCGTGGTCACGGGCCGCTTCCCCTGGGACGACATCGGCTCGTGGGACGCGCTGCGGCGGGTCCGCCGCCGCGATGCCAACGGCAACGTGGTCGTGGGAGACGTCACCGTCGGCCCCGAGGTGCGCGACTGCGTGCTCTGGGCCGAGGGAGAACCGCTGATGGTGTTGGGGGTGCGCGATCTGATCGTCGTGCGCGCGAACGGCCGGACGCTCGTGACGCCGCCGGGCCGCGCGGAACAACTCAAGCGACTCGTCCAGAAAACATGACCACCGCCTTGTACCTGCTCGATCCCGATCCGTCGCCCGCCTGGGCGCCGTTTGCCGGCGTGCGGCCATTGAGCGAGCTCCGGGCAGGCGCCCCGCTCGTGCGCGAGCGCTGGGAAGCGTTCCTCGGACTCCAGACCGCGGGCATCATGGCCCTGCCGCACCTGGCGGGATTCCCCGAGGTTGGCGTGCCGCCGGTGCGGGCGCCCCACCCGGTCACCGGTCCGGCGGTCATCGGGTCGTCCACGTTCGCGCCGCGCGGGCTGGCGCCGGCCCTCCCCGACACACCGGTGCGTCTTACCCACGGCGGCATCACCGTCGGATGGGCGGTCCCCGCCGGTGTGGAATGGCGGGGGCCACTGCCCCAGGCGGTCACCGTCGAGGTGACGGGCGTGCTGCTCCGCGGCGTCTACGACCTGATCCCGGCGCAGGAGGCCCTGCTGCGCGAGGACCTGCGGCGGCTGCTCGACGAGAGCGATCCGCTGCCCGCGGGCTCCATCGTGATCGGTGATCCCGGCCAGGTGGCGCTGTTCGGCGCCGGCGTCGAGCCGGGCGTCGTGTTCGACACCTCGGCCGGACCGATCGTGCTCGAGAGCGGAGTCGAAGTGAAGAGTGGCACGCGGCTCGAAGGCCCGCTGTGGGCGGGCGCGAATACCCGCCTGCTCGGCGGGCTCATGCGGCACGCCGCGATCGGCCCCCATTGCGTCGTGCGCGGGGAGCTGGCCCACACGGTGTTCCTCGGATACGCCAACAAGGCGCACGACGGGTTCGTCGGCCATTCCGTGATCGGCCGCTGGGTGAACCTCGGCGCGGGAACCATCACCTCGAATCTCAAGAACACCTACGGTCCGGTCCGCCTCGACGTGACCGGCCACCGCATCGAGACGGGCCTGCAGTTTCTCGGCAGCCTGCTCGGCGACCACGCGAAGACGGCGATCGGCACGCTGCTGTCCACGGGCAGCGTCATCGGCGCCGGGGCGAACGTGTTCGACACGGTGCGCGCGCCGCGCCACGTGGCGCCCTTTGCCTGGGGCGGTACGTCGTCCGAGCGCCTCACCCGCGAGGGGTTTCTCGGGATCGCCGCACGGGTGCTGCCGCGACGGGATGTGGTGGTGGACGACGCCGTGCGGGGGGCGCTCGGACGGGTCTACGACTGGGCCGTGACCTGAGCCCCGGCCGTCCGGCGGGTCGGACCAGCACCGCTCACCATGCGCGCGCGTCCGGCGGCGGCGCCGGTGGAATGACCGCCGCGCCTTCCCGCGGTCCGGCCGGCCCCACCCGGCGCAGCGTCACGGGCTGCTCCAGGTCACCCCCCGACAGCGTCAGTCGGTCACCCGAGAGCCGCATCGCGTAGACCATCCAGACGCCGTCACCGACCGTCAGCCAGAGACTGTCCGCCACGATGCGCCACCGCGCGACCTGCTCGCCGAACTGCGCCGAGCTGTCGCTCCGGACGGCGATGTGGTGGATCGCTTCCCCAGTGCGCGCGCGCCATCGGCCCTCCAGCCCGCGCGCCTGAGCGGTCGCGGGGGGCGCGCCCAGTCCGAGCACGAGCCCCAGCAGGCACAACAGGTGGCGATGGTCGCGGCGTGTCATCCGTAGTGGTTCCCCGATGAGTCCGTCATACCCGCCTCATCGGCGCCGGGGTCCGCCGCGACATCCGTCTGCTGGATGGGCGCCTCCTCGTCGGTGAGGACCGTGACGCCCGATTCCCATTGGCGGATCATCGTCACGAAGGGGCGAACGATCTCGGGATCGAACTCCATGCCCGCGCGGCCCTGCAGGTAGCGCAACGCGTCCTCGGCAGGCCAGGCATCCCGGTATGGACGGCGGGTGCGCAGCGCGTCGAAGACGTCGCACACGTGGACGAGATTGGACGTGCGGTGGCACGCGCGCGCGAAGCGCAGGCGGGGATAGCCGGCGCCGTTGAGCATGATGTGGTGCTCGTAGGCGACCACGGCCGCGAGATCCAGGTCCTCCGCCGATGCCAGGATCAGCTGCGCGCCAAATCCGGGGTGCTGGCTGATGACGCTCCGCTCGTCGGGCGTGAGCTTCCCCGGCTTGATGAGCAGCTCCCGGGGAATCTTGATCTTCCCGACGTCGTGCAGCAGGCCGGCGAGACCGCACGCGCGCACGTCGGCGGCGCCGATCCCCATGAATTCGGCGAGGCCCATCGTGAGCACGGCCACGTTCAGCGAGTGGGTCGTGGTGTACTGGTCGAAGTCCTTCAGCTGCAGCAGCGGCAGCATCACCTGGCGCCCGCCGTGCATGGCGACCGCGAGCGACTGCACCACCGTTTCGGCCTCCATGATTGGCAGCGCCGATCCATCCCGGACTTCGTCGTGCAGCCAGCGGATCGCTTCGGCTTCCTCGCCGAGGCTGAACGACAGGGTCGCCGTGACGGCGGACTCGGCCGCGGTCGCCTCGGCCCCACCGCGGATCCCTACCACCCCGAACTTGATGGTAGTGCGGCGCAGCTGACGCGCGTCGGACGTATCGACGGAACCGAGGGCGAGCCGCACGACCACCTCGTCCAGGAACGCCTCGAAGTCCTCGCGCGTGGTCTGGTCGACGAACTCGAGCCGCTGCACGCCCACCGCCGCGAGCCGCTGCGACCAGTCCCATTCGCGCAGCGCCCGCAGCGGCAGGTTGCGGTAGACAACCTCGTCGCCGAGGAAGGTGAACAGCGGTCGCGGGTCCTCGGCCTGCAGCTCCTCGAGGTCGCGAAACGCCTCGTCGATCGCCCGCTCGCGCTGCGGGTGCCCGTCGGCGTACATCCGCATGGCTGACAGCGCCTGCGCGAACCCGCCCAGGAACTGCGTCGCGCGACTCATCCCGCCCCCGCGGCCGCCCGGATGTCGGGATCGTCCGACTGCGCCGCCCGCGCGAGCACTTCGGCCGCCTCCGGTGCCTGCGCCCACCCGTCGGCCAGGGCCCGCAGGGCGGCGAGCAGATCGCGCGATTTCGGCGCCAGCTTGGCGCGGCCGAGCAGGGTGCGGCCACCCTCGGTCGCCTTGAGCAGGCTCTCCAGCGCCATGCGATCGCGGCACCGTCCCAAGGCCTTGAGCGCGAGCGGCCGGACGTCGTCCGCCGCGCCCGCCACGGCGTGGCGCGCCACGAGCGGCACGAGCGCCGGCGGGATCTGACCCTGCACCGCCCGCAGGCCCCAGCCCACGACCATGGCCTCGGGATCGGACAGCGCCGCCGCCACGGCCTGGTCGCGCTCGGCCGGCAGGCGCAGCTGGAGCTTCAGCGCCTGGCGGCGCACGCGGTGGTCGGCGTGGATGGCGTACGGCGTGGCGCTGAAGTCCGCGGGGTACTCCGGCCACTCCTCCATCAAGCCGAGCAGGTTGCGGACCACGAACCAGCGGCCATCGTCGAGCCGGGCGCGGACCTGCGGCGCGATCGTGGCCCCGAACCGCCCCAGCCGCTCGAGCAGGACGCGCCGCATCGTGCGGGACTCGGTGACGGCCAGGGCATCGAGCAGCTCGTCGGCCGCCGCCGCCCCGGTGATGGCCAGGACCCGGTCGAGCAGCTCGACGTCCGGCTGATCGACGCGCAACAGCAGGCGCACGCGCTCGGGCGTCGCCACCTGCCGGCGCAACGCTTCGGCGGTGGCACCCGTGTCCCCCTCGGTGCCGGCCGCGGCCAGCACGTCGAGCAGCTCGGCCAGACGCCCGGTGGCGACCAGATTCTCCACCGCCCGCGCGACCATGGGCCCGGGCGCGCCAAGCTCGAGGCTCATCTTCACGAGCCGTGTCGCTTCGGTGAACATCACGGGAGCATGCGCCGGGTCCGCTACCCGGTGCGTCTGCGACATCCGCTGGAGTGCCGCGCCGTACGGGGTGGGATTCGGATCCTCGAGCTCCCATCCCGCGAGCAGGCGCCGGACCTGATCCCGCAGTCCCGTATCGGCCAACACCCGGGCCGCAGGCGGGCCCCCGTCGGCGTGGGCCGCGAGCTTGTTGAGCATGCGGACCATCGAGTGGGAGATCGACTGCTC
Organism: uncultured Gemmatimonadales bacterium; assembly: GCA_963716055.1. Classification (GTDB taxonomy): domain Bacteria; phylum Gemmatimonadota; class Gemmatimonadetes; order Gemmatimonadales; family GWC2-71-9; genus SZUA-544. The sequence continues at coordinate 1,693,020 of CAVQSR010000001.1, read as the reverse complement.
CGAGGCTTGGGCCGCCGCCCGCACGATTTCCACCACGGCGTCCACCGCCATGCCGTCCGCGGCGTCGAGCACGAATTTGCGCCGCTGCGCCCCGTCCCCCCCCATCTCGACGAGCCGCTGGAGTGTGTCGGGCCGCAGCTCGCGAATGAGGGTCGCCGTCCGTCGGCGCAGCTCGAACGCGCTTTCCCCTCCGGCCGTCCGCAGCTCGTCGGCGATCTGAAGCAGGTACCCGACGATCACCTGGTCGTAGCCCGCGGCGGCTGGGTGGTCATCGATCGCCTTCGCGATCACGGCCGGCTTGGTGGGCGCCGGGTCGTCCTCGCCGAGCTGGCCTGCCATTGCCGCGCGCGCGAGGCCGATCCACAGCTGTGCCCCGCGCAGGCGCGTGCGCCCGCCTTCGTCGAGGTCCGCTTCGTCGTCCACCGGCGGCCGATCCCGGTCGCCGACGAGCTCGAGGCGCTCGTAGGTCAGCGCGTGGAGCCGCGCGTGCGGCCACGCCTGCAACGCCTCCGCGGGACCGAGCCCCAGCGGCTGCCCGGTGCGATCCGCTTCGACGGCGATGGTGCGCAGGAGATCGCGCACCTCGCCGACCTCGATCCCCCGGGTGAACGTGATGGCACCGAGGTGGTGGCGGTGCAGCCGGCCCGCGAGCTCGGCCAGGACCGGGTGCTTCGGATCGGTGGCCACCCCTTCGATGACGAGCTGCTCGCGCGCGACGCCCAGGGACAGCGACCCGCGGTTCGCGAGCAGTGCCTCGGCCCGCTCGGCGACGTGCAGGGCGGCCGGGGCCAGCGACGGATGGCCCTCGGGATAGATGGCGTGCTTGTGGAGGGCGATCGACAACTCGACCAGGAACTCGCTCAAGTCCCGGGACAAGGCCGCCCGCCTGGGCGCCGCGCCCGGGCGCTGGGGGGGGGCCGGAGGCTGGTCGGGCATCGCGAGGAGCCCTCAGGCTATCGGCAAGTGGCTCACGGAAAGCAAGATACGACATTTGGGCCGACGGGAAAGCCATGCTGGCCCCACCGGCATCCCGGGACCGCCGTCCCCCGCTCCGTCCGGCACGACAATGCCCCGGGGAGCACTCCCCCGGGGCATTGCCGACGGTCTGGCGGGGCGGGTGCTAGTACATGCCACCCATGCCGCCGGCGCCGCCCGGCATCGGGGGTGCCTTGTCCTTCTCCTTCTTCTCGACCACGACGCACTCGGTGGTGAGGAGCAACGCCGCGATCGACGCCGCGTTCTGCAGCGCGGTGCGGGTGACCTTGGTCGGGTCGATGACCCCCGCCGCGACCAGGTCCTCGTAATCGTCGCTCTGGGCATTGTACCCGAAGTTTTTGTCCTTCGAGTCCTTGATCCTGCCCACGACGATCGATCCCTCGGCGCCGGCGTTCTGCGCGATCATCCGCGTCGGCTCCTCGAGGGCACGGCGCACGATTTCCACGCCCACCCGCTCGTCGTCATCGGCACCCTTCACCCGATCGAGGGACTTCTGGGCCCACAGCAGGGCGACGCCGCCGCCCGGCACGATGCCCTCCTCGACCGCCGCCCGGGTGGCATGGAGCGCATCCTCCACGCGGGCCTTTTTCTCCTTCATCTCCGTCTCGGTCGCGGCGCCGACGTTGATGACGGCCACGCCGCCGGCGAGCTTCGCGAGCCGCTCCTGCAGCTTCTCTTTGTCGTAGTCGGACGTGGACTTGTCGATCGCGGCCTTGATCTCGTTGATGCGGCCCTGGATCGCGTCGTGCTTACCCTTGCCGCCGACGAGGGTGGTGTTGTCCTTGTCGATGACGATGCGCTTCGCGTGGCCGAGGTCGTTCAGCACGGTGTTCTCGAGCTTGAAGCCGACCTCTTCCGAAATCACGTTGCCGTTGGTGAGCACCGCGATGTCCCGCAGCATTTCCTTGCGGCGGTCGCCGAAGCCCGGCGCCTTGACCGCGCAGACCTTGAGCGTGCCGCGGAGCTTGTTCACGACGAGCGTCGCGAGGGCCTCGCCCTCGACGTCCTCGGCGATGATGAGCAGCGGCTTGCCCGACTGCGCGACCTTCTCGAGGATCGGCAGCAGGTCTTTCATGGCGGAAATCTTCTTGTCGTGCACGAGGATGTACCCGTCCTCGAGCACCGCTTCCATCTTCTCGGGATCCGTGATGAAGTAGGGCGACAGGTAGCCGCGGTCGAACTGCATCCCGTCAACGGTCTCGAGCGTGGTCTCGAGCCCCTTCGCTTCCTCGACCGTGATCACGCCGTCCTTGCCGACCTTCTCCATCGCTTCGGCGATCAACTTCCCGATCTCGGGATCGTTGTTGGCCGAAATCGTGCCGACCTGGGCGATCGCCTTCTTGCCCTCGCTCGGCACCGAGATCTTCTTGAGGTCCTCGACGACGGCATCGACCGCCTTCTCGATGCCCCGCTTGAGCGACATCGGGTTGGCGCCGGCCGTCACCGACTTGAGACCCTCGCGGAAGATCGCCTGCGCGAGCACCGTCGCCGTCGTGGTGCCGTCGCCGGCGAGATCCGACGTCTTGGTCGCCACTTCCTTGACCATCTGGGCGCCCATGTTCTCGATCTCGTCCTCGAGCTCGATTTCCTTCGCCACCGTCACGCCGTCCTTCGTGACCGTCGGATTGCCGAACTTCTTCTCGATGACGACGTTGCGGCCCTTGGGACCGAGCGTCACCCTGACGGCCTCGGCCAGCTTGTCCACGCCCTTCTTCAGGCGCGCGCGGGCCTCCGTGTTGAACTCCAGATATTTCGCAGCCATCTCGATCGTTCCTCCCTGATGCCTCGGCTCAGCCGAGCTTGGCGATGACGTCGGATTCCTTGATGAGGATGACTTCCTCACCCTCGAGCTCCACCTGCGTGCCGCTGTACTTCCCGTAGATCACGCGGTCGCCGATCTTCAACTCCATCGGGACCACTTCACCCTTCTCGCGGCGCCCGGGACCCACCGCGATCACTTCGCCCTGGATCGGCTTCTCTTTGGCCGTGTCGGGGATGTACAACCCGCCTTTCATGGTCTCCGTCTCTTCCATCGGACGGATGGCCACCCGGTCGGCCAGCGGGAACACTTTGAGCTTGCTCTTGGTCGCCGTTGCCATAAACCTGAACCTCCGGCTCCTGTGGGTTACTGACTGACATATCTCGTTGACAGGTAGTGTGTTAGCACTCTGCTATGGTGAGTGCTAACGAACGCGCAGGAATCTGCCATGACGGCGAGGGCGTGTCAAGCCCGGCGCCCCTGGCGGCTAATCGTCTGGGGTTTCCGGGATTTCCGGGATTTCCGTCGTGTCCGGCGGGGCGAGCAGCGCGGCCACCAGGCGTCGCGCGCGCGCGCGGCCGGCCAGGGGCAGGCTGTCGGTCGGCAACGCCGCGGCGGCGACGACGCCGCTGGAGCGCGCGTCGAACAGTCGTCCGTACAGCCAGCGGCGTCCCTGGCGCCCGGGATCGCGGAACTCATACACCACGAGCGCCGCCGCAGCCGGGCCCCCGCCTTTGGGATCGCGGCGCACTCGCAGGCCCTCGCGGGAAAACGCCGCCGCCAGCGCCTGGCTCAACGTGTCGCGGCCCGTCACCAGGATGTCGTACCCGCGCAGGCTGGTCGGGACACGCCGTGCGCTGCCGCACGCGAGCGCCAGCGGTGCGAGCAGCACCACCCAGCGGCGGGCCCTCACGGCAGCACCCGCCGCGCCCCCACCCACCGGGCGAGCCAGTGCGCGCCATCGGGGTCCCCGCTCGACAGCACCGAGACACGCACCCCGTCGCGCGCGCTGTGAATGAACAGTCCGTCACCCACGTACAGCCCGACGTGGGTGACGCCGCCACCGGGCGCGGCGTTGAAGGCGAGGATGTCGCCCGCCCGGAGCGCGTCGAGTCGGGCCGGTACGCCGTTACCGACCTGCGCCTGGTCGCGGCTGCGCCGCGGCAGCGACACGCCGTGCCGGCCGTACGCGTACTGGATCAGACCCGAGCAGTCGAACCCGTTGTCCGCGCTCCCGCCCCACGCGTACGGCGTCCCCAGGGCCTCGAGCGCGGTCTCGACCACGGGCGCCGCGCGGCCCTCGATCCGGCTCGGGCGCAGCTCGGGCCGCGCGCCTCGTCCCCCGTCCCCCGATGCGCGGCCCCCACGCCGCCAATGGACCGTGACCCCGGCGGCGACGCGCCAGCCCTCGCGCGCGTCCCCCAGGCGCCACCACCCGCGGGGGCCGCGGTCCTCGACGACGTAGGTGCCTTCCACCCCGAATGCGAGCGGGGCGAACGGCCGCCACTCGAGTCCCGCACCCACGCGCCACAGCGCAGCGATCTCGTCGCCGGCGGAATCGGTGGACAGGCCGAGGGCGAGCCCGGCGACGGGATACACCGCGAGGCCCCGGGACGCGCGCCACGCCGTGAGCTCGTAGCCCGCGCCGTAGAACGCGCGACGCCGCCCGGCGCGCTGGTCCACTAGCAGGTGTAGCCCCACCCCATGCTGCACCGGGCCGACGAGCCGGCGGCTCGACCGCATGGCGTAGCTCGCTGCCTGGCCGCCGTCCGCGCGCGCCCACCGACCGACCTGCACGTCCAGCCGCCGCGATGCCGGTTGCGCGCCGAGCGGACCGGCCACGAGTGCCAGCGCGGCCGCCAGGGTGGCGCTCGTTCGCTCAGTCAGCCGGGGCCGCATCGGTTTCCCGGGACGGGCGGCGCGGGGCCATCCGCCGCGAGAGGCGGTGCGGCAGGCGCCGCATCCAGCGAACCCAGAGCCCCAGGCCGCCCAGCCCCGCGACGGCCGCCACACCCACGACGACGCCCACCATCGCGACCGGGTCCGACCATCGCGCGGCGATGCGCGCACCGATCCAGACCCCCATGAATGACGCTCCCCACGCCCAGAAGGGCGTGAGGAGCCAGCCGGCGGTAATCAACAGGTGTGCGAGCCAGCGCGGCACCGCCGCTCCGCACTCAGGGCCGGCGCGCGACGGATGCCAGCGCGAACAGGGTCAGCACGCCCACGAAGCCGGCACCGGACGTGACGACGAAGCGCACCGGACAGTTCATGGCCGCGGCCGCGCCCCCGACCGCCAACGCGCCCACGAGGACGGGCAGCGCCGCGCCCGCCAGACCCGCTGCCCCGCGCCGGGCCCGGGCCGCCGTGAGCAGCCCTCCCATCCAGGCGGCGTAGGTGCCGAGCATCCACCACACGGGGAGGTACCACCACGTGCTGCCGCCCCCGATCGCGTCCCACGTCCAGGGATAGGCGTGCAGGGGACGAAGCACCACGATGTCCCACGCCATGAACACGACGGTGCCCCACAGGCCGATCGCGGCGGCAGCGGCGACACCCTCGGCGGAACGCGCAGCGGCCCACCGCCCGGGAAGCAGCGCCACGGCCGCCCCCCCGATCAGGACGATGGCGGTGGTCAGGATCTCCCGGGCCATCCCTGCTGGACCGGACCGGTGCAGCGCGAGGATGAGCACCACGGCTGCAGCCGTGAGGCAGCCGGTTTTGGCACCGCTCAGGAGCACGTGGCGGAGCTCTGATCGGTCGATCGTGGCGGTGGCGGAGCTGGCCGTCATCCGGGGCGACTCCTGGGCGTAACGGGTCGGGGAACGCGCCCGGAAATGTAGCACGCCCGTCCGATGCGGCCAACGACGCGTGCCGTCACCACGTGAGCCCCAGCGCGGTCGCGGCGAGCCGCAGCCCGGCGAGGGTCAGGTCCGGCTCGATCCGCTCGATTTCCCGACACAGCGGCTGGATCGTCCGGGCCAGTCCACCGGTGGCGACCACCTGCGGTCGGCCGCCGTCCGGCCACTCGGCCTTGATGCGGCGCACGAGGCCGTCCACGGCATCAGCGGTGCCGAGCAGGACACCGGCGCGGATGCACTCCTCGGTCCGGCGCCCGATCACGCGCTCCGGGGGGCGCAGTTCGGTGGCGGGGAGTTTCGCCGTCTTGCGGACGAGGTCGTCGGCCGCCGTCCGAAATCCGGGCATGATCACACCACCGAGGAAGCGACCATCGGCGGTGATGCAGTCGAACGTGGTCGCCGTCCCGAAGTCGACGACGATCGTGTCCTGCCTGAAGAGCTGGGAGGCGGCGAGGGTGTTCACGACCCGGTCCGCTCCGACCGTGAGCGGTTCCGCCACATCGAGGCGAATCGGCAGCGCGGAGCGCGCGTCCACCACCAGGGGCGCGCATCCCGTAGCCCGCTGCACGCCCGCGCACAGGTCCTCGGTGACCGGCGGGGCCACGGAAGCGACGATCGCGGCGCGCACCTCCTGCGTCGAGCGCCCGGCCTGGGACAGGTGCGCCGTCAGCAGGATCGCCCACTCGTCGGGCGTGCGCGGCGCCGTGGTCGTCAGTCGCCAGACGCGGTCCAGCCGGTCCATCTCGAACAACCCGACGGTCGTCTCGGTGTTGCCCACGTCGATCGCGAGGAGCATGGGCGGCAAGATAATACGCGGCGCCTAGGCCGGCTCGACGCGTCCCTCGCGCACGGCGATGGTGCCGCGGGGCGTCGCGACGAGCAGGGCGCCGTCCGCGGCCACGCCGGCCACGCGGCCCGGCACCGGGGCCCGCAGCAGGCGTCCCTGCCAGGCATGGCGCCGCTCAAAGATGCTGCACTCGGACGCGGTCAGCGGCTCGCCGCCGACGGCGAGCCGGGTGAGGGCGGGCGCCAGCCGGTCGAGCAGGTCGAGGCGCCGCACCGACGGGAGCAGCTCGCCGAGCGTAATCGCCTGGGCCCCGAGTGCGGGCGGAACCCGATTGCGCACGTTCACCCCGATCCCGACCGCCATCCACTGCAGCCGGGTTCCCGCCCAGCGCCCCTCGCACAGCACGCCGGCCAGCTTGCGGCCGTCGAGGTACACGTCGTTCGGCCACTTGAGCTCGGCGCGCACGGCGCCGAGCAACCCGTCCACGGCATCGGCCACGGCGATTCCGGCGCGGATCGAGACGGCGCCGGGCGCGGCGAGGGGCGGCCGCAGCAGCACCGCGAGCCACACGCCGCCCGGGGGCGAGTGCCAGGCACGGCCCTCGCGGCCGCGTCCCGCCGTCTGCTCGTCGCACAGCACCACCGTGCCCGGTGCAGCCCCGGCCGCCGCGTGCGCGTGCACGGCGTCGAGACTGGATCCGAGCCGCTCGTGGTGATGCACCGCAGGCGCGCCCCAGCGCGACGCGAGCTCCGCGTCGGGGATCCCGTCGAGCGTCAGCGCGTCCACCACGCGGCGAGCAGCGTCAGCACGCCGAGCGCCCAGCAGTACGGCGCGAACGCGTGGAACCGGCCCCGGCGGAGCAACGCCACGAGAAACCGGATGGCCCACACGCCGGCGGCGAAGGCCGCGACACACCCCAGAAGCAACGGCGCCGCCCCCACGGTCCCGACGCCGGCCATCGCCTCGCGGACCTGCAGGACGGCGGCGCCGCCGATCGTCGGCACCGCCATCAAGAAGCTGAACTCCGCCGCCCGCTGCGGCGTGAGCCCGGTCCACAAACCCGCGGACACGGTGGATCCCGCCCGGGACACGCCGGGGAGAATGGCGACGGCCTGCATCAGCCCCATCCCGATGGCTCCCCACGTCGTCGGGGCATCGCGCTGACCGACCAGGCGCCGCGTGGTCCACAGAATCGTCCCGGTGAGCAGGAACGCGATGCCGACCGCCGCGAGCGAATCAAACGCGCGCTCGATCACGTCCTGGAGCAGGATGCCGACGATCCCCGCCGGTATCGTCGCCACCACCAGCAGCCACACGTAGGTCCGGTGCGCGCCGTCCCCCGCGACCAGACCCCGGCCCAGCTCGATAATGCGGCGTCCGTACACCACGAACACCGAACCCAGCGTGGCAACGTGCAGCGCCACCTCGACGAACACCCCCGGGGTGTGCACCCCGAGGAAGCGCTCGGCCACCACGAGATGCCCGCTGCTCGATACCGGCAGGAATTCGGTGAGTCCTTGCACGATCCCGAGCACGATCCCCTGCCACCAGTTCACGCGACCCTCCCGGCGACGAGCGCCACCAGTCCCACGGCCATCGCGCCCTTCAGCGCGAACCCCACGCGGGCCGTGCCGCCTCGCCACAGAGTGCGGGCGACTACGGCCACCGCCACCCAGGCCGGCAGCGCGGCGACGAAATACGCCCCGCCGTAGTCCGCCAGCCAGGGCAGGACCACGCTCAGGGGCACGAACAGCACGGCGAGCGCTGCCGCGACGCGCAGCGCGCCCGCGCGCCCGATGGTGAGGGCCAGGGTCCGCCGCCCTGCGGCGCGATCCCCCGCCGCATCGTCCACGTCCTTGACCGCCTCGCGCACCAGATGCAGCCACGCCGCGAGCGTCCACGGGACGACGCCGGCCCAGGGCACGCCCACCGCGATCGCCCCGTACGGCAAGGGCAGACCTGCCACGACGGCGACGGCGAGATTGCCCGGCAGGCCACGCACCTTGAGCAGGGGCGAGTACGCGATCATGACGGCCAGCGCGGCCGCTGCCAGCGCGATCAGCGCGCCGCTGACCAAGCCCGCGGCGCCGAGCCCCACGAGCGCGGCTGCCGCGATCGTGCCCTCGGCCACGCCGCGGCGCATCCGGCCCGCCGCGAGGGGGCGCGCCCCGCCCGGATGGTTGACCCGGTCGGCGGCGACATCATGCAGATCGTTGAGGGCGTTGCCGGCGGCACCCAGCGCCGCGCCCGACAGCGCGGCGAGCAGCAGCTCGCGAGACAGGGCCACCCGACCGAGCGCGATCCACCCGCCGGCGAGGATGCCCGCCACGGCGATGAGGAGGTTGTGGGCCCGGACCAGCCGCAGCCAGTCAGCCACGCAGCACGTCCTCGTACAGCCGCTCGTATCGCGGCACGACGCGGTCGGCCGAGAAGTCCGCCGCGCGACGCAGGGCAGCGACGCGCATGGTCGCGAGGCGATCGGCGTCCCGGAGGATGGCGATCGCGTGCGCCGTCAGCGCGTCCACGTCGCCCGGCGGCGCGAGGGCGCCGGACTCGCCATCGACCACGAGCTCGGGCAGGCCGCCCACGTTCGTGGCGACGACGGGCAGGCCGCACGCCATCGCCTCGAGCGCCGCCAGGCCGAACGACTCGGTTTCCGACGGCAGCAGGAAGAGGTCTCCCCCGCGCAAGAGATCGGCTACGTTCTCGACTTTGCCGAGGAAGCGAACGTCGGCACGCAAACCCAGCCGGTCCACTTCCGTTTCGGCGTGCTCGCGGTCGGGGCCGTCGCCCGCCAACACGAGCGTCGCCGGCAGGGCGCGGCGCACTCCCGCGAACGTCCGGATGACGTCGGTGAGCCGCTTGACCGGGCGGAAGTTCGACACGTGCACGAGGATGCGGTGCCCCTCCGGCGCCAGCCCTTTGCGGCAGGCGGGGTCGGTGGACGGGTAGTATTCGAGCGGTGACACGAAGTTCGGAATCACCTCCACCTCGCACCCCGCGCAGTCGAAGGCGCGATAGGTCTCGTCGCGCAGAAACTCGGACACGGCCGTCACGCGATCCGACTGCTCGATCGAGAATTTCGTAATGGTGAAGTACGAGGGGTCCTGCCCCACCAGCGTGATGTCGGTGCCGTGCAGCGTCGTCACGAGCTTGAGGTCCCGCTCGTGGCTCAGCATCTGTTTCGCGAGCCAGCCCGACGTCGCGTGCGGAATGGCGTAATGCACGTGGAGCAGGTCGAGCCGCTCGCGCAGGGCGACTTCGTGCTGCTTCACCGTCAACGCGAGCGCGTACGGCAAGTGCTCGAACAGCGGGTAGCTGGCGGGCACCACCTCGTGGAACGAGACCCGCTCGTTGAAGCCGCGCAGGCGGAACGGACTCGCGTACGAGATCAGGTGAACGTCGTGCCCGCGGCGCGCCAGCTCGAGCCCCAGCTCGGTGGCGACGGCGCCGGAGCCGCCGTAGGTCGGATAGCAGGTGATGCCGATGCGCATGTGCGATCCTATCGGGGACGGGGGACGGGGGACGGGGGACGGATCGCGTCCCAGCGCTCGACGATGCGCTGCGCGAGCGCTCCGGGATCCGCGGCCGCGTCGAGCACCCACACGTCCCCCGTCCCTCCTCCGGCGTCGCGCAACTGGTGACGGAACCACGTCTCCTGCCGCTTGGCATAGCGACGGGTGGCCTGCACGATCGCCTCCCGCACCGCCCCCGGCGCCAGCTGACCCGCCAGCATGGCGACCACTTCCCGGTATCCGACCGCGTCGAGCCCCGGGGCGTCGGGCGGCACGCCGCGGCCCAGCACCGCGCGCACTTCGTCCACGAGACCCGCGGCGAGCATCGCGTCCACGCGCGCGGCGATCCGGCGGTGCAGCAGGTCCCGGGGCAAGGTCAGCACAATGTACCACGGGCGCAGCACGCCGCTCTCGCGGGCCGCGCGCTGCCACCACGATACCGGGCGGCCGGTGAGCAGGGCGACTTCGATGGCCCGCGCGGCTCGCTGCCGGCCGCCGCCACGAAAACCGGGGTCGAGTCGGCCCGCCCAGTGGGCGAGCGTGGCCGCCGGCAGCCCCTCACTCCAGTCGCGGAGGGCCGCGCGACGGTGCGCCTCGAGCGGCGGCTCGCGGAACAGGCCCTCCGCCAGCGCGCGCACGTACAGGCCCGTGCCGCCGGCCACCAGCGGCTGGCGCCCCGCCGCCCGGATGTCCGCCAGCCACCCCGCGGCGTCCCGGGCGAACTGCCCCGCGCTGTAGCGCACCCCCGGCTCGACGACATCGATGCCCCGATGCGGCACCTGCGCCAACAGGGCAGCCTCGGGTTTCGCCGTGCCGATGTCCAGCCCGCAGTACACCTGCCGGGCGTCGGCCGAGATGACCGTGAGCGGCTCGCGCGCGGCCAGCGCGGCCGCGATCGCCGTCTTGCCCGAGGCGGTCGGCCCGACGAGCACCCGCACCAGCGGGCGGGGCTCAGCTGCGCCCAAACCGCCGCTCCAACTCGTCGGTCGGCAGGTGGACGATCGTCGGCCGGCCGTGCACGTCGTGCGCGGGCAGCGTGGCGGCGAGCAGGCGCAGCACCAGCTCGCGCGCCTCCTCGGGCGCGAGCCGTTGCCCCGCTTTGATGGCAGCCCGGCAGGCATAGGTGGCCGCGAAGCGCTCGAGCCGGTTGGCCAGCCCGCCGAATCGCCCGCGCGCCAGGTCGGCCACCAGCTCCTGCAGACAGCGCGCCGCATCGAACCGCGGGTGCGGGTTGGGCACCGTGTGCACGACGACGCTGCGGCCCGAGAACGGCTCGATGTCGAAGCCGACGCGCCGCAGGAACTCCCCCTCCGCCTCGACCGCGTCGCGCTCAGCCGCGCTGAGCTCCAGCGTGAGCGGCAGCAGCAGACGCTGGCCCGGCGCGCCGTCGCCCGCGAGCTGCTGCATCACCTGTTCGTACAACACCCGCTCGTGCGCCGAGTGCTGATCGACGATGGCGACGCCCGCGTCGGTCTGAAACAACAGGTAGGTGTCGAACACCTGGAGAATCGGGGGCGGCGTCCGCTCCGCCGCGCCTCCTGCCGGCCCGGCGGGCGCCAGCAGCTCGAGTGGCGGCAGGACGGTCACCGCGGCGGCGCCGGTCGCCCACCCGGCCGCCTCGAGCCGACGGCGTCCGGGCTCGACCAGAGGCGCAGCCGCCGCGAGCGGCGCGAGCGCCGCGCGCACGGCTTCCTGCACACCCTGCTCCACGAGAAACCGGTCGCGGAACCGTACCTCGAGCTTGGCCGGGTGCACGTTCACGTCCACCGCGTCCCCCGGCAGATCGAGGAACAGCAGCAAGGACGGCCGGTCACCCGGATTGACCGTCGAGCGATAGCCCGCCTCGGCCGCCCGCAGGAGGAAGGGATCCCGCACGGCGCGCCCCCGGACGAACACGTAGCCCTTGCGACCTGCGGGCCGCGCCTGGGACGGCCGCTGGGCGAACCCGGTCACGTCGAGCGGGCCCACCCGGTGCCGCACCGCCAACAGGGTTTCCGCCAACTCGGGGCCCCAGAGGGCGCGCACCCGCTCGATGCGCTGCTCCGTGGGCGGCGCATCGATCACCACCCGCCCATCCGCCGTCAGCGTGAAGCCGACGTCGGGGCGCGCCAGCGCCAGGCTCGCGACCGCCTCGACCGCCGCGCGCGTCTCGGTGGCGGGGGCGCGGAGGAACTTGCGACGGGCCGGCGTATTGAAGAACAGCCCCCGGACCGTCACCGTGGTGCCTCGCTGACGGACCACCTCCTCGATCCCGTCCAGGCGCCCCCCCGTGACCCGCAGCCACGTGCCCGTCCCGCCATCGGCCGACGTGGCGAGCTCGAACCGCGAGACCGACGCTACCGCCGGTAGCGCCTCTCCGCGGAACCCGAACGACCCGACGCCGATCAGATCGGCCGCCGCGCGGATCTTGCTGGTCGCGTGCCGCTGCACCGCGAGCTGGGCGTCGGCGCGATCCATCCCCTCGCCGTCGTCACTCACGCGCACGAGGGTGCGCCCACCGTCCTCGATCTCGATCCGGATGGCGCGGGCACCGGCGTCGAGCGCGTTCTCCACGAGCTCCTTCACGACCGACGCCGGGCGTTCGACCACCTCCCCCGCCGCGATCTGGTCCGCTACCGTGGAGGCGAGCACCGCCACCCGCGGGCTCACAGGCGGACGAGCTCCGAGTCGAGCACCCAGCCGTGGAGGCCGTCGGCCCGGCGGACTTCGATCCAGCGCCCGTACCGCCGCCCCGCGACGACGGCCGCGCCGGGCCCGAGCGCCGCGATCGCGCCAGCGCCACCGTGTGGGGCGGCCCGCACCGCGGCGCCGCTGCCCGACACGACCGCCACCGGCCGGTGCGCCCGCCGCCACTCCACGCCCGCGCCTGCGCCCGCGGCAACCACCAGCATCGCGAGTCCGAGCGGGATCCAGCGCCGCGCCCGCCCGCCCCACGCGACCCACAGGACCACCCACGCGATCCCGGCCAGCACCGCCCACTCGCTCAACGTCAGCGGCCCGCTCGCCAGGAGCCGCGCACTGGGCTCGTCGGGCGGCGCGAGCAGGCGGCGCGCGCGCCGCACCAGCGGGTCGCGCGGAGCCCGTCGTGCGGCGAGGGTCCACGCCGCCGCCGCCTTGCCATCGGCCCCCGCGCGATACAGCGTCGCCCCCAGATTGTACCAGTGCGCGGCCACCGACGGCCTGGCCGCGGCGCGGGCCGCGAACGAGTCCGCCGCCGCCCGGAGCGCCCCCGCGTCATACAGTTGGTCGGGCGTGAGCGCCTGAGCCGGAGCGCCCGCGACGAAGACGACCGCCAGCGCGCCGACGAGCGCCCCGGCCCGCGACCGCACGCTGCCGCCGCCCCGCACGCGCCCCCGCGGCGGGCGTCCCCCAGCACCGCGAGCACCCGCTCCAGCTCCGCCGTCAGCGTGCGTTCATCACCCGCTCCCTGCGGCCCGTACCGCGCGGCCCGCAGGCGGTCGCGCAGCCGGACCACATGATCCGCCGTCGCGCCTTCGAGTCCCGCCGCCCGCAGCGCGGGGGCGAGCCCCGCACCGTAGCGGGCACGATGGTCGGGGACCTGGCTCGTGAGGACCGCGTCGAAATCCCGCTCCAGGCGCCCGAGGCGGCTCACCTCGGCGGGCGAGGCGCGACCGACCGGCACCGCCGCCGTGCGCGACCGCCGCCGCACGAGGGCGGCGAGCACCGGAGGCAGCACCCAGACCGTCGCCCACAGCGGCGGGCCGAGCCCCAACAGGCGGTCTGCCCACCCGGCCCGTCCCGACGCCAGCAACGACGGCGCGCTCCGCGCGACCTGCGGTCCGGTAGGCGGCGCGACGGCCAGCGTGCGCGCCGGGACGACCGCCACGTCATGACGGCCCGTCGAGAGGTCGTAGTACGGGTAGCGGACGTCCGGCAGCACGAACCGGCCCACCGAGTCGGCGACCACGATGGCGCGGAACGTCTTGTGCCCCGAGACTCGTCCGTCGCGAACGGCGGTCTCCTCGACCGCCCCGGCGGGATACGCGCGGAACCCGGCCGGCCATTCGAGCTGCGGCTCGACCCACAGCGGCACGTTGCCGGCGCCGGCGACTCTCGTGGAAACCTCGATTAGCTCCCCGACCCGCGTCTGGTGCGTGGAGAGCGAGACGTCGAGCGTCACGCCGGCGCCCACGACCGAAGGTGTGTCCATCCCAGCTCCGCCGGCCGGCAGCGGCGCGACCACGATCACCAGCGAGTCGGCGGCGAGGGTGAGGCGCTCCTCGCGGCTGAAATAGGAGGCGAAGAGCGGCAGCGCGTAGGACACCGAGGCGGGTGGAATGACGACTCGCCCGGGCGCGAGCGGGAAGAGGATGTGGTGCAGGACGTATCCGTCCACCCAGCCGGCCGCCGCGCGGCGGCTCACGGCCACGCCCGAGTCCACGGGCTGGGGCAGCACCCACGCACCGGCGCCCGCCGGCAGTGTCACCGCCGGCGGCCGTCGCAGGCGGTCGCGGAGCGCCCGGGGGAACCACGCCACGACGAGGATATCCACCTGCTCGCCGACCAGCGCAGTGTCGCTGCTCGCGATGACGCTCAGCGCCACACGGTCGCCTGGAGGTGCGGCCGCGGCGTCGAGCAACGCCTGGGCGCGGGGTCCGGGCGTCACCGCCGCCCGGGCGGCCGCGTGGTCCACCATCAGAGTCATCGCCTCGGTCCGAACGCGGGCGGCGCCCTGGCGTGCTTCGACCGGGCCGATCACGAGCCGGCCGGGACGGTCGGCGCGGAGGGTCAACTCGCGGATGGTGGTGCGCACCGGCGCGCCCGCACCGAGGGACATCTCGGTCGCGTCCCGCGAACCGACCACGGCGAATCCCACGATGGGCGGGAGCACCAGTTCGACGGGCTCGCCGCGGCGGGTGCGCGCCTGCACCGTGAGCGTCAGCTCTTCCCCGGCGACCAGGCGCACGCGGTCGACGGTCGCGGTGACTTCCAGGCCGGCCTGCGCGACCGCCAGCAGCACGAAGAAACCGATCACCAGTCCTTTACCCCCGGGGGCGCCGCGCGGCGCGTGCGTCCGAGCCGCTCGCGGCGGGTCTCGAGCTCCTCGCGCCCGATCGACTCCAGAATCTGCTCGGCCTGCTCGCGGCTGAGTCCCTCGGCCGGTGGCGCGTCGGCACTCCCCCCGCCCGCTCCGGCTCCCGTCCGCGGCGGTGGCTGCGGCCCCCCACCGCCCGAGCTGGTAGCGCGCTGCCGCGTCGCGAGCTCGAGATTCCATTTCGCCGCGCCGTCATGAGGCACGAGCAGCAACGCCTCGCGGTACGCGCGGACCGCGTCCGCGAGATGCCGGTCCCGGTGGATGGTGTCGCTCTCGGCGAGCGCGAACGACAGCACGCCGAGATTGAACAGCGCGCGAAACCGGATCTCCGGATCCACGGCGGCCCCCGCGCGCGCCAGGGCCGCGCGGGCCCGCTCGGCGTCGCGCGCGGCGAGCGCCGCCGTCCCCGCGTTGAACCACGCCGTGTCGCCGCCCCGGCCACGGGCCACGTCCCGCGCCCACGCCGACGCCGCCGCCCGCGCGTCCCCGGCATCCCAGGCCCGCTCGGCGGCCGTGCGGGGCCGGCGCGGCGCGTCCTGCGCGCCGGCCGTTCCGGCTCCCATGCCGAGCGCGACCACGACACCGATGAGCGCCGCGGTCGGCCGGGTCCACGCCTGCCCCGCCAACACGACGACGCCGACGAGGATCGGGATCCACGCGCGCGACCGCCCGCGCGTGGTCCGCGCTTCGGCGAGCGCGCCGCGCCGGTACCCGGCGACGAGGTCGCGTACGGCGCCGGCTTGGTCGGGCAGGTCGGCGGCGACGAGCGTGCCCTGCGCCGCATCCGCCAGGGCCGTCAGCACTTCGTCCCGCCGGCGGGTGCGGATTTCCGCCCCCGCAGCGTCGGTGCGGTATCCGGTGACCAGCCCCCGCTCGTCGCGCACCGGGATCCCGACCGGTGCAGCGCCCCCCTGGGCCACGATGACGAGCCGCACGCCCGCCTCCCGCAGGGTTCGCGCCTCGGCGATCGCGGCGGGGAGCGAGTCGTGCCCCTCCCCGTCGGTGAACACGACCAGGACGCGGTCGGCAAGGTCGGATCCCGCCCGTAGCAGCTCGCCCCCCTGTCGCAGGGGCGCGGCCAGCGCGGTGCCGCCCGCCGATGCCATCTCCGGATCGAGCGCGTCGAGAAACAGCGCCAGCGCGCTGCCGTCCACCGAGAGCGGCGACAGGATGTAGCTCGCGCCGGCAAACGCGACCAACCCGAGACGGTCCCCGTCGAGGTCCTGTACCAGCCGCCGCGCTTCGCGCAGCGCGCGGCCGAGCCGCGTGGGCGCCGCGTCCTCGGCGAGCATGGACCGCGAGATATCCACCGCCACGACGAGGCTGAGGCCGCGCGACTCCGCCAGCACGCGCTCCTCGCCCCAGCGCGGACCCGCCAGTGCCACCGCGCCGGAAAATCCGGCGAACGCGAGCGCGGCGGGAGACCAGCGCCCCGCCGCGCGCGCGGTCCGTGCCGCGGCCGCCGACCAACGCGCGGCGTGCGTGATCCGGACCCGCCGCGCCCACACGCCGCCTGCGAACACCGCCACCGCGATGCCGGGCGCCATGAGCAGCACCGCGGGCGCGTCGACCGTCATGGCACCCGCACGGCGAAGGTCGCCGCCACCACGATTTCCAGGCCCAGCGCGAGCAATCCGATCGCGAGCGGCCAGCGGTAGGCTTCCTCGAAACGCCGGTACACGACCTGAAGCACCGCGCTCTTCTCCAGCCGGTCGATCTCGCGAAAGACGTTGCGCAGCGATTCGCGGTCCGTCGCGCGGAAGTAGCGCCCCCCGCTCGCCTGCGCCACCTCGGTGAGCAGGGGCTCGTCGATTTCCACCGGCAATGTCTGGTAGCGCAGCCCTTGCAGACCCTGCCCCGTCGGAACGGGAGCCTCGCCCAGTGTGCCGACGCCGATGGTATAGATCCGCACACCCAGGGTCGCCGCCGCCGCCGCCGCCGTCCGCGGATCCACCGTCCCGCGGTTGTTCTCGCCGTCGGTCAGCAGCACCACGACGCGGCTGCGGCCCGGCGCGCGGCGCAAGCGGTTCCCCGCTGTCGCGATGGCGGTGCCGATCGCCGTTCCGTCTTCCACGAGGCCGACCCGCAAATCGAGGAGCGCGCGCTCGAGGATGGCGTAGTCGGTCGTGATCGGAACCTGGGTGAGCGCCTGACCGGCGAACGCCACCAGGCCGATGCGGTCCGAGCCCCGCGCCCGCACGAACTCGATGGCGGTCTGGCGCGCCACGTCGAGCCGATTCTGCGGCGCGAAATCCTCGGCCAGCATCGAGCTCGAAATATCGACCGCGAGCACGATGGCGATCCCCTCGGTGCGCAGCTCCGTGCGGACCCCACCGAGGCGGGGACCGGCGGCCGCGACCACCCAGGCACCAAGGCAGACGCTGCGCAGGGTCACAGGCAGCCGCGCGATCCACAGGCGGCCCCCCCCCGCGAGCGCGGCGGCACGCACGTCGCTGATGGCGGTCCCGGGCCGGCCGCGCAGCCGGCGCGCGCGCGCCCACCACCACACGGGAAGCAGCGCGAGCAGCCCCAGCAGCAACGGGCGGGCGAACGTCACCGCGGCGCGCCCGTCCCGGCGGCCAGGCCGCGTGCCCGTCCGGCAAGGGCCGCCACCTCCCCGTCGGGCACCGACGCGAACGCCGCCTGGTCGAGCCCGCGCAGCACGTCGGCTACCTCGTCGAATGCCACGCCGGCCGGCGCCCGGGCGAGCGCCGCCAGACATTCTTCGGTCGTGAGGCCGGGGTGCGCCGCCGGCACGGCGCGCGCCACGGCTGCCCGCAGCTGCGCCGCCGCCCGGGCCGCCACCGCTCGTGGCTCGCCGACACCCAGCCACACGGCGTCCCCCACCTCCCCTTCCAGTGGAGCCTGAGGGGGACCCGCGGCGGTGCGCGGTGCCCGGCGGCGCCAGCGCAGCGTCAGGGCGAGGGCGCCGACCGCGACGGCGGTCGCGGCGACGGGCCAGAGCGGCCGCCGCCCGTGGGCCCGGACCGGGGCGAGGGCGGGCCGGGGCGCGGCCCGGCCGGTGTCGGGCAGGACACTGACGATGGTGAACGCGGCGATGCCGCCGGGTGCGGAGTCGGCCTCACCCATCGGGCCCAGCCGCCACAGGAGCGGCAGCTCCACGGAGTGCCCCCCGGCCGACCACGCCACGACCGGATAGCGGATGACCCACCCACCGGCCGCGGGGCGCACGAGGGGGTCCCCCAGCGGCGCCACGTCGCCGGTCGGGCTCAGCGGTCCCGGCCGCACGCTCCACGCGGCGGGCGTCGCGATGCGGCGTTCGAGCCAGACCGTGTCACCCACCGTCGGCGTCGCGGGACGGACGATCCACGCGCCCGGATCCTGCGTCGTCGCGAGCGCGACGATCGCGTACGCCAGCGTCACCGCCGGAGGCGCCTGGCCCGCGCGGCGAACGCTTCCCGGAGCGGGGCGGCGTAGGGCGCGTCGGTGCGGAGCCGCACGCCGTCCACGCGGGCCAGACTCAGCTTGCGCGCGCGCTCGGCCAGAAACGCCTCCGCCCCGACCCGGACGTGTACCCGGGTCGCTTCGTGGCCGGCGTCAAGCAGCATCCGCTGACCCGATTCCGCGTCTTCCAAGTCCACCCAGCCGGCATCGGGCAGGACCGTCTCGCGCGGATCATCCACCGTGATGGCGACCA
Source organism: uncultured Gemmatimonadales bacterium (assembly GCA_963716055.1). Taxonomy (GTDB): domain Bacteria; phylum Gemmatimonadota; class Gemmatimonadetes; order Gemmatimonadales; family GWC2-71-9; genus SZUA-544. The sequence goes on along the minus strand of CAVQSR010000001.1, from coordinate 1,674,388 downwards.
CGTCGTGGCGTCGTGCGAGCCGGCCCAGCGGCTCCTCCCACCCGGCGGCACGGAAGTCGGACAGCACCACCACGATCGAGCGGTGGCGGATCAGCCGCGCCGCGTACCGCAGGGCGTCCGCGAGATTGGTCCCCCGGCCGCGGACGCGGAACGCCATGAGGTCGCGAATCACGCGCAGCGCGTGGGACCGGCCCTTGGCCGGCTGGATCACGTGCTCGACCTTGTCGGCGAATACCACCGCGCCGACGCGGTCGTCGTGGCGCACGGCCGCGAGCGCGAGGACCGCGGCGACCTCCACCGCCAGCCCGCCCTTGGTCGTGGGCCCACCGAACCACTGGGAGCGGGAGTGATCGACCACGAGCAGGACGGTCAGCTCGCGCTCTTCGTGAAACTGCTTGACGAATGGGTGCCCCATCCGTGCGGACACGTTCCAGTCGATCGCGCGGAAATCGTCGCCGTGCTGATAGCCCCGGACCTCGGCGACTTCGATGCCCTGCCCCCGGAACACGGAGCGGTACCCGCCCCCGAACAACGAGTTGACGAGCCCGCGCGTCCGGAGCTCGATCCCCTTGACGTGCTTCAGCACCTCCGGCGTGACCCGCATCATGGCACGGCCACCGCCTCGAGGATGCGCGCGATCACTCGCTCGGCGTCCATGTCCTCGGCTTCCGCCTCGAAGGTCAGTAGCACCCGGTGGCGCAGCACGTCGTACGCCATCGCCTTGACGTCCTCGGGCACCACGTACGAGCGCCCGCGGAGATACGCATGGGCCCGGGCTGCCTGGACCAGAAAGATCGACGCCCGCGGCGACGCGCCGAACGCGATGAGGGGCCGCAGCGCCGGCAATCCGACGGTGGCCGGATCGCGGGTGGCACGGACGACGTCCACCACGTAGTCCACCACCTTCTGGTCGATGAACAGCTCGGCGATGGCGGCCCGCGCCGCGAGCAGGTCGTTGCCGTCCGCCACGCGCTGGACCTCGATCGGGCGGCCGCCGGCGATCCGGTCCACGATTTCCTTCTCCTCGTCGCGCGTCGGATAGTCGATCCGGACCTTCAACATGAACCGATCGAGCTGCGCTTCGGGTAGCGGATAGGTCCCTTCATGCTCGATGGGGTTCTGCGTCGCCAGCACGAGAAACGGCTCGCCGAGGTAGAAGGTCTCGCCGCCGATGGTCACCTGCTTCTCCTGCATCGCCTCGAGCAGCGCCGACTGAACCTTGGCCGGCGCGCGGTTGATCTCGTCCGCGAGGACGAGATGCGCGAACAGCGGCCCCTTCTTGGCGTAGAACTCCTGCGAGCGCTGATCGTACACCATGGTGCCGATCACGTCCGCGGGCAGGAGATCGGGGGTGAACTGAATGCGGGAGAACGACAGCCGGAGGCACTCCGCGACCGTGCGCACGGCGAGCGTCTTCGCCAGTCCCGGCACGCCCTCGAGCAGGATGTGGCCGCCGGTCAGCATCCCGATCAGCAACCGCTCGACCATGACATCCTGGCCCACGACTCGCTTGGAGACCTCGGTCGCGATGGCTCGGGTGAGCATGGCATCCTGCGCCCGTATCGTGTTCGTCATTGCATCGCCGCCTCGGCCGCCCGCCGCACCGCGGGCTCCCGGTCGTGGGTGTACTGCTCCAGCAACGCCCGCGCCTCCGGCACCCGGAGCGATCCGAGCGCCGCGACCGCCGCGCCGCGCACCAGCGCCGATCGGCGCCGCAACAGGCCGCCCGGACGCGCGAACTCGGTGAGCGCCCGCAGGGCCTCCGTCCCTCCCAACTGTCCGATCCCCCGCAACAGCTCGGTGACCACGGCCTCGTCCTCCTCCTCGTCGGCCCGCCGGATGAGGAGCGGCGTGGCGGAGGGATCGCCGCTGGCACTCAGTGCGCGCGCCGCGGCGGCCCGCACGGTCGGACTGGGGTCCTTGAGCACCGGGACGACCATCCGCGCCAGCGTGCGCCCGCCGATCACGGCGAGTCCGTGCAGGGCGGCTTCGCGCACGCGCGCGTCGCCGTGGCGCACCAGCCGGCCGAACAGGTCCGCCGACCCGGGCCCGGGCACGAGGCCCAGCAGCTCCACCACCGCCACCACCACGTCCGGCCGAGCATCGTCCAGCATCTGCTCCAGCCGGCTGGCGGCGCGGCCGCCCGCCATCCGGATGGCGTCGCGAAACGGATCCCGTCCGTCGGGCGGCGCCGCGAGATACGCTTCCACCACCACCGCGGTCGCCACCGCACCGTGCACCCCGACGGCTCGTGCGGCGAGGTCGCGATCCAGCACGTCCAGGCGGTGGTCCGCCAGGCGCGCGACGAGCAGCTCCAGCGCCGCCGGACCGGTGAAGGCCCCGACCGCCCGCTCCAGCGCGGGGACGGACCCCTCGTACGTGGTCAGCCGCGCCAGCTCGAGCGCGGCGATCGCCTCGGCCAGGAGTCCGGCGTCGCGGCGCGCCAGCACGTCGGGGGCCAGCGCGGCGAGCGCGCCGAGCGCCGCCTGCTGCGCCGCGGCATCTCCGGCGAGCCGCAGCACCTGCACCGCGCGGTGCGTCGCGACGTCCGCCGGCATGGCGTCGGGTCGAAACACGACCCCGGCGGTCTCCCGCAGGCGTGGCTCCGCGCCGCGACCGGGCGCCGCGGGCTCGATCCGCCCGAGCCCCTCGGGTGCCACGCGTTGCGTCGGCCGGCGCGTGCGCGACAGGGCGATAGGCCCGAGATCCGCGCCGTCGAGCGGCACCGTGCCGTTGGCTGCGGCGAACAGGGCGTGCAGGTGCTCGAGGCGCGCGCCCTCGCCCACGAGCATCGAGCGTACGCCGTGCGCATGGAGCGATGCGGCGAGCTCGGCCACCGCCGCGCCGCGGACCGACGGCGGCGCACCCACACTCTGCATACCGTGGGGGGTCACGGTCAACTCGATGGGGAGCTCGTCGGCGAGCGCGGCCAGCACCGCGGCCATCTGGGCGAAGGCATCCGCCAAAGCCGGGTGCGTCGCCGGGTACAGCCGGGTGAGGCGGAAGGCCGCCCCGATCTTCGTCAACGCGTGCTCGATCGCCGCCGGGTCGGTGGCCATGCTCAACGCTTGATCCGCTCGCCCAGGTCCTCGAACCGGAACACCCAGGTGGCGAACCGCGAGGGTTCAATCGCGTCCTCTGGCTCGATCGCCGTCCAATCGACGTCGCTTCCCGATCCCGGCGTCTCACGCCGCACCGCCGCGAGACGCAGCATCGCGCTGGCGCGGCCGATCCACACGTCGAACTGCGGCGGGCGGAGATCCACCCAGCCCCGTGCCGCAGCCGCGATCGGCTCCACGGGATCCGGGGGCACGACGACGGTGCTCCCGCGATAGACGCCCGTGCCGTCGGGCGTGACGATCGGGAGCCCGACCGACAGGATGCGGCGACGGAGTGTCACATCGCGCCGCAGGAGCGCGTGGGCCTCGCTCGCCAGCTCCGTGGCGCGGCTCTCCGCCAGCGCGCGCACGCTGGGGCGGAGCTCGCTCAACAGATGTGCTTCGTAGAGCAGCTTCGTGAGGCGGGGCGGCCCCAGCATCTCGTACGCCACCGCCCGGGTCCCCGACTCGCGCTCCAGGGTGCGGAGCCGCTCGACGGCGTAGGCCCGGAGGAGCCCGGCGCGGTAGGTCGGTCCCGCGGTCGCCCCGTCCAGCGCCGCCACGATGTCCCGCCCCGTCGCACGGCCATCGAGCTCCATCATGACGTAGTCCGCCACGTCTTCGGGGGTGATGAACTCCATCGAGCCCAGGCTCGTGACCGTCTCGAACTCATCGCGGGAGAAGAGACCGTTCTCTCCGGTGTCGATGAACACGCCCTCGAGGGCTCCACCGAGGTCGCGCCAGGGTGCTGCATCCGGCCGGAATGCCGCGGCGAGGGGCACCGGCTCGGGGCAGTCGACGAGGGGAATCGGGCGACCCTTCCGAGACACCGGGCCGTAGCCGATCTCCCGCCACGCGATGGTGGCCGTGGGCTTGATCTCGACGGTCACGGGTGCGCCGGGCGTGCGCCCGACGAGAAACAGCAGCAACGACTGCGCGCCCGCCACGGCGGACTTCGTCATCAGCCTCGGGCTGGGCCGCTCCTCGGAGTGGGTGTACGGAATATTGAAGCCCATGCCGCCAGTCCCACTCGTGCCGATCTTGACGTACGTCGCGGTCCCGGCACGACGCAGGCCTTCGATCATCAACTGCACGTGACGAATCAGCTGCGGCATGGTGAGCGTCAGCACGTGCTGCTCGACGGCCGTGCGATCGAGCGTCCCGGCGGTCGCGCGCGCCAGCAAATCGCGCGCGCTGTGGAATATGTCCTGATAGGCGAAGGCGGTCGCCGTGTTGACGCTGTCGACCACCGCGTCCGGCCGGTGGCGCACGAGCAGCTGGCACAGGAGGCTCCGGTCGACCACGTCTTCGGTCAGGTCGCCGAACAGATCCTCGATCACGACCGCGCGGTGCGCGGCGTCCGCCAGCATGACCGACCGGTCCAGCCGTGCCACGGGCTCGGGCAGGAACACGTTGCCCCACTCCGGCACGATCTCGGCGGCCCCGCGGTGCGGCTCGAGCGCCGCGGCCGCGCGGCGCACCTCGTCCTCATACAGCGCCACCAGGACCAGTTTCCGAGGTCGGGCGGCGAGGACGCGCAGCGCGACGGCGTGGCCCACGAGCCCGCTCCCGCCCAGCAGCATGACCGTCTTATCGCGCAGGTGCATGCAACCGATCGATCGCGTGGAGCTCCCGCGGCGTGAGGGGTCGCCAACGACCGGGCGCCAGTCGCCCCAGCCGCACGGGCCCGTAGCTGACACGATGCAGCCATTCCACTTTCAGACCGAGCACCTCCATCAGGCGACGGACGATGCGGTGCCGGCCCTCGGCGAGGGTCAGCTCCAGCTCCACCGCCGCCCCCGCGGCGCGGACCCGCGCTCCTTCGATCGCGACCGCACGCCCGTCCACCACCACCGGGCGTTGCAGGGCGGCGCGCACCGCGGGGGCGGGCGCGCCGTGGACGGCGAGGCGGTAGCAGCGCTCCACGGCGAACCGCGGGTGCGCCAGCCGATGCGCGGCACCGCCATCGGTCGTGAGCAGGAGAAGGCCGGACGTCATCAGGTCCAGGCGTCCAACGTACGCCAGCCCCGGCACGTGCGGCAGCAGGTCGTACACCGTCTGGCGTCCCTCGGGATCGCCGCGACTGGTCACGTAGCCGATCGGCTTGTTGAGGACGAACCAGACCGTTCGCGGGGGCCGCAGTGCCCGGCCGTCGACGGTGATCTTCTGCCGCGCGGGATCGGCCGACGATCCCAGCGTCGCCACCCTGCCGTCCACCCGCACGCGGCCCGCCCGGATCAGCGCTTCCGCCTTGCGGCGCGACGTCACGCCCGCGCGCGCCAGAGCGCGCTGCAGGCGCATGGCGGTCATGCGGGCTCGGCGGGCGTCGCCGGGCGAAGCGCCACCTGCAACTCCTCGAGGCGCGGCAGTTCGGACAGCTCGCGCAGGCCCAGGATCTCGAGGAACTGCGGCGTGGTGGCGTACAGCAGGGGCCGCCCGAGCCCCTCGCCACGCGCCACCACCTCGATCAGCCCCCGCTCGAGGAGTTTCTCGAGCACCGCACCCGAGTCCACACCGCGGATTTCGTCGACTTCGAGCCGCCCCACCGGCTGCCGGTAGGCGATGATCGCCAGCGTCTCGAGCGCCGCCGGCGAGAGGCGCCGCGGGCGGAGCGCGAACTGCGCCCGCTCGATGATCTCCGCGAACTCCGCACGCGTGAGGAATTGCCATCCGCCCGCGAGCTCCGACAGCTCCACGCCATGATCCTCGTCGCCATAGGCGGCACGGAGCTCCGCGAGCGCCGCCCGCACCGCTTCCTCGCTCACCTCGGGATCGAGCGTCGCCAGCTCCTCGAGCGTGAGCGGGCGCGACGCGGCGAACAGCGCCGCCTCAAGCAGCTTCGCGAGTGGGCTCACGACGGATCACCATCGGTGCGAACGCTTCGGGTTGATGCAGCGAGAGGGTCCCCCGTTTGGCCAGCTCGAGCAGCGCGAGGAACATCGAGAGCAGGTCCACGATCCCCGCGTCGGCGCCGACCAGATCGCGCCAGCCGAGCTCCGCGTGCTCCGCCAGCAGCGCGAGTACGCGCGCCGTCGCCCCTTCCACATCGAGCGGGCGCGGCACGACCCGGTGGAGCATGGGCTCGGGAATCAGCGCCACCACGCGCTCGGCCGCCGCCAGGAGATCGTTCAGCTGAATCTCGAGCGGAGCCGGCGGCAGCTCCGGCGGCGGCTGCTCGAACCCGCGCCCAAAGCGCTCGGCCCGCGCCGCGGCGGCCGCCTGCAGCCATCCGACCACCTCGCGAATCTGCTGGTATTCGAGCAGTCGCCGCACCAGCTCGGCGCGCGGATCCTCCCACTCGTCGTCGTCGGACCGCCGCGGCAGCAGCAGCTGCGCCTTGATCCGCAGCAGGCGCGCCGCCATCTCGAGATAGTCGGCCGCGCGATCCAGTCCAAGATCGTGGATCACGGCGAGGAACTGATCGGCGATCTGAGCGATCGGGAGGTCGGTGATGTCGACCTCGTCCTCGCGAATCAGATGCAGCAGCAGGTCGAGCGGGCCGGAAAACTGCTCCAGCTCGACGACGAACGCGCCGGACGGCTGCGTCACCGGACCAGATTCCGGCAGCGCCGTCGTCACGACGGCCACACCCCGGGCGTGATGGCGAAGTCGCGCACCAGCGTGACCCCCGCCGCCATCAGCCGTTGCGCGGGCCACAGCAGCACCTGCAGCGCGCGGGGGAACACCCAGACGATGAGCAAAATGGGCAGCAGGCCGAACGCCTGCAGCCGGCGGAACCGCAGCCCCGCGCGCGGCGGCAGCAGATGGACCATGACGTGGCTGCCGTCCAGCGGCGGGATCGGCAGCAGGTTGAAGAACGCCAGAATGATGTTGAGCCACATGCTCCAGACGAGCATCCGCTGCGCGACCGTCAGCATCGACTCCAGCCCCGGCACCGCGCCCGCCAGCAACCCCACCACGGCGAAGAGCAGCACCGAGGCGACGAACAGCACCAGGTTCGCGGTGATGCCCGCGAGCGACACGATGATGTCCCCGCGCCGGTAATTGCGGTAGTTGGCGGGGTTGACCGGGACCGGTTTCGCCGCCCCGAACGGCGGCGCCCCCGCGAGCCACAGCAGCAGGGGGAACAACAGCGTCATGAACGGATCGATGTGCTTCAGCGGATTGAACGTGATCCGCCCGAGCAGGTAAGCGGTATCGTCACCCTGGCGATAGGCGGCCTCCGCGTGGGCGTATTCGTGAGCCACGATCGCGAACAGCAGCACGGGGGCCCAGACCAGGAATTCGAACGAGATATCCGAGCTCTGCCGTCCAAGGGGTGTCCCAAGATACCGACCGGGCGGGCCGTGGGTCAACGTCGTACTGCCTTGACCACCCGCAACTTACCCTCTATCTTCCGCGCCTCACGTACGGAGTGGAGTCGGTCGTGCCGAGGACGAAGTCCGCCAAGAAGGCCCAGCGACAGTCGCGCACCCGGGCGGTGGTGAATCGGGCGCAGCGTTCCGCGTTGCGCACCGCGCTCAAGCGCGTCCACGGCGCCCCGACGCCCGAGGCCCGGCAGCGGGCCTACACCCTGGCCATCCGCCTGCTCGATCGCGCGGCCCGCAAGGGACTCGTCCACCCCAACAACGCCGCCCGGCACAAGAGCCAGTTGGCGCGCGCGGTGGCCCAGACGACGGCCTGAGCGGTCACCCGCGACGAGACGCACGAGGGGGGCCCGGTCATCCACCGGGCCCCCCTTCGCGTTGCGGTGCCGTTGGTCGAGCCCGGCGTGCGGCGGGCTACAACGCCGCCAGCTCGGCGCCGCACTGCTCGCAATACCACTCCGTCGGCATGTTCATGGTGCCGCACTCCGGGCACTTGAGGGTCCGCGGCGTCGAGCCCTCCGCCTTGGCCTCGATGAGCGGGTCCTCGCTCGCGCGCGGCGGCGGCGGCGCGGGCGCGTCCGCCGGCTGGAACTGCGCCCCGCTCGTCCGGCGCGGGGCGGGCGCCCGGTCGTCGGTTACCGACTTGATGAACGCGAGCTCGTCCACCGCCACCTTGCGCTCGCGCGCCGGATCCGACTTCGGCTGGGGCCGCGGAGGCGGCCCGACCTTCGGAGTCGGCTTGTCGGCGGCGGGCGGTGGCGGCGTCGGTGGGACCGGCGTGGGTGGCGCCGGGCTGGCCGCGGTGGCGTGGGACGGCGACGCCAGCACGAGCGAGTTCACTTCCTCGAGCTGGTTCAGATCGGCTTCGATCTCCTGGAGCTCCTCGCGCACCCCCACCAGCTCCCCCAGCGCGTCCTTGCGGAACTGGGCCCACTGCTCGTCGTCGTATTCGCCCACCGTATGCCGCAGCTCCCCTTCCGCGAGGCGCTCGGCCGCCGCCTGCTCCCGCGAGCGCAGCTCGCCCACCGTCTCGCGGCGCTGCTCGATCAGCTGCCGCGCGGCTTCGGCGTGCACCTTGAGCTCTTCGTTGACGGCCCGGAGACGGGCCGCGTAGTCGGCCTCGACACGCTCGCGCACGGCGGCCGGAGTCGCGTCCGCTGCGCTGTTGAGGCGCGCGATCCACGACTCGTACTTGCGCCGCTCGTCGAGCAGGCGCTGAATCGTCGCCGTTCCCTTCGCCGGTCCCTTCGCCAACATCAGGCTCCCGCGTTCTCCCGCCGCCGCGCCCCGAGGGCCGCTGCCGCGTCGTCACTGAGGTGCAGCGCGATCCCGTCTCCCAGCGCCGGCGTGCCCGGCGCCCCGTACGGCACCACCGGCTCGCGCCCAGCGTAGAGGAGTAACCCCGGCAAGACTAATGCCTCGAAGGCCTCCCCCGCCACCGCAAATCCTGCTGCCGTGGGAGGATGCGTGTGGGCCGCCACACCGACGACACAACGGGCGCGGGGGATGCGAAGGTGTAAACCTAATTCACTCGTGGGATTATGCCGCCCACGGCGGCGGTGCGCCGCGCGGGGCGTCACCGCGCCCTGCCGTCCGGCCGCTCGTGCACCACGCGGCCGTCGACGACCGTGAGCTGCGCCCGCCCCACGAGGCGCCGACCCGCGAACGGCGTGTTCCGGCTCTTCGAGTAGAACGCCGCCGGCTCCACGACCCACGGCGATTCCACGTCCCACACGGCGACGTCGGCGGGCGCTCCCACCTCCAAGGTGCCGCCGGACAGCCGGAACGCCCGTGCCGGTGCGGTGCTCATCCGATCGAGCAACTCGGACAGCGTCAGCACGCCGCCCTGCACCAGCTCCGTGTGGCACACACCGAAGGCCGTCTCGAGGCCGATGACGCCGAACGGCGCGTCGTCGAAGGCCGCCTCCTTTTCGTCGTAGGCGTGCGGCGCGTGATCGCTCGCGATGCAGTCGATGACGCCGTCCTTGAGCGCGGCGCGCAGCAGCGCGACGTCCGCCAGCTCGCGCAGGGGCGGGTTCATCTTGGCGTGCGTGTCGTACCCCTCGCATGCCTGATCGGTCAGCGTGAGGTGATGCGGGGTGACCTCCGCCGTGACGCGGACGCCGCGCTCCTTCGCGCGGCGGATCAACTCCACGGCGCCGCGGCTCGAGATGTGACACAGGTGGACATGGCCCCCCGTGAGCTCGGCGAGGAGGAGGTCCCGCGCCACCATGATGTCCTCCGCCGCGGCCGGAATCCCCTTGAGCCCGAGCCGCGCCGAGACCAGGCCCTCGTGCATGGCGCCACCCGCGGCGAGGGTGGGCTCCTCACAGTGGTCGGCCACGGGGAGGTCGAACGTGCGGGCGTACTCGAGCGCGGTCCGGAACAGGTGCCCCGAGACGACCGGCTTGCCATCGTCGGAGACGGCGACCGCCCCGGCCCCCACCATCTCGCCGAACTCCGCCAGGCGCTCGCCCTTCTGGCCCAGCGAAATTGCTCCGATGGGGTACACGCGGGCGGAGCCCGCGCGCATCGACTGGCGCACGATGAAACCGACCGCCGCCTGATTGTCGGTCACCGGGTCGGTATTGGGCATGGCGCAGAGCACCGAAAACCCGCCCGCCGCGCCGGCGCGAGCGCCGGTCGCCACCGTCTCCTCGTCCTCGTTCCCGGGCTCGCGCAGGTGGACGTGGATATCCACCAGGCCCGGCCCGACCACCAGGCCGTGCACGGCCCGGACGTCCGCACCATCCGGGCCGGCGAGGTTGAGGCCCAGCCCCGCGACCTTGCCGTCCTGGAGCAGCAGATCCGCGATCTGGTCGATCCCCCGGCTCGGATCGATCACCCGTCCGCCGCGCAACAGCAGAGGGCGCGTGCTCAGTCGGCCACCCCGCGCTGGGCCGCGTCCGCCAACTCCGGCCGGCCCCCGGCGAGCAGGTACAGCACGGCCATCCGCACGGCGACGCCGTTGGTCACCTGCTCGAGGATCACGCTGTGGGGACCGTCGGCCACACGGGATTCGATCTCCACGCCGCGGTTCATGGGCCCCGGGTGCATGATCGTGAGATCGCGCGGGGCACGCTCGAGGCGCTCCAGCGTCACGCCGAACACCCGGAAGTACTCGCGCAAGGAGGGAATGAACCCCGTCTCCATCCGCTCGAGCTGGAGGCGCAGGACGTTGAGGACATCCGCCCACGCGATCGCGTCTTCGATCCGGCCGAACACGGTGACGCCGAGCTCCTCGATGCCCCGCGGGAGCAGCGTCCGCGGTCCGCAGACGGCGACCTCCGCGCCGAGCTTCAGCAGGCCCCAGATGTTGCTGCGCGCCACGCGGGAGTGGAGCACGTCGCCGACGAGGCAGACTCTGAGCCCCTCGATCCTGCCGTGCTGGTCACGAATGGTGAGGAGGTCGAGCAGGGCCTGCGTGGGGTGCTCGTGCTTGCCGTCGCCCGCGTTGATGACGTTGGACCGGATGCGCGACCCCAGGAACTGGGCCGCGCCGGAGGCCCCGTGGCGTATCACCACCATGTCGATCCGCATCGCCTCGAGGTTGCGCGCCGTGTCCACGAGCGTCTCGCCCTTGGACACCGAGGAGCCCGACGCGGCGACGTTGACGGTGTCGGCCGAAAGCCGTTTTTCGGCAAACTCGAAGGAAATCCGGGTACGGGTCGAGGCCTCGAAGAACAGGTTGACGATCGTCTTGCCGCGCAGTGCCGGGACCTTCTTGATCGGTCGCTCGCTCACTTCCTTGAACGGCTCGGCGGTGTCGAGGATCAACCGGATCTGATCCGGCGACAGCGTTTCGAGCCCGATGAGGTCCTTCCCCAGCGGCTGGGTCACCGCCCCCCCTCCCGCGCGACCAGGACGACCTCGTCCTGACCATCGAGCTCCGCGATCCGCACGTCGACGCGGTCGGCCGCCGCCGTTTCGACCCGAGTGCCCACGACGTCGGCCTGAATGGGCAGCTCGCGCCCCCCCCGGTCGACCAGCACGCACAGCGAGATGCGCCGCGGACGGCCGAAATCCGCGAGCTCGTCGAGCGCCGCGCGCACGGTGCGGCCGGTGTACAGCACGTCGTCCACGATGACCACGTGCCGCCCCGTGAGATCCCCCGGGAGCCGGGTTTCCCCGATGACGGGCTTGGGACCCACGGTCTCGAGATCGTCGCGGTACAGCGTGATGTCGAGCGCGCCCCGCGGAACGGGCGCGCTCTCCTCCTTCTCGATCAGACCGGCGAGCCGCTCGGCGAGCTCGACGCCCCGACGCTGGATGCCCACGAGCACGAGGTCGCGCAGCTCGGGCGCCAGCTCGCGGATCGCGACGGCCATACGCTGAAGCGCCCGCGCGAGCGCGCGGGCGTCCATGATCACGGTGCGGTTGGTGGGGCCCATTCGGGGGTGGAAGCTAACCCGCCGCGCGGAACGGTCAACGGAAGCCTGCGGGAGCACCCGGGCGTGGCCACCGGCCTCACCGAAAGACCGGCGTCACCGGCGCCTCGCCGCGCAGCACGTACTGCACGTTGGTGATCGCCGTCGCCACCATCCGGCGCCGGGTCTCGCGCGTGGCGCTGCCGACGTGCGGCAGCAGCACGGTGCGCGGCGCCGTGAGCAGCCGCGGATGCACCGTCGGCTCGTCGGCATAGACATCGAGTCCCACGGCGCCCAGCCGCCCCTGCTCGAGCGCCAGCGCCAGCGCATCCTCCCGGACCAGGTCCCCGCGCGCCGTGTTGACCAGGATCGCACCGCGCTTCATACCTGCGATGGAATCCGCGTTGATGAACCACTTGGTGTCCGGCGTCGCCGGAACGTGGAGCGACAGGATGTCGCTCTCCTGAAGCAGCTGCCCCGTCGCGACCCGCACCGCGCCGCTCTCCTCCTCGAACTTCGGCTTGGGAGATCGCGAGGCGTAGAGGATGCGAAGCCCGAAGGGCACCGCGCGCTGGCCCACCGCCTGGCCGATCCGCCCGGCGCCGAACAGGCCCAGGGTGCGGCCCCGCAGCTCCATGCCGAGCAGCTGCTCGGGATGCCAGCCGAACCACTTGCCGCTGCGCAGCAGATTCATGCCCTCGGGGACGCGGCGGGCGCACGCCAGGATCAGCGCCCAGGCCAGATCCGCCGTCGCGTCGGTGAGCACGTCGGGGGTGTTCGTGACAATGACGTTGTGCATCTGGGCCGCGACCACGTCCACATTGTCGAACCCGACGGCCACGTTGGCGACGACCCGGAGCTTGCGCAAGTTGTTGAACTCCGTGCCGCCCAGCCAGCGGGTGAGCAGCGGAACGATCGCGACCCAGTCGCCGCTGGTCGGCGTGGGATCGTCGCCGGCGATCCAGGTGACGTCGAGACCCGAGACCTGCTCGGCGTCCAGCAGATTGCGCAGCTCCGCGGCGATGAGGACCGGATAGCCCATGGGCCGAATGCTCGCCAGAGATCGTCCTGGCGGCAAGCCAACATCGGCCCCTCACGCCCGATGCGATCGACCAATACCTTAGACGGCATCGGCATCGTTCTCCAACCGCTGAGGGCCACATGCGGCGTTCGGTTCTTGCTTCGGTACTCGTTGTGCTGGCGGCGTGCGGTGGCGACGGCGGGGGCGGCATCGGCCCCCAAACCAACACCTGCACCGGGACGTGTCTCGTCGTGTCGAATCAGTCCCCCACCGGAAAGCCCGTTCAGGAGGTGAACTACTCCAACTGCTCGGATGCCTCCTGGGGACCCGATCGGTTGCCCGGCGGCGAGGAGCTCCGCCCCAGCGGCAGCCGCGGATGGTCGGTCGCGACCGGCTGCTGGGACATCAGGGCGGTTCACACGACGGGCACGCAGACGTTCACGGTGCAGGCGTTCGGGAACACGCTGTCCCAGGGACAAACTTTCACCCTCGTGTTCGACTTCTAGCGGACGGCGTGCAGCCGTTCGCCGGCAAGATCGTCCTCGAGTGGATGGACGCGCGCCCGCTTTGTCCCGCGTGCGGGGTGCCGCTCGCACGCATGGGGTGGCACAAGATCCGCGGCGGGCCCGCGACCTTGCCCTACACGGTCGTCCTCTCGTGCGGTGGGTGCCAGACGCTGATCGACGTGCTCTCCGGTGGCGGTCACGGCGGCGGTGCCGCCGCCATCATTGGCTGAGCGGGAGTCGAACGCGATGTCTGAGAAGATTGAGCTGGAATTCAGCGATCAGCCGCCCACCTGCCCGCACTGCAAGGCCGCACTCACGAACATGCTGTGGCACAAGGTGAAGGGCGGTCCCGGCCTCGTCAGCTACATCGCAATCCTGAGCTGCCCCCATTGCCGCAAGGCGCTGGGGGCCCTGGGCAGCTGAGCAAGGGGCCGGACAGAGGCGGGCGGAGGCGGACCGAGCGCGCAGGACAGCGACGGACAGGGTGGGATTCGAACCCACGGTACCCTTACGGGCACACCGGTTTTCGAGACCGGCCGTTTCAACCACTCACGCACCTGTCCCCGCGGCCACCACACACGGTGACCGCCGCGGCGACTCACAAGCTAAACGATCGGCGGCGCGAGGGGCAGACGTTGGCTGGCGGGCGGGATGGCTGTCGAGGCGCGCAGGCGCGTGGCGTCCGCGGTCAGTTGATGCTGAAGGCGTTACTGATCACCGCCGTGAGACCGCTCGCAATGGCCTGCAGCCGGTAGCCCGTCCCAACCTTGTCGATGCTCAGGTCGGCGAATGTGGCGACGCCGTTCGTCGGCGCCTGCGTCAGGGTCCCAGACAGCACGCCATCCCCCGGCGGGTTCACGGCGATCGTGAGGGTCACGTCGCCGGTGAAGCCCGTGGCGACGTTCCCCAGGGCGTCCTCGGCCGTCACCTGCACCGCGGGCGTCAGCATGGCCCCCGCCGTCGTCGTCTGCGGCTGCGCGCTGAACACCAGGACGCTCGCCGGCCCGGCGTTGACGTTGAACGCCGAACTCGCGATCAGCGCGACGCCGCTCGCGTTGGCGGTCAGGGTGTACCCGTTGCCGCTGCGGTTGATACTGAGGGTGGTGAATTCGGCCACGCCAGCCGTCGCCGACACGCTCAACGTCCCCGAGAGCGAGCCACCGCCGGGATTCGTCCCGATCGCCACCGTCACCGTGCCGGCGAAATTCGTGGCCGTATTGCCCTGGGCATCGCGTGCCGTCACCCGGACCGTCGCCATCGTCATCCCCGCCGTCGTCGTGGTCGGCTGGGTCGTGAACACCAGGTGATCCGCCGATGCCGGCACGATATCGAAGGCCGCGCTCGTCGCCTGCGTGAGTCCGGAGGCGGTCGCGCGCAGCGTGTAGCCCGTACCGACCTTGTCGATGCTGAGGCCGGAGAAAATCGCGACGCCCGCCGCCGCCGTCACCGTCGTCGTGCCGGAGAGGACACCACCGGCGGGGTTCGCGAGGATCGCGAGCGTGATGTTGCCCGCGTAGCTCGTCGCGGTGTTGCCGAGGGCGTCCTCCGCCGCCACGCGCACCGACGGGCTGATGCTCGATCCCGCGGTCGTGGTGGTCGGCTGCACGGTGAAGGCTAGCCGCGTCGCCGTGCCGGGGTTGATACTGAAGGCGTTGCTGACCACTGCCGCGAGGCCGCCGCCGCTCGCCTGTAACCGGTATCCCGTCCCGACCTTGTCGATGCTCAGGTTCGCGAAGGTGGCCACGCCGGCCACCGCGGCCCGCGTCGTGGTTCCCGACAACGTGCCGGCCCCGGGATTGACCGAGATGGTCAGGGTCACGTTGCTGGTGAAGCTGGTCGCGGTGTTGCCCAGCGCATCCTCGGCCGTGACCTGCACCGCCGGCGTCAGCGTCGCCCCCGCCGTCGTCGTCTGCGGTTGCGCGCTGAACACCAGGACGCTCGCCGGTCCGGCGTTGATGTTGAACGCCGCGCTCACCGCCCCCGTGAGACCGCTCGCAGTGGCGGTGAGGGTGTAGCCCGTCCCGCTCCGGTTGATGCTGAGATCGGAGAACGTGGCCACGCCCGCCACCGCGGCCACCGTCCTCGTGCCGGTCAGCGCCGCGCCGGCCGTGCCCGTCCCGCCCGTAATCACCACCGTCACGTTGCCGATGAAGCCCGTGGCGGTGTTGCCCAGGGCGTCGCGCGCGGTCACGCGAACCGTCGGGATCACGCCTCCCGCCGTCGCCGTGCCCGGCTGCGTCGTGAAGAACAGCGTCTGTCCGGAAGCCGCCACGATGTCGAACGGCGCGCTCGTCGCCTGCGTCAGCCCCGAGGCGGTGGCCCGCAGCGTATAGCCCGCACCGACCTTGTCGATGCTGATCCCCGAGAAGATCGCCACGCCGCTTCCCGCCGTCACGGTCGTGGTCCCCGACAGGATGCCGCCCGCCGGATTCGTCGCGATCGCGAGCGTGATATTGCCGGCGTAGCTCGTCGCCGTATTGCCGAACGCGTCGAGGCCGGCCACGCGCACCGACGGACTGATGCTGGCACCCGCTGCCGCGGTGCTCGGTTGGACGGTGAAGCCGAGGCGCGTCGCGGCGCCGGGGTTGATGCTGAAGGCGTTACTGGTCCGGCTCCAGACGCCCGACGTGGCGTCGAGCCGATATCCGGTTCCCGCCTTGTCGATGCTCAGGTTCGCGAACGTGGCGACGCCGGCCACCGCGCCCCGCGTCACCGTGCCCGACAGTGTACCGCCGCCGGGGTTGACCGAGATCGCGAGCGTCACGTTGGCGGTGAACCCGGTGACGGTGTTGCCCATCGAGTCCCGCGCCGCGACCTGCACCGCCGGCGTGATCGCCGTCCCCGCCGTGCTCGTCGCGGGGTGCGTCGTGAACGCCAGCTCGAACATGGCTGCGGGCGCGACGTCGAACGGCGTGCTCGTGGCACCGGTGAGCCCGCTCGACCGGACGGACAGCGTGTATCCGGTCCCGCTGCGATTCACGTTCAGCGTCGAGAAGGTGGCGACCCCGCCGACCGCGGCCACGGTCCGCGTGCCCCGGAGATTGGCCCCGGCCGTGCCGGTGCCCGCCGTGAGCTCCATCGTCACGTTGCCCGTGAAGTCGGGCACCGTGTTGCCCTGAGCGTCCTGCACCACCACCACGACGGCCGGCGCGATTGGCTCCCCGGCGACGGCGTTCGACGGCTGCGTGGTGAACGCGAGCCTGGTGGCCGATTCGGGGAAGATGTCGAATGGCGCGCTCGTGGCGCCGGGAAGCCCAGGGGTGGTCGCGGACAGTGTGTATCCGTTCCCCGCCTTGTCGAGGCTGAGGCCCGAGAAGGCGGCGACGCCGCTGGCGGCAGCGACCACGGTGGTGCCCGACAGGACCCCCCAGCGGGATTCGCCCCGATCGCGATCGTCACCGTGCCGGTGAACGTCGGCGCGACGTTCCCGAACTGATCCAGACCGGCGACTCGCACCGACGGACTGATGCTCGTTCCCGCGGCGGTGGTCGTCGGCTCCACGGTGAACCCGAGGTGGGTCGCCGCGGAAGCGGTAATGCTGAACGCGCTGCTCGTCCGCGACCAGCTCCCCGCCGTGGCGTCCAACCGGTACCCGGTGCCCGTCTTGTCGATGTTCAGATCGGAAAATGTCGCGATGCCCCCGACCGCGGCGCGCGTCGTCGTGCCTCCCAGCGTGCCGTTCCCGGGATTCGCCGAGATGGTGAGGGTCACGTCGTCGGTGAAGGTCGGCACGGTATTGCCGAGCGAATCCTGCGCCGCGACCTGGACGGGGGGGGTGAGCGTCACACCCGCCCCCGTCGTGGCGGGCTGCGTCGTGAAGACCAGCTGCGTCACCGCCGCCGGCGCGTTGTCGAAGCTCGTGCTCGTCGTGCCGGTGAGGTTGCTCGCCCGGGCGGACAGCGTGTACCCCGTGCCGCTGCGATTGACCATCAGCGCCGAGAACGTCGAAACGCCGTTGACGGCGGCCACCGTGCGAGTGCCGAGGAGATTCGCCCCCGGCGTCCCGGTGCCGGCCGTCAGCTCGACCGTGATGTTGCCGCTGTACCCCGTGGCGGTGTTCCCCTGCGCGTCCTGGGCGATCACGACCACGGGCGGGTCGATCGGCTCCCCAGCGATGACGCTCGAAGGCTGCGCGAGGAACATGAGCTGCGTGGCGGAGCCGCCCACGATGTCGAACGGGGCGCTCATTGCGTCCGCCAGCCCGGCCGCCGTGGCGCGCAGCATATACCCGGACCCGACGGTGTCGACGCTCACGGTGGAGAACGTGGCGACGCCGGCACTCGCGGTCACGGTGGTCGTGCCGAGCAAGGTCGCGCCGGAGCTGCCCGTCCCGGGATTGATCGCGACGGTGACCGCCCCGGCCCAGGCGTCCGCCACGTTGCCGAGCGCATCGCGCGCCGAAACTACGATGGTGAGCGGGGTCCCGGCGGGGGTGGTCGACGGCTGCGTGGAGAACGTGAGATGGGTCGCGGCCCCGCCCACGATGTCGAACCGCGAGCTCGTGACCGGCGGCAGATTCACCGCGCTCGCCGTGAGGCGATAGCCGCGCTCCGCCTTGTCCAGCACCAGATCCGTAAACGTGGCGATGCCGGCGTGGGCGTTCACGGTCAGCGTACCGCTGAGCGTGGCGCCGCCGGGATTGGTGCTGAGCTCGATCGTGACGGCGCCGCCGTAGCTGTCGACGGATTTGCCGCTGGCATCCCGCGCCTGGACCGCCACCGCTCCCAGGACCGCGCCGGCGATGCTGTGCGTGGGTTGGGAGCTGAACCGGAGACTGGCGGCGGCCGGTTCGGTCGGCACGAGCTTGCACGTGGCGAATACCACCGCGACGGCGGCGAGCGCGCTGCGCCCGGCCGCGGTACGGACGCGAGGCCCCGCGATCGGGGACACGAAGGCTGTGAACCGGTGGCGCACGAAGCGAGGCAGGGGCAGGTTTTGTGCCGCAGAACACACGGCTCGCGCCTACGACAGGCCGCGCCGCGCTTTCCCGACTGTGGAGTGGAAGCAGCAGGTTGTGCGTGTGCGCCACAGGCGGCGCGCGACCGGCGCCGGGGGGAGAAACGTCCCGCAGCATTGCCGACGGACAGGGTGGGATTCGAACCCACGAACCGGTTACCCGGTTACACGCTCTCCAGGCGTGTGCCTTCAGCCACTCGGCCACCTGTCCTCGACGCCGCGCGACCGGACCAGCCGCGGCGCCGCGCGAAACCTAGCGGCCGTCCCAACCTCAATCAACGGGCGCGCCCACGAGCCGCCGGAACTGCTGGCCGATCTCCTCCGCAATCGGCGGATCGTAGTTGGCGAGGACGATCAGCACGTAGTCGCCGAACGGCTCCATCACCTCGAGCAGCGCGTTGCATCCGGGCGCACCACCGGCGACGCCCCAGTCGCCACCCTGCCACTGGCGGCGCGTCGCCTCGGGACCAAGCAGCCGGCCGTCGCGCAGCGCGCGGACGAAGCGCAGCAGATCCTCCGCCGTCGCGAGCCCGCCGCCGGCCGACGCCCCGCCCCGCGGCGCGAGCGCGCGCAGGGTCTCCCGGCGTCCATCCGCGTATGGCCCGTCGGGCCCCCGGGCCGTGTAGCCGATGGCCCGGTTCGGGACGGGACGGGCCCAGTCAAAATGATCCGAGTCGGTCATCCCCGCGGGCCGGTACACGTGCTCCCGCACGTAGTCGAAGTAGCCTTGCCCGCTCGCCGCCTCGATGATCGCGCCCAGCACGATGAACCCGGCGTTCGAGTAGCGGCGGCTCGTCCCCGGATCGAACAGCAGCGGCTGCCCGGTGAAGAGCGGGAAGAAATCGCGGGGCGAACGGAAACGCTCTTTCGATGAGTCGAAGTACGCGGGCCCGAAGAAGTCCCCCAAGCCGGATTCGTGACGCAGCAAGTGACGGATCGTGATGCGGTCCGCGGCGGGCTGGGGAAAGTCCGGCAGGTGCCGGCTCACCGGATCGTCGAGTGTGAGGTGGCCTCGCTCCTCGAGCTGCCGGATCGCGACCGTGGTGAACAGCTTGTTGATCGAGCCGAGGTTGAACTTGGTATCCGGACGATTGGGCACCTGGTAGCTCTGGCTCGCCAGGCCCCAGGCCTCGTGCAGGATCACGCGGTCACCGTGGGCGAGCAGCACGACGCCCGCGAACCGGTCGGCGCGAGCCAGGGAGTCCGCCAGAGCCCGTACCACCGCGGCGGCGCGGTCGGGCGGGAGGGGGGCGGCGCCCCGCTGGGCCGCGAGGCCCAACAGCGGAACCGCAACGACGGGACCGACACGCCACAACCAACGCATGAGCGCTCCTTCGAGCTGGTCGAAGTGAAGATGCGCGTCCCGCCGGAACCGTCGCCCCCGGCGGTTGCCTCGAGGTCGCCGGGTCGTGATCTTTACGGGCGCCGGGCCCGAATCCGCCGGCGTGGGCAGGGGAGACGCGCGCTATGGTGTTCCACCGCTGTGCGATATGCGAGGACGATGGAACGGTCGTGATCCAGGACGTTACGGTCGCCCTCGAGGAACCACCGCAGGGAGGCACGGGTGCGTGGTACGGCACCGTCACGGTGACGCACCTCACCACCCTGGTTCCCGGGCAGCGCTACCAACTGGTGCTGGACGATGGACGGGCGGGCGAGTTTCTCGTGCGCCGCAGCACCTTTGCGGGGGACACGAACCGGGCCGTCGCGATCCACGGCACCGGCCCCCTCAAATAGCCGCGCGACCCCGCCCCGGCCGCACACCCCGCTCGACGGCGAGGAACGCCGTCACGGCGCTGAGCAGCGCCAGCCCGGCGGCGGCGACCATCACCCATCGGAACCCGCTGACGAAGGCGAGATTGACGGCGGCCCGCACGGCGTCGGTCGTCGCGAGATCGAGCCCGGCCGGCACCTCCAGCGCGGCGAGCTGCACCACTCGCGCGTCGATGAGGCGACGCACGTCGGCCGCGAGGGACAGGGCGTCGAGCTGGGGCGCGAGACGCTGCCGGAAGCCGGCGAGGGCCACGAGGCCCATCACGGCCACCGCCAGCAAACCCGCCAGTCGGGCGGCGGCGTTGTTGACCCCGGAGGCGACGCCTGCCCGCTCGGCCGCGACCGCGTCCATGACCGTGGTGGTCAGCGGCGCCACGCAAATCGCCATGCCCAGACCCACCGCGACCATCGGCGGAAAGAACGCACTCCAGTAGTCGCCACCCACCGCGGGGAGCGCGAACAGGACGTATCCCCCCGCCGCGACGATGGGGCCGACTACGAGCGGCAGGCGGGCGCCGTAGCGGGTGGTGAGCCCACCCGCCCAACCCGACAGGAGGAAGATGACCAGGATCAGGGGCAGAAACGCCGCGCCGGCCGCCGTGGCCGAATAGCCCTGCACCTGGATGAGGTTGAACGGCACGAAGAACAGCGCGCCACCCAGCGCCGCGTAGAGCAGCAACGTCAGGACGTTGACGCCGCTGAAGGTCGCGGATGCGAACAGCGACAGCGGCAACATCGGCTCCGGACTCCGGCCCTCCACCACGACGAACGCGATCAGTGCGATCACGCCGCCAGCCACGGCGGTCTGTACGGTGCCGCTGCCCCACCCCAGCCGACCCGCTTCGATCAGCCCGTAGACCACGCCCGCTAGGCCGCTGGACACGAGCGCCGCGCCCCACCAGTCGAGGCGCCGCGCTCCGGTCACCGCCCCGCGCTCCGGCACGCGCAGCCACAGGATCGCCAACACGACGGCGGCGATCGGGATGTTGATGAAGAAGATCCAGCGCCACGATGCCTGCTCGACGAGCCACCCTCCGAGGATCGGCCCGCCGGCGGAGGTGATCGCGGTCGCGCCGGCCCATGTGCCGATGGCACGCCCGCGTTGCGCGTCGTCGAAGGTCGCACTGAGGAGGGCGAGGCTCCCGGGAACCAGCAACGCGGCGCCGAACCCCTGGACGGCGCGGGCGACGATGAGCTGAGTGACCGTCGGTGCGAGGCCGCACCACGCCGACGCCGCGGCGAACACGGCGACCCCGGCACCGAACACGCGGCGCCGTCCGAACCGGTCTCCCGCGGCGCCGCCGAACAGGAGCAAGGCCGCCAAGCTGAGGGCGTACGCCTCGACCACCCATTGCGCATCGACGATGTCGGCCGCCAGGGCGGCCTGGAGCGCGGGGAGCGCCACGTTGACCACGGTCCCGTCGATGAAGGCCATGCTCGAGCCGAGGATCGTGACGGCGAGCACCCAGCGGCCCAGGCGCCTCGGACAGGCGACGCCCACGGGCCCGCTGAGGACGATACCGGCATCACACGGCGGTCGGACGATGTTCGCCATGGCTCAGGCGGAGGGCGTCATGGCGCGAGCCGCGGCAGCACCGCCGTGGCGAAGCTCAGCACGAGGAAGAACCCGCACATGTCGGTGACGGTCGTGAGGATCGGGCCCGAGGCCAGCGCGGGATCGAGCCGCAGCCGTTTGAGGCCCAGGGGGATCAGCCCGCCCAGAAGCACGGCGACGCAGGTGTTCAGCATCAGCGCCCCACCGACCACCAGTCCGAGCATGGTGTTGCCTTTCCAGGCGAAGGCCACACCGCCCAGCAACACCCCGAGCGCCAGGCCGTTGATGAGGCCGATCCCGCCCTCCTTCAGGGCCACCCGCAGGAACTCGTACGGCTTGACGAGCCCCAGGGAGAGCTCGCGGATGCTGACGGCGACCGCCTGGTTACCGGAGCACCCGCTCATGTCGGAGATGATCGGCAGGAACACGGCGAGGGCGATGACGGCCGCCAGGGTGTCCTGGTACAGCGCGATCACGCTCGCCGCGAGGATGTTGAGCACGATGTTGATCGAGAGCCACGACAGCCGCCGCGAGGCGCGGCGGCCGAGCGGCATCGTACGCAGCTCGTCCTCCCCGATCAGACCGCTGAACTTGAGGAACGTCGCGGTGGCCTGGTCGCGCAACGCTTCTTCGACGGCCGCGCGTCGCACGACGCCGACGAGCCGCCGCTGGGCGTCGACCACGGGCATCCCGAGGAACGCGTGCTCGTCGAACAGCTGCTCGAGCGGCTGGAGGGACGTGCGGACGTCCACGCTGAGCGGCGAGGGGATCATGATGCGGTTGACCGGCTCGTCGCCCCGGGCGAGCAGCAGGTCGCGCACGCGCAGGACACCCACGAGGGCGCCATCGGCGCTCGTCACGTAGGTGTACTGGACGTCGAAGTCGGAGTACTGCGCGCCGTGGGTCCGCAGGTCGCCGGTCACGTCGGCGACGGTCCAGTGCTCGGGAAAGGCGAGATACTCCGTGATCATGATCCCGCCCGCCGTATCGGCCGCATACTGCATCAAGCGCCGGGCGCCAGCCGCGTCCTCCGGCTCCATCCGGGCAAGGATCGCCTCGGCGTCGGCGTGGTCCAGCTCGCCCAGCACGTCGGCCTGATCGGCGCTCGGCAGCTCCTCCACGATCCCGGCAGCCTGCGCCGGCGGGAGCTCCTCGATCAGATCCGCGGCCTGGGTGTCCGACATCGGCTCGAGCAGATGCGCGGCCGCTTCCGGGTCGAGCAGCGCGAGGAGGCGGCCCTGCACCTCGTCGTCCAGCCGGGAGAGGGCGCGGCCCGCCTCGGCCGGCGGCAGGGTGTCCAGAAAGGACTGCAGGGCGTGGGCGTCGCCCGCTGCCAGAAGCGCCTCGAGGCGCTCCCAGGGTTCGCGCGGCGTGGCAGGGGTCATAGAAACTCCGCGGTGGCCAGGGCGGAAACGGCGAGCCGGCAGACGACCGGCACTGCGTGGCGTACGACCGGTCGCCGGGGCCTCGCAGGCGAATGTAGAATGTCAGCCGCGCCTGCGCGACCGGGCCGGCCTCCGGCCGCGCCGACCACGCGCGATCAGGCCGTCCGCCGCGGCCCCACGAGCGCGCTCACCGTGACCCCGACCAGCACGACGACGACCGCCCCGATGACGTTGTGCCAGAGAAAAGACACCGCCGGCGCGCCGAAGCTCACGGCGGCGACCGTTCCCATCCCGGCGAGCAGTCCCACGAATGCGCCCGCGGCACGGGTGCCCGGGATCATCGCCAGCAGGAAGACCCCGAGGATCGAGCCGTAGAAGAACGAGCCGAAGCGGTTCACCACTTCGATGAGCGAGCCGAGGGACGCCGCATAGATCGCCACCACGCAGGCGAAGAGCCCCCAGATGCCCGTGGCCACTTTGGAGATCAGCAGGAAGTGGGCGTCGGATCCCTCCCGCCGGACCCAGCGTCGATAGAAATCGATGACGGTGGCGGTCGAGAGCGAGTTCAGCTCCGCCGCGATGCTCGACATGGCGGCGGCCATGACGCCCGCGATGAACAATCCCGCGAGGCCGAGGGGCAACTCGCGCAGCACGAACTGCGGCACGATGTAGTTCACGTCGGCCGACGGCTGCCCGGTCACGCGTGCGGCCAGCGACAGCGCCTCGTCGCGCACCGCGTGCGCCTCGGCCTCCCGCTCCCGGAAGGTCTGCGCGGTCCGTCGCGCCTCCGCGTCCGGCGCGTCGCCCGCCGCGGCGAGCGCCCGTGCCGCCGCGTCCCGCGCGGTGAAGGCCTCGCCGTGCCGCGCCTCGAGCGCCGCATACGCGGCAGGCTCGGCCTCGCGCACGGCCCGCTCGTGCGCCGGGTTGAACAGGAGCGGCGGCGCCCGGAACACATAGAAGACGAACACCAGGACACCGACCAGGAGCACCAGCGCCTGCAGCGGAATTTTCCAGTAGGCGCTGATCAGCAGCGAGGTCCGTGCCTCGTCCACCGACCGCGCCGTGAGGTAGCGCTGCACCTGGCTCTGGTCGGTGCCGAAATACGACAGCATCAGGAACGTGCCGCCGATGATGCCGGACCAGAACGTGTATGTCTGCGTCACGTCCCACGAGAAATCGAATATGCGGAGCCGCCCCACGGCACCGGCGACGCGCAGGGCGTCGTCGGGCGCCACGGGCAACCGGACCAGCAGCACCACGACCACCGCGACCAGCGCCACCACGATGAGCCCCATCTGCTTCACGTCGGCCCAGGTCACGGCCTGCACCCCGCCGATCATCGTGTAGATCACGGTCGGAATGCCGATCAGTCCCACCGACCAGAGCATGTCCCACCCGAAGATAGCCGAGAACACGACGGCCGGCGCGGCGATGATCGTGCCGCAGGACATCCCCCGCGACAGGAGGAACAGCAAGCTCGTGAGGGAGCGGGTCTTGGCGTCGAAGCGGCGTTCGAGGAATTCGTACGCGGTGAACACGCGCGCCCCGTGGAGGAACGGCACGAGCGTCACCCCGAGCACCACCATCGCCAGTGGGAGTCCGAAGTAGAACTGAATGAACCGCATCCCATCGGTCGCGCCCTGCCCCGTCGTACCGATCATCGTGACGGCCGAGAGTTGGGTGGCCATCACCGAGAGCCCGACCGCCCACCAGGGGAGGCTCCGGTTGGCCAGGAAGTACCCTTCGATCTCTTTCGTTCCCTTGGCCCGGCGAACTCCGTCCACCACGACGTAGCCCAGGTAGGCGATGACGATGGCCCAGTTGAGGGGATGCACGCGAGCGGCTAGGAGTGGTACCGCGCCTGCAGCAGCCACAGCGCGAGCAGCGTGACGACCTGGACGAGCAGGACGCTCGCGAGGGTACGCCGAAAGCGACTCCCCCGCCCGGATGTCACCGCCACGCGGGGGGCACGGCCTCGGGCTTGGTCGCGGCAACCGACTCGGGCGCGAGCCGAGCGCGGATGCGGCACAACTCCCGGAACCCGACCAGCCGGCGCTCGTCCTCGTCCCACAAGGTCAGCCCCAGCGTGCGGAGGCTCTCGCCGAGCGTCAACCGCGTGACGCGCTGCAGCGCGGGGTTTTCGTCATAGCAGCGCTGCAGGTGATAGTTGGGGATGCGGCTCGACACGTGGTGGATGTGGTGGAGCCCGATGTTCGCGGTGAACCACTGCAGCACCTTGGGCATCACCAGATGCGAGGCACCCTCAAGCCCTGCCGCGTAGTAGTTCCACGACTCGCGATAGCGCCAATAGGTGTCTTCGTACTGGTGCTGCACGTAGAACAGATACACCCCCACCGAGCCCGCGACGAGCGTGATCGGCAGCTGGATCAGGGCAAACCGTCCGAACCCCACGGCCAGTCCCATCAGGACCACGAGCGCGGCCACCCCGACGTTGGTCCAATGGACGCTCGCCCATTCGCGCCGCCACGTGCGGGGCGTGTCCAGCGGGAGGCGGTGCTTGATGATGAACTGATACGTCGGACCGATCAGCAGCATGACGGCCGGGTGCCGATACAACCGGTACAGCAACCGCTTGAACCGGGGGCGCGACAAGTACTCGCGCACCGTCAGCGTATCGATATCCCCGAAGCTCCGGTGGTCCAGGTTCCCGGACGTCGCGTGGTGAATCGCGTGCGTCTTGCGCCAGTACTCGTAGGGCACGAGGGTCACGAACCCGATCAGCGACCCGATCGCGTTGTTGAGGCGCTGAGACCGGAAGAACGCCCCGTGCCCGCAGTCGTGCTGCAGCATGAACAACCGCACGATGAGCAGCGCCGCGGGCACGGCGAGTGCCAGGGTGAGCCCATAGCTGACGGTGAGACTCCACAGCATGGCGGCCCAGACGGCCGCGAGGAGGACGGCAGTGCTAGCCAGCTGGAATACGGCGCGTCCGGCGTGCGGCTGCCGGTACGGCGCCAGCAGCGCGTTCCAGTCCGTCGCGGCCGCGCCGCTCGCGGGAGTGTCGGGCGAAATCATCACGAGAACTCGATGGTGTCGGGGAGGTTGGGGACGACGCACAGGAACTCGAACGGCTCATCGCCTTCCGCGCGGT
This sequence comes from uncultured Gemmatimonadales bacterium, assembly GCA_963716055.1. Lineage (GTDB taxonomy): Bacteria > Gemmatimonadota > Gemmatimonadetes > Gemmatimonadales > GWC2-71-9 > SZUA-544. Next base: position 1,648,287 of record CAVQSR010000001.1, on the reverse strand, counting down.
ACCAGTGCGGCGTTCCCGCCGGGATGTATACCACGCTACCGGCATGGACTTCGCTCACGCGATCGCCGATGCCGATGGTCGCGCGACCGCGCAGGACGTATTGCTCGTGCTCGACGGTATTCGTGTGCGCGGGGATGCCGCCGCCTGGCTGCATCGTGAACCGCCGCAGCGCGAAATGCGGGCCCTCGTCGGGACCGATCAGCACCTGGCGCGTCGTCGCCGTGCCGCCGGTCACGGGGGCCGCCGGCACGTCTTTCACGTGTCGCACGGTCATCGCCGCCTCACGCCCGCTTCCGGGGTCATGGCCGGGCCGCCTCGAGATCGGCCGCCGCCTCGGTCTCATACAGCCGCAGTGTCTGCAATTCCCGTGCGATACGGTCGAGATCGTAGGCGTGATCGAGCGCCGCGACGATTGCGCGCGCGCTCACCATGATGTTGCGGCCGCGCTCGGGCAGGTAGATGAAATCCCGCGACAGCCCCTCGATGTTCCGATCGAAGTTGATCCCGACCAGGCTCAGGTCGCGCAGCACCGCCGGAGACCCCGAGTTGCCGCCGTAGGTGTCGGCGGTGGACACGAAGTTGAGCGGCGTCGCCAGGTCGAGCCCGGGCGGAGGGCGCCGCCAGCGCTCCGGGAGCTCCCACGACGTGCCGGCCCCGAAGCTGGAGTAGCGGTCGTACAATCCGTAAAACGTCGTGTACCACGGCGCCAGCGTCCCGTTGAAGGTGTACCCCTGGACCACGCCATCGGTGATGCGCGGCGACGAGGTCGCGTCGGGCGGGATGGATCCGCCGTAGACGGCGAACCGTGCGCGCCCCAGCCGGCTCGCCAGCTCACGCTCCTGGGCCTGAATCCCATCGACGGCCATCCGGAACGCGGCGTAGCGCGGGCCCAGCGCGGCGAGCAGGGCCGCGCCGGGATCCCCCGCCGGCAGGGCGTCCCCCGCGGCCGCGGTCCGCGCCGAGTCCGCCAGCACCGACGCCGCGGCGAGGGCCGCAGCCGCCGCCACGGCGTCGCGGCCCCCCAGAGCGGCCCGGGTGAGGGGATCGGCATCCCCCAGCTCCCGCGCGAACACGGCGAATCGCGCCGCGAGCACGCGCGCTTCCAGATCGGCCGGGGCCGTGCCGATCGCCCGCAGGCGCGCCCGCCGCACGCCCGCCGACTCGGCGGGCGCCGCCCGCCACGCGTGCAACGCGACCAGACGACGCAGCAGCGGCGATGGGTTGGCCGCGCCCTCGAGCTGGGCGAAGGCCCGCCATTCCGGGGCGAGGCGCTGCTTGTCCCGCTGCAGGGCCGCGATCCCGTCGAGCACGCCACCGTGCTGGCGCTGCAGCTCCGGACGGGCGGCGATGGCGTCGCGCAGCTGCCGCTCCGCGGCCGCCTTGCGCCCCAGGATCGCCGCGTCGCCCAGCGCCGCACGCCGTCCGCGCGACGCCTTGAGACGGTTCGCGAGGCTGAACGTCCGGTTACGGACGTCGTAGGCCTCCGCCGCGGCCGGGTGGGCGGCCCGGAAGCCCTCGAGCGCCGCGATCCCGTCCTCCAGGTCCGCGACCAGGGCGGGCACTTCGACGTCGCGCTGAAATTCCAGCTGGGCGACCGTGAGCAAGCGGCTGGTCGGGCCGGGGTTGCCGATCACGAACACCGGCTCGTTCGCTCCCACGCCAGCCTCCGCCACCGGAAAGTAATGCGCGGTGGCATACGGGCGGCCGTCCGGGCCGTACACCCGCAGGAATGCGAAGTCGAGGGCGTATCGCGGGTAGGTGAAGTTGTCGTCGTCCCCGCCGAAGTAGCCCATCTGCAGCTCCGCCGCGGCGACCATGCGCACGTCGGTGAACCGCCGGAACACGTACGCCGAGTAGCGCCCGCCGTGATACAGAGCGACGACCTGCACGACGATCGAATCGCCGCCCGCGGCGAACGCGCCGCGCAGGCGCCGCTCGACGGTGGCCATGGCGTCGCGGCGGGCTCGATCTCGCCCCGCGTCATCCGGCGCGCGGTCCACCGCGGCAAAGATCTCCGCGGACACGTCGCGGGCGACGATCAGCTGATCGGCGTAGTACCCGGGGATCGGCCGCTCGGCGTCCAGCGCGCGCGCGACGAAGCCCTCGTCGAGCAACGCCTCTCCCGGCCGCGCGATGCGCGTCAGCCGGCTCCGGATGCAATGATGGTTGGTGACCACCAGGCCGTGAGGCGACACGAACGCCGCAGAACAGCCGGGGATGCGCAGGGCCGCCATCCGGGCCCGCGCGAACCACGCCGAATCGGCCGTGAAGCCATACGTCTTGGCGAAATACGACGCGGGCGCGTATTCGAACGCCCACATCTTGCCGGCGTCGAACCGGCCCGCCCAGATCGAGTCGCCGGCCGTCCCCTGCCCCGCGCCGGGGCTCGCGGCCAGGCACAGACCTGCCAGCACGATCCCCGCACTCCGACTCATCGCACCACCACGGCCTGGTGAAAGAACAGCCGCCGCCCGTTGGGCGGCCGCACGGTCAGCTCGTAATCGCCCGCATCGGCGGTGAAGCTGACATCGAGCGTCTCTCCCACTTCGATGATCTCCGTCGCCGGACCATCGATCGCCTGCGACACGGGCAGATCGGCGCCGTCCTTCGCGATCCGGCGCCAGGGCAGATAGTCGGCCGAGTCGCGCTCCACCGAGAACCGCAGCCGCCCCGCCGGCCCGATGTTCACGAAGCGCAGCCGGTAGGGGCGCCCGCGCGCGAGCGTCAGGGGCGGCGCGGTGGTATCGCCGTTCACGATGACGTCGCCACCCGACGGACCGTCCCACCCCGCCGTGAATACCAGGTCCGTCGCCGGATCGAACGTCTTGCCCGGCGGCAGCACCACGATGGGACCGAACAGGCCCGCCGTGAGCTGGCTGACGTCGTGCAGGTGCGTGTGATAGATGAAGGTGCCCGCGCGGCGCAATGTCAGATGCGCGGTGAACGAGTCACTCGCGGCGACCGGAGGCGCAACCCTGGACCCGATCCCGCTCCACCCGGCGACGCCGTCCGACCAGCTCTCGAGCTCGAGCCCGTGCCAGTGGATCGCCGTGGTCTCCGCGAGCCGATTCACGACAACCATGTCGGTCGGCTGTCCCTGTGTCACCACCAACATCGGCCCGGGAGACACGGGGCGAGGCGTCACGCTGCCGTCAGCGATGCCGACGCCGACGGTGCGGATCGAGTCCCCGTGCCGCGGGAGCTCCTCGATCACGAAGCGCACCCGCCGCGGGGCGGCACGGGGCGGCGCTTGCCAGCCCATGGGCGGCTGCACCTGGATGGCGAGCACGAGGCCCGCCATGTGCGCGGCAACGTGCGCGCCGTGAAAGGAATAGTCAAACCGGGCGGCTTCGGGAATAGCGTGGAAGGCGATGTGACAGTGGAACAGCCAGTTCCCCGGCTCGGCCGGACTCCAGGTGATGCTCATCGTCTCGCTGGGCCGGATGTCCTCGGTCACGGCAGTGCGCCGTGCCGCGGCACCGTACACGGTGTCGGCGAGCAACGTCCCCTTGCTGTCGATCCGGTAGTAAGACCCGTGGAGATGCATCGGGTGGTTGCGACCCGTGCCGTTCACCCACCGCCAGCGCACCGAGTCTCCGACGGTCAACGTGATGGGTTCAGTGAACGGGAACGACTTGCCATTGATCGCCACCGCGTTGCGGTAGGCCGTGTCCCCGAGGGCCTCGCCCCAGATGTTCATCACGAAGATCCGGTCGTCGGTGCGCACACCTACCGAATCGATGACGAACGCGCCGGTCATCTGCTCCCTCTCGCCCGTGGTGTCCCGGCCGGCCCACGCGCCGTACATGTACGTCCCGGGCGCGCCGGTCGTGAACCGGACCGAACGCCGCTCGCCGGGCGGCACCAGGAGGCTGTCGCCACTCGCGGCGGGGCGGGCGAACAACCCGTGCAGGATCACGGCCGAGTCCGTGAGCGTGTTGTGCACGGTGATCTCGAGGGTCGTGCCGACCGGCACGCGGATCAGCGGCGCCGGGACCTGCGGCGGTCTGCCCACCTCCGCGAGGAACGGAGCCGTGAGCGACGCCCCGTCGTCCGCCTCGGGGAACCACTCCCCCAGCCGGACCTCGAGATCGAGGGAGAGCACCCCGTCCCGCAGCACGCCGGCGGGTGCGCGGTTGTCGTTCGGGACGACGCGCGGAGCTGGCCCATCCGCGGGGGGGGCCGTCCCGAGGGTGGCCACGGCGAGCGCCGCGCCAAGCGCGACGCGCAGTCGGATACCGCGCATGTGGGCCTAAAGATAGGCGGGGAGCGCGTCCCGGTCACCCCGGCGGGTCGATCTCAGGGCCCGCGGAAGGCGGGATCACGATACACCTCGATGCCAGCGAGCATCGTCAGCAGGACATTGGCCTGCCCGATCTGATACGACGGCTCCCCGAAGATGTTGCGGTCGAGCACCACCAGATCCGCCGCCTTCCCTACCGCGATGGACCCGGTCCGCCGCTCGTCATCGCCCGCGGACGCGCCCCCCAGGGTGTACGCGCGCAGCATCGTCGCGAGGTCCACGCGCTCCTCGGGAATCCACGGACTACCGGTCGAATCGTCGGGCGCCCGGCGGGTCACGGCGACCTGGATGGCGGCGAGCGGGTCCATCGACGACACGGACCAGTCGCTCCCCGCGGCGACGATCGCGCCCGTTGCGACCACGCTGCGGATGGGATAGAGCCAGCGCGACCGCGCCGCCCCGAGGCGCGGCTCGGTGAGGTCGCGGATGTAGGTGTCCGCGTACGCCCACAGCGGCTGGAAACTCGCCACCACGCCGAGAGCGGCGAGGCGGGGGATGTCGGCGGGGTCGAACAGCTGCAGGTGGGCCATGATGTGACGCGGGCCGGTGCCGCCGTCGCGCGCGCGCTGGGCCGCGAAGGCGTCGAGCGCCACGCGGATCGCGCGGTCGCCGATGGCGTGCACGTGCACCTTGAACCCGGCCGAATCGAGCGCTCGGACCAGGGCGTCCAGCCGCTCGGGTGGCACGTTCAGCTCGCCGCGATAGCCGGCCCGGTCGTCGTAGGGCGCGAGCAACGCGGCGGTCTGGCCCTCGATGACGCCGTCGAGGTAGATCTTGGCGGCCACCGGCCGCACCAGCGGTCCCGTGAACCGCTCGCGCCGGGCCGCGAGCGTCGTGACCTGCTCGGCTCCCCGCGCCGGATCGACGCGCAGGGACACGACGACCCGCGCCGTCAGCTCGCCCTCCCGCTCAGCCGTCCGATACGCCCGCAAGATGCATTCGTCGGCGCTCGCCTCGTGGAGCGTGGTGATGCCGTACCGGGCCGCCAGTGCGAGCCCCCGCCGGAGGCCCGCCATGCATTCGGCGTCGGTAGGCGGCGGCACATGGCGGGCCACAAGGTCCATCGCCGTCTCGCGCAGGGTACCACTGGGCGCGCCGGTCGCGTCGCGCTCGATCCGGCCATTCGCCGGATCGCCGGTGGCGGGGCCGACGCCCGCCAGCGCCAGCGCGCGCGAGTTGACCCACGCCGAGTGGCCGTCCGCCGACGTGAGGTAGACCGGGCGGTCGGGCACGAGGGAGTCGAGCGTCAGACGCGACGGGTTGGCAGCGAAGATCGGCATCTGCCACCCGCCACCCCGGATCCACAGCGCCAGGGTGTCCCGGCCCGCGCACGTCGCGATCAGCCTGACCACCTCGACCCGGGACGCGGCCTCGTTCAGGTCGCACTCACCGAGCTCGATACCGCCGGTCACCGGATGGACGTGGGTGTCGTGGAATCCCGGCAGGACCATCCGGCCCGCGAGCGGGATGACCCGGGTGGCGGGACCGATCCACGCACGCACCGCGGCGGTGTCGCCCACGTACACGATGTGGCCGTCGTGGATGGCGACGGCCTGGGCCCAGGGCCGCGCCGAGTCGATCGTGTACACCGCAGCGCCGGTGAGCACCAGGTCGGCGGGCGCCTGCGCCACCACCGGGGCCGCCGCGACGACGGCGACGACGCCCGGCACGATCCCCCGCATCGGCGCCCCGCTATCCGCGCCGCAGCGCGCCACGGTCCACCTTGCCCAGGTGGGTCCGGGGGAGCGCGTCCACGAACGTCACGGCGCGCGGATGCTTGTACGGCTCGAGCCGCTCCCGCACGAACGTCTTGAGCTCGTCCGCCAGCCCGTCCCGGCGCTCGCGCGCGACTACGAACGCGTGCGGCTTGACGAGCCCGCTCCCGTCGGCCACGCCCACCACCGCGGCTTCGACCACGGCCGGGTGCTGCAACAGGCACCCTTCCACGTCCTGCGGCGCGAGCCACTTGCCGCCCACTTTCAGCATCTCGTCGCCGCGACCGCCATACGTGACGTAGCCCTCCCCGTCCATCGTGATCAGGTCCCCCGAGACGTACCATTCGCCGCGGAACGCGCGCTCGGTCTTCTCCATGTGCTGCCAGTAGCCGATCGCGCGCGAGCCGCCCCGCACCCAGAGCCAGCCGGTTTCGCCGGCCGGCAGCGTCCGTCCGTCCTCGTCGCACACCTTCACCTCGAACCCCGGCACGACCGTGCCGAGCGTGCCTGGCCGCACGGCGCCCGGGCGATTCGAGAGGAAGATATGCCACATCTCGGCGGTGCCGAGGCCGTCGAGCAGCTCGACGCCGAACGTCGCCCGCCACCGCTCGTACAGCTCCACGGGCAGGGCCTCGCCGGCGGACGTGCACACCCGAAGCGACGACAGGTCCTGCCGTGCCGCCTCGGGGTGGGACACCATCTTGTTGATCATCGTGGGAACGTTGATCAGCACGGTCGGCCGGAACTGCGCGATGCGGCGGAACACCGCCTCGGCCGTCGCTGGCTCCCCGAACAGCGCCGCCCGGCCTCCGGCGGCGAACGGGAAGAACAGGTTGGACCCCGTGGCGTACCCGAAGTAGAGCTTGGGAACCGAGAGCGTGACGTCCCGGTCGGTGTACCCGATCACGTGGCGGGCGTAGCACTCGGTGGTGTTCGCGAACGCGCGATGGGTCTGCACGACGGCCTTGGGACGCCCTGTGGTGCCGCCCGAGAACAGCCAGATCGCGGGGTCGTCGCGGTGCGAGGGGAACGGGGTGACGGCAGCCGGCGCGGTGGCCAGGCGCCGATCGAAATCCCCGTCCCCGACCACGAGCACCGCCCGGACGAACCGCGACCCGCGGGCCGCCTCCTGGAACGCCGCGGCGGTGTCACGGTGGGTGACCACCACGCGGGCGCGGGTATACTCGAGTAGGGCGGCGATGTCGCTTGCCGGCAGCCCGGGGTTCACCATCACGACCACCGCGCCGAGCAGGAGCGTCCCGAACAGGGCTCCCACGTACTCCGGCCCGTCCGGCAGCGCGAGGAGGACACGCTGTTCGGGTTCGGCGCCGGCATCGGCCAACGCGTGGGCGCAACGGCATGCGAGCCGATGGACGTCCTCGTACGTGAGCGTCCCGGCGTCGGTGAGGAGGGCCGGGCGATTCCCGGACCCCTCGCGCAGGCGGGCCGCGAGGAAGTAGTCGGCGATGTTGAAGTGTTCCGGCGGCTCGAACGTCATGGTAAGTTCGGGGGAGACGCCCCCATGATGCGCGCCCGTACGGCGGGCGGCAACACCGTGGTTTCGGGACCCCGAGCGCAATGACGATTCGCGAGCTGGCCGACCTGACCTGGGAGGAAGTCCGCGACCTCGATCGCGCGGCGACCGTGGCCATTCTGCCGGTGGGCGCGATCGAAGCGCACGGGCCCCATCTGCCGCTCGCCACCGACGTCGTGATAGCCCAGGAAATGGCCCGCTCCGGCGCGGCGCGGCTCGTCGGGCAGGGCCTGGGCGCCGTGCTGCTCCCGCCCCTGCCGTTCACCGCGGCACCGTTCGGGTCGCGGTTCACGGGGACGCTCTCGGTGGCGCCGTCCACCGTGACGGCGCTGCTCATCGACCTCGCGCGCGAGCTGACCCGGCATCGGTTCGCGGCGCTCGCGCTGGCCAACGCCCACCTCGATCCCGCGCACCTCGCCGCCCTGGCGGCCGCGGCGACTCGGGCCCACGAAGAGCACCTGCTGCCCGTCGTCTGCCCCGACGTGTCCCGCAAGCCGTGGGTCCTGCGCCTCACCGAGGAATTCCAGAGCGGCGCCTGTCACGCGGGGCGCTACGAGGGTTCCATCGTGCTCGCCGCACGGCCGGATCTCGTGCGCGAGTCAATCCGCGCGGCCCTGCCCCCCAACCCGCTGTCGCTTACGACCGCGATTCGCGAGGGCGCCCGGTCGTTCGAAGAGGCGGGGGGGCTGCGCGCGTACTTCGGGTGGCCGGCCGACGCGACGGTGGCCGAGGGACGCGCGACGATCGCGGCGCTGGGTGAGATCCTGGCCGACGCGGTGCTCGACGAACTCGAGCCCCAGGAGTCCGCATGATCGCCGCGCCACCCGCCACCCGGATCGCCGTGGTCACCGGCGGCGGCCGCGGCATCGGGGCCGCCGTGGCCCGGGCGCTGGCGGCCGCCGGCACCCGGGTGGTGGTTGCCGCCCGGTCGGTGGACGAAATCCGGTCGGTCGCCGCCGAGCTGCGGGCCGCGGGCGCCGAGGCGTGGGCCCTGCCGTGCGACGTGGCGGACGAGAACAGCGTGCGTGCCCTGGGCCGCGCCGTGCGCGAGCAGGCCGGCCCGGTGGACATCCTGGTGAACAACGCCGGGGTGTCGTCGGCGGCGCCGCTCGGCACGCTCACGCTCGCGGAGTGGAATCGCGTGCTGGCCGTCGTGGCGACCGGCACGTTCCTCTGCACGCGCGAGTTCCTGCCCGGCATGGTGGAACGGCGGTGGGGTCGCATCGTCAATATCGCGTCCGTGGCCGGCCTCGACGGCGGCAAGTACATCGCTCATTACAGCGCCGCGAAGCACGCCGTCATCGGCCTCACGCGCTCGGCGGCCCTGGAGGTCGCCGGCACCGGGGTGACGGTGAACGCCGTCTGCCCGGCGTACGTCGACACGCTGATGACGCACCGCACGCTCGACAACGTAGAGGCGCGCACCGGCCTCGGCCGGGCCGAAGCCCTGAAGGCGGTGCTGGCGTCGGTCGGACAACGTCGCCTCGTGCGGCCCGAGGAGGTGGCGGCCGCAGTGGTCGCGTTCTGCCGCGACGCGAGTGGGGAGCACAACGGCCAGGTCATCGCGATCGACGAAGGTGGAGACGCCGCGTGAACTTCGAGATCCTCAACCCGCCATCGCTGGGCGCCCCGAAAGGCTGGAACAACGGCATCGTGGTCCCTGCCGGCGCGCGACTGCTGCTCATCGCCGGCCAGGCGGGATGGGAGAACGACAACCCGGGCACGCCGCCGGGACTGGTCGAGCAGTTTGCCCGCGCCCTCGACAAGGTGCTCACGGTGTTGCGCGCCGCCGGCGCGCAGCCGACCGATCTCGCGCGGCTCACGGTGTACGTCACCGACCTCGCCGCCTATCGCGCCGGCCTGAAACCGCTGGGCGAGGCCTGGCGCGTGCGCTTCGGCCGCCACTATCCGGCGATGGCGCTCGTGGAGGTCAAGGGTCTCGTGGACCGCGGCGCATTGGTCGAGATGGAAGCAACGGCCGTCCTCTTGGGAGACCGCTAGATGGCGATCGCACCGACGTCGTTCCTGTACGCCGTGAACGCGGACACCGCCGTCGCCACCATCACGCTGAACCGACCCGAGCGGCTCAACGCCCTCACCTTCGAGGTGTACGCCGAGCTGCGCGACACCTTCGCAGCGCTCGACACGGCGCCCGGCGTGCGGGCCGTGGTCGTCACGGGCGCGGGCCGCGCGTTCTGCTCCGGGGGCGACGTGGAGGACATCATCGGCGCCCTGTTCAGCCGCGACCGCAAGGGCCTGCAGGACTTCACGCGGATGACGTGCGACCTGATCCGCAACATCCGCCGCTGCCGGCGACCCGTGGTGGCGGCGCTGAACGGCACCGTCGCGGGCGCCGGCGCGGTGATCGCCGCGGCCTGCGACGTCCGCGTTGCGGCCGAATCGGCGAAAATCGCGTTCCTGTTCACGAAGGTCGGACTGTCGGGCGCCGACATGGGCGCTTCCTGGCTGCTGCCGCGCCTCGTGGGGCTGGGCCGGGCCACAGCGCTCCTGATGACCGGCGATTTCATCGACGCGGCCACCGCGGAGCGGATCGGGCTGTACCATCGCGTGGTGCCGCAGGATCGGGTGCTCGCCGACGCGACGGCCCTGGCGGAACAGCTGGCGCGCGGGCCCTCCGCCGCCCTCGCGGTGACGAAAGAGGCCCTCGATGCCGAAGCGCAGCTCGACTTCGAGGAGGCCCTGAGCTACGAAGCCACGGTGCAGGGTGAGTTGATGGAACACCCCAACTTCCGCGAGGCCTACGAGGCGTTCCGCGCCAAGCGCGAGCCTCGGTTCACGTGATCCCCGACACCACCCCCGTCGCCGCGTTCCTCTCGGCCGCGCACGTCGCGCTCGCGGCCCGGCTGGGGGCCGCGGCCGGCGACCTCGCGGCGCTGGGCGAGCCCGCGGACGATGCCGCCGCGCGCCGCACGGCCCGCGACGCGCTCGGCGCCCTCGGCGCCGGCGGATGGCTCCAGCCGATCGGCGCGCAGGACTGGCGCGGTTGCTGCCTCGCGCGCGAGGCCCTGGGCGCCGCCTCCCCCCTCGCCGACGCCGTCTTCGCCCTCCAGGGGCTCGGCACCCTGCCCCTGCTGCTCGCGGGCAACGCCGACCTGCGCGACCACTGGGCGCCACTCGCGCTCGCGGGGCGCGCGATGGCCGCGTTCGCCATGACCGAGCGCGACGCGGGATCGGACGTCGCCGCCCTCGCGACCACCGCGCGCCGCGACGGCGCGCACTACGTGCTCAACGGCGCCAAGACGCTCATCTCGAACGCGGGGATCGCCGACTTCTACGCGGTGTTCGCCACGACCGATCCCGGGGCCGGCAAGAACGGGATCTCGTGCTTCGTCGTCCCGGCGGAGACGCCGGGACTCCGGTTCGTCGGGCCGCAGGTGCTGTCGGCGCCGCATCCGCTGGGGGAAATCGCGTTCGAAGACGCGCGCGTGCCGGGCGACCACCGCGTCGGCGCCGAGGGCCGGGGCTACGCCCTGGGGCTGCAGGTACTCGACCGGCTGCGCCCGACGGTGGGCGCTGCGGCCTGCGGGATGGGCGCTCGGGCGCTCGCCGAAGCGCTCGCGCATGCGCGCGCCCGGCGGCAGTTCGGCCGAGCGCTCGCCGAGTTCCAGCTGGTGCAGGACAGGCTGGCCCGCATGGCGACCGAGCTCACCGCCGCACGGCTGCTGGTGTACCGAGCGGCGGCCGCCGCCGACGGCGGCGCGGCGCGGATCACGCTCGAGGCCGCGATGGCCAAAGCCTACGCCACCGAAGCCGCCCAGCGCATCGTGGACGGCGCCGTCCAGATCGTCGGCGGCCGCGGCGTGCTGGCCGACCATCCGGTGGACCGGCTGTACCGCGCCGTGCGCGCGCTGCGGATCTACGAGGGGACCACCGAGATTCAGCACCTCGTGATCGCGAGCCAACTGCTGCGGGACGATTCGGCGTGAAGGCCGCCGTCGTGGGTGGCGGCCCCGCCGGCCTGTTCTTCGCACTGCTGCTCAAGCGGTCCGACCCGGCGCACCAGGTGGTCGTCTACGAACGCAACCGGCTCGACGACACTTTCGGATTCGGCGTCGTGTTTTCCGACGCCACCGAGGAGGCCCTCGCGCAGGCCGATCCCGAGGTGACGGCCGCGATGGCGGCGCACAGCCACCGCTGGGACGACATCGAGATCCACTATCGTGGCAGCGTGCTTTCGTCCACGGGCCATGGATTCAGCGGCATGTCGCGGAGAACGCTGCTCGCCCTGCTCGCCCACCGATGCCGCGAGCTGGGCGTGCGGCTGTGCTTCGAGCATGACATCGCCGGCCCCGCCGACGTGGGCGCCGCCGATCTCGTCGTCGCCGCCGACGGCGCCAACTCGACCGTGCGGGAGCAGCATCGGGAAGCGTTCCGGCCTCGCATCGACGTACGCCCGAACCGTTTCGTCTGGCTCGGCACGACGAAGCCGTTCCCCGCGTTCACGTTCTACTTCAAGCGCGATGCGCACGGGCTGTGGCGGGTGCACGCGTATCAGTACGAGCCCGACCGCGCCACGTTCATCGTCGAGGCCACCGAGCACACCTGGCGCGCCGCCGGGCTCGAGACCGCGACCGAGGCCGATACGATCGCGTTCTGCGGGCGGCTGTTCGCCACCGAGCTCGCGGGCCATCCGCTGCTGTCCAACCGCTCCGTGTGGCGCCGCTTCCCGACCGTTCGCAACGAACGCTGGCACCACGGCAACGTCGTGCTCCTGGGTGACGCCGCCCACACGGCTCACTTCTCGGTCGGATCGGGCACCAAGCTCGCGATGGAGGACGCGATCGCGCTCGTCGCGGCCTTGGGCACGCACGGAACCGTGCCGGCGGCGCTGGCGGCCTACGAGGAGAGCAGGCGCCCGCCGGTCGAGAGCCTCCAGCGCGCGGCCCAGGTCAGCCTGCAGTGGTTCGAGGACACCGAGCGGTACATGGACCTCGAGCCGATCCAGTTCGCCTTCACCCTGCTGACGCGCAGCCTGCGGGTTCCGCACGGCAACCTCAAAGTGCGCGATCCCGCCTTCGTGGAACGAGTCGATGCCTGGTTCGCCGCCCAGGCGGCGGCGCAGTCGGGCGTTCCCGCCGCCGCGGGCCCGCCGCCGCCGCCGATGTTCACGCCGTTCCGGCTGCGGGACCTGGTGCTCGTCAACCGCGTCGCCGTCTCACCCATGTGCCAGTACACGGCGGAAGACGGCCTGCCCAACGACTGGCATCTGGTGCACCTCGGCGCGCGCGCGATCGGCGGAGCCGGTCTCGTGTTCACCGAGATGACCGACGTCTCCGCCGAGGCGCGGATCTCGCCGGGATGCACGGGCCTGTACCGTTCCGAGCACGTTGCGGCCTGGAAGCGGATCGTGGATTTCGTGCACGCCAACAGTCACGCCAAGATCGCGATCCAGCTCGGGCACGCCGGCCGCAAGGCCGCGACGCGGCGCATGTGGGAAGGGGACAACCAACCCCTCGTTGAGGGCGCCTGGCCCGTGCTCGCCCCTTCGCCCCTGCCCTACTTCCCGCACAGCCAGATTCCCAACGAAATGACTCGCGCGGACATGGATCGGGTCGTGGGGGACTACGCGCGGGCGGCCGAGCTCGCCGTCGCCGCGGGATTCGACATGCTCGAGCTGCACTACGCGCACGGCTACCTGCTCGCGAGCTTCATCTCCCCGCTCACGAACCGGCGTACCGACGCCTATGGCGGGGCGTTGGACAGCAGGATGCGGTTTCCGCTCGAGGTGTTCGACGCCGTGCGGGCGGCGTGGCCGGCCGGGCGGCCGATGTCGGTCCGCATCTCCGCGGTCGACTGGTATCCGGGCGGCATCGAGCCGGCCGATTCGGTCGCAGTAGCTCGCCAGCTGCACGCGCACGGCTGCGACATCGTGGACGTGTCGGCGGGCCAGACGGTGCCCGATCAGCGACCGGTGTACGGCCGCCTGTTCCAGACGCCGTTCGCCGACCGGATCCGCCACGACGTTGGCATCGCCACCATGGCCGTGGGCAACATCTCGTCGTACACCGACGTCAACACCATTCTCGCGGCGGGCCGAGCGGATCTGTGCCTGCTGGCGCGCGCGCACCTGTGGGATCCCTACTGGACCCGCCACGCGGCGTACGAGCTCGGGTACCCGCTGCCGTGGCCGGACCAGTACGAGACGCTGAACAGCTATCGACCGCGATTCGTGTGAGCGACGGCCATGACACGGGAGCCAGGCGCATGACGGTGACCTACTCCAGCTACCTCAAGCTCGACCAGTTGCTGTCGCTGCAGCAACCCCTGTCCCACGGGCCGGAGCACGATGAGACGCTGTTCATCGTGATCCACCAGGTGTACGAGCTGTGGTTCAAGGAAATCCTCCACGAGCTGGATTACCTCAAGGCCTTGCTCGCGCAGCAGGACGCACCCCGCGCGCAACACACGCTCAAGCGGGTACTGACGATCCTCAAAGTCGTGGTCGCGCAGATCGACGTGCTCGAAACGATGACGCCGCTCGAGTTTCTCTCATTCCGCGACCGACTGGAATCGGGCAGCGGATTTCAGTCCTACCAGTTCCGCGAGCTGGAATTCGTGCTCGGCGCCAAGCACCCCGCGGCGCTGGACCGGTACCCGGCGGGGGGAGAGCAGCGACGGCGGCTCGCCCGCCGCATCGCCGAGCCGACGGTGTGGGACGCGTTCATCCGCTTCCTCGCGAGCGCGGGCCATCCGGTGCCCGCCGCCGATCTCGGTCGTGACATCGCGCAGCCGGTCGCCGAGTCTCCCGCGCTCCAAGCGGTGCTCATCGACCTCTACCGGCGCGACCCGACGGTGAGCGCGCTGTGCGAGCGGCTGATCGACCTCGACGAAGGCATCCAGGAGTGGCGGTATCGTCACGTGAAGATGGTGCAGCGCACCATCGGCACGAAGCGCGGCACGGGTGGGTCCGAAGGCGCCGCCTACCTGATGACCACGCTCAACCGTCCCGTCTTTCCGGATCTCTGGGCCATCCGGACCGCCCTCTGACGGCGCGATGCCCACGCTCGCCGAGCTGCGACGCGCACCCAATGCGCTCGCCCCGCATTACGCCCGCTTCCGGGTGAGCGAGCGGCTGCTGCTCACCGGGCACTCACACCAGGCATGGCCGGACGTCGCATTGGCGGGACAGATCGAGGCATGGACCGATGCGGCCGACCTGGCCGATGACAAGTGGGCCCGCGCGGAGGCCAAGGCCGAGCGCCTGCAGCGGGGGTGGGCCAGCCTGCTGGGCGCCGCCGCCGGAGAAATCGCGCTGGGCGCGAGCACCCACGAGCTGGTGGTGCGATTCCTTTCGGCCCTCCCCCTGGCGCAGCGTCCCACGCTGGTCACCACCGACGGCGAGTTCCACACGATTCGCCGGCAGCTCGACCGCCTCGCCGAAGAGCGGGTCCTCGAGGTCGTGAAGGTCGCGGCCGTTCCCGCCGCCGCGATCGCGGATCGCCTGGTGGCGGCCACCACCGGGCGCACTGCGGCCGTGCTCGTATCGAGCGTGCTCTACGGGAACGCGCACATCGTCCCCGGACTCGACCGCGTGAGCGCGCGCTGCCGAGCGGTCGGCGCAGAGCTGCTGGTGGACGCGTATCACGCGCTCAACGTCGTGCCGGTTGCACTCGCAGCCGACGGACTGGGCGACGCGTTCGTCGTGGGCGGCGGCTACAAGTACTGCCAGCTGGGCGAGGGAAACTGCTTCCTGCGCGTGCCCCCCGGTCGCGAGCACCTGCGGCCCGCGATCACGGGATGGTTCAGCGAGTTCGCCGCACTCGCCGGGACGGCGTCGGGGGGCGTCGGGTACGGCGCGGGACCGGCCCGCTGGGCGGGCGCGACCTACGATCCGACGAGCCATTACCGGGCAGCGCGCGTCTTCGATTTCTTCGCCGCGCAAGCGCTCGACGATGCATTCCTGCGGGACGTGTCCCAGCATCAGGTCGGACTGCTGGCCGAGCGATTCGACGCGCTCGACGCCGATCCGGCGGTGATCGACCGCGATCGCGCGACTCCGCTGTCGGCGATCGGCGGGTTTTTGGCGCTCCACACCCCCCACGCGGAGCGGCTGCGCGCCGGGTTGCACGCGCGTGGCGTGCTCGCCGACCATCGGGGCAACGTCCTGCGACTGGGCCCCGCACCCTACCTGAGCGACGCCCAGCTGGTGGACGCCATCGCCGCCCTCGGCGAGGCGATTGCCGCGGCGTGAACCCCCGGACGGGCTGCTTGCGTAGGGGGGAGGCGCGCCCTGAAGCACGACTCATGCGCATTTCACGCCGCCTTGCCGGCGACACCAGCAGTATGGGAGACGAGGAGGGAAGACCATGAACAGGCTGCCGACCAAGCCGCCAGCGCCCGAGACCACGCCCGTCATCGTCGAGGAGGTTCCGACGTGGAAGGAGCTGGCTGACCGGTTCCGCGACCTCATGAAGGACATCGGCGCGGAGCTGAGCGAGACGTGGAAAGAAGAAGGCAAGGACCTCGGCAAAGAAGCCGAGACGCGCGCGCTCAGCGCCCTCAAGCGGACCCGCCTCGAGCTCGAGCGGCTGATCGGCCGCCTCGAGGAGCGGGTCGCCCGGCGCGCGGCCGACCGGGCTGCCAAGCAGGAGCCGGGGGGAGACGAGCCGGCGGGCTAAAGACCCAGCGGCTCGAAGCGCGCCGTGAAGTGACGCAGCCAGGGCGCCTGATCCGCGATGCGGAGCCCGCGGATGGAGTCCCGCTGGCGCGCCGTTTCCGCGATGACCTCCCCGACGTAGTCGATGTGACTTTGCGTGTACGTCCGTCGCGGCACGGCGAGTCGCACCAGCTCCATGGGAGCCGGCGCTTCGCTCCCGTCGGGCTGCTGTTTGCCGAACATCACCGACCCGATCTCCACCCCGCGGACGCCCCCCACCCGGTACAGCTCCACCGCGAGGGCCTGCGCCGGGTACCCTGAGGGGGGGATGTGCGGCAGCAGGGCCTTGGCGTCGAGGTACACGGCATGGCCACCGGGAGGTTGAACGACGGGGACCCCGGCCGCCTCCGCCCGCTCCGCCAAATAGGCGGTCGAGCGCAGCCGGTACTTCAGGTAGTCCTCCTCCAGGACCTCCTCCAGACCGGTCGCCACCGCTGCGAGATCATAGCCCGCCAGGCCGCCGTAGGTCGGGAATCCTTCCGTGAGGATGAGCAGGTTGCGGCACCGAGCGGCGAGCGCGGCGTCGTTCATGCCGAGGAACCCGCCGATGTTGGCGAGCCCGTCCTTCTTGGCCGACATGGTGCAGCCGTCGGCCAGCGCGAACATCTGCCGCGCGATCTCGCGCGGCGCCGCATCCGCGTACCCCGGCTCGCGCAGCTTGATGAAATACGCATTCTCGGCGAAGCGGCAGGCGTCGAGGAACAGCGGCAGGCGGTGCCGGTCGCACACGGCGCGCACCGCGCGCAGGTTGTCGAGCGACACCGGCTGCCCGCCCCCGGAATTGTTGGTCACCGTGACCATCACGAACGGAATCCGCTCGCGGCCCGCCTCCCGGATCGTGGCCTCGAGCGCGTCCACATCCACGTTGCCCTTGAACGGGTAGCGCGAGGAGGGGACCCGCCCCTCCGGGATGACGAGGTCCCGTGCCTCGGCCCCACAGTACTCGATGTTGGCGCGCGTGGTGTCGAAGTGGGTGTTGTTGGGTACCACGTCCCCGCGCTTCAGCACCTCGGTGAACAGGATGCGCTCCGCTGCCCGCCCCTGGTGCGTGGGGATGACCTCCGTGAAACCGGTGAGGGCCTGCACGACGTCCTGAAATCGGTAGAAGCTGCGGCTCCCGGCGTAGGATTCGTCGGCGTCGAGCATCGCGGCCCACTGGCGCGACGACATGGCGCCGGTCCCCGAATCGGTCAACAGGTCGATCAGCACCTCATCGGCGTGCAATCCGAAGAGGTTGTAGCCGGCGCGCGCGAGTGCCGCCTCGCGCGCGGCGGCATCGATCTGCCGGATGGCCTGTGTGGAGTGGATACGGAACGGCTCGATGATGGTCGTGAACGGCATGACCACCAAGCTACCGGCGATTTCTGAAAAAACCCTGAAGCAAATCTCCGCACCGCTGTGCCTCGACACCACCGACCACATGGGGGCGGTGATTCAAGCGTGGATGGCGGAGCAGGTCGCCCACCGAACCCGCCATGCCCGCCTTGTCGTCGTACGCGCCGAACACCACCCGCCCCACCTTGGCGAGGATGATCGCGCCAGCGCACATGGCGCAGGGCTCGAGCGTGACGTACAGCGAGCAGTCGGTGAGCCGGTCGGTGCCCTGCGCCTGGAGCGCGCGACCGATGACGAGCAGCTCGGCGTGCGCCGTGGGATCCGTCCGTCCGACCGTCTCGTTGTGGCTCACGGCCACGACGCGCCCGTCCCGGATGACGGCTGCGCCGACGGGTACTTCGTCGAGCGAACCGGCGCGCTCGGCTTCGCGCAGCGCCGTCTCCATGCCGACGAGGTCCGCCGGAGAGGTGGGGCGCCCCGCCCCCCCTCCCCCGTCCCCCGTCCCGTCGTCAGGCACTCACCGACTCCGCTGCGGCCCCCGCCGGCACCCGCTCGAACGTCAGCCCGCCGCCGTCTGCCGCCCGCTCGACCCGCACCGTATCGCCCTCGCGGAACGTCCCCTCGAGCACCGCCATGGCCAGCGGGTTCTGGAGCAGGCGCTGAATCGCCCGTTTGAGCGGTCGGGCGCCGTACACCGGGTCGTAGCCCTCGGCCACGAGCAGGCTCTGCGCCGCCCGGGAGACCTCGAGGCCGAGCTTGCGGTCGGCGAGCAACCGCGCGACGCGCGCGATCTGGAGGGCCAGAATCCGGTCGATCTCCTCCCGGCCGAGCGGCCGAAAGATGATCGTGTCGTCGACGCGATTCAGAAACTCCGGCCGGAACGCCTGGCGCAGCAGCTCGGTCACCTTGGTCTCGACCTGCTCCCAGTTGCCCGTGCCGTGCTCCAGGATGTACGTCGAGCCGAGGTTGGACGTCATGATGAGGACGGCGTTCTTGAAATCCACCACGCGGCCCTGCGAGTCCGTCAGGCGACCGTCGTCGAGGATCTGGAGCAGCACGTTGAACACGTCCGGATGCGCCTTTTCGATCTCGTCGAACAGGACGACGGCGTAGGGCCGGCGCCGGATCGCCTCGGTGAGCTGCCCGCCCTCGTCGTACCCGACGTAGCCAGGCGGTGCGCCGATCATGCGCGCGACCGCGTGCTTCTCCATGTACTCGGACATGTCGAGCCGGACGAGCGCGTGCTCGTCGGCGAAGAGGAACTCGGCCAGGGCCCGGGCGGTCTCCGTCTTGCCTACCCCCGTTGGTCCGAGGAAGATGAACGAACCGGTGGGCCGGTTAGGATCCTGCAGTCCGGCCCGGGCACGGCGCACCGCGTTCGCGACCGCCGCGAGCGCCTCGGGCTGTCCGATCACACGGCGCCCCAGCTCCTCTTCCAACCGCGTGAGCCGCGCCCGCTCGCTCTCGAGCATGCGGGTCACGGGAATGCCGGTCCACTGCGCCACGATCTCGGCGATGTCTTCGGCCTCGACCTCCTCCTTCAGGTACTTGCCCTTCGCCTGGATTCCGCCGAGGCGCTTCTCGATCTCTCCGATTTCGCGCTCGAGCATCGGGATGCGCCCGTAGCTGATCTCGGCCGCCTGTTGCAGATCCCCGCGACGCGTCGCGCGATCGGCCTCCGCACGCAGCTGCTCGAGCTCCGCCTTCTTGGCCTGGAGACCGCCGATCGTCTCTTTCTCGAGCTGCCACTGCGCTTTCATGGCGTTCGCGCGCTCGCGGAGATCCGCGAGCTCCTCGTCCACCTTCCCACGGCGTTCCTTCGACGCGGCGTCCTTTTCCTTCGCGAGCGCGGCCCGCTCGATCTCGAGCTGCACGATCCGTCGCTCGACTTCGTCGATCTCCTGCGGCAACGAGTCGATCTCGATGCGGAGCCGGCTCGCGGCCTCGTCCACCAGGTCGATGGCCTTGTCGGGAAGGAACCGGTCGCCGATGTAGCGGTGCGACAACGTCGCCGCCGCCACGAGGGCATTGTCGGTGATGCGCACCCCGTGGTGCACCTCGTAGCGCTCCTTGAGACCCCGCAGGATCGCGATGGTGGCCTCGACGGACGGCTCACCCACGTACACCGGCTGGAACCGCCGCTCCAGCGCGGCGTCCTTTTCCACGTGCTTGCGGTACTCGTCCAGCGTGGTCGCGCCGACCACGTGGAGCTCGCCCCGGGCCAGCGCGGGCTTGAGCATGTTCGCCGCGTCCACCGCCCCTTCGGCGGCGCCGGCCCCGACCAGCGTGTGCAGCTCGTCGATGAAGAGGATGAAGCGGCCCTCGTTCTCCGTCAGCTCTTTCAGCACCGCTTTGAGACGCTCCTCGAACTCTCCGCGATACTTCGTCCCCGCGATCAACGCTCCCAGATCGAGCGCGACGAGGTGTTTCTGCTTGAGGGAATCGGCCACGTCACCGTTCACGATCCGCTGCGCCAGCCCCTCGGCGATCGCCGTCTTGCCGACCCCGGGCTCGCCGATCAGCACGGGGTTGTTCTTGGTCCGGCGCGACAGGACCTGCATCACGCGTCGAACCTCCTCGTCCCGGCCGATCACGGGATCGAGCTTGCCGCGGCGCGCGAGATCAGTGAGGTCGCGCGTGAACCGCTGCAGCGCCTGGTACTTCTGCTCGGGCTCCTGGTCCGTCACGCGGTGCGATCCGCGTATCCCCTGCAACGCCTCGAGCAGGTCCGCGCGGTCCACCCCCGCCGCCCCCAGCAGCTGGCGCGCCGTCGTGCCCTTCTCTTCCGCGAGGGCGAGCAGCAGGTGCTCGGTTGAGATGTACGCGTCGTCGAGGTCCTTCGCATCACGGTCGGCACGCTCGAGGACGCGCGACAACTCGCGTGACAGGTGCGGCTCGGCCGATACCCCGCTCTGCGTCGGGAACCGTTCGATCTCACGGTCCGTCTCGGCCACGAGGTGCGTGACGTTGAGCCCCGCCTTCTGCAACAGGGGAACGACGATCCCGTCCTCCTGGCCCAGCAGGGCACGGAACACGTGCGCATCGTTGACCACGGGGTTGCCGCGCGAGCGTGCCAGCTGCGCCGCTTCCTGCAGCACCTCGGCGGCCTTGACGGTGAGACGGTCGGGTCGAATCATGGCGTCACTCCCAGAAGGCAACCTCCATGCCCCCTGAAAGATGCCGATGTGGCAGGGAACCCGTCAAAACGAAGGCGGGGACCCGAGGGCCCCCGCCAAAGTCGGCACGACATCGCCGCTCACTTCATCACGACCATTTTCCTCGTGAAGCGCCGACCGTCCACCGCGAGCTGGTAGATGTACACGCCCGACGCCGCTTCGCGGCCGGTGTTGAGCACTTTGCCATCCCAGTACGCGGCGTAGTCACACCCCGCGGGGTTGGCGCAGGCCACCTCCAAGTTGTCGAGCGGCTCGCCCGATCCCTGGAGCAACGGGACCGCCACGAGCTGCGCCAGCACGTTGTAGACCTTCAGCGTGACCTTCGGCCGGTGACCGTCCGCGAACAAATCGGCATTCAGCCGAAACGGAATGGTGGTCGCCGGATTGAAGGGGTTCGGGTAATTCTGCTTGAGCTCGACAACGGGCGTGGGGGGACTGCCCTGGCCCCACGTCGGTTGCACGCCTCCCGCCCATAGCCCGAGCCCTAACCCCAGCACCGCCCAGGCGTACCGCGTCATCTGCAGCCTCGAACGAAAAAAGGTTCCCTCGCCAGCTCTCCTTAGTGACAGTTGGAGCGAGTAACACAGGGCCACACACCGCCCCTGCAACCTAGGCGTCATCGCTTCGCGCTGTCAAGCGCACGAGCGTGCGCGCGTCTCCCTCACGCCGGGTGACCCCCCGGCGGTCGGCCCATTCGAGCAGCGGAATCAAGTACTTGCGTGTCAACCCGAAACGCTCCCGCAGATCCGCCGGTGTGGCCCGGCCCACCTCGCCGAGCGCCGCCTCGAGCGCCGCCCGAAAGCGCCGCAACGCCTCCGGATCGGCGAACCGCTCGCTATCCACGCTTTCTACCCCGCCATCCCGCACGAGATTCGCCAACAGCGCCCGTACTCGCAGATCGGGGAACTCGCGCTCGAGCTCGGTGATTGTAGGAAGGGACCAGCCGGCCTCCGCGACGCGCCGCCGCAGGCGGTTCTGCTGCTCGCCGACTTCGCCCCCTAGCTGCGGCCGCCACCCGGCGCGGCGCGCGTGAGCCCCGTCGATCTCGATCACGCCTTTGCGGGCTCCTATCGCGCACACGAGCTCGACCACCTCCGGGAGAGGCGGCGCGCCCCGGGGCTCCCGCACCGCCGCCCGTAACGCCTGGAGGGACATCCCCGGATCGATGGGATGCGCCCGATGGTGGGCGTCGAGCAGCCCCCCGAGTCGCTCGACCTCGGCAGCCACGGGCGACCGCCCGACCAGCACGTCCCCCGCCCGCAGCACCTCTCCCCCGAGGGCCGCGACGACGCCCTCCACCTCGGACGGCGGCAGGCCCAGCCGGACCGGCAGATCGGGGGCGGTGACTCCGGCGAGGCCGGCGGCGCCGAGCCACCCGCCGAGACGCGCGGCGGGTGGCCGGCCGATGCCCACCGTCGTCGCGCGTCCCCGCCGCGCCACCGGGAACGGATCGGTGACGATGCCACCGCCGATGGTGGTGACCGGCGAGTAGGCCCGCACGACGAATCGGTCTCCGCCCCGAGCCACCAGCGGCGCCTCGAGGACGAGACGCGCGGCGTCGCGGCCGCCCGGGGCGAGCGGCCGGGACAGGTTCACGCGTCCGAGGATCTCGGCCGTCCCCAGATGCACCCGCACGCGGGCCCGGTTGGTGAGCGGCCGAGGCGCCGCGGGCAGCAGCTCGAGCTCCGCCTCCAGGACGGTCGTGGCCCGCCACCCGGCGCCGGTGACGGCCACGTGACCCCGGCGGATCTGGCCCCGGTCCACGCCCACCAGGGCCAGCGCGGTGCGCCGGCCGGGAACGGCGCGGGGCGCGGCGGCACCGTGCACTTCGATCGAGCGTACGCGCACGTCGCGCGCGAGCGGCAGGACGTGCACCGTGTCCCCCGGCACCACGGCGCCCGACCACGTCGTACCCGTCACCACGGTGCCGGCGCCCGCCACGGCGAACGCCCGGTCGATCGGCAGGCGGAACAGGTCGTCCTCCCGCCGATCGACCAGCTCCGCGGCGGCGCGGCGCAGGGCGGCCCGCAGATCGTCCAGGCCCAGCCCCGATACCGCCGACGTGACGACGGGCGGCTCCCAGTGCACGCGGCTCCCACCGAGCCGCTGCGTCACCTCTCCCCGCACCAGCTCGAGCCACTCCGCCTCCGTGAGGTCCGCCTTGGCGAGCACCGGCACGCCGCGCCGCACCCCGAGCAGCTCGAGGACGGCGAGGTGCTCCTCGGTCTGCGGCATGATCCCCTCGTCCGCCGCGATCACGAGCAGGGCCAGGTCGATCCCCGTCGCGCCCGCCAGCATGTTGCGGACGAAGCCTTCGTGCCCGGGGACATCCACGATCGAGACGGCGATGTCCGGCCCCAGATCGCACGCGGCGAACCCCAGGTCGATCGTGATCCCCCGCCGCTTTTCCTCTTCCCAGCGGTCGGTGTCCACGCCCGTCAACGCCTTGACGAGCGCGGTCTTGCCATGGTCGATGTGACCGGCAGTCCCGACTACGACGCGGCGGCCCACGGCCGGCGAATCCAGAACTCGAGCGCGTGGAGGTTGCCGGTCTCACCGAAGTGGTACCGGACGAAGCGAGCGACGAGCCGGCGGTGGGCGGCCGCGTGGGCGTCGTCCAGCACCGGCGGCGGCGCGGCGGGATCGGTGAGAGCACGCAGATCGCGGTACGCGGCGGGCGGCAGGCGCGTCACCGGGGTGGTGGTGGCACAGCGCTCGCACAGGACCCCACCCTCGGCCACGCTGAATCGCACGGGGGCGGCGGGGTCCGCTGGGATGTCGGCGCCGTCGCGGGCACAGCGGGCGAGCGAGGGCTCGAATCCCAGGGCGCCGAGCACGCTCCAGGCGGCGCGCAGGGCGGCCGGCTCCACGCCGTCGGCGGAGACCTGCGCCAGCGCGTCGAGGCCGCTCGTGAGGGCGTCGTAGGCGGGCGGGAGCGGGGCGGCGGGCGCCATCCGCAGCATGATTTCAGCGAGTGCGGTCGCGCCCGCGAAGCGGGCCACGTCGCGCGCCAGGCCGCGACGCAGGTCGAGGAGGTCGAAGGCGCCGAGGGTCTGGAGCTCGCGCGTCTCCCGGTGATAGAGGTGGGCGACCCCCTCGCTCAGCAGCTCCAGGCCGGCGCCGAACGGGCTCCGCGGACGCAGTGCGCCCTTGGCGATCGCGCCCTGGACCCCGAGGTCACGGGTCGCCAGCCGGACGATCTTGGACGTCTCGCTGTAGCGCCACGTCTGCAGGATGACGGCGCGGGTGAGGACGGGGGCCACGGGGCTCCGCCGACGTCAGTTCGGCGCCTCCAGCACGATGTAGCGGGCGTCGTCGCGGGCCACTTCCCGCAGCCACGCCACCAGGGCATCGATCCGCTCCGGGGGCGCCGTACCGCGCCGGCCGATCATGCGTCGCGTCACATGCAACTCGCGCCCTTCCTGGCGGTACTCCGCAGCGTACGACCCGAAGTCGCTCGTCGCCGCGACGTTGCGCGGCAGTCGCGCGCGCCAGCCGTCGGGGAGTCGGAGCCGCAGCTCGGACGTCTCCTCGCTCGGGCCGATCACGGCCGCGATGTCGATCGGGTAGCGGCGCGGTCCGCGGGTCTCGAGATCCGTCACGAGCCCCGGAGCGGCATACGCGCGCAACGGCAGCGTGAGAATGTGCGTCCCCCCGGCGCTCTGCACTGCCCGCGTGGTCCGCAGCGAGACGCCGACCCGGGGCGTCGCGGACAGGTCCCGCCCGTCGAAGAACTCGACCGAGTCGCCCTGGGCGCCCTCGAACACCCCGTTCGCCAGCGCCCGTCCGAGCTGCGCCCGCTCGCCGGCCGTCAGCTCGCGCGTGAACGCGCCGCGCAGTCCGTACTGCTCCGTACCCGTCCGCGTCTCGGTGTAGCGCCCCTGAAACACGCCCTGGGCTGACAGGTCGCCCACGATGCGGATCTCGGTGCGGTTGGCCGACGCGGAGTCGAGCGGCAGTGTGACTTCCTCGCCCCGCCCGTCGGGATGCACGATCAGGCCGAACTCCCCCTGCTCGGACGGGGGCAGCTCCCCCCACGGCGTGAGTTCGGACGTCAGATCGGCGAAGCGGTACCGTCCCCCGGGGCCCGCCACCGCCGCGATCATGTGGTCGAATTGGGAAATCGACGGCAGGGTGCGATCCACGCCGCCGGCGGCGGAGAGCAGGACGGGGTAGGCCTCGACGCCGAGGCGGCGGGCGAGCGCGATGAACAACGTCGCCTTGTCCTTGCAATCGCCGTACTGGGTCTGGAGCACCGCCGCCGGTGGCCGGGGCTGGTAGCCGCCGATCCCGAGCGAGAGCGACACGTAGCGGAAGTCCTGCGCCACCCAGCGATGCACCGCGCGCAGCGAGTCGTCGAGGGTCCGCGCCCCCGCCACGGCCTGCGCGAGCAGCCCTTCGAGCTGTGGCGTGAGCGCGTAGCGGTCGCGAGAGAGGTCCTGATACCAGCGGGCAATGTCGCTCCACCCGAGGCGCCCGGCGACCGTGATGCCGACGAACACGTCGTTCGGCGTGGCGGCGTAGGGCTCCCCGTCCACCGGCGGGACCTCACTCGTCGCCCACATGTACGTGGCACGGCCGGCGCGGTTCGTCGTCTGCCGCGGGAAGCGCCAGTTCTCTTCCTTGAGGCGCGGGGTCAGTAATTCGGGAACGTCCACGATGAAACGCGACCGGCGGACGAGGCGCCCCGTCGTCACCCGCCAGCCCGAATAGAAGTCGCCGGGGAGCACCGGCTTGAACTGCTCGGTGGTCCAGCTGAAATCGAGCAGCGTATTCGGCGCGATGCCGCCGATGGTCACCCGCCGGATCTTGCTGTCGGAATACACCGGTGCTTCGAGGGCCACGGGGGCGAGGGACTCCTGCTCGTGAGTCGGCCCTTCGGCGATCACCGTGCCATCCGCCGACAGCACGCGAATCCAGTTGATCGTGAGCCGCTCGCGGTCGGCACTGAATCCGAAGTTCTGCTCGCCCCAGCGCTCCGCGCCCGCCTTGGTGAGCACGTGGATCACCTGGCGATAGGTGCGGGTGCTGCGCCCGTCGGCCTCGAAACGCAACACGCCGTCGTCGAGCAGATACACGAAGTCCTCGCCGGCGTACTGCGCCGGATCCACGACGAGACGGTAGATCGTGTCGCTGGCGACGGACGGATCGCCCGCGCGGGTGATGGTGGGCGCCTGCGCCGCGGCCATGCCGCCGGCGAGCACCAGAGCGAGAAACGACAGGGAGAGTCGGGTCGGCATCACGGGTCCGGAGAGAGTCGAGGCACGCATCCTGGCAATTTAACCCCGCCCGCTCCCCCGGGGTTCACGAGGGCAGTCGCAGCTCGACGCCGACGAGCATCGTCCGGCCTGGACTACGGAAGCCGTAGACCTCCTGGTACGCCGCGCCGAGGGCATTGTCCAACCGCACCTGCAGGGCGAGGCCCGGCCGGCCCGGCCCCGAGAGGTCCACCCCCGCCGTCAGGCCCACCACCGCGTACGACGGCAACCGCACCCGGGCGAACGGGAAGCTGGAGAAATCGAGATCGTCCCGCCGACCCGCGTACCGGGCCTCGACCCCCGCGCGCCACCGGGCCCCGTCCCAGGTGACGCGCACGTCGGCCGCATGGGCGGGCCGGCGGAGCAATCGCGCGCCCGCGGCCAGGTCGGCGCCGGGACCGGGATCGAATCCGGGCTCGGTGACGCGAGTCGCGAGGAACGTGTACCCCACGTGGGCGGCCACGCCGCGAGCCGGGGTCCAGGCGAGGCTCGTCTCCAGACCGTCGGCGCGCGCCGCGCCCACATTGAAGTAGTTGCTCGAGTCGGGCGGCGCGGGCGCGAAGGTGTAGGCGACGAGATCCGCGAAGCGCTGCCCGAAGTAGGTGACGGCGACGCGGACCTGCCCGCCGCGCACGTCGTGCTCCAGGCCCGCTTCCCAGCTGGTCGACCGCTCGGGCGCGAGATCGGGGTTCCCGATGGTGCCGGCGCCGCCGTAGTGCTCCACGAACGTCGGCTCCTTGAAGCTCGTCCCGCCGGCGAGTCGCACGCGCGTGGCCGCGGTCAGCCGCCAGGAGATGCCACTCCGCCAGGTGACGTGGGCGCCGAATCGCTCGTTCCGCTCGAGGCGCGCACCGAGGGTGACGGCCACCGGCCGGTCGAGACCGGTGAGCACCTGGACGGCATACCCGGTGCTGCGGCGCACCGTATCGACGGCATCGGTGAAGAGGCCGAACTCACTCTCGGCCTCGCTGGTCTGCCGCAGGGACTGCCGCTCGATGTCGAGGCCCGCCGTGAGCACGCTGCTCGCGCCCCGCCCCGGCCGCCAGTGGAGGCGCGCCCCGAGGCCCGCACGGCGCGTCGCACCGCGGCTGCGGTACGCGTACACGCCCAGGGTGTCGGCCGGTCCATCCGGCTCATCGGTGTATCGCCGGTCGATCTCGTGCCACGCGACCTGCACCTGCCCCTCGACCGCACCGAAGCGGTGCCGCACCTCGAGCCCTGCCGTGGGCCCGCGCTCGGCCGTCGCCTGGTTCACGTCCACGGCCCGGCCGGCACCGTCGGTCGGGAAATGCGACACGGCGTCCCGCCAGCGTAGCGCGAGCGTCGCGGCGGTGTGGGCGGTGGGGGTGAAGCGCGCGCTCGCGACGGCACTGCGGTTGTCGTATCGGTTGTTGAAGGCGTACACCCCGTCGGTGGTGGCGCGGCTCGCGCTCACCACGGAGGCCCACCGCCCCGCTCCCGCCGCGAGCGTCGCGCCCAGCCGGCCGGTGCCGGCGCTGCCGCGAGCGCCGTCGAGCGTGGCCCACGGGCGACCGGCACCGCGCCGCGTGAACACCTGGACGACTCCCGTCACGGCGTCCGACCCGTACAGCACGCTCGCGGGCCCGCGTACGATCTCGATCCGCTCGACCGCGTCAGTGGTGAGGTGCGCGAGGTCGACCGCGCCTCCGGGATCGTTCACCGGCACGCCGTCCACCAGAACCTTGACGTAGTCGCTCTCTCCCCCGCGCACGAACAGCGACGTCTGCCCCCCCCACGAGCCCACCCGGACGACCGCCACGCCCGGCACGTCGCGCAGCGCGTCGGCGATCGTCCGGACGCCGCGCGCCGCCAGCTCCTCACCGCGGATCACCGTCAGGGTGGCGCTCACGGCGTCCGCCGGGACCGGCAGCCGGGTCGCGGTCACGACGAGCGGCCGCAGCGTGACGGTATCGGTCTGCTGGGCCCGGGCAGCGCCGAGCGCGGTCATCGCCGCGGTCGCGACGAGCGGCAGGCAGCGGGTCATGCCAGGCGGCCTCGTTCCGGTCCAGCGCGCAGCGGCACGATCTGCGGTGCGCCCTCGAACTGTTCGATCGCCACCGGCCACGCGAACACCCGCTCTACCGTGTCGCGCGTCAGGGTCTCGGCAGGCCGGCCGTGCGCGGCGGGGTACCCGCCGTCGAGCAGCAATACCCGGTCGGCAAAGCGGGCCGCCAGATTCACGTGGTGCGTGATCACCAGCACGCCGAGCCCGCCGGGCGCCGCGAGCGCGCGCGCCCGCTCGAACAACTCCATCTCGTGGCGCACGTCGAGCGACGCCGTCGGCTCATCGAGCACGAGCAGCCGCGGCTCCTGCGCCAGCGCCCGCGCGAGACGCACGCGCTGGTGCTCACCGCCCGACAGCGTGGCGAGCCAGCGTTCCGCCAGATACAGCGCGTCACAGGCCTCGAGGGCCCGCTCCACGGCCGCATGATCCACGGCCCGCGTCGGCGCCCAGGGGGACAGGTGGGGATAGCGTCCCAGGAGGACCGCGTCCCGCACGCGGAGCGGGAACGCACTCTCCTCGCGCTGCGGCACCACACCCACGACCCTCGCCAACTCCCGCGGTGGCCAGCGGTGCGCCGCCCGGCCGGCGACGGCGGCGCTCCCCGCGCGGGGGACCACGGAGCCCAGCACGACCCGCACGAGCGTGGTCTTGCCGCTGCCGTTCGGACCGAGGACGGCGACGAAGTCTCCCGCCTCGAGCGCGAGTGAGACGCCCGCCAGCGCGTCACCCGACGCACCGGGATAGCGGAACGCCACGTCGCGCACCTCGAGGATCACGGCGTGGTCCAGCGGCGCAGCAGCAGGGCGAAAACCGGCACGCCGATGAGCGCCGTGACGATGCCGACCGGCAGCTCCCGCGGCGCCACCACCGTGCGCGCGAGCGTGTCGGCCGCGGTGAGCAGCGTCCCGCCACCCAGGAACGCCGCCGGCAGCAGCACGCGGTGGCGATGGCCCCAGACCATGCGCCCCAGGTGAGGCACCACGAGCCCCACGAACCCGATCACACCCGACACCGCCACCGCGGCGGCGGTGAGCAGCGACGCCGCCAGATAGACGCGCCGCTTGACCGGCTCCACGTCGGTCCCGAGGTAGCGCGCCGGCTCCTCGCCCAGCGCGAGCAGATCGAGCGGCCGCGCCGCTGCGGCAAGCACCGCGAGCGGCACCGGGACGTAGCATGCGAGCACCGCGACGGTCTGCCACGATGCACCGGAGAGCCCGCCCCAGAGCCACAGGAACGCGTTGCGCAACTGGCTCGCCTCGGCGAGGGACACGATGGCCGTGGTGACCGCCGCCGCGAAGGCGCCGACCGCCACGCCGGCCAGTAACATGATCCGCGGATCGAGGGCGCCGCCGGCCACGAGCCCGAAACGGTAGACGAGCACCATGGCCCCCACGGCTCCGGCGAAGGCGGCGATGGGCAGGCCCCAGGGGCCGCCCCAGCCCAGCGCGATCGCGAGCACGGCGCCGAGCCCGGCGCCACCCGACAGCCCGAGCAGGAACGGATCGGCGAGCGGGTTGCGCAGCAGACCCTGCAGCCCCGCGCCCGCCGTGGCGAGCGAGCCGCCGACCAGAAAGGCCAGGAGGGCGCGGGGCACGCGCAGATCCCACACGATGGGCGATGTCCCGAGCTCGCGCAGCGGAACCCTGGCGGGTCCGAGCACCACGGCGGCGACGAGCGCCGCTGCCGCCACGAGCCCCAGCGCGAACCATCGGATCACGGCCGGGCTCGGCCATCCGGCGCCAACCGGCGGCGCAGGTCCGCCACCGCCTCGGCCGCGCGCGGCGACGGCCGCCCGAACAGGTCGGCGGGGAGCACGATCAACCGGCCGGCGCGGACCGCCGGCACGACGCGCCACTCGGGTCGCCGCGCCCACGCGGGCGTCGGACCGGTCGCGCTGTCCGCCAGCACGATCACCGCATCCGGGTCGCGGTCGGCGATCGTCTCGAGGGAGACAACGGCGGACGCGCCGCGCACATCGGCGAATACGTTCGCCGCGCCCGCCAGGCCGGCCAGCTCGTCGAGGTAGCTGCCCGCGCCGATGATCGTGGGCGGATTATCCCAGACGACGAATGCCACGCGCCGGCCCGGCGCAGGCCGGGGTACCGCGGCGAGACTGTCCATGACCCGAGCAATCGAGTCGCCGGCGGCCCCACGCCCCGTCACCGCGCCCAAGAGTCGCGCGTGCCGCGCGACGTCGGCGAGTCGGTCCTGCCGCAGCACGACGGCCGGGATGCCGAGCCCCGTCAGCTGCGCCGCCGCGGTGACGTTGAGCGGCGAGTGGTACAGCAGCACGAGATCGGGGTGGCGCGCCGCGACCGCTTCGATGTTGGGATTGAGTCCATCGCCGACGTCGGGCACCGCGAGCGCGGCGACCGGGTAGCGGCACCAGCTGGTGCGGCCCACCACCTGCGGACCGGCCCCGACGGCGAACAAGAGCTCGGTGACGGACGGGGCGAGCGAGACGATCCGGGTCGCGGGTGCGGCCAGCGCGACGGTGCGCCCGGCGTCGTCGCGGACCGCCGGTGAGGCCGGGCGGCCGCCGCCGTCGCCGCAGGCGGCGACGCACATCCCGAGGGAGAGGGTGACCCTGATGGGTCGCACCGTGTGGCGCCTCAGAAGTAAAAGAACCCACCTCCGGAGCGGAACGGAGATGGGTCGGCAGCCACGCGGCATCGCGCAGCGCCACCATCCCTCCCGCGAGGGACATCGAGGTGGCGCGAACGAGGGCGTCTCCTGGCTTCGGGCGCGCGGCTCGCCTTCCCGGAAAGCCCGGTGGCGCATGAACCGCGAAGCATTGCCCGTTACAGTGGCGGGGCCGCGCCGGACTCGCACCGGCTTCCGTGACCCCGTTCGCTATGTCGTAGGACGGATTCTAGCGCGCGCCCGACGCGCGCGCAACGCACCGTCAGGCGGCAGCCACCCGGCGGCGGGGGCGGAGCGCCACGTACACCCCCGCACCGAACACGAGCACCAGGACCGCGACGACGAACGGCAGGACCGCCTGCGCTCGGCGACCGGGCCCGGCCATCGTGACCGCGATGGCGACGCCCTGGTCGAGCGGGCCGCCGCGGAACCGACGGAACGTCCGCCCCTCGATGTCTTCCACCCGCACGGGGGAGAGCACCGCGCCCGCCACCGCGCTCTCCCGCCCTTCGACGAGCAGGTCGAGCTCACCGGTCCACTGGTCGATGGGAATCGTAACGCGTCGCGCATCGCGGGGCAGCGCGTAGGTGACGGTGATCTGGCGAATTCCGCCCGGCGCAATCGTCGCGTACACCGCCGTGGAATCGCCGCGCCGCACGACGCCCTCGGGCGACACGTCGCTCTCCTGGGACTGGAACTGGACGGCCCCGGCCGGCAGGGCGATGCTCCACGCCGGCCGCACGGTGTCGCCGCTGATGCGCGCCGTCCCACCGGGGTTCTCGATATAGTACGCGTCGAGCACGTCGATGCCGTGGTCTGCCTCGTCGGACCGGACGAACGTCACGAGGCGCCGGACGAGCCGCAGGGGCGGGCCGACGGAGCTCGTGTCGTACACGACGATGGTCTCGAGAGTATCGACCCGCGGGCCGGCCATGCGGGCGGGGTGGGAGAAATACCCGATGCCCATCCACTCGGTACTGACGAGATACACGGCGGCCGTGTCGGCACCGGCCACCCGGAAGCGATAGCGGCCGCCGCCGTCGGTCCGGACGGAGTCGATCGCGGCGCCACCGTCCATCGTGACGCGGTGCAGCACGGCCCAGCGGCGGGCCACGGGACGGCGGGCGGCCGCGCCGCCGTGCGCGATATCACCGACGATCTGGAGTCCCTGCGCCGCACCCGGACCCGCCAGCACCGCCGTGACGCAGGCGGTGACGAGGCTACGGCGTGAACTTGCCGAAATCCTCAGGATTCAGCCTCTGCAGGTAGGATCGGAGGGCGTCCGCGTCGAGTGGCTGCGGATCGGGGGCCGTCTCGTCGTCGACGTCGAGCGATGTGTGCTCCAACAGCTCGTCGCTCGTGAAGATCGGCGCCTTGAGGCGCAAGGCGACGGCGATCGAGTCGGAGGGACGCGCGTCCACCTGGATCACCGCGTCGCCGCGGTAGATGTGCAGCTCGGCGTAGTAGGTGTTGTCCTTGACCTGCGTGATGATGACCTTGCGCAGGTCGGCACCGAGCCCGACGATGACCTGCTTGATGAGATCGTGCGTGAGGGGCCGCGCGAATTTCATGCCGGCGAGCTCCATCGCGATGGCGCTGGCTTCCGACGGGCCGATCCAGATCGGCAACACACGCTCGCCGTCGTTCTCCTGCAGGATCACGACCGGCGAGTTCGTGGTGCGGTCGAGCCCGAGATGGGCGACCCGTACCTGGATCACGTTGGCCGCGCAATCCTCCCGGTCGTCACGTCCCCATGTCCCAGGACGCGAGGTACTTCTGCTGGGCGGGCGTGAGCGTGTCGATCGTGACACCCATCGCCTGCAGCTTGAGCCGTGCGATCTCGCGGTCCATCTCGGCAGGAATGCGGTACACCCGGCGCTCGAGCGCCGCATGCTGCTGAACGACGTGTTCGGCGGCGAGCGCCTGATTGGCGAACGACATGTCCATTACGCTCGCCGGGTGTCCCTCCGCCGCCGCGAGGTTGATCAGCCGTCCGTCTCCCAGCACGTACAGCCGCTTGCCGTCCAACCGCCATTCCTCCACGAAGGCCCGCACGGCCGCCGGGCCCTGCGCGACCCGCTTGAGACCCTCGAGATCGATCTCCACGTTGAAGTGCCCCGAGTTCGCGACGATCGCGCCGTCCTTCATGGCGCGCATGTGCTCCAGCCGGATCACCTCGACGTTGCCGGTCAGCGTGACGAACACGTCGCCCAACGGGGCCGCCTGCGCCATCGGCAGGACCCGATAGCCGTCCATCTGCGCCTCGAGCGCCTTGAGCGGCTCGATCTCCGTGACAATCACGTTCGCGCCCGCGCCGCGTGCCCGCATCGCGAACCCGCGCCCGCACCATCCATACCCCGCCACCACCACGGTGCTCCCGGCAATGAGCAGATTCGTCGCCCGCAGGATGCCGTCCAGGGTGGATTGGCCCGTGCCATAGCGATTGTCGAACAGGTGCTTCGTCTCGGAGTCGTTCACGGCGATCACCGGGAACTGCAGCACGCCCTCCTGCGCCATCGCCTTGAGACGGATCACGCCCGTGGTCGTCTCCTCGGTCGAGCCGATGACGCCGGCCACGAGGGCCTTGCGGTCCGCCGCCGACAGCGTCTCCACCCACGTGCGGACGGGCGGCGCCAGGTCGTCCAGGCGGCTGAGCGCGATCATATGGAGGGCACCCACGAGGTCGGCCCCGTCGTCCATCGTGATGTCGGGGCGGTGCGCCAGCGCGGCCCGAATGTGGTCGTAGTAGACCGTGTGATCCTCACCCCGGATCGCGTACACCTTGATGCCGTGGTCCGCCACCAGGTGGGCAGCGACGTCGTCCTGCGTGGACAGCGGATTCGACGCGCACAGCACGACGTCCGCCCCGCCGGCCTTGAGCGTGATCGCGAGGTTCGCCGTCTCGGTCGTGACGTGAAGGCAGGCGGACAACCGCTTGCCGGCGAGCGGACGCTCGCGCGTGAAGCGCTCGCGGAGTTGGCGCAGCACGGGCATCGAGCGCTCGGCCCACACCGTGCGGCGCTGCCCCTCGCGAGCGAGCTTGAGGTCCTTGACGTCGGACGTCGCCGTGTGTGCAGTGGTGGTCATGCCACAGTCTTGGCTGAGGAATAGTGGCGGGAGCGCTGAACGGCCAACCGCAGGTCTTCGACGCGGTTCACCCGCTCCCAGGTGAAGTACTCGACATCCTTCGCCACGGCGGTGTCGACGAAGCGCCCGGACTCCGGGGCCCGGCCGAAGTGCCCGTAGGCCGCCGTGCGGCGGTAGATCGGCTGGCGCAGGTCCAGGGCCGTGATGATCCCGGTAGGACGCAGGTCGAAGACGTCGCGGACGGCGTCCTCGAGCGCGGCCTCCGGCACGGTGCCGGTACCGAACGTGTCGATCATGACCGACACCGGGTCCGCGACGCCGATGGCATAGGCCACCTGGGCCTCGCACCGGCGCGCCAGTCCGGCCGCCACGATGTTCTTGGCGACCCAGCGCATGCCGTACGCGGCCGAGCGGTCCACTTTCGACGGATCCTTGCCGCTGAAGGCGCCTCCGCCGTGCCGCGCCATCCCGCCGTACGTATCCACGATGATCTTCCGACCCGTGAGGCCGGCGTCGCCCTGGGGGCCCCCGATCACGAACCGTCCGGTGGGGTTCACGAGGATATCCGCGTCGCCGACGGCGAAGCCGTGCGCGTCGAGCACGGGACGCACGATATGGGCGATGATGCCGGCACGCAGGTCGGCGCTGTCCACCATGTCGGAGTGCTGGGACGACACCAGAACCTTGCTGACGCCGATCGGCCGATCGCCCTCGTAGACGACGCTCACTTGCGTCTTGCCGTCGGGGCGCAGGAACGGGAGCTCGCCCGACTTGCGGACGGTGGCGAGGCGCTCGGCGAGGCGGTGGGCGAGGACGATCGGCAGGGGCATCAACGAGTCGGTCTCGCTCGTCGCGTAGCCGAACATCATCCCCTGGTCGCCGGCCCCGCCGGTATCCACGCCGCGCGCGATGTCGCCCGACTGGCGATCGATCGTGGTCAGGACCGCGCAGGTCTGCGCGTCGAAGCCGAAGTTCGCATCGGTGTAGCCGATCGACGTGATCGTGCCACGTACGATGTCGGGGACGTGGACGTAGGTCGTGGTCGTGATCTCGCCCGCGACGACCGCGAGACCGGTCGTGACGAGCGTTTCGCACGCGACGCGTGCGGTGGGATCGTGCGCGATGATCACGTCCAGGATCGCGTCCGATATTTGGTCGGCGATCTTGTCGGGGTGACCCTCGGTGACGGACTCGGATGTGAAGACGTGGCGCGCGCCGGGCATACGCGGGGGCTTCCTTTCGGTTCAGTGGGTCAAGCTAGCCCCGGCTCCACCTCCAAGCAACCGGCGGTGTGTTCGGCCAGCAGCCGCAGATCCACGAGCTCGGCGAGCGCTCGGCGGGCGACGGCCAGCGCATCGGCGGCGCTCCGGGCGGCCAGTGCCTCGGCCGCGGCCTGCTGCGCGCGGGCAACGGTCACGTGCCGCACGAGCCACCGCAGCAGCGGCAGCGCGGGAGGCGACACCGACAACGTTTCGTATCCCAGGCCCAGGAGCAGGAAGGCCGGCAACGGCTCGGACGCCATTTCGCCGCAAACACTCGCCGGCTTGCCCGCCGCCCGCGCCGCGTCCACGACCATCTTGAGCAGCCGCAGCACGCTGGGATCGTGGGGCGTGAAGCGGTCGGCCAGCCGGGCGTTGGCGCGGTCCACCACGAGCGTGTACTGCGTGAGGTCGTTGGTCCCCACGCTCAGGAAATCGCACGCCGCGGCGAGGCGGTCGGCCATCACGGCGGCAGCGGGCGTTTCGACCATGACGCCGATGGGGAGCGCGCTCGCCGCGCGGATGCCCTGCGCGGCGAGGCGCCCCGCCTCGTCCGCCACCAGCGCCTTGGTGCGCTCGACCTCGTCGAGGCGCGTGACGAGCGGAATCATGAGGTGCAGCTCGGCGTCCGCGGCGGCTCGGAGCACCGCCCGGATCTGCGTCCGGAACATGTCCTCCTGATCGAGACAGACCCGAATCGCCCGCCAGCCGAGGAATGGATTGGGCTCAGTGGGGGCGCGGAACGCGGCCGGGAACTTGTCGCCCCCGAGGTCGTACGTCCGGATCACCACCGGGTGCCCCGGAAACGCGGCACCCACGCGCCCGAAGTAGGCGACCTGCTCGTCTTCGCTCGGCAGCCGGCTGTGCCCGGTGATGAGGAATTCGGTGCGCAGCAGGCCCACGCCCTCCGCGCCGTGCCGCCGGGCCGGCCCGATTTCGTCGGGGAGGTCGACGTTGCCGCGCAGGGCGATCCGTCGACCGTCGGCGGTGACCGGCGGTTGATCGAGCGCCGCCTCGAGCTGGTGCTCGAGCTCGAGTCGCGCGGCTTCGCGCGCCTGGGCCTCCGCCACCTCATCCGCGGTCGGCGCGAGGAGGACCGTGCCGCGGGCCCCGTCCACGACCACCACCGTGCCCGCCCCGATGCGCTCGACGGCGTCCGGAACCCCGAACACGGCGGGGATGCCGATCGAGTGCGCGAGGATGGCGGCATGAGACGTTCGCGTCCCCTGCTCGCTCACGAGCCCGACCACGTGCTCCCGATCGAACTGCACCGTCAGCCCCGGCGTGAGCTCCTTGGCCACGATGATGGATCGCGTGGTGATCCCTCCCCAGGGATCGTCCGCGCCACGCCCCATCAGGTGCTCCACCACGCGGACGGCGACACCCGTCAGGTCGACGAGGCGCTCGCTCAACATCGGGCTGTTCGCCGCCGCCCACGCGTCCCGGACCTCGAGCGCCTTGTACTCGAACGCCTTCTCCGCGGTGAGGTGGTTCTCGCGAATCAGATCCTCGATGCCGCCCAAGAAAACGTCGTCCTCGAGCATGAGGATCTGCGCGTCGAAGATTCGCGCCTCGTCCACGCCCGCGCGATCCTCGGCGCGCTCGCGCAGCACGCCGAGACCGCGCGTCACGTCGCGCACGGCGGCGCGCAGGCGGCGAACCTCTTTGTCCACCTGCGACCGCGGCACGATGCGGTGCGGCACCTCCGGCATCGCCCACCGCACGATGACCGCCGGGCCGACCACCACGCCGGGGGACACGCCGGCACCGCGCAACAGCCGCTCGCTCATTCCGTGAGATCCATTTCGTTGAACCCGTCCGCGATCAGGGCGCACAGCGCGTCCAGCGCGGCGTTCGCGTCCTCTCCCTCGGCGGAGATGGAGATCGTCGCCCCCTGCTCGGCCGCCAGCATCATCATCCCCATGATGCTCTTGCCGTTGACCTTCAGGCTGCCGCGATGGACGTGCACGTTGCTCTTGAAGCGGGTCGCGGTCTTCACGAACGCCGCGGCCGGACGGGCGTGCATCCCCAACGGGTTCACGATACGGGCCTCGCGCTCGATCACCAGAGCACCCAACCGACGGCCAGCGCCGCCACCGCCAGGCTCAGCCCGAGGCGGTTGCCGTCCAGCACGGTCCGCTTCCACCACAGGAGACCCACGCCCGCCACCACCACCGCGCCCACCACGGCGGCGCTCCAGGGTGGCAGGCTCGTTGCGAGCGCCGCGCCGGCTGTCGGCAGCGCCACTCCCACCGCGAGCGCCATCGCGGGACCCGTGAGCCGCGCGACCCGCTGCAACAGCGGCGCCTGCAGCGCGGCCGCCACCCGGGTCCCGTGAGTCCACCCGGCCCCGAGCGCCCACCAGCGCAGCGCCAGATGCGCGACGTTGTAGACGACGAGGAACGCCGCCACAGCGAGCCATCCCGCCCCCAGCGCGACGGCGGCCAGGGCGAGTCCGCTCGCCATCGGCAGCCATCCCGCCCATACCAGCCGGTCGCCGAGTGAGCCGAGCGGGCCGACGAGCGCCGCGCGCAGCCGCTCCACCTGGTCGGCGGCGACGCGCTCGTGCTCCGCCCGGGCCGTCGCGCCGACGGCGAGCCCAGCGAGATACGGGTGTGAATTGAAGAATCCCGCGCTGCGCGCCACCGCCGCCCGGTACCCCGCCTCGCCGTCGACGCGCGCCAGGTCGCGCAGGAGCGGCTCCGCGGCGAGCCCGATGCCGATGCCGAGCATGCGATCGTAGTTCCACGATCCCTGCACCACGAAAAGCCGCAGAAAACTCGTCGCGAGACGCGGTATCATCGGATCCACACCAGCACCGTCCCGAGCGTGATACCGGCCGCGAGCCAGCGCAGGTCGGGACCCCGCCCCACGAGGCGCAGGGTGCCGCTCGCCGCGGCGGCGAGCGCCGCCCCTGCGACCATCGCGGCCACCAGCACACCCGCGGTGGTCGCGAGGACGCCACCCATGACGGCGCGGGCGGCCCCCGCGGCCCCGAGGCCCAGCGCCGTCACCGCAAGGGCCCGGGCCGCATCGCGCGCCAGACCCGCCCGATGGAGCCGCCACAAAACGCGAGGATCCCCGGTCTCCAGCCGCGCGCCCGCCGCCCGCACGGCGTCCGTGTTGCGCCGACGAACGAACCCCAAACTCGCCCCGCCGACCATCGCCGTCGCCAGTCCGACGAGTGCGCCGAGGGCGAGCCCCGCCGGACCCGGCACCCCCTGCGCCGCGGCCACCGCGGCCACCGAAGCCGGCCCGTACTCGGGGTACCGCGCCGCACCGACCGGGAGCACGTCGTACTGGAACAGTTCGAACAGCACGCCGATGAGGAGACCGGTCCCGCCGTCCCCGAGCAGCACGCCGCCCACGGTCGCCGCGACCAGCGGCCGGGCGATCATGATCTGCGGCACGCTCACGAGGTCGAGCCCGACCACCGTGCCCCACGCGAGCAGGAGCAGCACCGCCTCCAGGCCGCTCACAGGAAGTGCTCGAGCGGCACGGGCGCGGCGGTCGGCACGTCCTGCGCCGACACGGTCACGCCGCCGGCGGCGATCTCGCGCAGCTTCGCGGCCTCGGCGTCGGTGAGATAGACATAGCGGAGGCGCTCGGTGCGACCGGCGCGGTGGTGGATCCCGCCGACGTTGAGGCGCGGGATCGCCGCACCGCGCGCGCACAGCGCGCTCGCGGTGTCCAGATCGCCCATCAGCACGATGCCGACGCGCCGGTCCGCCTCCCACCCCGGCAGGCCCGCGACGGCTTCGTCCACCGACGCGAAGACCACCTCGATGTGCGGCGGCACACCCATGCGATAGAGGTCCTGTTCCCAGTCGCTGTCGCGCACCTCATCGTCCACGAGCACGATGAGCTCGCAATGCAGCGGCTGACCCCACCCGACCACGACCTGGCCGTGGATCAAGCGGTCGTCGACGCGAAACAGGGCGATGCTCACGCCACCCGCGTCTGGATCGCTCGGCCTCCGGACTCGGCGGCGCGGCGCGCCGCCTCCGCGGCGGGGAGATCCCGATGGAACACGAATTCGAGGAGCATCGCGAGATTCACGCCCGTGACCACCGCGATCTCTGGACGTCCCGCGGCGAAGCGGGCCGCGCTGGTCAGGCACGAGCCGCCGGGCAGGTCGACGAACAGGACGGCGGGCCCCTCCCCCACCGCAGCCACGATGCGGTCGCGCAGCGCCGCGCCATCGCAGCCTTCGTTGCTCACCGCCACCAGCGACGCGCCGAGGCCCGTGATCGCATCCACGGCGGTCACGAGCGCCTGGGCCACGGCCGCATGCGACACGACGACGCCGCGCAGGGCCTCACTCATCGTCTTCTTCGAGGTACTCCTCGACCTCGCGCTTCTCGCGCATGTGACGTATCAGCCGCTCGTTGAAGCTGTGCGCCGTGTCGACGCCGCTGTACCGGAGGAGGTGGCTCATGGCGACGACCTCGCAGATCACCGTCAGGTTCTTGCCCGGATTGAGCGGTACCGTGACGAGCGGCAGGTTGATCCCGAGGTACTCCAAGAACTGCCCGTCGAGGCCGGTGCGATCGTACTCCCGCGTGTTGTCCCAGTCCTCCAAACGCACGACGACCTCGACACGCTTCTGCTGGCGCACGGCCCGGATCCCGAACAGGGCCTTGATGTCCACCAGCCCGATCCCCCGGATCTCCATGTGGTGCTGCGACAGCTCGTGGCCGCGGCCAATCAGCACGTCGTTGCCACGGCGCGTCAGGTACACCACGTCGTCGGCCACCAGGCGATGACCGCGCTCGACGAGGTCGAGCACGCACTCGCTCTTGCCGATCCCGGACCGGCCGATGAACAGCAGCCCGACCCCGTACACGTCGGACAGCGAGGCGTGCACGGTGGTCGTGGGTGCGACGGCGTCATCGAGGTACGGCCGCAACCGCCGGTAGAACTCGCCCGTCTTCAGCGCGGTGCGGATCAGTGGCACATCGTGCCGTTCGGCGAGCTCGCGCAGCCCGGGCGGCGGCTCCTGCCCCTTCGTGATGATGATGCACGGGAGCGTGAAGCCGAAAAACGCCTCGAGTGCGGCCAGCCGCGCGTCGGAGTCGAGGTCGGCGAGATACTGGACCTCAGTCTCACCGAGAATGTGAATGCGGTCCCCCACGAACCGCGCCGTGTGTCCCGCCAGGGCGAGCCCGGGGCTCGACGCCTCAGCGGTGGCGATGGTGCGATCGAGCCCCGCCGCCCCGGCGAGGATCTCGAGCCGGAGTGGGTCGCCCTTCCGCAGGAGCAGGTCGCGGACGCGCAGCGCGACGTCGGTCACCGGGGCTGTCGCTGCCGCGCGCGACGCTTGGCCGGCACGCGCCCCGCCTGCCGCCGCATGCGCTGCGCGGCCCGATCGAGCGCCGAGCGGTGGTCAGGACCGGCGCCGTGGGCCACGTGGACGACACCGCGTGCCGCCCGCAGCTGGAGCTCGACCACCATCTCGCCGTGATCCTCCGCGAACGTGACTCGCCCCGAATGGATGCGCGGCGCGGTCTTGGCGAGCCGGTCCATCAGCACCCGCGCGCGATCCCGCAGGTGATCGGCGATCTCACATTGGCGTGCCGAGATAGTGACGCGCACGTTCAACCTCCCTGGTGGACGATTCGCTGGAGCTGCGCTTCCGTCGCCCGCGCGGCCGTTTCCCACGTCAGCCCCTCGGCGAACACCCGGGCCTGCCGGCCGAGACGCGCCACGAGGGCCGGGTCCGCGGCGAGCGCGAGGAGGCGCCGGGCGAGCGCCTCCGGGTCACCATGCGGCACGAGGAACCCGGTCTCCCCGTGGCGCACCGACTCGCGCAGCCCCGGGCTGTCGGACGCCACGGCGGGTGTGCCGCACGCCGCGGCTTCGACGTTCGAAATGCCCCACCCCTCCTTGGGGCTGGGGAACACGACCGCCCACGACTCCTGGAGCCGCCGGCGCTTCTCCTCCTCCGCGATGAATCCGAGGAAGCGCACCGCCCCGCCGAGGCCGAGCGTCGCCGCCTCCCGCTCGAGCCGTGGCCGATCGTCGCCCTGGCCCGCGACCAGGAGCACCAGGTCGGGCCGCGTGCGACGCGCCACCGCGAGCGCCCGGAGGGCCGTTTCCACTCCTTTATAACGCTTGAGCCGACCGACGTACAGGAACGTGGGCGTCCCCGTGCGTCGGACGGCCGGGTCCGGGCGAAACAGGCTGCTGTCGACGCCGGGGTGGATCACCTCGATCCGCTCGGCGGGCACACCCCGGCCAACGAGATCGTCGCGCGTGCTGTGGGAGATCGCATGGAACCACGCCCGGCGGTACAGCCGCGGCAGGGGCCGTTCGGCCGCCCACACGATGGCCGCCACGGGCCAGCTCGCCTCGGCGAACGCCGTGCTCCCGAAGAGGTGCGGGACGATCACGCACAGCGGAAGCCGCGTGAGCGTCGGGAGGTAGAGGGGGAGCTTGTTCACGTCCTCGACGACCACGTGGTAGCGGCGTGCGGCGAGCGCCCGGCGCACGGCGCCGCGCGCGTGCAGCGCGAACGTGTGGCGCCCCCCGATGCGACGTACCCGCAAGCCGTCCACCTCCGCCACGGGCGCCGCGCCGCGCCAGCCACTCGCGATGAGGTCCACGGCATGGCCACCGCTCGCGAGGCGGCCGAAGATCTCATGCAGGTGGATCTCGGCGCCGCCGGCGTGCGGGTTCTCCCGGTCGTTCCAATTGACGACCAGGATGTTCACAGCGCCCCGGCGTCGCGCGCGACCGCATCGAGGATGCCGTTCACGAACCCGGGCGCTTTCGCGCCCGCGAACCAGTGCGCCAGCTGCACGGCTTCGTCGATCACTACTCGAGGCGGCGTTGTTCCCTGCGCGAGCTCGGCGAGCGCGAGCCGGAGGATGTTCCGCTCGATCGTGCCTACCCGCTCGAGCCGCCAGTGGTGGGCGGCCTGCGTCACGTCATGATCGGATTCGGGGGCCCGCGCCGCCGCCTGCTCGGCGAGGTCGGCCGCGCGGTCGAGCGCGCGGGGGCCCCACAGCGGCGCGAGCCGAACGATGACGGAGGCGATGGGCGGTCGGTCGAGCACGTCCCACGCGTAGAGGATCTGCAGTGCCCGGGCGCGGGCTCTAGTCTCGGGCCGGAGCACCGGTGAGCCGTGCCAGGAGGTCGGCGGTGCGCAGGGCCGCCTCGGCGGCTTCGGATCCCTTGTTGCCGGCGGCACCGCCCGCCCGGGCGGTGGCCTGATCCAGGGTTTCGGTCGTCAGCACCCCGAACCCGACGGCGACGCGGTGCTCGCGCGCGACCG
Source organism: uncultured Gemmatimonadales bacterium (assembly GCA_963716055.1). Lineage (GTDB taxonomy): Bacteria > Gemmatimonadota > Gemmatimonadetes > Gemmatimonadales > GWC2-71-9 > SZUA-544. The sequence continues at coordinate 1,605,998 of CAVQSR010000001.1, read as the reverse complement.
CGCTCAGCCCCCGCGCGGCTTCGCCCGCGACGTACTCGAAATGCGGTGTCTCACCGCGGATCACGCAGCCGAGGGCGATGATGACGGCGTATTGGCCGCTGGCCGCCGCCGCCTGCGCGGCGACCGGCAGCTCGAACGCGCCCGGCACCCAGATGACGTCTACGCGATCGTCCGCGACGCCGTGTGCCGTGAGACGCTGACGGGCACCCGCGACAAGGCGTGCCGTGACCAATTCGTTGTAGCGGCTCGCCACCAGCGCGACCCGACCCGCCGCCGGCGCCCGGGGCGCTCCCTCGATCTCCGCCACGTCAGTGCGTGAGCAGGTGCCCGAGCTTGTCCCGCTTCACGTCGAGATAGGTTCGGTTCTCCTCGGAGGACGGAGGGACGATCGGCACGCGCTCGACGATCTCGAGGCCGTACCCTTCGAGGCCCACCAGCTTCATGGGGTTGTTGGTCAGCACGCGGATGGACGACAACCCGAGATCGAGCAGAATCTGCGCCCCGATCCCATAGTTGCGCAGGTCGGCGCGAAACCCCAGCGACTCGTTCGCCGACACGGTGTCGTATCCGGCGTCCTGCAGCTCGTAGGCCTTCAGCTTGTTCAACAGGCCGATGCCGCGTCCCTCCTGGTCGAGGTACACCACGACCCCGCGGCCCGCGTCGGCGATCATGCGCATCGCGTTCCGCAGCTGCCAGCCGCAATCGCATCGCGCCGACCCGAAGACATCGCCGGTCAGGCATTTCGAGTGCATCCGGACCAGTACCTCACGCGCGTTTGTCACGTCGCCGTACACCAGGGCGACGTGCTCCGCGACATCCACGTCGTTGCGGTAGGCGATGATGCGGAACTCGCCGGAGGGCGTCGGGAGGCGGGCCTGTGCGATGCGGTGCACGAGCCGCTCGGTTTGCAGGCGGTGGGCGACGAGCTGCGCCACGGTGACGAAGGTGAGGTCGTGCTGCTCGGCGAACCGCTCGAGATCCGGCCGCCGCGCCATCGAGCCGTCGGCGTTGAGGATCTCGCAGATCACGCCGGCCGGATAGAGGCCGGCGAGCCGCGCCAGATCCACGCTCGCTTCGGTCTGTCCCACCCGCTGGAGCACCCCGCCGGGACGAGCGCGCAGCGGGAACACGTGTCCCGGGCGCCGCAAGTCCGACGGCACAGCGGCGGGATCGATCGCGACTCGCACGGTCGCGGCGCGATCGGCCGCCGAGATCCCCGTGGTCACCCCGAAGCGCGCGGCCGCATCCACGCTCACCGTGAACGCCGTCTCCAACGCTTCGGTATTGACCTCCGCCATCTGGGGCAACCCGAGCGCCTGGCACCGCTCGGGCAGGAGCGCGAGACAGATCAGGCCGCGCCCGTGCGTCGCCATGAAGTTGATCATCGCCGGCGTCACCCGGTCGGCCGCCCCCACCAGGTCGCCTTCGTTCTCACGATGCTCGTCATCCGCGACGATGACGAGCTTCCCCTCGCGAATCTCGCGAATCGCCTGCTCTATCGTTCCCGTGCGCATAGTTGCCTCACGTACTTTCCCACGACGTCCGCCTCCACGTGCACCCGATCGCCCGCTGCCAGCGACCCGAGCGTCGTCACCGCCCGGGTATGCGGAATCAGACTGATCTGCACCACCCCGGGCTGGGGAACGGCGTTGACCGTCAGGCTGACGCCGTCCACCGTGATGGAGCCGTGCAGGATGGTCACGTCGGCGACCTCGTCGGGCACTCGCAGGTCGTACACCCATGCGTCGCCCTGCGCCGTCGCCCGCTCCACCGTCGCGACCCCGTCCACATGGCCCTGCACCAGGTGGCCGCCGAGCCGGTCGGCGGCCCGGACCGCCCGTTCCAGATTCACCCGCCGGCCGCGCGCGTACTCCCCCAACAACGTGCGCCCCAGCGTGGTTTCCACCGCATCGACCTCGAAAGCGCCGCGCACCACGCGCGTCACCGTGAGGCAGGCGCCGTTGACGGCAATGCTCTCACCGCGCTTGAGCGCGCGCAGCGGCGCGCGGATACGGAGCACCCGTCCCCCGTCCTCCGTCCCCCGTCGCGGCGCGCGCGCGCGCACCGCCGCCACGGTCCCCACGGCGCTCACGATCCCGGTAAACATAGCTCCCGGTCCAACACCAGTAATGTATCGGCACCGAGCGCGCGGCGCTCCACGGCCGTCCACCGCGCCGCGGCGTCCAACGGCGCGCTCGGCAGCGCGGGAAACGCCGCCACGCCTTCGCCGCCCAGCCACACCGGCGATTGCACCCAGTACAGGCGGTCCACCAGTCCTTCGGCCAGCAGCTTCGCTCCTAGCGCCCCGCCGCCCTCGCACAGGAGGGACGTGATCCCGGCGTCGCGAATCTCCGCGAGCCCCTCGGTCAGGCCCGCCGGCCGGAACACCCGCACGCCATTCGCCTCGAGCACGGTGACGTTGGCCGCCGGCGACGCCGGCGACGCGACCACCCAGGTCGGCGTTTCGCGCGCGGTCGCGACGAGGCGCACGCCTTGGTTGAGCATGGCGCGCCGGTCGAACACGATCCGCACCGGTGGCTGGCGCGGGACCACCGCGCCGCGGACCGTCAGCTCCGGATCATCGGTGAGCGCGGTGACGCCCCCGACGGCGATGGCGTCGAACCCGGCGCGCAGCCAGTGCACCCAGGCTTGGGCTTCGGCCCCCGAGATCCAGCGCGACCGGCCGCCGGCATCGGCGATGCGGCCGTCGATGGAGGTGGCGAGCTTGAGGGCGACGAACGGGCGGCCGCCGCGCATGCGGCTGAAGAGGAACACGGCGTTCTGCGCGGCCGCTTCCTCGGCCCGCACACCAGTCACCGCGTCCACGCCGCCGCGGCCCAGGGCGGCGAGCCCCCCGCCGGCCGCGGGGTCCGGATCCCGCACGGCGCAGACGACCCGCGCGACCCGGGCCGCCCTGATGGCGCGGGTGCATGGCGGCGTCTTCCCGCGGTGCGCGCACGGCTCGAGCGTGACGACCAACGTCGCGCCGCGGGCCTCGGCCCCCGCCGCGTCGAGCGCCATGATCTCGGCGTGCGGTCCGCCGAACTCGGCGTGCCATCCCTCACCCACGACGCGCCCGTCACGCAGCACGACTGCCCCGACGAGAGGATTGGGCGCCACGCGTCCCCAGCCGCGCCAGGCAAGCTCGATGGCGCGGCCCATCGCGTCGCTCACCCCAACGGCGTCCGTCACGCGCGGGACCACTCAGCGGGGCGTGAAGCGCACACCGCGCGGCCCCGGCCGAATCTCGCCGACGACCCAGAACGGCACGCCCGCCGCCCGGGCGGCCGCCGCCACGGTATCGAGCGCGTCCGGCGGCACCACCGCCAACATGCCGATCCCGAGGTTGAAGACGCGCCGCATCTCGGCGAGCGTCACCGCCCCAGCCCGCGCCAGCACGCGGAACAGCGGCGGCCACGGCCAAGCTCCCGAATCCACGAGGGCGTCGCACCCCTCGGGCAGCACGCGGACCAGATTACCCGGAATGCCGCCTCCGGTCACGTGCGCGAGCGCGTGCACACGCGCGAGCACGGGCCGCACCGCGGCGTCGTAGCTGCGGTGGACCGCGAGCAGCACCTCGCCGACCGTCACCTCCATATCGGGGAATCGATCGCCGATGTCGAGCCGGAGCGTATCGAACACGATGCGGCGGGCGAGCGTGTACCCGTTGGTATGCAGACCGCTCGATGCGTACCCCACCAGCAGGTCCCCCGGGCGCACCCGTTCGCCGTGCAGCGCCTGCCGCTCGTCCACGACCCCGACGATGGTACCGGCGAGATCGTAATGGCCGGGCCGATACAGATCGGGAAGCTCCGCCGTCTCGCCACCCGCCAAGGTCATCGCGTGGGCGCGGCATCCGCGGGTGACGCCAGCCACCAGCGCGGCGGCGACCGCAGGGTCGAGTTGGCCGGTGGCGAGGTAATCGAGAAACGCGATCGGCCGCGCGCCGTGCGTGAGGATGTCGTTCACGCAGTGGTTGACGAGGTCCTCACCGACCGTGTCGTGCACGCCCGCCCGGGCCGCGACCAGCACTTTCGTTCCGACTCCGTCGGTGGACAGCACGAGAACCGGACGCTCGACGTCGGGCGGCAGGCGCACCATGCCGCCGAATGCGCCGATCCGTCCGAGCGCGAGCGCTGTGCGGGTGCCCGCCGCGAGCGCCGCGATCCGTTGCTTCGCGTCCTCGGCCGCCGCGAGCGACACACCGGCGGCGCCGTACCGGTCGCTCACGCGATGCCCTCGCCGCCGCCGTCGAAGTGGACGAGATCGCGGAAGGCGCGCACCCGCGCCTCGACCTCGCCCGCCGTCACGGCGTCGAACCGCCGGATGCCGAATTCTTCGACGGCGAAGGAGCCCATCGCGGCGCCGTACACCATGGCGCGGCGCAGGTTGGCGCTGGAGAGATCGTCGGTCCGCGCGACGTGGCCCATGAAACCGCCCGCGAAGGCGTCGCCGGCGCCCGTCGGGTCGAACACCTCCTCGAGCGGGTAGGCCGGCACCTTGAAGAGCGTGTCCGCGTCCATGAGAATCGCGCCGTATTCGCCCTGCTTGATCACGACGCCCCGCGGGCCGTTGGTGAGCACCCAGCGGGCGGCACGGTAGATGTTCCAGTCGCCCGATAGCTCGCGCGCCTCGGCATCGTTGATGACGAGGTAATCGATGTGTCGCAGCAGCTCCAGCAACACGTCCCGCTTGGACTGGATCCAGTAGTTCATCGTGTCGCACGCGACCAGCTTCGGCGCCTGCACCTGATCGAGCACACTGAGCTGGAGCTCGGGGTCAATGTTGCCGAGAAAGACGTACTGCGCCGACCGGAAGCTCGGGGGCAGCTTGGGCTGAAAGCCCGCGAACACGCCGAGTCGCGTGTCGAGCGTCTCGCGGCTGCCGAGGTCGTAGGAATACCGTCCCTTCCAGCGAAACGACTCCCCGTCGGTGGTCTCGACCCCCCCCAGATCGACCCCGCGACTCTCCAGACGCTTGAGTGCGCCCAGCGGATAGTCGCGGCCGACCACGCCCACGACTTTCACCGGGTGCAGCAGCACCGCCGCCGCGGCGAAGAACAACGCCGACCCCCCGGGATCGTCCGCCGTTTCACCGAACGGGGTGATCACCGAATCGAGCGCGATCGAGCCGACCACGAGCAGACTCATGGCGTCACATCCGCTCCGGGGCGTGGATCGCCAGCAGGGCCAGACCGTTGGCCACGACCTGCCGCGCGGCGCGCGCCAGGACGAGGCGGGGGAGTTCCTCGGGCTCGCCGAGGACGCGGTACTTGTGATACCACAGGTGCACCACGCGGGCCAGGCCTTCCAGGTAGCTCGTGACGCGATGCGGCTCGAGCGTCTCCGCCGCCCGGGCGACGACGTCCGGAAAGGCCTGGAGCTGCTTCAGGATCTCCGTCTCCTCGGGTTGCGTCAGCGGGCCGAGATCCACGCCGTCCGCCCCGACGCTCTCGGGGTCGCGTCCCGCCACCCGGAAGATGCCGCTCAGGCGGGCGTGCGCCATCTGGACGTAGTACACGGGATTGTCCTCGGTCTGGCTCGTGGCGACGTCCAGGTCGAACACGAACTGCGTGTCGCCGCGGCGCATCAGAAAGAAATAGCGCGCGGCATCGACGCCCGTCTCCTCGAACAGGTCGCGCAGGGTGACGAACTCGCCGGAACGCTTTGAAAAGCGCACTTCCGCTCCGTGCCGCATCACCCGGACCAGCTGCACGATCTCGGCGTGGAAGAAATCGTCGGGGTACCCGAGGGCGCGCATCGCGGCCCGCATCCGGGCGACGTACCCGTGGTGGTCGGCCCCCCACACGTCGATCGCCCGCGTGAAGCCGCGCTCGCGTTTGTCGCGGTGGTACGCGATGTCGGGCACGAAGTACGTGTACGTCCCGTCCGACTTGCGCAACACGCGGTCCTTGTCGTCGCCGAACGTCGTGGTGCGCAGCCACAAGGCGCCCTCCGACTCGTAGGTGTGGCCGTGCGCCGCCAGTGCCTCGAGCGTGGAGCCGATGCGATCCTGCTCGTACAACGCGGATTCGGAAAAGACGACGTCGAAGCGCACGCGCAGGGCCCGCAGGTCCTCGTCCTGCTCCTCACGCTGGGACAGCACCCCGATCATCCGGCACCGGGCGAGGCCGTCCGCCTCGGGCAGATCCGCGAACCGCGGTCCTTCCTTCTGAAGCACGCGCTCGGCCAGGTCGGTCACGTACGCGCCGTGGTACCCCCCGTCGGGCAGCGCGACGTCCCGCCCGACGGCCTGCTGGACGCGGGCCCAGAGCGACCGCGCGAGGCGATCGATCTGGACGCCGGCGTCGTTGACGTAGAACTCGCGCGCCGCCTGCCATCCCGTCCAGTCGAGCAGCGCCGCGATCGCGTCCCCCAGCACCGCGCCGCGGCCGTGTCCGACGTGCAGCGGCCCGGTCGGATTGGCCGAGACGAACTCGACGTTGACGCGGCCGCCGCGCCCCGCCTCGCTCCGGCCGTACGCCGCCCCGCGTGCCACGATCTGCTGGAGCACGCCCGCCACCTGGGCAGGCTCGAGAAATACGTTGATGAACCCGGGCCCGGCGATCTCCACGGCGCGCGCGAACCCCGGCGGCAACGTGAGGGCCGCGACCAGCTGCTGCGCCACCGCCCGGGGTGGACGGCCCAGCGGCTTGGCGAGCAACAGCGCGAGGTTGGTGGCGAGATCACCGTGGGCGGGGTCCCGGGTCGGGCCGACGGTAAACGCCACCTCGTCCGCGGGCGCGCCGACAGCCCGCGCCGCCACGAGCAGCGCCGCGTGGAGCAGGTCCTGAGGCTTCACTTGCCGCCGGGGTCCTTCTTCTTCGCCTTCGCGTCGGTTTTCTGCTCGGCAGGCTTCGTGTCCGCCTTCTCCCCATCGGGCTTCTCACCGCCCCGGGGCTCGCCGCTGCGCTTGTAGTCGGTGGTGTAGAATCCCGAGCCCTTGAAGACGAAGCTCCCCCCCGCCGAGATCAGGCGGCGCGCCTGCCGGCCACAGGTGGGACACTTGGCCGTCGGTTGCGTCCGGATGCGCGGATAGAACTTCTCGAACAAGTGGCCCCGGGGGCACCGATACTCGTAGGTCGGCATCGGGCAACAACTTAGCGAATCGCGCCGGGCCGCGGAAGGGGCTCGCCCCGCGCGTCAGGGCCCGCCCCGGTGGTGAGCGCCCCGGTCAGCACGTCAGGTCGGACCGGCGTCATCCGCCGCCGATCCGGTGACGTACCCGCGGCCCGTCACGCCAGGTCGCTCCGCCGCACCGCGAGCATGGTGATGTCGTCCGCCTGCTCGGCGTCGCCGGCAAACGCGTCGAGGTCCTGCAGCAACGTCCCCAGCACGGCGTCGGTAGTCGGCCCGGGTGCCACGAGCCGCTCGAGCAGGCGCTCCTCGCCGTAGAGCTCGCCCGCCGCATTACGGCACTCGGAAACGCCGTCGGTGAAGGCACACAGGAGGCTCCCCGGCTCGAGGCGCGTGCGCCCGACCCGGAACTCGAGGCCCGGCAGCAGCCCGAGCGCCGGCCCGGTCGGAACGAGCCGGGCCGTGACCTGACCGCGGGCGGCCACGACCGGCGGCTCGTGTCCCGCGTTGAGATAGACGAGCTCACCGCCCGCCGGATCGAGCACGGCGAGGAACACGGTGGCGAACATGCTCGTGCGCCCGTGCGTCTCGGCAATCTGGCGGTTGACCAGGCGCGCCATCCGGTCGAGCAAGCCCGCGCCGTCGGTCGAGCCCGCAGCGCTCCCACCGAGCGCCCACTCGTCGGCCAGGACGCGCACCAGACTCCGCAGCACCGCCATGAACAGCGCCGCGCCCACGCCCTTCCCGCACACGTCGCCCATGACGAGCACGACCTCGTTCCGGCCCGGCGGAGTGAACGCGTCGTAGAAGTCGCCGGACACTTGCATCGCCGCGCGAAACCGGGCGGCGAGGTCGTAGCCCACAGGCGCGGGAAGCGCCTCGGGCAGGAAGCTCGTCTGGATCCGCCGCCCCAGCTCCAGCTCGCGCTCGAGCCCCTCGGCGTACAGCCGCTCCCGGTCGTGCAGCCGCTTCTTTGCGAGCGAGGTCCCCATGCGCGCCTTGAGCAGCAACGGATTGAACGGCTTCGGTAGAAAATCATCGGCGCCGAGCGCGATGCAGCGGGCAATCTCCTCCGCCTGGTCCACGGCCGAGATCATGATGACCGGAATGTGGGCACGGGCCGGGTCGGCCTTGAGGCGCTCCAGCACCTCGTACCCGTCCATCTCGGGCATGGTGACGTCGAGCAGAATCAGGTCGAAGGCGGCCCCGTCGAGCTGCGCCAGCGCCTCGCGGCCGTTCTCCGCCAGCCCCACCGTGTGGCCGAGACGCTCCACTCGGCGGGCCAGGAGGTCGCGGTTCATCGCGTTGTCGTCCACCACGAGCACGTGCGCGCCCGCGGCCGGTCCCAGATCCGCGGTCATCCGGCGGCGCGGCTGGCGAGGAGGCGCTTGATGTACGGCAGGTGCCGCTCCGCCGCGCGCTCCCCTTCCTCGATGACGTAGGGAATCTGCCAGGTATCGAACAGGCCCACCCGCTTCGCGAATTCGGGCAGCACGAGGATCAACTCGGTGTGGTGCGCGATGTTGTGAAACGCGAAGCGTGACTTGAGCAGGTTGTTGGTCATGATGCTCGACAGCTGGAACGCGAAGCGCGCCGGCGTGCGCACCGCCGTCTGGTACGGGCTCTCGAAGCCCATCGCGACGATGACGTCGGCGCCCTCCCGCATGGCCACGTTCACCGGCAGCGGGTCCGACAGGAAACCATCCACCAGCAAGCGGCCGTCGTGACGATACGGCTTGAAGATGAACGGGATCGCGATGCTCGCGCGGATGGCGGGCACGACGGGGCCGCTCGACAGCACGACCTGCTCGCCCGTCGCGAAATCAGTCGCGGTCAGATAGAGGGGGATGACGGCGTCGGCGAAGGTCCGCTCGCCGAACGCGGCCCGGAGGCGCTCGAGGATGAGCCCGTCCTCGCGGAACCCCCACTCGGCCGAGAACCCGAACGCGCGGGGGAACAACAGCTGGAGCAGCGCGCGGCGGTTGCGCGGTGCGGTGACCTCCCGCGTCCACAGCTTCAGCGTGGCGGCCCGGGCCTCCTCCAGGGTGAAGCCGAGCGCCGCCACCGTGGCGTACAGGCTGCCCCCGGAGCACCCCACGACCATGTCGAGCCCGATGCCGGCGCGCGCGAGGGCGTGCTGCAATCCCAGGGCCGCGGCACATTTCACGCCCCCGGACCCGATGACGAGCGCCACGCGTTTCTGCGGCGCGCTCGCCGGGCTCACGACGCGAAGCTCGCGACCGCGGCGTCCACGTCGTCGTAGATCTTCAGAATCCCGCTGAAGCCGGCGAGGTCGAGCACGCGATACACGTCCTTGCGCACGGCGGCGAGCCGCAGGTCGCCGCCCCCCGCGCGCGCCTCTTTCATCACGGCCAGCAGCACGCGCAGTCCGGCGCTGCTCGTGTAGTCCACGCCCGCAAACGACCCGACCAGTTGCCGCCGCCCGCGCGCCAACTCCGCCGTGAGGCGCTCGAGGAGGTCGCCCGCCGTCAGGCCATCCACGCTCCCCGCGATCCGCACCAGGGACACGACACCGCGTTCCTCGACTGCGATCTCCAGCATCACGCGCGTCACTCCTCCAGAGATTTGATCAGGGTCACGACGTTGCCCCGCGGCTGTCGCGCGGCGTGCCGCACCTCGTCCATCACCGAACGCACCAGGTGCCATCCGAGGCCGCCCTCGCGCCGGTCCTGCCAGTTGGACGTGAGATCGGGCGGCGGCGCCGCGGCCGGATCGAACGCCGGCGCCTCGTCCGCGATCGTGATCACGAGCGCCCGACGGTGTTCCGTCACCGCCACCCGGATCGGACCCGCCTCGCCAGCGCCGTATCCGTGCGACATGATGTTGACGCAGACCTCTTCGACCGCGAGCCGAACGTCGGCGCACGCGCCCTCGCTCCCGCCGTGGCTGCGGCACCGGGCCACGGCGTGCTCCACGAGAGCGGCCAGATGCTCCAGCCTGGCCGGCCGCTCGCACGCCGCAGCAGGCGGGGCGCCGCCCGCGGGGGCCCCGAGCAGTGCCTCGATCTTGCCGAGCAGCCGCGGGAAATCGACAGGCTTGGTATCGAAGTCGTCGGCGCCCGCCGCGAGCGCCTTCTCCCGATCGCCCGCCATGGCGTGGGCCGTCAGCCCGATGACCGGCACGGCGCGGGTCGCCGGGTCGGCCTTCAACCGACGGGTGGCCTCCCACCCGTCGAGCACCGGAAGGCTCATGTCCATGAGCACGAGCGCCGGCGGCGCGTGCTGCACCCGGGCCAGCGCCTCCTCTCCGTCCCCCGCCATGACGACGTCGAAGCCGCGCTTGATCAGTCGGCGCGACAGCATGTCCCGATTCATCTCGTTATCCTCGACCAGGAGGATGGTCGGCATCAGCCGTCGCCCGGCTCCCCCGCCGCGGCGCCCAGACTGGTGCGGTACCCGTGGCCCAGCGCGACGAGCCGCTCGCGGTCGATCGGCTTGACCAGGCAGTCGACGGCACCGAGCGCGAGCGCTCGTTCGCGCTCCGCCTCCACGGTAACCACGACCACGGGGACGCCGTGGAACTCGGGTGCGCGCGCCAGCCGGGCCAGCGCATCCCAGCCGCCCGCCATCTCCACCTCGAGTGTGACCAGGGCGAGCCCGCCGCGCGCGGCGAGCCGCAGGCCGTCGCCCGCGGTCTCCGCCGCCGTGACGCGGAACCCGGCCCGCTGCAGGCCCCACTGCATCAGCTCACGCACCATCGGATCATCGTCAATGACGAGCACGGCCGGCGCTTCGAGAGCCGGGATGGCGTCGCTGCTGCGGCGCGGGACCCGCTCCCGCTCGCCGGTCACGGCACCGATCGGCACGATCCCGGTGCGGCGCGAAGGCCGGGACCGCGGCGCCTGCGCGGGCAGACGCACGGTGAACACCGACCCCTCGCCCGGCGCGCTCTCGACACTGATGTCGCCACCCATCACCTGGCAGAAGCGGCGCGAGATCGCGAGCCCGAGGCCCGTGCCGCCGTAGCGCTTGCTGATCGTGCTGTCGGCCTGCGCGAACGCCTGGAACAGCCGGCCTTGCTGCGCCGCCGTCATGCCGATGCCCGTGTCCCGCACGGCGAACCGGATCCACCCGTCCGCGCGATCGGCCGCGAGCGTCACCGTGCCGCCCTGCGTGAACTTGCTGGCATTCGACAGCAGGTTGAGCAGCACCTGGCGCAGCTTGACGAGGTCGGCGTGGATCGTCCCGGCGTCGGGCGCGCACCGCACCTCGAGCGTGTTGCGGTTCTTCTGAGCGAGCGGGCGGATCGTGCTCGCCACCTCCTCCACGAGCGTCGCGACCGTGAAGGTCTCGGGGTGCACCTCCATTTTCCCGGCCTCGACCTTCGATAGATCGAGCACGCTGTTGATCAGCTCCAGCAGGTGCCTGCCCGCCGCCCGGATCTTGCGCAGATCGGGGACGAACTGGGGCTGTCCCGCCTCCCCCGCCTCCTCTTCGAGCATTTCCGAGTAACCGATCACGGCGTTGAGCGGCGTGCGCAGCTCGTGACTCATGTTGGCAAGAAACACGCTCTTGGCGTGGTTGGCCTGCTCGGCCGCTTCCTTGGCCTGCTCGAGCAGCTCGCCCTGCCGGACGATCTCCTCCTTCTGCTCCTCGGCGAGCCGGCGCACGCCGATGAGCCGGCGTGCCACCGCATTCGATTGCAGCCCGAACGCAGCGGGGAACTGGATCAGCAGCACGATGCTGAGGACGACGGTCACGGTCCCGACGTCCGGCAGGAACGTGAACCCGCTCAGCGCCGCGCCCAGAATCCCGCCCGCGAGCATGGCCCCGACCCCCTGCAGGCCGAACCAGGGACCGCCCACGCTGAGATTCACCATGTTGTAAGATGCGACGAGCACCGTGGACGGCCAGAGCGCGAACGACACCAGTCCGCACCACAGGCCCGCGAAGAACGAGTCGACCCGCAGGTTGCGGCGCTCGGCGCCCCGGGGATCGGCGTGGGCCACCGCGGCGCGGTAATAGACCGGCGGCAACACGACGGTAAACAGGGCGAGCAACACCCACACGGGCGGCGCAACGCGCCGCTCGTAGAACAGCGACCCGAGCATCAACGCGATCATCGGGAAGGACGCAATGCGGAGGCGCAGCGCGAGTCGGACGAGCGGGTGAATCCGCTTCACTCAGAGCTCCGCCGCAGGGGCTGGTGTGAGATCCGGCGACGACACCATCGGCCTCCTGGGGCTACCGGCCGGGCGCCTGCGGCGGCGGTCGGCGGTGCAGGACGGGGAGGTAGGCGTGCCACGGACCAACCGCGCCGGCATACTGCGTGGCCATCACCCGCGCGATCTGGGCGACATGACCGAGATCGTGGGCCACCCACGTGGCCAGGAGCTCGCGCAGCGTCACGGAGCCCAACTCGGGGTGGCGTCCCAGCCGATCGAGCTGCTCCTCGCTCACCTGCCAGCCGCGCAGCTCCGCCAGATTCTCGGCACGCAGCCTCGCGAAAAGATCGAGCAGGACGGCCACCGGCTGACCGGCGAACAGCCGCCGGTGGGCAAACCGATCGAACGTATCGAACGGCCGCGCGGCACCGTGCTCGAGGATGATGCGAGCCCGCGGAATCCAATCGGCCTGCTCACCGTGGATCAGGTGCCCGAGCACCTCGTGCGGGCTGAACGTGTCCGGTCCCTCGGTGCCGTGCATCCACGGGTCCGGGAGATCGGTGAGCCACGCACGGAGCGCGGCGGGCGTCCGCGCCAAGACCAGCGACGCGTCCTCGAGGGAGAACGGCAGCGACGCGCCGCCGGTCACCGGCTCGCTGCGGTGGTGCGAGACATGGGGTGAGGATACCCCGGGGCGGGCCAACGCACAAACCGTGGACCGCCGGGCGCCGCGCGACGCGCGCCCGGTCAGGCCTCGTGTGGGGTGATCACCCAGCGAGCAGGCGCCACGCCACCACCGTGCCCACCCCGATCGCCCCGAGCCACCACACGCGCATGGCGGGCTGGGTCCAGCGGACGACGCGGTAACAACGGTCGCACCACGCGCCCATGTACGGCACCGATCCCGGGAACGGCCGCGTGTGACCCGAGCCCCCGCACCGCTCGCATCGCCCGCAGGCGGACTGGCCCGGTCGACAATAGCATCCTTTTGCGTTGGCGGTGAGGACGTGGTGCACGCGCCGGGCCCCCGTCGGCGGACTTCGAAAAGGTGCCACGCGCGCGGCCGCCCGGCAAGGCGCGGCCCGAGGGCTAGTGCGGCGCGGGGTTCGGCGGCTCCACGCCGAGCTTGGGCCGGCCTTGGCCCTTCGAGAGGACGCGGCCCAGGAACTCCTGGCCCCGGGCCAGGTGGTCGAGCCGCGCAGCGATCTCGTCGAGGCGCTGGTCGATCAGGTCGAGCCGCTCATCGGGCAGGACCAGCCGGTTGATCAGGTGCTCGAGCCGGTTCGCCCGGCGGCGGGCGGCGAACCACGCGGTGCCGAGAGCCAGGGTGGCGACGGGCAGGCCCACGAAGAAGCCAAAAAACGCTAACTCCTCCATGAGCGCCCCGTACGGGTATCCGGTCCGGGAGTTTCATCTGACAGCACGGAGCGTCAGGGGCTCGATCCACCACAGCCCGTCGGCCACGCCCGCCGTGTCCACGTAACCGCCCTGATCGATATCGAGCGGCAGGCACGTCCAAGGCGCGTCATTGCCTGCTACGGTTCGGCCCGCGAGCAGCGCAATGGCGCGCCAGAATCGACTCGGGTTGGCCACCGTGGAATCCCCCAGCAGGACCTCGATGCTGTCGGGCGGAAAGAACCGGACGACGGTCTCGGGCCAATAGACATCGGCGAAGATCGCGAGTCCGGCACCGGTGGAATCGACGACCGCCCGCCCCACGTGACCGCCATGCGTCGCAGCATAGTCGATCCGGCCGGGCACGCGGGCCGTCTCGCGGGTCAGCGCGACGATGAACTCCAGGTCGCAATCGACCCGCCCGCCCGACGCATCGATCGCGCTGGCGAATCCCCTGATGCGAAACGACGATGGGAGCTCCGACGCCGCCGGAGCAACCCCGGGTTCACCACATGCCACCGACGCCGCGGCGACGCACACCATCGTCGTGCGGACGATCGAACGAGCCACGATGCTCCCCCCCGAGTGAATGTTCCTGCCCGGAGTACCCACCGTCAACGATCCGGGTCACTCCGGTCACCGCCGGCCCATGGTGGCCGGCAGCGCGTTGCCGCCGCGCGCACCGCCGACTACGTTCGCTGCGTGGCGCTGATCCTCAAGGTCGTCCTCGTCACCGGCGTTGTGTACGGCGTCCTGGTCCTTCTCGCCTGGGGCTTCCAGGAGCAGATCGCGTTCCCGGCGCCCCGCGGGCCGCTCCCCGCTCCCCGTGATCGGGACATCCCCGACGGGGAGCGCGTGACCGTCGTGGCGTCCGACGGCGTGGGGCTCCACGGCTGGTACCTCCCGCCCGCGCCGCGTCCCGCGCCGGGGGTGCAGGCGCCGGGGCTGCTGTGGTTCTACGGCAATGCGGAAACCGTGGCGGACATCGCACCGCTGGTGCGCGACCTCCGACCCTCGGGGATGGCAGTGTTGATCGTGGACTATCGCGGTTACGGGGAAAGCGCCGGCCGCGCCAGCGAGCATGGCCTGTATCTCGACGCCGCGGCCGCGTGGGAGTTCCTGGCCGCCCGTCCGGAAGTCGCCGCGCACCGCATCGGCGTCTTCGGCCGCTCCCTGGGCAGCGCACCGGCGCTGCAGCTCGCGACCACGCAGCCAGTCCGGGCCGTGGTGCTCGAAGCCCCATTCACGAGTGCCCGCGCCATGGCGCAGGCGCATTACCGGATCATCCCGCCGTTCGTCGTGCGCCTGTCCATGGACAACCTCACCCGCGCCCGGCGGCTCACGGTCCCGCTGCTCGTGATCCACGGGACCGCGGACGGAGTCGTCCCCTTGGCCATGGGCCGCGCGATCGCCGAGGCCGGCCGGGGCACGCTCGTGGCGATCGACGGCGCGGACCACAATGAGACGTTCTACGCGAGTCGCTCGCGGTACCGGGACGCCATGCACGATTTCCTCGCCACCCACCTGCGGTGACCCGGGGCGGCGTTCATCGCGAGGACGGCTCCCCACCGCGCCCGTCCCCTGCCCCGCGGCGCGCCTCCGCCGCGGCAAGCCAGCCGCGGCGCACCTCGTCCGCCGGCACGCTGGTGAGATAGGGCTTGATGTCCAGAATCGGCGTGCCATCGAGCATGTCCACGCCCCGGACGTGCAGCCGCCGCCCCTCGCGCCGGAGGAGCCGCACGACGGTGAGGCCGATGGGATTGGGCCGACGCGGCGCGCGCGTGGCGAACACGCCGTGCGGTCGGTCGTCCGTGGGAGGCGTCGCCAGCAGGTCGTAGCCCTCCGCGCGGTCGAACACCCAGACTACGAAGAGATGCGAGAACCCTTCGATATCCGTGAGTCCCGGCTCGAGCTCGGGTAGGATGTCCAGGATCCCCTCGGCGTCGTGCTGCGCGCCTGGTCCCTTGGGGATCTGGCGCTGATCCGCGTACGGACTCCGCACCGCACCGATGGGACGCATGGCGTACCGCTTCACGGTTCCCCCATTCCCTGACCCGTTGAAGGTTGGACCGCCCGGGCGCACTATATTGCCCCTTCCCCGCTTTCTCCGGAGCCACGCATGGGTCTGGCCCTCGTCGTCGGGGGAGTCGTCGCGGCCTGGGCGATTCTGACGTACAACCGCCTCACCCACCTGCGCCAGCTGAGCGACAATGCGTGGGCCGACATCGACGTGCAGCTCAAGCGCCGGCACGACCTGATTCCCTCCGTGGTCGCCGTCGTCAAAGGCCACGCCGCCTACGAGCGGGAGACGCTCGACGCCGTGGTCCGCGCCCGGCAGCGCGCCCTCGCGGTCACCGGACCGGCCGCTCGCGCCCGGGCGGAGGACCCGCTCGAGGGATCATTGCACCGCATCTTCGCCATCGCGGAGGCCTACCCCGAGCTCAAGGCCGTCGCGAGCTTCGCCGAGCTGCAGCGCACCCTCTCCGATATCGAAGACCACCTCCAGAACGCGCGCCGTTACTACAACGCGGTGGTCCGCGACCTCAACACGAAGATCGCGCAATTCCCGTCGAATGTGGTCGCCGGGGCCACGGCATTCGGCCCGCGGGAGTTCTTCGGCCTCGACGACGACGCCGAGCGCGCGGTGCCGCGCGTGGAGACCGGCGCATGACGACCACTCGGGTCCTGCTGGCGGTGCTCGTGCTCGCCGCGCCGCGCGTTGCCGCGCAGCGGTCCCTCGCCATCGAGCGGTTCGACGCCACGATTCGCGTCGAGCGCGACGGCGGCATCGTGGTGACCGAGCGCATCACTGCGCGCTTCGCCGGTGCGTGGAACGGCATCTACCGCACCATTCCCGTCAAGTACCGCACGCCGCAGGGATTCAACTGGACGCTGGGGCTGCGGCTCGAGAGCGCCACGGACGCCCAGGGCCGGCCGCTGCGCACCGAGTCGCGTCGCGAGCGGCACTACCTCAAGTACAAGGTGTGGGTACCCGACGCCGTGGACGCCACCCGGACCGTGGTGCTGCGCTACCGCGCTACGAATGGCCTGCGCTTCTTCACCGACCACGACGAGTTGTACTGGAACGTCACGGGCGACGAATGGGACGTGCCCATCGAGGCTGCGGGCGCGGTGATCGAGCTGCCCCCGGGCGCCACGGGGGTGCGCGCGGTCGCGTTCAACGGCCCCTACGGCGCGACCGCCCAGGACGCCGCCGTCGAGATCCGCGGCACCGCCGTGCACGTCGCCATGCCGCGACGGCTCGAGTTTCGGGAGGGGCTGACTGCCGTGGTCGGGTGGGACAAGGGACTCGTGGCCGAGCCCACTGCGACCGATCGCACGGTCGGGTTCCTCCGCAGCAACTGGCCGCTCGGCATCCCGATCCCGGTGTGCTTCGCGGCGTTCGCCGTGTGGCGCCGTCGCGGCCGCGATCCGCGGCGCCGGCCCGTCGCGGTCCAGTACGAGCCGCCCGATGGCGTCACGCCCGCCGAAGCGGGCACCCTGCTCGACCATTCCGCCGACATGCGCGACATCACGGCCACCCTCGTGGACCTCGCCGTGCGGGGGTTCCTCCGGTTCGAGGAGCGGGACGATCGCAAACTGTTCGGCCTGATCGGAGAGCGGGAGTACGTGATGCATCAATTAAAGGACGGTTCCGACTGGAGCGGCCTGGCGCCCCACGAGCGGAGCGTGCTCCAGGGGATCTTCGGCAGCCGCGGGAAGACGGTCGAGTTGTCGGATTTGGAGGACGAATTCTATACCACGCTGCCCAGGATCCGGAGCGGCATCTTCGACCGCCTGCTGGACCACGGCTTCTACCGGGCCCGTCCCGACACCGTGCGCGGCTGGTGGATGGGAGGCGGCGTGGTGCTCGGCGTGGTCATCGCGGTCGCGGGCGGGGGCGTGTCCGGCGCCCTGTCGCTGACGCCCGTCCCGTTCGTCGTGGCCGGCGCCATGACCGCGCTTGTCCTGCTGGCGTTCGGCAGCATCATGCCGGCGCGCACCATGGCGGGCACGCGGGCCCTGGAGCACGTGCTCGGGTTCGAGGAGTTCCTCCGCCGCGTGGAAGCCGAGCATCTGAAGGCCGTGGTGCTGGCGCGTCCGGAGCTGATCGACCAGTACCTGCCCTACGCCATGGCGTTCGGCGTGGAGAAGAAGTGGACGAAGGCGTTCGAGGATATCTACCGCGAGCCGCCGAGCTGGTACGTCGGACCGAGCGGCGCGCACTTCAGCTCGAGCCGGTTCTCGAGCAGCTTGGCGACCCTGTCGAGCAAGGTCGGGAGCACGATGGCGTCGTCGCCCCGCAGCTCGGGCGGATCGGGGTTCGGCGGCGGATCGTCCGGCGGCGGCGGCGGTGGTGGCGGCGGCGGCGGATTCTGAGCCGGTGCGGGATCCGAGGGGATCCGCCTGACCCGCGCCCAGGCGATTTTCGTCACGCTGCTCGCGTACAACGCCGCCCTGGTCGCAATCGGGCTGTGGGCGAGCCGCCGCACGCGCGACGACACGGACTTCTTTCTGGGCGGGCGCCGCCTCGGGCCGTGGGTCGCCGCCCTCAGCGCGTCCGCCAGCTCGTCGTCGGCCTGGACCCTCCTCGGAGTGAGCGGCGCCGCGTACGCCTGGGGGCTCTCCGCGCTGTGGCTCTTCCCCGCGACGCTCTCGGGATTCGTCATCAACTGGGTGTGGGTCGCGCCGCGGCTCATGCGGCGCAGCCGCGAGACCGCGAGCGTCACCCTCACCGAGTTTCTCGCCGGCGACGCCGGACAGCGATCGCGTGGGGCCATCATCCGGGTCTCGTCGGGCGCGATCCTCTGCGCCTTCCTGTTCTACATCGCCTCGCAGTTCCAGGGCGCGGGGCACGCCTTCGCGGCCGCGTTCGATCTGTCGGCCACGGCCAGCATCGCCGTCGGCGCCGCGATCATCCTGCTGTACACCTGGCTGGGCGGCTTCTGGGCGGTGAGCGTCACGGACACGCTGCAGGGTCTCCTGATGGCCGTCGCGGCGGTGGTGCTGCCGGTGACGACGCTCGCCCACGTGGGCGGCTTCGCGGCGCTCGCGGAGGGGCTCCGCACGGCGTCGGGTTCCGACGGCCTGAGCCTGACGCGCGAGTACCCGGGCGTGCTGGGCCTGGCGTTCGTGCTCGGCACGCTCGGCATTGGCCTCGGGTACCCGGGCCAGCCGCACGTGGTGAATCGGTTCATGGCGCTGCGCGATGCCCGCGCCCTCACGCGCGGACGCGTCATCGCCATCGGGTGGGCCACCGTGATCTATGCGGGGATGCTCCTGCTGGGACTCTGCGCGCGCGTCCTGTGGGCCGCGGTCCCGAACCACGAGCAGGTGCTGTTCCACGCGTCGAACACGCTGCTGCCTCCCGCCGTGGCGGGGATCATGATCGCGGCGGTACTGTCGGCAATCATGTCGACGGCCGACAGCCAGCTGCTCGTCGCGTCGTCGTCGGTGTCGTGGGACTTGCCGCGGGCGGGGCGCCGCCCGCCCCCGCCGGCGGCGACCGGCGTGGCCCGGAGCCGCGTGGTGGTCGTCGCCGTGTGCGCCGCAGCGACCCTGCTGGCCGTCGTGGCACCGGCTGCCATCTTCTCGCGCGTGCTCTTCGCCTGGCACGCCCTGGGCTCGGCGTTCGGGCCGGTGCTGATCCTGCGCCTCGCCGACCGGCGGCTGGACGGGCGGGCCGTCCTGGCCTCCATCGCCAGCGGGTTCGGGCTGACGGTGATCCTGTACCTGCTGCCGGATACGCCGGGCGACTGGGCAGAGCGCCTCGTTCCGCTCGGCGTGGCGTTCGGCGTCGCCGCCCTCGGCCTCACGCCGGCCGGTACACCCCCCACACGCTCCGCAGCGCCTCGCTGATCTCCCCTACGGTCGCCCGGGCCCGGACCGCGGCCACGATCGGCTCCATGAGAGGATCCGCGCCCCGCGCCGCTCCCGTCAGGGTCCCGAGGGCTGCGGCCACGGCGGCCCCGTCGCGCCGCGCGCGCGTCTCGGCCAGCCGGCCCCGCTGCGCATCGGCCAGGGCGCGGAAATCGGGCTGGTGGACGTCGGACCGGGGTTCCTCGGTCTGGTAGCGGTTGACGCCGACCACCGCCGCGGTGCCGGACTCCACGGCCCGCTGTTGCGCGTACGCGCTGCGGGCGATGGCTTCCTGGTAGGACCCTCGCTCGATCGCCCGCGCCGCACCGCCCTGCGCGTCGATCTCCGCGATCAGCGCGCGCGCCTCGCCCTCGATACGGTCGGTCAGGGCTTCGACGTACCAGCTCCCCCCGAACGGGTCCGCGACCTCCGGCACGCCGGTCTCGTACGCCAGCACCTGCTGGGTGCGCAGCGCCACGGTCGCGCTGCGCGCCGTCGGGAGCGCCAGCGCCTCGTCGAACGCGTTGGTGTGCAGCGATTGCGTGCCCCCCACCACGGCCGCCAGCGCCTGGTAGGCCACCCGGACCACGTTGTTGAGCGCTTGCTGGGCGGTGAGCGTCGCCCCACCGGTTTGCGTGTGGAACCGCAGCCGGCACGCGGCTTCATCCGCCCGAAACCGCTCGCGCATCAAGCGCGCCCACAGGCGCCGCGCCGCGCGGAACTTCGCCACCTCTTCGAACACATTCGTGTAGCCGGCGAAGAAAAACGAGATGCGCGGTGCGAAGGCGCTCACGTCGAGGCCCGCGCCCGCGGCGCGCCGCACGTACTCGAGGCCATTCGCCAACGTGAACGCCACCTCCTGCACGGCCGTCGCGCCCGCCTCCCGCATGTGGTAGCCCGATACCGAAATGGGATTGACGCTCATACCGGCGACCGCGCAGTACCGGAAGATGTCGGCGATGAGGCGCAGCGAGGGCTCGGGGGGGAAGATGTACGTCCCCCGTGCCACATACTCCTTGAGGATGTCGTTCTGGATCGTCCCCTGCAGGCGATCCGGCGCGATGCCCTGCTCTTCGCCCACGACCACGTACATGGCGAGCAGAATGCCGGCCGTGGCGTTGATCGTCATCGAGGTCGACACCCGGTCGAGTGGGATCTCGTGGAACAGCCGCTCGAGGTCGTCCACGGTGTCGATCGCCACGCCGACGCGTCCCACCTCGCCCTCGGCCATCGGGTGGTCGGAGTCGTAGCCCATCTGGGTCGGGAGATCGAACGCGACGGAGAGGCCCGTCTGTCCGGCGGCGAGGAGATGGCGGAACCGCGCGTTGGTCTCCTCGGCGGTGCCGAAGCCCGCGTACTGCCGCATGGTCCACAGCTTGCCGCGGTACATGGAGCCGTAGATCCCGCGGGTGAACGGAAACGCTCCCGGCGCTCCCAGGTCGCGCGTCGGATCGCCCGTCCAGTCGCCCGGCCCGTACACCGACGGTTCGTCCGTCTCGTCCGTCCCGTCGCTCACGCGTGCGCCTCGGTGCGCATCAGGCGGGTCGCGAACTCGACGTCCGTCTTGCTCCCGATCACGAGCGGCGTGCGCTGGTGCAGATCCCCAGGAACGAGATCCATGATGCGGCCCCGTCCGTCAGTCGCCGCGCCGCCGGCTTGCTCGACGACGAACGCGAGCGGTGCGCCCTCGTAGAGCAGCCGCAGCTTTCCCTGCGGCGTCCGCACGTCGCCGGGGTACAAGAAGATGCCGCCGGAAATGAGGTTGCGGTGAATGTCGGCGACCAGCGACCCGATGTACCGGGCGTTCTTGGCTTGCACCGCGCCGTCGCCGTTCTTGAACGCCGTCACCACGCGCTGCGTGGCGGGGCTCCACTTGTTCCAGTTGCTCTCGTTCACACTGTAGTACTTCCCGACCTCTGGGATCCGGATGAACGGGTGGGACAGCAGGAACTCCCCGATGGTCGGGTCGAGGGTGAACCCGTGGACGCCGTTTCCGGTGGTGTAGACCAGCATCGTGCTCGAGCCATAGAGAATGTACCCCGAGACGATTTGCTTCGTGCCCGGCTGCAGACAATCCACCAGCGTGCCGGGCCCGCTCGGCGTCACCCGCCGGTGGATCGAGAAGATCGTGCCGATGGAAACGTTGACGTCGATGTTGCTCGAGCCGTCGAGCGGGTCGTAGAGCACGACGTATTTCCCCGCGGGTACGTTCGCGGGCACCGGAATCGGAGCCTCGTCTTCCTCGGACGCCATGACGCAGATGCGCCCCGTGTGCTGCAGGCTGTTGCGCACGGTCTCGTTCGCGACGAGATCGAGCTTCTGCTGGAGATCGCCCGAGATGTTCACGGTCGTGGTGCCGCCCAGGATGTCGGTAAGCCCGGCGCGGCGCACGTTGCGCGAGATGATCTTGGCGGCGAGACAGATGTCGTAGAGCAGGTTGGACAACTCGCCGGTCGCCTCGGGGTGGAGGCGCTCCTGCTCCATGATGAACCGGTCGATCGTGATGACGGAGGTTGGTGTGCTCACGGGTCCCGTCGGTCGTGAAGGTGATGGTGCCGGCACGATCCGTCCGCAGCACGATCGCGCCGGACCGGTGGAGGCGGTCGAGCACTTCGGGCGCCGGATGCCCGTAGCGATTGCCCCGCCCCACGCTGATCACGGCGATCGCCGGCCGCAGCTCCGCGAGCCACGCCGCGGACGAGGCCGTGCGCGAGCCGTGATGACCCACCTTGAGCAGATCCACCGGGCCCACCCGACCCTTCAGGCGGCGCTCGACCGGCAGCCCGGCGTCGCCGGCGAACAACAGCGTGACCTCGCCGTAGGTGACGCGCAGGACCAGGGAATGCTCGTTCGCGTCCGCGGGCACCGCGGCCCACGCCTCGTCCGGACTCAGCACTTCGAGCGTCACGCCGTCGAGCGAGAGGCGATCACCCGCCCGCGCCGGAGTCCACTCCGCCCCGCTCTCCGCCGCTTGCGACAGCCACTCGAGGTACTGCGGCCGGCCCAGGGGCGCCCCGGGCTCGACGATCAGCGACGGCCGGAAGCTCGCCACGACGGCCGGGAGTCCGCCCAGATGGTCGGCGTCCCCGTGACTCGCCACCACCAGGGCGACCCGCGCCACGCCGCGCCGCCGCAAGAAGGGCACCACGACCCGCCGACCGGCGTCGCCCGCCCGGCTGCGCGGGCCGCCATCGATCACGATCCACTGGCCGCGCGGCGTGCGCAGCACAGCGGCGTCCCCCTGCCCGACGTCGAGGAAATGTACGGCCAAGCCGGGGCCGGCGTCGAGGGAAACGTCGCGCACGACGAATCCCCAGAGGACGACCGCGACCAGGAGCGCCCCACGCGCCACCGCCACCCATCGGTTGCGGCGCATCACCCAGACCCAGCCGAGCGCCGCCGCCACCCCCGCCCACACCGCCCCGCTCTGCCACCCTTGCGGCGTCACCGCGTGTCCCCCTGGCGCCGCCGCGGCGAGCCGGGCCACCAGGTCGAGCAGCGCGAGCGCGAGCCCCGCGCCGGCGGCGAAGAGGTCCGCGATCGCCGGGGCGATGCCCGCGAGGGCGAGGGACGCGAACAGCCCCGGAATCGCAACGCCGCCGAGCGGGATCGCCACGAGGTTGGCGAGGACGCCGATCGGCGCGACGGATCCGAACGCGAACGCCGTGATCGGCGCGGTGAGCAGGGTCGCGGCAGTGCCCGCCGCGAGGGCGCGGACCAACTGTGGCCGGCCCGCGAACGCGCGCCCGGCCCAGAGGACGCCGCCGACGGCCGCCACCGAGAGCCACGCGCCGATGGACCGCAGCGCCCACGGATCGAGCACGAGCAGGACCAGGACCGTGAGGCCGACTGACCCGCGGGGCGCCACGACCCGCTGGCGTAACCGGCCCAGCCCGTCGATCGCGAGCATCAGCCCGGCCCGCGCGGCGGGCGCGGGCGCGCCGAGGAACCACACGTACAACCCGATGATCCCGGTGCCCGCCCAGTACCGCGCGGCCGGGCCGAGCCCGACGACCCGCAGCACGACCGCGAGCCAGCCCGCGAGGAACCCGACGTGCAGCCCCGAGATGGCGAGCAGGTGAGCCAGTCCGGCGCGCGCGAACTGCTCGCGGACTTCGGGCGCGAGGTCGGCGCGGCGGCCGATGACCAGCGCATCGACCAGGGGCGCGCGGCCGCCGAACAGGGCCGCCGACCGCTCGGCCACCGCGCCCCGCAGCGCGCCCCGCCCCCGCGGCTGGGGATCCACCAGTCGCACGTGGCGCGCCACGAGCAGGCCCCGCTCGGCGGTACCGACCCAGCGCCCGGCGACGATCCACGCAGTGCCCCCGCCGGCCGCCCGCCCGGCCGGCCAGCGGACGCGCAGGCTGCCGCGGCAGGGGCCCTCCTTGATCGCCGTCGCCACCACACCGCCGTCCGGCCCGACGCGGTCGAGCAGCCGGACGCGCGCAGCCCGGGTCGGTCCGGCCGCACCGGGCGGCCCCTGCGCCCCGGCCGCGCTCCACCGCCCCCCGCACGTGCGGTCACGGTCGAGCCGCGCCGCCGCGCCGTACAGCAGACCCGCGACGGCCGCCGCCGCGCATGCCGCGGCCACGGGCGCCCGTCCCGCCACGAGGCCGCCACCGACGACCAGCACGACCGCCGGCACCACAGCCGGAAACGCGGCGAGGCCGACCCACAGGCCGGCCCCGAACAGCACCGCGATCCACAGAATGGGCGGCCGCACGGGCCGCCCTCAGGCGACTAGGCGAGTCGCACGGGGGGCGCGCCGCACCGCGGCGCGCTGGAGACGCGTCGGAATCCCTCGATGAGCACGACCGAGAGCCGGGCACGCTCCTGATCCGAGGCGAGACCCAGCTCCGTGAGCACCTCGCCCTGGCGGGTCGAGACGTAGTGCGGAGCGAGCCGATTGAGCGCGTACACGATCACATCGCCGCGGCAGGTGTCGCAGCCGCAGAACCCCCGCATCGCGGGAAGGAGGGCGCCGTACTCGCGCTGGACCACGTCCTGCGTGACGTTCGTCACCCCACGACTGCCACCTCCCGCTCCAGCGGCCAGGCGGTGAAGGTCGAGCCGGTGGTCCCGGTGAGCCGCACGCGGCGGTAGCTGCCGATCCATTCGTCAGGTCCCTCGATGAGCACCACTTTGTTGGCGCGAGTCCGTGCCTGCAACAGCCCGCCACGGCGCGCCCATCCCTCGACCAGCACCTCGTGCGCGGTACCGACCTGGGCCATGTTGATCCGCTTCGCTGCGTGCCGCACGACGGCGATGAGGCGCTCGAGTCGTGCGCCCGCCACGTCGTCGGACACGGCGTCCGGCAGCCGCACGGCGGGTGTCCCGTCCCGCGGCGAGAACTTGAAGGTGAATGCGTCGTCGAATCCGACCGCCTCGACGAGCGACAGGGTCTCCGCGAAATCCTGCTCGGTCTCTCCCGGGAATCCCACGATGATGTCCGTCGTGAGGGCGAGACCGGGGATCGTGGCGCGCAGCGCGGCCACCACCTCGAGGTACGCGTCGCGCGTGTAGCGGCGCAGCATCCGCCGGAGCACGCGCGACGATCCGCTCTGCACCGGCAGGTGCACGTGCTCGCAGACGGTGGGCGTCTCGGCCATCGCGGCCAGCACGCGCGCCGAGAAATCGTTGGGGTGCGGCGAGGTGAAGCGCACGCGCCGGATACCGGCCACGGCGCCGGTCGCCCGCAGGAGATCGGCGAAGTCGTGCGTCCCGTCGTGGTAGCTGTTGACGGTCTGGCCAAGGAGCGTGACCTCCGTCGTGCCGCGGGCGGCGAGGTCCGCCACCTCGCGCACGACCTCGGCCAACATGCGGCTGCGCTCCGACCCGCGCGTCATCGGAACGATGCAATAGGTACACCGATAGTCGCAGCCGCGCTGCACCGTCACGAACGCGCTCGGTCCCGACGCCCGATCCGCCGGCACGTCCTCGTAGTGCTCCCACTCCCGGAACGCGACGTCCGCCGCCCGCTCGCCCACCCGGGCGCGGGCGATCAGCTCCGCCAGCCCGCGGTATCCGTCCGGCCCGACGACCAGGTCCACCTGCGGCACGCGATCGAGGAGGCGCGGCCCGAGACGCTGCGCCATGCAGCCCACGACGCCCAGCACGGTGCCCGGGCGCTTGTAGCGCTTCAGCTCGCCCATCCGGCCGAGCACGCGTTGCTCGGCGTTGTCGCGAATGGCGCAGGTGTTGAGGATGAGGACGTCGGCCCGGGCGGGATCGTCGGTGCGCACGAACCCCTCGCCCCCGAGCGCGCCCGTGATGAGCTCGGAGTCCGCCACGTTCATCTGGCAGCCGTAGGTCTCGAGGTAGAGGCGCTGCATCAGTCGATGACGACGTCCTGTCGCGGGGCTCCGTCCCACCGGTCGCTTGCAAGATAGACCGGCAGGTAGTCCTCCGTCAGCAGCTCGACCCGTCCACCCTGGTGCCCGCACGCGACGCCGTCGGCGGTGCGGCCCCGGCGGGCGGCTCGATACGCCAGACCTTTCGCCTCGCCCAGCCGCCGCAGCTCCGCGGCACGGTTGTGCCGCGCGGTGGCCGCCACCGGATCACCGAGCCGCCGCGCCGCCGTATCGGGGCGCTCGGAGTAGGGAAAGACGTGGAGGTACGTGAATGGCAGGGCCTCGATCAGCGCCACGGTCGCGCGGTGATCGGCCTCGTCCTCACCGGGAAACCCGACGATCACATCGGCACCCAGCCCGAGTGCCGGGACGCGGGCCGCCAGCGCCTCGATCCGCCGGCGATACGACTCGGCGGTGTACCAACGGCGGCCCATGCGTTTGAGGACGCGGTTCGATCCCGACTGGAGCGGCGCGTGGAGATGCGCCGCCAGGTGGCGCGGCGCCTCGACCAGCGACTGCTCGAGGCGCGCATCGACCTCCGTCGCCTCGACCGACGACAGGCGGAAGCGGACCGACGGCACCGCGGCAATGAGTGCCTCCACCAACGACCCCAGCGTCCCCGCTCGTGCCCCGTCCCGCGTCCCGCGTCCCTCGCCTCCGTACGTCCCGATGTGCACCCCGGTGAGCACGATCTCGGCGTGATGCGCGGCGAGTTGCCGCGCTTCGGCGATCAGGTCGGCGGGCGACCGGGAGCGGTTCGCGCCGCGCGCGAGCGTCGTCGCACAAAACGTGCAATGCTCGTCGCACCCGTCCTGGATCTTGAGCCACGCGCGGGCGCCGGCGGCGAAGCGACGCAGCCGCGGGTCCGGCGCGCGGGGTCGCACGCCCGCGGCACGCAGCACCGCGGCGGGGTCCGCGCCGCCCACGACCGCCCGCACCCCAGGGAGGGCGGCGAGGCGACCGTCGTCGAGCGCCGCCGCGCATCCCATCACCACCGCGCTGCGGTCGGGCCGCAAGCGGGCGAGTCGCCGGAGCCACGCCCGCATCTTCGCCTCGCCCGTGGCCGTGACCGCGCACGAGTTCACGACCGCGAGATCGGCCGCCGCCGGATCGTCCACCACAGCGGCGCCGTGATCGGCGAACGCCTGGCGAACGAGCTCGGTGTCGTACTGGTTGGCCTTGCAGCCGAAGGTGTGGAAGTAGACGTTCACGGCAGCACGCTGAGGCCCACGTGCAGGGTCCACAGCCGCTCATCCAGATCCGCGCCGGAGCGGAGCACGCGCTCCACCGCCAGGTCGATCCGCGCCCGGTCCTCGGAGAAGCGGGCCCCGAACCCGGCGGTGACACCGAGCTCCGTGGGTGCCGCGGCACCGGCACTGAACGCCATCGTCTCGCGCCGGATACCGACGCGAACGGGGAGCCCCGGGTTGCCGGCTTCGGCACCGATCGCCCAGCCGAACGCATCGTGCCCGCCGGGGGGACCGGCCCACCCGGCCCAGCGGACCGCCCCGGCGAGCCGCAGGCTGCCGCGCGGACGGAATTCGACCGCGCCGCCGAGCTGGGTGGGAAGGTCGGCCGATCCGGTGGGGCGGTTTCGCACGTCGGTCTCGAGGGTGTTGTCGGTCCGGACCCATCCGGCCACGCGCACCCGCCGCGACACCGTGACGAGCGCGCTCAGCGAAACGCCCAACCCGCTGTACTGGACGTCCCGCAGCTCGAACGTATTCCGATAGGTGACCGAATCGTCCCACCGGCGACGCACTTCCTCCTGCGTGGAGCCGACGAGCACGTGAAACGCGCCGCCGATGGCCACCGCGTCCAGCGGTCGGCCGGCGACCGCGAGGCGCAGGTCGGCGACGCTGCCGTCGCTGCGATGCTCGTCGGTGAACGGCTCGAACTCCCCCCGGACCACGACCGAGTCGCGCCGCTGCGTGAGAAAGCTGCGATCCAGGTATGTCGCGAACCCGGTGGCGACCGAGAAGCGCCAGGGCGTCCGCCCCGCGGCGACGAGCGCCGGGAAGCGCGACTCCTTGACCGTGTGGGATCCCGCACTCGCGTAGTCCACGGTGCGCCGGGTGGCGTCGCCCTGGGCGCTGAACACGCCGCCGCCGATGTCGGCGAGCGCCGCCTCACCCAACGGAGAGAGCGCGTCGAACAGCGCGAACGTGCCAGCCGTCGCACGCGCGCGTACGCTCTCCTGGCGCGCGGGTGTGCCCAGACCCTGGAGCGAGAACTGCGAGTCCTGGCCGGCCAGCGAACTGGCGCCGAACAGCCCGACGACGGCGACGAGCGTGCCCCAGCGCATGTTCACCGGCCTCCGAAGGGGAACGACGGCACGTAGGTGACCTGCAGGGCGGGCCGCAGCCCGGCGGCCCCGGAGGGCCCGAACCGGATCTCCCCGAGCGTGCCGCCCTCGGGGTCGACGCGCAGCATCAGCACGGTGGGCGCGGCCGTGTCGGCCTGCCAGCGCCGGATCAGTCCCGTCACGTCGATGCGGACGGTGTCGAGCGACCCGGCCCGTGCATAGGCGGACCCGAAAAACGAGAGATCACCGGGAAACGCCGCGCCGGCGAGCGGCGACTTCGAGCCGAGATCGGTGATGGTGCGTTGCGCAATGATGCGCAACGAGTCGCTCGGCGCGCCGACCGGCGCGACCCGCGGCACGAGGATCAACGTCGCACGCACGATCTGGGTGGAATCGAACAACGCGCTGGGCCGGGTGAACCGCAGCAGGCTGCGCGCGGACGGCGCGCCGCCCACGGCGAGCGTGCTGTCCAACGGCGCGGGCGGCGGATCGACGACGTAGCTGTCGAACGCCGCCCCACCGCCCAGGCCCCGGTTGACGGTCGCGAGACCGAGCGAATCGACTTTGGCGAACCACGTGAGCACTGGTCCCGTCGCTCCCGCCCCGATCGCGACGCTCGCCTGGCCCGATCCCGTGAGACTATCGGCACGGACCCGGATCCCGAGGCCCAGGCGACCGGAGTCGGCCTCGGTGTACGGCACCTCGACCGAATCCAACGACACGAGCAGCGTCACCGACCCCGTCGCCGAATCGACGACCACACTGTCGCCCGTCACCGAGTCCTTCTGACCCGGGAGCACGATGAGACTGTCGAGATAGACGACGCGAATCGGCGGGGCCGCGAAGTCACCGGCGAGGTCCGCGAAGACCGTGGTCGAGTCGAGCGTCCGGGGGAGCCGGTGGAACGCGAGCGACAGCCCGCGGGCCGACGTGTCCCGGCGCACGATGCCGAGGGTGATGCGTAGCGAATCCACCCCGACCACGGCGCCCGTCGTCGTGTCGGTGCCCAGGCGGGTCCGCGACGCGAGCAGCGTGGTCGTGAGGATGGCGCGCACATCCAGCTGCCCCGGGAGATCGGCCGCCAGCATGACCGCCGCTTCGTACGCCTGGACGTAGCCACGGAACGCGCTGTCCCCGCTCACCAGATCGCCGATCACGGTGTCCACGGCGGTGAGCTCGCCCGGCGCGCAGTACGCGGGGCACACGGCCGGAACGGTCAGGTCCTCGGTGCACGCCCCGCCGACGACGGCCAGGGCCAACCACACGACCGCGCGACGGCTCATTGATCGAGCGATGCCCGCGTAAAGGCATCGGGCAGGAGGTCGCGCATGGTCCAGCGACGCTGACTCGCCGGTCCAACCGCCACCACCTCGGTGGCGAGCCCGAACTCGGCGAGGAGCTGGCGACAGGCGCCGCAGGGGGCGGCCGGTGGTTCCACGTCCGTCGTCACGACGACGCGGCGCAGATCGCGCACCCCCGCCGTCACCGCGGCCCCGAGCGCCATTCGTTCGGCGCAGATCGACAGTCCATAGGAGGCGCTCTCCACGTTGCACCCGGTGAACACGCGCCCGTCCGCCGCCTCGATGGCGGCACCGACGCGGAACTGCGAATAGGGCGCGTACGCGTTCGCCATCGCGCCGCGCGCCGCGGCGACCAGTGCGGCGTCACTCACGCACGGATCTCTCCCAGAAACGACGTCCCGGCCTCGAGCGCCGGGACGCCGAAAAACTCGGCCACCGTCGCGCCCACGTCCGCGAAACTGGCCCGCTCACCGATGTGGACGGCGCGAACGCGCGGGCCGAAACACAGCACCGGCACCGCCTCGCGCGAATGATCGGTCGAGGGTGTGGTCGGGTCATTGCCGTGGTCGGCTGTGAGGATGATCAGATCGTCCTCCCGCACGCGCGCTTCGAGCCGGGGGATCCACGCGTCCAGCGCCCGCAGCCCTTCCACATACCCGGCCACGTCGTTGCGGTGCCCCCATGTCTGGTCGAACTCGATCACGTTGACGAACACCAGTCCCGTCTCCAGCTCCTCGAGGACCTGTTCGATCCGCGCGTAGGCGTCGGCGTTGGTCGGCGTGTGCTCGGCGGCGATCGACCGCCCCGCAAACAAGTCGTCCACCTTGCCGATGCCGATCCGCGGCACGCCCGCCCGGGCCAGCGCGTCCAACAGCGTAGCGCGGGGCGGCGCGAGGGAGAAGTCCCTGCGGTGCGGCGTCCGCCGGTAGGCGCCCGGCACCCCCACGAACGGGCGGGCGATCACGCGGCTCACCGCGTGCTCGCCCGTGAGCAGCTCCCGGGCCACGCCGCACCCACGGTACAACTCCTCACGCGGCACCGTCGCCTCGTGGGCGGCCACCTGGAACACCGAGTCGGCCGACGTATAGACGATCCAGTCGCCCGTCCGCTGATGTGCCGCACCCAGCTCGTCGAGGATCGCCGTCCCCGACGCCGCCCGGTTGCCGATCACGCCCCGGCCCGTCCGCCGCGCGAACTCCGCCAGCAGCCCCGGAGGAAACCCCGCCGGGTACGTCGGGAACGGTCGGTCCAGCACCACGCCGCACAGCTCCCAGTGCCCCGTCGTGGAGTCCTTCCCCGGCGAGCGCGGCAGGGCGACGCCGTACGCGGCTTCCGCCGGATCGGCCGCCGAGAGGCCGGCGATGGGCCGGCAGTGCCCGAGGCCCACCCGCTCGAGATGCGGCAGCCGCAGCCCGCCCGCCGCGCGCGCGACGTTACCGAGCGAATCACTCCCCACGTCACCGTACGCGGCCGCGTCCGGCGCCGCACCGACGCCCAGACCGTCCAGTACGATCAGCGCCGCGCGCCTCACGTGTAGATCCGCGGCGGCCGCGGCCCGAGCGACGTCAGCACCGCGTGCTGCAAGTCCCCGCTCCATTCGGCGAAGCGCGCCAGCGTGATCGGCTCCGCCCCCGCGTCCCGCGTGTCTCCCGCCCCGCCCAGCAACGTCGCGACGTCGCCGACGCGAGCGAGGCCGTCGCCCACGTCCACCATTGTGAAGTCCATCGTCACCACGCCCGCCACTGGACACCGCGCGCCGTTCAGCAGCACGTACGCGCCGCCACCCGCCCCCAGGCGGCGGCGGGGCCCGTCGGCGTAGCCGATCGCGAGGGTCGCGATCGTCGTGTCGCGCGGGGCGATCCAGGCGGCGCCGTAGCTCACGGTGTCGCCGCGTCGAACCCGCCGCACGCTCACCACCCGGGCCCGGACGCTGACCACGGGCCGCGCCTCGGGCAGCCCATCGCCCGGCGCCCCACCCAAGAGGAAAATCCCCGGACGCACGAGATCGAGCGCGAAGCGGCGGTCTCGCAGGGCCGCCGCGCTGTTTGCCACGTGCTGCAGCGCCGGGCGCCGCGGCAACCCGGACACCGCTGCCCGAAACCGCTCCAGCTGGACCTCGACCGAGTTGTTGCGCACGTCCGCCGAGTGAAACTGGGTGAACGCGCCTTCGAGCTGCGGCCAATCGAGCATCGGGCGCGCCGCCGCGATCTCGTCCCAGCGGATCCCCGTGCGGCCCATGCCCGTGTCGATCTCGAGGTGAAACGCCCCGCGCCCGCCCCACGCGCGTATCGTGGCTGGGTCATCGAACACCGGACGGAGATCGTGCTCCGCCAGGGCGGCGAACTCGGCGGGGCGCGCGGGAGTGAGCACCAGAACCGGGCGCCCGATTCCCGCACGCCGGAGGTCGGCCCCTTCCGGGATCGTCGCGACGGCGTAGCCCCAGGGATCCACCGTCTCCAGCGCCCCGGAGACGGCGACGGCTCCCACCCCGTAGGCGTTCGCCTTGACGACCGGTAGGAGCCGTGTGCCCGCCGCGCGCGCCACCGTTCGGGCGTTCTCGACGACCGCGGACAGATCGACCTCGATCCACGCGCGGTGGTCGGGCTCGCTCATTGACACGCTCACAAGCGGGCGTATGATACCCGCCGCGGAGGCTAAATGCAAGGAGATTCAGCGCTTGGACGCGCTCTCGCGCTCGTGCGCGACCTCAGAATGCGGTGCCCCTGGGATGCACGCCAGACCCCGGACACGCTGCGCCCGTACTTGGTGGAAGAAGCCCTGGAGCTCGATCACGCGATCGGGCGCGGCGAGCCGTCCGCGGTGCGCGACGAGCTCGGGGATCTGCTGCTCAACCTCGCGTTCCAAATCGTCATCGCCGAAGAGCGGGGCCAGTTCACGGCCGAGGGGGTCGTCCGGGGACTCGAAACGAAGATGTGGCGCCGGCATCCGCATCTCTTCGGCGAGCAACCGGCCGCGACGTCACCGGGCTGGGACCGTCTCAAGCAACGGGAGCGGGAGCCCGGCAGCGGGACGCTGCGCGGCCTGCCACCCACGCTCCCCCCGCTCCTGATGGCCTACCGCCTTCAGGAGCGCGCCGCGGGGGTGGGGTTCGATTGGCCCGACGCCACCGGCCCCCTCGACAAGGTGAAGGAAGAAATGCGCGAGCTGGAGCGCGAGCTTGCGGCCGAGCCAGCCCCGCATCCGGAACCCCGTGCCACGGGCGCTCGTGCGGAGCCGGGGGTGGTCGAGGAGGTCGGGGACCTCCTCTTTGCCGTCGTCAACCTCGCGCGCAAGCTGGACGTCCAGGCCGGCCAGGCGCTGGAGCGGGCCAACGCGAAGTTCACGCGCCGGTTCGCGGCGGTGGAGCGGCTGGCTGGGGAGCGGGGGCTGGACGTGGGAGGGGCAAGCCTCGAGGCGCTCGACCGCCTGTGGGAGGAAACCAAGCGCAACGAACGGTCACGGAGGACATCATGAGCATCAACGTCAAGGGTGTCGCCGTCGTAGGCGCGGTGCTGGTCGGCGGCAGTTTGTTTCTGGTCGGCGTGGTGAACGTCCTCGTCCCGAGCTACGGGCTCGCCGTGCTCGAGCTCGCGGCCGCGCTCTACCCCGGCTACCACGGCCCCGCCGGATTCGGCTCCGTACTCGTGGCGACGCTCTATGGGCTCGTGGACGGGGCGGTGGCGGGAGCGGTGCTCGCGTGGGTGTACAACCGGGTCACGGCGCGGGCGGGGTGAGCTGGGGCCTCACGGCCACAGCTTGTAGAGCGTCCGCGGAAACGCGATCGCCTCTCGGATGTGGGGGATGCCGCAGATCCAGGCGACGGTCCGTTCCAGTCCGAGCCCGAAGCCCGAGTGGACGAACGTGCCGTACTTGCGCAGGTCGAGGTACCACCCATACGCCGCTTCGGGCAGCTGCTCCGCGCGAATGCGGGCGAGCAGCCGATCGTGGTCGTCCTCGCGCTGGCTGCCGCCGATGATCTCGCCGTACCCCTCGGGGGCCAGGCAGTCGTTGTTCAGGACGGTGCGCGGGTCCGCCGGATTCTCCTTCATGTAGAACGCCTTCACGCCCTTCGGGTAGTTGTAGACCATGACGGGGCGGTCGTACTGCTTGGCCAGCAGGGTCTCCTCGTCGCCCCCCAGGTCCCGACCCCACGTCATGTCGGCGCCGAGTGCGGCGAGCTTTTCGACCGCCGCGGTGTAGGAGATCCGGGGGAACGGCGGGGTCACGCGCGCGAGGGGCGTCGTGTCGCGCTCCAGCTCGGCGAGCTCCTCCTTGCGCCGGTCGAGGCAGCGCGCCACGATGTACGAAACGAAGTCCTCCTGGAGCCGCATGTTGTCGTCGGAATCGTTCCACGCCACCTCCGGCTCGACCATCCAGAACTCGGTGAGGTGGCGGCGGGTCTTGGACTTCTCGGCGCGGAACGTGGGCCCGAAACAGTAGACCTTGCCCAGCGCGGCGGCAGCGGCTTCGACGTAGAGCTGTCCCGTCTGCGCCAAATACGCCTTGCCAAGGTCGAAGTACTCGGTCGCGAAGAGCGTACCGGCATGTTCGCCGATGGACCCCGTGAGGATCGGGGTGTCCACCAGCACGAACCCGCGCTCGTAGAAGAAATCGCGGATCGCCTGGACGACCTCGTGTCGCACGCGCGCGATCGCGACCTGCCGGCGACTGCGGAGCCAGAGGTGGCGATGCTCGAACAGAAAGGCGATGCCGTGCTCTTTGGGCGTGATCGGAAACGCCTCGCTGGATCCCACAATCCGGAGCTCGCCGACCTGCAGCTCCACGCCGCCGGGTCCCCGCGGGTCCGCGCGCACCAATCCGGTGACCGTGATGGCGCACTCCTGCGTCAGCTGTCCGAACTGCTCCCAGGACGCCTCCGGCACTTCCTTCTTCGACAGAACGGCCTGGAGGTACCCCGTGCCGTCCCGCAGCGTGACGAACGCGATCTTCCCGCTCGACCGGGTGGTCATCACCCAGCCGCGCACCGTCACCGTCGCGCCCACATGCCGCGACAGCGCTTCGATCCGCGCGTGTTCCGTCATCGCGGCGGCATACTAGCCGTGGCCTTTTTTGCTGTCAACGCGAGCGGCTGCCCTCCACCCCAGCGGTTCGGCCCCGAGCGCGAGCCGGTGCCCTGGCCGCTGTACCTCGGCTCGCCACGGCACGACGCGGCGGCGGCGGAAACCGTGGCGCCGGCTCCCGAACCCCAATGGACGACCGACGTGGGACGGGCGGTGCGCGGCAGCCCCGCGCTCGGCACCGACGTCATGGTGCTCGGACTCACCGAGCGGATCGTGACGTTGCTGGACCGCCGCAGCGGCCAGCTGTTCTGGCGCGCCGCCGTCTCGGGCACGGTGCACGGCGGGCCCCTGCTCCGCGAGGATCGCATCTACCTGGCGACCGAACAGACGCCCACCGGCCGGATCTACGCGCTGAACCTGCGCGACGGCCGCGCGGTATGGCGCACCACCTCGGGAGGCGTGTCGGCCCCGCTCGCGCTCGACGGCGACGCCCTCTACGCGGGCACCGACCGCGGCACGGTGTTGCGCCTGCGCGCGCGCGACGGCGACATCACGTGGTCGCACGCCGTGACGGGCGCGATCCGCGCCGCGCCGGTGCCGACCCCGGCGGGGGTCGCCGTGGCGACCACGGCCGACACGCTCTTCCTCCTCGACGCGGCCACCGGTGCCGTGCGCGCGCAGGCCGCCACGGGGGGCCCCGTGCTCGGCACGCCCGTCACCGACGGCCGGTCGCTGTACTTCGGCACGGTGCGCGGCGTGGTCCGGGCGGTCGCACTCGAGGACCTCGTCACCACCTGGGAAGTGACGCTTCCGGACGCGATCTACGGCGCCCCGGCGCTGGTCGGGGACACGCTCGTCGTGCTGGCGCGCGACGGCACGTTGGCGCTGATCGCCACCCACGCACCCGAGGCCCTCCGCACGGTCGCGCTCCAGACGGCCGTCACCGCCGGGCCCACGGTGACCGGCTCGGGCATCCTGATCGGCACGGTGGCGGGGGAGGTCCTGCTGGTGGATCGGGCCACCGGCGCCGTCACCTGGCGCGCACGGGTGCCCGGGCCGATCGAGACGCCGCCCCTCGTGCGCGACGGACAGGTGGTGGTGGTGGGCGGTCGTGGCGAGATTCATACCTACCGATGACCGGCGCACGCCCCCTCCTCGCTCTCCTCGTCCTCGCCGCGGCCCCGCTGCGCGGGCAGGACGCCGTCGATGCGCCGCGGCGCCCCCCCGAGGGTCGCGCCTTGATCGAGCGGGTCTCGCGCCCAGGCAAATGGGTGGCCGGTGCGGCATCCGTGGTGCTGATCGCCCTCGGGGCGCGGGAGCACGATCGGGCCCAGGAGCGGTGGGACGCGCTCGTGGAGTTCTGCCGGCAGAGCAACGCGTCGTGCCGGACAGCAGCCGGCGGCGCGTACACCGACGCCGGCGCCGAGCGGCTGTACCAGGAGTCGCTGTACTACGAGCGCCGGGCACACCGCCGCATCGTCGCCGGGCAGGCGACGCTGGTCCTGGCCGGTGCGATGTTCATCGTGGACCTGAGCCGCCGCAAGCGCGGTCCGAAGAACGTGCCCTTCGATCCCGATCAGGCCCTCGTGGCACCCGCCGCCGACGGGGGCATGCTGCTGGGGTTGCGACTGCGCTTCTGATCACACCGGCGGCGCGTCGCAGCCGCGAGCTGTCGAATCGCCTACCCCACCCGAAACAGCTCGAACCCCCGCTCGTAGCGCTCGAGTATCCGCGAGCGATAGGCGGCGTGCGCCGGCTGCTCGAGCGCCGGATCGCGCGCGATGATTTCCGCCGCCGCGCGGCGTGCGGCCTCGAGCCGCGCCAGGTCCACGCTGAAGTCGGCGAATCGCAGCCGCGGCGCCCCCGACTGCCGGGCGCCGGCCAGCTCCCCCATGCCGCGCTGTGCGAGGTCGAGCTCCGCGATGCGAAACCCGTCGGTGGTGGCGGCGAACGCCCGCAGGCGCTCGAGCGCCTCGGGCACGTCCGACAGCAGGATGCAGTGACTCGCCGCCGCGCCCCGCCCGACCCGTCCGCGGAGCTGGTGCAGCTGCGCCAAGCCAAAGCGCTCCGCGTGCTCCACCAGCATCACGCTGGCATTCGCGACGTCGATGCCCACCTCGACCACCGTGGTGGCCACGAGCACATGGACGGTCCCGTCCCGGAACGCGCGCATCGTCGTGTCTCGGGCGTCGGCCGCCATGCGGCCGTGTACCAGTCCCACGCTGAGATTCGGGAACTCCTCGCGCAACCGCTCCGCCATGGTCGTCGCGGCGCGCAGGTCGGCCTTCTCGGATTCCTCGATGACCGGGTAGATGACGTAGGCCTGCCGCCCCGCTTCGCATTCCCGGCGCAGGAACGCGTAGATGCGCGCCCGGCTCCCCTCGGTGCGCAGCGCGGTGGTGACGTCCCCCCGCCCGGGGGGACGCTCGCGCAACGTCGTCACATCGAGATCGCCGTAGAGCGTGAGCGCCAGTGACCGCGGGATCGGGGTGGCGGTCAGGAGCAGCACGTCCGGTGCGTCGCCCTTGGCCACTAGTGCGGCCCGCTGCTCGACGCCAAAGCGGTGCTGTTCGTCGATCACGACGAGGCCCAGCCGGCGGAATTCGACGCGCTCCTGGATCAGCGCGTGCGTGCCGACGACGAGACGCGAGCCCCCGTCCGCGATACGGCCGCGCGCCGCCGCTTTCTCGGATGCCCCGAGCCGCCCGAGCAGCAGCTCGGGCCGCAGGTCGAGCGGCGTCAGCAGACGGGTGAGCGTCCCGTAATGCTGCTCGGCGAGCAGCTCCGTGGGCGCCATGAGCGCGGCTTGGTAATCGTTCTCCAGCGCGAGCAGCATGGCGAAGAGGGCAACCACGGTCTTCCCCGTCCCCACGTCCCCCATGAGCAGGCGGTGCATGCGCAGCGGCGCGGTCATGTCGTCGCTGATCTCCCGCAGCGCCTGCGTCTGATCGCCGGTCAGCTCGAACGGCAGGTGCTCCTCCAACTGGGCCGTGAGCGCGCGACGCACGGCGAAGCGGATACCGGCGCGCGCCCGCTTGGCGAGCTGCCGGGCCCGCGCGTGGACCAGCTGCTGGTCGAACAGCTCGTCGAACGCGAGTCGCTGGCGCCCGCGCTCGGCCTCGGCGAGTGCGGAGGGCCGGTGCACGGCCGCGAGCGCCGCGCCCAAGTCCGCGATCCCGACCGACTCCCGCAGCGCACGGGGGTGCGGGTCCGCCACCAGCCCGAGCAGCTGGTCCAGGTGCTGCTGGACGAGCCCGCGGATCTGGCGGTGCGTCAGGCCCTCCGTCGCCGGGTACACGGGCAGAATCAAGCCGCGCGACGGCGCCTCCTCGCCAGGTTCGGCGAGCACGAGGAACTCGCGGGGGACCAGCTGGCGACCGTGGTAGAACCGCACCGGGCCGGTCACCAGCAGCAGGTGATCCTGGCGGATCTGGCGCTCGAGGAACGGCTGCCCGGGCCAGGCGCACTCGAGCACTCCGCTGTCGTCGCGCAGGATGGCGCGGAATACCCGCAGGCCGCGGCGCGTCGGAATCACGCCCGTGCTCACCACCCGCCCCAGACAGGTGACCTCCTGCCCCACGGTGGCGCGCGCGAGGGGCACGAGCGTGGTCGCGTCGATGTAGCGATGCGGGACATGATACAGCAGATCGCCCACCGAGCGGATGCCGAGCCGGGCGAGCGCCTCCGCCCGGCGCGGTCCCACCCCCTTGAGGTACTTCACCGAGGTGGCGAGGGTGAGCGCCATCAGCCGGCCACGAGCCGCTCGGCATAGCGCCGCGCGTCGAACGGCTCGAGGTCCTCGAGGCGCTCGCCCGTCCCGAGGAACCGCACCGGGACCCCGACCCCCTGGCGCGCCGCGACGACGCTCCCGCCGCGCGCCGTGCCGTCGAGCTTGGTGACGATGAGCCCGGTGAGCGGCACGGCGGCCGCGAACACGCGCGCCTGCTCCGCGGTGTTCTGACCGGTCGTCGCATCGACCACGAGCAACACCTCGTGCGGGGCGCCGGGCTGCTGCTTGCCCACCACGCGGACGATCTTCTGCAGCTCGGCCAGGAGCCGGTCGTCGGTGTGGAGCCGTCCGGCGGTGTCGACGAGGACGGTGTCCACGCCGCGCGCCCGCGCCGCCGCCACGGCGTCGAACGCCACGGCGGCGGGATCGCCCAGCCCGCTCGCGCCGGGCCCCACGAACCCGACGCCGAGACGATCGGCCCAGATGGCGAGCTGGTCCACGGCGCCGGCCCGAAACGTGTCGGCGCCCGCGAGGAGCACGCTACGGCCCGCCACTTCCAGGCGCCGCGCGAGCTTCGCCACCGTGGTGGTCTTACCGGTGCCGTTCACGCCGGCGACGAGCACGACCGTCGGCGGCACGGGAGCGCGCGCGAGCGCGCCGGGTGCACGCGCACCGTCCGGAGCGGCGAGCGCGGCCGCGATGGCAGCGACCAGTGCCGGCCCGAGCTCACCCGCGGATGCGGCCGACACCCGGGCCAGGATCGCCGCGGTGGCCGCGGGGCCGAAGTCCGCTTCGAGGAGGATGCGCTCGGCCTCCTCCCGCGCCACGGCGTCGCGCCGCGAGAACACCGCAGTGAGCCGGCGGACGAGGTCGAGCGGCCTCACGGCAGCCCCTCCCGCCGGCGCCAGTACCACTCTGCGGCGAAGGCCCCGATCGCGACCGCGAACAGCCACCACGCGTCCCGCGTCCGGCGGCGCGTGGCAGCGCCACGGGCCACGCCGTCCTGCGGACCGATCACGGCGGGCGCCCGCCGCCACTCGTCGGAGTAGATCTCGACCGCGACGACGCCGTGCTCCGGTCCGCTCAGTGCGCGGTAGCGATACACGCCGGGCGGCCAACGCGTGGCCGCCTGCCCGTCAGCGTCGAAGCGCAGCGTGTCGGTCCGATCCCCGCCGGGACCGCCGCTGCGCAGCACGACGTCGGCGGGCGGGCCGACCGCCGTCCAGCGCCACGTGACGGCGGCGCCGTGCGGCACTTCCGGCGTCACCGCTGCGAAGCGCTCGCCCGTCGCCGCGATCCCGCCGAGGAGCCAGTCGGCCACCGCGGCGACCACCGCCCGTTGGGCGATCTCCGCGCCGCCGCCCCGGAATCCCCAGCGCCAGAACCCGGTGCCCCGCAGCGTGGCGATCCGGGCACCGCCGGCCTCGTCGAGCACGACCACGGGCGCAGGCCGGCCGCGGCGCGCCCGCGCGGCGGCGAGCACCGTGACGCCCGTCGCGGCCGCGGGACTCGCGAGCGCCACGGCATCGAGCGGCGGCAGCGAGTCCCACGCGATCCCCGCCCAGCGGGCGGCGACGGGCGACGGCGGCGGGGGCGCCACGTACCATTCGCCGTCCTCGGTCCCCCGGTCGTCGATCACCAGCCGGGCCGCGCCGCGGGGCAGCGCGCGTGGGTCCGCCGACGCGCGGTGTGCAACCAGGCGCGCTGCTCGGACTGCCCGGTCCACCTCCCCCGCCCCCACCGGCCGCAGCGTGCGCCCATCCAGCCACTCCGCCCCGCGATCGAGCCGCACGAACGTGCGCACCGGCGCCCGCACCACGTCGGCCAGCGTCCGCGCGAGGAACCGCAGCTCCCAATCGGGCGGATCGGCCAACACGACCACGGCCGGCTGGGCCGCCGTCTCGACCACGAACAGGCGCGCATCGTCGCGCGGCTCGGCATCTCGCACGCCTTCGAGCGCGACCGTGAGCGCCGTGGGCCCCGCGGGGAGGCGCGCGGCCGGCACGTCGAGCTGGACGACGATCACGCCGCTGTCGGGGAGGACGAGCGGTCGGCGCGCGACGCGGCGCTCGTCCAGACGGACTACCAGCGCGCCGGCGGCGGCGCCGGGGCCCGGGCTCCCAACCACCCCCACGCTCACCGCCACCCGCAGCGTGTCCGTGGCGGCGAGCCGCCGGGGCGCGGTGACTGCCCCGATGAAGACATTGGAAAACGGCGCGCGCGGCACCACGATAATCCGAGGCCGCGCGCGCAAGTCGAGGGGGAGGTCCGCGACGTCGGTCAGCTCGCCGTCGGTGACGACCGTGACGGCCCCCGCGCGCGCCGCGGCGGCCTCGAGCGCGGGACGGAGCCGGCTCGCGCCGGCCGCGGGCGCGGTCGTGTCGAACGGGGCGACCGCGTCGCCGAACCGCCAGATCACGCCGCCCGCGGCGGCGTGGCGCGCGCTGTCGAGCGCCTCCGCCCAACGCCCGCCATGCCCCGCGAGGGAGAGCGAGGCGTCGAGCAGCACGAGCGGCGGGCCGCCCGCCCGCCGGCCCGCGACCCAGGGCGGATTCCACAGCAGGAGCGCGAGCGCGCCGATCCCGGTCGCGCGCAGCGCGACCAGACCGATGGTCACGCGAGACATGCGAGCGCTTCCGCCATCGTGAACCGTCCCGCGTGGAGCGCCCGGCCGACGATCACTCCGGCGAGACCGGCCGCCCGGGCGGCGCGCAGGTCGGCGAGGCTCGCCACGCCCCCGGCCAGAATCACGTCGAGGCCGGTCCCGGCGATGGCCGCGGCACCGGCGAGGTCGGCGCCGGCGAGCGTGCCGTCGCGGCGCGCATCGGCGTACACCGCGATCCGCGCGCCGCCCTCCCGCACCCGCTCGGCCAGCACCAGGGGCGCGACCTCGAACACGTCGTCCGATCCCCGCGCCACGACGCGCCCGTCGCGCGCGTCGATGCCCATCGCCAGGCGCCCGGCGCCGTACGTGCGCAGCAGCCGCGCGGTGAGGGCGGCGTCGAGCACGCCGCGGGGACCCAGCACGACGCGGGCGGCGCCCCAGTCGAACAGCTCCGCGATCGCGTCCGCGTCGTGGAGGCCGCCGCCCACTTGCACGCGCAGGGGCGCGGCCGCGACCACTGCCCGCGTCAGCGCCCGGTTGTCGCCCGTCCCGTAGGCGCGGTCGAGATCCACGATGTGGACCCAGCGGGCGCCGGCGGACGCGAAGGCGCGCACGAGCGCGATGGGGTCGGTCCCGGCGGCGGTCGGGTCGCCGCCGGCTGCCGCACGCGCGACGCGCCCGCCCCGGATGTCGATGGCGGGATAGAGTTCCACGGAACGAACGGAAAGGTAGCTAGTCGACGCGCGCCGGCGCGGGAGCGATCACTTGGGCGAGCGCGACCGGAGGCTCGAGCCGGGCCAGCAGCTCGGCGCGCGCCGTTTCGTAGCTCGCGCGTTGCGCCGGGGGCACCGGCCGGCCGGAGCCCGCATCCTTGCGCTGCGGATTCGTGGGCCGCCCGTTCACCAGAAACTCGTAGTGCAGGTGCGGTCCGGTGGCGAGGCCCGTTGCCCCGACATAGCCCACGGTCTGGCGCTGGCTGACCCGGGCACCGACGCCGATTCCCTTCGCCAGGCGGGACAGGTGACCGTACCGCGTGCGGATCCCGCTGGCGTGGCGGACCTCCACGAGCAGCCCATAGCCGCCCGATCGCGCGGCCTGCGTGACGGTGCCGTCCGCCGTCGCGCGGACGGGCGTGCCCGCGGCGGCGGCGTAGTCGGTTCCCTGGTGACGCCGCCAGGTCTTGAGGATCGGGTGATAGCGCCCGCCGAACCGGCTCGAGATCCGGCGGAACTCGAGGGGGGTACGCAGGAAGGCACGCCGCAGCGACCGTCCCTTGTCGTCGAAGTAGCCGCCGGAGCCCGAGTCCGGCTCGAACCAGAACGCGTAGCTCGGCGTGCCGGCCGCGTCGACCCGGGCGGCGACCACACGCCCGAAGCGGCGTTCGCCGTCGGGCGACTCGAGGCGCTCGAACAACACCTGGACCCGGTCGCCCGGGCGCACGTCGCGCGTGAAGTCGATCTCCCAGTCGTACACGTCCGCGATCGCCCACGCGAGGCCGATGCGCTCGCCCGCGGGCAGCGCCGTGTCGGCGATCGCGCTGTCGAGCGCATCGTACAGCGTGCGGGTGATGATACCCGTGGCGACGACGGAGACCACGGTCCAGGGAATCGTCTCTTCGGTCTGGACCCAGTCGCCGGCGCTCGCGCGTTGCAGCCACACGCGCCGGTCGGCCGAGGGCCGGATCATCACGCGGTCCACGGCGGCGCGGTCCAGCGGGCGGCGGAGGTGCACGACCTGCCCCGCCCGCAGCCGGCGGGCGTCGAGCTGGGTGGCCGTGGCGAGCAGGGTGGCCTGCTCACGGCCTGAGAGGCCGGCCCGCGTCAATACGTGCGCGAGCGTCTCCCGGGGCCGTAGCGTATCGGTGTACTCGTGATAGGCGCGCGTGACGTGGATGGGGGGCGCCGCGGGTAACCGGCCGCGCGTGCCCGCCCAGTGGAGCGCGCCGCCCACGGCGGCCGCGCCGAGGATCCACCGCCCCACGCGTCGCGGCATCAGTCCATCTGGCGCCGGATGAAGGTCGGGATCTCCATCTCACTCACCTCCGGTGGGCCACCGGACTTGCGCGCGGGGGCCTCGGCGGGCTTGGGGTAGCCGGCCGGCGGCGCGGGGGCCGGCCGCGCGACGCGGTCGCGGAACGGGAGCACGTTGGGGGCCGCCTTGGCCAGCGGCGCCGGCGTGGCCTCCGCCGTATTCGGCAGGCGGTCGAACCCCGTGGCGATCACGGTGATGCGGACCTCGCCGTGCATGGCGGCGTCGTTGACCGCGCCGAAGATGATCTCGGCACCGTCACCCGCGGCGTCGTGGATCACCTCGATATCTGCGTGACCTCGCCGAGCGTGAGGTCCTCCCCGCCCGTGATGTTGATCAGCACGCCCGTCGCGCCGGCGATGGAGATATTGTCGAGCAGCGGGCTCGCGATCGCCTGCTGGGCGGCTTCGAGCGCGCGGTTCTCGCCGCGTCCGATGCCGGTGCCCATCAGCGCCGAGCCGCCGTTCTGCATCACCGTGCGGACGTCGGCGAAGTCCACGTTCACCAGACCGGTGACGCAGATGAGGGACGAGATGCCCTGGACGGCGTGGAGCAGCACTTCGTCGGCCTTCTTGAGGGCGTCCTGGAACGGGATCCCCTTGCCGACGACGGCGAGCAGCCGCTCGTTGGGCACGACGATCATCGTGTCCACGTGCTTGCGCATCTCGGTGATGCCCATCGTCGCCCTGGCGCATGCGCTTGCGCCCCTCGAACAGGAAGGGCTTCGTGACGATGCCGACGGTGAGGGCGCCGAGGTCGCGCGCGATCTGCGAGATGATCGGGGCGGCTCCCGTGCCGGTGCCGCCGCCCATGCCGCAGGTCACGAAGACGAGGTCGGCGCTCTGCAGGACGCGCAGCACGTCGTCGCGGTTCTCCTCGATCGCCTGCCGGCCGATCTCGGGACGGGCGCCGGCGCCGAGTCCCCGCGTGAGCTTCTTGCCGATCTGCACCTTGA
This sequence comes from uncultured Gemmatimonadales bacterium, assembly GCA_963716055.1. Classification (GTDB taxonomy): domain Bacteria; phylum Gemmatimonadota; class Gemmatimonadetes; order Gemmatimonadales; family GWC2-71-9; genus SZUA-544. Next base: position 1,562,248 of record CAVQSR010000001.1, on the reverse strand, counting down.
CGTCGGCCCGGTTGTTCATCAGGGCCTGCGCGTCCGTGTTGACGGAGATGAACTCGACGCCGTCGACGCCCTCCTCGATCATGCGGTTGACGGCGTTGCCGCCGCCGCCGCCGACGCCCACGACCTTCATGCGCGCGTTCTGCGACACGGATTCTTCGAGTTCGAAGATCATGGTGCTCCCGGGCCCCCGATCAGAAGAAGTCCTGCAACCAGCGTTTCACCGGTCCGAGCCAGCGGTCCATCCCGGCCACACGGAGTCGGCGGTCACCTGTGCCCTGCGCGAGGCGCCGCGCGGCGTACAGCACGAGTCCGACGGGCACCGCGTACCGCGGCGCCTGCACGCTGTCCACGAGCCCCGCGATCCCCAGCTCGGGCGTTCCCGCCCGCACGGGGACCGCGAACGCCTCGCGCGCCAGCTCGACCATGCCCGGCAGGTGCGCCGTCCCGCCGGTGAGCACCACCCCTGCCGGCAGCCGGCTTCCGCCGCTGCCCGCGCGCTCAAACTCACGCGTCACCAGCTGGAAGATCTCGTCCACGCGCTGGTGGATGATGTGCGCCACCAGCTGCCGCGGCGCCTGTCGCGCGCCCTGCCCCGCCGTCGAGGGCAAGTCGACCATCTCGTTCGGATCGACCAGCGGCTCGTACGCGACGCCATGGCGCTCCTTGATCCGCTCGGCATCCCCGTGGGTCACGCCCAGGCCCTGCACGAGGTCGTTGGTCACGTGCATCCCGGCGAACTTGATCGATGCCACGTGGCGGATCTTGCCTTCCTGGAAGATCGCCACGCTCGTCGATCCCCCGCCCACTTCGAGCAGCGCCACTCCAAGCTCGCGCTCGTCATCGGTCAGCACGGCGTGGGCCGCCGCGAGCGGCTCGAGCACGAGATCGGCCACGCCGTACCCCGCCCGCTGCACCGCCTTGCGGAGGTTCTGCGCCGCGGTCGACTGCACCGTCACGAGCACCATGTCGACTTCGAGACGCATCCCGGTCATTCCCACGGGATCCGCGATGCCCTTCTGCTGATCGACCATGTACTCCTGCGGGATGTCGTGCAGGAGCTCGTGGTCGCGGCCGAGCGAGACGGCTCGGGCCACTTCGTTCACGCGGCGGCGGTCCGCCTCGCTGACTTCGTCCCCGGTGACGGCGACCACCCCCGCCGAAGACCGCGCGGACACGTGCTCCCCGGCGATGCCGCAGGTCACGTCGGCCACCTTGACGCCCGCCATCCGCTGGGCATCCCCCATCGCCCGCACGATGGAGCGCATGGTCTCGTCGATGTCGCGCACGACGCCGCGCCGCACGCCCTGGTTGCGAGCCAGGCCCACCCCCAGGATCTTGGCCAGCGGCGCGCGCGGCAGGTCGCCCGTGACCTCAGCCACGACGGCGCAGGTCTTGGTACTGCCGATGTCCAGCCCGGCCACGATCGCGCGCTCGGCCATCAGCCGGACGTCCTGCGCCGCACGACCACCTGACCGGCGTAGCGGGCGTCCAGCTCCGCGTACGCCCGGCCCCGCGCCCCGAGATCCCGCGCCACCAGCACCACGCCCTGTATGACCTCCGGACCCGCGTCCCCCCGCAACAGGAGGCGCCGGGCTCCCAGTTCGACCACCACGTCGCCGCGCGAACGCCGCGCAGCCGTCACGTCGCGAAACAGCTCCGGGTCGGTGGCCTGAATGCGCGCCAGCAGGCCGATGACCACCGTGTCGCTGCCGACGGCGACCGGCAGATCCAGCGCCGAGCGCGTGGGATCGAACGACAGCGCTTGACCGTCCGCGTCCACGACGGTCATGCCGCGCGGCCCCGGCACCAGCGCCACCGGCTCGACCTCCCGCACGATCACCTTCAGCGCGCCCGGCAGCCGCCGCACCACTCGGGCGTCCTTCACCCCATGCAGCCGGCGCACGCGCACCGTCAGGACAGCGAGGTCATCCCAGACGCTCGCGCGACCCCCCAGCCGCAGTGCCGCGATGACGGCGTCGGGCGCGAGGTGCCGCACCCCGACCAGCTCGATCTGCCGCACGCGGAAGAACTCGAACCGCCGCAGCACGCGCGGGCCTCCGATCCAGCCCGCGATGACGAGCACCGCCCCCGCGCTCACCATGAGCACCCGCCCCCACCGGCGCGGCAGCCGCTCGCGCCAGCCCCTCACGCCGCGCTCCGGGCGAGACCCGCCAGCAGCTCCGGTCCGACCCGCGTCACGTCGCCGGCCCCGAGCGTGAGCACGACGTCGCCCGGCCGCAGCTCCCGCGCCACCTGCTCGGCGAGGGCGGCCCGCTCGGCGACCGCCACCGTCGGCACCCCCGCCCGTGCCGCCGCCGCCACCACGAGCGCGCTCGTCACGCCGACCTGCGGTGCCTCGCGCGCGGCGTAGATCGGCGCGATCACCGCCAGGTCCGCTCCCGCCAGCGCCGCGCCCAGCTCCGCGCCGTGCAACGCCGTGCGCGAGTACAGGTGCGGCTGGAACACCGCTACCAGGCGCCGCGTCGGGAACGCCTGCCGCGCGGCGGCGAGCGTCGCCCGCACTTCCGACGGGTGGTGCGCGTAGTCGTCGACCACCAGCACCTCTCCCGCCTCGCCGAGGCGCTCGAAACGGCGGCCCACTCCGGCGAATGCCGCGAGCGCCGCGGCGCCCGTCGCCGCATCGACCCCCAGCGCGTGCGCGGCGGCGAGCGCGGCCGCGGCGTTCCGCAGGTTGTGCAGACCCGGCAGCTGCAACCGCAGGGCGACTCCGCCACCCGGCAGCTCCACGCGCGCCCGCGAGCCCGTCTGGTCCAACACGGCGTCGGCGATGCGCACTTCCGCCTCCGCCCCCAGCCCCACGCGCCACACCGGAGCGCCCACCGCCGCGGCGACCCGCAACGCCCCCGGATCGTCGCCCCCGACGATGACGCGGGACGCACGCCCGGCGAATTCCTGGAACGCCGCTTCGAGCGCCGCCACCGAGCCGTAGCACTCCAGGTGATCGGCCTCGACGTTGTTCACCACCGCCACCGCCGGCGTGAGCGACAAGAACGCGCGGTCGTACTCGTCGGCTTCGACAACGCAGACTGCGTCCCCCCCCAGACGCGCGTTGCCGCCCCACGCTGCGACGCGGCCGCCGGCGAGTCCCGTGGGGTCTCGCCCGGCGGCCGCGAGCACCTCCGTCGCCATGACCGTCGTCGTCGTCTTGCCGTGGGTTCCGGCAACGCCGACCACGGTGCTCCCGGCAACCAGGCCGCCCAGCGCGTCGGCGCGGCGGATCACGGGGATCCCCGCAGCGCGCGCGCGCTCGAGCTCGGGATGGTCGCGCCGCACCGCCGCCGTCACGACCACGGCGCGGGCCCCGACCACGTGCCCCGGCTCGTGCCCCTGCCGCACGTCCACTCCCAGGGCCGCCACGTCGGCGGCACCCGAGAGATCCGTATCGCAACCCGTGATGGCGACCCCCCGGTGCCTGGCGATGAGCGCCAAGGCCGCCATCCCCGCACCACCGATCCCCATGAAGTGGACCGGCCGGGGATCCCCGGGGACAAATAAGGTCATCTGTGGGCAGCTAATATAAGGATTTGACTACACTTGCGAAAGAGTGCGGGTCACGGTAGGAGTGTCAATATCTTTGACACTATGGCCGCCACGGCATCCGGGTTGCCCCGGGCGCGCGCCGCGGCCGCCAGCCCCGCCAGCCGCTCGGGACGGGCGAGCGCGTCGTGCACCGCGCCCGCGAGTGTGTCGCCCGTCAGGTCCTGCTCGCGCAGCAGCAGCGCGGCGCCCGCGTCGACCAGCGCGCGCGCGTTGTGGGTCTGGTGGTCCGCCGCGGCCGTCGGGAGCGGCACCAGCACGCTGGGCTTGCCCCACGCGCACAGCTCCGCCGTCGTCATCGCGCCGGCGCGGCACACGACGAGATCCGCCGCGCGATAGGCGGCGGCGATCGGATCGAGGAACCCGCGCACCACGACGCGGCCGCTGACGGCGAGCGCTTCGTAGCGCGCCGCGTGCCGCTCCCCGGTCCCCCACACCACGTTGACCGCGTCGAGCAATCGGGCCGCCAGGGCCGCCGCGACCGCCTCGTTCAACGCGCGCGCGCCCTGACTGCCCCCGAACACGAGCAGCGTGGCGCGCGCAGGATCGAGGCCCAGGGAGCGGACGGCCGCATCGCGCGGCCCCGGAGCCGGACGCAGGATCGGGTTGCCCAGCGCGAAGACCTGCGTCGCCGGTCCCACGCGCAGGCGCGCGCGTGACTCGGGGAATCCGAGGTGGACCTGGCGCGCGCCGCGCGCGAGCAGGCGCGTCGCGATGCCCGGGTAAGCGTTCTGCTCCTGCACCGCCGTCGGCACACCACGCCGCTGCGCGCGCCACACGAGTGGACCACTCGCGTACCCACCCGTCCCCACGACGAGGGCGGGACGCTCGGCGTCGAGCACGCGGCCGACGGCCCGCCAGGCGCGCACGCCCGCGACCGGCCACCACACGTTCCGCCACCAGGCACGACGGTGCAGCGGCTCGAGCGGCAGGAGATGGTGGCGATGCGGGCGGCCCGGCAGAATCCGCGCCTCGAGTCCGCGGCGCGCGCCGACGAACACGACTTCGGCGTCGGCGCGGCGCGCCAGCACCTCCTCGGCGAGCGCGAGCGCGGGCATCAGGTGACCCCCGGTCCCGCCGCCCGCGAACAGAATCTTCACGCGTCGCCGCGGCGCGCGGCGGATCGTCGGCCGGCGTGCTGTCCGATGCTGACGAGGATCCCCGCCGCGGCGAAGGAGACCAGCAGGCTCGAGCGGCCGTACGAGACGAACGGGAGCGGGATACCGGATGCGGGGATCACGGCGAGGTTGACGCCGATGTGGAGCAGCACCGCGATGCCGATCATCGCGGTGAGCCCGGCGGCGAGGAACTGCCCGAACGGATCCGCCGCCGCCCGCGCGATGCGCGCGCCGATCCAGATGAACGTGCCGAAGAGCACCGCCAACACCAGCACGCCCGCGAATCCCCATTCCTCGCCGATCGTGGAGAAAATGAAGTCCGAATAGGCGTACGGCAGGTAACCCAGTTTCTGCTGCCCGGCCCCGAACCCGACGCCCAGCCAGCGTCCGGCGCCGATCCCGACCAGCGACTCGTGCACCTGCGTCATCGTCTCTTCGGGGGCGGCGCCCGGGTTGAGGAACGACACCACGCGGGCGAGCCGATACTGGGCGTTGGCCACGGCGCCGTACAGGAGCGGCACGGCGGCCGCCCCGAGCAGCAGGAAGTGTCCGATTTTGCCGCCCGCCGCGAACACGACGACCCCCGCCGCGAGCACGGCGAGGATCGCCATCGACAGGTTCGGCTGCAGGAAGATCAGCCCGGCGACGGGAGCCACGATCGCGAGCACGGGGAGCAGCCCCCGGCGGAACGTGCGGATTTGCTCGCCCTTCTTCGCCGCCAGCATGGCCACCCAGACCACGAGCGCGAACTTCGCCGGCTCCGACGGCTGGAAGCTGAATGGCCCCAGATACAGCCAGCGGCGAGCCCCGTTGATCGGCGGCGCGATGTCCCGCGTGAACGGCAGGAGCAGGATGACCAGCAGGACGGTGACGATCCCGATCAGGGGCCACGCCGCCCGCTGCCAGGCTCGGTAGTCGAGCCGCGCCAGCAGGCTCGCGGCGAGCCCCCCCACCACGGCGCCCAGGGCCTGGCGCAGCGCGAACCCAGCCCCGACGGGGCCGTCCTGCGTGACCTCGACGCTCGATGCACCGTACACCGACGCGACGCCCACGACGGCGAGCACCGCCACGATGACGGCCAGCAACCGGGTCTCCCAGCGGGCCGTCACGACGCCACCGCCAGCGCGCGGAAGTGCGCCCCCCGCTCCTCGTAGTTGCGGAACATGTCGTAGCTCGAGCAGGCGGGCGAGAGCAAGACCGCGTCGCCCGGGCGCGCGCGGCGCCGCGCCAGCGCAACGGCTTCTTCGAACGAGCCGGCCCGCTCGATCGGCGCGAGGCCCGACAGGTCCCGCTCCACGAGCGGTCCCGCCTCGCCGTAGGCCACGATCCCCCGGCAGCGGGCGAGCAACGGGCCCAGGCCGTGGTAGGGCTCGCCCTTATGGCGGCCGCCCAACAGCAGAACGAAGGGCCGGTCCATCGCCTCGAGGGCAACCCGCGTGGACGCGACGTTGGTGGCCTTGGAGTCGTTGATCCACAGCACCCCGCGGACCTCGCCCACCGGCTCGAGCCGGTGCGGCAGCGCCTGGAACGTCCGCAGGCCCCGGGCGAGGGATCCGACGGCGACACCGGCCGCGCGGACCGCGAGCACGGCCGCCAGCGCGTTGGCAACGTTGTGATCCCCGAGCAGGCGGAGATCGTCCCGGCCGAGCAGGACGACGTCGCCCAGGCGCAGCGTCCGGCTCGCGTGATCGTACCAGCCGTCGGCCGGTCCGCGCAGGGAGAACCCGGCGACGCCGCCCGGCGCGCCGCGCGCGAGATCGAGCACCCCCGGGTCGTCCTCGTTGAGCACCCACAGGTCCGTCGGACGCGCGTTGCGAAACAGGAGGCGCTTGTCGGCGTAGTAGTCGTCCACGGTCTCGTAGCGGTCCAGATGATCGGGGGCGAGGTTCGTGACGACGCCTACCTCCGGGGCGAAGCGTGGGCTGTCGTGCAGCTGGAATGACGACACCTCGATCGCGAGCCACTCGTACCGCGCGCCGCCCGCGGCGAGCTCGGCCAGCGGCCGGCCGATGTTCCCCGCCGCCGTCGCGATCACGCCACCGGTCTCGAGCAGATGCGCGACGAGCGCCGTGGTGGTGGTCTTGCCGTTGGTCCCGGTAATGGCGATGCCCCGGGTGCCCTGCGCCGCCAGGGCACTCCACCCGACATCCACCTCCGACACGATCTCCACCCCCGCCTCCCGGGCGACCGCGAGCGCCGGCGCGTCCGGCGGCACGCCCGGGGAGGCGACCACCGCCGCCGCCCGCCCGATCCGCGCCAGGTCGTGGCCCCCGGTCTCGACGGTGACTCCCGGCAGCTCGTGCAGGGCGGTGAGCCGCTCGTCCGCGCCGGGAATGGTCGCGGCGTCGCTGGCATAGACGCGGACTCCCTCCGCGGCCAGCAGGCGGGTGGCGGCGACGCCGCTCGCGCCGAGCCCGACGACCGCCACCTCCGCCCCGTCAGAGCGCCAGCGCGGCGGAATCACCGCACCTTCAGAGTCGCCAACGCGATGGCGGCGCACAGCACGCCCAGGATGTAGAACCGCATCACGATCTGCGGCTCCGCCCAACCGAGCTTCTCGAAGTGGTGGTGCAGCGGGGCCATGCGGAAGACGCGGTGCCCGTCCGCGTACTCCTTGCCGCGCGTGCGGCGGCGCCACCGATACACCGTCACCTGGATCATGACGGACAGCGTCTCCGCGACGAACACGCCGCCCACCAGCAGCAGCAGGAACTCGGCCTTCAGCAGAATCGCCACCGTGCCGAGCGCGCCGCCGATGGCGAGGGATCCCGTGTCGCCCATGAACACCTGGGCCGGATGCGCGTTGAACCACAGGAACCCGAGCGCGGCGCCGAGCAGCGCTGCGCAGAACACCGCGAGCTCCCCCGCGCCGTTGAGATACAGCACGCCCAGGTAGCCCGCGGCGTCGACCCGCCCGAACAGATACGCGAACACCGCGAACGCGGACGCGGCGATCGCCGTCAGCCCCGCGGCCAGACCGTCGAGTCCATCGGTCACGTTCACGGCGTTCGAGCTGCCGGTGACCACGACCGTGACGAACGGCAGGTACAGGAACCACGGCATGACGAGGAGCACGTACTTGAGGAGCGGGAGCTGCGTCGAGGACGCGGGTGCCACGGCGGTGAGCGGCGCCGCGAGCAGCACGAGGCCCAGCGCGAGACCGAACGACAGCTGCCCCACGAGCTTGCCGCGCGCCACGAGCCCCTGGGATTTTCCCCGCACGATCTTGAGGTAATCGTCGAGGAAGCCGATGGCACCCATCCACAGGGTCGCGCCGAGCGCCACCAGCGCGTAGGGGTTGTCGAGCCGCGCCCACAGCAGGGTCGGGATCACGGTCGCCAGGATGATGATCAGTCCCCCCATCGTCGGCGTCCCCCGCTTCCCGTGATGCGACGCGGGACCCTCGGCCCGAATCACCTGGCCCACCCGCCGCTCGCGCAACAGCCGGATGATGCGCGGTCCCACGACGAAGGCCAGCAGCAGGGCGGTCACCGTGGCGCCCGCCGCCCGGAACGTGATGTAGTTGAAGAGATTGAAGATGATGTGCTGTTTGGCGAGCGGCGCGAGCAGGTAATAGAGCACGACCGGTCTCCGACCCCGTCAGTTGAGAACGCCCAGCACGCGCTCGAGCGCGACGCCGCGGGACGCCTTGAGGAGAATCACCTCGTCGCCGCGCAGCGCGGACCGCAGCAGCGGGCCCAATCGCTCGGCGTCCGGTGCGGTGATCAGCCGGTCGGGCCCGGGACGCAGCGCCTCAAACGGGGCCACGAACGCCCCCACGGCACCCACCAGCACCGGACCCGCCGCCGCGATCTCCGCAGCGGCGGTGGCGTGCAATCTGTCACTCTCGGCGCCCAGCTCCAACATCGACCCGACCACGACGGCCAGGGGCCGGCCGCGCCGCTCGGCGAGCCACCGGGCGAACTCGACCGCCGCGCGCAGCGATCCCGGGTTGGCATTATAGGTATCGTCGATCACGAGCCACGTCCCCACCGGCCGAACGACGCCGCGGCCCGCCGGCAGGCGCACCCTGCCGAGCGCCCGTACCGCGGCCGCCGCGGGGACCGCCGCCGCTTCCGCCGCGGCCAGGGCGAGCATGGCGTTGTCGATCTGATGGAATCCCACGGCGGGGATCGTGACGCGATGACCGCGCCAGGTGAGCCGCACGCGGCCCTCGTCGTCCAGGTCCGCCGCGTCGGGCCGCACGTTGGCGCCCGGATCGCGGCCCGCCACCACCGTGCGCGCCAGGCGCCGCGCTCCCGCCGCGAGGTCCCGCGGCTCGGTACCGACCACCGCGACACCGACGCCCTCGAGCAGCGCGAGCTTCTCGCGCAGCACGCCCGCGAAGGATCCGAACCCCGCGACGTGCGCGTACCCGACATTCGTGACGACCCCGATCGTCGGCTCGATGATGGCACGCAGCCGGCTGATCTCTCCGGGCAGGCTCGCGCCCGCCTCCACCACCAGCGCGTCGGTCTCGGCGGGCGTCGCGAGGATCGTGAGGGGCACGCCCACCAGGTTGTTCAGCGTTCCCGTCGTGGCGTGGACCCGATACCGCGCGCTCAGCGCCGCGCGAGTCATCTCCTTCACGGTCGTCTTGCCGCTCGATCCCGTGATCGCGATCACGGGCGCTCCCGCCCCGAGCTCGCGCCGCCGCGCTCGCGCCAGAGCGCCGAGCGCCGCGAGCGTGTCCGCGACCGGGAACAGCGCGAGACCAGGAACGGCCGGCGTGCCGGCGCGCACCACCGCTCCCCGCGCGCCGCGCCCCCGCGCCTCGTCCAGGAACGCGTGCGCGTCAAACCGCTCCCCGTGCAGCGCCACGAACAGCTCGCCCCGCCGAGCTGTCGCGTGTCGGTGGAGACGTCCGTGAACCCCGGCGCCGCCGGATCGGGTACGCCGAGCACCTCGGCCACGCGAGCGGAGGACCAGAAGCTCACTCTGCCCCGAGCTCCCGGACGATGGTCCGCTCGTCGAACGGCCGGCGCTCGGTGCCGACGACCTGGTAGGTCTCGTGTCCCTTGCCGCACAGCAGGATCGTGTCCCCCGCGCGCCCCAGCGCCAGCGCCCGCGCGATGGCGGCGCGCCGATCCACGAATCGCTCGTGCGCGCCGCCGCCGAGGCCCGCCGCCACGTCGTCGAGGATGCGCTCCGGGTCCTCGGTGCGGGGGTTGTCCGACGTGAGAATGACGATGTCGGCGCGGCGCGCCATGATCTCGCCCATCGGCGCGCGCTTGCCGCGGTCCCGATCCCCGCCGGCGCCCGACAGCACGATCACCCGGCCGGGCGTCAGCGGACGGACCGCGTCCAGCGCGCGTTCCAGGGCGTCCGGCGTATGGGCGTAGTCGCGCAGCACCGTGCAGGGCCGCGTCGCCAGGCGCTCCATGCGGCCCGGCACCTGCGGCGCGCCCCCGAGACGACCGGCGATCGTGGCGGCGTCGAGGCCCATCCCCCACGCGCACGCCGCGACGCCCAGGGCGTTGGCCACGTTGAACCGCCCGAGGAGCGGCAGGCGGACCGGGGCCTCGCCGGTGGGGGTGCCGAGCGTGAAGCGCGAGCCTGCGGCTGAGAGCGTCACGTCCCGGGCGCGGATTTCGCCGCCGGTCTCGCCGAAATGCACGCGGCGCCGGGTGCTGTGGCGCAGCCGTTTCCAGCCCGGATCGTCGGCGTTCACGACCTCAAGCCCCGCCGGCGCCAGATAGTCGAGCAGCTTCGCCTTGGCGCGAAAGTAGGCATCGAGGGTGTGATGATAGTCGAGGTGATCACGGGTGATGTTCGTGAAGATACCGACCTGGAACGTGAGGCCGTCCACCCGTCCCTGATCGAGGCTGTGCGACGACACCTCCATGGCGGCGCCGCGCGTGCCGCGCTGCACCAACGCCGCCAGCGTCGCCTGCAGCTCGATAGGGCCCGGCGTGGTCAGGGTGCCGGCGCCGTTCGGCACGGCGGCACCCGTATGGTCGATGGCGCCGAGCGTGCCCAGGGAGCCGAACGGCTCGACCGCCGACAGCACGTGGCGCGCCAGCGTCACCGTGGTGGTCTTCCCGTTCGTCCCCGTGACGGCGACGAGCGTCAGGCGCTCGGCCGGCCGGTCGTACCACGTTGCCGCGGCGACCGCCGCCGCCTGCCGCCCGTCGCGCACCACGATCTGCGGCACCGCCACGGCCTGGCGCGCCTCCACGAGAGCGGCCGCGGCACCGGCGGCGGCCGCCGCGTCCAGGAACGCGTGCCCGTCGACGGCGGTGCCCCGCACCGCGCAGTACAGCGTCCCCGGTCCGAGGCTGCGCGTGTCGGCTCCCACACCGGTGATCCCGGGCAGATCGTCGGGCGCGTCGAGGACGAGCCCCGCCGCGCTCAGCGCGTCCACGATCGCCGCGAGCGAGGTCACGGCTGCTCGGCGAACAGCGTGACGAGGGACCCGCCGGCCGCCCGCTCGCCCGCCGCGGGCCACGTATGGGTCGCCCGGCCCCAGCCCCGGAGCGCCACGCGGAATCCCCGGCGATGCAGCGCGTGGACCGCCTCGCGCACGGGACGTCCCGCGACGTTCGGCACCACGCGCGACGTGGCCGTGGCCGCGGTATCCGGCCGGTACGGCCACGCCACGACGTACGGCACCACCGCCGCGTCGTCGGCCAGCGGCGCCCGCTCAGCGGGCGGCACGGCGGTCGCGAGCCGCGAGCGGTCGAGCGCCACCGTCCGCGCCGCGAGCGCCTGCTCCAGCATCGAGCGCGTGACGGGCGCCGCGGTCTGCGCCGCGAAGTAGCTGCCCCGCCGGGGATTGTCGATTTTGACCACCACGACGAGCTGCGGCTCGTTTGCCGGGAAGATCGCGGCGAACGACGCCGTGTACTGGCCCGGTTGATAGCGGCCGTCCACCACGCGCCGCGACGTGCCGGTCTTCGCGGCGAGGGGAAACGCGGTCAGCGCGGCGCGCGACCCGGTGCCGCCCTGCACCACGGCGATCAGCATGTCGCGCAGCCGCGCCGCAACCTCCCGCGGCACCGCCCGTCGCACCGGCGCCGGGCGGTGGCGGTATACCACGTCGCCGCGGGGCGCGCGGATCTCCCGCACCAGCGTGGGCTGGAGCAGGACGCCGTCGTTCGCCAGCGCCGCATAGGCCGTCGCGATCTGCAGCGGCGTGACGGAAAACTCGTACCCCATCGCCAAGCTCGCCGCCGAGAGCCGCGTCCAGTCGCGCGGGAGCCGCAGACGCCCGGGCGATTCGGACGGAAACTCGATGCCCGTCGCCGTGCCGAACCCGAACGCGCGCAGCATCTCGTACTGCTCGTCGGGCGCGAGCCGCGTGGCGAACTGGGCGATGCCGACGTTGCTCGAGACCCGAATCGCGTCGGCGAGGGTCAGGCGCGCGAGGCGATGCTGCTCGTCGTCCTCGATGACGCGATCGGGTGTCACGTATCGGCCGCCGTGGCCGGACACCGCATCGGCCGCTCCGACCCGATCGCGGGCGAGCAGTGCCGCCGCCGTGAAGATCTTCGCGGTGGAGCCCGGCTCGTACACCTCGATGAACGCGCTCGCGCGGCTGGATCCGTCACGGCGCCGCGCCGCCGCCGCCAGGACCTCGCCCGAGACCGGATCGAGCATGACGACGTCGCCACCTTCGGCCTCCATGCTGGCGAGCGCCTCGTCGAGCGCGCGTTGCGCGATCTCCTGGAGCTCGCCGTCGATCGTCAGCACGACGTCGTGGCCGGCCACGGGATTGGCGATGCGGCGGGCCGGGGATTCGTACGCCCGCCCCGCGCGGTCCTTCAACACCACGGCGGATCCGGGGGTGCCGGCGAGCAGCGTGTCGAGCGTCGACTCGATCCCAGACGCCCCCCGGCCGTCGTTGCCCACCCGGCCGATCAGCGCCCGTGCGAGATCGGGCGACGGATAGAACCGGTTCAACACGGGCTCCAGGTGCACGCCCCGCACCGTCCGCAGCGGCTCGATCTGCACCGCCGTGTAGGGACCGGCGAAGTACGCGTAGCGCCGCGCCCGCCCCTGGGCGACGGTGCGGTTGGACAGGCGGAGGTGGCGGGCGATCAGCGCCCAATCGGCCCGCGGCCGGCGCAGCTCGTTGGGGGCGACGCCCACGCGATAGGTCTCCTGCGTCACGGCGAGGGGCGTGCCGTGCCGGTCGTACAGGGTCCCCCGCCGGGCCGGCAGGACGATGCGGTCGGTGCGTCGCGCTTGCGCGGTCGCCGCCCAGCGGTCCCCCTCGAGCAGCTGGACCTGCGCCGCCCGCCCCACGAGGAGCACCAGCCCGAGGAGCAGCGCCCACTCGACGACACGGATGCGAGTCGTGGGTTTGGCCACGGGCTACCGCGGACGGGGGTCAGGCACGGACAGGATCACGATCTCCGAGTCGGCCGGCAGCCGGAGCCCGAGCCGCGCTTCCGCACGGGGTACGAGCACGGCGCGGCTCTGCGCCTGGAGGAGGCGCCGCTGGAGCGCGGCGCGGCGCGCCTCGAGCTGCGCCCGCTCCTGGCGCGCTCCCTCGAGCGTGCGGGCCAGCCCGAGGCCCGCGGTGCTGCGCGCGATCACGGCCCACAGGGTGCCGAGGGTGGTGAGCAACCACACGCCGATCCAGAACCGGCCCCTAACGGCCATCGCCCGCCTCGAAGCTGCGAAACCGTGCGGAGCGCGCCCGCGGGTTGGCGGCGATCTCCGCCGCGTCGGGGCGCACGCCGCGGGGCGTGAGCACGCGTCCCAGCGGCCGGCCGCGGCAGGTGCACGTCGGCTGCGCCGTTGGGCACACGCAGGAGCGCGCCCACTCGCGGAACGCGTGCTTCACGATGCGGTCCTCCCCGGAGTGGTAAGTGATGACCCCGAGACGCCCGCCCGGCGCGAGCGCGTCGCGCAGCGCCGGGAGGGCGTGCTCGAGCTGGCCGATCTCGTCGTTCACCGCGATGCGCAGCGCCTGGAACAGCCGCGCGAACACCGCCGGACCGGCGCGGGGCCCGTGTACCTCGCGGATCGCGTTCACGAAATCGTCACTCGTGTGAAACGCCGCGTTCCGGCGCCGGCGCAGCACGCAGCGCGCGAGCGCGCGGGCGCGGGGTTCGTCGCCGTACGCGGCGAAGGCGCGGGCCAAGCGTTCGTCCGTCCAGGTATTGAGAAGGTCCGCTCCGGTGGGGCCGGCGCCGGGCGTCATCCGCATGTCGAGCGGTGCCCCGCGGGCGAACGTGAAGCCCCGCGTCGGCTCGTCCAGCTGGGCCGACGACATCCCCAGGTCCAGCAGCACCCGGTCCGGCCGGAAGGCGGCGACGGCGGCGAGCGCCTGCGGCGCCGCGAACGCGGCGTGCACGTACCGCACGCCGGCATCGCCGAGGCGCGCCCGCGCCGCGGCGAGCGCGGCCGGGTCGCGGTCGATGGCGAGCAGTTCCGCGCCGGCCGCCCGCAACAGCTCGGCATGCCCGCCCCCGCCCACCGTCGCGTCCACCGCGCGGCGGGCCGCGGCGGCCCAGTCGCGTACGGCGCTCACCAGGACCGGGACATGATAAGTGGACGTGCGTTCCTCCCCCGGATGAACGACGGCCCCGCCTGCCGGGGCAGGCGGAGCCGTGACGTGCGTCCCGCGGAGCGGGTTCAGGCGGGGCTGACGGGGCTCGAACCCGCGACCTCCGGTGTGACAGACCGGCACTCTAACCAGCTGAGCTACAGCCCCTTGCGACAGAGCGCGGGAATATAGGCCGGGCCTCGGGCCAATTCAATGGCTTCAGAAGTTGGTGCACCGGAACGCTTGCTTCACGCGTGGCATTTGGTCCTCGAACCGCTGCAGGTTGCCGAGCAGCGAGTTGGCCGTGGGCGGGTGCACGCGCGCCCCGTCGATTAGCGCCTGTTTGCTGCGCTGGATCCGCTGGTTTACGGCTGCGGCGTCGGTGCAGCTCTTCGTGTTCACCATCGCCTGGTACACCGGCACCAGCGTCTGCACCGAGCTCAGGCCGAACCAGAAGCTCGCGTTGGTGCGGATCTGCCGCCGGCCGAGCGACGTGTCCGCCGGCGAGCGCGGCTCGACCAGGCGCAACGTCTCGTCGAGCCACGTGTACGCATGGGTGTACGCGCCCGCCTGCGCGAGCTTCGAGCCAGCGGTCAGCATGATCACCGTGGCGCTGAGACGATAGGTGGTGTCGGGCGCCGTCACGGCGCGATCGGTATAGACCTTCGCGTCGGCGATCCGCGCGGCGTACGCCGTGCGCAGCGCCGCGAGTCGGACCGTATCGCCCCGGACGCCGGTCGTATCCCACGCCGCGTTGTCCACGATCGATTTGGCGACGAGCAGCCCGGTCGCGAGGTCGGTCGGATCGATCTGCAGCGCCTGCCGGTAGATCGCGATGGCCGAATCGGGCATTCCCGCCAGCTCGAGCGCCGCGCCATGGGCCTTCAGGAACGAGGCGTCGCCCGCGAAGTTCCGCACGGCCACCGTGGTCCAGCGCACCAGCGCCAGCGTGTCGGGCACCTGCTGGGCCGCGCCGATCACCGTGCGGATCCACGAGGTGTCGCGCGGCAGGCTCGTATCCTGCGTCGCGGCCATCGTGAGCCCGTCCAGCGTGCAGCGCCACAGCGAGCCGTCGATGCAGACGCGCGTGCGCAGCTCGCCCATCGCTTGGTCGCCCGGGTTGGACGCGAGCCCGCGGTCGAGGATCGCCTTGGCGTCCTCATACCGTCGCATCTGATACAGCAGCTGGGCGGTGCCCAGCATGCGGCCGATGTTGAACGGCTCGATCGCGATGAGCCGCTGCAGCGCGCCGATCCACATCGTGGTGTCGTTCTGCTGCTGGGCGATCCGGGCGCGCGTGTCCCAGGCGGTCGCGTTCAGCGAGTCGATGGCGACGGCACGGTTCGCGAGCCGGAGCAGGCTGTCGGTCGGCTGGCGCTGCGCTTCGTAGACGAGGATGAGGCAGAGGTAGGCGCTGACCGCCGCGGAGTCGGCGGCGATGGCCCGTTGCGCGGCCTGCGTCGCGCGCGGCAGGTTGCCGCGCTGGCGCTGCGCGGTGCACTCGCGGGCGTTCTCCCCGGCCCGGATCAGCGTGTTGAGCCGCTGGGCGATGGCCTCCGCGAGGGCCTCGGGCGTCTGCGCCATGGCGTCCCCGACCGTGACGGACGTCGCGAATCCGGAGCTGCCGATGTCGAGCACGCGCACCCGCGCCGCGAGTCCGGTGCCGTTTGCCGCAAGCAGGCCGGTGGTGTACGCGTTGACCCGGAGGAACCGCGCGAGCTGGCGGGCCTGCTGTTCGTCGAGCAGCCCGTCGCAGGAGAACCCAGACGCCTGAAGCGCTTCGCACAGCTTCGCCTTGGGGACGACGACGACCTTGTAGCGGGCGAGCGCCGCGAGGCGCTCCCGCGCCAGGTCCATCGTCTTGATGCTGGCCACGGAGTCGTCCGCCCGCTCCACGCGGAGGGGCAAGAGCAGGATCTGCTCGCTCACCTGACTCACGGCGAGCTGCGCGAACGCCGAGCTCGCCGTCCCCGTCAGGATCCCTGTCAACGCGACCAAAAGTCTCACGCCGTTACTCCTCCGTTTCACACTGGTCCTACCCCGATGGGCGAAGAGGGATTCGAACCCCCGGCCTCCTGCGTGTAAGGCAGGCGCTCTGAACCAGCTGAGCTATTCGCCCGCCGCACGGGGCGTGCGCTCACAGCGCGATCCCCACCGGGAAGAATACGCAGTAGCCGAGGACCAGCAGGACCGGTGCCGCCCCGGTCGAGCCGCGGGCGAGCAGCCAGTAGCCCGCCGCGATGGCGACGACACCGGCGGCGAGGAAAACGAAATTGCGAGGTCCAAAGCGCAGACGCGCCCGCGCGGTGTGCGATTCCGGCATGGCCCGGCATTGTAGTCCCCAAACCCAAGCTCGTCAAGGAATTGGGACGTCCGGTGGTCCTCCCCAAGGGACGCGGTCGAGGCGCTCCCGGCGCAAACGGTTGCGGCGCCGCCGCAGCAGCGCCAGGGCCCCGACCACACCGCCCAGCACGGCCCAGGCGAACGCGGCCGCCGTGGCACCCGCCAGCCAGCCATACCGCGACGCCACGTCGCGTTGCCACCGCTCCTCGAAGTCGGCTTCGGTGACGTAGAACGTGGCCCGCAGCGCGTCGTCCAGGCTCCGCCCGGCCGCGATCTCCCTGAACACGCGCCGCAATCCATCGTCCCCGCCCCAGCGCTGCAACAGCAGGACCGCGGTTGCGGCGAGACCGTAGGCGGCCTGCGCGTCCGCCTGGTTTCCGCGCAGGGCGCGGTTCACCTCGGCGAGCGACAGTTGCCGGCCGCGCGCCAACGCGAAGTTGAGCCGCAGCGCCTCGAGCCGATCCCACTCGCCCGCGGCCACCGCGGCATAGCCCTCATCGAGCCACAGCGGCACGGGGCGCCGCACGTACCACCGCAGCGCCAGGTGGGAGAGCTCGTGGCGCAGGGATGCCGTCACCCGATCCGGGGGCCCGGCCGCGAGCAGGACGATGAGCCCCGCGTCGGGCAACGCCGCGCCCTCGCTCCACGCCGGCAGCCGGCCTCGCGTGATCGAGTCGAACCGCGTGCGGTCGGGAGCCAGGACGATGCGGACCGGGCGGTCGCCGGGCAGCGACCCGACGCCCGGGAACCGGTGGGCGCCGTCCGCGATCTCGGCGAGACCCGCGGCGAGCGTCCGCTGGCCGGACCACGACAGCACGGTCGCGCGGCCCACCGTCACGGTGTGGAGCGCCTGCGCGAGCAGCCAGCAGACGATCAGGGTCGCGGCGGCTCCTCACCCCGGTCGACGAGCGCGATGATCTCCTCGCACTTCTTGCCCCAGGGATTGAACTTGTTCGCGCGAAACCCCTCTTCCCAGGTCCGGCGTGCTCCCGCGTGATCGCCCGCGAACCACCGCGTACGCCCCAGCTCGTAGTACCCCTCGATCAGGTTGGGTCCGAGCGCGAGCGCTTTCTCGAAGAACGTCACGGCGTCCTCGTACATCTCGCGGTGCAGATAGACGAGGCCGAGGTAGAGGTGCGCGTAGAGAGTGGCCTTCTTGTCGTTGTCGAGGCGGATCGCCTTGGACAGGTGCTCGATCGCCTCCCCGAAGATCCGCTTCTTGAGGCAGATGTAGCCGACGTTGACCCGTGCGAGCGAATTCGACGGTTCCTTCATCAGCACTCTGGAGAACGATCCCAGGGCCTCGTCGTAGTCCTCATGCAGCATCTGGGCCCACCCGAGCAGCGATTCGGCCTGGGCGTCGCCCGGCGACAGCTTGAGGGCCGTCTGGAGCGCCTGGATCGCGCCGGCGTGGTCGCCGAGCGAGATGAGGCTCCAGCCCTTCTCGATGAAGGTCGAGGCGCCGATGTGATCCGCATGCACCATCGGCCGCTTGCCCGTGAACTCGGGGACGGTCGCATCCTGCGTCCCTGCGGCGAGCTGCTTGTAGCGCTCCACCAGCACGCGGATGTCCTCCTTCAGCTGGCCCAACTCGGTCAGCTGGGCATCCACGCGCTTGAAGAAGGTGACGATGTCGCCCTTCAGCGCCTCGCGCTCCCCGGGCGCGCCGCCGGCCGCGTCGAGGCGCCGCGCCAGCGCGTCGTACTCGGCGCGCAGCGCTCCGAACAGCGACTCCGTCATCCCGCCGCCTCCGCCGTGGGCACCGCCGCCACCAGCGTGATCTTCTCCTGCGTCGACAGCAACTTGCCGGCGTTCAGCACGATGACGGTCCGCGTGTCGCGGACGACGAGCCCCGTGACGTACTCGGCCGCCAGTCCCCGCACGATGGGCGGCGGGGCCGTCACCGCGTCCGCCGGGACCTGGAGCACCGCCGTGACGGCGTCCACCACGACGCCGATGCGTGACCCGCCCCCTTCCAGGATCATCGTGCGCGTATCGTCCCGGAGGGCGGCCGCGACGCCGAGCCGCTTGCGCAGATCGATGACCGGCACGGCGGCGCCCTCGTACGCGAGCACGCCCTCCAGAAAGGCGGGCGCCTTCGGCAGGGGCGACGGTGGCTCGTAGCGCAGGATGCGCTCGACTTGGAAAATGTCGAGGGCGAAGTCCTGCCCGGCGATGCGGAACGCCACGAGCTGAATGTCGTCGCCGGCGGTCATGCGAAGCGATCCTCCAGGGCCGCGAGATCCAGCACCGGGACCACCGTGTCGCCGCGGCGGGCCACGCCTCCGGCCCAGGGCAGGTCGTGTCCCGCGGGCACGGGCAGCGGGTCGTCGCGCACGACCTCGTCCGCGTCGTCCACTTCGAGCGCCGCGACGCGCGCGCCGCTCAGCGACACGAGCACGTGACTGCGCCCGCGCTCCGGTGGCGCGGCGCGTCCGCCGAGCAATGCGCCCAGGTGCACGAGCGGCACGAGGCGCCCGCGCGCTGCGGTGAGGCCGCGGAGCGCCGGCGTCCCCCGCGGCACGTCGAGCACCTCCACCGTGTCCGCGACTTCGAGCACACGGCTCAGCGGCAACCCGAATGCCTGGCCGTCCACGCGCACGAGCAGGTACCCGCCGCTCATGGGGCGTGCGCCGCCCGGCGGCGCTCGAGCGCCGTCGCGATGCCCTCGGCAATGCGCCCGAGCGGCAACACCGCGTCCACGCCACCCGCCTGTACCGCGGCGACAGGCATCCCGGCAATGACGGCCGAGTCACGGTCCTGCGCGATCCCGGCGCCGCCGGCATCGTGGATGGCCCGTAGTCCGCCGGCGCCATCCTTCCCCATTCCGGTCAACACCACGCCGACGGCGCGGGGCCCGAACACGCCGGCCACCGAGCGAAACAGCAGATCGGCGGCGGGGCGGACGCCCCACAGGGGCGCCTCCTGATCGAGCGCGATCCGGGGACCATCGACGTGGGCCACCACCCGCATATGATAATCGCCCGGCGCGACGTACGCCGTGTCCGCGACAATCGGCGCCCCGTGGTCGGCCTCGACGACCCGCACCGCGCTCATCGAGTCGAGCCGCTCCGCGAGGCTGCGCGTGAAGCGTGCGGGCATGTGCTGAACGACGAGGATCGCCGTTTCGCGGCCGCCCGTGAGGCGCGGCACCACGTCGGCCAGGGCGCGGGGGCCGCCGGTGGACGCGGCGATGGCGATCGCGAAACGGGCGCGGGGCCGCAGACCCGCGTCGGGGACGACCAGCCGCGCCGGCGGGCGCGCCATGACGGTGACGTGCGACAGGTCGGCGGCACGCGCCTGACGCAGGGCGGCCAGCAGGCGCGGACCGAGCGCGGCGACGGCCTCGCGCGTCGCCTCATCGGGCTTCGCGACGATCTCGACCGCGCCCAGCTCGAGCGCGCGGATGGCGGCGGCGGTCCCCGGCCCCGCGTGCGCGCTGACGACGACGATCGGCCGGGGGGCTTCCGACATGATGTAGCCGATCGCCCCGAGCCCGTCGAGCTCCGGCATCTCGAGATCCATCGTGACGACGTCAGGCGCGAGCTGATGCACCTTGCGCACGGCATCCAGACCGTCTCGCGCCGTTGCCACGACGCGGAACTCGGCCGACGCCGCGACCACGTCGCTGAGCACGCGGCGGATGAGCGCGCTGTCGTCGACGACGAGGACCGTCGCGACCTCAGAGGTAAACGGCATCCCGCCCCACGGAGCGGATTTCCACCGTCCCGCGCGTCACGTCGAACCGCACCGTGCGCCCGGCCGTGCCGCCGACGGCCTCGCCTATCACGGGGACGCCCGCCTCCCGCAGCGCGGCCCGCGCGGCCACGACATTGCGCTCGCCCATCTGCAGGGACCCGGGCGTCAGGAGCTGCCCGAACATCGAGGCGCCGCCCGCGAGCTTCGCAACCAGCCGGGCCGGGCTCGCGCCCAGGCGGCGCAGCCGATCGATGAGCAGCGGGACGGCCGTCTCGGGGAACTTCGCGGCATTCGACTGATCGCGCGTGAGCGAGCGGGACGGCAGCAGCACATGCGCCATCGCCGCGGCCGGCACGGCCGGATCGTGCAGCATGATCGCGACGCATGAGCCGAGCCCGTACGTCACCAGGGTTCCGGTCCCGCGCTCGGCCGCCCAGTCCGCCACCTTCACGAGGCGCTCCAGCGTCTCCGCGCCGGTCAGCCGAGCCTCCGGTAGATCCGCTCGCGGGGATCCTCGAGCGTCAGGCGCTCACGCGCCGCACCGAAGAGCGTCTCGACCTTGCCCAGGACGAGGCGGCCGCCGGGCGCGAGGGCGTCGGCGAACTGGCTGAACAGCCGCTCCTGCGTGGGGCGGTCGAAGTAGATGACGACATTGCGGCACACGATCAGGTCGTACGGCGCCCGCGGCGGGCCGTCGCGGAGCAGGTCGTGGCGCCGCACGTGAACCAGCTGCCGGATCTCGGGGACCGGCCGGCGTGGACGTGCGGCGGTGAAGTACCGGTCCACCAGCTCGCCCGGCATCTCCACGAACGCCGTGTCCTGGTAGGAGGCCGCTGCAGTGCGCGCCAGACTCTCGCGGTCGATGTCGGTCGCGTCGATCGCGCTCCGGGCGAGCCACACGGGCTCCCCCCGCCGCCGGGCCGCCTCCGCGAGCAGCACGGCGAGCGTGTAGGGCTCCTCTCCCGACGCGCATCCCGCCGACCAGACGCGCACCTGCCCGCGGCGCCGCTCCCACAGCTCCGCCAGATGGGGATGCGCCACGGCGTTCCACGTTTCGGGATTGCGGTAGAACTTGGTGACGTTGATGGTCAGCGCGTCGATCAGCCGCTCGTACTCGCCGGCGTCGTGATCGAGCAGCGCAGCGTACTCCGCGAACGTGTGGACGCCGCAGGCGCGCATCCGCACCGCGAGGCGCCGGCGCAGGCACTTCTCCTTGTAGGCATCGCACACGACGCCGCGGGCGCGGGAGATCTTCTGGGTCAGGGAGCGGAACCCCGCGTCCTCGTCCCCGGTCACGTCTGCCGGCTCAGTGAGTCCAGGTTCGCCCGCACGAGCTCGTGGTGCGGATTCAGGTCAAGCGCGCGGCGCCACAACTCCTCCGCCAGCCCGCGATCGCCCCCCTTGAACGCGATGTTCCCCAGCTTGAAGTAGACGTCGTCACCGAGCTCGGGGTCGAGCTGCACCGCCCGCTGATACGACTGCGCCGCCTCGTCGTAACGCCCCCGCCGGTAGGCCAGGTCACCGAGGTTCTTCGCGATCTGCGGGAGCGCGGGGTCGTCGCGCCGGGCCGCCACCAGCAGGTGCTCCGCGCCATCCAGGTCGCCCCGCAGCTCGTACAGAACGGCGAGGTTGTTGCGCAGCACGGCATGTTGCGCGTAGGCCTGGGCACCGGCGTCGCCCACCGTCTCGGCCGCGTCGAATTCGCCGGCTGCGGCCGCGGCCAACGTGCGCGCCCAGAACCAGATCGCGGGGGGGGCCGGGCCGAACAACTCCCGCGCCCGATCGAGCCGCTCCGCCGCAGCGGCGGCGTCGCCCCGGCGCAGGGCCACGATGCCCCACCCCAGGTGCGTACGGGCGTCGGTGGGCGCGCGCAGGGCCGCCTCGGCGTACACCGAATCCGCCTCATCGAGCCGCCCCAGCTGCTCGTAGGCAAACCCTAGATTCGCCAGCACCGCGGGCCGCGCGCCCCCCCGCTCCGCCGCGAGGCGCAGCTCCTCCATCCCCTCCCGCCAGCGCGTTTGCCGCAGCGCCGTGAGCCCGCACGCGCGGTGCGCATCGGGATCTTCGGGCCGCAGCTCCGCCACCCGCCGAAATTCGCGTGCGGCTTCATCGAGCATGCCGGTCTTGTAGAAGGCCACGCCAAGGTTGCGGTGCTCCTCGACCCGCGCGTCGCTCACCGGCGCCGCGGCCCGCGTCAGCGTACTCCGGCCGGCCCGGTGCAGGAAACCGGCCGTGATCAGGCCGTAGAGCGCCTTGCCGACCTCGAACTCGCTCATCCCTGAATCCTCGACCACCTGCTGCACGTCACGCTTGCCGTCGATCAGCGGCAGGACCTGTTGCTGGACATCGGTGAGCGCCGCGTCGCTGATGGCCAGACGGTCGCGGTCCACGAGGAACAGCAGGTCGAGGGACGGGATCTTCTTGGCGATGAGGCTCCACTCGTCGACACGGCGTGCCCCCTCCAGCAACAGCGACTCGGGGTTGATCGACACCAGGAAGTCCTGCCGATCCGGTCGCACGTCGGCTTCGAAGTTGAAGGTGCCCTGGGTCCAGGTGAAAAGGAAATACACCGCCTCCTCGATCTGGAGACGCATGTACCGCTCGAGGTGGGCGCGCGACAGGGCGCCGCGCTCGACGAGTATCTCGCCCAGCCGCTTCTCGCGCTGCCGGCCCTGTTGCGTGATCGCCTCGTCGAGCTGCCCCTGCGTGATCAGCTCGTGCTTGACGAGAATGTCGCCCAGCCGGTCGCGACGATTGACGAGCGACGCGTACGAGATGCGACCGCGATCGAAGTAGATGTATCCGAAGTTCGATCGATCGGCGACCGCGAGGCAGCCCGACTTCTGCCCCAGCGCGAGCAGCTGCAGCACGTCGGGCAGCGAGGCTTCCTTGAGGGATCCTTTGATCGCCACTTACCAGAGCTCCTCGATCAAGCGGTCGCCGCTGTCGGGCCAGTCCCATACCACCTTTTCGCGACTGCGCACTCCGCTCGCGCTCGACACCACGATGCCGCTCGTCCGCATCCCCACGGACCGCCGTCCCGCCGCCGGCGCCCCCTCGAGAACCTCCTGGGCGAACCCCGCGGTGAGCTCGCGATCCTGCGCCGCGGCCGCGGTAGCCACGCGATCCAGGCTCTCGAGCAGCGCCGGAATCGTGGGCGTGGCGCGGTCGGCCAGGTACTCGAGCAAGGCAGGATCCAGCGCCGTGGCACGGTCGGCGAGCGCCCGCTCGAGCGCCGTGCGGCGGATCGCGCGATCCGGCGCGGCCAGCTCGACGACGAGGCCACCGGCCAGCCGCGAGACGATGCGGGCCGCGAGCCCGTTCAATCGCCCCGGGTGGGCGGGCGCGGTAAACACGAGCTGGTGATCTCCGCCGAGCAGGACGTTGAACAGGGTGAACAGCTCCTCCTGGGTGCGGTCCTTCCCGGCGAGCGCGTCGACGTCATCGAGCAGCAGCGCGGTGGCCCGCCGGTAGCGGGCACGCCACCGGTCCACCTGGCCCGCGTCGATCGCCCCGATCAGCTCATCGGTGAAGGCGGCCGCCGGCAGGCAGGCGACGACGGCTCCGGAGGGGCGCGCGAGCTCGCCGCCGATCGCGTGCAACAGATGCGTCTTGCCCAGTCCCGGCGGACCGACCAGGACGAGGGGGTTGTACCGGCGTCCGGGGCTCTCACACACTTCGCGGGCCGCGGCGACCGCCACCTGATTCGACGGCCCGGTAATGAAAGTCGCGAGAGAAAACGCGGCGGACGGCCCCGGCGGCGGCGCCCCGCCGGCCCGAACCCGCTCAGCGAGGATCTCGGCCTCCGCCATCCGCTCCGGGTCGCGGAACACCGGATTGCGCGCGGCCGCGGGGTCGAGCGGCGCCACCTCGACCTCGAGGGCGCGCAGGCGCGCCACATCGGTGACGTACGCGGCGATCGCGCGTTCCGCGAGATCCGGGGAGCGCTCCTCGAGCAGCGCCTCGAGGCGGCCGGTCCGGTACCCCTCCCCCCCCCAGCGCAGCACCGCCTCCGCGACCCGCGCCCGCCAGGCCTCGACGGCCCGCCCGACCGTCTCCTCTACCTCGCTCAAGAACGTGCCGAACTCGTCCACGGTCGGCTCGGCGAGCGCCGCATCGGACTCTCCGGCCGGAGGCGCGGTGTCCGCGGTGTCGCCGGGGCCCCCTGCCACCACGCCGCGCGATCCCGGTCCGGCTCCCAGCACCCCGCGCGCCGTCGCCGGCTCGAGCGGTGCCTCGCTGACCGCCTGGTAGGCGATCAACCGGTTCAGCGCGCCCATCAACTCGCGCACGTTGCCGAAGTCGAGCGATGCGGCCACCTCGAGCACGCCGGGCGCGAAGGCGGCGCCCCGTTCCTCGGCCTTGCGCCGCAGGATCGCTACCCGGGTCTCGTAATCCGGGGATCCCATATCCACCACCAGGCCGCCCGAGAACCGCGCGATCAACCGTTCATCGAGGTCGGCGATCTCGGCGGGGGGACGGTCGCTCGTGAGCACGATCTGATGCCCCGCCCCGAGCAGCGCCTCGGTGAGGCGCAGCAGCTCGGCCTGCATCTCCCGCCGGTCGGCGAGGAACTGCACGTCGTCTACCAGCAACATGGCGAACGCCTGGAACCGCCGCCGCAGCGCATCCTTCCCGCCCTTGGCGACGGCGGCGTGAAACTCCTCCACGAACTCGTCCACGGTCATGTAGGAAACCGTGAGGGCGGGAGCGATCGCCTGCGCCGCGTGCCCCATCGCCATCAGCAGGTGGGTTTTGCCCAGTCCCGATGCGCTGTAGATGAAGAGCGGGTTGTACGCTGAGCCCGGCGCCTCGGCGACGCTGCGGGCCGCGGCGACGGCGAGCCGGTTTGCGGCGCCGACGACGAAGGTCTCGAGCGTGAATTTGGCGTTGAGGGGCGTGCTCACGTCGGCGCACCCGCCGCGAGCCGCCGCAGCACGAGCTCGGACACGCTCTTCAGGGTCTCAAAGACACCCGTGCCGCGGAGCGCGTCCGCCGCGAAACTCGGGACCCCGCGAAAATTCAGCGCCTCGTCCATCTCGCCGGGCGCGAGCACGAGCTCGCGCGGGAGGTCCTGCTTGTTGTACTGCAACACCAGCGGGACCTGACGGACGTCCTGACCCAGCTCGAGCAGGTTGCTCTGCAGATTCTGCAGGCTCTCGACGTTTTCGTCGAGCTGCCGAGCCTGGCTGTCGGCCACGAACACGATCCCATCCGCACCCTGGAGCACGAGGCGGCGAGTCGCGTTGTAGTACACCTGGCCCGGCACCGTGTAGAGCTGGAAGCGGGTGACGAAGCCCGAAATCTGTCCGAGGTCGAGCGGCAGGAAATCGAAGAACAGCGTGCGGTCGGTCTGCGTCGCGAGCGAGATCATCCGGCCGCGGCGGTCGTCCGGCACGCGCTCATAGATGTACTGCAGGTTGCGCGTCTTGCCCGAGCGGCCGGGCCCGTAGTAGACGATCTTGCAGGTGATCTCGCGCGTCGTGAAGTTGACCAGGGACACCGCCGCTATCTCCCGAACAGCGCGTTGAGGCTGTCGGCCAGCTCGCGCTCGAAGTCGGCCGCGAGCACCTGCTCGACGACCGGTTCCTTGGGACTCGCCGTCTGCAGATCGGCGGCGAACTGCTCGAAGAATAACCGCACGATCCCGAGCGACGAAACGTCGAGCGGGTAGACGACGAGCGTCACCAGCGGTCCGCGGGCGGTGGCGAGGGACGCGAGGAAGATGCCGTACTCCCGGCCTTCGTGCCCCACCGCCGGGAACGGCCGCTGCCCGATCTGCCGCGCCAGCTCCTGGGTCGACGCCATGATACCCGCCCCGAGCGCGGCCGCCGACATGACGTCCACGGCCCGCGTGAAGCCCCACTGCGCCAGGACTTGTCCCACCGGAGTCATCAGCAGGACGAGCCGCGCCTGCACCTCGCCCACGAAGACGGTGAGGGGTGCGAGGGTCCACGCTTCGACGGCGCGGGCCGTCATCCGGTGGCCTCCGCCGCGCGGAGCAGCTCGAGGCGCACGAGTCCGATATTGACGTCGGGCGCCGCGATCGCCACGATCAGCAGGCGGCCGGCCGCGGGCACCGCGAGGAGCGCCCCGTCCTCACCCTGGAGGTGCCAGAAGGCCGGCGCGCCCGCAGCGGCCGCGCCGAGCGCGCGCGCCAGGCGCCGCGCGAGGCTGGCGGCGAGCGCGGCGACAGCGGGACTGCGCACTCCCTCGAGGAGCTGCTCCTCCACCATGAGCCCGTCGTCCTCCGACACGATCATCGCGCCGCGCACGCCGGCCACCCGCGTGACCGGCTCGAGGATGCGGGCGAACCCCGCGCCCGTCGTCACGCCGAACGCTCGAGCCACTGGCGCGCCGCGTGGGCGGCCCGCTGCGCCAGCATGGCCAGCCGTCCCAACGGCACCGCGCGGTCGCGCACGAGCAGCAGCACCGCGTCGTCCCGCGGTGCGCACAAATGCATGTGCCCCACCTGGCCTTCGACCGACAATCCGATCCACGACCCGAGGCTCAGCAGACGCGCCGCCCGTGACGCCTCGCGCGACACGCCGGCAAGGTGCGCGGCGACCTGCTCCGCGGCATCCTCGCCCGCCGGCGTGCGCAGCGCGCCGCCGATGACGCGGCCCGCGCCGTCGACGAGGAGCAGCCCCTCCTGGGCCCCGTCGAGGCCGGCGAACACCCGCGCCTCCTCGAACGCGGCCGCCGGCTCGACCGTCTCGCTCGCGGCGGGGGACGCGGCCGGCACGGCTCCGGGCTCCGAGGCCGCAGCCTCGGCTTGCGGTGGCGCCGTCGGTGCCCCGGGCGCCGGCGGGCCCGTCGCGCCGCGGACCATCGCGAGCGCCTGGGCGATGCTGGCATCGTCGGCGGTCACCTGCTGCGCCGTCGCGAGCAACTGCTCCGCCTGCGCAATGTCCCCGACTTTGAAATACAGGAACGCGAGCCCCTTCAGCGCGCCGAGATGGCGAGGCGCGATCCGGATCGCCATGTCCCACTCGTCGAACGCGCGCTCGTAGTCGTGCTTGTCCGCGAGGATGCGGGCGTAGAGATCGTGCGCGTCGGCGTTGTGCGGATGGCGCTCCAGCCCGGCGAGCGCGACGCGGTGCGCGGCATCGACCCGGCCCTTGCGACGCAGCAGCTCGCCGAGCCGCAGAAACACCAGACTCTGCGGATCCTGCGCGAGCTGGGCCGACAACGTGCGGACCGTGTCAGCCATGCGTGATCGTTCCGCCGAGAATCAACGCCGCCTCCCGCGCCTGCCGCACGGCATCGCGGTGCGCGTCCTCCTCCGCCGGCCGCGCGGCGGATTGCTCCCACTGCTCCCACGCATCGAGCGCCTCCTGGAATCGCCCCAGAGACGCCAGTGCGAATCCGCGCAGGCGGTGGGCGGACACGACGTGCGGATCGAGCCGCGCCGCGCGCGCGAGAGACTGCACCGCCTGCTGCGGTTGGCCCGCGGCCAGATGCACGCGTCCGAGGATGAGATGGGCGGTCGCGGCATGGGGTTCGGCCGCCACCGCGCCTTCGGCCGCCGCGCGGGCGCGCTCCAGATCCTGCTGCCGCAACGCCTCCTCGGCGCGGGACCGCAACGCGCTCCCCTGCCCGCCAGACGCAGCCCCGGACTCAGGCTCCGGCGCGCGGTTCAGCAGCAGGATGACGCCGGCGCTCTCGAGCCCGAACAGCGTTTTCGCCACGTCGAACTCCGAGCGCGCCAGCTCGGTCGCGATCGTGCGCACGTCGCGGTGTCCGTCGATGAGCGCGAGCACTTCCCATTCCGGGGGCAGCAGGTCCAATTGCCCTTCATTCCCCTCCGGGCTCGGCGCCAGGGCCGGCACGATCCCCAGATGGGGAATTCGCTTTTCGATGCGGGCCCACTCGTCGATGCGCCGGGCGCCTTCCATCAGCAGCGCCTCCACGCGGATCCGTACCTGCGCGTCCTCCGGCACGGCGTCGAGCGACCCCTCCGAAAACGAGAAGTGACCCTCCGTCCAGCTCGTGATCTCGAACACCACCTCCTCGATCTGCGCCCGGAGGTAGCGCCGCAGCTCCCGCGGCGTGATCACCACCGCGTCGACCAGGATCTCCCCGAGCCGCCGCGAGTCCGCCCCCCGCCGCTGCCGCTCACGCGCGTCCTCGAGCTCGTCCCGCGACACCCGCCCCGATCGGACGAGCAGCTCGCCCAGGAGATGCGGATTACTGCGGATCTCGGCGTAGACGATCGCACCCTGGTCGAAGTGAATCGTGCCGGCGTTCTGGCGCAGGCCGGACGCGACGTGCAGGACGCCCGTCTTCCGGCTCAGATCGAGCAGCTGGAACACGTCGTGAATCGACAGCTCGCGGAGCGGACCCTCGATCGCCACGGCTAGGCGGCCTCCGTCTGGAAGATCCGCAGCAGATCCGACGCCGTGCGGACGTGCATGCGGGCGCGCTGCGCGTACGGGCCGCCCGGGTCGAGGCGGATCACCCGCTCCCAGGCCTGGACCGCCTCGCGGTACTGGCGGAGCCGGGCGAAGGTGACGCCGGCGTGGAACAGCGCGGCGACGTGATCGGGATCGAACTTGAGCACGCGGCGAAACGCCTCCAGGGCGGCGTCGATCCGCTTGTCCTCGAGCAGCGAGCGGCCCAGCAGCAGCAGCGCGTCCAGATCGTACGGATCGTGCTCCAGCATCTCCGCGAGCCGCGCCACCGCGTGCCGGATCCGCCCTGCGCGGCGATGGAGCTCCGCGAGCGCGAGCCCGGCTTCGTGATAGGTCGGGAGCACGTCGAGGGCGCGCTCGTAGGCGTCGCGCGCCTCGCCCCATTCCTCCCGCTCCTCGTGCAGCCGGCCGAGGTCGCGCCACACCTGCACGTAGCCCGCGTCGAGCTGGAGGGCGGCCCGGTAGGCCGCCAACGCTCCCTGCCGGTCGCCGACCCGCACCGCGACGTCCCCCTGCAGTTTGTGGAGATCGGCTCGGGCCGGCTCGCGCGCCTGCGCCTGCTGCAGCAGGATGAGGGCCCCCGCGGCATCGCCCCGCGTCGCGCGGGCCCGCGCGACGGCCACGAGCACGTCGACGTCGTCGGGCGCCAGGCGCAGCAGGTCGTCGAGCAGCGGCCCGGCCTCGTCCGCGCGACCCAGCGCGAGCAGCGCCTCGACCTCGCCCCGTAACGCTGCGGCATCGTCGGGGGCGAGTTCACGGGCCTCGCGGTAGCGCTCGAGCGCCTCGCCGTGCAGTCCGCGACCGGCGTACACGCCCCCCACGAGCACCGCCGCCGCCGCCTTGCTCGCGCCGCGCGGCACGGCGCGGACCGCCTCGGCGATCGCCAGCTCGGTCAGTCCCTTGCTCACGTAATCGCGCGCCAGCGCCAGCGGATCGTCGGCCGCTCCGCTGCGACTGGGCCGCGGCGCGGGCGGCGCCGCAGCCTCCGGCGTCAACTCGGCGAAGATGGCGTCGAGCAGGCGCTGGTCGAACGAGAACGACCCGCCGAGCGCCGCCGCGGACACATCCGCCGAGATCTCCGGCACCACCCCGATGACGGGCCGTTCGTACTGCAGGTCGATCGCGAGTGCGAATTTCTGCGGCACGTAGTAGGGATCGAGCTCCAGGGCCCGCTTGGTGGCCCGCAGCGCGGCTTCGAACTCGCCGAGGTTCGACAGCGCGAAGCTCAAGTTGTAGTGCGCGCCCGCGAGGCCCGGGTCGGCTTCGATCGCACGGGCGAACGCATTGCGGGCGTCGGCGAACCGCTTGAGCTCCACCAGCACGATCCCGACGCCGTTCCAGGCATGCGCCGAGTCGGGCGCGTCCGCCAGCACCTGCCGATACGCCTCGAGCGCCAGCTGGTAGCGATGGAGGTACGTCAGGAGCAGGGCGAGGTTGAGGCGGGCCGCGGTCACCTGCGGCTGGATCTGTTGCGCGTGGCGCAGCGCCTCGATCGCCTCCTCGGCCTGGCCCTGCTGGGCCAGGGCGACACCCAGATTGTTCCACGCGAGCGCGTAGGTGCCGTCCGCTTCGATCGCCTGGCGATAGCAGCCCAGCGCGTCGTCGGCGCGGCCCATCTGGTGCAGCACGATGCCGCGTTCGTTCCACAACTTGGGCGCGCCGGGCTCGTCGTGCAGCAGCGTGTCGTACAGCGTCAGGGCGGCGTCGAAGTCCCGCATCAGCAGATGGACCTCGGCCATGGCCTGCTGCGTCAGCCGGCGGTCCTCGCCGCGGTCGAGCGCGAGCCGGTACTCGTGCAGCGCCTCGGCGTAGTAGCCCTTGTGACGGAACGCGAGCCCGAGGTTGTAGTGCGCGCGATCATCGGCGGCGGCGATGTCGGCGATGGGCGGGCGGAGGGGACGGCTGCGGCGCTCCGTCGCGAAGCGCTCGAGCGAGAGGTTTGCGTGCGCCCGCGCCAGCGGCGGGTTCAACTGCACGGCACGCTTGGATGCCGCGCGGGCTTCCTCGTGTCGTCCCAGGTCGCCCAGGACGAAGGCCATGATGTAATGCGCGCTCGCATTGTCCGGCATCAACGCGACGGCCTGCTCGAGCGCGGCAATCGCGGCCTCGTTGAGGCCGCGATTGTACAGCACCTCGCCCAGGTAGAAATGCACCACACTGGACGCCCCGTCGATCTCCCGCGCCCGCTCGAGCCACGTGGTCGCGACGTCGAGTCGGCCGCGCGCCCGCTCCGCCAGCGCGAGCTGCACGACGGCCGCCACGTCGTCCGGGCGGCTCGCGACCAGCCGCTCGAACTCGCGCACCGCCTCGGCGAAGCGGCCCAGCGTCGCGTGCGTCCGGCCCAGCTCCCAGCGAGCCTCCCGATCGTCCGGCGCGGTCCGCAGCCGGTCCTCCAGCTCCGCGAGGTACGCGTCATGATAGCCGCTCTGCCGATACGCGATCTCCAGATTGCGCTGCGCGACCTGCATGCGCGGATCCAGATCGAGGGCGCGGGTGAACTCCCCGATGGCCTCGCGGACCAGGCCCTTCTGGAAGTAGAGGACGCCCAGGTTGTTGTGCGCCCCCGCGTCCGCGGCATCGATGCGGCGGGCAAAGGACCGGAGCACCGCCAGGTCCCGGTCGGTGAGCGCCGGCGCCGTCACGGGTCAGGAGAGGCGGATGGCGTCGAAAATCGCGCGCAGCGAAGCCATGTCGGGCAGCAGCAGGAAATGGCCCCGCAGCGTGTCCTCGACATCGATACGAAACTCGGTCTCCACACAGAACACGAAGTCGCGGTCGTGTCCGAAGTTCAGGTAGGTCGTAGTGAGCACCGCGGCGGACAGGTCCACCACGAGGCTGGGCACCGACGGCAACAGGAGCATGTGCATGAACTCGGACAGCGCGTTCATGTACGCACCGGACAGGATGTTCCCGGCCTCTTTCAAGGCCGACTGCTCCAGCAGTCCCAGATCGACCGTCCCGCCCGGCGGACGGCGCAGCAGCATGTCGCACAGGCGCAGCGACACCCGCTCGGGGAAGAGCAGCAGGGTGCGGCCCGTGAGATCGCCCAGCATGTGCATCAGCACCGCCGCCACGACTTCGTTGGGCGATCCGATCAGGTCGGGGACCTCCTCGAGTCGCACCACGTTGATGCGCGGCACGCTGATCATCACCGGACGGTTCGTCATCTGCGACAGCGCGGTGGCCGCGTGTCCGCCCCCGATGTTCGCCACCTCTCGCAGCGCGTCGAGCTGGAGCTCTTTCAGCTCGCGGACATCATCCATGCCGCCTCCCTCACAGAAGCCCGCCGGGGTCGAGAATCAAGGCCGGCACACCGTCACCCATGATCGTGGCGCCGCTGAAGACGGGCAGCGTGCCCTGCGGCGCATCGAAACTCTTGACCACGATCTCCCGCTGACCCTCCATGCCATCCACCACGACGCCCGCCCGTCGACCGCCCAGTTCGACCACGATCACGGGCCGCCGGGGCCGGGGCGGATCCCCGCCCGCCCCGAGCAGGTCCCGCAGATGGACGATCGGAATCACGCGGTTGCGCAGCAGCATTGCCTCGCGACCGTCCACGGTCGTCAACGGGGCCGCACCCAGCTCGACCGTCTCGGACACGTACGTCAGGGGCAAGGCATAGCGCTCGGCGCCGACCGCGGCGATCAGCGCGCGCACGATGGCGAGCGTGACGGGCAACCGTAACTCGAACACGGTGCCCTTCCCCTCCTCGGAGCGGACCTCGAGCGACCCGCCCATCGCGCGCAACCGCGTGAGCGCCACCTCGATCCCCACACCGCGTCCGGACACGCTCGTGACGGACTCGGCGGTCGTGAAACCGGGCCGCGCGAGCACCCGCAGGAGGTGATCGTCGGACAGCTCCGTCAGAGCCGGATCGGCGAGTCCTTCCCGCTTCGCCTTCGCGAGAATGCGACTGCGATCGATCCCGCGCCCGTCGTCGGCAATCGTGATCGTGACGCTGGCCCGCTCCCGCACGGCGGCGAGCAGGACCTCCCCCTCGGGCGTCTTGCCGCGCCGCGCCCGCTCGTCGGGCGCCTCGATGCCGTGGTCCACCGCGTTGCGCAGGAGATGTACGAGCGGGTCGCCCAGTTCGTCGAGGATCGCCCGATCGAGCTCGATCTCCTTTCCCTCCACCCGCAGTCGCACCTGCTTGCCGAGCTGATGCGCCATGTCCCGCACCACGCGCGGGAATCGGTCGAACACCTGCCATACCGGAGTCATGCGCGCCTGAATGATCTCGGCCTGCAGATCGGCGGACAGCCGCGACACCTGAATCGCGAGATCGTCGATCTCGGGGTCCCGGCGCCGTGCGGCGAGGTCGGTCAACCGGCCCCGCGAGGTGACCAGCTCTCCGATGAGATCCATCAAGGCATCGAGACGCCGCAGGTCCACACGGATATGGCGGCTGCGGGCCGCATCGCCCGCCGGGGTGGCAGCCGCCCGCGCGTGCACCTCGCTCACGAGCACGGAATCGACGTCGCCGGCCGCGCGGACCGCCGCGGTGATGGCGTCGGTCGTCGCGGCGGTTGCGAGTCGGAAGCTGAACCGGCCGTCGAAGTCGTCCGCTTCGAAGGCGCCGGTGGGCGGCGTCACGTCGCGCACCGCGCCGAGCGCCTCGACCCGCCGCAGCACGACGAGCGCGCGACCGCCTTTGTGCGGCGCCTCGGGCCGCAGCCCCACCGTCACCAACCGGCCCTCCGGCACACCCGCGGGCCGCGCGGCCACCGGGGCAGCCGGCTCGGCCGGCTGCCCGCCGCCCAGCCGCCGCTCCGCCCTGTCCAGCTCGGCGTGGACGGCGCGCGTGTCGGCGCCGGCGGCGCGGCCCGCGGCGGCGTGGGTGATCGTCTGCTCCAGAGCGTCGGTCGCGCGGAACAGGATCTGCAGCAACTCCGGTGTCGGAGGTGTCTCGTCGCGCCGCAAGCGATCGAGGAGGTTCTCCATGCGGTGCGCCAGATCCGACACCGCCCCGTACCCCATCGTCGCCGCCATGCCCTTGATGGTGTGGACGGCACGGAACAGGCCGCCGACGGGCTCGGTCGCGGCGGGGTCCCGCTCCCAGTGCAGCAGCCACTCATTGCAGGCGCTCAGATGTTCCCGGCTTTCCGCCAGGAACAACTCGGCGTACTGCGACAAGTCCATGACTATCCGAGAACGCGCTGGACCGCTTCGAGCACGCGGGAGGGCTGAAACGGCTTCACGACGAAATCCTTGGCACCGGCCTGAATGGCCTCGACGACGAGGGCCTGCTGCCCCATCGCGCTGCACATCAGGATCCGTGCCTCCGGATCGTGCTTCACGATCTCGCGAACGGCGTCGATGCCGCCCATGTCCGGCATCACGATGTCCATGGTCACGAGGTCGGGCTTGAGCTGCCGGTACTTCTCGACCGCCTGAATCCCGCTCTCCGCCTCGCCGACGATCTCGAAGCCGGCCTGCGCGAGGATGTCGCTGATCATCGTGCGCATGAAGATGGCGTCGTCGCAGACCAGGACAGTGTGGCTCATCCACCCTCCCTCGAACTAGGACGCGAGCACAGGGGCCAGCAACGCTGCGATGTCGATCACCACGTAGGAGTGGTCACCCCGGCGCCCCACGGCCTGGACCAACACGGGATCCACTCCGGGCAGTCCCGCACGATCCTGCAGCTCGGCGCGGGAGGCGGTCACGAGATCCACCACTTCGTCCACGATGAAGCCGATCACGCGGCGTCCCTCATCGAGCCGCAGCAGGACGGTGGTGCCGCCGTCCTCCGCCGCCGGCACCGGCTGGCCGAGCGCCCGCCACCCGGTCACCATCGTCACCAGCGTGCCGCGGACGTTGGCCAGCCCGGCGACGAACGGCATGGCACCGGGGATGCGCGTGGCATCGAGCCGAGGGAGGATCTCGGCGACCGCGTCCACCTCGGCGGCGCAAATCAGGGTGCCGACTCGGAAAAGGAGGAGTCGGACGGTCGCGGCGTCACCCATCCGAACGCCAGAAGCCAAGATACTGCAACGGTTTGCGTTCAGCAAGCACGGCGGGGTCCCCCGCCGCTTCCGCCAGGGCGGGACGCAGGTCGTCGGGCCATTCCGAGCGCAGCTGCAGCGGAGCGGCGGTCGCGGGATGGATCAAGTTGAGCTCCGCCGCGTGCAGCATCTGGCGCGGGGCGAGGGCCGCCACCCGCTCGGCTTCGCGCCGTCGTGACGGCGTGACGCGGCGCGCCCCGCCGAAGGCGTATTCGCGGTCGCCCACGAGCGGGTGGCCCACGTGCGCCAGATGGACCCGGATCTGATGCGTGCGCCCGGTGCCGAGGCGGAGGCGGAGCAGCTCCGTGTGCGCATACCGCGCCACCACCTCGACGTGCGTGAGGGCATGCCGCCCGCCCGCGCGCACGGTCATGCGTTTCCGGTCCCGTGGGTGGCGCGCGACGGGCGCGTCGATGTCCACGGCCGACTGCGGGAAATGCCCCCACGCGAGTCCGGCGTACACACGTGTCACGCGGCGCTGCTCGATGGCGCGGGCCAGGCGCCGGTGCGTGTCGTCGGTCTTGGCGAGTAGCAGGAGGCCCGACGTGTCGCGATCGAGCCGATGCACAATGCCCGGCCGCCCCGCGCCGCCCGCCGCCGCGAGCGGTGTGCCCCGCCCCACCAGCACGTTGACCAGACTGTCGCCCCAGTGACCGGGCCCGGGGTGGACGACCAGGCCCGCGGGCTTGTCGAGGACGGCGAGATAATCGTCCTCGTAGACGAACCGGAGATCGGCATGGGCCGGCGCGTAGGTGCGGGGCGGCGCGACCGGCGGGAGCTCGACCCGCAGCTCGGTGCCGCGCGGCGGGTGGGCGGACGCGCGCAGCGGGGTGCCCGCAGCGGTAACGGATTTGGCGGCGATGAGGCGAGCGGCCTCGGTGCGGGACAGCGCGAGCTGGTCAGCGAGAAACACGTCCAGGCGACCCGGCGCGTCCGTCGCCACGCAGAACACGACGACGCCCGGGGCCAGAGGAGCGGTCACGGCACGGCCGTCCCCGCCTCCTTCGCGCGGTCTGCCGTCCGCCCCTCGGCCCAGAGGGAAAGGGCCAGGGCGATGGCGCCGACGGTGATCGCCGAATCGGCGACGTTGAACGTGGGCCAGCGCCACGCGCCCACGCCGACGTCAAGAAAGTCCACGACGCCCTGAGCGCTGCGCACGCGGTCGATGAGGTTCCCCGCGGCGCCGCCACAGATCAGGGCCAGCGCGGCGAACCGAAACCGCGTCCCCGGTCCTGGTGCTCCGCACCATGGAGCCGAGGACCACGAGCGCCAGCAGGGCCAGGCCGAAGAAGATCCACCGCGAGTGATCGCCCAGATGCAGACCGAAGGCGGCACCCTCGTTGTAGATCAGGCGCAGGCGCACCCAGTCGCCGATCACGGGCAGCGGGCGGTAGGAGAGTCGGGCTTCCGCCAGGAGCTTGGTGAAGACATCCGCCGCGACCACCGCGGTGGCCACCGCCCAGAACAGCCGGCGATCAGCGCCGCTTGCCATCTTCTTCCTTCGCCTTGCACGAGATGCAGAGTCGCGCGTGGGGCAGCGCGTCCAGTCGCTCGAACCCCACGTCGTCGCCACACTGCTCGCACTTCCCAAATTTCTCGGGCGTGCGGTAC
This sequence comes from uncultured Gemmatimonadales bacterium, assembly GCA_963716055.1. Lineage (GTDB taxonomy): Bacteria > Gemmatimonadota > Gemmatimonadetes > Gemmatimonadales > GWC2-71-9 > SZUA-544. Next base: position 1,526,001 of record CAVQSR010000001.1, on the reverse strand, counting down.
AGGCGCCGCAGCGCCTGATTGACGTGCCACAAGTACCGACCCTCCTGCGAAGCGAAGAGGAACGCTTTTTCGCGCTCCATCGCGTCGGTACCCTGGTCCGCCATGTGGAACGAGTAGCTCGACAGATCTCCATCGGAGGCCTGGAGACTCGAGTTGAACGACTCGTCGTAGTGGCCCAGCTCCTTCATGACGCGGGCCCGCTCTTCGAGCAGCCGCTTCTCGAGGTGCTGGAGCTGCTTCTTGGTCAGTCCCTTCGACTTCGATTTCGCCGGCATTATTCCGTATCGCCCTTTCGTCCGTCATGGCGCCGCAGCGCAATCCTCACGCGGCGTCCCTCGATGTCGACGTCCTGTGAGATGTCGGCGGCGCCCGGTGGGCCCGTCAACACCGTTCGGCGGGCGAGGGTCTCTCCCTCGATGAACGGCCGGTGCCGCCGCACCGCTGCGACCACTTCCTCGTCCCCGGACACGCTCAGCTCGATGCGGGTCCGGTACTCGTATCCCGCCTCCTTGCGGAGGCGTTGCACCCGGTTCACCACCTCCCGGGCCAGCCCCTCCTGCACCAGCTCGGGCGTGAGCGCGGGATCGAGCGCCACTACGTAGGGTCCGGCCGTCTGGATCTCCCAGTCGCTGGCGACGTCCCGAGTCACGGTCACGTCCGCCGGGCTCACCGCGAAGCCGCCCGCCGTCACGCTCTCGCCCCGTTCGAGCGCCCGCAGCGCCGCGGCATCCAGGGCCGCCACCGCCGCCGCCGCCCGCGGCGTGTCCGCGCCGTACCGCTTCCCCAGGCTGCGGAAGTTGGGCTTGCCGCGGAGCGTCACGAGCGAGTCGTCCGAAGCGACGAGCTCACACGTCTTGGCGTTGACTTCGGCAGCCAACATATCTAACAGGTCCACCAAGGTCTCGCCCCGGTCGCCCGCCGGCACGGCCACGCGGATCGCCCGTACGGGCTGCCGGACCCGCAACTTACGCGCCTCGCGCGCCGCGCGGGTGAGGGTCGCGAGCTGGCGGATCACCGCCATGGCGCGCACCAGGGGAGGATCGCGCCGGCCGCCATCGACGGGGAACGCGGCCAGGTGGACCGAGGTTCCGGTGAGCGCGCGGTGCAGCGCGTCCGCCGCGAACGGGGCGGCCGGCGCGAGCAGGCGGGTGACCGTCAGCAAGGCCTCGTGCAGGGTCGCGAGCGCCGCCGGGTCCGCCTCGCGGTCGGGCGCCCAGAACCGGCCACGGTTGACCCGCACGTACCAGTTGGACAGGTCGTCGACGACGAACTCGATCAGTGTCCGCACGCCCGCGGTCGCGTCATACCCCGTCCAGGCGCCGTCGACAGCAGCGGTCACCTCGTCGAGCCGCGCCAGCAGCCAGCGGTCGGCGGGCGCGCCCCCCGCCGACGCGGGTGCGGCGGCCGGCGTCCAGTCGCCCGCATACAAAGCGAAGAAGTCGTACGTGCTGCGCAGCGTCTTGAGAAACGCGCCGGCCAGCTCCCCGATTTGGGCCGCGTCGAACCGCTTGGGAAGCCACACCTGGCTCTGGCCCAGCAGGTAGAGGCGCAGCGCATCGGCGCCGACCGCGGTGATGACGGCCGCCGGATCCACCACGTTGCCGCGACTCTTCGACATCTTCTGGCCCTCGGCGTCGAGCACCAGCTCGTTGACGATGACGTTGCGGTACGCCGGCTCGTCGAACGCCCCCACCGCAATCGCGAGCAGCGAGTAGAACCACCCGCGCGTCTGATCCACCCCCTCGCAGATGAAATCCGCCGGAAAATGGCCGCGAAACTCGCGCTCGCCCGCGAACGGATAGTGCCACTGCGCGACGGGCATGGCCCCGGAATCGAACCACGCGTCGATCACCTCGGGAACCCGGCGCATTGTCCCGCCACAGGTCGCGCAGGCCCACGTGAAGCCGTCGATGTGTGGCTTGTGCGGATCGAAATCCGCGGGCAGCGCGCGTCCCCACCGCGCCTCAAGTTCGGCGAACGAGCCGAGCACCTCGCGGTGCTCCTCATCCCGGTCGCACTCCCACACGCACAGCGGCGTGCCCCAGTACCGGTCTCGCGACAGCGCCCAGTCGACGTTGTTCTCGAGCCACGAGCCAAAGCGCCCGGCGCCGACTTCCGGCGGGTGCCATCCCACGGTCGCGTTGACCGCCAGCATCCGGTCGCGGAAGGCCGTCGTCCGGACGAACCACGAGCTGCGTGCGTAGTAGATGAGCGCGGAGTCACAGCGCCAGCAGAACGGATAGCTGTGGCTGTACGGCAGCGTCTCCACCCAGCGCCCGTCGCGCTTCAGCCGCTCGATGATCGTCTGATTGGTCGCCTTGTCCGTGACGAGCCGCCCCTCGATCTCGGGCCACGCCGTGCCCCGGAACGTGCCGTCGGGCGCGACCGGATTCACGAGGGCGAGCCCGTGCGTGCGGCCTGCCTGGTAATCGTCGGCGCCGAACGCCGGCGCCATGTGCACCAGCCCCGTGCCCTCGTCGGCCGTCACGAACTCCCCCGGGACGACGACGGCCCGATCGCCCTCCGGCGGGAGCGCGACCACGTCCAACGGCCGCGCGTATCGCCAACCCACGAGGTCCCGGCCGGCGAACGTGGCCACGCGCCGTCCCTCCGCGAGCGGCCGGCCGCCGGCGCGCACGTGCGCCGCGCGCGCCGCGGCCACCACGTACCGCACGCCGCCGAGCTCGTACTCGCCGTACTCCAGGTCGGGATGGGCCGCGACCGCCACGTTGGCGAGCAGCGTCCACGGCGTCGTCGTCCACACCACGAGGTGGCGGTCGGGCGCTCCGGCGATCGGGAACGTCACGGAGACCGAATTGGTCTGGACCGTCTCGTATCCGAGCGCGAGCTCGTGCGAGGACAGAGCCGTGCCGCACCGCGGACAGTAGGGCAGCACCTTGTGGCCGCGGTACAGGAGCCCCCGGTCGTACAGCCGCCGCAGCAGCCACCACACCGACTCGATGTACTCCGGGGTGTAGGTGACGTACGCGTCGTCGTAGTCGAGCCAGTACCCGATGCGCTCCGACAACTCCTCCCAGTCCCGCTTGTAGCGGAACACGCTGTCGCGGCACATCCGGTTGAACTCGGCCACTCCGAACGCTTCGATCTCCTTCTTGCCGGAGATGCGGAGCTGCTTTTCGACCTCGATCTCGACCGGCAATCCGTGCGTGTCCCAGCCGGCTTTGCGCGTCACCGCGTGGCCTCGCATGGTCCGGTGCCGATTGATCAGGTCCTTGATGGTGCGCGCGAAGACGTGGTGGATGCCCGGCCGCCCGTTCGCCGTCGGGGGACCCTCGTAGAACACGAACGGCGGGCCGTGGCGCGTCGCCGCGTGCACGAGATGGAACAGCTTTTCGGCCTTCCAGCGGTCGAGCAGATCACGCTCGAGCGCGTCAGCCGACAGCGCGGGATCGATCACGGGGAAGGCCATCAGGACAGTCGCTCCACCACGCCGCCGACCAGCGCGCTGAGGCGCGGCTCGGCCGCACGCGCGACCGCGATGATCCGCTCGACCGAGGCCGGCGCCAACGCGTCCGGCAGGCACAGGTCCGTGATGATCGACAGCCCGAGGACCCGCAGCCCCTCCTGACGCGCCACGATGACCTCGGGCACCGTGCTCATCCCGACGACGTCCGCGCCCAGCGCGCGCAGCATGCGGTACTCCGCCGGCGTCTCGAGGCTCGGGCCGGCCACAGCCACGTAGACCCCCTCCCGCAGCGTCGTCCCCTGCTCGAGCGCGACCGAGCGCGCCAGGGCGCGCAAGTCCGGATCGTAGGCGACCGACAGGTCCGGGAACCGGGGCCCGCCGTCGGCGTCCCCAGGACCCACCAGCGGGTTGTCGCCCAGCAAGTTGATGTGATCCGCGATCAGCATCAGGTCGCCCAGGCTCCAGAGGGGGTGCATGCCGCCGGCGACGTTCGACACGACGAGGACGCGCGCGCCGAGGGCCCGGAGCACACGGACCGGGAAGGCGACCTGGCGGGCACTGTAGCCTTCGTACACATGGAAGCGGCCCTGCAGCATCACACAGGGGCGGGCCGCCAACCGGCCCAGGAGGAGGCGCCCCGCGTGGGTTTCGACCGTCGGGACGGGGAAGCCGGGGACGTCCCCGTAGGGGATTTGCGCCTCGGTTTCGAGCGCCGCCGCGAGTCCGCCCAAACCCGTGCCGAGGATCACCGCGACCTCCGGGGCGAGGGCGCTGCGCGCGCGCACCGCCCGCACCGCGTCGGCCACGTTCACGCCGTGCGGTCGCTCCCGTCCAGGGCATGCAGCTCCGCCAGCTGCCGCTCCAGCAGCCGCCGGAACCCCACCACGTAGGCGTGGAACTGGCGCTCGACCTCCGCCATGCGGTCCTGCACGGCCCGCTCGCCGCCCCGCGCTTGATCGAGGAGGCGCTCGGCCCGCACTTCGGCCTCGCGCATGACCACCTGCGCCTCGCGCTCGGCGGCACCGCGCATCTCCTCGCGCAGCTGCTGCGCCGCCACCAGGGCCTCGTTCATGGCGCGCTCCCGCTCCCGATATCCACGCAGCTGATCGGTGAGTGCCTCCAGGCGCTCCTCGAGCAGCGCGCGCTCGCGGATCACACGCTCGAGCGCGTCCGCCACCCGCATCCGGAAATCCTCGACGGCCGCGGTCTCGTACCCCCGCAGCGCCCGCCGGAACTCCTGCTTCCGGACATCGAGCGGCGTCAGATCGAACACGTCACCGGTCACGTCGGCCTCGGTCCGAACAGGGCGGTACCCAATCGCACCAGCGTGGCTCCCTCGGCCACGGCCGACGCGTAGTCCTCGGACATCCCCATCGACAGCGTCGGCAGCCATAAACCGTCCTCCTGCATGCGGTCCCGCAGCAGCCGCAGCTCGCGGAACGCGCGCCGCTGAATCCCCGCGTCGCCGGTGAATGGCGCCATCGTCATGAGCCCCTCCAACGCGAGTGCGTCGCACGCGGCCACGGCGCGCAGCAGCCCGGGCGCCTCCGCCGGCGCGCAGCCGCTCTTCTGTGCTTCACCCGCGACGTTCACCTGGACGAGCACCGACACCCGCACGCCCGCCTGCCCCGCCCGCCGATCGAGCTCCTGTGCCAGGTCGGTCGAGTCCAGGGAATGGACCAGCGCGAACCGCCCCGGCACGAGACGCGCCTTGTTGCGCTGCAGATGACCGATGAAGTGCCAGCGTGGCTCCGCGCCGCGCCCGGCCATCGCCGCCATTTTCTCCAGCGCGTCCTGGACGCGGTTCTCGCCCACGTCCGCCAGACCGGCCGCGAGCGCCGCCGCGACGGCATCAGGCCCGAACCCCTTGGTGACCGCCACGATCGCGACCGGGTGGGTCCACCCCCCATCGGCCTGGCACCGGCCAATCGCACGCCGGATGGCGGACAGGCGCTCGGGGACGTCCCCGAAACTCATAGCGCTGGAAACCTAGGCGGGCGGGAACGCGGAAACAATACGGACGCCGGAACTTACGGCACCACCGGCGGCGGGGCCGTCCCCAGGACACCGCCCAACCCCTCCGCTTCCACGCGTTGGATGACGCCGGCGAGTGCCGTGGACGGCGCCACCTGATGGGCCCGGCGGAGGTAGGCCAGCGTGCCGGCCACGTCGCCCGCCACGGCACGGGCCTGCGCCAGCTCCAGTAAGGGCGTCGCCAGCGTCGTCGCGACCTGGCGCGCGGCCGGCTCGAGGCGGGCCGGGCCTCGGCTCTCGAGACCCCCGTAACGGAACACACTGTCCGCCAGCATGCGGGTGCGCGCGGTGTCCACCCATCGGTCCTGCAGGCCGCGGACGAACCCCGCGGTATCGGGACGGCCGTCGAACACCTCGTACACGAGGCCGCGCTGCACGAGCGCACCGTCGAGCCCGAGCCACACTTGACGCCCCGAGGAGATGGCGTACGCCACCGGGCGGCGCCCCAGGTACTGCTGCAGCAGCAGCAACACCGCCTGGTCGGCGGGCCACAGCGTCTGACCGGCGCTGAGCGGCACGGTCACGCGCCCGACCGGGAACCCGCGGTCGCGGTCCATGGTCACCGGGGACACGGCACGCAGCACGGCTTCGGGCACGTCGAGCAACGGTCCGGGAGCGCCCGGCGGAGGCGCCGGGTACCAGGGCGCCTGCGCGGGGTCGAACGGCGCCGGCGCCCGGCGCAGCTGCGCCAGGTACCACTCAGTGTTGGCCAGCGAGAGGTTGACCACCGCCACGTCGCGGCGGACGCCCTCGACCTGCTGCGCGTACCACAGCGGATAGGTGTCGTTGTCGCCCAGCACGAAGACGATGCCGTACGGCCCGACCGATTGCAGCAGGTCGTAGGCGAAATCGCGCGCCAGCCCGGCGTCGGCACCGCGGCGGGTGGCGGCGGGGAAGTTGAGCGCCACGGGAACGAGCGCCACCGCGAAGATCGCGCCGGCGCGCCGCCCGCTCGCCCCTGTCCGGCTCGCGGCGGTGGCGAGGCCCAGGCCGGCGAGCATCCCCCACGACTGAAAGCTCGCGATGAAGAAGTAGTCGCGCTCGCGCACCTCGTGCTGCGCGATCGTCGGATACAGCTCCCAGAACAGCGAGAACCCCGGCTTGAAATTCATATACACGACGAGCCCGAGGCCGGTGACGACCCATAGCGTGCCCAGGAGCCACGCCGCCGGCCGGTCGCGCCGGGCAAGCGCGCGGAACCCGGCGACGCCGAGCGCCGCGAACAGCGCCGTGCAGACGACGCGCCCCGCGGCCGGCAGCGCCCGCGCCCACTGCCAGTCGAAGTACTGCACGTAGTTGACCAGCTGCTGCAGCACGAGCGCAGGCGTCCGGCCCGGGTTCCCCGGGCCCGACGCAAACAGCGGGTTGTCGAGCGGACTGCGCGGGGGATACTGCTCGCGCCGGATGACGCCGAGGAGACCGCGCCAGGTCTCCGGATCGGCCATGTCGAGGGTGGGGTCGAGACCCGAGCGCACCAGGAGGTACCCGTACGTCGAGACTCCGACCGCGGCCGTGAGCACTGCGGCAAGCGGGAACAGCGGGACGCGCGCCGCGATCCCGAAGGCGACCGCCGCGGCGACCCCCGCCCCGGCCACCCAGAGCAGGACGGGCTTGCCGAGTCCCACGGCCACGAGCGCGAGCCACACCGCCGCGAGGGCCGCGCCACCCGCCCACTCGGCTCGCCGCAGGTCCGCCTCGGGCGCCGGCGCCTCGCGCAGCACCGCCCAGACGAACACGATCACCGCCGGGCCGACGAGCAAACCCAGGAGGTGGGTGCCCACGGACAGCGCCAGGAGATACACGATGAGCAGCTGCAGGCGAGCGGCGCGGGCCGTACCCCGCGCGTCGCGCCAGGACAGCGTGAGCCACGCGACGGCGGCGATCGTCGCGGTGGCAACGCCGTAGACCTCGGCCTCGTTCGCGTTCTGCCACAGCGTGAAGGAAAACGCCGCGATGATCGCAGCGGCCCCCGCGCCACCGGTGCGCAGCACCGCGCGCTCGCCCGCGAGCAACCGGTCGGCGCACAGGAACAGGCATCCGGCCCCGGCGGCGGAGATCAGCGCGCTGAGCAGATTGAGGCGCCAGGCGAACTCCCCCACGCGGAACAGGTCGCCCCACACGTGCGCCGTGAACACGAAGAGCGGCGTGCCGGGCGGGTGCGGGATGCCGAGGCCGTGGGCGGCCGTGATGAACTCGGCCGCATCCCACAGCGTGACCGATGGCGCGACGGTGGGGAGGTATCCCGCGAACACGAGGGCCGCGACGGCGGCGGCCCGCAGGTAGGGCGGCCGCTCAGGCGGCAGGAGCGGCCACGTGCTCGCCCCCGGCGAGCGGGTAGGACGCGCCCGACAGCAGGCCCTGCACCTGTTCGGCGGTGAGGTGCCGGTGCAGCCGGCCGTGACTGGCCACCGAAATCGACGACGTCTCTTCGGACACCACGAGCACGAGGGCGTCGGCCTCTTCGGAGAGCCCGATGGCCGCGCGGTGCCGCGTGCCGAGCGATTTGTCCGTCACCTTGTGTTGCGTGAGCGGGAGCACGCACCCCGCTCCGATGATGCGGTCCCCCCGAATCAGCACGGCGCCGTCGTGCAGGGGGGAATACGGCGTGAAGATGGTGGTCAGCAGGTCGGCCGACACGGCCGCGTCGAGCGGCGCGCCGGAGGCCAGGAACTCGTCGAGCTCGATGTCGCCTTCGATCGCGATGATCGCCCCCGTCCCGGCCCGGGACAGGCGATCGAGCGCTTCCGTGATCTCTTCGGCCACCGATTGGCGGTCACCGCGTCCGAATGAGCGCATCCATCCCGACTGCCCGAGCCGGGCGAGCGCGCTGCGCAGCTCCGGCTGGAACACCACGATCGCGGCGAACGCCCCGTAGGTGAACAGGGCGCTCAGCAGGTAGCTGATGATCGTGAACTCCGCGAACAGCGCGGCGAAATACGCGAGGGCGAGGAACACCAGTCCCAGCATGATCTGCATCGCCCGCGTGCCCACGAGATACAGCAGGAACCGGTACAGCACGAACGCGACGAGCAGCAGTTCCACCGCGTCGGGCCACAGCTTGGGGACCAGGAATCGCAGGGTCTCGAGATTCACGGTGCGCTCACCGCGCCCGCGAGCGCGAGCGCTTCCTTCGCCAGAGTGACGTCGTGCACCCGGAACAGCCGCGCGCCCCGCTCCCAGGCGAGCGCGCACGCCACCGCGGTAGCGCGATCGCGGTCCTCGACCGGCCGACCGGTCGCGGTGCCGAGAAACCGTTTGCGCGACGGGCCGACCGCTACAGGATAGCCGAGCCCGACGACCGTGGCCAGCTCGTCCAGCGCCCGTAGGCTCTGCTCCGCAGTCTTCGCAAAGCCGAAGCCGGGATCGAGCACGAGCCGTCCCGCGTCGATGCCCGCCGCGACCGCCCGCGCCGCAGCGGCCTCGAGCTCGTCGGCGACCTCGGTCGCGAGGTGCCGGTAGGTCGCGAGCCCGTCCATCGAAGCGGGCGTGCCACGCATGTGCATGAGGATGAGCCCCGCCCCGGCGTCACGCACGGCCCCGGCGAGCGCCGGGTCGTGCGCCAGCGTGGAGACGTCGTTGATCGCGGCCGCACCGGCGGCGAGCGCCGCCCGTGCCACCGCCGCCTTCCGCGTGTCCACCGACACGGGGCCCAGCCCCCGTGCCAGGAGCGCCTGCAGCACCGGCACGACGCGTCCGATCTCCTCCTCGGCGGGCACCGCGGCGGCGCCGGGTCGCGTCGACTCCCCACCGACGTCGATCAGGTCGGCGCCCGAGGCACGCAGGTGCTCCGCGTGATCCAACGCCGCCGCGGTGTCGACGTAACGCCCCCCGTCGGAGAACGAATCCGGTGTCACGTTGAGGATGCCGATGAGCACCGGGCGGTCGAGCCGGAACTCGGCGCCCGCCACCACCCAGCACGTCGGCGGCTCGGCATACCCGACCAGGAACCGGCCCAGCGGCTCGGTCAGTCCCTCGAGGCCCGGGGGTACCCGCTCGAAGCGGGCGAGTGGCACCAGCCGGCTCACCGGGGCGGCGACCAAGCCCCACCCCGGGCCCGTCAGCACGTCGGTGCCGGCGCGCGCGCCCCAGCGGACGAGGGCCTCGCGCTCGGTGTCACCGATGTCTTCGAACAGGAGGACGAGCGGCCGCAGACCCACGGCGGCGAACCGCGCAGGATCGGCCTCCCAGCCCCGCGCCGCGAGCGCCGCGCGCACCGCCTCAGGCGTGTGCGCGGCGAGGGCGCGGACCTTCACGCGCCGGCGGGCTCGGGCGGGGGGCTGCCGAGCACCGGCTGTGCGACGGCGGCGGGCTTGTCGCGACCCGGCGACTCGCCGGTGGTCGCCCCCGGCGGGGGCTCCGGGGGCACCGGCGGCAGGGACTTGCCGGCCATCAGCAGCTCGACGTCCTCGCGATCCAGGGTCTCGCGCTCGAGCAGGGCGCTGGTGAGACGGTCCAGGTCCGCGCGGTTCGCCACGATGATGGCCTTGGCCCGCTCGAACGCTTCCGACAGGATGCGCCGCACTTCGGCGTCCACGGTCTCGGCGGTCCGCTCGGACACCTCGCGACGCTGCACCACCTCACGGCCGAGGAAGATCTCGGCCTCCCGGTCGCCCACGGCGACCGGCCCGACGACGTCGCTCATCCCGAACTGCGTCACCATGCGGCGCGCCATCTCGGTGGCCTGCTGGATGTCCTGCGCCGCGCCCGTCGTCACCTTCTCGGGTCCGAAGACCAGCTCCTCAGCGACCCGTCCGCCGTAGGCGGTCGCGAGCCGGCCCAGGATGTATTCCTTGGTGTATCCGTGCCGGTCCTCTTCGGGCAGCGAGAAGGTCAGACCGAGGGCGCGGCCCCGCGGCACGATGGTCACTTTGTGGATCGGATCGAGCCCCGGGATCTTGACGTTCACGAGGGCGTGCCCCGCCTCGTGGTAGGCCGTGAGCCGCCGCTCCTCATCCGACAGGACGAGGCTCTTGCGCTCGAGGCCGAGCATCACCTTGTCCTTGGCGTCCTCGAGGTCCCGGTTATCCACGGCGTTCTTGTTCCGCCGAGCCGCGAGCAGGGCGGACTCGTTCACGATGTTGGCGAGCTCGGCGCCGGCGAGCCCCGGCGTCCCCCGCGCGATGCGATGCAGATCGACGCCCGGCTTCAGGGGGATCTTGCGGGTGTGGACCCGCAGGATCTGTTCGCGGCCCCGGACGTCGGGCATGTCCACCACGATCTGGCGGTCGAAGCGCCCCGGGCGCAGCAGCGCCGGGTCGAGAATATCGGGGCGGTTGGTCGCGGCGAGCAGGATCACGCCATCGTTCGACTCGAAGCCGTCCATCTCGACGAGCAGCTGATTCAGCGTCTGCTCGCGCTCGTCGTGTCCGCCCCCCAATCCGGCGCCGCGATGGCGGCCCACGGCGTCGATCTCGTCGATGAAGATGATGCAGGGCGCGTGCGTCTTGCCCTGCTCGAAGAGGTCGCGCACGCGCGAGGCGCCGACCCCCACGAACATCTCGACGAAGTCCGAGCCCGACATCGAGAAGAACGGCCGACCCGCCTCGCCCGCGACCGCCTTGGCAAGCAGGGTCTTCCCCGTGCCCGGCGGTCCGATGAGCAGGGCGCCCTTGGGCAGACGGCCGCCCAGACGCTGGAACTTCTGGGGGTCCTTGAGGAACTCGATGATCTCCTCGAGCTCCGACTTCGCCTCGTCACACCCGGCGACGTCGGCGAAGGTGATCTTCGGCGTGTCCCCCGTGAGGAGCTTCGCCTTGGACTTGCCGAAGGCGAACGCGCGGTTGCCGCCCTGCTGCATCTGGCGCAGCATGAAGATGATGAGGCCCAGCATGAGCAGGTACGGCAGGAAGCTGAGGATCAGCACGCCGAACGACTGGCGCGTCTCCTTGGCGCGCACGTCGACGCCCTGCACGCGGAGCGCCGCGATCCACGTGTCGCTCGACTCGAAGGGCAGGAGCGTCACGAACTTGTCCGCGCTCTGCCGCCCGACCGAGACCGAGCGGCGGAACCCGCCGCGCACCCGCTGCCGCTCGGTGATCTCGACCGACGCGACGTTCCCCGCCTCGAGCTCCTCGGCGAACTGCGTGTAGGAGATCTCGGCGGCCTCCTGGCGGCGCTGCGACGCGAACTGCACCAGCGCGATCGAGCCGACGATCACGAGGGCCCAGAACGACAGGGTGCGGAGCATCCGGGCCCAGTTGAAGTCGCGCGGCGGCGGCGGGGGACGATTGGCCATCTAGGTCAAACTCGCAATGTACGGCAGGTGCCGGTAGTTCTCCGCGTGATCCAGCCCGTACCCCACCAGGAACGCCGGGGGGGCGTCGAACCCGACGAACCGGGCGTCCAGGCTCAGATGCTCGGCGATATGCTTGTGCAGCAGGGCGCAAATCTCCAGACTGCGGGGCCGGCGCGCACGCAGCAGCTCCACCAGCCGGTTCAGGGTCTTCCCCGTATCGATAATGTCCTCGACCAGCAGAATGTGCCGGCCTTCGAGCACCGTCGCGGGATCGTACAGCAGCCGCACGTCCCCGCTCGACACGGTGCCGGTGCCGTAGCTCGCGGCCACCAGGAAATCCACCTGCAACGGGCGCTCGATCCGGCGCACGAGATCGCTCAGAAAAATGAACGATCCCTTCAGCAAGCCCAGCACGAGCAGCTCACCGTCCGGGTACGCCGCGGTGATCTCGGCGCCCAACGCCGCCACCCGGGCGGCGATGGTGTCGGCGCCGAAGACGGTGCGGGCGAGCGTTTGCCCGCCCATCTGCTTAGCGGCCGTGGTCTCGGATAACGTCAACTCGCACCGCCTCGGTTCCGGGAAGCGGCAGCGCCGCCGTGCCGCGGCAGACGCCGGGCACCCAGAGAATCGTCTCGCCGCGCGCGACCAGCGGCCACCCCGGCCGCTCCGCGCGCGGCACGCGCGCATCGCTCAGGAGCCGCCGCACGTCCCGGCGGCCGACCCCGCGCAGCGGCGCCACCCGATCACCCGCCGCGAGCCCGCGCACGAGCCACGCCCCGCCGGTGATCCACGTGGTCCAGCCGGCGCGCTCGACGCGTGCCGGAGCCGGCTCCGGGCGCCACTCCACCCGAAATACCCCGAAGTGCAACGCGCCGACGGCACCCGCCGGAATCGCCGCCGGCTGCCGCTCGTCGTCCCCCGCCCGACAGACCGCGAGCCGCTCGAGCGCCGCCTCGGCCACCCACCCGGCGCCCAGCTCCAGCCGCCGACCCGACGGTCCCCGCGCCAGCATCGCGATCCGCCCCGCGCGCCGCGGTCCCAAGACCAAGCCCACCCGGCGCGCGGCGGCGCGCAGCAGGGCCACCGCTACCGGGGCATCATAGCGGGCCAGCGTTCCCCGGGCAACGTCGAACCCGCGCGCGGATGTGCGCAAGTCCAACGCCGGCAACAGATCCAACACACCGCGCCAGGCGCGCCGATCGCGCGCGGCGTGACGAGCGACGGCGAGCAAGTCGTCGCGCACGCCCGGCCCCAGGCGGTCGACCACCAGCGGCACCAGCATCTGGCGCACCCACGACCGCAGGTGGCGAGCGTCGCGATTCGCGGGATCGTCGTGCGTCGGCAGCTCGGCGTCCCGGGCGTGCGCCGCGAGCTCCGCGCGAGTGAATGGGAGCAGGGGCCGCACCAGACCGCCCCGCGCCCGGCCCGCCATCCCGGCGAGGCCCGCGGGCGCGCTGCCGCGCAGCACCCGCAGGAGAACGGTCTCCATCTGATCGTCGCGCTGGTGCGCGGTCACGAGGAATCGTGCCCCGTGGCGCCACTGCTGCTCGCGCAACCAGGCGTAACGCGCCCGACGCGCCGCCGTTTCCGTCGTGGCGGCGCCGAGTCGCAGCTCGCCCAGGACGACCGGCCGGTCGTAGCGCGCCGCCAACCACCGCACCATCGCCGCCACGTCCCCACTGCCCGGCTGCACCCCGTGATCCGCGTGGGCCACCACCAGATCGAGCCCGAGCGGCTCCGCCACGGCGTGCATCAGGTCCAGCAGCGCCACGGAATCGACGCCCCCCGACACGGCGAGCACGGCCGTCGCGCGAGCGCCGCCCCCTCGAAACAGTCGCGCCCGCGTCACGTGCGCCCGGAACCGCTCGTGCAAACCGGTCATATATTGAAAGCTAATGCTCACGCCCGACGACACCTATCAGCTCCTCCGGGCCCTGACCTCCCCCGTCGTGGCGATCACGGCGGAGCACGGGGGCACCCGCAACGGCATGATCATCGACAGCGCCATCCGAGCGTCCATCGTCCCGGACGTGCCGCGAGTCGCGATTTTCGTGCACAAGTTCAACGTCAGCCACGACCTCGTGTTCGCCTCCGGCCGGTTCTGCCTCCATTTGCTGCGCACCGATCAATACCCCCTGATCCACCATCTCGGGTTCCAGAGCCGGCGGGAGGTGGACAAGCTGGCCACCGTCGCGCACCGTCTGGGGACGACGGGGGCGCCCGTGCTCGACGACTGTTACGCGCATTTCGACTGCCGCGTCGTCAACGCGATGGACACGGGGGCGTCCACGTGCTTCCTGGGTGACGTGGTGGACGTGGGGTTCGGGGCGGCGTCCGCGCCGCGGGGCGCGGTGATGACGGCGGCGTACTTCCGGGCCCACATCCCCCCGGAGTGGCTGGCCGACTACACGCGGCTGCTGGCGCAAGCGCAGGCCCGGGCGGAATCCCTGGCACGCGACATCCGGCCGTTGGTATGGCCGGGGATGAGGGATGACGGATGAGGGATGAGGGATTCGTTACCCGTCCCTCCGCCCCCGTCCCACGTCCCGTTTCTTCCCGAGCGCCGACTGGATCGCGACGAATTCGCCGAGGTTGTCCATCGTCAGCAGGCCGACGAGGCGACCGCCGCGGGTGACCGGCGCCGTGTGGCAGCGACATTCCTGCAGGCGCTGGAAGACTCCTTCCAGCATATCCGCGGGGTCGACGGCGACGAACTCCCGCTGCATCACCTCCTGCACCAGGGCCCGCTGCCCCTCCTTGGCCAGCGCGGCGAGCAGGTCGTTGCGCGCCAACACGCCCACCACCGTGTCCCCATCCACGACGGGGAAGTCCGACTGGGACTGCGCGAGGATCAGCTCGACCGCGCGGCTCAGGGTATCGTGGGGCGCCAGGGCGTGGACCTCGGTGAGCATCGCGTGGCGTACCGGGATGCCGCCCAGCGCCGACTTCATCTGCACCATGCTGCTCTCCTGCGCGGCGCCGATCCACACGAAGAACGCGATGAACAGCAGAAACGGGTTCCCCATCAAACCGAGAAACCCGAAGAGCAGGGCGATGCCCTGCCCCAGCCCCGCGGCGATCTGGGTGGCGCGCGTGTAGGGGAGCCGGAGCGCGAGCAGCGAGCGGAGCACGCGGCCGCCGTCCATGGGAAACGCCGGGATCAGGTTGAACACCACCAGGACCCCGTTCACGATCATCAGACGCCCCAGGAACGAGCCACCCGTCATCGAGAGCGTGTCGATCGGCACCATCGTGTGGGTGAGGCCGAGCCACACGTACAGCAGGCCGGCGATCACGACGTTCACGGCGGGCCCCGCCACGGCCACCCAGAACTCCTGCATCGGCTGGTCGGGCATGCGCTCGAGCCGCGCCACGCCGCCGATCGGCAGCAGCGTGATGTCGCGGGTGCGGATGCCGTAGCGGCGGGCGGTGAGGGCATGACCGAATTCGTGCAGCACGACGCACGCGAAGATCGCGATGATGAACGCGACGCCGTCAATGACGGCCGCCACGGTGCGGCTCTGGAACCAGTGGAGAAACGCGAACCATGCAATCAGCAGGCTGAACGTCGCATGGACGTACACGCCGATGCCGGCAAACGTGCCGAGCTTCAGGGACCACTTCACGGCCGGCTCACCGCCTCAGCAGCTCGTCCGCCAGGGTCCCGGCGCCGTAGACCTTGCGTATGGCTTCGACGATGCCGCGGGCATCCACCCAGACGGATCGGTTGGTCGCCTCGGTGTACAGGAATCGGGATGGCAGGCTCTCGATGTTGCCGTCGAAGATCAGCCCGACCACCTCGGCGTCACGGTTGATCACGGGACTGCCCGAATTTCCGCCGATGATGTCGTTGGTGGACACCCCGTTCAGCGGCGTGGCGAGGTCGAGCGAGTCTCGCCGCTCGATCCAGCGCGGCGACAGGTGCCACGGCGCCTGGCCCGCGAATCCCGCCGAGCGGTCGTACAGGCCGTGGAAGGTCGTGAACGGCTGGGCGATGGTTCCGTTGTACGGATAGGTCCGGACCTCGCCGTCGCTGATACGCAGGCTGAACGTGGCGTCCGGCGCGACGGTGGTGCCGAAGACGGCGAGCAGCGCGCGCGCGATCCGCTCGGTCTGGGCGGTTTCCCGGTTGAGGAGTGCCGTGATCTGACGCGTCACGGCCCGCTCGAGCGGATCGATCACGCGCGCCAGCGCGATGAACGGGTCGCGCGACGCGGCCAGCGCCGCCGCGCCCCCGGCGACGAGTGCGCGCCGCTCCTCGCCCGTGCGGATGCTGCTGCCCGCCACCATCGCCGCCGCCGCGGCCGCCGGCGTGCGGCCTCCCAATGCCTGCCGGCGCACCGGATCGTTCGCCGGCAGCCGCCGTTCCAGCGCGGCGAAGTAGGCCGCGAGGAGCGCGCGTTCGAGCACCGTGTCCACCGGCGCACCCTCGAACAACTGGCGCTCGAGCTGGGCGCGGTTCGCATCGCGGAACGGCGCGAGGCGCGCGGAGTCCGGCTTCGCCATCTCGTCGGGATACCGCACCACGAGCGCCGCCACGCCGAGGAGGCGCGCGCCGAACGCACCGAACGCGTGGAACCGTCGCTGGCCGTCGAGCGTCGCGAGCTCCCGGTTGATGCGCGCGACTTCGTCCCACGCGCCGCCGTAGCGGGTGCGCAACGCGCCGTCGGCCCGCACGCGGTCGCGGAAGCGGTCCTCCCAGGCGCGCTTGTGCGCCATCAGCAACGGATCCAGCAGGCCGGCGAGATACCCGCGGATCGCTTTCTGCGAGTTCTCGGCCGAGAACAACGCGTTGCGCAACGCGCGGGCCCGCTCGGGATCCGCAGCGGACACCGCCTGGTACACGGCGATCTGACGGGCCAGCTGGTCCAGCTGGTAGGGGTACTGGTTGTCGCGCAGGAATTCCACCTGAGCCATCGTGTTGAGCCGACCGGTGGACCCCGGGTTGCCGGTGACGAACACGAGCTCGTTCGCCGCGGCGCCGCGCGCGCTCCAGCGGAAGAAGTGCGCGCTCTTGAGCGGCGCACCTTCGTCGTACACGCGGTAGAACGTCACGTCGAGCGCGTGCCGCGGATAGGTGAAGTTGTCCGGATCGCCTCCGAAAAACGCCGCCTGGCCGTCCGGCGCGAACACGAGTCGCACGTCGGTGTAACGCCGGAAGGTGTAGAGCTTGTACTGGCCGCCGCGGTACATCGACACGACCTGGCACAGCCGGCCCGCCGCGGCCGCGGCGCACTGCGCTTCGAGCGCGCCGATGCGCGCCGCACGGGCGTCTGCCGCGCGGGTCGCGTCCGCGTCCCGCGGGACCGCGGCGTGCACGCTGTCGGTCACGTCGGCGATGGCAAGCAGCTGATCGATGTTCCAGTCGGCGCACGGCCGCTCGTCTTCCCGCCGCGCCGCGTAGAACCCGTCGGCCAGCAGGTCTTCGCCCGGACGGCTGGCCCGCGCGATGCAGCCCCGCGCGCAGTGATGGTTGGTCATCACGAGCCCCTCGTCCGACACGAAGGACGCCGAGCACCCCGCCGCGGCCACCTGGCGCACCGACGCGAGGCGCACGTGATCGATCCAGTCCTGGCCGGGGCGGAACCCGTAGCGCGCCGCCCAGTAGTCGAGCGGCGGCGCGTCGAAGGTCCACATCTTGCCGGTTTCGAGCCCCGGGTACTCCTGCTGGGCGGCGAGCGGCGGCACAGCGAGCACGAGCGTCAGGCACAGCAGGCGACCACGCATGGACAGCTCCAGTCGGAGGGGCGAGGACAGCGGGACGAGCGGCCGGCGGTGCGCTACGGGAAGACCTCGCCGAACACCGCCAGCATGGCGTTCCACGACGCGCGGTCCACGTCCGGGTGATAGGCGAGCGCCGGCATCCCGGTGGAATCGGCGCGCGGGTTGGTGAAGCTGTGCTTCGCGCCGGGGTAGCTCACGATCTCGAAGTGGGCACCGGCGGCCGTCATTTCGCGCCGGAAGTTCTCGACCGCCTCGGCCGGCACCAGGGGATCGTCGGCCCCGGTGAGCACCAGCACCCGCGAGCGCACCGCGCCGGAATCCACCGTGCCCGGCATGAGCGCGCCATGGAAGCTCACCACCGCGTCCAAGTCGGCGCCCGCACGGGCCTGGGCCAGCACCACCGCGCCACCGAAGCAGTACCCGATGGCGGCGATGCGGTCCGGATCCACGTGGGGATCCCGGGCCAGCTCCTCGCGCGCCGCGCCGAAGCGGGCATTCAGGACCGACAGATCGCTCGTGGCCTCGCTCACGAACGCCTGCGCCGTGTCGGGATGGCCGGTGACCTTGCCGTTGCCGTACATGTCCAGCGCGAAGCCGACGTAGCCCGCTGCGGCGAGACGCCGCGCCTGGTTCCGCGCGTGGTCGTTGTGCCCCCACCACTCGTGCACCACCAACACGCCGGGACGCCGGCCCTCGCGCGCCGCGTCCCATGCGATGAAGCCCTTGAGCACCGTCTCGCCCTGGCGGTACTCGATCGCGCGGGTCTGGATGTCGGGGGCGGCCGGCCGTTTCGGGGCGCAGGCGGCCAGAGCGGCGAGGGCGGCGACAACGGCCAGGGGATGGTGGCGCGGGACCATGGCGCGTCCTCCGCGAGCGATGGGGGACCTGGAAGCGGGCTCGTCACTGCGTGCTGTCGTGAATAGCGGCGGTCGGACTCGAACCGACGACCCGCGGATTATGATTCCGCTGCTCTAACCAGCTGAGCTACGCCGCCGTGATGGCACGGAGAAGAAACTAGCGGGGCAGCGCACGCGGCGGGAGTGCCAACTACGGCCCGCAGGTCCGCACGTCGCGCGTCACGACGAAGCGCACGGCACCGTCGCGTCGCACCATCCGGGCGACGTCCACCGGCTGCGTGAGCGCCTGCGTGGTGGCGCAATCGGCACCCGGACTCGTTTCGCGCACGCGGATCACGACGTCGCCCGCGTCCTCGGTCGCCTCCGTCAACAAGACGTTGTAGCCGCCGGAATTGCGCGTGCCCAGCGCCGCGGCGACGACCATCTCCGCACCGAAATCGACCGACGGGAGGGGAGGCTTCGGCTCGACCGTGGCGTGGATGTCCTGCCACAAGCGATCCCAGTCGGCCTGGTCACGCACCACGAGGTGCGTGGCTGCGTGGATGCCGCTGTAGAAGGCGAAGGCGAGCGAATCGGGTCCGAGCCGGTTGAGCGTGAGCGCGGTCGAGCCAGGGGTCGTGACGTCCGTGTCCCCCACGGGTACTTCCACGGCCCGGCAGGCGAGCAGCACGCCAAGCGAGGCCGCGAGCGCGCGAATGGCAGGGATACGCATGGAGACCTCCGTACAGCCGGTGATGTCTGCCCGTCAACCTACTGCCGCGGCACCAGCCGGTACAACACCTCGCCCTCGCGGATCATCCCGAAGTGTTCGCGCGCCACCCGCTCCTGCTCCCCCGCGCTCCCTTCGAACTCGCGCAGCACCCGCTCCAGCGAATCGACCTCGGCCGCGAGCTGCCGCACCGCGGTCTGCTCCTCCCGCGCCTGCGCGCGCAGCCGCAGCCAGTCGAACGTCGAGTACTCGCCGCCCAGCAGGGCGAACAGCGCGAGCCCGACCACGCCGAGCGCACTGAGCCACCGGGATGGGCTCACAACCCGTACATGTCCTTCCCCGGATAGTAGGCCACGTCCCCTAGCTCCTCGGCGATGCGCAGCAGCTGGTTGTACTTGGCGATACGGTCGGTGCGCGATGCGCTCCCCGTCTTGATCTGCCCCACCCCGCTGGCCACGGCGAGATCGGCGATGAAGGTATCCTCGGTTTCGCCCGAGCGGTGCGAGATCACCGCCCCGTACGCGTTGGACCGCGCCAGCTCGATGCACTGCAGCGTCTCGGTGAGCGTCCCGATCTGGTTTACCTTGATGAGGATGGCGTTGGCGACGCCATCCTCGATCCCCCGCCCCAACCGCTCCGAGTTGGTGCAGAACAGGTCGTCCCCCACCAGCTGGACGCGCGCCGCGAGCGCCTCCGTGAGCTTCGCCCAGCCCGACCAGTCGTCCTCGGCGAGCCCGTCTTCGATCGACACGATCGGGTAACGGTCGATCCAGGTCTTGTACAGCGCGATCATCTCCTCGGCGGTCCGCGCGCCGCCGCCGCTCTTCTTGAACGTGTACGTCCCGTCGGCATACAGCTCGGACGCGGCGACGTCGAGGGCGAGGGCCACGTCCTTCCCGGGCTCGTACCCCGCCGCCTCGATCGCCGCCACGATCGCCTCGAGGGCGGCTTCATCGTTCGGCAGGTCAGGCGCGAAGCCGCCCTCGTCGCCCACGGCGGTCGAGAGTCCGCGCTTGGCCAGCACCTTCTTCAGCGCCTGAAACACCTCGACCCCGATGCGCAGCCCCTCCGGGAACGCGTCCGCGCCGATGGGCACCACCATGAACTCCTGGCAGTCGACGGTGTTCGACGCGTGCGCGCCGCCGTTGAGGATGTTCATCATCGGCACGGGCAGGACGTGGGCCAGCGGTCCGCCGAGGTAGCGGTACAGCGGCAGGCCCGTATCGGCCGCGGCGGCGCGCGCCACCGCGAGCGACACCGACAGGATCGCGTTGGCGCCGAGGTGGCTCTTGTTGGGGGTCCCGTCCACGTCGAGCATCGCGTAATCGACGGCGATCTGATCCTCGGCCGCCAGGCCTTCGAGCCGGGGACCGATCACCTCGTTCACGTTCTTGACGGCTTCGAGGACGCCCTTGCCGCCGAAGCGGCGCGCGTCGCCATCGCGCAGCTCGACGGCCTCGTGCTCGCCGGTCGAGGCGCCCGACGGCACCGCCGCCCGCCCGCTGGCCCCGCTCGCCAGGGTCACATCCGTTTCCACCGTGGGCGAGCCCCGGCTGTCGAGGATCTCGCGCGCGTGTACCGAGATGATCGTGCTCATGGTGGCCCCAACCCTAGCCGGCGACCGGAGCGGCGTCAACGCGCGCACGGAACGCCGCGATCGCGGCCCGCGTCACGTCGCGCAGCGTGTCCCGATCGTCGAGGGTGTAGCCGGTGGTCTCGATCGGCGCGCCGATCCGCACCTGGATGGGGAAGCGCCGGAGGCGCCACGCCCCTTTCGGCAGGATCTGGAACGTGTTGTGCACGTACACCGGTACCACCGGGGCGCCGGCGGCAATGGCGAGACTGAACGGCATCGCCTTGAACGGCAGCAGATCGCCCGTCCGGCTGCGCGTGCCCTCGGGAAAGACGATGACGGACACTCCCAGCGTCGCCATCACCTCCGCCGCGCGCTGGTACGCCTCGTGGGCCGCGCGGGGGTGGGTTCGGTCGATCACGAGGTTGCCGCTCCGCACCATCGCTCGGCCGAACAGCGGGATCCGGGCCAGCTCGTGCTTCGCGACGAACCGCACCGAGCCCGGCAGCACGGCGTACAGCGTCAGAATGTCGAACAGCGACGAGTGATTCGACGCGTATACCACGACGCGGTCAGGCGGCACCCGCTCGAGCCCGCGGACGTCGGCCCGCAATCCCGCGGCGCGCAGACCCCACGTGCCCCACCCACGCACGCAGCCATCGTACACGCCGCCCCGCCGCAACGGCACGTGCAGCACGCTCGCCACGATGGTCTTCACGGCGAAGTACAGCGTCGCCAGCACGAACACGACGTAGAACCACGCCGTGCGGATCACCCGAAGTGATCCCACCCGGCGGGCGGCGTGACCGGAGTCCCACGGTCGGCGAACCGGACGCCGTCGCCCTCCCGTACGCCGCCGATGCGTGTGAGGGGAAGCCCGTGGAACTCTTCGAACCCCTGCGCCTCCGCCGCGCCGAACGCCGGGGGCAGCGTGACGAGCAGCTCGTACTCCTCCCCGCTCGACACCGCCACCAGCGCGTCGGCCCCGACCCAGCACGGGATGCGCTCGAGCGCGACGTCGAGCGCCACGCGCGAGGCGGCCGCCAGGTGCCGCGCGTCCGACGCGAGCCCGTCGGAGAGATCGATCATCGCCGTGGCGCCGCGCTGCGCCAGCCAGCGCCCCGCCGCGATGCGCGGCTCCGGACGCGCGAAGCGGGCCCGCAGCTCGGGATCGGGAGTCTGGCCGAGCTGCAGCGTGCGCACCGCGAGACGCGCACCCCCGAGCGCGCCCGTCACCCAGAGCCCGTCTCCCGCCCGCGCGCCGGCGCGGCGCACCGGGCGCTCCACGGTGCCCAGCGCGCACACGTCCACCACGATCTTTTCGAAGCGGGCCAGATCGCCGCCCAGCACTTTCCCACCCACGGCGGACACGGCGGCCCCGACTCCCGTCATGATCGCCACGGCGATCTCCGGCGCGTCGCCGCCCCCGGTGCTCGCGGGCACGGCGAGCGACACGAGCACGCCCACCGGGCGGGCGCCCTCGGCGGCCAGATCGGACAGGGCCGCCGCGGCGGCCCGCCAGCCGATCTCCTCCGGACTCAGCCAGTCGACGCGGAAATGCACGCCTTCGATGGAGCAGTCCACCGTCGCCGCGAGCGTGCCGCCGTCGACCGTGAGCAGCGCGCAGTCGTCCCCCAACGCCGCGGCGGCGGGCCCCAGGGCGGCGACGATGCCGCGCACCATGTCGAACTCGTGGCCGGGTCCGAGCGCGAGCGAAGGGAGGGAGGCCATCAGTGGAGCGAAAGATGCGGGGTGGCGGGCCGCACCCGCAAACGCCGCAACCGGCCGGGCCGGTCGCCGTCACCGCGCACGGGCCGCACTCCGGCGGAGCCGTACCAGCCCGCTGTCGGTCGCAACCCACAACCACGTCCCTGCCACCGCCACATCGCGCACCGCCGCCGGCAGGTCGAGCGGCACGTGCAGCGTTCGGAACGTCGCCCGCCCGATGTCCCACAGGGCGAGCCCGCCGGTACCCCCGACCCACGCCCCACCCTCGTCGCCGGCGAGCACGGTGATCGTCCCGAGATCGGCGAGCGGCCGCGTCACGGTCCACGCCCCGGTTGCCGGGTCGCGCCAGGCGAGCTGGTCCGCCGTCGCGGCCACGAGCGTGTCGGCGCTGAGCGTGAGGGCCACGATCGCGTCGCGCAGCGCGGGCGTGGCCGCCACGCCCGGGGGGACGGCGGGAGCGGCGTCGCCCGAACCCAGGACCCCGAGCCCGGCCGCCGACCCGACCCACAGCGTGTCACGGCGAACGGCGAGTGCGAGCACGGGAGCGGAGAACGCGCCGGACCGTACCACTTCCCCCGCGTCCGTGATCAGCGCCACGCCTCGCGCCGTGCCGACCCAGACACCGTCGGGCGCGGGCGCGAGGCTGCGGACATCGTCGTCGGGCAACCCCGGCCCCAGCGAGAACACGCGCGTCGCGAGCGTCCGAGGGTCGACGCGCACGACGCCGCGCTCGGTGGCGGCCCACAGGTCTCCCTGCCGAGCGAGCAGGCGCCGCCCCTGATGAAACGGCGGGCCGAGCGCCCCCGGCCGGTCCGCGGATACGACCTGCGCCAGGTCATCGCGCACCCACACGATGCCGCCGGGTTCGCCCGGCCGCGCGCGGGCCGCCACCCACACCCCTCCCACCCCGGCGGCCACGGCCCCCGCGGCGGGCGCCGGTAGGCCGTACGGCAGCGCCTCCCACTCGCCCGTCAGGGCGTCCACCCGGATCACGCCCATGCCAGAGGTGCCGAAGAACACGTCGCTCTGGTCGGGCACGGCTGCTGCCGCAGTGAACTCGTGCGTGCGGAGACGCCGGTCCGTGAGGATCAGCGCGCGCATCGCATCCGCGGCGGGCGTGCGGCCGAGCGCCTCGCGCGGCGTGAGCGGGGCGATCCGCCGTCCCACGGGCGGCGGCGGGCGGCCCGGCACGGCCACCGCCGCACCGCGGGCGAGGAACAGCCACGGCGCGGCAGGCGCCGCGCGCACAAACACGCCGCTCGCGAGGTCGTCGGCGTCGAGTGCCAGATCGCGCACGCCGCCCGGGATGAATCCACTCTCCCACAGGCGCAGGCTCGCGTCGTAGCGTGCCCAGCCGTCCACGGTCCCGAACCACACCGCATCGCCCACCACATCGGCCAGCGCGACCGTGATGCGAGATCGGGGATAGCCGTCGAGCCCGGTCACCGGCGGCCGCCACGCGCGCGCGTGCCGGTCGTAGACCAGCAGTCCGCGCGGCGTGGCGGCGTACACCACGAGCGGCGACGCGGCGATGGCGGTGACGACGGCGAAGTCCGTGAGCAGCACGCGGTCGTCGGGGCGCCACAATTGGGCGGACAGGCGGACGGGCGGACAGGCGGCCAACAACGCCGCCCCGATGGCGACCGCCAGACCGCCCGTCCGTCCGGCCGCCCTCACAGAATCTCCGGTGCCTCGAGCACCTCCAGCACCGGCGGGCCCGAGGGCCCCGCGCCCGCCCACGCGCGCCAGATGTCCGGCAGGGCGGCGAGGACGTCGGCCGGCCGGAGGCTGCGCGCGGTCCACCGGCGGGCGCCGTGCTCGGCGGCGCGCCCCAGCGCGTGGGCGCCGAGCGCCGCAGCGACGGCCGGAGGAGCGCCGCGCGCCAGAAAGGCGCCGATGAACCCGGCGAGCAGATCGCCGCTGCCGCCCGTCGCGAGGCCCGGGTTGCCGCTCGCCACGACGAGGGTGGGTCCGCGCAGATCGGCGACCACCGTCGGCACACCCTTGAGCAACAGCGTGCCCTTGAGCTGGCGCGCGGCCTGCTCCGCCGCGCTCCACCGGTCGTTCGCGGCCTCGTCGGCCAGCTGGTCGCCCACGAGGGCCCGGAACTCCCCCAGGTGCGGGGTGAACACCAGCGGCCGGTCCGGGGCTGGGACGCCGGGGAACAGCGTGAGCGCGTCGGCGTCGAGCACCGCCGGGACGGGCCGCCCCCAGAGCGCGGCGTGGAGCAGCTCGCGGCGCTCCGGCGCGCGACCCAGTCCGGGACCGACCACGATGGCGTCGGCCCATTCCAGGGCCTCCCCCGCGGCCGGCTCGAGCGGCGTGCCGAGGGCGGATTCGACGGTCAGCACGTCCGGCAGGCTGGCGCGCGCGGCCGCGATGGCCTCGCGGCCCGCCACGAGCTTCACGAGACCGGCCCCGGCGGCGAGTGCCGCGCGCGCGGCGTGGAGCGCCGCGCCCGTCATGCCGGCGGCGCCGCCCACGACGGTCACGCGGCCGCGGTCGCCCTTGTGCATCGTCGGCTGGAGCGGCGGCAGGCGGTGGCGCGCCCACTGATCCGTCACGAGCACCGACCAGGCCGGGTCGGGCGGCGGGAATCCGATGTCGAGCACGACGAGCTTGCCGCACCAGGCGCGGGCGAGGAGATGGCCGCGCCGCGGCCCGCCGAAGGTGAACGTCGCGTGGGCGCGGATCGGACCGTGCGCCTCCCCGCTCGACAAGTCGAGGCCGGTCGGTCCGTCCACGGCGGCCACCGGCGCGCCATACCCCGCGATGCGCTCGGCCAAGGCGAGGACGTCCCCGCGAGCGGGACCCGTGGCTCCGGTGCCGAGCACGGCGTCCACCACCACCGCGACCTGCGGCCACGCCTCCTCGCGGTGCAGCTCGCGCACGCCGTCCACCCGGGCGAGGGCGCGGTTGTCGATCGCGTCATCGGTCTTGGGGTCGAGCGCAGCGACCCAGACGGGAATGCCCGTGGCGTGGAGGGCGCGGGCCACGACCCAGCCGTCGCCGCCGTTGTTGCCGGCACCCGCCACCACCAGCACGCCACCCGCGAGCGCCCCGGGGAACTCGGCGAGCAGGGCGGACGCCGTGGCGCGGCCCGCGGCCTCCATCAGGACGCGGCTGGGAATGCGGAACTGCGTGCGCGCAGCGGCGTCCCACGCCGCCGCTTCGCTCGCGGCGAGGACGGGCAGCGGGTTCACGTGACGACCACGCCCGCGTAGCCCACCACGTGCTCGCGATCACCGCTGACGGATCCCGAGTGACGGTAATCCACGATCTCGGCCCGGGTGGCGCCCAGTGTGGTCGCGGCGGCGAGCACCGTCGCCGTTGGCGCCCGGCCGCACATGCTGATCTCCTCGGCGCGGCACCGCTCGAGCAGCTCGCTGCCGTCCAGGACCTCGATCGCCTCGAGCGCCCGGGCATCCTTGCGCTCGCCGATGAAGGCCGGCTCATAGTGATTGAGATCGCTCGACGCGACCAGCAGCACCGGGTCGGGCCAGCCCCGCACCAGGCGGGCGAGCGTGTCGCCGAGCGCGCGGCACGCCTCCCACCCGTCGAAGGCGAGCACCAGCGGCACGATGCGCGCGTCGGGCCTGAGGTGCTGCACGAACGGTAGCTGCACCTCGATGCCGTGCTCCGCACGATGGGCCAGCTCGTCCGCGGCGGCGAGGGGTTCGGCCGCGAGCAGCGCCCGGGCGAAGTCCTCGGCGACGGCCACGTCACCGAGGGGCGTCTGGAACGCGCCCGCGGGATACACCGAGACCCCGCCGGGCGCGCGCCAGGCGCCGGTGTGGTTCGGGGCGACGATGACGATGACCGGGGGCACCGCGAGGCGGACGAACACGTGCGCGGCACAGAGACCCGAGTACGGGTACCCGGCGTGCGGCACCACGGCCGCGATGGCGGCGACGGGCGCCGGGGTCCCGGCGGCGGCGCGCGCCTGGGCGCAGAGGGCGCGCACGTCGTCTGCCAGCCGCGCCGGATCGCCGGGGTAGAAACGCCCGCTCACCGCGGGCGCGCGCACCGCGCTCAAGCCTACTTCAGGCTCTGGCCGATGGTGCGACCGAAGGAGATTTCGCCGTTGTCGATCCGGATATTGAATCCGCACTCCGGATTGGTGCACACCCACGCCTTGTAGGTGATCGGCGCGCCGTCCCGTCCGTAGTCCGACAGCGGGATCAGCATCCCCTGCTGGCACTTCCGGCAGCCAGGCAGCTCGTGATCGTGGCTCATGCGGTTTCCTTCGCGCGCGTCCCCGGCTCGAGCTACGCGCGCGGGACTCCGGCCCACCGGTAGCCGACGGTGAATGCTTCGTCGAAATCGTACACGTGATCGAAGTCCTCGAGGCGATCCGACGGTTGGCGTGCCAGGAGGCCCACGTCGATGAGATGGTACACGATCCGGCCCAGGTCATCCGTCGCCGCGATCCCCCAATGCCGCAGCACCGTGGGCGCGAGCAGTCCGAATTGCTCGAGGGCGAAGTCCCGGCAGGCGTGGGCGAGCTCCTGACCCGACAGGTGCCGGCGGGTGGGCAGTCTGGTTTGGGCGAACTCGAGGGCAGCGAGGACGAACAGCAATCCCCGTTCGTGATACCGGCCGTCGCGCTCGCCGATCTGCGCGAACGCCTGGTCGAGCGCCGGATGCTCGCTCACGCCCGTGCCTCCGCCGGCGCAGCCGCCCGCACGCGCGGCGTGACCGCCCGCCGCGGCGCCAGCAGCGCCAGCTCCAGCACCTCGTCGATGGTGTCCACCAGCTTGATCTTGAGCACGTTCTTCACGTCCGGTGGCAGGTCTTCCAGGTCGCCCCGGTTCCGCGCCGGGACGAGCACGGTGCGCATCCCCGCGCCGACCGCGGCGGTCACCTTCTCGCGCAGCCCGCCCACGGGCAGCACCCGTCCGCGGAGCGTCAGCTCCCCGGTCATCGCGACGTCGTGGCGCACGGGGCGGCGGCACAGCAGCGACGCGAGCGCCGCCGCGAGCGCGATGCCCGCCGACGGCCCGTCCTTGGGCACCGCGCCCGCCGGAATGTGCACGTGCACGTCGCTTTCGGCGAACGCCCGCGGCGGGATGCCGAGCGCGTCCGCGCGGGCGCGCAGCAGGCTCCACGCGGCCTGGGCGGATTCCCGCATCACCTCGCCCAGCTGGCCGGTCAGGGTCACCTGGCCGCGGCCCGGCATCTGGATCGCTTCGATGAAGATGATCTCTCCGCCCACGGGCGTCCACGCGAGGCCGGTCGCGAGGCCGATCTCCGCCGCCCGCCCCGCGACCTCGGACTGGAAGGAGGGTTGGCCGGCGAACTGCTCGAGCGTCCGCTGGGTGACGCGCACCGTCCGCGCACGACCTTCCACGACGCGCAGGGCCACCTTGCGGAGGATGCCGCCGATCTCGCGCTCGAGCTGCCGCACGCCGGCCTCGCGCGTGTACTCGGCGATGAGCCGCTCCAGCGCGGCGTCGGCGACGCCGGCCCGCGCGCCGGTGAGACCCGCCTCGCGCAGCTGGCGGGGCAGCAGGAACCGTTTCGCGATCACCAGCTTCTCGCTCGGCGTGTAGCCGGGCAGTA
Organism: uncultured Gemmatimonadales bacterium; assembly: GCA_963716055.1. GTDB lineage: Bacteria > Gemmatimonadota > Gemmatimonadetes > Gemmatimonadales > GWC2-71-9 > SZUA-544. The sequence goes on along the minus strand of CAVQSR010000001.1, from coordinate 1,498,152 downwards.
CGATGACTTCCATCCGGTCGCGCAGCGGGCCCGCCATGGGGGCGAGCGAGTTGGCCGTCGCGATGAACAGCACCCCCGACAGATCGAACGGCACCTCGAGGTAGTGATCGGCGAAGGCGTGGTTTTGCGCCGGGTCCAGCACCTCGAGAAGCGCCGCCGTCGGATCGCCGCGCGGGTCCGCGCCGACCTTGTCGACCTCGTCGAGCATGAGGAGGGGGTTGCGGGTCTCGCTCCGGGCCAGCGCCTGGAGAATGCGGCCCGGCAGGGCGCCGACGTACGTGCGCCGGTGCCCGCGGATCGCGGCCTCGTCCTGGACTCCCCCCAGGGAAACGCGCGCGAACTGGCGACCGAGCGCCTCCGCAATGCTCTGCCCCAGCGACGTCTTGCCGACCCCCGGCGGCCCCACGAAGCACAGGATGCTGCCCCGCGCCTCCGGGTTGAGCCGCCGGACGGCGAGATGCTCGAGGATGCGCTCCTTGACCTGCTTCAGGTCGTAGTGGTCGCGATCGAGGATGCGGCGCGCGGCCTCGAGATCGATGCGGTCTTCCGATTCGCGCGACCACGGCAGCGATGCCATCGTCTCGAGATACGTGCGCGCGACCTGATACTCCGCGGTCTGGGGCGACATGCTGCGCAGCCGTTTCAGCTCACGGTCGGCGGCCTTGCGCGCCTCCGGCGGCAGATCGGCCGAGCGGAGCCGCCGGTCGAGATCGTCCATCTCGCTCTCGGTCTCGGCCTCGCCCAGCTCTTCGCGAATCACGTTCAGCTGCTCGCGCAGCACGTACTCGCGCTGATGGCGATCGAGCCGCGCGTTCACCTTGTCCTGGATCTGGCTGCCGACCTCGAGCACCTCCAGCTCTTCGGCGATCATGCTCGCCAGCCGGTCGAGGCGCTGCGTCACGTCGCCGAGGCACAACAGCTCGGCCTTGGCCTCCGCGCGGAGATCGAGGTTGGCGGCGACGAAGTCCGCGAGCTTGCCGGCGTCGTCGATCCCGGCGACCACGCCGTGGAGCTCGGGCCCCAGGTGCGGCGCCAGGTCGATCACGCGCGTGAACTGGCCGAGCACGTTGCGCTTGAGCGCCTCCGTGCGCCGCGAGGCGAGTCCCGTGACCTCGAGCAGGACGGGCTGGGCCGTGAGCCACGGGGGACCCACGGTGGCGTCCTCCAACCGCACGCGGTCGAGCCCCATGATCATCACCCGCACTCCGCCGTCGGGGAGCTTCATCATCCGCACTACCGCCCCGAGCGTCCCGACCGGGTGCAGGTCGCCGGGGCCGGCCTCCATGACGGAGCCCTCCGGGACCTCGTGCCCCTCGATGGACTTCACGACGCCCAGAATCAGGCGCTGGTCCCCCTGCACCACCTCGTCGATCATGGCCACGGCGCCCGGGTCGTCGAGCGAGAGCGGCACCACCACGTGGGGGTAGACGACGATGCGCCCCAGCGGGAGGACGGGAAGGCGGTCGGCGCTCATTGGGGCTTCACCGTGAACGAGCCGGCGCGCCGCTCGGGAATCCGCCCGAGCCGCACCTCCAGCATGCCGTTGGTGTACTGCGCCACCATCGACGCCGGATCGACGGGCACCGGCAGGCGCAGCCGGCGCTCGAACGGACCCGCCTGCACTTCCATCGCGTGGTAGTGCGACCGCTGCCGCGGGCGCAGCTGGCGCTCCCCGGCGATCGTCAGGACGCCCTCGCTGAATTCGATCGTGAAGCCGCCGGCCTCCATGCCGGCGATATCCACCAGCACGGTGATCGTGTCGGCGGTCTCATACACGTCGGCGCGCGGCCGCCACTTGGCGGACGCCACGAAGCCCACGGGGCGACCGTGCGCCACTTCATTGAAGTAGACCTCGAGCTCGTCCCCGGTGTGGACGATGAACGGCCCCGAGCCCCGCCCGGTCCGCTTCGGCCCGCCCCCGCTATCCGTCATGGTGCGCCGTCCCCGCCGGCGTGCGACCGGCATAGAGAGGAAATTCCTCGGCCAGCGCGCGGACCGCCTCGTGCACCCGGGCGAGCGTGGCGTCATCCCGGCGCGTCAGCACCTGGTCCATCAGCTCCGCGATCCGCCCCATGTCCGCCGTCCCAAGACCGCGCGTCGTCACGGCGGGCGAGCCCACCCGGATGCCGCTGGCCACGAAGGGAGACTGCGTATCACCCGGGATCGTGTTCTTGTTGACCGTGATCCCCGCCCGGTTGAGCAGCTGTTCGGCGTCCTTCCCGGTCAAGTCCTTGGACCGCAGATCGACCAGGAACAGGTGCGTGTCGGTGCCGCCCGAGACGATCGTGTAGCCGCGCTCCTGCAGCGCCGCGGCGAGGGCGCGGGCATTGGCGATCACCTGGGCGGCGTACGCGCGGAACGTGGGCGTCGCGGCCTCGGCCAACGCTACCGCCTTGGCGGCGATGACGTGCTCGAGCGGCCCACCCTGCGTGCCCGGGAACACCTGCTTGTCCACGACCTTCGCCAGGTCGGCGGTGCTGAGGATGAGACCGCCGCGCGGGCCCCGCAGCGTCTTGTGGGTGGTGGTGGTGACGATGTGCGCGAGCGGTACGGGCGACGGGTGGACGCCGGCGGCGACGAGACCCGCGAAATGCGACATGTCGACGATCAGCGTGGCCCCGACCTCGTCGGCGATCGCGCGCAGCGCGGCGAAGTCGATCACGCGCGCGTACGCGCTTCCCCCGCCGATCAGAATGCGGGGGCGCTCCGCCCTGGCGAGGTCGCGGACTTGATCGTAGTCGATGCGGCCCGTGTCCTCCCGCACGCCGTACTGTACGGCCCGGAACAGAGTGCCGGAAAAATTCACCGCGGCACCGTGCGTGAGGTGGCCGCCGTGCGACAACGCCAGCCCGAGCAGGGTCTCGCCCGTCCGCGCGACGGCCAGATAGGCGGCGAGGTTCGCCGACGCGCCCGAATGCGGCTGGACGTTGGCATGCTCGGCGCCGAACAACGATCGGGCGCGATCGATGGCGAGCTGCTCGATCTCGTCCACCACTTCGCAGCCGCCATAGTACCGTTTCCGCGGCAACCCTTCGGCGTACTTGTTCGTGAGCACGCTGCCCATGGCCTCGAGCACGGCGAGCGACACGAAGTTCTCGCTGGCGATCAACTCCAGCCCGTTCTCCTGACGCGCCTGCTCGCGCCGGATGAGCGCGTGAATCGCGGGATCGACGTCGGCGAGCGCGGCCCAGCGGTCAGACATGATCGATCTTGTCCACGCGGCGCTGGTGGCGGCCGCCGTCGAAGGTCGTATCGAGAAAGCGCCGCAGAATCGCGAGCCCCTCGCTCTCGCTCACATAGCCGGCCGGCAGCACCAGCACGTTGGCGTCGCCGTGCTTGCGCGACAGCTCGGCGATCTCCGGATTCCACGCCAGCGCCGCGCGTACCCCCGGGTAGCGGTTCGCCGCGTAGGACATGCCCAGCCCGGTGCCGCACAGGAGCACGCCCCGGGTGACCTCTCCGCCGCTCACCGCCGCGGCCACCGGCTTCGCGTAATCGGGGTAGTCGTCCACCGGATCGAGCGTGGCGGGACCCAGGTCCATGGGATCGTAGCCGAGGCGGCGCAGCTCCTCCACGAGCCGCTGCTTCAGCCCGAATCCGGCGTGATCCGCCCCCACGACGATGCGCTCAGACAAAGTTCTGCCTCACCTGCGCCACGGCGGCGATCCGCTGCTGGGCGAGCCGGTCCGCGGCCCGGTAGCTCGGGATGCTCTCCTCCCCCGCGATCTCGAACACGCGGAGGATGGTGTCGTAAATCTCGCCCGCCTTGTTGCGGGCCCGGTCGGCCGACCAGCCGTTGAGCTCGGCGTTCACGTTGATCAGCCCGCCGCCGTTGATCACGTAATCGGGGGCGTAGGTGATGCCGCGCCGCTCGAGCTCGTCGCCGTGCCGCTCCTCGGCCAGCTGGTTGTTGGCGCCGCCCGCCACGATCTCGAAGGCGAAGCCGCGCAACGTGTCGTCGTTCACGATCCCGCCCAGTGCGCAGGGCGCGAAGATGTGGGCCTTGACGGCGTAGATGCCCTCGGGATCCACGCCGCGGACGCCGAAGTCATCCACCACCCGCTTCACTTTCGCGGCGTCGATGTCCGTCGCGACGAGCGTCGCCCCTTCCGCGTGCAGCAGCTCGCACACGTAGTACCCGACGTGCCCGACCCCCTGCACCGCCACGCTCTTGCCCGCGAGGCTGTCCGAGCCCCAGCGGTGCTTGGCGCACGCCTTCATCCCCCGATACACGCCGTACGCGGTCACGGGCGAGGGGTCGCCCGAGCGCCCGATCAGCCCGACGACGTGCGTCGGTCTCTGCGTGGACGTACTCCATATCGCCCGGCGAGGTCCCGACGTCCTCCGCCGTGATGTAGCGGCCGCCCAGTGATTCGACATGGCGGCCGTGCGCGCGGAAGATCGTCTCGCGGCGCGTGGTCCGGTTGTCCCCGATGATCACGCTCTTTCCGCCACCCAGGTTGAGTCCGGCCACGGCGGCCTTGTACGTCATCCCGCGCGCGAGCCGCAGGGCGTCGATCACCGCCTCGCGGTCCGACCCGTAGCGCCAGAATCGCGTCCCCCCGAGCGCCGGCCCCAGGGTGGTGTCGTGTATGGCGATGATGCCCCGGTAGCCACTCGAGGGCTCCCGGAACATGCTGATCTGCTCGTGCTCGTGCTCAGCGAGCAGCGCGAAGATGTCGTCGACCGCGGCGTTACTCGCGGGGGAAAAGACCCCGGGAGATGACGATGCGCTGGATTTCACTCGTACCCTCATAGATCTCGGTCACCTTCGCGTCGCGGAACAGCTTCTCGACGGGGTAGTCGCGCATATACCCGTAGCCGCCGAACAGCTGCACCGCCTGGGTCGTGACCCACATCGCGGTCTCGGACGCGAACAGCTTGGCCATGCTCGCGGCCTGGGTCACCGGTTCGCCGCGGTCCTTGCGGGCCGCGACGTCGAGCGTGAGCGCCCGCGCGGCGGCGACGCGGGTCGCCATGTCCGCGAGCTTGAACTGGACCGCCTGGAACTCCCGGATCGGCTTCCCGAACTGCCGGCGCTCGCCGCAATACTCCACGCAGTGCTCGAGCGCCCGGCGGGCGATGCCGACGCCCTGGGCGCCGATGCCGAGGCGTCCGGAGTCCAGCCCCTCCATCGAGTATACGAACCCGCCGCCCTCCTCGCCGAGGAGCGCGTCGGCCGGCAGGCGGACATCCTCCAGCGCGATCGACGCCGTGTTGGACGCCCGCAGACCCATTTTATCCTCGGGCTTCCCTGCACGATAGCCCGGCGTGTCGGTTGGGACGATGAACGTGGACACACCGCGGGCCCCGCGGCGCTGCTCCGGCGTGTCGGTCCGGACCATGATCATCATCAGATCGGCCGTCCCGCCGTTCGTGGCCCAGGCCTTGGTGCCGGTCAGCACCCAGCCGTCGCCGTCGCGCGTCGCCTGCGCCCGCATCGACGCCGGATCCGAGCCGGCGTCGGCCTCCGACAGTGCGAACCCGACGAGCAGCTCGCCGCGAGCCAACGGCCGGAGCCAGCGTTCCTGCTGCGCCGACGTGCCGTGACGCACCAGCATCGTCGCCGGAATCGCGTTCTGGATGCCGATGGACACGGCGGTCGCGGCGTCCGCCGCCGCGATCTCCTCCAGCGCCAGGAGATAGGTCACGGTATCGAGCCCCATGCCGTCGAATTCCTCGGGCACCGTCATGCCGAGGAACCCGAGCTTGCCCAGCTCGTCGATCACGTCGCGCGGGAAGTGATGGGTCGCGTCCCACTCGGCGGCGAAGGGCGCGATCTTCGTCCGGGCGAAGTCGCGCGCCAGCTCGACGATCTGGCGCTGAATCTCGGTCAGTCCGCCCGTCTCAGCCGCGATAGTCATGGAATCCTCGTCCGCTCTTGCGCCCCAGCCGTCCCGCCGCGACCATCCGCCGCAGCAGCGGGCACGGCCGGTACTTGTCCTCTCCCAGGTCGCGATGCAGTACCTCGAGGATCGCGAGGCACACGTCGAGCCCGATCAGGTCGGCGAGGGCGAGGGGCCCGACGGGGTGGTTCATGCCGAGCTTCATGACCGTGTCCACCGCTTCCGGCGTCGCGACGCCCTCCATGACGCAGAAGACGGCTTCGTTGATCATCGGCATCAGCACGCGGTTCGACACGAAGCCCGGGGAGTCGTTCACCTCGACCGGCGTCTTGCCGAGTGCCCGGGCGATGTCGAGCACCCGCGTCGTCGTCGAGGCCGACGTCTCGAGCCCGCGCACCACTTCGACGAGCGGCATCACGGGCACCGGGTTCATGAAGTGCATGCCGATCACGCGGGCGGGCCGTCCGGTCTGCGCGGCGAGGTCGGTGATGGGAATCGAAGAGGTGTTGGACGCGAGGATGGCGTCGGGGCCCGCGGCCGCATCCAGATCCCGGAAGATCGCGAACTTGAGATCCCGCCGCTCGGCAGCCGCCTCGACGACGAGATCCGCGTCGGCCGCGCCGTCGAGGGCCGTCGCGGTGCGGATGCGGCCGAGGAGCGCACCCTTCGCCTCGGCGGTCAGCGTCCCTTTCTTCACTTGCCGGTCGGCGTTGGCGGCGATCGTCGCGAGCGCGCGGTCCAGCGCGTCGGCGGCCACGTCGACCAGTAACGTGTCCCAGCCGTACTGGGCGAACACGTGCGCGATGCCGTGCCCCATCGTGCCCGCCCCCACCACGGCCACGCGGCTCACGCCGACCGCGCCCCGGCCCGCAGACCGCGCCCCAGCCACACCGTCCCCGCCACGAGCGCCAACGTGCCCACCAGCCCTCCCTCGGGACCGAACGCCCCGCCGTCCACCCACCCGTGCCGTCCGGGCGCGTAATCCACCAGCGGCAGCTCGAACGTGAACCCGCTCACGGGGGCCTCGAAGCCCAGCGCGAGCCCTGCGTTCCACCCGAAGTGCAGGCCCCACGCCAGGGGCATCGCGCCGGTGGAAAAGAACGCCGCGCTGAGCCACACGGCGGCGATCGCGATGTTTGCCGCACCCAGCACGCTGACGCTCGGATTCGCCAGGTGCGCCGCGCTGAACCCCAGCGCCAGGAGCCCCGTCGCTACCCCGGGACCCACGGCGTCGGCGAGCCGCCGCAGCGGGTACCCGCGGAACATCAGCTCCTCGGCGAGCGCCGCGCACAGGAGGCCGACGCCGAGCGGCGCCGCCGCCGCCGCAAAGCCGGTCGCGGGATCCGACCGGAGCGTGGCACCACTGAGCGCGAGCGCCGCCCCGACCGCCAGAGCGGCCATGAGACCGCCGACACCCACGCCGATGCCGAGCCGCTGCGCGAGCCGGCGCGGCGCGCCCCACCCCATCAGCGTCCACGACCGCCGATTCAGCACGTGGCCCACGAGCCACGTCGCGAGCACGAACCCGCCGACGGACGCCGCCGAGTCGCGCGCCAGCGTCCACGGACCCGCCGCGGCCCCCGATGCCCACCGCGCGGCGGCCCCTGCAAGCACCGTTGCCGTGAGGCCCACCGCCGCGAACAGCAGGAGCCACCCGATCGCGCGGGCGACGGCCCGCGCTCGCTCCCAAACCGCGACGCGCGCCATTAGAGGCGCGCGCGGATCGAGCTCGTCCCTTTCGTCAGTGCCAGGGCGGCGACACCGAGCTTGACGGCGTCGCCGAGGAGAAACGGTGCCGTGCCCAAACGCGCCGCGAGGTCGACGCTGCCCGTGAGCACGCCGAGCTGCGCGAGACCGCCCAGGTGGATCAGCGCCAGTCCGGCGAGGACGGCGAGGGCCGCGCGCCCGAGGCGCGGTGCGTGCCCCGCCAGGCGCCCCACGGCGTAGGCCGCCACCGGAAACGCGAGCAGGTAGCCGCCCGTCGGCCCCACGAGCCGCGCCAGGCCCGGCGGGCCGAACGGCGTGAAGACGGGCAGGCCGGCCGCGCCGAGCGCGACGTACAATCCGAGGCTCAGCGCCCCCAGCTCGGGACCCAGCAGGCCGCCCACGAGCAGGACCGCGAGCGGCTGCAACGTCATGGGCACGGGCGTGCCCGGCAGCGGCACGGCGACCTGTGACGCGAGCGCGACGAGCACGACGCCGGCGAACACGGCCAGCGTCCGGCGGGCAGCGGTGGACTCCTGCGACAGCACGACGGTCTGGGCCGGCATCACGACATCTCCACGCTGAGGGCGACGGCGTTCCCGCCGCCGAGACACAAGGTAGCGAGACCGGTGGACTGGTTACGCTGCTGGAGTGCGTACAGCAACGTGGTGAGCACGCGGGCGCCCGACGCCCCGATCGGGTGTCCCAGGGCGATCGCGCCGCCGTGCACGTTGACCCGGGCCCAATCCCAGCCCAGCGCACGGCCGTCGGCGAGCGCCTGGACGGCGAACGCCTCGTTGGCCTCGATGAGATCGTAGTCGCCGATGGTGGTGCCCGCCTTCTTCATCAGATGCTGCACGGCGACGATCGGCGCGAAGAACAGGTCCTTGGGCTCGCCGCCCCCGCTCGCGTACGCGGTGATCGTGGCGAGGGGGGCGATGCCGTGGGCCTTGGCGAAGGCGAGCGACGACACGACCAGCGCACTCGCGCCGTCGTTCAGGCCGGGCGCGTTGCCCGCGGTGACCGACCCGTCCTTCTCGAACGCGGGCCGCAGTCCTGCCAGCGCGGCGAGCGAGGTGTCGGCGCGCGGGCCTTCATCCTTCTCCACGATGGTGGGGGCTTTCCTCCCCGGGACCTCCACCGCGACCGTCTCGGCCTGAAAGCGACACGCCTCCATGGCGGCGACCGCCTTCTGATGGCTCTCCAGGGCGAACTGGTCCTGGTCGGCACGGGAGACCTTCGCTTTGCGCGCCGTGTATTCGGCCAGGTTGCCCATGTGCTGGTCGGAGAACGAGTCCCACAACCCGTCGTGGATCATGCCGTCGACGAGCTGCTGGTGGCCCGCTTTCACGCCGGAGCGCAGGCCGTACACGTAGTGCGGCGGACTCGACATCGACTCCATGCCGCCCGCCACGAGGCACTCGGCGTCGCCCGCCTTGATCGCCTGCGCGGCGAGCATGACGGCCTTCAACCCGGAGCCGCACACCTTGTTGATGGTGACGGCGGGCACGGTCCCCGGCAGCCCCGCGTGGATCATCGCCTGGCGCGCCGGCGCCTGGCCCGAGCCGCCCTGCAGGACGTTGCCCATGATCACCTCGTCCACGGCGTCATCCGCAACACCCGCCCGGCGGACGGCTTCCCGGATCACCACGGCGCCGAGCCGCGGCGCGGACAGGGGTGCCAGCCCTCCGAGAAACCGTCCCACCGGCGTGCGGCAGGCGGAGAGGAGGACCGGAGTCGTCTGGTCGCTCATAGTGGATGCCTTTCCTTCATGAAACTAACGACGTGAGGGAGCGGGTGCGAATTTCCTCGGCGAATCGCGCCGCGCAGGCGGCAATGGGGAGGATCATCTGCTTCGTCCCCGCCCCGCGGGCCCGCACCGCCACGGTCCCTGCCTCGGCTTCCCGCTGCCCCACGACCGCCATGTACGGGACCTTCTCGGTCTCGGCGTCGCGGATCTTGTAGTTCAGCGTCTCGCTCCGGGCGTCCACGTGGACCCGGATGCCCGCCTGCCGGAGGATCGCGGCGGCCCCGTGGGCGGCCTCCAGCTGGGTGTCCGCGATCGGCAGGACGCGGACCTGCTCGGGGGACAGCCACAGTGGGAACGTCCCCGCGAAGTGCTCGATGAGGATGCCCATGAATCGCTCGAAGGACCCGCACACCGCGCGATGAATCACGACCGGCCGGTGCTCGACGTTGTCCTCGCCGACGTAGATGAGCGAGAACCGCTCGGGCGCGGCATAGTCGAGCTGAATCGTGCCGAGCTGCCACGTCCGGCCGATGGAATCGGCCACGTGGAAATCGACCTTCGGTCCGTAGAACGCCCCGTCGCCGGTACTGGTTTCGAACGGCAGGCCGGTCGCGTCGAGCGCCGCCTTGAGCCCCGACTCCGCGCGGTCCCACATCGCGTCGTCGCCGATGCGTACCGCCGGCCTCGTGCAGAACCTGACCTGCGCCGTGAGCCCGAATGTGCGGTAGAAACCGAGGATGAAATCGGTCAGCCGCTTCACCTCGTCGGGTATCTGGCTTTCCATCAGGAAGATGTGGCAATCGTCCTGCTGGAACTGCCGTACGCGCGTGAGCCCCGACAAGGCGCCAGACACCTCGTTGCGGTGCAGCACGTCGTACGTGCACATGCGCAACGGCAACTCGCGGTACGAGTGCTTGCCCGCCTGGTACATCAGGTAGTGCGACGGGCAGTTCATCGGCTTGAGCGAGAAGTTGTGCTCCTCGGTCTCGTTGTCGAGGACGAGGAACATGTTCTCCCGATACTTGCCCCAGTGCCCCGACAGCTCCCACAGCCCCTTGTTGTACATCAGCGGGGTCATGACCTCGTGGTACCCGTCGCGCTGCAGCTCGCGCAGGTAGGCGTTCAGCTCGTTCACCATTGTCGTGCCGCGGCTCGTCCAGAATACGGCGCCCGGGGCCCAGTGATGGAAGAGGAACAAGCCCAACTCGCGCCCCACCCGTCGGTGGTCGCGTTTCTTCGCTTCATCGAGGCGCCGCAGATAGGCCGCGAGGTCGTCCTTGGAGAACCAGGCCGTGCCGTAGATGCGCTGCAGCATCTGCCGCCGCACGTCACCCCGCCAGTACGCCCCCGCCGCGTGCAGCAGCTTGACGTGCCGGATGCGCCCGGTGCTCGGCACGTGCGGGCCGCGGCACAGGTCCACGAAGGGACCGTCGGTGTAGAGCGAAATCGTCTCGTCGTCGCCCAAGTCGGCGATGCGCTCCAGCTTGAGCGGGTCGTCGGCGAACCGCCGTTTCGCCTCCGCCCGATCCACTTCCTCGCGCACGAACGGATAGTCCGCCGCCGTGACCTCGCCTATCCGGGCTTCGATCGCCTCCAGGTCCTCGGGCGTGAACGGGCGCGGCACCTCGAAGTCGTAGTAGAATCCGTCTTCGATCGGCGGGCCGAAGCCGATTTTGGCGTGGGGGAACAGCTGCCGCACGGCCGTCGCCAGCACGTGCGCCGAGGAATGCCGCAGCACATCGAGTCCCGCCGGGTCCTTGTCGGTCACGATGGCCACGCTCGCGCCATCGGGCAGCGGGCGGGACAGGTCGCGTACCTCGCCATTCACCCGGGCGGCGAGCGCGGCTTTGGCCAGGCCCGGTCCGATGGCGCGGGCCAGGTCGGCCGCGGTGCTGCCCGCCGCCAGGCGGCGCTCGCTCCCGTCCGGGAGGGTGACGCGAATCTCGGACGGCGCCATGGTCAGCGGGGTGTCGTGGTGGTGCGTTCGGCTGCCGGGGCGGCGAGCGGGGGCACACGGCGGCTGTCGCGGACGTACAGCGCGACCGCGGCGAGGACCAGCAGGCCGAAGGCACCCCAGCGGAGCGCCTGGCCGGCGGACACGGTGCCCAGGTTGGATTCGTCGGCCATTCCAGAGATATTCTAGCGAGTCGAACGAGCGGCGAACAGCGGGACCGCCCGACCGCCTGACCGCCTGACATCCTGAGGTATGCCCGAACAGACCTTCACGCTGCCGCCCCAATACGACCCGCTCCAGGTCGAGGCCCCGCTCTATGCGCGCTGGGTCGACCGCGGCGTGTTCACCGGGCACGCCGCGAGCGCGCGCGAGCCCTACGTGATCGTCATTCCCCCGCCCAACGTGACGGGGGTGCTGCACATGGGCCACGGCCTCAACAACACGATCCAGGACGTGCTGATCCGCTTCGAGCGGATGCGCGGCCGCGAGGCGCTGTGGCTCCCCGGCACCGATCACGCCGGGATCGCGACGCAGAACGTCGTGGAACGCGCGCTCGCGAAGGAAGGCCGGACGCGCTTCGACCTCGGGCGGGACCGCTTCGTGGAGCGGGTGTGGGCGTTCGTGCGAGACACCGGGAGCACGATCCTCGAGCAGCTCAAGCAGATCGGGGCGTCCTGCGACTGGACCCGCACGCGCTTCACCCTCGATCCGGCCTACTCCCGCGCCGTGCGCGAGGTGTTCGTGCGCCTGTGGGAGCGCGGGCTCGTGTATCGCGGCCACCGCGTGATCCACTGGTGCCCCCGCTGCCTCACGGCACTGTCCGACGAGGAGGCCGAGTTCGGCGACGTGGGCGGCACGCTCTATCACATCCGCTATCCGCTGACCGAGGGCGACGGATCGGTGACGGTCGCGACCACCCGCCCCGAGACCCTGCTCGGCGACACCGCCGTCGTCGTGCATCCTGACGACCCGCGCGGCGCTGGCCTGGTGGGCCGCCGCGTCCGGCTCCCGCTCGCGGACGTGACGATCCCGATCCTCGCCGACGAGCGGGTGGATCGCGAGTTCGGGACCGGGTTCGTCAAGGTCACCCCGGCGCACGACGCGAACGACTTCGAGATCGGGTTACAGCACGCCCTCGACATGCCGCTGATCATGCGACCGGACGGCACGATGGGCGACGACGGCGGCGACCGGAAGCAGGACGCGTCCTCCCGCGTGCCCGCCGAGCTCGTCGGGATGGACCGGTTCGACGCGCGCCGGCGCATCGTGGAGCTGTTGCGGGCGCAGGGCCGGCTCGTTCGCACGGAGCCACACCCCCACGCCGTGCGCCGCTGCTACCGGTGCGACTCGATCGTCGAGCCCCGGCTCTCCGACCAGTGGTTCGTCCGCATGCAGCCGCTCGCGGCGCCGGCGTTGCAGGCCTACCGCGCGGGCGAAATCCGCATCGTGCCCGAGCACTGGGGCGCGACCTACGAGCACTGGATGGAGAACATCCGCGACTGGAACATCTCGCGGCAGCTGTGGTGGGGACACCGCATCCCGGTGTTCACCTGCGTCGGCTGCGGTCACGCGTGGGCCGACCGCACGGACCCGGCGAGGTGCCCCACGTGCGGCGGCGCGGTGGAGCAGGACCCGGACGTGCTCGACACCTGGTTCTCGTCCTGGCTCTGGCCGTTCGCCACGTTCGGGTGGCCCGACAAGACGCCGGACCTGGCGCGTTTCTATCCGGGACACACGCTCGTCACCGCGCCCGAGATCCTGTTCTTCTGGGTGGCGCGGATGATCATGGCCGGTTTCCACTTCATGGACGCGAAGCCGTTTGCCACGGTGTACCTGCACGGGACTGCCCGGGACACCCAGCACCGGCGCATGTCGAAGTCGCTGGGCAACGGGATCGATCCGCTGGACGTGGTGCGCGTGTACGGCGCGGACGCGCTGCGCTGGACCCTGATCGCGGGCAGCTCGCTGGGCGCCGACGTGATCCTCGACCCCGAGGATCTGGAAACGACCTTCGCGCCCGGCCGCAACTTCGCCAACAAACTCTGGAACATCGGACGCTTCATCCTCGCCCAGCTGCCGGCCGAGGTCCCCGACGTCGATCGCATCCCGGCCGCCGACTTCACGCTCGCCGACCGCTGGGTGTTGTCGCGGCTCCACGCCACCGTCCGGGACACCACGCGGCAGTTCGAGCAGTTCCGGCTCGACGAGGGCGCCAAGACCTGCTTCGAATTCACGTGGGGTCAGCTCGCCGACTGGTACGTCGAAGCGGCGAAGCCGCGCCTCCAGGCCGGTGACGCGAGCGCCGTCGCTGCCCAGGCCGTGCTCGCGCATTGCTGCGATGCCGCCCTGCGGCTGCTGCACCCGGTGGTCCCATTCATCACGGAGGAGTTGTGGCAGCGGCTTCCGGGCCGTGGCGCCGACGCGCTGCTCGCGACCGCTGACTGGCCGGGCGCCGACGTCGGGCGCGCGGACCCGGATGCGGACGCGTTGTTCGCGACGCTGCAGGGCGCCGTGACCGCCGTCCGCACCCTGCGCGCCGAATACCGCGTGGCGCCCCGCACGCGGCTCCCCGTGACGCTCGTGCCGCGATCCGACGCCGCGCGGCGCGCCTTCGGGGCGGAGGGCGAGACCATCGCGCGGCTCGCCGTCGCGGATGCGGTCACGGTGACCGATCGCGTGACCGGCGCCGGCGCCTCCGCCGTGCTGCCCGACGGGAGCGAAGTGCACGTGGCGCTCGCGGGCACGGTCGACACGGCGCAGGAGTGCCGGCGCCTCGCGGGCGAGCTCGCGCGGCTCGACACGCAGCTGGCCGGCCTCACCGCCAAGCTCGCCAACGCGCAGTTCACGGCCCGGGCCCCGGCCAGCGTGGTGACGCGGGAGCGCGACAAGGAGCGGACGTGGCGGGACCAGCGCGAGATCCTGGCCGGCAAACTCAAGGCGCTCGGGTGCGGCTGAGGACCGCGCTCGTGGCGGGCCTGCTCGCCGGCCCGGCGTGCGCCAACCTGGGCGAGCCGCCCGGCGGCCCCCCCGACACCACACCCCCGGTGCTCCTCTCGGTGCGACCGGACTCCGGCGCGATCGTGCCGGAACTGAAGGACGCGATCGTCATTCAGTTCGATGAGGTGGTCGAGGAATCGCCCGGCGCGGCGGCTGGCGCCTTCGGCGGCGGGGGCGGCGCCTCGGGGCTCGCCGCGCTCGTCCTGCTGTCGCCCGTCGCCGGTCCGGTGAACATCAGCTGGCACCGCACCGCGATCCGGGTCAAACCGCGCGAGGGCTGGCAACCCGACCGCGTCTACCGGCTCGAGCTGCTGCCCGGGATCAGCGACCTGCGGCGCAACCGTGTCCCCGACGGCCGGACGGTGATCTTCTCGACGGGCCCGCCGCTCCCATCGGCGTCCGTCGCCGGCCGGGCGGTGCTGTGGGCCGAGCAGGCGGCGCTCGTGCGCGGACTCGTCGTCGCCGCCCTCGCTCCCGACACCATCGGCTACCTCGCGCTCACCGACTCGACCGGCGCGTTCCGGCTCGACGGTATCCCTCCGGGGGAATACGTCGTCTACGGCGTGCAGGACGCCAACGGCAACCGGCGACGCGACCGGCGTGAGGCGTACGACTCGGCGCTGGTCCGGGTCGACTCGAGCGCCACGGTCGCGCTCTGGACGTTCGTGCACGACACCACGGGTCCGCGGCTGCGGCAGGTCGAGCCGGTGGACTCGCTGACGTTGCGCCTCGTCTTCACGCAGCCGCTCGACGTGACCGGCCGGCTCGCGGCCGACCAGGTCACCGTGCTCGCGCTCCCCGATTCGACGCCGGCGCCGGTCGCGGCCGTGTGGACCACCGCGCAGTACGACTCGCTCGTCGCGCAGGACCGGTCCGCGGCCGAGGCGGCACGGGCGGCGGCGGCCGATTCCGCGCGGCGCGCGGCGGGCGATACCGTGGCGCCGGCGGCGCCGGCGGACAAGCCCCCCGTCGGCCCCCGGGGACCGGGGGCCCCGGCGCGTGCCGCGGCGCCGGACACCCTGCTCCGCGCCCTGCTCGCCGAGCGACCGGCGCCGTCCGACCGGCGCGTGGTCCGGCTCGCCGCGCCGCTTCCCGCGGGCACCCGGTACCTGGTCCGGGTGCGTGGCGCGGTGAACCTCAACGGCGCCGTGGGTGACGGCCAGGCCGTGTTCGAGACGCCCAAGGCGGCCGAGCCGGCGGCGGCCGATACGGCGGCCGCCGCCGATACCCACCGCCGCCGACACCACCGCCCCGCCAGCCATGACCGATCGGCGGCGCGCGCTGCCCTCGGTGGACGCCGTCCTCGCCAGCGCCGACCTGGCCCCGTTGCTCGCCCAACATCCCCGTCCGCTCGTGGCGCGCGCCGTGCGCGCCGCGCTGGCGAGCGCGCGCGCGGCCGACGGGCGCGCGCCGGGGAACGGATGGGGGCGGGCCGTCGCCGACGCGCTGGCCGCCGCCGCGGCGCCCTCCCTCGCTCCGGTCGTGAACGCCACGGGCGTCGTGCTGCACACCAATCTCGGCCGCGCCCCGCTCGCCCGGGCCGCGATCGACGCGGTGACGCGGGCGGCCGCGGGCTACAGCGCCCTCGAATACGATCTCGGCCGCGGCGCCCGCGGCACGCGCCATCGCCATTGCCGCGACCTGCTGGTCGAGCTGACGGGCGCCGAGGACGGCCTCGTGGTCAACAACGCCGCCGGCGCGATGCTGCTCGCGTGCAGCGCCCTGGCGCGCGGGGGCGAAGCGGTGATCTCGCGCGGCGAGCTGATCGAGATCGGCGGATCGTTCCGCATCCCCGACATCCTCGCCCGCTCGGGCGCGACCCTCGTGGAGGTCGGCACGACCAACCGCACGCACCCCGACGACTACCGGGGCGCGATCGGGCCCGCGACGCGCCTGCTCCTCAAGGTGCACCGCTCCAATTTCCAGATGACCGGGTTCACGGCCGAGGTGCCGGCCGGCGAGGTGGCCGTCCTCGCGCGCGGCGCCGGCCTCGCGTCGGTCTACGATCTCGGCGGCGGCCTGCTGCTCGACCTGGCGCCCTGGGGCCTCACCGGCGAGCCCACGGTGCGTGAGGCGGTGGGCGCCGATCCCGATCTCGTCGTGTGCTCGGGCGACAAGCTGCTGGGTGGCCCGCAGGCCGGCATGCTCGTGGGCCGCGCCGCCGCCATCGCCGCGTGCCGCGCCGATCCGCTGGCCCGCGCCGTGCGCGCCGACAAGCTCACGCTCGCCGCGCTCGAAGCTACGCTGGCGCTGTACCGCGATCCCGAGCGCGCGCGCCGCGAGATCCCGGTGCTGCGCATGCTCACGCGCGGACCCGACGAGCTGCGGCGCGACGCCGAGCGTCTGCGCGCCGCGCTGTCGCCCGCGGCACGCGCCACGCTGCGCGAAGGCACGGCCGAAGTGGGGGGAGGCGCGTTCCCCGGCGCTGCGCTGCCCGCCTGGCTCGTCGTGCTGGCTCCCGAGACCGGCACGGCGCACGACCTGCTCGGACGCCTGCGGGACGCGGCCACCCCGGTGATCGCGCGCATCACGGGCGACCACGTCGTGCTCGACGCGCGCACGCTGCTCGAGGACGACGTCGCACTGGTGGCGCGCGCCGTGGCGGAGGCGCTGCCGATCGGTCCGAATGACTGAGGGCGCGCGGCCGGCGGTGTTCGTCGACCGCGACGGAACGCTGGTCGAGGATCCCGGGTACCTGCACCGGCCCGAGGACGTCCGGCTCCTCTCCGGCGCGGCGGCAGCGGTGGCCCGCCTCAACCAGGCCGGGTACCTGGTGGTCATCATCACCAACCAATCCGGGATCGCGCGCGGGCTGTACGATGAGACCGCCTACGACGCCGTCCAGGGCCGCCTCGCCGAGCTGCTGGCCGCGCGGGGCGCCCGGTTCGACGGTGCGCACCACTGCCCCCACCATCCCAGCGTCGGCGGCCCGTGCGCCTGCCGCAAGCCGGGCACGCGGTTGTACGAGGACGCCGCCGCCGCGCTCGGCATCGATTTCCGGCGCTCGTGGCTGGTAGGCGACAAGATGAGCGACGTCGAGGCGGCGGCGGCGCTGGGGGGGCGGGCCCTCCTGGTGGAGACGGGCGAGGGGCGGCGCCACGCCGCCTCCGCGCGGGCCCTGGGCATTCCGGTGGTCGCGGACCTCGCCGCCGCGGCCGACGGCATCCTCGCATCCGCCGCGCTCCGGCCCTGATTGTGAACCCGCGGGGCCCGGGACAGATTCCGGCCACCGTGTACCGAGGCTGACCCGATGGCGGTCCGCGTCGCCGTGCTGGCATCGGGCGGCGGCACCAATCTCCAGGCACTGCTCGACGCGCTCGGGCCGGATACGCCGGCACGAGTCGCCCGGGTCGTGTCCGACCGGCCCGACGCCGGGGCGCTCGAGCGCGCCCGTCGCGCCGGCGTCGACGCGGCCGTCGTGCGGAATCCGGAGGACCCGGCGGCGCTGCTCGCCGCGCTGGGTGACGGAGAGCTCGTGGTGCTGGCGGGATACCTCAGGCTCGTACCGGCCGAGGTCGTCGCCCGTTTTCGGTGGCGCCTGGTTAATATCCACCCCGCCCTGCTGCCGGCGTTCGGCGGTCCCGGGATGTACGGCCGCCGCGTGCACGAGGCCGTGCTGACGAGCGGCGCACGGGTCTCGGGCGCGACGGTGCACTACGTGGACGAGGCGTTCGACCGCGGGCCGATCATCACGCAGTGGCCGGTGCCCGTCCTCGCCGGCGACACGCCGGACCTGCTGGCACGCCGCGTCCTCGCCGTCGAACATCTCTTGCTGCCCCACGTGGTGCTGTCCCTGGCGGGCCTGGGACTGCCGGGTCGGCCGCTGCGGCTCTCGGCGCGGGGGGAGGCGTTTCGGATCGGACCGGCCGACGAGCTCGACGTGAAGCTGGACCGGCGTCCGGTGTACGGGGAAGGTGCGGGAGAGACGCGGTGAGAGCACTGCTGTCGGTATCGGACAAGCGCGGCATCGTGGAGCTCGGTCGCGCGCTGGTGGACCTCGGCTGGGAGCTCGTGTCCACCGGCGGGACGGCGGACGCGTTGCGCCAGGCGGGGCTGCCCGTCGTCCCCGTCGATCGCGTGACGGGGTTCCCCGAAATGATGGGCGGCCGGGTCAAGACGCTGCACCCCAAGATCCACGGCGGCTTGCTGGCGCGGCGCGACGACGCGGGCGATCGGGCCGCGCTGGCCGAGCACGACATCACGCCGATCGACCTCGTGGCGGTGAACCTCTACCCGTTTCGCCAGACGATCGCGAAGCCCGGGGTGACCGCGGCGGACGCGATCGAGCACATCGACATCGGCGGGCCCTCGATGCTCCGCTCGGCGGCGAAGAATCACTCGGCGGTTGTGGTGGTGGTGGACCCCGACGATTACGGCGAAGTGGCGGCGGCGCTGCGGGCGGGCGGCGTCTCGCCCGAGCGGCGGCGGATGCTCGCGGCCAAGGTGTTCGCGCACACGAGCGCGTACGACGCCGCGATTCACGGATTCCTCGGCGACGCCCGCGGGGACACCGAGCTGCCGCCCACGCTGCCGCTCCTGCTCGAGCGGCGCCAGGTCCTGCGCTACGGCGAGAATCCGCACCAGCGCGCCGCCCTCTACGCGACCGGCGAGCCCGGCATGGGCGACCTGCGCCAGCTGCACGGCAAGGAGCTCTCGTTCAACAATCTCCTGGACGTGGATGGCGCGCTCGTCGCCATCCAGCCGTTTGCGGACCGCCCGGCGTGCGCCATCATCAAGCACACGACTCCCTGTGGCCTGGCGATCGGCGCCACGCCGCGCGAGGCCTACGAGCGGGCGCTCGCCACCGATCGGACCTCGGCGTTCGGCTCGGTGATCGCATTCGGCACCGCCCCGGATCGGGAGACGGCGGAGGCGATGCGGGACCTGTTCGTCGAGGTCGTCGTGGCGCCGGCGGTGGACGACGAGGCGCTGGAAGTATTCCGCCACAAGAAGAACCTCCGCGTCGTGGTGCTGGCGCCGCCGCCCGACGTGCCGGCGCTCGACTTCAAGCGGGTGCGGGGCGGGTTCCTCGTGCAGGACCGGTTCCGCTTCGCCGCCGTCGCCGACGAGGCGCGCTGGACGGCGCCGACCGCGCGTGCGCCCAGCGACGCCGAATGGGATGACCTGCGCTTCGCCTGGGCGGCCGTCGGCAGCGTCAAGTCGAACGCCATCCTCCTCGCCCGGGGGGGCGCCGCCATCGGCATCGGCGCCGGGCAGATGAGTCGCGTCGACGCATCGTTCCTCGCCGTCCACAAGGCGCACCAGCAGGGGCACGACGTGCGCGGTGCGGTGCTCGCCAGCGACGCGTTCTTCCCGTTCCGCGACGGCGTGGACGAAGCCGCGGCGGCCGGCATCACGGCGATCATCCAGCCCGGCGGTTCGGTGAAGGACGCCGAGGTCGTGGCCGCCGCCGACGCGCACGGCATGGCGATGGTGTTCACGGGCAGCCGCCAATTCCGACACTAACGGTCCTTCCCTATGAATGACGCGACACCACAGCGACCGCCGTACCTGATGGCCGGATGCGTCGTGCTCGGCGTGTTCCTGCTGTACGTCGTCACGCTGGCGCCGACGACGCAGTTCTGGGACACGTCCGAGTACATCGCGGCCGCGTACGTGCTCGGCATTCCGCATCCGCCGGGCAATCCGCTGTTCACCCTGCTGGCGCACACGTGGGGCGACGCGCTGTTCTTCGTCGAGCACTACGCGAAGCGGATCAACCTGTTCGCCGCGACGACGAGCGCCATCGCCGCGGGGTGCTGGTTCCTGATTGGCGAGCGGTGGCTCCGCGCGATCGTGCCGGCGACCTGGCCGCGCCGGCTCGCCGCGCTCGCGGGGGCCGTCGCGGCGGCGACCGCGTTCACGGTGTGGAACCAGTCGGTCGTGAACGAGAAGGTGTACACGCTGAGCCTGCTGTCGGTGGCGCTGGTCCTCTGGCTCATCGTGCGCTGGGACGACCAACCCGAAGGCCAGGGGCACGACCACTACCTCCTGATGATCCTCTACCTCCTGGCCCTGACGAGCACGAACCACATGATGGGCGTTCTCGTGGGGCCGGTCGTGGCCGTGCTGCTGTTCCCGCCGTTCAAGCCCGCGGTGCCCGGCGTGGACCGGCGCGACGAATGGGCGCAGTTCGGGGTCTTCGGCGCCGTGCTCGCCATGATCGTCGCGTCCGGGCTGGAGAGCACCGGGCCCCTCGTCGGCGCGGTCGTGCTCTACGTGGCGGCGCTGGGGTACGCGTTCTACACCGGTCGCGCCCGCCTCGCCCTCGTCGCCCTCGGGGTCGCGGCCATCGGCCTGTCGGTGTATGCCTTTCTCCCGCTGCGCGCCGCCCACTTCCCCGCCATCAACGAGGGCGAGCCGACGAACTGGGACGCGCTGGTGTCGGTGCTGACGCGCGAGCAGTACGGCAAGCCGCCCGTCACCACGCGCCAGGCGACGCCCCTCGCGCAGCTGGGCATGTGGTGGCAGTACTTTTCGTGGCAGTGGGGGCGGGACTGGCCCGCGCAGGTGCGAAACGGCCTGGCCGTGTTCTTCTTGTCCATCGGACTGCTCGGGGCGTGGCGGCACTGGAAGGCGGACCGCCGGACCGCGTTCGCGATGACCGTCCTGATGGCGACGTTCACGCTGCTGCTGATCTTCTATCTCAACTTCAAGTACGGGTACTCGCAGTACCTCGACCGCCCCTCGCTGGCCCGCGAAGTGCGCGAGCGCGACTATTTCTACATCGGCTCGTTCGCGCTGTGGGGCATCTGGGTGGGCCTCGGCCTGGCGACGGTCATGGAGTGGATCCGCGACGGCCTGCGCGCCCGACTGCCGGACGACTCCCGCGCCTGGCTCGTGACCACCCCGGTCCTGCTCATCGCGCTGATTCCGCTGGCAGGCAACCGGCTCACCGCGCCGCGCGCGGGCGAGACGATCACCCGCGACTTCGCCTCCGACCTCCTGCAAACGGTCGAACCGTACGGCGTGCTCGTCACCGCCGGCGACAACGACACGTTCCCGCTGTGGTACGCCCAGGAGGTGGAAGGCATCCGGCGCGACGTCACCGTGCTCAACCTCTCGCTCGCGAACACCGACTGGTACCTGCGCCAGATCCAGCGCCGCCCGCTCGCGGACTTCGAGCCTGAGCGCGCGGCGGCGATCTACCGCGGGCGGGAGTGGCCCAAACCCGCGGGGCGGCTGCTCGGCTGGTCCGATCCGGAGCT
Source organism: uncultured Gemmatimonadales bacterium (assembly GCA_963716055.1). Taxonomy (GTDB): domain Bacteria; phylum Gemmatimonadota; class Gemmatimonadetes; order Gemmatimonadales; family GWC2-71-9; genus SZUA-544. Next base: position 1,476,693 of record CAVQSR010000001.1, on the reverse strand, counting down.
CGCCGCGATCCAGCTCTACTACGTGATCCAGGAGACCACGACGGTGCAGCTGGGCCCGCTCGCGGTGACCCTCAACCCCGAGTGGCTCGGCCGCCCGTACGTGGAGCGGGCCGACGTCGCGGTGCTGCAGGTCATCAAGGACCAGCTCGGCCGCCGGCCGATCTACTTCTCGCGCACCGTGGGCCTGTACGCCGACCAGTTCGGGCTCACCCAGCATCTCGAAGGCCACGGGTTCGCGCGCAAGCTGCAGCCCCAACCCATCGCGGCGTCGGACTCGGTGATCACGGTGCCCTCGCTCGGGTTCGTCAACGTGCCGCGCAGCACGGCGCTGCTGTTCGACGTGTACCATCGGGACAGCGCCGCCCGCTTCCGGCCGCGCGGGTGGGTGGACCACCCCTCGGAGGGCATCCTGTCGCTGTACGCGTTGACCTATCAGTCGATGGCGCAGGTCCTGCAGGCGCGGGATCCCGCGCTCGCGGCCCGCGCGCTGGCCGTGGCGGATTCGGTGTACGCCAACACGTCCGCGCGCTTCCAGCCGGCCAGCGACTAGTGTGTCCGGTGTTGGGTGGTGGCTCGACAGATCTCCCGGCTAGGAGGCCTCGAGCTGCCGGAGCCGGCGCCGCGCCCGCTCGGTGACCGATCGCAGCGTGGGGTCGCAGTCCCGCCAGCGCCGCAGGAACTTGTGGTACGCGCGTATGGCCGCGGCCTGATCCCCGGCTGCGTCGTATAGCTCCGCCTGGCGCAGCTGCGCCGGCGCGAGATGGACGAAATCCGGCCCGAGATAGACCGCGAAACTGCGGTACCACGTCAGGGCTTCCGCATTCCGTCCGGCCCCATGCAACGCCTCGGCCCGGACGAACCGTCGGAGCCCGTCCGCGAACAGCCAAGACCCTACCAGGTAGCTCGCATAGGTGCCGTCGCGGCGGGGGGCCCCTAGTGCGTCGACCGCGCGCGCCGGGCGTTGCCGGGCCAGCTCGATCGTCGACCTGAGCAGCCTGGACAGATAGAGGTTATGGGCGAGGGAGTCCGTTTCGGGCAGACGGGCGAGATCGTGGGCCGACCGCTCGGCCGTCACAGAGTCACCAGCCCAAGCCGCGGTCGTTCCCAGATAGAACAGGCGGAGCCGAGGGCGCAACTCGCGGATCCAGGGGACGAAGATGAGCTCTCCCGCGCTCGGCGTCGCGCTGGTATCCCAGACCGCGAGGGCACGTGCCAACGCCGCGCGCTCGGTCGATCCCTGGGGCAGCCACGGGGCGCTGGCTAAATGGGCCCGAACAAGCAGGGCGAGCGTCTCGTCGAACGCTGCGAGGGAATCCAATAGCGGCCCCACGTCGCTCCAGCGACCCCGGGCGAGTGCCAGCGCGGCCAGCGTGGCATGACCCAGCGCCCGCCACCGCGCCGGACGATCGGCCGTGGTGAGGGGCCGGGCGATCGCCGACGCCCCGGCGAGATCGTCGGTGAAGATCGCGATGAGCTGGGCGACTTCGAACTGCGAACCCTCGGGGCGGGTCGATAGGTCGCCGAGCACGCGGCGGGTTTCCGCCGAGTCCCCGAGCGCGAACGCGCGCAGCGCCCGGAGCCGCAGCGCCAGGTCCGGTTGCCCTCGCACCAGCGGCAGTGTCTCGCGGACGAGCCGGTCGAGCTCGTCGGACTCCCCATCGAGTGCGAGCAGGCGGGCGAGGTGGAGTCGAGCCTCGACGTGGTCCGGGTCAAGAACCAGGACGCGACGCAGCGCCGGCGCCGCGTCCTGGATCGCGTGCCCCCGCAGCGGGCCGCCGTGGAACAGCACGTCGGCCAGGCCGTACCAGGCCTCGAGGTCGTCGGGGTATTCCCCCACGATGCGGCGATACGCCGCCTCCGCCACTTCCAGGGAGCCGTAGTTGTACGCCGCGTACGCTTGGAGCAGCAATCGATCGTGTTCGGTCATCCGGCCGCTCTGGGCCACGGCGCGTTCGATCGCCTGGCGCCGTTCGGGCGCCGCGGGCGAGGCGATCCACTCGAGCGCGACACTCAACCGGTAGTGCGCGAGCGCGAAGCCCGAGTCGGCGGAAACGGCGCGGCGGAAAGCGTCCACCGCCGGCTGGAAGCGCCCCGCGCGGTATTCCTGCTCACCTTCCAAGTAGGCGCGCAGCGCGGTGGGGGACGAGGTCGACACGGCCGCGAGACGAGACAGCCGCTCGGCGGGGCGGTGCAGCCGGGCGGCGAGGATCTGGCGGGCCACGTCGTCCACAAGCGGCGCCAGGTCAGCCTCTCGGGCGGTCGCGCTGGTGACGAGGGCCAACCGGGCGCCACGCACGTCGTAGAGCGAGGCGCTCACTTCGATCCGGCGACCGACCGCCACGACGCGACCGAGGACGAATCCCGTCGCGCCGAACCGGGCGGCCACACGCCGGCCCTGGACGGGATCGGGCTCACCGGCGTGCGCCGGCCACGTGCGGCGGACGTAACCGATGAGTACGCTCGGGTCCACGGCCTGCATCCCGCCCATCCCATCGAGTTTGGTGCCGAGCAAGTCGACCATCCCTTCGCGCAAGTAGGCGAGGGCAGAGTCGCCACGGACGGCGAACGGCAGGATCGCGAGACGGTCGCCAGGCGGTCGGTCCTCGGGCGGAGCAGCGGCCCAGCGCCACCAGCCGAAGGCCGCGGTCAGCACGAGCCCGGCGAGCGTGATGACGAGGCGGGGACGCACCGCCGGCAGCGATGTCGTGGCGGGGGGTGGAGGCGGAAGCTGCGCGGGAGCCGGTTCGGGGCCGCGTCGCACCGACGCATGCGCCTCGGTGCGGGCCCGAATCTGATCGACGAGACGGAGCGTCTCCGCCGACGGCTCGACGTCCAGCTCGTGGCCGAGGCGGGCCGCAAACTGCTCGAACGCGAGCATCGCCCCCGCGCGGTCGCCCCAGCGGTCGAGCAGCGCGAGCAGGCGCCGCACACCCGCTTCGTCGTACGGCGCGAGGTCCACGGCACGGCGCGCGAACCGGATCGCGCCGTCGCGGTCCCCATCCCGATCGGCGTCCTCCGCCATCGCCCATGCGGCCCGGGCCGCTGCCTGCTGGAGGTCCTCGCGCTCGGCATCCAACCAGCGCTCGAAATCCGGCCCAACGACCACTCCTTCCCCAAGCCGCCTGCAGGGACAGGGCGTGGTCCGATCGCGGCCCTTCCAGAATACCGACAGAGCCGGTCCGAACGGGGTGGGACGGCGCACAAATAGACCAGCAGGGCGAAGCGACGTGGCTGGGACAGCACGCCGACCAGCGCCGTGTCTCCGGTGCGCAATTCGGTCCCGCAGTGGACCGGCGCGGTGAGCGCACCCACCGATTCGACGCTCGCGACGCTGACGCTGGCGCAACGCGGCCGTGAGCTGCACGGACTGTGGATCGTGTGGACCGCGTCCTACGCCGATTCCGGGATCGTGAGCCGCGTGCGACATCGCGGCGAGGGCTACGTCCTCTACCCATCACCCGAGCGGCTCGGGCACGTGGTAGCGGAAGTCGAGCCGCGCCGAGTCATACGAGTTGACACGGCAGTAGCCGGACCTTTTCCGGCGTCCTTTCCAATAGGAGGAAACATGACGGCAACACATCGAGTGGGCCCACTGGCGTGCGCGGTGATCGCCACCGCCCTTGCCTGTGCCACCAACGGGCCGACCGGAGTCGGCGGGACGAACGCCTTGACTGTCAGCAACGCCACGCCAGCCAGCGGCAACGGGACCCTCGGCGGCGTCACGGTGGTCGTGGACACGAACGGCGCCGTGGCCCAGGGTCCGGCGATCTACCTCCAGGTGAGCGCGACGGTCGGGTCGATCAACCACCACTTCGAGATATACGTGCTCAAGTCGGATAACAGTCTGCCGAACATCGAGCACACCTGGGGGCCGAACCTGGGGAGTCCGGACGGCTTCACGCTCTGCGACGCCGGGGGCGTGGTCGGCGTGCCATGTGCGGCCGCGCTAGTCACGGGCAGCGTCGCCCAGAGGAACGTCACGTTCACTGGGCTCACCCTCACCGCGGCGACCGGCGACGGCGATCTCTCGACGATCTCCGGCACGGTGGTTTGGTAAGGAGAGGGTCGATGCCCCGCCTCGCATCCCCGCGCCAGGCGGCATTGCTCGCTGCGTCGCTCATCGCGGCCTGCTATCCCGGCCTGCAGAACACGCATGGTTCGGTCAACAACCTCTCCATGGACGGGGAGCCCTGCACCGGTATCCGTCCAGGCACCTGGTCCTGGCCATCCCGGCGATCGGACCACTGCTGGGCCTTCAAGCGCGGGGCTGGAACAACCGTTCGCGTGAAGGTGCGCTCCGGCGATTCGGGCTTTGAGGCCATCCTGCGCCTCCGGTATTGGCTGGATGACGGACTGGCAGTGGTGGACGGCGCGCGGGTGCGGGGGCTCGGTACGTGGGAGGTACTGGCGGTGGAGCTTCCAAGGTCGCACCGCGGCATCTATGTCATCGAAGTGACCGAGGTCAACGGGGGAAGTTATGCCGTGTACGTGAAGTAGATCTCCACCGGGGAGGTTCGATGAATCGGTGTTGGGCAGTTGCGGCGACGCTGGTGTTGTTGACGGTACCGGCCGCGGCACAGAAGGGCGTGGGCAACGCCGGGGTCGATCTCACCGGCACCTATCGGATCAGCACGGGCACAGGAGCCGGTGGAGCAACCTATAGTGGGAACGTCGAAATCAAGCGTCAGGGGGAATGCTGGGGGGTCGACTGGTATCTCGATGACGGCACGAGCTACAGTGGCATCGGCATGCTGCTGGAAGGCCTCGTCCTCGCCGTCGCGTGGTCCAATCGACCTCGCGCGAGCGGCTATGGTGTGGTCGTCTACATCCCGCGGTCGGCTCAGGATGGGCATATTGGTCGCTGGTGTCAGCCGGACGGCACCTTCAGCGACGAGTCCCTGGGCGAGCCGGGAGCACTGGCGGGCACCCACCGGCTCCTGGGAGGCAATGGCGCGTACACGGGGACGGTCGAAATCCGCCCGCTCGGCAGCGGCGCCACCTACGAGCTGGCATGGCGGACGTCTCAGGGAGACTACCCGGGCTTTGGAATCGAGACGCACGGCGTATTGAGCGGGGTGTGGGGCTTGAGTGATGGAGGCGGCGTCGTGATGTACGCCGTCATGGAGGACGAGCTAGCTGGGGTCTGGGCCAATATCGGGGACACGAGTCTCGGCAGCGAAGATCTGCGGATGCCGGCGAGCGTCGTGCAAAGCGTCCGGCAAGCGCGCCGCAACCGAAACGACTAGTGCCGTTCCAACCTTTCTCTCCTCGTCCTCTGAGGGCGATCACGACTCCTGCGAGCCTTGGTCGAATCAAGTTGGAACACCACTAGCGCTCGCCCGGCACCGCCGCGGGCGACGCGCTGCGGGTGCACGGTCTGGAGCGTGACGAGCCGGGTGTTGGTCGTCACGTAGTCGCCCAGGCTCACGAAGCGGCGTCGCACCACCCCGGCGAACGGCGCGCGGATCGTGGTGCGCGGGAGGCGGATCTGGAGCACCTCGAGCTGCGCCCCGGTCGACCGCGCCGACGCCTCGGCGCTCTCGAGATCGGCCGAGGACGACGGGTTGTCGTGCCCGCGAGGGCGCCGGCGAGAACCGTGTATCGCAACGTCCGCCACGTCGTCCGGTGCGCTCGGACGGACAAGGGTCGCCCCGCCACGCGGGACCGACGGCGGGCCACTGCGGGGAAATACGGGCAGGGAAACTCGGCGGGTTTGCGGAGGGTATGGAAGCCCCCGGGTGCCGTATTGACCCTCCGTCGGCCCGGGGACTAGCTTCGCAGGAAGCCCCGGAGGGCTGGCTGAATGGCTAAGGCACCGGTCTTGAAAACCGGCGTGCGCAAGCCCTTACACGTTCGAATCCTGTGCCCTCCGACTGCCGCCCCCATGCCAGGTGCAGTCTGCATCGCGCGGGATTGCTGCCGCGCGTATCCTGTCGCAGCTTCCCTCACCCCGTCCGGAAACCGGTGCATGCCCCACGGCCTCGCTCACCGCCTCCTCGCGCTCGTCGTGCTCGCCACCGCCGCCGGGGCCCCCGGCCGCGCGCAGGCACCGATCCCCGCCCCTGTCCGGGCCGCCGCCGAGGCCATCACGGCTGCGCAGCTCGAGCGCGACGTGCACGTGATCGCGGCGGACGCGCAGCGCGGGCGGGCGACGCCGTCGCCCGGCTTCGACAGCGCCGCCGCCTACATCACGCGCCGACTCGCCCAGCTGGGGCTGCGGCCGCTCGGCGACAGCGGCACGTACCGCCAGCACTACTCCGTGCGCGAAGCCGTGCTCGACACGACGCGCACGACACTCACCCTCGGCAATCAGTCGCTGCGCTACGGCGCCGAGTTCCTGGTCCGCTTGTTCACCGACTCCGGCACCGTGACCGCACCGCTCGTCTACGTGGGTCACGGTATCCGCGCGCCGGCGAAGGGCATCGACCCCTACGCGGGCGTCGACGTGCGCGGCGCGATCGTGCTGGTGCACGGTCCGGTCGCGCTCCCCAAGGGCGAGACTGCCCAGTCGCTGGGCCGGGTGCGGACCGACTGGCAGACGCCGCCCGACGCGGCGCAGTCACAGGGCGCGATCGGCGTGCTCTACGTCATGCCGGGTGACGCGCAGGCGCGCTGGGACCGGGTGCGCGCTTCGGCCGCGGGCCTGACCGCCCGCGAGCTCGATCCGCCCGTGCCCTCGGCGTACCGGCGGCCGACGCTCCTGGCGCTCGAGATCCACGCCGGCGCGCTGGACGCACTGCTCCAGGGCGAGCGCGTCGGCACGGCCGAGCTGCTCGCCGCGGCGGCAACGCAGGACTACGCTCCCTCGTTCGCGCTGCGGCGGCAGGCCTCGGTGCACATCGCCTTCGCGTCCGCCGCCACCCTCCGGCCCTACAACGTGGTGGCGCTGCTCGCAGGCGCCGATCCACGGCTGCGCCGGGAGGCCGTCGTCCTGCTCTCGCACCTCGACGGCGCGGTGGGCACTGCGGCCGTCCGCGGCGACAGCATCTACAATTCCGCCGACGACAACGCGTCGGGCAGCACCGCCGTCCTGGGCATCGCGGCCGCGCTCGCGCGCGCGCCGCGACCCAAGCGGTCCGTCGTATTCCTGTGGGACTCGGGCGAGGAAGTGGGCCTCTGGGGATCGCGACACTTCGTGACCAACCCACCCGTGCCGCTCGCGGACATGGTCACGCTGATCAACATGGACATGATCGGGCGCGCCCGGACCCCCGGCGCCGCGAACGACGACGAAACGGACGTGACCGGCCCCGGGGAGGTGTACGTCACTGGCCCCGGGGTGCTGAGCACGGCGCTGGACAGCCTGGTGACGCGGGCCAACGCCGCCTATCTCGGATTGCGCCTCAACCGCCGCTACGACGACGCCACGCAGTCGTTCTTCTACCCGCGCACCGACGCCGGCCCTTTCCTCGAGCGCGGCGTGCTCACGCTGGGATACTTCACGGGGCTGCACGGCGACTATCACGCGCCCGGCGACGAGCCCCACAAGCTCGACCCCCGGCAGATGGAGCAGATCGCCCGCACAGTGTTCGTCACCACCTGGCTGCTCGCCGACGCCGTCGAGCGGCCGGCGATCGACCGGGGGATCCCGGCGACGGTGCCGCGGTACTGACGGGCCGACGTCGCCTGATGCCGCGCGCGTATCGTGTCGAGCACGACCCGCGCGCGGGGTCACCCCATCCCGAGCAGCACCCGCACCGCCTGCCACGTCGCGGGCAGCGCCGAGTACATCACGAACAGCAGGATGGCGGGCGCGATGAAGCGCACGAACAGGGCCCAGCCACGCCGCGCGAGCGGGATGGTGAGGCCTTGCGCCAGCTCGGCCTCCGCCTGGGCGTACACCCGGTATCCGACCAGCAGGCAGATGAAAAACCCGCCGACGATCAGCAGGAAGTTGCCCACCACCTGGTCCGCGGCGCCGAGGATGTTCGTGTTGAACGCCGACGGGATCCCCAGCAGCCCGGCGCCGATGCCGCACGCGACGGCCGCGCGGGGGCGCGGCCAGCCGAAGCGGTCCACCACCGCCGATACCACCACTTCGAGCAGCGAGATGGACGAGGTGAGTGCCGCAAAGAACAGCATCACGAAGAACGCCGTATCGATGAAGTCCCCGAGGCGGCCGAGCTGCTCGAAGCCCTTGGGGAGCGCGATGAACAGCGCGCCCACGGTGCTCTCGGCGATCTGCCCCTGGAGGCCGAAACTGAAGATCACGGGGAACACGATGAGCCCCGCGACGAACGCGACGCCGAAATCGGTGAGGGCGATGCGCGTAGCCTCGAATGCGAGGTTGCTCTTGGACCGCAGGTACGAGGCGTAGGTCATCATCCCGCCCATGCCGAGGCTGAGCGAGAAGAACGCCTGCCCAGCGCCGGCAGCCAGGATCTGCCGGTCGAGCAGTTTCGCGACGTCCGGCCGCAGGTAGTACGCGTACCCCGGGCCGCCGTTTGGGAGCGCCATGGCCCACAGGGCGAGCCCGACGAGAATCAGGAACAGCAGCGGCATCATCACGAGATTGGCGCGCTCGAGGCCGCCCTTCACGCCCCGCATGACGATGGCGACGGTCATCGCCATGAACAGAAAGTGCGCGGCGAGCGCGTCGCCCCCGGCCGACACCGCGCCGAAGTACGCGCCCGTGTCGCTCGGGATCGCGTTGCGCACGGCGTCCACCGCGTAGCGCATCGTCCAACCCGCGATCACCGAGTAGTACGACAGAATCCCAAACCCCAGGAGTACGAACATCCAGCCGAGCGGAGCCCACCGCGGTCCCGCCAGCCGGGCGATGGCGACGGCCGGCGACTGCTGCATGAGCCGCCCGACCACGAACTCCGACGTCATGATGGGAATGCCCACGGCGGCGACCACGAGCAGGTACAGCAGCACGAAGGCCGCACCGCCCCCCTGCGAGGCGACGTAGGAGAACCGCCACATGTTGCCCAGACCGACGGCCGAACCGACCGCGGCGAGGAAGAAACCGATCGCGGTGGCCCAGGAGTCGCGTTGGGGGGCCGGAACGCTCATGAGTCGCCTCGCGGGGGGCAGTCGGCCCGCAATACAGCGCGCCGCGGACCGGCGCGCAAGGGTTCAATCCGCCAGCCCCGCGCGCGCCCGTCGGAACACGGCGTGCCACATGGGTCGGGTCAGGCGGCCCGTGTTGGTGTTCTGGCGGCTCGGGTGGTACGAACTGATGAGCACCGTGCCGTCGGGCAGCTCCGTCCGGGCCCCATGCCCGAACCGCGGGCGCTCCGCCGGGGGCAGGCGGTCCCACCATCCCGCCGCCCGAAGGTACGCCTCGTGGCCGATGCGGCCGAGCGTGATGACGACGCGGACCCGGCGCAGGACCGCCAGCTCGCCCTCGAGGTGCGGCCGGCAGTTGTCGAGCTCGCGCGAGGTCGGCCGATTGCCGGGCGGCGCGCAGCGCGCGGCCGCCGTGATCCAGCAGTCCCGCAGGCGTAGCCCGTCGTCCGCCGCTACGCTCACGGCCTGGCTCGCGAAGCCGAACCGGTGCAGCGCCTCGTAGAGCCAGTCACCGCTCGCGTCGCCCGTGAACATGCGGCCGGTGCGGTTGGCGCCGTGCGCCGCGGGCGCCAGCCCCACGATGAGCAACCGAGCCCGCGGGTCGCCGAATCCGGGCACGGGCCGCCCCCAGTAGTCCCAGTCGCGGAACGCGCGCTTCTTCTCGCGCGCCACGCGGCGGCAGTGCGCCCGCAGCCGGGGGCAGCGGGTGCAGGCGATGACCCGGCGGGCGAGGAGGGGAAGTGTGAATGGCATGTTCCGGAACGATACCCGCCACCCCGCGGCCTGGCATGGCGGACGCGCGCCCGATCCGGGTCCCTTGCTCGATCCCCCGCGATCGCGAATACTTCGCTCAGCGGGAGGTGGCCCGTGTCGGAACACGGCGCTGCAACGGCATGCTGAACAAGACGCGCGTGCTCGCTCTCATCGGTGCCGCGGCGGTCGCCGTGGGCGCGGCCTATGTCCTGCTCCGGCGCCCGCCGCACGTGACCCCGACGAGCGCCTGCGGCACCGAGAGCGGGACCGGCTGCGCCCCAGCGGACCAGCGGGTGGACGTCATCCTGCCCCCGTTTTCCAATCCTACGAGCATCACGAACCCGTTGTTTCCGGCCACCGTCGTCACCCAGACGCTCCTCCTCGGCAACGTCGATGGCCACCCGCTCCGGGTCGAGTACACGCTGTTGCCCGGCACGAAGACCATCCCGTGGGACGACCGTCAGGTCGAGACCCGCATCGTCCAGTACGTCGCGTACCTCGATCGGCGCATCGCCGAGGTCGCGCTCGACTGGTATGCGCAGGCGGACGATGGATCCGTGTGGTACTTCGGCGAGGACGTGGCGAACTACAGCGACGGGGTGGTTGACAACACCGACGGCACCTGGCTCGCCGGCCGAGACGGCCCGCCCGCGATGATCATGCCCGCCGAACCGAGTGTCGGCGCCGTCTATCGCGTCGAGGACATCCCGGGCGTCGTGTTCGAGGAAGTCACCGTCAAGCGCGTGGGCGTGACCGTCGCGGGTCCCGTCGGTCCGGTGGCGGGCGGCATGATCGGCGACCAGCTCCACGTGGACGGGAGTCATTCCGACAAGACCTTCGCGCCCGGGTACGGCGAGTTCTCGACCGAGCGCGGCGGCGACATCGAGGCCGTGGCCTTGGCGGTGCCGACCGACGCGGTCGCGGGACCCGTGCCGGCCGAGCTCGACACGCTCGTGGCCGGTGCCGCTCGGATCTTCGATGCCGCCGCCGACCACGACTGGACGACGGTGGCGGCCACGATGACGGCTCTGCGCGCCGCGTGGAGCGCGTTTCGAGCGCGCGGCAACGTTCCCAGGCTGCTCGACGTGGAGATGACCCGTGCCCTCGCCGCGCTGGCGGGCGACCCTCTCGATCCGGCGGTCGACGACCGGAACGTCGCGGGAACCCGGGACGCGGCGATCGACGTCGCGCAGGCGGGCTTCGACCTGCAGCTCCGCCACCGGCAGCCGGTGGACATCGATCTGGCCCGCCTGGACCTGTGGGCGCGCCGGCTGCTGGTCGACGCGGCGAGCGAGGACCCGGGCGCGACGGTGATCGGCGACATCGCCAGCCTCGAGATAATCCGGGACCGCGTCGCGCACGCGCTGCCGCCCTCAGACGCGCAGCAGCTCGACGCGCGTCTGCGCGAGCTCGGGGCCGCGGCGGAGGCCGGCGACTTCAGGCGGGCGGCCGCGATGGCCGACGAGCTCCGGGCCCTCGCGCAACGTCTCCACCAGTGACACCGCCTCGGTCGGTGCCATGCTCCTTGTCGGCGGGTCGCGCCCGAGGTTAGGTTGCTCGCCGCACCGCGGATGGCCGAATGCGGCAACCGACGGTGTCGGGAGAGGTGGCCGAGTGGCTGAAGGCGGCGGTTTGCTAAACCGTTATAGGGCCTAAAAGCCTTATCGGGGGTTCGAATCCCCCCCTCTCCGTTCACCCACAACCCACACCCGCGCCCATGACCGTCCGGGTCCGGTTCGCTCCGTCCCCCACGGGATTCCTGCACGTCGGCGGAGCCCGAACCGCGCTGTTCAACTGGCTGTACGCCCGCCGCACCGGCGGGACCTTTCTGCTGCGCGTCGAAGACACCGACAAGCAACGCTCGACCGACGAGCACACCCAGGTGATCCTCGACGGGCTCACCTGGTTGGGCCTCGACTGGGACGAGCCACCGATCTTTCAGGGCGCCCACCTGACCCGCCATCAGGAGGTCGCCGACCGGCTCGTCGCCCAGGGCAAGGCGTACGCCGACGAGGACGCGATCCGCTTCCGCATCCCGGAGAGCGAGATCGCCTGGGAGGACGCGGTCCACGGCCGCATCGTGTTCCGCGGCGACGACCTCAAGGACTTCGTGATCTTGAGAAAAGACCGCACGCCGATCTACAACTTCGCCGTGGTGGTGGACGACCACGACATGGCGGTCACCCACGTGCTGCGCGGCGACGATCACATCTCGAACACGCCCAAGCAGATCGTGCTGTACCACGCGCTCGGCTGGGAGACGCCGGTGTTCGGTCACGTGCCGATGATCCACGGGCCCGACGGCAAGAAGCTCTCCAAGCGACACGGTGCGACGGCGGTGGGCGACTACCGCACGCTCGGCATCCTGCCCGCCGCCATGCGCAATTTCCTGGCACTGCTCGGCTGGTCGCCGGGCGGCGACCGCGAGATCATGACGCTCGAGCAGATGATCGAGCTGTTTTCGCTCGCCGGCATCCAGAAAAAGGCCGCGATCTTCGACACCACCAAGCTCGAGTGGATGAACGGACAGTACCTGTCGGCGGCGTCCGCCGAGGAGCTGTACGACGTGGTGGCGCCCCACCTGGCGGAGCTCCGGGTGACGGGCGAGCGGGTCGCCGTCCTGCGCACCCTCGCGGCGGTGAAGACCCGCTCCCGCACCACGCTCGACGTGGCCCGGCAGGTGGCGGTGCGCCTCGATCCCGCCGCGGTGCAGTTCGACGACAAAGCGCGCAAGGAGATCGCGAAGGACGAGGCGGGGTACCGGGCGGCCCTGGTCGCGAGCGCCGCCGCGCTGCGCGCCGCCGAGTGGACGCCGGCCGGACTGGAGCAGGTGCTGCGCGCCTTGGCCGACGCGCGCGGCGTCGCGGCCGGCAAGATCTTTCAGCCGGTGCGCATCGCCCTCACCGGCGGCACCGTGTCCGAGCCCGTGAACGAGCTGCTGTGGGTGATCGGCCAGGACGCGGCGCTCGCGCGGCTCGGCGCCGCCGCCGACGCCCCCGTGCCCGCGTAACCAGCGGCGCCCGCATCGTGCCGAACGGGCACCGCTCTTGCGGGTACGGACCATGATGCGCTCACTCGCCATCTTCGCGGCCGGGATCGCCGCCGCAGCCGCCGTCGCCGCCGTCCGAGCCGGGGCCCCTGCGGTCCCGCTCCAGGCGGCGCTCGACGTGACCTGGGAGCCCGCGCACCCGCTCGAGGGCAGTTTGGTCAGCCTGCGCATCGCACCGGCGCCGGGACACGATCTGCCGTCCGGCCTCGCGGGCACCCTCGCTGGTGAGCCGCTGCATCTCGAGACGGGCACCGCGGGCAGCCTTGCGGCGCTCGCCGCCGTTCCGCTGTACGCGCGGGACACCGTCTGGCTGCGGCTCGCCGGGCCGGCTGCCGGGACCGGCGACACGGCGCGCTTCGCGATCCCGGTCGCCGTCCGCCCGACGGACCGCGAGCGCCTGCGGGTCCCGCCCCAGTTCGTCCGTCCCCCCGACTCGGCGCTCGCCGCCCGCCTCGCGCGGGAGCGACGCGCGATTGCACGTGTGCTGCGCGGCACCCACGAGCGACCGCGCCTCTGGACCGAGCCGTTCCTCGAGCCGCGCGACTCCCGCATCACGAGTCCGTTCGGCCAGGGCCGCGCGTTCAACGCCGACTCGAGCGTGCGCCGCCACGGGGGCACCGACTTCGCGGGCACCCGCGGCGCGCCGGTGCATGCCGCCAACCGCGGCATCGCCGTGCTCGTCGCGGATCTGTATTACGCCGGCACGGCCGTCTACCTCGACCATGGGGCGGGCCTCGTCACGGCGTACCTGCACCTCGACGGGACCGTCGTCACCCGGGGCGATACGGTGGCGCGCGGGCAATTAGTGGGACTGGTGGGAGCGACGGGCCGCGTGACCGGACCGCACCTCCATTGGTCGGCGCTGTACGGGCGGTTGGTGTTCGACCCGCTGGATCTGCTGAGTCTGGTCGCGCCACCGGGCGTGACGACCGCCGCGGAGCCGGCCAGCGCCCCGTAGCCTAGGGGACGATCCCGGTCGTGTCCGCGGGCGCGTGGCGGCGCTCCTCCGCGTCCCGCTCCTTCTGCCGTCGCTCGCGGGTCTCCCGCACGTAGCGCTGGAAATCCTGAAACGTCTGCGCCCGCCACGCCGACTGCAGCAGATCCTGCCGCATCTCGCCGAGCTGGCGCGAGCGCACCGATTCTCCGTAGTTGCCTTGCGGGAGCAGGCCGCCGATCAGCGCCAGCACCGCCGTGGGGATCTTGATGTCGCCGAGGTGAATCCACCGCGAGTCGATGCCCCACGTAGGGCTGTCGCCCCCTCCCACGGTCCAGTCGGGGAGCCGACGGGCGCGCTGCTCCTCGTCGAGCAGGGCGTTGAGCGAATCGACCATCGCCCGGAGGCGGCGGATCGCGATCGAGTCGCGGCTCGCGGGCGCTTCGGCGTAGAGCTGATCGGCCACCACGGCGGGCAGCGCGGGCCGCGCCGTCACCCACAGGCTGCCGTCCCCCAGGGCGGGCCCGGGGACAATCGGCCCCGCGATTCCCACGCCGTCCGCCGCGCCCGTGTCGCGCGCGGTGACGGTCACGTCCGAGGCCGGCGCGCTGGGAGGCTGCCGCGAGCCGATGCGCGGCGGCATCGGCAGATCGTTCGGCTCCCCCACGAGGAACACGAACGCCGTGTCCGGCGCGGCGTCCGGGCGCGGCGTCGCCTGAAACACCACCCGCTGGAGGGCGCCGGCGAACACCACCACGAGTACCGCCTGGATCACGATGCTCGCGACCCAGGCGCGGCGGCCGCGCGGCTCGGGGTCGGGCCGGAAGTCAAACAGTGGCGAGCACCTTCGCCAGGCGCTCGGCGGCTTCGATCAGCCGCGGCGTCTCGGTGGTGAGCGCGATGCGGAAATAGTCGTCGGTGAGGCGGCCGAACGCGACGCGGGGCATGGTAACGACGCCGACGTCCTCGATGGCGCGGCGCTGGAATTCGCGCGATGACACCCCGTCGGGGAGCGGGATCCACACGTACATCGTGGCGCGCGGGGTCTCGGGGGCGAACCCGTGCGCCCGCAGCACCGGAAGCAGCGCGTCGCGCCGCTCCTGGAACCGCGCGACGTACGGCGGGATCAGGCGCTCGGCGTCCGCCAGCACCGCGGCGCCCGCCGCCTGGACGGCGAGGAACGCGCCGGTGTCCACGTAGTTCTTCACGCGGGCCAGCGCCGCGATCAGCTCCCGCCGCCCGACTGCCCACGCGAGGCGCCACCCGGTCATGCAGAAGCTCTTGGACAGCGAGTGGAACTCGACGGCGACATCCATGGCCCCGGGAATCTCGAAGATGCTCGGCGCCACGTAGCCGTCGAACGTGACCTCGCAGTAGGGGTTGTCGTAGGCGATGAGGATGTCGTGCCGGCGGCAGAACTCGACCGTGCGCTCGAGATACTCGCGCGGCGCGATCGCCGTGGTCGGGTTGTTCGGGTAGTTGAGATAGACCAGCCGGGTACGCCGCAGCACGTCCGCGGGGACCTCCTCCAGCTCGACGAGGAACGCCGTGCGGGTGGTGAGCGCGTAGAGATGCGCATCGCCGTCCGCCAGGACCGTGCCACCGGCGTACACCGCGTAGCCCGGATCGGGCACGACGGCCACCGACCCCGGCTCGAGCACGGCGGCGGCGAGATGCGCGATGCCCTCCTTCGACCCGAGGAGCGGGTGCAGCTCGGTGAAGGGGTCCACGCGCAGCCCGAACCGGCGCGCGAGGTAGGCGGCGGCGGCCTCCCGGAACGCCGGCAAGCCGAGCTGAAAGGCGTACCGGCTCATCGCCGGGTCGCGCGCCGCGCGCGCCAGCGCCTCGACGGCCACCTCGGGAGGCGGCAAATCGGCGTCCCCCGCCCCGACATCGATCACGTCCACGCCCTGCTCGATGAGCCGACGCTTGATCTGCGGGATCTCGGCCAGCGGATAGACCGGTAACCGGTCCAACCGCCCGGCGAACTGGAATGGCATGGGGCTACAATCTACCTGCGCGGGCGGAAGGTCGCCCGCACCCGCGCCGTCGCATCCACCGCGATCCGCAACCCGGGCCGCGGCAGCCGAGCGACGCCGACCACCGTGCCCGCCGGCGGGTTCTGCGCCGGGAAGAACGCGGCCCCGCCCGCCCGGATGGCGTCGAGGTCGCCGGGCTCGAGGTCCACGACGTAGATCGTGAGCTGGAGCACCTCACTCGGCAGGGCGCCGGCGATGCGCAGCGCGTGCTCGAGGTTGGCGAACGCCTGCACGGCCTGCGCCCGCAGGTCCGCCTCGCCCACCACCCGCCCTTCACCGTCGAGCGCCACCTGCCCGGACACGTAGACCATCATGCCATCGCGCACGACCGTCGTGAAGCCCGGAATACCGTTGGCCGTGCCGGGGTTGAGGTACTGCGTCCGTTGCGGCTCGGGCGGCCCGACGGGCCCGCCGGGGTGGCCCACGGGAGTCATCGAGGCGCAGGCCGCCGTGAGCGACGCGCCGACGAGCGCCGGCACGATCGGCCATCGTCCGCGCCGCTGCCCGCCGCTCGCACCCACCGCGCGCCATCGTCTCACCTGTCGCTCTCCTTGCCGGTGGGGGTCCCCGCCCGTGACCTTCACGCGGCGGGTGCGTCAACGCGTTCCGATCTGCACCGCGCGGGCCGGCGGCCCGTGCTCGTCATGGCGATGATACCCCGGTGACCGACTCGTGGCGCGCGAAGAACTCCTCGCACACCCGCCGCACGTCGGACCACGCCCCGACCACCCGCTGCGCGGGCGGCAAGCCGTCCAGCAGGCGGCGGCCGTACGGCCGCGTCAGGACACGCCGGTCGAGCAGCACGACGGCCCCGAAATCGCCGCGCGTGCGAATCAGGCGCCCGAATCCCTGCTTCAGCTTGAGCGCCGCGGCGGGCAGCAGGTACTGCGTGAACCCGTCGATCCCGCGTTGCGCGAGCCGCTCGAGCCGCGCCGCGGTCAACGGCTCGGTGGGCACCTTGAACGGCAGCTTCGCGAGGATGAGCACGCGCAGCGCGCGGCCCGGCACGTCCACACCTTCCCAGAACGAATCGGTGCCCAGCAGGATCGCGCGGCCCAGCTCGCGGAAGGTGCGCAGCAGCTGGTCGCGCTGGGCCTCGCCCTGGACGAGGAGCGGCCAGCGATTCCCGATCCGGTCGCGCAGCGTGCCCGCAGCGCGCCGCAGCGCGGCGTGGCTCGTGAACAGCGCGAAGATGCCGCCGTCCGCGGCCTCGGCGAGATCGAGCAGCACTTGCGCCACCGCGCGGTCGTGACCCGGCGCGTCGTCGCGCGGCTCCGGCACGTCGGACGGGATGCCGAACACGCACTGGGTCGCGAAATCGAACGGCGACGCCAGGATCTCGCGGATCACGACGCGCGAGGGCGGCAGGTCGAGGCCCAGGCGGCTCTCGAGGAAGTCGAATTCGCCCCCGGCCGCGAGCGTGGCACTCGTGAGCACCACCGTCTCCACGCGGTCGAACAGGGCCTCCTTGAGGGCGGGCGCCAGGTCGAGCGGCACGGCGGCGAGCGTGAGATTCGGCGTGCGCTTGCCGCGCCGCTCGAGCCAGCGCACCGTCGCGGCACCGGGCGGCGGGCGCAGCGCGGCGGCGAGCGCCGTCGACGCCGCATCGAGCCGCCGGATCACGCCGCGCAGCTCGCCCATCAGCTGGGCGCGCCGGTCGCTCGGGTCGTCGAGGGCGAGACGGTCGGCCATCGACTCGACGCCGTCGCGCAGCTGGCCCAGCCCCACTTGGAGATTGTCGTACGTCACTTCGAGGCCGTCGGCCCACACGGGGTCCGCTTCGAACGCATCGGTGAGGCGGAGCACCGGGGCGCCGCCCGCCACGGCATCGGGATCATCGAGCCGCCGATCGAGTACGCTGAACAGCTGCTCGGCGGCGCGGCGCGCGGCGGTGAGCGCGTCGAGCAGCGACCGGCTGAGCAGCTCGCGCCCAGCCTCGGCCGACACGTCGTCCCGCACCCGGAGCTCGATGGCGAGCGTCGGGATGAGGCCGCGCCCGTTGCGCTCCAGGCGGCCGAGCAAGCGATACACGCCCTGCATCGAGACCCGGGCCCCGAGGTGTTGCGCCGCGATATCCTCGAGATGGTGGGCTTCGTCGAGCACGAGCCGCTTGTAGGGCGGCAGCACCGCGGCCTCGAGCCAGTTGTCTGAGGCGAGTCGAACGGCGATGTCCGAGGCGAGGAGGTGGTGGTTGACGACGACGACGTCGGCCTCCGCCGCCCGCCGGCGCGCCTGGAACACGAAACAGCGATCGAAGTGCGGGCACTTGAGCCGGGTGCACAGATCCGACTCCGCCGCCACCGCGTCCCACACCTCGGGCGCCGGCTCCTCGGTCAGGTCCGCGAGGCTGCCGTCCGGCGTGCGGGCGGCCCACGCGGCGAGGGCATCGAGCTCGGCGGTGCGCGCGCTCTCGAACAGCGAGTCCTGCCCGACCCGCGCCTGCTCGAGACGCGCCAGGCACAGGTAGTTGCGCCACCCCTTGAGCAGCGCGAAGCTCGGCGGCCGGTCGCCGTCCGCCATGGCGCGGGCGAGGATCGGCAGGTCCTTGCCGACGAGCTGCTCCTGCAGGTTGATGGTATTGGTGCTGACGACCGTGCGCTCACCGTTGCGCGCGGCCCACTCGAAGGCGGGCACGAGATACGCGAACGACTTCCCGACGCCGGTGCCCGCCTCGAGCAGCGCGATGCCACCGTCGTTGTACACGTCGGCAATGTACGCCGCCATGTCGCGCTGGCTGGGCCGGTCCTCGAACACGCCCAGCACGCGGGCCACCGGACTGCCGTGATCGAGCAGCGCCGCCACCGCGATCGGATCGAGCCGCTCCGCCGCCCGAGCGCGGGGGACCTCGACCACGATGTAGAGCCGGGAGGCGTCGTTGTCCACGATCCCGAAACCGACCCCGGCGTCGTGCGCCCGGGCCGCCACGTGCAGATCGGCCCCCGACGGGTCGAGCACGCCGCTCGGATGGTTGTGCAACAGCATCTCGCCGCGCTCGGCGACGCCCGGGAGCGCGAGGACGGTGTCCACGGTGCCGCGCGCCGCGACTCGCGCCGCGCGGATCACGCCGTCGGCGCCCACCGTGCCGACGAACGACACCTCGCGCCCGCCCGCGGCCGCGATCTCCGCCCGCAACAGGGCCTGCACGGCCGACGCGAGACGGTCGGCGCTCACGTCTTCAGCTCTTTCTTCTTGGCGGCCGGAAACAGCACGTTGTTGAGAATCAGGCGATATCCCGGCGACCGGGGATGCAGCGACAGGTCGGTGGGCGGATCGCCGATCTGGTGCTGCGGGTCTTCGGGGTCGTGCCCCCCGAGAAAGCACCACGTCCCCTTGCCGAAGTCTCCGCGGATGTATTTGACCCACGGCGCGCCGGGTTCGTCGCCCAGGACCGTGACCGCCGGCTTGAGCCGGGCGCGCACGAATGACGTGGTGAGTCCGTAGAAGTCCGGAATCACCTGGCGGTGGTTCTGCACCAGCATCGTCGGGACCGGATCGATCTTCGCGCTGAAATTGAACAGCGCGAACGCGCCCAGCGGCTGGCGCCGCGCGGGGACGTTGACCTGATGGCCGTCGATATCCGAGAAGGCGGCAACGGCGGGGCTGGGCTCGAGCCGCGCGTCCGCGAAGGCGAACGAGCCGCTCCAGTCGAGCCGCGCGGCCGCGTCGGCCGCGACCGGCGTCCCGTCGGCGAAAGCGGCGGCGATGTCCACCGGGCCGGCCGCGAGCGCCAGCTCGACGGTCTCGGTCGCCGTGCACATCGCGAACAGGAAGCCCCCGTCCGCCACGAAGTCGCGGATGCCCCGCGCCACGGCCTTCTTGAGGTCGGGCACGGTGCCAAACCCGAGCCGCTGCGCCATCGCGCTCTGCTCGCGCACCATGGCCGAGAGCCACGCCTGCCCCGCGAAGGAGATGTAGAACTTCGAGTACTGTCCGGTGAAGTCCTCGTGGTGCAGATGCAGCCAGTCGTAGCCGCGCAGTCCGCCGCTCACGACCTCCGCGTCCCATACCCGGTCGAATGCGATCCCGGCGTACTGCAGCGCCATGGTCACAGCGTCGTCCCACGGCGGTGCCGACGGCGGCGCGTAGACGGCGACCTTGGGACCCTTTTCGAGGGGGACCGCGTCCATGTTGCCGGCGGCGATCTCGCCGCGCACCGCGACGACTGCCGCATCGTCGGCCGCTTCGAGCACGATGTTCGCGAGGGCGGCTTCGCGCCGCAGCGTGGGCGTATCGGGCAGCAGGAACGCGCCGCCCCGGTAGTTCAGCAGCCACTCGGCGCGCAGACCGGCCCGGATCGCTCGATAGGTCAGGCCGTACGCCTTCAGGTGGTCGCTTTGCGCGTCGTCCATCGGGACGAGAAGCGAGGGAATCGCGCGGCGCCACCCGGGCGGCAGCGAGACGCGCGCGAGCCCCGCGGCCGCGCCGCCGGACGCGCCCAGCGCCCGCACAAACTCACGTCGCCTCACGAGCGCGGGATGGCGCCGCGGGCCCGCTCGAGCTCGCGCCGGGCCTCCGGCGTGAAGGCGCTGCGCGGGTACGTGAGGATGAGGTGCTCGAGCAGCGCGATGCCTTCGGCGGCGCGGCCCCGGCGCAGCAGCAGCCGCGCCGTGAGCAGCTCGGCCTCGGGCGCGAACGCGCCCGCGGCGTCCAGCCGCACGGCCTCCGCGAGCAGCGCGAGCGCGAGCGCCGCATCGCCACCCTCGCGCGCAGCCACGCGTCCCGCGAGGACCAGCACCCCCGCCCGGGAGCCGGGACCCAGCGCCCTCGCCGCGCCCTGCAGCGCCCCGACGGCGGCCGAAGAGTCGCCGCGCGCCAGCGTGCGCAGGGCGTCGCCCAGCGCCGGCGCGCTGGGCTCGGCGATCGTCTGCACCAGCGCGAGCATCGCGGTGCGCGCCGTCGCATCGGCGCGGTCGCCGGCGTAGGGTCCCGCGCGCCGGAACAGCGAATCCGCCGTCGCCAGATCGCCCCCGAACAACGCGATCCACCCCCGGATCGCCGCGGCCGCAACGCTCGAATCGGGACCGAGCAGCGACGCGGCGCGGTGCAGATCGCCCTGCCGCAGGTGACCCCGCGCCAGAGCCTGGCGCAGCGACTGCGCGTCCTCGCCCGAGAGGCTGCTGTCTCCGGCGGCGTCGAGCCGGGCCTCCGCCTCGGCGAGCGCGCCATCCTCGATGAGCAGCTCGATCAGCGCCGCCTCGGCGAGCGCCCGCGTGTCGCCCGTCACGCCGGCGGTCCGCGTCAGGCGGGTGAGCTGGGCGCGCGCGCCGGCACGGTCACCGCCGTCGAGCAAAGCACGCGCCGCCTCCGCGCGCGCGCGCGCGGCGAGCGCCGGCGGCGCCACGTCCGCGTACGCCGCGAGCGCGAGCCCCCGCGCCCGGCGCGCGTCCGCACCCGGCATCGCCTCGGCCCGCTGAGCGAAGTCCCGCAGTGCCGCTGCGCGCTCAGCGGGTTGTCCGTCGAGCGCGCCTTCGAGCAGGCGCCATCCCTCGAGCGGCCGACTCCAGGCGACCAGCAGCTCCGCAGCGACCCGCCGGGCGACGGGCGGTGCCCCGCCTGCCGCCAGCGCGGCCAGCACGCCGTCCCGCTGGTCGAGCGGCGCGTCGGCGAGGTGATGCCCCGCGTTGACCCGCTGGCCGGGGTCGGCCGCGACGACCCCGCGCCATTCGCGGGCCGCGGCCACCCAGTCGCCCGCGCGTTCTTCGATGTCGGCGGCGACCGCCGCCAGCGCGTCACCCCGGCCCAGGGCGCGCCGGCCCTCGCGCACCACCCGCCGCGCGCCGTCCAGGCGGCCGCGGTCCGCCAGCGCGAGCGCCCACTCCTGGTACGGGTCCTCGCTGCCCGGATGCGCTACCGCCCAGGCCGCTCCCGCGAGGGCTACCGAATCGAGCGCGCCGAGCTCGGCGAGCGCGCGCAGCTCGACTCCCCGGACCAACGCGCTGGCGGGGTCGGCGGCGCGGGCGCGCCGGGCCGCGGCGAGCAGCTCGGCGGTACGATCCAGGCCGGGCAGCACGCGCTCGAGACCCAGCAACGCCGGCTCGTCGGCCGGGGCACGTGCCAGGGTCGCGAGATAGGCCGCCGCGGCCTCGGCGGGACGGCCGAGCCGCTCGAGCTCGAAGCCCCGCGCGGCCCCCTGCGCGGCGCCGCGGGGCGCGACGCCCACCGCCAACGCCGCCGCGAGCGCGAGGCTAGCGCGGCGGTTCATTGAGCCGCCGGTAGTACTCGAGGACGAGGCGCCGCTCTTCGGGGGTGAGGCCGCGCAGGTCCTCCCACCGGGGATAGCGCAGGCGAGGCGCGCCGGACGCATCCAGCCCGAGCGCGGGGGGACGGCGCACGGGCACGTCACGGGCCGCGCGGCTGGTGCGTTCCCGCTCGGGGTCCGGCTCTTCTCCGGTCAGCGTCCGGCCGGCGTCGAGCAACCGCCGGTAGAGGCGCTCCTGGCGTGCCACCGTTTGGCGGTCGAGGCGGCCTGCGTCGAGTTGCCGCGCCAGCTCGCGGGCTTCCGCCGCCAGCGCGCCAGCGGTCTCGCCGCCGCCGCTGGCGTGCAGCTGCTCGAGCTGTTCGGCCAGGGCACGCTGCTGGGCGGCGAGCGCTCGCAGTTGCTGCAGCACGGCCTGGCCGCCCTGACCCAGCAGCGGCAGCAACCCCTGCCCCTCGCCCGCCAGGCCACGCTGCCGCGCCGCGAGCCGGGCCAGCTGCTCGAGCGCTTCGGCGAACCCCGTCCCGGATTGTGCCCCGGCGACCTCGCCGCGCGCGCGCGCCAGGGCGTGCGCTGTCGCGTTGAGCGCGTCGAGCGCCTCGTCGGCCAGCGCCGCGGCGGCGGCCGCGTTGGGCAACGCCTGCGTCAGCTGCTCGCGCGCGCCCCGCATCTGTCGCTGCGCGAAGCCGAGCGCCGACTCGAGTTGCGGAGACACGAGCGCGTTGCGGCCCGCTGCCTCGCGCACCTGCCGCTCCACCGCCGCGGTTCCGTCCTCCACCGAACCCTGCTGCGCGCGCACGCCCGCGCCCGTCTCCCCGCGCCCCATCGCGGCGGCCACATCGGCCTGGCGCGCGGCCAGGGCGGCCGTCTCGGCGAGCGCGCGGTCGAGCGCCGCGAGCGCTTCGCCGCGCCACGCCGACGCGACGGAGTCGCGCCCCCGCCGCAGCTCCGCGGCGAGCGCATCCAGCGCACCGGTCGCCGCCTCCCCCGACCGGCCGGCTCGTTGCGCCTCCCCGGCCGCGGCGGCCGCCTCCGCCTCGGTCATCGCGTCGCGCGCGCGCGCCGCCGCGCTGTCCGGCCCGCGCAGCGCCCCGCGATCTCCCGGCGCCGTGGCCGCCAGCTCACGCGCCGTCTGGGCCAGCGCGGCGCGCAGCGAATCCGCCTGCGCTCCCAACGCCCGTTCCGCCGCCGCGGCCGCGCTGTCGGCACGCCGCGCCTCCGTCCGTGTCCACTCCTCCTGGCGTCGGGCGAGCTCGGCCGCGTCGGCCGCGAGCGTGCTCAACGCGCCCTCCAACGCGGCCCGCTGAAACAGCTCGCGGCTGCGCTCGAGATCGTCGCGCAGCTGCTGCTGGGCCTCGGCCAGCCGCTGCAACGCCTCGCGCGCGGCCTCGGGATCGAGCCGCTGCAACGCCTCCTGTAACTCCCGCATGCGCCGCTCGAGCTCTGGGGTGAGCGCCCGCTCGAGCAGCGCCCGGACCTCCTCCAGCCGAGCGAGGAAAGCGGAATCCTCGAGTCCCGCCGCTTCGGCCGCGCGGGCCAGGTCCGCCACCGCCTGGGCCAGCTCCCCCGCTCGGGCTTGCAGCTCCGCCTGCTCCCGCACGAGCTGCGTCGCGCGCTCGCTCGCCTCGAACCCGAGCGCCCCTTCCGGACGAGCGGCGGCACCCCCCGCGGCGTCGCCGCGCGCCCGCGCGGCACCGAGGTCGCGGACGCGGTCGGCGAGGTCGCGCTGTGCCGCCGTCACCGAGTCGGCCGTCGCCGCCACGGCCGCCGCGGCGTCGCGCGCGGCTGCCCGCAGCTCCGCGCGGCTCGGCAGGCGCAGGACGAATTCGCGACTCCGCCCGCGCTGCGGCGCGGGCGCGTTGTCCCACGCCTCGACGAAGAACCGCAGCGTGTCGCCCGGGAGCAATCCGCGCTCCTCGAGGACCAGCTCACCCTGGACGATCACCCGGTCGCCCCCGTCCGCCACGGGGACGTGCTCGCGGACGGGGGCACCCACCCGTCCGGTCTGGCTCACGCGCCAACTCACGATCTCGACCTGCGTCAACCCGTGGTCATCCCGCGCATCCACCACCAGCGGCTGGCGCATGGAGATCGGCGCGGTGGTATCCTGCCCCGGCACCGGGACCGCGACCGTGGGCGCCGAATCGGGGACGATCACGAGCGCCAGCGGTGCGATGGGCTCCACGACCTGCCCGGCGACGGCGGGCGTGAGCTCCAGCATCCAAGCGCCCGATCGCCGCGGCACGAATGTGCCGTCGAAGCGGTCGGCGCGGACCGTGAGCGCGCCGGTCTGGCCCGGCCCGTTCCAGCGCGCGCCGGCGAGCCGACCGCTGGCCTGGCCGCGCACGGCGATCCGCGTGCCGGCCGGCAGCGGCACCGCATCCGATCCCGGCACGAGGGGCTCGTCGGGACGGTCGATGTACGACGGGAACCGGGCCAGGATCTCGAGGTCGCCGGCGAACAACGGCGCCGTGACGCGCACCCGCAGGGTGTCACTGGCGCGGCCCCCGGCGGTGGCGCGCAGCACGAGGTCGGATTCCAGCGGCCCCAGCCGCTCCGCCGCGCGGCCCGCGGCGTCGAGCGCGAGCGCGCGCGTCTGCCACGGCTCCCCGGGAGCACGGGTCCACAACGTCGCGTGCAGCGCGCCGGGAGCGGCCACGGTGACCGACACGAACTCGCCGCGCCGCACCGCGGAGCGATCCGCCGTGAGTCGAACCGGCGCTCGCGCGGCGCGCCAGGTGGCGAGGGGGCGCCAGAATCCGGCCGCGCGTCCCGACGCCGGAGCGGCCGCGACGAACAGCGCGGCGCCGGTGAGCGCTACGGCACTGCCCACCGCAAGCCGCAGCGCGCCGGTGCGTCCGAGGCGGCGACGCAGCGCCGGCGTCGCCGACTCGACGGCGGCGACGCCGCGGCGGTCCGCGGCTGCGAACAGCGCCGCGCTGGTCCCACGCGGCGGCTCCGCCTCGAGCAGCCCGCGCACGCTGCCGCGCCGCGCGCCCGCGGCCTCCTCCACCAGGCTGCCCAGCCGTGCGGTGCCGGGAGCGCGGCGCTCGCGCCACGCCGCCCAACCCGCCGCACCCGCGGCCGCGAGGATCGCGAGCCACGCGCCGATCACGGCGGCCGGTCGCGGCGCGAGCGCGAGACCGGCCGCCCCCGCCAGGAGGACGACGCCCGCGCCGGCGAGGACCGCCGCCGCCACGCGGGCGCGGGCGTGCGGTCGCGCGAGGCGCGCGAGACGGCGGGTGGTCTCGGTCACGGTCGCCTCGTCACCACACCTGGCTCACCGCGTAGGCGAACAGATTCACCCCCATGCGTAGCGCTGCCTCCCGGACGTCCGCGGGATCGCCGTGGACCCCGGGATCTTCCCAGCCGTCGCCCAGATCCGATTCATACGAATAGTACACCACGAGTCGCCCGCCGATGAACACACCGAATCCCTGCGCCGGCTGACCGTCGTGTTCGTGCACCTTGGGGAGCCCGTCAGGAAACGAGTACACCAGGCGATAGATGGCGTGGTCGAGGGGGACTTCGCGCATCGGGTGATCGGGGAACACGCGGGCGATTTCGCGCCGGAACGCCGCGTCCATGCCGTAGTTGTCGTCCGCGTGGAGGAATCCGCCCTGCTCGAGATAGCGGCGCAGGAGGGCGATCTCGCGCTCGGAGAACGCGACGTTGCCGTGACCCGTCATATAGAGGTAAGGGACGTCCCACAAGCCGGCGTCGGTGATGCGGACCACGCGCTCCCGCGGCGCGACGGGGAGTCCCGTCCGCTCGCCGATGGCGCGCAGCAGGTTGGGCAGGCTGGACGGATTGGCGTACCAGTCCCCGCCCCCGTCGTAATGCAGCCGGCCGATCGTGAGGGGCACAGGCGCGGCCGGGGGCCCGGTCCCCGTGCCGCCGGCGAGCGGCAGCCCCACCAGGGCCAGCATGACACCGAGCGCCTTCACAGCTCGTTGACCAGTCGATACGCCGAGTTGCGGGAGATGCCCGTGTCGGCCGCGAGGCGGTCGGCGACGTCCTTGCGACTCATGCCGGCCGCGAGCAGCGCCCGGGCACGCGCGCGGGGATCGGGCGCGGCCGGCGCGGCGGGCCGCGCCTGTCCCGTGCCCGCGATCACGATCGTCACCTCGCCGCGGGGCGGCGTGTCCGCGTAGTAACCCGCCAGGTCGGCCAGGGTCCCGGTCCGTGTGTCCTCGAACACCTTGGTGAGCTCGCGCGCCACGGCGGCCGACCGGTCGGGACCGCAGGCGGCGACCAGGTCGGCGAGCATCCCCGCGGCGCGCAGGGGCGACTCGAACACGACCACGGTCCACTCGCTGTGCGCGACGTGATCGAGCAGGCGCCGCCGCTCAGCGCCCTTGCGCGGGAGGAACCCGAGAAACACGTAGCGGTCCGCCGGCAGGCCGGTCACCGCGAGTGCGGCGGCGACGGCCGAGGGCCCCGGCAGCGTGACGACGGGGATGTCGCGCGCCCGGGCGGCCGCGACGAGGGCGGCGCCCGGATCGCTCACGCCCGGCGTCCCGGCATCGCTGACGAGGGCGACGTCCTTGCCGGCCATGAGGAGCCGCAGGACCTTGGCGTGCGCGCGCGCCGACGCGTGCGCGTGCACGCTCACGAGCTCGGCGCGGGAGCCGACGTGGTGTAGCAGCGTGGCGGTGTGGCGGGTGTCTTCGGCCGCGATCGCGGCGACGCGCTTCAGCGTGTCGGCCGCGCGGGGAGTGAGGTCGCCGAGGTTCCCGATCGGCGTGGCGACCACGTAGAGCGTCCCGGCCACGTCACCACGTCACCGGCCAGGGGACGCGCCCGTAGAAACCGGCCGCCTGGAGGACATAGCGATGCTCCCAGGTCGCGACCTGCAGCACTTTCGGCGCCGTGCCCGGCATCATCACCTCGACGGGCTCGAGGAAGAGGCGGACCCAGTCGCTCAACGCGGACACGAGATCGTCCGGCTGCACGACGGCCTCCGCAATGGGCTGGCCGCGCGGCATGCTGAGCAGCGCGAGCACCGGGTGGGCGGGCTCGAGGGCGGTGCGCGCCGCGTCGGCGCGCCGCCGCCCGTCCCCGGGGAAATCACGCTCCACCCCGTCGATGATGCGCCAGTACAGCTCGCGATAGGTGTTCACGAGACCGGCGGGCGCCTGCGCCGGGAGATCGTCCACCACGGGGAGTACCGCCGCCGACATGAACGGCAGGCTGCCGTCATCGTTGCGGCGGAACAGTCCCTCGACGTATCGCGGCACGGGTTGGTCGTCCGGCTTGTCGCGGAAGTAGCCGCGGACGAACCGCCCGTCCTCGATCTGGAGGTAGGACACCTGCCCGCTCGTGATGAGCTCGAGCACGCCGGTGATGCGCTCGTGCTGCAGCGACGGGAACAGCACCTCGGGCTGCGCGGCGTCGATGAAGCGGGGCTCCAGATCGCCCGCGCAGGCGCGATACATCCACGCCAGCTGCTCGAGCGGCGCGGTGGAATACGTCAGCTCCCCGCGCTCGACCTCCGCGCGCATGCGGCGCAGCGCCTCGCCGATCGTGATCACCTGACGGCCCGTAGGGAGAATCGCCGCCGCGTTCACCGCCTCACCCCGCCGCAGGAACACGAGGAGGCACTCGTCGGGGAGGTGGACGGTGAGGAACCCGTCCACCCGCCCGTCGCGGTCTCGCTTGGCGAACGCGAGCACGTTGTCCAGGTGAATGAACACGAGCCGCGTGCGGTGGATGAGACAGCTCACCTGGGGGAACACGAGGTCCGCCAGGCGAATCGGTGAGTTCATCAGGCGAGCGCTGCTCGCGCGCATCGACCTCCGGCCTACCCCAGCGGGCTACCCGCTCAGCCCTCGTTCAGATGCTTCTCGATCTTCTCGACGTAGTGCGCCTTGGGCAACGCGCCGGTGACGAAATCCACCTTGCGGCCGCCCTTGAAAAACAGCACGGTGGGAATGGCGCGCACCTGCCACCGCATCGCCGTCTCCTGGTTCGAATCGACGTCCAGCTTCGCGACCTTGACCCGCCCCTGGTACTCCTGCGCCAGCTGATCCATGATGGGCGCGACCATGTGGCACGGCCCGCACCACGTGGCCCAGAAATCCACGAGCGCCAGTCCGTCGTGCTTCTCCACTTCCGTCGTGAACGTCGCGTCCGTCACCGCTGCTATGTCTGACATGCAATACGCTTCCTTCCCCGAGTCAGTACGTTCTCGTTAGCTTACCGTCCATGTCCGACGCCGCTCCCCGGATCGCCCACGTGGGCGTGGCCGTGGCCAGCATCGCCGCTGCGCTGCCGTTCTACCGCGACGTCCTCCGCCTCACGGCGGGCCCCGAAGAGCGCGCCGACGGCGCCGCGATCGTGAGCCTGCGGCTCGGCGACGTGGACATCGAGCTGCTCGAGCCGCGCGACCCGGACGGGCCCATCGCGAAATTCCTGGCGAAGCGCGGACCCGGCATCCACCACATCTGCGTTCGCGTCCCGGACCTCGATGCCGCGCTGGCGCGGTGCCACGCGGCGGGGTATCGCCTGGTGGATGCCGCCCCGCGCCCGGGCGCGGGCGGACGCCGCATCGCCTTCCTGCACCCGAAGGCGACCGCCGGCATCCTGCTCGAGCTCACCGAATAGTACGGAACGACGGCACTCAGCGGGGAGTTCCCGATCCCCCCGGACCGCACCGGGCCAGCGGCCCGGGCAGCGACTCGATGTGGGGGTCGTACACGATCCACCCACCGCGCCGCAGGCGCACGACGTCGATCAGCTGCGCGTGGAGGCATGCCCCGCGCCGCAACTCCACTCGGAACCGCAGCAAATGAGACACACCCGGCACCGTCGCCGGCCCCTCGATCACGCGATACTCCGTGTGCGTGAGATAGCCCTGGATCAGCGCCACGCGCTTGCCGAGCTCGACGCCCTCCATCCAGCCAGCCGCCGGACCGCGCTGATTGCCCCACAATTGGCCGATGCGACCTCGGTCGTTGGCGCGCACCGCGTCCAAGAAGCCCGCGAGGGCGTCCGGCGCGCTCTCCGGCGCGGGCGTCGCGGGCGCGGACGGACCGCCGCAAGCGGCGATGGCCAGCAGGAGCAGCACGACGGATCGTCCGGGCACTGGCGTTTCCCTATATCCTGAAACGAGTTACCCGAAGGTAAGAGGCTATGAGGCTCTACGTCAACATTGATCACGTCGCCACACTGCGGGAAGCGCGCCGCACGGTCGAGCCCGATCCGCTCCGCGCGGCCGCGGCGGCGGAGGCCGGCGGCGCCGACGGCATCACCGTCCATCTGCGCGAGGATCGCCGGCATATCCAGGACCACGACGTGCGCGCGCTGGCGGGCGGGGTGCGCACGGTCCTCAACCTCGAGCTCGCGGCGCACGAAGCGATCGTGCGCCTCGCTTGCCGCCTCCGCCCTTACCAGGCGACGCTCGTGCCGGAACGGCGGCGCGAGGTGACCACCGAAGGCGGGCTCGCGATCCGTCCGGGCGACCGCGGCGTCGGGCGCACGATCGCGCGGCTCGCCGACGCGGGCATCCGGGTCAGTCTGTTCATCGACCCGACGCGGGTGGCGATCGATCGCGCGGCGGCACTCGGCGCGCCCGCGGTCGAGCTGCACACCGGCCGGTACGCGGGCGGCCGGCGGCGGACGGCGCTCGCCGAGCTGGCGCGGGCGGCCGCCTATGCCCGCCGGCGCGGCCTCGCGGTGCACGCCGGCCACGGCCTGACCTATGACAACGTCGGGCCGGTCGCGGCGATTCCCGAGATCGAGGAGCTCAACATCGGCCACAGCATCGTCAGCAACGCGGTCTTCTGGGGGCTCGAAACGGCGGTGCGGCGGATGCGGCAACTCATCGACGCCGCGCGCGCCCCGGCAGTTTGACCGTCCTCACCCCCTCCCCTACTTTGGGATCGCCATGAGTGGCCAGCATCCGCTCGGCATGACCGAGTTCTTCGCGCTCGAGGCGGGCGAGTACCTGGAGCGTCTGGACGCCCTGCTCGGCGCCGAGGGGGTGCCCGCCGCCGAGGAGTTCGTGCGCCTGGCGCGCGCGTTGCGCGGGTCGGCGCTGATGGCCAGCCAGCCCGCGATCGGCCGCGCCGCGGCGGGTCTCGAAGGCCTGGCGCGCGCCGTGCGCGAGGGCCGCCGCGCGTGGGACCCCGGCCTGCGCCAGACCGCGACGCGCGCCGTGGACGACCTCAAGATCCTGGTGCGCCGCGCCGCGCAGTGGTCGGACGCCGACACGCGCGCCGCCGAGACGCTGTCCACCCATCTCGAGCAGCTGGGCGGACGGCCGTCGGCCCAGGTGCGCGCCGTCGAGGCCCTCGGCCTCGACGCGGGGGCCCGCGCCTTCATCGCGCGCGAAGGGGCCGCGATCGCGAGCGCGCTCGACCGCGCCGCGCAGGCGCTGCGGGTCGAACGGCGCACCACCGACCCGCTCCCCACCGTCCGCCGCGCCCTCGAGCCGCTGCGCGGTCTCGCCGCGCTGAACGACCTGCCGCCGCTTGCCGATCTCCTGGAGGGCGTCGAGCAGGCGCTCGGGCGAACCGCACGCCCCGGCGCACCGCTCGCCGACCTGTTCGCCGCCGCCGCCACCGCCGTCGCCCAGGCGGCCCGCGAAGTGGCGGACCGCGGACGCCCCGATCCGGACGCCGCTCCGTTCCGCCGCTTCGCCGGCCTGCTCGTGCGCGTCCTCGACAGCGAGATGGACGCGGTGCCCATCGAGACGCTGTTCTTCACCGACGGCGGCCCGCACCTCGTGCGGCGCGGGGTGGCGCCGGCCCCGCAGGCCACCCTCGGGCGGCTCGAGCTCGTGAGTCACGGCGAGCACCTGCGCCAGGCCGCCGACCTGCTCGAGCGCGCCGCGTCCCCGACGCAGCGGGAGCTGCGGGCCCACACCCTGGCCGGCACGTTCCGCACGCTCGCCGCCGCGGGCACCGATCCCCTGGGACTGGCCGTCCGCGAGTTCGCGGCGGTGGCGCGGGACGCCGTGCTGCGCGGAGCGCCCGTGTCCGCGCCGGGTGATTTCGCGGCGGAGCTGCGTCGCGCGGGCGACATCCTCGCCGCTGCCGCCGGCGGCGACGAGCCCGCGCTCGCTCAGCGCCTCGCGGCAGTCGCCCGGGCGTTGACGCAGGTCGGACCGGCGCCCGCCCCCGCCCGCCAGCCGCCGGCCGCGCCCGGCCCACCCGCCGCGCCGCCCGCGCCCACGGCGGCGGCGCTGCCGGCGCCCGCGCCACCCGCCGCCGACGACACCAGCGACGAAGCCGAACCGGCCGAGTTCGACGAGACGGGGGATCTGGTGGGCTCGTGGCTGCGCTACGAGCGACTCACCGAACAGGGAACGGGCGCGGCATCGCTGGCGGAGTTCCTGGGCACGGCGGCACCCGAGCCCGAGCTCGTGGCGACCGCCGCGCTGCCGCTCGTCGACGTGTCGGCCCACGCGCTGCCGCGCGCCGCGCCGCCGTCCGCCCCGGTGCTGCCGCGGCCGGAGGAGCCGCCGCCCGTCATCGACGTCGCCGCCCTCGCGCCCACGCCGGCCCCGCCGCCGATCGTCGACGTCGCCACCCTGCTCTACCGCGGAGACCGCGCCCTCGTCCGGGCGCAGGAGCTGCGCGAGGAGGCCCGCACGGCACCGCCCGATCGGCTCCGGGCGCTCATCGAAGAGGTCTGCGACCTCGTTGCCCTCGCGACCGCCGCCGGCCCCTGAAGCGCCGGGTGGCGCCGCGGCCCGCTGGATCGGGCTCGCGGGACTCGTCGTTTCCGGTGTGCTCCTGTGGTGGGCGCTGCATGACGTGGATCCCGCCGCCGTCCTGGGGCATGCCGGCCGCGCCCGGGTCCTCTGGCTCGCCATCGCCGTTGTCCTCGCCACATGCACGTTTCCGCTCCGCACGCTGCGCTGGCGCCTGATCCTGCGCGACGTGGACGGGCACCGGCTTCCGCTCCCGCCACTGTGGCATGCGGTGGCCGTCGGCTTCATGGCGAACAACCTGCTCCCGGCCCGCGCGGGGGAAGTCGCCCGGGCGTACATGGCCAACCGGCTGCTCCCGGTTCGCTTCACGACCGCGCTGGCCTCGGTGGGCGTCGAACGCGTGTTTGACGGCCTCGTGATGGCCGGACTGCTCGCGCTCGCCATCATCCTGCCGTCGTTCCCGCGCCACGCGACCATCGAGGGTGTCACGGTCGCCCGGGTCGTCACGACGCTGGGCGTGGCCTTCGGCGCCGCGCTCCTCGCGGCGTTGCTCGTGGTGCACCGGCCCCGCTTCTGGCTGGCGCTGGCGGGGCGCGTGTTCGGCGCGGTGCTGCCCGCGCGCCTCGCCGAGCGTCTCACCGCGCTCACAGGAGGCCTGGTCGCCGGACTGACCGTGCTCACCCACGCCGGGCGGTTCGCCGGCGTGGTGGGGTGGTCGCTCGTCCTCTGGCTCGTGAACGCCGCGTCGTTCTGGGCGTGCTTTCGCGCTTTCGGCCTGGCCGTGCCTCCGGAAACCGCGCTCGTGCTCCAGGGCCTGATCGGCTTCGGCGTCGCGGTCCCGTCGTCCCCCGGATTCGTCGGCGTGTTCGAGGCGATCACGCGGGTCACGCTGGGCTTCTATGGCGTCGCACCGGATCTCGCCGTCAGCTACGCGGTGACCTATCACGTCACGACATTCTTCCCGATCACGCTGCTGGGACTGTACTCGCTCTCGCAGGCGCACGTCGGCTGGCGCGAGCTCCGCGCCCGGCCGCTGGCGGGGGCATGACCGACGCACCGGATCGCGTGCGCGTGGCCGGGCACGCCAAGATCAATCTCTTCTTGCGGATCCTCGCGCGCGAGCACACCGGCTACCATCAAATCGAAACCGCGTTCGTCCTCCTCGACCTGTGTGACGAGCTGCGCGTCAGCCGCACGCCGGGCGGCGTGAGCCTCGACGTGGATGGACCCGACCTCGGACCCGCGGGGGAGAACCTCGCCGTGCGCGCCGCGGAGGCGGTGCTGGCGGCGACGGGTCGCCGGTTCGGCGTGCGGATCGAGCTGGTGAAGCGGATCCCCGTGCGCGCGGGGCTGGGCGGCGGGTCGAGCGACGCGGCGGCGACGCTGCGAGCGGTCAATGCGCTCGCCGGCCACGCGGTCCCCCACCACGAGCTGCTGCACCTCGCCGCCCACCTGGGCGCGGACGTCCCATACTTCGCGAGCGGCGCGCCCGCCGCACTCGCCTGGGGCCGGGGCGAGCGCCTCTACCGCCTGCCGGCACTCCCCGCGCAACCCGCCCTCGTGGCCATGCCCGAGGCGGCGATTGCGACCGCCGATGCCTACGCGTGGTGGGACGCGATGCACGCCGAGACCACGGCCCGAGGTCCGCTCGTGCTCGACGCGGCCGCGCTCGCGACGTGGGGGAGCATCGGCCGGCTGGGCGGCAACGAGTTCGAGCTACCCGTGTTCGCCCGCCACCCCGGAATCCGGGACCTCTACGAGCAGCTCGCCGCCACCGGGCCCATGTGGGTCCGGCTGTGCGGCTCGGGCGCCGCCGTCGCCGCCGTGTACCGGAGCGAGCGCGATCGCGACGACGCCGCGTCGAGCCTGGGCGGGCGGCGCGCCCGGCTGATCCGCACCGCCACCCGCGCCGCCCCCCCGGAAGACGCCGTGGCGCACTGACGGGGGCGCCGCCAAGTCAGTCGTTGAAATTCACGCGCGGCACTTCCGCCCGGTCGGGCGTGGTCAGCTCGAAGTAGGGACGCGCCTTCTTACCGATGGCCTTCGCGGTCAACACCTGCGGGAACTGCCGGATGTACCCATTGTACCGGTTCACGGCGTCGTTGTAGTCCTGGCGGGCGACGGCGACGCGGTTCTCCGTCCCCTCGAGTTGGTCCTGGAGCGCGCGGAAGCTCGCGTCGGATTTGAGCTCGGGGTAGTTCTCCACGATCGCCAGCAAGCGACCCAGCGGGGCGGACAGCGCCGCGTTCGCCTCCGCCATCTGCGCGACGTCGCCCCCCTGCACCGCGCCCGCGAGCCGCGCGCGCGCCTGCGACACTTCGGAGAAGACCGCGAGCTCCTGTTTGGCCACGCCCTGCACCGTCGCGACGAGATTGGGGATGAGGTCGGCACGCCGCTGGAGCTGGACGGTGATCTGGGAGGCGGCGGCGTTGACCTGCTCGTCGTACCGCTGGATGGTGTTGTACCCGCAACCCGCCACCAGCGGGACCGCGGCGGCGACGGCGACGATGCGCATGTTCACGGCATGTCCTCCTTCCGGGAATCCGGCGTCATTGGGCGTTGACATACTCCGCGGTCCGCGCCACGGCGGCGACATACGCCGCCGCGCGCGGGTCGCGGGCGGTGAGATCGAGCTCGGCGCCGTGGCGCGCGGCGGTCACGAGGCTCGCGGCGGGTTCGGGGTCGAACCCGGCCACGGCCGCCGCCGCGCGTACCAACGCGTCGGGCTGGTCGGGAATCGGGTGGCCGCCCAGCTGCAGCATCGCGCGCAGCATCGTGAGCCACCCGCCCGCGGTCGCGCGGATGAGGTTCGTGAGGGCCCGGCCGTCGCCGCGCGCGGCGACGTACCCCTGGCGCAGTCGCAGGACTTTGCCTCGCAGCTCGTGTTCGAGCTGGCGGCGCATGTTGGCGCGGTCGATCGTGATGCCGCTCCAGGGATCGGCGCCCGCGAGCACGCGGTGCGCCGCGCGCATGTCGCCGTACTCGATGGCGAACGCGTCGGCCGAATCGCGCCACTCGGGCAGCGAGACCACGAGCGGCGCGGGCTGGCCGCGCGCGACCCAGGCCGTCACCGCCGGCTCGAGGGCGTCGAACAGCGTCTCGTCCGCGGTGTCGCAGATGAGCAGCGTATTCACGTCGGCGGGGGCGCCGGCGCCCTCGCGCGCCGCCGACCCGTAAAGAAGGAAAGACACGAGTCGCGGCCCCAAGGCCGCCGCAACGTCCCGCGCCAGAGTCTCGACCCTCGCCGCCTGCGGCATGTGCTAGAACCTCCCTCCCGCTCCGCCGCCGGAGAACCCCCCGCCGCCGCCGAAGCCGCCGAACCCGCCCGAGAACCCGCCGCCGCCGCGCCCGCCGCCGCCGCCACCCCAGCCACCTCCCCACCACCACGGCCCACCCCGCCCGCGCCGACGGCGCCCACCCCGCGACGCCGCGCGTGCCATCATGCCCACGACGAGGAGCACCACGAGGACGACGATGACGAGGATCAGCACCGTCGCCAGGGCCGACCGCGGCGTGCGGGGAGCCGCGCCGGCTCCGGGCGCCGCATCCTCGAGCGCCCGCGCCACTTCACGAACGCCGAGCTCGAGACCGGCGTCATAGTCCTCACGCGCCAGATACGGGATCATCGCGTCGCGAATGCGACCCGCGCGCGCGTCGGGCAGCACGCCCTCGGCGCCGCGCCCGGTCGCGATGAACACCGCGCCGGTGCCGCGGCGCCCGCGCTCGAGGGGTTTCAGCAACACGACGACGCCCAGGTTGCGGCGCGGATCGCCGGCCGCACCCGTGGCTCCCACGCCCCACTCCCGGCCGATCTGCACGGCCACGTCGCTCGCCTCGCGGCCGCCCAGGTCC
This sequence comes from uncultured Gemmatimonadales bacterium, assembly GCA_963716055.1. Lineage (GTDB taxonomy): Bacteria > Gemmatimonadota > Gemmatimonadetes > Gemmatimonadales > GWC2-71-9 > SZUA-544. Next base: position 1,441,197 of record CAVQSR010000001.1, on the reverse strand, counting down.
GCGAGGGTCACCACGGCGATCTCGGCACCCGTGCGCGCCCGCAGGCCGGCGATAGCCGAGTCCATGCGGGCCACGGCGCCCGGCTCGAGCACGCCGGCAAAGTCGCTGACGAATCCCCGCGGAGGCGGAACCGAGAGTTGCACAAGGGTGAGCACCAGCAGGACGGCAGGCATCACCGATTGGAAATCTCCCGACCGGGGTTTCTAGATTGAGGCAACCGCCACGGACCCTAACACGGGTGGCCGTCACTACGCGAGGGGGTCGCATGCGTTTCACCCGGGCAGGATTGGCGGTCGTCGCGCTGACGGCGCCGGTGACCTGCACGCGGTATCCCACGCAGGCGCTCCCGTCGGTGACCGACTTCATCGCGCAGGTCGCGCTGGCGTCGGACCCCGCCGTGCGGGCCAGTCTCCTCACGGGCGAGCCGCCCAATCTGGCCGGCACGAGCGGAACGCTCGGTCTCACGGGCCCCGCCCGGGTGATCAATGGCGGGAGCGCCGCGGTCGGTGTGGACGCGGGGACCGCGGCGTTCCAGATCGTGATCGTCGCGGTGCGCAACCGACCGGACTACTACGTCCTGAGCCTGCCGGCCGGCCAGACGCGCGCGGATCTCATCGTCACGCTCGCCACCGATCCGCCCGGCTCGTTTCAGTGGGTGTACGGCGTCGGGACGAGCCTGCCCGGCGCCGGCAACTACACCGCCCAGTCGGTCGCGCTCGTGCGCGTGCTGTCGGGCGACGTCCAGGTCAGCGTTGCCTGGGACGCCGACAGCGACGTGAACCTGCACGTCATCGAGCCCGGCGGCGCCGAGATCTATCCGGCCAGCCGCTCGTCGGGGTCGGGCGGCGTCCTCGACCTGGACTCGAACGCGGCGTGCGCCATCGGCGGCATCCGCAACGAGAACGTCACCTGGCCCGACCGGTCGCCACCGCCCGGTACTTACGTGGTGCGGCTGGACTACTGGGCCGCGTGCGGCGTGGCGCAGACGAGCTACGTGGTCACGATCCGGGTCCGGGGGAGGAACCCCCAGACCTTCGCCGGGGCGTTCAGCGGACCCGGCGACGCGGGCGGCGCGGGATCGGGAGTGACGATCGCGGCATTCGACGTGCCGTAAGTCCACTGGTGGGGGCTCTTAACGCGGGGGTGCGACGGGCGCGCAGCCCGTGCGGAGCGACTTCGTGATTGACGGCACGGGGCCGATTCACTAATGATGCGGTGGTGTCACAACCTTCCGACCCTCCACGCGGGAGAGCCTCCATGCCATTGGCTTCGTGGCCCGGGCGCGGCGCGATCGCGGCCGTCCTGGGTGTCGCGCTGTTCGGCTCGCTGAGCTGCAGCAAGGATTCGACGGGAGCCGCCTTTGGTGTCGCGCGCTACATCGCGCGCATCGCGTCGGCGGCCAACCCGAGCCTCGTCGCCCAACTCGTGAGCGGCCAGCCTCCGGCCGCGGGGAGCGGCCCGAGCGTGACCGTGAGCGGCGCCGGTGCCGTCATCAACGGCGGCAGCGCCCAGTTCGATCTCAGCGCCGGGTCGGGGTTCACGACCGTCGTGGTGTACGTTGAGGGCCAGACGGACTTCTACCAGCTGACGCTCCCGGGGTCGGTGACGAGCGCCGGCCTCATCCTCACGATGGCCGCCAACGCGCCCATCGGTGCGTTCAACGCGAAGTTCGGCGTCGGCGCGGGCGTGAGCAGCCTCGGCACGTTCCAGACGGCGGCGGTCAACGTCATCCAGGTCGGGAGCGGCGACATTCAGGTCAGCGTCTCGTGGGACGTGAACAGCGACGTGGACCTGCACGTGGTCGAGCCGAGCGGTACGGAGATCTACTGGGGCAGTCCGTCGTCGGCGAGCGGCGGCGAGCTGGACCTCGATTCGAACGCGGCCTGCAACATCGACGGCGTACGCAACGAGAACATCACGTGGCCCACGGCGACGCCGCCGAGCGGCACGTACACCGTGCGCGTGGACTATTGGGACTCGTGCGCCGTCTCCCAGACGAACTGGGTGGTGACGGTGCAGGTACAGGGCAAGGCGCCGCAGACGTTCAGCGGCAGCTTCACCGGGCTGGGTGACGCGGGCGGCGCCGGATCGGGCGTGCAGGTCACCCAGTTCTCGTTCCCGTAGCGAGGCCGGGTCATAGGCAGTCAGGGGCGGACGGGACCCGTGGTCCCGTCCGCCCCGCTGCATGGCGGCCTCACGAGCGGCCGCTAGTCCGGCGGGGGCTCGGCGGGAACCGGCGGCGTCACCGCGCCGGTGTCGGTCTCGCCGGTGCGGATGCGGACGACGGTCTCGACCGGCACCACGAACACTTTGCCGTCACCGACCTCGCCGGTGCGCGCCGCGTGGACGATGGCGTGCACGGTGCGCTCGACGAAGTGGTCCGAGACACCGATGTCGAGTCGCACCTTCTCGACCAGATCCATCTTGACGGTCGTGCCGCGGTAGGTCTCCACACGCTCCATCTCTCCGCCGTGCCCCTGCGCGCGGGTGATCGTCAGTCCCCGCACCTCGGCGAGATAGAGCGCCTGGAGCACGTCGTTCAGCTTCTCCGGCCTGACGATCGCGGTGATGAGCTTCATCTCGCACCATCCTCCCGCACCATGGGTTCGGACGACGGCCGCGTGCGGTGCACGTCCGGCGGAATCAGAATAGCGCCCTCACCGGTGGTGGTCGCCTCTTCGCCGTGGAGGGGGACGTCGAGGCCCCGCGCCTCGTCCCGATGGGGCACCCGGATCGGCGTCACCAGGCCGATGATCTTGAGCAGCACCCACGTGGCGGCGCCACTGTAGGCGATGACGGCGATCGCCGCGGCGCCCTGGATCCCCAGCTGCGCGACATTGCCGCGCAGCGCCCCGTCCGCTCCGCCCCAGGCGGCACTCGCGAACACCCCGGTCGCGAGCGCGCCCACCAGCCCTCCCAGCCCGTGGGCGGCGGTCACGTCGAGCGAATCGTCCAGCGCCGTCCGGGCGCGGTAGATGATCGCGAAGTAGCTCGGGACGGCCGCGATCGCGCCGAGGACAAGGGCACTGAGCGGTGCGATGAAGCCGGCGGCGGGCGTCACCGCCACGAGCCCGACGACGATGCCGGTCGCGGCCCCGACGGCCGTCGTTCTCCGGGTGCGCATCAGGTCCAGCATCATCCACACCACCAGCGTGGCCGCCGGGGCGAGGAGCGTGTTGGCGAAGGCGAGCGCGGCCGCCGCGTTCGCTCCCAGGGCGCTGCCGGCATTGAATCCGAACCAGCCGAACCAGAGCAGGCCCGCGCCGAGCAGCACGAGCGGCACGTTATGCGGCAGGATGGCCTGGCGCCCGTAATCGCGCCGGGCACCGAGCACGGACGCCGCGACGAACGCCGCGGTGCCGGCGTTGATATGCACGACCGTGCCGCCGGCGTAATCGAGCGCGCCCAGCCGAGCGAGCCAGCCCCCGCCCCACACCCAGTGGCACACCGGCGCATACACCACGAGGGTCCACGCCGCCAGGAAGACGAGGAACGGTCCGAACCGCATCCGTTCCACCACCGCGCCCGAGATGAGCGCCGCCGTGATGATCGCGAACGTGCCCTGGAACATCGCGAACAGGACGTGGGGCACGGTGCCGTGCGCGTCGAGCCCGACGTGGCGCAGCAGCAGGTGGTCCCATCCGCCGATGAACGCCGATCCCGGAGCGAAGGCGAGGCTGTATCCCACGAGGCCCCACACGACGCCCACGACGCCGAGCGCCGCGAAGTTCATCATCATGGTGTTCAGGGCGTTCTTGGAGCGGACCATCCCGCCGTAGAACAGCGCGAGCGCCGGGGTCATCAGGAGGACGAGCGCGGTTGCGACGAGCACCCACGCGGTGTCGGATCCGCTCACGGCGGAGGCGACATCCTGCAGGCTGATGGTCATGGCGTTTCGAGTCGGGGTTGAGGGCCCTATATACCCGGCCCGGCCGGAGAATCAATCAGGGCGGACGAGACCCGTGGTCCCGTCCGCCCCGTGGGTGTTTGACGCGGCAGTGCCCTACTGCGCCGTCACGCGCACCGAATCCACCGCTGCGTGCTGGTAGAATTGATTATCGACCTGCGCGAACCGGATGCGGACCGTTTGACCGGCGAACGCCGTGAGGTCCGCGCTCAGCCGGACGTACCCCGAGGTGAGCGGATCCCCCGGCATCGTCTGATACAGGTTGCGTAGCACGCCGGCGCCCACGTCACGCACGCCGGCGGACGGGTTCATGATGTCGACGCGGAACTGCTGATTGGGTTCCACACCGCTCTCCGAGAGTCCTTCGGTCGGCGCGATCACGTAGTCCGTGTGGGTGTTCACGAGATAGACGACCGCCCGGAAGGTCGCTCGCTTGCCCGCGGGGAGGGCGACGTCCTGATACAGCACATTACTGGTCGGGCCGGTTTGGAGGGTCACCGCGGCGAACGTGCTCTCCGGCGGGGCCAGGATGTCTACGCCCGAGGCGAACCCGGTCGTGTCACTGGTCACCGTAAACGCACCCGCGCCCGCGTCGTCAACGATCCATCCGGTGAAGTCGCCGCTCTCAAAGCCGCCATTCTGGACGAGCTGGAGGATGGGGCCGCTCGAATCCTTGCAAGTCCAAAATACCGTCGCGGCGGCGAGGGCCGCGAGCATACCACCGTGCACGCGCATTCGGGTTCCTCATGGGACAATGAGTGACCGTCACCACACAACGCCAAGCGGCGCTCCCCGTATCGGGACCGCCGCTGGTTGTGGCTGCTGACAGAGAGGGACGGTCGTCCATAATAGGCGCCGCGGGACGGGAGTCAAGCAGGCGGGTCCCGCCAGATCAGGCGAGCGGCCGTCTTGCACCACCGCCATCGCGCATGTCACACCACGACCGCAGCCATTAAGTTACGGACGCTCGACCCCGATGGCCCCTCGTCCAACGGCAGGACACCGGACTTTGGAACCAACGGCCCCTCATCGGGGCCGTTGTTCTTCTCGTCCCTCCGGGCACTTCCTGACCACTCTTGACCCCCGCGTCCGTCCCAGACCAGCAAAGTCAACAGCAAAGTCAGACCGTCTCCGACCAGGGCCGCGCCGAGGCGCTCTGTTCGCGTGCGGCTCCCCAGCGATTCCTACATCCTCAGCGCGAATCCCGAGGCCTCGGTCGAATTGCTCGGCGGCATGCCATCCATAGTCTGTGGTGTGCTCCTTCGACCAACCCGGTATCCGGCGTTATTACAGGAAGAAAAGAAAAGAAGGGCGGACTCGGCCGCCCCCCCCTCCTCAGTCAGACCGCGCGACAGACCGCGGGCTCGTGCTGAGCCCGATCGGCCCTAGTTTCTCGAGGCGATCTTGTGGAACGTCGAGTTCGCGACCTCGTAGGTCTCAACCCTCGGGGTTCCCTCGACGACCTTCGCCAGGCTCGTCAGCACCTGGGGATAGAAGTCGCGGGTATAGTTGTCCGCGTTCTCTTTCCGATCCCACAGACTGATCGCCACCGCTTCGGAGCGGTCCGCAGCAACGAACGTGATCTCGTCCTTGAAGCCGTTCTGCTTGCGCAGCAACGGCAGGACGTCTGTTTCCAGCGTCCGGGTGAACTCTGGGGCCGAATTGGCCTTGAGGTGCAGCGTGACATTCCGTGCGTACATGGCGACTCCTTTGGCAACCAACATGAACCTGCGTGACCACTAGCGGTTCGCAGATGCCTCAACCTTACCGTACATTAACCATCATTGTCAAGGACACGGCCAAACGCGTCAATGTACTTGACAAGTATAGTACATCATGATACTATGGTGCTAGCTTAACGCTCAGTAGTTAACTGAGCGCGATTCACAACACCTGCAGAGAGGACGATTATGGTCGGCATGACGAAGAGGGACCCGATGTTGGATCTGCTGTATCAGCTGGAGCACCGGATGGGCCGGATCTACAGCGAGCCGTTCCGCACGTCGGAGTGGCCGGTACCCGAGGCCGCGACGACTGCCTGGCTGCCGTTGGTGGACATTTTCGAGGAGCCCGATGTGATCCGCCTGGCGGCGGAGCTCCCCGGCGTGAGGCCCGAGGACGTGAAGATCTCGGTAGAGGACAACCTGCTGACGATCAAGGGGACCAAGGAGCAGGTGGCGGAGGAGAAGGCCGAGAAGGTCCATCGCTATGAGCGGACCTATGGCGCCTTCGAGCGGACCTTCCGGCTGTCAGCCGCGATCGATGTCAGCAAGATCAAGGCGAATTGCGACCTCGGCGTGCTGACGATCACGCTGCCGAAGGCCGAGACGGCCAAGCCACATCTGATCGAGGTGGCGGTCAAGCCGGAGAAGGCGTTGAAGGCCTGACCTCACGGGGAGGAGGAGGGCGCCAGGGTGTTGTGTCTGTTCACTCGCCCTCCTGCTCGTCCCGAGGGGCTACATGCGTACGGAGCACACAGACACGTATGAAAGGCCTGCTGACGCACGTCCCAACGGCCGAATGTTTCATCACTCTACCTCATCCGACGCTGGAGTGCGGACTCATCACGGCGTGGTGGCGGTCCCAGGTGGAGGGGGAAGCGGACACGCCCAAGCGGCGGCAGCCAGGAGTCGCGAAGAGCGACCCGTCACTTCTCTGAACGCCGGCCATTCCGGAGTGCCGGAGGCAGTGACAAACACCCCCGAAAACGCCAGCGCTCGCTGAATGCAGCGAGCGCTACGTGTAGAACGGACAACGGCCAGCGCTGGCACGCGCTGGCCGTCGGCTCTTGTCAGGCGTGCGCCCTAACCACCTGAGCTACAGGCCCTCACATGCTGCAACGACTTGCCATGTTTGGCGTGCGGTCTAACCCGCGGTGTCATAGGCAGTGACAAACTACACGCCCCGCAACGCCGCCAACTGAGCTTCTAACGTAGTCACATGCTGCTCGGCACGGTACTCCACGACCGCGGCCCGGTGCCGCACGTGGCCGATGCGCACCCCGTGGCGGTTCCGGACCAAGCGGAACCTCTGGGCCTACGCCGGCCTGGCCGTGGTGACCAAGAGCAGCGCCGAGTACGCGCTGGTAGATGGTCGGCCCGTGCGGCGCCGCCGCGAGCCGCTGACCCGCGGGCTCAATCGGAATCACAACCGGGTGCTGAAGGACGTTTTCAAAGGCGCGGCCAGCGCCGCCACGACGCGGCCGGGCCCGTTGCAGGACTGGTATCACGGCGTGCTCGCCCGCGGGGTGCGGGAGGACCTGGCGCGGGTGACGCTGGCGCGGAAGCTGGCGGCGCTCACGCTGCGGGTGTGGAAGAACGGAGAGCGATTCGATCCGACGAAGTTGACGACGCAGGCGCGCTAGCGCCCGGACCCCGAGGCCACGGTGCGGGGATGGTCCCTCGCCGGCGGCTCCCGGATCCGGGACCAGGGGTGCGAGGGACAGTCTCGAGCGATTCGTTCGCCCGGCCGGCAGTCCGCCGAGGCACTCGCCTAACTCCAGGCCCCCTCGCAGAACCCGAAGAAGCGTCAGGCCAGCCTCAGCGGCCGAGTCTCCAATAGAACCGTGGTTCGCGCGTGCGCGACCCCAGCGCTTGCCGACGTCCAGGCGGATCAGGAGCTGACGCGAGGAGACCAACGCAATGCGAAGCCCGCGACGATGGCTCCGACGCCCGCCGCCAACACGATCGTGAAAGGCCCCGGTACCTCCCACCAGCGCCCTAGAAGCGCCTGCGCGTGACTAACATGGTATTGCCTGCGAGCAATTCCCTCCTGACGCACCCGAACGTCCTCCGCGAGACGCGTGGAGTCCGCGGGGCCCGCAGCATTCTGAAGCTCGCCTGAGACTGCGGCGAGCACGCGGCGAAGCTCTGCGACGCTGCTGACTTCTCGTGCGTGGACCGTCCGGTAAGTGAGGTACCCAGCGATGGGGGAAACAACGGCGACAATGCCGAGAGCGACAAGGAGGAACCAAGCTCTCATGAACGGGCGGTGCCGCCTAACGAATCGCGCGTCAGCTGCGGGCGCAAGTTGCGCGGGCGCCCCTTGCGCCCGCTCCGTCTACGGTCCGCGCCAGGCGCACAGACGCAACAGTTCCTTACTTGGCCGCACCCGGCAGCTGCACGCGCTGGTTAGGCAGCGACAGATCATTCATAGGTCTGACCTCCTTTGCCGAGTATCATGATCGACATCACGACCTCTTACTTGGCTGGTACAGTCTTGAGCACAGCCTGATAACCCGAGAGGCGCCCAACGGCGTCGAAGGTGACGGTGGGATAGGTGGCCTCATAGGAAGTGCCGGCATGGGTGAAGGTTTGCTGGGCTAACTGGCGACGACCGAACCGATCATATGAAAAACGCGTGACAAAATCGCCCTCCACCGCGCCAATCCCCAGAATACCACCGAGGTCGTCTACCTTGAACGCGAAGTGACCGTCCAATCCGGCGGCCGTGAACTGGCCCTCTTTTCCACTCACGAGATGGCGGCCCCCAACGTCGACGGTGTAGGTCATGTTCGCACAGCTTCCTGGCTGGGGGTCAAGCGACACAATCACTATTGATAGTGAAGAGTCGGACCCGCCGGCAGCGCGAAGGTCCTCTTGGAACCTCATGACGCGGCCAAACGAGTCGTAGGTGATGTTGCTGATGGTGATTGTCTGTTCGGTTGTAGGCAGGGGCCGAAAAAGTGCCGGAGTACACTCTGTGAAACCGAGAACCGGCTGCTGTGTCCCAGCTTGACACCCGAACAAGAAGACCGCGAGTAGTTTCCTCATCCTAGCCCTCTTCACTAAGTGCCACGACGCTGCCTAACGTGATGCGCATGAGCTGCGGGCGACATGCTCGCTGCGATGCCGCGCGCTCGCCCCGTTCGTGTCACTCACCCGGCGCACAAAATGAACTCTACCTTACTTGGCCGCGCCCGCCAGACTGGTCGGCCCCCGTGGCGCGCATAGGTATTCCAGGTGCAGAGTGGGAGCGACGGCCGATTCCTATGCGCGGTAGTCCCGAAGTCGCTCGCCCTCAGCCCAAGGACGAGCGTCGCTTGCGTTGTGTCAACGGCGGCCAGGAATTGCGCATTTTCGGCGGCGAAAAGTGCACACTCGCCGGGGGACGAGCCTAGGGCGTCGGGGCCTCCTGGCGGCGGGCGCCGCGGCGGGAAGCGGGACGCTCGGCGGCACGGGGCGGCGGGCTGAGCAGCTGTTGGAGATCGGCGTGCCGGCGCATCCGGTAGCTGTTGCCGCGGATGTTGACGATGTGGCAGTGGTGGACGAGGCGGTCGATCAGGGCGCTGGCCATGACGTCATCGCCGAAGACGTCGCCCCAGTCCTCGAAGCCCTTGTTGCTGGTGAGGACGGTGGAGGCCCGCTCGTAGCGGCGACTCATAAGTTGAAAGAAGAGCATCGCCCCGATTCGGCTGATCGGCAGGTAGCCGAGCTCATCGACGACGAGGAGCGAGGGGAAGACGAGAGTCTTGAGGCGCTGACTGAGACGCCCGGCCGCCTGAGCCTCTTCGAGTGACGTGATGAGGTCGGAGAGGGTGCCGTAGTAGACCCGGCGGCCGCTTTGGGCGGCGGCGATCGCGAGGCTGATCGCCAGGTGCGTCTTCCCGACGCCGGGCGGCCCGAGGAAGATGACGTTTTCGCGGCGCTCGACGAAGCCGAGGGTGTGGAGGCTGTCGATCTGCAGACAGTGCGCTGGCGGCGCGGAGTCCCGTCGGTCGGGTGGAGGGCGCCCCAACGGGGGCGTCGCGCTCGGCTGGCGGGGCGTCGCGGCGCCCCAAGGAACGACATTGAACATGCGGCGCCGTTGTCGGGCCGCTAGGGGACCCGCGAATCCGTGCGGGTGACGGGCGTCACACGGGCGCGGAGAGTTCCGGCCATCCGCGTCTGGTGCCATCCATGGGTGGTAGACGGGTGGTCAGTCTCTCGGCTCAGCTGAGCAAATCGCGCACTTTCACAGTACGCACTGTTCCTGTCATGCTCAGGTCCTTCGTCCCGCGAGCCCGCTCTCCGCAGGGCCGCTGAGAAGCTCAACAGCAAAGCAACAGCAAAGTCAGCGCCTTCCCCGGAGTCCTCACCCTCCCTAAGTTAGCGCGCAGCAACATCGCTGGCCCCTCGTCCAACGGCAGGACACCGGACTTTGGATCCGGGAATCTTGGTTCGAATCCAAGGGGGCCAATCCCGCCGCCGTCCCCCGGCCCGCTCACACGGGTTTCATCCCGGCTTCACGCCGCGGCCCGCAACTATGGGCACCGTCCGCGTCCTGACGACGGGACGCCGATCGCTCCATGCGCGTGCCTGCACAGGTTCCCCGTCTCGCCGCGGTGTTCGCGGTGGCCATCGTGGCGCTGGTCGCCGCGCGGTCCCTGCTCGTGCCCGCGACCTTCGGCCAGTACGGCCACTACCGCGCCACCGCCGCCGACGCGGTCGCCGATCGTCCCCTGCACCTCGCCGGGCGGCAGGAGTGCGAAGCCTGCCACGATGACGTCGGCGCGAAACGCATCGCCGGGAACCACCGCGGCGTCGCCTGCGAGGTGTGCCACGGGCCGCAGATGGCGCACGTCGACGACCCGATCAACGTCACCCCGCCGGCGCCGCGGGACCGCAGCTTCTGCGTGCTGTGCCACGCGTACAACCCATCGCGACCGACCGGGTTTCCGCAGATCAACCCGGCGACGCACAATCCACTCAAGCCGTGCATCACGTGTCACGACCCGCACGCGCCGGTGCCGCCGGCTGTGCCCGAGGAATGCGGCGCCTGTCACGGGTCGATCGCCCGACAGAAATCGGTGTCGCACCACGTGGACCTGCCCTGCACCACGTGCCACGACGTGCCCGAGCCGCACAAGGTCGCGCCGCGCGCCGTGCGGCCGACGAAGCCGGTCGCGCGGGAAACCTGCGCGCAGTGCCACGCCGCGGCGACGCCCCGACTGCCCGACGCCCCGCAGATCGATCTCGAGGCGCACAACCCGCGCTACCTCTGCTGGCAGTGCCACTACCCGCACGACCCCGAGACGTGACCATGGCCGACGACCGCCTCGATCGCCGCCACTTCGTGCAGGCCGCCCTCGCCGCCTGCGGGACCGCCTCCCCGCTCCTCGTCGCGCTCGTACGCCTGCCCGCCGCGGCGGCGCAGGACGCCCCGGAGGCCGCCGGCTACGACGCCGCCGGTCACCTCTACGGCATGGGGATCGACATCAGCCTGTGCATCGGCTGCGGCCGCTGCGTCGCCGCGTGCAAGGCCGAGAACGACGTCCCGCTGGACGCGCACCACTTCAACACGTGGATCGAGCGCTACACCATCGACGCGGACGGCGCCGTCACCGTGGAGAGTCCCAACGGCGGCATGGACGGCTTCCCCGCGCCCGAGACCGACGCCGGGCTGCGGCGCACGTTCTTCGTACCGAAGCTGTGCAACCACTGCGCCAACCCGCCGTGCGTCCAGGTCTGCCCGGTGGGCGCCACGTTCACGACGCGCGACGGCGTCGTGCTGGTGGACGACGAGTACTGCATCGGCTGCCGCTACTGCATCCAGGCGTGCCCCTACGGCGCCCGCTGGTTCCATCCCGACCAAGCACATCGCCGCGAAGTGCACGTTCTGCTACCACCGGCTGGTGAAGGGTCTCGTGCCGGCCTGCGTCGAGGTGTGCCCGACCGGGGCCCGGATCTTCGGAGAGGTCGAGCATCGCGCGACGCCGCTCGCGCGCTTCATGCGCTTCAACGACGTGCAGGTGCTCAAGCCGCACCTCAACACCAAGCCCAAGGTCTACTACGCGAACCTGGACGGGGAGGTGCGGTAGCGTGCAGGGCTACATCTACCCCAACGAGTTCGAGCTGCAGTGGGGCCTGCTCATCGTCCTGTACCCGTACGTCACGGGCCTCGTGGCCGGCGCGTTCATCCTCGCGTCGCTCGAGCGCGTGTTCAACGTGAAGGAGGTGCAGCCCACCTACCGGCTCGCGCTGCTGACGGCGCTCGCCTTCCTGCTCGTCGCGCCGCTGCCGCTGCTCGGCCACCTGGGGCACCCCGAGCGCTCCTACGAGATCTTCCTGACGCCCAACCGCCAGTCGGCCATGGCGATGTTCGGCTTCGTGTACGCCTGGTACCTCGCGGTCGTCCTGCTGCTCGAGGTCTGGTTCGAGTGGCGCAAGGACATGGTGCTCGTGGCGCAACAAAGTCGGGGCCTGAAGCGCCGCTTCTACCTGGCGTTGACCCTCGGTGCCACCGACCTGTCCGAGCGTGCCCTGCGGTTCGACGACGTCGCGGGTCGCTGGATCACGATCATCGGCATCCCGTCGGCCTTCCTGCTCCACGGGTACGTCGGCTTCATCTTCGGGTCGGTCAAGGCCAACCCGTGGTGGAGCAGCGTGCTGATGCCGGTCGTGTTCCTGTTCTCGGCCATCGTGTCGGGGATCGCCCTGGTGCTGATCCTCTACATCGTGACGAACCTGATCCGGTCCCGGCCGGTGGACATGCCGTGCGTGGACAAGCTCGCGACGTTCCTGTTCTACGCGATCGTGCTCGACGTGTCGCTCGAAGCGCTCGATTTCATCCATCGGCTCTACGAATCCGAGGAATCGATCGAGATCCTGGCGCAGATGGTGCAGGGCCGCTTGTTCACGTCCCTCATCGTGCTCCAGCTGGTGCTCGGCACCCTGGTGCCGCTGCTGCTGCTCGGCGTGTTCTCCCCCGCCCTGCGACTTGGCAACCGCATTCGCGGTTCCCCCGAGTTGCGGCGCCTGGTCTACCTCGCGGTCGCCGTGCTGGTCGAGATCGGGATCTTCAGCATCCGCTGGAACGTGGTCGTCGGGGGCCAGCTCTTCTCGAAGAGCCTGCGGGGACTGACGGTCTACAAGGTCGAGCTGCTCGGCGCGGAAGGCCTGGCGATGGCGCTCGCGCTGCTGGCGCTCCCGTTCCTGATCCTGTGGGCGCTGGTGAAGATCCTCCCGCCGTGGTCCGACGCCCCGGCGGCACCGGCGCTCCAGGCGGGCGACTAGCAACCCAGAGCCGCCGGGCTCACGGCGAGCCGGCGTGCACGCCGGCCACCTCCAGGGTCACCACGTAGTCTTCCGCTGGAATGGGCCGCGTCGACACCGGCTCCGGCGCGAGCGCGGTGAGCCGGACGCGGAGGTCGAACACCACCTGCTCGCGCGGCTCCAGCAGCGTGTTGAGCAGCAGCTGGTGCGTCGGTCCGAACCCGGAGTCCGGGCCGACCGCGATCGCCACGCCGCCGTTGCCGGCCCAGACGCACAGCACGTCGACCGGGCAGCGGGAGTCCTCGTATACCCGCACGAACGTGAAGGTCAGGCCGTGCCGGTCCCGCGATTCGCCGGCCCGCAGCGTGAGGGCCGAGGGCGGCACACCGCCACGATCGACCTCCGGCTGCGACGCCGTGCGCGCCTGGCAGGCGACGAGCGCCACGGCGAGCGTGGCGAGGCCGAACATCCGCATGATCTGCTCCCCCCACGGTTGAGGACGGTGAACCCCCGACTAGAGACCCCGCACGCCGCCGCCCGGTCACCAGCCGCTCAACCCCTTCACGCGGGCGGGGTTACCGACTAGCTTGGAGGGCTCCTATGGCGGACTTGTCGATCTCGCGCAGCCAGCTCCTGCTGCTCGCCGGCACGGCCAACCGGCCGCTCGCCGAGGAAATGGCGCAGCAGCTGGGCCAGCCGTTGTGCGCCGTGACCATCCGGCGCTTCGCGGACGGCGAGATCTTCGTGAAGATCGACGAGAACGTGCGCGGCCGGGACGTCTTCATCATCCAGCCGACCAATCCGCCGGCGGAGCACTGGGCCGAGCTGCTGCTGCTGATCGACGCAGCCCGGCGGGCGAGCGCGGCGCGCGTGACGGCCGTCCTGCCCTACTTCGGCTACGCGCGGCAGGACCGCAAGGACCAGCCGCGCGTGGCGATCAGCGCGAAACTGTGGGCCAACATGGTCACGCACGCGGGCGCCGATCGCGTGCTGGGAATGGACTTCCATTCCCACCAGGTGCAGGGGTTCTTCGACATCCCGGTGGATCACCTGTACGCGGCGCCGGTGTTCGTGAGCCATTATCGACAGAAGGAGCTGTACGAGCCGGTCGTGGTGGCACCCGACGTCGGGTCGGCGAAGATGGCGCGGGGCTTCGCGAAGCGGCTGAACGCGTCGCTCGCGATCATCGACAAGCGCCGCCCCTCGGCCAACGTCGCCGAGGTCGTGAACGTGGTCGGCGAGGTGGAGGATCGCGACTGCCTGATCCCCGACGACATGATCGACACGGCGGGAACGATCAGCGAGGCGTCGCGGGCCCTGAAGAAGCTCGGCGCGCGGCGCGTGTTCGCGTTCGCGACGCATGCGCTGCTCTCGGGACCAGCCGTGGAGCGGCTGCGCGAGGCGCCGATCGACGAGGTGACGGTCACGAACACGATCCGCGTGCCCGACGAGCGGATGTTCGAGAAGCTCAAGATCCTGTCGATCGCCGGCCTGATGGCCAAGGCGATCGGGTACGAGCACAGCAATCAATCGGTCAGTTCCCTGTTCGACTGAGACGAGGTCGCGATGGCACACATTGTTTCGTTGACGGCTGAGCGGCGGCAGCACACGGGTAAGGGGGCGGCGCGCCAGGCGCGCTTCGCCAGCAAAGTGCCCGCGGTGATCTACGGCCACGGCCGTCCCACGGAGTCCCTGTCGCTGGACGCGCGGAGCCTGGAGCAGGCTCTCGCGGGCGTCGAATGGGGCAGCGCCGTCGTGCAACTGACCGTCGGCGGGGACACGGTGCGGGCGCTGATTCGCGAAATCCAACGCCACCCCGTCCGTCCCGACATCCTCCACGTGGACTTCTACGAGATCCACGCCGACGAGAAAGTCCGTCTCCGCGTGCCGGTGCACGTCGTCGGCTCGCCGGAGGGTGTGCGCAACCAGGGCGGCGTCCTGGATCAGGTGACCCACGCCGTCGAGATCGAGGTGCTGCCGGCGCACATCCCGGACCGGGTCGAGGTGGACGTGACCGAGCTGACGATCGGACACTCGTTGCACGTCCGCGATCTCGTGATTCCCAACGCCCAGATCCTGACGTCGGGCGAGCTGACGATCGCGACGGTCGTCCCGCCCCGCACCGAGGCGGCGCCCGAGCCCACCGAGGCCGTGCCGGAGTTGGCCGAGCCGGAGCTCATCCGCAAGCCGCGTGAGGAGGAAGAGGGCGCCGAGGGCGCGGGCGAGAGCGAGGCCGAGGACTGACTCCTGCGCGCGGTCGTCGGTCTCGGCAATCCCGGGCCGGAGTACGCGGCGACGCGGCACAACGCGGGGTTCCGGCTGGCCGACGCGCTCACCCGGCACTGGGCGCTCGCCCCGTTCCGCCGGGGTGAGCGTGCGCGGGTGACGGAGGGGCTGGTGGACGGCATCGCCGTCCGCGTGCTCAAGCCCATGACGTTCATGAACCGCAGCGGGGCGGCCCTGGCGAGCCTCCGGGCCGACCCGTCGTTCGTCCCGGAGCGCGACCTGCTCGTGCTGGTGGACGACTTCGCGATTCCGCTCGGCACCTTCCGCCTGCGGCGCGAGGGGTCGAGCGGCGGGCACAACGGACTGAAGAGCATCGAGGCCGCCCTGCAGTCGCAGGCCTACCCCCGGCTGCGGATCGGCGTTGGCCCGCTGCCGCCGGGGACGGGCGACTGGGCGGACTACGTGCTGGCGGCGTTTACCCCCGACGAAGATCGGGCGTTCGAGGCGGCGCTCCCACAGCTGGTCGCGGCCGCCGATCATTGGCTGCACGAGGACACATCGGCATGAATCCGACCCAGTTCCCGCTGTACGCGATCGGTGCCGGCCTGGTGGGCCTGGCGACCGCCTGGCTGCTGTACGCCCGGATCCAGCGCCGTTCGCCCGGCACCGACGTCATGCGCGACATCGCGCAGCTCATCCGCGCGGGGGCGATGGCGTTCCTGCGGCGGGAGTACAGCGTCCTCATGCCGTTCGTCGCCGCCGTCACCGCGCTGCTCGCGTGGGCCATCGGCTGGCGCACGGCGACCGCGTACCTCGCCGGCGCCAGCTGCTCGATCCTGGCCGGGTTCGTCGGGATGAGCGCGGCCACCCGCGCCAACGTCCGCACCACCGAGGCGGCGCGCAGCACCGGCCAGGCCGCCGCGCTGAACGTCGCCTTCTCGGGCGGCGCCGTGATGGGACTCGCCGTGGCGAGCCTCGGCCTGCTCGGCATCGGGATCGTCAGCCAGATCTTCTACACGCCGGCGTTCGACGAGGCCCCGTGGCGCGCCTTCAGCGAGATCATCGCCGGCTTCGCGATGGGCGCCTCCTCGATCGCGCTCTTCGCCCGCGTCGGCGGCGGCATCTACACCAAGGCCGCCGACGTCGGCGCCGACCTCGTGGGGAAAGTCGAAGCCGGCATTCCCGAAGACGACCCGCGCAACCCCGCCACGATCGCCGACAACGTGGGGGACAACGTCGGCGACGTCGCGGGAATGGGCGCCGACATTTTCGAGTCCTACGTCGGCGCCATCATCGCGACGATCGCGATCGCCGCCACGAGCCCCGCGGTCGCCAACCGGCTCGACGCCGTCGCCCTGCCAGTCCTGTATACGGTCACGGGGCTGATCGCGAGCCTCATCGCGCTGGCCACGATGCCGCTCCTCGAGCGCGGATCACCGGCCGCGGCGCTCCGCTGGGTGACGTTCATCGCCGCCGGCCTGTTCCTGGGCGGCGCCTACGCCGTCTCGACCGTCGTGGATCCCGTCCTCACCACCCTGGACGGCCGCACGCTCCCCGCCCTCGGCCCGTTCTACGCCGTGCTCTCCGGCACGCTGGCCGGCATCGTCATCGGCCTCTTGACCGAGTACTACACGTCGGGTAAGCCCGTCCGGCGCATCGCCGACGCCTCGCAGACCGGTCCCGCGACGAACATCATCGCGGGGCTCGCCGTCGGCATGGAAAGCACTATTCCCCCGCTGCTGGTCATTTGCGGCGCGATCTTCGCCGCCTTCGAGGCCGCCGGCTTGTACGGCATCGCGATATCGGCCGTGGGCATGCTGGCCACCGTTGGGATCACCATGTCGGTCGATGCCTACGGCCCGATCGCCGACAACGCCGGCGGTATCAGCGAGATGAGCCACCTCGGCCCCGGCGTGCGGAAGATCACCGACGGACTCGACGCGCTCGGCAACACCACCGCGGCGATGGGCAAGGGCTTCGCGATCGGCTCGGCGGCGCTGACCGCGCTGGCGCTGTTCACGGCGTACGCCACCGCCACCGGTATCCGTGAGACCGGGCTCTCCCTCCTCGACCCCCGCGTCGTGATCGGCCTGTTCATCGGTGCGTGCATGCCATTCTTCGTCGCGGCGGTCACCATGACCGCCGTCGGCCGCGCGGCCGAGGGGATGGTGGCGGAAGTCCGGCGCCAGTTCCGCGAGATCCCGGGGTTGATGGCCGGCACCGCGAAGCCCGACACCGCCAGGTGCGTGGACATTTCGACCCGGGCCGCGCTGCGCGAGATGGTCCTCCCCGGCCTCGCCGCGGTCATCGCCCCGGTGCTCGTCGGCAAGGGCCTCGGCATCGAGGCGCTCGGCGGCATGCTCGCGGGCGCGACCGCGAGCGGCGTGATGCTCGCCCTGTTCATGGCCAACTCGGGCGGCGCGTGGGACAACGCCAAGAAGTACATCGAGGGCGGCGCGCACGGCGGCAAGGGCGGCGACCCCCACAAGGCTGCCGTGGTCGGCGACACCGTCGGCGATCCGTTCAAGGACACCGCGGGACCCTCGATGAACATCCTGATCAAGCTGATGAGCGTGGTCTCCCTAGTCCTCGCGCCCTGGCTGATCGGATGACCATCGTCTAGCATGCTCCGCCTTGGGATCGTCGGGCTCCCCAACGTCGGCAAATCCACGCTGTTCAACGCGCTGACCTCCTCCACGGTCGCGGCGGCGGAGAACTATCCGTTCTGCACCGTGGACCCGAACGTCGGCGTCGTGGAGGTTCCGGACCCGCGGCTCGACCGCCTGTTCGCGATCGTCCGTCCCAAGAAGCGCGTCCCGACGGTCGTCGAATTCGTGGACATCGCCGGACTCGTACAGGGCGCCTCGCGCGGCGAGGGTCTCGGCAATCAGTTTCTGTCGCACATCCGCGAGGTGGACGCCATCGTCCACGTCATCCGGTGTTTCGAGGACCCCGACGTCGTGCACGTCATGGGGCCGGTGGATCCGGTGCGGGACCACGACATCGTGACCGCCGAACTGGCGCTCGCCGACCTGGCGATCGTCGAACGGCGCCTCGAGAAGGGCCGCAAGACGGCGCGCGCCGGGGACAAGGACGCGCTGACCGAGGTGACGCTGCTCGAGCGGGTGCTGGCCGAGCTCGACGCCGGGCGCGGCGCCCGGGAGGCGGGCGAGAGCGACGCCGCGATCCGCGTGCTGCGCCAGCTCGGGTTGCTGACGGCCCGGCCGATTCTCTACGCGGCGAATGTGAGCGAGACGGACCTGGCGCAGGGCGGCGGCCGATGGATTGCGGCCCTGCGGAGCGCCGTCCAGGCGCACCACGAAGAGGCGGAGATCGTGCCGTTCTCCGCTCGATTCGAAGCCGAGCTGGGCGAGCTGGCCGGAGATGAGCGGCGCGAGTACCTGGCGAGCGCCGGCTTGGCCGAGCCGGGCCTCGACCGCCTGATCCACGCGGGGTATCGGCTGCTGGGGCTACTCACGTTCTTCACGGTAGGCGAGACCGAGGTGCGCGCGTGGACCGTGCACGCAGGCGAGACCGCGTTCGATGCGGCGGGAGAGATCCACTCCGACTTCCAGCGCGGCTTCATCCGAGCCGAGACGGTGGGCTTCGAGGATTTCGCCCGGGCGGGCGGCTACAAGGCGGCCCGCGAGCAGGGGCTGGTGCGCAGCGAAGGGCGTGACTACGTCGTGAAGGATGGCGACATTCTGCTGTTCCGGTTCAACGTCTGACCGTTCACCACCCCACCGGCCTGCCCCGTTCTGCCGCTCGAGCCACACCAGGAGCGGCTGGGGAAGTAGTCCACCAGCGCGGTCGCGTCCATCCGCCGCTCGCCGGTGGCCTGGAACAGGATGTCCTGCCACGGGCGGCACTGGCCCGCGGGCAGGAGGAGCTGGACTACGTGTCGCAGCGGGCGAGCCTCACGTTCGATGAGGGCCATCGGTCATAACTGACCGAAAGTCCCGGGTGGACTAGCCGCTCATGCCGTTGACCGCGAGCTGGTCGCAGTAGCGGCGGTAGTGCTCCAGCGTGAGCTCGATCGTCCGCCGCGGGTTGTCGGCCGCGCTTGGCGTCGAGACCACGGCCGACGTGAAATCGACGAGCGGCGTGTACAGCTCGACGAAGCGCTGGCCCCTCCGCTCGTGCGCCCCGACGACGGCGTAGTAATGGCCCTCGATGAGTCCGGCGAGGTCGCGCCGCCCGGTGCGGCGCTCGAGCTCACGCTCGAACGGAGTGCTCGTGATCATCGGGTCCCCGGCCTGGGCGGCGTTCCAGAGCCGCAGCCAGAGCGCGTCGCTGGAGAGCTGATTCGGCGTCACGCTCCTGGACCGCCTGCCGGTGAGTCCCGTGAGCGCCGCGCCACCGTCACCGCCCTCGTTGATGATGACGTACCCGCCCTGCCACGCGGCGTACGCTTTCTCGAACAAGGCCGGCCAGAGCTCCTGACCGTCCGGTCCATTCTCGAGCCCCTTGCCGAACGTCTGGGCCCCGCGCGAGTCGGCCGGAAACCTCGCGTCGACGCGAATCGGGACCGGACGGGCCTTGCCGCGCTTCCGCTCCTGGAAGGTGACGGTGTAGGACCCGTCACCGTTGTCGGCGATCGCCCGGCGGATGAGGTCGGGGTGCGTGTTGGCGAGGGCGGCGAGCGACGAGAGGAAGAAGCAGTCGCCAAGGTCGCCCTGGCCGACGGCGAACCCGGAGACGTCCCCGACAAAGAGGTTGCCCCGAAAGTGGCGGTAGTGAAGTCCCCGGAACGGGTGGCCGTCCATGTCCCTCCCCGCAGGGAGGCGCGGCTCGCGGAGGGCGTTGGGGTCGGCCGGCGTGGCGCGGCGGGCGGTCATCGCGTGGTCCGGGTTCGGTCACGGTGCGGGGAATCTACGGCCCGGCGACGGGCGCGGCTACGTCGCCGCGCGGCTTCAGAGCTCCAGCCTGGGCTGCCCGGCCGCTACCGAGTCGAGCGCGCGCTCGCGGGCGCGCTCGTCCCGCGGGCCGCGTGACCAGATCCGACCGCGGCATGCGGGTCCGCCCTACCGCCGGCCCGCCCCACCGCCTATACTACCCGCCTCACGAATCCCCTACTCGGTCCCACACCTGGACCGGGTCGCCTATGTCCAAAGGGAGGTGCGATGGCGCGTCGCTACGAGACCGTCTACATCTTCGATTCCGCGCTGGAAGAACCCGCGGTCACCGAGAAGCTCACCAAGTTCCACGCCCTGCTCACGCAGAGCGGCGGGGGCACGGTGACGGACGTGAATCACTGGGGCAAGCGCACGCTGGCCTATCCCCTGAAGAAGAAGGACACGGGGTACTACGTCGTGGCCAAGTTCGAGGCCGATCGCGCGGCCCTGCCCGAATACGAGCGGCTGGTGAAGCTCGATGAAGGGGTGCTGCGCTACCTGGTGGTGCAGGCGGGTCCGGAGCCCGTGGTGCCGCCCCCGGCGCCGGTGCCCGGCGAGGACGAGGACACGGGGGACGACGAATGAGACGCCCGGCGAAGACCTGCCCCGTGTGCGAATCCAGCGCACGAGTGCTCGACTACAAGGACGAGCGAACGCTGGGGCGGTTCCTGACCGACCGCGGCAAGATCCTGCCGAGCCGGTTGTCGGGCATGTGCGCCCGGCACCAACGGCAGCTTTCGACGGCGGTGAAGCGCGCACGGCAACTGGCCCTCCTGCCGTACATCCGAGGGTACGCGGGCTGAGATGAGCCCCGCGGGAGGGTGGTGGCGCCTGGCGCTGGGCACCACCGCCTTCGCCCTCTGGGCGCCGCCGGCACTGGCGGGGTTGCCGCTCGCCGCGCTGCTCGCCGCCAGCCGTCCCACGCGGTACGGGGCCCGTGCGCTGGCCCTGGGCCTCGGCCTCCTGAGCTTGCTCGTCGTCGTCGGCACGAGCCGCGGCCCACTCGGGGCGGCGTACGCGGCGTGGACCGTGCTCGTCACGGGGGCGTTCGTGGCCCTGGTGCTGCTCGCGAACGCGCCGTTTTGGCTCCACGCGACCCGGGCGACAGCGCTCGCCGCCCTGGCACTGGCCGGCCTCGCGACGACGCTCTGGGGCGGCGGGTGGCCGGCCCTGCTCCAGTGGGAGGCCACCCGGCAGGCGCGTGCCGCCACGCGGCTCGTGCGCTGGGCGACTCCCGAGGCGCATGGCGTGCTCGACGGCTTCGCGGGATTCGTCGGCGCCACCTTCCCCGCCCTGCTGGTCCTGCAGGCGCTCGCCGGCCTGGCGTTGGCGTGGCAGCTCCACGTGCGGCTCGCGGAACGTCCCCTGGGAACCGCGCTCCGTCCGTTCCGCGAGTTCCAGCTGGGCGACCTGTGGATCTGGGGACTGGTCGCGGCGGCCGCGGTCTGGCTGCTCGGTCACGACGTGTTGGCACAGAATCTGGCCGTGATCCTGGGCGCGCTCTACTTTCTGCAGGGTGCGGCGATCGTCGTGGCCTTCGCCGCGGCGGTGGGCGTGTCCTCGGCGGCGTTGGTCGGGTGGACTGCGCTCGCCGCCGTGCTCGCCGTGCCGCTGTTGTTCGTCGTCCCCGGCGTGTGGACGCTGGGGGTCACTGATACCTGGCTCGGATACCGACGCCGGCTCGCGGCGCGGTCGGGCTCGACGGGAGCGTGAGGACCGGAATGGAAATCATCCTGCGAGAGGACGTGCCGCACGTCGGCAAGTCGGGGGAGGTCGTCAAGGTGAAAGACGGCTTCGCGCGCAATTACCTGCTGCCCAAGGGCCTGGCGTATCCGGCCACGGAGCCGAACAAGAAGAAGATCGCCTACGAGGCCGCCCGGACCGCTCAGCGGCGGGCCGCCGAGCTGGCGGATGCCGAAGCCGAGGCGGGCCGACTCGCGAACGTCGCCTTGACCTTCACGGTGAAGGTCGGGGAGGAAGACCGCCTATACGGCTCGGTCACGGCGAGCGATATCCAGCGCCGCCTCGAGGAGCAGGGCATCCACGTCGACAAGCGGAAGATCGATCTGCCCGAGCCGCTGCGCTCGCTCGGCGACTTCCAGGTTGGCATCCGGGTGCATGCCGACGTCCGGCCCGAGATCACGGTCCATCTGGTGAAGGAATGACGCGCCGACCGTGAGCCGCGCGGTCGGGCACCCACCGCTGTCTCATTCTGCGGGCCGTGGCACGCGCTCTGCGCCACCGCGGCCATGCAGCCCCGCCGACGGAACAAACCGCTGAGATCGCCGCTATGAACATGCGGAGGCGATCCCGGACGGGCCGGCGCGAGATCGACGAGGCGCCGGTCGAGTTGTGGCGAGTGACCCGGGCGCTGGCCGACCGCAAAGCGGCGGACCTCACGGTGCTCGACGTCCGCGGGCTGTGTTCGGCCACCGACTTCTTCGTGATCGCTTCGGGCACCTCGGAAGCCCACGTCCGTGGCATGGCGGACCGCCTGCTCGATGCGCCGGCGGGGGATCGCCCGCACCACGTGGAGGGTCTGGCGCAGGGACGCTGGGTGCTGCTGGACTACGTGGACGTGGTTGTGCATCTATTCCATCCCGCACAGCGGGAGTTCTATCAGTTGGAGCGCCTCTGGGCGGATGCCCGCACCATCACGCCGTCCCCCGACGGCGGCCCGCCCCGCGATGAGGCGACGAAAGGATGACCGGATGACGCGCAGACTGCTGCAGGCCGCGATGGTCGTGATGACGGCGGGCGCCGCCGTGACTCCGGCGGGCGCCCAGTACTTCGGGCAGAACAAGGTCCAGTACCGCTCGTTCGACTTCAAGATCATCCTCACCGAGCACTTCGAGATCTACTACTACGCCGAGGAGCGCGAGGCCGCCCTGGACGCGGCTCGGATGGCCGAGCGCGCGTACGCGAAGGTCGCGCGCGTGCTCAACCACCAGTTCCAGACGCGCAAGCCGGTGATCCTGTACGCCTCGCACTCCGACTTTCAGCAGACCAATGCCATTGCCGAAGACGTGGGTGAGGGCACGGGAGGCTTTACCGAGTTCTACAAGCACCGGATGGTGCTGCCCTTTACCGGGTCGTACGCGGAATTCGAGCACGTCCTGCTGCACGAGCTGGTCCACCAGTTCCAGTACGACGTCTACAGCCGCGGCCGGGTGGGCGGCGGCGTGCAGACGCTGATCACCGTGAATCCCCCGCTGTGGTTCGCGGAGGGGATGGCGGAGTTCCTGTCGGTGGGGCCGGTGGACCCCCATACCGCGATGTGGCTGCGGGATGCGGCGCTCGAGGGCAAGCTGCCGACGATCGAGCAGATGACGTTCGACCCCTACACCTACTTCCCGTACCGTTTCGGGCACGCGCTGTGGTCGTACGTCGCGGAGAAGTGGGGCGACGAAATCGTCGGCGAGATCCTCCAGGCCTCCGCCAACGTCGGCATCGAGGGCGCGTTCTCGCGCGCCACGGGACTGTCGCTCGAGCAGCTCTCGATCGAGTGGCGCGAGGCGCTCCAGGAGCGCTTCCTCCCCGAGATCGGCAACTTCGACCGCACCCGCCGGTTCGCGCAGCAGACGCTCAGCCGCCGGCGCACGGGCGGACAGTATCACCTCGCGCCCGCGCTCTCGCCGGACGGCCGGGACATCGCGTTCTTTTCCGAGCGCGGGGACTTCTTCATCAGCCTGTGGCTGGCGGACGTCGAGACCGGCCGCACCAAGCGCCAGCTCGTCAAGTCAGGCTTCTCCACGAATTTCGAGAGCCTGCGGTTCATCTACGCCACCGGCTCGTTCTCGCCCGACGGGCGGCACTTCGCGTTCGCCGCCAAGCGCAAGGAGCGGGACGACATCGTCATCATCGACGTGCGCCGCGCGCGCGTCGATCGGCGCATCCGCCTGCCCCTGAACGGCGTCATGAACCCGAACTGGTCCCCGGACGGCCAGCGCCTCGTGTTCACCGGCTTCGACGGCGGCCTCAGCGATCTCTTCGTCATCAACGCCGACGGCACGGGACTGGAGCGCCTCACCGAGGACAAGTACGCCGATCTGCAGCCGGCCTGGTCCCCCGACGGGAAGACGATCGCCTTCACCACCGATCGCGGACCGGATACCGATTTCGCGACGCTGCGATTCGGCAACACCCGCATCGCGCTCTACCATCTGGACACGCGCTCGGTCGAAGTGCTCGGCCACATGGAGCACGGCAAGAACATCAACCCGGTGTGGGCCCCGGATGGCCGGTCGTTCGCGTTCATCTCGGACCGTTCCGGAGTGTCCAACATCTTCCTGTACGACCTGGGCGAAGCCGAGATCTACCAGCTCTCGAACGTGATGACCGGCATCTCCGGCATCACGGCGGAGTCCCCCGCCCTGTCGTGGGCCGCTCAGGCCGATCGCATGGCGCTCGTGCAATACCAGGACGGTGAGTACGACGTCTACGTCGTGGACAACCCGCGTCAGCTCAAGCGGGGCCCGTATCGCAGCCCGCCCGGACCGCAGTACTACTCGCTGCTGCGCCGCCTCCGCCCCGATTCGGCGCCGGCGACCTCGTCCGGCGATTCGGCGGTGGCGGTGGCGGCCGCCGCTCCAGGCACCGGCCCCGCCGTGCCGACGGCTCCCGCCGCGGCCTCGGTCTACCGCGCGCCGCGGGGATTCCGGGCCTCGTCCGCCACGCCGCCGCCCGATTCCACCGCTCCCGGCCCGGTGTCGGTCCGCGAGCTGCTGGACTCGGCGGAGCTGGCGCTGCCCGACACCCTCGAGTTCGGATTCCGCGAGTACCGGACCCGTTTCACGCCCGACTACGTCGCACAACCGACGATCGGCTATTCCTACGACAATTTCGGCCGCGGCCTGTACGGCGGCGCCGCGGTGTCGTTGTCCGACATTCTGGGGAACAAGACCCTCATCATCGCCGGTGCGATCAACGGCCGCCCGCAGGAGGCGCAGATCCTCACGGCCTACGTCAACCGCGGCCGGCGGCTCAACTGGGCGGCGGGATTCAACCAGCAGCCGTACTACTTCTACGGACCCTACACCCCACCCCGGCCCGACCAGCTGCCGGGCCGCCCGGACTCCGCGCTGCGCGAGACGGTGTCGTTCCAGCGCAACATCCTGCGCGACCTGTTCGTCGAGTCGGCCTATCCCTTCAGCCGGTTCACCCGTGCCGAGCTCGGGATCCACGTCGTGGGGATCGAGGAAGACCTGCTGGTCCAGGACAATTACTACGACTTCGGCGGGTTCTACCTCGGATCCACCGACCTGCGTACCGTAGACATCGGCTCGACGTTCTTCGCCCAGCCCTCGGCGGCGCTGGTGCACGACAAGACCCTGTTCGCCTACGTGGGACCGTTCGCCGGCCGGCGCTACCGCTTCCAGGTGGCGCCCGCGATTGGCGGCTGGAGCTTCGTCGCCAGCCTCGCCGACGTGCGCGAGTACATCTACTTCCGCCCCTTCACGATCGCGCTGCGTGCCCTCACGTTCAGCCGGTTCGGCCGGGACGCCGATCGCTTCCCCGTGTTCCTCGGCACGACCGAGTTGATCCGCGGATACACGTACGGGTCGATCATCGATAACGAATGCCGCACCACCCAGGGCGGCTGCACCGCCCTGTCCCAGCTCACGGGATCGAAAATCGCGGTCGCCAACGCCGAGCTGCGCTTCCCGCTGTTCCGCTGGTTGGCGCTCGGGTTCCTGCCGGTGGCCCTGCCGCCGGTCGAGGGCGCCATCTTCTACGACATCGGCGTGGCGTGGAACGAGGGCCAGCAGGTCAAATTCAACCGCGACGCGGGGGAGACCTTCGCCGACGTCCGCACCCCGCTGCGCTCGTGGGGCGGCTCGATCCGGGTCAACGCCCTGGGCTTCCTGATCCTGCGGTTCGATTACACCAAGCCGCTCGACCGGGCGCGGGACAAGGCCTACTGGTCGGTGAGCTTCGGACCGACGTTCTAACGCCGCTCGTCCGGCTGGTTGCTTGGGCCTCGCCGCTCTTCTATCTTGGACAGCGGCGAGGCCTATTGCGTAACTCCCTGTCCTGCTTCCTGTTCGCGGCGCTGATCGGCGCAGGTTGCCGGTCCCAGGCGCCGGGTGCCGGGTCGGCGCAGACCGTCCTCGCGGGCGGCCTCGACGGACCAGGCGGCCGCCCCGCCGCGAGCGTGGCTCGCGTGTCACCCGGAGGCGGACGCTGGCAACT
Organism: uncultured Gemmatimonadales bacterium; assembly: GCA_963716055.1. Taxonomy (GTDB): domain Bacteria; phylum Gemmatimonadota; class Gemmatimonadetes; order Gemmatimonadales; family GWC2-71-9; genus SZUA-544. Next base: position 1,415,005 of record CAVQSR010000001.1, on the reverse strand, counting down.
GTATCGCACGCCCGCGCTGACCCCGCTCGCCATCCCGCCGGGCACCCTGCCCCGATCCGACCGCATTGTCGGGCTCGATCCCGAGACCGACGCGCTGTATGTCATGACGCTGCGCGACGACGTCCTGGCGGTGGACCTGCTGTCCGCGCGGGTCGACACGGTGGGCCACCAGGCGGCGGTGGCCGTGTTGGGCCCGGAAGGCACGCTGTACGTCGTGGACGGACAACACCGGGTGACCGCGCTCAAGCGGCGCTCCCGCCGCCAGTGGACCACCCCCCTCCCCGGCGCGCCCGCCCTGGTGTTCGGGGCGACCGACCAGCGCCTGCTCGCCGTCGTGCGCGGCGACCCGCCCCGGCTCCTGGCCGCCACGGCCGACAAGAGCGGCGAGCCGGCCGCGCTACCCACCGTGGGAGAGGTCGCCGCGACGCTGTGGGGCGACGTCGTCGCGGTCGCCACCGATTCGGGCGTCCTCGTGCTGGATCCGCTGGCCCGACGGGCACCGTCTTTCGTCCGCCTCCGTGGCCAGCCGCGAGCGGTGGCGTTTTCCCCCTCGGGGCACCGGCTGTACGTCGCCCGCAGCGGGCGGCCCGGCCTCGCGACGATCGACCGCTTCCGGCGCCGTCCCCTCGATGACGTCCCGCTGCCGGGCCCGGCCGCCGCGCTGCGGATCGATCCCCTGGGACGCTGGCTGCTGGCGCGTTCGGTCGAGGGCGCGGACTCGGTGTGGATCGTGGATCTGCCGACCCGCACCTTGCGGGGTACGATCGCCGCGCCGTGGGAGGCGGACCTGCCCACGATCGCGCCGGACGGCACCCTGCTATTCCGCCGCGGTGACGACGTCGTGGCGGTCGCGGTGGATTCGCCGGGCGTGGTGCGGGGACGGATCGCGGGTGGCGCGCGCGATCGCTGGCTGGCCTCCGCGTGGCGACCGCGGGGCCTGCCGACGCAGACCGCCGACGCCCCGTCCGGCGCCGACTCGGTGGGCGCCGAGGGCCCGCTGTACGTGCAGGTGTCCGTGTCCCAGAACCGGGAATGGTCCGCCGAGAACGCGCAGCAGCTGGTGCGGGCCGGCTTACAGGCGCGGGTGCTGCCGCCCCGCGCCGCGGACGATGGCTACCGCGTGGTGCTCGGCCCCTACCCCAACCGGGCGGACGCCGAAGCGATGGGACGCAAGCTGGGGCGTCCGTTCTGGATCTACCAGGCGGGGGGTGGCCGGTGACGCTCCGCCCCCTGCCGCGGTCACGGCTCGACGGCCTCGTGCCGTCTCTCGTGCAGGAGCACGCGCTCGTCGCGCTGGTGGCGGGCACGGGGGAAGACCGGTGGGCGGCCGACGCGGCGTGGGCGGTGGCGCGCGCCGCTCGGGCCGGCGGCCGCCGCGTGGCCCTGGTGGATCTGTCGATGGAAGAGCCGCAGTTGTTCCGCGGGGCCGGCGTCGCACCCGATGCGGCCGGGATCGTGGACGTGTTCGAGCGTAACGCCGAGCTGAACTCGGTCGCCCACGACGTCGGCGGCGTATTCTTCATTCCGGCCGGTGCCCGCACCGCGGCACCGGAGTTCGTGCTGGCTCACCCACGCTGGCGGAAGCTCCACGCCGGCTTCCGCGCGGAGCGGGCGCTGCTGCTGGCGTACGTTCCCGCGGGGGCGCTCGCCAGTCTGTCCGTCATTCCCGACGGCGTCATCGTGCTGGCGCCCGGCGGATTCGATCTCGAGTCACCGGTGGCCCGTGACGTGCGCGCGGCGCAGGTGGATGGCGCGATGCTCCTGGGCGTGGTGCGCGACCGCTGGACGCCCCCGCCCACGGCGGCTATCCAGGACGAAGAGTGGGCGCCGATGCCAGAGGCACCCGCGCGGCCGGCCCGGCCGTCGGGCCGCGGCCGGCGCGTGGCGATCGCGGCCGGCGCGCTCGTGGTGCTCGGCGGCGGCGCGGCGGGCATGGTGCTGCTCCGGAGCCGCGCCGCCCCGTCTCCGACGCCCGAGGCGCCCGCGATCCGGGCCGCGGCCCCGGTCGAGCGCCCGGCCGATCCGGTGCCCGAGCCGCCCGCCCCGGTCGCCGCGGCGGACACGCTGGCGTGGGTCATCCAGCTCGCGGCCTACGCCAACGTGGCGAACGCGCTGACCCACGCGACCGAGCTGCGCGCGGGCGGGACCGAAGCCGTGGTGGCGCCGGTCACCGCGGGCAGCGGCGCGGCCGTGTGGTATCGCGTGCTCGCCGGGGGTTGGGGCGACCAGGCTCGGGCGATCGCCGGCCGCGACAGCCTCTGGTCGCGTGGCGTAGCGCGGCGCGGCCAGGGCGAGCTCGTCCGGGCGCCGCTCACGCTGGTCCCACGGGTCCGCAACTCGGACAGCACGGCCCTGCTGCGCCGCGGCATCCCGGTCGTGTTGTCGGGCGGCCGCCTGGCGGTCGGCGCGTTCGAAAGCGCCGAGCAGGCGGCGTACGCGCGCGAGCTGCTCACGCGGGCCGGTGTGCCCGCCGATCTCGTCCACCGTCGGGAGCGCACTCCATGAGGCTGATCCGGCTCGAGCTGTCGGGCTTCAAGTCGTTCGCGGGCGCCGTCGAGCTCCCGTTCGAAGCGGGTGTCACGGCGATCGTGGGGCCGAACGGCTGCGGGAAGTCCAACATCTCGGACGCCGTGCGCTGGGTGCTGGGCGAGCAATCGCCCCGGCTGCTGCGCGGCGGAAAGATGGAAGACGTGATCTTTCAGGGCTCGACCGGCCGCCGTCCGGTGAACGTGGCCGAAGTGTCGCTCGTGTTCGACAACGCCGACGGGACGCTGCCGATCGCCTATCGGGAGGTCGCGGTCACCCGGCGTCTGTCGCGATCGGGACAGAGCGAGTACCTGCTCAACCGCTCGCCCGTCCGCCTGCGCGACATCCAGGACCTGCTGCGCGGAACGGGGCTGGGCGCCGACGCCGCGGTCGTCATGGAAGCACGGATGATCGACGCCCTCCTCTCGGAGAAGGCCGAGGAGCGCCGGTCGCTGTTCGAGGAAGCGGCGGGCATCGGCCTGTATCGGGACCGCAAGCGCAGCACCGAGCGCCGGCTCGAGGAAACCGCCGTCGACCTGGCCCGCCTCGGAGACCTGGTGGCGGAAGTGCAGACGCAGGTCCGCAGCCTGGCGCGCCAGCGGGGCAAGGCGGAGCGCTACGCCAAGGCCGTCGACGAGCGCTTCGGGATCGCGATCACCCTGGTGCGCCGCGAGCTGGAGGACTTCGACCTCGCCCTGGGCAGCGTCGGTGCGCGGGGCCGTGAGGTGGCCGAAGCGCTGCCGGTGGCCCGCGAACGCCTGGCGGATGCCGAGCGCCGCCGCGAGGACGCCGGTCAGGGGCGGCAGGCGGCGGAAGCCCGCCGCACCGAGGTCGAGCGCCAGCTGTCGGGCGCGCGACTCGATATCGGACGGCTCGAGGGCGATCTGGCGCTGGCGGCGGAACGACTCGCGAACGCCGGCAAACGGCGCGCGCAGGCGGCGGATGAGCGGACCACCGCCGAGCAGCGGGCCTCGGAAGCCGACCGCGCCCATGCGGCCGCGGATGCCGAATGCGCCGCCGCCGGAAGCGATCTCACCGCCGTGCAAGGCGAGCTCACCCAGCGCACCACGGTGGAGCAGGAGATCCGCGACCGGCTCGCCGCCCAGCGGGTGGCCGTGCGCGAGCTCGAGGAGCGCATCCAGCGTCACGCCGAAGCGCAGCACGCGCTGGACGCCGAGCGGACCGCGCTGGGGCGGGAGCGCAGCGAGCGCCAGGACGAGGCCGCGCACGCCACGACGGAGCGGGCCCGCCGGGAGACGGCCGAGCGAGCGGCGGCGGCGGAGCTCGAGCGGCGCGCGCTCCGCGCCACGGAGACGAGCCGGGCCGCGCAGGCCGCCGGCGATGCGCAGGAGGCGGCGCGCAGCCGGGTGGCGGCGCTGCGCGAGGCGGAGACGCATGGGCGCGCCAGCCGCCGGCGGGCGGAGGAGACGCTCGCGCACCTCGCCGCGCGTCGCGACGCCCTGGCCGAGCTCGACCGCGAGCGCGTGGGCCTCGCGCCGGCGGCGCAGGCGCTGCTGCGCGAACGCGACCGCTTCGACGGGACCGTCCTCGGCCCCCTCTCCGACTTCGTGCGCACCGGCCGTCAGGACGCCGAGTTGGCCGAGCGCCTGTTCGGCGAGTGGCTGCACGCCGTGCTGGTGCGCGACGAGTCCGCGATTCCCGCCATCCGGTCGTGGCACGCCGCCGCGCAGCCCGGCCCGCTCGTGCTCCTGCCCTGCATCCCCGGGCCGCGCCTCGGTGCGGACGGGCACCCGCTCGAGGACGCGGTACGGGTGGACGGGCCCGCCGTAGCCTGGGTCCGCGCCCTGCTGGCGGGTCACGAGGTCTTGGACGACGGGCGCACGGTGCGGCGGGCGAACGGGGCGGTGCTGCTCGACGTCGCGCCGGCGAGCGGGCCACTGCAACGGCGTGCGGAGCTCGAGGGGCTGGCGCGCGACGTGGCCGAGGCGGATGCCGCCGGTGCCGCCGCCCGGGCGGGCCTCGACGAAACCACCCGCGCGCTCGCCGCGGCCGAAGCCGCGTTTGTGACCGCCGAGGACGCGGCCCAGCAGGCGCGCCAGGCCGAGCTCGAAGCCGCGGCGGCCCGCGGTGAGGCGGATCGCGCCGTGGCGCACACGCGGCGCGACGCCGCCGAGGGCACGGCGCTCGTGCAGCGCGTCACGGGTCGTCTGGCCGAAGTCGATGCCCGGCTGGAAGAAATCGCCGTCGCGCTCCAGCAGCTCGACGTGGAGCGCGTCCGGCTCGACGAGCAGCTCGGAGCGGCGCGTGCCCGCCTGCAAGAAACCGAGGCGCACCAGGAGGCGGCGCGCGAGCAGCGCGTGCACTGGCAGGTTGAGGCGGCGCAGGTCGATGCCCGGTTGGCGGCGGCGCGGGAGCGCGCCGACCGCACGGCGGCGGACGCGGCCGAGGCCCGGCGCCACGCCGCGGGCCTCGCCGAAGAGATTGGTCTGCTCGAGCGCGAAACCGCGACGGTGAGCGCCCAGCGCGCGCAATGGGACGACGGGCTCAAGGACCGCCGCCTCGCCCTGACGGCGCTGGAGGAAGCCGCCCGCGACGCCGAGCGGCAGGTCCACATCGCCGAAGCGGACCTCGCCCAGGCCGAGGGTACCATGAGCGAGGCGCGCCGGGCGCTCGAGGGGCTCGCCGAGACCGAGCACCGCCTGGCCCTCGAGCGCACCGAGCTCGAAGGCCGCAAGCGCGCGCTCGTCGAGCGCGTCACCGCCGAGTGGCGCAAACCGCTCGACCGCCTCCTCGCCGACGCCCCGGAAGTGCCCGGCGACGTCGAGTGGCTGCGCCAGGAGAACGACCGGCTGCGCGACGCCATCGATCAGATGGGACCGGTGAACGCGCTCGCCGTCGAGGAGCACGCCGAGGAGCAAAAGCGGCTCGACTTCCTGCAGACCCAGCGCGACGATCTGATCGCCGCCCGCGGCTCGCTCCAGCAGGCCGTGCGCGAGATCGACCAGACGGCCAAGGCCCTGTTCCTCGATTCCTTCGCCCACGTCCGCGAGCACTTCCGGTCCGTGTTCCAGACGTTGTTCGGCGGCGGCGAATGCGACGTGCGGCTGGCGAACGAGGACGAGCCGCTCGACAGCGAGATCGAGATTCACGCCGCGCCCCGCGGAAAGCGCACCCAGCGGATACACTTGCTGTCGTCGGGCGAGCGCACCCTCGTCGCCGTCTCCCTGCTGTTCGCGATCTTCCTCGCCAAACCCAGCCCCTTCTGCCTGCTCGACGAAGTGGACGCACCGCTCGACGACGCCAACGTCGGCCGCTACGTCCGCCTGCTCCAGGAGTTCAAGGACCAGACCCAGTTCATCGTGATCACCCACAACCCGCGCACGATGCAGGCGACCGACGCCGTGTACGGAGTCACGATGCAGGAACCCGGCGTGTCCACGATCGTCGGAGTCCGCCTGGGTCACCTGGAAACGGTGTGAGCGCCGTCCGGCGCGCCGCCCTGCTCGCGGCGCTGCTCGGACCCGTGGCGCCGCACGCGGTTCGCGCGCAGCAACCCGCCGTGTCGGCCGCTCTCCCCGCTGCCTGGCACCGCGACACCGTGTTCACCGTCTGGCTCTTCGCCCGGCCCGGCGCTCCGCTCGACAGCGTCGCCATCCGCGCCGCCCGGGCAGGCGCGCGCGTCCGCACGCGGAGCCGCTGGCTCCACGCGGTCTCCGCCGCTGCCCCGGCCGCGGCCCTGCGCACCCTGGCGCAGGACCGGGACCTGCGGCGCATCCAGCCGCTCGGTCGCTGGCGCCGCCGGGCGGCACCCGCCGATACCCTGCCCCTCCCGTTCGCCATCACCGCCGCCGACGACACCTGCGGCCCCACGGCCGATCCGGTGTACGGTCCGTCCGCGATGCCGTACCGGCAGCTCAACCTGATCGCCCTCGCCGAGCAGGGCTTCGCCGGCGCCGGCGTCCGCATCGCGCTGCTCGACACCGGCTTCGATACCGCCGATCCCGCCTTCGCCGGCGTCGTGGTCGACGCCCAACGCGATTTCGTGTTCGCGGACGGCGTGGTGCGTGACGAGCCCGCGGACCAGCCTGGGGCGCACGGCCACGGCACGGCGGTCTGGTCGCTTCTCGCGGGCGACGTGCCCGGGCGACTCCGCGGCGTCGCGCGGGACGCCGCCTATCTGCTCGCCAAGACCGAGGACGTCCGCTCCGAGACCCGCATCGAGGAGGACCACTTCGTCGCCGCGCTCGAATGGGCCGACTCGCTCGGCGCCGATCTCGCGTCGGCCAGTCTCGGGTACCTCAGCTTCGACAACGGGTTCGGCTACCTGCCGTCCGAGCTCAACGGCGACGTCGCGGTCACGACGGTCGCCGTCGACAGCGCCGCCGCGCGCGGGCTCCTCGTCCTCAGCGCCGCTGGTAACGGCGGTCCGGGCTTCCGTACGCTCGTCACGCCGGCCGATGCCGATTCCGGCCTCGCGATCGGCGCCGAAGACTCGCTCGGGTCCGTGGCGGGCTTCTCGTCCCGCGGCCCGACGGCCGACGGCCGCCTGAAACCGGATCTCACCGCCCCCGGCGCCGCGGTGTGCGCCGTCACGGGCGGCGGGACCGTCCGGCGCCTCAACGGGACCTCGTTCGCCACGCCGCTCGTCGCCGCCGCCACCGCCCTCCTGCGGCAGGCACACCCGACCCTCCGCGCGGCCGGCCTCGCCGCGGCATTGCGCCGGCACGCCGCGAACCGCGCGGCTCCCGACAGCGTGCGCGGCCACGGGCGCCCGGACGTCACCGCCTCGGTCGTCTTCCCGATCGGCGTCGTGGCGCACGCCCCGCCCCCGGGACCGATCGCGACCGTCACGCCGACGTTCGACTGGACAGCCGGCGTGACCCCGGCGTTCGCCAGCCCGGTCCGCTCCCGCCTCCGCGTCGCCGCCGATTCGGCGCTCGCCGCGCCGCTCGTCGACACCACGCTCGACGCGACCTCGGCCACGGTGACGCGCGCGCTCCCGCCCGGACCCGTGTGGTGGCACGTGGACGCGACGGCGGCGACCGGTCAGCGGGCATCGAGCGGCCCCGCCGGACCCGTGACGGTACCGCCGTGGGCCACGCTGCGGACCTTGAGCGCACCGGCCGGCGAGACCACGCTGGACTCGCAACCGACGCTACGGTGGTCGTCGCCCCAGGTCGCCGCACCCCCGGGGCCGTTCCGCTACGACGTATTCATTCAGCGCACTGCTGCCTCGATACCGGACGTGGTGATCACCGACCTCGCCGACACGGCGCTCCTAGTGCCGCAGCCGCTCGAGCGCAACGTGACCTATCGGTGGGGGGTGGTGAGCCGGTTGGGCCCGGATTCGAGCGTGACCCGGAGCGCCGGCACCTTCCTCGTCCTCGACCCGAGCGTGCCGCCGACCACCCTGCTCTACCAGAACTTCCCGAATCCGTTTCCCGGTCCCGCGGGCGAGCCGACATGCGTGTGGTTCGATCTCGCGACCGTGAGCCTGGTACAGCTCGAGATCCTCGACCTGCGCGGCCGCCGCGTGCGGTCGCTGATCCCGGCTCCCGGGGTCGGGGGTGTGCTCCCGCCGGGGCGATATGGGCGCGGGGCGGCCGGCACCGCCACCTGCGACCCCCGGTTTGCCTGGGACGGGCGGGCGGACGACGGCAGGCCCGTGCCAGCCGGGGTCTACCTGTGCAGATTGCGTACAAGCGCGACCGTGCAATTCAAGCGCATCGTCTACCGTGGAGGGGGCCCGTAGTGCAAATCGTGACCGTGGGAACGGGAACCGTGGCGCCGTCGGCAGACCGCACCGCCTCCTGCCAGTGGGTGGAGCGCGGTGACCTCCGGATCCTGCTCGACTGCGGCCCGGGCTCGCTGCACCGCCTCGCGCAGCTCGGCCTGCCGTGGTCCACCATCACGCACGTCGTGCTCTCGCACTTCCATCCGGACCACTATGCCGAAGTGCCCATGCTGGTCTACGCCCTCAAGTACACGACGGTCCCGCCGCGCCGCGAACCGCTCGTGATCCTCGGACCGCCCGGCGTGGTGCAGCTGATGCGGGCGCTGGCCGAGGGGTACGGGCCGTGGCTGCTGGATCCTGGATTCCGCATCGGCATCCTCGACATCCGGCATGGTGAGCCGTTTCCGCTGGGGCCCGACGTGGTCCTCGAGACGTGCCCGGTCCCGCACACCGCCGAGAGCGTCGCCATCGGCCTGACGGGACCCGAAGGGCGCCTCGTGTACACCGGTGACACCGGCCCATCGGACGAGCTGGCGGCGTGGGCCGCCGGTTGCGACCTGCTGCTCGCCGAGTGCTCGCTGCCCGAGGCGCTGGCGATGGACACGCACCTGACCCCCGAGCGGGCAGGCGATCTGGCCCGCGCGGCGGGCACGAAGCGCCTCGTCTTGACGCACTTCTATCCGCCTGTCGAAACTACGGACCCGGCCCGAGTGGCCGCGACCCGTTTTGCGGGACCCGTCCAGGCGGCCCGGGACGGCGACCGATTCGTGATTGGAGGAGCTGCCGGGTGCTGATCGTGATGCGGCACGGCGCGACGCCGGACGAGATCAAGCGCGTCGTGGCCGCGATCGAGGAGCTGGGATACCACGCCCGGCCGATGCCGGGCAAGCAGCGGACGGCAGTCGGCCTGGTCGGCAACGACGGCCGCGTGGACGCGTCCCGCCTCGAAGCCTTGCCTGGCGTGCAGGAGATCATCCACGTCTCCAAACCCTACAAGCAAGTCAGCCGCGAGTGGCAGGACGACGCAACGGTCGTGCGCCTGCCCGGCGGGGTGGCGATCGGGGACACGGAGATCGTCGCCATCGCGGGGCCCTGTGCCGTCGAGAGCGAGCACCAGATCGTGGAGGCGGCGCGACGGGTCAGGGAGGCCGGCGCCGTGATCCTCCGCGGGGGGGCGTTCAAACCGCGCAGCTCACCGTACTCGTTTCAGGGGCTGGGGCGTCCCGGCCTGCAGCTGCTGGCACGCGCCCGCGACGAAACCGGCCTGCTCATCTGCACCGAAGCGGTCGATCCCGACGGCGTGGGCTGGGTGGCCGAGGTGGCGGACATCGTGCAAATCGGCGCCCGCAACATGCAGAACTTCTCGCTCCTCAAGGCGGCCGGGCGCGCCGGCAAGCCGGTCCTGCTCAAGCGCGGTCTCGCGGCGACCGTGACGGAGCTGCTGTTGTCCGCGGAATACCTACTCGCCGAGGGCAATCGCGACGTGATCCTGTGCGAGCGCGGGGTGCGGGGGTTCGACACCGCCACGCGCAACCTGTTCGACATCGCCGCCATTCCGGTGGTGCACAAGCTGTCGCACCTGCCGATCATCGCCGATCCGTCGCACGGTACCGGGCTGCGCGACAAGGTCGTGCCGATCGCGCGGGCCGCGGTGGCCGCCGGTGCGGACGGGATCATGGTGGAGGTGCACCCCACGCCCGATGCGGCCCTCTCCGACGGCGCGCAGTCCCTCTACCCCGAGCAGTTCGTCCAGCTGATGCGCGAGCTGCGCGTCATCGCCGAGGTGATCGGCCGGCGGGTGGCGGAGCCGGCGCCGGTCGCCGCGTGAGCGCCCGCCGACCGGCCGTGTGCGCGGCCCTCACCCTGCTGGCCCTCGGCAGCGCGGCGCCGGTCGCGGGCCAGGACCCGTGGCCGGCGTTGGACCGGGCCGCAGCCGCCTACGCCGCGCTCGAGACCCTGGCGGCCGACTTCGTCCAAATCGTCGACAACCCGCTGTTCGGCGACCCCGACACGACGCATGGCCGCCTCTACCTGCGGCCGCCCGGCCGCTTCGCGATGCGATTCAGCGACCCCGCGGGTGATCGCATCGTCGCCGACGGGCGCTACCTGTGGCTGTACACGCCCAGCACCACGCCGGGCCAGGTGATCCGCACGCGCATCCCGGCAAGCGGCGGCCTCAGCCCGAATCTCATCGGCCAGTTCGTGGACCGGCCCCGCGAGCGCTACCAGGCGCGCTGGGTACGGGAGGAGCGGCTCGCCGGCGGGGGAGCCGCGGACGTGCTCGCCCTGCAACCCCTCGATCCCGAGGCGCCCTACCGCAACGCGACGATCTGGATCGACCGGGCGAGCGGACTGCTGGCCCGGGTGGAGATCACGGAACGGACCGGACAGGGGCGGACCGTCGCGCTGCGGGGCGTGCGGGCCAACGCGGCCGTGCCGGGACGCGAGCTCACGTTCACGCCCCCCAGTGGTGTGCGCATCGTCGACCAGTAACGCGCAGCCGCGCGCACCCGCTCAGGGCCGCGGCGCGGACCGCAACACGACCGGGAGATCGGTCGCCAGGCCGGCGGCCATCGCAGTCGCCGTCGCGTCGTCCATCCCCCGCTTCCGGGCCAGCTCGAGCGCCGCCGCCCCCAGCGCGCGATACAGATTGGCGTCGTCGAGCGTGAGCGACTCGAGGTGCCGGGCGATGGTCGCCACGTCCCCGCGGGCCACGGGACCGGTCAGCGCCCCCGCCGGGCCGTCGCGCGCGAGATTGTCGAGCGTCCCCTGCACGAGCGGCAGGAGCGCCTGCCACGCCTCGGCGTCACTGAGCCCCGCGTGCCGCAGCAACCGCTGCGCCACCGCCTCCACCACCACGAAGTAGTTCGACGCGAATACCGCGCCCGCATGGTACACCGGCTTGACGCGCGCCGGGAGGCGAAAGGGGCGGAGCCCGACCGCCCGGGCCAGGTCTTCCGCCACGGCCACGGCGCGGGGCATGCCCTCGACCGCCGCCCACGCGCCCCGCAGCCGGTCCGGCGCGCGCTCGGGCTCGGCGATCGTCTGGAGCGGATGCAGCGACCCGAGCGCTGCGCCGGTTGTCACGAGGGGCCCGAGCGCCTCCTGCCCCAGCACGCCCGAGAGATGCAGCAGCGTATGCGACTCGCGCACCAACCCGGCGGCGAACAGGGACTTGGCCAGCGGCCCGATCGCGTCGTCCCGCACGGCGAGTAGCAACACGCCGACGTCGGGCACCCAGGAGGGCGGCGCGCCGTCGGCGGCGAGGGTGAGAGTGAGCGGCGGGGGCACCCGCGCGGCCCGCCGTCCGTGCAGCAGAACCCGGTAGCCCGCCCCGGCGAGCGCCAGCCCGAGGCCGGTCCCCGCCCGACCGGCGCCGATGATGCCGATGGGCGGCGCGGCGGGCCCGGTCATGCGCGCGCTAGTTGCGCTCCGGCGCGGACCCGCCGGCGGACGCCCCGGCGAAGGTCAACAGCTCCTGCGGCGTCCGGGCGCGGCCGGCGAGGCGGAGCGCCTCCTGAATCTGCCGGTCGTCACCCATGCGACGGCGGAATTCGGCCTCGCGCCCGAACACGTAGCGCGCGGTCTCGTATCCCAGATCCTGCGCGATCAGCACGCGGGCCGCGGCGGCAACGTCGGAAGCCACCGGCGCGTCGCGGGCAGCCAGGCGCCGCAGCACCTCGCTCACCATCGCGGCCGAGACCGTGAACGCGGGGTCCGTCACCGCGCCCTGCGCCTTCAGCTCCAGCGCGTAGGAGGCGATCACGTCGCGATACACGGGAATTCGGGCGCCCAGCCCGCGCATGAAGGCGCGCTCGGCGCTCGTGAACGTGTCGGCCACGACCACCAGGTCGGGCCGGATGCCGCCCCCGCCCTGCACGGTGCGGCCCGCCGTCGTGCGGTACAACTCCGTCGAATCGACAGCCAGCGAGTCGCCGCCGCGCGCCGCGGCGATCAACTGGGTATCGACCTCGGACTCGGACGTGAAGCGCCGCTGAATCGTCCGCCCGCTCGGCGTATACCAGCGCGCGGTGGTCAGCTTCAGGCCCGTCTCGGGCGTGAGCCGCCAGAACGACTGCACCAAGCCCTTGCCGAAAGAGGGCGTGCCCACCAGGAGCGCCCGGTCGTGGTCCTGGAGCGCGCCGGCGATGATCTCGGCGGCGCTGGCCGAGCCGCCGTTCACCAGCACGACAATCGGCAGATTGGGCCACCGCTGCGCCTGCTTGTCGCGGTAGGTCTCGCTCGCGCCGGGCGCGCGGCCCCGCGTCGCCACGATCGCGTCACCCCGGTCGAGGAACAGATCGGTCACGGCCACGCCCTGGTCGAGCAGTCCACCAGGGTTGCCGCGCAGGTCGAAGATGAGCGCCTTGAGCCCTTGTCCCTGGAGCCGGGTGATCGCCTCGGTGACCTCCTGCGCGGAGGAGCTCGACACCGGGCTGAGGGACACGTATCCCACGCCGCCGTTCAGCATCAGCGCCACCTGCACCGAGCGCACGTGGATCGTCGCGCGCGTCAGTCCGTACTCGAGCGGCTGCTCGACGCCGGCGCGGCGGATCCGGATCTGAATCTTGCTCCCGGGCGCGCCCCGCAGCTCTTTCACCGCCTGGTCGCTTTTGTACCCCTCGGTCGAGCGCCCGTCGATCGCGATGATCTGGTCGCCGGTCTGGACGCCGGCCCGCTCGGCCGGCGTGTCCGGCAGCGGCGCCACCACGGTAATCCAGCCGTCGCGCACGTCGATCTGGATGCCCAGGCCGCCGTAGTTGCCCGTGGTCTGTTCGGACAGCGATCGGAAATCGTCGGGCTCGAGGTACTCCGAATAGGGATCCTTGAGCTGCGCCAGGAGGCCATTGATCGCCATCTGGTACAGCTGGCGCTCGTCCAGGGAATCGACGTAGTAATCGGCGACGTGCGCCAGCACCTCGTCGAACAACCGGGCCTGCTGGTACACGGTCCCGGCCGCGGGTTGGCCGCGCTGCAGGAACCACGCGCCCGAGGCGAGCGCCACGGCTGCGATGCCGGTCACCACGAAAAGCCGCTGTCGTCTCATGCGCTGCCTCGCAAGGAAAGATCTGTCGCGGCGGCCACTTCCTGCCACGCGGCCTCCCGCACCGTCCGCTTGGGCTGGGTGGCGTCGAGGTGCACGACGCCCGGCCCCCGATGTGCAAGGTACGCCTGCCGCACCCGTTCGTGAAACGCGTCGTCGGCGCTCTCGAAGCGGTCCTGCATTTTTCGGGCCCGCTGCTGGCGCGTGCGTCCCACCGCGACCGGGACGTCGAGCACCAGGGTGAGGTCCGGCGTCACACCCTGGATCGCCAGCTGCAGCGCCGCCGTCACTTCGGCGCGCGGCAACCCGCGGCCCGCGACCTGATAGCACAGGGTGGACAGCCCGAACCGATCGGCCACCACGATGTCCCCCGCGTCGAGCGCGGGCTGGATCACCCGCGTCACCAGGTCCGCGCGGGCGGCCAAGATCAGGAACAACTCGGCGGCGGGCGCGAGATCGTGCGTGGACTTCAGCGCGATCTTGCGCGCCGCCTCCGCCACCGGCGTGCCGCCCGGCTCTCGCACGCTCACCACGGAGCGGCCGTCCGCCAACAGACGCGCGGAGATCCACCGCGCGAGCGAGGTCTTGCCGGCGCCTTCCGGCCCCTCGACGAGGATGAAGGCTCCCGGCACGCGTCAGGTCAGGGTGATGATGGGACTCGCGGCACCCTTCTGGATGCCCTCGTAGATCTTCTCGTTGACGCGCCCCATCAGCTTCTCGAAGTTGGCCTGCGCGGCCACCACGGACTGATACACCGGGCTCCCCTGAACGGTTGCGGCCATCGTCTCGTAGCGCTCGACATCCTCGCGCTTGGGCTCACCACCCGAGCGGGCCGTGCGGTCGAGTTCCATCGCGAGCCGCTCGACGTCCGCCAGCTGCCGCTGGGTGTCGGAGTCCTCCTTGAGGCGCTCGCCCGCCCGCTTCAGCGCCTTGTATTCGTCCGTCTGGCCGAGCAGTCGACCCAGCTCGATCGCCTTCGTTTCGATCACTTCGCTTCCTCCGCGACGGCCACGGCATAGCGCGGCCGTCCGAACAGGTCGTCGTGGATGGTGACGCGCGACCACCCGAGTCGCCGCGCCAGCAGGGCGACGGCGGGCCCGCGCCGTTCGTCGATCTCGATCGCGAGCACGCCCCCCGCTTCGAGGCGGGGCCGCGCACCGGCGAGCACGGCGCGCGTGGCCTCGAGGCCGTCCGGACCGCTCGCGAGCGCCATCTTGGGCTCGTGCTCGCGGACCGTCGGATCCAGAGCGTCCCATTCGGCGGCCGTGAGATATGGCGGATTGGCCACGATGGCGCGGTAACGGGCGTCACCGAGCGGCGCCACCCAGTCGCCCTCCCGCACCTCGACCGGCGTCGGGGGCTGGACGCGGGCGACGTTCTCCCGTGCCAGCGCCGCCGCCCCCGGGTCCTGGTCCACGGCAATCACCCGGTCGAACGCACCTTCGACCGCCAGGGCGAGCGCCAGGCACCCGGTACCGGTCCCGAGATCGGCAGCCAGCCCCCCCGGACGCGCCCCGTGCCGCAGAACCAGATCGATCAGGCCTTCGGTTTCCGGACGGGGGATGAGGGCGCGCGGATCGCTCGCGAGCGTCAGGGTCCGGAACGCGACGCGGCCCGTGGCGTAGGCCGCCGGGACGCCGCGCGCGCGCGCCGCCGCGGCGCCGGCGACGCGCCGGGCGAGGGCGGGATCGAGCGGTCGATCCCGTCCGAGCCACACGACGCCGGGAGACCGATCGAGCGCGGCGGCGGCGAGCCGCAGGGCCTCGTGCCGCGCCTCGGCCCAGCCGGCCTCCGCCAGTATGCGCTCCGCCCCGCGCAGCGCGTCGCCACAGGTCGCCACGGCGCCGTCAGGCACTGGCCCGCTGCTCCTCGCGCCCGGCCGCCCGCAGCGCACCGATCAGCTCGTCGAGGCGGCCGTCCAGCACCTCGGCGAGATTGTGCACCGTGAGATGAATGCGATGATCGGTCACGCGGTTCTGCGGGAAATTGTAGGTGCGGATCTTGGCCGAGCGGTCGCCCGTGCCCACCAGGGCCCGGCGCTCGCGCGCCCGCGCGGCCTCCTGCTCGGCCAGCATGCGATCGAGCAGCCGCGCCCGCAGGATCTCGAGCGCCTTGGTCTTGTTCTGCAGCTGGGACTTCTGGTCCTGGCACTGCACCACGAGCCCGGTCGGAACGTGGGTGACGCGCACCGCGCTGTCGGTGGTATTCACGCTCTGCCCCCCCGGCCCCGACGAGCGGAACACGTCGATGCGGAGATCCTTCTCCTCGAGGCGGACGTCCACGTCCTCGGCCTCCGGCAGCACCGCCACCGTCGCGGCCGACGTGTGAATGCGGCCCTGCGCTTCCGTGACGGGGACGCGCTGCACGCGGTGGACGCCGGATTCGTAGCGCAGCGTGCCAAACACCTTGGCGCCGCGGGCCGCGACGATCGCTTCCTTGAGCCCGCCGAGCGCGCCCTCCGACAGGCTGAGCACTTCGACCTTCCACCCTTGAGCCTCGCAGAATCGGCTGTACATGCGGAACAGCTCCGCGGCGAACAGCGCCGCTTCGTCGCCGCCGGTGCCGGCGCGGACCTCGACGATGGCATCGCGATCGTCCAGCGGATCGGTGGGGGTCAGCAGCTCGTCGAGGGTGTGCTCCAGTCGTTCGACCTCGGGCGTGAGGCGCTCGAGATCCGCGCGAGCCAGCTCCGCCAAGCCGGCGTCGGTGTCCCGCGCCAGATCACGGGCCTGCCCGAGCTGGTCCTGCAGCTCCTCGAGCCGAGCCGCGACGCGCCGCACTTGGTCCAGCCGGGCGTGCTCGCGTCCCAGCGCCTTGAGCCGGGCCGGCTGCCGCGCGGTGTCGGGGTCGGCCAACTCCTGGGCGACCTCCTCCGCCCGCGCGAGCGCCTGGCGGAGTCGGGCGTCCACCGCTCAGCCTGCGACCTTCTCCCGGCCGTACTTTTGGCGGAAGCGCTCGACCCGGCCCGCGGTGTCGATCAGTTTCTGCTTCCCGGTGAAGAACGGGTGGCAGCGGGCGCAGATCTCGAGGTGGATCTCGGGCATCGTGGAGCGCGTGACGAACTGGTTGCCGCACGCGCAGGTCACCGTGCTCCGACGGTACGTGGGGTGAATGCCGGATTTCACTGCTCGGTCCTCGACGTTCTCGGGGGTTGGGGGCGGTAAGCGGAGCAATATAGAGGGAAGCCGGCGCTCGCGGCAAGGCCCGCAACGGCCTAAAGATTGACAGGAAGCCAGCTTAGGCGTATCGTTGCGGACCTCCAGGACCCGGGGAAAGGTCAACGTGTCGGTAACGGCGGTCCTGCAGCGTGTCCCGCTCTTCAGCCAGCTGTCGCCCGTTGACCTCCAGCGGGTGGTCGCGGTCGCCCGCGAGAAGAGCTACCCCAAGAACTCGGTGATCCTGTTCGAGGACGATCCGGGCGATGCACTGTACGTCGTGGCGTCCGGGCAGGTGAAAGTCGTGCTCATCGGCGACGACGGGCGCGAGGTGATTCTCTCGGTGCTGGGGGAGGGCGACTTCTTCGGAGAGATGTCGCTGCTCGACGACGAGCCGCGATCCGCGCACGTGATCGCCATGGAGGACTCGGACCTGCTGGTGCTCCGGCGGGAGGATTTCGAGGGCATCCTCACGCAGAGCCCGCAGATTGCGCTCGCCCTGTTGCGGGAGCTGACCCGGCGCCTCCGGCGGGCCGACGAAAAGGTGGGTTCGCTGGTCCTGCTCGACGTCACGGGCCGCGTGGCTCGGCTGCTGCTCGAGCTGGCGGACGACTCGGGCAGCGAGCATATCACCCGCCGCCTGACGCACCATACGATCGCCCAAATGGTCGGGTCCTCCCGCGAGACGGTCAGCCGCACCATGCGGGAGTTCGTCTCCAAAGGCCATATCACCGTAAGCCGTCGGGAGATACAGATCCGCGACCGGGGGGCGCTCCAGACCGCCGCT
Source organism: uncultured Gemmatimonadales bacterium (assembly GCA_963716055.1). GTDB lineage: Bacteria > Gemmatimonadota > Gemmatimonadetes > Gemmatimonadales > GWC2-71-9 > SZUA-544. The sequence continues at coordinate 1,397,798 of CAVQSR010000001.1, read as the reverse complement.
GGCCGGATGTGAGGCGGCTCACGACCCCGCCGTGAGGCGCGCGCTTGTTCTACATGCTGGAAATACCGTAACTTAGCGAGGCTTTGGCTTGCCGGCGCGGATGCCGTATACGGTCACGTTCTGGGGTACTAGAGGATCGATCCCAACCCCGGGGGCCCACACCGTCCGCTACGGCGGGAATACGGCGTGCGTCGCCGTGGAGGGCGGCGGGCAGCTGGTGATTCTCGACGCCGGCACGGGGATCCGGGCCCTGGGCGCGCAGCTCGCCGAGCGTGACAACGGGCAAATACGGGCCGAGATCCTGCTGTCGCATACGCACTGGGATCACATCCAGGGGCTCCCCCATTTCAAGCCGTTCTTTTCGGGGGGCAACGAGTTACGGATCCGGGCGTCGCGCCAGGGGGCGGCCACGCTCGATACGATTCTGCGTCTCCAGATGCACCCGGCGGTGTTCCCGGTGCCCCTGGAGGCCCTGTCGGCCCGGCTGACGGTCGACCAAGTCGAGCCGGGGGAGTTCGAGGTGGGGCCGTTCGTCGTGCGGGCCATGCGGCTGCGGCATCCGGGGACGACCCTGGGGTTCCGGCTCACGCCCCGCACCGGGGGCGCGAGCCTTGCATATGTCACGGATAACGAGCTGGGCCCCGGCGGGAACTACGACGTGCCGCCGACGTGGCGCCGTGACTTTGTGGCGTTCCTCGCGGGAGCGGACGTCGTCGTGCACGACGCGATGTACACGCCCGCACAGCTGGAGCGCCACCGCGGCTGGGGGCATTCGACGTACGAGGAAGCCCTGGCCGTGGTCGCGGACGCCGGGGTGCGGCGGCTCGTGCTGTTTCATCACGAGCCCGAGCATGATGACGACGCGATGGACCGCGTGACGGCGGAAGCCCGCCGGCTCGCCGGCAAGCTCGCGACGCCGACCGACGTGGTGGCGGCGCAAGAAGGAATGCAACTGACTCTCTGAGCCAAGGAGTAGACATGACCTCGCGCATCTGGTTGCCCGTGCTGGCCCTGGCGCTTGCCGTGCCGCCAGGAGCAGCGTCGCAGGATACCCGCCCGGGGATCGCCGTCCTGCCGTTCGACAACGGCGGGTCGTACGGGCAGGACAAGGAAAATTTCGATGCCCTGCAGCGCGGCATCGCGGGGATGCTGATTTCCGAGCTCGCCGCCAACCCGGCGGCGCGGGTCGTGGAGCGCGAGCAGGTGCAGCGCATCCTCGACGAGCAGAATCTCGGCACGTCGGGCCGGGTCGATCCCCAGACGGCGGCGCGGGTGGGCAAGCTCGTCGGCGCCCGGTACATGGTGATGGGCACATTCATCGATTTCTACGGCGATTTCCGCGTCGACGTCCGCCTGGTCAGCGTCGAGACGAGCGAAGTCGTGAAGACCGAGTCCGAACGCGCCCAGCGGGATCACATGTTCGACATCATCCGCAACGTGGCCGCGAAACTGATGCGCGGCGCGAACCTGCCGGCCTTGCCGCGGCAGGCGTCCGAGGAGCGCCAGACGCGCCAAGTGCCGACCGAGGCCCTGACGTACTACTCGCGCGCCCTGCTGTACTCCGACCGCGGGCAGAAGGAACGGGCCATCGACATGTACAACCGGGCCCTCGCCGTCTTCCCGGACTACGCGGAAGCCAAGGAAGGACTGCAGCGGGTCCAGCGTTCCTGACGGCGTGGCCGACCCGCTGGGTCGTCTCGGGGCTGCGGCGGCGCGCCGGCTCTCCCAGCTGGGAGCGCTGGCGCGCTTCGGTTTTGGGGCCGCGGGCGCGGCCACGACCCTGACGGCGGCGGGGCGCGCGGTGGCCCTCCAGGTGACGATCCAGCAGATCCGATTCACGGCGGTGCACGCCATGGGGCTCGTCACGCTGCTGTCGGGGATCCTGTCGTTCCTCGTCATTTCGCAGGCCGTCCGGGAGCTGGGGCAATACGGCGTGACGGAGCTGCTCGGTACGCTGATGGTCGTAGCCATCGTGCGGGAGCTCGGTCCCCTGCTGACCGCGCTCGTGGTCGCGGGGCGCTCGGGCAACGCGATCGCGGCCGAGCTCGCCACCAATTCGGTCCTCGGCGAAGTGCGGGCGCTGGAAGCGATGGGCATCGACCCGCGCCAGTACCTCGTCCTGCCTCGCTTCGCCGCCGCGGTGATCAGCGTGTTCGTGCTGATGGTGCTGTGCGATACCGTCGCCGTGGCGACGGGGTACGCCGCCGCATCCCTCAATGGCATGAGCGGCGTCCGGTACTTCGAGATCGTGCTGCGGTCGCTCAGCGCAGGCGACGTGTGGCTGTCGGCGGCCAAGGCGGGCGCCTTCGGCGCCATCCTGGGAATCGTCCCGAGCTTCTACGGCCTCTCGGTGCGCCGCGCGCCGACCGAAATCCCGATCGCCGCCAGCCGGGCCACCGTCGCGAGCATCGTCGGCGTCTTCGTGTGTTCGGCGCTGTTCGTCGTCCTGCGCTGACCGATGCTCGAGCGTCCCAGCGCCGCCCACCCGACCCCGCTCGTGCTCGCCGGTGTGCTGATGGGCGAGACGACGGTCACGCTCGAGCTGCCGGTCCATCGGAGCGTGGCACTGCTGGGCGCCGAGGATTCCGGGGTCGGGCAGATCGGCGGCTGGGCCCTCGGGCTCGAGACCCCGCCCACGGGGCACGTGCTGGTGTACGGCACGCGAGCGGCGGATCTGCCGCCCACCGAGCGGTTGGCCTTCCGCCGGCGGGTCGGCTACCTTCCCGCGGGCGACGGCCTCTTGCACAATCTCACCCTGCGGGACAACGTCGCGCTGCCCCTGCGGTTCGGGAGCACCGCCGCGCCCCGAACGATCGACGGACGAGTCAGCGTGATGCTCGCGGCGGCGCGGATCGCCGCTGTCGCCGATCGCCGGCCGGCGCAGGTGAACGAGGAAGAACGGCGTCGGGCGGCCGTCGCCCGCGCCATCGCGTTCGACCCGCCGCTCGTCATTCTCGAGCAGCCGTTCGACGGCCTGACCCCGCGCGCAGCCACCGAGCTGCTCGAGTTCGTGCGGGGCGGTGAGACGACGCAGGGAGGCCGGCGAACCGTCGTGATCACCGCACAGGACCTGCCCGCCGTGATCCAGCGCCGGATCGAGCAGGTGTACCGCGTGACGCGCGCCGGCGTGCTCGAGCTCGAGCCGGCGCACTGAGGGCTCCGTGCAGACGCGCCAAGACTTCATCGTCGGGGTGGTGATCGTGGGGGCCGTCGGCATCCTGCTCGGGACGCTGATCGCCACGAGCGGCTGGGGTGAGAAGCGCTACGAGCTGTTTCTGCGCACCGCCAGCGCGGAGGGCATCACACCGGATTCGCGGGTGATCCTCCAGGGGCTCGAGGTCGGCCGCGTCCGCACGATCGCGCCGCGGGTGGATTCCTCCAGCCGCCAGGTTTCGTTCCTCGCCCGGCTGTCGATCCGCGAGCGCTTTCCGGACGGCTCGGAGCTGCGATTCCCCGTGGGCACCCGCGCCGAGCTCGTCCAGGTGAGCCAGATCTCGACCGGCGTGGACATCCAGCTGCTGCTCCCGGACACCGTGGGCCGGCTCGCCGAGACGCTCGCGGCGGGAGACACGGTGTCCGCGACGCGGCGCGGCTCGGCGCTCGAGACGATCACCGCCGTGGCCGGCGAGTTGTCCGAGGAGGTCAAGCACGTGCTGCAGCAGACCACCCGCACCCTCGTCCGGCTGCAGGGCACGCTCGCCACGGTCGACACCACCGTGGTGGCCCTGCTGCCCGAGGTGCAGGGAGCGGTCGCGAGCGCGAGCCGTACCATGGGCCATGTCGAGGCCCTGCTCGCCGACATGCACGAGAACGCGCTGCCCGACTCGGTGACCGCGACCATCGCGTCCGCCAACCGGCTCGTGCGGCGGCTCGACTCGCTCACGGTGGACGCGCAGTCCATGGTCGCGGAGAATCGCGTCGCGATGCAGGGCACGGTGGCCAACCTGCTGGTAGCCAGCCGGCAGCTGAACCACTTCCTGGACGAGGCATCGCGCCGCCCCTACCGGTTGTTGACGGGGGTCCGACCGCTACCCAGCGACACCACCGCCGCCCCCAAACCACCGGACGACCAGCCGTGAATTACGTCCTGCTCCATCCCGCGACCTGGTCGCCCCACGAGCTGGTCGCCCTGCTGCCCGATCCCCGCATCGAGGTCAAAGAGATCAGCCAGGCCCGGGAGCTCGTGGAGGACGACCGGCCCACGGTATTCGTGCTGGACGCCGCGAGCCGTGGCGTGTTCCCCCTGGACATCCTGCGGGCCTACGTGGATGCCGGCGGGGCGATCGTGGCCCTGGGCGCGCCCGGGGAGGCGGACGTGCCCGACACGCTGCCCGGCGAGCTGCTCTCCGGCTTCGTCCGCCACCCGGCGGCGGCGCGGCAGGTGCTGGTGTCGGTGCGGGCGGGCTACCGCGAGGCGGCGGCGCGCATGGAGACCGCCCGGGCGCGCGCTGAAGCGGCGCAGCGCAGCCGCGAGATCGAGGAGCTCACCCGCATCGGCGTGGCGCTCGGCACGGAGCGCGACTTGGGCATTCTCCTCGACAAGATCCTGACCCTCGCCCGGCAGATCACGTCCTCCGACGCCGGGAGCCTGTATCTCGTCGAATCGTCCGCGACCCGTCAGGCCAAGACCGCCGACCCACCGGCGGCGACAGGGACACCCGACCCCCGCCCGCTGAGCCCCGTCGAGCCAGGCGCGCCGAGCCGCAAGCGACTCCGGTTCCTGCGTGCCCAGAACCACTCTCGACCCGACATCCCATTCGTCGAGTTCACGATCCCCGTGGATCGTTTGAGCCTCGCTGGCTACACGGCGACGACGGGCGAGCCGCTCGTGATCGAGGACGCCTACAACCAACCGCCCGACGTCGAGTACACGATCAACCGCGCGATCGACGAGCGCTACGGCTACCACACGAAGTCGCTGCTCGTGATCCCGATGCGCGACCACCAGGAAGACGTCATCGGGGTGCTCCAACTGATCAACCGCAAGCGCAACTTCGAGGCGGTGCTCGCCACGCCGGAGGATGTGGCGCGGGAAGTGGTGCCGTACTCGAGACGCGCCGTGGAGCTGGTGACCGCGCTCGCCGGTCAGGCCGGCGTCGCCATCGAGAACAGCAAACTCTACGCGGAGATCGAGCAGCTGTTCGAGGGCTTCGTGGACGCCGCGGTGCGCGCCATCGAGCAGCGCGACCCCACCACCTCGGGACACTCGCGCCGGGTGGCGGATATGACCGTCGGTCTGGCCCAGGTCGTGGACCGGGCGGGTGATGGACCGTACCGCGACATCTCCTTCACCACCGAGCAGATTCGCGAGATCAAGTACGCCGGCCTGCTCCACGATTTCGGCAAGGTCGGGGTGCGCGAACACGTGCTCGTGAAGGCCAAGAAGCTCTACCCACCGTCACTCGATCTGCTGCACCAGCGGCATGCGTTCATCCGGCGCACGGTCGAGCGCACGTTCTGGCGTCAGCGGGCCGAGTACCTCGAGCAACGGGGACAGGACGGGTACCCGGCGTATCTGAAGGACCTGGACGCGGCGTACCGCGCGGAGCTCGCCGAGCTGGATCGTTTTCTCGAAGTCGTGTTGCGGGCCAACGAGCCCTCGATCCTGCCGGGCGAGATCGCCGAGGGATTACAGGCGCTCGCCCAGCGGACCTACGAAACCGTGTCCGGCGAGCCACGCCCGTTCCTCGAGCCCGACGAGATCCGCTTTCTCAGCATTCCCAAGGGCTCGCTCGACGAGGCCGAGCGCCGCGAGATCGAGAGCCACGTCACGCACACCTACAACTTCCTCAAGGACATTCCCTGGACTCGGGAGCTGACCGACGTCCCCGACATCGCGTACGGGCACCACGAGAAGCTCGACGGCCGCGGGTACCCGCGGGGGATCCGGGGCGAGACCATTCCGCTGCAGAGCAAGATGATGACGATCTCGGATATCTACGACGCGCTGACGGCGCGGGACCGGCCGTACAAGGCGGCGGTCGCCCGCGATCGGGCCCTCGACATCCTCGGCGCCGAGGTCAAGGCCGGCCAGCTCGATGCCGACCTGTTCCAGCTCTTCATCGCGGGGCAGGTGTTCGAAAAGGCGGGGTGACCTAGGCCACGAGCAGCTTCACCGAGACCAGCAGCAGCAACGCCCCCAGTCCCCGCCGCAACGCCAGCCCCGACACGTCGCCCGCCAGCTTGGCGCCGAGCCACGCGCCCAGCAGCAGCCCGAGCGCGAGCAGGATCGCGTACGCGAAATTGACCTGCCCCCGCCGGTGATACTCGAGCACCCCCATCAGACCTACCGGCAGCAGCAACGCCGCGAGCGACGTGCCCGTCGCGAGGTGCTGGTCGAGCCGCACCAGCAGCACCAGCGCGGGCACGATCACCACTCCGCCGCCGATGCCGAACAGCCCCGACAGCACGCCCGTCACCACCCCCAGGATCCCCACGAGCACGTAGTTCATCGCGCCTCCACGAGAGGTTCGCCGTATCCGCCGCCACCGGGCGTCTCGATGCGCACTACGTCACCCGCCACGAGCCGCAACGTCGCCATCGCGGGCACCGGCCGCCCGTTCAACTGGTTCGCCCCCGCTGCCCCCGGACCGCCCCCGGCTGCACCCGCCGGGGCGTGGCGCCGGCGCTCGGTGAGCACGCTGACCTCCATCGGCGCCAGGGCCTCGTATTCCCGCACCACCCCCGCGCCCCCGGCCCACGTCCCGGATCCCCCGCTGCCCCGCCGCAAGCCGTAGCGCCGCACCCGGATCGGCGTCTCCATTTCGATCACCTCGATCGGCGTATTCCGCGTGTTCGACATGCCCACGTGTACCCCCGACGGTCCGGCGGCGCCCGCGCTCGCTCCTTGACCCCCACCGATGGTCTCGTAGTACGTCCACCCACCCGTCCCCGCTCCCCGGGCCCCCGTCCCCCCGAAGGTCACATTGTTCATCGTCCCCTGTCCCTGCGCCGCCACCGCGACGCCGCCCGCCGCGAGCGCGCGGAACACGGTGTCGGCGATGCGCTGCGACGTTTCGACGTTCCCCGCCGCGACCGCGGCGGGGTGCTGCGCATGGACCAGGCACCCGGGGGGCGCCGTCACCCGCACCGCCCGTTCGACGCCGCCGTTCATCGGGACGTCGTCGGGCAGCAGGGCCCGCACCACGAACAGGACCGCCGAGCGCGTGACCGCGAGCGGGCAATTCACGTTGCCCGCCGCGGCGGGGGCCGTTCCCGTAAAGTCCGCGTGCAGCGTTCCGTTTGCCACGGCGACCCGCACGGTGATCGCGAGATCCTCATCGCGCACCCCGTCCCCCTCCATCCAGTCCGTCGCCTCGCATCCCCGCGCCGGCACGGCCGCCAGGGCAGTTCGCGTGCGCCGCTCGGCATAGTCGAGCAGATCGCGGGCGGCGGCCTGGAGCGCGCTCCAGCCGTGACGCCGGGCGAGGTCCCGTACGCCGGCCGCCCCCCGCGCCACCGCGGCCCGCTGCGCCGCGAGATCGCCGCGCCGCATGCCGGGGGTCCGCACGTTCGCGAGCAGGATCTGCTCCACTTCCGCCGTCCAGCGGACCGGCGGAACGACGATCCCCTCGGCGAACAGCTCGCGCGCGCCGGCCGGCATCGAGCCGGGCCACGCCCCGCCCACGTCGGCGTGATGCGCCCGCACCGCGGCGAATCCGCCGACCCGCCCCTCGACCTCGATCGCTTCGATCACCGTCAGATCGGGCAGATGCGAGCCGCCGTGGTAGGGATCGTTGAGCAGGAACTGCTCGCCCGGGCGCGGATCGAGGGCGCGTACCGCCGCCACCGCGCCCGCGAGCGCGCCCAGGTGCACGGGAATATGTGCCGCCTGCGCGATCATCTCCCCACCCGCGTCGAACAGGGCGGCCGAGGCGTCGCGTCGCTCCCGGATGTTGGGGGAGCGGGCGCTGTACACGAGGACCAGCCCCATCTCCTCGGCCACCCCGGCGAAGGTCTCCGCCATGATCTCGAGGCCGACGGCGTCCAGCGTCATGGCGGCGCGCCGTCCCGGGTCACCACCAGCGCGCCGGTGGAGTGCACCACCGCCTGCCAGCCGGGCTCGAGCAGCGCCGTCGCGTCCGCCCCGTCGAACACGGCGGGGCCGGCGACGGTGAGGCCGGGCGGCAGCCCCTCGAGGGGCCAGGCGGCGGCATCCACCGCTCGGCCGCCCATGGTGATCGCCCGGACCGCCGGGCGGCCCCCGCCGGGCGGCGTGGCGGCGAGGCGTGGCGCTGCCACCGCCCGCTGCGCCACCGCCCGCAGGTTCACGACCTCCACGTCGCCACCGGAGTCCGCGTGTCCGTAGCGCGCCGCGTGCGCATCGCGGAACGCGGCACGCAGCGCGGCCGGCTCCAGGTCCACGACCGTGACGGTCACTTCGTACCCCTGGCCCGCGAACCGGCAGTCGGCCAAGCGCGTGAGGTCGGCACCCGGCAAATCCGCCATCGCGGCGGCGTCGAGCGGCTCGAACGCCCGGGACAGCGCGTCACGGTCGAGGTCGTCCACCGGCCGGTGGAGCGAGGCGATCCGTTCCACGCGCTCGGGGGCCGCCGCGAGGCCGAGCGCGCTGAGCGCACCGGGATGGGGTGGCACCACCACGCGGCGCATGCCGAGGGCATCCGCCAGGGCGCAGCCGAACATCGGACCGGCGCCGCCGAACGGGACGAGCGTCAGGCGCCGCGGGTCGACGCCCCGCGCGGCGCTCACGCGCTTCAGCGCGCGCGCCATCACCGCCGCCGCCACCGCCACCACGCCCGCCGCCGTGCCCACTGCGTCGCGTCCGACCGCCGCGCTCAGCGACGCGACGGCGGTGCGCGCCAGCCCGCCATCGAGCCGCACGCCGGCCAGCGGGTGGTGCTGGTCGAGCCAGCCCAGGACGACGCAGGCGTCGGTCACGGTGGGCGAGGTTCCGCCGCGGCCGTAGCACGCCGGACCCGGGACGGCGCCCGCGCTGCGCGGTCCCACCCGCAGGGCCCCGCCCTCATCCACCCAGGCAATGCTGCCGCCGCCCGCGCTGACCGTTTGCACCAGCACCGCGGGCAACGCCAACGGCGCCCCACCCACCGAGTTCGTCGTTTCCGTCAACACCGCGCCATCCATCACGAGTCCCGCGTCGGCGCTGGTGCCGCCCATGTCCAGCGTCAGCAAGTCACGCTCGCCGACGGCCAGGCCGGCGAGGCGGGCACCGACCACGCCGCCCGCCGGGCCGGACAGCGCGAGGGCGGCCGTGCAGCGCGCCGCGGCCGCCGGCGCTAGCGTCCCACCCGCGGACGTCATCACGCGCACGGCCGATTCGCCGCGGCCCGCGAGCGCCGTGGCCGTCCGGGCGACGTAGGCCCCGACCCGGGGTCGCAGGAACGCTTCGGCGGTGGTCGTCGCGAACCGTTCGTACTCGCGGAATACGGGCAGCACCTCGTGGCTCGCCACCACCGGCACGTCCGGCAGGGCCTGCGCCAGCGCCCGGGCGAGGGCGCGCTCGTGCGCGGGGTGGCGGAACGCGAACAGCAGGCAGACCGCCACCGCCTCGGGCGCGAGCGCGCGCACCCGGTGGACGGCGGCGGCGATGGCCGCGTCGCTCAGGCGCGTCACCACGCCCGTGGGCCCCATCCGCTCGGCCACTCCGACGACGTCGTCGCGGCTGACGAGCGGCGGCGGATGATCGAGCGCCAGATCGTACAGCGACGCGCGATCCTGACGCCGCAGCCACAGCAGGTCCTCGAAGCCCGCCGTCGTCACGAGCGCGATGCGCGCGCCGGTGCGCTCGAGCAGCGCGTTCGTCGCGACGGTGGTGCCGTGGACCAGAACGTCAACAGGCACCGCCGCGAGCGCCGCCAGCACGCCGCGGGCGGGGTCGTCGGCGGTCGTGGGGACCTTGCGGACCGCGACGCTGCCGTCGGCGCCCAGGACCACCAGGTCGGTGAAGGTGCCGCCCACGTCCACGCCGATCCGGCCCGTCATGCGCGGCGGCGCAACCAGACCAGGGCGACCAGCGCGAGCGTGCCGACGACGCTGAGCGTGCCGACCCAGTCGCCCAGGCGGACGTACAGGGTGGTGACGTCGCTCGTGCGCAGCCGGTCCACGACCAGCGCCTCCGTCTCGAGGGCCGTCGACCCGTAGGCCCGGCCCAGCGGATCGACGAACTGGCTGATGCCGCTGTTGGCCGCGCGGGCGACGCCCAGGCGGGTCTCGATCGCCCGGAGCACGAGATGGCTCGCGTGCTGGGACGGCGCGGCGGTGCGCCCGAACCATGCGTCGTTCGTGATGTTCACCAGGAAGTCCGCGCCGGCCCGCCGGTAGCGCCGGGGCAAGTCCTCGAACGCCGACTCGTAGCAGATCACGACGCCGAACGCACCGATGCCGCTCGAGTACACCGGGAGCGCGCGTCCGGCGGAAAACCCCCCCGACCACTGCTCGAGGGACGGGACTTTGCGGAACCAGCGCACCGGAACGAATGGCACGCGCTCGGTGACCGGCACGAGGTAACGCTTGCGGTACACCGGGTGTGGCCGCCACGCCCCGGTCGAATCGAAGAAGAACGCGGCGTTGAAATAGTCGTACGATCCGTCGGGATGGAAGTCCGCGATGAGGCCGCCGGCGAGCAGCGCGGTGTGGTGGTCGCGGGCCGCCTCCGTGATCGCCGCCTCCCAGTCGGGACGGGTCTGCAGGTATCCCGGGACGGCCGCTTCCGGCCAGATGATGAGGTCGGGTCGGGACACCGCGTACACCCGTTGCGTCAGGTCGAGCAGCCGCGCCATGACGCTATCGGCCGGTCGCTCCCACTTCTCGCGGAACCCCTCGTTGGGCTGGACCATCCCCACCGTGCCGATGTCGCGGACGGGGAGGGTGCGCATCCGCCACGCGCCGTAGCCGACCGCGAGCAGGACGGTCGCGGTCACGAGCGCGACCCGCCGCCCCGCTCGTCGTCCGGTTCTCCACTCCGCAGCCGCCTCGACGAGCACCACGTTGACCCACACGAGCCACAGCGTGACCCCGCGGGCGCCCGCCACGTCCGCCCACTGGATGAGCACGGGCGCGTCGGCGAGCGACGTGCCCAGACCGAGCCAGGGGAAGCGCACGTCGCTGAGGTGCCCGATCCCCCACTCGAGCGCGGTCCAGGCGAGGGGGAGCGCCGCCCAGAGCGGCACCCGGCCGCCCGACACGGCGTGCGCGACCAGCCAGAACAGGCCGGCGGTGAAGATGCCGAGACAGAGGACGGTGGCGACGTACCCCAGCGCGGCGAGGGGCGTGAAATGCCACAGGGCGACCACGATCCAGTACAGCACCAGCCCCTGGCTCGCGGCTCCGTAGGCGAAGCCCCAGCGCAGCGCCTGGCGGGGATCGTGCGCCGCGACGGCGGACCGTAGCAACACGACCGCGGGGGCGATCGCGATCAGCGACAGCACCGGCAGCTCGAAGGGGGGATAGCTCGCCGCGAGGAGCGCCGCGCCGGCGGCGACCAACAGCGCGGCCCGGCGGCCGCTCACAGCTCGACGTCGCGCCCTGTGTCGGCCGAACGGTAGATGGCGTCGAGCACGCGGTGCAACGCCAGCTGGTCGCGCGGCGGCGGCGCGTTCACGTCCCCGCGGATCACCGCGAGGAAGTACGTCCACTCGGCCCGGTAGGATTGCGTGAACTGGGTTTCCCGCCCGCTCGCGCCGCGCGGCGTCAGGTCCGTCACGGCACCGTGCGACTCCTTGAACACGCGGAGCGGATTGATCGTCGCCGATCCTTTGGTCCCGACCATCTCGAGCCAGAAGCGCTCACCCTCGCCGATGTGCGACCAGCTGACGTCGAGCAGGATCGACATGCCCGTGTCGCACACCACGATCGCCGTACCCATCATCTCGGTGGCATCGCCGGAACGGCCGGGCAGATGCGCCGACACGCGCCGCACGCCGGGCCAGCCCGCGATCCAGAGGCCCAGGTCGAGGATCGGCAGCCCGAGGTCCAGCAGCGCGCCGCCACCCGCCTGCTGGCGGCGCAGGCGCCAGCTCAGCTCCTGCCGGCTGGACTGGAACGTGTACCAGCCGCCGCGCACCGCCTGGATCGTGCCGATATCCCCGCCGGCCAGGAAGCCGCGCACCGCCTGGACGTCGGAGCGGAAGCGGTGGTTCATCCCCACCATGGCCCGCCGTCCGTACTTCTCACTCGCCGCGAGGATGCGCTCGACTCCCTCCACCGAGAGCGCGAGTGGGCGCTCGCACAACACGTGCTTGCCCGCCGACAGCGCGGCGAGCACGTGGATCTCGTGCAGGTGGTTGGGTGTGCACAGGGCGAGCGCGTCCACGTGCGCGTGCCGCAGCACTTCCTCGATGTCGTCGTAGTGCTCGGCGACCTCGAACCGCGCGGCGAGCGCCTGGGCCTTGCCGACGTCGGGATCGCAGATCGCGGTGATCTCGACGCCGGGCAGGCGCCGCAGCACGGGGAGGTGCGCGACCTGGGCAATGGCCCCCGCGCCGATGACGGCGACCCGGACCGGGGCCGTCACCGCGCCCCCTGAAAGCGATACGCGACACCCACCCGCACGGAGGCCGTCGAGAGGCCGCTCGAGAGCACGCCGCGCGCCTCCGCCGTGGCGCGCCACGCATCGGCGAGCCGCAGCTCACCGCCCAGGGTCGCATTGAGGCCCGCCGCTACGTCGTCCAGTGCGTCTTCCACGAAGGTCCCCGCAATGGCGGCTCCGCTGCCATTACGGAAATGCACGCCCAACCCGACGCCCGCGAACAGCGCGCCGACCCGCGACTCCGCCACCGCGTACTGCAGGTCGACCTCCGCCACGATGTCGGCCCAGGAGACGCGGCCGACGCTGATGGTATCGTCGCCCGACGGGTCGATGACGATACCGCGCACGCGGCGCTCGAAGCGGGCCGTCGCGGCGGCGTCGAAATCGGAGCGGTAGTAGGACAGCCCGAGCAACACCCGCACGCGCGGCGCGAACCGTCCGTAGTCGAGGCGCACGCCGCCCGCCATCGTGGGCTCGAGATCCGTCGATCCGAGGATGCCCGCGTCCAGCTGGATGCCGGACGCCCGGAGGTGCTCGTAGGAGAATTCGTCGAGCATGGTCTGCGCGCGGGCGGTGGACGGGAAGGCCGCCGCGAGCGTGAGCCAGACCAGCTTCCTAATAGATCCGGTCAACCCTGGTCCCCGGGTAGTAGGTCTCGAGGATGCGCCGATGGTCCTGCCCGGCCCGTGCCCGCCCGATGGCCCCCCACTGGCACAGCCCCACACCGTGCCCTGAGCCGGCGCCCGTCACCACGAGTTTCGTCACGTCGTTCCCGGTCCGGGTGACGTGCACTTGAAACGCCGCGCTCCACAGGGGGCGCTCGGGCGACCGCAACACATCGCGCACGGCATGCCCCGGGACGCGAACGTCGCCACGCGCGAACGCGATGCGGAGCTCGCGCACGCGGCCGGAGGACGTCAGCTGCGCCACCTCCACGTTGCGCACCGGCGGCATGCCGCCGGCCGAAAAATCCGCGTACGGCGCGAGCGTTCGCGACAATATAGCGCGCAGCGCGGGGCCGTCCCACTCCTCCCGCCACCGGAACCGCGGCGACTGCTCGCAGTAGTACCGCCCGCCGCCCGCGGCGTCCGACACCGAGCGCAGGTAGGGCCGGTCACGCACGGTGCGGAACGCGTCCGCGGCGCTCGCCGTGCGGAACCCGCACGTGGAGTGATAGAACGCGTCGATGATGTCGCCCCGGTAGCGCACCACCTGGCCCGCCGAGCGGCGCAGTGCCTCCCAGACCGCGGGGGTTTCCCCGCTCACGCCGGTATACACCTGATCGCGCACATCGGCATGGGCATCGAACCCCAACGCCGACCACCGGCCGCGGTTGCGCAGCGCGTAGGTGCGCGACACGACCGCCTGCGCGACCAGCGCCTCCCGCTCCTCGGCCCGCCGAGGTCCCAGCTCGTGGCCGATCACGCCGGCCAGGTAGCTTTCGGTCGCCACCTCGTTGACCGCGGTCAGCCCGACCGCGTCGCGGGACACGGCGACCCGCCCGCGGTACCGGCGGCCGGCGACCATGACGAACCGTCCCTCCGACAGGTTGACCGCGACGATCCGGCCGAGCCGGAGCGAGGTCGTGCCGTCCGCGCGCACCAGCCGCAGGCCGCCCGTGTCCGGCACGACCCACCAGCGGCGTCCCGCCGGGACGGTGCCCACCGGGGCACCCCGGGCCTGGTCGGTCAACAGCAGCTCCCCGTCGCCGCCCAGCGCGATGCTGTCCCGGCCCACGGCCAGCCCGATCCGCATCTCGGGCTCCCGGGGGAGATCCGTGTCCGGCGCGGACCTGGGGCAGGCCGCGAGCCCGAGCGCGACCGCCGCAACGAAAACGGGCGCTCCGCCGACCGCGCGAAACGCCCGTCCACCGCCCGCGGTGTCGCGGCGCTCCGTCACGTCAGCGACACCGCGCGGAAATCGTAGTCTTCCGCCTCCGTGATCCGCACGTCGAGAAACGTGCCCGGCGCCGCCCAGCCGCCGTTCGTCACGTAGGTGACGCCGTCCACGTCGTCCGCCTGCCAGGGCACCCGCGCCACGTGGGTCGCCCCCGCCTGGGACGGATCCGATGGATCGGTCACGACGTCCACCAGGGCGCGGGTCTCCCGGCCGACAAAGCGGGCCAGCCGCTCGCCCGAAATGGCGCGCTGGACTTCCAGCAGCTCCTCGAGCCGCTCGCGCTTCGTTTCGTCGGGGACGTCGTCGGGATACGCCGCGCCGCGCGTGCCCTCCTGGGGCGAGTAGGCGAACGCGCCGAGGCGGTCGAACTGCGCTTCCTCCAGGAATTCGAGGAGGGCGCGGAAATCGTCGTCGGTCTCGCCGGGGAACCCGACGAGGCACGTCGTGCGGATGGCGAGGTCCGGAACGGTGTCTCGCAGCCAGGCGAGCTTGCGGCGAAGCGTGTCGCGCCGCTCGGGCCGCCGCATCCGCTCGAGCATGCGGTCACTGGCATGCTGGATCGGCATGTCGAGGTACGGCACGATGCGCGGTTCGCTCGCCAGGAGCTCGACCAACCGGTCGGTCAGTCCGGCGGAGTACACGTAGAGCAGCCGATACCACGGCACGGCCGTCCCGCCGAGGAGCGCGGCGAGGAGGTCGGGCAGGCGGGGACCGCCCCGACCGAGGTCCCGCCCGAAGTGTCCGAGGTCCTGGGCGACGAGGTTGATCTCGCGGGCGCCCTGCGCCTCGAGCTGCTGCGCCTCGCGGACCAGGCGCTCGAGCGGCTCGGAGCGGTGCCGCCCGCGCATCAGCGGTATGGCGCAGAACGCGCAGGTATGGTCGCACCCCTCCGAGATCTTGAGATAGCGCACGTGCGGGCTGCCGCCCAGGAACTGGCGGACGCCGGGGTGGCCGGCGACTGGGTCCTCGATGAGACCCCGCTCGGCGAGCGCGGGCACGAGGCGGTGCAGGTCGGAGAAGCCGAGAAACAGGTCCACCTCCGGCAT
Source organism: uncultured Gemmatimonadales bacterium (assembly GCA_963716055.1). Lineage (GTDB taxonomy): Bacteria > Gemmatimonadota > Gemmatimonadetes > Gemmatimonadales > GWC2-71-9 > SZUA-544. Next base: position 1,382,348 of record CAVQSR010000001.1, on the reverse strand, counting down.
CTCCGCCTCGAGCTCCGTCCGGTAGCGCTGGACCAGGCAGCCGACGGCGACCACCGCGCGCACACCGCCCTCCGCCTTGAGCCGCGCGGCCGCGAGGATCGCGTCCACCGACTCCTGCTTCGCGGCGTCGATGAAGCCGCAGGTGTTGACGAGTATGACGTCGGCCGACGGCAGATCGTCGGTGACGACGGCGCCATGACCGACGAGGTCGCCGACGAGGCGCTCGGAGTCCACGGTCGCCTTGTCACACCCCAGGGAAACGACACCGAGCTTCATCCGCGGTAGTTCCCGAACTTCAACTCGATGCCCCAGTCGCCTTCCCGGAGGAAGGCGATGACCGCCTGGAGGTCGTCCTTGGAGGGCGCCTGCACGCGGATCTCGTCGCCCTGGATGGACGCCTGCGCTTTCTTGAACTTGCGGTCCTTGATCGCTTTCACGATGGCCTTCGCCGTCTCCTGGGGAATGCCCTGCGTCAGGCGGATCTCCCGCCGCACGGTATCGCCCGCGGCCGGCGTGACGGCGCCCAGATCCAGGTTCTTCACGGGCACGCCGCGCTTGATGAGCTTTGCCTGCAGGACGTCGAACAACGCCTTCATTTTGAAGTCGTCGTCCGCCACGAGGGTGAGGAGCGCCTGCTCGCGATCGAAGGCGATCGACGCCTTGGAGCCCTTGAAGTCGTATCGCTGACCGACTTCGCGGGCCGCCTGGTTCACGGCGTTGTCGACTTCCTGGAGATCCGCGCCCGTGGAGATGTCGAAGGAAGAAAGAGCGGCCATGGGGCCAATATAGACAGGGCAAAGGGAGAGGGGAGAGGTGCGCTCCGCGCCGGGAGTGCACCTCTCCCCTCTCGCGGCTCCCCGTCTACAGGAGGAAGCTTTCCAGCGCCCGGGCGCGCGACACGTGGCGCAGTCGGGCCAGCGCCTTTTCCTTGATTTGGCGGACGCGCTCGCGCGTGATCCCCAGCTCGGTGCCGATCTCCTCCAGCGTCTTGGGGTCCTGTTCGTCGAGGCCGAAGTAGAGGCGCAGGATCTTCGCTTCCCGCTCCTTGAGCGTGCCGAGCACTTCCTCGATCGACTCCGTCAGGGCGTGCTCGAAGATCTCTTCGTCGGGCCCGGGGCGGTTCAGGTCGGGGAGGTAGTCCAGCAGCTTGTTGTCCTCCCCCGGCGTGAGCGGTGCGTCGAGGGAAAGATGGGCCTGGGAGATGGACAGGGTCTTGGCGACTTCCTCTTCGGAGATGTCCATGCCCTCGGCGATCTCCTCGACCGTGGGTTCCCGGCCGAGCTCCTGCAGCAGCGCGGACGAGCGCTTGCCGATGCGGTGGAGCGTCCCGGCCCGGTTGAGGGGCACCCGCACGATGCGGGACTGCTCGGCGAGGGCCTGGAGGATCGCCTGGCGAATCCACCACACCGCGTAGGAGATGAACTTGATCCCCTTGGTCTCGTCGAACTTGTGCGCGGCGCGGATCAGTCCGAGGTTGCCCTCGTTGATCAGATCCGACAGCGAGACGCCCTGATTCTGGTATTTCTTCGCGACCGACACCACGAAGCGCAGGTTGGATCGGACCAGTTTGTCGAGGGCCTCCGGGTCCGCCTGCTTGATGCGCTGGGCGAGCGTGACCTCCTCTTCGCGGGTGATGAGGGGGTACTGACTGATCTCCCGGAGGTACTGGTCCAGGGATCCCTCATCGGATGACACTCGCTTCGCAGCGTTGGAACGCATGGCGCGATTACCTCTCCGTGCAGGCACGAAGTCGGACGTCGGACGACGGGCGGGAGCCGGACGGCCCCGCCCCGAAGCGCCTTCCGGGGCGCTCACCGAATCAGCGACCCGAGCCGGCTCCACCGGATGTCGGTGAGCCAGGACAGCGGGTCGCCCGCATCCCGATTGAAACTGAAGTACACGACGAGCGGCTGGCCCTTGACGGCCCCCCGCTCGACGAATCCCCAATAGCGTGAGTCCGCGGAGTTGTCGCGGTTGTCGCCGAGCACAAAAAACCGGTCGGGTGGGATGACGAGCGGACCCCACGTGTCGCGGGTGGGTCGGTAGCGTCGCCGCGTATCGACCGAGCGGTCCACCAGATGGCTGCGCTGCCAATCGAACTGCGGATCCGTGACGTCGTGCGCCGGATCCGTCCGTTGCACGTACGGTTCGTCGAGGGCGTGGCCGTTGAGCCACACGCGCCCGGCGCGCATCGCCACCGTGTCTCCCGGCATGCCGATGACACGTTTGACGTAGTTCAGCGTGGGGTTGCGCGGGTACGAGAAGACGATGATGTCTCCCCGCGCCGGCTCGCCGAACGCCGGCAGTCGCGCGGCGGTGCCCGGAATCTGCGCGCCGTACACCGCCTTGTTGACAAACAGAAAATCACCGGCGAGCAGCGTGCGCTCCATGCTGCCCGACGGAATCTGGAACGCTTCGAGGAGAAAAGTGCGAACGACGAGGAACAGGACGAACGCCATGCCGAGCGAGCGCATCCAACTGTCGAACCAGCGCGCCAGACGCACCCGGGTCGGTTCTGGGGGGGAAGCGGGCCCGGGCGCGAGCGGCGCGCCGTCCTGCTTCGGGGTGGCCCCCAAGTGATGCATGCGTCGTACCTTAGCAGAGCGGCCCTGCGGGCGCAACAGTCACCCCCCACCCCCGGGCGGCACCCCACCGGCGCAACCGGGCACCCAACTCGACCGGCTGATCGCGGTGGCGCACCCGGGCCGCGAGGCACGCCGCGGTCCCCTCCTGCTCGAACCGTTGCCACGTGACCTCGACGCCGGCGACGGCACCGAGGGTGTCGGCGTCGATCGGCGACCCGCCGGCCGAGAGAATGATGACGAGCGACTCGTGCACCACGCCGCGATCCTAACGGCCCGGTGGACGAGCGCCGTCATCCGATCATCGCACGGAGGTATCGATTCTCGCGCTCAGGGGTCGGGGGTCAGGGCGAGGTACCACACGTCGCTGGCGTACCCGCCCCGCCCGTCGGCTTCGAGGCCCTTCCCGCCGAATAGCCACAGGCGATCGCGAAAGACGACGCTGTGCTCCGCTGCCCGCGGGCTCCGAGGTGCCGGCCCCCCCGGCTATCCGCCGTAGGTGTCGATCTGCGCCCGCTGCAGGGTGCCGGAGTAGTCCACGTAGAGGACCTTGGTCTCCGAGTAGAAGTCGTAGACCTCCCAGCCCCCCTCGCGGTGACCGTTCCCCGTCTGCTTCACCCCGCCGAACGGCAGATGCGCCTCGGCGCCGATGGTCGGCGCGTTCACGTAGGTGATGCCGTTATCGAGATCGGTCATCGCCCGGAAGGCGGCGTTCACGTCCCGCGTGTAGAGCGCGCTCGACAGGCCGTACTTCACGCCGTTATTGACGCGGATCGCGTCGTCCAGGTCCCGCACCTTCAGGACCGCGAGCGCGGGCCCGAAGATCTCCTCCTGCTCCACCCGCATGCCGGGCTTCACCCCGGCGAACACGGTGGGCTGATAGAACCACCCGGCGGCGAGCCCCGGACCCGACGGCCGCGCCCCGCCGATCGCCACGGACGCACCCTCGTCCCGGGCCACGCCCACGTACTGGTCCACCTTGTCGCGCGCCTCCTCGTGAATCAGCGGGCCGACCTCCGTGGACGGCTCGAGCCCCGCCCCCAGGCGCAGCGCCGCGGCCCGGTCGCAGACCTGCTGCAGAAACCGATCGTGAATGCCCGCCTGCAGGATGAGCCGGCTCGTCGCCGTGCAGCGCTGCCCCGTCGTGCCAAACGCGCCCCACAGGATGCCGTCCAGCGCCAGGTCGAGGTCGGCGTCGTCCAGCACGATCATGGCGTTCTTGCCGCCCATCTCCAGAGACAGGCGCTTGTGCATGCGGCCGCACGTGGCCCCGATGACCGACCCCGTCTCCGTGGAGCCGGTGAACGAGATGATCGGGACGTCGGGGTGCTCGACCACCGCCCGGCCCACGACCGACCCCTGACCGTGCAGCAGCTGAATCACCTCCGGGGGCAGCCCGGCCTCGAGCAGGATCTCGACCAGCAGGTGCGCCGTGTGCGGCACGTCCTCGGCCGGCTTGAAGATCACCGCATTGCCGCAGAGCAGGGCCGGAAACGCCTTCCACGTGGGGATCGCCATCGGGAAGTTGAACGGGGTGATGAGCCCGGCGACGCCGATCGGCCGTCGGTAGGTCATCGCCCATTTGTCCCGCAGCTCGGAGGGCACCACGCGGCCGAAGAGCCGCCGGCCCTCGGTGGCGGCGTAGAACGCCGTGTCGATGCCCTCCTGCACGTCGCCCCGGGTCTCGGCCAGGACCTTGCCCATCTCGCGGGTCATGGCCCGGGCGATCTCTTCCTTCTTCTGGACGAGCAGGTCGCCCACCCGCTGGAGGACCTGCCCGCGGAGCGGCGCGGGGGTCTTGGACCAGCGCGCGAACCCGCGCCGGGCCGACTCCACCGCACGGGCGACGTCGGCCGGCCCCGAGCGCGGAAACCGCCCGATCAGGTCGTTCCAGTCCGCGGGGTTGCGGTTCTCGAAGTACTCGCCGGTCGCGGGAGCCACCCACTCGCCGGCGATGAAGTTCTCGAAGGTCGTGGTCATGGCTCAGTGCGTGGTGAGTGGTGGGTGGTACGTCACGGGCACAGCCACGTCGCGGCCGGTTGGGTGTACCCGGCGCGCGGCAGGATCACCGCCGCAGCGAGGGCGAGCCCCCAGAACAGCGCGGCCAGGGACAGCACGTGGGCCAGGGCGCGGTGGCGTTGCCACGACGACACGGCGCCCCAGATGCCCGCGACGACGAGCATCCCGACACCGCCGGCGTAGTACGCGAGCTGCAGGCCGCAGGTGTGGGGATACGGCCACAGGGTCATGCCGACGCCGAGCGCGACCGCGAGGCCGACGCGCACCCAGGTGCCGAGCGCGCCACCGGTCCGCGGCGCCGGCACCGCTCCCTGCGGCGCGCGGGTGGGAGCGCCCCGCCCCAGCGTGGGATCGGCGTTCGGCAGCTTGGCCAGCAGCTTGTCCACCTCGGCCAGCTCCTTGTCCCAGTCCCGCCGCTGCTCCTTTTCCGCCATCAGTGCTCCCGGGTCAGACCGTAGCGTTCGATCTTCTTATAGAGATTGCTGCGCGGCATCTCCAATGTGCGCGCGGTCTCGGAGACGTTCCAGTCGTGCTCGTGCAGCTTGGCGGCGAGGAAGGTTCGCTCGGCGGCCTGCTTGAAGTCGTCGAAGGTCCGAGCGCCCAGCCACCCCCCCCGCTCGCCCCCCTCCCCCCCGGCGCCGCGCAGCCCCGCGCCCACCACCCGCTCGACGTCCGCCGGCGCGACGGCCGAACCGGGCGCCAGGATCAGCAGCCGCTCGACTGCGTTGCGCAGCTCGCGGATGTTGCCGGGCCAGTCGCGCGCCGCGAGACGCTCTACGGCACCGTCCTCGAAACGTTTCGCGGGCAGCCCGCCACGCGTGGTGAGATCCTCGACGAAGTGCGCCACCAACTGAGGAATGTCGCCGCGCCGGGCGCTGAGCGGCGGGACCTCGATCGGGACGACGTTGAGCCGGTACAACAAGTCCTCGCGGAAGCGCCCGGCCGCGATCTCGGCCGCGAGATCCTTGTTCGTCGCCGCGACCACACGCACGTCCACCCCGCGCTGCTCCGCCGAGCCGATCCGCGAGATGACCCCCTCCTCCAGGGCGCGCAGCACCTTGGCCTGCGCCGACAGGCTCATGTCGCCCACTTCGTCCAGGAACAGGGTGCCGCCGTCGGCCTGCTCGAACTTCCCCGCGCGGTCGCCGATGGCACCCGTGAAACTGCCCTTCATGTGACCGAACAGCTCGCTCTCGATCAACTCGGCGGGAATGGCGGCGCAGTTCACCTCGACGAACGGCGCGGTGGCGCGCGGCGAGAGCGCATGGATCGCCCGCGCCACCAGCTCCTTGCCGGTGCCGTTCTCGCCGGTCACGAGCACCCGCGCCGGCGTCGGTGCCACTTTCTCGATGCGCTCGATCAGGTCGCGCACCGTGCGGCTCGATCCGACGATGCGGTAGCGCGACTCGACTTCGGCCTTGAGCCGGCCCACCTCGCTGGCGAGCACGGCGTGCTGCAGCGCGTTGCGCAGGGTCAGCAACACGCGGTCGGTGTCGAGCGGTTTCTCGAGGAAGTCGTAGGCGCCGAGCTGCGTCGCCTCGACCGCCGTCTGAATCGTCCCGTGCCCTGAAATCATCACGACCTGGGCGGCGGGGTCGTGGGCGCGGAGCTTCTTGAGCGCCTCGAGCCCATCCATCCCCTGCATCTTCACGTCCAGAAACACGAGGTGGGGCCGGAACTCGGGGTACAGGCGCAGCAGCTCGCCGCCCGACGTCGCCGTCTGCACCTCCAGCTCCTCGTACTCGAGCAGCTGGCGCAGCGCGTCCCGCACGCCCTTCTCGTCGTCCACGATCATGACGCGTCGCTTCATCGCCGCGGACTCCGGTAGAGCACCAGTCCCCCGGGGCCCAGCGCCAGGTCGCGCGCCTCCACGGGGATCGGCACGAAGAACCCGCCGTTCTCGTTCGCCCCGGCCACGCGCTCGGCGATCCGCCGGACGGCGACGCCCGGAAACTCGAAGTCCCGCAGTACCAGGGTGCTCACCCGGAACTCGGCCACGCCCGGCGCCGCGACCGACACCGGCCCGGCGATGCGCAGCGGCTCGCGCGGCTCGACCATGCCGCCGAACGGCCCCAGGGCCTCGGGCGGCAGGGCGCGGGTGTCGAGCCGCGCGTGGAGCACCAGCGTGTCCGGGCGCAGCTCCACGCGCAACGAGTCGAAGGTCTGCCGCACCGTCCAGTCGATTCCGCCGCCGACCCACGAGGCGACTTCGTTCGCCGTCAGCACGACCGAGTCCGGTCCCCCGGCGCGGTGCATGGCGTCGAGCTTCGCCTGGGCGCTCGCCACCGCGGCGGGGGTCGGCGCTCCGATCGATTCGGCGATCCGCGGCAGCGGCGGCCGGCGCCCGAACATGCCGCCGGCGCCGCGCACCAGCGGCGCCCGGAACCACCAGGCCGCGAGGGCGACGGCGCCCAGCATGACGAGGCAACCCAAGCGCGCCATGCCGCTATCCGAGGGGCTGGCGGTGGACGGCGTCGTACGACGCGCCGTCGCGCGACACCGTGCTGCGCATCAGGTCCACGGTCTCGACCAGCGCCGATCCCGCGAACCGGACGCCGGCGATTCGCTCCGCCGCGCGCCGCAGCCCCGCGGCGTCCGCACCCCGCTCGGCGCGCCCCAGCGTCAGGTGCGGCCGAAACGGCCGGGCCTCCGGGGGGAATCCGAGCGGCGCGATCTCGCGCTCCACCGCGTGCTGCAACAGCTCGAGCTGCGGCCCGGGGACGATCCCGGCCCAGAACACGCGCGGTCGGGCCGGATCCGGAAACACCCCCCCGCCCTCGACCACGAGGTCGAAGGGCCGCAGGCCGTCGGCCGCGCGACCCAGCGCCGCACGCATTTCCCCCAGCCGGTCTTCGGCCACCTCGCCCAGGAACTTCAGCGTCACGTGAATCCCGTCAGGGCGCACCCACCGCACCGGCGGCGACCCGCGGCGCGCGGGTTCCCCCGCCGCCCACAGCGTGTCCCGCAGCGCCTCCGGCAGGTTCACCGCGACGAACAGCCTCACGATCCCGTGGCGGCGAGGAGACCGCCGCGCCGGTATCCCCGCGGATCGAGCTCCACGGTGGAGAACCCGAGGGCCCGCAGTCGCGCCTCGACCTCGGCCCACCGAGTGGCGACGAAGGCGATCCACGCCGGCCCGACTTCGACGCGCGCCCGGTCGCCGTGGTGGCGCACCCGGAGGTCTCCGGCGACACCCAACGCGCGCAGGAACTCCTCGGCTTCCTCGACCTGCCGCAGCCGCGCGGGGGTGATCTGCACGCCGTATTGGACCCGGCTCGACAGACACGGCGCCGCCGGCGCGTCCCAGCTCGGCACGTCGAGCGCCCGCGCCGCCTCCCGGACCGCGGCCTTGGTCATTCCCACCTCGGCGAGCGGGCTGCGCACGCCCGCCCCGACGCCCGCGGCGTGTCCTGGGCGATGCTCTCCGGGGGCGAGATCGTCGGCGTTGCTCCCATCGCACACCACCGCGAGGCCCCGCTCGCGCGCCACCGCGCCCAGACTGGCCCACAGCTCCGTCTTGCAGTAGAAGCACCGGTTCGTGGGGTTGGCGAGGTAGGCCGGGTCCTCGAGCTCGCGCGTCGCCACCTCGAGCAGCGGCACGTCGAACTGTGAAGCCACAGCCCGCGCGATCGCGTATTGCGCAGCGGGGTAGGAAGCGCTGCGGCCGATCGCCGCGAGCATCCGCTGGGGTCCGAGCTCCTGGCGCAGCACCACCGCCAGCAGGGCGGAATCCACCCCGCCCGAGTACCCGAGGAGCGCCGACGGGAACCGGCGGACCACATCGCGCAGTTTGGAGAGGGCGGTGGGCGCGGACATGACCCGGATAGTAGCGAGTTCGGGTGTCCCAATCAAAGGACAGGTTGACCGCGAAGGAGGCGGCGTCGGCACATGGCGGTCCTGAGCGGCAAGGCCCTCGCCGCGTACCTCATTGTGTGCGTGCTGTGGGGCTCGACCTATCTGGCCATCAGGATCGGCGTGGCGGACCTGCCCCCGTTCCTGTTCGCCGGGACCCGCTTCGTGGTCGCAGGCGTGCTGCTGCTGGCGCTGGCGCTCGCCTTCGGCGGTCGCCTGCCCCGCGACTGGCCCACGTGGCGCACGCAGGGCGTGGTGGGTCTCTTCCTGCTGCTCGGTGGCAACTCGGCGGTCGTGTGGGCGGAGCAGTACACGCCGTCGGGCGTCGCGTCCATCTTCGTCGTCACCGTGGCCCTGTGGATGGCGCTGTTCGACGCGATCGTGCCCGGCGGCGGCGGCCGGCCGAGCGGACGGGTGCTGGCGGGGCTCGCGCTGGGGCTCGCGGGCACGCTGCTGCTCGTGGGTGTCAACCCACGCGAGATCCTCGCGGCCGATCTCCGGGGCCCGGTGGCGCTGACCTTCGCGAGCGCCAGCTGGGCGTTCGGATCCGTCTATTACAAGCGGCAGCCGGCCACGGGCGCGAACCCGTACGTCGCTGTGAGCCTGCAGATGCTGACCGGCGGCGTCGCGGTCACGCTCATCGGCCTCGCGCTCGGGGAGGCGGCCCGGTGGCGCTTCACCGCCGCCGGCATCGGCGCGACCGCGTACCTGATCGTGTTCGGCTCGATCATCGCGTACAGCGCGTATTTCTACGCCCTGCGGCACGCGCCCCCGACGATCGTCGGCACCTACGCCTACGTGAACCCCGTCATCGCCGTGGTGCTGGGGTGGGCGGTGCTCGATGAGGCGATCGCGCCCCGGATGATCGCGGCCATGGTCCTGATCCTGGGCGCGGTCACCTGGATCCAGGTCGCGCACCCGACCCCCACCCGCCGGCCCGGCCTGACCATCCCAGAGCGGGACACGGGCCCTGCCGCGGTGGCCACCCAGGAGGCCGCAGGCCCCACGTGATCCCGGGGCGCCGGCCGCGCTGCGGGCCTCGTCGTGTGATGGCCGTCGCTGTGCAAGTCTTGGCCCGCCTGTATATTGGGCGATTACCGAATGAATCCGTCGATCAATTGCGCCAAGTGCGGCGCCACGGTCGCGCCGGGCAACCGGTTTTGCCCGACGTGCGGGGCGGATGTCTCCGGCCCGCAGGGCAACGTCGCCACCGCCCACGTGCCGCGGGCCGAGCCCGCCCGTCCCACGATCACCGATCGGGCGCTGCTCGACGCATTGCGGCAGGCCACGCTGGGGGAGTACGAGATCCTGGCCGAGCTGGGCCGGGGCGGTATGGCGACGGTCTACCTCGCCCATGATCTCTCGCTCGACCGCAAAGTCGCCATCAAGGTGATGGCGCCCGCCCTGCTCTCGGGCGAAGGCATGGTCGAGCGGTTCAAGCGCGAAGCCCGCACGTCGGCGCAGCTGAGCCATCCGCACATCATCCCGATCTTCGCGGTGCGCGAGAGCGAGGATCTCGTCTACTTCGTGATGAAGTTCATCGAGGGACGCACGCTCGAGTCGATCATCAAGGAGCTGGGCCGGCTGCCCGTACCGATGGCCCAAAGCATCCTCCAGCAGGTGGGGGGGGCGTTGGCCTACGCGCACAGGCGCGGCGTGATCCACCGCGACATCAAGCCGGGCAACATCATGATCGACGCGGACGGCTGGGCGGTGGTGACGGACTTCGGGATCGCCAAGGTGAGCGAAGCGCAGGGGCTGACGATGACCGGCGCGACGGTGGGCACGCCGTCCTACATGAGTCCCGAGCAATGCGCGGCGCAGGAGATCACCCACGCCTCCGACCAGTACTCCTTCGGCATCGTCGCCTACGAGATGCTCGCCGGCAAGCAGCCGTTCACCGGCGACTCGATCATGGCGATCATGTACCAGCATTTCAACGAGCCGCCGCCGCCGCTGCGGAAGGCCCGCCCCGACTGCCCGCCCGAGCTCGAGGCCGCCGTGGTGCAGATGCTGGCGAAGGCCCCGGCGGACCGTTTCCCCGACCTCGACGCCGCCGCCGCGGCCATCGGCGGCGCGCCGCTCGCACCCGACGATCCGATCCGCACGCAGCTCGTGACGCTCGTGGCCGACAGCGCCCAGGCGAAGATGCTGCAATCGATCCAGACGCCCCAGTCGCCCCTGCCCGCGGGCAAGGCGCGCGGGAAGACGACCAGGGTCCAGCCGACCAGCGCCATGTCCCTGTCCCCCGCGCGGGTCACGGTGGCAGTGGGCGGAGCGGTCCAGCTCACGGCAGCCCGCCGGTCACGGGCCGGCGCCACGCTCCCCGGGGACGCGATCACGTGGGCGTCGACCGATGCCGAAGTCGCCACGGTGGACGAGCACGGCCTCGTGACGGCCGTGGCCCCGGGCGAGGCCGTCATCACCGCGACGATGGGCACGATCAGCGCAACCGGGGTCGTCATCGTCACGCCCGCGCGGGCCGGAGCGCGGCGCCGCCTGGTGCCGCTGCTGGCCGCGCTCGTGCTGCTGGCGGGCGGCGGCGCCGGGGCGGCGTGGTACTTCGGTCTCCTCCCCGTCGGGGCCGCGCCCTCCCCCTCCCCCGCCGCCTCCCCACCGGGTGCGTCGGCCGATCCCGCCCCGAGCGCGCCGGCCACGATGCCCGCCCCGGTGCCCGGTCCCGACACGGCGACGACGACGGTGCGGCAGCAGGAAACGCCAGCGACGCGGGCGCCCATACGATCCGCAACCCGGCGTCCGCCCGCGGTGGGCGTGCGCCCGAGCGCGGACACGCTGGGCCCGCGGCTCGGTGCCCAGGCGGCGCGGGCCCGCTCGGACGCCCAGTCGGCGGGCGCTACCAACAGCGAGCTCGCACCGGGCGACGCGCTGGTCCGGGAAGCCCGCCAGCACGCCCTGGACGGACGCCGCGACGACGCGCTCTCTCGCTTCAACGAGGCCCTCGTCGCGTGGAACTCCGTCGCGCAGGCCGCGCGCGCCCGGACGGCCGCGGCGGCGGCGGCGGCCGCGCCCGCCCGCACCGAGGACCAGCCGCCCGCGGCGCCGCCACCGGTGCGGACCGATCCGCGGCCCGAGATCGAGCGGGCCATCGCCGCGTACGCGCGGGCCCTCGAGTCCCGCAACGTGGAGACGATCCGGCGCGTGTATCCCGGTCTCACCCGCCGCCAGGCGGACGCGTGGCGCGGGCTGTTCGAGTCCGCGCGCCAGGTGAAGGCCGACCTCCGGCCCTCGAGCATCCAGCTCGAAGGCGACGACGTCGCGCGCACCACCGTGACCGGGACCCTGGACATGGTGATGCGCGACGGCGAGCAGAACCAGCCGATCACGTTCCAGGCGACGCTCGAGCGCGCCGCCACCGGCTGGCTGATCCGCGAAATCCGCTAGCGCCATGCCCCCCTGGCCCCGGTCCGGGCACGCCGCGCTCGCCGCCGCAGTGGTGGCCGGTTGCCTCACCGACTACACGATCGGGCCCGGCGCCATCTCCTCGCTGGCCGTCTCACCCACCGCGATCGAGCTCGGCGTGGGCGAAACGCGCGTGCTCATCGCCGTCGCCCGCGACGAGAACGGCGCGCCGTTCATCGGGGTCGCGACGGCCTGGACGTCCGACGACTCCACCGTCGTGATGATCAGCCCGGATGGCATCGTCACGGGCGTCGCGGTCGGCATGACCCGCGTCACCGCCACGGTGCGGGACTTCACCGCCACGGCCGACGTCACCGTGCGGTCCCCGGCGGAAATCGCCCTGTCGGCCGCCAGCGTGGCCTTCGCGGCCGTCGCGGGCGGGCCCGACCCCGCCACCGATTCGGTCACCATCACGAACACCGGCGGCGTCGCGCTGACCGAGCTCGCGCTCGACCCGATCGACTACGGCAGCGGCCCGCTCGACTGGCTCACCGCCTCGCTCGGCGGCACGACGGCGCCGGCGACGCTGACCCTGTCCGCCGCCACGGGGTCGCTGCCGCAGGGCGCCCACACCGCCACCGTCCCCGTCCGCTCGCCCCGGGCCGCCAACAGCCCGCAGCACGTCACCGTCACGTTCACGCTCGCGGCGGGCCCGCCGGCCGCGATGGCGATCGGCACCGGTGACGGACAGACCGCGCCGGTCGGCAGCGCCGTTCCCGTGGCACCGGCCGTCATGGTGCGCGACCAGTACGGCAACCCGGCGCCCGGGGCCGTCGTCACCTTCGCCGTCGCGGCGGGCGGCGGCAGCGTCGCGGGCGCAGTCGACACATCGGACGTGACCGGCGTCGCGAGTGTCGGCAGCTGGACCCTGGGCACGACCACCGGACAGAACACGCTCACCGCAACCGCCGCCGGCCTCGCCGGCTCGCCCGTCACGTTCGTCGCGACGGCGGCGGCGGGCGCGGCGACGCAGATGGTCCTGAACGGCGGCAACGGCCAGGTTGCGACCGTGAACACCACCGTGGCCAGCAATCCCTCGGTGGGCGTGCGCGATCAGTTCGGCAACCCGGTGCCCAACGTCACCGTGACGTTCGCCGTGACCGCGGGGGGCGGCGCGGTCACCGGTGGGACGGCGACCACGGACCCGACCGGCACGGCGGCGGTCGGCAGCTGGCGGCTCGGCACGACCGCCGGCACGAGCAACAACGCGCTTCAGGCGACGGCGACCGGCCTCACGGGCAGCCCGGTGACGTTCACCGCCAGCGCCACCGCCGGAGCGGCGACCCAGCTGGCCTTGAACGCCGGGAACAACCAGACCGCTCCCGTCAACAGCGCCGTGCCCGTCGTCCCCTCGGTGGTAGCGCGCGACCAGTTCGGCAACCCCGTCGCCAACGTCGGAGTGACCTTCCAGGTGACGGCAGGCGGCGGCAGCGTGGCCGGCGGCGGCGCCACCACCGGGCCCGCGGGCGTCGCGGCGCCCACCAGCTGGACGCTCGGCACAGCCGCCGGCACCAACAACAACACGCTCCAGGCGACGGCCGCCGGTCTCACCGGCAGCCCGGTCACCTTCACCGCGAGCGCCGCGCCCGGCAACGCGAGTCAGATCACCGTGAGCGCGGGCAACAACCAGACCGCGCCCGTCAACGGCACCGTCGCGGTGGCCCCCGCGGTCCTCGTGCGCGATCAATTCAACAACGCCGTAGCGAACGTCGGGGTCACCTTCGCCATCGCGTCGGGCGGCGGGTCGCTCACCGGCGGGACGGCGACGACGGGAACCAACGGCGTGGCCGCCGTGGGGAGCTGGCGGCTCGGCACCGGCGCCGGCGCGAACACGCTGACGGCCACGGCGACGGGGCTCGCGGGCTCACCCGTGACGTTCACCGCCACGGGCACGGCGGGCCCCGCCACCCAGATCAGCAAGGCGGCGGGCGATAACCAGAGCGCCACGGCGGGCAGCACCCTGCCCGTGGCTCCCGCCGTCCTCGTCGGCGACCAGTTCAACAACCCCGTGGCGGGCATCACGGTCAGCTACGCCGTCGCGTCCGGCGGCGGCAGCGTCACGGGCGCCGCCCCGGTGTCGGGCACGGACGGACTCGCGGTGATCGGATCCTGGACCCTCGGCCCCGCGCCCGGACCCAACTCGCTCACCGCCACTGCCCCGGGCCTCGCCGGCTCGCCCCTCACCTTCGCGGCCACCGGAATCTCGGGCTCGGCTGCGAACATCGCCCTCGCGGGCGGCAACGCGCAGACCGACACGGTGGGCGCGACGCTGCCCGTCGCCTACACGGTGCTCGTCACCGACAACGCGGCAAATCCGGTCCCGGGGATCTCGGTGTCGTGGACGGTGACCGGCGGCGGCGGGTCGGTGTCTCCGGCGGCGTCCACCACCAACGCGAGCGGCATCGCGGCGGCCACCCGCACGCTCGGCACCGGCGCCGGGACACAAACCGCCACCGCGTCGGTCGGCGGCCTGGCCGGGTCCCCCGTGCAGTTCACGGCCACCGCGACCGCGGGCACCGCCACCCAGATGGCGCTGGACGTGGGGAACAACCAGACGGCCACCGTGAACACCACCGTCGCCGTCGCCCCGGCGGTGATCGTGCGTGACCAGTTCGGCAACCCGCGCGGAGGTAGCGTCGTGACGTTCGCCGTGACGGCCGGCGGCGGCGTGGTCACCGCGGCGACCCCGACGGCGGACGGGAACGGCCGCGCCACCGTCGGCAGCTGGCGCCTCGGCACGGCGGCGGGCACCGCGAACAACGCGCTCCAGGCGACCGCGGCGCTCACGGGGAGCCCGGTCACGTTCACGGCGAGCGCCACGGCGGGGCCCGCGACCCAGATGTCGCTCAACGGGGGCAACAACCAGACGACGACCGTCAACACGGCGGTGCCCGTCGCGCCGTCGGTCCTGGTACGCGACGCGTTCAACAACCCCGTGCAGGGCCACGGGGTGACGTTCGCGGTGACGGGTGGCGGCGGCTCGCTCGCGGGCGGCAACGCGACTTCGGGCCCGGGCGGCATCGCCGCCGTCGGCAGCTGGACCCTGGGCACGGGCGCGGGCCCCAACGCGTTGCAGGCGAGCGCGACCGGGCTGACCGGCAGTCCGGTGGGGTTCGCCGCGACGGGCACCGCGGGCCCACCGAGCGGCTCCGTGTCGGCCATCGCCACGACGGGCCCGATCACCGCTTGCGCGTCGGGCTGCACGACGGGTGGCGGCACGCAGGCGACTGTGACGATCACCGTGCGGGACGCGTTCGGGAACCCGATCAGCGGCGCGGGCGTGACCTGGTCGGCGTCGGGCTCGGCCAACACGGCCACGGGCACGTCGGGCACGACGGACGCGGGCGGCGTGTTCAACGCGGGACGCCTCAGCTCGACCGCGGCGCAGACCAAGACGATCAGCGCCACGATCAACGGCAGCGTGGCGATCACACCGACCGGGTCCGTGGTCGTGAACCCCGGAGCGGTGAGCCTCAGCAATTCGCTCGTGGCGGCCAGCGACAACTCGATCGCCGCCTGCAGCAGCTCGTGCACCACGGGCGGTAACACGGCCTCGGTGATCACCGTGACGGTACGGGACGGGTTCAGCAATCCGATCGCCGGCCAGGCGGTGAGCGTGTCCTGCGCGGTGGGCTCGAGCTGCGCGTTCAGCCCCGCGTCCGGCACGACGAACGCGACCGGACAGTTCAGCTCGACCTTCAACTCGACGCTGGCCCAGGCGAAGACCATTCGGGGCACGGCGACGAGCGTGGGCGACATCAGTCAGACGGCGGGCGTGACGGTCACCGCCGCCGCGGCGGCGACAGTCGCAGTGAACGGTGGCAGCGGCCAGACGGCGCGTGTGGGGACCGTGGTCGCGGTCGGCCCGTCAGCGCTGGTGCGCGACGCGTTCCTCAATCCCGTCCTGGGCGCGACGGTCACCTTCACCCCAACCGCGGGCGGCGGGAGCGTTACCGGGGGCTCGCAGACCACGAATGCGAGCGGCATCGCGACCGTCACGAGCTGGACCCTGGGGGGAACGTCAGCCGATGCGGCGGACGGCACGATGGCGAATACGCTGAGCGCCTCGGCGTCCGGCGCCACGAGCGCCACCTTCACGGCTTCGGCCATCTACACCTGGTCCGGAGATGCCAACGCAGTGGTAGGGTCCACCAGCGGCTGCGCCGGATGCCACGGCTTTCAGCGCAACCCCAACAACATCGTGGGCGTGGCGTCGAGCGGCACCGGTTCCTGCCCCGGTCGTACGCTGGTGGTCGCGGGGAGTGCAGCCACCAGCCTCGTCTATCAGAAGATCAACTGGCCGGCCCCATGCGGCAGCAACATGCCCACGGCGCCGTCGCCCCAGTTGACGGCCACCCAGCTCAAGATCGTGCGCGCCTGGATCAACAACGGGGGGCAAAACAACTGAGGCGGACGAGGCGGACACCATCCGTCTCGTCCGTCTCGTCCGTCTCGTCCGTCTGTTCTAGAAGTTGTACTCCAGCCCCATCGCCCACACCACCGCCGATTGCACGCCGGCGTCCTTCAGCGGGAACAGCGTGTTGGCCACGATCGTCATGCCGCGCGTGGTGGTGAACTTGATCCCGACGGACGCCGCCAGGATGTTGTCCCGCTGGTTCGGGATGTCGGTGGAGGCCACCGTCCGGCGGTAGGGCGTGTCGTACACGATGGGGGGCGGCACCTGGAGTTTCGCGCCGCCCACCTGCCACTCCGAGAGGAAGTCCAGCGCGAACGTCGCCCACGAGGCGAGGAGGTGATCGAAGCCGGCGACGGCGAGGATCCCGTCGCTCTGTAGGGAATCGTCGCGGAACACGTAGCCCACGTTCGCGTGCGGGGAGAATCCGCCGAACCGCAGCGACAGGATGCCGAATCCGCGCCCCGAGAAGGCTCCGGCCCCGAGCAGGTTCTTCTCGTCCCCCGTGGGAAATCGGGCGTCCGCCAGCACCGACACGCCGACCGTGCTCGTCTGGGCGATGTTGATCTTGACGCGGGCGGCGATGTCACCGATTCCCGTGGCCGACGCGTCGGCGCTCGACACGGCCGTGAGGATCGGGTCGCCGTTCACGTCGGTGCCGAAGCGGTGCGGCGTGCCGGCGCCGAACGGCAGGATCTGCGCCACACTCGTACCGGTCAGGGACGTGTGGACCAGCGGCACGGCGACCCCGATATCCACACCATCCACGATGCCCCAGCTCGCGAACGCGGTGGTGACGAGGAGATTGACGTTCAGCGCGGCCTGTACGGTGATCAGCTCGTTCTCGAACACGGGCTCGCCGAGCGAGTCGGCCGGGTCGGTGTCCTCGTGCGCGAAATTGAACCGCAGATTCTCCATGGGCACGCCGCGCAGGCGGGAGAATTGCTGCCCGGTGACGTTGAGGCCGAGGAAAAACCGGCCGCGCCCGAGCGTCTGGGCGCGCTCCGCGAAGATCGGGCCGGCCGACGTGGTGGTCGCGACGGGGATACCGCCCTCGAACCGGAAGCTGGTGCCGCCCGACGAGGCGCTCAGCGGCAGCTCGCCCACGGCCGTGCCGATCGCGTTGGTGACGAACGAGATCATGCTGCCGGTGCCGGCCACCGTGGCGGGAACGAAGTGATTCCCGTGGCCCAGCAGCGCGCCCTCGAGGCACAGCGGCGCGCCGCAAGTCCCGAAGCTGAACAGCTGCCCGATCTCGTCCTGCAGATTCTGGGCACCGAGTGGCGCGGATGACAGGGTCGCGGCGACGACGAGCGCCGGGATCGCGCGTCGGAACATTCGGCCTCCGGGGAAACGAGTAGGGGGTTGGGCGAATCATAGGCCGCGATCGTGCCCGGCGCAAACGCGGCCGGCCGGTCACAACACGCCCGCCGCGGCCGTCGCCAAGCCGAGGAAGCTCAGGAACCCCACGATGTCGGTGACAGTCGTGAGGATGATGGACGAGGCGCGGCGCTCGCGCGCCCGCGGCGCCGGCGTAGATTGGCCGCGGCTTCCTTCCCGCTCAGGAGAATGCCCGTGCTCACGCTGACCGCCCTCACGCTCGCCATGACGCTGCAGCAGCCCGCGCCGCTCACCGTCGGCCCGGTCACGGCGCGCGCGGGAGAAAAAGTCTCAGGGTATCTCGTCGTGCCGGCCGGCGCCGATTCCGGCACGCGCATCCCCATCACCGTGATCCGGGGCGCGCGGCCCGGGCCCACGCTCGCGCTGATCGCGGGCACGCACGGTGCCGAGGTCGCTCCGATCGTGGCACTCCAGCGCGCCCGGGCGCAGCTCGATCCGGCGGCGCTCTCCGGCACCGTGCTCATGGTGCACGTGGCCAACCTGCCGTCCTTTCTCAAGCGGACGGTCTATTACAGCCCGATCGACGGGAAGAACCTGAACCGGATGTATCCGGGCCGCGCCGACGGTACCGTCTCCGAGCGCATCGCGCAGGCGATCACGACCGCGATCATCGACCGGGCCGATTATCTGGTGGACATGCACTCGGGGGATGGCAACGAGATGCTGCGCCCCTACGCCTACGCCGCCCGGCTCGGACTCGATGCGCGCGCCGATTCACTGGCGCGCGAGCTGGCGCTCGCCTGGGGCCACACCCGCATCGTGATCGACACGCTACGCCCGCCGGATTTGCGCATCGGGGTGTACACCCAGAACACCGCGCACCTGCGCGGCACGCCAGCCATCACGAGCGAGGCGGGATTCCTGGGCCTGGCGGACGAAGACATGGTCCAGCACAACCTGCGCGGGGTGTTTCGCCTGCTGCGGTATCTGCGCATGCTGCCGGGCGATCCCGACCCGCTGCCCGCTGCCGTGGAGTTCGCGCGCACCGAGGTCGTCCGCAGCCCGGTCACCGGCCTGTGGTATCCCCAGGTCGTCGAGGGTCAGGCCGTCGCGGCGGGGGCGACGCTGGGCGCCGTCACGGACTTCTTCGGCGACACTCTGGCGGTGCTGCGGGCACCGATCGGCGGCGTCATGATGTACGTGGTCCCCACGCCGGCGATGAACGCGGGGGAGCCGGTGGGGATGGTGGCACTGCCGGGGTTTTGAGACGCGGTCGAAAAGATGGCGGTCGGAGGCGGTCTGCGACGGACAGAGCGGACTCGTCCGGAAACGGAGATGTCGGCACACCTTTGCGCGTCCCGGATAGCCGCCTTTCGGCGGTTCTTCGGCAATCCCTGCCTCCGCGCGCCGCGCTGGCCTGCCCCGCCCCCTGCCTGTATCGTTACCGCGCCGCTACCCGGAGCGTTCCATGGCCCCCCGCTTCGCGCTCGACGCCGATGACCGCATCGTGCCGGGCGATCCGCCCCACCACGCCGGCGACGAGGAAAGCCTCGACGTGTGGGGCTTTCGCGACTCGGCATTCACGGTGCTGCCCAACGGGCACGTCACGCTGACGGGCTCCCGCTACCCCTTGAGCGGCGCCGAATTGCCCGATCTGCTCCCGTGGACCAGCCGCGTCCTCGGGGTCGCGCTCGATCCCCGCGACACGCACGACTCCGCGTATCCCCCGGACGTGCCCGCGCCGCGCGCGCACCCGCTGTTCGTGGCGGAGCTGCGGACCTTCCTGACCGCGGACGCCGTCACCACCGACGCCGCGATCCGCCTGCGCCACGGCCACGGCCACACGCTGGAGGAGATGTACGCTCATCAAGTACGGGCGCCTCGAACGGCTGCCCGATCTCGTGGTGTACCCCCGCACCGAGGACGACGTCGTCGCGCTGGTGGAGGCGGCGGCGCGCCACGACGTCTGCCTCGTGCCCTACGGCGGCGGCACGAACGTCACCGACGCGCTCCGCTGCCCGAGCGACGAGGAGCGGACGATCGTGTCGGTGGACATGCGAACGGCTGAACCGGATCCTGTGGATCGACCCGACGAACCTCATGGCCTGCATCGAGGCGGGCGCCGTGGGGCGCCACATCGAGGAGCAGCTCGGGGCCCACGGCTTCACCCTGGGCCACGAGCCCGACAGCGTCGAGTTCTCGACGCTGGGCGGCTGGATCGCGACCCACTGCAGCGGCATGAAGAAGAACCGCTACGGCAACATCGAGGACCTGGTGCTGGACGTCGACGTGGTCACGGCGCGCGGCCCGGTGTCGCGACCCGCGGTCGCGCCGCGCGAGTCGGTCGGCGTCGACGCGCGGCGCTGGATCTTCGGCTCCGAGGGCACCCTCGGCATCATCACCCGGGCGGTGGTGAAGATCTTCCCGCTGCCCGAGGTCACGCGCTACGACTCGCTCATCTTCCCGTCCTTCGAGGCGGGCGTCGGCTTTCTGTACGATCTCACGCGGGAGGCGACGCCGCCCGCCAGCGTGCGGCTGGTGGACAACCTCCAGTTCCAGCTGAGCATGACGCTCAAGCCCGGCCGAGGGCCTGGCGGCGCTCAAGCGGCAGGCCGAGAAGTTCTTCGTCACGCGGCTGCGCGGCTTCGATCCGGACCGCATGGTCGCCTGCACGCTGGTCTTCGAAGGCGGCCGCCGACGAGGTCCGGACCGAGCGGCGCGCCGTGAGCCGCCTCGCGCGGCGCCACGGCGGCATGGGCGCGGGCGCGGAGAACGGGCGCCGCGGGTACCAGCTGACCTTCGGCATCGCCTACATCCGCGACTTCGTCATGCGGCATTACATCCTGGGCGAGTCGTTCGAGACGTCGGTGCCGTGGAGCCAGGCATTGTCGTTGTGCGACAACGTGAAGCGGCGGATCGCCGCCGAGCACGCGGCGCGCGGCCTGCCCGGTACACCTTTCATCAGCTGCCGGGTGACGCAGGTCTACCAGACGGGCGTGTGCGTCTATTTCTACCTGGCGTTCTACCACAAGGGAGTGGAGCAGCCGAGCGCGGTCTTCGCCGAACTCGAGCGGTCGGCTCGCGACGAGATTCTGCACTCCGGCGGATCGCTCTCGCACCACCACGGCGTCGGCAAGCTGCGGCGTGCGTTCCTGCCCCGCATCATGTCGCCCGCCGCCCTCGAGTGGGCCGCGGAGGTCAAGCGGGCGATCGATCCGGCCAACGTCTTCGGAGCCGGCAATCAGCTGGTGGCCGGACCGCCGGCCGCGCGGCTCCGGTCCTGAGAGCGCCGTGAATCGCATGCGGGAGGGGGGAGGCGCGGGGCGGGCCTATCTGCTGACGGGCGTCACGGGCTTCCTGGGAAAGGTGCTGCTCGAGGAGCTACTGCGCCGGCGCGACGAGCTCGAGACCACCCAGGTGACCGTGGTGATCCGCCGCAAGGGTGCGCGCGGCGCCGACGAGCGGTTCCGCCGCGAGGTGGCCCCCTCGGCGTGCTTCGTCGGGCTGCCGCGGGACTGGACCCGGTTGGTTCGGGTGGTCGAGGGCACCCTCGAGCACCCGGGTCTCGCTCTCGACCCCGCGGCGCGGGACGCGATCACGGGCACGACCACCCACGCGCTCCACGCCGCTGCCTCGGTGGAGTTCGATCATCCGCTGGCCGACGCCGCGCGGTGGAACGTGGCCGCGAGCCTCAACCTGCTCGAGTTGGCGCGGGCGTGCGCCGGACTCGAGCGGCTCGTGTACGTGTCGACCGCGTACGTGACGCCCGCCGCCGGGGCGCACACGTCCGCCGGCGAAACGCTCGCGCCGCTCCCGGCGCCCGCCGAGGAGCTCTACGGGGACATCCTGAACGGCGGCGCCCGCGCCGCCGAGCTGTTCCGGCGCTCCGGTCACCCGAACACCTACACGTTCACCAAGTCCCTGGCCGAGCATCTGCTGGTGGCGCGGAGCGGCGGGGTGCCGCTCGCGATCGTGCGCCCCAGCATCATTTCGGCGAGCTGGCGCTATCCCTTTCCCGGGTGGATCGACAGCGCGGCCGGGTTCGCCACCTTCGTGATGCTGCTGGGATCGGGGCACCTGCGCGCCGTGGTGGGCGACCCCGACGCGCGCCTCGACCTGATCCCGGTGGACGAAGTGGCCACCCGCATCCTGCTCGCCTGTAACGGAGCGCCTCCCGCCGGGAGCGAGCCGTTGATTCAGCACGCGGTGGCGGGCGTCGCGCGCAGCGCCACCGTGCGGGAATGCTGGACGCGCATCCAGGATTTCTTCGCCGTGCATCCCGTCGAGCGGCCGCCCGCCATGCGCTACCTCGGGCCGCCGGGATTGGCCTTCGGCGTCGCGGACGCGATGCACCACCGGCTGCCCATCGCGGCGGCCGGGATGCGCACGCCGCGCGCGCGCCGCGCGGCCGCCCAGCTGCGGGCGCGCCTCACCCACGCCAACCGCGTGTTTCGCTACTTCACCCGGCATACCTTCGACTTCCGCTCGGCGGCACCGCTCGACGCGGGGTTCGATCCCGGGGGGTACGTCGCCACGGTGAGCCGCGGGGTGTATCGGTACCTTCTGCGGCGCGACGACACGCAGTGGTGCCTCGCCGGCCGGCGCCATCCGGGCCACGGCGGCGACCTGCGCTGGGCCCGACGGCAACCCGACGGGACCGGCCTGCTCCGCGCCGCGGCCTGGCTCGTGACGAAGGTGCTGCGCCGCTGCTGCGAGCGAATCACGGTGGACCTGCCGTCGTTCGAAGCAGCCCGCCGGGCCGTGCCCCCGGACTGCCCGCTCGTGATCGTGCCGTCGCACCGCAGCTATCTCGATTTCATCCTGTGCTCCTATCTCTTCTTCGCGCGGCGCGACCTCGGCGTCCCCATTCCCTACGTGGCCGCGGCCGTCGACTTCGCGCGTATTCCCGTCGTGGGGTGGCTCGCCACCCGCCTGCAGGCGTTCTACGTGACCCGGGGGGAGGGGCGCGAGGACCCGGCCGTGACGGCCCGGGTGCGCGCGCTCGTGCGCGAGCGCCGGGCGCTCGAGGTGTTCATCGAGGGACAGCGGAGCCGCTCGCGCCGGTTCCTGCCGCCCAAGCGCGGCCTGCTGCGCTCGGTGCAAGCCACGGGCGAGCCCTGCGCGCTGCTCCCGGTGGCGCTGTCCTACGAGCGCGTGCCCGAAGAAGCGAGCTTCGCCCGCGAGCTGGCCGGGGCGCCGAAGCCGAAGATGCGCCTCGGCGCGCTGCTCGCCTGGACGGTGCGCGTGTTCCTCGGCCGGATCGATCTGGGACGGATCCACATCGCCTGCGGCGCTCCGATTCCGCTCGACCCAGCGGACGACGTCTACGCCGCGAGCCAGGAGGTGCTCGCGCGCCTGGCGCGCGCCACCGTCACGACGACGTACCACCTGCGAGGCTTCCTCGACCGGCATCCGGTCCCCGGCGTCGATGCGGCATGGCTCCGCCGCGCGATCGAGCAGCGCGGCGGGCGGGTGCTCGAAAGCGCGTTGAGTCTGCCCCCCGACCTCGATCCGGAGATCGCGCGCTCGCTCGGGAACCAGTTCGCCCACCTGTTCGAGACGGGTGCGGGGGACGAGCCGCTCGAGCAGCGGCTCGGGGCGCTGCGCGCCGCGCCCGGCCATGCCGTGGGCGATCCCGGGCGCGCCCCGGAGCCCGTGGCCTGACCGACGGTCCGTATCTCGTCACCGGCGCCGGTGGCTTCCTCGGACGCCACCTGCTGCTCACCCTCCGGCGCGGCGACCCTCAGCGTCGCGTGATCGCGCTCGCGCGCTCCCCCGACGCCTGGCACCGGATGGAGTGGACGCGACCACTCGCCGCGGTCACGGTGCTCGCGGGATCCGTCACGGAACCCGAGGCGTGGTCGGCGGACGCCGGCGTGCACGGCCTCGGCGGCATCTTCCACCTGGCGGCCGTCGTCCGCCACAGCCGGCGCGAGCCGGGCGACATGTACCACACCAACGTCGCGGGCACGCGCGCGGCGGTGCGCCTCGCCGCGGTCCATCGCTGCCGGCTGGTGGTCGTGTCGAGCACCGGGACCGTCGGCTGCTTTCGCGGCGCCGCCGAGTGGGCGGACGAGGACGCGCCCTATTGCGAGGAGCGCGTCGCCCGCTGGCCCTATTACCACTCGAAGATCCTGGCGGAGCGCGGGGCGCGGGCGTTGGCGGAGGAGCTGGGCGTGGACCTCGTGATCGTGCGCCCACCGATGCTGCTCGGACCGGGTGACCACCGCTTCCGCTCCACGGGACACCTGGTGCGCTACCTGCGGGGCCGGCTCCCGTTCGTGATTCGCGGCGGGATGCACTTCGCCGACGTGCGCGACGTGGCCGCGGCGCTCGTGCGCATCATGGAGCGGCCCGCGGCCCGGCCGGTGTACCACCTGCCGGGCACGGTGTGCGGCGTGGAGGAGTTCTTCGCCCTGGCGGGAGACGTAGCGGGCCTGCCGGCGCCGCGGCGCGTGCTGCCCTACCACCTCGCGTGGGCGCTCGCGGCGCTGGCGGACCGGCTCAGCCGGCTCGTCGGGCGACCGACGTCCGCTCTGCCCGACCCGGTCGTGATCGAGATGGCGCGGCACCACTGGGCCGTGACGTCGCGCTACGCCGCGGCGGAGCTCGACTATCGCAGCCGCGACGGCCGCGTGACGCTATCGGACTCGGTCGCGTGGCTGCGAGATCACCATCCCGACCTGAGCGGTAGGCCCGAGGTCGGCCGCGCCTGAGACTTTCCGACCGGGCGGGGCCGCGGCGCTACCCGGCATCCGAGTAGGGCCCCGCGACAGCGTCTTCCTCCGGCAGCGTCAGCGCCTCCAGGGACTGCGAGGCCCGGTCCGTGAGGACGAGGAGTCGGTCCGCCGCGGCGTCGAGCTCCATCGTGGTGTGCGCGTCGAGCACGGCGACGTCCGCCATGGCCGCGATGCTCGCGGCGACCCCCTCCAGCTCACTGAGCGACTGCGCGGCGGCTTCGGCCCGGATGCCGTCCGCGAGGCGCGCGAGCTCGGCCCACGCCGCGGGGTCATCCGGTCCGTTGAGGAGGTAGGTCACCAGCTGCTGGGATTGGCGGGCGGCCGATCGTACGGCCGCGGGCCCTGAATCGAAGCTGTTCATGCGCGCTCATCTCACTTTCGGCAGCTGGGCTGTCTCGGAGAGACCCCTGGCTTTGCGACCCCGGGTCGCCCCGGGTGTGCTCTTGTCGTTGTGGGAGGACCATCCTCCGGACCGGGAGTAAGCAATGACCGTGCCGGCTGTGGTGAATTCCGTAAATCATTATACAATGGCCTGTTACGTTACCAGGGCGAGTCGGGACGGCGGCCGACGTTACCGCCCGTGTGTCGAAATGGGAACGACGGGACCCGGTGTCATTCCGCCCCGCCGGTCCAGACTGCGGTATTGAATCGCCTCGCTCACATGCTTCGGCTCCAGGCCCGCGGCGCCGTCCAGATCCGCGATCGTGCGGGCGATCTTGAGAATGCGGTGATACGCTCGCGCTGAAAGGCCAAGCCGGGTGATCGCCGTCCGCAGCAACGCCTCCGCGCCGTCGCTCACGCGGCAGTGGGCCCGGATGTCGCGCGGCCCCATGTGCGCGTTGGCGAACACGCCGGGCCGCCCGGCGAACCGCGCGCGCTGCGTGGTCCGCGCCCGGTCCACCCGCGCGCGGATCGCGGCACTCGGCTCCCCGGCCGCGCGCTCGGACAGCTCGCGGTACTTCACAGCCGGCACCTCCAGGTGGATGTCGATGCGGTCGAGCAATGGCCCCGAGACGCGCGCGAGGTAACGCTGCACGTCCGGGGGGCCGCAGGTGCAGTCGTGGTGGGGGTCGCCCGCGTAGCCGTAGGGACATTCCTGCGTTGCCTTTTTGCCATGCCACTTTGAAGGGACGGAAGCCGCTGCCGGTAGGCTATCCGAAGGAGATCAAGACCCTTGGGGACCGGCTCCACTGGCGGCGGCTCGAATTGGGGTTACTGCAGCGCGAGGTGGCCGAGCGACTTGCCGTGGACAAGACAACGGTCTACAACTGGGAGAGAAATCGGACAGCGCCAGCTCGCCGGCACGTCCCCGGGATCATCAGACTCCTCCGCGAGGACCTGTCCGCCGAGGCTACAGAAGCACCAGACGAACGACCAGAGTAAACGGGCCATACCGGCGGTCCATGGCACGCAGATGCTGATGCGCTCGGCGCAGTCATTCGGACGTCAAATAACTAGTTGAATGAGTCACACCACCTGAAACGGTTCACTGGGAGACTGTGATGACACCAACCCGTCGGCTCGATCACAGTGAGGGGGGCCACGACCTCTCTGGTGTTTCCCTCCAAGCGCCGAAGGAATACCAGCTCGGTGTGCTCCTCGTACATGGGATCGGTTCACAGCGGTCCGGGGAAACCCTCGTTCGGTGGGGCGACGTACTATTGCAGACAATCGGCCGAGCGACGAACTACAGGGTTAGCGCGACCGCGTTGCAGGCTGGTCCAGATGACGAGGGTCGCGCGGAAGCGGTTGTTCGGCTACGAGCGGGCGAAAGTCAGGAGAGTTGGCTGCTTTGCGAGGGGTGGTGGGCGGACGCCTTCCTGGCTCCGAGCTACCGAGAGCTTGTTTCCTGGAGCGTGACGGCGCTGCCATGGTCCATCGCCCTCCGCATTGCGCAGAGGTACTGGACCGCAGCCGAGTCAGGCAAGGTCAGCAATAAAATCGTCTCGGTAGTCAAAACCTACGCCTGGCTCCCCATAGCTCTGCTGTTCGCGCCCTTGTACATCGCCATTTTGGCAATCGGACTAGTCGCTGGACTGCTCCCTATCCCGCAACTGCGGACCCGGATCCTCGCTGCGAGGGGAGGGTTCGCGGCGATCGTCGGCGATAGCCTCGCATTCGTCAAGAGTCCGATCCGGGCCGCGCTGATTCGCACGCGGGTCCTTGGGGGACTCGCACGACTGAAGCAGTGCTGCGAGACCACGGTCGTCGTCGCCCATTCGCAAGGCGCGGCCGTCGCGATGGACGCGCTGGGTGGGATCCTCGGGACAGCGGCAGAAACTAGTGAGGCGACACGCCAAGATCCCCTGGGGCCACGTGTCGTTCCAGACAGCCTAGTGACATTCGGCGCTGGCACGGCGCTGCTCGTCAGTCTGAAAGTTTTGTCAGCCAGATTTGCCAAGGTAGAGAAGAACCCCACATTGCTTGCTACCATAGCCATCGTCATCGCCATCGGATTGTCTCTCTGGCTGTTTGTAGATGTCATAGCTCAAAGGATCACCTTCCTGGACATTCTGAAGGCCGTCGGAGTCGCGCTTGCTCCTTCGGCTGTCGCAGTATTCGTTGGATTGATTATCTACCTAGCTTTGAAGCTGTGGCCCAACCTGGGGACACGGTCGGCTGCCTTGCTGGTCTCGAAGCCGTGGTTGCAACGCCTGAGCGCATTGCTATCCTTCTTGCTACTCTCGGGGTTCCTTCTCGGAACACTCGTCGCATGGGGATCCCTTAGCCGTTCGGTGCCCTTCAAGCACGCGCCTTTAAATCGCGTAACATTCCTCGCCGCAGCATTCGTAGTGCTAGGGATATTCTCATACCGGATCCTCTCTCAGCGCATGAAGAGCCTCGTCGAGCAAGTACGAAGACCCCTGGGCTTGCATCGGTGGATCGACCTCTACGCGTCGCATGACCCCGTGCCGAACGGTCCCATGAGAACCACCGAACCAGGCGTACCGGAATCGGTCCGGATCTGGAACCTTGGCTCGCGGCTTGCCGACCACTCTGCCTATTGGGACAATCTCGATGGCTTCGTTCTGCGCGTCCTAAGGGAGTGCGCGGAGACAGCGATGAGCCCCTGGAGGGACGAGCTTTCACCGGTCCCGCCTGCTGTGGATGCGCGCGCGGCCTGGCGGGTCGGTTGGCTGCGGCTGGCGCGCCGCGCTGTCGGGATTGCCTGGCTAACTGTGGGCGCCTCTGTATGGTTCAAATATTCAGAATTGGTGCCGCAACCACTCAAACTGCCAGCCTGGCTACCCGCTGTCGCGTCAAAGGCTACCCGGGTCGCGGTACTTCTGGGGGGGATCGCCCTCATCCACGTGGCCAGTTGCGGCCTCCTGCGCAGCTTATGGCGATTCTGGGTCCGCGCGGAGCAGGATCGGGTCCTGGCCAACCAGTGGCCTGGAGGCAACGGGGTTCTTCCGCGCGGTAGGATGCGAGTCACTCTCTTTTTCATGGCGATGATTGTGTGGATGGTCTTCGGTCTTTCGTGGCTGCTCCTTGAAGGGCTGCCGTCCGACTGGCTCTTCAACTACCTACTACTTGTGTTCACAATAATTCTTATGCTAGCTGGGATCTCGACTGTTGTGAGCGAGCTACAGAGCGGACGGTTCACGCGCCCACTTGATGACGGATGACGGCTTCGTCACTGCGTTCCGCCTCGCTAGGAAGCGCATCCGAAAGATGAAGATCCGTTTTGTAGAAGAGCCGGATCCATGCCGGCAAGCCCTTCTCGAGATCTACGTCGCGTTAGCGCTCAAGGCACCATACAACGACTTCAATACGCATTAGCGCGACCGCGTGAGGGAGCAGCGAGGCCAAGACGATCAACTTCGTTTTTCAGACGGTGAAGCCTACTCGCCAGGAGATCGAATCCCGGGTCAAAATGATCGTGGATCTGGTGACGGAGCCGTCGTAATCCAGTACCTCGCAGACTAAGGGTGCGGCTCTGCTAGTGTTACTAGCGTCGTCGCGGTGCTGTTTCCAAGCGGCCGACATTGGTGGTAGGCTCTGAAGAATGATACGCGACTCGTTTTATCGTGACATCGAAGCAGGACTAGGCGGCAAGCTCGACCCCGAGCTGTTCGAACGCTGTGCAGCCGACCTCCTCGGTGCTGTACACCCCACCCTCGTGCCGATCCGCGGTGGCGACGACGCGGGTATGGACGGCGCCATTGCCGATGGCGCAGGACTTCCGTTTCCGCTGGTCACGACGATCGGCGCCGATCTCGGTCGCAATCTGCGTCGGAATCTCCAGTCGTACCTAGCCCGTGGTGGAACACGTAGAGCAGTCGTATTCGCTACCTCACAATCGGTTTCTGCCCGGCGGCGTAGTGCCCTCGAGAAGGTGGCGCGCGATCTAGGCTTCACACTAACACAGATTCACGATCGCCCTGCGTTCACAGACCTTCTGTATCGCCGTCCCGAGTGGTGCCAAGAGTTGCTCGGGATCGTCGGGGGGCCTCCGCCACTGTCTGTGATGCCGCAGCCCGGGCGGTCCGTGATCGGTGATGTGTTGGTTGGGCGCTCGCAGGACATGCTATGGCTGGTGCACACTCCGGGCGATCTCCTGGTCGTTGGACAACCGGGCGTGGGGAAGACATTCCTGCTTTACCACTTCGCCAAGGAGCAGGGAGGCCTCTTTGCTCATACGCCCGACTTGGGTGAGATAGCCGCGGGTATTCGTCGCGAGAATCCTTCTGCACTCGTTGTCGAGAACGCGCATCTACAACTCGACCGCCTGCCGCAGCTGCGTCGCCTGCGATCCGAGATGGGGGGTGAGTTCCGTATCATCGCCGACTCGTGGCCCGGGAGCCGCGATGACGTCGCGCGAGCTTTGGATGTACCATCCGCATCAGTGCGTGGGTTGGACCTATTGTCTCAGGATGAGATTGCGGCAGTTGTGAGAGGCGCGGGCATCGGCGGCCCGCGCGGACTGATCCAAGAGATTGTGAATCAGGCTGAAGGGAAGCCGGGCCTAGCCGTCACACTTTCCAATCTGTGCTTGCGAGGAGACGTGAGGGCTGTAGCACAAGGCGATGCTCTGGCGCAAGAGATCGCCTTTGTGTTCAACCGACTTATTGGCGGTGACACGAAGACGTTGCTCGCCGTGTTTGCAGCGGGCGGCGATGCAGGGATGGCCATGCAGGCCGTGGCGGATTACTTGGAGGAGCCTGCCTCCAGACTTCGCGAACGGGTCTCGCACCTTGCGGCCGGCGGCGTATTGGTTGAGGTCGATCGAGAACGACTCACTGTGCGACCGCCAGCATTGCGCGATGTACTGGTGCGGGACGTGTTCTTCGCTGGTCCTACGTCCCTGCCGATCGAACCCCTGCTTTCGGTCGCACCGAACGTGGAGGAACTGACACTTACGGTTGTCCGGGCTCAACATCGAGGCGCCCGGGTTTCAGAGGACTTGGTGCGGAGCCTTATTGAGCGTTGCGGCTCCCATGACCTGTGGGCTTTGTATTCCCGACTCGGCCGACGTGAGACGACTTGGATTGCGACGGAGCATCCGGAATGGGTCGGACGAATCGGTCGGACCATGCTGGAGACGGCGCCTGAGGTCGCGCTCCCGATACTGCTGGGCGGTGCCATTGGAGACAACCGCGCGCTGCATTCGCATCCTGATCATGCGCTGCGACAGGTTGCCGACTGGATCCATGCGGCAGTGCCCGGCACGCCGTCCGTGCTCGAACGGCGAACCCAGCTGCTGAAGACTGCGCAGCACTGGTTGGACGAAGGTCGGAACCCGGCAGTCGGGCTGCATGCGCTCGTATTGGCACTGTCCCCGGAATTCGAGCGCACCGAGCCGGAACCGGGCAGTGGCCGAAATCTCACGCTCTCATTCGGGTTCGTGTCTCTTGAGGAGGCGCGAGCGATTCGTGCAATGTGGCCAGCAGTTCGCGGGCGACTTGCCAACGAGCCGGTACAGCACTGGAAACCCGTGCAAGACGTTGTGTCTGCGTGGGCCTATCATCCGCGTCCGTCTCGACCGCTACCGGAGCCCCTTGCCGCTGAAGCCGCCTCCTTTGCCGGCGAGATGTTGCGCGATCTTGCGGATGCAGGCAAAGGTCACTCAGGGTTTCTTCACTGGGTAGCCTCAGTCGCGGATCGATTCGGCGTCGACTTGTCCGCCTCGGTCGACGCTGACTTCGAGACGCTCTTCCCTCACCGGGAGCGGGGGGACTGGCGAGCCGAGGAAGAGGAACAGCGAGAGCGAGCGACAGCACTGGCGACACGATGGGCACAGGCCGGCCCCGGTCTCTCAGTTCCCGAGATGCTTCGCCATGAGGAAGAAGGTCGCCTCATTAGCAACCCGTGGCCGCGGTGGACCCCGCATGTGTGCCAGGTGATTGCGGATCAAACGGACGACTGCGCACCCTGGCTTGAGGCGTTCCTTGCGGGAAACGCATCGTCCGACCTCCTGCAGCCCTTTCTACGGCGATTACTTCGAGATAAGGCTTCGACGAGTCACCAGCTTGCCCTACTCTGCCTTGATGATGGTCGACAGCGTCTTATGGCGGCGATCACGGTGCTACAGGAGGAGGCAACGCCAGAAGAGCTGATCGACCTTGCACTGGAGCGCCTGGATGGCGGCGCGCAGTGGATCGAGAGTCTCTGTCTACGCTTGGAGCTTCCCGAAGCAGTCGTCCGGCGGCTCCTATCCCACCGGGACCCGTTCATCGCTTCGGCAGCGGCGATTGGTGAATGGACTGCTGATCCCAAAGGCACCGTACGAGAGTCTCTGCGCGAGGTGTGGCACCGGGCAGTCCTGCGCGTTCCATGTGACGAGTGGTCTCTCCGTGAGATTCTCCAGGCAGACCCATCGCTAGCGATGGAGTGGCTGGCCGAGCGGTTACATCAGAATTCCGAGCTCTGGCGCTGTGAGGAAACGATTAGTGCGGCGCTAGAGCGGTTGAGCGTCGATGATCGGCGGCGACTCATGGCGACTCTGCCCGGGGACCTATTTCCCTCAGAAATCGTCCAACACTTGGTAGGCAATGATGCGACACTCCTCAGAGAGTTGCTCCAGATGGACACCTTGAAGGAGCTGCATCTCGCGCCGCTGGCTGGTTACCCAAATCCGGCCGACTGGGCTGTGAAAGCTGAAGCAGCTGTCGACGTGGGATACTCTGGAACAGATATCGCGCAGGCGGCGTTTGGCCGCAGTATGTCGTGGAGCGGGAGTGAATCGGCGATGTGGAACGAGTGGGTACTACAGTTCGATACACTCCAAGGCCACCCAAACCCGCGTATTCGAGCAATTGGGGCTATCGGTAGTGGCCTAGCTACGCAGAGACGGGACGAGGCGCGGGCGCGCGAACGCGTGGAAGAGATTCGGGGCTGGTGAGGACGGCAGTCCGATCCTCACCTCTTGCAAGGTCCATTTTCCTTGCAAGTCTTAGCGTCCGTGCTATATGCTGACCGTAACCCACGTCTTTCGCGCTACCGCAGCCAGCGCGACCATCTCGTGGCTCACGGATCCACTCAATGGCGAAGAAACCTAGGACCAAGAAGAAACCGTCGATCGTACTCGTCAAAGACCCGAAGTCACACCGGGTTCTTTGGCGCATCAACAAGCAGACACGACGAGGTACCTACAAGCTCGATCCAAAGTCGGCACAGTATCAGTATGTGCGCAGCATTGCTCTGAACGGCTTCGTTGCCCTTCCCTCCGGATTGAGAAGAGACGGCGGCGGTCTCCCGAGCAGAGGATACCTATTGTTGAGGCAACTATCGACGGACCTTGGAAACTACCGTCTTGCCATAGACGCAGTGCGACCCACGTCCGTGCAAAGACAACGAGGAGCTCGCTCAGTTGTTATCAACCACAAGGACTTGCGGCTTCTGTTGAGTGCCCTCAGAACCATTAACGCCCGAAGGTTCGAGGAACAACGAAGTGAGGTCGTTGCTTCGCTGCACCGCTGGTCCCCGCGGATATTTCGAAAGCCGCCAAAGAGCGCGGACGCGTATAGAGCCGACACGCTAGCCCGAATTCTTGGCGCCAAGGACGTCACCAAGAGGCTATCGGCCCAAGACGTGGACAGCCTGGGCAAGTTCTTCCCACGGTTCCTGCGGCAATACGAAGACAGGATTAGAGGTGTAGACAAGCTGATCGCGGTTTCCAAGAACAAACGAGCCGCAGAGGTCGTCTATGTTGGCAAAATCATCAAGGAGTACGAGCGGCGCCTGCGCGCTTCTGCGCACAACGAACAGGCATGGCAGGACTTCCTCCGGGAGTACATCCTGATCTTCAACTCGAATTATGCCAACACGCTGGAGAAGGAGAGTATCTCGCTTCGTGGTAGGTATCCGGACTTCCTGATGATTGATGCGTACAACTACTTGGACATCTACGAAATCAAGAAGCCAAACACTCCCTTGTTAAGGAAGGACGGAAGTCGAGGCAATTACTACTGGAGCACTGAGCTGGCCAAGGCAATCTCTCAAGTCGAGAACTACATCGCTTATGCGGAACGGAATGCAGACACGCTTCAAAGCGAGATAAAGAGGCATAAGGGCATCGAGGTTCGCGTGATGAAACCACGAGGTATCATCATCGCGGGAACGAGGGCGCAGCTTAAAGGTAGTGAAATCATCGAGGACAACTTGCGTTTGCTCAATAATTCGCTCAAGAACATCGAGGTGATTCTCTACGATGAACTGTTGGCTAACTTGAAGAACTTCCTTGCTCGTCTGAGAAAGGAGTCCCAAGATCAGGCGACTTGATTATGGCCCCGCAAGATAGAGACCGCCTCCTACGAGCGGTCTCTTGTTCCCTCTGGACAGGCATAACCCGCAGTGGCCCGGGTCGAGTTAGTGTGCACAAGGCGTATGCCCCAGGTAGTAGTCAGGAAGCGTTTCTTCGAGTCGCGCAGTCTCTCCGTCGGGTGGGGCCATTGCATCGGCAGCGTGAAGCCGGACATGTAGCTCGGATTGAGTTCGGGTCGTATCGATGGTCAGGGCGACACGAGTGGATTCCGCCGCGTGTACTATGAATCGGTCGACCTAGGCGGGAACGACTTTCGAGGCGCCATGTCAGGTGGCGGCTGAGCGCCGTGAAGAATCCGACAATGTGGTCAATCCTGACGCAGTACGGGCCGTACGCCGTCGTGAGGGCGGCCGTCTGCGCCGCCGACGTGCAGAACACGTACGAGTCGGGATGGTTGCCCGCCGCGTTGATGGTGCCGCCGTGCGAGAAGATGGGCATGCCTATCGCGGCAACTTGCTCCTTGAGGTACCAGGGCGCGTTCTCGGCGGTGATCGTCTCCGGCTGCGCGGACTCCAACGTGATGGTGAACTGCCCTTCGCCCGCGTCGCCGCGAGCGGGATCCAAACCCTCTTTGGCCCGATACTCGGAGAGGGTGCCGATCTTCAGCGTCCCGCGTGTAACGAGCTCCTGAGCGTACTCCTCCTTGTCGACAAACTTGTACAGCGCGGCGGGAGGATCGACAAATACGAACCGCGCCGAGCCCGCTTGGACGAGGAAGGGTTTGACCATTCTGATCACGACGAAATGTAGTTGTTGACCGCGCGTTGACGCCCGCCCGCCATCGTCCGGGCCGTGGGTACGATCTGGCTGGACTGGGACGGGCCGGGACGCAGCTTATATCCGACCCTCAGCCGAGGCGAGCGGAACATGGAAACGAACGCGCAGCCCAAGGACGGAAAGCTGGACGGCGAGTATCAGGAGTGGTGTCGCGTGCAGTACCAGATGGCGCACCACGACGTGTGGTGGCCAAAGGGCCAGCAGATGAACGGAGCCAGCTCGACCCTCCTATTGCTCGGAGCAGTGATCGGTGCGAGCAAGCTCCTCTGGCCGGAGCACGACGAGGCCGTGATCGGGTTGATCATGCTATCACTCCTGAGCGCGCTGACTGTCGGCCTCGGAATCGCATACGCGTGGAACCTCTACGGCACGATGGTGCGCGCCCGAGGCCGGGCGAAGAACATTGCGCGGCTCGTCGAGGACACGCACGAGGTGCTCAAGGACGCGCTGGATGATCCGGAACGAAACGTCGAGTTCCCGCTCATCATTAGCGGCATCCACATCGTCGCTCTCGCCGTCGTGCTGGCCTACTTCTGGACGTAGAGCTGGAACGCAGATAAGAGAAGCGACCGCGCGTAGTCGTGCTGACCGTGAGCGACAACGGCGCGCGCCAGCTAACTCATGATGTTACCGACAGCCGCCGCTACCTGGACCCAATGAATCTCGGCGCGCTTCCACCCCTGACGCTCCTGCGGTTCGCAGATCAGGACCGGCCAGTCCAGCCTCGACCAATCCCACGTCAGGCTTGCACCGTGAATGATCTTGTTGCAAACGTCGCGCAGCGTGAGGTAGCGCTTCGAGCCATCCGGCATGAAGAGGTCACCGTAGCCGTCAGTGGCACCGGCCTTCATCCCCTCCGACATTGACTCCTCGTCGTCCAATATGCGTAGGAGCATCGCCAACTCCAGGCACGCGCGCTGCGCTCGCATCTCGGATACGTCGAACAATGCCTTGCCTAGATACTTCCATTCGCCCGAGAACTTGGTCTGCATCATCCGCTCAAGCGGGAGGCGTGAAAAGGCAAACGTCATGACGATCGAAAAGTTCTCGTGAATGAGCTGAGTTATGGGGAACGGGCGCATGCCCCTAAAGGTAGCGGCGCCGGAATGCAGACACCCCACAAAAAGACCGCAGGAGACTTCTGGGCATCACGCTTCTACCTCGGTGTCCTAGCTGAACAGGAACAGCAGCAGGCCTGTGGCCACGCCCAAGACCGTGCCCCAGAGCAGTGAGTTCTTCACGTGTGGCAAGAACGTCTTCCAGATGAGCGTATCCACAGGTATGCCCTTCACCACTGTTACGTGCACCACTGACGCAGCCATTACGACTGCCGCCGAGCTCACAAGAAGACCGAGGAGGACAATGAGCAGAGTGCCTAGCAGGGTCCCGAAGCTCACCCAGGCGAACTGCGCCACAAGATTTGCTTTCAGAGCACCGAGGTTCACCCGCGCAGTGAACTGGAAAAGGAGGCCCAGGATGAGGAAGACCACGGCAACGATTGCCGCGGTGGCAATCAGCCCGCCGGTTCGAAGGAAGAGGGATGGCTTCTCCAACTCGGCTCTTAGTAAGACGACCGTCTCCGGTTGGAGCTGCCTGACGAAATCGTAGATCGTGGCGATGGCGATTCGTGGGGGCGGTTTCGAAGGACCCGCACCTTCGCCTTCAGGATTCGCCGGGCTGCTTTCCGTTGCCAGCAACTGAGCCACTTGGGCGCGGATGACTGCAACACCAACATCCTTGAGAGAACTGGCCGCCTTGACGTCGCTCTTTTGGTGAACGAGCCACGCTGCGTAGGACACATACAACTGGGTGGCGTACTCGACGTCGTCAAAGCCCCGCCACGGGCCGGCGCGGTGAATGACCTCCGCCTTGAACAGGCCGATCACCGTTTCCGCCAGAGCGTTGTCGTAGGAATCCCCGCGGCTGCCGACCGACGGCTCGATGCCGGCGTCGGCGAGCCGCTCGGTGTAGCGAATCGAGAGATACTGCCCGCCGCGGTCGCTGTGATGCACGAGACCTGCGGTGATGTCGCGGTCGTAGAGTGCCTGCTCGAGCGCATCCAGCGCCAAGTCGCTCCGAAGCGACGACGAGGCGCGCCAGCCGACGATGCGACGCGCGAAGGCATCGATCACGAACGCCACGTACACGAAGCCGCGCCACGTCGCGACGTAGGTGAGGTCGGACACCCACAGCTGATTGGGCTGGGTGGCGGTGAAGTTGCGCTGCACCAGGTCCCGCGGCCGGTCTCCCACCGCGTCCGGGATCGTGGTGCGGACCCGTCGGCCGCGCACGACGCCGCGTAGCCCCAGCTCTCGCATCAGGCGCGCCACCGTGCAGCGTGCCACCGGGAGGTGCTCGCGGTTCAGCTGCTTCCAGACCTTCTTGGCGCCATAGACGCTCCGGTTCGCTCGCCACACGCGCTCAATCTCCCACCGGAGCCGGGCATCGCGCTGGGCCCGCGCCGGGAGCCGCGTCGGATCGGCCTGGCGCGCCTTCTGCTCGTAGTACGTCGACGGAGCGATCGGCACCACCCGGCAGATCGGCTCGACTCCGTACTCGGCGCGGTGGGCGTCGATAAACGCCACCCTCAGCTCCCGCGGCGGTCGAGCTCCGCCTGGGCAAAAAACGCCGACGCTTTGCGCAAGATCTCATTCGCGCGCCGCAGCTCCTTGTTCTCCCGCTCCAGCACCTTGAGGCGCGCCCGCTCTTCCGTGGTCAGCCCCGGGCGCTCCCCGGCATCGCGCTCGGCCTGCCGCACCCAGTGCCGCAGGGTCTCCGCCGAACATCCGATCTTCCCGGCGATCGAGCAGATCGCTGCCCATTGCGAGGCGTACTCGCGTTCATGCTCCTGCACCAGCCGGACCGCCCGCTCCCGGACCTCCGGCGCATACCGTGTGGACTTGGCCATGACCCCAATCCTCCCAAGGAAAGGAGTCTCCGGCAATCCCGGGGCGATTCAATCCTCCCAAGGAAAGGAGTCTCCGGCAATCCCGGGGCGATTCACTCGACTCTTGCGGCTTAACTCTTTTTTCAGAATCTCCGCAGCCCGAGTCCCCGTTGGGAGACTACACGCGGCGTTGCTCGCACCGGCCCCAAGAACAACGATGATCCTCGGCGGTATCGTACTGCCATCACGTCCGAGAAAGTGCGCGGAGGCTCGCTGGAATTGCCCTTCAGTGGGGGTGGAGTCGGGTTGCTTCAGCGGCTGGGTGGATAGGTACACGTGATTGAGTGCCAGCGCTTGCGCCAGGTCCTGGAAGCCCTCGGGAACTAGCAGCGCCATCTTTTCACGTCTCCTTACTTGGCCGCGCCCGCCAGCCCCATGCGCTGGTCACTGCGGCTGGTACGTGACGTTCCTACGTCAGTGAGGCAACTAGACAAACCGTGGCCGCGCCAAAAAGGCCAATAGTGAGGAAATCGAAGAGCATCTCAAGCCAGAGTTGATCCGACAGCCACGCGGCGATCGCGAACCTCGTAGTGTCTTGGAATTTGGCCTCAAGCTCGCCCACATAGGCGTACCACATCGCGGCCTTGTAGAGGAGCGCAGCGAGTATCTGAACAGCGACGCCACCTAGGAACAACAGCGCGACTTGGTGGGCAACTCCGGCGTCACCGAGCCGTTGGCCTAGTGTGGGTTGCGTAGCGAAAAGAACCGGGCCTCCAACACCGTACCCTATGAGCCATCCTCGAAGCGTACGGGAGAATGAGGCGTAGGCTTCGTAGAAGCCCTTCTCGCCGGTGCCGACGGAGGGAGTGGCGCCTGTGACTGCGGCTACTGGAGACGCTCGTCCCTCAGGTTCACGATGATCTGAGCCCATGCTCCCATTGCTTTCTGGCGGCTCGCGGCTCATGCGCTGGGTCGCGGTCTCGATGACGTCGTTGTGTTCTGGCCGCGTCGCGTTACCCCATCGCGCACCTCCTCTGGTAGCTTGATCCTACATCTGGGTCAGGAGTCGTCAAACACGCTTGGATCGACCCCATCTGCACTGAAACCAGGCGATACCCGCGCGTGCGTTGAGGACCCAGCCAGGAGCAGATCCTTTCGCCAACGGATCGGCGACTACACCACCCGCCGATCCAGGCTGCGATACTGGATGGCCTCGCTCACGTGCTTCGGCTCGAGCCCGGCCGCCCCGTCCAGATCCGCGATCGTGCGCGCGATCCTGAGAATGCGGTGGTACGCCCGCGCCGACAGCCCGAGCCGGGTGATGGCCGTCCGCAGCAACGCCTCCGCGCCGTCGCTCACGCGGCAGTGCGCCCGGATATCGCGTGGCCCCATGTGGGCGTTGGCGAACACGCCGGGCCGCCCGGCGAACCGCGCGCGCTGCGTGGTCCGCGCCCGGTCCACCCGCTCGCGGATCGCGGCACTCGGCTCCCCGCCCGCACGCTCGGACAGCTCGCGGTACTTCACGGCGGGCACCTCGAGATGGATGTCGATGCGGTCGAGCAGCGGCCCCGAGACGCGCGCGAGGTAGCGCTGCGCGTCGGGCGGCCCGCAGGTGCAGTCGTGGTGGGGGTCACCCGCGTAGCCACAGGGACACGGGTTCATCGCCGCCGCCAGCATGAACCGCGCGGGATACGACAGACTCATCGCCGCCCGGGCGATCGTCACCACCCCGTCCTCGAGGGGCTGGCGCAGCACCTCGAGCACGTTCTTGCGGAATTCGGGCAGCTCGTCGAGGAACAGGACGCCGCCGTGCGCCAGGCTCACCTCGCCGGGGCGCGGATACGACCCGCCCCCGATCAGCCCGGCGTCCGAGATGGTGTGGTGCGGCGCGCGGAACGGGCGCCGCGCGACGAGCGATTCGCCCAGCGGCAACACGCCCGCCACGGAGTGGATCTTGGTCGTCTCGAGCGCTTCGTCGAGGCTCATGGCCGGCAGGACGGTGGGCAGGCGCCGCGCGAGCATCGTTTTCCCCGAGCCCGGCGGGCCGATCAGCAGGATGTTGTGCCCGCCCGCGGCCGCCACCTCGAGCGCGCGCTTGGCGTGCTGCTGGCCCTTCACCTCGGCGAAGTCCACGTCGTCCGCCGCCCGGTCGGCGAACAGCCGCGCCACGTCCACCGCCGCGCTCGGCAGCTCCACCCGGCCGTCCAGAAAGTCGGCGATCTCGGCCAGCGTGCTCGCGCCGAGGACGCGGATCCCCGACACCACGCCCGCCTCCGGCAGATTCTCGCGCGGCAGCACGAGCGCTTCGAGCCCGGCGGCACGGGCGGCGAGGGCGACCGGCAGGGCGCCGCGCACGGGCCGCACAGCCCCCTCCAGCCCCAGCTCTCCCAGAACCGCGACCCGCTCGAGGCGGCCCGCGCCGATCTGGTCGGTGGCCACCAGCACCCCGAGGGCGATGGGCAGATCGAACGCCGAGCCCTCCTTGCGGATGTCGGCCGGGGCGAGGTTCACCGTGATGCGCTTCAGAGGAAAGGTGAACCCCGTGTTCGCGATCGCCGCGTACACGCGTTCCCGGCTCTCGCGCACGGCCCCCTGGGGCAGCCCGACCGTGGCGAAGGTGGGCAGGCCGTTCGCCACGTCGGTCTCGACGTCCACCAGGTAGGCGTCGATGCCGAGCACGGCGGCCGAGCGGACGCGGGCAAGCACGCGTCAGGCTAGCGCCCCAGGCAACCGCCCCGCTAACCCGAGTGCTGCGAATAGGGGCCAGAAAACGCCGCAGGTGAGGCGCGGGGGCCACGCCTCGTGGGCGTGCCCCCCCCCCGGTGCGAACACGCCTTCCCCCTCCCCGGCCCCGCCGCGCCGGGCATGTCCCTTGCGCGAATCCCGACCGGGCGTAGCCTCTTAGGGCACTCGCGGAACGGGGAGACGGATGAGCGACGGGTACGGGTGGCGGATGAGAGGCGGCCGCCGCACGGCGTGGTGGCGGACGGCGCTCGCCGTGACCGTCCTGACCGGGGCGTGCGGTGACGCGACCGGCGGCCCGGGCACGGGCACGGTCGCGCTCGCGCTGCGCCCGAGCTTCGCGGCCGGAACCCACCTCGACGCGCTCAGCCTGGTCATCGACAACGTCCACGTCACCGTCTACCGGCCCGCCTCCGAGCAGGTCGTCACGGACGAGACCGCGCCGTTCAACGTGGACGCGCAGGAGATTCGGCTCACCGTCCGCTTCGACCTCGAGCAGCCCAGCGAGACCCTGTACGTGGTCCTCGAGCTGCGCGCCGGGTCGCAGGTGCTGTTCGCCGGGGGCGAGTTCGTAGCGGTGCGGGCGGGCGGAGGGAGCACCGCGCCCGTGCTCATCCCGCTGGGGTACATCGGTCCCGGCGCCAATGTCGCGGCGCTGACGATCTCCCCGCGCGACACGACGCTCACACCCGGCGCGTCAGCGCCGTTCGATGTGTCCGCGATCGATTCGGCGCAGGCCCCGGTCACGAGCTTCTACGCCGGATGGAGCACGAGCGACACCGCGCTCGCCACCGTGAACGCCGCCGGGTTGCTGAGTACGGTCGCGTCGCGCAACGGCACGGTCTACCTCCGCGCACGGACCCCGACCGGCGTGGCGGACTCGGTTCAGATCATCCTGCCGACTGGTGGCGCCGCCCAGATCAGCGGCACCGTGCGCGACGGGGCCACGAACGCCGTGATCGCGGGCGCCACGCTCGACCTCAAGGCCGGCGCCAGCGCGACCGCGAACGATCCGACACTGCGGTCGGCCACCAGCGACCAGAACGGCCGCTACACGATCGGCGGGCTCGCGCCCGGCGACTACACCCTGTTCGCGACCGCCACGGGCTTCCTGTCGGGCATTGTGCCGGGGATCACGCTCGCCGGCGGCCAGAGCCGCACCATCGATGTCGCAATGTCGCCGGGCCAGATCCAGGGCACGGTGCGTGACCTCATTTCTCAGACCGTAATCGGGGGCGTCCTCGTCGAGCTCAAGGCCGGGCTCAACGCGGACGACAGCGACCCGAACCTCCGGACGACCACCACCGACCAGGCTGGTCGTTATGTCATCGACGGGGTCCCGCCGGGCGACTACTCGCTCGTCTGGTCAGCGGCGGGGTACGTCGCGAACCATGCGAGTTTCACCCTCGCCGCGGGTCAGGTGTTTACCATCAACCCGCTGCTCCCGCGCACCTTCCTGTACGGCCAGGTGCGCAACGCGGTAACGGGTGCGCTGCTCGCGGGCGCCACCGTCCAGCTCAAGGCCGGAGTCAACGCCACCGCCGGCGACCCGGTGCTGCAATCGGCCACCACCGACCAGAGCGGGTTCTACTTCTTCTTCCCGGATTCGGGCGGCTACACGCTGTTCGTCCAGGCCGCGGGGCTCCTCACCGGCCGGGTGCCGGGCATCACGCTCGCCCGGGGCGAGACACGGCGCCTCGACGTGGCGCTGTCGCCGCCGCAGCCGCCGGGCTCCACCCGGATCATTCTCTCCTGGGGCCCGACGCCTCCGGACCTGGACGCCTATCTCACCGTGCCGGACACGATCGGGGGCCCGCCGACCGTCGTCTTCTACGGCGCACCGGGCGCCTCGGCGCAATACCCCTTCGCGACGCTCGACCAGGACGTGACTGGCGGTCTCGGCCCCGAGACCATCACGATCCACCAGCAGCTGACGGGCGCGTACCGGTTCAGCGTGCACGACTACACCACGTGGGCCGACACGACGAGCAATGACACCACGAGCACCGTCCTCGCGAATTCGGCGGCGCGGGTCGACATCTACCAGAACGACCAGGTGGTGGCGTCGTACGCCGTCCCCAACGCGCCGGGCGTGCTGTGGACCGTGTTCGAATTGAACGGCGCCACGATCACTCCCATCAACACCATCGGCAGTGGCCTGCCGCCGGGATCAGCGCCTCCGGCGCCACCGGCGCCCTCGCCGCCAGCGGCGAAACGGCGCGACCCGTAGTCGCGCTGTGACGGGAATCACACCTCGGCGCGCCCGCTGCCACCCCGGGCGCGCCGCGGTGTTGACCCGGCGCGGCGCGCATTCGATTGTTCCGCATCCACTCGACGACCACCGCAGGAGACCTCGTGCTTCACCCGCACCCTCGGCCGTACGCCCTCGCGCAGCGCCGCGCGGCAGCGGCGTTCCTCGCGTTCGCACTCGGCTGCCGCGCCGTCACGAGTCCGCCCGCGGGGAGCGTCGCGTCGGTCGAGGTCACGCCGGCGGCCGCGACGATCGGGCTCGGGGCGACGATGCAGCTGGCAGCTACGCCGCGGGACACGAGCGGCACCGCGCTCGCCGGCCGCGGCATCACCTGGTCCACCGATAGTGCCGCCATCGCGACGGTGACCGCGAGCGGCCTCGTGTCGGGGCACGCGGCGGGGACCGCGACGATCACCGCGACGAGCGAGGGGAAGCTCGGGACGGCGAGCGTCACCGTCATGGCACCGGCGCCCGGCGGCGAGGTGTTCGTCGGAAGCGGCGACATCGCCGACTGCGGCTCGAGTGGCGACGAGGCCACGGCCGCTCTGCTCGACGCGATCCCAGGCACCGTGTTCACCACCGGCGATAACGCCTACAACAACGGCTCCGCCGCCGACTTCGCCAACTGCTACGAGCCGAGCTGGGGCCGCCACAAGACGCGCACGCGCCCGTCACCGGGCAATCACGACTATCGCACGAGCGGGGCGGCGGGGTACTTCGCGTACTTCGGCGCCAACGCCGGTCCCACGGGCGTCGGCTACTACAGCTACGACCTGGGTGACTGGCACATCGTCTCGCTCAACAGCAACATCAGCATGAGTGCGGGCTCGACCCAGGAGCAGTGGCTCCGGGCCGACCTCGCCGCCACCACCAAGACCTGCACGCTCGCCTACTGGCACCACCCCCGGTTTTCGTCGGGGTCGCACGGCAGCTCGACGGAGCCGCAGCCGCTGTGGCAGGCGCTGTACGATTACGACGCCGACGTCGTGCTGGTGGGCCACGACCACAACTACCAGCGGTTCGCGCCGCAGACGCCGGACGGGACGCGTGACGACCCGCGCGGCATCCGCCAGTTCGTGATCGGGTCGGGGGGCCGGAGCCACTACAACTTCTCGACGCCGATCGCGAACACCGAGGCCTACAACACCGACACCTACGGCGTGCTCAAGCTCACGCTGGCGGCCGACGCGTACACCTGGGAGTTCGTTCCCGTGGCCGGGAGCACCTACACTGACTCGGGTACCGGAATTTGTCACTGAGCGGGGACCGGGGCTCCCGGGCCCACCGCCCGGGATCCCCCTATATTCCCTGTTGACCCCTCACCCCGCGAGACACCGCCCGATGTCCAAGAGCGAAGAGCAGAAGCTGGCCGCCCTGATCAAGAAGACCGCCGCCAAGGTGGAAGCCAAACGGAAGCTCCGGCGCCGCGGCGACGCGACGCTCCCTCCGGATTCCACGGACGAGGACATCGCCCGGCGGGACTTTTTCTCGGAGATGAAGAAGCGCGACTTCTAGGGCAGTCGCGCCATGTTCGTTGCTCTGCTGGTCCTGCTCCTCGTAGCCGCGGCGGTTCACACCGCCGCTTCGGGCCGTCGTTCCCGCCAGGCCGTGGCCCAGCTGTTCCTCCTGTATGTGCTGGTGGGCTACTGCGGCGTCGCGATGATAGGTGTCGCCGCGTTCGGCCTCGCGTCACCCGATCGCTTCGCGGCCTGGCTGGGATGGCCCGCAGGCAATCCGTTTCAGCAGTTCGGGAGCTTCGCGCTGCTCGGGATGGGCGTCGCGAGCATCCTGAGTCTGTGGCTCCGCGGCCCCTACCTGGTGGGTCCGGCGGTCGCGTGGGCGGTGTTCTTCGCGGGTGCCACCGTCGGGCATCTCGCCGACCTCGGCCAGCGCGGGGTCAGTCACGGCACGGCGCTGCACGTGTTCGCCACCCACACGGCGATCACGCTGCTGCTCGTCGCCCTGCTCGCCCTCGGTGGCGCGGCGTCGTCCGGCCACGGCGACTCGGCGACGCCGTCAGACGCCGCGGCGCCCGTGCAACACTGATCGCCTCCGAGGAGTGGGACCCACCCCTTGACGGGCGGACCGTTTCATCGTCGCTTTGGCGATGCCAAGCCGAGTAGATCGCTCGTGATTGCCCGGGCACGGCCGTTCCTGCGCTCCTCGCCCTCGTGCACCTGGACCATTCTGACACGCGGGACTCTGCGAGCCCGGTGCACTGCGACCGCGGCACGCTCGATCCGATTCCTCGAGCACACAAGACGTGGTACCCACCTCATAGGAGGCTCCATGAACAGTCACATCCGCACCCTCGCCCTCGCCGTCGTGCTCGGCGGAGCTGCGGTCCCGGCCGCGTCCGGCCAGGCGATGCCCGGCACGGCGGATTCGATGCATGCGATCGCCGCGAACGCAATCACCTGGGCCGATCTCGAGGTACCCGGCTTCGACCCCGGATTGAAGATGGCCGTGATCTACGGCAACCCCGGGGAGGCCGGCGCCTACACGCTGCGGCTCAGCTTCCCGGCCGGGTACCGGTTCCCCGCTCACTGGCACCCGATGCCCGAGAACGTGACGGTGCTCTCCGGGGCGATGCAGCTGGGGATGGGCGGACACGCCGATGACACGAAGCTGAAGACGTATAGCGCTGGGGACTACCTCTACATACCAGCCACGATGCCGCACTTTGGCGGCGCGCGCGGTGCCACCATCGTCCAACTCCACGGACAGGGCCCGTTCACGATCAACTTGGTCACGAGCGTCTCCCGGTAACGGCGCCCGCGGTCCGGGATCGGGGGGGGGGTCGCCGCGCAGCGACGTGGCGGCCCCCCCCGGTGCGCCTTCACCGGACCGGGCCGAGGTAGCGGTCCAGCCAGTCCAGCGTCTCTGCGATCAGGCGCGCCCGCGGCACGAAGTGGCCGCCGGGCGCCACCACCCACTTCTTGTGCGCGGGCGGCGTGCCGAGCAGCTCGAACA
Source organism: uncultured Gemmatimonadales bacterium (assembly GCA_963716055.1). Lineage (GTDB taxonomy): Bacteria > Gemmatimonadota > Gemmatimonadetes > Gemmatimonadales > GWC2-71-9 > SZUA-544. Next base: position 1,337,583 of record CAVQSR010000001.1, on the reverse strand, counting down.
TCGGCCGCTGCTGAGTCTCGACCGGAAAATAGTGGTCGTACTGCCCGTTCAGCATCAGCACCGGGACGGTGATGCGCGGCAGGTAGTTGATGGGCTCGACCTCGGGCTGGCCGCGCTGGTTCTCGAGACCGGCCACGTAGAGGGCGACGGCCTTGAGGCGCGGCTCGAGCGCCGGGATCAACCCCCCGAGGTATCCGCCCCAGCTCACGCCGTAATAGCCGAACGCCGTCGTATCGATGTCCGCGCGCGTCGCGAGGTAGTCCACCGAACGGCGGAAGTCCTTGACCCACGCGATCACGTGCTCCTTGTAGAAGGCGCTTTCGTTCGCATAGTCCGAGCGCAAGCTGTCGCCGCGCTCGTACGTGCTCTTGTAGATCGGATGAAACAGCGCGCGTCCGCTCTTCACGATGAAGTCGCTCGCGGGTGACGGCCGCAGGAACTGCGACGACCGCGCGAAGATGGCATTGGATCCCGGGTAGTACACGATCGTCTGGTACGGCGGACGGCCGTGCTTCGGTGTGAACAGGTATCCGAACATCCGCTCGCCGTACGCCGCGTCGAACGCGATCCGTTCCCGCACCCAGTCCGCGGCGCTCGAGTCCACTTCCTCCACGACGGCGTTGAGCGGCGTGCGGTCGTAGTCGTACAGCCGCCGGTACACGCGGAAGACTTCGTCGGACACCGGCCGCTCGCGCCGGAAATCGCGGACCAGCCGGGTCACGGCGCTGCGCGCCGCCGTCAGGTCCTCGCCCGCCGCGTAGCGGGCGAGGCGAATGCCGTTGGTGGCGCTGCGGTCGAATGGCGGGCGCGAGAATCCGTCGTTGAAGCCGTACGGTGGGTCGTTCCAGCCGCCCCCGAGGATGTAGCGCTCGGTGCCGAGGGCGTTGGCGCACCACTCGCGCGCGTTCCCCGCCATGTCGAACGTGGCGTAGGGGCCCAGGCCGCGAAACCGTCCCACCGGCGCGACGCCGTCGCCGTTGAGGTTGCTGCGCGGCACGATCCAGGCGCTGGCCCACGTCTCGGCGGCGCGCGCCCAGTGGTAGATCGTCGGGATCTGCTTGCCCGCGAACCGCGCGTAGGCCGCGGCCTCGTACCAGCTCACCCCCGTCACGGGATAGTCGTCGCGGCCGCTCGGATAGCTGCCCGCTTCCCAGGTGGCGGGCCCGGGGCGGCCGGTACCGTCCACGAACCGCGCCATCGCCTCAGCGAACGACAGGCGCCGTCCCGCCAGGTCGAACGGCTCCTCCCACCATTCCGGTCGCGCGTACCCCCCGCTGTCCACGAACGCCTTGAACTCCCGATTGGTCACTTCATAGCGATCGATCCAGAAGTCCCCGAGGCCGACGGCCGGCAGGTGGTCGAGGCCGGGCAGTTGGAGCTCGGTCTCGCCGCCGGCGACGCGCACCATGCCGGGCGGCGTGGCGCCCGCCGAGTCGAGCGCGTACACGTCCGCGAAGCGCCAGTGCACGCTCGCTCCATCGAACGGCGCGAACCCCTCCTTTTCGATCCGCACACGCAGGTACCCGCGCGGCACCAGCAGGCTGTCGAGCGGCGTGACGCCGAGGGGGATCCACGGCGCGTCGTCCGTGCCGAAGTCGCGGATGCTCACCTGCGCCCCGGGCGGGTTCGAGGTGATCGCGGTCTGGTAGACGGCGGCGCTGCGGAGGTCGGCGAGCGCCGGATCGCCCGGGGCCCGCCGCTCGAGCTCACGCCACAGCGCCCAGGCGGCGAAAGCGGAGTCGGCCTCGATCAGGCGCTGCAGCCGCGGCACGGCCTCCTCGCGCGCCCACCGGAAGGCGGTCGCCTGGCGCGCGGCGCGGAGTCCCCACACGGCGAGCGCTCCCACCAGAATGACGGCGGCGGCAGCGAGCGCCGCGACGCGCGGCGAACGCGCGGACGCCGCGACCGCAGCGATGCCGCTGCCGGGCGTCGCGAGCGCCTCGAGCTCGCGGAGCAGGTCGTCCGCCTGCTGCCACCGGTCTTCCGGAACCTTGGCGAGACATCGCATCACGGCCGCGGCGAGCGGCTCGGGCAGCCCGGTGCGGCGCCGGGCGACGGGCTCCGGCTGCTCGGTGAGATGCGCCGCCATGATCGACCGGGCCGTCTGGCCGCCGAACGGGGGCTGGCCGGTCAGCATCTCGTAGGCCAGCACGCCGACCGCGTACAGGTCCGCGCGATGGTCCACGTCGGGATCACCGGCGGCCTGCTCGGGCGCCATGTACGCGGGCGTGCCGAGCGACATGCCGGCCGTCGTGAGCTGCGTCGTCGCCTGCGCCTCGCTCAGCGCCTTGGCCACGCCGAAGTCGGTGACGAGCGCGTGCCGCCCCGACACCAGCACGTTGTCCGGCTTGATGTCGCGGTGGACGATGCCGCGCGCATGGGCCGCCGCCAGCGCGTCCACCACGTCGCGCAGATAGCGCACGGCCTCGTCCACCGGCAGCGCGCCGCCGCGCTCGAGGCGCGCCCGCAGCGACTCGCCCTCGACGAACGGCATGACGTAGTAGAAAAGGTCGCCGACCCGGCCCGAGTCGATCAATGTAAGTACATGCGGATGTTGCAGTTGTGCGGAAATGCGGATCTCGCGGTCGAACCGCTCCACCCCCAATCCCGCCGCCAGCTCGGGGCGCAGCACTTTGAGCGCGACCGGGCGGTCGTGCTTGCGATCGTGGGCGAGATAGACGGTGGCCATCCCGCCCGCGCCGAGCTCCCGTTCGATACGGTAGCGATCGGCGAGGCCTCGCTTCAGATCGGCGATGTCGGTCATGAGGGGTGAGTGATCCCGCTGCGGGAGCGCGCGTCCCAGTGACGCGCCCTCCCGACAGGACGAAGACTACCGGTAGACGCCGGGCGCTACCGTTTCTTGCGCTTCGGAGCCCGCTTGATCTTGCTGGCGCGCGTTTCGCGAATCTTGGCGCCGGTCTTCACCACGGCTCCCGCGCTGCGGCAATTCTGAAACATCCAGCCCTTCTTGTACAGGGCGCAGTTGCGGGACTGCCGTTTCTTCGTGCACTTGTTGCCCTCGTGCAGCACGGACATGCGCTTGCCCGAAGGCGCCATCTTGTGGGTACACCACCAGAGACTCACGGCATCCTCCTTGGTTGACTCAAGTAGGCATGTGGCCGACCCGCGTCGCGGCTCGACCCGTGCCGGTGGTCTCCCAACAATGGGCCATCGCGGCGCGAAACGCAACCGCGAATCATGCTCGCCGACGACGCGCGCGTGTTCATCCCGCGCGAATCGTCTCGAGCCCGCGCGCGCCGGGTCCCGTCTCCGCGCGGCGCAGCAGCGCCGCGAACACAAACCCGAGCAATCCGAGCGCCGAGAAAATCCACAAGCCGAGCGTGTAGCCGCCGGGATTCGCGGCGCTCGCCCCTGCGAAATCGTTCGCCCACCCGACGGTGAAGTTGAGACCCGCCATGCCGATGTTCTGGATCATCGTCATCAGCCCGTAGGCGGTGCCGAGCTTGCCTTCCTCGACGAGATACGCGACCGAGGGCCACAGCACCGCGGGCACGAGCGAGAACGCGATACCCATCATCCCCATCGGCACGAGCAGCGGCAGGCTGCTGTATGCCATCAACAGAAAGACCGGCACGAGCAGCAGCGAGCCGTACATCATGAACAGCGAGCGCCGCGCCACCCGATCCACGAGATAGCCGAACAGTGGCGTGAAGATCATCGCGAACAGCGTGATCAGGCTCGAGAGGAAGCCCCCGAATTCGCGGGTCGTGCCGTGGGCTTCGATGAAGAACTTCACGGCGAAGGTCTGGAACGGGAAAATGGCCGAGTAAAACGTCAGGCACAGCAACACCACGTACCAGTACGAGGCGGGCAGTCGGAACAGGTCCGCGAACACGACGCGGTCGGTGGCGGCGGCCTGGCCCATCGCGTAGCGCGCGGCGGCCCGGTTTTCCATCACCCAGTACACCAGCGGTCCGACCACGCACAGCGTCCCGATCACCACCGCGATCACGAGCGGCCCCTGCCAGTGGTCGAATGCGGGCCGCGCCCAGGTCGGCGAGTTGAGCGCGGCGAACGATCCCAGCCGGGCGATCGTGAGGTTCACCCCGAACGCGAACGACAGCTCCTTACCCCGGAACCATCGCGCGATCGCCGTCGTGACGGCCACGATGAGTGACTCGGCGCCGAGTCCGAACACCAATCGCCCGCTCGCCATCACGGCGAATACGTCGGTCGCCGCCGTCAGCGCGGCGCCGAGGAAACAGAGCACGCCGAAGATCAGCGTCGCCCGCTTCACGCCGATGCGGTCGATGACGATGCCGCCGATCAGCACCATCACGACGTTGGGGAGGCTGTAGATCGCGTTCAGCATCCCGATGTTGCGGTCGGAGAAGCCGAGCTGCGCCTTGAGCAGGTCGGCGATCGGGCTCACCGCATCGTAGACGTAGTAGTTGCCGAACATCGCCAAACTGATCACGACGAGCACCGCCCAGCGGTAAACCGGAGGGGGCGGCGGGCGGGTCGCGCCGGGCGGCGGGGCGGCGGTCATGCGAGACGGCGTCGGGGAAGCATCCGATAAGATGGCGCGCCGATGGCTCGCCGGCGAGCGCCGGCGTAGGTTCCCGGGGCCATGCTCCACGTTCACGGCGGCACGATCGTGCTCGACAAGCTCCGCGCGGCAGGCCTGCCGGGCGAGTTCCTCGAGTGGGTGGACGTGTTGTGCCAGGGACCGACCCCGGCCGGCGACGATCCCGCGGCGTGGCTCGACGTCCGCGGGGCGTTCCTCGACGCCGCCTACGGCCGGGAGGGCGGCCCCGCGCGCGCCCGCCTCGCGGCACAGGACGCCGCGCTGGCCGCCGCGCTCGCCGCCCACGACGAGATCGTGCTGTGGTTCAGCGCGGACTGGTTCTGCCAGGCGATTCTGGTGTGTCTGCTCGCCACGAGGCTCGCTCCCCCGTCCCCCCTCTCCCGTCAGGGAGAGGGGGACAGGGGGAGAGGTACACCGGGAGACGGGGGGAGAGGTCCCGCGCCGGGCGCGCGCGCCTCCCTGATCTCAGTCAGCAGCTATCCCGGCGTGGACGACGGCCGCGGCTGCACCCTCGCGTTTCTCTCCGACGCCCAGCTCGGCGAGCAGTTCGCCCGCCGCGCGCCGCTAAGCCCGGATGTCGCCGCGGCCGGCCGACGCGCCTGGGACGGGCTCTGCGCACCGGATCCCCGCGCACTCGAGGCCACGCTCGCCAGCGGACTCGATGCCCTGCCCTTCGCCGCCCGGGGCCTGGCACGCCACCTGCGCGAGTTCCCGGCCCTCGGAACCGGCGTCAATCGCACGGAGCGCCACGTGCTCGAGGCGCTGCGCGACGGCCCCCACGATGCCGCGGCCCTGTTTCCGTTGGTGACGGAGCGCGAGGAGCGGCGCTGGATCACGGACCTGATGTTCGCGCACGTGCTGCGGGGGCTCGCCGCTGGTGCCCGGCCGCTCGTGACGCTGGACGCGACCCGCCCGCTCGATCGCGCGCTGCGGCCGCCTACCGCCGACGCGTTCCGCGCCGCACGGGTCGCGCTGACGGCCGCGGGGCGCGACGTGCTGGACGGATCGCTCGACTGGGTCGCCGCCGCGGGCATCGACCGGTGGGTCGGCGGCGTCCACCTCACGCCCGAGAACGACTGGCGGTGGGACGAGGCGCGGTCGGCGATCGCGCGAGTCGGCGTCTGAGCGCGGGGCCCCCCTCCGCCCCCGGAACGCGCCGCCGCTACGGAACGCTCTCCCCGCTGCGGGTTGCGGGCGGTGGCCGGGGGTGGCACTTCCCCGGCGCAACAGTTGCACCGTGCGAGGGCAGCCGTGTCCGATCCCGCTACGGTAGAGCCCGTCGTGGACCACCTCCCCGACTCCCTGGCCGCGGGCCTGGAGCTCATCGCCCGCCATGCCTTGAGCGACCCGGACGATGCCCGTGCGGCTGGTGAACTACGTCGCGGTGCGGGCGGGGGCGGCGTTCGGGCTATGAGTGAATCGCCGGTGCGCTCGACTTGACACCCCCGACACGCCCGGTATATCCGACGGGGCCGGCACGGAGTCACGGTCGTGGAGCCCTGGATCGCCAAGCTCGACGCCGGGGATGCGCCAGGCGCCTGGGACCTCTTCGTCGAGCGCTACCGCCGCCTCCTGTTCGCCGCGATCCGCCATTACACGACGGACCACGACGACGTGATGGATGTCTTCGCCCATGTGTGCGAAGCCCTCCGCACGGACGATCTCGCCCGCCTCCGGCGCCGTCTGGTCGATCCCGACCCCAGGGCACGGCTCTCGACCTGGCTGGTCACCGTCGTACGGCACCTCACCGTCGACTGGTTCCGTCACCGCGACGGGCGGCGGCGCCTCGCTGCAGTCGCGGCTACGCTGCCGCCGCTCCAGCAACGGATCTTCGAGCACGTCTTCCTCGGTCGCCACAGTCATGTCGCAGCGTACGAATTGATCCGGACCGCCGAGGCACCCGATCTCCCGTTCGGCCGATTCCTCCGTGAGTTGGCAGCGACCTACCGTGCGGTGACGGCGGGCCGTCGGGGCAACGTGCTGCGCGAGCTGGGGGGCCGAGCCCCGCCCGCTGAGGGTGATCCGCCGCCCGATCCGGCGGCCGCTTGCGAGCGCGGCGAGGCAGTGCGGGCGGCCCTCGCTCCGCTCCCCGCCGAGGAGCGCGTCGCCATCGAGCTGTACGTGGTGGACGGCCTGCCTGCCGCCGAAGTCGCCCGCATCGTGGGTTTCCCCAACGCCAAGGCCGTTTACAACCGCGTCTACCGCGCGCTCGCCGAGGTGCGGGAACGGCTCGAGCACGCGGGAATCCGGCGGGAGGATCTGTGAAGCGCGAGGCGGAGCAATCCGGGGCGGCCGGTCCGTCTCCCGGAAGCATGGGAGGTGGAAGCCGGGGGGCGGGGGTGCGGGTGATTCATCCCAGCGGGGAGGACCTACTGCGCCACGCTTTGCACGCGAAGGACGTGTGGGCCGCGGGCACACTGTCCGACCACGTCGCGACATGCGCCGCCTGCGCTGCCGAGGTTGCGCGGCTCCGCGCGGTCGCTGCCGCGCTGGGGACCGGGGCGCCGCGACCGGACGATCCCTCGGCCGGATGCCTCAGCGAGGACACGACCGCCGCGCTGTCCGAAGGGAGCCTCGACGCCGCCGCGCGAGCGCCGGCGCTCGCTCACCTCGCCGACTGCGCTGCCTGCCGGCTCGCAGTGGCGTCGGTGACGCGTGTGCTCATGAATAAGGAGGTGGAGCGGGCTGCGGTCGGAGCCGACCCCCGCCAGCGGCGCTGGCGCCTCGCGGCGATCCCGGTCGCCGCAGCGGCATTGCTCGTCGTCCTGCTGTGGTCCCGCCCAATGGACGACGGCGCCCCGCACCGAGCCCCAGCCATCACGACCGTGCGCGCACCGACGCCGCTGGCCCCCGCTGGTGCCGTGTCGCCTCCCGCGACCCTGATGTGGACGGCCGTGCCGCTCGCGGATCGGTACCGCGTCACGGTATTCGACGCGAGCGGCGACGTCGTCTTCGAGACGCAGGTTGCGGACACGCTGGCGCGGCTACCCGACGCGTTCCGCGTCGTGCCGGGCCAGCCGTACCTGTGGAAAGTCGAAGCCCGCATCGGCTTCGACCGTTGGGTCTCCTCGGACCTGACACCGTTCACCGTGGGGCCCGGTCCGTGATGCTCCATCTAATGGCGGTGGTCACCCCCCTCCTGCTGGTTCAGGCCCCCACGCCGGACTCGATCCGCGCCCTCGCCGTCGCGCTGCCACCCCGGGTGCTCGTGGCTCAGGCGCGTTCGTGGCCGCTCCAGGTGCGTGAGGCGGTGACCGACGCGCTCGTGCGATCGGCGTCCAGCAACCCGGCAGTGGCCAGCGGCCCGCTCGACGTGGCCGCCCGCCTCGCGGCCGCGTACGCGGCAGCGTGGACGGACTCGTTCCTGGTGCGCGAGGTGGCGCGGTTCGCGGCGTGGCCCCCCCTGCGCCGCGCGGCCAAGGTCGCGGCCGACAGCGTGCGGCGCGCTGGCATCGTCGTGTACGGCCGCGACGGACCGGTTGCCGCCATCGCCGTGTGGCGCGCGGGCCTGCGCCGCAGCAGCGCGATCGGTGACACGGCCGGCATGGCGGCGCTCCTGGGCAACATCGGCGCCGGCTACTACCGGGCCGGACAGCTCGACAGCGCCGTGCACTACTTGGGCCGGGCGGGCGGCCTGGCAACGACGGTCGGCGACGTGCGCGTCGCCGGCAACGCCGTCGGCCTGCTGGGGAGCGTCGCGGCGGATCGGGGTGACCTCGAGGAGGCGCGCCAGCACTACGGCGAGGCCCTCGCCCTGCGCCGGCGCATCGGAGACACGCGCGGCGAGGCCGCCGACCAGAACAATCTGGGACTGATCGCGCAGGCACTCGGCGATGACGCGGCGGCCGAGCAGCGTTTTCAAACGGCGCTGGCGTTGAACCGTCGCGAAGGTAGGGATGAGATTGCCGCTACGAATCTCGTGAATCTCGCGGGCCTCGCGGCCTTGCGCGGCGACTTCGCGAGCGCGGCGCGGCAGTACCGCGAAGCCCTCGCGACGTGGCGCGACCGGGAAATGTGGGCCGATGCGGCGGACGCCCTCCACGGCCTCGGGCAGCTCGAGCTGCGTCGCGGCGACTACCCCGCCGCCCGCACGATCTTGCGCGAAGCCGTGACCATCTACGAGCGGACCGGTCCGCTCGAAAGCGTCATCGCCGCGCGTCGGCAGTTGGCCGGCGCACTCGCCGCCGCCGGGGACCTGCAGGGGGCGCTCCAGGAGATCCGCCATACGCAGGACCTCGCTGACACGGCTCGCGCTCCTCCCGGCGTGCGCGCGGGCATCGCGCTCGCCCGCGCCGATGTTGCGTTCCAGCTCAACGCGCTGGCCGACGCCGAGCGGCTGTACGCCCGCGCCGAATTCCTGTACGGCCAGGCCGGCGACCGGCCCCGTGCCGCCGAAGCGCAACACGGAAGGGCGCTGTTGCTGTTCGAGCGCGACCAGTACGATCGGGCGGACGCGGTCGCGCGGGCCGCGCTGCGCGCCCAGGCGGCCGCCGGTCAGAGGCGGTCGGCGGCGCTGACCCGCGTGCTCCTGGGCCACGTCGCGCTCGCCCGCGGCGACACGACCGACGCACGGCGACACCTCGCGCGAGCCGTCTCCGAGCTGCGGGCGCTCGGCGATCCCGTGGCGACGGCCGCGGCGACGGCCGAGCAGGGCGCGCTCGAGGCAGCGGCCCGGTACCCGTTCGCCGCGGAGTCGCTGTATCGCGCCGGGCTCGCCGGGCTCGGCGATCGAGTGGCCCCTCAGGTCGCCTGGCGGCTACAAGCGGGCCTGGCCCTCGTGCTCCGGGGCCGCGGCGCGCTCGACGAGGCGGTGGCGCACTTCGAGGCCGCCACGGCTCACGTGGAGCGCATGACCGGCTCCCTCGCGCTACCCGAGCGGCGTGCGGCGTTTCTCACCGACAAGGCGGACGTCTACGCCGAGCTCGCCGCCACGCAGCTCGCGCGCGACGACGTGACGCGGGCCTTCGACGCCAGCGAGCGTCTGCGCGCCCGAGAGATGCGCGAGCTGCTGGCACGCGGCCGAGTGGCCATCGCGGATCCCGATCCCGAGCTGGCGGCACGCGAGCAGGACTTGCGCCGCCGGATCGCGGAGCTGACTCGTACCATCGAGAACGACGCCGGTCGCGAGGAGTTGCGCGGCCCCGACGTATCGCGCCTCGGCGCCGTCACATCGGAGGCGCTGCTGCGCGCGCAGGAGGAATACGGCGGTCTGCTCCTGGATCTGCGGGAGCGCGCGCCGCAGCACGGGGCCCTGCTGACGGCGACAACCGTGACGTGGGGCGAGGTCGCGCGCACGCTCGCGCCGGACCAACTCCTGGTCGAATACCTGCTGAGCAACTCGGGCTCCATCGCTTTCGTCGTGACGACCGACACGATCGGCGTGGTGAGCCTCGGCGCCGGTCGTCGGGACCTGGCACGACTCGTCGAGTTCAGCCGCGGCACGGTCGAGCAGATCGGCGTGCCAGGCATCGATTCGCTGTGGCGGGGCTCCCTGCGGCAGCTCTACCGGCACCTGGTCGCCCCGCTCGCAGACGCAGGATGGCTCGCCGGGCGCCACCGGCTCGTCCTGGTGCCCCACGCCGAGCTTCATTACCTGCCGTTCGCCGCGCTGCTGGACGGGAACGGACGCTTTCTCGTCGAGAGCTTCGAGGTGGAGGAGACGCCTTCGGCCACCGTCTGGGTGGCGCTCGGCGCCCGCGCTGGGCGGCCGCCGGCCGCTGGTGTGCTCGCGCTGGCACCCCGGACTGATGCGTTGCCCGCATCGCTCGGGGAAGTAGCGAGCATCGGGCGGTTATGGGGCCCCGAGGCCCGCGTGCTCACCGGCGCCGGGGCATCCGAGGAGCGGTTCCGCAGCCTGGCAGGCGCGTATGGCGTGCTGCACCTCGCGACGTACGGGGTGCTCAACAAGCACAACCCCATGTTCTCGTTCGTGGACCTGGCCGAGGCGGGCGGGCACGACGGGCGGCTCGAGGTGCACGAGGTGTTCGGGCTGCGGCTGCGCGCCGATCTCGTGGTGCTGTCTGCGTGTCAGACGGCCCTGGCCTCGGGGATGCTGGCGGACGTGCCACCGGGGGATGATTGGATCGGTCTGGCACGGGCGTTTCTCCATGCGGGCGCCGGGCGCGTGGTGGCAACGTTGTGGCCGGTGCAGGATCGCGCCACGGCGACGCTGATGGAGGCATTCTACGGCGCGCTCCACAGCGGCCAGGGAGCGAGCGCTGCCCTGGCGGCGGCTCAGCGGGCCCTGCTCCGCGATCCGGCCACCGAGCATCCGTTCTACTGGGCCGGCTTCACGCTGGTGGGGGGCTCGTGAAACGCTCACCCACACTCCGTACGGTCGCCTGGTTGAGCGCGGCCGCCGGCGCCGCTGGCTGCGACCATGCGCCCCTCAGCGGTCCGGCCGGGCCGCCCAAGTTCGCGTTCGAGGTACTCGCCTCGGACCCGCGAGCGGTGCTCGGCGGCGTCCAGAGCGTGGGCTCGCCGCAGAGCTCCCTCGTGCACGTGGCGTTGCGACCCGGTGCGGTCCCGCACGGCGCGTCGGCCGAGATCCGCAATCGGGCGGCGGAGTTCCGGCTCGCGCTACCCCTGGTGGACGGCGGCTTCGATCCCGTCGCGGTTCCCGCCGTCACGGGGGACACCATCGAGGTCGTGGCAGCGGATTCCAGCGGAGCCGTCTCGATCGGGGTAGCCATCGTGGCTGAGCGACGGCGGCCGGTCGTCGTGCGGACCGATCCACCACCGCGTAAGGTCGACGTGCCGCTCAACGCGGTGATCATCGTGGTGTTCAGCGAACCCATCGAGCCGGGGTCCGTCACGAACGCCACGATTGCGCTGACTCAGGCGGGGAGCCCGGTCCGCGGCGTACATGGCCTGTCGAGCGACGGCTTACGGGTCGACTTGCGACCTGATACGCCGCTCGCGCCGGAAACCGAGTACCAGTTGAGCGTCACCACGGGCGTCACCGATCGCGACGGCGACGCTCTCGAGGAGCCGGTGGACGTGACCTTCACGACGGGCCGGCCGATCGTCGTGGCGTCAGTCACGGTATCCCCCGACACAGGGTCGGTGGAGGTCAGCGGCAACCTGCAGCTCACCGCTGTGGCGCGTGATTCGGCCGGCCAGGTCAAGATCGGCCTACAGGTTGCGTGGTCCAGCTCCAACCCGGCCGTCGCGTCGGTGACGGGTACTGGCGTGGTCAAGACCAGGGCCCCGGGAGCGGTGGTCATCGAGGCCACGATCCAGGGCGTGGCGGGAAGCGCCTCGATCACGGTGGTCGGCCTGGCGTTCACCACGGTGACCGCCGGCGGCAGTCACACGTGTGGGCTCACGGTGCGGGAGTCGATTGCGTGCTGGGGCGCGAACGCCGCTGGCCAGATCGGCGTCGGGGACACGCTCGCGCGACTGACGCCATCGGTGGTGGCGGGCGCGCTGCAGTTCCGTTCGGTGGACGCCGGGGCCGCGCACACCTGCGGCCTTGCGCCAGCATCTCACTGCTGGGGTCGCTCCGCGGGCAGCGTGCCCTCGGGATCGGACGTGCCGACCGTCATGCCGGATTCCTTCTGGCTCGTGGGCTCGGAGGCGACGCCGCTCAGTGCAGGGTTCCGGCGGACCTGCGGGATCAGTACGGACGGCGCCACGTACTGCTGGGGCGCGTTTCAGATCAGCGGCGGTGAGTGGATGGACATCCCCTGGCCGATTCCCATCCCGCCCTGGGGCGGGAGCGCGCCGGGGCTCACCACCGTGACCGCTGGAGGCTGGCACATGTGCGGCCTCACCGCCGCCGGCGCTGGCTACTGTTGGGGCGCGAACTCGTACGGCGAGCTGGGTGACGGAACCCGCATACGATCGATCTCGATCGTCCGCGACTCGTTCCGCATCGCGGTCGTGCCCGTCCTCACACCGCTCGCGTTCACGTCGCTGACCGCCGGATTCGCGCACACCTGTGGGCTGACGCCGGGTGGGCCGGCGTACTGCTGGGGCGACAACGTCGTGGGCCAGCTCGGCAGCCCCATCATCTTCGAGGCCGCGTGCGATAACTACCCGTGCAACACGATGCCAGTAGCGGTCGCAACCGGGATCGCGTTTGAGTCCATCACGGCGGGAGATCGTCACACCTGTGCCATTGCATCCGGTGGCGCGGCGTATTGCTGGGGCGATAACTCGTCAGGTCAGCTCGGCGACGGCACCACGACGAGTCGCAGCACACCCCTGCCAGTGAGTGGTGAACTGTCGTTCGCCACCTTGAGCGCGGGCGGCGCCCACACCTGCGGGCTCACGACGGACGGCGAAGTCTACTGCTGGGGTGCGAACTCGGACGGACAGTTGGGCGATGGCACGACGACGAGCCGGATGGCACCGGTTCGGGTCGGGGGTCGGTTCTGAGCGTCGCGCGCGGGTGGATCGCCACTGCTCGGGCGGTCCCGGTGCTCGCCGCCCTTGCGGCGTTGGTCGCCATCCCTGGTTGCGGCGAGTCGCCCAGCGAGACGATGGGCCACGGGCCGAACGCGTTCGACGCCGTGGTATCCGAGCCCGTCCCGGCACCACAACCGGCGCTCCGCGTCGGAGATGGCGACAGTGCGGCGCGCGACAGCGTGGCGTACGTATCGTTGCCACCTGGGGCGGTCCCGGCGGGCAGATTGGTGACGGTACGCAACCGCGCCACCGGCGACGTGCGGACGGCGCCCGTGGTCGAGGGCGGATTCGACCCGATTGCCGTGCCCGCGGGTGTCGGGGACACGCTGGAAATCACCCTGCAGGACGGTAGCGCCAACGACGTGACCGCCATCATGGTCGTCGCTCCTCGGCGGCCGCCGGTCGTGGTCCGCACGGATCCACCGCCGCGGAAGATCGATGTGCCGCTAAATGCGGTGATCATCGTGGTGTTCAGTGAGCCGATTGATCCGGGCTCCGTCACCAGCGCCACCATCATGCTCTCTCGCGGGGCGGCCCCAGTGGGCGCCGCGCTCGGGCTGTCCGGTGACGGGCTGCGGGCCGAGCTGCGGCCCGACGCACCGCTCGAGCCGGAGACCGAGTATCGCCTGGCCGTGACAACGGACGTGACCGACCTCGCGGGCGACCGGCTCGAGGAACCCGTCGCCCTGACCTTCACGACGCGCCCCAGGCTCCCCGTCGCCTCCGTCAGCGTGTCGCCTGACACAGCGGCGATTGACTTCGGGAGCAGCGTGCCGATGACTGCGGTGGCGCGGGACTCGGCGGGCAACGTGCTGTCGGGGGCACTAGTCATCTGGTCGAGCTCCAACCCCGCCATCGCCGCGGTCAGCGGCGCGGGCGTGGTCACCAGCGCGGGACCTGGTTCGGCGGTGATCACCGCTTCGGCGGAGGGTGTGGCTGGGTCGGCGGCCGTCAGCGTCCGAGCGCTCGCTCTCAGCGCCGTGAGCGCGGGGGGAAGGCACACCTGTGGCTTGACCGTCGGCGGATCGGCCGTCTGTTGGGGAGCAAACTCGCAAGGGCAGCTCGGCCGCGGTGGCAGTGACACGGCGCACGGGCCCACTCCCCGCACCGTCGTGGGCGGTCTGGTCTTCCTCGCGCTCGCCGCGGGTGACCAGCATACCTGCGGTCGCACCCCGACGGTCTTCTGCTGGGGGAGCGATAGCGGGTGGGCGCTCGGTCAGCGCACCTTCGTCCACTGGTCGCCGCTTCCGCTTCCGATCGTGGACACCGGATCGACGATCGATACGCGACCGTGGAGCGCTCTCGACGCCGGCACCCAGCGTTCCTGTGCGCTTTCGGGAACCGAGGATAGGTGCTGGGGCCGCTACCAGCTACAGGAGAACGAGTTCTTCTACTTCGAAGGCGCGGTGCCGTGGGATGTCGGGTTCCGATTCGATTCGCTGGCGAGCGGCGGCAATCACGACTGCGGGCTCACCACCGCCGGACTGGCGTACTGTTGGGGCGTCAACGCAGTCGGCCAGCGTGGCGACGGGACGGTCGGATACCTCGACCCGTTCAAGGCACAGCGAGTCACGGCCGTCGCCGGGACGCTCACGTTCGCGTCACTCAGCGCCGGCGAGACACACACGTGCGGCCTGACCCCGCTCGGCTCGGCATGGTGCTGGGGGGATAACGCGTCCGGCCAGCTGGGCACCGACGAGGTTGTCACCTGTGGCGGCTCCCCCGGCGACTGCAGTCCGGCTCCGGTGCCGGTCCGCGGCGGACTCCCGTTCGTGACGATCAGCGCGGGTGGCCAGCACACCTGCGGCATCGCGACCGGCGGTGCGGCCTACTGCTGGGGGGACAACCGCTTCGGTCAGTTGGGCGGGACCATCAGGACCCAGGGGCTCATGGTGGTGGACGGGGGGCTCAGTTTCGCGTCGCTGAGCGCCGGCCACCTGCATACCTGCGGCGTCACGACCGAGGGCTTGGCGTACTGCTGGGGCGACAATTCACACGGCCAGCTGGGTGATGGGACGACCGTCAATCGGCGTGCGCCCGTTCTGATCGCCGGCCAGCGCTGATCGCCAGAATCTCACTGCCTCGTCTCCGGCGGCGCTGAACGAGGGACCGGCCTGACGTCTGACGGAGACCGCCCCGCTCCCAGCGGGGAGCCCGCGGGCTACACGGTCACTCAGCCTTCGAACGCGCGGTTCCCGTCGCACAACCCGGTAATCCGACCGCCACCGCGGAGCAACTCCCACTGCACGATCCGTCTCACGTCAGCGAATCTCGGCGGCGCACTCCGCCGTCCGCGCCTCGCATCCACGCGAGGCGACTCCAAGGAGGCACCGATGAACCGGCGCGCGTCGTGGTCGCTCCTGCTTCCCCTCGTTGTGCTGGCCTGCGGGGATGCCACGGCCCCTCTGCCCACCGTGCCGGCATTCGCCCCGGGTGGCAACAAGCCTCCGCCCCCGCCACCCGACCCGGCCGCTCCGCCTGGTCGCATCGTCTACGTGCGCGTGGTGAAGCCATTCAACATGGAAATTTTCCGGATGGATGCCAGCGGCGCAGACATCGTTCGGCTCACCAACCGCAGCGTTCAGGACTACACGCCCGCGTGGTCACCCGACGGCTCGCGCATCGTCTTCGCCTGCGCCGTCGAGATCTGTGTGATGAATGCGGACGGATCGGGCATCGTACAGCTCACGACGAACCAGCAGGCCGAGGCGCCCGCGTGGTCACCCGACGGGTCCCGCATCGCATTCCACGGGGAAGACCCGTCCGGTAACTGGGACATCTACGCGATGGACGCGGACGGCTCGAACATCGTGCGTCTGACCACGGACGTGGCGACCGACGGATTCCCCGACTGGTCCCCCGACGGCTCGCAGCTCGCGTTCCGGCGGATTATCAGCGGCACCTCGCAGATCTTCGTGATGAACGCCGACGGGACGGGCGCGACGCAACTGACCAGCGGCGCCGGTGGATCGACGCCGGCCTGGTCGCCCGACGGGGCGCGCATCGCATTCGACCGCGTCCCGGCGGGCAGCAGCGACATCTTCGTCATGAACACCGACGGCACCGGACTGGCGCAGGTGACGACGGCCGGCGGGGCCAACCCCGACTGGTCGCCCGACGGTACCCGGATCGTGTTCACCGCGACCCGTGGCAACAACACCGACCTCTACGCCATCGACCCGGATGGCTCGCGCGAAGTACGGCTGACGAGCCACAAGGACCTCGAGCATTCGCCGGCATGGGGGCCGTGAGGCTTGACGGAACCAAACGGTGCTTCCGGATCGGAAGCCGCCAGCCGCCACACGGGCGGCTCAACTGCGTGGGAGGAGCTCATGCGCTGCACGATCACACTGGCCGCCGTTTCGCTGGCTGGCTTCGCCGCCTGCGTGAGCGACCGCACGCCGACCAGCGCTCCGCCAGAGCAGCCCCCGAAGCCTCTGTTCGACCACGTGGGCGGTGTCGTGCCGACGGTGGACGTCGACGTCAACAACTACATCCTTCGTCTCCAGCCCGACATTCTATGGAACAGTTCCTACAAGGGAGCAAGCGTGCTGTATGCGGGCGAACTGTCCTACGGCAACGCTCCCGACGCCGTCTTCTTCTACGACGCGAGGGGCCTCCGTTCCCTGCCGAGCTTGCAGGGTGCCGTCCTCCCCATCGCAGTCTCGGCTCCCGGTTCGTTCGCCAACCATCAAACCGTCAGCCTCCTAATCGAGAAGACCGCGGGGCCATCCCTGCCCCTGGGCCTCATCGTGGTGCGGGAGACGTTCGCGTTCAGCGCTGCACCCGACGACGACTACGTGATCCTCAAGTACACGCTCTTCAACCCGTCGCCGGACCCTGTCGAGGACCTCCACGTCGGCCAGATCCTGGATCTTGATGTGGGGGCGGCCACCAGCAACATGGTGGAGTACGATCCCGTCGGCGACTTCGCGCGCGTGTCGCCCTCACCGTCGTCGGCGACGCCGGTCGCAGGACACGCGCTCCTGCGGCTGCCGACGACGAGCTACCGAGCGGCCACCAATCCGTTCAACTTTGCGCTCACGCCCGCCGATCCGCGGACCACCGCTGAGGCGTTCGACTTTCTGAGCGGCGGGATCGTGAACCCCGCCCCGTTCGGACCCGCCGACATCCGCCACACGCTCAGCCATGGGCCAGTGATCGTCGGCGGAGGCGAAGCGGAGGTGTTCGCATTCGTGCTGGCCGGCGGCGACGACGCCGCCGACCTGACGGCGAACGTCGCCGCTGCCCGCGCGCGCTACGTCGCGCTTCCGAAGGGCGCGCGCCGACCCTACCCAGTAATCGCCGTGTCTGTGAAGATCGACCCCTGGCCCGTCGATCCAGCGAGCCACACGGGATTCACCGCCACCTTGCGCGGCATTCCTCGCAAGCTCGTACCGCTACTGGAACAGAGCCAGACGTTCTGCGGAGCGCCGCCGCTCGTCGCATCGCCCGCCACTACCCTGGTACGGCTGCACAATGGGATTCGCGCCACGTTCCCGATCACCAATGTGCCGTCCACGGGCCTCGGGCCGGGGGACGAGATCGTCTGCGCCGGCCGTCTGACCGACGGCACGCTGTTCGCCGGGCGCCCCGCCCCCACCCCGTTGCCCGTTGCTCCCGCAACCCGGCTCACCTCGATCGGCGTCAATCTCACACCGACGTGGTCGCCCGACGGGAGCGCTATCGCCTTCGCGTCGGATCGGAGCGGCACGTTCGCCATCTGGCGCATGAACGTGGCCGCTGGCGAAGCGAGTGCCGCGCGGCTGACCGACGGGCCCGACGACCACGAACCAGACTGGTTCGGCTCGACGATTGCGCTCGCCCGTGGCACTGGATTTGACGCCGGCGAGATCTATACGGTCCCAGATGGAGGCGGTACCGTCACGCTGCTCAACCCGGATGGCCGCAATCCGCGGTACTCCCCGGACGGCGCCACGCTCGCATTCACACGCGTCAGGGGCGGGCGCCACATCTGGACAATGCCGCTCGCCGGTCCTGGTGAAACCCAGATCACGTTCGGCTCCCCCGAGTTCGAATTCCACCCCGAGTGGTCCCGGGACGGGAGCCAGGTCTATTTCACCGCCTTCGCCGGTGCCGGAGCGATCTTCAAAGTGCCCGTGACTGGCGGCGCGCCAGTGCGAGTCACCCCCGACGAGGGAACCGACAACCGGCACGCCGCGGCGTCGCCTGACGGGAGGTGGCTGGCGTTTACGTCAGGTACCGGCTGTCCACTAATCGTACTCCAGGATCTCCCCACAGGAGATCACACGGTGGTTCCCCTCGATGCCTTCGCGTGTGCGAGGCCCGTCACCAGCGCGGCGGTCAATCAGAATCTCGAGTTCTCGCCGGACGGGACGAGACTTCTCTTCGCCGCCGAGGGACAGATCTGGGTGGCCGACCTGTCGGGGATCATCCCGTGACGAGGCAACGAGCGGTGGATCGCTGCGCAGCGACCGACGTACCACGTCCGCGATCGCGAGATGTTCACACCAGTGTTCGTGAAGGAGGCCGTAATGCGCGCTCGAGCTGAGTTGGTCGCGATCATGTGCGTGGCGCTCGGCGCCGCATCGCTGACCGGCTGCGGCGGCGATTCCACGCAACCCGTGGTCCCCTCGCGCCTTGAAGTCGCGGGCGGCGACAACCAGAGCGCTCCGCTCGGCGTCGCGCTCCCCGATCCCCTCCGAGTGCGCGTCGTGGGATCGGACAACGCGCCGTTCCCCAACGCCACGGTGCAATGGCTGGCGACCGCGGGGGGCGGTGCCGTCGCGCCGGCGACGTCGGTCACTGATGGCGCGGGGGTGGCCAGCGCCGCGCTCACGCTCGGCACGACCATCGGCGCCAACCGCGTTTCCGCCAGCGTGGCTGGCCTCACGCCGGTGATGTTCACGGCCGACGCCCTGGATCCCTGTGACCTCGCGCCCCCGATCGGGATCGGGAGCAGCGCGAACGGCACCCTGAGCCCGCTCGATTGCCAACTCTCCGACGGCTCCTTCATCGACTACCTGCAGCTGCCGGTTCCCGGTCAGCAGGCCGTGCAGATCGACCTCACGTCGGGCGCGTTCGACGCGTTCCTGGCGTTCTTCGACGGCAACCTCAACCTGGTCGGCGGCGACGACGACGCGGGGGGCGGGACCAACGCGCGACTGCGGGCGATCGTGCGACCGGGCCTGTACCGGATCGGCGCGAACTCGGTGCTCGCCAATCAGACGGGCGCGTACACCGTCTCGGCGACCGCCGCGTCCGAAGACGCCGCCGCGTGCGCCGTCCTGTATGTGACCCCGGGCGTCAACACCGGTCAGACGGTTACGACCGTCGACTGCCCTTCGTCGGGCTTCTACGCCGACATCTTCCTGATCATTCTGCGGGCCGGCCAAACGATCACGATCGACGAGCACTCGACGGCGTTCGATGCGTACATGGGTCTGGGCCGGCTGAGCACGGGCACGATCGTCGCCGTTGATGACGACAGCGGGCCCGGGCTCGACGCGCAGATCGTCTACACGAGCCCGGTGACCGACCTCTTCGCCATCATCGCCGCGACCTACGCCGCCGGCGCGACGGGCGCCTACACGTTGGGCATTCAATAGGGGGCCGTATGAAGAGAATCGCCGCTGCCGCGTTGGTCCTCGCGCTGAGCCTCGCCGCGACGACCGTTCGGGCCATGCTGTCGGCTCCGCCACAACGGGCACTGGCCGACGCCGCTGCCGTGCGGGCGAAGGCCGCTCTCGGCAAACCCGCTCCGGACCTGGTGGCAAACGCGAGCCGTCCAGCGGCCGTCGGTGCGCTCCTAGAGGCGCTGCCACGGGCTCCGAAGCCGGCACGTTGAGGCGGACCACGCCCCGCGGAGGCTTGACGAGTGAAGGGACGGCTTGGTACCGAAGGGGCGGCTGCGGTTCAGGTGCGGCCGCGGTTCCGGCCTTCGCGCCAATCGACGATGTGCGCTCAAGAGCGAAGGACCTCGGCTTGAGGCGGGAGTCGACTGATGGGCAAGTCGCCTTGGAAGATCTCCAGACTCTCGGGAGGCAGGGGGACGCGCGCCGCCCGCCAAGCCGCGGTGCGCACCACCAAGTTGGGCGGCAAGGACGCGGAACGTTTGCCGGCGTGGGGGCCGTGAGCGGCGCTGAGCCGACCGTCCCCCAGCTACATCCCCGGTCCCCGCCCCATTAAGGAGGTCATCGTGAGCCACATTCCACACGCGCCGAGACCGGCGGTCAACGTGGCTGTTCTGGTGGCGATTCTCGTTTCCGTGCCTGGCGTCGCGCGGTCCCAGGACGTGGAGCGGCCCCGCGAAGGCGACCTCGACCGACTGATCCTGGAGGTTCAGCACGAAGACTGGGTCGTTCGAATGGCAGCGGTCGAGGAACTCGGCAGGACCAAGGACGCCCGTGCGGTGAAGCCTCTCATTGAGTTTCTCGCGGACCTCGCGACGCGCCTCGCGGAGGTGGAAGGCTGCTATGCGCGCCAGGTATCGGCGCCCTCGGGCGATCCGCTGGGGCTCAGAGACGCGGTCACACTTCCCGCTCGGCAGGTCGCCGCGAGCCTGGTTTGCGGCGTAGCGTCGAGGGACGATATCTGGGCCTATCACACCACGGTGGTCGAGGCGCTCGCTGAACTAGGCGATCCGGCCGTAGAGCCTCTCATCGCCCGGTTTCAAGTGAGCATGCCCCCGGCCCACTCCTACTGGTGGGTCGCGGAGGCGCTGGGCAAGACGCGGGACCCCCGTGCCGCCGACGCTCTACTAGCGGCCTTCGAGCAGGCATCCGCAGACCAATGGAGAGCGTCGGCACTAGCAAACCTGGCTAGGGCACTCGGCGAAACGGCGGATATCCGCGCGCTGCAGCCCTTGGCCGCCGCTTTGGCCAGGCGCGAGCCAGTGCTTCGAGTGGCCGCAGCCGAGGGATTGGGATCGATCGGCAATGCGGGTGCGGCCGAGTTCCTGGCTGCGGCACTGAACGACAGCCGGAGCGAGGTGAGGTCTTCCGCGGCACGAGCGCTCGGTCGTATTGGGGCTCCAGGTGCATCGGAGCCGTTGATCAGGGCGCTGCAGGATAACAAAACGGAGGTCCGCGTTGCGGCGGTGACCGCGCTGGCTAAGACAAAGGACCCACGCGCGGCGGACCACGTGATCGGCGCCCTGCGAGACAGGACGGCGGAGGTCCGAGCTGCCGCGATCGAGGCCCTGACGACCTTAGAGGATCCGCGCGTCCCTGGGCTGATCGTCGGCGCGTTGCAGGATGAAGGGACCGAGGTCCGGGTCGCGGCCGTCTCAGCACTGGCAGAAACCGGGCACCCGGGTGCGGTGGACCACGCGGCCAACGCCTTGCGGGACAAGATCGCGGCGGTCCGGGTCGCCGCCGTTGAAGCCCTCGTGCCGTCGAAGGATGCACGTGCCACGGGGCTGCTGATCGGCGCTCTTAAGGATCGCGATGCAAACGTTCGAGTCGCGGCCGTACGAGGGTTGGGGACGCCCGGAGCCCCCGAAGCCGTAGTTCCCTTGATCCTCATCACTCTGACGGACAGGAAGACCGAGCTGCGAGCCGCCGCTGCTCGATCCCTGGGGAACACGAGGGACAATCACGCGGTGGAACCGCTCATCCGCGCATTGCGTGACGGACACGACGATGTCGAGAGGGCGGCGGCAAGCGCGCTGAAGAAGATCACCGGCGTGGACTTCGGTCGAGACCACGATGCCTGGCGACAATGGTGGGAACGGAACCGAGGCACGAGTGGCCCTGGCCCGTGAGCCTACCGGCCGTGCTCGTGACGATGCTCGGTGCGTCGGCGTCGGGACCGTGGGGGGGCGAGCCGAGGACAGCCCGAGTAGGGCATTGGCCCGAATCGTGCACGATGGTCACGAAGCTGCTGGAACACCGGCTCTCGTTGCAGGGGACGATGAGCTCTCACGCCGGGGGATGTTCACCAACGAACGCATGACCTCAGAACGGATGACGTCCAGCTTCCTATCGGTAGCTAGGATCATCCGTTTCTGCTCGACCGCATTGTTCGTTGCCCTGCTATCTCGGCGCGGTTCGGACTCCACCGGGCCTTCCAACGGAATTCTCCCCGCACCCCGGTATACTCCCGCCGACTTGCAGGGTGAGTGGAGCGGCGACGCGAGGAACGCCTCGAATTATGTTTTCCTATTCCTGACTTTCGCGCCTTCAAAGGGACAGCCATGACCAAGTCACTCGCCACCCTCGTCTGTCTCGCGGCACTGGCGCTGCCAGCCGCGGCGCAGACGAACATGCACTTCGCCGCCGGCCTCGCCCTCCCCGCCGGCGGGGACCCGGGCGTTGGGCCGGGATTCACCACGAGTTACGGCAGCGGTTTCACCGTCGGCGGCGGCATCGCACGCGCCCTCGGGCCCGCCCTCGTCGTCGGCCTGACGCTCGACTACAGCCGCTTCGCGCTCGACGAACAGGGCTACCTCGGCGGCTCGGGCGGCACCGTGAGCGGCGGCGCGCTGTCCATCCTGTCGTTCGGCGTGGACGTGCGCTACGCCCTGGGCCGTGCGTCGTCGGCCGCCGCGCCGTACCTCGTGGCGGGCGCCTCCGGCCTCAAGCTGTCGGGCGTCGACATCTCCGAGAGTGGGCCCGGGGGATCGCAGCAGACCTCCCTGACGCGCCACGGCCTGGCGCAGGACCTCGGGCTCCACGTCGGCGCGGGCGTGCGGGTGCGCGCCGGGCCGTCCACACGCCTGCTGCTCGAGGCGCGGGCGGTGATCGGGACGTACGGCCAAGCGAGCTACGTGCCCGTGCGGATCGGCGTGGCATTCGGGCTGTGAGCTGATCGCTGGCGCGCTCGGCTTGAGCACTCCCGACCCGCCCGGTAGATCCCGGCCGTGGGACTACTCTGCGCCGACGGCATCGCGTCTCGCGCCGAAACAGCCCGCCCCGCCCGAAAAACGATGACGCTGGGCGGGGCCGCCGGCCACACCCTGCGGCGTGTGGCCCCCTTGCACACTCGGCCGGGCCGAGCCGACACTTCCGGCATGGCCGCGCCCGCCTATTGGACCGCGGGAATGGTTCGCGCACTCCCCGACGACGGCAACCGCTACGAGACGGTGCACGGGGAGTTGCTCGTGACTCCGGCGCCCCGAGGCGGGCATCAACTCCTCGTTACCCGCATCGCTACCGCGCTGGCGAACTACCTCGATCGCGAACCGGTGGGGACCGTGTTGGTGTCCCCCGCCGATATCTCGTGGGGCCGTGGTGACGTCCTCGTGCAACCGGACGTATTCGTGGTGCCCGGACGGGCCGGCCTGGCTCTCGAATGGGTGGACGTTCGCGCGCTCTTGCTCGCTGTGGAAGTCCTGAGTCCGTCGTCCCTGCGGGCCGATCGCTTCACCAAGCGGCGCCTTTACCAGGAACAGTCCGTCCCGACATACTGGGTACTTGACGCCGAGGCCCCACAGGTCGAGGTGTGGACCCCCGATTCCGAGCTCCCGACCGTCGAGCGCGACCGCTTCGTCTGGCACCCTGCCGGAGCCACCCAACGCCTAGTGGTGTCGCTCGCCGATCTGTTCCGACCGGTGTGACCCGTCCCCCGGCCCGCGCCCCCATCAACCGCCCTACCGGTACCCCACCGAGATTCCGATCCGGTACACCACGAACTCCGCAGGCCCCTGCACCGCGATCCACATTGGCGTCCCGTCGCTCGCCACGCCGCGCGCGAGATAGCGCACGTCCTCGTGCCGCACGAGCCGTGCGCCAAGATCGAGGAACACCGGCGAATGACGGCCACCCACGCGCAGCTGCATCCCGCCGCCCAACTCCCACCCCCACGCCACGTCGCCTGAGAGCGTGTACGAGTCGCGGTACTCCTCGTAATAGCCGCACCGGCAGGTCGCCGCGATGACGGTGCGGGTCGTGGCGAAGTACGACGGGCCGCCCAGCAGGGCGCCATACAGCCGCGCGCCGTCACCGCCGAGCGCGAGCTGCGGACCCACCCGCAGCGACGTCACGAACGACGCCGAGCTGCCGTACAGCTCGGAGCTGAGCTGGTGCGCCAGGAACTCGCCCTCGAGCCGCAGTGCCAGCGGGCTGCCCCGGCCCAGGCTGGGCGCGACGAACAGATTGGCGCCGCCCGCGAAATCGACGAACTCCCCCA
The DNA here is from genome assembly GCA_963716055.1 of uncultured Gemmatimonadales bacterium. Taxonomy (GTDB): domain Bacteria; phylum Gemmatimonadota; class Gemmatimonadetes; order Gemmatimonadales; family GWC2-71-9; genus SZUA-544. Next base: position 1,313,510 of record CAVQSR010000001.1, on the reverse strand, counting down.
TCTCGCCCACCGGTACCGCCAGCGAGAGCGCGCCGCCCGCCGTGCCGCGCTCGTACACCTCGCGCAGCCCGCGGCGCTGCGCCGCGAGCGGCCATGCCGCGAGGCCAAGTGCGGCACCGAGGGCGATCGCGTGCAGTGAGCGTCGTGAGATCGACAGCATCGGCGCCTCCTGGATCAGTAGGTCTCTTCCTCATGCTCCAGAGGCAACGCCGATGCCAACCGCCCCAGCCACCACAACCAGCGGTAGGCCTTGCGGTTAGCCCGCTCGCGTGGAATCCTGTCTCGACGGTTCGTGTCCTCTCGGGATGACAGCGCAGACCCCTCATGGGACGGCGACATGACGCAGGCGACCTACGACGATTTCGCGAAGCTCGACATCCGGGTGGGACGCATCGTGCAGGCCGAGGACTTCCCCAAGGCCCGCAAACCCGCCTACAAGCTGCGCATCGACTTCGGGGCCCTCGGCATCAAGACGTCGAGCGCGCAGATCGTGAAGCACTACGACCCGCCCGACCTCGTGGGACGCCTCGTCCTGGCGGTCGTGAACCTGCCGCCCCGCCAGATCGCCGACGTGCAGTCCGAAGTCCTCACACTCGGCGCGATCCTGAGCGACCGCGATCTCGTGGACATCGTGCTGGTGCATCCCGACCGCGAGGTCCCCCTGGGAACTCCGATCCGCTGAACCCAGCCCTCGTCCCCTCTCTCCCATCAGGGAGAGGGGGACAGGGGGAGAGGTACAAACTCGGCGGGGATGCGGGAGAGGGATGAGGGACGATGAGGGAGAGCGATGAGGGACCGGCACACGCCCTTCCTTCTTTTGACGAGATCGCTCATTGTGTAGCACAATCGGACCCACCGTCGCGCACTCGCATGACCCAGGAGGTGCGATGGGACTCGAGGAGCCACGATGCTGCTGCAGCGTTTCTACAACCAGCACCTCGCCCAGGCGAGCTACCTCATCGGCTGTCAGGCGACAGGCGAGGCACTCGTCGTGGACCCGAACCGCGACGTGGAGCAGTACATCGACGCGGCCGCGGCGGAGGGGCTGCGGATCACCCACGTCACCGAAACGCACATCCATGCCGATTTTGTGTCGGGCTCGCGCGAGCTGGCGCACCGCACCGGGGGCCGGCTGCACCTCTCCGACGAAGGCGGCCCTGAGTGGTCCTATGCCTTCGCGCGCGACGCCGACGCGGTCCTGCTCAACGATGGCCACACCTTCAGGGTGGGCAACCTCCGTTTCCAGGTGCGGCACACCCCCGGCCACACGCCCGAGCACGTCACGTTCCTCGTAACCGACACCCTGGCCACCGACGTCCCGGTCGGCGCGGTGACCGGTGACTTCGTGTTCGTGGGCGACGTGGGCCGGCCCGACTTGCTGGAGCGCGCGGCGGGACACGGCGGCACGATGGCGGCAGCGGCACGCCAGCTGTTCCGTTCGCTCGCGGCGTTCAAGGACCTGCCCGATCACCTGCAGATCTGGCCGGGCCACGGGGCGGGCTCCGCCTGCGGCAAGGCGCTCGGCGCCGTGCCGATGAGCACGCTCGGCTACGAGCGGATCGCCAACTGGGCCTTCGGCGTCGCGGACGAGGACGCGTTCGTGGAAGCCGTGCTCGCGGGGCAGCCCGAGCCGCCGAAATACTTCGCCGAGATGAAGCGAATCAACAAGGAGGGCCCGCTGATCCTCGGGGGCCGGCACCGCCCGCAGCGGCTGCCGGTCGCGCGGCTCGCCGACCTGCTGCGGCGGGACGCCCTGGTGGTGGACGTCCGGCCCGCGGGCGACTTCGCCGCCGGCCACATCCCGGGCACGATCAGCATTCCCCTCAACCGGTCGTTCCCCACCTGGGCGGGCTGGCTGATCCCCTACGACCGCGACGTCTACCTCATCTGCGAGCACGAGCACACCCAGGGCGTGGACGACGCGGTGCGCGATCTCTCGCTCATTGGCCTCGACCGCGTGGCCGGGTACCTGACGCTCGAGGAGTCGGAGCTCGACACGTGGCGGGCGGCGGGCGGCCGGCTCGATACGATCCCGCAGATCGGCCCGCAGGAGCTCGTGGAGCGGCTGCGCGCCGGCGGCGCAACGGTGATCGACGTGCGCGGCCGCGCCGAGTGGGACGCGGGCCATCTGCCGGGTGTCCCCAACATCCCGCTCGGCTATCTCACCGACCGGCTGGCCGAGGTGCCGGCCGACAAGACCGTCGTGTTCCAATGCCAGACGGGCCGGCGCTCGGGGATCGCGGCGAGTCTGGCGCAGGCGCGCGGGCGCAGGGACGTGGTGAATCTCGCCGGCGGGTACGCGGCCTGGGCCCGTGCCGGCCTGCCGGTCGAGGGCGCGCCCGAGCCCGCCGGAGCCGGCGCATGAGCCCAAGCTGCGGCATTTCTCAACCTGGAGCAGCGATGACCCGCGTTCTGCTCAGCGCGCTGACCGTCCTCGCCCTGGCCGGGCCGCTCGCGTCGCAGGAGCCGGCCCAGCCGGCGCTCTACACCCGGCTCGGGGGCCTGTACGCCATCGCGTCGGTGGTGGACTATTTCGTGGATCGCCTCGAGTGGCACCCAGTGATCCGCGCCAATCCCGCCGTGCGCCGGGCCTTCGCGGAGGTCCCCAAGGCGGGACTCAAGTACCGCATCACCGAGCTCGTGTGCGAGGCGACCGGGGGACCGTGCCGCTACACCGGCCGCCCGATGGACGAATCGCACGAGACGCTCGCGATCACGGAGGCCGAGTGGCAGGCGATGGCCGGAGAGTTCGTGCGGTCGCTGCGCCGCCACAACGTGCCGCAGGGCGAGCAGCAGGAGCTGCTGAAGATCGTGGGATCGCTGAAGGGCGACATCGTTACGGTGCCCTGAGAGGAGACTCGATGACTGAGGTCGCAGTGTCGCAAGCCGACGCCCAGGAGTCCCTCGAGGGCGTGCTGAAGGACGAGATCATCCGGATGTACCAAGAGGTCGCCGACAATCCCGCCGGTGAGTTCCACTTCTATCACGGTCGCGCGGGCGCCGAGTTGTTCGGCTACGAGCGGGCCTGGCTCGACCGGGCGCCCGCCGGAGCGGTCGCCTCGTTCGCCGGCGTCGGGAACCCGCACCTGCGGGCTGCCTACCAACCCGGCGAGACCGTGCTCGATCTCGGCAGCGGCGCCGGGCTCGACGCCATCATCGCGGGATTCCAGGTCGGTCCGACGGGACGCGTCATCGGCGTGGACCTCAATCCGTCGATGTGCCTCAAGGCGCAGGCGCATGCCGCCGCGTCCGGTACGCGCATGGAGTGCCAGAAGGGCCAGATGGAGGACATTCCCCTCCCCGACGCCCAGGTCGATCTCGTGATCTCGAACGGCGTCATCAATTTGTCGTTCCGCAAACGCCGCGTCATTCGCGAGCTCTACCGCGTGCTGAAGCCGGGCGGCCGGGTCTCGATCACCGACATCGTCAGCGCGAAACAGCTGTCGCAGTCCATCGTCAACGATCCCAAGCTCTGGGCCAGCTGAATCGGTGGGGCTCTCCTGGAAGGAGAGATGTTCGCGCTGTTCGAGGCGGCCGGTTTCCGGAAAGTCCGCTCGGTGGTCGTGCCGGGGTTCCGGTTTCGGAAACAGGCCACGCAGGACGCCGCCGAGTCCTACGGGGTGAAGGCAGTCCTCTTCACCGCGTACAAACCAGCAGGAGGGTGAGTCATCATGCGCGCGCTCGGTCTCGCCGTCATTCTCGCGATCGGGGTCGGCACCCGATCACTCGACGCCCAGCAGGCACCCGACACCTCGCTCTACGCTCGCTTGGGCGGCGTGTACGCCATTGCGACGGTGGTGGACGATTTCATCGAACGCCTGCTCGTCAACGACGTCCTCAACGCCAATCCCCGCATCAAGGCGGCCCGCGACGCCGTTCCCAAAGCCGGCCTCAAGTACCGCGTCACCGAGCTCGTGTGTGTGGTCACGGGCGGACCGTGCACGTATTCCGGGCGCACGATGAAGGACTCGCACGTCCATCTGCAGATCACCGCGGCCCAATGGGACGCGATGGCCGCGGACTTCAAGCTGACGCTGGACAAGTTCAACGTCCCCGAGCGCGAGCAGAACGAGCTGTTCGCCATCGTCGGCGGAACGCGGGGCGACATCGTGACGATGCCCTAGCCGCGTCGGGGGGGGACCGCGGCCGGGGCCGGAGCGGCCTACGGTCCCTCCGTCTCCGGCCGCACGGGCTGGCCCCGGGCGCGCCGCCGCTCGGCGAAGAACGCCGCCGTCTCACCCAGCCGCTCCACGACCTCGAGCTTCTGGCGGAACGAGAGCGCGAGGAATTCCCGGTGCTGGCGCAACCGGTTGCCCTCCCAGGTGGTCACCGACCAGTCGGTCGGCTCAGCCATCCGCTGCCTCGCGATGGAGCATCCGCAGCTCGGCGACGTCCGCCAGGTCCTGGGGACGGCCGGCCTGCTCCTTCAACGCGAGCAACGCCTCGAGCCGGAGGATGCGCACCGGCACGTCCGGCGCGAGGGTCTCCACCACCGCGCGGCGATGCTCGTCCTCGAAATCGAACGGCTCGTTGACGAACACATCGATCGGCGTCTCGCGATGGCGGTCGCTGTGGAAGTTGAGCACGCTCATCCCCTTCTCCGTCGCCCACCGCGCCCGCTGCGCGGGGTCGCCGAACGCCTCCGCCGTCACGGGCACGCGCGGGCGGTACCCCAGTAAAGCGAGGGCATCGAACGCGTGGGTAATGGCGTCGGGCTGCAGTCGGATCACGACGTCCACGTCCGAGGTGTGGCGCCCGTAACCGTACGCGTTCACGGCGAGCCCGCCCACCAGCAGGAACGGCACCTGCGCATCGTTCAGCGCGCGCACGATCGCCTCGAAGCTGGACAGCTTCATGCCCCCGACTCCGCCCGCTGCCGGCCGCTTGGCGCCGGCGCACCGCCGAAGCGCCGTTCGACGTAATCATCCAGGAGCGCGATGAAGTCCGCCACGATCCGGTCTCCTTTGAGAGTGATCCTGAGCTTGCCGTCCACGTAGACTGGCGCCTTCGGCTCTTCCGCCGTGCCGGGCAGCGAGATCCCGATGTCGGCGTGCTTCGATTCGCCGGGTCCGTTCACCACGCACCCCATGACGGCCACCCGCAGCTCCTCCGAGCCCGGATACCGCTCCCGCCACGCGATGCGTTGCTCACGCAGATAGGACTGAATCTCTTCGGCCATTTCCTGGAAGAAATGCGACGTGGTCCGCCCGCAGCCGGGGCACGCGGTGACCTGGGGCACGAAGCTGCGCAGGCCGAGCGACTGGAGCACCTGCTGCGCGACCTGCACTTCTTCCGTGCGGTCGCCGCCGGGGCGCGGCGTGAGCGACACGCGGATGGTGTCGCCGATGCCGTCCTGCAGCAGGATCGCGAGGCCCGCCGTGCTCGCGATGATCCCTTTCGTCCCCATGCCGGCCTCCGTGAGGCCCAGATGCACGGGGTAGTCGCACCGCGCCGCGAGCGCGCGGTACACCTCCACCAGATCCTGCACCCCTGAGACCTTGGCCGAGAGGATGACGGCATCGTGCGGCAGGCCGGCGTCCTCGGCGAGGATCGCCGAGCGCAGGGCGCTCTCGACCATCGCGTCCATCGTGACGGCCCGCGCGTCGCGCGGATCGGCGAGGCGCGCGTTGGCATCCATCATCGCCGTGAGCAGCTGCTGGTCCAGGCTCCCCCAGTTGACCCCGATGCGGACCGGCCTGTGGTTGGCGATCGCGACGTCGACGATGGTGCGGAAATTGTCGTCGCGCCGCTTGGTGCCGACGTTGCCGGGATTGATGCGGTATTTCGCCAGGGCCGCGGCGCACGCCGGGTACTTCGTGAGCAGCAGGTGGCCGTTGTAATGGAAGTCGCCGATGACCGGCACCGCCACCTGGGCGACGATCTCGGGCACGGCCTGTGCCGCGGCGTCGTTGTTCACCGTGACGCGCACCAGTTCCGAGCCCGCGTCGTGCAGCGCGCGCACCTGCGCCACCGTGGCGGCCACGTCCGCGGTGTCGGTGTTGGTCATGGACTGCACGACGATCGGGTGGGCCGAGCCCACTTTCACGCCGCCCACGTCCACGGTGGTCGTGCGCCTGCGGGGGATGGTCACGGTCCTGAATCTAACATCTCCCTTCTCACCCTCTCCCCCGGGGAGAGGGGAGAGGGGGGAGGGAGAAAAGAGGGGACCTACGGCCCGAAGGTCAGGATGATCAGCTGGTCCAGCCCCCGCGCCGCCGCGTAGACCAGCCCGGTGACCGGGTCGAAGGCGACGTCGGACGGCTGCGACGTGTACCCCAGGTAAATGTACCCGGTCGCAAAGCCGATGCTCGGATCGATGACGGTCACCGCGTCGTCCAGCTCGCCGGCGACGTAGAGCAGGTTGGCGCCCTGATCCACCGCGAGGCCACGCGGCTGAAACGGGCCGCTCAGGTAAGCCAGCACCGTGTTCGTGCCGCCGTCGATCTCCACGACGTCGCCGGAGTTGCGGGCGCTGACGTACACCCGGTTGGTGACCGTGTTCACGGCGACGCGCTGCAGCGACAGGAAGCCCCGCTGTCCGCCGGACAGGTCGATCCACGTCTCGACGGACGCAGTGGCCGGGTTGACCACGGCGATGGAGTCGTTGTCCAGGGCGACGTACAGCCGGCCGTTGGCGTGGTTGTACGCCGCGCCGTTGGCGAGCGCGGGCAGCCGGATCGTGTCGCTCACCACGATGGCGTCGGTCGCGCCGTTGATCGGCACGAGGAACGGCCCCGGCGCCTGTCCGCCGAGGAACGCGGTGGCCCACACGCGGTTGTTGATCGTGTCCACGGCCAGGCCCGTCGCCGAGGAGCCGAGCGCGAGCGTGGTGGTGACGCCACCCGTGATCCCGCTGATCACCGCCAGCTCGGCGCCGGGGTTGTCGCTCGTGACGTAGGCCTTGTTGCTGACCGGGTTCACGGCCACCGCCAGCACCTGCGTCCCGACGCTGACCGAGTCGAGGACGGTCTGGCCCGAGAGCCGGTAGACCATCCCGCTGCCGGCATGACCGACGAACACGTTGCCGGTGGCCGGATTGACTGCCACCTCGGTGGGCTGCCCGCTCACCGCGACCGGCGTGGCCACCGGGTTGTACACGATCCCGAATCCGAACACCGTATCGCCGGGGAAGTAGCCGTACAGCGTGTCCTTGGCGGGCCGCGGCCAGAACGCGTCGAAGTACGCATAGCCGTACGGCGTCGCGTCGAGCCGGACCGTCACCTCGTTCGTGACCGATGTGTCGGTGATCGTCAGCACGCCCGGTGCAAACGGGTCGACGCGGAAGTGCACGACCTCATTGAGCAGGGGCGCGCCCTCGAGGTCGAAGACCTGTGCCTGGAAGGTCGCGGACTGGCCGATCAACCGGCTCGCGCTGTCGGGGGTGACCAAGATGTAGTACCCGATCTGGTCGGCAAGCACCAGCATCGAGTCCTTCAACCCCACGGTGACGCTGGCCGAGCCCGTATCCTCCGCGAAGAGCCAGGCCGACCCGGCCGCGTGCCCGGAGACGAACACCTGGTTCCCCGCGGCGCCACCGAAGATCGAATCGATCGTGACGGTCGTATCCGGAAGCGGCGGGACAACGGACCACGCGAACCGGGCGTTCGGGTTCGGGAGGATGGCCCCGCCCGAGTCGACCATGAAGGCCGAGAAATCCCGCTGCGAATAGAAGCCGCACGGCCCCGTCGTCGGACAGAGCGCATTGAACACGTACTGGCCCGTGTCCTGCACGCCGACCGTGAAGTTGTCCCGGTCGATCCCCACGCCCCGGATGTTCGTCCCCACGCTGATCCGGACCGAGTCCTGAATGATGCCGCCGTTGTAGAAGGCGCAGAATTGGTAGGTGCCCACGCCGAGCGGGCGGAAGTAGATCGTGTCCCCCACCACCGCGTCCACTGTGCCCAGGTTCGGATCGGGCTGACCCAGCGGGCAGGTTCCGGTCGTGAACTTCAGGCCGGTGGGGCTCGTGACGTTGCCGAACGCATCGCGCGCATTGGTCTTGAGCGCGCTCGGCTTGTTGGAGCTGGTGTAGGTGACCGAGTTCGAGTCGCCCGCGACCATCCCGCCCGGTGTCAGCGCCGCGAGCATCTGCCAGTTCGTGGCGACGGTCGAGCCTGGCGCGATGGTCTTGTGGAAGTTCACGGGCGAGCCGGCAAGCCCCGCACTCACGGCGCTCACCGCCTGCGGGCCCGCGACGGTGCTCGTGGCCCAGCGGATCCCCGGCGAGCGGCCGCCCAGGTCGGTCACGCCGCTGGCGAGCGGAATCACGCTGCCCGTGGTCGGCGTCCACGTGACCGTCCGGCCGCTCACTCCGCGGCCCCAAGCATCGAGTGCACGGACGCGGAGCGAGTCGTTGTACGTGGGCGACGGCGGCGCTCTTGGCAGCGTGTCCCCGATCCCGGCGGTGCCGCTCAGGAGCGTGTCCCGGATCGCCGTCAGGCTGTCCGCCGTGCTGACCCCGAAGTACGGCCCGATCGTCCGGAATCCGGCCACGGCGACGGCGGCGAAGTCCAACGCGGTCCGACCGAGGCTGTCCTGGAACGACCAGCTCCGCTGCGGCCCCGCCACGTCGCCCCACCAGTTGCTCGTGGCATCCACCGTGTCGGCCGCGCCGCCCGTGTAGATGCTCGAGATGGCCTGGTAGTTGTAGGCGTACAGATCCGAGAATTGGACCTTGAGCTTCGCGCCGTTCCCCGGCGTCTCCGGCCCCTGGATCATGGGGAAGTGCGGATTCGCGTAGAACTGGCTGCGGAGGACCGACAGGCCGCCCGTGCCCGGCGGCTGCACGTCGAGCGCGATGCTGCGCGCGAGGCGCACGACGATCGAGTCGAACGTGACCGCCTGGGTCGACTGGTTGTAGTATCGCAGGCCGCCGAACGGCGTCGGGCTGCAGTCGCCGAAGCAGGGCTCGAAGTGCCCCGCCTTCTCGACGATCACGTTGTGGAGCGTGGTGAACGCCGCGGCGCCGACGGGCGTCACGTTCTGGTAGAGGATCCCCCACCACGCCGGGTGGCCCGGCGTCGCCGTGAACAGCTTGCGCCACGGCGTCGCGCCGACGGCGCGCAACCCGCCGGGCTGCTGTCCCCCGACGACGACCTCGACCGAGTCGTCGAACACCACCGTGTCAGCCGCCACCGTCAGCGCGCCGCCGTCGATGAGCACATCGCCGCTCACGCGCCAGGGCGCGCCCGGGTAGTGCGGCAGCGTGGCGGGCACGCTCAGCACACCGCCCGTGAGGAGCAACGTGTCGCGCTGGTTCCCGGTGAAGTCGTTGGCAGCGAACGCGGGCAGGCCCATCGGCAGCGTGTACGCGGGATAGAAGTTGCCCGTCGTCTGCACGCCGGCGATCGAGTCGCCCGCGCCCGCGGGCACCAGCCACTGGATCGCGAAGCCGGCCGAGCCCGTGATCGTGTCGTTGAGCAGCCGCACGCCGGCGCCCGGCGCGGACCGGACCACGATCCCGTGACTGCGGCTGTCGGTGGACCGCATGCCCACGACGCGCACCGGCCCGGCGCTCCCTGCCGCGTCCACCACGAGGTTCCCGGCCGTGCCCGGTGCCCCGGGCACATAGCCCCCGTTCTCGATGTGGACGTTGGTGAGCGTGTCGGTGCCGCTCTGGCGGCCGAGATAGAGGCCGGGCCAACCGGGCGTCCCCGGACGATTGGTGAGCAACACCGGACGGGCGGCCGTGCCTTGCGAGTTCACTTCCGCGGCGTTCGCCGGCGTCGAGTCGCCGAACTGGAACCCGGCGGCCGGATCGAAGGCCATGACGAGATCCGGCATCAGAATCACGGGAGCCCGGATCATCTTGAGGTGGCCGAGGACGAGATACGGCGCGTCTTGGGCGAACAGCCGGAACTGCGTCCCGCCGCCGTCCACCAGCCCCCCCACCACCACGATCGAGTCGCCGAACCCGCCGGACAAGAACCCGTTACCGACGATCGAATCCTGCTGTTTGAACCCGCGCAGCTGCGGCGCCTGGAGGCGCACGCTGGCGAGGCCGTTACCCAGGAACTTGTTGAACTCGTTGGTGGTGAGCCCCGCGAGCGGGCTCGCCACGAGCAGGCCTTCCTGCCCCGAGCCTACGATGCGCGTCGAATCCATCTGCAGCCGGCCTCGGAAGTCCACGTGGATTCCGGACCCCGTGACCGAATCGACGCTGCTACGGCGCACGGTCAGGTCGCCGCCGAACAGGTGGATCCCGGCATGCACGCACCGCCGGATCGTCACGCTGTCCATCGCGAGCGGCTGACCCTGGTCGTTGACGACCAGCACGCAGGCCTCGGCGGCGGGCGTCTGCGGCGGCCGCGCGCCGCCGGCCCACTCGATCAGCACGTTTTTCCACGCCGGCACCGCGAGGCTGCGCTGCACTTCGAGGCCGCGCCAGAATCCCGGTGACGGCGAGCCAGTGTTCGCCGTGAGCCGGATCGTCCCCGGCGTGCCCTGCATCACGAGCCCGCCGGTTTCGCCGAGCGCCGTGTCACCCACCTGGAGACCCGTATTCCCGTCGAACCGGACCTCGGCTCCGTCCTCGATCGTGAGCGTGGCGCCGTTGCGCACGCGGATGTACGCGGTGACGACGTGTGGGTTCTGCGCGGCGGTCCACGTCTCGTTGGCGACGATGTCGGCCGAGTGCACGGTCTGGCCGGAGAACACGCGGATGGTGGGCCGGAAGGTGGCCACCAGCGCGCCGTTCACCGTGGCGGTGATCGTGTCCGCCGTGCCCGCCGCCGTCCCGGTGTAGGTCGCGGTGTACGTGCCGTTCCCCTGATCGACGGCCGGACTCGGCGCGATCGCCCCGTCGCTCGTTCCCGTCCCCGTGATGACGAACTCGACCGTGTCGCCGCCGCTCGTGAGCGGGTTGCCGAACTGGTCGCGCGCTTCGAGCGTCAGCGTCGAGACCCCGCCCACCGGGATCGCCGAATCCGACACCGAGACCATCGACGCGACGGGCGAGATGGGACCAGGTGTGACGTCGAAGGCGGCGCTGGTATCGGGCGTGAGGCCCGCCGCGGACGCCGCCAGCGTGTACCCCAACCCCGCGAGGTCGATCGAGAGATCGGCGAAGCTCGCGACGCCGGCCGTGGCCGCCGCGCGCAGGGTGCCGGAGAGCGTGCCGTCGCTCGGCGGGTTGAACGCGATCGCGATGACGACGCTGTCGGCGAAACCGGTGGCCGGATTGCCCAGGGCGTCCTGCGCCGCCACCGCGACCGCCGGCGCGATGGCCACGCCCGCGACCACGTTCGTCGGCTGTCCGGTGAACGCGAGCTGCGTCGCCGCGCCGGCCGTGATGTCGAATCCCGCGCTCGTGTCGCTCGCCACGCCGGCGGCGCTGGCGACGAGCGTGTAGCCCGTGCCCGTCCGGTCGATACTGAGCCCGGGGAAGGTCGCGACGCCCGCCGCCGCCGTGACGCCGCTCGTCCCGGACAACGTGCCGCCGCCCGGATTGGCGCCGATCGCGAGCATCACGGTGCCGGTGAATGCGGTCGCCGTGTTGCCCTGGGCGTCGCGCGCCGTCACCTGCAACGCAGGCGTGAAGGCTGCGCCCGCGGTGGTCGTCGCCGGCGCGACCGTGAACACGAGCTGCGCGGCGGCGCCCGGAGTGATGTCGAAGGCGCCGCTGGTCGCCGTCGTGAGGACGCCGCTCGCGGCCGTGAGCGTGTAGCCCGTGCCCGTCCGGTTGATGCTGAGGCCGGGGAAGGTCGCGACGCCCGCCGTCGCGGTCGCGCTGGTCGTGCCCGCGAGCGTGCCGCCGCCCGGATTGGTGCCGATCGCGACGGTCACCGTCCCGCCGAATCCCGTGGCCGTGTTGCCGAGCGCGTCGTGCGCCGTGACCTGGACGGCGGGCGTGATCGGCGCCCCCGCGGCGGTCGTGACGGGCGGCACCGTGAACGCGAGCTGGGTCGCCGGCCCCGGCGTGATGTCGAACGCCGCGCTGGTGTCGGGCGCGAGGCCGCCGGCGCTCGCCGTGAGCGTGTAGCCCGTGCCCGTCCGGTCGATGCTGAGGCCGGGGAAGCTCGCGACGCCGGCGACCGCCGCCACCGTCCGCGCGCCGGACAACGTGCCCGCGCCCGGGTTCGCCCCGATCGCGAGCGTGACGCTGGCCGTGAATCCGGTCGCCGTGTTGCCGAACGCGTCGCGCGCGGTGACCTCGACCGTCGGGGTGATCGCCGCGCCCGCCACTGCGGTCGTGGGCGGGACCGTGAAGACGAGCTGGGTCGCCGTGCTCGAGATCACGTCGAAGCGCGCGCTGCCCGCGCCCACGAGGCCCGACGCCGTCGCCGCGAGCGTGTATCCGGTTCCCGTCAAGTCGATCGCGAGGTCCGCGAACGTCGCGACGCCCGCCGTGGCCGCGATCGCCGCGGTGCCCGACAGGGTGCCGCCCGCCGGATTCGTGTCGATGGCGACGGTGACCGCCCCGGTGAATCCCGTGGCGGTGTTGCCGAACGCGTCGCGGGCGGTCACTTCGACCGCGGGGGTGATCGGCGCACCGGCCGTCACGTTGGTGGGCTCGACCGTGAAGACGAGCGCCGCCGCCGCCGCCGGCGTGATGTCGAAGGTCGCGCTCGTGTCGCCTGCGAGGCCCGTCGCACCCGCGGTCAACGTGTAGCCCGTCCCGGCCTTGTCGATGCTGAGACTTGCGAACGTCGCGACCCCCGAGACCGCCGCCGCGGTGGCGGTGCCGGACAGCGTCCCGCCTCCCGGATTCGCGCCGAGCGCCACCGTCACGGTGCCCGAGAACGCGGGCGTCGGGTTGCCGAACGGGTCCCGCGCCGCGACCTGCACCGCCGGCGCGATGGCGACGCCGGCGGTCGTCGTCACCGGCTCGATCGTGAACACCAGCGCGGCCGGCGCGGCGGGCGCGATGTCGAAGGCGGCGCTCGTGTCGGGCGCGAGCCCGGTGGCGCTCGCCGTCAGCGTGTACCCGACGCCCACCTTGTCGATCGTCAGCGTGGCGAACGTGGCGCTGCCGCTCATCGCCGCCATTGTCGCCGTCCCCGACAGCGTGCCGCCGCCGGGGTTGGTCCCGATCGCCACCGTCACGTTGCCCGTGAAGGCCGGAGTGGCGTTGCCGAACGCATCGTGCGCCGTGACGCGCACCGCGGGCGCGATGGCGACGCCCGCGACCGTGGTCACGGGGTCCACTGTGAACGCCAGCACGGCCGCCGCGGCCGGGGTGATGTCGAAGGGCGCGGTCGTGGCGCCGGTGAGGCCCGCCGCGCTCGCCGTCAGCGTGTAGCCGGCGCCGACCTTGTCGATGCTCAGGGTCGCGAATGTGGCGACGCCGTTCACCGCCGCCACCGTCGCCGTGCCCGACAGCGTGCCGGCGCCGGGGTTCGTCCCGATCGCGACGGTCACGTCGGCGGTGAAGGTGGTTGCGGTGTTGCCGAACGCGTCGCGCGCGGTCACCCGCACGGCAGGGGCGATCGGCGCGCCCGCCGCCGCGGTCGATGGCTGGACCGTCACGGCCAGCTCCGTCGCGGGCCGGGCCGTGATGGTGAACGCCGCGCTCGTGTCCGGCGTGAGGGAGCCCGCGGTGGCCAGCAGGGTGTATCCCGGTGACGCACGGTCGAGGGACAGGTTGTTGAACGTCGCCACGCCCGCGACGGCGTTCACCGTCGTCATCCCCGAGAGCGTCGCGGCGCCGGGATTGTCGAGCAGGGACACCGTCACGCCGCCCACGAATCCCGTCGCGACGCCGCCGGTCGCGTCGCGCGCCGTCACCTGCACGGCGGGCGCGATGGACGTGCCGGCCTGCGTCAGGCTCGGCTGAGCGGTGAATTCGAGGCGCGTGGGCGCGTTGGCGAGCGCGGTCGCGCTGAACGTCACGAACTGCGCCGGGCTGATGCTGGCTTCGAACGCCTGCATGCCCGCCCCGGGTCCCAGGGTCGCGCGCGTCTCGGCGAAGCCCGTGCCGTCGGAGGACACGACCGAGTCGGCGACCGATCCCCCGCCGAGCGCCACGCGGAACCGCACCGGCACCTGCGGCACGCCGAGGCCGTCGCTCGCCGTCACCCGCACGCGCAGCGGTTGGGCGAGCGGGCCGGCGACCGTGCCGTTCTGGTTGTTGCCGCTCGCGATCGCGAGGCCCGAGGGGACGGGACTGAACGTGACCCGCACCGAGTCCTGCGCCCCCGCGATCCCGGCGGCGGTCGCCGTGACGAAAATCGCGGTGCGACTGCTGGGCGCGCGCACCAGACCCGCGCCGTTGACCGGCGCCGTGACCGGGTCGCTCGAGGACCACGACACGTAGAATTGCGGCACCGCCACGCCCGCCTGGAACGCCGCGACGCGGAAACGAAGCGAGTCGCCCCACGAGATCACCGAGTCGTCCGGCGTCACGACCACGCTGTCCACGCCCGCGCCCGGGCCCACGTACGACACGGTGATCGGCGTGATCGGTGTCCCGCCCGCCGGGCCGGCGCGGACTTCCACGGCCGCGCTGCCGCGGAACAGCGGCACGCCGCCGCCGCGGTACTCGAGCACCACCGTCAGCGTCTCGGTGGGGGCGGCCAGCACTACGGAGAGATGCAGGTGCAGGGACGACGAGTCTGCGGCGAATGGAATGAGGCGGTTGAGAATCGTGTCGGCCGGTGGCCGGATCACGATGGCCCGGATCTCGTCGATCGCGATGCCGAAGTCGGCCGGGTCGAAGCCGGCGGACAGGACGGGAACGACGGCCACCACGCCGCGACCGCCCCCACCGAGCCCGGCGGGGTCGTCGCGGCAGGTGGTGACGGCAGCGGCGACCGCGAGCGCCAAAAGCGCGGCGCGCCACCGGCCGGCCGCACGAACGGCCTCAGGCACGGCGGTATGTCTCATCGGTGCGGTAATCTGGCAACTTCCGCGCCGGGCGCCAGCCGTGAGGCTCCGTCCGCCGTGCGGCAGCGACGCAACGATTCGTCAGTGATCGGCCCCCGCGGCGCGGAGTCGCAGCCACACCCGCGTCCCTCGCCCCACCTCGCTGGTCAGCCCGATTTCGCCTCCCCAGTCCTCGACCAGGCGGCGGGCGATGGCGAGCCCGAGCCCTGACCCGCTCGAGGTGGTCGAGAACGTCGGCTCGAACACACGGGGCAGCGCCGCGGGGGCGATCCCCCGTCCGTCGTCGGCGACCGCCAGGCCCGTTCCTTCTTCTTCTATGCGGACCGTGACGGTCCGCGCGCCGGCCTGGCGGGCGTTCTCGAGCAGGTTGACCAGCACCTCCTTCACCTCATCGCGCCGCGCCAGCGCCGCCGCGCCCCTCGCCCCCTCCAGCACGAACCGCGTCCCCCGGCGGCGCGGCTCCGGGCCCAGCGCGTAGAGCTGCACCACTTCGCGGGCCGTGGCGTGGAGATCGACGGGCTCGAGCGGCGGGCGGTCGGCGGCCGGCGCGCCGAATCGTGAGAACGCGCGCGCGATGGCATCGAGGCGGTCGATCTCGGCCAGGATGCGCGTCGCCGTCTCCGCGAGCGTGCTGTCGAAGTCCCCGCGGCCGCCGCGGGCACGCTGGAGGTGCTGGATGCCGAGCCGGATGGGCGTGAGCGGGTTCTTGATTTCGTGCGCCACCTGCCGGGCCATGTCGCCCCACGCGAGCACGCGCGCCGCCCGCGACACCGCCGTCGTGTCATCCAGCGCGACGACGCACCCGTCGGGCGCGGGCCCGAGCGGCGCGATCTGGACCCGGATCTGCCGCCCACCCACCTCGAAATCGCGCTCGGCGATGTCGCCCGGCGCGCCCGCCAGGTGCGCGGTCACCGCCGCCCACACCGGCGCCCATTCCGCCCCCGCCGTCCCGGGCAGATCGTCGCCGGGCCCGAGCGCAGTGCCCAACAGCTCGGTGGCGCGCGGGTTGGCGAGCGTCACGCGTAGCTCGGCGTCCACCGCGATCACCCCAGTCGCGACGTTGGCCAGCACCCGCGCCATGCGCTCCCGCGCCTCCTCGATCGCGGCCTGACTGCGCTGCACGTCCCCCGCCATCCGCTCGAAGGCCGTGACCACCGTCGTGAACTCCGCAGGCACGCGGGCCGGAAACGGGGGCGGGGCGCGACCCCGGCCGACGGCATCCGCCGCCTGCCGCAGCGCCGCCACCGGCCGCTCCAGCCCGCGGGCCACCCGCGCCGCGAGCACCAGCGCCGCCCCGATGCCGGCGATCGTGGCGAGGATGAGCACGAGGGCCAGGTCCTGCTGCTGGCGGCGCACCCGCTCGTCATCGAGCAGCTGTGGCGCCGCCAGCACGCTCTGCCCGTCCGGAGGCCCTGCCCCGACCACACGATACCCGATGCGCAGGCTGCGGCCGGCCGCGCGCCCGCCGGCGGTGAAATCCAGCTCGTCCTCCAGCGCCAGCCGGCCGAACACCCGGGGATCCAGAAACGCATCCACCAGACCAAGCTCGTCCAGCACCGGCGCGCTCGCACCGCTCAACCGCGCCCCGCGGTAGAGCCACAGGTCGGCATCGAGTGCTCGGCCGAGGGCGACGATGTCCCTCGCCTCGCCGCCGGAGGGCACGTCCAGCGCCACGCTCCCCGCCGCCAGCGCGGCGTCGCGCAGCACCTGCTGCACCAGGAGATCGCCCGCGCGTCGCGCCTCGTCGGCCAGGCGCGCGAAGCTCCACAGGGCGAACGCGAGCAGCGGCACGCCGAAGAACGCCATGAGTGCCGCCGTGAGTCGGGTCCGATAACTGCCACGCAGAGCGGCCAGCACCGGGCGCGGCTGCGGGCGCCACCCCGTCGCCACGACACGCGCGAGCACGAACGCGAGGGCGAGCCCCGCGAGATTGACGAGCACGACGAGGGCGCCCCGCACGACCAGCGTGCCCGCCTGTCCCAGATCGACCCGCACGTGAACGTGCCGGGGTCCGCCCGGCAGCTCGAGGCGGCGCTCGCCCCGGACCGACCATCCCGCGCGCACCCAGAACCGCCGCGGCGGGTCGACGCCTGGCTGCTCGGGAAGTGACAGCGCGATCGCGTACGGCGGCTCGACGGCGGGCTCGCCCCGCAGGAAGCGCGCGACACGGTGCGGCGGCAGGAGTCGCGTCCGCGGCCCGACGCCCACCACCAGTCGCTCTCCCGCGGACAAGGGCGCGATGAGCAGGTAGTGCACGCCGGGCACCCGCGGCAGCCGCTCCACCCGCCAGCCGATCGAGTCGTCGGTGCCCCGCACCAGCGCGGCCAGCAACGCGGCGGGGAGGTCGAGCGGCGCGAGACGCACTTCGGCGCGCAACCGCCCTTCCCGGTCCCACAACCCCAGCACCGCGGGGTAGTCCTGCGCCGCGAGCGGAGACTCGGTCCAGAAACGGTACAGCTCGCCGGCGCTCGCCGGCGGTAACTCCTGCCTTGCCTGCGTCCCCAGTCGCTCGAGCAGGGCCACGGCCACGGGATCGCCCTCCTCCCCGAGCCGGTGGACGTCGCGATACGCCAGCGCGAGTCGGCCTTCGAGCGCCGCGCCCCAGGTCACCAGCGCCGCGGCGCTGCCCGCCACGACGGCCACCCCGACCAGGACCCAGCGGCGAGGCGCCGGGACCACGACTCCCGCGAGCGCCGGGAGCCAGAGATAGGTGTACCACTCGGGCCACGCCGTGACCGGGTGCCACAACCACAGACCGGCCAACGCCGCCGCGACCGCCCAAGCGACGGCGAACGGCACGGTGCGCGGCGTGTGGTGGGGCTCCACCGTCCCGCGCACCAGCGCGGCGGCCCACAGCACCAGCGCCATCGCGGTGCCGGCCACGGCCGCTTGCCACGACAGCCACAATCCCAACCCGACGCCCGTGGCGGGCGGCGCGATGCCGCGCCCGAGGTAGCGCACGAGGAAGGGCGCCGCCAGCAGCAGCAGGGCGGCGGCGGCGATGCCCCAGCGGGTGCGCCGCAGTCCGCGCTGCCACACCTGCCATCCCAGGACCAGGGCCACGAATGCGCTGGTCGCGAGCACGGGCGCCGACGCGGAGAAATCGCCCAAGACCGAGCGGAAGAACGTGGCGGGCGAGAACAGCGTCGCGAGCGGCGCGCCGGCAGCCGGCGCCGCGCGGGCCGTGGCCCACGTCCCCGCAGCCAGGACCGCCCAGCGCCAGCTCCCGGGCGGCGCCGTCACGAGGAACGCGCACAGTGCCAGCACCACGGCGACGACGACGACGCCTCCCGCGCCGCGGATCGCGGCCAGCTTCGCGGTCCCCTGGCCCGGCGGGAGGAGCTGGACGGCAAAGAGCGTGTCGCCGGCCGGGGTCGCGTAGTCGAACACGTCCGCGCCCCGGGGTGCGGCGGCGGGCGCCGTAAGGCGCACCTCGAGTCCGTGCGCCGCCGCGAACGACGTCGCCAGCGCCGCCCGCGGGTCGACGGGCTGTGGCCGAGCGGCGATCAGGACCGAACCCACCGCCACACCCCCCACCGCCGTCTGGCGGCGCGCCTCCAGCACGACATAGAATGGGGTGATGCGAGCGCGCAGTTCGGCCGTATCGGCCGCCGGCACGCGGCGATGGCGGCCGGCCCAGGCCCAGGGGACGCCATCGGCGCCGAGGACCACCACTCCGCGCTCGGGCCCGCGGCCGCGCGCCGCGGCCGCCAGCGCAGCGAAGGCCGCGCGGCGCTCCAACGCCGCCGCCGCGGCCCCCCGGTCCGCCAGGCGGCGGGCGTCGGTCACGGCCCGGCCCAGCGCCTCGCCCAGCGCCCGCGACGCCGCCGCAACCCGCCGCTCGCGGAGCCCCGCCCAGCAGCACTCGATCGCTCGGATCTCGAGTGCCGCCCGGCCCACGAGCGCGGCGACGAGGAGCGCGGCGCCGGCGGCGACCACGCCGGGCCATCGGTCGCGCCGCGCCACGGCGAGGCCGATCGCCGCGAGCCCCGCCACCACCGTGACGACCGCCCAGGCGGGCGTCCCCCCGCTCCGCAGCCACTCGGCCGTCGCGAGCACGCCCACGATCCCCGCGAGCACGGCGTGAGCGAACCGCTGCATTTAAAGCGCCTCGGTCCCGAGCAGGTGCGCGCCGCGCTCGCGCGCGACCCGCGCCTGATCGTCCCCGTCGGCACCTGCGAGCAGCATGGCCCTCATCTCCCCCTCGGGTGCGATACGATCATCGTCGAGCATCTCGCCGACGAGCTGTCGCGCAACCTCGGCATCCTCCGCGCGCCCACCGTCGAGTACGGCGTGAACACCGCCACGCGGCAGGCGTACCCGGGGAACGCTACCGTGCGCCGCAAGACGCTGCACCGCTGGATGCACGACCTGATCGGCTCCTGGGAGCAGTCCGGGGTACGAGAGTTCGTGATCCTCACCGCGCACGGGCACGATCCCCATCAGGAAGCGCTCTCGACGCTGCGCACGCGGCGCGCCCGCATCTCGACCGTCGACGTCTTCGCGCTCGACTTCGAGCAGGCGATCGAAGACCCGGAGGGCCCGGTGCACGGTGGGGAGCTGGACACCTCCTTGCTGCTCCATATCGCCCCGCACCTGGTGGCGATGGGAAGCGCCCGGGACTTTCCGGCCCCCGACCGGCTGCGCGCCCGCTACCGCCGCACCGGGAGCAGTGCCCTCCCCAAGCGCTCGCCCGGCTCGGTCGGTTCGCCGTCGCTGGCCTCCGCGGAGAAAGGGGCGCGGCTCTATAAGATGATCTACCACAGCGTCGCGACGCGAGTTCTCGGCGCTCCCGCGACATGACAGCGACCGCCTTCCTTTTGTTGGCCGCGGCGCTCCAGGGCACCATCGATCAGGGGGTGCTCGTGATCCGGCGCGATACGCTCGAGATCGGCCGCGAGTCGTTCCGGCTCACGGGGGCCCCGAGCCGCGGCGACACGAGCTGGACGCTCGCGACCACGGTCCGCTTCGACCGTGGTCGGCCCATCGTCACCCTCAACCCGGTGCTCGTGGTGGGTCGCGATTCGCAGCCGCGGACCCTCCAGTACGCGGTCTCCGACGCGGACGGCGCCCGCACCATCCTCGCGGGACTGAACCGCAGCCGCCTCACCGTGCGTGAGGTGTCCCCGGGCGCCGAGCGGGCGCGCGAGTACTACGTGCCCGGGCCCGCCGTCGTGCTCGACGACTCCGTATTCACGCTGTACGCGATCGCCGCGTGGCGCGCCGGCCCGCGCCCGGTGACCGTGACCGCCATCTACCCTCGCAGCGGCCGTCAGGAAACGCTCACCGTGGTGGATCGCGGCGTCGAAGCCACCACCGTGAACCGCGACCCCGCGCGGCTCCGGCGTGTCAGCGTCACCGGCGGCGCGGCGGGGCCCGTGGAGGTGTGGCTCGCCCCCGAGGGCACAGTGCTGAAGATCGAGCTCCCCGCGCGCGGCCTGCGCGCCGAGCGTCGACCCGGCGATTGACCCTCCCCTCGTAACCGTCTAGGCTTCATCCGTTTGGCCTCACGTGCCCGGGCGTCCCAGGTCGAAACCGTGCGCCCCGGGGGCGCGTATGAGTGGGCACACTTCGACCGGATCGGCTTCCCTGGATGGCGTAATGATGAAGCGTCTCTCGCTCGCCCTCGCCCTGCTCGCGCCCGTTCCCGGCGCCGCGCAGCAGGCCCCTGTCCCCGCCAGTCTGTCGCTGGCCGACGCGCTGGTGATCGCGCGGGACAACAACCCCGTGTACCGCCAGGCCCTCAACAACCGCGGCCCCGCGGCGCTCGCCGCGCGCAGCGCGTACGCCAGCCTGTTCCTGCCCTCGTTCACCGTGGGGGGAGGCGTCGGCTATACCGGTCTGGGCGAGCAGCGCTTCCTGACCTCGAGCTTCTCGCAGGGGGCGTCCACGCTGTCGTCCTACTACTCGTTGGCGCTGGGCTACGAGCTGTCGAGCGCGACCCTGACCCTCCCCGGCGCGCAGCGGGCCGAGCTGCGCGCGGTGGACGCTGACATCGACGGCGCCCGGCGGGTGCTGGAGTTCGACGTGACGACCCAATATCTCACGGTGCTCCAGGCGACGGAGAACGAGCGCGTCGCGCGCCGGCAGATGGACAACAGCCGCGAGTTCTTGCGGCTCGCGACGGCACAGCAGCAGGTCGGCCAGGCGACGCTGATCGACGTGCGGCGGGCGGAGGTCGCGCTGGGCAGCGCCGAGGTGCTGCACCTGCGCAGCCAGGCCGCGATCGAGTCGGAAACGCTCCGGCTGTTCGAACGGCTGGGCGTGCTGGCGCCGCGGGACCGGACCGTGCAGCTCACCGACACGTTCGCCATGCAGGAGCCCACCTGGGTACTGGACGACCTGCTGAGCATGGCGGAGGCGGCGAACCCCGGCCTGCGCGCGCTGCGCGAGCGGGAGCGGGCGGCCGCATGGAACACGAAGGCCGTGTGGGGGACGTTCGGGCCACGGCTGAGCTTCTCCGCCAGCTGGAGCGGATTCACGCAGGAGTTCACCGACCTCGACCCCGTGATCCGGGGCCAGCAAGCGTTCGCGGCGGCGAACTATGCGGACTGCGTCACGGGCGATTCGGTGCGCACCGGCGCCGGGCTGGCGGCCCTCGGGTGCAGCCAGTTCGTCTGGGGCCCCCAGCAGGAGCAGGCGCTGCGCGACGCGAACAGCCAGTTCCCGTTCAGCTTCACGCGCCAGCCGTTCCAGGCACGACTCGACATCTCGTTGCCGATCTGGGCGAACTTCACCCGCTCCCAGCAGGTCTCGAGCGCCCGCGCCGTGCAGCGCGATCTCTCCGAGGCGGTGCGGGCGCAAGGCCTGGCGGTAACGACGTCGGTGAGCGAGGCGTTCCTGTCACTGCGGACGGCCCACCGGGCGGTGCAGATCCAGCGGCAGAACCGCCGGGCTTCCGAGGAGTCGTTGCAGCTCGCCACCGAGCGCTACCGCCTCGGCTCGGGAACGTTTTTCGAGCTGCTCGACGCGCAGCTCGCCGACCTCCAGGCCCAGATCGACCACGTGACCTCGGTCTACGACTATCACAAGGCGCTGGCGCTCCTCGAGGCGGCGGTCGGCCGCCCGTTGCGCTAGCCGGCGCGTACGCAAGGAAAGATCGGCATGTCCAAAGGTGGCAAGATTCTGATCGCACTCGGCGGCGTCGTCCTCGTGGGCGCGCTCGTGGTCGTGAGCGCGTCCGCGCGCCGCGACAAGGGCACCGAGGTCCGCTTCGAGACCGTCGGCCGCCGCGACCTCGTGGCCGTGGTCACGGCGAGCGGCAAGATCCAGCCCAAGCGCAAGGTGGATGTCAGCGCCGACATCACCGGGCGGATCACGCGCCTCGGCGTCCGCGAGGGCGACTACGTCGAGAGAGGCCAGTTCCTCATCCAGATCGATCCGACGGTGTACGAAGCAAACCTGCAGCGGGCCCGGGCCGTGGTGGCCTCGGCGGAAGCGGCGGCCGTGCAGGCGCGCGCCAACCGCGACCAGGCGCGCCGCGGCCTGGACCGTTCGCGCGAGCTGCAGCAGCAGAACCCGAACCTCGTCTCGCGCGAGCAGCTCGAGCTGGCGCAGACGCAGTACGACGTCGCGGCCGCGCAGGCCACCGCCTCGCAGCACCAGGTGGCCCAGGCCCGCGCCGCGGTGCAGGAGGCGCAGGACCAGCTGTCGAAGTCGCGCCTCACCGCGCCGATGGCCGGCCGCGTCACGCGCCTCGCCGTCGAGGAGGGCGAAGTGGCGGTGCCCGGCACCTTCTCGCGCGAGACCGGACTCCTGCTCACGGTCGCCGACCTCTCGGTGATCCAGGTCATGGTGCAGGTCGACGAGACCGACGTCGTCCGCCTCGAGCTCGGCGACTCCGTCGAAGTATCGATCGACGCGTTCCCCGACACCACCTTCGTCGGCCGCGTCTCCAAGATCTCCGACTCCGCCATCCGGACCGCGGCATCGTCCGTCGCCGGCTCGCGCGACCAGGCGGTGGACTACGAAGTGGAGATCACACTGGACAATCCGCCGATCGACATCCGGCCGGATCTCTCCGCCACGGCCCGCATCGTCACGGACACTCGGGCGCAGTCGCTCACCATCCCGATCATCGCCCTCACGGTCCGGGAGCACGCGGTCGTCCCGACCGAGGACCAGCCGGCGGACACCAGCGCGGGCGGCGGCCCGATGAAAGAAACGGAAGGCGTGTTCTTCGTGAACGACGGCGTGGCCACGTTCCGGCCGGTGCGGGTCGGCATCGCGGGCGACGAGCATTTCGAGGTGGTCGGCGGCGTGGCCGAGGGCGACACGATCGTCGCCGGCCCATATCAGGCCATCCGCGACCTGCGGGACGGGGGCCGGGTCCGGCCCGCGAAACAGGTGGGCGACACGGCGGGGGGGCGGCGGTCGTGACGCCGCAGGACTTCCACACGGGCGACACCCCGCTGCCCGACGTCATCATCCTCACGCACAAGCTCACGCGCGAGTACGACATGGGCTCCGAGGTGGTACGCGCGCTCCGCGGCGTGAGCCTCCAGGTCCGCCGCAACGAGTACGTCGCGATCATGGGGCCGTCGGGATCGGGCAAGTCCACGCTGATGAACCTCATCGGCTGTCTCGACACGCCGACCGCGGGCGAGTACTGGCTCAACCACCAGAAGGTCTCCGAGCTGGGTGACGACGAGCTGGCGCGGATCCGCAACAAGGAAATCGGGTTCGTGTTCCAGACCTTCAACCTCCTGCCCCGCGCGACCGCGCTGCACAACGTCGAGCTGCCGCTGATCTACGCGGGGCTCGGGTCCAAGGCGCGGCGCGAGCAGGCGGCGCTGGCACTGGAGCGCGTGGGTCTCGGCGACCGCATGACGCACCGCCCGAACGAGCTGTCGGGCGGCCAGCGCCAGCGTGTGGCGACCGCGCGCGCCCTCGTGAACAACCCGAGCATCCTGCTCGCCGACGAGCCCACGGGCAATCTCGACTCCGCCACCGGCGCCGAGATCATGCGTCTGTTCGACGAGCTGCACGCGCAGGGACAGACGGTTCTGCTCGTCACCCACGAGCAGGACATCGCGGCGCACGCCGCGCGGGTGGTGACGCTGCGCGATGGTCTGGTGGACACGGATCAGCGCCAGGCCGCCTGATGCCGCTGCTCGAGGCGATGCGCCTCGCCGTCCAGACCCTTCGGGCGCAGAAGCTCAAGGCGGGCTTCGCGCTGATCGGCGTGTTCCTCGGCGTGACGTTCCTGATCGGCGCCTGGTCGATCGTGAACGGGATGAACGTGTACATGACCGAGAAGTTCGCCGGCACGATCATCGGGGTGAACACGTTCCACCTGCGGCGGCGGCCCAATTTCACGCCCAATGTGAGCGATTCGATGTGGCGCGCGTGGGCACGGCGGCCGCGCATCACGTTCGGCGACGCCCGCGCCGTCGCGAGCGGCATCAAGACGCCCGTGATCACGGCGTGGGAGTCCGGCGCGACCCAGAACATCGAGGCCGGCGGCAAGGAGGTGCGTGACGCTCAGGTCTCCGGCACCACCGAGCGCTATTTCGACATCAAGAATCTGCGGATCGCGCAGGGACGGGCGTTCACGGCGCACGAGGTGCGGAGCGGCGCCTCGGTCGTGGTCATCGGCTACGACGTCGTCGACCGACTGTTCCCCGACCGGGACCCGATCGACAAGTTCGTGCGCATCGGCGGCCGGTCGTTTCGTGTGATCGGCGTGACCGAGCGCCAGGGCAAGCTGTTCGGCTTCTCGCTCGACCGCTTCGCCGTCGCGCCGGCGCAATCGCCCATCGAGAACCTGGTCAACCCCCCGGGCGTCGTGGACGCGCTGATCGTCAAAGCGCGCACGCTCCCGGAGATGCGCGATGCGATGTCCGAAGCCGAGGGGATCATGCGCAGCCGCCGGCACCTGCGCCCCGCCCAGGACAACGACTTCGTGCTCGAGACGTCGGAAGGAGTGCTCGACTTCTGGGCGGGTATCCAGCGGTTCCTGTTCATCGTCGGGCCGGGCCTGGTCCTGGTCTCCCTGGTCGTGGGCGGCATCGTGATCATGAACATCATGCTCATGGCCGTCTCCGAGCGTACGCGTGAGATCGGGCTGCGCAAATCGCTCGGTGCGCGGCGGCGCGACATCCTCCGCCAGTTCCTGGCGGAGTCGGCGACGATCGCCGCCGCCGGCGGCGCCCTCGGCGTGCTGGCCGGCGCGGGCCTGACCGTGCTGCTCGAAGCGACCACGCCGCTCCCCGCCACCCTGTCCCCGCTGTCCATCGCGCTGGGCCTGACGCTCGGGACGGGCGTGGGCATCGTGGCGGGCGTGTACCCGGCGAGCCGTGCGTCACGCCTCGACCCCATCACCGCGCTGCGGCAGGAGTAGCGCATGACGTCCCTGTTCGAAGGGGTCGGCATCGCGCTCGCGTCGCTGCGAGCGCACAAGCTGCGCGCGGCGCTCACGATTCTGGGCGTCGCCATCGGCGTCATGGTCGTCATGGTGATCGGCGCCCTCATTGCCGGGTTCGACAAGGGGCTGGGCGACATGCTCGAGTCACTCGGTCCCAAGACGTTCTATGTGGGACGCTACTGGGGCGGCGCCCAGCAGGAGGACCCGGACGACCCCAACCCGTGGCGGCGTCGGCCGCCGCTCACCGTCGAGGAGGCGCAGCGCCTCGAAGCACTGCCGACGATCGCGTTCGTCGTCGTGGACGAAAACGCATCCGCCGACATCGAATTCGAGAACAAACGCCTCGGCAGCGTCAGTATCCAGGGACGTGACGCGGACTGGCCCCTGGTCGCGGGGGGGGACATCTACCCGGGCCGGTCGTTCAGCAACCTCGAGGACGTCGCCAGCGACCGGGTGATCGTGGTGAACGAGAAGCTCGCGGCGCAGCTGTTCGCGAACCGCGACCCGATCGGCCGGCGGGTGAAGCTCGCCGGGCTGCCCTACGACGTGATCGGCGTCTACAACCCGCCCACCGGGCTCTTCGGTGAAGGGGATCAGCCTGAGGCGTTCATTCCGTACGGCACGCTGGTCAAGTACGTGCCGTACTGGGAGGGGTGGCTGGACTACTTCGTGGCGCCGGAGGACAGCGTGTCGGTCCAACGCGCGATCGACGACGTGACGGTCGCGTTGCGGACCATGCGCGGCCTGCGCCCGAGCGAGCCGAACACCTTCGACGTCGTGACCCAGGACCGTTACCTCCAGGCGATCGACAGCATGACGCTCATGTTCCGCATCGTCATGTTCGCGCTGTCGAGCGTGGGCCTGATGGTGGGCGGGGTGGGGGTCGTGGCCATCATGATGATCTCGGTCACCGAGCGCACCCGCGAGATCGGGGTACGGAAGGCGCTCGGTGCCACGCGGCGCGAAATTCTCTGGCAGTTCCTCGTCGAGGCCGCCACCCTCACCCTCGTTGGCGGAGCCGTGGGCATGATCCTCGGCGGCGGCATCGCGTACGCCATCGGTGCCATGTCGCCGGTGCCCGCGTACGTGCCGCTGATGTCGGTCGTGGCGGCCCTGCTCGCCGCCGCCTTCACCGGGATTCTCTTCGGGCTCTACCCAGCCAGCCGGGCGGCTCGGCTCGATCCGGTGGAGGCGCTGCGCTACGAGTGACGCAGCCGAGTCGGCTGCCTAGATGCGGTTCTACGACGCGATTCGCCTCGCCCTCCGGACGCTACGGACCCAGAAGCTGAAGAGCGCCTTCTCGATGATCGGCGTATTCATCGGGGTGACGTTCCTCATCGCCGTCGTCTCCATCGTCCAGGGAATGAACCACTACGTGACCGACACGTTCGCGGGCACGCTCCTGGGCGTGAACACGTTCCGGTTGCGTCAGTTCCCCGATGTGCAATTGGGCAACGTGACCGACTCGGCCTGGCGCAGCTGGCGCCGCCGGCCACGGGTCACGGCCCGGGACGCCCAGGCGGTCATCGCCGGCCTGAAGGTGCCCGTCACGGCCGCCGTGGAATCCGCGACGCGCACCCCGGTGGTCTTCGGGGGCCAGGTGGCGAAGGACATCACGCTGATTGCCACCAGCGAGCAGTACTTCGACATCCGCAGCTTCGCCATCGCGCGGGGCCGGGCGTTCACCGGTCAGGAGGTCGATGCCGGGGCGGCGGTGATCGTGCTGGGATGGGAGCTCGCCGAGAAGTTGTTCGCCGGCCGCGAGCCGCTCGGCCGCCAGATCCGGATCGCCCACCTCCCCTACCGGGTCATCGGTGTGGTCGAGCGGCAGGGCAACCTGCTTGGGCTCTCGCTCGACAAGTTCGCCATCGTCCCCGCTTCGTCACCTGCCAAGCGGATCGTCAACCGGCCCGGCGAGATCGACGCCCTCGCGGTCAAAGCCGCCAGCCCCGACGAGATGCGCGAGGCGATGGCCCAGACGGAGGCGATCATGCGCAGCCGGCGGCATCTGCGACCGCGTCAGGAAGACGACTTCGTGCTCGAGACCGCCGACGAGGTGCTCGACTTCTGGGGCAAGATCAGTCGCGTCCTGTTTTTGGCGCTGCCGGGGCTCGTCGCCGTGTCGCTCGTAGTCGGCGGCATCGTCATCATGAACATCATGCTGATGGCGGTGGCGGAGCGCACGCGGGAGATCGGGATCCGCAAGTCGCTCGGGGCCCGGCGCCGCGACATCCTGCGACAGTTCCTGGTGGAAGCCACCACTCTGTCGACGGTCGGTGCCGCGATCGGCGTGGCCGCCGGCATGGGCCTCGCCGGCCTCGTGGCCGCCGCCACACCGCTCCCGGCGAGCGTGGCACCGTGGTCGATCGGGGTGGGCGTGGCGCTCGGCGCGGGGGTGGGAATCCTGGCCGGCGTCTACCCGGCCAGCCGCGCCGCGCGCCTCGACCCCATCGCCGCCCTGCGGCAGGAGTAGCCCACGGCCCGGCCACTGGAAGGTGTGGGAATCGCGCTGTCCTCGCTGCGAGGCAACAAAGGGCGTGCGGCGCTCACCATTCTCGGCGTGGCCATCGGCGTGATGGTGGTGCTGATCATCGCGGCGATGATCAGCGGCATCAACCGCAGCGTGTCCAATCTGTTCGAGCAGATCGCGCCGCGCACCTTTCTGGTGTGGCGCTTCTTCCAGGCGGGGGTCACGATCTCGGACGGCTCGGATGAAACCAGCCCGTGGCGGCGCAACCCGCCCATCAGCGGGGTCGAGGCCGATCGCATCGCCCAGCTGCCCAGTGTGCGCTACGTCACCCGGCGCGAGGAGAGCGCCACCCGGGTCGAGTTCGGCAACGAGGCCCTCGAGTCGGTGAGCATCTCGGGCCTCAGCCACCAGTGGATCGAAGTGAACGGCGGCGACGTGTTCCCCGGCCGCTCGTTCTCGCGGCTCGAGGACCTCGCCAACAGCCGCGTGGTCGTGATCAACAAGAAGCTCGAAGCACAGCTGTTCCGCGGGCGCGATCCCATGGGGCACACGATCCGGATCGCGGGAGTGCCGTTCGAAGTGATCGGGATCTACACCCCGCCGCCCAGCCTGTTCAGCGGGGCCTCGCCGCCGTTCGCGGGCATTCCCCACGGCGCGTTCCTCAAGTACGTCCCGGCCGTCCGCGGCTGGATGCGGTTGGCGGTTGCGCCCGCGGTGGACGTGCCGCAGCAACAGGCGATCGACGACGTCACCGCCCTGCTGCGCTCGCTGCGCGGCATCAGGCCGGGGCAGGAGAACACCTTCTCCATCGTCACGCAGGACAAGCTGCTCGATTCCTGGAACCAGCTGACCGGCGTGTTCTTCTTGGTCATGATCGCGCTGTCGTCGATCGCGCTGATGGTCGGCGGCGTCGGCGTCGTGGCGATCATGATGATCTCCGTCACGGAGCGCACGCGCGAGATCGGTGTGCGCAAGGCCCTGGGAGCCACGCGGCGGGAGATCCTGTGGCAGTTCTTGGTGGAGGCGGCCACGCTAACCCTGGTCGGCGGCGCGGTGGGGATGCTGATCGGCGCTGGCATCGCCGTGAGCATCTCCAGGCTCACCCCGATCCCGGCCTACATCCCCCTATGGTCCGTGGTGACGGCGCTCGCGGCCTCGGTGCTCACCGGGATCGGCTTCGGACTCTACCCGGCCAGCCGCGCGGCTCGGCTCGATCCGGTGGAGGCGCTGCGATACGAATAGCGGGAAAGGGGATGCGGGATGGCCCTCACCCCTCATCCCACGCTCCATGCCGCATCGCCCGCTGTTTACCTTTCTGTCCAATGCAAACGCGCGAAGCCGTCCGCCTGGCCCTGCAGACCGTCTGGAACCACAAGCTCCGGTCGTTCTTCACGCTGCTCGGCATCATCGTGTCCGTCGCGTTCCTCGTGGCCGTCGTCGCCGTGATCCAGGGCATGAACGCCTACGTCAGCGAGCGCCTCGCGGGGGCGATCGTGGGCATCAATGCCTTTCAGATCCGCCGCACGCCGATCGAAGTCGGATTCATCGACGACGAGGAGTGGCGCGAGCTGCAGCGGCGTCCCATCATCGCCCCCGAAGACGTCGCCCACGTCCGGCGGGCCCTTCCCGACGCGATCGCCATCGCGCTCCAGTCGGGCTGGCCCACGCCGATGGCGGACATCGCCTGGCGCAACCGCACCGTGGGCGACGCGTTCATCTTCGGCGTCACGGCCGAGTACCCCACCGTCCAGGACTACCGCTTCGTGGCCGGTGAGCCGCTGTCCGACGTCGACGTGCGGGAGCGCCGTCCCGTCGCCGTCCTCGGCTGGGACGTCGCCGACAAGCTGTTCGATTACCCGGCCCAGGCACTGGGCCAGCGCATCCGGATCCGCGGCAGCCAGTTCACCATCAAAGGCGTGATCGAGAAGAAGGGGACGGTGCTGGGCCAGTCGTGGGACGGGTTCGTCATGCTTCCATTCACCGCGTTCGAATCGCTGTACGGCCGCCGGCAGACCACCGTGATCTCGGTCAAGATGCCCACCGCCGAGGTGGTGGCGGACGGCATGGCGCGCGCCGAGGAAGCGATGCGCATCGCGCATCGCCTCCGGCCCGGCGAGCCGAACGACTTCACCGTGGACACGGCGGAAGGTCTGGTCACGTTCTGGAAACGCCTCACGCGCGTCCTTTTCACCGTGATCCCGGCGATGGTCGCCATCGGCATCATCGTCGGCGGCATCGTGATCATGAACATCATGCTGATGAGCGTCACGGAGCGCACGCACGAGATCGGCGTCCGCAAGTCGCTCGGCGCGCGGCGGCGGGACATCCTGCGGCAGTTTCTCGCCGAATCGGTCACGCTCGCCGTGCTGGGCGGCGTGCTGGGCCTCGCGGTGGGGGTGCTCATCGCCGTGCTCGTCAACGTCGCCACCCCGTTGCCGGCGCGGGTGACGGCCTGGTCCGTGGCCGTGGCCTTGGCACTCGGGGCCGGGGTCGGCATCGCGTTCGGCGTCTACCCCGCGTCGCGGGCCGCCCGCCTCGACCCCATCGCCGCCCTGCGGGCGGAGTAGCCCCGCGCCCGTGCGGTTGCACTCGGTGGCCGAGGGATGGCTGATCGCCGTGGATCAGCTGCGCTCGAACAAGCTGCGCTCGGCCCTCACCATCCTCGGTGTCGTCATCGGCGTGGCCACGGTGATGACGATGGCGTCCATCGTGCAGGGACTGCGCGAGCAGATCGTCAACACGCTGGAGGTCGTCGGTCCCACGACGTTTCGCGTGCTGCGGGTGTTCTCGCAGACCCCCCTCGACCCCGATGCCCTGCCCCGCGAGGTGCGCATCCGGCCCCCGCTGCGGCCCGAGGAGGCCGAGGCGATCGGGCGGCTGGCGGAGATCCACTACAGCGCCATCTGGCTCGGAGTGCTCGAGCGGTTCCAGCACGAAGCGAGCCGCACCCAGCCCCTCGTCGTCTACGGCGCCGACGCGCGCTTCATGGAAATCCTGGGCGGCGGCATCGGACCGGGCCGGCCCTTCACCATCGCCGAAGAGCGCGGCGGCGACCCGGTCGTCGTGCTCGAGCAGGATGCCGCGGAGAAACTCCTCGGACCGATCTTCCCCATCGGACGGACCGTGCGAGTCGGCGGCGAGCCGTTGCGCGTGGTCGGCGTGTGGCAGCGGCCCAAGAATATCTTCGAGCCGCCGGGCCAGCAGATCGGCGCCATCGTGCCGTTCGCGACCGCCAAGCGTGCGTTCCGATATGACGAAACCAACGGCCTCATCATCCTCGCCAAGCCGCGACCCGGCATCTCGGTGAACCGCGCCATGGACGCCACCACCGTACAGCTGCGGCGGATGCGGAACCTGCGCCCCGGCGACCCCAACACCTTCGACTTGCTGACCTCCGATCAGGTGCTCAGTATCTTCGACAATCTGACGAGCGCGTTCTTCCTGGTGATGATCGTGCTGTCGAGCGTCGGTCTGCTGGTGGGCGGTATCGGCGTCATGGCGATCATGATGGTGTCGGTCACGAGCCGCACGCGCGAGATCGGTGTGCGCAAAGCGCTCGGCGCCACGCGGCGCGAGATCCTGTGGCAGTTCCTGGTCGAAGCCGCCACCCTGACGCTGCTGGGCGGGCTGTTCGGCGTCGCCATCGGCCTCGGGGCGGGCGAGCTCGTGAAGGCGATCTTCGAGTTCGAGACCCAGGTGCCCGTGTGGAGCGCCGTGATCGCCTGCCTCGTCTCGATCGTCATCGGGCTCGTGTTCGGCGTGGCGCCGGCCGGCCGGGCGGCGCGGCTCGATCCCGTGGAAGCCCTGCGGCACGAGTGAGGTCCCCATGACCGACCGTATCGACCTGCTGGCCATCGCCGCCCACCGCGACGACGTCGAGCTCACCTGCGGCGGCACCCTCGCCAAGGCAGCCCGCGCCGGCCACGCCGTGGGCATCCTCGACCTCACCGGTGGGGAGATGGGCACGCGCGGCTCGGCGTCGGTGCGGGAACGGGAGGCGGCGGCCGCGGCACGCGTGCTCGGCGCCCGGGTCCGCCTCAACGCGGGCCTCCCCGACGCGCACATCGTGAACGACGAAGCCACGAGGATCGGCCTCGTGGCGATCGTGCGCCGCACGCGTCCCCGCGTCGTGATCCTCCCGTTCCCGGTCGGCCGCCACCCCGACCACCGCGTCGCGAGCGAGGTGGCGCGCGACGCCTGCTACCTCGCGGGGCTCGCCAAGTACCACCCCACGGCCGGCCACGAGCCGCACCGGCCCTTCAAGATCCTGTATGCCCTGGCCTACCGCGAAGACCCGGTGCAGCCCTCGTTCGTGGTGGACATCTCGGATGTGTTTGATGTCAAGATGGAGGCGATCCGCTGCTACGGGTCGCAGTTCGACGGCGCGCTGGCGGCGGGTGAGATCTTCCCCACCGGACAGGACCTCTACGAGCTGATCCGGGTGCAGTCGGCGCACTACGGGTCACTGATCCGGCGGCCCTACGGGGAGCCGTTCTTCACCGACGAAACGATGGCGGTGGACGACGTCATGGGGCTGGGCGTGCAATCGATGTGAGGCGGGCGGCGGTGGGCCTCCAGCAGTATGTTGAGAAATGACCAGTCACGCGTCCGACCGCCGACTCGTCGCCTGTCTCGCCGCTGCCGCCTTCGTGGCGTGCGACCCGGACCCCTCCGCTACGCCCTCGACGCGGCCGCTCACCGAGTTCCCCCACGCCACAGCCACTCCCGACTGCGCTCCCTGGGACGGCGCCGCCGTCACCATTCTGCTGACGCGGAACGCCGACACCACCGAGCCGGTGGCCGCGCCATTCGTCCGCGTCACTCTGTACGAGAGCGAGGACCGCCTGGTCGGGCGCACGATCCGCTGGCCCGCGGACCGCGACGTGGGCGGGGCCTCCTGGTGTGACGCCGACGACACGTGCGTGGGCGCGACCGCCGGGGTGGTCTCCGTCGATGCGCTCGACGGCGACAGCGTGCTGCCCGGCCGCCTGCGCCTCACCTTCCCGGACCGCGCGCCGCTCGACGGCGCGTTCCGCGCCATCCGGCGGCCGCGCCTCGCGATGTGTGGCTGAGCACCATGCCGTGCCGGTCGCCGACCATCGCCCGTGGCCCCTTCCCGAACGGTCGTGGTCGTGGCGCCAGACGTGCCGCGACGTGCTGTCGCTGCACTGGCCGGTTCCGGGCGCGGTGCTGCGCCCGCGCATTCCGCGCGCGCTCGAGCTCGAGGAGCTCGGCGGCTCGGCCTGGATCAGCGTGATCGCGCTGCGCATCGCGGCGCTCGCCGGGCGGCGATGGCGGGCGGTTCCCGGCTTCCCCCAGCTGAACGTGCGCACGTACGTGCGGCACGGCGCACGAGCCGGCGTCTGGTTCTTCAGTCTCGACGCGGGCAGCCGGATCGCCGCATGGGTCGCGCACCGCCTGTTTCATCTGCCCTACGTCCACACGGCCATGCGCGTGCGCCACGCGGGAATCCGGCTCGAGTACCGGGCGGTCCGCGCGTCGGGAGCGACGTTCGAGGCCGCGTACGCCCCCGCGGGCGCGACCGCCGCTGCGGAGCCCGGCACGCCGCAGCAGTGGCTAATGGAACGCTATTGCCTGTACGCCGAGCGGCGCAGTGGCGAGTTGTATCGCGCCGAAATCGACCACGCGCCCTGGCCGCTCGCGCTCGCGGACTGCGACCTTCGCCGCAACGACATGCTACGCACGCTGGGTCTCCCCATCGCCGGACCGGCGCCCCACGCGTACTGCTCCCCCGGTCTCGACATCCTCGCGTGGTCTCCGGAGCGGGTGGCCGACGTGTGAGGGGGCTGGTGAGACGATCGCGCGGGCAGGGAGCGCGCGCGGGGCGGCGTTACGCGAGCCGGACGCGATGGAGAATGGCGCGAAAACGCGGCGTGTCGCGCAGCGGATCGAACACGGGCCGGACGCCGACCCAGATGAGATCCGCCGCCCGCAGCGCGCCGGCCCGCTCGAGATGCGCGAGGGCCGCCTCCGCATCGTCGAGACCGATCGCGACCTGCGCGAGGAGCGTCGGTGAGACGTAGTCCCGCTCCGCCCGCCCGAGCAGCTCGCGCTGCAGCTCCTGGGCGGCGTCGCGCCGACCGGCGCGGGCCAGCGCGTGGCCCAGGGCGGCGAGCACCTCAACGGCGTCGCCGACCAGGGTGCGCGCCTGCTCGAACGCCGCGATCGCATCGGTGAAGCGTCCCTGCCCCGCCAGCGCCTGACCGAGGAAGAAATGCGCCATCCCGAATCGGTCGTCCAGGGCGAGCGCCTCGTGCTGCGCCACGATCGCCTCGTCGTAGGCACGGGCAAAGTAGCGCTGGACGCCGACGCCGCTCACCACCACCGGGGAGAGCGGATCGAGCTCCCGCGCGCGACCCACGGCGGCCGCCGCGTCGGCGACGCGCGCCAGCGGCACGAGGCAGTTCAGGGCGTACCAATGGTGGGCCGTCGGGTAACGCGGATCGATGGCCACGGCGCGGGTGAAGCGCTCTTCAGCGGCACTCCAGTTCCATTCATGCACCGCGTGGATGCACGCCAGCGCGGTGTGCGCCTCCGCGAGCGTCGGATCGATCGCGAGCGCCCGCTGCGCCGCCGCCCGGGCTTCCGGAAACGCCGCCTCCGGAGCCCGGGCGCCATAGATCCCGAGCGTGAGCCAGGCGTCCGCGAGCCCGGCATGAGCGAGCGCGAAGTCCGGCGCTCGCTCGACAGCCGCCTGCAGGTGCTCGACCGCCGCGGCCAGCGACTGTGCCGTGCGGCGGTTCCACTCGAACCGCCCGCGGAGGTAGCGCTCGTACGCCGCCACATCCTCGGTAGGCCGCGGGCGGTCGGCACGCGCGCCGCCGAACAGCTCGACCCGGAGCGCGTCCACGATCGCTCCCGTTATCTCGTCCTGCAGCGCGAAAATGTCCGCCACTTCGCGCCGGTACGTGCCGCTCCACAGCGGATGACCGTCCGCCGCATTGATCAGCTGCGCCCCGATGCGGATCTGGCTGCCCGCCCGCCGGACGCTCCCTTCGAGCACGCTCTGGACGTCGAGCTTCCGGCCGATCTCCCGTACGTCCGCGCGGGCCCCCTTGAACGCGAACGACGAGGTTCGGGCGGCGACGCGCAGCCCAGGGACCCGGGCCAGGGCGATCATGACCTCCTCGGTGAGTCCGTCCGCAAAGTACTCGTTGTCCGGATCGGTGCTCACGTTGGCGAACGGCAGCACCGCGATGGAGTGCCCCCGCGGCTGTAGCGGGTGCGTCCCCGACGTCGCCGTGTCACCGCGGATCTCCTCGAGCGCCGCGGCGCACGCCGCACCGGTGGCGAAACGATCGGTGGCGTCCTTCGCCAGACAACGCTCGATGACACGGTCGACCGTCCCCGATATCCCCGGCACCAGACCGGTCACGTGAGGAACGGGCTCTGTAAGGTGGCGGGCGAGGACGGCGAGCGGCGTGGGTGCCGTGAACGGGGGGTGTCCGACGAGCATCTCGAACAGCACGCACCCCAGCCCGTAGATGTCGCTGCGGCCATCGACCGCGTCACCGCTCATCTGCTCGGGGCTCATGTAGGTCGGCGTCCCCACCGCCAAGCCGGGCGTGGTCAAGCCCGCGGAGCCCGCGGCCTCGATCGCCCGGGCGACGCCGAAGTCGCTCACCACGGCGTAGCCCTGGTTGAGCAGGATGTTCTCCGGCTTGATGTCGCGGTGGACGATGCCGACGGCGTGCGCGTAGTGGAGTGCCTGCGCCACGTCGGCCGCCACCCGCGCGGCGTCGGCGAGCGCCAGCCGACTCTCGCGCCGGAGCAGGTCACGCAGCGACTCGCCCTCGACGTACGGCATGACGTAGAACAGCAGACCGTCCGCCTCGCCGGAATCGTACAGCGGCAGGATGTGCGGGTGCTGCAGGCGCGCGGCGACCTGGATCTCGAACAGGAACCGTTCGGCCCCGAGGCTCTCCCCGAGCTCCGGACGCAGCACCTTGATCGCAACCGGACGGTCGTATTTCGTGTCGCGGGCCAGGAAGACGGCCGCCATCCCGCCGCGGCCGATCTCGCGATCCACGACGTAGCGCCCGGGCAGACCGCCGCGGAGGCTGAACAGCAGATCATGCATGACGGACGCGGAAGATATGGCGCCCGCCCCATCCGGGCGAGCCGCCGCGCGGAGCTGGCGAATGCGGGCCCCGCAGGTACACTTCCATGCGCCCGCCCGCACAGGCCGATACCGATGCGCCACAACCGCCGCTGACCGCATGACCGTCGAACCCGACCGCCACTATTTCCGCAACCCCGCGGCGAGCGTGATCACGGGGGCCGGCCGCGCCGTGTTCGTCCTGCCGGGCGAGGAACCGCTGCCCTGGAGCGCGGTGGATCCCGACGTTGTGGCGGATCTGTGGGAGGGGCTGGCCGCGCCGCTCTTGGGCTCCGAGCTCGCGGCGCGGATGGCGGGGCAGCCGGATGGCGTGGCGCGCCTCATGGACGCGCTGCTCGCCCGGGCGGTCGTGATCCGCGGCACGCCCGACGAGCTCGCCACCTGGGGCAAGGACGCCGCGCGCCGCGCCGGTCCCCACCCCTGCCGCCACCTCGTCCTCGGGGTGACCGGCGCGGTGCAGGCCGTGTTCGTGCCGCAGCAGGCCCGGCACTTGGCGGCCGAGTTCGCCGAGCGGATCGACGTGGTGCTCACGGCCGCGGCCCAGGAGTTCCTGCACCCTCGCGCGCTGACCGCGCTGGGATTCGAGGTCTGGCGCGATCCCTTCGAGGAGCGCGCGGGCGCGCCGGTGCCCCACGTGCACCTGGCTACGGCGGCCGAGCTCGTCGTCGTCCTGCCGGCGACGGCGGATGCGCTGTTCCGCCTCGCCCACGGCACGGGGTCGGATCTGCTTTCGCTCGTGGTGACCGCGACCCGCGCGCCCGTGGTCGTCGTCCCCAGCATGCACCCGGACATGTGGCGCCACGCCGCGGTCCGTCGCAACGTCACGACGCTGCGGCGCGACGGGATCTTCGTACTCGAGCCCGGTCCGGCGTTCTCGGTGGGCGAGGGCGCCGAGCGACAGATCGGCGGCGCCGGCTTCGGGCGCCACCACACCAACCTGACGGGCGCGCTCGAGGCCGTGCTGCGACTCAGCAGATAGCGAAGTCGTCGGGCTTGTCCGCTCCCGCGGGCTTCACCGGCAGGACGAGGTGCATCACCTTGGCCGAGTCCTCGACGACCTTGACCTGCACGCCCGCCGGCACGCTCACGCCTTCCTGTGCGAGCGTGGCGCCGGGATCGCGCACCAGCTTGTTGCGGAACATCTCGTTGCCCCACGCCTTCGCGACGATCTGCTGATACTGCATCCACCGCGTCTGTGCATTGGCCATGACTGCCTCCTGCTCCTGAAAGGGGTCAGAGGAAAAATGCGACCGGGTTGAGCTCCGATTCAGGGTGCTGCCCGGACAGCCACCCCATCGCCACGGGCACCGTGTACAATCGCCCCGGCGCGAACCGCGCCCGGAAGTGGCGCAGCCCGGGCACCACCACCTTTGCCACCGGAACACCGATGTCGGGTCGCGTCTGATCGAGTACGAACGGTTCGAGACCGTGCCGCGCCAGCAGTCGGACGCAAGTGCCCACGTCGTCGGCGGGGTCATGCGACGCGCGACACGGGAACGTGTTCAGGCGTGACGGCGGCTGCGATCCCGGCGCGACGTATGCGTCCGTCGCGCAGGTGGCGTCCGAGAGCCACGCGGCCAGCGCCGGGTCCAGCGCCCGGCCGGTGTGCCGGGCCTCCGTCACATGAAGCAGGACCTGCCCCAGCTCGGCGAGGGCGCGCTGCAATGCGATCCGGGCGTCGAGATCCGCGCCGAACCCGAACACGATCGCGTCGGGACCGGCGCCCGTCCGCCGTGACGCCGCGGCGAAGCACGGCACGCCCAGATCGGTCGTGAGATCGAGCGCCCAGATCTCTCGGCCGCGCGCCCGGAGGTGCTCCACCAACCGCGCGCACCACGGGTCGCCCACCGTATCCAGCTCAACGCCCGGCCGCGGCAGCCGGTTATACCACCAGATCGCGAGGCTGTCGCGCTCCACCAGCTCGAGCACACCCCGCAGCACGGCCTCGTCCCACGAAGCACCCGCCGCGGTGCCGCTCGAGTCCCAGGTGCAGCAGCCGTCCTGGCCGGCGTCCCGGTGCCCCGCGTAGAGCAGCGCCGTCGGCACGTAGCGGATCGCAGCGGACGCGAGCGACGCGATCGGCGTCCAGTCCAGCGGCTCCCGCGGCTCGAACGGCCGCGGGACCCACTGGAACCGCCCGGCCGAGCGATTTCCCGACTCGCGCTGGGCGTACTGCGTCGCGCTGAACTGCATCAGGTCGTTGGGCGCGATCGCCACATCGCCCAGCTCCGCCAGCGAGCTCCGCACCACCGGCTCATCCCCTTGCACCACCGCCGAGTACCGCTCGATTGCCTCGCCCAGCGCGCTCTGCCGCGCCGCCGCCGGTGTCCTTCCCTTGCCGCTCGCCTGGCGCAGCTCGCGGTCGAGGAGCGCCACATCACCGCGCGCACCGCCGTCGCCGTACCGCGCGACCCCGACGTGCAGCAGGTCGCCGAGATCGGCCGCGAGCGGGCGAACGTCGTGCACGACGCCGGTGAGCGGTGCCACGAGGGAGTCCAGGGGCATCGGCTCGTCCGCCGGGGTCCGCCGGGGCACCGTCCGTCCCCCCGTCGCGGCCGCCCAGCGCGTGTACAGCCCGGCATCGCCGCACGCGGGACATTGGGGCCGGCGCGCCACGTGCTCCCGGCGGTGCGCGCGGCCCCGCGGGTCGAGCACGGTGATGGTCCCCGCGAGCTGGTCCGCGGTCGCGCGCGCCAGGCCGAGCGCCACGACGTGGAGCGCGGCATGCGCCGCGACGGTCCCAGCGAGGACACGGGCGCCGCCACCGCCGAGCAACCGGTGCTCCAGCGGGCGGTTGCGCCGCGCCCGGTCGGCGAGGCACCGCCAGCAGCACGTCTCGCCGGGGCGCATGAGGGGGCCGATCCATGGCGCGGGCCCCGCGATCCGCGCGAGCACCCAGGCGCGGCCCTCGCCGAGCGCGCGCGCGTTCACCTCCGCGAGCTCGGGCCGGAGGTAGCTGTCGGTGAGGACGAGCGTCGTCGCGGCGGCGCCGTCGACGGTCCAGCCGAGCGACGCGAGCGCCGCCCTGCAGGCGGCGTGCGGCACGTCACCCACGGTCCGCAGCGCGACCCGCTGCGGGGCGCCAGCGGCCGGCGCAGCGGCCGGTGACTCCGTGGTCCAGGACCCCGCGCGGTGGGCGAGGTGGCCGCGCGCCTCGAGCTGCCCCAGCGCATAGTACACCTCGGCGGGCAGCTGCTCGGGCGCGAGGAGCTCGGCGATCTCGTCCGCGGAGCGCCGTCCGTCGAGGAGCGGGATCACCTGTTCGTAGATCGCCCCGCGCAGCACGGCTTCGCCCTCATCGGAGAGGAGCACGACGCCCTCGCCGGCGACGGCAAGTGCCCGATAGCACTCCTGGAGTGTCGGATGGCGTGGCATGCTGGGCCTCCGTTTCCCGCGGTCACGAGCGCCACCGCTGCTCGCGATCGAGGCGCGGGTTCCGGGGCCGCGCTGTGGCGGATAGATTGGCGTCACGTGACGACCGCGCGGCCCCTTCGAACCTATCCGCCGGGGCTGGATCCAGCTAGCCGGTCCGCACCGTCCCCTGCTCGCGCACCGCGGAGGCCGGAGCCGCACTATGCCCGAGAGTGAACCTCAACAGAGCGCCGCGGGCCAACCGCGGCACGCGCGTGTCGTCCACCTCAACGGCATCAACGCGGCGACCGGCGTGTATCTGCACGCCCCGCGCGATATCGGTGAGCTCGCCCAGACGTTTCGGGACCAGCGCCGCGCCCGCCCCACGGTCCGGATGAGCCAACGCGTCTCGACGGGGGCGGTCGCCGCGCCGCCGTCGGGACGCAGGAGTCTCATCGGGGCCGACGACAGCCACGTGGATCCGCTCACTGGCTGGGGCATCCTGTTCGCCGAGAACGAGACCGAAGACGTCAGGCGCGCGCTGGCACCGCTGATCGCGCACCGCAAGCGCCAGGTGGGCGCGGGCTTCCGGGTGCTCGAGCCTTACGTGCACGGCTGCGACTGGCTGGATTGGCTCGGCGTGCAGGGCGCGATGCCCGGCATCCTCGATCCCGGCAAGATCCCCTAC
Source organism: uncultured Gemmatimonadales bacterium (assembly GCA_963716055.1). GTDB lineage: Bacteria > Gemmatimonadota > Gemmatimonadetes > Gemmatimonadales > GWC2-71-9 > SZUA-544. The sequence continues at coordinate 1,273,672 of CAVQSR010000001.1, read as the reverse complement.
TACGTCGCGCTCGTCGGCGGGCCGGACAAGATCCCGTACGGCTTCCAGTATCTCATGGATGTCGAGTACGCGGTGGGCCGGATCAGCTTCCGCACCGCCGACGAATACGCCGCCTATGCCGAGAGCGTGGTGAAGTACGAAACCGCCCGCTCCGTGAAGCAGGGCAAATGGGCCGGGTTCTTCGCCACGCGTCACGCCGAAGACGGCGCCACACAGGGGAGCGCCGATCGCCTCGTCGCCCCGCTCGCGGCCGAGCACTGGGATTTCCGAGCCAGGCCCGTGCTGGGACCCGACGCCACCAAGGCCAATCTGCTCGGCCTGTTGCGCGGCGACGGAGAGCGGCATCCGCCGGCATTCCTGTTCACCGCCACGCACGGCGCCGTGTTCCCGTTCGGCAATCCGCTGGCGCGGGAGCGGAACGGGGCGCTCGTCTGCCAGGAGTGGCCGGGCGTGCCGCCCGACGCGGGACCCAAGACGCTGCTTGCCGCGCTGCAGCCGGACACCTACGTGTCGGCGCCCGACATCGGGACGGACACACGACTGCACGGGCTGATCGCATTTCACTTCGCCTGCTTCGGTGCGGGCACCCCGATGTACGACAGCTTCGCCCCCGGCCAGAAGTCGGTCCAGATCGCCGACGAGGCCTTCGTCGCGCGGCTCCCCCAGACCATGATGGCCCATCCCGGTGGCGGCGCCCTGGCCGTGATCGGGCACGTGGACCGCGTGTGGTCGTACTCGTTCCAGACCCCGAGCGCCGGGGATCAGATCGGTCCGTTTCGCGAAACGATCCGGCGCATCTTCCGTGGCCAAAGCGTGGGCCGATCCATGAAGGAGTTCAACGAGCGCTACGCGGCGCTGTGCGTCTACCTGGTGTGCCTGCAGCAGAAACGGGAGGCGGGGGAGCACCTCGACGCCGAGGAGTACGCACAACTGTTGACCGAGTGCAACGACGCCCAGAACTACGTCATCCTCGGTGATCCGGCGGTGAAGCTGCGCGTCGACCAGCTGAAATGAGACGCCGGTCCGCGGCCGTGCCGGCCGAGCGGGACTGAGGCCGCCGCTCATGCCCGCCCACCCCGCCGACTGCACGCTGTGCGGCACGCCGGTGCCCGACGCGGACACGGCGTATTGCCCCCACTGCGGCTCGTCCCTGCGTCAGCAAGCGCGGGACTCGGTCGCGATGGAGCACCTGCGGATCGCCCTGGCGGAGCGCTACCCGATCGAGCGACGGCTGGGTGAGGGCGGGATGGCGACCGTGTATCTCGCACGCGACGCGAAGCACGGGCGTCCGGTGGCGGTCAAGGTCATCCGACCCGAGGTGGCAAGCGCGATCGGCCCCGGCCGGTTCGTGCGGGAGATCGCGGTGGCGTCCGCGCTGCAGCACCCGCACATCCTGCCGCTCCTCGACTCGGGCGAAGTCCCCGGATTCGGCGACTCCCCCGCCATCCTCTATTACGTGATGCCCTTCGTGCGGGGCGAATCCCTGCGCGACCGCATGGACCGCGAAAGCCAGCTCCCGCTCCCCGACGCCCTCCGCATCGCCCAGGAAGTCGCCGGTGCGCTCGACTACGCCCACCGCGAGGGCATCGTCCACCGGGACATCAAGCCCGACAACATCCTCCTGTCGGAGGGCCACGCGCTCGTCATGGACTTCGGCATCGCGCGCGCGGTGAGCACGTCGGGTGACGCGAAGCTCACCGAGACCGGCGTCGTGATCGGGACGCCCACGTACATGAGTCCCGAGCAGGCGAGCGGCGAGCGGGCGGTCGACGGACGCAGCGATGTGTACAGTCTCGGCTGCGTCCTCTACGAGATGCTGGCGGGCGAACCGCCCTACACCGGACCCACCGCGCAGGCGGTGATCGCGAAGCGGCTCTCTGAGCCCGTCCCGCAGCTGCGCACGGTGCGCGATATCCCCGACGAGGTCGATGCGGTCATCCGCCGGGCCCTCGCGCGGGCGCCCGCGGACCGTTTCGCCACCGCGGCGGAGCTGGCCGCCGCATTGGGTGGTCACGCGCCGCGCACCGCCGCGCCGCTCGCGCCCCCCGCGCCCCCCGCGCCCCCCGCGCCCCCCGCGCCCGTGGCGGCGCGAGCGGGGCGCCGGCGGACGGCCGTGCTCGCCGGTGGCGCGGTGCTCGTGGCCCTCGGATTGGCCTGGGCCGCCTGGCAGGCGGCCACCCGACCCGCACGGACCGAGCTGTCCGCCACCCGCGTTGCGGTGTTCCCGTTCGCGCACCACGGCGGAGACGATGCCCGGGAGCTGAGCGGCGCCCTCGCCGCGCTCCTCGCCACCGTGCTCGACGGCGTGGGCGAGCTGCGCACGGTGGACCCGAGCGCCGTGCTCGCGGCCACGGGCGAGGGCCCGGGTGCCGGGCCCGATCCCGCGCGCGCCCGCAGCATCGCGAGCCGCCTCGGCGCCGGTGCCTATGTCATCGGCGACGTCGTGGAGGGCGCTCCCGGGCGATACACCATCACCGCGACGGCGTACCCGCCCCGCCCGGGGACGCGCGAGGCCGAGCGCGCCACGGTGGAAGCGTCAGGACGCGACCAGATCTTCGCCGTCGTCAACGAGCTGGCCGTCCGGCTGATCGCGCAGCTCGGCGTGGCGGAGTCGCCACGGCGGCTCGAGTCGGTCAGTACCTCTTCGGTTCTCGCCCTGAACGAATTCCTCAGGGGCGCGACCGAGCTGCGCGGCGGCGACTACGCGGCGGCCGCGGCATCGTTCGGTCGGGCCGTCGCAGCCGACAGCCTGTTCGCCCTCGCCTGGCTGCGCCAGGCCCACGCGCTGACGTTCACCGAGACGCTCGAGCGGGCGGAGCAACCGATGCAACGGGCGATCGCGCTGCGGGACCGTCTGTCGGCGCGCGATCAGCGCCTCGCCGACGCGCTCGGCGCGCTGATCCTGGGAGATGCCGAGCACGCCGCCGCCCTGTACCGGACGCTCGTGTACGACTACCCGGACGACGTGGAGAGCTGGTTCGGTCGCGCCGACCTGCTGCTGCACTTCGGTCCGTTGTCCGGCCTCGCGATGGATTCGGTGACCGAGCTCTTCCAGCGGGTGCTGGTCCTGGACACGAGCCACGCGGAGGCCGTGGTGCACCTGCCGTGGGCCGCAGGCCTGGGCGGACGGCGGGACCTGATGGACAGCGCGGCCCGCGCCGCACTGGCGCGCGACTCGGCCGGCTATTTCGCGCCCGTGTGGCGGATCCTCCTGGTGTTCCTGCGGCGGGACACCGCGGCGCTGGCGCTCGCCGTGGCGCGCGACAGCACCATCGACGACCTGCAACGCCTCCTCACGGTCAGTCTGGCGGCCACGTTGCGCGAGCCGGAGCCGGTGAGCCAACTGGCGCTGGCGTTGCTCGCCGCCCCGAGCCGCTTGCCGGAAGTCCGCGCCTTCGGGCAGCTGCTGGCGGCGCATCTCGCGCTCGCCCGGGGACAAGTCGGCACCGCGACGCGGGCGCTCGCCGCCGCGGATTCGCTCGATCCCGCCGCGGCGCTCGAGCACCGCGCCCTGCTGGCGCTCGCGCCGTTCCGCGCGACACCTGACTCCGCGCTGCGCGATCTCCGCGCGCGACTCACCCGCTGGAACCCGGCGGCTGTGCCCCCCAGCGTCTCCGGCAACGCGTGGGTGGTGCCCCACGACAGCCTGCATCCTCAGATCCGCCTCTACCTGCTCGGCGCCCTCGCGGTCCGCCTGGGGGATGGCGCCGCGGCGCTGGCCTCCGCCCGCGAGCTCCAGCGCTTCGACACCAGCACGGCACAGGGCACCGTCGGGCGGGCGCTGGCGCGGCAGGTGTTGGGCGCCGCGGCGGTGGCCGCCGGCCGGACGGCCGACGGCGTGGCGGAGCTCGACCGCGGCGGGCTCCGCGGGCCGTACGCGCGGACCTGGCAGCGCGCCTACAGCTCGCCTTTCTTCTCTCAGTCCCGCGAGCGCCTGCTCCGGGCCCGCGCCCTCACCGAGCTGGGCCAGGACGTGGAGGCCCTGCGCTGGTACCAGTCGCTGTGGATGTCCAACGCGTTCGATCTGGCGTACCTCGGCCCGGCCGAGCTGGGCCAGGCGGAGATCTTCGACCGCCAGGGGGACCGCGAGCGCGCCGCCCGTCACTATCGCGCCTTCGTCGATCTGTGGCGGGAGGCGGACCCGGAGCTCCGGCCCGCCGTGGAGCGGGCCCGGCGCCGGCTGGAGGAGCTGGAGCGGTCTTGAGTGGCGCCGCCGTCGCCCCGGGCCCCATGCCCGTCTAGATTTGTCGCAATGGCGCAGCGCATCGTCTATCTCGACCACGCGGCCACGACGCCCGTTCGCCCCGAGGTCCTCGAGGCGATGCTGCCGTATCTCGGCGGCGCGACGTTCGGGAACCCGTCGTCCGCGCACCGCTTCGGGCGGGCGGTGCGGGCCGGTGTCGACGAGGCGAAGCAGCAGATTGCCGCCGCCGTGGGGGCGGAGCCCAACCAGGTGATCTTCACGTCGGGCGGCACCGAGGCGGACAATCTCGCGGTCCTCGGCGCCGCCTTCGCGGCCCGGGACCGCGGGGGACCGTTCCGCGTCGCGGTCGCCCAGACCGAGCACAAGGCCGTCCTCGCCGCGGCCCACGCGGTGGCGCACCACGGGGGGGAGGAGGAGCTGCTCCCGGTCGGACCCGACGGCGTGATCGACGCCGCCGCCGTGGACGCGGCCCTCGCCCGCGGCGTCGCGGTGCTCTCCGTCATGTGGGTCAACAACGAGACGGGCATGATCCAACCGGTGCCGGCGCTGGCGCAGCGGTGCCGCGCCGCCGGCACGGCGTTCCACAGCGACGCCGTTCAGGCGCTCGGCAAGATCCCGCTCGCGCTCGCCGACGCGCCGTGCACGCTGCTCACGCTGTCGGGCCACAAGATCGGCGCCCCCAAGGGGATCGGCGCACTCGTCGTGCGGGACCGTCGGGCCGTCGCCGCGCTCATCCACGGAGGAGGCCAGCAGTTCGGGATTCGGCCCGGCACGGAGAACGTCCCCGGCATCATTGCCCTGGGCCGGGCCGCCGAGCTCGCCGCGGCCGAGCAGGCCGAGTTCGCGCGCCGGGCGAGCGCGCTGCGCGATGCGCTCGAAGCGGGCGTGCGCGCGGCCGTGCCCGATGCCGTGCTCAACGGCGCCGCCGGTCCCCGCGCGCCGCACGTCGCCAACTTCTCCATCCCCGGCACCGACTCCGAGGCGCTCCTCATGCACCTCGATCTCGCCGGCATCGCCTGTTCGTCGGGATCCGCGTGCAGCACGGGCTCGATCGAGCCATCGCACGTGCTGACCGCCATGGGCGTGCCGCGGGAACTCGGTATCGCCGCCCTGCGCGTCTCCTTCGGCAAGGACTCGACCGCGGACGACGTCGAGACGTTCCTCGCGGCGCTGCCGAAGATCGTGGCCAAGGTCCGGTCGCTGGCGGCGATCCTGCACCGATGAGCGCGCCCCGGGTCCTGGTCGCCATGTCGGGCGGGGTGGACAGCTCCGTCGCCGCCGCGCTGCTGGTCGAGCGGGGCTACGACGTGGTCGGCGCCACGCTCAAGCTGTTCTGTTACGGCGACGACGCCGCCGACCGGCCCTGCTGCTCGCTCGACTCCATCACCGACGCGCAGCGCGTCGCGCACCGCCTCGGTGTTCCGCACTACGTTCTCAACCTCGAGGATCGGTTCGGGCGCGACGTGATCGACCACTTCGTGGCCGAGTACGCGCGGGGACGCACCCCGATCCCGTGCGTGCGGTGCAACACGTTCACCAAGTTCCGCGACCTCCTGGCCCACGCCGACGCGCTCGAATGCGACTACCTGGCCACCGGTCACTATGCGATCGCGCGCGACGGTGCCTTGTATCGCGGCCACGACGCCGGAAAAGACCAGACCTACTTCCTGTGGGGCATCGACCGCTCCGTGATGCGCCGCATGCTCACCCCGGTGGGGGAGCTCACCAAGGCCGACACCCGTACCATCGCCCGCCGCCTGGGTCTCGCCACCGCGGACAAGCCGGAATCGGTCGAGATCTGCTTCGTCCCCGACGGCGACTACACCCGCGTGCTGGCCGAGCGCCTGCCCGCAGGCGCCGCCGCCCTGGCGCCCGGTCCGCTGGTCACCGTGGGCGGCGAGGTGATCGGCGAGCACGACGGCTTCGCCCGGTTCACCGTCGGCCAGCGCCGCGGCCTCCCCGGCGGGGCCGCCGCGCCGCGCTACGTCGTGGCCATCCGGCCGGCCACGCGCGAGGTCGTGGTCGGCAGCGCGGACGACCTGTTCAGCCACGCGGTCGAGCTGCAAGAGGTCAACTGGCTGGCGGATCCGCTCGCCCCCGGCGACGAGACGCTCGTGCAATGCCGCTATCGGGCACCCGCGGTGCCGGCCGTCGTGGCCGGCAGGCGGGAGGACCGGCTCGCCCTGCAGCTCGCCCGCCCGGTCCGGGCCGCGACTCCCGGGCAGTCGGGGGTGCTGTACGACACCGAGGGTCGTCTGCTGGGGGGTGGGTTGATCGGGGATTTGTGACGCGCATCACATTCGGAGGGTTCCCTCAGCCCGCATAGTACGGGTTCCCGTGCGCATCGAGCCACCCCGCCCCTCAACTGCCGAAGGAGCCCGTATGACGTTCCCGCCCCTCGGTCGCCGCCTCGGCGCGGCCGGCCTCATGGTGTCCCTCGCCGCCGGCTGTAGCGATAGCGGGACCGCCCCCAACCTCTCCGACCCGGCGGCCACTGTCGCCGCGTTCGAGTCGTTCGATGACGCGTTCGCCAGCCCCGCGTTCCAGAGCTTCCGGGGCGTGAGCACGTTTCTCACCTTCGCCGGCGCCAGCTCCGGTACCTCGGTGGCAACGCTGCTCCGGGCGACGGCCCCCGACTTGGCGGAGATGAGCAGCGGCACCTTCCGGCCGGGGCCCCGCCGCGTCGCGGCCATCAAGGCCCTCGCCCCCGCGCTCCACCGGACCGAGCCGGCGGGTCCCATCATCCCCGACAACATCTACGGCACCACCTGGGAATGGGACATCAACAGCCAGAGCTACATCCAGACTGCGCGCGAGGGCGCGCCCGCGAATGGCGTCCGCGTCATCCTCTACACGATCAACCCGCTCACGCAGGAGCCGGCGGACCCGCTGGTCGAGGTCGGCACGCTCGACCTGATGGACGAGAGCGTGGGCAATACGCTGCAGCTGCACGTCCTCGTCCTGGGACTGGGCGGCGCGCCCACATACCTGGACTACACGGCGTCCGCATCGGCCAACCAGGCGCAGGGCACCTTCGCCGTTTCGTCCGGTGGCCACGTCACCAACGGCGGCAGCGGCGCCGCGCTGCGACGGCTCGACTTCGGCGTCACCCTGAGCGGCAACCAGACGGCCACGGGATTCACCATCGGCGTCGACATCTCCTACGACCTGAACGAGCCGAACATCGCGATCGACCTCGTGTACAGTGAGACCTACAACCAGAACACGAGCACCATCACCGACGACATCTTCTTCAGCTTCCAACGGCTCGGCGAGACCATCATTATCGACGGGACCGAGGTGTCCACCGCGACCAGCTTCACCATCGACCTCGACGTCCGGGTCAACGGCGGGCTGTTCGCGACCATCACCGGGAACCAGCAGTCCGTCCTCGTCCTCGACGGCGCCGGAAACCCCCTGAACGAGGAGCAGACCGCCGCCCTCCGGCGGCTGTTCCTCGGGGTCACGGAGATCGTAGACTCGGCCCTCGAGTTGATCACGCTGGCACTGAACCTGCTGGGCATAGGGTTCTAGGCGGGCCCGGACTGGCGCGGCGACCCGCGCCGACCGAGAATAGAGCGGGCCCCCGACCCGGGGGCCCAGCGGAGTTGCCATTGTCCACGCGGCGTGTCGGCGGCGTCGTCCTTTCGCTCTTCGCCCTTTCCGGGTGCGGGGACGCCGTCGGCCCGCTGACCAACGATCCCGTCCTCCTCGTGAGCCGCCTGCGGGCGGTGGACAGCGTGTTCAACGACCGGGTGCTCCAGGTCAGCGGCGTCCTCGGCCTCGAATTCCGACCGCCCTTCGATCTCGCGCGCGTCTTCCCCGACTCGCTGCTCGGCCGCACGTTCGAGTGGGACACCACCCGGGACGGCTACGCGGTGACCGCGCGCCCGGGGGCGCCCACGGGAAGCGTGCGACACGTGCTGTACCTCATTGCGGCCGGTCAGCCGTCCCAGCCCCTCCATGAGGTGGGCGTGACCGACTTCGCCGTAATCGCCGGACCGGTCCCCGGGATCCGCGCCGTCGTGAGCGGCCGCGGCGACCACCAGACATCGGGAGCTGATCTGCGGGTGACCGGCAACTTCGGCATCAACGCGATCGACGTGCAGGTCAGCGGGACCCTGCGGACCGATCTGGGGCAGACGCCCCTACGGGCGCGGTTCACGGCGGATCCCGCGGTGGTGGTGGTCGACGTGGACCTGGACTTCCCGGCGCGGCACCTCACGGTGCGCAATCACGTCGTCACCCGGTACCTCCCCGACAATGCCAACCGCCAGGAAGTCGACTTCCGCCTGCACAGCCAGGGGGAGGCACTGACCATGGCCGGCTGGGTCGAGCGGACCCAGGGACCGAGCGGCCCGGTCTACACCGCCGACATCAGCATCCACCTCAACGGTAGTCTGCTCGCCACGATCATCGGCGTGGACCGCGAGGCCCGGTTCCGGGACGCCGACGGGGTCGTCCTCACGGGCGAGCTGGCCTTCGCCCTGAACGTGTTCCTGTTCTACCCGGGCAGCCTCCACGGGCGGACGGCCGGTCTGGTGCAGCCCAGCGTCAACGTGCTGCGGGGCGGCTGACGCCCCCATGCCGGTGACCACGCGGCGGACCTTCATCCGGTCCCTGTTCGCGGCGACTGCCGCGGCACCTGCCCTTACGAACCACGGCCTCGCGCACACCGTCCACACGGTCGGCGCGGCCGGCGCCCGCTCCGCGGCGGCCCTCGCGGCGGACGAGGACTTCTGGCTCGAGATCCAGCGGGCGTTCACGGTGGATCGCACGCTCATCAACCTGAACAATGGCGGCGTGTCGCCCAGCCCGCGTGTCGTGCAGGAGGCGATGCGCCGGTACCTCGAGTTCTCGAACGAAGCGCCGGTGCACACCATGTGGCGCATCCTCGAGCCGCAGATCGAATCGGTGCGGCGCAACCTCGCGGCGGCGTTCGGGTGCGACCCCGAGGAGATGGCCATCACCCGCAACGCGAGCGAGGCTCTCGAGATCGTGCAGCTCGGCCTGCCGCTCGAGCGGGGCGACGAGGTCGTGACGACGAATCAGGACTACCCGCGGATGCTCACCACCTGGCGCCAGCGGGTGCGGCGCGAGGGGATCGTGCTGAAAGAGATCGCGTTCCCCGTGCCGCCACCGTCGCTCGACGATCTCGCCGAGCGGATCGAGCGGGCCGTGGGTCCACGGACCAAAGTCATCCACGTGTGCCACATCACGAATCTCACTGGGCAGATCTTCCCCATCCGGCGGATCTGCCGCTGGGCCCGTGCGCGGGGCATCGAGGTGGTCGTGGACGGCGCGCACGCCTTCGCGCAGTTCCCGTTCACCCGGGACGAGCTCGACTGCGACTACTACGGCACCAGCTTGCACAAGTGGCTGCTCGCGCCGCACGGCACGGGGTTCCTCTACGTTCGCAAGGAGAAGATTCCCCGGATCTGGCCGCTGATGGCCGCGGACGAGAAACAGGATGCCGACATCCGCAAGTTCGAGGAGATCGGCACGCATCCGGCCGCGAACCACAATGCGATCGCCGAGGCGCTGGCGTTTCATCAGGGAATCGGCGGCGAGCGCAAGGCCGCGCGGCTGCGGTTCCTGTTCCGGCGCTGGGCCGACCGGCTCGAAACGGTGCCGGGAGTGCGGATCCTCACGCCGTCCGACCCGGCGCAGTCGTGCGGGCTGGCGCTGGTCGCCCTGCCCCGCACCGAGACGGAGCAGGACGTGGGGAGGGTGGTGAGCCATCTGTGGGACAAGCACCGCATCATCGTCACCGGGATCACGCACCCCGAGTTCGCCGGACTGCGCATCACCCCCAACGTGTACACCACGCTCGCCGAGCTGGACCGGTTCGCCGATGTGCTCGAGGGCGTGGCGCGGCGGGGGGTCCCGGCGTAGCGCGGCTGCCCGGTCCGCCGCCCGGGGGTGCCCCGAGTGTCCTAAACCGCCGCGACGTATTAGTGTGATACAGTGACCATGCTCGGTGAGGAGCGCCCGCTCTTCGAGTGGTTCAAGGTCGGCCTCTCGGCCTACACCACCGCCGGGGATGAGGATTCCATACCCATCTACGCGCATCTGCTGCGGGCCGTCGCCCTGCACGCCGTTTTCGAGACCGACGAGGCGACGTCCGTGGAGCATTGGGGCGCGACCGACAGCGCCGAGCCGCAGCGCCTCGTCGAGCTCCTGCTGAAGATGCGGTGGCGGCTGGCGCCCCCGTTGCAGCCTTCCGGCTCCGAGCTCGAGCAGGCACTGGAGCAGGCCAGCACGCAACCGGCCCTGGCGCTCGCAGTGACCGGCCTGGTGGCCCGCCTCAGTGAGCAACAGGGGCTCGGCCGCCTCGGCACGGTCGAGCTGCACCTCCCGTACGGCAATCGCGTCCGCTGCGCGCCGCATGCCGCGCCGGTGGTGATCGAAGGTGCGCCGTCGCGGCGCGGCCGGAGCATTTGATCCCAGCGGCGCAACACCCGTCCCAGACCCCGTCGCACATGGATCCCTTTCTGAACGCCGCCATCGACGAGGCGAGACAGGGCCTCGCCGAGGGCGGGATTCCCATCGGAGCGGCGCTGGTGCTCGACGGGCGCGTCGTGGGCCGCGGGCACAACCGGCGGGTGCAGCGTGCCAGCACGGTGCTGCACGCCGAGATGGACTGCCTCGAGAACGCCGGCCGCCTCACCGCCGCGGACTATCGCCGCGCGACGCTGTACTCCACCCTGTCGCCGTGCGACATGTGCAGCGGGGCCGTGCTGCTGTATCGCATCCCCCGGGTCGTTGTGGGAGAGCACCGCTCGTTCCGCGGTCCGGAAGAGTACCTGCGGTCGCGCGGCGTGGACGTGGTCGTGGTGGACAGCCCCGAGTGCCGGCGCCTCATGGAGCGGTTCGTGTCCCTGCACCCGGCGCTGTGGCACGAGGACATCGGCGAGCCGGGGTAGGCGCGCTGCGAGACACCGCCCTGCTGTTCCGGCGCTACCGCGCGACGTTCGGCCGCGCCGTCGCGGTGGTCTACACCGGCGGCACGGTCGCCCAGGCGCTCAAGCTCCTGCTCGACTTCGGCTGGGAGTACATGCCGTTCTGGGTGGACTGGGCGCTGATCGGTCTCGGGACCTACGGCGGGGTGGGCCTGCTGCTGTTCGTGCGCGGCGTCGCGTGGCGCGGGACGTGGGAGAAGGTCGTCCACGGCGTGATCGTGGTGCATCTGCTCGGATCGGTGCTGGTGCACGCGTGGGTCGTGATCGTGGGGCACCACGAGTTCTTCACGGCGTTTCCGTACGAGTACAGTTACTTCGCCGTCGGGTACTTCGCGTTGTTCGCGTGGCGGTCGTGGACGATGAGGCTGGCGCCCGCGGCGGGCGATGGCCCCGACTGAGTACGAGCGTTCCGGCCGGCCCCGTCCGGAACCCTTGAGCCGCCGAAGTCATGGCATCAATTACATCCTCGTTCGATCCCACAAGGGACCCCCGTCCGCCGAAGCGGGCGGGAGTCCCGGAGCGTCTTACACCTCGTGACCGCGACGCTACCTAGGGGAGGGTCCCCACAAGGACCGGCGTAACCCGATCCGTCGTAGTGCCATCACCGATCTGGCCTCTGTCGTTTTGCCCCCAGCACCAGATCTCGCCACCCGTCGTGATTCCGCAGGTGTGTTCCTGGCCCAACGTCACCTCAGCCCAGGTGTGCCCCCCGACAACCGCTTGAGGCGTGTTGACGTCGGATACGGCGAAACCCCTCCCCCAGCAGTAAGCGACGTTCGTGCCCGTCACACCGCAGGTGCGTTCAAAGCCCGCCTCGACGATCGCAAAGCCGTGGCCGCCGGACACGAGTTGAGGCATACTCTGGCCAAAGGGCGCGACTAGGACCACAGTCCCATCGCCCAATTGGCCTCTCGTGTTCTCACCCCAGCAATACGTCGTGGCGGCGGTCGTGATTCCGCAGGTGTGGGTGTGTCCTGTCACCAATCGGCGCCACGTGAGCCCACCGGAAACGAGGTGAGGGGTTGGCCGACTGGAGGCGGGAGGATCCCGCGGGTCGAACGTCCCGATCCCGAGAGCGCCCCAGAAATTATAGCCCCAGCAGTAACCATCGCCGCTGGTCGTGATGCCACACATCACGTTGCCAAAATGTCCGCCGAGCGATTCGAAGACCAGTCCGCCGGAGACCAGGCCCGGAGTGGGGAAGGCTCCCCCGATGGTTCCGCGGCCTAGTCCACCCACGTCATTGTTGCCCCAGCACAGGGTTTGGCCCGCGTCCGCGAGGCCGCAGGCGAAACTGCCGCCCGTTGCGAGAGAGACAAACGTGATCCCCGGAGCCGCTACTCGCTGGGGGGTCGTCGCGAGAACTTCCGCCATTGAGCCAGTACCTAGCTGTCCGCGCTCGTTACTGCCCCAGCACCAGATCTCGCCGATCGGCTTCAGGCCGCACACGAATTCGTTTCCGGCGCTCACTCGGCTGAACGTGTGTCCGCCTACGACGGGCGTAGGGATGACAGCCTGGTGGGGGGCGTTCAGGTGCCCGATGCCTATCTGGCCAACCGCGTTCCAACCCCAACAGTAGGCCGCGCCTGCTGGGTTGAGCGCGCAGGTGAAGTTGGCACCCGCCGCGATGCGGTCGAGATCCTCAAGGGCCGGCGGTGGAGGAGGGGGAGGCGGTGGAGGGGGGGGAGGCGGCGGGGGAGGAGGAGGCGGGGGCCCGAGGGCGCCCTCCTCGATCCGGAACTTGACGGGCAGGGTGCGTCCGTTCAAGAGCGGGATGAACTCAGACGTCTGCACGTTGCGCAGATCCCGACCGCTGCTCACGACGGCAACATCCGCAAACCCGAGCTGTTGGGCTGCCACGAGCACTCGAATCCGGTACACCTCGCCGGTACTCAGCGGATAGGATTCCAGAATGTCCCCCGCGTGCCAATTCACGATGTAGTGCTCGGCTACCGGATCGACCCGTACGATCTCCGAGCCTGATCCGCTTGCAGTGCTGAACACCGCGATGTTGGTCCGGCAGGTAGACTCCGTCGAAATGCAGACCTCGACTAAGGGCTCGAGGGCGGGATCAAACACCCCCGAAGGACTTGGGGCGGGCACCATGGGACTGAGGAAGAAGAAGTGTGGATTCCCGTTGTTGTGCGCGCCATCGGAGATCGTGAGGCTGGGGCGCGCCGGCAGCCCGTCCGGTCCCGCCGATTGGTCGGCGCAACCGGCAGAAGCTACGGCTGCTAAGCATCCCGAAAGGACTAGTCCGAATCTCATGATGACCTCCAGTGAATGGTGCGGCGAGACGCATGACGCAACCGCGGCAGGGCCGATGGCGTGTGCGAGAACCGTCCGTGCCCGGCTCATCCGAGGTTAGGAACAAACTGTGAGTTGGCCGTTATGCTGCCGTTAGCTATCCGTTGGCTGGCTGCGGACGGACGCTGCGATGGATCGACTTTGTGGAGAGGTCGCCCCCCCTTAGACCCAATGCGACTCGCGGCAGAGTCGAGAGACTACCGAGTCGCGATCACGAGTTGCGATCGGCATCAGTGTCGCAAGAGGGAGCCGCGGGAGCGGCTATCGAGGATGCGGGCCGTCCAGCGTATGGGCCAAGTCAGGCGACGGGGGCGTCGCGGCCCGGATCACCGCCGCCCGGGTCTCGAGCTCACGGGCCTCCTCGCCCCGGCGCGCGGCCCGCAGGAACGCCGCGTACGCATCGAGCGTCCGCAGCAGTTTGTCCCGCCGCGGAACGAGGTCGGGCGTCGCGGCGTAGTTGCGCTCCTCCATGGTCAGCGCCCGCTGGAACTCGGCCTCGGCCTCGTCCCTGCGGCCCAGCGCCGCGAGCGCGGTGGCGCGGAGTGACAGCGCCTGGCCACGGTACCAGCTGACCGAATCCGGCCCGGTGAACGTGGCCGCCGCGCGGGCCAGCGCCTCCTCGGCTTCCCGATAGCGGCGCTGCGCGGCCAACGCCTCGCCGAGGCCAACCGTGATTTCGGCCGCGTACACCGAATCCCCACCGGCGCGACGGGCCTGGAGGGCCTGCTGAAAGAGGAGTTGCGCCTCGTACGGCCGGCCTTGGGCCAGCGCCACCCGGCCGCGATCAACGGTTGCATAGATGACCCACGCGGGACGTACACCACGCGAGACGATCGCCAGCACCGAGTCGGCCTCCACGAGCCGGCCGCGCGCGGCGAGCACGATGCCGAGCGTATACAGATACCGTACGGTCCAGGGGCCCCGGTCACCCTCCGCGGCGGTCCGCAGCGCGATCGCATGACGGATGAGCGATTCGGCCTCCTCCAATCGGCCCAGGTCCTTATAGAGCACTGCGAGTCGGTCGAGCGAGATTCCGACGTCGGGGTGGGTCGGGCCGAGGGCCTGCTCAGTCACCGCACGAGCGCGCCGCCACACCTCCACGGCGTCCGCGAACCGGTACTGGCTTTCGTACACCAGAGCCAACTCGTTCAGGCCGTGGGTCAGCCGCTCCCGGGGGCTCAGCTCAGCCAACTCCGAGCGCCGCCGTTCGGGTTCCGGGTAGGCTTCCAGGGTCGCGATGGCCTCCCGGAGCTCGCGCTCCGCCTCGTCCAGTGTCCCGGCCAGCCTGAGAAAGTAGGAGCGGGCGATGAGGGCGCTCGCGATCCCGCCGGATCGGATCGGTTCGGGCTGCCGCTCGTAAATGGCGAGGGCCCGGGTCGGGAGGGACTCGGTGGCCGGGTCATCTATCCGTACGTACGTGAGCCACACCAGTGCCTTCCCCAGATCCGCGTGGTTCGGGCCGAGTTGTCGTTCATTCAGCAGGAGCGCCCGGGTGAACAGGGTGTCCGCAGTCTCGCGGCGGCCGAGGTAGAAGTTCGCGCGGCCGAGCACGAAGGCGAGCCGGGCCTGGGTCACGGGCTCGTCGGCCAGCTCGGTCGCGAGCCGCGCCGCCCCGTCGTCGAGGATGTCCCGCGCCGTCGGATTCCCGCCCCGCATCCGTCCCGGATCCCCGAACTCCAAGAGGCTCGCCAGGAACGCCGACACCCGCGTCGCCGTCTGCGCCGCCCGCTGCGCCCGCACCAACCCCCCCGTCGAGCCCACCGCCCCCCCCACCAGCGCCAGCAGCGCCACCGCCCCGGCGATCACCCCCACCGTGTTCCGCTTGGCGAACTTCCGCGCCCGGTACCACGCGCTCGGCGGCCGCGCCACCACCGGCTCGTCGTGCAGATGCCGCTCCAGATCCGCCGCCAGCCCCGCCGCCGTCGCATAGCGCCGCTCCCGCTCCGGCGCGAGCGCCTTCATCACGATCCAGTCGAGATCCCCCCGCAGCTCCTTCGCCAGCCGCGCCACCTCCGTCCGCCGCTGCGCCGCGATCACCGCCCCGTCCCCGTTCAGCCGCCGCACCCGCTCGCTCGGCGTCGGCGGGTTCGTCTCCCGCAACGCCAGCTGCGCGATGAACGGCATCAGCCCCATCTCCGCCGGATCCACCGGCAACCGCCCCACCAGCAGCTCGTACAGCATCACCCCCAGCGCGTAGATGTCCGTCCGCGTGTCCACGTCGAGCCGCGTCCCCTCGGCCTGCTCCGGACTCATGTACGCCGGCGTCCCCACCACCGCCCCGTAATCGGTCGCCAGCGTCTTCTCCGTCAGCCGCAGCCCCTGCGCCTTCGCGATCCCGAAATCGATCACCCGCGGACTCGCCACCCCGTCGCGCTCGCTCACCAGCACGTTCGACGGCTTCAGGTCCCGGTGGATCACCCCCTTCTGATGCGCGTGCTGGATCGCCCCGCACACCTCCCCGAACAGCGCCAGCCGCTCCCGCGTCGTCAGCCGCCGCTCGTCGCAGTACGCGGTCAGTGGCACGCCGGCGACGAACTCCATCACGAAGTACGGGCTCCCTTCTTCGGTCGCGCCCGCATCCAGCACCTTCGCGATCCCCGGATGGTCCATCACCGCCAGCGCCTGGCGCTCCGCCTCGAAGCGCGCCACCACGTCCCGCGTGTCGAGCTCCCCGCGGATCACCTTCAGCGCCACCCGCCGCCACACCGGCTCGATCTGCTCCGCCTCGTACACCCGCCCCATCCCCCCCTCCCCCAACACCCGCAAAATCCGGTAGCGCCCGATGCGCTGGGGCAGCGTGTCCACCGGGGTCGGTCTCATCGCGGGATCCCGGCCCGGATCACGGCAGCGCGATCCTCGAACTGGCGCGCCTCGTCCAAGCGGCGCCCGGCCCGCAGGAACCCCGCATAGCCGTCGAGGGTGCGTAGGAGGTTGTCCCGTCGCGGTGCGATCGCAGGCGTGGCCGCGTAGTTGCGCTCCTCCAGCGCCAGCGCCCGCCGGAACTCCGACTCCGCCTCCTCGCGCCGGCCCTGAGCGGCGAGGGTGGTGGCAAGATGCGAGAGCGCCTGGCCACGATACCAGTTGATCGAGTCGTGGCCGGTGTAGGCGCTTGCTGCACGTCGCAACGCGTCCTCCGCCTCGCGATAGCGGCGCTGCGCGTACAATGCCTCACCCAAGTGCATCGTTATCCATGCGACATAAAGCGAGTCGCTCCTGGTGCGCAGCCGATTCCCGGCGATCACCCGCCCGAAGAGGAGCTGGGCCTCGTTCGGTCGGCCCAGTGCCAGCGCGACGCGGCCACGATAGACGGTTGCAGTCGCGGCAGCATCCGGTCGCGTGCCTTGCGCCACGATCGTCAGCACCGAGTCGGCCTCGGCATACTGGCCGCTCGCGAGCAGGACCTGCCCCAGAACACCCAGGTACCGCAGCACGGCCGGACCGCGGTCGCCCTCCGCCTGCGCGCGTACGGTCACGGCGCGGCGTGCGTACGCTTCCGCTTCGGCATATTGCCCCAGGTACTGCGACGCGCTGGCCAGTCCCTCGAGCCCGACCGCGACATCGGGGTGCATCGGCCCGAGGGCCCGCTCGGTCACCGCGACGTGCCGCAGCCAGGTTTCCCGCGCCGCGTCAAACCGGAACGCATTTCCCTGGGTGTACGCCAGTTGGGCGAGCCCATGCAACGTGCGCTCACGCGGGCTGAAATCGATCAGTTCCTGGCGGCGCCGTTCTTGGTCCGGGTAGGCTTCGAGGATCGCCAAGGCCCGCGCGAGTTCCCGTTCGGACCGCTCCACCTCCCCCCGCTCCAAGCGAAACCCGTTGGCCGCAATCAGCGCACTCGCGATCCCGCCGGACCGGATCGGTTCGGACTGCCGCTCATAGATGGCGAGGGCCCGGGTCGCAAGCGATTCACCGTCCGTTCGTATTCGCAGGTAGCTCAGGAATTGGAGCCCGCGAGCCGCGTCAATGTGATCCGGGCCGAGGTGCTGCTCGCTCAGGGCGATAGAGCGCTGGAGCAGGGTGTCGGCTGTGGGCCGGCGACCCAGGTAGTAGTTCGCCCGGCCCATGATGAAGTTGAGCCGGGCCTGGGTCACGGGCTCGTCGGCCAGCTCGGTCGCGAGCCGCGCCGCCCCGTCGTCGAGGATGTCCCGCGCCGTCGGATTCCCGCCCCGCATCCGTCCCGGATCCCCGAACTCCAAGAGGCTCGCCAGGAACGCCGACACCCGCGTCGCCGTCTGCGCCGCCCGCTGCGCCCGCACCAACCCCACCGTCGAGCCCACCGCCCCCCCCACCAGCGCCAGCAGCGCCACCGCCCCGGCGATCACCCCCACCGTGTTCCGCTTGGCGAACTTCCGCGCCCGGTACCACGCGCTCGGCGGCCGCGCCACCACCGGCTCGTCGTGCAGATGCCGCTCCAGATCCGCCGCCAGCCCCGCCGCCGTCGCATAGCGCCGCTCCCGCTCCGGCGCGAGCGCCTTCATCACGATCCAGTCGAGATCCCCCCGCAGCTCCTTCGCCAGCCGCGCCACCTCCGTCCGCCGCTGCGCCGCGATCACCGCCCCGTCCCCGTTCAGCCGCCGCACCCGCTCGCTCGGCGTCGGCGGGTTCGTCTCCCGCAACGCCAGCTGCGCGATGAACGGCATCAGCCCCATCTCCGCCGGATCCACCGGCAACCGCCCCACCAGCAGCTCGTACAGCATCACCCCCAGCGCGTAGATGTCCGTCCGCGTGTCCACGTCGAGCCGCGTCCCCTCGGCCTGCTCCGGACTCATGTACGCCGGCGTCCCCACCACCGCCCCGTAATCGGTCGCCAGCGTCTTCTCCGTCAGCCGCAGCCCCTGCGCCTTCGCGATCCCGAAATCGATCACCCGCGGACTCGCCACCCCGTCGCGCTCGCTCACCAGCACGTTCGACGGCTTCAGGTCCCGGTGGATCACCCCCTTCTGATGCGCGTGCTGGATCGCCCCGCACACCTCCCCGAACAGCGCCAGCCGCTCCCGCGTCGTCAGCCGCCGCTCGTCGCAGTACGCGGTCAGTGGCACGCCGGCGACGAACTCCATCACGAAGTACGGGCTCCCTTCTTCGGTCGCGCCCGCATCCAGCACCTTCGCGATCCCCGGATGGTCCATCACCGCCAGCGCCTGGCGCTCCGCCTCGAAGCGCGCCACCACGTCCCGCGTGTCGAGCTCCCCGCGGATCACCTTCAGCGCCACCCGCCGCCACACCGGCTCGATCTGCTCCGCCTCGTACACCCGCCCCATCCCCCCCTCCCCCAACACCCGCAAAATCCGGTAGCGCCCGATGCGCTTCGGCGCTTCCGCGCCGGACGACCGGGTATGGACGCGTGCCGGCGGTGCGGCGCCCCGGGGCACCGTGGCCGCCACCGGACTCGGCACAGCCCCCGGACCCGAGGGCAGGCGCAGCGCGTCGTGCAGCTCGCGGAAGGCGCGGCTCGGCGTGACCCCGAGCTCTTGACGCAGCCGCTGAGCATGACGGTCGGCGGCCACGACCGCGTTGGGCCGGTCGCCCGCGGCGGCCAATGCTTTCATCAACTCGATCACAGCCGGCGTATTGTAGGGATCGGCCTGAAGCAGGAGGTTCCACCAGTTTACGGCGGCACGCGGATCGGACCGCGCCGCGGCGGCAGCGCCGAGCGTCTCGAGCGCGGCGACGTAGCGCCGTCCGAGCGATTCCCGCTCGTCGTCGGCCCAGCGGTCGAAGCCCGGGGCATCACCGGCGAAGAACCCGGCGAGGAACCGCCCGCCATAGGCGTGCGCCGCGCGCTCCAGCTCGCCCGCCGCGAGGGCGTCGCTGAACTCCCAGACGTCGCACGTGAGCGCGGCGGGATCGAGGCCGACTTCTTCCTGTCCGCGGCACACGATCACCCCAACACCGAGCGTCGTGCGCAGTCCGTGCAGCAGCTGGCGCAGCGCCGCGCGCCCGTGCTCGGTATCGAGTTCGGGCCAGAACAGCGAGAGGAGAACGTCGCGCCGGACGTACGTGCCGCGTGCGGCGACGGCGAGATACGCGATGAGGGCAAGACGGCGGGGCTGGGCGAGGACGCCGGTGAGGGCTTCCCCGTCGCGCTGCAGGTCCAGCACGCCCAACAGACGGCATCGCATCATGCCGACGACCCTTCAGGAGCCGGGGCTCCGCGCAGGTACGATCGACATCTCGTCGGGCTGAACCTACCGGCCCATCGGGGACCCGCAATCCGGAACGACTGCCTCCCCGATGGCGCGGTGTCGTGCCGACCCCACAGAGCGTAAGACTCGCTGGGAAAACGACTTCGGCCGCTGAAGGGGTCCGCGCAGCTCCCCCACGGCCGGCATCGCCGCACCCTGTCAGCACAGGCGCGGGCCCGGTAACATTCCTCGCCGCGCTGCGCCCGCTGCTCGCCGCCCATGGGGCCGCGCCGGATGCCGCCGCCCTGCTCGCGTCGTACGCCCGCGCCGAAACGGAGATCGAGGCCGGCACGTACCGCCCCTATCGCGATGTGCTGGCCGCGGTCGTGGTCCGCCTGGGCGAAGCATACGGGTTCACGCCGTCACCGGCGGAGGCCGCGACGGTCGCCGCGTCGGTGCGCGACTGGCCGCCCTTCCCTGATTCGCACGCCGCGCTGGCGGCACTCGCCACCCGCTACCGGCTCGTGCTGCTGTCCAACGTGGACGACGACCTCGTGCGCCCTTCGTTGGACGCACTCGGGGTCGCGTTCGATGCCGTGTTCACGGCGCAGCGCATCGGCTCGTACAAGCCCGCGCGGCGCAACTTCGAGTTCCTGATCGCCCACGCAGGCGTTCCACACCAAGAGATGCTCCACGTCGCGCAGAGCCTGTTCCACGACATTGTCCCCACCCGCGAGCTCGGGCTGGCGACGGCGTGGGTCAACCGGCGCCACGGGCGCGACGGATCGGGCGCCACGCCGCCCGCCCTCGTCCGACCCGACGTGGAGGTTCCCGACCTGCGGTCGCTGGCTGTTCGGGCGGGCGTGGCGTAACGCGCGGCGCGCAGTGCCGCTGCGGAACAGGGGCTGGCGAGTGCGAGGCAGGATGATACTGTAATGCTCCTGACCGACCGGCATGTGCGAACCGAGGAGCACGACCATGAGCGAAGCGACCAACCGCGCCACGATCGACGCCCTCATCATGGCGCTCAACGCACGCGATCTGGACGCGATGGACCGCGTGTTCACCGACGACATCGTGATGGAATGGCCCCAGTCAGGCGAGCGCATTCGTGGTGCCGAAAACCGGCGCCAGGTGTACAGCCGCTTCCCCGGATTGCCCACGGTGACGCCCCGGCAGATCACCGGACGCGGCGACCTCTGGGTCCTGGAAGCGACGCTCGACTACGGCGACGGCGACCCCTTCCTCGTGGCGATCATCTTCACCATGCGGGACGGCAAGATCGCCCGCGAGACCGCGTACTGGTCCAAGCCGTTCCCCGCGCCGGAGTGGCGCGCCGCCTGGGTGGAGAAGATGTAGGCGTGCCGCTCCATCCGCGCCTCGATCCGATCGACGTCCGCATCACGACCTGGATGGCGCGCCGCGGGGTCACGCTCACGCGGCTCGCCCTCGGGATCGTGTTCCTCTGGTTCGGCGCCATCAAGTTCGTGCCCGGCTGGAGCCCGGCCGCGGACCTCGCGGCCCGCACCATCGAGCAATTGACGTTCGGCCTGGTGCCCCCGTCGGCCGGTCTCCCCATGCTCGCGGCGTGGGAGTCGGCCATCGGCCTCGGGCTCATCACCGGCCGGTTTCTTCGCGCCACGCTGCTGCTCCTGTTCTTGCAGATGCCCGGCACGATGCTGCCGCTGTTCTTTTTTCCTCACGAGACGTTTCTCGCGTTCCCGCAGGCGCCGACGCTCGAGGGACAATACATCATCAAGAACTTGGTCCTCGTCGGCGCAGCGATCGTGATCGGCGCCACGGTGCGCGGCGGGCAGTTGTCCGCAACGGCCGCCCCGGCGCGAGCGGCCGGGGCCTCCTGATGCCGTTCTCCGGCGCGACGCTCCGGTTCTTCCGCGGCCTCGCGCGGCGTAACGAGCGGTCGTGGTTCGAGGCCCACCGCGAGGACTACGAGACGCACGTGCGCGGGCCGATGCGCGAATTGGTGGAAGCGATGGACGTGCGGCTCGCCCGCTTCGCCCCGGAGATGGTGGGCGATCCGAAGCGCTCGATCTTCCGCATCCATCGCGACATCCGGTTCTCCAGGGACAAATCGCCCTACAAGACGCATGTCGCGGCGTGGTTCTACCATCGCGACGCGAGCCGCAAGGTCGGGCAGGACGGCGAGGGGGGCAGCGCGGGATTCTACGTGCAGGTCACGCCCGGCGACTCGTTCACCGGCGGCGGGATCTGGATGCCGCCCCGCCCCGCGCTCACCCGCATCCGCGCGGCCATCGCCCGCGACCCGCGCGGGTTCGCGCGCGTCGCGGATGCCCCCGGTCTCGAGCGGCGTTTCGGCGGCCTGGACGCCGAGGCGAATCTCAAGCGGATGCCGCGCGGCTATGCAGAGACTCACCCCGCCGCGCGGTGGCTGCGGCACCAGTCGTTCACGGCCGGGCGCGCCCTGACGGACACCCAGGCCACGGGAAGCCGTCTGGCGGCGTTCCTCGAGCGGGATTTCCGGGCGCTGCTGCCGCTGGTGCGCTGGCTCAACGCGGCGCTCGGCCTCAAACCCGCGCGCCGCCGATTGTAACCCGTCGCCGCATCATTGCCTACCTCGCCACCAGCGCCGATGGCTACATCGCGCGCCCCGACGGCGATGTGTCCTGGCTCGACCGTGCCGACGCGGCCGGCGACTACGGCTCCCGCGCGTTTGTCCGGACGATCGACACGATCCTGTGGGGCCGAAAGACGTACGAGGTGGGGCTGCGCCTCGGCGCCGGCCTCGCCGAGTTCGGGCCCGGGGTCGAGCACTACGTGTTCACCCGCCGGCCCGCCCCGCCTGCGCCGGGTGTCCGGTTCGTCGCCGACCCCGTCGGTCAGTTCGCGCGGCGCCTGCGCGCCGCGCCCGGCAAGCACATCTGGATGATGGGGGGCGCCGAGATCATCGCGGCCTTCCTCGACGCGGGCGAGATCGACGAGTTCGTGATTCACGTGATCCCCGTCTTCATCGGCGAGGGGATTCCCCTCGTCGCCCCGCGACACCGCGCGGTCCCGCTCACGCTCAGCGGCTGCCGCCGCTTCGGCGACGGCGTGGTGCGGCTGCGCTATCGCGTGGCCGGCGGCCGGTGAGCGGGGGCCCGTCCGGGCCCGCGCCTCACGGCACCCAGGCGGCGATGCGCAGCGGTCCCCCGCTGCCGCCCCCGATCTTCATCGGCAACGCTACCACGAACGCCCCGGTCGCCGGCAGGCGGTCGAGGTGCGCGACGTTTTCGAAGATCGGCACGTCGGCGGCGGCAAGCACCTGGTGCGCGTCGAACATCGCGGACTGCCCGTAGTCGATGCTCGGCGTGTCGATCCCGACGGCGCGGATGCCGCGCTCCACGAGCAGCCGCGCCGCGACCGGATCGAGCCCCGGAAAATGCAGCTCCGCTACCGCCCCCGCCCCCGTAGCCGCCGTGCCCAGGTACCGGGCCCGGTCGGGCCAGAACGCGCCCCAGCCCGTCCGGAGCAGCACGATCGCGCCCGCGGGCAACGGCCCATGCGCTTCCTCCCAGGCGGTCAGATCGCCCGCCCCGACGAGGTAGTCGCGGTCCGCCGCCGCCAGCACCCGGGTGGGCTCGATCACGACCGCCGGACCGATGAGCCGCTCGAGCGGAATCCGGTCGGCCGTGAGCTTGCCGGCGGCGAAGTGAATCGGGGCGTCGAGGTGGGTGCCGCCGTGCTCCGCCGCGGCGAAGTCGTTGGCCGCGTAGTAGAATCCCGCCGCCGTGACGCCCGCGCTCCGCACCGCGAGCGTGAACGGCGTGGACGTTGGCCAGTAGAGGGTGGCCGAGTCGAACGCGTAGCTCAGGTCCACCCAGGTGCCGCGGGCCAGGGACCCTGCGGGGTCGGGGGCGGCGCGCTGGCGCGCCGCGACGAATCCGATGACGAACGCGAGAATCCCTACAATCACGGTCCAGCGGCGCATGGTGGCCTCCCCGTGGGCGCCGTTGCAAGTGTAGCCGCGCCCGGCCAACTTGCCAGTGACAGGAGGAGGAACGACCATGCGAGTGCTGATCGCCGCGGCCGGGCTCTTCGCCGCCGCATGCGGCGGCGCGGACGAGCCGGGGAACGCAGCGACCCAGGGCGACACACTCACCCGGCGCCAACGCGACAGCATCCTCGCGGAGTCGCGCATCCCCGGGGCCCGCGGCGTGGGCAAGGCGTGGAACGCGTCGGACTCCGTGGCGGCGCGACTGCGGATCGCCGACACCATCGGCCCGTGAGCTGGCGACACCGGATCGCGGCGGTCCTCTGCGGCCTCGTACCGCTCGCCTGCGCGCCCCCCGATCCCTGCCGGTCCGCACAGTTCCGCCGTCTCGCGCGTTTTTCCGAGCCCTACGTCGGCCGCTGGATCGTGGCCTACGGCGACACCATGACCCTGCCCGAGCTGGGCGATCGCTTCGCGCTGGCGGAGGTCGCGCTCGACACGGCCACCGGGCTCCTCGGGCGCCAGTGCGTGTTCCGCGGCCGCCTCGCGTTCACCATTCCCCCCGAGACGCTCCCCGTACGCTGGTACGGCCAGCCCGAGCAGGCGATCATCGTCGGCTGGCCGGCGACCCAGGGCGCCATCGCGGGCGTCGCCCTCGCTTGGTGGGGCACAGACTCCCTGCGGGGCTCCCTGCTGTTCGACGAGCGGCTCGGCGTACGGGTGCGTCCCGGCGTGACCGCGCAGTTCACCGCCGGCCGCGCGGGCCGCTAGACCGCCCGCTATCTTCTCCTGCCTCCAGCGGAGGGAGGGACCCGTGAAGGGATTCGTCACCCGGCTCGTCATCACCGCGCTCGGCCTGTGGGCCGCGGACGCCGTCGTGGGCGGCGTCCACATCGCCGGCTGGCAGAACGTCGTCATCGCGGCGATCGCCCTGGGCGTCGTGAATGCCCTCGTGCGGCCCTTCATCGTGCTGCTGACCCTGCCCCTCACCCTGCTGACACTCGGGCTGTTCCTCCTCGTGGTGAACGGCATCAGCCTGTGGATCGTGGCGCTCGTGGTCCCCGGCGTCACCGTGACGGGACTGTGGGCCGCCGTCCTGGGCGCGCTGATCGTGAGCCTCGTGAGCTGGTTCGCTTCGACGTTCGTGAGCGACTCGGGCCGGGTGGAGCGCCTGCGCCGCGTCGAGGTCACGGGCCGGCGCCTCGACTGATGCATCGCGTCTTCGCCACGCTGGGTGCCGGCTCGGCCGCGATCGCGGTAGCCGCCGGCGCGTTCGGCGCCCACGCGCTCCGCGCGCGGCTCGCCCCCGACCTGCTCACCGTGTTCGAAACGGGCGCGCGCTACCAGATGTATCACGCCCTCGCCCTGCTGGTCGTGGCGGTCGCCGCCGATCACGCCGCTCGCCCGGCCGTCGCGGCCGCCGGATGGCTCTTCGTCTCCGGGACGCTGCTCTTCTCGGGCAGTCTCTACGCGCTCAGCCTCACCGGTATCCGCGCGCTGGGCGCCATCACCCCGTTCGGCGGCCTGTGCTTCATCGCGGGCTGGCTCGCGCTCGCCGCCGGCATCCTCCGAGGACCCCGATGACCCTCGTGTCCGGCCTCGCCGCCCTCGCTCTGTTCCAGGGCGCGGCGGCCCCGCTGCCGCTGACCACCACGCCCACGCGTCCCCTCGGCACGCTGCGCGAACAGGCGGCCCTCCAGCAGGAATGGCTGCGCTACCGGCTCGATTCAGTGCTGCCCGGCCTCATGCGCGCCGCCGGGGTCGACATGTGGATCCTGTCGATGCGCGAGTACAACGAGGACCCGGTGTTCTGGTCCATCATCGCCCCCACGACGTTCGCCGCACGCCGCCGCACGATCTACGTGTTCTACGACCGCGGGCCGGCGGCGGGTGTCGAACGGCTCGCCCTCGGCGGCTCGTCCCAGGGCGGCGTGTTCACGCCGTACTTCGCCCGCGACACGATCGATCCGTCGATCGGACGGCGGCCCGAGCTGGTGGGTCAGAGCCAGTGGGACCTGCTCGCGCGCCTCGTGGCCGAGCGCGATCCCCGGACGATCGCCGTGGACATCTCGCATACCCACGCGTTCGCGGATGGCCTCTCCGCGGGCGAGTGGGAGCAGCTGTCGCGCGCGCTGCCGGCCGGCTACCTCCCCCGCGTCGTGCGCGCGGAGACCCTGGCCCTCGACTACATCGCGATCCGCGCGCCCGGCATGGAGCCGGTGTATCGCCGGATGATGGAACTCGTGTGGGACGTGATCGGAGAGGCGTTCTCGGACCGCGTGATCACGCCGGGACGCACCACGACGGACGACGTCGTCTGGTGGATGCGCCAGCGCCTCGCCGACCTGGGACTCGACACGTGGTTCCACACCGACGTCGACGTGCAGCGCCAGGGCGTGGATCTGTCCGACTCGGCCAGCGTCGTGATCCAGCGCGGCGACGTGCTGCACTGCGACTTCGGCATCACCGCGCTGGGCCTGAACACCGACACCCAGCACATGGGGTACGTGTTGCGCCGCGGAGAGCGGGAGGTGCCGGCAGGATTGCGACGCGCGCTGCGCGCGAGCAACCGGCTGCAGGACATCGTGATGGCCGAAATGCGGCCGGACCAGACCGGCAACGCGGTCCTGGCCGCGGCGCTCGAGCGGATGCGGGCCGAGGGCATCGACGGCACGGTGTACACCCATCCGATCGGCGACCGCGGCCACGGCGCCGGCCCGCTGATCGGACTGTGGGACCATCAGGAGGGGGTCCCCGGCCGCGGCGATGTGCGGCTGCGCCCCGACACGTGGTTCTCGATCGAGCTGCAGGCCACCACCCCGGTGCCCGAGTGGGGCGGCCAGCCCGTGCGCATGGCGCAGGAGGAGGACGCCATGCGGGGGCGCGACGGCCGCATGCGCTGGGTGCTGCGGCGGCAGACGGACTTCCACGTGGTGCGGTGACCGCTCCCCCATCCGGGACCGTCGCGCCGACCCGCTGGACCGATTTCGCGCGCGACCGCCCCGTGCTGCGCGCGGCGGCGCTCGCGGGACTCGCATTCGGGATCGTCGCGCTGCTCATCGTGGCGGGCGCGCGCGCCCGCGCGTTCGGTCCGGGCAGCGACTTTCACGCGCGCTGGCTGGCGGGCCAGTGGTTCAGCGCCGGGCAGCCGCTGTACGTGTACCAACCGGGGATCGCGCACCCGACCTACCCCCCGTTCGCGGCCCAAGTGTTCCAGCTGTTCGCGCTCGTGCCGCTGCCCGTGGCGGCCGGCGCGTTCTTCCTGGTCAACGTCGCCCTCCTGCCCGTGGCGGTCGTGCTGGTGCGGCGGATATTTCGCGCCACCTGGCCCGGGTGGCGCGCCCGGTGGCCGCTCGTCCTGGCCGCGGTCTGCTCGGCCGAGTTCTTGCTGGCCAACGTCAACGCCTTGCACGTCAACGCGGCGCTGTTCGTGCTCGTGCTGTGGGGTATCGCGGCCTGGCTCGACGGGCGCCAGGGCGCCGGCGCCGTCGCCTTCGTCGTCGCCACGGGGATCAAGCTCGTTCCCGCATTCCTGGTGCTCTGGGCGTTGGTGCGGGGGCGCCGACCGGCGGTACTCGCCACGGTGTGGGCCGGGCTCGTCGTCCTCGGCCTGCCGCTCGTGCAACGCGGGCCCGCCCAGGGCCTGCGCGACCTCGCGGATTACCACACCACGCTGCTGGCGGGAGTGATCGGCGGGCACGTGAACGCCCGGGCCACGAATCACAACCTCGCGGGCGCCGTGCACCGTCTGACACGCCCGCCCCAGGTCCCGGAACCGGACTACCGCGTCGCGGCGCTGTCGGAGGGGACCGTGCGGTGGACGATCCGCGCCGCCACGATCGCCATCGCCGCGGTGTTTCTCGGGACGATCGTCGCGCTGCGCCTGCGACGGGAGCCGCTCACTGCGTTCGAGTGGAGCGCGGCACTACTCGCGGGTCATCTCGTGTCCGCGATGACCTGGCGGGCGCACCTCGTGACCCTGCTGTTCGTGCTCACGGCGTTCTTCTCGATCCCCCGGGCCCCCTTGGGGCCGGCGGCGCGGCTGGGGTGGTGGGCCGTGGCGGCGCTCGTCGGCGTCGTCGGGTTCTCGGGCCGCGATCTCGTCGGCCGCGCCGCGTTCCACTGGATCAACGGCCATGGCGTGATCAGCGCGACGCTGCTGGTGCTGTTCGGGATGGCGATCGGCCTGTCGCAACGCCGGTGGCGCGTGTGGGAAGACACCGCCGGCGCCGCGGAGCACCAGTCTTGACCGCCGCGGCCGTGGCGACGGTCGAGACGCCCGCGCTGCTGCTGCACGCCGACGTCGTGGAACGCAATCTCGCGTGGATGGCTGCACGGGCGCGGGAGCTGGGCGTCGCCCTGCGGCCCCACGCGAAAACCCACAAGTGCGTGGCACTCGCGCGGCGCCAGCTGGCGCTCGGCGCGGTCGGCCTCACCGTCGCCACGCTCGCCGAAGCCGAGGCGCTCGTCGCCGCCGGCTGCGACGACCTCACGTGGGCCTTCCCGCTCGACCCGACGCATCTGCCGCGCGTGCGGCGGCTGGCCGAGCGGGCCACCCTGCGCGTCGTCACCGATGACCTCGCTACGGCGCGCGCGCTCGCCGGAACGGACCTGCACGTCTGGCTCAAGGTGGACTGTGGCTATCACCGCGCCGGCGTCGATCCCGCGTCTTCCTACGCCCTCGAGGTGGCGCGCGAGCTGGGCGGCGAGCGCGGGCTCGTGTTCGACGGCGTCCTGAGTCACTCGGGGCACGCCTACCGCACGCGCGGCCGCGACGAAGCCGCGACGGTGGCCGAGGAAGAGCGCCGCGTGATGAGCTGGTTCGCCGATCTGCTGCGGGCGGAGGGGATCCCCGTGCGGGGCGTGAGCGTCGGCTCGACCCCGGCGATGCGGGCCGCCCGCGATCTCACCGGGGTCACCGAGGTGCGTCCGGGGAACTACGTCTTCTTCGACCGGACCATGGCGCTGATCGGCTGCTGCGAGGAGCAGGAGATCGGCGTCACTGTCCTCGCCACCGTGGTGTCGCATCAGCCCGGAGCCGCGCACTTCGTGGTGGACGCGGGCGCCCTCGCCCTCTCCAAGGACCCGGGACCGAGCCACGTCGGCGCCGGCCCCGCGATGGGGGCCGTGCAGGGGCATCCTCACCTGACGGTCGCATCGTTGTCGCAGGAGCACGGGATCATCCGCGCCCCCGACGGAGGCGCGATCGCGGGCCGCTTCGCCGTGGGCGAGCGCATCGAGATCCTCCCCAATCACTCCTGTCTCACGGTGGCCCATTTCGACGAGTATCACGTCGTGCGGGACGGTGCGGTCGTGGACCGCTGGCCCATCGCGCGGGGCCGATGACCGCTCCGTGGCAGGCCCAGGTCGCCGTGCTGTGGGCCATCATCGGTCCGCTTGTACTGCTTTACGCCGCGACGCGCGTGCGCCGCGGCGCCATCGCCCGCCATGCGGCCCTGATGATCGTCGCGGTCGTGGTGGAAACCGGCGTGTTGCTGGGATTCGGCCTGCTGGAGCAGCCGAGCCCCCGCCGCGCGCTGCTCGCCGTCCAGCCCCTGTTCCGCATCCACCTGGCGCTCGCGTACGCGACGCTCGGCGGCATAGTCTGGCAGATCGGCTCGAGGCTCGCGCCGCCGCTGCGCCGGTGGCACCGACGCACGGGACCGGTGGTCGTGGCCATCTGGTGCCTCGCCTTGCTGACTGGGATCTACAACTTCGTCTTCATTTACATGGCCGCTCCCTGAGGCGCCCGGTCCCGCTTACCTTTCGCTGACCATGGGCACCCACACGACCGCCACGATCACCCCCGCCCGGCCCGGCGATCTCCCCGAGATCCTCGACTTGCTGGCGCACGGCCGCCTGCCGAGCGACGGGCTCGCCGAGCACGTCGCCACCGCGCTGGTGGCACGGGCCGACGGACGGCTCGTGGGCTGCGCCGCGCTCGAGCGCTACGGGCGCGCGGCGCTGCTGCGGTCGGTGGCGGTCCACGACTCGCACCGCGGCCAGGGGCTCGGCCAGCGCCTCACCGCCGCCGCGCTCGACTTGGCCCGCGCCCACGGCACCACGACGGTGTACCTCCTGACGGAGACCGCCGGCGACTTCTTCCCCCGCTTCGGGTTCCGGCCGATCGACCGGCAAGCCGTGGACGCGGCAGTGCGCCAGTCCGTCGAGTTCACTACCGCCTGCCCCACCAGCGCGCTCGCCATGGCGCTCGAGCTGAGCGCCTGACCCCCCGGACGCTGCAACTCGCATGCGCACCGGCGGATGCGCGCCGCCGCCAGGGGCCCGCGTGCCCCCCGCGCGCAACTCAGTGTGGCGCGACGTCAACAGTTTTTCCCGGTTGTTTCGGGCTTGAACGCCCCTTGCGGCACCCCGCGGATTCGCAAGCGTGGCAAGGATTCTGCAGTAGCCTGGCCCGGTGACCCCGACTCCCACGGCAGGCCCGTCGCTCCGCGCGCTCCGCGCCCGGCGTCTCCGCGCGGGCGTCGCCGCCCTCGCGCTCCCCCTCGTCCTCGCCACGTGCCAGGTGGACAAGCTCCTGTCCCCCCCGGGCACGGGGACGCTGCGTGTCTCCCCGGGCACGATCACCGACTCCGCGGCGCTCGGGAGCAGCGCGGCACGCGAGCGCAACATCCAGCTGCTCGCGGTGAATACGAGCCGGATCGGGTGGCAGGCGCAGAGGGTGCTGGCCAGCAATTGGCTGATCTTCTCGGCGGCGAACGGCACGGCGCCCGACACCCTGGTGGTGTCGCTCAATCCGGTGGGCCTCGCCACGGGCACCTACCGCGACACGGTGGTCGTGACCTCCAGCAACTCGGACGCCGCCCCCTTCCGGGTGCCGGTCGAGTTCATGGTGCATCCGTGCCGTGAGCCGGCGTTTCCGCTGGGCCAGGTGATCGGCGCCGCGCTCGCGGCCACCGACTGTGCCTCGCCCGAGCGGCCGGGGCATTACGCGCGGCGCTACACGGTCGCCGCCGCCGCGGGCGACTCCCTGTCGATCGAGCTTCAGACCACGGGATTCGGCGGCTTCCTCCGGGTCGACACGGTCACGGCGTCGCCACCGACCGCCCCGTACCCGCCGTCGCTCCTCGAGACGGACGAGTGCCTGGGCGTCGCGACCGATCCCTGCATCCATTACTGGCTCGTGCCGGAGACGCGCGAGTACGTGGTCGAGGTCACGTCCACCGACCCGGGGAGCACCGGCACCTTCGCGCTCAGCGTGCACAACCCGCGCGCGCCGCTCGCGCCGGACACGCTGGCGCAGCGCGGCGCCGACTCGGTCATCGTGGTCGCTGCCGGCAGCACGTACGGGGATTCGACGATCGTGTTGCGGGCGAGTGTGAGCGACGCCGACGGCGTGGACACGCTGTGGCTCGAAACCGAGCTGCGCCCGATCGGTACGTCATTCACCGACGTCGCCACCCGCACGAGCGGCCCGGGACCGGTCGACCGCCGCGCCTTCGCGCGCGTGACCGGCCTGGCGGACGACATGGGCTACCACTGGCAGGCCCGCACCGTGGACCAGACGGGCCGGACGAGCGCCTGGGTCCCGGCCAACGGCAACCCCGAAACGAGCCCCGATTTCAACGTCAACATCACGCAGGATCCGGCCGTACCGGCGGCGCTGGCGCAGCTCCGCGCGGACGGAATCACGCCCATCCCCGTGAACGGCTCCACCGACTCGCGCTCCGCGGTGTTCCGCGGCACGCTCACCGACCAGGATCCGGGTGACCTGCTGCGGCTCGAGGTCGAGGTCGTCCCCGTCGGGACCGCGTTCGTCAACGCGCCCACTGCCACGAGCCCCCAGGTGACGAGCGGCAACACGGCAACTGTGACGGTCGCGGGGCTGAGCGACAACACCCCGTACCACTGGCAGGCGCGCGGCGTCGACCAGTCGGGCCGCTCGAGCCGCTGGACGTCGTTCGGGGGCAATTCCGAGTCGAGCCCCGACTTCACGGTGCTGGTGCCCGCCACGGGCCTCGAGTTCAGCGTGCAGCCGACGAACACGGTCGCCGGTGCGGCGATCACGCCAGCCGTCCAGGTGCGGGCGCTCGACGCGCAAGGCAACACGCTGACGAGCTTCAACGGCAACGTCACGATCACGCTCGCCTCCGGGCCGCCGGGTGCCGTCTTGTCGGGCACCACGACCGTGCCCGCCAGCGCGGGAATCGCCGTCTTCAGCAACCTGCAGCCGCAGACCGCCGGCGGCGGCTACGCGCTGCGCGCTACGGCGGCGAGCCTCACGGCGACGAGCTCGACGTTCGCGGTCACCGCAGGTGCGGCGAGCCAACTGGTGTTCACGGTCCAGCCCGGGAACACCGCGGCGGGCCAGGTGATCACGCCTGCCGTCCGCGTCACGGCCCAGGATGCCTTCGGCAACACCGCCACGGGGTTCACGAGCGCCGTCACCCTGTCGCTCACAAACCCGAGCGGCGCGACGCTGGGCGGCACGACGACCCAGACCGCCGCGGCCGGCGTCGCCGTGTTCAACAACCTGTTCATCAATCAGGCGGGAACGGGCTACGTGCTCAACGCCGCCTCGGGCCCGCTGGGCACGACGAGCGCCGCCTTCAACATCACTGCGGGGCCGGCCGCGACGCTCGAGTTCACCGTCCAGCCGGGGAACACCTCGGCCGGGGCACCGATCGCGCCCGCCGTGCAGGTGACCGCGCGCGACGCGCTCGGCAACCGCGCCACCGGATTCACGAACAACGTGACCGTGGCGATCGGCACCAATCCGTCGGGCGCCGGCACGCTCTCCGGCACCACGACGCGTGGTGCCGTCGCCGGCGTCGCGACGTTCGACAACCTGTCCATCAACCTGGCGGGGAACGGGTACACGCTCACCGCGGCGGCCGGTGGGCTCTCGGGCGCCACCAGCACGCCCTTCAACATCACCCCGGCCCAGGCGACACAGCTCGCCTTCACCGTACAGCCCAGCAACACCGGCGCCGGATCGCCCATCACGCCCGCGATCCAGGTGACGGCCCGCGACGCGCTCGGCAACACGGTGACCGCCTTCACGGGCGCCGTGACCCTGGCGATCCTCAACAACCCCGGTGGGGGCACGCTGTCGGGCATTGCGACGCGCAACGCGGTCGCCGGCGTGGCGACCTTCCCCAATCTCAGCATCAACCGCAGCGGCACGGGCTACACGCTGACCGCCAGCGCGGTCGGGACGGGGAGCACGACCAGCGCCGGATTCACGATCAGCGGTGGCGCCGCGGCGCAGCTCCTGTTCACTACCCAGCCGACGTCCACCACCGCCGGCACGACGATCTCCCCCGCCGTGCAGGTCACCGCGATGGACGCCCTCGGCAACGTGGCCAACGGCTATACGGGGAGCATCAGCATCGCGATCGCGAACAACCCCGGCGGCTCTACGCTCTCGGGGACCACGCCGGTGGCGGCCGCAGCGGGCGTGGCCACGTTCTCGAACCTGTCGCTCAACAAGGTCGGCACCGCCTACACGCTCGCGGCGAGCGCGGCGGGCGTCACCGGGAGCCTGAGCGCGGCGTTCAACATCGCGGCCGGGCCCGTGGCGCGCCTCGCGTTCACCGTGCAGCCGGTGAACACCGCGGCGGGGAGCCCCATCACCCCGGCCGTTCGGGTCACGGCGCAGGACAACTTCGGGAACACGATCACGACGTTCGGGATCAACGCGTCGGACGACGTGACCCTCGCGCTGGGCAGCAACCCGACGGGCACCACGCTGCTCGGCACCACGCGCGTGCGGGCGGTGAGCGGGGTCGCGACGTTCAGCGACCTTCGCATCAATGCGGTGGGCACCGGCTATACCCTCATCGCCACCGAGACCGGGCTCATCGCGGACGAGAGCACGCCGTTCAACATCACGCCGGCGCCCGCGAGCCAGATCGCCGTCAACGCGGGGAACAACCAGACGGCGACGGTCAACACGCTCGTGGCGACGCCGCCCTCGGTCATCGTGCGCGACCAGCTGAATAACCCCGTCGCAGGTGTGAGCGTCACCTTCGCCGTGGGCGTGGGCGGCGGCGCGGTCACGTTGCCCACCGCCATGACCGACGTGAACGGCATCGCGACCGTCGGCAGCTGGCGCCTCGGCACCGTCGCCGGCACGAACAACAACACGATGACGGCCACGTCGGCCGGCCTCACGGGGAGCCCGGTGACGTTCACGGCCTCGGCCACGGCGGGCCCGGCGACGCAGATGGCGCTCAACGCGGGGAACAACCAGACGGATACAGTCAACAGCACGGTCACGATCCCGCCGTCGGTGATCGTGCGCGACGCATTCAGCAACCCCGTGCCGAACCGGTCGGTCACGTTCACGGTCACGGCCGGAGGAGGCAGCGTCACCTCCCCCGTGCTCACGGACGCCAACGGCATCGCCGCCACCGGCTGGACCCTGGGGACTGTGGCGGGCACGAACAACAACACCATGACCGCGGCGTCGGGCGCTATTGCGGGCAGCCCGGTGACGTTCACCGCCACCGCCGTGGCTGGGCCAGCGACGCAGATGGCCCTCAACGCGGGAAACAACCAGACCGCCTCGGTGAGCGACACGCTGCCCATCCGACCCTCGGTGATCGTGCGTGATGCCTTCGGCAACCCGGTGTTCAACCGCTCGATCGGGTTCACCGTCACGGCCGGCGGCGGCACCGTCACACCACCCACCGTATTCACGGACGCCAATGGCATCGCCGCGACCAGGTGGACGCTCGGCCCGGCCGCTGGCACGAACAACAACACCATGACCGCCGTTTCGGCCGGCCTCAGCGGCAGCCCGGTGACGTTTACCGCTTCGGCTACGGCGGGCGGCGCGACCCAGATCGCCGTCAACGCGGGGAACAATCAAACAGATACGGTCAACAGCACGGTCACGATTCCGCCGTCGGTCATCGTGCGCGACGCCGGGAACAATCCCGTCGCCGGCGTGAACGTGACGTTCCAGGTGACTGCGGGCGGCGGGAGCACCAACCCCCCGTCCACCCCCACGGTGGTGGTGGCGACGAACGCCAGCGGCATCGCGGCCCTCACGAGCTGGACCATGGGTACCACCGCCGGCACGAACAACAACACCCTGACCGCCACCGCGGCCGGCCTCAGCGGCAGCCCGGTGACGTTCACCGCCTCGGCCGTGGCGGGCCCCGCGACGCAGATAGCCCTGAACGCGGGGAACAACCAGACCGCCCAGGTCAACTCCGCGGTGGCGATCCCGCCGTCGGTGATCGTGCGCGACGCGTTCAGCAACCCCGTGCAGGGCCGGTCCATCACGTTCGCGGTCACCACGGGCGGCGGCAACGTCACCTCCCCCGTGTCGACGGGGGCCAACGGCATCGCCGCCACCACCTGGACGCTCGGCCCGGGTGCGGGGACGAACAACAACACCATGACCGCCACCTCGGCCGGCCTCAGCGGCAGCCCGGTGACGTTCACCGCCTCGGCCACCGCGGGCGGCGCGACGAAACTCGCGTTCACCGCGCAGCCGACCAACACGGTCGCCGGTGTCGCCATGACGCAAGTGCAGGTGACGGCGCAGGATGCTCAGAGCAATCCCGTGACGAGCTTCACGGGCAACGTCACGGTGGCGATCGGAACGAATCCCCAGGGCACGGGCGTCCTGTCGGGCACCAATACGGTCGCGGCAGTCGGCGGCGTCGCGTCGTTCACTACCCTCAGCATCGACAAGTCGGGCACGGGCTACACCCTGACGGCGGCCTCTGGCGGGCTGACCGGGGCGACCAGCAATTCGTTCAACATCACGGCTGCAGCGGCCTCGAAGCTCCTGTTCGACGTCCAGCCGAGCACGACGATCGCGGGCGACGTCATCTCTCCGGCCGTCCGGGTCCGGGTGACGGATGCGTTCGGGAACACGGTGCCCAGTCCGCGCCGGATGATCACCATCGCCTTGGGGAGCAACCCGGGCAGCGCCACTCTGGGCGGCACACTCACCCAGCAGACCGGTGTGACGACCGGTGCGGACTCAGGGGTGGCGATCTTCAACAACCTGACCGTCAGTGCGATCGCCAACGGGTACACGCTGGCGGCGAGCACCGCGGGCCTGACCGGCGCCACCAGCAATGCGTTCAACACGACCGCCGGCACCGCCACGCAGCTCTTCTTCACCACCCAGCCGTCCAACACCGTGGCCGGGGCCTCGATCACGCCCGCGGTCATCGTCACAGCCCGGGACGCCTTCGGCAACACGGCGACGAGCTTCGCCGGCGCCGTGTCGGTCGCCATCGGTACCAACCCGGGCGGCGGCTCGCTCGGCGGCGCGACGGCCGTGGCCGCCGTCTCCGGCGTCGCGACGTTCTCGAATCTGTCGATCAACAACACGGGAACCGGTTACACGTTGACGACCTCGTCCGGCAGCCTGACGGGGGACACGAGCACTCCATTCAACATCACCGCGGGCGGAGTCTCGGCGGTCACTTCGTCGCTGACAGCGAGCCACGCGACGATCACGGCCTGCTCCAGCGGTTGCGTCGTCGGTACCACCGCGTCCACCATTACCGTCACGGCACGGGACGGCAACAGCAATCCGGTGAGCGGCGCCAGCGTGACGATCTCGTCCAGCGGCACGGCGAATACGTTCAGCCCCAGCGCCACAGGGACCACGAACGCCAGCGGCGTCTTCACGGCCACCTTCAGTTCGACCGCGGCCCAGTCGAAGTCGATCTCGGCGACCGCGGGTGGCGTGGCCCTCACGCCGACGGCCGTAACCGTCCAGGCGGCCCCCGTCTCGGCGGGCAACTCCACGGTCCAGACGAGTCACGCGACCATCACGGCCTGCTCCACCGGCTGCTCCGTCGGCACCACGGCCGCCACGATCACCGTCACCGCGCGCGACCAGTTCAGCAATCCGGTCCCGATGGCCAGCGTGACGGTCTCGTCGAACGGCACCAACAACACGTTCGCGCCGGCCAGCGGGACCGCCAACGGCAGCGGCGTTTTCACGGCAACGTTCAATTCGACGAAAGCCGAGGCGAAGATGATCTCGGCGACCGCGAACACCGTCGGCCTCACTCCGACAGCCGTGACCGTCCAGGCCGCGGCCGCAAGCTCGATCGCCATCAACGGCGGCAATAACCAGTCCGCGACCGCCGGGACCGCCGTGGCGACGCCGCCCTCGGTGATCGTGACGGACGCGTTCGGCAATCCGGTCGAGAACGTGAGTGTGACCTTCGCCGCCACCGTCGGGGGCGGCTCGGTCGACCCCGTGACGCCGGTAATGACCAACTCGCTCGGAATCGCCGCGGTGAACAGCTGGACGCTCGGCCCCGTGGCGGGGCCCAACGAGATGACCGCCACCGCCGGCGCCCTGACGGGCTCACCGGTCACGTTCAGCGCCACCGGGACGTGACGTCCGGGCCTCCCGCAGACCCCGCCCGGGGGCCTGACCGGGCGGGCCGGACCCCGTCGGCACGGAGCCCGCGACCACATATCTTTAGGGGTCTATGATCTGCCCCCGCTGTACCGTCGCCGAGATCTCCGCGGACACGCACACGTGCGTCCTGTGCGGCTATTCGCCGGGGGGCGTGACGCTCGAGGTGGGCGCCCGCGAAGAGCTCGACGAGGCAGCGCACCGCGAGCTCGCCGACCAGTTCGAGATCGACGCCACCCTGGCCGAAGAGCCCGGCCCCGTGCTGGTCTACGCGGCCCGGGAGACCGGCGCCGACCGGGTGGTGGCCCTGCGGGTGGCACCCCGGTCCGGTCGTGACACTCGGGTGGAGGAGCGGTTCCAGCGGGACATGACGGCGGCCGCCGCCCTCGATCACCCACACATCGTGCCCCTCTACCGGTTCGGCACGACGAAAACGCTGTTCTGGCACGCGACGAAGCACGTCGAGGGCCGCACGCTGGCCCAGGTGCTGCTCGAGAAGCGCCGGATCGACGCGCCGGCCTGCCTGCGCCTGGTCGAGCAGATCGCGAGCGCCCTGCAGTATGCGCACCGCCGCGGCGCGGTGCACGGCGATTTCCAGCCCGCCCACGTCCTGCTCGACGACGACTGGGCGCTGGTGACCGGGTTCGCCGCAGTCCGTTCCCCGGCCGAAGGGGGCGAGCGCGCCGACGCCCGCGCGGGCGCGTATGTGGCGCCGGAAACCGCTACGGTGCGCCAGCCGGGCCCCGCGTCGGATCAGTACGCGCTCGCTGCCACGATTCACGAGTGCCTCACGGGCGCGCCGCCGACCGCGGAGCAGCGTGGCGCCGCCTCGCACCCCGACATCCCGGCGAACCTGTGGACGGCGCTGCGCCGCGCCCTCGAACCCGATCCGGCCAAACGGTTCCCGTCCGTCTCCGAGTTCGTCTCGGCACTCAGCGCGATCGAGGTCCAGCCGGTGCCCGCGAGCCCCGCGCCGGGCCTGCCGCCCGATCTGCTGCGCAGCACCCAGCGCGTGCTGCTCGTGGATCCGTACCGCAGCTCGCGCCTGCGCCAGCGCCTCCTGATCGGTGCCGCCGTGGTCGCCGGCCTGTTCCTGCTGATCAAGCTGATGCAGCCGGCCGCCAGTCCGCCGGCGATGCCGTCCGTCGTGATTCCCGCACCGGCAGCGACACAGGCCCCGGCGACGACCGCACCCCCGTCCACGGATCCGGGACAGCCGTCGCGCACGCCGGTGCGGGCTTCTGCGGGAGCGCCCTCCGGGCCCACCGCCGCGCCGGTCGCGGCCGAGATGGGGCTCCT
This sequence comes from uncultured Gemmatimonadales bacterium, assembly GCA_963716055.1. Lineage (GTDB taxonomy): Bacteria > Gemmatimonadota > Gemmatimonadetes > Gemmatimonadales > GWC2-71-9 > SZUA-544. The sequence goes on along the minus strand of CAVQSR010000001.1, from coordinate 1,235,457 downwards.
GTTCATCAACGCGAGCCCCTGGGGCGAGGTGTTCGTGAATGACGAGCTGCTCGGCACGACGCCGCTGGCCGCTCTCCCCGTGGCGCCCGGCGAGCACACCATCCGCGTGGTGCGCGAGGGCTACCAGCCGTTCGAGCGCACCGTGTCCGTCGCGCCGGGCCAGCAGATTCGGTTGACCAACATCGTGCTCGAGGCCGCGCAGCCGTGAGGCGACGGCTCCCGCTCCTCGCGGCGCTGGCCGTCCTGGCGGTCGGCCGGGACCTGCCGGCCCAGACCGCGGGCGAGCTCGTCGCCCAGGGCATCGCCGCGTACAACGGGCTCGAATACGACGCGGCGGGTGCTCTGCTGCGCCGCGGCCTCGCCGTGGTCGGTCCCGACGCATTGCCGCCGGGCGCGCGGCCCGTGACGTTCGTGTATCTCGGCGCGACGGAGATCTTCCGCGGTCGCCGCGATTCGGCGGAAGTCGCGTTCCGCCAGGCGCTGCGCGCCGATCCCCGTCACCGGCCCGATCCGCTCGTCTTCCCGCCCGTGGTGGCCAACACGTTCGACGCCGTGCGGCGCACCACCGCCTACGTGCGGGTCGAGGTCGCGCCCGACACGGGCATCATCCTGGGCAAGGAGTTCTACGTCGCCCGGCTCGACGCCAGCGCGCTGCACAACATCACCGTGGATGTGCTGCGCGAAGACGGGCGGCCGGTGCGGCAGCTGTACGGCGGGCCCATCGCCGATAGCCTCGTGGTGCGCTGGGAGGGGCTCGACGAGGATGGCGCGGCCGCGATCGAGGGGCGCCTGATACTCCAGATCGCTTCGCGGGCGTCGGGCGGCGTCCAACGCCTGCTCCAGCTCCCGCTGTCCACTTCCGGCGGCGCGCGCGACACCCTGCCCCACCCACCCCCGCTCGCCGATTCCCTGCTGCTTCCCGAGCGCGAGCCGCGGGGACCGGCGCTGCGGGCCCTCGGGACGGGCCTGGGCGGCGCCCTCGGGGCCCTCATCCTGCCCTCGCTGATCACCAAGGACGGCGCGTCGGCGTCCTCGCGCTACCTCGTGGCGGTCTCGCTCACCACCGCCGGCATCCTGGGATTCGTGGCACAGCGGCCCGGCCGCGTCGTCGAAGACAACATCGTGGCGAATCAGATCGTGCGCGATGCGTGGCGCCGTGAGCAGAATACGATCGCCGTCGAGAACGAGGCGCGCCGGCGCGATCGCGTGCTGCGCATCCGATCCGGGGCCGTCATCGAGGTCGCGGGCGACCGACGATGAACCGTTGGATACTCGCCGTCCTGGTAGCCGCGCTGTACGCGCCGGTCGCGGCCGCGCAGGGCCCGGACACGACGGCCGCGGACATTCAGGAGCCCGAATCACAGCGCCCGCGCGGGCCGGGCTTCTCCTACGGCGCGGCCGTATGGGGCGCCGGCGCCCAGGCGCGGAGCGTGTATCCGGGTGGCGCCGAAGCGCTGCAGGGCCCGGTGCTCGGGTTCGACATCCGCGTGCGGCGGGGCCGCGTCGGTCTGCGCGTGGGCTACGGGCAGGGCAAGCTCAACCCCGATACGGCGGGCCCCGAGGTGCGCACCTACATCGACGGCTTCGTGCACCTCACGGGGGCCATCACCCAGGGCCTGGAGCTCGGCGTGGGCCCGTACGCGCGCGCGTACGGGACCGATGCGGGCACGCAGCGCTGGCTGTTCTGGCAGCTGCGCGCGCGGTACGAGACCGGCATCGTGGGACCCGTGGTCCGCGGATTCGCCGAGATCTGGATCGGGGTGTCCGGTACGGTGAACGTGGCCGAGTCGCTCGACGGGTCGCGCGGCGGCGCCGCCGGCGTCATGTGGCACGTCGCCGACTGGCGCAACTCCCCCCTTACGCTCCGCCTGAGCTACATCATCGACGAAGCCCGCCTCGGCAGCGGGGCACGCCGCGAGACCGTGGAGCGCACCAGCCTCTCGATCGGGCTGGGCCGGCAGTGACGCCCGGCTAGAAGCGCAGGCCCGCCTTGTCGGCGAAGGCGCGCGCCGCTTCCTCCTGATCGGCGGTGAGCTTGCCCGGGATGTCCACCCGGACCTCCACGAACTGATCCCCCCGCCGTCCGTTCTTCTCGATGCCGTGGCCGGCGATGCGGAACCGCTGCCCGTGCTGCGTGCCCGGCGGGACCTTGAGCACCACGCGGTGCTCGTCCAGCGTGCGGACCTTGAGGCGCGTGCCCAGCATCGCCTGCGCCACGTTGATCGGCACCACACACACGACGTGGTGCCCCTCGCGCCGGAAGAACGCGTCGGGCTCCACTTGGAACACCACGATCACGTCGCCCCGTCCCTTCGCCCCCTGGCCCTTGAGCCGGACCCGCGCGCCGTCCTCGGTCCCGGGCGGCACCGTGATCATGAGGCGCTTGTCGAGCTGCACCTCGCCCGCGCCCTGGCACCGCGGGCAGCGGGCCGAGGGGATCTTCCCCCGGCCACGGCAGACCGGACAGGGGCGATTGACGGCGAAGCCCCCCTGCCCGAACGAGATCGTCCCGCGGCCGCGGCACTCGGTGCACGTGGTCACCGTGGCGCCCTGCGCGCCGCCCGATCCCCCGCACCCCGGGCACACCTCCGAGATCCCCAGCGTGAGCGGCACCTGTCCACCCAACGCGGCGACCCGGAACGGGATCCGCAGGGTCGTCTCCACGACCTCGTCGGCTTCCTCCCGCCCCCGGCGGCCGAAAATCGATGAGAAGATGTCACCCAGCCCACCCAGGCCCCCGAGGTCGCCGACGTCGAACTCGACGCCCCCGGCACCGCCGGGCCGCGGACCACGGGTCGGGCCGGTGAACGCACCGTAACGGCGCAGGCGGTCGTACTTCGCGCGCTTCTCCGCGTCGCTCAGTACGTCCTGCGCCTCGTTGATTTCCTTGAACCGCTCGGCGGCGGACGCGTCGTTCGGGTTGCGGTCCGGATGATACTGCTTGGCGAGCCGGCGGTACGCCTTCTTGATCTCGGCGACCGTGGCCGTCTCCGGCACTCCGAGGATGCGGTAGTAGTCCTTCGCGTTCGTCATCCGCCAGCGGCACCTTGCTGCCACTTGAGGACGAGCACCCGGGCTGGGCGCACGAGCTGGTTGCCCAACCGGTACCCGGGCTGGAGCACGGCGCCCACGGTGTTGTCCTGCGTGGCCTCCGCGGCCGGGCCCGTCGTCACGGCCTCGTGGACCCCGGGGTCGAAGGGAACCCCCGTGGCGTCGATCCGCACGAGCCCCACCGCGTTGAGCTGCTTCCACAGCTTCCGCTCGACCAGGGTGATCCCCTCGTGCAGCGACTTCGTCTCCCGGGCGGTGGCGTCCGCTTGGGCGAAGCGGGCCAGGTCGTCGAGCGCATCGATGAGCCGCACGATCAGCTCCGCGCGGGCCCGCCCCTCCAGCTCGAGTCGCTCTCGTCCCGTGCGCTTGCGGTAGTTGTCGTACTCGGCGGCGAGCCGCAGGTGACGATCCTGCAGCGCATCGAGCTCGCGCTCCAGTCGCAGCACCGCCTCATCCGGCAGTTCCGCGAGCGCGCCGGACGCGGGCCCGCCGCCGGCACCGCCCGCCGCCCGCTCGCCGGCGTCCGGCACGGCCTGATCCGCGGGCGCCGCCTCGCGCTCCTCCGCGGACTCGTCGTTCGGGGGTCCGGTGTGTCGTGCGCTCATGATCCTCTCGTCCAAGGCAACGCCCGTGCCGTCGGCGGCGCGCCGATGTGGCGGGCGTCCACCTGGGCCGCGACTGTAAGCCATTCTATGACAATACGATACGAAATTCTCCGGTGCCTGTCGAGTCTGCAGGCCGCCACTCAGTCTACGCCGGCTTCGCGCCTCGGGTTGCAGCCTGGTCCAGGAACTCCAGCACGTCGTCCACCACCCGCTCGCGCAACGGGTCGTTCAACACTTCGTGGTACATGTCGGCGTACCACCGAACGGTCACCGGTCCCGGCAGCGCTGCCGCGAAGGTGCGAGCGGCCTGCGTGTCCACAATCCGGTCGTCGCCGGCGAGCAGAAACAGCAACGGTCCGGAGATGTGCGCGGCGTCGGCGACCACGGCGCGCTGCGCCCACCGGATCTCGTGCCACGCCCCCAGCGTCATCACGCCGTGCACCGCGGGGTCGGTCGCGTAGGCGGCGTTCACCGCGGGGTCCCGGCTGAGGTGCTCGGCGTCGAGCGCGGCCGCAAGCGTCGCCGAGGGCCACACGTTCCCCAACAGCGCGCCCACCAGGCGCTTCCAGGCGGGCACCGGATGCGCCAGCGCGAGGAACGGCCCCGACACCACCGATGCGAGGGGCGGCACCGATGGTTGGGTCTCCAGGTATCGCAGCACGACGAGCCCGCCGAACGAGTGCCCCAGCAGAATCTGCGGCACGTCGCCCCGGCCGCGGACGACGCGGCGGAAGGCCTGCAGGTCGCCGAGCAGCTGGCTGAACCGTGACAGGTGACCACGGCGGCCGCCGGAGCGTCCGTGGCCCCGGAGATCGGCGACGTAGGTCGCGTAGCCTTCCTTCGCCAGGCGGGGCCCGAGCCACCCGTACCGGCCAGCGTGCTCGGACCAGCCGTGTACGAGCAGGACGGCGGCGCGCGCCCGCGAGCCGGGCTCGTAGGCGTCGTACGCGAGCACGTTACCATCGGGCGCGGCAAAGTCGGCCATCAGCCGTCCGCCAGCAGGAGCCGCAACAGGTTGAGGGCCGCCTGGGCGGCGCGGGCGCGGATCTCGTCGCGGTCGCCCGCGAAGACGACCTGGGCCACCCGTTCGCGCTCCCCGACCGTGGCGGCGAGCCATACCGTGCCGACCGGCTTGTCCGGCGTGGCCCCGGATGGCCCCGCGATGCCCGTGACCGCGAGCGCCGCATCCGTCCCGAATGCGCGCCGGGCGCCGCTCGCCATCGCGCGTACGACTTGCTCAGACACGGCGCCGTGCGCGGCGAGGAGGGCGGCGGGCACGTCGAGCCGGGCCGTTTTCACGGCATCGGCGTACGCCACTTCGCCGCCCCGAAACACCGCGGAGGCGCCGGGGACCGCCGTGAGGCGGGCGCCGAGCAGGCCCCCGGTGCACGACTCGGCCACGGCCAGCGTCGCACGGCGGGCCCGGAGCCGGTCGAGGACCACCGCGGCGAGGTCGGTGTCCCCCTCGCCGTACGACACGCTGCCGAGCGCGGCGGCCACGCGGGCGACCGCGGCGTCGAGCAGGGCGTCGGCCTCGCGGGCCGGCACGTCCCACGCGGTGATCCGCAGGTCCACGCCGGGCTCGGCGGGGAGGTAGGCGAGTGTGAGCGGGTGCAGCCCGTCCTCGACGGCACTGAGGCGGTCGGCGAGGGCCGACTCGGCGATGCCGGTGGTACGGAGCGCGCGCGACCGCACCACGTGCGCGTCCCCCGCGACGCGGCGGGCGAGGCGCGGCAGCACCTCCTCGTGCAGCAGGCCGCGCATCTCGCGCGGCACGCCGGGGAGCAGGACGGCGACCCGGCCGCCGCCGTCTTCGAGCCACAGACCGGGGGCCGTGCCGCGGGGATTGGGGAGGACGGTCGCCCCTTCGGGCACCTGAGCCTGGGTGCGGTTGCTCGCGGCCATCGGCCAGCGGCCCATGCGGCGGGCCCGCGCTTCGAGGCTCCGCAGCACGTCGGCGTCCTCGACCAGGCGCCGGCCCAGCACGTCGGCCACGGCGTGCTTGGTGGCATCGTCTCGGGTAGGCCCGAGGCCACCGGTCGTTACGACGAGTCCGGTCCGGGCCAGGGCCTCGCGGACGGCGGCGCCGATCGCCGGCGCATCGTCGGGCACCGCCGTGCGCCGCACCAGCCGGATACCGACCGCGGCGCACGCGCGCCCCAGCTCGGCCCCGTTCGTGTCTACGGTGAACCCCAGCAGGAGCTCGGTGCCGACGGTCACCAGCTCGAGATTCACCGCAGGAGCGTGCGGTACCGGTACACGTACACGCCCAGCGAATACACGGTGAGGACCACGGCGCCGCCGAGCGTCACCGCGACGACCGTGCCGTGGAATTGCTCCCAGCTGTCGCGGAACCAGCCGGCGAGCTTCAGCTCGGCCACCGCGTCCTTCCACGCGAACCACGCGATCGTGGCGCCGATGAAGATCGCCTGTACGGTGGCCTTGAGCTTCCCCGGACCCGCGGCCGCGATCACCACGCCCTTGCGCTTGGCAAACCAGCGGAACAGTGTGATCAGCACTTCCCGGCCCACCAGGATGATCGCCACCCACACCGGCAGGCTCCCCCACCAGGGAATGCGATAGTCGGTCAGGATGGTGGGATGCCGCGTCATCCAGAAGATGGGGACGAGCGTGGCGAAGAGCAGCAGCTTGTCGGCGATCGGATCGAGGAACTGGCCCAGCTCCGACACCTCGTTGCGCTTGCGGGCGAGGTATCCGTCCACGGTGTCGCTCACGGCCGCCGCGACGAAGATGACGAACGCCAGCACCTTGGGCCAGTAGCCCGAGATGAACGGCAGGAGGGCAATGACCGGCGTCAGAGCGATGCGGACGAGGGTGATGATGTTGGGGAGGGTCCAGCGCACCGCAGCCCCTTGGCTCAACTGAGGGTCTTCAGCACCATCTTGCTGACGACCTTCAGTGTCTCGAAGACCCCGTCCCCCCGCACCGCCACGGCTTCGATGTAGGGCGCGCGCCCGATCCATTGGTCTCCCGCGCGATCGACGATGTTGTGGCCGGGATTGGACGGGTCGGGCGTCACCTTCTGCAGCGCGGTGTCCTCGATCGGCCAACCGGGATTCAGCGCGGCCTCCAGGTCCGTGACCGCCGCGGCGTTCGGCAGGTCCCGTTTGTTGTACTGGATCGAGAACGGAATCTTCGTGAGATCGTACCCGTACTCCGCCATGTTGTCGTATAGGTTCTGCATCGACTCGACGTTGGCTTCCATGCGCTCGAGCTGGCTGTCGGCCACGAACACGATGCCGTCCACGCCCTTCAGGATGAGCTTGCGACTCGCGTTGTAATACACCTGGCCCGGCACGGTGTACAGATGGAACCGGGTCTTGAACCCGCGAATCGTACCCAGATCCACGGGCAGGAAGTCGAAGAACAGCGTGCGCTCGGTTTCGGTGGCCAGCGAGATCATCTTGCCGCGCGTGTTGGGGGACACCTTGGTGTACACGTGCTCGAGGTTGGTCGTCTTGCCGCCCAACCCCGGCCCGTAATACACCAGCTTGCAGTTGATCTCGCGGGACGCGTAGTTGATCATCGACATGAGCGGCGCGTCCCCCCTACCCGAACAACCGGTCGATTTCGTCCTCGGCACCTTCCAGCACGCGGTGCTCCGGCGCGGGTCCCGTTCCGACCCGATTGAACATGTCTTCCAGCACGCGGCTGAGCTGCTCGACCACGGGGCGCGCTTTCAGCTTCACCAGCCCGAGGGTGGCCCGCTGGTCGAACAGGACGACGAGGATCACGCGCTTGGCCACGTCCGCGAGGTACATCGACTCGCGTTCTCCCTGGTGCACGAGCGACGCGAAATCGGGCTCCCCGATCATGCGGGCCAGCTGGTCGTTGGCGGAGAAATCGGCGGCCGTGAGAGAGGCGAACGCCGTCGGGTCGAACGCCGGCGTCTCGCCGACCGTCGTCAGGAGCTGGCCAGTGCGATCCACGAGCAGGGCGCAGCGAGCGTTCGACTCACGCAGGAACGCCGTCAGATGCTGCTGGATCTGCCGGTAGTGCTCTTCGCTGAACGACCAGCTGGCCGCACCCGTCATTCGTCGCCTCGGTCAGCGGCCTCGGACATCTCGCGCCGGGCCGCCAGGGCCTGTGCGATAGTCACGCCGTCCGCATACTCCAGGTCTCCACCCATCGGCAACCCGCGCGCGATGCGTGTCACGCGCACCGCGGCTGTCCGCAGCGCCTGCTGCAGGAACGTCGCCGTCACCTCCCCCTCCATCGAGGGGTTGGTCGCGATGATCACCTCCCGCACCTCCGTGCCGTTGCGCACCCGGGCCAGCAACGCGTCGACCCGCAAAGCCTCCGGACCGACGCCCTCGAGCGGCGAGAGCCGCCCGCCGAGCACGTGGTAGCGGCCACGAAAGCGGCCGGCACGCTCAATGGCCCCGACGTCGGCCGAGTCCTCCACGACGCAGAGGACCGACGCGTCGCGCCGCGGGTCGGCGCAAATCGCACAGGGATCGGCGTCGGTCAGCGCCCCGCAGGCGCCGCACGCGCGGATCCGCTCGCGCGCCTGACTGATCGCCTGCGCCAGCCGCGCGACGGCCTCCGGCGGCTGTTTCAGGAGATGGAACGTAAGCCGCAGTGCCGTCTTCCGCCCGATGCCGGGGAGCTTCGCCAGCTCCGCCACGAGCTCGTCGAGGACCGACACCGCCGGGTCTAGAGAGGCAGCTGGAACGGGAACGGCAGGCCCGAGGCCAGCTTGCGCACCTCCGCCTGGTAGAGCTCGGCCGCGCGCTGCTGCGCCTCCGCCACGGCCGCGATGACGAGATCCTCGAGCATCTCGATGTCGCTCCCGGACACCGCCTCGGGCGCGATCCGGATGGACCGGAGGTGGCCGCGACCGTCCACCGTGGCGCGCACCATGTCGCCCCCGGCGGACGCCGTCACGGTCTGGCCCGCGAGCTGCGCCTGCATATCGGAAATCCGCCCCTGCATCTGCTGGCTCAGCTGCAGCAAGCTCGATAAATCCGCCATGGGCCGAAAGTTATCCGTCGCTGCGGGGGGCGGCAAGCTATTCGAGCAGTTCGAGATCAAGCGCCTCGGCCGCTGCCGACAGAGCCGGATCCTGGGCCCGCAGGGCCTCCAAACGCTCGGCTGCGGCCGCCTCCGGGGTCAGGCGCGCCGTCCGGGGCGCCGCACCCGCGGCGGCGGCGGTCGGGGCGATCCGGACGGTGCACGGACCCTCCACCCAGACGCCGATCGCGCGCCCGATCGCCGCCTGTTTGTGCGCCAGACCCTCGGCGTGACCCGGGCCCCCCGCCGGCGCATGCAGCGTGATCGTCCGCGCGTCCACCGCCGCCACCTCGGTCGCCGCGAGCAGCGTGCCCAGCATCGGACTGGTCGCCCGCGCGTCCGCCACGATCCGCGGCCACAGGGCCCGCAGCCGCTCCAGGGCGAGCGGTCCGCGCTCGGGAGCGCCGCCCGCCGGCGAGGGCGGAGGCGGCGCCGCGTCCCGCATCGTCGGGGGCGGCGTCGTGGGCGCCGGGGCGGGCGCCGCGCGCCCGCCGCCGCCGCGACGCTCGCGTCCCGCATCGCCGCCTGCGCCCGGCCCACCGCCGGGCGGGCCCTGGTCGAGCCCACGGATCACCTCGGCCAGCTCCACGGTGCGGTCCATCATCGCCCACCGCAGCAGCAGCAATTCGACGGCGAGGCGGGGATGGCCGCTGAGACGGATCTGCGGCTCGACTTCGCCGAGGACCGCGAGCAACCGCACGGCGTCGGGTGGCGGGAGCGCGGGCGCGTGCTCGCGCACGACCGCGCGCAGGCTCTCCGTGAGTCCGTCGGGCTCGCCCGCGAACCCGACGAGCAGCACCGCCCGCAGCGTGTCGCCCAGCCCCGCGACGAATTCGCCGAGGTCCGCCCCCGCTTCCACCAAGCGGTCCATCAGCGGGAACACCGCCGCCGCGTCGCGGGTGGCCACCAGGCGGAGGACGTCGCCGTACACGTCGTCGGGGATGAGTCCCAGGACGTCGCGCACGAGATCCGCCGTGACCGGCCCCTGGCTGAACGCCAGCACCTGGTCGAGCACCGACAGCGCGTCCCGCATGCCGCCGTCCGCCCGCCGGGCGATGAGCTGGAGCGCGTCGTCCTCGAGGGTCAGCTCCTCCGCCGCCGCCACCTGCCGCAGCCGGCTCATGATCGCCTCGGGGCCGATGCGGCGGAAATCGAATCGCTGCAGGCGGGATAAGACGGGCGTCGCCGCCTGCGCGATCTTGTGCGGCTCGGTGGTGGCGAAGACGAACACGACGCCGGGCGGCGGCTCCTCCAGGATCTTGAGCAGCGCGTTCCACGCCTCGCGCGTGAGCATGTGGGCCTCGTCCACGATGTACACTTTGGACCGGCCCTCGGCGCTGGCGGCGTACATGGCCCGCTCCCGCAGGTCGCGCGCGTCGTCCACTCCGCGGTTCGACGCGGCGTCGAGCTCGACCACATCGAGGTTCGCGGCACCCGTCCAGACACGCGTGCAGGACTGGCACTCGCCGCACGGCTCCCCGGCCTGCCCCTCCCCGCGCCGCTCGCAGTTGAGCGCCATGGCGAGGATGCGCGCGGCGGTTGTCTTTCCCACTCCCCGCGGGCCGGCGAACAGGTAGCCGTGCGCGGCGCGACCCTGGGCCACGGCACCACGCAGGGCGGCCGCGACGTGATCCTGCACCAGCAGGTCGGCGAAGCGCTTGGGACGGTACTTGCGGGCGAGTGCGATCATCGGTTCGGAGATTGCCCCGGGCACCCCGTGGACACGTCCGGACTCGCTGAGCGCTGCTCCCTGCGGGGGCCTGACGCGGTTCGCGAACGGACGCCCCACGGACCCGGGGCGAGGGAAAGATAGCGGGGGACGGTGCCGGCGCCTAGCGGGGTCCGACGCAGGCGTCGGAGCCGGGCTGCGGCTGGACCACGACCACGAGATTGGCCCGCTGGCCCGCGCCAGTGACCGCGAGGTTCGTGGACCCGGCGCCCCAGCCGCGCAGCGTGACCCGCACCAGCGCGCTGTCGGCGACGACGCCCTCCACGCGCGCGACGCGCCGGTCCCCCGTCGCCGCGCGGACGCCCGACAGCGGGACCAGGTTGCCGTACGCGTCGCTCGCGGTCACGATCACGACCCCCGTCGTGTCGGGCGCGAGCACGACCCGGCCGCTCACCTCCTGCCCGCACGACACGGTGAGACGGGTGGCCGGCCCGGGAAGGGCCAGCAGGGTGGCCTGGCGCTCGACGCCGCCGATCCGCGCGGTCACGCTCGCCGGGCCTGCCCGCTCGCCCAGGCGGACGCGGATCGTGATGCGCCCGTTGGCGTCGGTCCGCTCCGCCTCCGCGATGGCCGTTGCATTCTCAGCCGCGATCGTCACTTCGCGCTCCGGCAGACCCGCATTGGCACTGTCGCGCACGTCGAACACGAGCGGCCGCGGCAGGAACGTCCCCACCCGGCCCCGCTGGCCGTGTCCCGCGACGAAACCGGTCCGCGACGGCCACAACGGGGCGGGCAGCAGCACGTCGAGGGAGTCGACCACCCGGCCCTCCACCCGCACGAGCAGCCGTGTGTCGGACTGGAACGCCGCCGCCGACAGGGGGAAGGTCGCCATGCCGCGCTCGTCGGACTCGTAGCCGATGGGAGCCAGACCGCCACCCGCCGCGAGCAGCTCCACGCGCTGGCGCGGCACGGGATTGTCCAGCGCGTCCCGCAGCACGACCACGACCGCCTGCAGCGGCTGCCCGTGCGGGAACTCGAGGCGTCGGGGGCGCACGTCGGCCCGGACCCGCCCGGCCGGCCGGACCGTGAGCGTGAGGCCGGTCGCGCCCACCAGCGCCTCGCCCGACGTCGCCGCCACCGTCAGCGCGTGACTGCCGATCTCGCGTCCCGCGGCCACCCGGAAGGTGGCCTGCCCGCTGGCATCGGTCGTGCTCCGGGCATCGGCGTCTCCCGCCCCGATCCGCGCGCTCCCGACCAGGGTGAGCGCGACGCCGTCGGCCGGATCGGCGCCGCGCCGCAGCTCCACGAGCACGGATGCCGCGTCCCCCGCCTCGACGAACACCTCCGGCGACAGCACCCGCAGGCGCAGCACCTCGGCGGCGCGGCGGCAGTCGGCGATCGCCCGGAGCATCGTGTCGTCCGCCCCGACGTCGCGCAGGTCCGCCCGGTCCCGGTCGGTCGGCGTGAAGCTGGTGCAGTTCCGCCGCACGACCCCCTGGACCTCCGCCAACGAGAAGGCCGAGCTGGTCAACATCCGGATCAGGTCGCTCTTGCTCAGCGGCCGCAGCGCCTGGGTGGCGAGCGGAGCCGCCACGCCGAGCCAGAGCGCCATGGCCGCGGCGGCGACGCGCCCGGTCATGGGGCAACACACCCGCCGCGGGCGAATTCGCGCCGCATCGCGTCCACCTGCGCCGTGAAGCGGGCGTCGCGCGCTTCCCGCGGGTTGTCGAGCGGCGCCGCGAGCCCCCGCCGCACCGTCCGGTACACCGACCACAGGGTGTCCACGGCGGCATAGCCGCGCCCCAGACCCTCGCAGGCAAGCAGCCCTTCGCGGAACAGCTCCACCCGCTCCCCGTAGTTGCGCAACGCGGGACCCAGCGTGTCGCTCAGGCGGTCGAGCCGCGCCACGCGGGCCGCCTGCACGTCCACGGCGGCCTGGGGCTGGGTGGCCGGCGCGAAAAGCTCGATGGCACCGAAGGCGGCAAGCGTGATCACGCCGGCGCCCGCGATCACCGTGGCCAGCCGGTGGCGGCGGCGGCGGCCACCCACCGTTTGCACGACGGGGGACTCGTCCGCGTCCAGGGGACGGAGGGGCTCGTCCGGCACCACCGGGGGCCGTCGGGTGGGGACCGTGGGTCGCGACGAGGCCCGGGACGGCCGCCGCGGCGTGGCGCCGGGTACGGTCGCGCGCACGACCTGGAGGGTCGGTCGCCGACTCTCGTCAACGGCGCCGTCCCGGCGCGGCGCGACCGGCGCCACCGCCACTGGCGGCTCCGGCGGCGGGGGGGCCGGCGGCTCGTCGTCCTCCGGCCGCACGCCGCGCTCGTCGGCGGCGAGCACCAGCTCGTTCGTGTGGTAGTTTTTCCACGTGAGCCGCGTCCGCTTGCCGGCCGTCGTGCGGCGCGGCGCGGACGTGAGCAGCTCGTAGAACGACAGCGGTGTCGAGGCCCAGTTGGATCCGGGGACCATCCGGTAGATGCCCCCCGCGGGCCGGGCCCGATCCGGTCGTGTCAGGATCGCGACCTGCCAGGGCTCGGAGAAGTGCGCCTCGTGCATCGTCACATCGCGGGGGCTCATCATCACGTCGCCCCGCGGGCAGCTGCGATACCACCCCACCAGCCGCGTCCCCATGCGCCCGAGCTCGCTCTCCAGCCGCTGCCACACCCGCGCCACGACCGGCATGGGATCGTCGCCTTCGATCGGGTAGCGGCACACGAACACGCCATCCACGACCAGGTAGGGCACGTCGATGTCCGAGCACACGAATAGCTCACCCGCGAGGAACCCCATCAGCGACTGCTCGGGGTTCGGCTCGACGTGGGCGCGGATGGCGTTGATGGTCGACTGTTCGACGAACACGGGGTATCCGCCGCGCGCACCCGTTTCGCGCGATCCGCGCCCGGCCGGATACCACAGGATGGACCGGCCGAGCGGCAACGGCTCGCGCGGGTAGCCCGGCAGGGCCTCACGGGCCAGCGCGTCCTGCGGCGCGCCCGTCATGCGCTCCTCGCGGGCCGCGTCATGGACGCGGGCATCCCGACTGGCGGAAGTGTCCGTCAACCGACTCCACGTTGGAGTATACCCCCTGATCGAGTTCGCGTCGCAGCGAGTCGAGCGTGACGCCCCGCCGCCGCGCGTTGTAGGCGATCCACAACCGGTCCACGGTGATGAGCGAGCTCGACAGCGCGGTGCAGTCGCGATCGCCCTCGTCGAAGCGCAGCGCCCGCTCCTGATATGCCACGATGGCCGACGTGAGACTGTCGAACACGGCGTCGAACAGCCCCAGGGCCCCACCGGGCCCACTCACCGCGGGCGCCGCCGGGGGCGCGGTCGCCACCGCCGGATCCGGTGTCGGCTGCGCCTGCGCCACTTGCACTGTATCCGGCGACGAATCCACGGCGGCCGCCGGGCTTACCGAAGAGGCCGCGGTGGGCTGCACTCCCACCGGCACCGCGAGTCGCTGCGACCCCAGCAGCAGCCACCACGCGCCCGCGGCCAGGCCCACGACCACGACCGCGACGAACCACAACGGGCCGGACGGGGTCACCCGCGACAGCGGCGCGGCGAACGTCCGGTGGGACGACGGCCGCGGCAGCAACACATCCACTGACGGCCGCAGCGGTGCCGTCGGCGCCGCGGTGTCGTCCGGTTGCGTCGACGAGATCCACACGGGGTCGCGCAGACCGGCCGGCAACGGCTCGGGAGCGGTGACCGGCACCGGCGGGTGCTCGCCACTGCGCCGCTCCCCTGGTGTGAACGTCAGCGCCGGCGGCTCCGCCGGCATCGCCTCGTCCGGTGGCTCCTCCGGCTCGGGCTCGGGCGACACCGACGCGGGTACCGACGACGGAGTGAACGTCACGCGCGACGCCTCACTCCCCCCCGGCGCGCCCGCCTCGGATCCCGGCACCGTCGGGCGCCGGTGTGGACCGGAGATCGCCGTGGCGAGGTCCTTGAGAACTTCCTGCGTCGGGCGCGCCCGCGGCCGTACCAGGCGCGGCACACCCGCCCCCTCGCCAGTCTCCGGCATGGGCTGCGGGCCCGAGGCTCGCGCCGCGAGCTCGGGCGTCTCCGCCGCGTCGCCCGGCGGTGTCTCCGGCGGCTCACGCGCCGGCGGCGACGTGGCCGCGGAGCCGCGGGCGGAGCCCTCCTCCGCGGCCGCCGGTGCGAAGTGAACGGTGGCGGGCGGCGGCGGGGGCCGGGGTGGCGGGGCGGCACGCGCCGGCCGGTCCGGGGCAGGAACGGCGGCGGGGGCGGCGGCATCGGGGGTGGATGCCGGCGGGGAAGCCATGGCACTGCGCAGCAACGTGGGCGGGACGTGCAGCTCGGCGTCCGGGCGCGCGTCCGTGACACCGCTGCGGCGCGCGGGCACCGTGGCACGCGGGGCGGCCTCGCTCGGCTCGGGGAGGCGAATCGCCGCGCTCCCGCGCGGCGGCGTGATGCGCCGGCGCGGCGCGGGCGCGGCGGGGGGCGGCGGCGCGGGCGGGGGCTTGGCCGGCACCTGCAGCGCCTGGAGCACGGCGGAGACGCCGGTCATCGCGCCCGAGGTCCGCTTGAGGTCGGGCTTGTAGTTGCGCCAGGCGACCCGCGTCCGGCGCCGGCCCTCGGGCGTGATCGAGTCGCGCGCCACGATCTCGTAGAACGCGAGCGGCGTCGTCCCCAGGGGCAGACCGGCGGACGGGCGGTAGAACGCGCCGGCGGGACCGTCGAGCCCCTGCGCCAGGACGAGGGCCACCTGCCAGGGACGGCCGAAATACTGCTCGTGGGCCTCGATGTCCCCCGGCGCGATCTCGATACCGAGGGGCGGGTGGCTGTGATACCAGCCGAGCATGCGCCCGCCCGTGCGCGTGACTTCCTGTTGCAGGCGCTCCCATACGCGCGAGATGACGAGGGTCGTCTTGTCGCCGTAGATCGCCTGCGTGAGCCGGACGATGAACTCGACCTCGAGCCAGCGGTGCCGGGTAGTGGGGTCCTCGAGCATGGCGCCGACGAGGAAGCCGAGGATGCCCTGTTGGGACGCGCCACGAAAGTGGTCGTGCAGCGCCGCGAGCGCGCGCTGGCGGATGTAGATCGGGTATTCCGCGGCGCCCGGTCCCGTGGGCTCTCCCGTCAGCGGGCGCCAGTAGATACACTCCGCCGTCGGCGCCGCGCGCGAGGCATGTGCCGCGTCCTGGTCGCGGCCCGGCGCGTACCCGCCCGGTCCGGTCACGCGAGCGTCTCCGTGATCAGGCGCGCCGCGCGCTCGACCTCCGCCGCCCCGACATCGAGGTGCGTCACGGCGCGCAGTCGCCGTGGGCCGAACGCCGCCAGCAGGACGCCGGCCCGCGCGAGGCGCGGGACGATCGCCGTCGCGGTATCCGACTCACGCACGAGGTCGATCATCACGATATTCGTCTCCGGCACCGGCACGCGTAGCGCCGCGTTTCCGGCCAGGCGCTCGGCGAGGAGCCGCGCATTCGCATGATCCTCGCCGAGTCTGGGCCGAACCTGCTCGAGCGCCCACAAAGCGGCGGCGGCGAGGATGCCCGACTGCCGCATCCCGCCTCCGAGCCGCTTGCGAATCTCCCACACGCGGGCGCGGTGGTCGCCGCGCCACGCCAGGCATGATCCCACGGGGCACCCCAGCCCCTTCGAGAAGCTCACCATCACGGTGGTCGCCCCCCCCGTCAGGCGGTCGGCGGCGACTCCCAGGGCGACCGCCGCGTTCCATAATCTCGCCCCATCCACGTGCACGGCGAGACCGGCCTCGCCGGCGACCCGGACGATCCCGGCGTACTCGGCAGGTGGCAACACCCGACCCCCGGTCGCGTGGTGGGTGTTTTCCACGGCCACCGCCGAGACACGGGGAAGGTACGGGGAGGCCGGCCGCAGGGCGGCACGAACCCCCTCGGCGTCCAGCAACCCCTCCGGGGTTACCACTGGCCGAATCTGAACCCCTGAAATGAGCGCTACACCCCCCAATTCGTAGTGCACAAGGTGTGCCTGCGCCTCTACGATCAACTCGGTTCCCGGCTCGGTGACTAGGAAAACCCCGGCCTGGTTGGCCTGGGTCCCCGAAGGGAAGAACAGCGCCCCGTCCATCCCCAGGAGGCCAGCCACCCGGTCCTCGAGCCGCCGTGTGGTCGGGTCGCCGTCCAGGACGTCGTCCCCAACCTCGGCCCCGGCCATGGCGGCCCGCATCCCCGGGGAGGGGCGGGTGACGGTGTCCGAGCGCAGGTCGATCGGCGTCAACCGATGCGGACCCGTTGTGCTCGCCGCAGGCGAACGAGGTCATAGGTCTCCGCCACCTCTCCTCCGAGCAGGAACACGTAACACGTGTAATACACCCATAATAGGAAGAGGAAAAAAGCGACGAGGTTGGCGTCCGAGGCGAGGCGGTCGAGCGTGACGAACCGCGAGAAATAGAGGGCGAACAGCCGCTTGGCCGCTTCGAACGCCAGCGCGGTGAACAGCGACGCGACGAGGGCGGTCGGCCAGGGGATGGGCCGACTGGGCATGAGCTTGAAGACGACGAAGAACAGGGCCGTGCTGAAGGCGAGGGTGGCGAGGCCGATCCCGAGGCGGAACGCCCACCCGGTGAGCCCCCCGAGTTCCAGCTCGGTTCGCGCGCCGAGCACGGACACCCACGCATTCGCCGCGAGCAGGGTGCCCGTGGCCACGACCATCCCGAGGTCGAGGAGCTTGGCGAGGGGCCAGGGACGGCTCTCTTCGGTGTCGAACACCTCGTTGAGCGCCGCCCGCAACCCGCCGAAGAGGCGCGTCGAGAACCACAGGAACAGGATCGCTCCGAGGAGCGTGAGCCGTCCGCGGTTCGCGACGACGTCGCTGAGCAGGAACTCGATCTGGCTGAAATCCGCGCCCTGCGGGAGGAACTGCGCGATGAGATCGTGCAGGTTCAGGTCGCGGGTCGACACCCGGCGCTCGAGGACGTGCCCGAGCACGCCGAGCACGAAGATGGTGAAGGGCGCGATCGTGAGCAGCAGGCTGAACGCCAGCGCGCTCGCGAGAAACGCCACATTGTCTTCATACGCCGCTTCGAGGGTGCGGCGCACCATGCCCGTCACCGAGCGATGCCACCCCGCGTCGCGGCTCACGCGACCGGCTCGTCCTCCTCCTCCGGGGCGGGTGCGCGTCCCCGGGCGGTGCGCTCGATCCGGCGCCGGCGGCGCGCGCGGCGCAGCCGCTCCTCCAGCTCGTCGCGCGCCGAGGCGTCGTCCCCCGACTCGCCCTCCTCCTCGTCCGGGCCGGCCAGCTGTTCCAGCTTCTCGTCTGCCAGATCCCGCAGCTCTCCCACCTGGCGCCCGATACGCCGCCGCGTGAGGTCCCCTCGCGCGGGCGCGAACAGCACGCCCGCCACGGCGCCCAGTACGATGCCCAGCAGAAACGGCCCGAGTCCCGATCCCCGCTCGCTCACTCGCCTGCCTCCATGTCATCCGGCGCGGCCACGGCCGCGGCCCGCGGCGCGTCGTGCGTCAGGGCCGGCGGCGTGACGTGCCGGTCGGTAATGGCCCGCGTGCCCTGCACCTTCAGTTTCTCGAACAGGAACATGAACGTCCGCTCGAGGTCGGCGCCGATCGCTTCCCGCACCTCCGCCGGCAGATCCCACAGCGCCTGCTTGAAGGGGCCGATCGCCTTCTTGCGGGACTTGTAGAGAAACTGCTCCTCGGTGTCCCCCTTCTTCCGCTCGCTCGCGCACTCCTGCGTGACCCACGCCGCGATCTCTCCCCTGAGGTCCGCCGGCAGCCGCGGGTGATCGAAGACGATGTTCTGGAAGTTCGTCGCCAGGTGGATCTCGATCGCTTCGCATTCCGGAAACTGCCCGAACGCCTCGGGCGGGAGGGTCGAGGCGCCGTGCTGCACGGCGCCGCCCAAACCGTACTTGGTGCGGGCGTCGTGCGACAGCGCCTTGAGGGCCTCGAGGTCGAGCTGGACCTTGGCGATCGAGCCGTCCGCGAGCACGACCCCGCCATGGCTCGTGCCCGTCTGGACCGAGATCTTGCTGATGCCGGCCTGCCCGCCGAGCGCCGTCAGCGTGCGGTTGTAGCCGTCCATGAAGGCGGCGAGCTCGTGCACGTCGGAGTTCTTGCCGCCCACTTCGCCGATCTCGGCGCCGACGGAAACCGTGACGCCGGCGGGCTCGCGGTCGCGAATGTGGCGCGTGAGCTCGGCGGCCCGCTCGTAGTTCGTGCGCTGCTGCGCATCCAGCGTGGGCTGCGACAGGTCCACCAACGTGGATGTGTCGATGTCGATATTGAAGAACCCGGCCGTGAGTTCCTCGTCGATCAGGCTACGGATCGCCTGCAGCTCCGTCTCCGGATCGGCGGCGTATTTCTTCGCGTTGACCTGCACGTGATCCCCTTGTACGAACAGGGGGCCCACGAACCCCTCCCGCAGCGCCGCGCCCTGCATGACCGCGACGTATTCCGCCGGACGCTGATCCGTATACGCGATCTCGCTGCGCGCGATTTCGCAGATCACGGCCCCAGCGTCGAGCCGCACGGCGGCACGGAACACGGCGCGCGCCGTGTCGTAGGCCATGACCCGAACGTTGATCGCGGGCGTGGTGAACGGCGCGACCTCGCCGCGGCCGCGGGCCAGGTAGAGCTCGTGGATCGAGGCCGGCCGGACGCCGTGGCGCTGGCCCAGCTGCCACAGCATCCACCGCGCGACCTCGCGCTCCGCGGGCGCGCCGAACACCGCTTCGCGCACCAGGGCGTCGAGCGCCGCGCTGCGCCGCACCCCCGGCGTGTCGAACCGTGCGAGTCGTTCCCGTGACTCCGCCACCATGCGTTACCCTCCGATGGTCTGAAACTAGGCCGCCGGCACCTCGATAACCAGCCCGTCGTACGCGGGCTCGACGCCCGCCGGGAGCGCACGCGATAACTCGCGATGCGGCGTCTCGTGGGTCAGATGGGTCAGCAGCGTACGGCGGGCGCCGACGTGCCGGGCCGTGGCCACCGCCTCGGGGATCGACAGGTGCAACGGATGGGGCCGCTGAAACAACGCGGACAGCACGAGGACCTCGAGGCCCCCGAGCGCCGCCACGGCCTCGGGCGGCACCGCCTTCACGTCGGTGAGATACGCCACCGGCCCCACGCGGTAGCCGAACACGCGCTCCTCTCCGTGCGGAAGCTCGAGCGGCAGCACCGCGACGCCGGCCACCTCGGCCGGCGCTCCGGCCGCCAGGGCGTGCCCCGCCAACTCGGGCCGGCTCGTGCCCGGCGCCACCGGCGCCGTCGGATCGAAGATGTAGGGGAACTTGCCGGCCAGCTCGGCCATGGTGTGGGACGAGCCGAACGCGGGGAGTGGGCCGCTCGCGCGCACCGACAGGGCACGCAGGTCGTCGATGCCGTGGACGTGATCCGCGTGGCCGTGGGTGAACAAGACGGCATCCACGTGATCCACGGCCGCGGCGAGCAGCTGGAGGCGCAGCTCGGGCGGCGTATCGATCAGAAGCCGGCGCCCCCCCTGCTCGATGAGCACGGCGCAGCGGCTGCGGCGGTCGCGCGGATCGTCCGAGGTGCAAGTCCGGCAGCGGCACCCCACCTGGGGGATGCCGAACGACGTCCCGGTGCCGAGGAACACGACCCGCGTCGTCACACCACCTCGACCTTGATGAGGTTGGTGCTCCCCGCCACCTCCCAGGGAACGCCGGCCGTCATGACGATACGATCGCCGGGCCGGGCGTAGCCCCGCCGCACGATCTGATCGCGCACGACCTCGAGCATCGCGTCGTAGCCGGGCACCCGGTCCACCAGCAATGGCACCACACCCCACACCAGCGCCAGCTGCCGGTACGTGCCCGCCTCGGTGGTGACCGCGAGGATCGGCACGGCGGGGCGTTTCGCCGCCACCTTCCGCGTGGTGAACCCGCTCTTGGTGAGCGTCACGATGATCGGGGTCTTGAGCAGCTGCGCCACGGCGTGCGTCCCCATGGCGATCGCGTCCTCGACGGTCACCGTGGTGCCGGGCGCCATCCGATCGAGCCGCCGCTCTTCCCGGGCCGGTCCCTGGCGCTCCATCTCGCGGATGATCCGGTCCATCGCGGCGACGGCCTCCACCGGGTACGCGCCCACCGCGGTCTCGGCCGAGAGCATGACCGCGTCGGTTCCGTCCAGGATCGCGTTCGCCACGTCCGAGGCCTCGGCCCGCGTGGGCCGCGGGTTCCGGACCATGGACTCGAGCATCTGGGTCGCCGTGATCACGGGCCGCCCGTAACGGTTCGCCTCGCGGATCAAGCGCTTCTGCACGAGCGGCACCTGCTCGAACGGCAACTCGACCCCGAGGTCCCCGCGAGCCACCATCAGGGCGTCGCACGCCTGGATGATGCCGTCCAGGTTCTCGAGCGCGGTGGCCTTTTCGATCTTGGCCACGACCCGCACCGCCGGCGGGAGCAGCGCCCGCAGCTCACCGAGGTCCTCGGCGCGGCGCACGAACGAGAGGGCCACGTAGTCGGCCCCGTGAGCCACTGCATGGGCCGCGTCGGCGCGGTCCTTCTCCGTCAGCGCGGGCGCGCTCACCCGCACGTCGGGCAGGTTCATCCCTTTGTTCGCCGTCAGCACCCCGCCATCCACGACCCGCGCCTCCACCCGGGGCGATGCCACCTGCGTCACCTCGACCGAAAGGAGCCCGTCGTCGAGCAGGATACGGGTCCCGGGCCGGACATCTCTCGCCAGCGCGTCGTAGGTCGTCGGCAGCTCGTCGGCGGACGCCACCCCCTCCGGAGCGAACACGAGCAGCTCGCCCGCGGCGAGCGTCCGCGGCGCCGCCAACGCGCCCACGCGGATGCGTGGCCCTTGCAGGTCCACCATCTGGGCCACCGGCACCCCGGCGTCGGCCGCCGCCCGGCGCACCTGCGCCATCGATTCCGCCCGCAAGTCAGGGGTGCCATGCGACGCGTTGATCCGCACCACGTTGACGCCGGCCTCCACCAGCTCGGCCACCCGCTCCGGGGTGGCCGAGCTCGGTCCCAGCGTCGCCACAATCTTGGTTCGACGGATCACGGCTGCTCCTTCAGCGCGGCAACGATGGCCGGCAGGGCCACGCCAGCCGGCCCGCGACAGGTGAGGTGCGCCAGGTCCGACACATCGCTCGGCTCGGGATTCACTTCGATCACGATGGCCCCGGCCTCGCGCGCGATGCGCGGCAACGCGGCCGCCGGATGCACCAACCCCGATGTCCCGACCACCAGCATGGCATCGCACCGCGCGGCCCCTTCCCAGGCGGCGGCCACCTCCCGCTCGGGCAGCACCTCGCCGAACCAGACGACCCCGGGGCGCACCGGCGCGCCGCACCGCAGACACGCGGGCGGGTCCACGTCCCCGTCCGCCGCCGGATCGGGCACCTGGCCGCTCGGGAACGGGTGGCGCGCGTCCACACAGAAGAAGCGGTCCAGCGATCCGTGCAGCTCGTGCACCACCCGGCTCCCGGCGCGCCCGTGCAAACCGTCCACGTTCTGGGTCACCACGACGACCTTGGGGATGAGACCCTCGAGTGCGACCACGGCGGCGTATCCGGCGTGCGGCACGGCCGCGCGGACCACGCGGCGCCGCCAGGCGTACCACCCGAACACGCGCGCGGGGTTGCGGCGGAATGCGGCCTCGGTCGCCAGATCGTCGGGGTCGAAGCGCGCCCACAGCCCGGCGCGGGCGTCGCGGAACGTTGGGATTCCGCTCTCGCGCGACATCCCGGCTCCCGTCGCCACGACGAGCCGGCGGGCCTCGCGCAGGGCCGCGGTGACCGCGTCCAGCACAGCCAGATCGACGCCCGGCCCTCCCGGAGAATTATCCACAAACGCTGTGGGCGGCGCGCTGTGGAAAACTCGGCGTCTGTGGACCGGCCACGCCGCGTCCCAGAACGGCCGGCGCCGCTCGCCGTGCTCGCGTCCGGAATACCCACGGCGTCAACACGCTGCCAACATGTCCTCGCGCATTGGATGAAGTCCCCGGAGCGCATCGCACGGCGGACGGCACGACCGTATAAAGATACGCACACTCGCATGCCGGCCTAACGGACCACCTCGAGCTGCTTGCGTTCGAGACGCTGGGCGTAGTCGTCCAGGACGGTGATCGAGCGGAGCAGCGCCGTGGCGGGCATGCCCTCGATTGCCCGGGCCGCCAGCCGGCGCTCGAGCTGTCCTGCACGGAGGAGCACCTCGAGCCCGTGGCGCGTCAGCGCCACCCGGACCCCGCGATCGTCCTCCGGGTCCGGCGTGGTCTCCACCAACCCCTTGGCCTCGAGCCGCTGGACGAAGGTCGTGGCCGCGGCGCGTGACACGCCCAGCTGCTCGGCCACCTCCGATGGCCGGATGCCGTCGGGGCCGCCCTGATCGACCGCGGCCAGCGTGCGGAACGCGCGCCGCGACAGCCCGTACGCCCGGAAGGCGCGGTCCCCGGCGCGCTCAATGGCCCGCCAGGCGGCGGTGATCGCGTCGGCGAGCTGGATGGCGAGCTCCGAGCGGTCCGTCATGCGGGTTCGCGGACCACGGGCGCACGCGGCGGGCGGGGCGGGCGGGGCGATGCGGGCCGGAAAGTCATTAGTGTGCTAACTATTAATATGCTAACCGAATCCCGGCAAGGGGGCCTGCCTCGCCGACCGGGGTGCTAGCAGGTCTGCGACCAGTCCACCGGCGCGGTGAGACCGCACCGGGCGCAGGTGAGGATCTTGGGCTTGCCCTTGAACTCCTGCCGTTCGTGACAGGCGGGACACACCGCATAGGTGGCGTGCACGGAGGTACGGCTCGCGCCCAGCGTCGGCCGCAAGAGCCCGGTGCGGACGACGATGCTCCACGCGTCGGGTGCCTCGGCGCGGACGTGGACCTCGGCGCGGCTGATCCGCACCCGTTGGGAGCGGACACTCACGATGAGGTCCCCCTCGGGCGTCTCGTCCACGACCTCGTACCACGCGCCCCGACGCAGCACGTCGGCGACGCTGTCGAGGCACCGGGCCCAGCCGACACGCGCCATACGCGGAACAAGATACAGCACTTCGTTAGATTCCGTCATGCGCCTCCTCGGCCCCCTCGTGGGATTGCAGATCCAGCGGTCTCCGCTGAAAACGGGGGAGAAGCCGAACCGGGTCTACTCCCCCGCCCCGATCGTGCCCCTGACGCGACTCTGGGTGACGCAGGACGGCGTCCTGGGCGAGGCTCCGGACGGCGCGTGGCTCGTCGATGTCCACCACCGGGCCCACCCGGCGACTCGCAACCGCGACAGCGCCAACGCAATCTCCGTCGGGTTCACCGGGCATTACGGGCGCATGCGCGAACGCTTCGGCGATCGGGTCACGCCGGGATGCGCGGGTGAGAACCTGCTCGTGGAGGCGGCCGGCCAGCTCACGCTCGCGGACCTCGAGGGCGGTCTCGCCGTGCTCGGACCGGACGGGCGCGAGCGGCTGCGGCTGGAGGTCGTCGACGTCGCCCGCCCCTGCCGCCCGTTTACCGGCTGGGCGCTGGGCCGGCAGGTAGAACCCGAGGCGCTCAAGGACCACCTCCGATTCCTCGACGGCGGCATGCGGGGGTTCTACTGCCGGCCCGTGACCGCCGGTGACGTGCGGGTCGGGGACCGGCTGGTGACCGGCGCGTAGGGACCGGCGGGCCACCGGGAGCCGCTCCCAGCCACCCGCAACGCAAACGGCCCCCGTCAGGGGGCCGTGTCGTTTGCGCCTGCCGGGCGTGGGGCCCCCCGGCCAGGGGTCAGGTCAGCTCATCCCAGGCGAGCGGCGACGCCCGGCGGCAGCGATCGCAGTTCATCTGATCGACGCGCGCCTCGAAGGCCTGGCGATGCCGACAGGCGGGGCAGACCGCGTACGTCAGGGGGAAGACGCGGCCGAGCCGCTCGAGGTCCTGCGGCCGGGCGCGCACGATGCTCCAGCGCTCCGGCGGATGGTAGCGGAACTCGAGCAGCCGGCGATCGACCGGCACGTTGCGTCGGTTGACGTCGAGCACGACGATGTTGCCGGCCGAAATGTGGACGACGGGATACCAGGCCCCGCGCCGCAGCGTATGCGCGCCCTCCGGACCTACGCGGGCCCAGCCGCGGGCTTGGACCCGCGTGGGGTGCAGCGCCGGGATGGTCATGGCCGCCTCCAACCTAGACGGAGCGTGCGGCGGACGGCGTGACGCGCATCACACGGCCGCCGGGCCTTGCGTGCGGTGGTGGCGAGCGCTTGTCCCGCACTCAGCCTCAACCGCACTCGCTGTACCCGCACACGTGACACTTGGCGCACCCCTCGATGAACGCAAGTTGCGACCCGCAGTCCGGACAGGCACCGAGGAAATCCTGATCGAAGCCCCCTGCCCGGACGCCCGCCTCGCCCTGCGAGCCGGTGACGACCTCGCGCGGGGCGACGGCACCGCTCAGCAGATCCTGCTGCACACCCTGCTTCTCCTGCATCCACCGCTCGATCGCGATGCCGATGGCGTCGGGCACCGACAGCACCTTGTGGGGTCCGAGCCCAACGACGCGGTCCGAGGAGATGCCGCGCAGCTGGCGGTGGATCTCCTTCAGGGGGATGCCCGAGCGGAGCGCGAGGGAGATCAGCCGACCGATCGCCTCGACGTCGGCCATCAGCGGAGCCCCGGCCTTGCCGAGCGAGATGAAGACCTCGAAGGGCTGCCCCTTCTCGTCCTCCGTGATGGTGACGTACATCGTGCCGAGGGGCGTATCGATGCGGCGGGTCATGCCCCGCAGCAGGTCGGGCCGTGAGCGCTTGGCGCGGCGCTGCAAGTTCTCCGCTTCGGCTTCGTGCAGCTTGCTGCGGGTGCGCGCCAGCTCGGCCTCGAGCTCGGCCGCGCGTCCCAGGGCTTCCGCCAGTTCGGCCGGCCCGGAGCCCCCCGCGCCCCGGCGCTCGGGGCCCGCGGCCTGCTCCTGCACCTTCTTCGCCGTCGAGCCGGTCGACAGCACCTGCATGTCGCGCGAGCCGTCGCGGTACACGGTCACACCCTTACAGTCCAGCTGGAAGGCGAGCCGGTAGATCTGCTCCACGTCGAGCTCGGTGGCGGCGTTCGGGAAGTTGCACGTCTTGGAGATGGCCGAGTCGGTGAACTCCTGGAACGCCGCCTGCATGCGGATGTGCCATTCGGGCGTCACGTCGTGGGCGGTGACGAACACCCGTTGCCATTGCTCCGGCACTTCCGGGAAGTGGATGTGGCCCGACTCGGCGATCCGCTGCATCAGGGTGTCGGAGTGCCAGCCGCTCGCGCCGCGCAGTGGCGACGAACGCCTCGTTGACGTCGGGCATCAGCGCGCCGGCCTGGTTCCGCATGAACGCCACCGCGAAGAGGGGCTCGATACCCGACGAGCACCCCGCGATGATCGAAATGGTGCCCGTGGGCGCCACGGTGGTGAGATTGCAGTTGCGCAGGCGCCGCAGGGGCCGGATCCGGTTCCCCCGGGCGTCGCGGGCGCAACTCGCGTCGGGGCCCCAGATCGAGCGCTCCCACGCCGGGAAGACGCCGCGCGTCTCCGCCAGCTTCTCCGACGCGACCTTGCTCTCCTCGTCCACAAACTGCATCAGCTCGCGGCCCAGCGCGACGCCCTCATCGGAGTTGTACGGGATGCCGAGCCCCACCAGGAGGTCCGCCCACCCCATGATCCCGAGACCGATGCGGCGGATCTGCCTGGCCAGCGCGTCGATCTCCTCCAACGGGTACTTGTTCGCGTCGATGACGTTGTCGAGGAAATGGGTGCACACGTGCACCGCGGTGCGAAGCCGGTCCCATTCCACGGCGCCGTTGCGCACGAACAGCCCGACGTTGATCGAGCCGAGGTTGCAGACGTCGTAGGGCAGCAGCGGCTGCTCGCCGCATGGGTTCGTGGCCTCGTAGGCGCCCAGGTGCGGGACCGGATTGTAGGCGTTGGCGCGGTCGACGAAGAAGACCCCGGGCTCGCCGGTCTTCCAGGCGCCGTGGACGATCTGGCGGAAGACCGCGTGGGCGTCCAACTGGCCCACCACCTGCCCCGTGCGCGGGTGCCGCAGGTCGTAGGGCTGCTCCGCCTCGACGGCCCGCATGAACGCGTCGGTGACGGCGACGGAGATGTTGAAATTCGTGACCTGCGTGAGGTCGTCCTTGCAGGTGATGAACTCGAGGATGTCCGGGTGGTCGACGCGGAGGATCCCCATGTTGGCGCCGCGCCGGGTGCCCCCCTGCTTCACGACATCGGTGGAGGCGTCGTACAGCTTCATGAACGAGACGGGACCCGAGGCCACGCCCATGGTGGAGCGGACCACGTCGTTCTGGGGACGCAGGCGCGAGAAAGCAAAGCCGGTGCCGCCGCCCGACTGGTGGACCAGCGCCATGGCGCGCAGCGTGTCGTAGATGCCGCTCTTGCCGTTGGACAGGGCGTCGTCGACCGGCAGGACGAAACAGGCGGAGAGCTGGCCCAGCGGACGCCCGGCGTTCATCAGCGTCGGCGAGTTGGGCATCCACACCCGGGAGGCCATCAGCTCGTAGAACGTCTCTGCCAGCTCGTCGACCGCCCGCGGCGAGGCGCCGTAGCGGGTGTCCGGGACGGCGATCGTATGGGCCACGCGCCAGAAGAGATCCTCGGGCTGCTCGACGGGGCGCCCGTCATCGCCCTTCACCAGGTACCGTTTCTCGAGCACGGTCCGGGCGTTGGCGCTGAGCGTCAGCGGCGGTCTCTGGCTGGAAGCAGTCATGCAGGCTCGTCCCTCGGGCGGTAGAGCGGCGGCGACGCGAATGCCCTGGTGGTTGAATGTAACGTCGCGCGGAGCATCCAGGCGACGCGGAGGGTCAAGGTAGAGACGGGGATGGGTCCGAGCAAGCCTCGTGGGGGTTCCCGCGCAGCGCCCCGTTTCGACTATTCACATCACAAATGTGGTCGCGCCAGCGGCATGGTGCCGGCACGGTGCCGCTCGGCCTGCGCGACGTAGTGCTGCCAGGTGCTGGCGATGCGCGCGCGCAGCGCCGCGTCCACACCACGCACCACCCGTCCCGGCACCCCCATCACCAGCGACCCCGGCGGAATCGCCGTGCCTTCCGGCACGACCGCCCCGGCCGCGATGACACTCCCCGTCCCCACCCGCACCCCGTTGAGCAGGATGCTCCCCATCCCGACGAGGCAGTCGTCCTCGATGTCGCAGCCATGCACGATCGCGCGGTGCCCGATGCCCACGTGCGCCCCGATCAGGGCGGGACGCCCGGTGTCCACGTGGACGATCGTCCCGTCCTGCACGTTCGTCGCCTCGCCGACGGCGATGCGGTCCATGTCACCGCGCAGCACGCACCCGTACCAGACGCTGGCGCGCGGGCCGAGCGACACGTCGCCCAACACCACGGCGCCGGGCGCGATGAACGCGGTCGGATGGATGTCTATTGGGGGCGCTCCGGCACCACCTGGAGCTGCGTCCAGGCCTCCACCGGCTCGCCGCTCTTCTGGGCCGGGTTCCAGCGCAACAGCTTCGCCAAGTCGAGCGCCCGCTGATCGAAGACGGGATCGTTCGAATGGCCGAACACCCGGGCCTCGACCGTCCGGCCGTCGCGCGAGACCTTCACGAACAGGATCGTGAGGCGCGGCAGGGGCGCGTCGGGGGCAATCGGGATTCGAGTGGACGTGAGCGCCAGGGGCCGCGTGTCGAAGCAGACGTTGTTCACATTGTAGACCGGGCCGGGCTCCGCGCACGGATCGACGCGGGCCGAGGCGACCTCGCGCGGCACCTCCACGGCATGCACCCCGCCCGGCAGGACGCTGACGCGCTGCTCCCAGGCGTCCCCGGTCCGCGGACGGACCGACAGCAGATACGTGCCGGGCGGCAGGTCCAGCACCGTCCCGCGCACGGGCTGCCCGTCGACCAGCACCCGGGCGCCGGTGGGGACGCCGCGCACGGTCAGGCGCCCCGGGGCCGCTGGCGCGATCGGGACCGCCCCCCCGCTGTCGGCTCCGGGCACCGTCGCCGCCGCGCTATCCCCAGTCGCAGTGGCAGCGAGCACCGCCAAGCTGTCCGTGGCGCGCGCCGTATCGCCGGGCGTGGCGGGGACGGAGTCCGATCGCGCGCGGCCGAACGCGGGAACGACGCCCTCCAGGAGACCCTGCCGGTGCGCCAGGTACAGGCCGCCGCCGACCACGCCGCCCACCACGACCGTGAAGATGAACAGCGCGCCCGCCACCGACCGGGTCGGCGGCTCGACGGCCACGCGCGCGGCGGGCCGCGTGGGGGTGATACGCGGCAGGGGCGTGGTCGGTTGGTTCGCCACTTCGTGGCCCGCGGCCGCGAACCCGGTGCTGCCCCGCACCCCCGGGGGCGGGGCGCCCTCGAGGGCCTGCAGCACCTCCTCCGCCGTCTGGTAGCGTTCGGCGGGTGCCTTGGCCATCAGCCGGCGGATGACGCCGAACAGCTCCCGCTGATCGGCCGTCCGCAGCTCGGGCTCGGGGAGGGGATCCATGATGTGCTTGTAGCCGATCGAGAACGAGTCCTCGCCGTCGAACGGCACGTCGCCCGTGAGACACACGTACCCGACGACGCCGAGTGAGTAGAGGTCGGCGCGCCCGTCGATGGGGTGGGCCCGGGCCTGCTCGGGGCTCATGAAGTGCGGGGTCCCGATCGCCATGCCGGTGCCGGTGAGCCGGCCGCTCGCCGCCGCCTTGGCGATGCCGAAATCGGTGACCACGGCGTGTCCGTGCTCGTCGAACATGATGTTGTCCGGCTTGATGTCACGGTGCACGACGCCCGAACGGTGGGCGTACGCCAGCGCGCGACACACATCGCCCAACATCACCCGGATCTCCGCGGGCGGCAGCGCGCCGCGTTCGGCCAGCAGCCGGACTAGCGGTTTCCCGCGGAGGAGCTTCATCACGAAGAAGCTCGTGCGCCCGGACTTGCCGACCCGGTAGATAGGGATGATGCTCGGGTGCTCGAGCTGCGCCGACGTCCGGGCTTCGCGCTGGAACCGCTCGACGAACTCGCGGTCGAAGGCGAGTGAGAACGGCAGCACCTTGATGGCGACTTCGCGGTCGAGCTGTTTTTCCCGCGCGCGGAACACGATTGCCATGCCGCCGCGGCCCAGCTCCTCGAGGATCTCGTACTCCTGGCGCAGATCCTCGCGCACCACGTCGATCTCGCTGAACTCGGTGGGCAGCGTGTCGGCGTCGGCGACGTCCGCGAGCGACTCCGGGACCCCTGCCGCGGCGGCGCCGCGACCCTCAGGGACCGCCGCACCGATCCCGAAGCCACAGGATCGGCAGAACCGCGCGACGTCGTCGTTTTGGGTGCCGCAACGGGGACAGTACACCCCAACTCCCGGGAGGACCGCGCAAACTTAGGACGGCGCGGGAAACGGTGTCAACTCGCGCCCGCCGCCACCACCTCGATGCGCTGGCTGCGCTCGAGCACGGCGCCGCCTCGCGGGTCGGTCACGCGCACCGTCAGCACGTACGCGCCCCGCTTCAGGTCCTCGAGCGCCACCGAGCGCCGCACGCGGGTGACCGGGCCCGCCGCGACCGCGTCGAACGCGATCTGAACGGGCGAGCGCCGGCCCCCGAACAGGCCGCGCACGCGGCCGAGCACCGACGGGCCCCTCGCCGGCTCCAGCGTGATCTCGGTCCGGTACTCCCGCCCCGCGTCGAGACCGTGCACTTCATAGTATAGCTCGACGCTGCTCCCCTGCGGATAATGCCCGAGCGGATTGAGCGGCACCGTGTCACCCGGCGGGAGCCAGGCGAGGCCCGAGCCGACGCGGCCGAGGACGAGGCCGCTCACGGCCGTGTGGCTGCCGTCGAGCGTCGGGACCGCGAGCGAATCGACCGCCACCAGATCGCCCGCCTCTCCCCCCGCCACGGCGACGAGCAGGCGGTAGCGCAGCTGTCCTGGCGGCACCGGCGCGCTGAGCAGGCCGGTGAGGAATTCCCCCCGCGCGAGCGCCGCGCTCGCGGCGAACACCCGCACGGTGTCGATCGCGGCCACGGTGCGGCCGCGGTCGTCGATCACCCGCAGGCGAAATTGAAACGGATAGTGCACGCCACGCGGCCCGGGGAGCGGCGTCAAGCGGGCGGCGGGAATCGCGAACACCACGTGCAGCTCTTGCGCCGGCGCCGCCGCCTCCCGCCGCCCCACGACGAATTCCGCGACGCGGACCGGCAGCGGCGCGCCGAACCGGTGCCGGTGGCTGTCCGTCGTCGTGCCGGCGGCGATCGTCCGGCGCCCCTGCACGCGCTCCTCGGCGAGGAGGCTGCCGCGCGTGCCCAGGCCGTGGCCCAGGCGCGAGTACGGCTCGCCGAACTGCCGCCGGGAGTCGTACAGCTCCTGAACCACCGGATCGCGCGTGCCCTGCGCCCGCACGGCGCGACCGAATCCCAGCACGTCCACCAAACTCTCCACCAGCTTGTAGTCCTGGACGTCCTCGCGCGCGACGAAATGAAACACCAAGTCGCCCTCGCGGCGCCGGTACCGCCAGCTCTCGTTGGGCGCGCACGCCCGCTCGCCAGGGGGGCAGAGGTACGCCGCGCGATCGTCGGGGTCGCCGTGCCGCAGATAGATGACGCCGCGATCGTCGAGCTCGGCCTGCGTGCTGCGGAACGTCTCGGCGATGTCATAGTGCCGGTGCCGGCTGACGAGCCGGAAACGGCGGCGGGCGTAGAACCAGCGACGGTAGTGCTCGCAGAGGCGCTCGCCGGGTTCGCGGGCCTCGTCCGCGTCCCGCTGCGTCCAGAAGCGCACCAACCACTCCCCGCGGGCGGCCGGGTCGGCGAGCGCGTCGAACGCCGCGAGCTCGGCGGCACCCGCGATCCACCCGAGATCCTCGCGGTACCCGGCCACCGCCGCGACCGACTCTGCCGCGCGCGCGCCCGCGAAGTACGTCGCCCAACCGTCTGCCGCGCGCCGGGCAAAATACTGGCTGCGCGCGAGCTCGAGCAGCGCGATGCCGGAGTCGGCACCGGCAGCGAGCGCGGCGCCGAACGCGGCGACGGCCGAGTCGGCCTCGCCGACTTCACGCTCCAGCCGCCCGCGCGCGAGCTGCACCGCCGGATCGCCCCCCGCGGGTCCCTGCGCGGCGAGGCGCGTGGCCCGGTGCGCTACGTCGAGCCGCGCGTTGACCCGTTGACTCAGCGCGGTAGTGGCGAGATCGACGACCGCGTCGGCGAATTGCGGATCCGCCGCCGCCGCGCGCGCGAACGAAGCGGCGGCCTTGGACAGATAGTCCCGGCCGAGCATCTGCCGCACGTTCTCGATCAGGATGACCTGGTGCTCCCCCAACGCCAGCTCGGCGAGCCCCAGCCCGTACCAGGGGTACGGCCACTGCGGCGCGAGCTCCGACGCCCATTCGAACTCACCGGCCGCGTCGTCGTAGTGGGACCGGCCCCCGCCAACTTCGGCGATCCGGTACGCGAGGAAGCCAAGCCGCAGATGGTGCAACGCATTGTCGCGCTCGGCGCGGGCGACCTCGACGAGGCTCGCCTCGAGGCGGACCAGCGCCGTCGTGTCGCTGATGCGCGTCAGCGAATCGCGGAACGCCGCGAGGGCGACGCGATCGGCCGGGGACTGCGCCGGCACCACGCCGGAGAGCGCACAGCTCGCCGCGACGACGAGCACCAGGGCGGCACGCATCATGATCTGGAACTTATACGCCGCCCGCCCCCCGACGTGCCGCCGATCCGTCAGCAGTCCGACCCAGCGTCACGGACCCGCGTGCCGCGCGGCCCCCGCCTGCCGGGCGAGCGGCGTGGGGACCGGGGCCCGGCGAGGTCGCGCGCCCGTGGCGGCATGGGCTCCCACCCCCCACGGGGGCCTGCGGCCCCGACGAGGAACGGCGAGGGTACCGCGGCGGCATGCGACGGTCAAATTGCTCGACGCCCGTTTGCCCAATAGATTGCCACTCCATACTTTATCGCTGGTGACCCCTCTCGTTCCATGACGACGTGCGCCTTCTGTGGCCGGGGCAACGATCCCGGCGCGCAATTCTGCATCGATTGCGGCAAGCCGCTGGCCCGAGCTTCCGCCGTCCGGGCGGGCGCCGCGGCCGCGCCGCCGCCGTCGTCCGCCGCTGCGAGCGGACCGCCGACCGCGGTCCCGCCGCGCAAAGGCAGCGGCCCGGCGGCGGGGGAGACGGCAAGCACTCCCCGCGGATCGGCGGGCGGCGTCACCTGCCCGTTCTGCGCCGGGCCGATCGAGCGCGCCCTGCCGTTCTGCCCCCATTGCGGCCGCCGCCTGACGGCGCCCGGGTCGGGACCGGCCTGCGCCCGGTGCGCGTCCCCGGTGGCGACCGGGACCCGCTTCTGCGCCACCTGCGGGGCGCCGCTGGCGGACGCCCAGCCCGCCCTGTTCCGCTCGTCCACCGCCGAGAAGCGCACCGACCTTGCGTTCACCGTCGTGGTACTCGACGAGGTGGGCAACCCGCTGCAGCGGTTCGCCCGCAAGGCGGTGGTCACCACGATCGGGCGGGAAGAGGGCGACCTCCGGTTCCCCGACGACACCTTCATGTCGCCGCTGCACGCCAAGCTGGCCTGGGAGAACAACCAGTTGATCGTGCGCGACCTGGGGAGCCGCAACGGCACCTGGGTGTTTCTCGCAGAGCCGCGCAAGCTCACCGACGGCGACATCCTGCTCGTGGGGTCGCAAATGCTCCGCTTTCGACGGCTGGGATACCCCGGGCCCCACGCGCCGGAGGCGGACGCGACGCGGCGCATGGGAAGCCTCACGCCCAACGCGGATATCGCGAGCCTGACCCAGCTGCGTTCCGACGGCAGCGCGCGCGACGTCATGCAGCTGTCTCCGGGACGCGACGTGCGGATCGGGCGCGAGCGGGGGGACTGGACCTTTCCCTACGACCCGTCGATGAGCGGCCAGCACGCGCTGGTGCGCTCGGAGGATGCCGATTTCGTGATCGTCGACGAGCAGAGCCGCAACGGCATCGCACTGGCGGCGCGCGGCGATATGTCGGTGACGAACGGCACGCGGCTGCTCGTGGGTGACAAGCTCTTCCGGGTCGAGCTGCCGTGAAGATCTGCCCGGTCTGCTCCACCGAGTACGCCGACGACGTGAAGTTCTGCCCCAACGACGGGCAGACGCTGCGCGCCGGGGCGCCCGCGAGCGATCTCGTCGGCCAGGTGGTGGCGGACCGCTACCACGTGGTGAAGAAGCTCGGTGAGGGCGGCATGGGACAGGTGTACCTCGCCGAGCACGTGAAGATGGGACGACGCTCCGCGATCAAGGTGATGAGCCCGTCCATGGTGCACGACCCCGACGCCGTGGCGCGGTTCAATCGCGAAGCGGCGAACGCGAGTCGGATCACGCACCCCAACGTCTGCGCGATCTATGATTTCGGCGAGACGTCCGACGGCCTGATCTACCTCGCCATGGAGTACATCGAAGGCGAGCCGCTCACGGCGCTGATGGCGCGCGAGGGCGCGCTCCCGGTGGCGCGGGCCGCGGACCTCTTCCTCCAGACCGCGGACGCCCTCCAGGCCGCGCACGACCTGGGCATCGTGCACCGCGATCTCAAACCCGACAACATCATGGTCGTGCACGGCCGCGGCGGCCGCGACGTGGTGAAGGTCGTGGACTTCGGCATCGCCAAGGCCGTGGGCGGCGACGAGGCCGGCCAGAAGGTCACCAAGACCGGCCTCGTGGTCGGGACGCCGGAGTTCATGAGTCCCGAGCAGCTCTCCGGCGACAAGGTGGATGGACGCAGCGACCTCTACTCCTTGGCCCTGGTGTTGTACCAGACGCTGACCAACGAGCTGCCGTTCAAGGCCGACTCGGTGCAGGAGACGATGATCAAACGGCTCACCGACGAGCCGGCGAAGCTGGACGCGGTGCGGCCGGATCTGACGTTTCCGCCCGGGTTGCAGGCGGTGCTCGATACCGCGCTGGCCAAGCTCCCGAGCGAGCGCTACCAGCAGGTGTCGAAGTTCGCGGCCGACGTCGGGTCCGTCACGGGCCGCGGCCGGGCCACGGGCACGGCGCCCAGCACGCGTCCCGTGGACAGCGACGCCCGGACGCAGGTCCTCGCGCCGGGGGAGGCGAGGGCCGCAGCCGTCGCCGCCACGCGCCCCTCCGTCCCCCGCCAGACCCCCAAGCGGCGCTCCCTCGTCCCCGTGGTGGTCGGCGCGGTGGTGGTGCTCGGTGGCGCGGGGGCGGGCGTGACCTACCTGACCCGTGACACCGCTGGCACGCCCGCGGATTCGGCGGCCGCACCCGACACGTCACGGCCGAACGGGGGCACGCAGGGGCCGTCCGGCACGTCGGGCGGCACGCAGCCCCCGCCCACGGGCGGCGGCGGTACGACGGGTGGCGGCACCGCCCCGCCGCCCGTGACCGGCGGCGGCGGACCGGTCGCCACCGTCAGCCCGGCGGGCGCCGCCGACGCGCTGGACGCCTTGTTCACCGGCCTGGACGATCGCACCGTCACCGCCACCCAGGTGCGCGACTCGGCCTTGCGCATCTACCAAGGCGCGGGCGTCGGGGAGCAGGATCGCGGATTCGCCGCCTACATCACGGCCAACGCCCTCGCGGCGCTCGATGACCGCCCGGGCGCGCTGACCTGGGCTCGGCGGGCGGTGCAGCATGACCCGAATTCGCGGGCCTACCAGCAGCTGGTGCGAGACCTGAGCGGCCCATGACCCTCACCTTCTTCGGTCGCTCTCGGGCCGTGCGCGTCCGCGTGTTCGCCAAAACCGACACCGGGCGGACCCGCGACCACAACGAGGACAATTTCCTCGTCGCGGATCTCACCAGACCCGAGGCGTCGCTCAAGCCCCACGTGCGCGAGCACGCCATCGGCGAGCGCGGCTCGCTCTTCGTCGTCGCCGACGGGATGGGTGGCGCCGCGGCAGGCGAGGTCGCGAGCGAGATGGCCACGCAGACGATCTACGACCAACTGGTCGAGCACTGGGTCGAGGACAGCGACGTCACGCCCCAGCGGTTCGCCTACCGGCTGAGAGAGTCGGTCGAGACCGCGAACCAGCGCATCCATGAGCACGCCAAGGCCCACCCCGAGGTGCGCGGCATGGGCACGACGGCGACCGCCGTCGGTGTGCTGGGCGACCATCTCTACCTGTCCCAGGTCGGGGACAGCCGCGCCTACCTCGTGCGCGCGGGGCGCGCGCACCAGCTCACCAAGGACCAGTCACTGATGCAGCGGCTGGTCGAGGCGGGCGAGCTCACCGAGGAGGAGGCGGCGCAGAGCGAGCGGCGCAACATCATCCTGCAGGCGCTCGGCCCCGATGCCAAGATCAAGGTGGACCTCACTCATCAGGACCTGCGCCGGGGCGACGTCCTGGTCCTCTGCTCGGACGGGCTGTCGGGACAGGTGAAGAAGGAGGAGATCGCCAAGATCGCCGGGGCCGCGACCGATCTCGTGGCGGCGTGCGATCAGCTCATTACGCTCGCCAACGAGCGCGGCGGCCCGGACAACATCACGGTGATCATCGCGCATTTCGACGGCGACGCCCTGCAAGCGTCGCAGGGCGAGGACGCCGTCGGCCACCAGGTCTACCCCCTGATCGACACCGAAACGAGCACGGAGCCGGTCCCGGTGTATCGCGGCAGCCCGCCGCCCCGGCCGTCGCGCGACAAGCCGAGCCGGGGCCGGGCGCTCGTCCGGGCCGTGCTCCTCGTCGCCGGCGCCGCCGCCGCTCTGCTGCTCCTGCGCCGCCCGTGAAGGCCCAGTTCAAATTCCTGTCCGGCGCCCGCACCGGACAGGTCGAGTCCGTCGCCAAGGCCTACATCGGCGTCGGACGGCACCCGCTGTCCGACGTGCGGTTCGACAGCGAGCGCGATCTCGACGTGTCGGTCCGCCACGCCGCCATCCTCCGCAAGGCAGACGGCTACGTGCTCCAGGATCTGGGCAGCAAGAACGGCACCTTCGTCAACGGTAAGCGCGTTTCGGCGGACACGCCGCTGTCGAGCGGCGACGTCATCGGCTTCGGCCCGGACGGCCCCGCCCTCGAGTTCCGCACCGTCGCGAGCGAGGGCGATCCCCTGCTCACGACGACGGACGCCCCTGCGTCGCGCTCCTCCCAGCCGCGGGGCGAGATCCGCGCGGTCCGGGGGCCCGCGCCGAAACCGCGGTCGAGCACGGCGGTGCGCGTGGCGCTCGAGGTGGCCAAGCTCCGTCGCACCACCAAGGTGCTCCTCGGGCTCCTGGTGCTGACGATCGCCGGCTTCGGCGGCCTCCAGTGGAAAGGCGCGCGCGACCGCCAGCGCGAGCTCGCGGCACTCCAGGCCCGGGCCGATAGCCTCACCCGGGAGTACCAGGGAATGGCGAGCCAGCTGCAAAGCGAAGTGCAGGGACTGAGCGAGGCCCTGTCGCAGTCCCAGGCCGAAGCCGAGCGCGTGCGCGCGGCCCTGGCCACCGGTGGGGACGCCGCGACGATTGCGCGCCTGCGGGCCGCCCTCGCCGCCCAGGAGCAGCGCCAGCGCGCGCTGCTCGGCGCGGCCGCCGTGGACTACCGCGCCATCTCGCGCGCCAACCAGGACGCCGTGGTGCTGATCATCGTCGAGTTCGGCCCGGGCGACGTCGTCAGCGGCACC
Source organism: uncultured Gemmatimonadales bacterium (assembly GCA_963716055.1). Classification (GTDB taxonomy): domain Bacteria; phylum Gemmatimonadota; class Gemmatimonadetes; order Gemmatimonadales; family GWC2-71-9; genus SZUA-544. The sequence goes on along the minus strand of CAVQSR010000001.1, from coordinate 1,198,614 downwards.
GGGTTCGCGATCGACTCCCAGGGGACGATCGTCACGAACCGCCACGTCCTGGCCGGCGAAGACGGCCAGCGCCGCCCCACGCGCCTGGGCGTGATGTTCGCGGGATCAGCGCAGTTCTTCCGCGCCCAGGTGGTCGCCCTCGCCGAGGACATGGACATCGGCGTGGTGCGGGTGTCGATCCCCGGCGGCAACCCCCGGGTCACGGGCCTCGCGCGGCAGCGCGAGGCGATCGAGCGCGGCGACCCCGTGGCGATGCTGGGGTATCCGCTGGGCTTCGACCTGCCGGCCGACCGCGCGGGGACCGAACCCATCGCCGATCCCACGCTCACGGTCGGTACCGTGAGCCGGGTGCTCTCCAACCTGGTGCAGGTGGACGGATACGGCGCCCCGGGCGCTTCGGGGAGCGCCGTGTTCGACCGCCAGGGACGGGTGATCGGGGTGCTGTTCGGCGGGCAACGCGAGTCGGATGGACGGATCGTCTACGCGGTCCCCGGCCACCTGCTGGTGCAATTCCTCGAGGCGCGGGGGCTACTGCGGCGCTAGCCGGGCCGCGTCCGCCGTGAGCCGGCGCGCCGCCGCGCGCTGCATCAGTGGCTGTCCGTGCCACGCGCCGAGCACGGGGGGGCCCGGCGGGATCTGCGCCACGAGACGTGGGTGCCCGAAGAGCACGACGAGCGACGCCCGCGGCACGAGCGTGCGCAGGCTGGCGAGCGAACGCTCCCCGAGCAACGCCCTCCCCTTCCACGACCGCGGCTCGGCATAGACGAGCACCACGCGTCCCTCGTCCCCCCTTCCCCCCTCCCCGATCGACACACCCAGTTCCTTCAGCGTCCGCCCGAACACGTCGCGCGGTCCGACCGAATATGGACCCCCCACGTCGTCGTCCACGATCGTCACCGTCACCGGCCCCGTGATCCGCGGCGCCGGGCCCCGCCAGACCGCGACCGCGCGATCCGCCAGACCGTCCGCCACGCGCCCGTGCGCCGCGACGTCGGGCGGCGCCGCCGTCCGGACCGCCCACCGATCCGCCGCCGCGCCGACGCGCGCCAGCGCCGCCGCCGCGCGGGCGGCGGGGATCTCACGGCCGCTGGCCGCATCGAGGGCGCGGATCACCGCCGCGACGTCGCGCGGATACAGCACCGCATCGCACCCAGCCGCCACGGCGCGCACCGCGGCGGCCGCCTCGCCCTCCGTGGCGAGCGCGCCGCCCATGATCAGGGCGTCGGTCACCGTCACGCCATCGAAGCCCCGCGCGCCCAGCCACCCGAGCACCGCGGGAGAGAACCCCGCCGCCCGCCCCGACGGGTCCCACGCCGGGTACGCGACGAACGCCGACATCACGCTGCCGACTCCGGCTGCGACCGCGGCGGCGAACGGTACCAGGTCGGTTGCCTCCAACTCCGCCCGCGCGGCGCCGACGTCGGGCAGGCCCTCGTGCGAGTCCAGCGTCGTGCGGCCGTGACCGGGATAGTGCTTGGCGCACGCGAGCACCCCGTGGTCCTGGCAGGCGCGGATCCAGGCGGCGGCGTGCGCGGCGACGCGTCCGGGGTCCGCGCCGAAGGCGCGGGTCTGGACGATGGGGTTCGCGGCCTCCAGGTCGAGGTCGCACACCGGCGCGAAGATCCAGTTGATCCCGACCGCACCCGCCTCGGCGGCGGTGATCATGCCGGCGGTGGCGGTGGCCTCGAGGTCGTCGAGCGCACCCAGGGCCGCCGGGGGCGGCAGCTCGGTGAGCCCCTGCACCTGCTGGGCGGCGCCGCGCTCCAGGTCCGCACCGATCAGCAGCGGCCGGCCCGCGAGGTCCCGCAGCGCTCGGGTGAGCGCTCCCACCGCCTCGCGCGTGCCGCCGAACAGGATGAACCCGCCGACGCCCGCGGCGAGCGCCGCATCGATCCGCGACCGCTCGTGCCCGAACGACCCGCGCCGCCACCGCAGCGCGGGAAAGACCAGCCGCGCGAGCGTCGCCGTCACGCCGCCGTCAGGCTCCCCAGCACGCGCGGGCCCCGGGCGCCCGTGGCCGCCGGCAGGTTGCCGGGAAGGCCCCGCCGGGTGAGCCAGCCGAGATAGGCGAACGCCACCGCTTCCTTGGCGTCGCCGTCGAAGAACAGCTCGTCGAACGGCAGCACCGGTCGCGGCCGGACGCGGGCGACGAGCTGCTCCACGAGCGCCGGGTTGCGCGCGCCCCCGCCCGAGGCCACCACCTCCGTGTCGGGCGGCCCGGGGCACCAGCGCTCCAGGGCGCGCGCCACGGTCTCGACCGTGAGCGCCGTCGCCGTGGCCACGGCGTCGTTGTTCGAGCCGCCCGCGGCGCGCACCAGCTCGAGGAGGCGATCCGCGAGCGGTAGCCCGAACCGCTCGCGCCCGGTGCTCTTGGGCGGAGGCGCGGCGAAGTAGGGATCGGTCAGGAGCTCGTCGAGCACGCGGGCCACGGCCCGGCCGCGGCGGGCGCGCTCGCCGTCGCGGTCGAACGCGGCCTCGGGATCCACCCGGCGCGTCACGGCGTCGATCACCGCCACCCCCGGCCCGGTGTCGAACGCGAGCGCGCCATCGGTCACGCCGCGGCACGGAACCCAGGTGACGTTGGCCATCCCGCCCAGGTTCAGGAGCAATCGCCCGCGCTCGGGATGACCGAACAGCATCACGTCGGCGAGCGGGACGAGGGGCGCTCCCTGGCCCCCGGCGGCGACGTCGCGTGCCCGGAAGTCGCTCACGACCGGCACGCCCAGCCGCTCCGCCAGCACGGCGGGATCCCCAAGCTGGAGCGTGGCCCGCCCCGGCTCGTGCCACACCGTCTGGCCGTGGGACGCGATGAACGCGACGTCGTGCGGGGTCACGCCGGCGTCGGCCAGCAAGCCGAGGACGGCACCGGCGAACCGCTCGCCCAGGGCGACGTGGAGCAGCGCGAGATCCCGTGCCGAGCCCCGGGCGATCGCGGCGATCACGGCGTCGCGTTCCGCGGGCGCGTACGGCTCCTGGCGGAACCGGACGAGCTCCACGCCGTCGGGGTCGGCGTGCAGCCGCACCAGCGCGGTGCTCACGCCGTCGAGCGAGGTACCCGACATTACGCCAATGGCGAGCGCGGCCGTCACGGTCCGTCCGCCACGGCGGGCGGATCCCCGACGGCCCGGCGCACGAAGCCTCCCGCCTCATCGAGCAGCGCCCGTGCGCGCGTCGCGTCCACGCCGGCGCGGGACATGACGATCGCCAAGCGCACGCTGCCGTCCGCAGCGGCGATCGCCGCGCGGGCGCGCGCACGATCCACGCCCGCGCACTCCATCACGATGCGCTCCCCACGGTCCTCGAGCTTGTCGCTCCAGGCCATGAGGTCCACCATCAGGTTGCCGTAGACTTTGCCGAGCCGGATCATCGCGCCCGTGCTGATCGTGTTGAGGACGAGCTTGGTCGCGGTGCCGGCCTTCATGCGGGTCGACCCGGCGATCGCTTCGGGCCCCACCTCCGGCGCGATCACCACGTCGCACGTGTCGACGAGCAGGCGCGGCGGCGTCGCGCAGCACACGAGCCCGGTCGCGGCGCCGAGGGCCTGGGCCCGGCCGAGGGCCGCCCGGACGTAGGGGGTCGTACCGCTCGCCGCGACCCCGACGACGAAGTCCCGCTCGGTCACCCCCTCGCCGTCCACCGCCTCGGCCCCCGCGTTCACGTCGTCCTCGGCGCCCTCGGCGCTCTTCACGAGCGCGGCGAGGCCGCCGGCGATGACCCCGCGCACCATTCCGGGCGGCGTGCCGAACGTAGGAGGGCATTCCGCCGCGTCGAGCACGCCCAGCCGTCCCGACGTCCCGGCGCCGACGTAGACCAGCCGCCCGTCCCGCCGGAAGGCGGCGACGGCGAGGTCGATCGCCCGCGCGATTTCGTCCCGGCATCGCGCGACCGCCGCCGGCACACGAGCGTCCTCCGCATTGATGAGATCCACGATCTCGAGGCTCGTGGCGATGTCGATCCGCTCGGTGCGCGGGTTGCGCCGCTCCGTGGTGCGGGGATCGAGGTAGTCGGGCGCGGTCATGGGGGAAGGTGGCACCAAGTTAGGCGTTGACGCTTCCAGGGGTCAACCGCAGTTTCTGGCATGCACCGCTTCCTCCCCGTCACCTTTGCCGCCGTCCTCACGGCGTGCGGCGCTCCGCCTGCGCCCGCCGTGCGGCCGCTCCCGGCCTCCGGGCGCACCGGAATCGTCACCGGGCCGCCCCGCATTCCCCCGACCTGGGACCTCCGTGGCCGCGCGGCGGTGGCCACGGGCGCGCACGCGATGGTGGCCAGCGCCCATCCGCTGGCGACCGACGTCGGCGTCGCGATCCTGCGCGAGGGCGGCAACGCCATCGACGCCGCCGTGGCCGTGGGGTTCGCCCTCGCCGTCGTCCTGCCGGACGCGGGCAACATCGGCGGTGGAGGGTTCATCGTCTACCGCGAGACCGGCGGGCGCGTGACGGCCCTCGACTACCGCGAGGCGGCGCCCGGCCGCGCCACCCGCGACATGTACCTGGACAGCGTGGGCACCCTGACCGACCGCAGCGTGACCGGGCATCTCGCCGCAGGCGTGCCGGGGAGCGTCGCAGGCCTGCATGAAGCGTGGCGAGCGCACGGCCGGCTGTCGTGGGCGGCCGTGCTGGCCCCGGCCATCCGCCTGGCCCGCGACGGTCATGCCATCGACTCGGCGCGCCATGACGCCATCCGCGGCGACGCCGAGCGGCTCGGCCGTTTCCCCGCGTCGCGCGCGCAATTCCTCCCCGGAGACCGGCCGCCCGTCATCGGATCCGTGTGGTCGCAGCCGGACCTGGGACGGACGCTGCAGCTCATCAGCGATTCGGGGCCTGGCGTCTTCTATCGCGGCCAGATCGCGGATCTCATTGCGGCGGAGATGGAGCGCGGGGGCGGATTGATCTCGCGGTCCGACCTCGCGCGCTACGAGGCGAAGTGGCGCACGCCCGTCACGCTGCGCTACCGCGGACATACCATCTACTCCATGCCGCCCGTCAGCTCGGGCGGGATCACGATGGGGCTGATCCTCAACATCCTGGAGGGTTACGACACGGTGCCGGCGTTCGGCAGCACCGCGGCGGTCCACCGGCTCGCCGAAGCGATGCGTCGCGCGTTCGTGGAACGCAACCGGTGGCTGGGAGACCCCGACTTCGTCACGATACCGGTCGACCGCCTCCTCTCGAAGGAGTACGCCGCGCGCCTCCGCGCCGGTATCGCACCCGGGCACGCCACGCCCACGCCGCCGCGCGGGCTCGAGGAGCGGAGTGGCGTCAACACGACGCACTATTCCGTGGTCGACGCGGACGGCAACGCCGCGTCTGTCACGACGACCCTGAACGGCGGGTTCGGGAGCGCCGTCACCGTCGGCGGAGGCGGATTCCTCCTCAACAACGAAATGGACGATTTCACGACCGCAGTGGGCCAGCCGAACATGTTCGGCCTGGTCCAGGGCGCGGCCAACGCGATCGAGCCCGGGAAGCGGATGCTGTCCTCGATGACTCCGTCCATCGTCCTCGATCCCGCCGGACGGCTCCTGCTCGTCGTGGGCACGCCCGGCGGGCCGACGATCATCACGACGGTCGCGCAGGTGCTCCTCAACGTCCTGGATTATGGAATGGCCCTGCCGGACGCGGTGACGGCGCCCCGGGTGCATCATCAGGCCGTGCCGGACACCCTGCGCTACGAGCGCGGGGGCCTCGCGCTGGAGACGGTGGCGGGGCTCACCGCGCTGGGGCACGCGGTGGCGGAGCGGCGCGGCAAGAGCGGGATCGTCGCGGCGATCGGGCGGACGCCGGCGGGCGAGTGGGTCGGCGTCGCCGATCCTCGCTCCGCCGGCGGTGCCGCCGGCTACTAGGTCAGCGCGCCGCGACCGTCAGGGGCTGGGCGAGGGACGCGAGGATGTGCGCGCCGGCCGGCAGGACCACGTCCGAGTCCTTGATGTTGGCGGACACGCCCGCGCCAGCCACGGCCCCGGCCACGCCGCCGATGATGGTCCCCGTCCGGTTGCCGCCGATGATCCGGCCGATGACGGCGCCGGCCGCGGCGCCGCCGGCCACCCGCGCGGCGTCACCGCCGCTGATCCCCCGCCCCTGCCGCACCGTCTCGAGCGAGTCGATCGTGGCCTCGAGCGGGTAGCTCGTGCCGCCGACGTTCACCGACGCGAGCGCGAGCCGCAGCGTGCCGGGCGTACGCGGATCGGGCGCGGGCTTCACTTCCACGATGGTCCCGCGCACGCTCGCCCCGGCCGGAACGACTACCCGGCCACCCGCGTCCTTCACGTCCTCCACGAGCGCTGCGGTGAACGTGTCGCCCGCCTTGGCCGAGCGCGACGTGATGGTGTCGCCGATGCTGAGGTGGAACCGCGTGCCCGCCGCCAGCGTGTACGATGCCGGAGCTCGGGGCCGCGACACTTCGGTCGCCGTGGGGCGGGGCGTCGCGGTCCGCACGGCCGGCGCCGGGGCCGCTGGTGGGGTCGCGGGTGGGGCCGCGGCCGACACGTCCCCCGCGGCGGCGGTGGATTCCGGCGCCGCCAGCGTCAGGTCGCGCGCGGTCTCGTCCGTGGTGGCTCGCTCGCCTCGCGCGCAGGCGGCGAACGCCGCGCACACGAGCACGCTGCCGAGTAGCTGGAACCGGCTATGCATCAGAACCTCCCGAGCCGTGCGTCATGAGGATGTGACCCACATCCTGTCCCACCGCATGATTCCCCGCGGGGGCCGGATGGACCGGAACATGTGCCACCTGAAGTGTAAACGGGGGACCGCGCCATCACCAGCACCACGGGCCCGGTGCCGCACTGAGCGTCACCGGGCCCGACAGACGGCTGCCGCGGGATCCTACTGGCCGGCGCCCAGACGGAGACCGATCCCGGCGTTCAAGCCGATGTTCCAGTTGCTCGACTCCTGATTCTGCGGCGCGGTCGCGAGGTCGGCGGTGCCGTCCACGCGAACGAACCACGGTCCCCGGACGTCGAAGCGGAGGCCGAAGAGACCGGTCACGCCGTCCTCCACGTTCGCGCTCGCCCCCCAATAGTGGAAGAAATAGCCCAGCCCCACGACCATCTGCCCGCGGCTCGAGAACGGCTCGACGAAGTTGACGCGCACAGAAAAGGGCTCGTACTTCGTGTCGCTCGCCACGACCGGCCCGTCAGCGGGCGTCGTCGCATATGCGAGCTCGAGCATCCACTTGGGCGTGACATACACGCCGACCCGCCCGCCGAACCCCGGGGCGTTATCGAGCTGTAGCGACGCATCGAACAGCATGTAACTGCCCACCACCCCAAATTCCATTCCACCGGCGTGCTGCGCGCGCGCGGGCGCGGCGAGCAGCGCAATGGAGAGGAACGCCACCGTCACGCGACCATCCATCGTCCGTCCTCCGGATGAGGAACCCAAGGAACGCCACGCGGGCACAACATTATCTCCGGTCCGGCGCCGCAGCAACCAGGCCGGCGGCGCTCACAGCCGGCTGCGCAGGAACTCGGGCGTCAGCCCCTGCAGGTAGCCGGCCAGCAGCGTGAATCGGTCGGTGATCAGCAGCACGCCGAGCACGATCAGGATGGCGCCCGCCACGCGCTCGACCCACGGGAGGTACGGCCGGAACCGCTGAAACCACGCCAGGAACCGGTCCAACGCGAGGGCCGTCAGCAGGAACGGGACGGCGAGGCCGAGGGCGTACCACCCGAGCAACGCCATGCCCGCCCCCACGCTCGAGCGCGCGGCGGCGAGGGTCAGGATAGCGCCGAGAATCGGCCCCACACAGGGAGTCCACGCGGCACCGAACGCGATCCCGACGGCCGCCGACCCGAGGTAGCCGAGCGGTTTGTCGGCGAGGTTGAGGCGCCGCTCCCGCATCAGAAAGGCCGGCCGCAGCACGCCGAGCAAGTACAGACCGAACAGGATGACAAGCACCCCCCCCACCCGACCGAGCCAGACCTGGGAGTCGCGGAACAGCGCGCCGAGGGCGGATGCCGAAGCGCCCAGCACCACGAAGATGAAGGAAAAGCCGGCGACGAACCACACGGCGTGATGCAGCGACGTCCAGCGCCGCTTGCCGATCTCCTCGGCGGTCATGCCCGTCAGGAACCCGACGTAACTCGGGATCAGGGGCAGCACGCACGGGGACAGGAAGCTGAGCAGCCCGGCCACGAACGCGATGGCGAACGAGACGCCGCTAGCGGCGGCGGGATCTTGCAGAACGGCCATGCTGGTGGTACGCCACGAGCTTGTAGACCAGTTTCGCGACCAGGAAGTCGGGCGCCACGAGCCCCGGAATGGGAGCCAGCTCGACCACGTCGACGCCGACGACGTTGCGCTCGCGGAACACGCGCTCCAGGAGCCGCAGGGTCGGATACCAGTGGCCCCCGCCCGGCTCCGGTGTCCCGGTCGACGGGACCAGGCTCGGATCGAAGTAGTCCACGTCGATCGTGACGTACACGTCGGGCCCCAGGGCCGCAAGGGCGCGCTCGATCCACTCCTCGCCCCCATCCAGCTCGTACCCGAAGATCACCGGGATCTTCCGGGCCCGCATGAGGGCGCGCTCTTCGGTCGTGATCGCACGGATCCCGACCTGGACCAGGTCGACGCGGCGGTGCACGCGGTGCATCACGCAGGCGTGGCTGTGCGGCGACCCATGGTACTCGGCCCGCAGATCCGCGTGCGCGTCGAGCTGCAGCACCGACAGCCGGCGTTTGCCGAGGCGCGCCGCGTGCGCCTCGATCGGCGGGGCCGAGATCGCGTGCTCCCCTCCGAGCATGATCACGAACTTGTTCAAGTCGAGCAGACGGTCGTATGCCGTGCGCAGCTCGGCGAGCGCGGCCTCGGGGCCGCCCGCCGAGAGCATCAGCTCCGGCAGGGTGTGGATCCCGATCCCGTGAAATTCGCCGTCCAGTTCATGGTCGTACAGCTCGACGTAGCGCGACGCCTCGAGGAGGCGCCGCGGGCCGAACCGGGTGCCGCCCATCCACGAGACCGTGGCCTCATAGGGCACCGGGAGGACGACCACCTTCGCCTGCGCGAGGGTCGGCACGGGCTCGGGCAACCCGAGGAAGCCGACCGGCTCGCCCCAGGGCAGTCCCGCCAGCTGCTTATCCACAGAACGCCACCGCCGCGACGACAGTGGTCCACCGCCCGTCGGCTCCGCACTCGGCGGCGGACGTGACGTTGAGCGTGCGCACGATCTCACCCGAGAGCAGCCATTGCTCGCGCCGCGCGTCCCACGCCTGCTCCGGATCGAAGGGCACGCCGAGCACGGTCGCCAGCATCGACGCGGCGAGGTCCTCTGCGTACTCGCCCGCGGTCAGCTCGTTCTGCCCGTAGCTGTGGTGCTCGGAGATGTACCCGTGGTGCGACGGGTCGGCGGGGAGCGCGAGCCCGATGGACGCCGCCACCAGACGGCTCGGCTCATTGGTCGCCGATTCCGCGACCACCGCGAACACGATCTGCCCGGGCTTCAGGTGCGTGAGTCCCTCTTCGCGGTCCACCAGCTCGCAGTGCGGCGGGAAGATCGAGCTGACCCGCACGAGATTGAACGCGGCGAGATGCGCATCCCGCAGCGCCATCTCGAAGCTGGTGAGCTTCTCCCGATGCCGTCCCACACCCTTGGTGAGGAACGCTTTCGAGGGGATGAACATCTTGGAGTCGATCAACCCGTCACCTCGCGCGTGCTAGGGGATTCAGCGTCCGACAGGCTCGACAGAGCCCGTACACCTCGAGGCGGTGGCGGTGGGGCCGGAAGTCCACTTCCTCCGCGAGCAATCCGATCAGCCGCTCCAGGCGATCATCGGCGAATTCGCTCACCCGGCCGCACGACGTGCAGAGGCACTGCTCATGGCCCTGGCCCGACGCCAGCGGCTCGAAGCGCCGGAATCCCTCGCCGAAGTCGTGCTCGCGCACGACGCCGCTCCGCACCAACAGATCCAACGTCCGATAGACCGTTGCCGTGCCGACCGGAAAGCCGCGCTGGGCCACCCGCCGCACGACGTCCTCCGCCGACAGCTGGTCGGCCGCGGCGCACAGCACCTCCGCCACTGCGAGGCGCTGCCGCGTGAGCGGGAGGTCGTGCTCGTCCAGGTAGCGGCGGAACTGCTCCAACTGCGTCGCGCCGTCACTCCGCATACCAGATCCCGCGGTCGGCCTCGAGCGGCGGCTCCGCGTCGCCGGTCCGATCGGCCGTCGCCTGCATCACCTGCGTGATCACCTCGGCCGGCGACAGCCCGACCTCGGCGACCTCGACGCGCGTCTGCCCGCGCTCCTTGCCGCGCACGACCAGCATGTAGCGCGCGGTGTAGACCCGCAAGCGCCCGTCGGGGTCGTCGCGCGTCACCACCGCGGTCCCCCACTCCCGCCCCTCCCGGCGGAACGGCCGGAACAGGTAGACCGTGCGCACTTCGGCGGACGGCACCTGGTCCGCCACGGCCGCGGCGAGCCGGGACCATCCCGGCCCCTGCCCTAGCGGGAGTGGGGAGAGGCGGAACTCTGCGTCTGCTCCCATCGCTCCACGTAGAAACGCAGCACGTGCATGAAGTCCTGCGCGTTGGTCACCACCCCGAACGCCTGGTGCGTCCCGCGGTCCCGCAGCTTGTTCACCACGAACTCGGTCTGGTCCACGCAAACCGTCGTGAGCGGCCGGACGCCGTCGGGCGTCGGCGCGTCCACGAAGGCGGGCAGCATGTTGCCGACGGCGATCGCGTGCAGCGCGGTCGCGACGAACACCGCGAAAGTGGCCCGCGCCGTGATCGCCCGCATGGCGTCCTGCGCGGCCAGCACGTCGGAGAACACGCCCGGCAGCGGACCGTCGTCGCGAATGGACCCGGCGAGCACGTAGGGCACGTCACACGTCACCAGGGCGTGCATGATGCCGGTCCCGACGAGGCCCGAACGCACGGCGGCCGCGATCGACCCGGCGCCCTGCACCGCGTTGATCGCGCGCATGTGCAGCGCGTGGCCGCCGCTGACCCCCTCCCCGGTGCTCGACATCCCCAGCGTCGTACCGAAGATCGCGGCCTCGAGGTCGTGCACCGCCACGGCGTTGCCGCCCAGCAGGGCACCCACGTAGCCCTGGCGGATGAACCAGATGAGATCCTCGCGCGCCCGCGCGTGCACCAGCGCCGGCCCCACCACCCACACGATCGTCCCCCCCCGCGCCTTCTCCTCGCCGAGCAGCGCTGCGAGCGTGCCGTAGTCCACGGGTCGTTCGCGCGACACCTCGGTCTGCATGAAGCGAAACTCGTTGGCGCTCGGCCGGCCGCTCAGGAAGCCCTCGGCATGGACCAGGATGCCGTCACTGCCGTCCTCGGCGGCCCCGAGCGCCACCCGGTCTCCCGGCGCCACCTTGCGGGGCTCGGTCACGACCAGGTCGCCGTCCGGATGATGGACGATCACGCAGTCCATGCGCGGCAGGCGCGGCCGGCGCCACTCGCCGCCCACCTTCAGGTAGGTCGGCAGGTTGGTCGTCGAGAAGAAGTCGTCGGGCAGCACCGCCGCCGCCGGCGCCGGCGCAAAGCGCGCGTCCGGCGCGTCCGCGAGCGGCGCGCTGTCGAAGCTCGGCGGGCGGTACCGGAAGCGGGGGAGTGCCATTGGGCGCGTAAGTTACGCGCCGCGAATCGCGCGGACAACGGCTCCGCCGCGGCCGATCACAAGAGCGACACCGGATCCCGGTCCACGATCACCGAGCGCCGTCCCATTGCCCGCCACGCCCGGACTACGCGCCCGAGCGGGCGCGGCTCGGCGGCCTTCACCAACAGGTGCCAGCGCCACCGCCCTTCCAGGCGGGCGAGGGGACACGGCGCCGGCCCCAGGATCGTGAGCGCGCCGCCGAGCTTGCCGGCGTTCGCGCGTTGGACCCACTGGGCCACGCGCTCGGCGAGCGCGGCCGCCCGGGCCTCCTGCGGCGCGCTCGCGACGAACCGCACCAAGCCCACCGTTGGTGGATACGCCGGGTGCGGCGCCGCCCGCTGCGGCAGCTCCGCCGCCGCGAACGCCTCGACCGAATGCGCGGCCGCCGCGCGAATCGCGTGGTGGTCAGGGTGGCGGGTCTGGACCACGACTCGCCCGCCACGCTCCCCGCGGCCCGCCCGCCCCGCGACCTGCGCCACGAGCTGGAACGTCCGCTCCGCCGCCCGGAAGTCGGGCATGTGCAACCCGGTGTCCGCATCCACCACGCCAACCACCGTGACGTTCGGGAAGTCCAGCCCCTTGGCGATCATCTGCGTCCCGAGCAGCACGTCCGCCTCACCGCGCGCCACCCGGCCCAGGATCTCCTGGTGCGCCCACTTCGTGCTCGTAGTGTCGAGGTCCATGCGGGCGAGCCGCGCCGCGGGGAATCGCAGACCGAGGAAGTGCTCCAGTTGCTGCGTGCCGAGCCCGCCCATGCGTTGCGTGGCGTCGCCGCACCGCGGGCAGGCCGCGGGCACCGGCCGGTCGTGCCCGCAGTAGTGGCAGCGCAGCGCCGGCGGCGCGCGATGGACCTTGAGCGCGATCGCGCAGTGCGGGCACTCGGCCGCCGTCCCGCACGAGGGGCACTGCAGATAGGTGGCGAAGCCGCGCCGATTGAGCAGCAGGATCACCTGCTCGCGCCGGCTCAGCGCCCCCGCCACGGCGCCGTCGAGCGCCACGGTCCACGGAATCGCGCGCGCCTCGGGCACCCGCTCGGCGCTGCGGAGATCCACGACCTCCACGGGCGGCAGGGGCCGCGCCCCAATGCGCTCCGGCAGGGCGAACAACCGCATCGTCCCCTGCTCCCCCTCCCACCACGACTCGAGCGACGGCGTTGCGCTCCCTAGCACCAGCCGCGCCCCCTCGAGGCGCGCCCGCGCGCGCGCCACGTCCCGCGCGTGGTACCGCGGCGCGCTCCCCTGCTTGTAGCTCGGCTCGTGCTCTTCATCCACCACGATGGCACCGAGGTCGGCGACGGGCGCAAACACCGCCGAGCGCGGCCCAACGGCCACGAGCCGCTCCCCGCGGCGCAGGGCCCGCCAGGCATCCAGCCGCTCGCCGGCGGACAGACCCGAGTGCAGCACCGCCACCTGGTCGCCGAATGCCCCGCGTACCCGCGCCACCGTCTGCGGCGTGAGCGCGATTTCCGGCACCAGCACGATGCCGCCGCGCCGCGCGTCCACCAGTCGGCGCAGCACCTCCAGATACACGAGGGTCTTGCCCGACCCGGTCACGCCGTGGATCAGGGCCGGCACACCGGCCGGGGCGTCGAGGATCGCGCGGACCAACGCCGCCTGGTCCGGTGTGGGGATCGGCGGCGCGGGCGCCGGTCCCGATGCGTACGGGTCGCGCGGCCGCGACTCCACGCGGAACGCGGCGAGCCCCAGCCCGACCAGACCGGTGAGCACCGCCGTCGAGAATCCGAGGCGGCCGCCGATGTGGCGCACGGGCGCGGTCCCCCCGAGGGCTTCGAGCGCCTCGTAGGCCGCGCGGCGCCGCGGGGCGCGGCGGAACGTCGCCTCGCGCTCGAGCAGGGACGGCAGGTGGCGCACCAGCGCGATGACCCGCTCGCTCCCCTCGGCCGGGCCGGCGGGCTTCGCCACCGACCACAGGGCACCGGGGAGCATTGCGCGCAACACCAGGCCGAGCGGGGCGCCGTAGTAGTCGGACATCCAGCGCGCCAGCGCGAGCAGCGCGCCCGACAGCACGGGCTCCTCGTCCGGCACGGCGAGCACGGCGCGGACCGCCACCGCAGCCGGCGGCTCCTCGACGTTGGCGGCGAGCACGATGCCGACGGTGCGCCGGCGTCCGACCGGCACGATGACGCGGGCGCCCGGCCCGACGCGCGGGCTCAGCTCGGCGGGGATCTCGTAGGTATAGGGGCGGGCGACGGGGAGCGGGAGGGCGATCGCGGCGTAGCGCGGCCGGCTCATCGCCGTCGCACACCCAGCCCCGGCTCCGTCGGCAGGGCGATCCGGCCGCCGGCGATCGATGCGCCCACGAACGGATCGTTCCGCGTGAGCGCGGCACCGTCGAGATCGGCGGCGTCCACCAGGGGGGTGACGTGCGCCGCCGCAGTGATCCCGAGCGACGATTCGATCATGCAGCCCACCATCACCATCATGCCGTGGGCGCGCGCCGCGGCGATCATGCGCAGCGCTTCGCGCAGTGAGCCGCACTTGGCGAGCTTGATGTTGATGCCGTCCGCCGCGCCCGCGACCCGGGGGATGTCGGTCGCCACGATGCAGCTTTCATCCACCACGATCGGCAACGGGGACCGCCGCCGCACCGTCGCCAGCCCTTCGAGGTCGCCGGGCGGGAGCGGCTGCTCGAGGAACTCGACGCCGAACTCCTGGAGCACCGGCAGCATCGCCAGCGCCCGCTCCACCGTCCATCCGGCGTTCGCATCCACCCGGATCGGCTTGTCGGTGGCGTCGCGAATGGTCCGCAGGATCTCCTCGTCCCGCTCGGTGCCGAGTTTGATCTTGAGCACGGGGTACTCGGCGGCCTCCGCGACCTTGGCCCGCATCTTGTCCAGCGTGTCGAGGCCGATGGTAAAGGAAGACACCGGGGCTTTCCCGGGATCCAGGCCCCAGAGCCGCCACAGAGGCTGGCCGAGTCGCTTGCCGACGAGATCGTGCAGGGCGGCCGACAGGGCGGCCCGCGCGGCGCCGTTGCCGGGGACCGCGGCCGCGAAACGGGCCTCCGCCGCCTCGAGGTCGAAGGGATCCGCGGGCACGTGCGGCGCGAGCTCCGCGAGCTTCGCCAGGACCGTCTCGGGGGTCTCCCCGTAATACGGCGACGGATCGGCCTCGCCCCAGCCCTCGAGGCCGTCGTCGTCGGTGAGGCGAACCCACACGACCCCGTAGTCGCTGTGCCCCCCCCGCGCGATGACGAAGGGGTGGCGCGTCTCGAGCGCGATGACCTCGGTGGCGAGTTTCAGAGCCATCCGCTACGCCGCAGCCACCAGAGAATGACGGCCGAAACCGCCGCCATGCCGCCCAACGCCCAGAAGAACCCGAGCGGGTCGTGGATCAGGGGCATGCGGCTGAAGTTCATCCCGAAGATCCCGCCCATCACGACCAGCGGCAGCGCCAGGGTCGCGACGATCGACAGCTGCTTCATCACCTGGTTCATGCGGTTGGACGTCTCGGAGAGGTACGTCTCCAGGACGCCAGTGAGCAAATCGCGTGTCGTGTCCACCGACTCGGTGATGCGGATCGTGTGGTCGTAGATGTCCCGGTAGTAGAGTTGCGTTTCCGGCCGAATGTAAGTGGTGGGCCGGTTGCTCAGCACGTTGAGCGCCTCGCGCAACGGGCTCACGTGCCGGCGCAGAGCAAGGGCCGTGCGCTTCGCCTTGAAGATGTCGTGCACCAGCTTGCGGTCGAACTCGTCGAACACTTTCTCTTCGAGCCGCTCGACGAGATCGTTCAGCTGCTCCACGAGCGGGAAATACGCATCGACCGCCTGGTCGATGATGCCGTGCATCGTCATTTCCGCCCCGCGGGCCAGCGGGTCGGGGCTGCGGATCAACCGCTCCCGCACGGCGTCGCACGACGCCGAGGGAATGGCGTGCACGGTCACGAGGAAATTGGAGCCGAGGAAGAAGTACAGGTTGAACGTCTCGAGATCGAACGGGTCCGGCGTCGCCGAATCGAAGCGCAGGCCGGCCATCACGACGAACAGGTAGCGGCCGTACTCCTCGAGCTTCACCCGCGTCCCGGGCGACAGGGTATCCTCGATGGAGAGCGGATGGAACTCGAAGATCTTCTCGAGCAGCGCGTGCTGGTGATTGTTGGTGGAATCGATGTCCACCCACAGCTCGCCTTCGCCCGACTGCACGACCTCCCGGATCCGCAACGGCGCGAGGTCGTGCTCCATCGTGTTGTCCGGCCGCCGGTAGATGCTGGCGGGCCAGTTGCGATTGGTCTGCGTCGGCGCGGCGGCGGTCACGTGGTCAAAGCTGCGGAGCCCCCGCGTCGCGGGCAAGCGCGCGCACATGCGCCGCCGCCCCGGCGGCGAGCAGATCCAGTCGGTATCCGCCCTCCAGGAGGCCCACGACCGGTGCCATGCCGGCACGCTCGCGCAGCGCGGTCGTCAGCGTCGCCACGTCCCCCGGCTCGAGCGTGAACCCGCCGAGGGGATCCCCCGCCAGAGAATCGAATCCGGCCGACACCAACACGAAATCGGGCTGCCAGCCGGCGAGCGCGACGTCCACGGCGGCCAGCAGGTCGGCGACGTAGGCGGCGCGCGGCAAACCGGGCGGCCGCGGCACGTTGAACACGTTGCCGACCCCGCGCTCCTCCGCCGCACCCGTGCCCGGATACCACGGATACTGATGCAGCGACACGAAGCGAATCGTGGGGTCGCGTTCGACCAGCGCCTGCGTCCCGTTGCCGTGGTGCACATCCCAATCGACGATGAGCACGCGCTCGCGGCCTCGCTCCTGCGCGTGCCGCGCGGCGACGACCACGTTGTTGACGAAGCAAAAACCCATCGCCTGATCGGCCAGCGCGTGGTGACCCGGGGGCCGGGTGCCGCCGAACGCGGTGCCGCCCACCAGCCCCCGCTCCACCGCCGCCACCGCGACCCCGGCGGAGGCCCGCGCGGCCTCCCACGACCGGGCGCCCAGCACCGTGTCCGGATCCAACCGGCCACCACCCGCCGCGGCCAACGCCTCGAGATGATCGAGGTAGGCCGCCGGGTGGACGCGCGCGAGGTGCGCCCGCGTGGCCGGGGTCGCCTCGACCCATTCGATGGCCGCGCCCAGGTCCGGATCGCGCAGGGCCGCCAGCACCGCCTCGATCCGGTCGGGCCGCTCCGGATGCCCGGCGCCGGCGTCGTGCCAGCGGCACGCGGGGTGCCAGACGACGGCGGTACCCACTCAGTTGTCGCGATGGTGGCGGTGGAGCAGATCGCGGATGGCGTCGACGTCGCCCCGGATCTCCCGTCGCGCGGCGTCCAGCTCCTCCATCGTCCGGCGGTAGCGGCGCCACCCCAGGAGGACGAGGGCGGCCACCAGAGCGCACGCCGCGCCGAGGATCACCAGCACGACACGGCCCAGGACCACACCGCCCAGCACGAGCAGCGCGGCGTCCAGCAGCAGCACGCCGGTGGCGAGCGTCGTCAGGGCGCGCGACGGTGGTTTCACCGCACCGGACGGCGCCGCGCCGGGAGCACGATGAAGGGCGCGTTCGGACCCGCGCCCAGCGCCGCAGGCGTCTGCGACTCGTCCAGGACCAGGGCCCCCCGGAACTTCACGACGTACTCGTCGGGCACCACCGGCCGCGCCAACGCCCGCCGCAGCGCCTCCCCCTTCAGGTCCGCGACGGTGGCCGTCGGCGTGAGCGCCAGCGTCACCTCGTCCCACGCGTCGGTCACGGTGACCCGCACCGGCAGGGACCCGGCGGGCACCGTCACGTGACCTCCACGGCGGAGGCGATCGGCAGGGTCGACAGAAACCGCCCGACCGACTGATCGAAGAACAGCGTCGACGCCCGCACCCGCGCGCCTTCCCCGTCGGCCGTCGCGTGAATCGCCACTTCTTCCCCGCCCTGGCCCCGCAGGACGACGAACGTCGCGCCTTCCTTCTCCACGAACGCGCTGGCGTGCGGGACGCGCTCGGCAAAGAACGTCTTGGCCCGGGCGATGACCTCGGCAGGCGGGAGGGAAACGGTCGTGGTGTGCGTCATCGGATTTCGGAGTCCTGTGCAGGGGCTGTCAGCGTGACACGCGGGTGCCAGAATGAATCTAACCGATTGTCAACATGGCATATGAGGGACGCCTTTCAGCGGCACGCCGGTTGCTTTGGTGGGCCGCCGACGGGCCACCAGGCCCGGGGTATCTCGTAATCGTGTGAACCACACATTGGGAGGACGCACACCATGTTGACCCTGACCCGATTCAATCGCGACCTGGCCCCGGAGCTGTCGACGTTCGAGCGCCGGGTGAACCGGTTGCTCGGCGACGCGTTCGGGAACTTCGAATGGGCGCCTCGCGACAGCGCGACAGCCGCCTGGGTCCCCCCCGTGGACATCTTCGAGCAGGAAGACGCGATCCGCATCCTGACCGAGGTGCCCGGGGTGAAACCCGCTGACGTTAAGATCTCCGTCGAGGGGAACGTGCTGACCATCAGCGGCCAGAAGGAGCAGGTGGCCGAGGAAGAGGCGGAGCGGGTGCACCGCTACGAGCGGACCTACGGGACCTTCGAGCGGACGTTCACGCTCCCGGCGATGGTGGACGCCGGCGCCATTCAGGCGACCTACGAGCACGGCGTGCTGACCGTGACGCTCCCCAAGGTGGAGAAGGCCAAGCCGCGTCTCATCGAAGTGAAGGTCGCGCGGGCCTGAACGACGTGCGGCGCGTGCGACACCGAAACGGGCGGCCCTGACGGGCCGCCCGTTTCGCGTTCGTGTCGGGGCCCTCTACGGCATCCGGGTCCCGACGCTCCGGCCGATCAACACCGAGTCCGCGCCGGTGGTCTGATAGCGGGCGCGGAACGTGCCGACGAGGTTACCCCCCTCGAGCCGCGTGACCCAGCGCGTCGTGACCATGACGCCCTTGCGCAGCACACTTTCGTACGGCCCGATCTCCGTGACGAGGCTGTCCCCGCCCACGGCGACCACGCGCATCGGCATGGCCGGTCGGTTCGCGAACTTGAACATCCAGCCCGTGGTTTCCCCGGTCGCCATGACCTCGGCCATGATCGGGGTCGTGTCGCCGGTCGCGGGAATGGACTGGAAGTTCCACGTCCCCGCCAGGTCGGCGAGCACGATCTGGGGCGTCGCGGACGCCATCTCGGTGACGGGTTGTTCGTTGGCTTTCTGGCACGCTGCAAGCAGCACGACGGCGCTGCACATCACGGCGAGACGGCGCATCACGCGCTCCGAAGTGGGGGACCCGTAAAACCTATGCGTTCTGACGGCGCGCGCCACCGTCCGTCAGCGCGGCTCGGGCGGATCGGTGTCCGGGCCTGCGGCTTCGTCGACGTCGCGCCGAGCACGACGCTTTCGCCGGTCAGTCGTTCGCCGGCACCGCCACCTTGATCCAGTCCGCCTTCTCGCGCCGCTCGGGATCCTCGTACTTCACCTCGACGCGCCGCCCCACCTGAATGTCCGCAAAGGTGCCCGTGAGGTTCGACTGCCGGAGTGCCGAGCGGTCGAGCCAGATCCGGCTCCGCTCGGACACGGCAATCGTGCGATCGCCCGCTGGTCCGCGCACCGTCACGGTCTTGCCCGCCGCGTCCACGGCCACGACGTCACCGAGGTAGGCGTAGGTGCCCGAGATCCCCGGCGACTGCCCGATGGGAATGAAGCGCTCGGTGGCTTCCTGCGCCCCGAGCGGACTGACGCCCCAGCACAGCGCGGCCAGCGCTACGCCGCCGCAACGGAAGCTCATGCGTGCCGCCTTTCTCATTGGTCCTCGATCAGATCGCGCCGCGCGTCCGCCTGCGCCGCGATGGCCTGCCGCAGGCGGTCGGCGGGTCCGGACGCGGACACGCCTTGGATCAAGCTGCGGGAACGCCGCAGGTGCCCCACCGCCATCGGATGCAGCCCGCCGCCCGCCAGCACCTCGATCGCGTCGTCGGTCTCAGCGAGCGCGCGGCCCAAGAGGCTCGCCGCGACGCCCTTCTCCCCCGCGAGGCTGCGCTCGAGCAGCGCGGTCGTCTCGCGAATGTTCTCGAGCGCATTGATCACGCGGAGAAACGCGGCCACGGCCACCACTTGCGTGCCGTCGAGATTGATGCCGCCGCCCGTGGCCCCGGCGAGCAGCTGTCCCGCGGGCGAGTTGTTGAACGCGTCCCCGTTGTAGAACGCGACCGCGCCCTCGATGGTCTCCACCGAGTTGTTGTGGAAGAAGGGCCCGGTGTCCCCCGCTTCGACCAACGGCGGCGTGTTGAAGGTCCCGTCGCCCGGGCTGCCGAGGCCGTCGTCGGGCGGGTTCAGCTCGCCCGTGAGATCGGCTGGCTGGTCGGGCAGGTCCTCCACGCCCGTATTGAAGTTGAGATTGCCCGCGCCCGCCCCGAAAATGGCGGGATTCCCGTTGGCCCCGGCGTTGAAGTGGCAGGCGTTGCACTTGCCCAGCGTGTTGTCGACGAAGATCTCCTGCCCCCGCCGCGCCACCGTCCCTTTGAGCGGCAGCGGCAGGACCAGGTCTTCCTGCCGGCCGAGCGACAGCATGAACGCTTCGATCGCGTCGAGCTCGGCGTCCGTGGGCAGCCGGAAGTCCACGCCCGCGACCCGACTGGTCGTCCGGGGAAAGTGCTGGATCACCGCGCCGGTGGCGAACGCCCGCAGCGACCCGTCGCCCGGCGCGCCGTCACCCGACCAGCCCGTGCGGGGCCCGGCGGCGCTCGCGACGGACGTGCGCTGCGCGAGCGTGTGCGGCACCCCGCGCATGTTGAAGTCGGTGGGGAGATCGTCGAACCCGTCCTGGTTCTCGAGGATCAGGCCGAACTCGCGCATCAGCCGGGGGTTTTCGAAGTTGCGCGCGAGATTGGAGTCCCGCTCCGCGATGAACAACGGATCGGTGGCCGGCAGCGTCGCCATGAACGCGGGGGTGATGCCGAAGTTGTCCTCCGCGCGATGGCACGACCCGCAGGTGCGCCCGTTGCCGGCGAATGTCTCGGTGAAAAAGAGCCGCTCTCCCAAAGCGACCGGATCGGGCGGCGGCGGGGGCTGCTGCGGAGGACAGCCCGCCACCGCCAGGGTGCCGATGGCAATGGCGGTGCCCAGTCGGGCGGCCCGGAGCCACGCAGGCGGTCGCGCCATGATCACCTCGCTAGCGGAAACGGTTACGATGAATGTCTCGGCTCGAGCATGGGCCCGAGGGCCCCCGTCCGTCAAGTGCCGGCGTCCGTGTCGATCCCCCGGCCGGTCACGTAGTTGTACGAATCGACCACAAGCGTGAAGATCGTCGTGAGCTCCTCCGCCGTCCGCGGCGTGTACAGCATCACGAGGCCATCCAGGCCCAGCGGGCCCGCGATCGGATGCGGCTCCGCCCAACCGGCCGCGATCGCGTCGCGGGCGCGCTCGGGCGGCAGCACCGCGTGCAGACTGCCGTCGGGATGGATATGAGCGAACTCCCGTCCCCGGATCATCCCCTCCGGACGCGCCACGGGGACGCCCTCGGCCAGCCACAGGGCCCGCGCGCCGGGGACGGAGATCAGGCTCGGCCGATTCTCGAGGCCCGGCAGGGCGAACGCCCGCCGGCGGAGCTCCGCGTCCACCGCCGGCTCGGGCATAACGCCGATCTGCGCGTGCGGCATCCCCTGATGCGTCGCGGGCGGCGGACCGGCCCGGCGCGGCAGCGGCGCGGTCACGTCACGGCGCGTCAAACGAGGGTTCGGCACCCGGAGGACCTTCGCCCGAGTGCGCCATCCAGCCGCTCGGCAGCCGCCTATCCCTCGTCCCGCAGCCGCATGTTCTCCTTGTCGCAGCCGGTCATCCGGCCGCAGTGCGGACACGCGACCTCGCTCTCGACCAGGGTCGCCGTGTCGAAGCTCTCGTCGTCTCCAAACACGACTGGAGACGGGAACCACTGGCGGCAGTGGCGGCAGCGGATCTCCATCTGATTGACGTGCGACATGTCACCTCCGTGGCGTCGCCCTCACATCCAGGGCTCGTCGGCGCTGGGCCCGTAGATGGCCGGGACTTTGCCATCGGCCATCCGCAGATACACCGAGAACTGACCGCGATGGTGGATCTGGTCGGACAGCAGGAACCACAAGAAGTCCATCCGCCGTACGTCGCTCAGCGTTTGGGGCCCGGTGAAGAACTTCACGGTCTCGAACAGCCTGGCGTCGGGCAGCGCGCGGACGGCGTCGCCGAACTCGCGGTGGCCTTTCTCGAGCGCGCCCAGCAGCACCGCCCAGGAGTCCGGAGGCGGCGGCATCTGCCCGGGCGGATTGCCGCTCGCGAAACCGTCATTGAGCACCAGCTGGCCCAACCCGCGCTCCAACACGAAGACCCAGGCGAGCTCGCGGGCCGTCTTGCACTTGGGATGCGGCCGGAGATCGAGACGGTCCTCGGGATACGCGCGCAGCACCCGCATGGTGATGGCCTGCTCGCGGTCGTAGGCGTCGAGGAACTGCTGCTTGGGTGTGGGCGGCGACATCGCGGCGTCCTCCAGGGCCTGAGGGGGGCGGTAGGTGACGGGCGTCCTGCCGTAGTCTATCCGACGCGGCGCGCGCCGCCAGTCGCGGCGCGTCCGGGGGAACCGGGCGGCGCGGGACGGTGTTCAGCCACAGCGGACGACGCACACCCGGGGAGCGTACCGTGTCCATCCGACCGATCAAGCGTATCGTAGAATCCCAGCCCACGATCGAGGGCGCGGGCGTGCGGCTGCGCCGCGCGTTCGGCTTCGGCGATCCGACCGAATTCGACCCGTTCCTGTTGTTCGACGACTTCCGCAACGACCGGCCGGCCGACTACCTGGCCGGGTTCCCGTGGCACCCGCACCGCGGCATCGAGACCATCACGTACGTCCTCACGGGCGCCGTCGAGCACGGCGACAGCCTCGGCAACCGGGGCACGCTGGGCAGCGGCGACGTGCAGTGGATGACAGCGGGCAGCGGGATCCTGCACCAGGAGATGCCGCGGGGCGACCCGAACGGCCGGATGCACGGCTTCCAGCTGTGGGCCAACCTGCCGGCGAGCCACAAGATGACCGCGCCGCGTTATCAGGACGTCGCGGCGCCGGACATCCCCGAGCTGACCGACGACGACGGCACCCGCGTGCGGGTCGTGTGCGGCGAGTTCTGGGGCCGGCGTGGTCCGGTGGACGGGATCGCGGCCGATCCCCGCTACCTCGACGTGTGGGTGCCGCCGGGCCGGCGCCGGACGCTGCCGGTCGAGACGACCCGGCACGCTTTCGCCTACATCTTCGAGGGCAGCGGGACTTTCCGCGATGCCTCGCCGCCGTCCGCCGTCCGCACTGACCAGGTGGGATCGCCGATCCCGGCGGCCGGGGCGGCCGCCGAAGCGGGCGACCGCACGCTCGTGCTGTTCGATCGGGGCGACGAGGTCGTGGTGCAGGCGGGCCCGGCGGGGATCCGGTTCCTCTTGGTGTCCGGCAAACCGATCGAGGAGCCCGTCGCCTGGTACGGTCCCATCGTGATGAACACCGACGCGGAGCTCCGGGAGGCCTACGCTGAGCTGCGCGACGGCACGTTCATCCGGCAGCGGTGAGCGCGCCGGTCCCGCGCGGGCTCAGCGCAGTGACGACCAGTACTCGGTGCCTCCGTCCGGGCCGCGCAACGCCGACTGGACCACCCGCCGCGACGACCGGTCGACCCAGGCGTAGGCGCGGTACCCCGGCGGGCCGAGCGGCCCCGCGTCCACCTTCCAGCAATCGAACGCGCCCCCGCCGAGCGCCACGCGCTCGGCGCCCACGACCGTGATCGTGGCCCACACCTCGCTGCCGTCCCACTGGGAGAAATGCGGCACCGCGGCCGTGTACCCCGGGGCGAGCGGGAGGAGCGGGAACAGCCACGGGATCTGACCCTCGACCCCGAACACGGGATGCGCGAGGGTGCGGTCGAGCAGCATCGTCGGCTCGCCAGGCAGCACCACCCAGCCCGTCAGATGGGTGCGCGACGCCGTCACCGCGGCCGAATCCCGGGGCGCCTTGACCCGGTGGAAGACGAGCGACAGGTCGAGCGCCCGCACGACCATGGTCGTGTGCGACGTGTCGCCGCCCGCCAGCCAGTGCGCCGTGCGGATCTCGTAGACCGGCTCGGCCGGATCGTCGCGTCGCGTGATCGTGCGCACGGTGGTGCCGGTGAGCCGGCGCGTTCCGCCGCTGAAGACGTAGTTGTCCACCGTATCGCTCGTCAGCGACGGGCGGACGGCGGCGAGCGACGGCGACCCCACGCGCACGCTGTCCGGCACCTGGGCGGCGGTCGGGTACCGTGCGGCGGAGATCACCAACGCCGCGAGGACGAAGACGATTGCCCGTGACATTGACCGATCCTCCCTCGTGAGGCGACGCCCGCCGGCCCGTCAGCCCGTGATCCCGCTCACCCAGGCCCCGACCCCGTAGGCGACCGCGGCGGCGGCCGCCCCGACGAGGAGCATCTCGCTCCCGCTACGCCACCAGCGCACGTCGGTCACGAGCGAGCGCGCCGCCCCGACCACGAATAGCGCGGCCAGGGTGAGTCCGATCGCCGTCACGAACGCGTCCGCGCGCAGCACCACCACGTAGCTCAGGAGGGGGATCACGCCCGCGATCACGAACGCCAGGAAGGTGGCAACCGAGTGCCGCGTCGGGAACGGTTCGTGGGTCGCCTTCCCGACTGTGCGGCGGACCGCCTCGTCCGAGCGAATCGACAGGAAGTTGCTCGCGCCCATCGAGAACCCGTCCGCCAGCAGGTTGGCGAAGCCCAGAATCACCACCACCCGGACATCGAGCGCCGCGCCGGCCACCCCGGCGACGACGGCGAACGTCGTAATGATGCCGTCGTTCGCCCCGTAGACTAGATCCCGCAAGTAGTGCTGGACGAGCCCGCGGAAATCCGTGGGCTCGTGCGCCTGGTTACGCACGATGATGCCCCGTCGGTTGTCGGTGAGAAACGCGGCGGACGACTAGAGCCGGCCGGGATCGAGCCGGTTGTCGCTCCGGACCCCGGTCGTCGCAAAATAACTGCCGCCGTAGAAATGCCAGGGGAGATTGGCGAGTACCCCGATGGCCGTGGTCGCGTTCACGCGCTTCGCCTGGGCGGCGGTGACGGCGCCGCGAAACCAGCGGCCGGAGCGCGAGAACCCCTCCGTCTCGAACGCGTAGCGCAGCCAACGCTGACCGCAGCGGCGACAACGCTCGACCGAGACCTCGGCGAAGCGGCCGCCGCCGTCGTCCACGCCCACGAACTCGCGCTCGAAACCGTCGTGCGGAAACGGGGGACTCATGCAGGCACACTGCGGCGTCTGGATCATCCCGGCGGCCCTCCCCCTCGGGGTCCATGACCAAACCGCCCACCGGCCTCACCGGTGGAGCTGTTCCACGATGATACAGAGCGTGGCCTGCATCAATTGTACCGGCGTGCAGTGATCGGACCCGGCTTCCACCGGGAGCCGGCGCCATGCGCGCAGCGACCCCAGGGCTGCGAGTGCCGACGCGTGGCCGCATCACTCGTGCGTCCACGCTCGCGTCCCAACTCCATGCGGCAACCATGCAACAGAACATCACGGCATCGACCGCGGTCCACGACGTCGCCGACCCACGTGAACCCGCCGCGCTCGAGGATCCGCGTCGAGGCGCTGACCGCGGGGAGCGTGTGCGCGAGCACGGCCGGCCAGGGCAGCGAGGCGCCGTCCTCGAGCAGCTCGGCGGTCACCGGGCGCAGGTGCACCTCGGCCGAGCCGCTCATGATCCCGGATCCTCCGCCGCGACCGTCGCGTACTCCCCCAAGAGCGTCTCGGCCGTCGTGAGCGCCTCGCAGCGCTGATCGAGCGCCGCGAACTCCGCGGCGTAGCGTGCGCGAAAGGCGCGAAACACCGCCTCGTCCACCCAGCGGTCCACGGTCACGTACCGCGCCGGGTCGGCGGCGTCGTGCAGCAGGTCGGTCCCGAGGTACCCCGGCCCCTGGCGGAACAACCGGGCCCACGTGCCCCCGGCGCGGTAGTGCCGCAGGAACTCCGCGCGACGCTCCGGCCGCACGCGGTATTCCCAGAGGTAGACGTACATGGGAGCGCGGACGCTCCGCCCTACTCCCAGTCGCCGGTGGGCACCACCCCCGCCGCCTCCACCATCAGGATCACCGCGCGCTCGGGCGCCCGCGTGCGATGCACCACTCCCCGCGGCACCACGAACCCCTGACGCGGGGCCAGCTCGACCGTGCGATCCTCGAGATCGATCAGGAAGCGACCCTCGACCACGTAGAAGAACTCGTCCTCGTCGTCGTGCTTGTGCCAGTGGTACTCGCCTCGCACCACGCCGAGCCGCACCACCGCGTCGTTGACCCGGCACAGGGTCTGGTTGTACCAGGGATGGGTAGTCGCGTCCACCAGCGCCTGCACGTCCACCGTCTCGAGTGGTCCGTACCGGACGTCGAGGTGGGTCTCGTACGGAAAGGGCTCGCGGGGTGTCGGCTCCGGTGTGTCGCTCATGATCGGATCCTCAGGGAGAACGCCCGGGGTTCGCGCGCCGTTCCGCCGCCGCGACGAGCTCCGCGGCGAGCCCCGCGACGCGGGCGTGGTTCCGGCGGGCCACCAGCTGCCACACGCCGCGCCCGACCGCGACCCCGGCCGCCGCGGCCACCGCCACCGCCACCGCGCCCGGTAGCAGCGCGAGTCCCGCGCTGCTGCCGATGGTGAAGCCGAGCATCGCGCCCCACGCGCCCGGCAGCAGGTGCACGAGCGCACGGGCCGGCGGCGCGTAGCGCCGCGACACCTGGATGTGCGTCTCGGCCCCCACCGGAGTGAACGACACCTGGGTGATGGGCGTGAAATGGTGCCCGTCCGGCACGCTCGTCCAGCGCAGGACGCCGACCGCCTCGGTGACGGTGCCGGCGGCCGCGACGCGATCCTCCACCAAGGCGATTAGGGGCGGCAGCTCCGTATCCGCGAGGCGGCCGGGGATCGCCGCGACGCGCTTGGCCACGGCCGACGGTCCCAGCAGCGACCGCGCGCGGAGCGGCTCCCTGGTCGGCAGGTCGGCCAGCACCTCCCGCAGCGCGTCCACGCTGAACCCCGCATCGCGCGCGATCGTCTCGAGCTCATGCTGGGTCAGGCCGCGGCCGGACGCATCGAGCCGGTGACGCCGCTCCTCGAGCTCGGCCGTGCGCTGCAGGACGAGCGCGACCTCCTGCTCGGTGTACCGCCGTTCGAATCGATCGCCCGTCATCACCACCGCCGGCGCCGCTGATGCTCGAATGCTACGCGCCGGGCGGGCGGCCGCCAACTGCGGGCGCGGTCATGCCGGACCGAGCTCGAGCGGGAGCACGGCGAGCACCGCGTCCAGCGTTGCGACCTGCGTGCCGTCCGCCCAGATGCCGACCGTCGCGAAATTGAGGTGCCGCTTGCGCCGCACTTCGGCTCGGACCACCAGCAGCGCGTTCTTGGGCGTCACGGGAGCGTGGAACTCCGCGCTGGTCCGCACCAACCGCGGACGACCCCGCTGCCCGTCGGCCCAGGCCCACAGGGCGACGAGTTGGCCGGCCGCCTCGATCAGGAGCGTCCCCGGGAAGATCGGGTCGCCGGGGAAATGTTGCGGATAGACCCAATGCGCCGGCCCGAGGACGACCTCCCCGGTGATGGCCGCGCCCTCGAGCGACGTGACGCGGGAGACTTGGCGCATCTGCGACACCGGAAGGAACGTGGCATCGATGTCGATCAGAGACGCGGGGGACGTGTCGGCAGCGGTGGATGTCATAGCAGGCTCCCTGGGCGGAAGTGGATGACGGCAATCCTCAAGAGAGCCTACGACGCTCAGTGACCCGCGGACTGCCAGGCCTCCGGCGCACCCCAGGACGGATGACGTCCACCGGCGCCGACCGATATCGACGCGGTCCTATGGTGTCGGCGCCGGGGACACGCCCGCCTGCTCCCGCGCGCATTCCGCGGGACCACGGGCCATGAACGTCCCGGCCGCCATCGTCTGTTGGAAATCGAGCTTGCCGCGCAACTCGGCGGCGCGCGCCTCGTCCTGCTCCAGCGTCGCCGTGAGGAAGGCCAGCCCGTCGGCGGACAGCTCCGCCTGGGCCTTGCCCGCGGCGCACTCACAGATCGGGCGCGGCAGATTGCTCGACGCGAGACACGCGTCGGTGAAGCGGGCCAGCCCAGCGTCCGATCCGGACCCGCCACCCGAGCCGCCGCAGGCGAGCGCGACAACTCCGAAGAGGGCGATGGCGCAGCAAGATCTCACGGTAGCCTCCCAGCGGGGGGAACCGCCAAGCTACGCGGCGGAGCCCGAGCCGCTAGTGCGGGCGAGGATCGCGCGGGCCCGCTCGAGGCACAGGTCGCACGCGGTCACCCCGCCAAGGGCGAGCGCCAGCACGCGGCGCCGGCGCCACCACCAGCCGCCGCGCGACCCGAACGGCCGGCCGCACAGCGCGCACGTGGTGGTGGCGGGCGCCGTGCAGGTCGGCGGGCCCGGGAGCCACATGGCGCGCTGCAGCCGGCGTCGCGGCATGGGGGCGGCGCTATGGAGCGCCCGGTCGGGCCCGCCGCGGAATCGCGCGCCCGACCAGGTAGCCGATGCCGGCGCCCACCGCCTCGCCGGGCTCGCGGCTCACGGCGCCCCGCCGGCCGGCCGCCGCGCGAGCAGCAACGTCCCGGCCGCGCACGCCGCGCCGAGGCCCGCGCTGACCGCGAGGGCCACGAGCGCCGGCCGCCAGTCGTACAGCGGCGAGCGGGCCGCGCCGCGCAGGACGTCCAGCGCCACGAGCAGCGCCGGCACGGACAGCGAGCCCAGCGCGCCCCAGGCCGCGGTGCGCCCGAGCGACAGCTGCGCCAGCCCGCGGCGCCGCTCGACGGCCCCGAGCACGAGCGCAAATCCCCCGCCGCTCAGACCGCCCCAGATCGTCCAGGCCGGCAGAAACACGGCGAGATCCACCGGTCGGAAGATCAGGTCCGTGGGGTGGGGCGGCCGCGCGGCCGCGTACCAGGCGACTGCGGCGCCGATCGGGAGCCACCCGAGAGCCCACAGCAGTCCGATGGATACCGCCGCGCGGAGGCGTCGCATGGCGGCGTGCTACAACGCCTGCCGGAAACAGCGGATCTGCTCTACCTCGGCAAAGCCGAGCGCCTGGTGGGCGGCGGCGCTGACATCGTTGGTGAGCAGCGCGTCGGAGGCGAACTCCGTGCAACCCTGCGTCAGCGCCCACGCCTCCGGCGCGTGGATCAGCGCCACGGCGGTCACGATAGTCTGAGCGGTGAGCCGGTAGCGACCGGCGAGCGCCTCGTTGAGGAGCGCGAGGGGCTCGGTCACGGCATCAGCCCGGTGCCGCGATCAGAACCGCGGCGAGCTGGGCGTCGTGACGGCGTGCCAGCACGAGCTGCGCGACCATGGCCCCCACGAACGCCAGGAACATGTCCCATTGGGTGTCCCACACGTCGCCCTGCGTGCCGAGGAACGCGTCCGCCGCGTCGCCGCCGGCCAGCGCGGCCCACCACTCGAAGAACTCGTAGCAGGCACTGAACGCCAGACAGACCGCCGTGACGAGCACGAAGAGCCAGCGGCTGGGGCGGAGGGGCGAGGTGCGCAGCAGCAGCTCCCGCACCAAGATGGCCGGAACGAAACCCTGCGCGAAGTGCCCCAGCCGGTCATAATGGTTGCGCGTCAGGCCGAAGACGTCCTGCACCCAGAACCCGAGCGGCACCCTGGCATACGTGTAGTGGCCGCCCACGATGAGGATCAGGGCGTGGACGGCGAGCAGCGTATAGAGCAGCCGTGTCAGGGGGAAGCGCCGGTACGTGGCCACGAGTGCCGGCGCGCCCAGCAGCACGGGGAACACTTCGAGCCACCACGTCGTGCGATCGTAGGGCGCCCATCCCGAAACCGCGAGGGCGGTCGCGACGACGACGAGGAGACCGGGCAAGAGGCGCGGCATGATGGTCACGCCAGCCAGCGCGGCATGCGCTCGACCAAGCCCTCGTCCCCGAGCTCGCGACACAGCGCCGCCAGCTCGGCGCGCGGGGCGCCCCGCCAACGCAGCGCTTCCGGGGACTCGGTGAGGGGCACGTCGGTCCGGAGCGTGGCCAGACGGCGGTACAGCGCGGCCGCCTCGCGATGCTCCCGCAGGCTGCGGGCGAGCGCCGCGGCGCCCCGCACCGGTACGCGCCATTGCGCCGCGTCGTCGGGGATCGCCTCGATGTGCTCGTACACCGCCAGCACGGCGGCCGCCGAGCGGGCGCCCCAGCGGGGCACGCCCGGGATCCCGTCCGCGTCATCGCCCACGAGCGCCAGCCAGTCGGGGATCGACGCCGGGCCGACGCCGAACTTGTCGCGCACCCCCGGCTCATCGAGCGTACGGCGCCGCAGGCGGTCGAGGCAGACGACGCGGTCGCCCTGCACGCACTGCGTGAGGTCCTTGTCGGGCGAGCAGATCACCACCTGCTCCACCGTCGGATCGGCGGCCGCGCGGCTCGCGGCTGTCGCCAGGGCGTCGTCGGCCTCGAACTCGACCATCGGCCACACCACGACGCCGAGCGCCTGCGCGGCGCGCTCAGCCAGGGGGAACTGCGTCATGAGGTCCTCCGGCACACCCTCCCCGGTCTTATACCCGTCGAACAGCACGTTGCGAAAGGACTCGATGACGTGATCGAACGCAACCCCGACGTGGGTCACGCCATCTTCGCGCAGCAATGACAGCAGCGAGCGCGCCAAACCGAGCGCCGCACCCACCGCCCTGCCGTCCGGGGCGGCGGTGGCAGGGGCGCCGTAGTACGCGCGAAACAGCTCGTAGGTGCCGTCAACCAGGTGGACGCGCATGGGCTCAGCCGGCGATCCGGCCGCGGACGATGCGGGCGCACGGCAGCATGCCCGCGCGCTCGAGCGTGCGCCGCGAAGCGACGTTGTCCACCCCGCAGCGGGCAGCGGGCACCCGCCCCAGCTCGTAGCACAGCCGCTTCAGCTCCTGCACCAGGTAGCTGCCGTAGCCGCGGCGGCGGTGCGCCGCCGCCACTTCCATATAGAGGTCGCCGTACGGCGGGTTGTAGTGGAACATGAGCCCACCCGTCGCGACGATCTCGTCGCCCCGGGCCAACCCCCAGTCGCCGACCGGCTCGAGCGTGTGCGGGAACATCCGGGCGCGGTCCGCGTCGGTGACCGGCCGGAGCGTCACCCCCGGAGCCGGGAAGTGCGTGCAGCCAGCGTCCGCAAACAGGATGCGGTCGCTGGTCAGGTCTCCGGCGGTGTCGAACAGCAGGAGGGTGAGCCCCGCATCGTTGGTCTGCGCCTCGATCCAGCGGGCCCCGCTCGCGGCGATCAGGCGCCGGAACAGCGGCAGAGCGGCGGCGCGGTCGTCCGGACGAACGAAAAACTCCGTGATGACGTCTCGCGGCCCCTCGCCGTCGCGCCGCAACGCGCCGTACGCGACGATCCCGTCGGCGCGCTGCAGCGCGTACAGATCGGTGAGGCCTCGGGCGTGTAGCGAGTCGCGCACGATCTGGCAGCGCATCTCGTGGCGATACTGCTCGCGCAGGTGGGCGATCGCGTCGAGCGGGACGCGGGTGACCACGATGGGATCCGGCGGCGCACTGCGCTCAGTCACGGCTTGGTGTGGCGAGCTGGGGCGGGAGGATTCGAACCTCCAACTTCCCGGTTAACAGCCGGGCGGTCTGCCAGTTGACCTACACCCCACCGCGGCCGGTGTCGGCTGCCGCAGCGAGCGGCTCACTGCCCATCGGTGAGCGGGTCGTGCGGCGGAGACCCGGCCGAGAGCGCGAAACGCGTGCCCACTTCCTCCATTTGCCGCCGGCGGCGTCGCGCCCAGCCCGGCAGGCGGAGCGCGCCGATGCCGAACATGCCCAGCCCCATCACCGCGAGGAATCCGGCGCTCGCCAGCGCACCAGCGTCACCGGGCGTACCCATCACCACGTTGACGAGCATCACGGCGCCACCGGTACCCAACATCGCGAGTCCCGCGCTCATGAAGCCGCGCGCGTCGCCCTTCACGGTCCGCAGCCGCAGGCGATGTCCCGTCGGCGTGGGCTCGAGCAGCGCCTGGAGGTTGCCGTTGGTCCACTCGCGAAACGTCCCGTCGGATCGCACGGTGCCCCGCGCGTCGAACGTCTCGCGGAGATCCACCACCAGGCGCTCCCATTCGTCGTCCGAGATGCGGCGGTCGAGATCCACGGTCCGTCCGACGCCGATCGGCAAGCCGAGGAAGCGGCGCGAGGCCGCCCGCCCGGCACGATCCATAGAGCGCGCTGCCTCCGCCACCAGCTCGGGCGAAATCCCCACCTCGCGGCCAATGTCCTGCAAATCGGCGAGCGTCATGCCCTCGCTCCTGGGCAGCTGGCGCCGGGGCGTGTGCTGGGCCTCGGCCGCCCGCTCGAAGATGGCGGCCACTTCCTCCTCGCTGTAGCGGCGCTCGGTCATACCGGCTGCAAGATCGCCCGTCTCCGGGCCCGAGGCAAACCCGCCGACCTGCGTGACCGCGTGCTAGAACTGCACCCCGAGGGCGAGATGCACGTCGTAGGTGCGATCGTCGAAGGCGACCGTGCGGGTGAAAAAGTCGACGGTCGCCTGAAAGCGGATCCGCTCGATCGCCGTGACCGCCGCGACGCTCTGGAGCACCACCTGGCTGCAGTCACGGCCGTCGCCGCGCGCCCGATCCGCATCGCACGACTCGGTGAGAAAGCGATCGCCGGCCGCCAGCTGGTAGCCGATCCGGCCGGCCAGGGTGACCAGGTACGCCGAGCGGGTGAACGGCCGCAGCTCGACGTCGGGCCCGCCAAATACCCCCGCCGCGAACTCGGCGGGATCCTGGGTGACGAGCGAAACGATGCCCTCGATCCGGAACGCGCCGTTCAAGCGCAGCCAGTTCGGGACGCCGGGAGGATGGACGCTGGCACCTACCTCCTGCGCCGTCCCCACGACGACGTAGCGCCAATGCGGCGGCGGCTCGTAGTGGATCGCGTTCACCGTACCGAGCGCCGCTAGGCGCACGAGACTGGCCTGCCAGTACTCGGGCTGCTGGCGGGCCACGTTCTGCCCCACCTCGCGCAGCCGCTGCGCCAGGACGCGGCGCGCCCGCTGAGCGTCCTCGGGCGCCAGACCCAGGTCGCGGAAGTGAAACCCGTACGCGGCCAGCAGCCGCAGGTTGTGATCCAGCTCCGACTCCTCGGGCTGGCGCAGCGCGGCGTCGGGGTGGAGCGGGATCAGGGCATCGTCGACGATCGTCGGCGGCAGGGAGTCTTGCGCCGCGCGGCGACAGTGCCGGTGCGCGATGGGAGCCTGACGCTGCGCGTCGCTCAGCGCGCGGCAGCTCGAGTACACGCGGTTCACCGCGACCTGCGTCAAGACGCGCAGATCGCGCAGTGTTCCGTCCGCGCACTCGCGATCCTCGTCGGCACCCGTCTGCTCGATCCAGCTGCGCAGACAGCGCAACGGCCGCCAATCCTCCGTGGTCCACAACGCCTCGAGCTGCCGCCGCCCGCGCAGCGACGGCAACCGCTCGTCCCACGCCTCCAGGTCGTGCAGCGCGTCCGACATCCCCAGGTAGAAATCGAACCGCCGGAACTCGGTCTCGAACAGGCCGAAGAAGTTGGCCAGGAAACCGCTCGCCGGTGGGTAGCGGCTTGTCGCGATCAACACGCTGTCGAGAACGGCTGGGCGCTCCTCCAACAGCGCGAACAGCTCGGACTTGTGGGCTTGCTGCACGAAGCCACCCGCCAGCACCGCGCCGTAGGTGAAGGCATCGCCCGGGAGCTCGGAGCGCGTGTCGGCCCCGCCGGCGGCGGGCAGGGGGTAGGCCCGCAGATCGGGGTCCAGGTAGATGAACACCGTCCGGCTCGCGGGGTGCGCCGCGCGCCCGGCCAAGGCCGTGGCGAGGCGCAGCGGCACGTTGTCGAATACGCCGCCGTCGATGAACCACTCGGTGTGTTCCGCCGCGTCGCAGCGCGGCTGGACAGCCCCGGCCGCGGCGGCGTACACACAGTAGCCCAGCCGCACTGGAGGGAAGCCGTACGGGAACGCGCCGGACGCCACGATGACCTCGAGCAACCGCTCCAGGTCGGCGAGAGGGTCGGCGTCCGGCTCGGCCGCGAGCGGCAACATCAGTTGCGGCACCCGGGACCCGGGATCGACGACGTTCTCGATCAACGGCGGCTGCCCGGGTCCGCGCCCACGGATGCGCACGGTGAAGCGGAGCAGCTGCCGGGGCGCGCTGATCTGCGAGCCGGGCCGCAGCGGCACGGTCAGTGGCGTGATCTTGGTGACCGGGATGCCGAGCACCACATCGCACACTGCCGGAAGGCCGCGGGCCCACGTCTCCCGCACCAGCTGCCGCAGCACGTCGAGTCCGGGCCGCGCGGTGAAGGCACTGACCGGCGTCCCAGCCGCCGGCTCGAACAGGGTGGTGAACCGGGTGCTCAGCCAGAAGCGGAAGCCCGGATCGGTGGTGGGCCGGGCGTTCGGCTTGCCGCAGCTCGCGAGCGCGCTGAGCAGGGCGTTGCCGCTGCCGGCGGACGCGCCGGTGGCGACGTGCAAAGGAATCCCCTGGCGCTTCAGCACCTCACCGAGCACGTACAGATACCCCGCCTCGTACACGCCCAGCGAGGCGCCGCCCGAGATAACCAGGGCAACCGAGAGCTCCCCCGCAATCGTGTCGGGCCGGGCGCCCTGGGTGTAGGCCTCGAGCGGCGCCGCCAGCAGCAGCGCGGCCAGCCGGCAGCCCAACAGAAGCCGGCGGCTCGTCGCACGCGGCTCGGCCGAGCAGCGCTCCACCGCCACGCGCGCGCGGGCGCTGGCCCACGTTATTTCATCCTGATCCCTCGACGGAGCCGAGGACCGGCAGAGCATCATGCGGGCGGCGTCGCGGCGCGGCGCGCCTGCGCCAGATAGGCGGGGGGCAGGTCCAGCAGGTGACCAAGCTTCCGCACGAGGTAGCTCTCGTGTCGCGAGATCTCGCCGTCCGCCAGAATCACGCCCCACATCACCTCGGCCAGCACCATCCGCTGCCCGACGTCGTACTGCTGGGTGATGGTTCGGGCGAATTGATAGTAGTCGACCGACTGCCGCCGCTCGGCGTCGGCCAGCACCATCAGCTCCCGGGCCGTCGTCGGGTCGAGACCGAAATGACGGCGGAGCGCCGACTCGATGTGGCGCCGCTCGGGCGCGGTGAACTCGTCGTCGGCGTGCGCCAGCTCGAGCAACACGGCACACGCCGCGAGCTGGATGGCCCCCGGCCCCACGGGGGTCTCCTCCGGCGTAGAGTCCGGCTCGGCGCCCACGATGCGACGCTCGACGAAGCGCTTGATCGCGTCCAGCATCCGCTTCGTCCGGCTTCGCCTAGCGGCGCGACGCCCAGTACGCGTCGGCCTCCGCCTCGAGCTTGTCCAGACGCGCGTAATAGTCCGGAAACTCCTTCAGATGCGCCCAAGCGATCTTGCCGGTGAGCGTGAGATCGTCGTTCGTGACGTCGGTCTCCGGGTCGTGGGCACCGTGCTCGAGTTCGACCTCGAGGCCACGGCGGAACTGCTGCAGATCGACCTTAGCCCAGTCAATGCCGAGCGTGGCGCCCACCGTGCGAGCGGCCTCAGCTGTGATCTGACGGGTGTTGGCCATTGGCGCTTCTCCTATTGCAGGGGCCCGCGCACGTGCGGTCTTCGGCGTACTCTACCCTGCCGAGCCGACCGCGCCAACACCCCATCCGGGCGCGACCGCGTCCCGGTGTCGAACGCTCAGCGCCCCGCGTCCGACCCCAGGGCGCGCATCGCGTCGCCCACGATGTCTGCGGGAAGGCGCCCGGCGTGTCCGCCGCGCCCCGGACGAGCACGCCGACCCGCCCGGGCGACACCCGCCACCCCGGCGACGGGGTCGCTCAGCGTGGCCGTCCGAACAGGAACGTCAACGGATCGTCGAGGCGGGCCCGCCACGCGGTCTCGTTGTGGTCGGCCCCCTCGTAGCGGCGGATCGCGAAGTCCCGGCCCTCGACTCGGCCCTGCCCGAGCAGCCACGCGCGCACCGCGTCGTGCGACGGCCCGTAGTCGGCATCGAGGCCCCGGCTGCCGTAATCGAACCAGTACCGCGCCCCGTCGGGGACCCGCAGGCCCGCCGCGATGTCGCGGACGACATACGGCGTCTCGTCCGGTGTGGCCGTCGTCACCAAGCCCGGGAACGCCTCGGCCACCACCGCCTCCGAGAGCGGGAAATGCGTGGACACGCAGCCGCATGCGCCGAAGCGGTCCGGGTGGTGCGTCACTAGATAGAAGGACAGCAACCCGCCCATGGACGACCCCATGACGGCCGTGTGCTCCGGGCCGGTCCGCGTACGGAACTCCCGGTCCACCCGTGGCATCAACTCCTCGATGAGAAAGCGGGCGTACTCGCGCGCCCCGTGCCAAGGTGAGTACTCCGGTCCTCGCGCGGCCGTGCTCCACACGCCGACGACGATGATGGGCGCGATCAGGCCCTGCCCCGCGAGCCGCACGACCGCCTCGTCGACGCCCCAGTCCACCCCGGTATTGGCAATGCGGGGATCGAACAGATTCTGGCCGTCGTGCATGTAGAGGACCGGATAGCGCGTGGCGGGCGCGTCGTCGTAGCCCGGCGGCAGCCAGATCTCCACGTGACGCGTCGGGCCCAGGTGCGCCGACCGGACGTCGGTCCAGTAGACGAGGCGGCCCAGGACGCCCGAGCCCTGCCAATCCGCCATGTAGTCGCGCGGATCCCGCTTGAAAGCGGTGATCTCGTGCGTCGCCTCGACGTCGGTCTCAACGAGCAGTCGATGATTGGGGGAGACGGTGCCCGCCGGGCCGAGCGCCTCGCGGTCCCAGGTGCCCAGCGTGAACTTGTACTCGAACGTCGTGCCGGGTGGCGCGGTCACCTGCGCGGTGCGCTCGCGGCCGTCGCCCGCCATGGCGAGCCCATCCGGACGCCACGGCCCCAGTGCGGGCAGGCCACCGGCGAGATACACGGTGCCCGTGCCCTCCGGCACGCGCAGCCGGACGGTCACGGTGCAGCAAAGAGCCGCGGGCGCGGCCGGCGGCGGCGCGCCTGCGTTCGCGGGGGCCGCGAACAGGGCGGCGAGTGCCAGCGACCAGCGCATGGGCAAACCCTCCGCAGGATGGGCGGCGCGTCGTGCCACGACCGCGCTCAATCGCTCGTCATGATGAACAACGGCGCGGCATCGAACCGGTAGATGGGCCGCAGACGATCGGTGCTGTAGTACTTCGATACATCCACGACCTTCTTTCCCGACGTCACCCGGTCGATGGGCACGCTGTCGTAGAACCCACGATGGATACTGACGAGCCGGCCGTACTCCTTCCGCAGCACGAGGTCCAGCGCCAGGTTGCCGAACGCCATCGGCACGATGGAGTCGAGCGCGTCGGGATCTCCCGATCGCACCAGGTAGCCGAGTCGCTGATTGACGACGTCGATGCGGCGACCCTGATTGTATCTGGGCGACGCCGCCTTGAGCGCCGCCCCGACCCGGTCGCCGATCCCTCCCAGCTTGCGGTGCCCGAACATGTCGGTCTCGTCGCCCTCGAAGCTCATATCGTCGTGCGTCGCCAGGCGCGCGCCCTCCGACACCAGGACCACGGCATAGCGGCTCGGGTTCTTGTTGCGGTCGTGCGTGAGCAGGTCCGCCAGATGCTCGACGTCCACGGGATGCTCGGGAATGACGCAGCGGTCCGCGGCACCGGCCATCGTCGGCAGGAGCGCGGTGAACCCGGCGTAGCGGCCGAAGACCTCAATGACCAGAAAGCGCTCGTGCGAGCCCGCCGACGTTCGCAGACGGTGCGTCAACTCGATCGTGCGGGTCACGCAGGTGCTGAAGCCGATGCTGTAGTCGGTGCCGTACACGTCGTTGTCCATCGTCTTGGGAATCGCGACGACGTTCACGCCCTCGTCGTGCAGCCGCTTGCCGTAGCTCAGGGTGTCATCCCCCCCGATGGGGATCAGCACGTCGACCCCGATGTGCTCGAGATTCTTGAGAACGTCCGTCGTGATGTCGTTGATGGGCGCCTCGTACCCGCTCAGGTGCGGCGGCACCCGTTCGCGGGGCAGATGACTCGGCCGCACGCGGGACGTGTGGAGGAACGTGCCGCCCGTCCGGCCCGCCCGGTTCACGATCGCTTCCGACAGCGGCTGGACATTCTCGCTGTTGTCGGCCTTCGGATCGCGCACGTAGTCGACGAGCCCGGCCCAGCCGCGGCGAATGCCGATCACGCGGTGTCCGTCGCGCAGCGCGCGGATCGTGATCGCGCGGATGGCCGGATTGAGGCCGGGGACGTCTCCGCCGCCGGTGAGAATGGCTATGGTGCGAATCGTTACGCTCCCTGAGTCCCCGGAGATCGACGCGCGGCGCGGCCCGATCGGCCGCACCGGCGTTCACGCCAGCGGTCTAAGTCTACGGACTCGCAGGCCACCGTGTCAGCGGGTCAGCAGCAGCTGGCCAGTCCAGGGGCCGTGGTTCGCTGTGATTCCCCCGAGACTTGCGCCGCTCGGCGCGAGCACCAGCTCGTACTGGTCGGTCCCGAGGATCTCGTTGGGATCGTCCACGCGGTGTCCTTCCAGCCGTACGACGCGGCACTGCTTGTCGTAGGTGCCCCGGACGTGCTCCACACCGGTGAGCCCGACCTTCCCCGCCTCCTCGGCGCGCGGCGATCGCTGCAGGGTCCAGGTGATCGTCCCTTCCACGGTCTGATCCGAGCTCACGACGAGACGCGCGGCGGCCGCATAGACCCAGCCTTCGGGAGCGGTCCAGTGGCCGTTCCAGTCGCCGGCGGGAGTCACGGTCTGGGCCGCCAGCGTCGGTCCGAGCGCCAATGCGAACAGCAGCGGCAGATGAGGGCCGGCCAACTTGAGTCCACGCATCGCGAGTGCCTCCAGGGGGGGGTGAACCGCGTACACCGGATCGGGCGAGAATCTCCGACTGGCTATCTCATGCCGTCAAGAAGCCCACGACTTCATCCCCGCGACGTCACGATCGCCGCGTCTGGGTCCACGAGCGGGGCTCGTGGGACTCGAGGTATTCGGCCAGCGCGCTGGCGTTGCTCAACTGCGTCTCCTTGGAGCCGAACAGCAACGTGGCGGGGCCGCGGCCGAGCTGGGTGCGCAGCTCCGCGACACCCGCCGGATTGGCGTCCAGCTCGCCGAAGTAGCGCCTCCGGAACTCGGGCCACTTCTCGGGCGCGTGCTGGTACCAGCGGCGCAGCGCGTGCGACGGCGCAACCGCCCGGGCCCAGTAGTCGACCGCGGCATCGGCCTTGGTCAGGCCACGGGGCCACAGCCGGTCGACGAGAATGCGGCGTCCATCGGAACGGGACTTCGCCTCATACACGCGCTTGATGCGGATCTTCACTCGGCGTCAACTGCCCACGGGCTGCAACCGTTGGCGGCGGATCACTTCTTCGGATCGTCGCCACCGGCCCACGCAATGAACAACCAGCGGTTCCCTTCCCTGATGAGCACATCGGTGTAGCGGCCCGTGACGGTCTCCCGCTCCTTTTTCGAGTTCTCGCTGGCAATCCGGTAGCGGTACTGCATCACCGCCACGTTGCCCGTAATCGTCGCGGAAATCGGGTACAGCTCCTGCTCGAGCACGGTGCTGTTCGCGGAGTTATACGCCGACCACCGGGTCAGTGACGCCCGGTTCTGCGGTGCCGGCTGCTCGGTGTCCCAATAACTGAGGTTGGGGTGCACCATGGTCTCGATCCACGTCAGATCCTTGGCGGCGGCCATCTTCCACTGCTGCTCCTCGAACCGCCAGAGCTCTTGTTGCTCCGGGCTCCAGGTTTGCGCGGTGGCGGCACCCACATGGGCCGTCGCGGCGAGCAACAAGAGACTGAAGGACACTCGCATGTCAACACCTCCTCAGGTATGGCGTTATCGCCAGACGGCGATAATCACGCCCATGGCCAACAGTGAGACGAACTGGTATCCGGTGTCGATGATGAAGACACCGATTCGCCGATCGGAGAAGACGTGCCCGCTCAGACCCACCGTGGCCGCGAACCCCACCCAGCACAGGGCGCCGAGCTTGAGGCCACCGAGGGCCGTTTGAATCCCGATGCGGTGCGCCAGGATCGCGACGGCGGCCGCCATGACGAGCCAGCAGAGGAACGTCACCGTATACGCCCGCGGGGCGTCTTTCTGCATGGCCTGCAGCTGTTCCGCCGTGAATCCGTGCGCCGTCATCCATGCCTTGGCGAAAAGCAGTGGCGAGTACCACAACGCGCCCAGCGCGAACGTCGCCACCGCCGCCACCAGGACCGCCAGCAGGTTGATACCGAGACCGGCCATACGACACTCCTCCCCAGAGACGGTTGGATGGTATCAGCAGATCCGCTGCTTAGCGAATCGGCCCATCCGCTGCGCGCGACGGGCCGGCCGCCGGGGCATAGAGCAATCGAAGCAGCCAGACGCCCATGATCAGGCAGAACGGCGCCGTCCACGCGCCCGGGAAGTACCCGCCGCGCCGCAGGACGAGCAGGAGGTGCAGCACGCCATTGCCGACACCTCCCGCAACCGCGAAGAACAGGATGATCAGCACGGGCAGCTGCCGCCCGGTCCCCACCGTAACGGCCGCAGCACCAAAGACGAGCAGCCAGGCGCCATTGAATGCCAGGTACTGGTAATCCAGCCAGGGGGAACGACCGAACAACTCCGGGAGTGCCATGGGCAACCCGGCCAGGAACTCCTCGGCGACATGGATCACGAACAGGAGCACGGCGAGACTGAACACGGCCCGTAGCCGCGGCACAACCCGCCAGGCACTGCCGACCCACAGGCCGTAGGAGGCCGCCAGCGCAACGCTGACGAAGATCGCAGGTAGACCGAGCCAGAGCGCCTGAAACAGCACGGCGACGACGACGAAGCCGGCGCCGAGCCATCGAGTTCTGACCGGGAGCCGAACGGATGACACACGTCCCTCAACCGTCATGGCGCCGAACAAAACGATCATTCTCTGTTGCCCGATCGAGTCTCGTCCGCCAACTATGCCAGATTCCTCGCGCACCGCCGTGGAACCCACCCGAGTTTCACTTCGCCCTCCTCGCGCTGAGGTTCAGCCCTTGGGACAGCCGTGGTACATCATCTGCCGCACCCCTGGCGCGAATCTCAGGTACGTCCACGACGCAGACGCCCGCGGCGGGATGCTCCACCGCGTGGACCAAGGCCGCCACCATCTGGGCGCGCGTGACCAGTCCGAGGCGCCGAGCACCGTCGCGCGTCTGCGGCAGCCGGCGCAGCATGGCGTAGAGCGGCAAGAGGAGATACGGCCACCGGTGCCCAGGTCCCAACACGTACCACGGCCGGAGGATGGTGGCCGAAAGGCCGCTGGCGTGAATCAGCGCCTCGCCCGCCTGTCGGGCGGCGATGTAGGCCTGCATGATCGGAGCAGGATGAGCCACGCTGACGTACACGAGGTGGCGCACCTGCGCCGACCGCGCCGCCCGCACGGTGGCATCGATCGAGGCCAAGTCCACCGTACGGAATTGCGCGGCCTTCCGCGGGCTCGGTCGCGCCGTGCCTACCAGGTGGACCACCGTATCGGCTGGCGGTACGGCGGTGGCGAAGCTGGACTCGCGCAGCGCGTCGCCCGTCACCGGCGTCGCGCCGGGTGGCAAGCGTCCGGTCGCCCCGGACCGGACCAGCGCTCGGACCACGTGGCCCCGGGCGACGAGTTTCGCCACAAGCGGTCGCCCGAGGTATCCGGTGGCGCCGGTTACGAAGACGTGGCGTCGCTGGAAGTTCGTCAGGTGCGTACGCCTATTGGCTCAGAGTGCCACATTGCCGCATGAGGTTGGTGCGGTAGATGATCGAATGCGCGCCAGTGATCATGGCCAGCCCTCAACCGTGATACGCAGGTACGGCGGGCCCATCAAGCCCGTTGGCAGCGCCCGCCCGGCCCGCGCCAGCAGACCAACGCCCATGAACTCTACCGTGCGTGCGCCCGCCCGCCAGCTCCATGCGCGTGAACAGCGGGAATGAGAGTCTCGCGGCACGGAGCCTAGCGGGCGAGTGCTCAACCGCACCGGCATTCGCCCAGGAGACGAGATAGCGCCGACTCAACTCGTGACGTATGCTCCCATTACGCATTCCCGGGGTGCCGATTGGCGGATACCGAGACGGGCCTGACCGGAGTTCTCGCGGAGCGTTATGCGATCGAGCGGGAGATCGGTCGGGGCGGGATGGCCACGGTGTACCTCGCCACGGATCTCCAGCACGAGACGAGAGTCGCGGTGAAAGTCTTGCGCCCCGAGCTGGCCTCACTGCTCGGCGCGGAGCGGTTCGCCCGCGAAATCCGTATCACCGCCCGCCTCCAGCATCCCAACATCCTGCCGGTGCTCGATTCGGGAGAAGCGCACGGCCTCCCGTTTTACGTGATGCCGTATGTCGAGGGCGAGTCACTCGCGCAGCGGCTGGCCCGGGAGGAACAGCTCGCGATCGAGGAGGCCGTGGCGATCGTGAGCGAGGTCGCGGAGGCGCTGGCGCTCGCTCACTCCGAAGGATTCGTGCACCGCGACATCAAGCCGAGCAATATCCTGCTCACCCACGGCCATGCGGTGCTCGCGGATTTCGGTATCGCCCGCGCGATCGATGCTGCCAGCAGCGACAAGCTCACCGAGACCGGGGTCGCCGTCGGTACGGTCCACTACATGAGCCCGGAGCAGGCGGCCGCCGGCAAGGTCGACGCCCGTACCGACATCTACAGCCTGGGTTGCGTCCTGTACCAGATGCTCGCGGGTCAACCGCCGTTCAATGCCAATACGCCGCAGGCGGTGCTCGCGCGCCATTCGGTGGACCCGGTGCCACGGCTGCGCACGGTGCGGGAGACGGTGGGCCCGTCGTTGGAGCGGGCCATCGTGAAAGCGATGGCCAAGGTGCCCGCGGACCGCTTCGCCACCGCGCAGCAATTCGGAGAAGCGATTCGGCGCGTCGACACACGCGAGCAGGAGGCGGCGGTCACTCCACGTTCCGCGCGCCGCGTGGCCGTGGCGGCGGTCGCCGTCCTCGCCGTGGCCGTGCTGGTCTGGCGCTTCTCAGTCGCCGGCTCCGAGCCGCTGGATGTCAATCGCGTCATGGTCTACCCGCTCGTCGTTTCGGGGAATGTTTCGGGCGCGCGCACGATTGGCGAGGACGTCGCCACCACGATCGGCAGCGCGCTGGACGGCACCGGCCCGTTGCGTTGGATCGACGCTTGGCCGCTGCTCGATCCCCCAAGCCGCGAGAACATCCGGACGCTCACGCCAGCCATGGCCCAATCCTTGGCCCGATCCCGGCGGTGCGCGTACTACCTGGCCGGCCGTCTGGTGGCGCGCGGCGACTCGACCGACGTGTTCCTCGAGCTGAGAGACGTCAGGGGCGACTCCATCATCGCCCGGGGCGCGGCTACTGGCATTGTCTCGGACGCGTGGCGCCTGGGCTTGCGCGCGGTGAACGGCGTCCTCCCCAAGCTCATCCCCACCGGGGCGCCGGACGTCGTCGTGGAATGGCAGGACCGCAATCCCGCGGCGGTCGCGAGCTACCTGCTGGGGGAATCGGCATTCCGTCGGGTGCATCTCGCCGACGCCTTGACGCATTACCGGGACGCGGTCAAAGCCGACTCCTCGTTTGGGCTGGCCGCAATCCGGGGCGCGCAGGCGGCGACGTGGAACCACCGCGCGCGCGAGGCGGCGGCCCTCATTCAAATCGCCACCAGCCAGAACCTGTCTCCCCGATACACGCACTTCGCCCGTGGCTACGAGGCCTACCTGATCGGTCAGGCGGACTCGGCCGCCGCGGAATTGCGTCGCGCGCTCGCAGTCGATCCGGAGATGGCCGCGGCCTGGATGCAACTCGGCGAAGTCTACACTCATCTCTTGCCAGTCGCGGGCAACCCCGATTCGCTGGCGGAGGCGGCCCTCGAGGAGGCGCATCGGCTCGATCCCGAGGCGACGAATCTGCTCCTGCATCTGATCGAGATCCGGCTCCGCCGAG
The DNA here is from genome assembly GCA_963716055.1 of uncultured Gemmatimonadales bacterium. Taxonomy (GTDB): domain Bacteria; phylum Gemmatimonadota; class Gemmatimonadetes; order Gemmatimonadales; family GWC2-71-9; genus SZUA-544. The sequence continues at coordinate 1,155,103 of CAVQSR010000001.1, read as the reverse complement.
GGGACATTGTCCAGGTCCAACCGATCCTGCGCCAGTTCCTGGCGGCCGGCCCCGATACCGTGCTGGCCGAGCAGGTCCGGATCATGGACGCGTGCGTGCGACGCGGCCCCGCCCCCGAGGACTGGCGGCACCGCGCCGGAAGCCACCCACTCGCGCTCCTCTTTGCGGGCAACCAGCTCAAGGGCGCTGGATCGCATTTGTCCTGCGCGCTGGCGGCGTTCACGGCGGTCCTGCAGGGCGATACGGCCACCGACGGGTGGGGTGAAGGTCGGCGCTGGAGCGCGCTCGTCGGCCAGCAGACCATCCTCCTGGCGCAGGGCCGGATTGCCGAGGCGACCGCCCAGCTCGACTCCGCGATTGCGCGTGGGCTGGGGGGCTCGTCGCTCTACTTGCTCGCTGCACCGCTCGTTCCCCTCCTGCGCGATCGGGCAACCGACGTCGCTCGGCACGATGCGGCGGTGTTCGGCGACAACTATCGCAACTGTCCCTATGGGTCCCGGCTCTGGACGCTGGGACTTTGGGAAGCCCACGCTGGCCGTCCCCATGTCGTCGCCGCGATTGGCCGCGACTTCGAGGCACGAGCGCGCACGAGCGGATCGGCATTTGATCGGCTGGCCGCCGGCGCGATGCTGGCACACGTTGCGTTGGCGCGTGCCGACACGACGGACGCGTTGCGACGGTTCACGACTGTGTTGTCGGAAGGCCTGTCCGGAGAGCTGCTCACGTGGGAAGCGGTGGCCCCCCGTGGGAGTGAACGGCTCGCGTTGGCCCGCCTGCTGATGTCGCGGGGCGAGTACCAGCGAGCAATCGACGTGGCCAGCGTCTTCGACGCGGCGTGGCCCCTGATCCATACGCTGTACTTGCCCGAGAGCTTGAGACTCAGGGCCGAGGCCGCCGCCGCGCTCGGCGACCGAGATCAGGAATCGCGTTTTCGCGCTCGGCTCGCCGCAGTTCGCGGCGACCGAGCGGTTGTCAGCGGGTAGGCCATACGAATGTACGGACTCCTTTTCCGCGGGCGGGGTGCTCACCGCCGGAGCGGCAGTCTGACACCGAACGAGCGCTCGAACCACCGCTCTCGCGACAGGCGCCGGATCCGCCGAGGCTACGGCAACCGGCCGTACTTCTTCATCGCCGCCAGCATCCGATCGACCGGCATCGCATAGACGCGAAGGTCGTTCGCCCCGGTCATGGTCTCGGCCGCCAGCAGCGCATTGGTGATGGCCGCTTCCGTGGCCTGGGCCGTCGCGCGGAACAGCGGCGTGAGCCGGTTGTTGGCGAGCATCTGCACCGGCCGCACGGGTGGATCGTCGTACCAGGCGCCCGGGTTCGCCGTCGAGAACGCGAGGAAAATGTCGCCCGAGCCGTTGCCGCCGAAGCCCCCCTGCCGGCCGATCCCCAGCGCGACGCGGGTGACGAGGCGCTTGAGCTGGTGCGGCAACAGGGGCGCGTCGGTCGCCACCACGACGATGATCGACCCCTGCTCTGGCCGCTCGCCCGGCGCGCCGCCGGTCGCGTCGCAGCGCGGGTACTCCGCATCGGACGGCAGCGGATCCCGGTGCGCGATGCACTCGACGAGGTCGGGGATCTCCTCGCCCACCGGCACGCCCGCGATCCGCAGGTCCCGGCGGATGCCGTAATTGCACTGCACCAGGACGCCGACGGTGTATCCGCCCTGCGCGGCGGCCAGCCGCCGCGACGCCGTCCCGATCCCGCCCTTGAAGCCGTGGCAGATCATGCCGGTGCCGCCCCCCACGGCCCCTTCCTGCGGCAGCCCGCCCGCCGCCCCGTCCAGCGCGGCGATCACGTGCTCCGGCTTCACGTGGAAGCCGTTGATGTCGCTCAGGTCTCCGTCGTAGGTCTCGGCGACTACCGGGAGCCACCACGGCTGCAGCGCGTTCTCCCGCGAGTTCTCCCACTGGATGATCGCGTCGCGTACCACGCCCACGCTGTGCGTGTTGGTGATCGCCACGGGTCCTTCGAGCAGGCCGCTCTCCTGCACCCAGGTCGTCCCGGTCATCTCGCCGTTGCCGTTGAGCGTGAACCAGGCGGCAAACACCGGGTCGGGGTTCGCCTTGCCCCGCGGGTGCACGACGGTCACCCCGGTGCGCACGGGTCCCCGGCCCACGACGAGCGGACCGCTCCCCGCGATCAGCGTGGTGGAGCCGACCTCGACGCCGGCGACGTCCGTGATGGCGTCGAGCGCCCCCGGCGTGCCGCCGATGGGGAGCCCGAGATCGCGGGCGCGGGGTCGCTGCGCCGGGAGCGAGCTCGCGGCGCTCGCCACCAGCCCAAGGGCAAGGCAAATGAGGCGACGGGACATGGACGGACCGGGGTAGGAGGAGCCGAGACGCTCAGCGCAGCAGCACGACGGTGAGGAGCGAGCCGATCAGGGCCCCGGCCGCGGCGCCGGCGCCCGATAACGTGGCACGCAATTCATCGTCGCTCAGACGCGTCATGCCGCCTCGTCGGGAGTCGGCAACGGGAAAAAGGTCGGGCTGGATCGTCGGCGTCAAGACCGGGCCGTCCGGCGGCCGGCGTGACCGTGCCGGCGAAACCCGCGGAGGACGCGGGGGATGGCCGTGCCTGGCGTCAGGCGCCGGTCAGCTCTCGGGGCGGCGCTGCGCCGCGGCGATCGCCTCCCGCTGCTGCGCGAGCAGCCGCTCGGTGAAGTCGAGGCGCTCCTCGAGCTCCTGCATCTGCCCCTGCAGCCCGTCGATGGTCTGGTGCAGCTGCTCGCTCTGGTCGCTCGATGGCGGCAGCTGCTCCGCGCGGGTCGCGCGCGGCTGCCGCGTCATCAGGTGGCGCGCCCCGAGCGCAAACCCGACCCCCAGCGCGGCGTGCACGGTCGCGTGCAAGGGTTCGGCGGGCGCCGCCGCAAACCACACGGCGCCGACGTTGACGAGAGAGAGCAGCCAGGCGACCGGAATCCAGGCGCGGTGTTGGAACCACATCGGGGCCTCCCGCGGAAGCGAGCCGCCTCAGCTGAGGCGCGTGGGAACAACGCTATGCCATCCGGCGGCGCCCGCCAGATCCGGCCGCAGGTGGACCGCCGCTTCCCCAACTACGCTCGGCCGCCGGCCGGCGGCGGCCCTCCGACACGAGCGGCTGACGCACGGCGATGAGCAGCCTGACGGCGGAGCGGGCGTGCGAGTTTCAGGCCGGGCCGAGCGACCAGTACAGGAGCGCCGCGGCGGTGGCTCGGACAGCGTAGCGCCCGTCCAGCGCCAGCCTACAGGTGCTGATCGATCAGGATCGTGTTGCCGTCCGGATCGGCGACCATGAAGCTCGCCGGGCCCGTGGTGCTCTCATCGGCTTCCGTGAGCAGGGACACCCCGTGCTTCTTGAGCTGGCGCTGCAGCTCACGCACGTCCGGCGCCCCGCAACGTCCGAAAGGCCCAGACGGCAAACGTCGCGGTCAGGAGAAACGCGACCGCCGAGGGCCAGACCGGAATCCCCAGCGTCCCGACGCGGACCGGCAATCCCAGAACCGCCCGCGTCAACTGCACGAGGGCGATGACGGCGAAGAACGCACCGGAGACCTGCACGTAGCGTCGCATGTCACACCTCACTGTCGTCGGATCGGGCACCGGCGGGAGCGTGCGCGAGCTGCACACCCCTGGCGGCGGTGTAGTACTGCGTCTTCACGGACGCGGGGCTATCGCCGGCGCGGTGCTCCCGCTCTCACCGGACCGCGCCTCACCGCTGCGGCGGTGGTCCGGCGCCCGGGAGCGGCAGGTCGGACGTGACGCTCACGGCCTGCACCTGCCACGCGCCGTCCGTAGCCCGGCGCATGACCACCAGCTGCTTGGCCGTATCGGCCGGCAGGTCCCGCATCTTGATGACGATCGCGCTGCTGCCGTACGCCATGTTGCCCTCGCCGGCGACCTGCACGTCGTGGAAGCTGAACGCCTCGATGGGCGGCAGCGCTTGCGCCCAGGCGAGGATGGCCGCCCGCCCCACGAGCGCGGGACCGTTGGACGGATGGAACCGGGCATCCTCGGCGAACGGCGCCGCCCATGCCGTCCAGTCGGCGGCGCGGACGTGGGCGACGGCCGAGTCGAAGATGGCGCGGACCTGGGCGGCGTCCTGCTCCGTGAACGATGGCGCCGCTGGCTGGCAGCCGAGCAGCACGGCGAACGCGACGGGGGTGGCGCGTGCGGTGAGAACCCTCATGATCGGGCCTCCTGGTGACTGACGGGAACGATCATCTCCGCAGGAACGTGGCTTGGAACTTGGCCCCCACCGGGCGGCGGCGCCAGCAGTTCCGCTGCGTCAGCGCGAGCGCGTGCGCGCCGCCACCCACATGGACGGGATCAGCCCCGCGAGGACGATGCCGTCCAGCACGAGAAACAGCGGATCCCGCGCTCTCGCGTAGAGCGCCGTCAGGACCACCACGATGAAAGACCGCGCCACGATGGTGTACGCATAGTAGCGGTAGTCGCGGTGACGGACGAACTGGGCGATCAGGCCGCCGAGCGCGAGCATGAACATCCCCACCACGCGCGGCATGATGTCGCCGTACGTCCCGATCGAGAAGAGCAGCCGCAGCGTCAGGTCCGGTGCCGCGAGCAGCCCGACACCGCCGGAGACGAGGTAGCTGACCAGGTAGAGCAGCGTCAGTCGTTGCATGGGCTCAGTCTCGCGTTCGCGTGCCCGCGCGCGTGAGGCGGTCGTCAAGGGGACTTCAATACCCGTCGAGGCGCCGCTGCTCGTCGGGGGACAGCACCTCCCGGATCAGGACGCTGTCGTAGAACGACCGGATTTCCTTGATCCGGTCATGCTCCACCCGGACCCAGTCACACGATTCGACCACGCCTTTGGCGGTCCGGTTCTCGAAACGGACGGCGGCCTGGTCGCCGCTCGCGATCACGTCCTTGACGGCGAGCTCCACGACGCTCTTGCGCGCCATGGGCTCAACCGCGGCCAGGTAGGTGTCGCGGTCGTCAAACCGCCCGAACGGGCTCACGTGGACGAAGTCGGGCGCCAGGTTCTGGCGCAGCCACTCCAGGTCCATGCGGATCCACGCCTCGATCCAGTGCACGGCCAACTCGGCGCTGCGTGGTGTGGTCGTCATGCCGGGCGTCTCCTCGGTGGGGCTCGTCGCGCGCGGCCACCGGCGCCGTGGCGGACGACGGCGGCCGGCCATCCGTTCTACCTTACGCCCGGATCCCCGGGACGTCCACCACCCGGACGCCCTGGCAGCAGGAGCTCGAAGTACACGAGGGGATTGCCCCTGTAGACGACGCGGCCACGCTCCTGGAAGCCGCACTTCGCGTAGAAGAGCCCCGCGCCCGCCACGGCGTCGTACGCATCGAGGCGAATCGCGTCCGCCGGCCACTCGGCGGCGACGGCCCGCGCGTCCTCGAGGGCGCGCCGCCCCAGGCCCTGTCCCTGATGGGCGATCGAGACCGCCATGCCGGTGAGGTAGAGCGGCCGTTTGACCTGCGTGAAGTACGCGACGTCGATCGCCCACGGCTTCTTGGTGGCGAGCCGTAGTACCGTCAGAATCCGCCGCCCGGATCGCCCCAAGCGGACGCGGGCGTGGCGCAGCGCGCGGACGGCGCTGCGTTCGGTAACGAGGGACGACCAGTGCCCCACCCCGAAGCGTGCCGTGAGCGCGCCCGCCGCCGCGTTCTGCAGAGCAGCGATGGCGGGGGCGTCAGCGGCGACGGCGTCCCGGAACTTCACCCCGCGTCCCTGCACTCAGTGTGGCGTGATTTCGTAGACCCGGATGCTCGTAATGAACGGATTGTCCCGCGCGATCCGTTCCGCCTCATCGAGGCTCTCGGCCGTGATGATCGAGTAACCCGTGATGGACTCCCGGCCCATGGGCAGGTCGGTGGTGCCGCGAGCCGAAATCTCGCGCGCCCCGCTGTGGAAGCCCCCCTGCTCCACGGTCCGGCCCGCGACCGACTTGAACCACTTGCCCCAGGCGGCCACGATCTCGGGAGTGGGCGTTTCGAATCCGACGTGCAGCAGCATGAAGCGTTTCACGGCAGTGACCTCGTCAGGGTGACGGTGGGCGAGGGTGCTTGCGCGCGGCCGCTGCCGCGCGCCAGGTTTGCGGCTCGCTGCCGGCCACTTCCTCCACCACGGCGGCGAGGCCGAGCAGGAGACCCAGCAGCACGACCGCGGCGCCGTGCAGGATGAGGAGGGCGCGCTCGGTTCCGTTCATGTCCCGGAGGGTGTGGACCCTACAACTCTACGCCACCGGGCCAGGCCCGCCAGCTTCCTGCGCGTCGGCCGCCCCACCCCGCTGCCGGAGCAGCCACACGAGGGTGGTCCCGGTGATGGCCCCGTAGACGGCCCCGAGCCCCGGCGGGCCGACGCTGTCCCCTACAGGCATCCCCGCGACCCAGCCCACGGTGCTGGCCAGGACCCACCAGCCCGCGCGCGGGATCTGTCGCCGCAGCACGAGCCACTGGAGCACCCCGACCACCGTCCCGAATACGCTCACCCCGGCGATCCAGCCCACGGCCGCGTCGAACGCGCCCACACCGAAGACCACGCCGCCGACGACGGCCGCCGCCCCGAGGCTCGCAAGCAGCCAGCGGCTCGCGCGGGGCACGTGCCGCCGCAGCGCCAGCCACTGCAACGCCCCGACCACGCTCACGCCCACCGCCACGCCGAGGTACCCGGCCGCGATGACGGCGGGGATGGCTTGCAGCGTCTTGGGTTCGGTCGGGATGTACCAGCCCCAATACACCCCCCAGCCCCATCCGACCGCACCGGCCACGAGCCACAGGAACCACACGCGCCACCCGGGCCGCGGCTGCGGCGCCAGCGCCAGCCGCGCCGCGACTACCATGAAACCGGCGAAGGCGTTGAAGAAGACGTCGCGGAGGTCGTAGACCCGGCCGGGCAGCAGCGCCTGGATGCCCTCGTCGAGCAATCCCAGCAGCGCGGTCGCCGCCACGGCGAGCGCCGCGGGTCCGGGAACCCGCCGGCCCTGCCGCGCCCGCTCCAGCAGCGCCTGGTGGATGAGCGCGGCCACGACGCCGTACTCGACCAAATGCGTGCGTTCCCCGGGGTTCTCGATCCTGACGAACGCCACGAGATAGGCGAGCGCGACGCCCAGCGCCACGCCGACTTCGCCCCAGCCGGGAGGCCGTCGCACCCATTGCGCGGCGACGGCGCCGACCACCACGAGCACCACGAGGACAAAGGAGACCTGGAGCAGATTGCGCTCGCGCAGCGCGTCCACCAGCGTTCGCGCCGGCCCGAGCGTCGCGTAAATCGCCAGCACCACGGCGAGCGTCCAGAGCCAGAGGCGCCGCTCCCGAGGGGAGGTAAAGAGAGGCTGGGTCAATGCGGCTCACTGCGCCGACTCGTGATGCGCGGGGATCGTCGCGCGCTCAGCGGCTGCTCACTGGTACTTGAGCGCGTAATAGACCACGTAGAACCACGACAGGAACCCATGGACGATCGCCCAGAGGATCGACTGGTTCGCGCTCCACGAGATGGCGATGGCGAGGGCGGTCCCGAAGCCGATGCCCACCTTCGCGGCGTTGCTGGCGTGTTGTGGCATGGGTCTGAACTCGTGTGAACCTCAGTGAGTAGTACGCGATGTGATGCGGCTGAGCTGCGGGCAATGAGGCAGCGGCGGGCCGCAGCCCGTGGCGCCGCACATCCGTAACCGGCGGCCGCCTATGAGTGGCTGGCCGAAGGGTCGCGCAGCCGCGCCCGTTCCGCCCGGCCCCACCGGACCACAGTCGGATCCGCCAGACCCCAGCGGTCGAGCCGCGGACAGGCTTCCGCGAGGTGCAGCCGCGCCTCGTCATCCCGGCCCGCGCGGGCGAGGGCGACACCGAACGCGCATTCGGCCAGTGCCGGCCGGGGATGGCCGGCGGCGTAATTCCGGACGATCCCTTCGTGCGCCTGGCCCAGATGCTCCACCGCCTCCGCCACGCGGCCCACTGCCAGGTTCGCAAGCCCCAGCCAGTAGGTCAAGTCCGCCAGATACGTCGATCCCCGTGGCAGCCGCGGTCGCGACTCGGCGCCGATCGCGGCGTAGCGCAGCGCCTCGTCCAGCCGGCCGAGCCGGATCAGCATCGGTACCTGCTGGCCGCGCAGATACGCCGCGGCGTCACGGTGTCCCGCGGCCAGGTTCCGGGCGATGGCGGAGTCCATCAGCGCGAGTCCCTCCCGTTCGCGGCCCTGGTGCGAGACGACGATGGCGAGATTGCGCATCGAGCTGGTGATCAGGATGTGTTCCGGCGCCACGGTGGCGTGGAAGATCCGGAGCGCCTCCCGGATGCCCGGCTCCGCCAGTGCGGGCCCGCCGGGGAGCTGCGCCGTGAGCAATGCCACCCGCTCGTGGGCCAACGCCAGTCGCTCGCCGGCCGTCGTCTGCCGCCTGGCCGCTGCGAGCACCTCCTCCGCGAGCGCGATGGCCCGGTCCCATTGCGCCATGCCGCTCAGCCAGACCGCCAGATTGCCCTTGACCCTGAGCACGTCCGCGTGATCGGGAGGCTGGCGAGGCGCGAGGATCCGCAGCGCGGCTTCGTCGAACGCCACCGCCGCGGCGAACCGGCCGCGTACGCCCCGCTCGCGTGCCTGCTCGTCGAGCAGCGCAGCGATTGCGACCGAATCGGCATCCGCTGTCCGGGACCGAACCGCGATCGCCGAGTCGAGGAGCGAGCGAATCGAGTCGGGCTCGGGCACTGCGGCCGCGAGCTCGGTGTAGGCCGTAGCGAGGTCGGGGTGACTGCTGCCCTGCGTGGCCAGGAGGCGCCGGACCGCGCGCTCCAGAATGGGCCGTGCCGCGGTTTCGCCACGGTACTGGTCCGCCACCAGCCCGATCAGGCGCTCGGTGCGGATGACCTCGAGGTGATCGGCGCCCAGGTGCTTCACCCCGAGGTCCCGCGCCAGCCCGAGCAGCGACTCGGCGATGGCGTAGTTCCCACGGCTGGCGCGCACGTTCCCGAGCAGGCGATACACCCGCATCTGCCGCTCCGGCTGGCCCGCGAGCGAGCCCGCCTGCGCCTCGGCGCGCTCGAGAAAGGTGCCCACGCGAAGCGTGTCGCCCCCGGGCACCACGCGGGGGTCGGTCTGCCGGAAGAGGTCGGTGAGGAACGCGAGCGCCTCCTCGCCGGCCGCCTGCTCGCGGATGGCCCGGTCGCGCTCCGCGGCGATGGCCCGGGCCTGGCTGAGCTCCCGCAGGCTCACGAAGCCGATGCCGGCGAGGAGGATCGCCGCGCCGAGAACGCCCGCGCGGTGACGCCGGATGAACCGCGTGGTGCGGTAGGTCCAGCGGTCGGGTTGGGCCAGCACCGGCCGGTGGTCGAGGTGGCGCTCGATGTCGCGCGCCAGCTCGCCGGCCGACGCGTACCGCCGCTGCGGCTCCTTGCGCAACGCCATCTGCACGATGCGGTCGAGGTCGCCCCGGAGCTGCCGCCGCGCCGCGGGATCGGTGGCCACCGTGCTCGCTGGGGGCGGCGCGTCCTCGAGAATCGCCCGCTCCAGGTCCGCTCGCGCGGTGACGCCGGCGAAGACCGCCCGGCCGGTCAGCATCTCGAAGAGCAGCGCACCCAGACCATAGACGTCGGTCGCGGTCGTCACCGGGGCCCCCCGGACCTGCTCCGGCGCGGCGTGCGACGGAGTGAGCGGGGTCCGACCAGTGCGGGTGATGTCGGGGGATTCCGGATCGAGCAGCTTCGCGATGCCGAAGTCGAGCAGCACCGGCTCCCCGTCGGCGCCGACCAGGATGTTGGCGGGTTTGAGGTCCCGATGCACCACGAGGTGGTTGTGAGCAAACTGTACCGCGTCGGCCACCGTGATGAAGAGTCGGAGCCGGGCGGCGAGCGGCAGGTCCTCGGCGGCGCGAGTAATGGGCCGTCCCTCGATCAAGCGCAGGACCAAGTACGGGCGGCCGTCGGGCGCGGTGCCGCCGTCCAGCACCGATGCGATGTGTGGATGGGTGAGGCGCGCCATCAGCGTGCGCTCGACCTCGAACCGCCGGGCGAGCTCGGCGGAGCGCGCGTCGGGCCGGAGCAGCTTGATGGCCACGATTTGCTGGAAGGCACCGTCGGCCCGTTCGGCGCGGTACACCTCGCCCATCCCGCCGCGGCCCACCAGCGACAGGATGCGAAACGCGCCGACTCGGGTGCCCGGGGCGAGCCCGTCCGCGGCAGCGCCGTCCTCGGACACGAGCCGGCGCTCGATTCGGAGGCCGTCCCGCTCACCGTGGGCTGCGAGCATCGCGAGCACTTCCGCGCGCATGGCGTCGTCCGCGGCCGCGGCGGCCACGAAGTCGTGGCGGTCACCGGGGTCGCGGCTCAGCGCCTTCCAGAAGATCTCGGCGATTCGCTCCCAGCGGTCCGCGTTCATCCGGGAGCCTGCCCGAGGTCGCGCGCCAGTTCCTTCCGCAGCCAGGCCCGGGCGGTGAGCCAGTCACGCTGCACCGTCTTCACGGAAACCTCCAGCGTGGCGGCGGTTTCCTCGAGCGAAAAGCCGGCGAAAAATCGGCAGGTCACCACCTCGGCGCTGCGGGGCGACACGGTGCGCAGCCGGTCCACCGCGTCGTGCAGTGCCACGACTTCTTCGGCTTCCTCGACCGTGAGGAACTCCGCGACCTCGTCGAGCGCCACCCGCTGGGCGCCGCCGCCGCGCTTCGCCCGGATCCGCGCCCGGGCAAGATCCACCAGAATTCGTCGCATCATCGCGGCCGCGGCGTTGAAGAACTGGGGCCGGTCGAGGCGAGCGAGCGAGTGCTGTTGGGCGAGGCGCAGCCAGGTCTCGTTGACCAGGCCGGTGGTGGAAAGGGTGTGGCCGGTGCGCTCGCGGCGCAGGTGGGCGCGGGCGAGGGTGCGCAATTCGTCGTAGAGCAGCGACACCCACTCGTCGGCAGGATGCGGGGGCTGGGTCACGGTGTCGGGGCGACGGGATGCCTGCGCGGCGCTCGCGGTGACCATAGTAGCGCCCGGCGCGCGGGAATGTCCATCCGGCCCGCAGATTGTCGCGTCGTAGGAAGGAACCCCTCGGCCCCCGCGACCTCCGGAGTACTGCCATGACTTTGCGCCACTTGAGCTTAACCGTCCTGCTCGGACTCGGCGCCTGCGGCACCACCGAGCCCGGCGGCCTCCCGACCAACACACCCGGGACCACCACCCGGACACTCACGGTCGACGGCTCCGAGCGGACGTTCGTGGTCCACGTCGGCTCCCCCGTCGGCGCCACGACGGCCGCGCCGGTGGTGTTCATGCTGCACGGGACCAGCGGCGATGGCCAGCAGTTCTTCAACACCTCCGGGTGGCGTGAGCAGGCCGACCAGGATGGCCTGATCGCAGTGTTCCCGAGCGCACTCACCTATTGCTTCTACGAGGACGAGAACGGGGACGGCGACTTCGCCGACGCCGGGGAGCGCAAGGTGACCTCGAAGTGGACTCACGGCGATCTCGGCAACCCGGCGGTCATGCCGCTGTGCACGGCCGACGTGATCGCGACGCTCCCGGCGCAGACCCGGGCGCTGCTGGACCACCCGCTGCGGGACGATGTGGCGTTCGTGGATGCGATGATCGCCGCTCTCCAGCGGGACTACCTGATAGATGAGCAGGCGATCTATTCGACCGGGTTCTCCAACGGGGCGCAGTTGTCGAACCGGCTGGCGATAGAGCGGAGCGATGTCTTCGCGGCCACGGCGGCGCACGCCGGCGGCACCAGCGTGCCCACCAATCCGGGCCGGGCCATCAGCGTGGTGTCGAGCGTAGGGACGCTCGACGACCGGTTCACCGCGGCACTCGGCGTCGCGGAGATTCCGCTGGGCGAGAGCACGTTGCTCGATTACCCGCTGCTCGCCTTCATCATGATCGGGCCGTTGCTCGACCAGCTGCAGCTGACCCAGGCGTACACCTACGACGAGCTGACCCTCGGGGGCAAGCGGGTGGGACGCTGGGTGTTCGGCACCAGCACAGCGGGAGCCAGCAACAGTCTCACGTTCGCCCTGTTCGAAGACAACTTCCACACGTATCCCAACGGGACGTCGTACCCGATCCGGATGGCGAGCGTGCTGTGGGAGTTCTTCCGAACCCAGCGGCTGCCGTGAGGCGGGCGGCCTCCGGGCCCGGGCGCCGGCCCCGGGCCAGGGTCAGGCGGCACCCTGCCCGGGCCTCGCGGGTGGTCGCCCGCCAGCGCGAGCCTCCAGACCGCGCACGATGACGTACGCAATCAGCGCGAACACGAAGAACACCAGCAGCATCCACGCCACGCTCTGCAAGGTGCCGATCACGGTCTGGTAGAGTTCCAACGTCCATCGATCGGTGTTCAGCACGAGCGGCGCCTGACCGTCGGCGGTCGGTTCGATGTACCGCCGGAGCGAGCCGATGCGCACCCCGCCGCCGACCCCGACGACCACAACGGCAAACAGCAGATAGCGGAGCCACGCCGAGCTGAGATCGCCGGCGACCAGTCGGTCGAGGATGCGATGCAGCGGTCGGCGGAAAAAGAGGGCGACCAGCACGCTCACCAGGATGGCCAGGCTGAAGGTGGCGAGCAGCAGCGTCAGAAACACCGGTTACCTCCCGGGCCCAGAAGCGAACGGCGCACGGTCGATCTCACGCAACTTGGGAGCGACTCGGGTCGCAGCGCAAGGCGCGTCTCGCGCTGCGGGTGAGGCTGCCCGGTTATCGCGGCGTGGTCGCCGGCGTGACCGACGGCCGGACGCGGGGTGGCTGCAGGCGCTCCGTGACCAATCGCGACAGAAAGTCCTGCCCGCTCGCCAGCTGCTCCACATGCTCCGACAGCGCGACGAGACTGGATTCGAGCTGGTCGACGGTGGCGTCCGGCGCGGCCCCGCCGAGCTGGCGCTCGAGGTCGCGCACGCGCCGTGCGGCGCGCCACCACCCGATCGCGCAGGTGACGGCGAGCGTGCCCGTGACGGAAAGCACTACGGCGAGCACCAGGGCGTCGATTGCGTCCATGGGTCCCTCGAGGTGGGTCTACTGCTGCGTGATTCACGAGAACCGGAACACGAACGGCAGCACGAAGGCGACGAGCGCCGCCCACCCGGCGTAAACGGGAAGATAGGCAGCCACCGCGTCGCGGATTCCCGAGACGCCGATGCTCCCGCGGACGAAGCGCACATAGGCCCGCCAGATCCAGGCCAGATGGATCAGGATCACCACGTTCGCTCCGAGCACCACCAGCCGATTGGGGGTCATGCCGTACGAGGCCAGGCGGAAGACGATCGCCGAGAGTGCCACGAGATCGATCACGATCGTCACCGTGACCAGAGCGACGTTGATGGAGTCGACCCAGCCCACCGTGCGCTCCTGCCCACGCTCGGCGATCGAGAGGACCGTCATGCCGAGCACGACGAGGAGGAGCCCGTTGACCGTGATGAGGGCGGAACGATCCAGGAAGGGATTCTGCCCGCCGATCAGGGTCACGACGAGGTACACGCCGGTCATGACCAGGAACAGCGGCGCGAAAATGCGAGCGAGCACCGACGCGATGCCGGTGTGCCGGCGGAAGACGGTGTCGTAGAGGTAGGTCCCGGCGACGGGGACCGCGGCCGCGCCGACCACGCCGACATTCTGGAAGTACCACTCGGCGGGGTCCTCGGCCACCAGCTCGAACAGCGCGACCGTGAGCGCGCTGAACACCATCCCGCCCAGCGCCACCAGGCTGCCCAGAATGAGCACCTCGCCGTTGTACCGGAGGAAGCGCATCCGCGGCTCGGTGTCCCGCCAGGATGCGCCGGTGAACACCAGCCCCAGGAACACCCAGCTCAGGATCGGCAGGTGGATCAGGGCCATCACCACGGAGTCGGTGTAGCCGGGGAGCAACGCGGTGAAGGCGATCGCCAGCGCGGCCAGCGCGATCCCCCCGATCAAGCGTGTCCGATCCCGGGTCTCGAGCCAGAAGTAGGCGGCCAGCGCCAGCAGGATCCATGACGGGGCGAGGCGCGGGTAGTACCACTCCTCGCCGAGCCACAACGCGGGCACCCTGACCAACGCCCCGCAGGCCAATGCGATGACGATCGCCGCGCCCAATCGGCGTGCCGGGGTCCCGTCGGTGGGCCGTGCGTGGGCGAGGCGGGCGTCCCACACGCGGAGGACGATCGCGTCGGGGCGCAGCTTCCGGGCCTCGTCGAGGGCGCGCCGGAACGCCTCCGGGGACTCGCGATAATGCCGCTCCAGCGCGACCGGATCCTCGAGGAGCTCGAGGATCCGATCTGCGCTCACTCCGCCCTCGTCGAAACGGTCGTCGGGTTGCGGCACGTCGCCTCCCAGGCGCGGGTCAGGCCGCGCCGGTGCCATCCGCGGGTTGCAGGAGCGCAGCCGGATCGAGCTTGAAGAAGCCCACGAGCAGCGCATAGAGGCGCGGCTGATCACGGCGCAGCTCGATCGGCCGCTCGAAAAACGTCTCCGTCGCAACCGCGAAGAACTCCGCGCGATTCTGCGCACCGTACGGATCCAGGACGGTTGCCTCACCTGCCTCAGTCCGCTGACCGTGGGCGGCGAAGTGCTCGGCCAGCACCGCCGCCCACGTGCGGTACTCCGACTCGGAATCGAGCAGCGGGACGCCGTCGAACGCCCCGTCCTCGGCGTCGAGCAGGTGGGCGAATTCATGCAGGACCGTGTTGTGCCCATCGTCGGCCGCGAGGGCGCCCTGCCTGGCGCTGTCCCAGGCGAGGATCACGACCCCGGAGTGCCACGCCTGCCCCGCGGCGGGGGCATCGGGCGTCACGAGCTCGCCGGATTGGGGCAATCGCACCGTCCGCGGGACGAAGTCCGCCGGGTACACGAGAACGCGGCGCGCGCGGTGGTACCGCGGATAGGGCAGCTTCAAGAGGAGCAGGCACGCCTGTGCCGCGATCGTCACGCGCATCGCGTCGGTGAGCGCGAGACCCGCGCACGGCTCCAGCGGCACTTCTTTGAGGAACAGCTGCATGAGGCGATAGAGGCGATCCTGGTCGGCCGCGGGGAGCCGCGCGATCAGCGGAACGTGACGCGCGACGAGCTCCGGCCAGGCGGACGGAATGGGATCGGTCGGCAGCCGCACCCGCGTAGCATCCGCGAGCCGCCTGACGAGCTTGCGCAGCGTCCTGGCGAACACACTCATCGGCTGTCCCGGGGACCCGGGGGGCCTACCGGCGCGTGGCGCGAAACGCCACGAACGGACGGATCCACGTCGTACCACCATCGTACGAGCGCTCGAGGGTGAACGAGAACGCCCGGTCGGAGAGATCGAAGTACCGCCCCCGCTCGACCAGCTCACCGCGGGCATCGCGACCCCGGCCAGTGACCGGTGCCGGGAACGAACGTGTGAAAACCGGTGCCCCGAAAGACGACCGCGACAACGGGCGGGTCGACGTGTCCACCGGTGGCTCCTCCGCGCGCACACGCCCGGACAACTCTACCGGATTTGCGAGCCTCCGCCAGCGTCCCGCGGCGAGGGCGCCCGCCGCGCCGACGCATCAGGGCGCGAAGCTCGCGTGCAGTGCCTGCCGCGCCCGGCTGCTGGCCAGATTCCACTCGAACCAGCTGCGTGGCCGACCACGGTGGCGCGCGGCTTCCCGCTCCCGCACGGCGCGCGTGATGTCGGAGCGCACGGGTTCGGGGAGCGACGGGAGCCGCTCCGCGATGGCCGGGATGGCGTCCGGCGACAGCTCCTGCGTCAGGTAGGCGACGTCGAGCTGTCCGGTGCGCGCGAAACGGTCCATGTTGCGGCGCGCGATCCAGGCCTCGTGGTTCCAGTAGACGAGCGCGATGAACAGGATCGTGGCCGCCGCAGCCGCGCGGCGAAACACACGGCCCGCATCGAAGTCCCCGGCCACCTCGAACGAAAGCACCGCCAGGCCGGCGGCGACCGCGCCCATGTACACCTGGGCGTACAGTCGCGCCGTGGTGAATCCGTAGGCCGCCTCGTACAGCCACACGCGGCGGAAGGCGGATCCGAGCAGCAGCAGCACCGCCGCGATGACCGCGAAGGTCAGGAGCCGCAGGGTGCGCGCGCGCCCATCGTCATTGCCGTATCGTTCCGAGACCACGATGAGCAGCGCGCTCGCGGAGGCGACGACGGAGAGCTCGCCGAAGCCGCGCCGGGCGTACTCAGCGAAGGTCATCCCGGAAGCGGGGATGCGGGGGAGGTTGCCGAAGAGGTAGCCCAGTTGCAGCGCCAGGAACAGCCAGAACAGCGCGGCGACGCCGGCGAGCAGCATGAACCGCTCGGTCGCTCCCAGCCACCGGTCGGGGGCCGGGTCCTCGGGGGCGGACGCGGGTCCCGCCGCGAGGGACGCGTACCCGTAGGCACCGAGCACGACCACGAGCAGGACGATGAAGAACGCCACGCGCGGCACGAACTCCCAGCGTGCGACCAGGTCGGCCACCGCGTCCCGCCACGCCGCGAAGACGGGATCCGCCCCCGCGAGCAGCAGCGCGAAGGCGGCCAGCACCGGCAGGGTGATGGCGAGGCCCCGGACCCACGCCCGGGCCCGGGTCGACCGGATGAGCTGCGTCGCCTCGACGCCACGGCGCAGCGCCTGCCCCGCGGCGATCCAGAGCGCCACGAGGGGCGCGGTCGCGGCGAAACGGGCGCTGATCGCGCGGAGCGACAGGCCCGCAGTCAGCAACAGCTGCAGCGCCAGGAAGAAGACGACGGCCAGGCAGATCAGCGCCCACAGGAGCGGACTGGCGGTCACCGCCGCCGCGCCGGCGATCACGATGGCTGCGCCGCCCAGGACCAGGAGGGCCCGCGGAGGGCGGCCGCGCGGCCGGGTACAGCCGAGCAGGCCGGCCACGGCCGCGCCGGTCCACAGGACCCAGTTGATCCCGGGCAGGGCATCGTACAGCATCCAGGTGCCGAAGGCCGCCACGGCGGCCGCCGTGCCCCAGAGCACTCCGGGCCCCCCGCTCACCGCGCCCGCTGCCGGGCCCGCCTCCGCCGTGGGTTCGTGCATGGCGCCTAATATCCATCAAGTGACTTGACTGGTCAAGTACTTTATTATGCAAAGCTCATGCCGGGGAACGACCACGCGATCGGATCGCTCGAGGAGGGGCAATGAACCACTGGCTGCGGCGGATCCGCGGGGCCATCGGGATGGGGCTGACCTGGGCGCTGGCATGGTTCGGCGCGGGGCTCGCCCTCCTGCTCGTCGTCGGCGTCGACGCCGCCGACGTTCCCTTCCCCCTCGGCTTTGGACTGCTCGGCTTCCTCGCCGGCGTCACGTTCTCCGGGGTCCTCGGGATCGTCGAGCGCCGCCGCCGGTTCGATCAGATGTCGCTGCCGCGCTTCGCGGGCTGGGGGGCCGCAGGGGGACTGCTGCTGTCCGTGATGTTCGTCCTGGCCGTGGCACTCGGGGGGGATCCGACCCTGCTCGACGATCTCGTGTTCCTGGGCCCCCTGTTCGCGGTGGCCGGCGCGGGCTCCGCCGCCGGGTCGCTGGCCCTGGCCCGCATGGCCAGGAACCGGGAGTCGCTCGAGACCGGTGAGGACGTGGCGCGTCCGGCGGTGGGCCGGGGTCCGACCGATGCCTGATCAGCGCGATCGAAACGCCGCCGCTGCGATCTCGTAGACGTAGCTGTCGCGCCCCCCCGCGTCCGGCCGCCGTCCCACGCGGACCGCGCCGATCTTCTCGACGGCCCTCGAAGTCCACGTGGCTCCCGAGGGCTGCGGCAGCGAGTCACTTCAATGCGAGCCGGCGGGCGATTGCCCGAATGCACTCTATCTTATCCGTCGAGGTCCCAGTCACCGCAGTCCCGGAGTGAGCACGATGGCCCGCAAGAAGTCCAGGAAGCCGACGAAGGGCGACCGGCCGACGACCACCACGACGAAAGCGACAACAGCCATGAAGACGAACACGAGCGACTCCCCCTCCCGGCTGATCGATGCGAGAATCAGGGAGCTGGGTGATTGGCGGGGCGAGATGCTCGCGCGAATCCGCCGGCTCATCAAGCGGGCCGACCCCAAAGTGGTCGAGGAATGGAAGTGGCGCGGGGTTCCCGTCTGGTCGCACGCCGGGATCATCTGCACCGGCGAGACCTACACGCACGTCGTGAAGCTGACCTTCGCCAGGGGCGCCTCGCTCGAGGACCCTGCCGGCCTCTTCAACGCGAGCCTCGAGGGCAACACCAGGCGCGCCATCGATGTCCATGAGGGCGACACGATCGACGCACGGGCGTTGCAGGCGCTCATTCGCGCCGCCGTGGCGCTGAACACGTCGGTGCGAGCCGCCCCTCGCCCCGCCCGCCCTCAGCACAGACCCACGAAGACTTGAGGGGCGGCACAACCGTGTTCGACCAATTCCTTCCGCACGGCATCGACAACACCTACCGGGGTCACCGCCTGGCGCTGTGGCTCTTCGGGCTGGTCGTCTTGATGAAGAGCGCCATCGGCCTCAACTCGATCTTCAACGGTTACGTCGTGGCGCGGTCCGCCGACGGGATTCCCCTGGACACGTATCCCGCGGCGGCCGCAGACACCGTGGTGTCGCTGTTCGCGCTGTTGGGCCTCTCGCACCTCGTGCTCAGCCTGCTCGCCGTGCTCGTCCTGATGCGATACCGGAGCATGCTGCCGTTGATGTTCGGGCTCCTCGTGCTGGAACATCTGGGCAAGCGGCTGATCCTCGCCGTGCTGCCCATCGTCCGGAGCGGGACGCCCCCGGGGTCCGCCGTCAATCTCGTCCTCCTCGCGCTCCTGCTCGTTGGCCTGGGGCTCTCGCTCCGGAGTCGCGGCGCGGGGGGAGCCAAGGCGAGGGGTGCCGTCTCACGCGATGCTCCATGAGCTGCGGGCGATCCAGCCCGCGGGCGGCTCAGCGCGCGCCGTCGTCCCGGACCAGGGCCTCGATCAGCCGCGCCAGGGCTCCGCCCCCCGGTCCCTCCGCCCCCGCGTTCCGGGCCAGAAACACCATCGAGTCCCCGCCCGCCCATGCATGGAGGAAGAAGAACCCCCGGTCGGTCGCACCCACCGCTGACCCGCGATCCAGATAATGAGTCAGCGCCTCGCCGCGGAGCACCTGCCCGGAGCGGACGTACTGGAAGAACCGGTGCATGTCGGCGGGGGTGGAGACCATGCCACCGCTTCCCTTGATCAGCCAGGAAGTCGGTCCCCAGTTCGGCGGAATGTTCGGCTCGCCGACGGAGGACAGACCGTAGCCCACGGCGAAGCTCGAGGCGGAGAGGCCCAGGGAGTCGCCGTAGGGGCCGGTCCGGCGCATGCCCGCGGGCCGGAAGAAATGGGCGCCGACGAAGTCCTCGTAGGTCACACCCGACACCCGCTCGACGACGGCCGCGAGCAGCCCAAACGCCGAGTGCGACGGCGAACGATCGGATCCCGGCGCAAAGAGCAGGCGCTGTGACAGGATCCGCCGTTCGGCTTCCGCCCGGTCGATCCAGGTCAAATCGGGATCGGCGTCCTCGGGGCGGCCGTGGAAATTGTGCAAGCCGGAGCGACCCGTGAGCAGGTGCCGGATGGTGATGCCGTGCTTGTCCGCGGGGACGTCGGGCAGGAACCGCGTGATGGGATCGTCCAGCGTCAGCCTGTCCTGCTGGAGCAGGAGGAAGATGGCCGCCCGCGTGAAGTCGATCGGCAGCGCGCCGATGTCGAAGATGGTTTCGGCACCGTTGGGACGGCCCGCCACGCGATCGGCCATGCCGTAGCCCCGGTGCAGCATCTCGTGGCCGTTGTGGATCGCGAGCACCGCGCCGGCGAATCCCTCACGCTCGGCCACCTGCAGGCGGGCCTCCAGCGTCTGCCAGGTGAGGGCGGGCCCGGCTGGTTGCGGCGGCGCGACGGCACTCGAATCCAGCATGAGGCTCCGCAGGCGGTACGGCGCGAGTTCCTCCACCCGCAGCCGCACGCGCAACAGGGTGGCACCCTGGAGGCTCAGCACCGACTCATCACCGTTCCGCGCCATCTGGACGACCATGGCGGCGGCCTGCACGGCGAGCCGGTCGAGGATGATCCGCCACTCGGCGGCCGGCCGGCTGGCGCGCAGCTCCGGCGTCATGCGCTCGGCGATGAAGCGCGCCGCGGCACCCTCGTCGGCCGCGAGCGCCATGATGGCGTCGACGTGCCCTGCCACCAGATCAGCGGCCGCATCGGCTCCGCGGTCCCGTTCGCGTGGGTCGCCAGCGGCGGATTCGGCGGCCCGCTCGAGCCGCGTGATCCCGCCGGCGGAATCGAGGGCGAGCCGCAGGGTCAAACCCGGGCGGCCGGTGAGGTTGACCAGGAGGCCCTCCGGGTCGCGTTCCACGGTGATCCCCTCGACCGGACCGGCCACGCCGCGGTGAAGCTGCGCGAGATGCCGGGTGAGCTCTGCTTCGGTCGTGAAGCTGCGGCGGAACCGGTCGGCCAGGCGGGCGATCAGATCACGGCGTGCCGCCTCTTCGCCGGTCGAGATGTATCGGACCACGGCGTCCACGGCTTCCCGGACTGCGGGGGGCGGCCCCTGTTGTGCTGCACCGGCAGCGGGCAACGAGATCAGCAGGAGGATCAGCTTGGCAAGTCGGCGGGATCGCGCGCCCATGGAGAGCCTCTCGGGGTACGAGGTCACTTCAGCACGGGTGGCGGCGCGCAGCGAGCGACTGCGCGGTGCACCTCAGGCATCGTCAATGTACCTCCATGCACGGCCTCCATGCGCGGGTCAGGCCGCACGGTGGGCAACGCTCACCGGACGGGTTTTATTACCTCGGTGCCAACCGATCCACATCAACCGCTGCGCGACGACGTGCGCCTCCTCGGGCGCCTGTTGGGAGAGGCCTTGCGTCGGATCGAGGGCGACGCGCTGTACGACGCGGTGGAGACCGTGCGCGCGCTCGCGAAGAGTGCGCGGCACGGCGGTGCTGCTGACCGGGTCACCCTCGAGCGACAGCTCACCGGATTGCCGGTCGCGACCGCCTCGACCGTGGCACGAGCCTTCGCGCACTTCCTGACGCTCGCCAACATCGCCGAGCAGCATCACCGCATCCGCCGGCGCCGCGATTACCAGCGCGAGCCCGCTGCCCCGCCCCAGCGGGCCTCGTTCGACGAGAGCCTCGGCCGGCTCGTCGCACACGGCGTGGCCGCGGCGGAGTTGCAGGTGGCGATCGGGCGACTCGACGTCGAGTTGGTCCTGACCGCGCACCCGACCGAGATCGTGCGCCGGACGTTGCGTCAACAGCAGCGTCGCATCGCGGACACGCTCGCGTTTCGCGACCGGCCGGACCTCACCCCGGCCGAGCGAGACGCCGTCACCGATGCGCTGCGGCGCGAGATCACCGCCGCATGGAAGACCGACGAGGTGCGCCACCGCCGGCCCACGCCGCTCGACGAAGTACGGTGGGGCCTCGTCATATTCGAGCAGACGCTGTGGGACGCGGTCCCACGGACGCTGCGGGCGCTGGACCGCTCGCTGCACCGCGTGACGGGTTCCGAGCTCCCCATCGAGGCCGCGCCCATCCGGTTTGGCTCGTGGATGGGCGGCGACCGCGACGGCAATCCCAACGTGACGCCCGACGTCACGCGACGGGCCTGCCTCCTCGCGCGCTGGATGGCGGCGGACCTCTACCTCGAGGAGATCTCCACGCTGCGCGCTGAGCTGCCGTTGGGGCATGCGAGCGCGGACCTCGCGGATCGCGTGCACCACGCACCGGAACCGTATCGCGCGCTGCTCCGAACCGTGTGCGATCGGCTGAGGCAGACACGGCGCCACATCGAGGCCGAGCTGGACGGGCGCGCGCCATCCGTGCCCGCGGACGCCCGTCCCTATTGGGACGCCGCAGAGCTGGCCGAGCCGCTCCGCCTGTGCTGGACGTCGCTTCACGAGACGGGTGCCGGTGTCATCGCGCGCGGCCGCCTGCTCGACGTCCTCCGGCGCGTGGCGTGTTTCGGCCTCACGCTCGTCCGCCTCGATCTCCGCCAGGAGTCCGCCCGGCACGCCGCTGCCCTGAGTGCGCTCAGCGATCGTCTGGGAGAGGGGACCTATGCGGAGTGGCCGGAGGCGGATCGGGTCGCGTGGCTGTGCCGTCATCTGGAGGCAGGCGGCTCGGGCCTCGCGGCGGCCGTGGACGCCGCGGGACCGTTCACCGATGACGTGGGCGACGTCATCGCAACGTTTCGCGTGGCCGCGTCGTTACCGCCCGACTCGTTGGGCGCCTACGTGATCTCGATGGCGACCGCAGTGTCGGACGTCCTCGCGGTCGAGCTGCTGCAGCTCGCGACGGGGGTGCGCCCGCCGCTGCGCGTCGTGCCGTTGTTCGAGACCGTGAGCGATCTGCGCCAGGCGGGGGACTCAGTCCGCACACTCCTGGCGATCCCGTGGTATCGCCGCCGCATCGCCGGCCGCCAGGAGATCATGCTGGGGTACTCCGACTCGGCGAAGGACGGTGGGAGACTGGCGGCGTCCTGGGAGCTCTACCGCGCGCAGGAAGACATCGTCGCGGCCTGCGGCGACGCCGGCGTTCACGTCACCCTGTTTCACGGACGCGGGGGGACCGTCGGACGAGGCGGCGGGCCCACGCACCTCGCCATCCAGTCGCAACCGCCCGGATCGGTGGATGGCTCGCTGCGCGTGACGGAGCAGGGCGAGATGATCGACGCCAAATTCGGGCTTCCGGAAATCGCCGTGCGCACCCTCGAGCTCTACCTGACCGCGACGCTCGAGGCGACGCTCATGCGCGGGGCCGGACCCCAACCGGCATGGCGCACGCTGCTCGACGAGCTCGCCGAGCGCTCCCGCTCGGACTATCGGAGTATGGTTTACGGGAGACCGGAGTTTCTCCAGTATCTGCGCGCTGCCACGCCGGAACGCGAGCTGGTGCATCTCAACGTCGGCAGTCGCCCGGCGCGCCGTTCCGAGAGCGGAGGCGTGGAAGCGTTGCGGGCGATCCCGTGGATCTTCGCCTGGACGCAGATGCGTCTCATGCTGCCGGCCTGGCTCGGTGTCGGGACGGCGTTGACGGCGGTGATCGAGACGGGGCGTCTCGAGGATCTCCGCCGCATGTACCGCGAGTGGGCGTTCTTCCGCTCGACGATCGATCTCATCGAGATGGTCCTGGCCAAGTCCCTGCCCGACATCGCGGCACACTACGACGAGCGGCTCGTGCCCCCGCACCTACGACCACTCGGTGAGGAACTTCGGAAGAACCTTCACGAGACCATCGGAGTAACCCTCGCCGTGACGGAGCACGCGCAGCTCCTCGAGAACAATCCGGTCCTGCGCCGCTCGATCGATGTGCGCAACCCCTACGTTGACCCCATCAACATCGTCCAGGCCGAGATTCTGCACCGGCTGCGCACGGAGGGCGATCGTCCCGACCTGATCGACGCCCTCTCGGTGTGCGTGAATGGAATCGCCGCGGGAATGCGGAACACGGGGTGAGGCTGAGAGGCCGCCCTCATTTCAGGCTGCCGTGGTCGCGGCCAGAGCGCGCTTCAGGAGCGCGATCTGGCCAGCATGATACAAATTGTGCTGCGTGACGCCGATGAACTGCGTGTACGCCGTGTAGGACGCCTCGGGTACGAGGGGGTCGTCCAGCCGTTCGTCCGGAAAGTCTCGCACGGCCTGCCGCAGCTTCGTGTTCAGTCGCGTGAGCTCCTGCACCGTCTGGTGCCAGTTCTCCTCGGTCGATGCAGGACACGCAGGCCAGTCTTCGGCCGCCGTGAGCTGGCGCCCATCGCCCGCCAATCTCCGGAGTACCAGGTCGTAGTCACTGCGCAGATGCAGCACGAGTTCCCAGATGCTATGCGCACCGGCGATGGGATGGCTGGCCGCTTGCGCCGCGGAAACGCCGGCCAGCGACTCGAGTACCGAGGGCCCGTGCCACGCCTCGCCTTCGAGCGCGCGCCGGAGCTGCTCCTCCAGTCGGTTGACTTCGGCAGTCATGGGCTCCACCCGCCTTTCTATCGGCCTCACGTGATGCGCATGAACCGCGGGCGATGAGCCCGCCAGCTCCATGCGCGGGTCAGCCGGCAGCGTCCAGGGCCTGGACAAGGTACCGCATCTCGTGACCCGCTTCCCGGAAGTCGCGGAACGGTCGAAAACCAGCCTTGTGGTAGGCTTTGAGCGCACGGAGGTTTGCGACCGCGGCGGCGATGCCAACGACACGGACTCCCTCGGCTCGGAGCTTCGCGAGAAGCTGGCCAAGGGCTGCTGTGCCCACACCGCGATCGAGGAGGTCGGGCTCTCCTATCAGGATATCCACGTCCACGAGGTCAGCGGGCAAGTCACCCAGACCGGCCGCCGCCAGCTCCTCCCCCGAGGGCGTTTGCCAGCAGACGAAGCCAACGGGCCGAGCCTCGGCGACGATCAACGCCTCGGCGGCAGGCGGATGCTGCCGGACAGCGGCGAGGGCCTGTTCTGGATCGCCCCACCAACGAGCGACGTGGGGACGGCGCAGCCACGGGGTGATGATCGAGAGGTCGCGGCTGGGATCGAACGCGGCAAGACGGACATCGGGCACATCTGATGATAGTCGCATTACTGCTGACGCCGAACGTGATGCGCATGAGCGTTCGGCGCCGCGTACGGAGCTGTTACGGAGAGTACGATTTGGTGGCTCTTTCGGGAGCGGCTCCAGTTGCGTCGACTGCGGGGGCGATCCGGTCCCACACCCCATCGTTTGCGGCCAGCTGGAGACCGAGCAACCGGCACATGAGCGCGTAGATGTCCACCTGCTCGACCGCCCCGATCGTCCGACCCGACGCGATCCCGGGGCCAGCGGCATAGAAGATGCCATGCATGTCGGGATTGGACGGGTCGTACCCATGATCGCCCGCGATGACGCGCGGCGCGCCCCCATCGAACGCCGCCCGTGGCACCACCTCCCATCCGGCCGACGGCACGAGCAGGATGGGCGCGACGCGTGGATGATTGAAAAGATGGAGGTGCTCGGGCGTCGCCCCCCGCCGGTACACCGCAAGCTCGGGATGCGCGCCATCGAGCGCCTCGACGATCTGCGCCTCACGACCGTCGGCCGGGAAAATCTGGCCGAACGCGCCAAACTCAAAGAGCTCGTCGGGCAGGAGCGAGACGTAGTCGTCGATCACGATCAGGCGCGCGACGTCGTTCTGCGCCATCCCGTGGTCGGAGACCACGATGACGTTGGCCTCGACGCCGCGCGCGGAGAGGCCATCGAGCAACCGGCCGAGAATCGAGTCGGCTCGCCGCGTGGCGTCGATCGTCTCTGGCGCCTCAGGCCCGTGCGCGTGGCCGGCGTTGTTCGGTTCCTCGAAGTACAGCGCCACGAACGACGCGCGCTGCGCCTCCGTCAACGTGAGCCATTCGAGCGCCGTGTCGACACGTGTCTCCCACGCAACGCGCTCGTCGTAGGCCAACCACCAGTCCGGCCGCACCCCCTGGACGGCCGCCTCCGATCCTGGCCAGAAGTAGGCGCCTGCCCTGAGACCGTGTCGCTTCGCGGTCACCCAGATCGGCTCCCCACCCCACCACCGGCCGTTCTGCACTTCCTCGCGCGCGGCGAGCCGAAAGACCTCCGGCCAGCCGGGGTCGCGCATGTTGTTGGAGACGACTCCGTGATGACCAGGATACAGCCCGGTAGCGATGGAATAGTGCCCGGGGAAGGTCTTGCTGGGAAACACCGGAATCAGGCGTTGAGCGCGTACGCCCGCAGCCGCGAGCCGGTCGAGGTTCGGGGTTGCGGCTCGCCCGGCGTAGTCCCACCGGAAGCCGTCGAAGGAAACGAGGACAACGGGCGCGGGTGCGCCTGGGGTGCCAGCACGGCGCAGAGGCAGGCAGGCTCCAACCAGGATGAACAGCGCGGTCCCGATGGTCGGGGCCGCCGTGCTCACCCTTCCAAGCATGCGTCCCATGGGCCGGTATTCCTTAGGCAATCGCGAGCTAGGCAGCCGGCGAAGAGGTGGTGCGGCGGCCGGCCAGTACCACGTTGGCATGTGCGGCCAGCCGCCTGCTACGCAGGTGTGTGCGCCCGCGCGTCCAGGGGCTCGCGGCGCGCCGGCAGCACTCGGCCACTTTGCCCCTTCTGAGCGACCAGCGCGCGCTCGAGGAAGTCGAGCCGTTCCTGCATCGCATCGAGTTCGTGTCGGGATGCCGAGTACTGTGGTCGGGACGTCGAGCATCGGGTCGGCTCCTGAACCGGTGGCTTTGGGGTGCTGCCCAACGTGCTGCGCATGAGCTGCAAACGCGCGGCTCGTGATGGTGGCCCGGCCGGCGCCCGAACCCAACTCTACCTTACTTGGGCGCGCCCGCCAGCTCCATGCGCGGGTGAAGCGGGGCCTGGCAACGTTCTGCGAGCGGCCACGGCCTGCACCGCGAGCGCAACGACAATCGCCACGGCTTGGAGCTCCGGGACTGCTGCCAGGGCCCCGAGGGCGAAGACCAGGAAGAGCCAGTTGGCCCAGCGCGTCAGCCGCGCCGTTGGTTCCTGACACGGCTCGACGCCGATGTGTGTCAGATTGAGAGCCCCGAGCAACAGCAGCCCGAGCCCGGTTCCGAGAAACCACACGGCGCCGGCCGACCAGCTGGAGTAAATGATCGGTGTCACCGCGCAGTGCACGGTCGCTACGAGCGTGAGTAGCCCGCTTGCGATCAGATGCGCTCGGCGCCACCAGATCCATCGTGTTGGCTCGATGCCCGGGCCTCCGCCTCTCGTGATGCGCATCAGCCGCGCCGACATGTTCGCCCTGGCGCCGCGCGCTCGACTGAAGTCGGTCGTGACCCCTCAGCGACCCTGACGCGAGTGCTTACGGCTCGGACAAGAAGCGAAGGATCTCGCGCATCAGCCGCTCGCCCTGTGCCGTCTGGAAGATGAACTGCGCATGGGCTGAGCCATCCAGAAGCACAAACTCTTTCGGATCCGGAGTCCGCTCGTAGTGCTGGCGAATCCGGATGAGCCGGGGCGTCCCGCTCGCCGTCGTGTCGTCGCGTGCCATGATAATGAGCTTGCGGCCCTTCAGCTTCTCAGGCGCGGCGCCCGCTTCGCTTCCTAACAGCACCAGACGGTCGATTTCGCCTGGGTTGGCCTCAACCGACGCTGCGGCGGCCGCACCGCCTCCCATGCTGCCGCCGACCACCGACACCGTCTGGGCACCCGTCTGTCGCATCACCTGGGCCCCGGGACTGGCCATATCCTCGGAAGTCGATAGCCCCCGCGCGAAATCCGGCAGCCGCCAAGGCCCGTGCCTGATCCTCCCAGCTCCCGCTGTTGAACCGGCCCCCGTGAGCCAGCACGACTCCGTGGTCCCCATTCCCATAAACGTCGGCGAAGACGAGCCCCCCATCCTCGGTCGGAAAGACGACACGCTCCTGCGCCTGGAGCGCGGAGCTCGGCCTGAGCATCTCACCGCTCAGGACCACCGCAACTACCGTGATGCACGCTGTCAGCCGGCTTTGCCGTCGATGCATAGAGTGTCCCGGGAAGAGTAACTCGGGTTTCGTCCGGGTGCCCCCGAGCGTGATACGCAAGTGCCGCGGGCGACACCGCTCGCCCCGTTCGCGTCACTCACCCGGCGCACAGAATGGACTCTACCCCACGGTTAGGCAGTGCCCGCCTCGAGTTGCCGGGGCGGACACTGGTGTGACCCGTAGGAGCAGAAGACACAGCAAACGCCTGGCTGGGGCCGCAGCACCCGGTGGCAGCCCGAGCACTCGTAGAAGTGCACACAGGCGTTCGCGGGCATCAGTTCTTGCTTGACGAACCCGCAGTAGGGACAGGTGATCGCGCTCGTGTCCGTCATCGCCGGCATCTGCCCAACGTCTATCAGGCTGCAGGAAGGGCACGCGTCCGTCTCTCAACCCCCGGGTCGCGAGCCACAGGACGAGGACAATGTGACCCAAGGCCATGGGCATGCCAAGTGCCGTCACGCCTGAATAGCCGAGGAAGACAGGCAGTACGATTCCCCGACGCCATCACGGACTGTCACGCTTCAGGCCTGCCAGCCCGAACGACACGAGCTGTAACCGACAGCTGCCCGACGTGACGCATGGCGTGTTCTGCGCCATGCACCAGGCAACCGATGACGGTCGAAGGGAGGCGGGCCCGTCCCACACCACGAACGTCGCCAAGTGTGGCCACGTCGATCGTGCGCAGCTCCGAAATGGCTGCGTCAATTCGCGTCGATAGGGCGCCCAGCACTACCGCCACGTCCGCAGTGCGAACTTCCTGACCTTCCGACTGAAGCGCCGCGAGTTGTTCTGCCGACAAGGCATTCCCTCGGGCGTAGGTGAAGAGGCGATCGATGACTCCGGCCATATGGCGCACATGAAAGGCGGCGGAGGCTACCCCGGCGGGGCGGGCGTTCCATTCTTGCTCCGTTAAATGCGCGACGATCTCCCCGACACTCTCGCGAACTTGAAGAAGAATGTGCGCGATCGGTTGCAGGACGTCGGGGATGCCGTCGATGGGACCGCGCTGCCACCACTCAGTATTCGCCATTCATTCGACTTCCCGCAGGATAGCTGCCACCCCCGCCACACGGCGCGTTGTCGCGGCCCAACGTGACGCGGACGAGCTGCGGGCGATGAGCCATCGGGCGCGCCCGAACCGGCCGGCCCACGTGGCCGCGCCCGCCAGCTCAATCCGCGGGTGAGGCGACTGACCGGCCAAGCGCCAACCTGATTTGGCTCAGGTGATGCTCATTATGAGCGGCGACCTTGTCGAACTCCTCCCGCAACGTGCGCACGCCATCGACGCTATGCACGAACTCCAGATGGCCACTGCGCGCATAGTGCACCCCGGCATAGTAGATGACTCCGTTGCGGACCGATTCGTATACCTGCCGGGCGATATCGAGCGGCACGTGCGAGTAGTCGAGTCCCTTCGCCCACGCATCCTGATCCATCACCCAGAGCACCGGGCGAAGCTCGCTCAGCACTCGACGGATACGATCGAAGAAGACGGTTTCGCTGTCGGAGAGGTGGTGGAGGATATAGCGCACGGACCACTTGCCCGGCGCGTATGTGCGCGCGAGGTCGTGATGATCGAGCGAGAAGCACTTCAGCGTCTCGTCTCGGGTCCGTTCAAGCTCTTGAATGAGTCGCGTACTACCTCCAGCCGCCCAGCGTGATGGCACGCGCTGCGGCGCGATTCATTGACCGACAGGTGGTTGCCACAATTCGACCTTGTTTCCCTCAGGATCGATGACCCAGGCGAACTTACCGTACTCAGAGTCGTCGATCTTGTCGAGGACGTTGCAGCCTTCCGCCTTGAGCGCCGTGACCACCGCGTGCAGATCTGCAACGCGGTAGTTGACCATGAACGAGGCCCTGCTTGGAGCAAACTGGTCGCCCTCCTCCGGACCAACGGACCAGACGGTCGTCCCGCCCGTGGGCGTGCCATCCGCGTCGGCCCAGGTGAACGCGGTACCGCCCCACTCCTGGACATCGATGGCGAGATGACGCTGGTACCAAGCCCGTAAGGCGGGTGCATCCTTGGCCTTGAAGAAGATGCCGCCGATGCCGGTGACTCGCTTCATGTGAATCTCCGATGTGCGGGTTGCGGCGTGGTGATCGCGAAGCACAGTGTCGCTGCCGCTCGCTGCTCGAACAGGACTCGAGGGTAGACCACCCTTCCCCTCCCGAACTCCAGCGCGATGCCCTGCGCCGGGCCGGACGGACGCGACACCGTGGCGAGGATCAGCGCAGCTTTGCTTCGAGTGCTCGCGCGAGGCTCAGGACGCCTGGCCTCATGGACATAACCGTACCACTCCCGTGCGCCTGAATCATCAGCAGCCTGGCGCCGATTCTCACATAGAGTTCTGCGAACAAGTCCCTGTTGTTGTGAAAATACGCCTCGTCGCCGATCCCGCTGACCCCCTCGAGTCCACCCCTCTCCCGCGCTATCTCGAGCATTCGGCTCGGGCTCGAGAGCAGTTGAATTCTCACCGACGGGTACTCACACGATGACCCCGAATCGCCGAGCGGCTCCTCCTCGGCCGGCAGGAAATCGAACGCGGTCTCCCAGGGCAAATGACTTTTTACTTCGTCCTTGGTAAGCAGCGAGCAGGCGCCCGCGGTCGGTGCGGTTTGGGCCGCCGCTCGGGCCGGTAC
Source organism: uncultured Gemmatimonadales bacterium (assembly GCA_963716055.1). Lineage (GTDB taxonomy): Bacteria > Gemmatimonadota > Gemmatimonadetes > Gemmatimonadales > GWC2-71-9 > SZUA-544. The sequence goes on along the minus strand of CAVQSR010000001.1, from coordinate 1,125,159 downwards.
ACAGAAACCTACCCCGATGGCTACGAGCAGTGCTGTGGCAGCGCGTTCCATTGGCGTCTCTCATTCGGTTATCGGAAGACCGTTGCCATAGCGCCGTCGTACATCCGCGATGGAACCGACGACAAGCTTTTCGAGCACTGACGTATCAAGATCAGCGAGCTGTTTGAAGTACAGACAGACCTTGCCCATCTTGTGCTTGCCAAGCTTGGACAGCAACGATCGTTGCTCCTGTCCTTCGGCCACCAGGTAGACCACCAGTTCTCGACCGCGAATGGCAAAGGCCGCCAGCGGGGCTTCGCCAGTTCGCCCGCTTTCGTAGGTGTACCGGTAGGAGCCATACCCGACCATGCTGGGCCCCCACATTCGGGGGGTCTGCCGGGTGACCCTCTTGAACAGCGCCATCAACTCACGGCAGTCCGCAGTTTGCTGCGCATTGGCCCGTGAAGCGAGGTAGTCATCGACGCTGGCGTCGGTTGGCTTGGTTTTGTTCTCGGCCATTGCGATCGTCCGCGATTGTCGGTTCTCGGCGCCGAACGTGGCTGCACATGAGCTGCGGGCGACATGGTCGCTGCCGCGCCGCGCGCTCGCCCCGTTTGCGTCACTCACCCGGCGCACGAAATGAACTCTACCTTGCTTGCCCGCGCCCGCCAGCTCCAGGCGCGAGTGAGGCCGCGCGCGCTCACCCCTCCTCCGGCCCCGGTCACCCACGGCGTCAGGGTGGCAAGCGATCACGGCCTCTTAAACCGGAGCGGCGGGAGTGTGATCCGCTCGACGAGGCCCGAGTCACCACGGAGAAACGCCAGCATCGTCTCCAGAATGACTGGCGACGCGAGGAAGAGATCGTCGTCGTGCGCGCCCCCCTCGATGATCAGATGATGACTGTTGGGGAAACCCTGCCGCACTTCCTCGGCGTTGCCGGGTGGCGTCCGGATGTCGAGTGATCCGCTGATGAAGAGCACCGGGGCATTCGAGGTAACGGGACTGCGATACGCGTCCCCGAGATCCTCGGTGGGCCAGCGGGAGCAGGTCGCCCTGAGCCAGAGGTTGCCGGCATCGCCGAGGAGGGCCGTTGCCGCCTGGGCCTCGATCACCGCGAGACGATCGGCCGTGACGCCGCTGCTGCAGTCCATCGCCAGGCTCATGGCCAGCTCCCGATTCCCGCTGCGGGACCGGGCGACCCCTGGCACGATCTCCGCCAGATCCCCCGCGAGAATCGGGGCGATGCGCCTGGGAAACCGGATGATGTCCTCACGCTCGCCCAACTCGCCGAAGATCCCGCGCCGCAGGTCGTCCGCGCCGAGTACGATGGTGCGCGCCGCTCCCGTCTCCGGATCCTCGAAGCTCGCCCGTTCGGGTGTCGCGTCCAGGCGGGCCAGCAGTCGCCGCAGATCGGCCACGAAATCGGGGAGGTCCTGCTGCAGCCGTGGATCGGCCCGCATCGCACTATCCACCCGGAGAAGCACCTGCTCGAGATTGGCGGGCAGCTTCCACGTGTGGTCGGGGCCTTCGGTGCCCGCCAGGATGGCCGCGGATACCCGATCCGGGAACCGCCGGATGTAGGCGAGCGCCAGATGCGTCCCGTAGCTGATGCTCCACAGCGTCAGCCGCGCGGCGCCGAGCGCCGACCGCAGATCGTCGAGGTCGGCGGCGCTCTCACGGGTGTTGAACGCCTGCACGTCCACCGAGTCCGACCAGTGGGCATAGCAGGCGTCCAGGAACGGGCCCGTCGCCTCGAGGAGGGTCGGAAGACTGGTCGGCTGGTCGAGGGGCTGGTCCCAGCTGCCCGGGCATACGAGGTACGGGTTGGTGAGATAGACGCCGCGCTGATCGAGGGCGATCACGTCGCCCGCGCGGCGCATCGCCTGGAACACGTCCCACCGGTCACCCGCCGCGGTGAGCGTACCGGACCCGCCGGGGCCGCCGGCGAGGTAGACGATCGGCGGGCCCGGGGTGTCGCTGGTGCTCCGGAACCGGACGAAGTGAATCTCGATGGAATCCGGGCCGGGGCTGTCGTGGCGGACCGGCACCCGGAGGCGCCCCTCCTCGGCGTCGATGGTTCTGGGTCCGGGGGTCCACTTGCGCGGCGTCGGGATCAGGAAGTAGTCGGTCTCACCGAACACGATCGGGGTGAGGGTCAGCGGTCCCTGGATGACGGAGGGCCCCCGGGTTGCGACGATTGGGAGGGGACCGTAGTCGCATGCCGCCGCGAGGAGGGTGAGGAGCAGTCCGGTGGGGCGCACCAGATGCAGACATCGTTCCAGGGGCGTCACTGCTGCTTCGCCAGCACTTCGCGGAATCTGGCCTCGGCCCTGTCGATGTAGTTGAGGTAGCCAACCCGATCGATGAACGGGTCCACCGGGTTCGCAGCATCGGCGCGTTCACGTCGCTTGCGGTTCATGGCGAACATGTCCGTGTGCGAGGCCAGGAAGATGTCCGCAGGCAGGCTCCGCAGCACGCTGAAGCTATGCTCGAAGTCGGACCGGATTCCGGGATACGCCTCCGGCTCGACGAGCGACACGAACGGGAACAACGTGAGGCTGCAGATGTCGACGGCAAGCAGCTCACGGTCGCCGTCGCGGACGGGGAACGACCACGAGGTGCAGCCGCGCGTGTGGCCGGCGGTGACATGCGCGGTTAGCGCGATCGGTCCGACCCGGATCGTGTCGCCGTCCTTGAACCGGTGGTCGATGCGCGGTGGGGAGAATCTCAATCCCCCCAGGTGATACCCGAAGAACCCGAGGGGCCCAAGGGCGCGGTCACCGGCTCCGCCCGCCGCCATGACGTCGGCATCGCCTTCGCTGACCCACAGTTTCGCACCGGACGCTTCCTGCAGGGCGCGAAGTCCGCCCGCGTGATCGGAGTGCGCGTGCGTGTTGAGCAGCACTCTCACGTCGGCGATGCTGAAGCCGAGTCTGGCGATGCTCTCCATGATCAGCGGGGCGGTTTCGGGATACCCGCCGTCGATCAAGACGTGGCCCTCGGGACCGGTGAGCAGGAAGGCGGTGACGCCGGTGGAGCCGACGTAGTAGAGGTTGCCGGCGATCTGGAACGGCTCATCGGGCACCGAGCGGTTCTTCTTGATCGCCGAGCGCCAGAGCGTGCCGAGGACCACGACAAGAGTGGCCGCCACTCCCAGCAGGATGAGCAATCAACGTCGCTTGATGAGACGCCGCATCCTCCGTTGCCTCCCGTTTCGTGGTCCCACAGCGCGGCCTCCCGGGGGCCACGCGACGCCGCGGATTCACCCGCTCCCGACAACGGAACTCCACCTTACTCGCACGCGCCCGCCAGCTCCATGCGCGGGTTAGGCGGCAGCGCCAACCGCAAGTCGCGAATGCGCGAGCGGGCGCCGCCACTCCAGAAGAAGGAGCAACACCGCCCACACCATGACGCACGTGGTCGTGACCGCCCCGATAAGGCCGCGACCGGCCGCTGTCGCCGAAGTTAGATTGTAGCTTGCATGCCACAGTGCAGCACCTAAGACGCTACCATTGGTTCGATTGACCACTCGGGCAAGAACCAATGCTCCGGCGCAGATGCCGAGACCAAAGCCCCCGAGGAGTGTGGCAAGGTCCATCGTTCGATACCCCTCCACGAACCAGAATGACGGGGTGTGCCACCCAGCCCAGATCAGTGCCAGAACCAGGGTGCCTCTTACTGGTCCGAATCGGTCCTGCAGGTGCGCGAGGGCGAATCCCCGCCACCCCGTTTCCTCGCCGTACCCATTGGCCAGAAAAACGAGCAGCAGGACGACCGGCAGCGATAGTAGTGGCAGTCCGGAATAGACCCCAAAGTCATGTATCGCAGGAACGGGGCGCCCTCGGAGCCGCGCCGCAACAAGGGCCAGGACAAGAAACGCGAGCGGGCTCAGACTATAGACAATGAACCGGCGAGGCGGGCTCGAGACTCGTGCTAGGCGTCGGAGCAGGCGACCGACGCCGGCAGAGCCCTCGGTAAGGGCCACAATCACGAAGGCTGCGAGCGCAGGGCCGACCAACCCCGGAAAGTGGCTGACCGAGCCTCCTGGCACGACACGCGCACCCCGGAGCAGCAGCGGGATCCAGTCCGCCCAGGACAAGGCGTAGGCGAGTATCACAAACGACGCAAGCGGGTGGCGCCCCACGAAAGCACGCATGGACCGGCTCCCTATGGCGCGCCCGTCATCGCTGTCGCCCAACGTGATGCGCATGAGCTGCGGGCGATCAAGCCCTACAGGCGACTGGCGGCGTACCGTGAGTGCACATCAGGAAGGTGTCGCGACGGCAACAGGCGTCATTAACAGGATGACCGCGCCTGTGGGGTCGGCGACCATGCACACGCGGCCTACGTCGGGTACGTCGTGCGGTGGCACGACCAGTCTGCCGCCGAGCGCCGCAACGCGCGAGGCACACTTGTTCACGTCATCTACCGCGACATAGGCGTTCCAGGCCGGGCCGCGCGCACGACTGAAGTCCGTCGTGGGGTTCATCATTCCCGCAACGTCCTTGTCGTTGTGCCGGAACAGGGTGTAGACACCGAATGGACCTGCGTCAACTTCGTGGCGGGTCCAGCCGAGGAGCTGAGAATAGAACTTCCCAGCGGTCTTCTGGTCCGGTGTTTCGAGTTCGTTCCAAAGAAACGTTCCGTGCTCAGCCACTGTGCCTCCTTGCGACACCCAGAGGACTATGGGGAGATCGGCGTGACGGAAGTGTGATTCGCTGGTGAAGAGATGTGGAGGGGTGGCGGCCGGGTTAGGCAGTGCCAGCTTCGAGTTGACGGGGCGGACACTGGTGTGAGCCGTAGGAGCAGAAAACACAGCAAACGCCTGGTTGGGGCCGCAGCATCCGGTGGCAGCCCGAGCACTCGTAGAAATGAACACAGGCGTTCTCGGGCATTGATTCTTGCTTGACGAACCCGCAGTAGGGGCACGTGATCGCGCTCGTGTGTGTCATCGCCGGCATCTGCCTAACGTCTATCAGGCTGCAGGAGCTGCAGGAAGGGGCACGCGTCCACGCTGCTGTTCTGTGGCATTCCTGAGCAAGACTGCTTTGCAGCGCTGCATTAGCGATCGTCTCCCGGCTCACCTGCCGCCAGGTGTGCGAGAGCCGAGGGCGTCTTGCAGCCAACGATTGCGGGAGCCTCGTGAACAAGGGCGTCGTTCTCCAAGGCCGCCACCATGAACAGAGCAAAGTCCACCCGTCGCGTGATGTTGCTCTCGAGGATGGGGTCGCCCACGTGGCGACACCACACGGGTAGACCCTGGCTCTCGCCCTCCTCCAGGTCGCTTCCGCGCACGACCGTCCACCGCGTGTCGCTGGCAAACACCCGCCGGCACGCCTCCACCTGGTCGTCGAGATCTGCAAAGCGGGCAAGACGCGCCACCCGTCCGAAGACCTTCACGAGCGCTTTGAGCTTCCACGAGTACACGTCCCGGCCGTCACGGGTGATGTGCCACCCACACGAGAAGACGAGGCGCGCGCCGGGGCGCGCAAAGTCGAGGACCGCCTGCGCCGTTCCCGTCGAGTACTGCTGAACGCCCCAGGGGACCAAGACTGTGAGTACCCCGTCACACCCCGTGACCGCCTCCTTGATCACCGCGCGGTCGTTCGTCGCTCCGGGAACGATCGTGATGCGCCCCTTGAACGCGTCGAGTTTGGCTACGCTGCGCTCCCGGCAGACGCCAACGACCTCGTAGCCGCGGTCGAGTGCGTGCTGCGCCATGTACCTGCCGAGCTTCCCGGACGCCCCGACGATGCAGACTTTCGTTTATCGCTCCCTCGCGGCAACGGGTCCGCCACAGAACGGATTGCGTTTCAGCCGCGGGCGACCCCTCGGCCGCCCTCCAGAACAAGGTGTTCCAACAGATCGCCCGCCGGCTGCAAACGCTGGTTTGGCAACGCCTTAATAGATCTGAAGGGCGCCAAGCTAGCCCAACTCATATTTCAGCGTTAGCGGGTGCGCAGCCCCATGCCCCACCGCCGATGTGCCCTCGCCGCGCAGCTCCCGAAGCTCTTGTGTGCCGGAGCCAGGGATGACGAAATAGGACTCCTTGGCCGTGCCATTCTCGAATACCCCAGTGCGGTGGAGCACGAAGCTGCCAGCTTTCCCCGCTACCTGCCCAACGACGCGCTCGAGGCCGACGAACGTGGCCGAGCCGTCGCTGCGGTACATCATCAAATACTCGACATGCCCATCACCCGTGATATCGCCCGTGAACGTCTTGGTGACGGCGGCCCGAGTCAGCTTCGGCAGGTCCTGACCCTCGCTATAAGGCTGCTCGTCCCAGCTCGTGATGGCAAATCGGGCGTTCGCAACGTGCTTCATGTTTCTACCTCAGCCAAGGTGATCGGGAACCCGCCTGGGACCTCTTTCCGCCCCTCCCCTGCTTGCGAGCGCCCGCCGGCTCCATGCGCTGGTTAGATGGCGGCGTCATCGTCCAAGCCACAGGAGAACCGTGAGCAGTATCCCCGCACAGTATAGAGGGCCGAAGATCTCCTTGTTGTAGCGTGCGAGCCACTCCGGAAGGAAGATGTCGAAATTCGGCTGCCGATCATCCGTGTAGCGAGCAGCGACGGCCGTCAAGGGACAATGCCATCCGTTCATGACGATGATGACGACCTCAACGGCCACGATGCCGATGAACAGCAGGGCCGGGCCAAACCGCCCAGTCCACGCGAGCAGCGGGATTGCGGCGATGCATGCGACGAAGAACGCCCAGGCGAGTGTATGAATCGCCTTGACTAATCGCAGGCGCCCGACCGCCGTGTTCATCTGGAAGACGGAGTCACTCCTCGCTGCCGCCTGACGGATCGCGCTTCAGCTGCGGGCGCGACGGTACCCTCAGGAACCAAAGTCCGCGCAAGGAGAGCACGAGCGAGAGGGCGCCGCTCACCCCGAGCGCGAGCAGCGACCAGAAGAAGAACACCGCCCCGCGACTCTCGGCGTACTTGGCGCCGATCCCGGTGGGGTTCATGTGCAGCGCGGGGACGCCGACGGCCAGGATCGCTCCTAGGAGGAGTATGATGAGCCCCGATCGCCGATCGGCCAGCAGCAGCGCCGCGTAGAGCCAGACGAGTTCGATCAGCACGGTGCCGATGAGGTCCCCACGGTCTCCCCGCTCGACACCATGCACGATGTCGAACGCCATGTGAATCGAAAACAAGAGGATCGAGAGCAGCGACGAGACGGTCAGCATGGTGCTGTTCTTCACCAGCACTCCTGGTTGAGGTGCACTCATCTAGTATCCCCAAGCGAGCCATGCCCCGAAAGAACAAGGACAAATCGGAGCGCACCCACATGCTGACGCCATACCGAGAGCGAGGCGGTGCTCCCGCACAAACACAACTCTACCCTACTTGGCCGCGCCCGCCAGCTCCGTGCGCTTGTTCGGTGGCGCGGCGTGTATGACGACGAGCCGATCACGTGGCGCACGCTCCTCACTCACATGGAGTTGATCGGAGGGGCAGACCTATCCTTCCCGATCATCTTGTCCGCCAGCGGTGCCGTGATGGACGGCATGCACCGAGTCGCCAAAAAACTGTGACGGAACGGCGAGAGGAGATTGAGGCAGTTCAGTTTGAGGAGGATCCGGCACCAGATCCCCTGGGCCTTCGACCGGGAGAGCTGCCGTACTAAGGCTGCTGCCTAACGCCCCAGCTAAGCTGCAAAGGAACAGTTTGGCGCAGATGCAAGCGATGTCCCTGGACTACTTCGTTGAGGGTCTCCCCGGCCGTTCAGCTTTTCAACCGCGGCGCGCCGCCTCAATTGCAGCGATGTCGATCTTTGTCATCTCCATCATCGCGTCGAATGCGCGCTTGGCGGCGGCGCGATCGGGGCTTGTGTACGCCTCGGTCAATACGACCGGTGTGATCTGCCAGGAGACGCCCCACTTGTCCTTGCACCAGCCACACGCACTCTCCTGGCCGCCGTTGCCAATGATCGCGTCCCAGTAGCGGTCGGTCTCGGCCTGATCGTCGGTCGCGACCTGAAACGAAAACGCTTCGTTGTGCTTGAACTCTGGTCCACCGTTGACGCCGAGGCACGCAACACCCATTACGGTAAACTCGACTGTCAGCACGTCCCCTTGCTTGCCTGACGGAAAGTCTCCCGGTGCGCGATGCACCGCGCCGACGGATGAATCGGGAAAGGTCTTGGCGTAGAACCGAGCCGCCTCCTCGGCGTCGCCATCGTACCAAAGGCAGATTGTGTTCTTTGCGATCTGTGTCATTGTGCTTCTCCGTCGAGATTAGAGTTGACGCCGTCCGGCGCGGTAGTCTCGAGTTGGTGGTCTAACGAAACGCGCTTCAGCTGCGGGCGCTGGTTAGGGAGCGGCCTTCACGTCGGATCGGCTGGGCGTGGGGGAATCGTCGGACCCTCGGAGCCGGTCTTGTACGTCCAGCCGCAAGCGGGGCGCGATTAGCGCGGTGTGAGCAGGCCAGTAGGCCGCCGCCCGCTTCTACTGCGACCTCCCGCTCAACCGTGGAGTATTGGCGCCAGGATCGTGGGCGTTTCTCAGGCATGTGCGCATGCGCGGGTTAGGCCGCACGCCATGAGTACGGTGGCCGGATGGCGGAAGCGTGACTATGGCACCCCCGCCCGTCGAGCCCGCGAACGGCCGACGGCGCGTTCGACCAGGACAGTAGCCAAGAGTTGTGTCGGTGGCAGTGCGATCGCTGTGACCACGACTCCCGTGCTAGTGGAGTTGTCAGCGAAGAGACGCATCGCGCCGTATCCAGCGGCCCACACCGCGCCCGAGGCAACGATGTCGTAAAAAAGACCGCCACGACTGCGGTTACCCAGGTGTGCGCCGACCGCTAGGCCTAGGCCGCCTCCCGCTGCCCCGCCGTAGAAAATCCCCAAGAACTCGCAGAACTCTCCGCTGCAGTCGCCCTGTATGCCCCGTCCGGCGAGGGCCCCGAGCCCCCAACCCAGTAAACCGAGCCCTGCCGCCGCCAGTATCGGCGAATGGATACCGGGCTCGGGAGCACGCTGAACATGGGCCTCACCTCCCCACTCATCAGCAACGCTGAAGGCCGTAGGATGACTCGCCAAGCGCTGGCTATCTGCGGCGCCAGCGGCCGTGAGCAACAGGGCGAGTACAGGGGTCAGCGCGGGTGAGCGCATAAGCACCTCGATGAGCTCTTCTACCCAACGGCGCTAATCGCGTTGCGTGCGGCCTAACGACGTGCCGATAAGCTGCGGGCGCTGACGACCGACAGCTTCATCGGCTTGTTAGACGGCGCGACCGACACAATGGCGCCCCAGAATCATCACAATAGACATCTCCGGGCGCCATCTCATTGGTACCGCGACATGGTCAGCGCTTGTCCAAGCGGATGCTCCCGAAAGAAGTTCCACATCTCGGCCGTGGCGTCAATACTGCTGCTGGTGCGCCCAACAAACCACTCCGGTATCGGCTTTCCCCCGGGCCAGGTGTGGCCGCCGTCCTCGATGCGGTACAGTACCACCGATGCGTTCTCCGCACACCTCGGGTACTCGATTCGCGTAACATCCGGGGCAATCTTCCATTCCACAGGGGTTGGCTCGCACCGGTTTCGCGCCGCATAGCGAGCGGTCCAGCCCGGGATGCTCGGAAACACGCTGGGGGCCACCCACGACGTACCGCCCTTGTAGAGAGCAGCCCGATCGGCGGTGCCGTGAAACAGGATCATGGGTACCATGCGTTGGTCCGTGCATCCGCTCCACGGCAGGAAGATCGCGGTTCCGACCATCCCGACTGCGGCGATCCTGTCGGAGAGCGTACACGCGAGCTTGAACGCCATCCCGCCGCCATTGGACAGCCCGTTGGCATAGACTCGCGTGGAATCGATGCTGTAGCTCGCGCGCAGCGTGTCAATCAACGCCGAGATGTACGGCACATCGCGCATCGGGCCCCGCTCGGCGCCGGAACGCCACGACCTGGGCCCTCGCCCCCTCACGCCCGACGGGTACACGAGAAGGAACCCGTGCTCTTCGGCGACCCGGTTCCACCGGTCTATTTCCATCTGTGCGGCCGGCCACATCGCGCCCCCGTGCAGACTGATGACCAGGGGTGTCGGCTTGGCCGGATCATAGCTCCTGGGGACGTAGAGCAAATACTCGCGTTCGATCCCGGCCGAGACGATCGTTCCGTTGCTGCGATTGGTCGCGTAGAACGATACGGCCTCGGTCAACGCCAGCAGCGCCGGCAAGCTGATGAGCACCAGTACCGCGGCGAGAACTCCCTTCCGGCCATGGCGCTCAGCGTTGGCGGCCACTGCGCTCATCGATGCCGGTTCCACGCCAGGGCCAGCGGTGCCGCCGATACGCGCGCCAGCGGAACTGCCACGATGGCGAGCAACACCAGGAAGTACTCCGGAACCAGCGGCCCCGACACGAGCCACGACAGCACGCCATAGAGCGCAAACACTGCGGCTGTCCACAGTGCGGCACCGCGCACCAGCGTGCGGTCACGGAGCAGTCCACTTCGGGTGAGGCGTGCGGCGACCAACGCGGCGGCGATCAACTTGCACGCGGCCAGCGTCGCGACAATCGCGGGCAATGAGTTCCACAGCACCGCGCGTGCACTGTCGTGGTCGACGACATACTGCACGGCAGGTCCGATGACGATGACGCACGCGAGCACGACGATCAGCATGGTCTTGGTGATCCACTCTCGACCGCTCAAGCCGATGTACAGGCCCTGCACGCACTGCTTCCACGTGGACGCCATCATCCCCAAGACAAGCAACAACACGACCACGATGGTGCGGGGCGTCCCGACCAGTTCGGCGAGGCGACCCGTGCGCTCCATCACCATCGGCCAGGTGCCCGACCACTTCAGCGCGACCGGGATCGCGACAATGACCAGCAACCAAGTGGCCAGTGTGCTGAGGAGCGCCATCTTCAGTTTTGCGGCGATCAGGTCGGCGCTCGGGAGCGGCCGCGTCGCAATGAACGGCGACATCGCGTAGGAATCGCGCGCGTGGGGATTGGCTTTGCTCATGGTCGTGGCCGTGAAAGCGGCGACGAGCACTGGCGTGAAGAGCGTGAGGAGCAGTATCTCGAGCGCGAGCCCCCATGCGCCTTGCGCGATCCAGAGCAAGGCCAGCTCGAAGGGCAGAAGGATCGCCACCAATGCGGGGAGCGTGCGGCCGTGGCGACGCCATTCGAACCAGAGTTGAGCGCGTGCCGGCGATGCAAAGCCAGCGCGGACGATCGCTGCCGTCTCGGCGACTTCCGCGGTGCGCATCGCACGCGGCCGCCAATCGGGCACGTCGCCGCAGCGGGCCCGTGCAACGGCGTAGCAGGCGGTGAGGTATGCGAGAGGAAGTTGCGGCAAGAGGATCGCGAGCATCATGGGTTCACTGACCTTGAAATGCATCGCCAGCAGCACGACGGTGTCCAGCGACATCAGCCACAGCACGGTGACGATTACACGCAGGCCTCGGAGGCCGTACGGCATCCACGTCAGCGCCTGCGTCCAGGCGAGAAACACCGCGGCCAGCAGTGCCGGCCAAACGAAGGGAGTCTCGATTCCCCACGGCCACCGCGCGAGCACCGTCGCCGCCTGCACGAGTGTCGCGACGGCCACTGTTCCATACACCATTGGCCCAAGCACGAGCATCTCGGTCCGCACGGGGAGCGTGAACATCCGCGCCGGAAAGATCGACTGCCGCGCCGCCAGGTCACCGGAGAATCCAAAGCTGAACACGGCGAGGTAGTACATGAACGTCCACGACACTGGCGCGATCAGAGCGGCGGCCCTGCCATCGGGGGGCACAAATGCGATTGATTCAATCGGCCCGAGCCCAAGGAGCCTGATTGCCGCCAGCACAAGCATGTAGACACCCATCGCGATCAGCGGCCACGCATGCCGCTTCCGAAACTCCCAGCCGACCGCGAGTGCGCCGGGCTGCATCTATTACGACTCGGCGGTGAACGCCGCGGTGCTCCCGACGTACGCCACAAACGCTTTCGCGAGCGAGCCGTGTGACGCCTTGATTGCCGCGAGTGGCCCGCTGAGCGCGATGCGCCCCGCGCTGATCATCGTCACGTGGTCGGCCACCTCTTCGACCTCGTCGAGTAGGTGCGAGGAGAGAAGCACCGTGCGTCCCTCGTCGGCAATCGTGCGCATCACCGCGCCGAGTATGTCGCGGCGCACAATCGGGTCGAGTCCCGACGACGGTTCGTCGAGCACCAGGAGTTCCGGGCGGTACGCGAGCGCGACCAGCAGTCCCATCCGCGCCTTCTGCCCCTTGGACAGTTCCTTGACCTTGGCCGCGTTGTCGAGGGCGAACGTCTGCCGCAACTCCTCCGCGTATGCGTCGTCCCACGCAGGATAAAACGCGCGCGAGTACCGGATGAGTTCGTCCACGCGCATCCAGCCCGGTAGGTCGTTCTCCTCGGAGAGGTAGCCGATGCGGGAGAGCACGCCCACGGAATCAGCGACAGGGTCGAGGCCGAAGACGCGCACGGTGCCTTGCTCGGCGCGAAGCAGGCCCAGGATGTGCTTGATGAGCGTGGTCTTGCCGGCGCCATTTGCGCCGACGAGGCCATAGACCGCGCCGCGAGCGAGAACGAGGCTCACCGAGTCGAGGGCCGCCTTGCCATCGTAGCGGCGCGTCAGGTCAACTACGTGGATTGCTGACTCAGTCACCAGCGCCCCGGCGCGAATTCATAGAGTAAGTGCAACCCCAAGAGGGTCAGCCCAATGAAGGCGCACCGGATGCTGGACATCGTAGAGGACGTCACTCCGCGGCCGCCTAACGAATCGCGCCTCAGCTGCGGGCGCAAGGTTCGCGGGCGCCCGGTGCGCCCGCTCCTTCTACGCTACCAGCCAAGCACACAAACGCAACAGTTCCCTACTCGGCCGCGCCCGACAGCTGCAGGCGCTAGTTAGGCGGCCCGCTAGATTGGCGAGCGTCCATCAGGGCGTACGAGTGTACACCTCATCCACCGAAAACTGTCCAGAGGGCCAGAGGATGCGTGTCGGTGACAGACCCGAAGAATTGATCGCTTGCTACTTCAACGTGCCGACCAGCTCCTCCAGCTGCTCAAACGTCTCATTCATATCCCCACTCGTGCTCCCCGACGCGATCGCGGCATCGAGCGCTTCCTTCGACGGGTAGAGATCGGTCAGCACCACCAGGGTCTTGCCGCCTTGCTCCTCGAACGTCACCATGGTGACCGACCCATCTTCCCCGCCCTCCTCGTTAGACCACACGAGCCGCGACGGCGGCGTCACTTCCGTGTACCGGCCGTAGAACGCCATCGGCTCCGAGGCTCCATGCTTGAACACGAGCTTGTACTTGCCCCCGGGACGAACGTCCATGTCGCACGAAAGCAGGGTCAAGCCGAGCGACTTCGGCACCCACCACTGCTTGAACAGCTCCGGATTGGTCCACGCCTCGAACACGATGCGCGCCGGGCCGTTGATCGTGCGCGTGACGACCAGCTCGCGCGCGGACTTCCGCTCCGATGTCGTGCGGTTCTTCATGGTTGTGGGCTCACTTGCGGTCCTTGCGTTCATTGCCTTTCTCCTTGTGTTTCAGTTGTTCGACCACCTTCTCCAATTCATCGAAGCGCGCATCCCAAAGCCGGCGGTACCGCTCGATCCACGCCGTCTCGTCTTCCAGCCGGCGCGGGCCCAGCCTGCAAGTCCTCACGCGGCCCACCTTCTCCGTCGTCACGAGACCCGCCTGCTCCAGAATGCCGACGTGCTTCTTCATCCCCGTCAGGGTCATGTCGAACCGCTCGGCGAGCTCCGTGATCGACGCGTCTACCCGTCCGAGCTGCTCCAGCACGCCACGGCGCGTGGCGTCCGAGAGCGCGGCGAACGAGACATTTAGGCGGGCGTGTGTATACTGAACCATATAGTTCAGTATCTAATGGACGGATTGGTCCACGCGCAAGGGGGGCCTGGCGGCTAGCGCAGGGGGAGAACGACCCCCAGGGTCATAGTGACGATAAATGGCGAAACGGATTCGCTCGGATCATGGAGGGCTGCCTAACGTGATACGCATCAGCTGCGGGCGACATGCTCGCTGCGGCGCCGCACGCTGGCTCCGTTCGCTGCATTAACCTGGCGCACAAAATGAACTCTACCTTACTTGGCCGCGCCCGCCAGCTCCATGCGCTGGTTAGCCCGCCGATGCAATGCCTAAGGCTGTGACAAGACGCTAGAATAGCGTGAAGTCGGTGAAGTCGGTGAAGTCGGTGAACTCGGGCTCGACCAGATGCTTCGACAGCCTGCGCGCCGTCAAGCGACCTGCGAGCTCCACGGCCCAAGCCGATGGATTGGGCCGCGGCTCGTCCGCCCCATTTCCGGGTTAGGCGGCGCGACATGCGATCTTACTGTGTAAGTCCAATCTGCTGCATAAACGCGTGGTTGTCCCAAAACAGCCGTTCGTGCACCATCGTGCTCCCTTCCCACCGCCCCACCGTGGTCATCATGAGCCGGAACGATTTCCCAGTTGGCGCAATGGAACCCCCACCCGGGGTCGGCATAGGCTGTGAGAATGTCCCCGTCATAATCCCGACGACGGCGGTGTAATCGCCTTGGCAGATCCGGATGGGATGCTCCTTGATGCTCGTGTTGGGTGCGTAGACGAACATTGCCTTTAGGTCGTCGATATGCGGCGGAAGCCCGGTGGTCTCACGCCCATCCGGCCAGGTCACGACGATCTTCTCCGCATGACTTTCCGAGAACCGGTCCCAGCGCTGGTTGCTGAACACGTCGTAGTCCAGCGTGTCGAACGTCGCGAGGCGTGCGGCACAGAGGTCGGCCTGCGCTTGCTCCTCCCCACCGCTTCTCGCGGAGGAGCATGCAGCCGAAAGGACCGCTAGGGCGACCCAGCACATGGCCGACGCCCATCTCGAGGTGACTGCGACGGTTGTCATAGAAGACCTCCAAAGAGAGGTGAAATCCCCGTCAGAAGAATCTGATCCGTGTCCCGCCGATTCCAGAGCCCTGAAACCCTCCGCCCACGGCTGGGCAACTCCTTGGCATTGAGCCTGTCGGTATGGCGTTGCCACCGTCAGGCCGGCGTCGCTGGAGGCCGACGTCGGAGCCCGAGATTGACCAGGCCGCCGAGAACGCCAGCCACCAGGGCCAGCCAGATGACGCTTGGGGTCCCGACCCATTGAAACCCGAGGGCCGCGTCAAGCGAGTACCCCCCGGGTCCGGTCAGCGCAAAGCGGACCGCCGCGATGGAGTACAGCAGCGGCAGTTCGATGCCGTTGCTGGCCGCGAACAGCCCGTTCCGCCAGTGCACGCTGATTGCCGCGACGACCATCACGGCGAGCATGATAGCCGGGCCGACGGGGCCGAGGAAACCCAAGGCGATTAGGAGGCCGCTCGCGAGCTCGCCCAGCGCAGCTGCGGTCGCGAAGCCACGAGCGGGCCGGAAGCCGAGTTGGCTGAAGAAATCGCCAGTCGCCTGCAGTCCGTGCCCACCAAACCACCCGAAGAGCTTCTGGGCGCCGTGCGCCGCCATCAGAAGCCCAACCAGAAGCCGGGCGATCAGGAAGCCGAGATCGAGCATCGCGGTGTCGGGCAGATCTTGCAGTTGCATGAGACTCCTCCGGCGTGCTGGCTATGTTGCGATCATCGATGATACTAAAGCCGGGGCCGCTGCCTAACGTGATGCGCATGAGCTGCGGGCGGGACGCCGCGGGCGCGCCCGCGCCCGCCCGGCCCGCGTCAGCGGGCCGGCGCACAAACAAAACGCTACCTTACTTGCGAGCGCCCGCCAGCTCCATGCGCGGGTTAGGCGGCGGCTTCAGAATACCTGCGCCGTCACCCACACCAGCCAGCCGCCCGCCACGAGCAGGACCGGTGCCGACCACAGTCCCGGGACTGGACGTCGCGCCACGACACTCGCGACGAGATGCAGCAGGCCGTTGGCCACATGCACAGCGCCTAGTCCATAGGCGGCAGCTCGCATCGCAGACGTGCCCGCGTACGCAAACGGCGCCAGCGCCAGCAACAGCACCACTGCCCCGCTGAGGGCCAGCAACCATGGCCAGAACGCGAACGTGGGCGGAAACGGGATACCACCGAAGAACTGCTGAATCCGAATGGCGCGCGGATTGTACCAGGCGAGGAAATCGTGCGCCGCTTCGTCTGCCACGTGAAGAGCCAGCGCGGCAGCCGCCGCCAACCAGGCCAGACCGAAGGCTGCAGTTGCATTGCCAACGAGCAGGGACACCTCGGCGCCGCCGCCTAACGTGATGCGCATCAGCTGCGGGCGCCAAGCCGGCTGGCGTGCCGCACGCACGCTCGGTTCGCGCCATTCATATGGCGCACAAAATGAACTCTACCCTACTTGGCCGCGCCCGCCAGCTCCATGCGCGGGTTAGGCGGCGACCGCTGGAGCTTCATGGCTCTATCAGCATGAACCGAGTTGCCTCAAAATCGCCCGCTGAAGCCGTCACCCTCAGGGTGCGAATGGGCATCGATTTCGGAATGTGGAGCGTTTCTTCTCCATTGAGCTGCACCGCGACGTCGCCAGGTTCGCCCCAGCTGATCACCAAGTGCAGCGTGTCTCCAATGCCAAAGGTGCGGGCGAACGGCCGCTTCTCAACGACTTGGCCGCCCTCGAATCGCTCCAGTGATAGCTCTAGGGGCGGCGTCGCCTGCGGGGCGTCGAGGCGTATCGCAATGCGCTCTACAAAGTTGTGAAGGACTACCCCGAACGCAGGCTTCCACCGCTCGTGAGGTCGAAGCTCGCGGGTAACGACCGTCATCTCCACACGAGTGGCATCACCGAGATCGTGAAGATGCCAGTACGAGTAACGACCAGGGGGAGTATCTAGATCGAAAGAATAGAGGGTGCGTTTCGCCTGGCTCGGTGGCGGCACCGACCCAGAAACAAGCACGAGAGCACAGGCGCTAAGTACGGTCTTAAGCACAGGCGCCATTCCGGTCGCTGCCTAACGTGATGCGCATGAGCTGCGGGCGACACGCTCGCTGCGCCCCGCGCGCTCGCCCCGTTCGTGTTACTCACCCAGCGAACAAAGTGAACTCTACCCTACTTGGCCGCGCCCGCCAGCTCCATGCGCGGGTTAGGTGGCAGCACCTCAGAGATCCTCGGGCGTCAACCCGGTCCGCTTGGCAATACGCGCCAGCATCTTCGGACCGATCTCCTCGTTGTCATGAAAGGCGAAGACGAAGTCGGGAAATCCAGATCGAGCCAGTCCGGTGGGAACCAGTCTCGCGCTTGATCGTCCATCCGATGCGAACGAGCGCCGCCAACACTCGCCGCGCCCTGCTCGCCCGCCAGGCGCTCACGCCGCTCTAAAGGACACCGTGAGGAGATCGGGAGCAGCCTCGCCGTGTTCGAGGCGGTCGGCAAGTACGCGGAGCGCGAGCGCTTGGACGTGAGCAATCGCGTCGTCTCGGCTCTTCCCGTATGTCATCACTCCGGGCAGGTCCGGAACCTCAGCGATCCACCGACCGTCGTCTTCGCGCTCGATTTCTATCTGGAAGCTCAATGGCATCCGGGTCTCCACCCTCGAACTACCCTTGAATCTAATGCTTGAGCCAGCTGCCACCTAACGTGATGCGCATGAGCTGCGGGCGACATGCTCCCTGCGGCGCCGCGGGCTCGCCCCGTTCGTGTCTCTCACCCGGCACACAAATGGAACTCTACCCTACTTGGCCGCGCCCGCCAGCTCCATGCGCTGGTTAGGCCGCGAGCCACCTGTTCGCAGCAACCAGATGATGCCCAGGGCAATCAGTAACCCGGCCGCACCGGCTAGAAGGCCGTTGGCCCAGCCAGTTCCACCCCAAACGACAGGCGCGAGAGCTGCGGCGAGCGTGACGCTCGCAACCCAGACCGCGTGGACGAGATGGGCCACGCGGCGGGCCCAGACGTGTGTGAGAATCGCCGCCAGGCTCAAGAGTCCGTGTGTCAGCTGCGCTAGGGTTTGAGCGGTCTGGCCGACTCCCTGCGCTAGGCGGAGTTGTCGGACGCCGCCGCTCAGTCCGGTCCAGGCAAGCCCAACGAGCAGGAGGATCGCTGTGACGACGAACAGACGTCGGACTGCGGGACGAACAGTCACAGTCGGCTCGCTCGCGGCCTAACGACTCCGCGCATAACGGGCGAGCGCCCGCTCGCCAGCTGCGCCGGAGACTTTGAGTTTCTGGATCTCAATTGCGCTGATATCTCACCACCCCGCCGCGCCTCGTCCCGTTCATGCGCGTGTTAGGCAGAACGCCGGCCACGCTGTGGATCACGCGTAAATAGGGCACATGCCCTATTTACTCAGAGCCTCGTCCAGCGTCTCCAACGCGGCGGGCCAGTTGGCCTCGTGTCCCTTGCACGCTTGCTCGGTGCTGAAGCCCGAGTGGGTGAGTCGAAGGAAGGTGCCGCCGTCTCGCGGGCGTAGCTCTACCTCAACGACCGTCTCGTCACCGTAGGTTCCAGGCGCACCGGTCAGCCAGGTCATTCTGACACGCTCATTCTCTATGAGCTCCAGAAAGCGACCGTAGTGAGCGTGTCGACCCCAATCGTGTCGGTTGTAGAAGAAGAAGAGACTCCCTTCCTCTGGTGTCATGAGTAGCTCGCCTGGCTCGGCAAACCATTTGTCGAAGCTCCTGGTCCACGCATCGTAGATCAGCTCCGCGGACGCCGCCATCTGCCGCTCGATGGTCGTCGAGAACGGGCGCGAAGAAAGGTCCGGGGCGAATGGCTCGGGCATACTCACCTCGTTGGAGGTCTTGGCAGCGAATGGACGCTCTACGTTCTGCCTAACGTGATGCGCATGAGCTGCGGGCGACATGCTCGCTGCCGCGCCGCGCGCTCGCGCCGTTCGCTGCACTCACCGGGCGCACAAAATGAACTCTACCCTACTTGGACGCGCCCGCCAGCTCCATGCGCGGGTTAGGCCGCCGCCTCTACGACGGGCGCTCGACGAGATGCTGCTCGATCCACGTGGTTAACACATCCCGCTTGAGGTCGCCGCTAGCGACACCGAGAATCAGGGCCGCCGTATCATCGACGCTGGCCCGCAACTCGAACCCGTTCAGCACCAAGAACGTCTCGATCGCCGCATGCCCTACACGCTTGTTGCCGTCGACGAAGGGATGGTTCTGAATCAGTGAGAAGCCGAGCGCGCTCGCTTTGGACGCAACTGTCGGATAGAGGTCCGCCCCGCCCCCGGTGAGGCGCGGTTGGGCTATAGCCGCCTCGAGGGCACCAAGGTCTCGGACTGCGGTTGCGCCGCCAGTCTGCTGACTGATGCGCCGATGCAGTTCCAATACCTCACCGAGTGTGAGGTAGCGCACTCACGCCAGCCGACGGTACAGGCTCTCGTTCTTCGTAAGCACGTACTTGGCGGCCCGCTCGAAATCCTCGGCCGGACGCGCGAGGAGATCACGAACCGCCGCCGCGGCCAGATCGCGGACCGGGATATTGAGGCGGCGAGCCGTCTCGGCGAGCTGGCGCTCGGCATCCCCGGTCAGGTCGAGAGAGATGGTCATGGATGGGAATCTAGAGCTTCCCGTTCTGCGGAGCCAACCCAGCGGCGGCCTAACGAATCGCGCCTCAGCTGCGGGCGCAAGACTCGCGGGCGCCCCATGCGCCCGCTCCTTCTACGCTACCGGCCAGGCGCACAAACGCAACAGTTCCCTGCTTGGCCGCGCCCGACAGCTGCAGGCGCTGGTTAGGCAGTGCTGCTACGAACGTTCGAACAGCGCATCAAAGGCCGGTCGAGTGATGGCGTAGAAGCTGATGATATCAGGCCTGGGACGAACTGTGAAGCTCTCCCCATCCTCGACGAACTCGACCTCGATACAGCTATCCGTGTCGTACCGTTCGACTGCGCCCGAAGAGCTCACCCGAACAGTAGTCGTGTGTTGACCCGTGCTAAGGCAGCGAGTCTGATGCTGCTCCCGTCGATACAGCCGGAGCAGATTGTCCAGGCCGCGTAGTTCGCCCTCCGTGAGATATCGGGGCGTAACGGCGGCACGGCGGCCAGAGACCCGAAGCTCGGGACCGCCAAACGTGCTCGATACTTGGACCTGACCAGAGACGAACGTGCCCTCAGGTGTTCGAGCAAAGACTAGGTGCGCATCTGACGTCACGAAGCAGCCGACGCTGTGTTGGTGAACAATCAGAGAATCTCCGAGATCCAGTCTGCCAAGTGCAATGCGTGGATCCGCACCTAGATCGGTCGGCTGCGGGCCAGTCGGGTTCGAGCACGCGATCATCAAGGAGGCGCATGCTGCGAGACGCCGGAACATAAAGACTCCTGAGAGAGGGCTACTCGAGAATCGCAGGTACGAATGACGGTGTGGTGGATTGAGGATTGCAGATCGATTACGAAGGGATTTGAAGTCCACCGCGGCACTGCCTAACGTGATGCGCACGAGCTGCGGGCGACATGCCCGCGGGCCCGCCCCGTTCCCTGCGCTCACCCGGCGCACAAAATGAACTCTACCTTACTTGGCCGCGCCCGCCAGCTCCATGCGCGGGTTAGGCGGCGCGTCTAGAGATTACGCTGCGGCACGAGGGCGGCGTACGTCGTCGCGAGCAGTAGCAAGATGAGACTCGCGAAAACGCGGCCCGAAGTCTCGGGCGTAAGCTCACGCGCCCAGTACTCTCGAGTGAAGAACATGCCAGCGGTTGCGGTGGTAACGACTGCGGCGAGACTTAGCACGAATCGGTAACGGCCAGGTCGTGCAACAGCACGCTGACGGGATCCGGGCCAGCCATAGAGCCAAGCGCTCAGCAGAACGCCGACCGCGATCGGAATGAGAATGAGCAAGGGAGCGAGCATGGCAAGGCCCTCGCGCAGCCTAACGTGATGCGCATGAGCTGCGGGCGATGTGCTCGCCGCCGCGCCGCGCGCTCGCCCCGTTCGTGTCACTCGCCGGGCGCACAGAATGAACTCTACCCTACTTGGCCGCGCCGGCCAGCTCCATGCGCGGGTTAGGCGGCAGCGCCATCCTCGGGCTGGCCTGGGAATCGAAGCTCCACCTGCTCGGTCCCAGCCGCCATCCGGCGGACGGTTACACCGACGTGCACCTCGGTATCCCCAGATCGAATGTGGAGTTCGCCGACTTGATGCGAGCGTTTGGCGATGTCGAGATTCGCCATCACCTTGAACCGATTGACCAGGTGAGTGTAAACCGCAGACGGCGGGCCTAGTATCTGTTGCCAGACCCCACTCTTGAGGATGAGGACGGCGGCGTTCTCGCCAACGGGCGGATCGATTCGGAGACCGACAGCGCGTAGCCGAATGGCCTCCCTCAAGACGATTCTCGCGAGTCCGGCGACCGGCGAATCTGGTTGACCGTCAAGGTCGTAGACTCGTCGAAAGAGCGCAGCGCCGACTTCGCGAGCATCCAACGTCATCGAGGTCAGACCCCCCGCTGCCGCCTAACGAATCGCGCATGAGCTGCGGCGTTGAGCCAGCGGGCGCACCGGGCGCCCAGCCGCCGCCGCAGCTCCCTGGCGTACAACACAACGCTTCCGCTAAAACGCAGCGCCGGCAGCTGCATGCGTTTGTTAGGCGGCGGGAGGAGGGACGGGGCGCTGGGGCAGCCAGCGACTGACCTTGGCGCAATACGCTACGTACTCGGCGCCAAACATTCGCCGCAACGTCGGCTCCTCATACAGCACCACAAAGGCGTGGATGGCCAACATGAACAGGACAGCGAATAGAAAGAAGGAGAGGGATTCGTAGAACAGGGCTACGCCGACCAGGGCCGAGCCAGCACCAATGGCCATCGGGTTACGAACCCAGCGGTATGGCCCCGCGATCACCAGTCGTCGGGGTGGATCGAACGGAAGAGGTGTTCCCCGACCGAGCACGGCGAACGTAAGCGCGCACCAAAGCGCCAATCCGACGCCCGCAAGGATGATTGTCGCTCCGGCGAACTGGATCATGCCCCTCGGAGAGGCGGGGGTCACGCCAGACCGGTCCACGATCTCGGCCGGAAGAAAGATGACCACCAACCCGACGATGATCGCCAAGTAGACCACGGTTCGGACGACCGCTGCCATGTGGCCTCCCGCCGCCTAACGAATCGCGCCTCAGCTGCGGGCGCAAGACACGCGGGCGCGCCATGCGCCCGCTCCTTCTACGGTACCGGCCCGGCACACAAACGCAACAGTTCCCTACTCGGCCGCGCCCGACAGCTGCAGGCGCTGGTTAGGCGGGGGCGTTCCAACGGTGGCGGGATTCAGAATCCCTTCATGATGGCCACGATGAGAAGAACCACTAGGGCCGTAAGTGCAAGAGCGGACGCGCCCACCGCGGCCAGGGCTGTGGTTCCCGCTTGGAAGCGCCGCTCCTCGATCCGCGCAATCTGGGCAGTGGGAAGTAGCGCCACTTGCCCAGATACATTGGGGACAGAGCCTGCAGCCGTGCGAAGCTCGCCGAGGTGAAGGGCGACGGTATCGCGAGCAGCAGCCTGGATTGTGCCGCTTGCCTCCAGCACTCCCGGATGTGTGTGGCGTGTGCTGTCCGGACCGGGCTGGGAGGTGGCGACGACGATTGAGCTGGTGAATACGATCCGAACATGAGACCCGGGCCTTGGGGCGAGTGCGACTGGGCGGTAGGCATAGCATGCGCCGACAGTGAGCCAGATCCCCAGGAGCGCAGCTTGAACGGTCATCCGCATCGCGGAACGCCCCCGCCTAACGTGATGCGCATGAGTTGCGGGCGACATGCTCGCTGCGGCGCCGCGCGCTCGCTCCGTTCGTGTCACTCACCCGGCGCACAACATGAACTCTACCTTACTTGGCCGCGCCCGCCAGCTCCATGCGCTTGTTAGGTGGCGCGGCGTGTATTACATTGTATGACATGAAAACAGCCGCCCTGACTATCCGGTTGGATCCCGAGCTCCAGCGCCAGCTCGCCCGCCTCGCCCGGCGCACGGGTCGGAGCCGGAGCGAGCTCGCGCGTGACGCCCTGCGGCGGCAATTGGCATTGACCCAGTTCGATGACCTGCGGCGCCGCATCCTTCCCTTCGCCGAGGCGCGGGGGTACCTGACCGACGACGACGTCTTTCGCGACGTCTCTTGAAGATCTTCCTCGACACGAATGTCGTGGTGAGTGCGGTCGCGACCCGCGGTCTGTGTGCTGATCTCCTGGTTGTGATTCTGGCCGAACACGACTTGGCGCTCGGTGAGACGGTGTTAACCGAGCTCCGTCACGTGCTGGCGCGCAAGCTTCGCGTACCCAAAGAGGCGATTCGTGAAGTCGACGCGTTCCTTCGAGCGCAAGCCACCGTGGTGCAGGCGACCGCGAGCGGGCCTCGCGGTGCATTGGACGCCGCGGACGCCCGCGTGTTGGCGGAGGCGGTGGCAGCGGGAGCGGATGTCCTCGTAACCGGGGATCGCGACTTGCTGGAAGTCTCAGATCCACCGGTTGAGATTTTGTCGCCACGGGGGTTGTGGGAGCGGCTGCGTTCCGGATCGAAAGGTCCTCGCCGCGCCACCTAACGTGATGCGCATGAGCTGCGGGCGATCGGGCCCGCGGGCGCGCCCGCGCCCGCCCGGCCCGCGCCAGCGGGCCGGCGCACAAATGGAACTCTACCTTACTTGGCCGCGCCCGCCAGCTCCATGCGCTAGTTAGGCGGCGGTGGCTCCGTACGCTCAAGGTGGCCAAGCGGTCCAACCATGCCGGCCTCCGGCACAAAGGACGAATCTGTACCGCACTGCGCGCAATGAACCACCCACGCGGGGACGTGGTCAATGATGGCGCCAGGAATGGGGTTCGGTGGAGGAACTGGACGACTACGAGCTGCATCAGCGGCTGCTGACCCGTAGGTGCTCGCGCACTGTGGACACCGCAGCCTCGAGAGGACGGTCACGGACCTCAGAGTGCGAAAACGCGAGAGAACAGAGCCTGCTGCGAAGGCGACCGCGCCGACGGCGAGGCCAATGAGGACTGCGAGGATCGGCACTGGCAGCGATCGCATGGCGCCGCCTAACGTGATGCGCATGAGCTGCGGGCGACGTGCCTGCCGGCGCGCCGCGCGCTCGCGCGGTTCGCTGCACTCACCCAGCGCAGAAAATGAACTCTACCTTACTTGGCCGCGCCCGCCAGCTCCATGCGCGGGTTAGGCGGCGCCTCTGACGCGTTAGACGCCGCGACTAGCAACTGAGGTCCCCCGGTTACGGATTAACGATTACTGTGCCCGTCATGTTCGAATGCTGGTTACAGTGATAGCCAAACGTTCCCGCGACATTCATCGTGAACACAAACGCTTGGCCGGCGGGCAAGCTGCCATTAAAGCGGCCCACGACGTTCTCGGTCACCGTGTGCATCATGCCGCCGGTGTTTTGCCAGCAGACAGACTGTCCGAGGGTGATCGTGACCGAAGACGGTGAGAAGGCCAAGTTGTCCGAGGCGCTCACCGTGGCGGCCGCTCCGCTCGGGGCGCACAGGTTGGTGGACGAGGAGCTTGTGGAATCGCTGCAGGCGACTCCTGTAAGCCCCAACAAGGCGAAGAGCGCCAGGTTGTTACGCATGGGCAAGAACCTCAGATAGGAGGTCCGCCGGCGGTAGCACGTACTATCATCACACTTCTACGATAGCCAAGAGCGCGCCGCCTAACGGCTTGGAAATGAGCGGCGAGCCGCGGCGCGATCGGCAAGTGCGACGCTCAAGTCGATGGATTGGGCTGCGGCTCGTCCGCTCCATTTCCGGGTTAGGCGGCGCGACATGCGACCTTACTGTGTAAGTCCAATCTGCTGCATAAACGCGTGGTTGTCCCAAAACAGCCATTCGTGCACCATCGTGCTCCCTTCCCACCGCCCCACCGTGGTCATCATGAGCCGGAACGATTTCCCAGTTGGCGCAATGGAACCCCCGCCCGGGGTCGGCATAGGCTGTGAGAATGTCCCCGTCATAATCCCGACGACGGCGGTGTAATCGCCTTGGCAGATCCGGATGGGATGCTCCTTGATGCTCGTGTTGGGTGCGTAGACGAACATTGCCTTTAGGTCGTCGATATGCGGCGGAAGCCCGGTGGTCTCACGCCCATCCGGCCAGGTCACGACGATCTTCTCCGCATGACTTTCCGAGAACCGGTCCCAGCGCTGGTTGCTGAACACGTCGTAGTCCAGCGTGTCGAACGTCGCGAGGCGTGCGGCACAGAGGTCGGCCTGCGCTTGCTCCTCCCCACCGCTTCTCGCGGAGGAGCATGCAGCCGAAAGGACCGCTAGGGCGACCCAGCACATGGCCGACGCCCATCTCGAGGTGACTGCGACGGTTGTCATAGAAGACCTCCAAAGAGAGGTGAAATCCCCGTCAGAAGAATCTGATCCGTGTCCCGCCGATTCCAGAGCCCTGAAACCCTCCGCCCAGGGCTGGGCAACTCCTTGGCATTGAGCCTGTCGGTATGGCGTTGCCACCGTCAGGCCGGCGTCGCTGGAGGCCGACGTCGGAGCCCGAGATTGACCAGGCCGCCGAGAACGCCAGCCACCAGGGCCAGCCAGATGACGCTTGGGGTCCCGACCCATTGAAACCCAAGGGCCGCGTCAAGCGAGTACCCCCCGGGTCCGGTCAGCGCAAAGCGGACCGCCGCGATGGAGTACAGCAGCGGCAGTTCGATGCCGTTGCTGGCCGCGAACAGCCCGTTCCGCCAGTGCACGCTGATTGCCGCGACGACCATCACGGCGAGCATGATAGCCGGGCCGACGGGGCCGAGGAAACCCAAGGCGATTAGGAGGCCGCTCGCGAGCTCGCCCAGCGCAGCTGCGGTCGCGAAGCCACGAGCGGGCCGGAAGCCGAGTTGGCTGAAGAAATCGCCAGTCGCCTGCAGTCCGTGCCCACCAAACCACCCGAAGAGCTTCTGGGCGCCGTGCGCCGCCATCAGAAGCCCAACCAGAACCCGGGCGATCAGGAAGCCGAGATCGAGCATCGCGGTGTCGGGCAGATCTTGAAGTTGCATGAGACTCCTCCGGGCGTGCTGGCTATGTTGCGATCATCGATGATACTAAGCTGGGGCCGCCGCCTAACGTGATACGCATCAGCTGCGGCGCCGTGCCGGCAGGCGCACCGTGCGCCCAGCCGCCGCCGCACGCTCTCTGGCGAACAACATAACGCTTCCGCTAACACGAGGCGCCGGCAGCTGCATGCGTCGGTTAGGCGGCAACCCTCACTTTGCCGTTAGCGTCCGCGAGGTTGGAAGCGCGCGAGCAGGTCGCCGTTCGAGCGGAAGAACCAGCGCACCAACATGGCTCCCACAGCGAGGTGGGCGAGCGCCAAACCGAGGGCGGCGCCCAATCGTTCCTGCGCCAAGTGCGAACGCTCAGCATACCACAGCGAAGCGAAGGTGATCGCAGTGAAGAAGCTGAGCACGCTCCCGCTGCGGAGCAGTCGGCTTACGGCACTTGGGTCGGCTGCTCGCCCGGGCGGACTGAAGCTGAGTACCAAGAGGCAGGTCCCGCCCAATACACTGAAGGCGGCTAAGCCGAGGGTTGCGGTCTGCAGCCAGCTCACAGTGGGGTTGCTCCGTTGCCGCCTAACGTGATGCGCATGAGCTGCGGGCGACATGCTCGCTGCGGCGCCGCGCGCTCGCCCCGTTCGTGTCACTCACCCGGCGCACAAAATGAACTCTACCTTACTTGGCCGCGCCCGCCAGCTCCATGCGCCCGTTAGGCATCAGCGCCTGGTCTGCCAGCGCCGCGGGTTTCGGCGCCCGTGGATGATCGCGATGACGCTTACAACGTCCGGCAACGGCACGTAGTACACAACGTAGGGGAACCGAGGTACGCGGGCCTTCCGGATATCGCGCAGCGCAACTGGGAACCGCTCGGGTGCCACCTCTATGAAGCCGAGAATGGTTTCGACCGACGCGCGGAATTCACCCCCGAGCGCTGAGCGGCGACTCTCGTACCAGCGCGCGGCCTCGAGGAACTCGGCTTCCGCCTCGGGCTCAAGCAGCAAGCGCGGCGTCATCCGCCGCGCTTGTCAAACTCATCGAGCACATCTCGCCAGGGTCGTCCCTTCGGGCCCTCGCGCGCCAAGCGATCCCGGCGGCGCTCGAGCTCTGCCGCCTGCTCGGGCGTGAGCTCAATATCCTCCTCCACGAGGCTGTCCCACAGCTGCTCCGCTAGCTCAATGCGCTCTCGGGGCGTGAGGCTCTTGATGTCGATGGGGGGAACCATGCTGGAATCTCAAATGGCTGCTCGAGATACGCAAGCGAGCCGCGCTGCATGCCTAACGTGATGCGCATGAGCTGCGGGCGATGAGCCCGCGGGCGCGCCCGCCCCCGCCCGGCCCGCGCCAGCGGGCCGGCGCACAAAATGAACTCTACCTTACTTGGCCGCGCCCGCCAGCTCCATGCGCGGGTTAGGCGGCGTCACAATCGTGCAAGCAGCTTGTCGTAATCTCCGTGCGACCCAATCCAGAACCAGATCACGTCGTCGCCGTCCCGGACAGCGAGCGCCCGATAGGCCAGACCCACACGCGCTGAGTAGATCGGGCGGGTCGGATGCACCTGCTTGAAGCGCAGGCCGGGATGAAACGGGTCGCGGCGAAAGAGATCGTAGGCGAGACGCGCTTGGGCTTGAACCTGCGGCGGCAACGCGGCGAACGCTTCGCGAAACCGCTTGGTCGTGTGGGACTTCAGAGCTGGTCCGGCTCGAGCGTGCGCGTACGGCCCGCGCGGTGCTCCTCGATCGCCTCGTCCGCGAGGCGCTCGAGCGCGCCCGGTTCGCGCGCGAAGGCCGCATCCCAGAGGCCCTCGGCCTTGACCTCCTCGAGAATCGCCGCGGCCAGGGCGTCCTGATCGGCAGGTGGCAGCTTGGATGCCGCCTCGAAGGCCTTCTTGAGCTTGCCAGTCATGACCGGAATCTAGGCGAGTGTAGGGCGCTCGGCCAAGAGCGTGACGCCGCCTAACGAATCGCGCATGAGCTGCGGCGCCACGCCCGCGGGCGCACCGTGCGCTCAGCAATCACCGCAGGGTTGTTGGCGCACAACTGAACGCTTCCTTTGAATCCGGCGCCGCCAGCTCCATGCGCTGGTTAGGCAGCGCGAAGATGTTCTGCAACCACTCTGGCGAGTGCGTCAAGATCGTCAAAAGGGTCCGCCTCGATGTTATGATGCGGCTCCAGGTCCTGGCGAGCTGCGAACTCGCAAGACAGCAAGTACATGCCTTTGAGGTCGCGCGGCCTACTAACGTAAGCGAGCCGTCCTGGGTCCGAGCGCAAAGCTAGAGCAATCGCATACGGGTCCGCCTTCCACCAGTCCACGACCATGAGTTCTGCCGCAGGAAGACGGCGCACGACTTCTGCTACCAGGACTCTTATAGACTCGTGCTTCGTATCAAGGGTATCCACAGTACGCGAGCGCTGCCTAACGTGATGCGCATGAGCTGCGGGCGCGATGCTCGCTGCGGCGCCGCGCGCGCGCCCCGTTCGTGTCACTCACCCGGCGCACAGAATGAACTCTACCTTACTTGGCCGCGCCCGCCAGCTCCATGCGCGGGTTAGGCAGCCACTTGCGCATATGTCCGTTCTGACATAGCTTCAACCGTGCGCTCTGCGGACAAGCCGCTCGTCTGGCTACGCGGGGAGGTCAAGACCCCACCGTTCTCGGCGGCGGCGCGCGTGGAGGCCGGGGTACTGCTGCGACGGCTGCAGCACGGGGAAAAGCTGGCGCTCCCGCACTCCCGGCCGATGCCCAGCATTGGGCCGCACTGCCATGAACTCCGCATCCCTGATGTGGCAGCGACATGGCGCATCGTGTATCGCATCGATCCCGACGCCATCGTCCTGGTCGAGGTCTTTAACAAGAAGTCGCGGCAGACACCGCAAGTGGTCAATGAGAACTGTCGGCGCCGGTTGCGTGCCTATGATGAGGCCGCCGGCTAGTTAGGAGGTCCGATGAAGAAGACTAAGCGAGCAAAGCTGCGAGCGCGGGGTTGGGCGGTCGGCAGCGCCGAGGAGTTTCTGGGCCTCTCGGCAGCTGAGGCGGCGGTGGTTGAGTTGAAACTGGCGCTCAGTGTGAGCCTCCGCAGGCGCCGCCGGGCGCAGAAGCTCACCCAGGCGGCACTAGCCAAGCGGCTCGGTTCTAGTCAATCACGAGTGGCGAAGATGGAGGCGGGCGATCGATCAGTCTCGCTGGACCTGCTCGTGCGCTCGCTTGCCGCGCTCGGGGCCACACCTCGGGACATCGCTCGCGCGCTGACGAAGCACGCTGTGGCTGCCTAACGTGATGCGCATGAGCTGCGGGCGATGAGCCCGCGGGCGCGCCCGCGCCCGGCCGGCCGACGCCAGTCGGCCGGCGCACAAAATGAACTCTACCTTACTTGCGAGCGCCCGCCAGCTCCATGCGCGGGTTAGGCCGCGGCTACGGCCGGCGCATGGGCGGACCGGTTGCAACCGTCATCAGCCCACGGTAGCGGACCGCGCACCCGTTGAGTGTGGCCGGGTGCCAGAGCCACTCAGCCAGTTGCTGCTTCATCTGCTGCTGCTCGGTCCGGCCGTGCCGACCAGCTGAATAGAGCGTGTCGATCGTGGTGGAACCGTCCGCCTCTATGACGACGCGGGCATGCGTGGCGCCCTCGCGCGTGCCCAAGATGATCCGTGGCCCGGCGCGCTTCGTAGGAAGGACGAGACCTCGGGTGGTGTCAGCGTCCGTGTACACATGCTGATCGCCAGCGCAAGGTGGCACGAGCGCCTGAGGCGGCGGCGATGGTCGAGCGGAACAAGCGCCGATGGCGAAGGAGAGGAGAGGCGTCCAAGCTCGGTTCATGGGCTCGCTCGATTGCCGCGGCCTAACGTGATGCGCATGAGCTGCGGGCGACATGCCGGCTGCGGCGCCGCGCGCTCGCCCCGTTTGTGTCACTCACCCGGCGCACAAAATGAACTCTACCTTACTTGGCCGCGCCCGCCAGCTCCATGCGCGGGTTAGGCGGCGCACAGCCAACCAAAGATCAGACCAGGGATGTTCCAGTCGCCAGAACTACAAGCAGCAAGACAATCATAGCGAGGATGATGATCAGGCAGCCGATATTCAGTGCGCGCTCGGTCCCCGGCCTACCCAGGAAGCCGCCCTTGATGGGCTGGCCACATGACGGGCAGGTGTCACCCGCGGCATCGATGTCCTTACCACACGCCCGGCAATGAACACGCAGGGGGATGAGGAGCAGGAGCGCCATTGTGGGCCTTAATGCACTGGAGGGGCAAACCGCTGTAAACTCTGGCGCCGCCTAACGTGATGCGCATGAGCTGCGGGCGCCATGCCCGCCGGCGCACCGCGCGCTCGCCCCGTTCGTGACACTCACCTGGCGCACAAAATGAACTCTACCATGCTTGGCCGCGCCCGCCAGCTCCATGCGCGGGTTAGGCAGCTCAGCCGGACGGAGGAGGGCCGTACGGATCGGCTGCAGCACTCCGAGCAGCTAGCGCCGCAGCAAGTCCTAGTCCCAGGAGCTCGTAAAGACCGAAAGCACCAACGGCCATTATCAGACCGACCGCGATAGCCCCCGGCATCCCGATATCAGACGATTCGAGATCGGCCTTGTAACTCGCAAAATCAGCGACGTACTCCTCCAGGGTCAACGTGCGGGCTTTGGAGATGTCATTGGCGTAGCTGATCCCCAGCGCATAGCCGAGGAGGAGGCCCAATGAGACGACGATGATGACCTTCGCGACCAGAAGCTGTTTGGGGAGCATGTGAGCCTCTCAACGCGATGTCGGAAGCGTGGGCATCTCGAGGGCTGGGCTTCGGCACCGTCAAAGTTGGGCTGAGCTGCCTAACGTGATGCGCATGAGCTGCGGGCGATGAGCCCGCGGGCGCGCCAGCGCCCGCCTGGCCCGCGCCAGCGGGCCGGCGCACAAAAGCAACTCTACCCTACTTGGCCGCGCCCGCCAGCTCCATGCGCGGGTTAGGCGGCGCGCCGCAGAGTTATCAGTGTGCGTTGACGGAGACGGTGTCACAGGACGCTTGGGCTTTACGCGCCAACTGGACTAGGAGTTGACCGCGAGCCGTGTTCCACTCGCGCTTCGCGTCATCCAGCGCGGGGGGAGGGTAGTCAACTGAGTCGCCTTCAGCACTACGCCAGATGACCCGGGCCTCGTCTGCGTAATCGCGCGGGTCGAACCAGAAGACGGTTTGGCTGTCGAACTGAACGAAACCCTGCTGAATCCGACCACGGAGCGGTACGCTACCATCGAGGACGGTGAGGCTGATCACACGCTGCTCGCTGTTCGCTAGCTTGGTGACGAGCGCCTGGTATAGGCCGTCTCGAAGCATGACAATGTAGGTCCAGGAGCCGGGCGCAAACTTGGCGCAGTTGCCAACCGGCTTGTCGAGAATTCCTGAGATATCAGCGAGTTCGGGGGGGAGCTCGCCTGTCGCGCGCATGGCAGGTTGCACATCCGCGCGTGTGTCGCAGGCAATCGCCAGGAGCCAAAGCAGAGCGCTTGGGCTAGGGCGCATGGTGACAACTCTCCCCGACGCGCATGCAAGCGCGCCGCCTAACGTGATGCGCATGAGCTGCGGGCGACATGCTCGCTGCGGCGCCGCGCGCTCGCCCCGTTCGTGTCGCTCACCCGGCGCACAAAATGAACTCTACCTTACTTGGCCGCGCCCGCCAGCTCCATGCGCGGGTTAGGCGGCGGCTAGGACTCGGCCACGTCAGCGAGCTCTACTATCGCTTCCTCGATTCCGCGCTCTACGACCGTCACCGTGACGTGTGCGGCGACCTCGCGCCCGCTCGATCGGACGATCATGACTCCCTCCTGAGAAGGACGCTTCGCGATGTCGAGGTTCGCCATCGCCTTAAGCCGATTGACCAAGGGATTGTATGCGACGAGGGGGAGGCCCATGACAGGGCGCCAGGTGTCGGCGACCAGGAACCGGACGGAGGTAGGAAGGAGGTTCGACAACGGGCCGGATGGCGGGTCACTGGCCGGCGTCAGGTGAACTTGGCTCGCTCCTGTTCTGATGGCCTCATTCAGTATGAGGTTGCAGAGAGTGATAACCGGTCGGGTGTCCCCCGCGTCAAGATCGTGGGTCGGGTGGGGGGCTGGCATGGATTATGGGAGCATTCCGGCCATCGGAGTCAATCGCCGCCGCCTAACGTGATGCGCATGAGCTGCGGGCGACATGCCCGCCGGAACGCCGGGCGCCCGCTCCGTTCGTGTCACTCACCCGCACACAAAATGAACTCTACCTTACTTGGCCGCGCCCGCCAGCTCCATGCGCGGGTTAGGCAGCCGCGTTACTGGGAATCCGAGCGACCGTAGAACCACTTGAAGAACCACGACATCCAGCGGCCCCAGAAGTAGCCGCCCCACAGGGTAATCGGGAACAAGAGGAAGGCGGCGTAGGCAACACGCAGCCAGACGTTCTCGGGTGCGCGGCCACGAAGAGTGGTCAGGATGGTCATAATCGCCCACATCGGAATCCCGAAGCCAAGAATGCCATGGCGATGGACGCTTGTCTTGTCGCGAAGCAGACTTGGGAGTCGCCAGAGTGTCCAGGCCGCGAAGACGGCGTAGGCGAGCAGAAACAGTACGCGTGGAACGGTGATGGGCGTCACCCCAATACGCGGCTGCCTAACGTGATGCGCATGAGCTGCGGGCGACATGCTCGCTGCGGCGCCGCGCGCTCGCCCCGTTCATGTCACTCACCCGGCGCACAACACAAACTCTACCCTACTTGGCCGCGCCCGTCAGCTCCATGCGCGGGTTAGGCGGCACCGGGTCGCCTGCGCGCACGGAGTACCAGTCCCGCGACGATGCCTCCGGCACCGGCAGCCAACGTGAGCGTGAAAGGGCTCAGTATCTCCCACCAACGATCAAGGCGCGCTTGGCCGTGGCGCACGTGGTACTCACGGCGGTTGATCCCGTATTGACGAGCCCGGACGACTTCCAGTAGACGGGCGGAGTCCGCTTCGCTAGGAGCTTCCCGGAGCTCGGCTGAGACCCCATCCAGCACCGCGCGCAGCTCCGCCACGCTGCGCACCTCCCGTGCTTGGGCAGAGCGGTAATACAGGTATGCGGTGATAGGGGCAGCGACCGCAATACTTCCGGTGGCGACAAGGAGGAACCAAGGTCTCATCAAGGCACCGGTGCCGCCTAACGTGATGCGCATGAGCTGCGGGCGACATGCCCGCTGCCGCGCCGCGCGCTCGCCCCGTTCGCGTCACTCATCTGGCGCACAGAATGAACTCTACCTTACTTGGCCGCGCCCGCCAGCTCCATGCGCGGGTTAGGCGGCACCCGGTATGCGGAGCAGCACCCGGCATGGGAAGTCCGGCGCGCCGATGGACAGCGTATCGCCACGGATGTGATAGGTACGCCGCTGATCGGTGCCGATGTACTCCGGGAAGGTGCCGCCCTGGACGTGGTGGATGACAGTGGTATCGGACAGGATCGTATAGGTGCCGAAATAGCCGAAGTAGTAGGGGCGAAGCGCGCTGAGAGATGAGAGTTGCACGGGATCGCCAGCGACCGGTCCGGTCGGTGGGGTTCGCATGACCTGGATCGACAGTTGACCGGTACGCGTGTAGATGAAGTAACCGATCGGATTCTGCCCAAGTGGCTCCACCATCGCGCCGCTCGAGTCTCGGTCACAGAATCGCTCCACGCGCCAGATCCCAACGAGTGGCGCAGCTGTTTGCCGCTGGGCGGGTGATGCATGGCTAAGGACGCCGAGGCCTGCGAGGACGATGAGTGGGCGCACGCGTGACCTTCCTCAATGGGCCGGGTGCCGCCTAACGTGATACGCATCAGCTGCGGCGCACGTGCCGGCGGGCGCACCGCGCGCCCAGCCGTCGCCGCAACTCCCTGGCGAACAACATAACGCTTCCGCTAAACCGCGGCGCCGGCAGCTGCATGCGTTTGTTAGGCAGCGGGCTGGGCCCACCGAAGAGCGCCGCGCCGTGCCGGGCAAGACACTCGGGATGGCCCGAGGCGAAGGCGCCCCGAAGAAACGAAGCTGGCCCGCCTCGTCCCCCTGCCCCGACACTCGTGCGCGGCGCGCCGATCGAAGCTCGCCGGGGTGGCGGGGTGAAGCGCGCAAGGGCTCGCCCCCGTCGCCTGAGGATCGGAGCTCCCGTACTCCGAAAAACCGTCAGTTGGTTTTATTGGTGAGTAGTTGGGAGGGGACGCCCGGCTGCCTAACGTGATGCGCATGAACTGCGGGCGACATGCTCGCTGGCGCGCCGCGGGCCCGCGCCGTTCGCTGCACTCACTTGGCGCACAAAATGAACTCTACCTTACTTGGCCGCGCCCGGCAGCTCCATGCGCGGGTTAGGCAGCAACCCCCCTCATGAGCGCCTGCAGGCAACCCGCACGGCGGTAAGAACCGCGCGCGGGCGTCGGTCAACATGGGCATCGGTCGCGTACTCGGCCCAACCACGCAACGTGTCTTGGTGCGCGCGGAGCTCCATCCAGATCTCGAACTGCCCGTTGCTCAGCATGAGCGAATAGGTGGTGCTGCCTCGGCGCCAGTTCGAAACACTCGACACGTGGTGCCAGACGGGAGTGGTATCCTCGGTTGTGAGCATACCACGATCGCGCCCGGGCAGGAGCTTTAGGCTGCGGACGAGGGCCGAGGCATCGAAGCGGGGCTCAATCGTGTCGTATGCCACGTCATAGCAGAGGGGAATGTTGACCAGCTCTTGGGCTTGGATCTGGGGGAGGCTGGCCCCGATGAGCATCGCAAGTGGGACTGCGAAAGAGTGGTGTGCCACGCGGTGGTTGCTGCCTAACGTGATGCGCATGAGCTGCGGGCGACATGCCCGCCGGCGCGCGGCGTACTCGCGCCGGCCCCTGGCCTCACCCAGCGCACAAAATGAACTCTACCTTACTTGGCCGCACCCGCCAGCTCCATGCGCGGGTTAGGCCTCACGCCCGCCGCCGCCATGTCCGAGGATCTCGGCTGTTGTGCAACACACCGCGTACTTCAACGAGGTCAGCGGCGAGAATGTAGTAGACGGAAAACGGGAAGCGGCGAAGCGCGGCACGACGCAACCCGCGGTGCCGTATACGCCAGGCCGTCGGCATCACCATGATCACCTCCAGCGCGTGGTCAAGCTCCGCTTCGAACTGGGCACCCAGGCCCGAGCGCTGGGCCTCATACCACGAAAAAGCCCCCGCGACATCCGCAGAGGCTTCTGGTCTGAACTCCACCCGATAGGTCACGACCCTTTGCGATCGTGAAGCTTGGCGCGAACCTCCTCCCAGCTCAGTCCCGGGCCCGGCTCGGGATTGTCAAGCCGACGGTCGAGCTCCTCCTTGTGCCAATCCGGAACTGGCACATCGTCGGGACTCAGGCTGTCCCAGATCTCCTCAAGGAGCTTGAGACGCTCCTCGGGCGGGAGCTTGAGGATCTCGTCACGCAGCGCCTTCGGCGTCATGGGAGTAATCTGTGAATGAGGCCGTACTCGCGCAAGGAAAGCGTGCGTGTAGGCCTAACGTGATGCGCATGAGCTGCGGGCGACATGCTCGCTGGCGCACCGCGCGCTCGCTCCGTTTGTATCACTCACCCGGCGCACAAAATGAACTCTACCTTACTTGGCCGCGCCCGCCAGCTCCATGCGCGGGATAGGCAGCACGCCTAGCATTCAACAAGGCCCACATAGGTCACCCTCCAACCCGAGCCAGAACGGGCGAGCACCATCTGAAGGTGATCGGTGCCTGCTGGCCCATAGCAGAACGCTTCCATTGACCGATATGGCACGACGAACTCAATCCGTATGGTATCGCGGCCTGGCGTCTGGCTGGCGTAGTCGAACTCGGCGTCCCGGCGGGCGGCCCCCAGTAGAGCCGGGGCAAGGCGATTAACGGTGCCCACCCATGCAATTGGCTGTGAACCAGCGGACAACGCACGAAGGACGGCAGTATCTGACGGCTCGGTGGCGGCAATGAAGTCGCGCGCGATGCGGAGGGGCTCACCGTAGCGAGCCCGTGCGTATGCGGGCCACCAAGCACCCGACCTGACGAGATACGTGGCCGCCAGAACGAGCGTAGTGGCGATGGCGAGGAGGATTCCAGTGCGGCGAGACACGAGTCGGTCAGTGCGTGCTGCCTAACGTGATGCGCATGAGCTGCGGGCGACATGCTCGCTGGCGCGCCGCGGGCTCGCGCCGTTCGCTGCACTCACTTGGCGCACAAAATGAACTCTACCTTACTTGGCCGCGCCCGCCAGCTCCATGCGCGGGTTAGGCGGCACGCTTCTGTCCTGCAGGCTGTCCGATC
Organism: uncultured Gemmatimonadales bacterium; assembly: GCA_963716055.1. Lineage (GTDB taxonomy): Bacteria > Gemmatimonadota > Gemmatimonadetes > Gemmatimonadales > GWC2-71-9 > SZUA-544. Next base: position 1,089,022 of record CAVQSR010000001.1, on the reverse strand, counting down.
AGTCGGAGATACGCGGCCACGGCTCCGATAACGGCATCGGACGAGAATTCGCCCAGATGGACGCGGACCGGCTGACCAGGTGCGGCGAGGACAATGCCTCGTTGGCCCTCCGTGTCCCGAGGCATGTACATTGCACCGTTGGCTCCATCAATGATCGTCAGGCCGACGCTGCGACGCTCCGTGAAGTGAAACCCAGCGGACTCGGCGATCACGCGATACCTCTTGATCGCGGACGCCAGCGAGGTATCGGGTCGTTCAGGACGGGCACCGTCGGGAGAGGACAGGGCGGCCGGGATCGGGTAGAACGCGACGAGGGTGGGACCCATCACCCGGACCGGGGTCAGGAGGCTGCGGGCACGCAGCGATTCTCGCTGCGCGAGGACCAGCGCTCGCAGAGACTCCGCATCGGTGCGAGCCGAGCCAGAGGCGGGCTCCCGGTGCTCGGCGCGATGTGTACCGACGCACGAACTCGCGAGGAATACGAGGACCCAGGGTGCGAGTTGATAGCGAAACACCGACGCTAGCCTCGCGTGCCGCCTAACGTGATACGCATCAGCTGCGGCGCACGTGCCGGCGGGCGCACCGCGCGCCCAGCCGTCGCCGCAAGCTCTTAAGCGATCAACATAACGCTTCCTTGAAAACGCGGCGCCGGCAGCTGCATGCGTTTGTTAGGCAGCGGGCTGGGTTCTCCGCAAGCTCGGTGCGCCGCGCGGGGGACACTCGGAGTGGCCCGAGGCGAAGGCGCCCCGAAGCACCGGCGCCGACCTGCCCCGGCCCGACGCTCGAGGGCGGCGCGCGGCACGATGCCCGCAGGGGTGGCGGGGCGTAGCGGACCGGAAGCTCGCCCCCGGCGCCTGAGGATCGGAGCTTCGGCGTACTCAGAAAACAAAACGTGGTGGTGCTGACGGAGCATCGGGGGGTTGGTCGCCCGGCTGCCTAACGTGATGCGCATGAGCTGCGGGCGATGTGCTCGCCGCCGCGCCGCGCGCTCGCCCCGTTCGTGTCACTCGCCGGGCGCACAGAATGAACTCTACCCTACTTGGCCGCGCCGGCCAGCTCCATGCGCGGGTTAGGCGGCAGCGCCATCCTCGGGCTGGCCTGGGAATCGAAGCTCCACCTGCTCGGTCCCAGCCGCCATCCGGCGGACGGTTACACCGACGTGCACCTCGGTATCCCCAGATCGAATGTGGAGTTCGCCGACTTGATGCGAGCGTTTGGCGATGTCGAGATTCGCCATCACCTTGAACCGATTGACCAGGTGAGTGTAAACCGCAGACGGCGGGCCTAGTATCTGTTGCCAGACCCCACTCTTGAGGATGAGGACGGCGGCGTTCTCGCCAACGGGCGGATCGATTCGGAGACCGACAGCGCGTAGCCGAATGGCCTCCCTCAAGACGATTCTCGCGAGTCCGGCGACCGGCGAATCTGGTTGACCGTCAAGGTCGTAGACTCGTCGAAAGAGCGCAGCGCCGACTTCGCGAGCATCCAACGTCATCGAGGTCAGACCCCCCGCTGCCGCCTAACGTGATACGCATCAGCTGCGGCGCACGTGCCGGCGGGCGCACCGCGCGCCCAGCCTCCGCCGCAACTTGCTGGCGAACAACATAGCGCTTCCGCTAAACCGCGGCGCCGGCAGCTGCATGCGTTTGTTAGGCAGCGGGCTGGGCTATCGAGGATCGCCGCGCCGCGCGGGGCAAGACACTCGGGATGGCCCGAGGCGAAAACGGCCCGAAGCGCTGAAGCTGATCCGCCTCGCTCCCTTGCCCCAGGATTCGTGCGCGGCGCGCCGAGCGTAGCTCGATGGGGTGGCGGGGCGTAGCGGACCGGAAGCTCGCCCCGGGCGACTGAGAATCGGAGCTTCGCCGCACTTGGAAAACAAAACGTTGTGGTGTTGACGGAGCATCGGGGGTGGGTCGCCCGGCTGCCTAACGTGATACGCATCAGCTGCGGCGCACGTGCCGGTGGGCGCACCGCGCGCCCAGCCGCCGCCGCAGCTCCCTGGCGAACAACATAACGTTTCCGCTAAACCGCGGCGCCGGCAGCTGCATGCGTTTGTTAGGCAGCGGGCTGGGTTCTCCGCAAGCTCGGTGCGCCGCGCGGGGCTGGACACTCGGAGTGGCCCGAGGCGAAGGCGCCACGAAGCACCGGCCGCCGACCTGCCCCGGCCCGACGCTCGAGCGCGGCGCGCGGCACGATGCCCGCCGGGGTGGCGGGGCGTAGCGGACCGGAAGCTCGCCCCGGGCGCCTGAGAATCGGAGCTTCGCCGTACTTGGAAAACAAAACGTTGTGGTGCTGACGGAGCATCGGGGGGTTGGTCGCCCGGCTGCCTAACGTGATGCGCATGAGCTGCGGGCGACATGCTCGCTGCGGCGCCGCGCGCTCGCCCCGTTCATGTCACTCACCAGGCGCACAAAATGATCTCTACCTTACTTGGCCGCGCCCGCCAGCTCCATGCGCGGGTTGGCCGCAATCGGTGCGCGCCGGAGCAGCCACACCAGGGCCCCGCCCGTCACGACACCAAGAATGACACCGCCAAAGGGTATGGCGATAACGCTGATCAACGCGCCCCCGACGCCGACGCCCGCACGGCTGCCGTACAACAGCGGCGTGGCGGCGGCGAGCATCCACCCGGCCATGGATGCGGGCACCCACCAGTTGATGCTTAACGCATGCGGGCGCAGCATCGGTCGCTGAAGCAGGCCAACCAGCAGACCGCCGCAGGCGGCACTGACCCAGAGGGAGTACATGTACGGGAGCCCGGGCCAGATCGCGCGGAGGATGTCGGAGGCGACGAACGGAGCTGCCATCCCGACGACGGAGGCCCAGCCCCAAGCATTGCCGATTCGAAGGACCCGTGTGACGCGCACCTGGGCGTATCCGATCCCGGCGCCCATCCCCAGCCCGAGGTAGAACTGAGCCCCTTCCGCACCCACAAGTAGGTCGGCGGCGATGCCGCCGAGCATCAGGAAGACAAACCCGAGGAGCCAGCCCCAGGACGTGGCGAACACCCAGCGCCAAAAGAGGTGTGGAATTGCCTTATCGACCACAGAATTCATCGGGCGTGACGTTTCACGGCATGCGGCCTAACGTGATGCGCATGAGCTGCGGGCGACGTGCTCGCTGCGGCGCCGCGCGCTCGCCCCGTTCGTGTTACTCACCCGGCGCACAAAATGAACTCTACCTTACTTGGCCGCGCCCGGCAGCTCCATGCGCGGGTTAGGCGGCCAAGCCCGATTACTCGAGCAAACGGCCCCTGAACCGTCCGAGGAGCCGGCCAAAGCGGAAGCCGGCCCCATAGTCCTGGCGCCATGGCGCAAGTGGGACTGAAGGAACGTCCGGTCGCTGACGCATCGAGCCTTCACAGTGAACACGGAAACCGGGGCCGACGACGCGGAGACCGGCGAAAACTGTGGAGAGTAGCTTGCAAGCGGCGGCTGGCGTATGGATACCGTCGGCCATCAGTGGGACCGCAATAGCTCGGGGTTGGCGGCGCTTCGTCGTGAGTTCGACATCGTAGTGCACAGAAGCGGCATCAAGACTTCGCCGTACCGCGGTAAAATGGACCCGAGTAGCATCGGCATTCCGGACACGGAAGACAAGAGTATCCGGTCGAGTGAGATAGCGGTGCTTTCGGAGCTCAACCTCGGCGTCGGTGCCTGCGTGCTTCACGACGATGCGTCCCCGCTCGGCCAGCCAAGGGCCCCAGCTTCGAATCAGGGGAGCTACTTCAGCGAGCGGGAGGTTTTCGTAGACGATGGGGCGCTGGCCCCAGAGACCGAATTGGATGACAGCGAGGACACCGAGGACTACAACGAAGACGACAATGCCTAGGTAGATGAGCACGTTGGTCGAAAGAGATGCTTCGCTTGGCCGCCTAACGAATCGCGCATGAGCTGCGGCGCCAAGCTCGCTGGCGCACCGGGCGCCCAGCGATCACCGCAGGCTCGCCGGCGAACAAATCAACGCTTCCACAGACCACGGCGCCGCCAGCTCCATGCGCTGGTTAGGCGGCCGAGCCAGAGAGGCGGGTCCGTACAGCCTTTAGGACTTCGCGGCCGGACGGTAATACGCCCAAGAACGCGAGCGCTCCTCCGTCTATGAGGGTTTGACCGTCGACTAGAACCTTGAACTCTCCGTAGCTGCCACGAACCATGTCCACGTCCGTTCGCAGTTCACGGCGAATCCGCGCCGCCACCCGGACGGCGTGAAGGCCGGAGATTCAATAGGCGCAGTAGCGAACCGCCACTCGAGCCATCGTCGTCCTCGTCTCTCGGCCGCCTAACGAATCGCGCCTCAGCTGCGGGCGCACCGTTCGCGGGCGAACCAGGCGCCCGCTCCTTTTACGCTATCGGCCAGGGGCACAAACGCAACAGTTCCCTACTCGGCCGCGCCCGACAGCTGCAGGCGCTGGTTAGGCGGCGGCTAGAACACGGGCAATAAGATACGTAAGAGCGTACGCGACCAAGAGTGCTCCTACACCGGCCAGAGTGCCGAGGCCGAGCTGCCGCACGAGGCCTACAGGCGAGCGGCGGGCGCCGCGATCAACGCCGAAGGTCGGAGCGACAATGAACACAAGTACGACCACAAGAGCCCCAACAAACCCCAGCGGCTGCTCAGGTTGCGGAGCGACTCGTGGCCGCACGACAGCGACAAGGTACGCGCATGCCGCGAGCGACACGACCGTCGTCACCACCCAAAGCGCGCGCCGTCCGAAGGCTCTGCGAATCGTCTCGGCCACGAGGGCCCACAAACCCGGGCCGAGAACGAGCACGACCATCCCGCCGACCGACAAGGGGGCGGGGACCATTTGCGTATCAATGCCCTTTAATAGAACGCTCAGGCCAAGAAGGTGCTTCAACGGCCGCCGCCTAACGAATCGCGCGTCAGCTGCGGGCGCGAGTTACGCGGGCGCCCCATGCGCCCGCTCCGTCTACGCTACCGGCCAGGCGCACAAACGCGACAGTTCCCTAACCGCCGCGCCCGACAGCTGCACGCGCTGGTTAGGCAGCGACCTCATGGTGGTGTACGCGATCGCCGATTACGCAGTGTGAAGACCGCGGCCCACAGCAATGTTCCGATAACTAAAAGGCCTGCGAGAAGGAGACGGCCCGGCCTGAGACCGTGCTCAAGGTTGTCGAAGTCGGTGGCTATGGCCCAGAGGTCGAATACCAGAATCGCCAAGGCAAAGAGCAGGGCGGCCCAGAGGACCAGGAGCTTGGCACGGCTCTGGGATTCTCGCGAGCGCGCGTTCCTCGCCGCGACCCCTACGAGGGCGAGGCCTGCGATGGCGAAGAACCAGGCGGACCCAAGAGCGAACCGAGGTAGCATCCGAGAGTTGCGTGTCGCTGCCTAACGTGATGCGCATGAGCTGCGGGCGCCATGTCTGCTGGCGCACCGCCCGCTCGCTCCGATCGCGCTACTCATCTGGCGCACAAAATGAACTGTACCCTACTTGGCCGCGCCCGCCAGCTCCATGCGCGGGTTAGGCAGCCGGCTCCTCATCGCCGCGGCAGATAGCGGCTCATTACTCTCCAGCCGGTGTAGTCGATGGCGCGCCAGAACCAGTAGGCAATGAATCCATAGAGAAGCGCGAGGAGGATGGCAACAATGGGTTCATGTCGTCTCGCTGCGATCGCCCAGAGAGCTCTCCACACCGCCACGACAAGAGCGATCACGAGACCGATCCAGTGGCCGCGTACGCGCTCCAAGCTGATGGGCGGCTTGTACTCTTGGGAGATCGGCATCGGTTGGCGCCGGCTGCCTAACGTGATGCGCATGAGCTGCGGGCGACATGCTCGCTGCGGCGCCGCGCGCTCGCCCCGTTCGTGTCACTCACCCGGCGCACAGAATGAACTCTACCCTACTAGCCCGCGCCCGCCAGCTCCATGCGCGGGTTAGGCGGCACCGTCCTATGGACAGTCACCTGTCCGGAACGGTCTGAGAGTCGGCAGCTTGTACACTCGGAGTTGGCGTTCATAGGAGCCACTGGGTCCGTAATTGCCCAGCGCGGATGTGTCTCCCCGCACGATGGCGAACGTGCTGAGGCGGGGTGAGATCTGGCTGTCAATTATCTGGGATTCGTCCGACCCCGGCGACATGAACACCATGACCGTATCGACTCGGGGCTGATAGGTACTGTCGAACTCAACCCACCATCCCGCAGCGGAGCCACACGGCTGGAAGATGACGGCAGCGGTGTCAGCTAGCCACCGACCGCGGAATTCTTGTCCGGGGCCCGGGCGACAGGCTAGGAACGTGAGGCCAACAAGCCCGGATAGGAGATGTCGGATGACGATTGATCCCCTCCGGTGCCGCCTAACGTGATGCGCATGAGCTGCGGGCGCTGCCCCCAGCAGGCGGGCCGCCGGCACGCTCGTTGGTCGATTGCGGTTGGCGCACAATCATAACGATTCCTTACTTGGCAGCGCCCGCCAGCTCCATGCGCGGGTTAGGCGGCCGCCAGTCACCTGCGCCAGATTCGCAGTGCGAAGCCCAACTGCGGAAGTAGGAGGCCAATGAAGAGCGGAACGTAATACCACGATCTGTTGGTCAACCACGCGACTACTCCGCCGAGGAAGATTGCGAAGCCGCTGAGGACCATGGCCACGAGGTATCGGGGCTGGTGCTGCCGCTGTGATGGTGGAGCATTGACCGAACCCATGCAGCGGCCGCCTAACGTGATGCGCATGAGCTGCGGGCGACATGCTCGCTGCCGCGCCGCGCGCTCGCCCCGTTCGTGTCACTCACCCGGCGCACAAAATGAACTCTACCTTACTTGGCCGCGCCCGCCAGCTCCATGCGCGGGTTAGGCGGCGGTCAGCACGCGCAGCGTACAGGGCCACGAACCCGGGCGGCGGCGATACGGTTGGGGTGGCGTGGCCCTCGGGGTAGCCGCCGCTCATCATGGTGGTGCGGGTCGGCGCTCGAGCTGCCTGACAACCAAACCATGCAGTCGTTGATGCTGGCCGACCGCCGCCTAACGTGATGCGCATGAGCTGCGGGCGACAGGCTCGCTGCGGCGCCGCGCGCTCGCCCCGTTCGTGTCACTCACCCGGCGCACAAAATGAACTCTACCTTACTTGGCCGCGCCCGCCAGCTCCATGCGCGGGTTAGGCCGCTGCCTCAGAGTTGCACCTGGTCCCGCCCTCGGATCTCGATGCACACCCCGCGACGTACGGAGTTCAGAAGCATTGAGAGGCGGGGGCGTGGATCGAGAAACTCTCCGCGGAGCTGGCCACTTGCGACACTGAGACGGTACACGCCCTCGACCCACGCCCCGGTCGAATCTCGCTGGGCCTGGAACCATAAGGCCGACGGAGGATGATCGGGCAAGCATCGGCCGAGGAACATCCGGGCGCGATAGAACGGCACACTGTCGTCGACCGCGCTGATGGTGCCGGGGTAAGCGTATCCAACGTCCGTGTTGACGGTGCCTTCGTCAGCAGGAATGGCGAAGATGTTGGTGGTGATATCACAGTACTGACAGCCTCGCGCCGCGACTATTAGGAACGGGGCACGTTCGGACCGAGGGAGGTGTCCAAGGAACCGAACGTCAAAGAGGCGGGCAAGCACCTGGCGGCCGTTGCGTAGCGTCAAGAGCGTGCCTCGCCCGTCGAATGCATCCGCGCTGTCGGGCAATTGCTCGATTCGTGCCGGCATCCAGGCCGTATCCAGGAGAATGATGCCGCTCTGTGCGGAGAGGACGCCTGGGAGGAGCAGCCCGATCGGTACACGGAACCAGGCGGATACTGAGCACACGGGGAATCCTCTGCAGCGGCCTAACGTGATGCGCATGAGCTGCGGGCGACATACTCGCTGCCGCGCCGCGCGCTCGCACCGTTCGTGTCACTCACCCGGCGCACAAAATGAACTCTACCATACTTGGCCGCGCCCGCCAGCTCCATGCGCGGGTTAGGCGGCAACGGGCCCCCACTACGCTTGGCGCGCCGCAACGTAGAGTGCACCCACTGGGAGCAAGAGCACGCTCATGAGGCCGATACGCATCAGGAGGCCCGGCGTGCCTTGAAACCACAGTCCGAAGAGAATCACGGTAAGGAAGGCCGCTGCGACCGACGGCACACCAACGAAATATGCGCGCGCCACAGAGCACCCGTGCGGTGCCAGGCGCCTATTAACGTGGTGAACGAACTCCATCAGTACGAGGCTGAGTAGGATCAGGACGGCGAACCGGACGCCTCCGCGGTCGCGGGCGGCAAAAACGGGTGCCACGAATAGAATCGCGAGGAGTGAGTGCGCGTGCCGATCACGGCTCTCTGGTTGGCTGACCGCGTGGCCACCACCCGCCACCGTCTTGCCTCCAAGTAGCTCGTGCCTGGCGGGCGAGCGCCGGCGGTGCTCGTAGAACCATGTCTCAACTGCCAAAGCGGCCAAAGTCGCGGCCGCGATCACGAGCGCGTAGGCGACGAACCAGCCCGTGTGGATCGACGTGGCGTTGGGACCTAGACGCAGCGGCGGGTCGAGGTACAGCAGGAGCTCAGCACTAACACCAGCGCCGAGGATAAGTATTGTCCAGAAGCGCATGCTGGCCACTGTGATGTTGCCGCCTAACGTGATACGCATCAGCTGCGGCGCACGTGCCGGCAGGCGCACCGCGCGCCCAGCCGCCGCCGCAACACTCCTCGCGAACAACATAACGCTTCCGCTAAACCGCGGCGCCGTCAGCTGCATGCGTTTGTTAGGCCGCGGGCTGGGCTCTCGAAAGTCGCCGCGCCGCGCGCGGCAAGGCACTCGGGGTGGCCCGAGGCGAAGGCGCCCCGAAACAGCGGAGCCGACCCGCCTTGGCCGAAGGATGTGCGCGGCGCGCCGAGCGTGGCCCGATGGGGCGGCGGGGCGTAGCGAGCGGAAACCCGCCCCGGGCGCCCGCGAATCGGAGCCTGCACGAACTCCGAAAACAAATCGCAGTGGTCTTGGCGGAGCATCGAGGGGTGGATCGCCCGCGGCCTAACGTGATGCGCATGAGCTGCGGGCGACATGCTCGCTGCGGCGCCGCGCGCTCGCCCCGTTCGTGCCACTCACCCGGCGCACAAAATGAACTCTACCCTACTTGGCCGCGCCCGCCAGCTCCATGCGCGGGTTAGGCGGCGCAGGACGGGGCTCACGACGCCCACAGAATGGTCTCTTTGGTGATTCGCCAAGGTGATGCAGGCGTGCGGCGCTCAAGGAATAGGAGGAGGCCGCTACCGCAAAGTCCACTGCACCAGTTGCGATGATAAAGTACAGCTTGCGTGCTATCGGAATTGAACCCGACGGGCGTGAAGCTGTGGAGGAATGTGCAGAGCCGCCAGTCGGCACACTTGAACCACTGGCGAAGTGAACGGCCATCGTAGGCCTGCGATCTGACTGCGAAGTCTTCAGTGACGTACGCAACCCTTGCGCGCTCGGTAGGAATGGGCGTAATGGAACGCCGTGCGTGCCGGCGTCGTCGAAAATCGTCGATTGCCTCGTCGAAACCTTCGGGCGTCTCCGTCGTGAAACGGTTCTTGAGCCAGGCGTCCAGGCGCTCAGCGAAATCTGGTGTCACCACGAGCGTGCTGTCCTCCACCAGGGCTGCACCCATGGTGTCGTGAAACGCGTCGAGCACGGCCGCATAGACGCGTGCTGAGGGTGTTGCTGCATCTGGGGTGATCCGGGGCGCGAGAGCAGGACGCCGCAATTGGCTACTTGTGCACGCGACGACGAGGACGGGCACGACATGCTGAAGTGAAGAGCGGGTGTTTCGTCGCATGCTGCGCCGCCTAACGGATTGCGCTTAAGCTGCGGCGCGCTGAAGAAAGATTCATTCCCTAATCTACGCGCGCCGCCAGCTTCAAGCGCGTGTTAGACAGCTGCTGCACGACGCTCCCCCAAGAATGCCCCAGGACGCAACAGAGGGATGCAGATTCTCGGGAGAATGAGCCCTACCAAGACCGGTATGATGACATGCCGAGCCACACTGACCGTCTCACGCCAGAACCCACCCCCGACCTGTCCGAGTGCTATCTCCCAGTTACTAAACGCGCCGGTGACGAACGAGATCAACACACCGAACCCCGATAGACCGAGGACCATCGTGAGGTAACCAAGCTCAAGCTCGGGAAAGCGGCGTGCGAGCCGAGTCCACGCAAAGAGGGCTGCGAGGGTGATCGGCATCATGAAGACTCCCGCGCTGACGATCCAGAAGGCGTTCCCGAAGAGGATCGCTGGCCATGACCGCAGCGTGAGTTCCTCTGAGCCAAGGGTCAGTTGTGTTGCCGCGATGACTCCGAGAACGACGGTAGCTAGAAGAATGCCACCAATCTGCCACAGCACGATTCGGCGCCAGGTAGGAAGAGGTCTCAGAGGATCATTCATTTGGCAGAACGTTGCAGCTGTCTAACGTGATGCGCATGAGCTGCGGGCGATGAAGCCCGCGGGCGCGCCAGCGCCCGCCCGGCCGACGCCAGTCGCCGGCGCACAAAATGAACTCTACCTTACTTGCGAGCGCCCGCCAGCTCCATGCGCGGGTTAGACGGCGGCCACGCCTACGCTGGTACGGCCGCGGACAACAACGGCCAGAGGTCCTCGGCAGCTTTCAGCACATGGGCGAATCGAGCGTCCCACCCCTTCGCGATGCCGGCGTCACTGTCGTGCTTCATACTGTTCACCGCATCCGGAACCTGCGAATCGAGGGGACGAGGCCGCCCGGCGTGGTTGCCGAGGCGTTCACCAAGAGCAGCAATCCGCAACATGGCCGAATCGATGTAGTAACCGGACAGCCAAGGGCGTGCGGGCTCTTGGGACTGGCCGATGCGCGCCAAGACATCCGGGAGCTCCGCGCGTAGCGGCTGGGATGTCGGGGGTCATGCGGCTGTCGTCGAAGCGCGACTGAATAGCTCGATTGAGAGAATGGAGGGCCCCCGCCATGAATGCCACGAGCGCGACTTGGTCGGCATTCTGGGGGCGCAACGTGGCTACCCGGCGGGCGAGCGCCTGGACCCTCTTGAGATCTGACGATGTGACTGTAGCCATCGCCGCCGTCCAACGTCTACTATCCGGAGTCATCTGTACCTCCGCGTGGCCGCCTACGCGTCGTTTCGGGCTCCGCTAACCGGCCAACGAACCCCACATTCAACATAGGGTTGCCGACGCCCGGCAGCCAGCGGGGAGTGGGGGAAAGGAGGGCGACCAGGCGTGTTAACGCGCCGGCGCGCTAAGGCGCCATGTCGGATAACGAACTGGGCGCGGGCCGCCGGGCCCAGGCCCTAGGGATCGGGAACTGCGAGATTGCGGCAGATCGTGCGGGCCAGAAGCTCGTTGATCTCGCGATGGCGGGGGACGGTCGACACCTTGATCGCCTGCCGGTTCACGAATACCGAGTGGTTGGCACCCTCGCGCAACAGCACGCACCCGTGCGCTTCCAGATGACCAATGAGATCCCGGCGCTTCACGCAGCGGGCAGGCGCAGCGGCTCGCGAATGACGGTCTTCCCGCTGAGCGTCTCCTCGGCAAGCGCGCGGTTCGCCTCGAGAACGAGCCTGACCGCCTCACCGAGACTTGCCCGAGCCTCGTCCAACGTGGCCCCCTGCGTGTTGGCACCCGGCAGCTCCTCGACGAAACCGATGTAACCTTCCGGCACCTTTTCGAACACCGCCGTAAGCTGAAGCTGCATGGAAATCCTCCTGACGCCGCAATCTACAGTGGACGCTGTGCCGAAGCACTACACGACGTCCGCCGGACTCCGCACGCCCAACCCACCCCGATTGAGTACGTGCGTGTAGATCATCGTCGTCCGCACATCATGGTGCCCCAGCAGCTCCTGCACCGTCCGGATGTCGTAACCCGCCTCGAGCAGATGGGTCGCGAATGAATGCCGCAAGGTGTGACAGGTGGCATGCTTGGGCACGCCGGCCGCCCGCACCGCCGCCCGCACCGCCCGCTGCACCGCCGACTCGTGCCAGTGATGCCGGCCCGAAAACCCGTCCGCCGCGTCGCGGTGGCGCCGGCTGGCCGGGAACACCCACTGCCACACCCAGTCCCGCACGGCCCCGGGATACTTGCGGTGCAACGCGCCCGGCAACCGCACCGCCCCCGCCCCCTCGGCTAGATCGCGACCGTGCACCCCCTGCACCCGCTCGAGGTGGCGCTGCAACGGCTCCCGCGCCACCGCCGCGAGCATGGTCACGCGCGCCTTGCCCCCCTTCGCCTCCCGTACCCTGATCTCGCCGCGCTCGAAATCGAGATCCTTCACCCGCAGCCGCAACGCCTCGAGCAACCGCAACCCCGACCCGTACAACAGCAAAGCCACGAGGTGATTGACGCCCACCAGGTGGCCGAGCACCCGCCGCACTTCGTCACGCGTCAGGACCACGGGCACCCGCTGCCGCTCCTTGGCCCGCACGATTTCGCCCAGATCGTCCAGCGAGACGCCGAGCACCTGCACGTACAGAAACGCCAACGCCGCCGCCGCCTGGTTCTGCGACGCGGCGGCGAGCTGCTCGCGCTCGGCGAGATGAGTGAGAAACGCCGTGACGGCCGCCGCCCCGAGCTCGCGCGGATGCCGGCGGCCGTGGAACTCCACGAACCGCACCACCCACTGCACGTACGCGCGCTCGGTCTGGCGGCTGTAATGCCGCACCCGGATCGCCTGGCGCACCTGCGTGAGGAGTTTCATCGGATTGGATTCTGAACTGCGGCCGACCCGCTGCGAAAGACCGGAAAAACGCGCGCTATACCAACATGTCCCGCAACCGCGCCTCCACCTCGGAGTTCGGCACCGCCACCGCCCCGGCGGCCCGCGCCACCCGCAACAGATCCGCCCGCACGTGCGACCCGAATGCCAACACCGGCACCCCGCGACCCGCGAGCCCCACCACCCGCCCCTCCCACCCCGGCGCGCCGATCTCGATCGCCGCGAGGTCACACCCCGCCTCGTCCCGCACCACTTCGCCCCCACCCCGCTCCACGACCTCCCGCACCTTGGCCCGGAACGTGAGATCCGCCGTCACCACCAGCACGCGCTTACCCATCGCCCACCTGCACCACCTCGGTCACTACCGGCCGACGGCCCCGCAAGAGATCCCACACCCGCGCCCGCGGCCGCACCACCAGCACCACGTCCCCCTGCGGCGGCTCGGCCACGCCCTCGAGCACCACGAACCGCACCGCCCGCTCGGGCGCGGGACCCAGGACCACGCGATACGACACGCCATGCCACGTCACATCATCCCCGTCCCCCTCGACGAACACATCATCGTCGACCTTGTACACGCCGTCGGCGATACGCTCGCCCGAGCGGTAGAACGCCGGATCGAACGCGTCCCCCTCGTGCCGCGCAAAATTCTGCTCGGCGGCCCAGTCGTAGTCCTCCAGCGCCTGCTGACTCGCCCGCCACTCGAGATGATGCCGCAGCTCGTGCGTCAGCGTGTCCCACGCCTCCTCGCGCCAGTCGAACGCCCCGGGCTCCGCCAGACGCGCGAGCGCCGCGAACGACCCGTGATAAAGGACCACCCGCGACTGGAGATCGGCCCCCGTCCCGCTCCACTCGAGCGGAATGCACTCGCCCAACGTGTAGATGTCGGCGCGCACGGGATGGGGCACCGCCCGCGGACTGACCTCGATACCCACGATGCCGTCGAGGTAGTCCGGCGGAACCTCGGCCTGAAGACGGGTGATCAGCGCGGCGAAATCCGGATACCGCACGCGGGCTACGGCGTGAGGATCGTCGCCCGGGCGATCGAGTCGAGCTGGGGAAACTCGGCCGCGAGATAGGCGGTGCCGCGCGATTCGATCAGACCCTGGTCGGGCGCCTCGCCGTACCCCGGGTAGATCCGGTCCACGACCTCCATCCCCTCGACCACCACGCCCACGGGCGCGAACCCCATCCCGTCGAGCCGGCGGTTGTCGACGTAATTGATGAACAGCTGCGTGGTGCGGGTGTTGGGCCCCGCGGTCGCGAACGTGAGCGTGCCGCGGGCGTTCGATTGGGTCACGGGATCGTCGGGAATGGTGGCGTCGCGCCACCGGGCCGCCACCGCGGGATCGCCGCTGATGCCGAACTGCACCACGAAGCCGGGCACCACCCGGAAGAACCGCGCGCCGTCGTAGAACCCCTCGCGCACCAGGCGATACAGCCGGTCGGCACCCGCCGGCGCCCACGCGCGCGTCACCGCCACCACGAACACGCCCGCGCTGGTCTCGAAACGCACGCGGTAGCTCTCGGGCGCGGGTGGCCTCGCCGCCTCCTGCCCCCGCCCGCCGCACGCCACCGCCAGCGCCGCCAGCACCACCACGCCTCGCGTCATGCCGCCACCCTCACGACCGGAGTTTGTCCGCTAGATAGTCCCGCAACGCGCCCGCCGCGATCCGCTCCTGCTGCAACGTGTCGCGGTCGCGCACCGTCACCGTCTGATCCGTCAGCGATCTGGCCGTCCACCGTGATGCAGAACGGCGTGCCCGCCTCGTCCTGCCGCCGGTAGCGCCGGCCGATCGAGCCGCCGTCGTCGTAGAACACGTTGTAGCGGCCGCGCAGGTCGTCGTAGATGCGCCGCGCCATCTCGGGCATGCCGTCCTTCTTGACCAGCGGGAACACGGCGGCCTTGATCGGCGCGAGCGACGGCAGCGAGCCGAGCACCACGCGCGCGTCTCGCCCTCGACCTCCTCCTCGCGGTAGGCGTCCACCAGCACCGCCAGCGCCGCGCGGTCGGCGCCCGCCGACGTCTCGACGACGTAGGGGAGATAGCGCTCGTTGGCGGCCGGCATCGAAGTACTCGAGCTTCTTGCCCGAGTACTCCTGGTGGCGCGACAGATCGAAGTCGGTGCGGTTGTGGATCCCCTCGAACTCCTGCCAGCCGAACGGGAACTCGTACTCGATGTCGAAGGCGGCCTTGCGCGTAGTGCGCCAGCTCGTCCGTGCCGTGCTCGTGGAAGCGCAGCTTCTCCGGCCGGATGCCGAGCGTCCTGGTGCCACTGCATGCGCGCGGCCGTCCAGTCGCTCGAACCACTCCATGTCCGTCCCGGGCTTGACGAAGAACTGCATCTCCATCTGCTCGAACTCGCGCGTGCGGAAGATGAAGTTGCCCGGGCGTGATCTCGTTGCGGAACGCCTTGCCGATCTGCGCGATGCCGAACGGGACCTTCTGGCGCGGCGTCTGCTGCACGTTCAGGAAGTTCACGAAGATCCCCTGCGCCGTCTCCGGGCGCAGGTAGACGACGTGCCGCCGCTCTCCTCGACGGGCCCCATGAACGTCTTGAACATCAGGTTGAACATGCCGCGGCTCGGTGAGCGTGCCGGCGTGTGCCGCACACGGGGCACTTGGTCGGCGTTCGCGGGCAGCCCTCGACCTCGAGCTCGTCGGCGCGGAAGCGCTCCTTGCAGCTGCTTGCAGTCCACCAGCGGATCGGTGAACCCCGCCACGTGGCCGCGACGCCTCCCACACCTGTGGGATGCATCAGGATCGCCGCGTCGAGCCCCTCGATGTCGTCGCGGCTCGTGCACCATCGCGCGCCACCAGCGTTCCTTGAGGTTCCGCTTCAGCTCGACGCCGAGCGGGCCGTAGTCCCACACGGAGCCGAGTCCCGCCGTAGATCTCGGACGACTGGAAGATGAAGCCGCGCCGCTTGGCGAGCGACACGAGCTTGTCCATGGTCTTGTCGGGTGGCGGCATAGGACGGGGAAGATAGAAACGCCTTACGAAGGCGACAACCCGAGCGCCTCCCGCGTGGCGCGCTCGGCCAGCCCCGCGAGCACCTCGGGATCGACCAGCCGCCCGTCCCCCGCGACCACGGGCGCGTCGGGCACGCCCTCGACGGCGCCCGCGAGCACGACCACCCGCTTGCCGGCGGCGCGCGCGCGGCGCAACACCTCCCCCGTCGCCTTGCCGCCGAGGGAGGTGCGGTCGAACCGCCCCTCGGCCGTGATGACGAAATCCGCGGCGGCGATGTCGGCGTCGAGCCCGATCCGATCGAACACCCACGGCGCGCCCGGCACGAGCTCGGCGTCCGCGAACCAGACGAGCCCCGCGCCCAACCCGCCCGCCGCTCCACCCCCGGCCACGTCGCCCAGATCGGGCCGCCCCGCCTCGACCATCACCCGCGTCAGCCGCTCGAGCCCGCCCGCCAACAGCTTGACGTCGTCCGGCGTGGCGCCCTTCTGCGGCGCGAAGAACGGCGCGGCGCCGTGCGGCCCGAGCAGTGGCGCCGTCACGTCGGTCACGCCCAGCACCCGCGGCCCGGGCGGCGCCGCGGGCACGACGGCCGCGAGCAGCGCCAGCGTGGCACCCCCCTCGGCGAGGTCGAACCGATCGGCGTCGAGAAAGCGCCAGCCCAGCGCCCGCGCCGCCCCCGTGCCGCCGTCCACCGTGGCGCTGCCACCCAGCCCCACCACGACGGTGCGCGCCCCGCTCGCCGCCGCGGCGCCGATCAGCTCCCCCACCCCGCGCGTGCTGGACCGCAACGGATCGCGCTCCTCGCGCGGCACGAGCGCCAGGCCGCAGGCGGCGGCGCTCTCGAAAATGGCGGTCTCGTCGTCGAGCCACCCCACCACGGCATTCACGCCGTGGCCCAGGGGACCCGTCACGCGCACCGTCTCGCGCCGCGCGCCGTCGGGCAGCACGGCCTGCAACAGCCCGTCGCCACCGTCCGACACCGGCCGCGCCACGATGCGCGCGCCCGTCACCGCGCGCCGCACGCCGGTGACGATGGCCTCGACCGCCTGCCGCGGCGTGAAGGTGCCCTTCCAGGCGGCGGGAGCGACGAGGATGTTCACGGGACCAGCCGTAGCGTATCGACTGCCCGCACCCGCGCCACCTCGACCGGCAGAATCCACAGCCGTCCCTCCCGCCACAGCGCCGTCTGGTCTCGATAGTGGCGCGACACCGGATGACCCGACTGGCCCGTGGGAATGACGAACCCGCCCGCGTCGTCCACCCGCCCCAAGTCCACCACGTGCCGCATCGACGGGCCGTAGCCGCTCGTGAACGGCGCCTGCATCCGCCGCGAGAGGGACACGTTGACGGTGTGGTTGCTGCCGCCGGTGGGCAGTGGGCCGACGTTGAATCCGACGAGCCGGCCGAGCACGGGGATGGCGCCGAGCGGGTGCTCCATGATGGTGGGATGCGCGTCGCCCCAGGGCGCGAACGGCGCGTCGGCGAGCGTCGAGTCGAGCGCCCATTCCGCCAGCACGGCCAGACTCTCGCGCGCCGCCGTGCGCTGGTCGTCGAACCAGTCGCTGCCGCCCGCGGCGAGCCAGCGATGCAGCGGCGCCGTGGGGCGGAAGTCGGGCGACTCGTCGGCGTAGGTGAGCCGCAGCAGATGGCGGTACCAGGTCCAGAAGATCGTGGGCTCGACGGCGTCCGGGGCCATGGTGCCGTCCCAGGCGCGCAGCCGGTCGGCGAGGTCGGGCCGGCGGCGCTCGAGCGCGGCCCGGGCCGCGTGGCGCTTGGCGGCGCGGGCGAACAGGTCGAGCTGGTCGAGCTGGCCCTGCGCCAGCGCCGCGGCCGTGAGCGCCGAGTCGGCCGCGAGCAGCTCGAGGATGCGGCGCGCGCGATAGGCGTGGTCCCAGTGAAACGTGATGTGATGGGGGAAGCCCGGGCCGACGATGCGGTTGTTGGCGGTGACGATGCGGCCGGACGGCGGATTCGTGACGGCCGGCAGCTCGGCGTCGGCGAGATAGCGGGTCCACGGCGGCCCGCCCGCCCCGCGCACCGGCAGCACCCCCTCCCCCACGCGCCGCACCGGCACCGATCCCGCGAGCACGTAGCCGATGTTGCCGTCCCGGTCGGCGTACACCACGTTCTGCTCGGGCGAGCGGAACAGCCGCGCGGCGGCGAGAAAATCGGCCTGGCCGCGCGCCCGCGCCCAGCCGTGCAGGGCGGCCAGCTCGTCGCGCCCGCCGTCCTGCGCCACCCAGCGCATCACGACCGCGTGCGCGCCGTCGGTGGGCGCGTCCACGGTGACCGCCGGGCCGTTGCGCGTGCGGCGTCGCTCGTAGATCTCGGGCGCCGCGCCGCGCACGTGGATCGTCTCCGGCACGACCTCGACCGGTGCCCAGCTGCCGCGCGTGCGGTAGCGCCGGCCGTCGGGGCTCAGCTCCTCGAGCACGTAATCGACGTCGTCCACCATGGCGTTGGTGAACCCCCAGGCGACGTGGCGCGTGTGACCCAGCACCACCGCCGGCAGCCCGGGGATGGTGACGCCCACGACGTCGAGCCCGGGCGCGTGCAGGCCCGCGAGATACCACAGCGCCGGCGCCCGCAGCACCAAGTGCGGGTCGTTCGCCACAATCGGCTTGCCCGACGCCGTCCGCGCGCCGCTCACCACCCACGCGTTGGACGCGGCTGGCGCCGGCCGCTCGCGGCGGCGCCGCAGCCCGATCGGCGCCGCAGGATTCGGCCGCGCCCCCACCCCTCCCTCGTCCCTGGTCCCTCGTCCCCCGATTACCCGTCCCCCATCCCCCATCCCCCATCCCCCGACGATTACCGGCATCGAATCGGCGTAGACCGGAATCAGCTCGCGCGCCTTCTCCCACCCCAACCGCTCGGCGAGCGCCGCCAGCTCTAGCTCGTCACCCGAGAACGCGAGGTCGTGCGCCTGGAGCACGCCGATCGCGAGCGAGTGCTCCGGGGTCCAGCGCTCGGGCGTGTGGCGCAGCAGGCGGAACTCGACCGCGCGGCGCTCGCCCGCGAGCCAGGCGTTGACGCCGCTCGCATAGGCGGCGGCCGCGCGGCGCGTGGCGGGCGTCATTCGGGCCGCGCGCGCGCGCGCGATGCGGCCCATCTCGAGCTCGCGCAGCTCGCGGTCGGCGGCGATCGCGCGGGCGCCGAACAGCTCCGCCAGCCGCCCCAGGGCGGCGTGGCGCAGCAGGTCCATCTGGAACATGCGGTCGCGGGCGTGCACGTAGCCCAGCGCGGCGTAGGCATCGAGCTCGTGGGCGGCCACGATGTGGGGCACCGCGAGGGAGTCGAACAGGATCGCGACCGAGTCGCGCAGGCCCGCCACCGGCGCCCGCCCGCCGGGCGGCGGCAGACTGGCGAGGAGCCACAGCCGCCCGCCCCCCCACACCGTCAGCAGCAGCACGCCGAGCACCGCGAGCACGGGAACGACGCGCTTCATCGCCGAGCCGTCACCCCACCTCGATGATCTGGTCGCGCCGCGTCCCCACGCTCACGTAGCGCACGGGACAACGCGCGAGGTCCTGCAGCCGGTCGAGATAGGCGCGCGCCGCGGACGGCAGATCGGCGAGCCGCCGCGCCTCCCCCGTCGGCTTGCGCCAGCCCGGCAGAGTCTCGTAGATCGGCTTCACCCGGTCCATGCGGTCGAGATCGGCGGGCATCGTGTCGAACGCGGCGCCGTCGAGCAAGTACCCGACGCACACCGGCAGCTCGACGAACGTGTCGAGCACGTCGAGCTTGGTGACGGCGAGGCCGGTGAGCCCGTTGACCCGCACGGCATAGCGCACCACGACGGCGTCGAACCAACCGCAGCGGCGCGGCCGCCCGGTCGTGGCGCCGAACTCGCCCCCCAGCTCGCGGATGCGCTGGGCCACCTTGGGCTCCGCCTCGGTGGGGAGCGGCCCGTTGCCCACGCGCGTGGTGTACGCCTTGACGACGCCCAGCACCGCGTCGATCGCCGTGGGACCGATCCCCGCGCCGACCGACGCGCCCCCCGCGGTGGTGTGGGACGACGTGACGTAGGGATACGTCCCGTGGTCCACGTCGAGCAGCGCGCCCTGCGCGCCCTCGAGCAGCACCGACTCGCCGCGCTCGAGCGCCTCGTACACCACGCGCCCCGCGTCGATCGCGAGCGGCACCAGGCGCGGCGCGAGGCGCGCGACGAGCGTGCGGTGCGCCGCGGCGTCGGCCCGCTCCTCGGACCCGAGCACCGCGAGCATCTCGTTCGCGCCGGCCACCCGCTCGGCCACGAGCTCGGCCGCGCGCCGCGGATCGCGCAGGTCACCCACCCGTACGCCGCGGCGGCCGTACTTGTCCTCGTAGGTGGGCCCGATCCCGCGCCCCGTGGTGCCGATCTTGTCGCGCGCCTCGCGCGCCTGGTCGAGCAGCTTGTGATACGGTAGCGTGAGATGGGCGCGGTCGGATACGAAGATGCGGTGCTCGATCTTCACGCCGCGGGCCACGAGCGCGTCGAGCTCGTGGAAGAACGTCTCGGGGTCGAGCGCCACGCCGTTGCCCACGAGGCACACGGCGCCCTGGATGATCCCCGACGGGATCTGGTGCAGCACGAACTCGCCCGTGCCCGTGTCCACCGTGTGCCCCGCGTTGGCCCCGCCCTGGTAGCGCACGACGAGGTCGGCGCGCTCGGCGAGCACGTCCACCACCTTGCCCTTTCCCTCGTCGCCCCACTGGGCGCCGACCACCACCACGCAGTGCGTCTTGGGCCCGAACACGGCTCTCCTCTCAGCGAAAACGCCCCGGGGCGGGGCCGGGGCGCATCCTCCAACGGAACCTAGAGGCGCGGCGCGGGAGCGTCAACGCGGGGTTCGGCATCCCGCAGCGCGCGGGCGAGGGCCCGCGCCACACCGTCCACGCCGGCGAGGTTGAGCCGCGCCGCGGTGTCGCGACGGGTATGCACCACGCGCATCGTCGCCAGATCGCCCTTGAGAATGGTGACCGCTTCGCGGGCCACGCGCCCCAGCACGATACCGTCCACCACCACCGGCAGCCGGCGCGCGCGGCGCGCGCCCAGCGCCGCGATCACGGCGTCCACCAGCGGACCCGGCCGGTGCACGAACGCCACCACCGGCCCGCGGTCGTCGATGCCGTCCAGGTTGATCAGCGCCGTATCGCGCACCAACGCCGGCCGCTCGCGCGCCAGCGCCCGCGCGCCGACGAGGCCCAGCTCCTCGGCGTCGGGAAAGATCAGGCCCACCGCCGCGGCCGGCGGCAGCGCGTCCGCCGTCTCGAGCGCCGCCAGCACGCCGGTCGCGTTGTCCACCGCGCCGGGCGAGTCGTTGCGCAGGCCCGCGGCGAGGAGACCATAGCCGCCCGCGGCAGCGGGGAGCGCGGCCGCGAGCCACAGCACCGCGGGCACCGCGGCGCCCGCCAACGCGGCGAGGCCGGCGGCCGCGAGAGCCGCCGCTCCCCCGAGGCTCGCGGCCACCGCCACCAGGCGCCCGAGCATCGACAGCCCCTGTCCCTTCGCGTCGTAGTGCGCGACCAGCCACACCCGCGGCGCGGCGTCGCCGCGGGTCGCGATGAGCGTGGCGCCCTGGGGCGCGGGCGGCCGGCGTGCCCACGCGGCCGTGAGCAGGGCGAGCGTCGCGGCAGCCGTGAGCCCCGCGGCCCACAAGGCGAGCGCGCCCGCCCGCGGTCCGCCGAGCGTGCGGATCGCGGCCGCGATACCGACCAGGGCGAGGGCACCCCCGGCCAGCGCGACGAGGCGCACGCGCGTCGCCGGCGCCCGAAAGCGGTGTCGCTCCACGGCGTAGCCGCGTGCCGCGAGCGCGCTCGCGAGCACCGTATGCGCGCGCTGATGGCCCGCCGAGCCCACGAGCCGCGGCACGGCGAGCTCGTCCAGCAGTTGGCGGGGGGCGCTCACGCGCCGATGAGTTCCGCGACCTCGCGAGCGTCGGCGGGCGCGAGGTCGGCGAGCGGCGCGCGCACCGGGCCGCCGTACAGGCCCGCCGCCGCCATGGCGACCTTGATCCCCGCCGGTCCGAGGCCGCCCACGATGCGGCGGTCGAGCGGCGTGACGCGCTCCTGGAGCGCCGCCGCGCGAGCCCGGTCCCCCGCGCGGAACGCCGCCACCAGGTCGGCGCACAACCGCGCGGCGAAGCACGCGGCGCCCACGATGCCGCCCGCGGCGCCGCGCTCGAGTGCCGGGAGCAGGAGGCTCGCCGAGCCGACGAGGGCCGTCCACCCGGGCACGGCGGCGCGGTACGCCGCGAAGTTGTCGATGTCGCCCGAGGAGTCCTTGTAACCGACGATGTTGGGATGGGTCGCCAGGTCGGCGAGTAGCGCGGGAGCCAGGGCGACCCGCGTGTACTTGGGGATGTTGTACACGAACACGGGCACGGGGCTCGCATCCGCCACCGCCACGAAGTAGTCGCGCAGCGCCGCGGCGGCGAGGCCGGGGCCGAAATACCCCGGGGGCCTCACCAGCACGCCGTCCGCCCCCTCGGCGCCGGCCGCGCGGGCCAGGGCCACGGCCTGGCGCGTCGCCTCGGCGCCCGCGCCCGCGAGCAGCCGCCGCTCGCGCGGCACGGCCTCGCGGCCCGCCGCCACGAGCCGCCGCACCTCGTCGGGATCGAGCAGCGGCGCCTCGCCCGTCGAGCCCGCGACGACGATCCCTGAGAGCCCGCCCGCCAGCAGGGCGGCGACGTTGCGGCGCAGGGCGGCGGCGGCGAACGCCCCGCTCGGCTCGAACGGCGTGGTGACGGGGGCGAGGACGCCCTCCACGCCGGTGGTCACTCTTCGTCCTCCGCCTCCTCCTCCCCCTCGGCCTCCTCGCTCTCCGGCGTCGCGCCGTCGCGGGTCCTGCCTTTCTTGTCCTTTCCGCGCCCCGGCTTCCGCAGCACGCGCAGGTGCTCGTCGAAGTCCTCCACGCTCGAGGCCGCCGCCACGCCCGTCTTGTGCGTGATCACGCTCTCGATCACGAGGTCCGCCAGGTGCTGGTCGAACGTCTGGGTGCCGTGCTCGTCGCGGTGCTCCCGCAACAGGTCGTGCAGCTCGCCGGTGCGCTCGGGATCGCGCAGGGCGTCGCGGATGTCGCCGATCGCGACCAGGATCTCGAGCGCCGCCACCCGTCCCTGCCCGTCCGCCCGCTGCAGCAGCCGCTGGGTGACGATCGCCTGCAACGTCTCCGACAGGCGCAGGCGCGCGATGTCCTGGTCCTCGGCGGGGAACGTCGCGATCAGGCGGGTGACGGTCGTGGGCACGTCCGGGGTCGAGAGCGTCGAGATCACGAGCCGGCCCGTCTCCGCCGCCTTGAGCGCGGTGCCGATCGTCTCGGCATCCCGCAGCTCGCCGATCAGGATCACGTCGGGGTCCTGGCGCAGGGCGGCCTGGAGGCCGATGCGGTAGTTGGGCGTGTCCACCCCCACCTCGCGCTGCGTCACCGAGCAGTTGACGTCGCGGTGCAGGAACTCGATGGGGCTCTCGAGCGTGAGAATGTGCTTGTGCTGGGTCTGGTTGATGTGGTTCAGCATGGCGGCGACGGTCGAGCTCTTGCCCGCGCCCGACACCCCGGTGACGAGGATCAGGCCGTGCTGCGCCGCGACGATCTGCGTGAGCGCGGTCGGCAGGTCGAGGCTCTCGAACGACGGGACGTCGAACGGGACCACGCGCATCACGATCATGAACGACGAGCGCTGGCGCAGCACGTTGACGCGGAACCGGCCGACCCCCGGCATGCCCCACGAGCAGTCGTAGTCGCGGATCACGTCGAGCTGGGCGCGGTCCTCCTCGTTGGGCATGAGGCGGGCGGCGATGGCGCGCGTCTGCTCCGGGGTGAGGCGCTGCTTGGTGAGCGGGACCAGGCGGCCGTCGATCCGTGCCCGGAACACGTCGCCGGCCTTGATGTGGAGATCGGAGGCGCCGCGATCCACGGCCGCCTTGATGATCTTCTCCATTCAATACCCCGCGTCGAGGTCCACGACGTTGACGAGCGGCGTCCCCGCAAGATACCGCCGCAGGTTGTCCAGGATGAGGGCCGTCTCGCGCTCCCAGAAACGGCCGGTCACGGCGCAGGCATGCGGGCTGACCAGCACGCGCGGATGGGTCCAGAAGCGGTGGCCGGCGGGGAGCGGCTCGATGGCGAACACGTCGAGCGCAGCGCCGCGCAGCCGCCCCGCGTCGAGCGCGGCGAGCAAGGCCGTCTCGTCCAGCAGCGACCCGCGCGACACGTTGACCACCACGGCCTGGTCGGGAAGCCGCGCGAGCAGCGCCGCGTCCACCGCGCCCGCCGTCTCGCCGGTGTGGGGCGCCGCGATCACCAGGGCGTCGCTTTCGGCGGCGAGGCGTCCGAGCTGGTCCATGCCGCCCACCCAGCCGATCCCCGGCGGGCCGCCGCCGCGCGGCCGGCGGCGCACGCCCGCCACGCGCATGGCGAGCGCGAGCCCGCGGCGCGCAACGGCCGCGCCGATGCCCCCCAGGCCGAAGACCCCGAGCCGCACGTCGCGCAGCTCGCGCACCGGCCAGCGCAGCTCGGTGAACTCGTCCTTGGTCCAGCGGCCGGCGCGCTGCGCCTCGAGCATGCGGTCGAGCCCGCGCGCGAAGTAGGCCACCGCGGAGACGACCCAGTCGGCGATCGGCTCGGCGTGCACCGCCGCCGAGTTGGTGAGCACCACGGCGCTGCCGCGCAGGTGCGGCAGGCTGGCGCCGATGCCGGCGGTGCCGCTGTGCGCCCAGCGCAGCGTCGCCCGGCCCGCGGCCGCGATGCCCGCGGGGACGCCGAACCCGAGGTACACCTCGGCGCCTGCGGCGGCGCTCACCGCCTCGGACGATCCACCGCCGCCGTCGCCGTCGGAATCGGCGGGCGCGGCCACGTCCACCACGTCCCAGCCCGGCCCCGCGGTCTCGCGGATCGCGGCCACCGTCCAGTCGGGGATGCGCCACGCCGCCCGCGGCGAGCGCAGATCCACCACGAGCCGGCGCATCACTCCCCGCGCGACACGGTGCGCACCCCGGGATGGTGCAGCAGCGCGATCATCGCCTCGTCGTGCAGGCGCTTGGGCCCGCGCAGGTCGTAGTCGAGCACCAGGTCCACCGCCTCGCGCCGCTGCCCGACCTCGACGATCTCGAGGCCGGTGCGGCGGATCACCGCCTCCAGGTCCTCGAGCGGGCTGGGATCGGGGCGCGCGTGCACGGTCACGCGCGAGCGCGTGGTGTGGCGCGCGACGAATTGCTCGAGCCGGCCCAGCCCCTGGAGCACGGCGACCACGAACAGGGTGGCGCCGAGGGACTCGAGGTAGTGGCCGGCGCCGAGCGCGACGCCGATCGCCGCGACCACCCAGATGGTCGCGGCGCTCGTGAGGCCGACGACCGCGCCGCGCGCGTGCAGGATCGTCCCCGCCCCGATGAACCCGACCCCCGTGACGATCTGCGCCGCGACCCGGCCGGGATCGGCCCGCTCGCCCGCCAGATCGATGGACAGGGTGGTGTACAGCACCGCGCCCATGCAGATGAGGATATTGGTACGCAGGCCCGCCGGCTTGCCGCCCAGCTCGCGCTCGAGGCCGATGAGGCCGCCGAGCAGCGTGGCCAGCGCGAGCTGGAGCATCAGCTCCAGCTTGAATACCCGCACCACCTCGGCCACGATGTCGGCCATCAGTCACCCGCCGGCGGCAGGAACCCCATGCGGCGGCGCACGTCGCCCATCGTCTCGCCCGCGATCGCGCGCGCCCGCGCCGCGCCGTCCGCCAGCACGCGGTCCACGTCGCCCGGCTGCGCCGCCAGCGCCGCCGCGCGCTCGCGCATGGGAGCGAGCGTCGCTATCATATGATCGGCGAGCACCCGCTTGCAGTCGAGACAGCCCCAGCCGGCCGTGCGGCAGTTGTGCGCCACCTCGGTTTGGACCGCGGGCGGCGAGAACCCCTGGTGGATCGTGTACACGTTGCACTTCTCGGGATCGCCGGGGTCCTTCCGCGTCACGCGCGCGGGATCGGTCGCCGCCGGCCTGAGCTTGTCCCAGATCGCCTCGGGCGTCTCGAACAGGCCGATCGTGTTCCCCAGGCTCTTCGACATCTTGGCCTGGCCGTCCAGCCCCAGCACGCGCTTGGCGGTCGTGAGCCGGGCCTGGGGCTCGGGAAAGAAAGCGGCGCCGTAGCGCGCGTTCCACCGCCGGGCGATCTCGCGCATCAGCTCGAGATGCTGCAGCTGGTCCTCGCCCACCGGCACCAGCGTCGCGCGGTACAGCAGCACGTCGGCGGTCTGCAGCACCGGATAGGCGAGCAGCCCCGCGGGCACGCTCTCCTGGCGCTGCGACTTGTCCTTGAACTGGGTCTGCCGCTCGAGCTCGCCCAGCGGGGTGACGGTGGTGAACAGCCAGTTCAGCTCGCTGTGCTCGGCGACGTGCGACTGGACGAACACGATGCACTTCGCGGGATCGAGCCCCGCGGCGAGCAGGCCGGTCGCCATCTGCCGCGTGCGCCCGGCCAGCTCCGCGGGCTCGTAGGGCTGGGTCACGGCGTGCAAGTCCACGACGCAGAACAGGCAGTCGTGCTCGTCCTGCAGGCGGACCCAGTTCTGGACCGCGCCGAGGTAGTTGCCGATGTGGAGCTCGCCGGACGGCTGGATGCCGGAGAAGACGCGGGCCATGGCGTCCACAACGTAGTGAACCGGGGTGTACACTCGCAAGATGCGGAGTCTCTTGGAGTTAGTCGGTGTGGCCGCGCGCGCGGCCGAGGCGGGCGCCGCCCATGTGCGCGCCGTGCTGCCGCCCGAGCCGGCGCGCTGGGCCGAGAAGGGACAGTATGATTTCGTCACGGAGGTCGACCGCGCGGTCGAGGCGCGCATCGCCGCGCTGCTGGTGGGCGAGGTACCGGGCTCGCGGGTGGTGGGCGAAGAGCTGACGCCCGACGCGACGCGCGACGCCGACGTCGTGTGGATCGTGGACCCGCTCGACGGCACGACGAACTTCCTGCACGGCTACCGCCAGTACGCGGTCTCGATCGGCTGCGTGGTGCGGGGCGCGCTGAGCGTGGGTGTGGTGCACGACGTCACGCGCGACGAGACGTATCGCGCGGCGACGGGCGCGGGGGCGTGGCTGGGCGAGCGGCGGCTCGCCGTGTCCGCCGTGGCGGACCCGGCCCGCGCGCTCGTGGGCACCGGATTCCCGTTCAAGTACCCGGAGCACCTCGAGACCTACCTGCGGCAGTTCCGCGCCGTGATCCGCTCGGCGAGCGGCATCCGGCGCGCGGGGGCGGCGGCGCTCGACCTGGCGGACGTGGCCGCGGGCCGGTTCGACGCGTTCTGGGAGCTGATGCTGGCGCCGTGGGACGTGGCCGCCGGCGTCGTGCTGGTGCGCGAAGCGGGCGGCGTGGTCACGACGGTGACCGGCGATCCCGACGTGCTGCACCGCGGCTCGCTCGTCGCGGGGAACCCGCCCCTGCACCGCTGGCTGCTCGAGCTGCTCCGGGGCGCCGGACCACAGCCATGAGGTCGCGATGACTGCTCCGCTCGTCGAATGTGTCCCCAACTTCTCCGAGGGCCGCAACCAGGCCACGATCGACCGGCTGCGCCGCGCCATCACGAGCGTGGCGGGCGCGCGCCTGATCGACGTGCAGGTGGACGCCGCGCACCACCGGTCGGTGTTCACCTTCGTGGCGCCGCCCGCCGCCGCCGCCGAAGCCGCCTTCCGCGCGATGCAGATCGCGCTCGAGCACATCGACCTGACCGAGCACCAGGGCGAGCATCCGCGCATGGGCGCCACCGACGTGGTGCCGTTCGTGCCGCTGCGCGACGTGACGATGGACGACTGCGTGGCGCTCGCCCGCGCCCTGGGCGAGCGGGTGGGCCGCGAGCTCGAAATCCCCGTCTATCTCTACGCCGCCGCCGCCGCCCGCCCGGAGCGCGAACGGCTGCCCGCCATCCGCAAGGGCGAGTTCGAGGGACTGCGCGAGCGCATCGGCACCGATCCCGCGGCGGACCCGGACTTCGGGCCGCGGCGTATCCACCCCACCGCGGGCGCCACCGCCATCGGTGCGCGCCCGTTCCTCGTGGCGTACAACGTCTATCTCGACACGAGCGACGTGGCGATCGCGAAGGAAATCGCCAAGCTCATCCGCACCTCGAGCGGCGGCCTGCCCGCCGTGCAGGCCGCCGGGTTCGACGTCGCGGGCAAGGCGCAGGTCTCGATGAACCTGCTCGACATCGACGTCACGGGACCGGCAACAGTGTTCGCCGCGGTCGAGTCAGAGGCGCGGGCGCGCGGCGTGGAGGTCCTCAGAAGCGAGCTGGTGGGGTTGATCCCGCAGCGCGCGCTGCTCGGCGCGGCGACCGCCGCCCTCAAGCTGCCCGACGCCACCGACCAGGTGCTCGAGTCCCGTATCCTGGCGGCCGAGGGGCCGTCGCTCGACGGCTGGCTCGAGAGCCTCGCCGGCGGCGAAGCCGTACCGGGCGGCGGCAGCGCCGCGGCGCTGGCCGGCGCGCTGGCCGGGGCGCTGGTGGCGATGGTGGCGCGCCTCACCCTGGGCCGCAAGGCCTACGCCCCGGTCGAGCCTCAGGTGCGGCAGCTGCTCGACGAAGCCGACCGGCTGCGCGCCGAGCTGCGCCACCGGGTGGACGAGGACGCGGACGCGTACCGGCTGGTGAGCGCCGCCTACCGCCGCCCCAAGGACGATCCCGAGCGCGGCGCCGCGGTGGACCGGGCGCTGCTGGGCGCGGCGGCCGTGCCGCTCGCCGTCGCGGGGCTCGCGGCGCGCGTGCTGCATCTCGCGCGCGAGGTTGGGGACATCGGGAACACGAACGCCCGCTCCGACGCGCACGTGGCCGAGGGCCTGGCGCGCGCGGCCATCGCCGGCGCGGTCGAGAACGTGCGGGTCAACGTGGCCTCGCTGTCCGACCCGAAGCTGGGCCGCGAGCTGCGCGAGAACGCGGAAGCGCTCGCCGCCGAGGCGGCGGCGGGCCCGGACTGACCCTGGCGCGCTAGTCGGGGAGGGTGAGGACCCGCGGCGGGGCGCCGTTGTCGGCCACCGCCACGGTATGCTCGAAGTGGGCGGAGAGCGAGCCGTCCTGCGTCACCACCGTCCAGCGGTCCTCGAGGGTCCGCACTTCCGGCCCCCCGGCGTTCACCATCGGCTCGATGGCGAGCGTCATGCCGGCCACGAGCCGCGGCCCGCGGCTGGGCTTGCCGAAGTTCGGCACCTGCGGATCCTCGTGGAACGCCGCGCCGATGCCGTGCCCCACCAGCTCGCGCACCACCGAATACCCGGCCGCCTCGGCGACCCCCTGCACCGCGTGGCCGATGTCGCCCACGTGGCCGCCCCCCCGCGCCTGCGCGATGCCCGCCGCCAGGGCGTCGCGCGTGACGGCCAGCAGGCCCTGCACGGCGGGCGCCACCGCGCCGACCGGGAACGTCGCCGCCGAGTCGGCATGCAGTCCCTCGAGCCACACGCCGACGTCCACGCTCACCACGTCGCCCTCGCGCAGCACGCGCCGCGCGGACGGGATGCCGTGCACGACTTCCTGGTTGATCGACGTGCACAGCGTGGCGGGAAAGTCGTACAGGCCCTTGAACGACGGCCGGGCGCCGGGGTGGCTGCGGATGAAGTCCTCGGCGATCCGGTCGAGCTGGGCGGTGCTCACGCCGGGCCTGGCTTCGCGCCCCACGAGCGCCAGGGTGTGGGCGACGATGCGGCCGGCGGCCGCCATCGTCTCGATCTCGCGCGGCGACTTGATCGTGATCATCGCCCCACCACCCGCCGGATCTCTTCGGCGATCGCGTCGATCGTGCCGTCCCCGGGCACGCGGTGCACGTTGCCGCGCGGCGCGTAATGCGCGACCAGCGGCGCGGTCTCGGTCTGATAGACGGCGAGGCGGGTGCGGATCGCGTCCTCGGTGTCGTCGGAACGGCCCTCGAGCCGCGCGCGGTTGTGGATGCGCCGCACCAGGACCTCGGGGTCCACGTCGAGCAGCACCACGTGCGTGAGCCGGTGGCCGCGCTCGGCCAGCACCCGGTCCACCAGCTCGGCCTGGGCGTCGGTGCGCGGGAACCCGTCGAGCACCGCGCCGTCCTGCGCATCCGGCTTGGCCAGCTCCGCGCGGATGAGGTCGAGAATCAGCGCGTCGGGGACCAGTTGGCCCGCGTCCATGAACGTCTTCGCCTTGCGGCCCAGCGGAGCGTCGGCGGCGACGGCGGCGCGCAGAATGTCGCCGGTCGCGATCTTCGGAATCCCCAGTCGCTCGGCGAGCAGCTTGCCCTGCGTGCCCTTGCCGGAGCCCGGCGCCCCGAGGATCAGGATGAACATGCGCTCAGCGCACGCGGCCCCGGAATTTGATACGCCCTTCCTTCATGAAACCGTCGTAGTGCCGCAGCACGAGATGCTGCTGCACCTGCTGGATCGTGTCCAACCCCACGCCGACGACGATGAGGAGGGCGGTGCCGCCGAAGCCGAACGGCAAACCGGCCACGTTGGCGACCACGATGGGCAGCATGGCGATGGCCGCGAGGAACAGCGCACCCGGAAACGTGATGCGCGACAGCACGTCGTCGATGTAGTCGGCGGTGGCGGCCCCGGGCTTCACGCCCGGAATGAAACCGCCCTGCTTCTTGAGGTTCTCGGCCAGGTCTACGGGGTTGAAGATGATGGACGTGTAGAAATACGCGAAGAACACGATCAGCACCACGCTCGACACGATGTACACCCACGACGTGGTATTGAACAGGTCCGCCATGCGGCGCAGCCAGCCCACGTTGCTGAACGTGGCGAGCGTGCCCGGGACGATGATCAGCGATTGCGCGAAGATGATGGGCATCACGTTGGCGGTGTTGAGCCGCAGCGGGATGAACGTCTTCTGGCCCTCGCGGATGCGTCCGCGGCCCATCACCTTGCGCGGAATCTGGATGGGGATGCGGCGCGCCGCGACGGTCACCATGACCGTGGCGGCCACGACGAGAATCATCATCACCGACATCAGGACCAGCATCGGCACGCTGACCGTGCCCGCGCCGACGGCCTCGAACGTCCGGATGATCGCGGGCAGCACGCCCTCGATGATCGAGAAGAAGATGAGGAGGCTCATCCCGTTCCCGATGCCGCGCTCGGTGATCTGCTCGCCCAGCCACATGATGAACACGCCGCCCGTGGTGAGGGTCAGCATGGTGGTGAGGCGGAACCCGAATCCCGGCGACGCCACGGCGCCCGGCAGCTGCTCGGTGAAGACGGCGAAGCCGTAGGCCTGGAACACGCACAGCACCACGGTGAGGTACCGGGTCCACTGCGTGATCGTTTTCCGGCCTTCCTCGTCCCGCTGCATCTTCTCGATGATCGGGAACACCGGCCCCGCGAGCTGGAAGACGATGCTCGCGGAGATGTAGGGCATGATGCCGAGCGCGAATACCGTCGCGCGGCCGAACGCGCCGCCCGCGAACAGGTCGTACAGGCCGAACAGCGTGCCCGAGCCCGACGTCGCGAGGAAGTCCGACAACGCCTGGACGTTCACCCCCGGCGTGGCGATGTGCGCGCCCACCCGGTAGATGACCAGCACCAGCAGCGTGAAGAGGATCTTCTGCTTGAGCTCGGGGACCTTGAACAGATTGGGGATCTGGGGGACGGTCACCCGTTCACTCCTCGATGGCTCCGCCGGCCTGCTCGATCTTGGCGCGCGCCGAGCCGGACACGGCGACGCCGCGCACCACGAACTTCCGCTCCACCGCGCCCACGCCGAGCAGCTTGATCGGCCCGTCGGGGCGGCGCACCAGCCCCGCGCCGAACAGCGTCTCGGGCGTCACTTCGGCGCCCTCCGTCAGCAGGGTGAGGTGGCGCACGTTGACGACCTGCGCGTGCTGCTTGAACGGATTGATGAAGCCGCGCTTGGGAATGCGCCGGATCAAGGGCATCTGGCCGCCCTCGAAGCCCGGCCGCGGCAGCCCGCCGGCGCGCGCCTTCTGGCCTTTGTGGCCGCGCCCCGACGTCTTGCCCAACCCCGAGCCCGGGCCCCGGCCCACGCGGATGCGCGTGCGCACGGACCCCGCCGGCGGCCGCAGGTCGTGCAGCGCGAGCCGCGGCGGCCGCGGCGCTTCCGCCGCCGCCTTCGCCTTCGCCGTCGCCTTCGTCTTCGCCATCAGCTCACTCCTTCACCGGCGTCACCTGGACGAGGTGGCGCACCGCGTAGAGCATCCCGCGGATCGCGGGCTTGTTGTCGTGCCGCACCACGGCCTGATGGTGGCGTAGCCCCAGGGCCACGAGCGTGGCGCGGATCGCCGGCGGGTGGCCGATGCCCGAGCGTGTCTGCCGCACCTCGAGCCGCGGGCCGGCCGCCGGGTCGAGCTTCCCCGGATCGGCGTGGCGGTGCTTCTTCTTCCACTTGCGCCCGACCTTGGGTTGCCTACCCATGGACCGACTCCTGGCGCGCCTTGTAGGCGATCTGGTCGACTTCGATGCCGCGCTCGCGCGCCACGTTGCGCACGGTGGTGAGCCGCTGCAGCCCGTCCATCGTGGCCCGCACCATGTTGTGCGGGTTGGTCGAGCCGAGGCTCTTGGTCAGGATGTCGCGAATGCCGGCGCACTCGAGCACCGCGCGCACCGGACCGCCCGCGATCACGCCCGTGCCCGAGGCGGCGGGCTTGAGCAGCACCCGGCCCGCGCCGTGGCGCCCCACGATCTCGTGCGGGATGGTGCCGCCCGTGAGCGGCACCGTCGCCGCGCGGCGCCGCGCGCCCTCGACGGCCTTGCGCACCGCTTCCGACACCTCGTTCGCCTTGCCGGTGGCGACGCCGACGCTGCCGCGGCCGTCGCCCACGGCGACGAGCGCGTTGAAGCTGAACCGGCGCCCGCCCTTCACGACCTTGGCCACGCGGTTGATCGCGATCACGTTCTCGACCATCCCGTCGCTGTCGCGGCCGTGCCGGTCGTCCGGCCGGCCACCGCCGCCGCCGCGCCCGCGTCCGCGCCCGCCGCCGCCGCCGCGCCCGCGCCCGCCACCGCCCCGCCCGCCCCGACCCGGGGACGACGTGGGCGGCGTCCCCGCCGTGGGGGCCGCTGGCGCCTCGGCGCTCGGGGCGGCCGGAGGAGCCGCGGGGGCCGCGGGGGCCGTCTGCTCCTGCTGTTCGTTGTCCGTCGTCATCAGAACTCCAATCCGCCGGTCCGGGCGCCGTCGGCCAGGGCCTTGATGCGCCCGTGGTAGCGGAACCCGCCGCGGTCGAATACGACGCGGGCGATCCCGCGCTCCTTGGCCCGCGACGCGATGAGCTTCCCCAGCGCGAGGCTGCGTGCCACCTTGCCGGTCCCCTCGACCGCGATGCCGTCCGAGCGGTCCGAGGCGCCGACGAGCGTCACGCCCCGCGTGTCGTCCACGACCTGGGCGTAGATGTGCTTGGACGAGCGGAACACGACCAGCCGCGGCCGCTCGGGCGTCCCCTGCACCTTCTTGCGAACGCGAAGGTGGCGGCGCCGGCGGCGCCCCTCCTTCGACTTCGTCTCCCGCACGCTGCGCATATTCGCTCCCGCTACTTGGCGGCCTGAGCCGTCTTGCCGGCCTTGCGGCGCACCTTCTCGCCGACGTACCGGATGCCCTTGCCCTTGTACGGCTCGGGCGGCCGGACGGCGCGG
Source organism: uncultured Gemmatimonadales bacterium (assembly GCA_963716055.1). Lineage (GTDB taxonomy): Bacteria > Gemmatimonadota > Gemmatimonadetes > Gemmatimonadales > GWC2-71-9 > SZUA-544. The sequence goes on along the minus strand of CAVQSR010000001.1, from coordinate 1,055,823 downwards.
ATCTCGGCCGCCACCTGACCCACGAGCTCCTTGTCCACGCCTTCGATCTTCACCTGCGTCGGGCTTTCCGTGGTGATCTTCACACCCGCCGGCGCCTTGTAGCGCACCGGGTGCGAGAAGCCCACGATCAGCTGGACGCCTTCCTTGGTGACCTCGGCCTTGTAGCCGACACCCTGGAGCTCGAGCGCCTTGCGGTACCCCGCGCTCACGCCCTCGACCATGTTGGCCACGAGCGTGCGCGACAGGCCGTGGAGCGCCTTGTGCCGGCTCTCGTCGGAGGGGCGGCGCACGACGACCGTGCTGCCCTCCACCGCGAGCGCCATCTCGGGGTGGAAGGTGCGGTGGATCTCGCCGCGCGGACCTTTCACGGTCAGCGTCCGGCCCTCGAGCTGGGCCGTGACGCCCGCCGGGCAGCGGGACGGGCCGTTTGCCGATGCGCGACATCGCTCCTCCTACCAGACCACGGCGAGCAGCTCGCCGCCGGTGCGGGCGCGGCGCGCGTCGCGGTCGGACATCAGGCCCTGCGGCGTGCTCAGGATCGCCATCCCGAGGCCGTTCTTGACGCGCGGGATCTCCCGCGCCTTCACGTAGCGTCGCAGGCCCGGCGTCGACACGCGCTGCAGCGCCCGGATGACCGGCGCGTCGTTGTGGTACTTCAGGTACAGCCGCAGCAAGCCGTGGCGGCCGTCATCCAGCACCTTGAAGTCCTGGACGTAGTGATTGTCGCGCAGGATCCGCGCGATCTCGACCTTGAGCTTCGACACCGGCATATCGACCCGGCGGTGCCCCGCCCCACAGGCGTTGCGCACCCGGGTCAGCATGTCGGCGACGGGATCAGTCACGCTCATGCTCGCCCATCCTCGGTTACCAGCTGGCCTTCCGCACGCCCGGGATCTCGCCGCGCAGGGCGAGCTCCCGGAAGCAGATGCGGCACAGACCGAACTTGCGCAGGGTCCCACGGCTGCGGCCGCAGCGCTGGCAGCGCTGATACGCCCGCACGCCGAACTTCGGCTTCCGCTTGACCCGCTCGATCCAGCACTTCTTCGCCATGCGTCGCTCCTAACCCACCGCGACCGGGGTAGCGCCCCGGAACGGCATCCCGAGCTCCCGCAGGAGCGCCAGCGCCTCGTCGTCGCGGCGCGCCGTGGTCACGAACGTGATGTCCATGCCGTGGATCTGCTCGATCTTGTCGTAGTCCACTTCCGGGAAGATCATCTGCTCCTTGATCCCCAGGCTGTAACTGCCGCGGCCGTCGAAGCTCCGGGTCGGCAGGCCGCGGAAGTCGCGCATCCGCGGCACCGCGGTCGTGATGAACCGGTCCAGAAACTCGTACATCCGCTGGCCGCGCAGCGTCACGGCGCACCCGACGGGCATTCCCGCCCGCAGGTTGAAGTTCGCGATCGCGCGCTTGGCGCGCGTCACCACGGGCCGCTGCCCCACGATCACGCCGAGCTCGGCCACCGCGGCCTCGAGCGCCTTCGGGTTCTTCGGCGCTTCGCCCATCCCCACGTTCAGCACGATCTTCGCCAGGCGCGGGATCTGATGCGTATTGCCGTAGCCGAACTGCTGCTGCAGCTTGGGCCGCACGCGCTGCTCGTAGTAGTCGAGGAGCCGTGCCCGCGGCGCCGGCTCGGCCGGCGCGGCGTCGGCCGCCGCCCGGGCCGCGGCCTCGGGCGCCGCGCCCTTCTTCGGCTGCTTCTTCTCCGCCTTCTTGTCGGCTTTCTTCTCCGGCTTCTTGTCGGCCATGCTCATCTCACCCGCGGAATCGGCTGATCGGACTTCACCGCGATCCGCTCGATCGTCCCGTCCGCGTCGCGGCGCCGCCGCACCCGGGTCGGCTCCCCGCTCTTGGGATCGAGCAGCATCACGTTCGAGGCGGCGATCGGCGCCGCCATGGAGACGATCTCTCCCGGCTCGTCGCCGCGCTTGCGGTGCTTCTTCACGATGTTCACGCCCTCCACGGTCACCCGGAACGTCTTGGGGTAGACGTGGAGCACCTTGCCTTCCTTGCCGCGGTCGTCGCCGCGAATCACGCGCACGGTATCGCCCTTGGCGATCCGGATCTTGTGGCGCACCGGCTCGCGGCCGCGCGTCTTGCGGCTCCGGCGGTAGACGAGGCGCCGCATGTCAGATCACCTCCGGCGCGAGCGACACGATCTTCATGAACTTCTTGTCGCGCAGCTCGCGGCCCACGGGCCCGAAGATGCGCGTCGCCCGCGGCTCGCCCTGCTCGGTGATGAGCACGGCGGCGTTCTCGTCGAACCGGATGTAGGACCCGTCGCGCCGTTTCGTTTCCTTCGCCGTGCGCACGATCACCGCCCGCGCCACCTCGCCCTTTTTCACCTGGCCGGTGGGGATGGCGTCCTTGATGGTCACGACGACCACGTCGCCGAGCCCCGCGTAGCGCCGCTTCGAGCCGCCGAGTACGCGGATGACGAGCGCTTTGCGCGCGCCCGAATTGTCCGCGATCTTGAGAATCGATTCCTGCTGGACCACCAGGACCTCCCCGTCCCCGCACTCAGCGGGCGCGCTCCAGGATCTCGACCACGCGCCACCGCTTCGTCTTCGAGAGCGGCCGCGTCTCCACGATGCGCACCCGGTCGCCCAGTTTGGCGCCGTGCTCGTCGTGAGCGTGGACCCACTTGCTGCGGACCACGCGTTTGCCGTACAACCGGTGGGCGAAGCGGCGGACCAGCGACACCGTCACCGTCCGCTGCATCTTGTCGCTCACCACGAGGCCCGTGCGGGCCTTGCGCCGCCCCCTCATGTCTCCGTCCTCTCGCGCAGCACCGTCCGGATCCGCGCCATGTCGCGCCGGATCGTGCGCAGCTGCAGCGGGTTCTCGATCGCCTCGGTGGCCCGCCGGAACCCCAGGCGGAACCGCTCCTCGGACAGGACGGCCAGCTTCTGCTTCAGCTCCGCCGTCTCCAGCTGCCGCAAATCGTGCCCCTTGATGCGTGCCATCTCAGCGCTCCTCCCGCCGCACGAACTTGGTGCGGACCGGCAGCTTGGCGGCGGCGCGCTGGAGCGCGAGCCGGGCCAGCGCTTCGTCCACGCCCTCGACTTCGAACAACACACGGCCGGGCTTCACCACCGCCACCCACGCCTCGGGATTGCCCTTCCCTTTCCCCATGCGCGTCTCGGCGGGCTTCTTGGTGATCGGCTTGTCGGGGAACAGCCGGATCCACACCTTGCCGCCGCGCTTCATCTCGCGCGTCAGCGCGACGCGCGACGCCTCGATCTGCCGGTTCGAAATCCACCCGGGCTCCAGGCTCATCAACCCGAAGTGGCCGAACGCCACGGTGTTCCCCCGCGTGGCGAGGCCGTTCATGTTCCCCTTGAACCGCTTGCGGAACTTGACCCGCTTCGGTGCCAGCATCGCTCAAACGCCCGTCGAATAGGTGCGGCCGGACATGTCCTCCGTCCGCTCGCCCTTGAAGATCCACACCTTCACGCCGATGGTGCCGAACGTGGTCCGCGCCGTCGATGTCGCGTAGTCCACGTCGGCCCGCAGCGTGTGGAGCGGGACCCGCCCCTCGTGGTACCCCTCGGTCCGCGCGATCTCGGCCCCGCCGAGCCGCCCGCCGACCTTGATCTTGATGCCCTGCGCCCCCATGCGGATCGCCGACTGCACCGCCCGCTTCATCGCGCGGCGGAACGACACGCGCTGGGTCAGCTGGTGCGCGACGCTGTCGCCCACGAGCTGCGCCTCGAGCTCGGGCCGCTTGATCTCCTCGACGTTGATCCCGACCTCCTTGCCGGTCAGGTGCGCCAGCTCGTCCCGCAGCTTGTCCACCTCCGCCCCGCGCTTCCCGATCACCACGCCCGGCCGCCCGGTATGCACCGTGACCGTCACCTTCCCCGGCCGCCGCTCCACGTGCACGTCGGCGATCGCCGCGTGCGAGAGCCGCGTCTTCAGGTACTTGCGGATCAGGTCGTCTTCCTTGAGCAGCTCCGGGAAGTTGCGGCGCGCGTAGTAGCGCGACCGCCACGGCTTCACGATCCCGAGCCGGAACCCGTACGGATGTGTTTTCTGTCCCACCCTACTTCCCTTTCTTGCCCGGGGACTTCGCCCCGGACTTGGCCTTCCGCGTGGCGGAGGCCGTGTCCTGGCCGGCGGCCTTGGCGGCGCGGCCGCGGCCCCGCCCCGCGGCCGTCGTGGCGGGCGCGGCCTCGGCCGGCGGCGTCTTGACCTTCCGCTTCGGCCCCTCGGCCACGTGCACCTCGACGTGGCTCGTGCGCTTCAGAATCGGCGTCGCCCGGCCCATCGCCCCCGACGTGAAGCGCTTGAGGGTCGTGCCGGCGTTCACCACCGCGTGCGTCACCCGCAGGTTGTCCACGTCGAGCGCCTGGTTCTGGCGCTGCGCGTGCTGCTGGGCGTTCGCCACGGCGGACTTCAGCACTTTGTGGATCTGGCGCGCCGCCCGCTTCTTCGAGAACCGCAAGATGGCGTACGCCTCCGGCACCGCTCGGCCGCGGATCAGGTCCACGACCAGGCGCATCTTGCGCGGCGACTGGCGCACCCCCCGTTGAATCGCGCGGGCTTCCATGCGTTACGCCTTCTTTTCTTCGGTCTCGGTGTGGACCCGCGAGCTGTGTCCGCGGAACAGCCGCGTGGCCGCGAACTCGCCCAGCTTGTGACCCACCATGTTCTCAGTGATGTACACCGGGATGAACTTGTTCCCGTTGTGCACCGCGAGCGTGTGGCCCACGAAGTCGGGCGTGATGGTGCTGCGCCGCGACCAGGTCTTGAACACCTTCTTCTCGTTGCGCTCGTTCAAGACCTGGATCTTGAACAGCAGCGACGGCTCGACGTACGGCCCCTTCTTTACGCTGCGTGCCATGCCGTGTCCCCCACCGGTGCGATCACTGCGTCGCCTTGCCGCGCTTGCGGCCGCGAACGATCAGCTTGGTCGACGCCTTCTTCTTGTCGCGCGTCTTCTTCCCTTCGGGCTTGCCCCACGGCGACACCGGCGGCCGGCCGCCCGAGGACTTGCCCTCGCCACCGCCCAACGGATGGTCCACCGGGTTCATCGCGACGCCGCGCACGCGCGGCCGCCGGCCGAGCCAGCGGGTCTTGCCCGCCTTCCCCACGGACTGCAGCTCGTGCTCCGGGTTGCCGACCTCGCCGATGGTCGCCATGCACTCGCCGCGCACGCGCCGCGTCTCGGTCGAGCGCAGCCGCAGGGTGACATGGTTGCCTTCCTTGGCGACCACCTGGGCCGAGGAGCCCGCCGAGCGGCAGACCTGCCCGCCGCGCCCGATCTTGAGCTCGACGTTGTGCACCGCCGTGCCGAGCGGAATCTCGAACAAGGGCATTGCGTTCCCGACGCGGATGTCCGAGCCGGGTCCCGACACCACCGTGTCGCCCTCGCCCAGCCCGCGGGGATGCAGGATGTAGCGCTTCTCCCCGTCGGCGTAGTGCAGCAGCGCGATACGCGCGGTGCGGTTCGGGTCGTACTCGATCGCCGCCACCCGGGCGGGGATGGCGAACTTGTCCCGCCGGAAATCGATGCGGCGGTAGCGGCGCTTGTGACCCCCGCCCTGATGGCGGGTGGTCACGTGCCCCTTGTTGTTCCGCCCGCCGGTCCGCCGCAGCGGCTCGGTCAGGCTCTTCTCGGGCGCGGACCGCGTGATCTCCGCGAAATCCGAGACCGACCGGAAGCGCGTGGCCGGCGTGACCGGCCGGAACTGGCGAATCGCCATATCAGCCCTCGAACACCTGGATCGTGTCGCCTTCCTTCAGGCGCACCATGGCCTTCTTCCACGACGGGCGCCGGCCCTGGTAGCGGCCGTAGGTGCGGCGCTTGGCGCGCACCACGAGCGTGCGCACGTCGATCACGGTCACCTTGAACAGCTCCTCGATCGCCGTCTTGATCTGCGGCTTCGTCGCCTCGAGGCTCACCTTGAACGCGTACTCCTTGCGCGCGGCGTAGGCCGCGGACGACTTCTCGGTCACCACCGGCGCGACGATCGTGCGGTGCGCGTCAGACATGGACGCTCTCTCCCCCGCCGGCCAGCGCCGGCCACTCGATCACGACGGTCTCGGCCCAGAGAATCTCGTAGGCCGTCGCGTCGGCGAAGCGCATCACGTGCACCTCGGGCAGGTTGCGCCCCGAAAGGAACACGTTGGGCGACGTGGCGGCGGTGAGCACCAGCACCTTGCGCTCCGCCGCGCCCAGCTTGGCGAGCAGCGCCGCGAGCTGCTTGGTCTGCGGCCGCTCGAACGCCAGCATCTCCACCACGACCACGTTGCCCTCGCGCGCGCGCGCGTTGAGGGCCGACTTGCGCGCCAGCTGGCGCACCTTCTTCGGGATCCCCAGCCGGTAGCTGCGCGGGTGGGGGCCGAACACCACTCCCCCGCCGCGCCAGTGCGGCGCCCGGATCGTCCCCTGCCGCGCGCGGCCGGTCCCCTTCTGGCGCCACGGCTTGCGGTTGCCGCCCGTCACGTAGCGGCGGGTCAGCGTGTCGTGCGTCCCCTGCCGCTGGTTCGATAGGTAGGTGACCACCGCCCGATGCATCGCGGCCTCGTTCACCGTGCCGTCGAACACCGCCTCGGGCAGCGGCACCGCCGCCTGGGGCTCGCCCGTCGCCGAAAACCGCGCCGCTTCAATCATGGCGACTCCGACCGCCCTGCTTGCGCACGGTGACGAGCCCGTTCGTGGGGCCGGGCACCGCGCCGCGGACGAACAACAGGTTGCGCTCGGCGTCGATCTTCACGACACGCAGCCCGAGCTCGGTGAACCGCCGGGCACCCTGGTGACCCGGCATCTTCTTGCCCTTGATGACGCGCGACGGGTCGGTGCCCGGCGCGATGGAGCCCGGCTTGCGGTGCCGCGTGTTGCCGTGGGTCGCGGGCCCGCCGTGGAAGCCGTGCCGGTGCACCACGCCCTGGAACCCGCGCCCCTTCGTGACGCCGCTGACCTTGACCCGGTCGCCCGGGGCGAAGATCTCGACCGTGATCCGCTGGCCCGCCTGCGGGGCCTCGCCCGTGAGCGCGAAGCTCTCGAGCACACGGGGCGCCACCTCGAGCGTGGCGGCGCGCGCGTGCCCCAGCTCCGCCTTCGGCGTCCGCACCCCCTTGAGGGCGCCGAAGCCGAGCTGCACGTGCGTGCCGCTCACCTGCACCACCGGACACGGCCCCGCCTCGATCACCGTGACGGGCACGTGCGTCCCCTCCTCGTCGAAGAGACGGGCCATGCCGAGTTTTCTTCCGATCAGTCCGTTCATCTGTTCCTCGGGCCGCCCGGGCCTACTGGACCTTGATCTCCACGTCCACGCCGGCCGGCAGATCCATCTTGGTCAGCGCGTCCACGGTCTGCGACCGCGAATCCACGATGTCGATCAGCCGCTTGTGCGTCTTCAGCTCGAACTGCTCGCGGCTCTTCTTGTCGATGTGCGGGCTGCGCAGCACGGTCCACATCTGCCGCTTGGTCGGCAGGGGGATCGGGCCGGACACCTGCGCGCCGGTCTTCTCGGCGGTGCGCACGATGTCGGCCGCCGCCTGGTCGATCAGCGCGTGGTCGAACGCCCGCAATCGAATCCGGATCTTCGCCGCCATGAGTCGCTCCGCCTTACTTCAAGATTTTGGTGACGACGCCCGCTCCCACCGTCCGCCCACCCTCGCGAATCGCGAACCGCAGCTGCTCCTCCATCGCGATCGGCGTGATCAACTCGATCTCCATCTTCGTGTTGTCGCCCGGCATCACCATCTCCACCCCCGCCGGCAGCTCCACCGACCCCGTCACGTCCGTCGTCCGGAAATAAAACTGCGGCCGATACCCCTTGAAAAACGGCGTGTGCCGGCCCCCCTCTTCCTTCGTCAGGACGTACACCTCCGCCTCCGCCTTCGTGTGCGGCGTGATCGACCCCGGCTTCGCCAACACCATCCCCCGCTCGATCTCGTCCTTCTCCACCCCCCGCAACAACAGCCCCACGTTGTCCCCCGCCTGCCCCTCGTCCAGCAGCTTGCGGAACATCTCCACCCCCGTCACCACCACCTTCTTCACCGTCCCAAACCCCACCATCTCCACCTCGTCCTGCACCTTCACCTTCCCCCGGTCGATCCGCCCCGTCGCCACCGTCCCCCGCCCCGTGATCGAGAACACGTCCTCCACCGGCAGCAGGAACGGCTTGTCCACGTCCCGCTTCGGCTCCGGCACGTGCGAGTCCAACGCCTCCAACAGCGCCCAGACCCCCGCCACCGCCTCGGCGTCCCCGCTCAGCGCCTTCAGCGCCGAGCCCCGCACCACCGGCACGTCGTCGCCCGGAAAGTCATACTTGCTCAACAGCTCCCGCACCTCGAGCTCCACCAGGTCCAAGAGCTCGGGATCGTCCACCAGATCGCACTTGTTCAAAAACACCACGATGTAGGGCACGTTCACCTGCCGCGCCAGCAGAATGTGCTCCCGCGTCTGCGGCATCGGCCCGTCCACCGCGCTCACCACCAGCACCGCCCCGTCCATCTGCGCGGCCCCGGTGATCATGTTCTTCACGTAGTCGGCGTGCCCCGGGCAGTCCACGTGCGCGTAATGCCGCTTCTCCGAGCTGTACTCCACGTGGCTCGTCGCGATCGTCAGAATCTTGGTCGCATCCCGCCGCCCCTGCGACTCCGACGCCTTCGCCACCTGGTCGTACGACACGTAGGTCGCCAGGCCCTTGTCCGCCGCCACCTTCGTCAACGCCGCCGTCAACGTCGTCTTCCCGTGGTCCACGTGCCCAATCGTCCCCACGTTCACATGCGGCTTCGTCCGCTCGAACTTCTGCTTCGCCATGACGTTCCCCCTAGCCCTTCACCTTGTCCACGATCTCAGCCGCGCGCGTCTTCGGCACTTCCGCGTAGTGGCTGAACTGCATCGAGTAAATCGCGCGGCCCTGGCTCATCGAGCGCAGGGTGGTCGAGTACCCGAACATCTCCGCCAGGGGAACGCTCGCCGCGATCACCTGAGCATCCGCGCGCTGCGTCATGCCGCCGATCTTGCCCCGGCGGCTCGACAGGTCGCCGATCACGTCGCCCATGTAATCGGCGGGCGTCACGACCTCGACGTCCATGATCGGCTCGAGCAGCGCCGGATCGGCCTGGCGGGCCGCGTCCTTCACCGCCATCGAGCCCGCGATCTTGAAGGCCATCTCGCTCGAGTCCACGTCGTGGTAGGACCCGTCCACCAGCTCCACCTTCACGTCCACCACCGGGTAGCCGGCCAGCACACCGTTCTCCAGGGCCTCTTTCACTCCCTGCTCGACCGGGCCGATGTACTCCCGCGGGATGACGCCGCCGACGATGGCGTCCTCGAACTGGAATCCGGTGCCGTGCGGCAGCGGCTCGAGGTGGATCACGACATGACCGTACTGGCCGCGGCCGCCCGTCTGGCGGATGAACTTGCCCTCCACGTACTCCACGCGCTTGCGCACGGTCTCGCGGTAGGCCACCTGCGGGCGGCCCACGTTCGCGTCCACCTTGAACTCGCGCTTCATCCGGTCGACGATGATCTCGAGGTGCAGCTCGCCCATCCCCGAGATGATGGTCTGTCCGGTCTCGGTGTCGCTGTGCACGCGGAACGTCGGGTCTTCTTCCGAGAGCTTCTGCAGCGAGAGGCTGAGCTTGTCCTGGTCGGCCTTCGTCTTGGGCTCGATGGCGACCGAGATCACGGGCGCCGGGAACCGCATCGCCTCGAGGATGATGGGATCGTTCTCGGCGCACAGCGTGTCGCCGGTGCGCGTGTCCTTGAGGCCGATCGCCGCGGCGATGTCGCCCGCGCGCACTTCCTCGACCTCCTCGCGCTTGTTGGCGTGCATCTGCAGCAGGCGGCCGATCCGCTCCCGCCGGTCCCGGGTGCTGTTGTACACGTACGATCCCGCGCCGAGCACTCCCGCGTACACCCGGAAAAACGTCAGCTTTCCGACGTAGGGGTCGGTCATGATCTTGAACGCCAGGGCCGCGAACGGCTCGTCGTCGGACGTCTTGCGCTCGACGTGGGTCGTGTCGTGATGCGGCAGGTGGCCCTGAATGGCGGGGACGTCGAGCGGCGACGGGAGGTAATCGACTACGGCATCGAGCAGATGCTGCACGCCCTTGTTCTTGAAGGCGGCGCCGCACAGCACCGGGACCACGCGGTTCGCGATGGTCGCCTTGCGCAGACAGCGCCGGATCTCCTCCTCGGTCAACTCCTTGCCGTCCAGGTACTTTTGCAACACCTCGTCGTCATATTCGGCCACCGCGTCGATCAGCAGGTAGCGCAGCTCGGCGACTTTCTTCCCGAGCGCCTCGGGAATCGGCCCTTCCACGAACAGCTTGCCCATCGACGTCTGGTCGTAGACGATCTCGACCTGGCGGACGAGATCGATCATCCCCGTGAACAGTTCACCCGAGCCGAGCGGCAGGTGCACCACCACCGCGCGCGCGCCGAGCCGGTCGCGCACCATCTGCACGCAGCGGTCGAAGTCGGCGCCGACGCGGTCCATCTTGTTGACGAACAGGATGCGCGGCACCGCGTAGCGGTCGGCCTGGCGCCACACCGTTTCGGTCTGCGGCTCCACGCCGCCCACGGCGTCCAGCACCGTGATGGCCCCATCGAGCACGCGCAGCGAGCGCTCCACCTCGACCGTGAAGTCCACATGGCCGGGCGTGTCGATGATGTTGATCCGGTACTGCTCGTCCAACCGGGGCCAGAAGGCGGTGGTCGCGGCGGACGTGATCGTGATCCCCCGCTCCTGCTCCTGCTCCATCCAGTCCATGGTCGCGGTGCCTTCGTGCACCTCGCCCAGCTTGTACGTCCGGCCGGTGTAGTACAGGATGCGCTCGGTCGTAGTCGTCTTCCCGGCATCAATGTGCGCCATGATGCCGATGTTCCGCGTACGCTCGAGTGGTGTCGCTCGTCCCATTCCCGCCCCTGTTCGGTCAACACAAAAGCGGGGCGACCGTGGCACCCACCCGGGGCCGGTCTCGCTCCGCCACCATCCGGGAGCCGCGCTCCCTGGATGCAGGATCCCTTCGTGCAGGGTCCCGAGTTGTCAGTTCTGCGTGATGGCCATCCCCGGACTTCCGTCCGGGAGCTTCACCCTACCAGCGGTAATGCGCGAAGGCGCGGTTCGCCTCCGCCATGCGGTGGGTGTCCTCTTTCTTCTTTACCGTCTCGCCCTCGCCCTTCGAGGCGAGGATCAGCTCCGCCGCGAGCCGCTCGGACATCGACTTCTCGCGCCGCGCGTGGCTGTACTGGATCAGCCACCGCATCGCGAGCGCCGTGCGGCGATCGGGCCGCACCTCGACCGGCACCTGATAGGTAGCACCCCCCACGCGCCGCGACTTCACTTCCAGCGCCGGCTTGCAGTTGTTGAGCGCCTGCTTGAACACGTTGACGCCCGGCTGTCCGGTGCGCTGCTCGATCAGGTCCATCGCCGAATAGAACACGCGCTCGGCCAGCGATTTCTTTCCCCGCTCCATCAGCGAGTTCACGAACTTCGACACCGTCTGGCTGTCGTAGCGCGGATCGGCCGGCACCACGCGACGCACCGCCTTCTTGCGGCGGCTCATGCGCTGGCCTTCGGCCGCTTGGCCCCGTACTTCGACCGCGACTGCTTGCGGTCGTTCACACCGGCGGCGTCCAGCGTGCCGCGGATGATGTGATAGCGCACGCCCGGCAAATCCTTCACCCGGCCGCCGCGGATCATCACGATCGAATGCTCCTGGAGGTTGTGGCCCTCGCCCGGAATGTAGGCCGTCACCTCGAATCCGTTCGTCAGCCGCACGCGCGCGACTTTGCGCAGCGCCGAATTCGGCTTCTTGGGCGTCGTCGTGTACACGCGCGTGCAGACCCCCCGCTTCTGCGGGTTGCCGCGCAACGCCGGCGCCTTGTCCTTGCTTCCCACCATGCGGCGACCCTGCCGCACGAGCTGGTTGATGGTCGGCATACGCTCCGAAAAAAGTTCCCCGAGAGACAGGAAGGCTAAACCGGGCTTGGGCTTACGTCAATGGGAGAACTTCGGGGGTCGCCCCCAGGATCGGATGCATTATCTTGGATTCCCCAAAAACCTCGGGAGCCTCCATGAAGACGCCGTACCGCCCCTTCGCAGCCGTCCTGGCCCTCCTCCTCGCCCCGGCCCTGGGCGCCCAGACGCCCCAGCAGTTCAACCGGCCCAGCGCCGCCCATGCGAAGCTGACCTACTTCGTGGGCAGCTGGTCGTTTACGGGCGACATCCAGCCCAGCCCCATGGGCCCCGGCGGCCCATTCACCGCCACGGATACCTGCGAGTGGTTCTCCGGCGGGTTCTTCGTGGTCTGCCGCTCGAACGGCCAGGGCCCGAGCGGCGCGACCCAGGGGCTCTACTTCCTCGGCTATAGCGCCGAGCGCCAGCGCTACACCTACGCCGGCATCGGCAACGATCAGGGCGAGCAAGGCGAGGCGACCGGCACCATCAGCGGAGACGTCTGGAGCTGGGATGCCGACTTTACCGCCAACGGCCAGGCCATGAAGGGCCGCTACACGCTCACGCAAAAGAACGCCAACTCCTACACGTTCAAGTGGGAAGTGGCGCCGGCCGGCGGCCCGTTCGCCGTCGTGCAGTCCGGGACCGCGACCCGCAAGCCGTAGCGGGCGTCAGCGCTCCGCGGGGGGGCGCAGCGGCACGACCGCCAGCCGGCGGACCATCGTGGCCGCGCGCTCCCCTTCCCGCACCGTCACCTCCAGCCGGTACTCCCCCTCGGCCTCGGGTGGCAGCTCGAGCTGCACGTACTCGAGGGCCCGGCCGTCCGCGGCGAGGCGCCGCTCGGCGGCCCACTCGAGGCGCACCGCCTCAGCCCCCGCGCGGCGCACGCCGATCCGCTCGAGCAGCCGCAGCGGCAGCGACCGGGCGCCTGCGTCCTGCAACGACAGGGCCACCTGGTAGCGGCCCTGCCCGCGTGCGTCGGGGCGGGCGCCGTACACCTCCCACACCACCCACAAGCTCGACCCCGGCGTGACCTCGAGCGTCCGGCTGGGCTCGACCCCCAGGTCGCGCCAGGTGAGCGGCTCGCCCTCGCCGAGCGGCCGCACGCCGTGCGCCACGAACAGGTCGGAGAGCGTGAGCGAGTCCGCCGGCCAGGCGGGCACCACCAGGCTGTCGCGCACCGTGGCCGCGCCGCCGAAGGCGGGCGCGAAGGCCTCGAGACTGTAGGCGTAGCGGCCCGGCGCCAGGGTGACGGCGTAGGACAGGGCCACGCCCTCGGCCGCGGGGTACCTGCCCGCGCGCCGGGCCACGAGCGGGAATCCCGCCGTGTCGGCGAACAGAAACAGCCCGACCTCGAGGGAGTCCTGCGGGGGCAGCTCCATCTGGCGCGCCGCCACGAGGGCGTGCACGCCGACCGTGGTCTCACCCGGGCGGATCCCCTTGAACCGCACCACCTGCACCGGCAGGCGGAACAGCCGGGGCGCGACCGCGGAGCGGAATGTGAAGGGCGAGGCGGCGCGCAGCTGCTGCGCGTACTCCGCCGCCGAGGCGTCGAACAGATACTGCGGCACCCTGGCGCCCGCGCGCAGCTCGAACATCAGGCTGGGACGATCGGGTGCGTAGGTCCAGAACAGCCACCGGCCGCCCGACTGATCGCGCGCTGCCCCGCCCGAGGCGGGGACGCAGGTCGCGGGATCGGTGGACGCGGCGCAGTCGAGGTAGCCCTGCGCCGCCTCGTAGCCCGCGCTCGAGAGGATCTGCCCGGCGTTGCGCGTGACCTGCGTGATCGTCCGCGGCCGGCCGTAGCGGATCAGGGCGTCGCCGACGGGGGTCTCGGGTCCCTGCACGTCGGCTTCGCGGTCGCGCAGCACCAGCAGCGCGAAGGTGATGCGCGTCCAGTACTCCACCTGGATCTCGTTGAAGCCGGTGACCCACAGCGGCCGCGCGCGGGTCCAGAAATCGGGGATCGAGTCGAGACCGGCCGGCGGGCGCTCGTACCAGCGCCGGAGCGAATCGGGCAGGGCGGCCTGGGCGAGCCGGTACAGCGAGTCGGCCGCGCGCACGCGGCCCAGCCGCGCCGCCGCGAGACCGCGGATGGCGGTGGCCATGCCGCCAAAGCGGCCCGCCGCTTCGGCCTCGCGCGCGGCGGCCTCGAGCCGTTCCCACTCGTCGCCCAGCGCCAGCTCGCGTCCGTACCGCTCGAACGCCTCGAGGTTCGCCGGATCGAGACGGGTGGCTGATTCGAGGTATCCCAGCACGCGCGCGCGCCGCTCGGCGAAGTCGGTCACGGCGGCGGGGGTCTCGTCCATCCGGCGGTGGAACTCGGCCGGGCGGGTGTAGTTCTCGCAAAACGCGCCCATCCCGACGCAGGACGGCGACGTCACGCCCAGCGCGTTGACCTGCTTGAGCCACCGCATCCGGTCCAGCTCGTCCTGATAATAGCGCCCGCGCTGGAAGTTGATCTCGGCGAGCACCGCCGGGGGCGTCGAATCGGGCTGCTCGTCCGCGAGCGCGAGCGCGCGGCGGATGGCGCGCTGGGCGTCCACCTGGATGCCGCCCTGCTTGCGCAGCAGCAGCCCGTACTCGAGCCAGGCGCCGGCGTGGGTGGAACGGAGCTGGGCCGCGCGGTCGAGCAGCGGCCGGGCGTGCTGGCGCAGGTCGCGGTGCTCGCCCTGCTCGAATCCCGACGCGCGCGACAGGGCACGCCCCGCGCGGAACAGCGCGTCGAAATCGGCGCGGCACTCGCGCCGCATGCGTCGGGCGGCCCCGAGGGCCGCCCGGCGGTCGGCCGCGAGGCCCGCCACCACCTGATCGGCGAGGGCGGTGCACTTGTCGGGGGGAGGCGCGGTTGCGGCCTGGAACGCGAGCGCGAGGGCGGCCAGCATGGCACCCGTAACATACACGCGCGCCCGCGCGCTTGAGGGGGCAGGCCGCGGCAAGTAGAATCCTGCGTCCCCCACCCCGGAGCGCGTGCCATGCCGCGTCGTCCGTTCGCCCTTCCCCTCGTCGCACTCGTCAGTCTCGCGGGGTTCGCGGCCGCGTGCGCCGGCCGCTCGGGGCCGAGCACCGCCGTCCGCACCGCGCGGGCGGACTCCGCCAAGGCCGACTCGGCGAAGAAGGATCTTCCCTGGAAGCCGTGGAAGGAGGTCACGAAGGACGCGCGTGTGGTGCCCGGGATGTTCACCGCGTACCTGAAGCGCGACCACGTGTACCTCGCGCTCAAGCCGGAGCAATTCGACCGCGATTACCTGCTCGTGACGCAGCTGTCGCAGGGAATCGGGAGTTTCGGGTTCGACGGCGGCAGCTCGATGCGCTCGGACCTCGTGCGGTTCCACCGCGCGGGCGACAAGGTCGAACTGTGGGTGGTGAACCCCTACGTCACCGCGGCCCCGAACACGCCGATGGCGCGCACGGCGGCGTACTCGTTCGGGAACTCCGTCGCCCAGTCGTTCGCGATCGCGAGCGTGCACGACACCACCAAGGAAGTGCTCGTCGACCTCGCGGCGTTCTTCGTGTCGGACTGGGTGGACGCGGGCGGATTCTTCGACTTCGTGGTGCAGGCGCTGCAGCTGCGCGGCGGCGTGAGCTTCGACAAGGACCGCTCGAGCTTCCAGGACCTGCGCCTGTTCCCCGCCAACCTCGAGGCCGACGCCCGCCTGACGTTCAAGGCGAGCCGCGACCTCGGCATGGTGACGGTGCCCGACTACCGCTACATCCCGCTGGGCGTGCATTACTCGCTGATCGAGCTGCCGGCGGTGCCGATGCGCCCGCGCCACGCGGACGACCGGGTGGGCTATTTCATCTCGGCGATGCTCGACCTGTCGCGCGACACCGCCGAGACGTTCATGGTACGCTACGCGAACCGCTGGCGGCTGGAAAAGAAGGACCCCACCGCGGCGGTGTCCGAGCCGGTGCAGCCGATCGTGTTCTACGTCGACCGCACCGTGCCCGACGAGTGGCGGCCCTACGTGCGGGCCGGCATTCTCGAGTGGAACCGCGCGTTCGAGGAGGCGGGCATCCGCAACGCGATCCAGGCGCCCGACGCCCCGGACGACACGTTGTGGAGCGCCGAGGACGCGCGCTACAGCACGGTGCGCTGGATGGCGAACTTCGGTTCGACCTACGCCATCGGCCCCTCGGACGTGGACCCGCGCACCGGCGAGATCCTGAACGCCGACATCCTCATCGCGGCATCGTGGATCCAGGCGTTCCAGGGGCAGTACCGGCGCTTCAGCGGGCCGGCCGAGGTGGTGCGCGAGGCGTTCCGGGAGGACTCCCTCCTGCGCGCCGACGCCACGGGCCGCGGTCCCCGCGTGTGCACCTACGCCGCGGGGTTCGCGCAGCACGCGGCGGTGCTGCAGGCGGCGCTCGTGGCGGGCGGCCTGATCGCGCCCGGCCAGCCGGTGCCGCGGGAGTATGTCGGCGCCGCCCTCAAGGAGCTGGTGATGCACGAGGTGGGCCACACCCTGGGCTTGCGGCACAACTTCCGGGGCACGGCGATCATCCCGGCGGCGCGGCTCACCGACCGCGAGTTCACCGCCCGCGAGGGCACGTCCGGCTCGGTGATGGACTACAATCCGCCCGCGGTCGCGCTCGACCGCAGCCGCCAGGGCGACTACTACAACCAGACCGTCGGCGCCTACGACCGCTGGGCGATCCGCTACGGCTACGGCGACGCGGGCGGCTCCACGACGGAGGCCGAGCGCCCCGGCCTCGCGCGCATCGCGAGCGAGGCGGCGGACCCGATGCACCTGTACGGCTCGGATGAGGACGCGAGCTTCGGATCGTTCGGCCTCGATCCCACGGTCACCCGCTACGACCTGACCGCGGATCCGCTGGCCTGGGGACAGGACTACACCCGGCTGATCAACCGGCTGGTCGATTCGCTGGAGCACCGCCTGGTGGGGCCGGGGGATTCCTACACCAAGCTGCGCGCCGGATTCACCAGCCTGCTCGCCACGCGCTGGCAGGCGACGTTATACGCCACCAAGTTCGTCGGCGGCGCCTACACGGCGCGCGATCACCGCGGCGACCCCAACGCGCGCCCGCCGATCGCGGATGTCCCCGCCGCGCGGCAGCGCGAGGCGCTGGCGTTCATCACGCGCGAAGGGCTGGGCGAGCAGGCGTACCGCTTCCGGCCGGAGCTCTTGCAGCGGCTCGCACCGACCCGCTGGTTCCACTGGGGCGCGAACCCGTTCGGCGCCGGCCGCATCGATTTCCCGCTGCACGAGTGGGCGTTCAACTTCCAATCCACGCTGGTGGACCTGCTGTGGGATCCCGGCGTGCTGGACCGGTTGCGCGACGCGGAGCTGCGCGCGGCGCCGCGAACCGCGGTGGTCACGATCCCCGAGGTGCTGGATGCCGTGACCGCGGCCGTGTGGACGGAGGCGGGCTACGGCCGGAGCGGCGCGGCGCGCAACGTCGGCTCGATCCGGCGCGACATGCAGCGCTACACGCTGCAGCGGCTGACGCGGATGCTGCTCAGCCCGTCCGCCGGCACGCCCGAGGACGCGCGCAGCGTGGCGCGCGCGACGCTCGTGCGGCTGGGGGCGACGCTCGACCGCGCGGGGGCGACCGCCGGGCTCGACGCCTACACCCGGGCGCACGTCGCCGATTCACGCGAGCGCATCCGCCAGGCGCTGAGCGCGAGCGTGGTGCAGCCGACGGGGATCATGCGATAACACACCGGGATGGGGAATGAGAGATGGGGGAAGGGTGAGCCCCTTCCCCCATCCCCATCCCTCGTCCCCGGTTTTCCTAGTCCGCTTCGACCTCCGCGGGCACCGCCACGGCGCCGGGCACCAGCTCCGGCGGCGGCGGGGGCGGCTCGAAGCCGGGCGGCGGCTCCACTTCGATCTCGTGGTACCGGTAGATCCCGGTCCCCGCGGGGATGAGGTGGCCGATGATGATGTTCTCCTTCAGCCCGAGGAGGTCGTCGCGGGCCCCGCGGATCGCCGCGTCGGTCAGTACCCGCGTGGTCTCCTGGAACGACGCCGCCGAAATGAACGACTGCGTCGTGAGACTCGCCTTGGTGATACCCAACAGCAGCGGCTCGGCGGTCGAGGGCGTTCCGCCCTTCTTCACCACCCGCTCGTTGGTGTCCTTGAAGGTGAGCTTGTCCACGTTCTCGCCCTCGAGAAGATCGGTGTCGCCGGGCTCGACGACGCGCACCTTCTGCAGCATCTGCCGCACGATCACGCCGATGTGCTTGTCGTTGATCTTCACGCCCTGGAGCCGGTAGACCTCCTGCACTTCGTTGAGCAGGTACTCCTGCACCGCGCGCGGTCCCTTGATCCGCAGAATGTCGTGCGGATTGACGGGGCCCTCGGTCAGCCGGTCGCCGGCGCGCACGCGGTCACCCTCGTGCACGCGCAAATGCTTGCCCGCGGGAACCTCGTACAGCTGCGGTTCCCCCGACTCCGCCGATACGAACACCTCGCGCTTGCCGCGCTTGATGTCGCCGAACCGGACGGTGCCGTCGATCTCGGAGATCGTGGCCGGGTCCTTGGGCCGCCGTGCCTCGAACAGCTCGGCCACCCGCGGCAGACCGCCGGTGATGTCCCGCGTCTTGTACGCCTCGCGCGACACCTTGGCGAGCACGTGGCCGGCGGCCACTTCCTCGCCGTCCTCGACGGTCAGCTGGGCGCCCTCCGGGATGACGAAGTCGCGGACGCGCCGCTCCTTCTCGCCCTTTTTCTGGACGACCTCGATGTGCGGGTGGAGCTTCTTCTCCCGATCCTCCGTGATCACCCGCTGCCGCCGTCCCGTCAGCTCGTCGAGCTCCTCGCGGACCGTCTCGTCCTCCACGATGTCCACGAAGCGCACGAGGCCGGGCACGTCGGTCAGGATCGGATTGGTGTACGGGTCCCAGGTGAACAGCACGCCGTCGCGCGCGACCTTCTCGCCGTCCGCGACCATGAGCGTCGCCCCGAGGGGCACGTGGAAGCGCGAGTGCACCTGCAGCTTCTTCGCGTGCGTCTCCCCGTGCGCGGCGGTCTTGAGGATCAGCTCGCCCTCGTAGCTCGTCACGACCTTGTGCTTCTCCGGCGTCGTGACGAAGGTGAGGCGGCTGCCGTACTCGATGACGCCCTCGACCTTGGTCTTGCGAACGGTCTGCTCCGCGATCCGGGCCGCCGTGCCGCCGATGTGGAACGTGCGCAGCGTGAGCTGCGTCCCGGGCTCCCCGATCGACTGCGCCGCGAGAATGCCCACGGCCTCGCCCAGATCCACCATCTCCATCGTGGCGAGGTTGCGGCCGTAGCACATGCGGCAGACGCCGCGCCGGGTCTCGCACGTCAGGACCGAGCGGATCTTCACGAACTCGATGCCGGCGTCCTCGATGTGCTGGGACGTCTCCTCGTCGATCAGGCTGCCCGCCTCGACCAGAATGCGCGGCTGCCCGTGCTCGTCCAGCTCGTGCGGATCCGAGACCTCGTCGAGCGCGACGTTGCCGACCAGCCGCTCACGGAGCGGCTCGATGATGTCTTCGCCTTCCTTCAGCGCCGACATTTCGAGACCCAGGATGGTGCCGCAGTCCTCCTCGGTGACGGTCACGTCCTGCGCCACGTCCACCAGCCTGCGTGTCAGATAGCCCGCATCCGCCGTCTTGAGCGCGGTGTCGGCCAGGCCCTTGCGCGCCCCGTGCGTCGAGATGAAGTACTCGAGCACCGACAACCCCTCGCGGAAGTTGGAGCGGATGGGGCTCTCGATGATCTCGCCGATGCCGCCGGTCAGCTTCTTCTGGGGCTTCGCCATCAGGCCGCGCATCCCGGCGAGCTGGCGGATCTGGTCGCGCGAGCCGCGGCTCCCGGAATCGAACATCATGTACACCGGGTTGAACCCGCCCTTGGAGGCCCGCATCGTGCCGACCATCGCCTCGGCGATGTCGTTGTTCGCGTGCGTCCAGGCGTCGATCACCTTGTTGTACCGCTCGCCGAACGTGATCTGTCCGGTGGCGTACGCGCGCTGGAACCGCTCGACGCGCTGCTCCGCCTCGTGCAGCAGCGTGACCTTCTCGGCCGGAATCTCGAGGTCCGACACGCCGATCGACACGCCGCCCATGGTGGCGTAGCGGAAGCCGAACTCCTTGAGCTGATCGAGGAATCGCACCGTCGGCTGCAGCCCGGCGGCGCGGTACGACTCGAACACCAGCTCGGACAGGTCCTTCTTCCGCATCACCTTGTTCAGGAAGCCCTGGCGCCGCAGCTCGAACGGCACGATCGAGTTGAACACCACGCGGCCCGTCGTGGTCCCCACGAACGCCCCGCTCGGCTCGTGCCAGAAGCGCACCGGCGCGTGGTGGTCGAACCGCCCGATCGCGAGCCCCATCTCGAGCTCGGCGAACGAGCCCACGTGGGGCGCCTTGCCCACCGTCGCCTCGAACCCGGTCGGCTCCTTGGTCAGGAAGTAGCAGCCCAGCACCATGTCCTGCGACGGCTCGGCCACCGGCCGGCCGTCGGAGGGCTTGAGAATGTTGTTCGACGAGATCATCAGCAGCCGCGACTCGAGCTGCGCCTCGAACGACAGCGGCAGGTGCACCGCCATCTGGTCGCCGTCGAAGTCCGCGTTGAACGCGGCGCAGACGAGCGGATGGATGCGGATTGCCTTGCCCTCGACCAGCACCGGCTCGAACGCCTGAATGCCGAGCCGATGGAGCGTGGGCGCCCGGTTGAGCAGCACCGGATGGTCCTGGATGATCTCTTCCAGGATCTCGTACACCTCCGGGCTCTCCTTCTCGACGATCTTCTTGGCCCGCTTCACCGTCTCGGCGATGCCCTTCTGCACCAGCTTGTGGATGATGAAGGGCTTGAACAGCTCCACCGCCATCGCCTTGGGCAGGCCGCACTGGTGCAGCCGCAGCTCCGGGCCCACCACGATCACCGAGCGGCCCGAGTAGTCCACGCGCTTGCCGAGCAGATTCTGGCGGAACCGGCCCTGCTTGCCCTTCAGCATGTCGGACAGCGACTTCAGCGGCCGCTTGCCGCGCCCGCGAATCGCCTTGGAACGGCGGCCGTTGTCGAACAGCGCGTCCACCGCCTCCTGGAGCATCCGCTTCTCGTTGCGGAGAATGACCTCCGGGGCGCGGTGCAGCACCAGCTTCTGGAGCCGGTTGTTGCGGTTGATCACGCGCCGGTACAGGTCGTTCAGGTCCGACGTGGCGAACCGTCCCCCGTCGAGCGGCACCAGCGGCCGCAGGTCGGGCGGGATCACCGGCACCACGTCGAGGATCATCCACGCCGGGTTGTTCCGGCCCTCGCCGGTGTTCCCCGAGTTCCGGAATGCGTCGATGATC
Source organism: uncultured Gemmatimonadales bacterium (assembly GCA_963716055.1). Classification (GTDB taxonomy): domain Bacteria; phylum Gemmatimonadota; class Gemmatimonadetes; order Gemmatimonadales; family GWC2-71-9; genus SZUA-544. The sequence goes on along the minus strand of CAVQSR010000001.1, from coordinate 1,034,609 downwards.
TTGAGCCGCTTGAGCATCTGCTTCTTGCGGTGCTGACTCGTCTCGGTGGCGACCGACTCGCGCAGGCCGTCGGCCAGCTTGTCGATGTTCAGCCGGTCGAACATCGACCGCACGGCCGGCGCGCCGATGTCCGCTTTGAACGCCGTGTCGCCTTCGTTCTTGGCCTTGGCGCGCAGCTCGAGGAACCGGTCCTCGTCCAGCAGCTCGCGCTCCTGCACCTCCTGCTTGCCGGGATCGATGACGACGTAGTTCGTGTAGTAAACCACCCGCTCGAGATCCCGCAGCGTCATGTCGAGCAGATTGCCCATCGGGGACGGCAGCGTCTTGAAGAACCAGATGTGCGCCACCGGCACGGCGAGCTCGATATGGCCCATCCGCTCGCGCCGCACCTTGGACAGCGTCACTTCGACGCCGCAGCGGTCGCAGATGACGCCGCGGTAGCGGATGCGCTTGTACTTGCCGCAGTGGCACTCCCAGTCCTTCACCGGGCCGAAGATGCGCTCGCAGAACAGGCCATCGCGCTCCGGCTTGAACGACCGGTAGTTGATGGTCTCCGGCTTGGTCACCTCACCCGAGGACCACCACGCCTTGAGCCCCTGCAGCTCCAGCCGCTCGCGCTCCTTCGAGTCGCGCGGTCCCCGGATCTCCTCAGGCGACGCGATGCGGATCTGGATGTAGTCGAAAGACGAGCTCTTTGGCTCGCGCCCGCTACGAAAGTCGATCATCCGAGTCTCCCTCCCCTTACTCCTCGACGTCCTCGGTCGTGCCCAGGGTCACCTTCAACCCGAGCGCCTGCAGCTCCTTCACGAGCACGTTGAAGGATTCCGGGATACCGGGTTTCGGCAGGTTCTGTCCCTTCACGATGGCCTCGTACACGCGGCTCCGGCCGTTCACGTCGTCCGACTTGACGGTCAGAATCTCCTGCAGCGTGTGCGCGGCGCCGTACGCTTCGAGTGCCCAGACCTCCATCTCGCCGAACCGCTGGCCGCCGAACTGCGCCTTGCCGGCGAGCGGCTGCTGGGTGACGAGCGAGTACGGGCCGATCGAGCGCGCGTGAATCTTGTCGTCCACCAGGTGCGACAGCTTCATCATGTAGATGGACCCCACGGACACCTCGGACGCGAAGAACTCGCCCGCCCGCCCATCGCGCAACCGCACCTTGCCGTACGGCGTGGCCCCGGCGGCCCGCAGCAGCTCGTCGGCCGCCGCGTCCACGTCGGCCTCCGACCGCGGGCCGAGCATGCCCGCCAGCGCCGGCTGGCGGCGCGCCGTGAGCACGTCCGCCGGCTTGCTCTTGTCCATCGCTTTCGCGATCTCCTTGAGACCCGCCTGCAACGCCGCCGTGGACATCCGCTCGACCGCCAGCATCGCGTCGTGGCACTCGCGCTCCACGGCGAGCTGGTCGAGCGCCCGGGCCGCCAGCTCCTTGGCCGCGGCCACCAGGAAATCGGTCAGCGCGTGCGCCACGTCGCGCGACTCGGCCGACAACGTCCGCGAGGCGAGCAGGCTGATCCCGGCGCGCATGATGTCGGGCCCGTGCCCGTTGGTGGACGGCAGCCGCCGCAGGTCGGCGACGATGCGGCGCAGCCGCTCGGCGTCGAGCGCCGGCGGGCGCGCCTCGAGCCGCAGCGTCTCAGCGGCCCAGGTGAGTCCCGCGAGCCGCAGCAACACACCGATCTCGGTCTCGTCCGCCCCCTGGAACACGGGGGTCTTGGCGTCGAAGCCCAAAATGCGCGCCGCCCACCCGAGGTGGGTCTCGAGAATCTGCCCCACGTTCATGCGCGACGGCACGCCCAGCGGGTTCAGCACGATGTCCACCGGGGTCCCGTCCGGCAGCAGCGGCATGTCCTCCTCCGGCACGATCCGGGCGATGATGCCCTTGTTGCCGTGCCGGCCCGCCATCTTGTCGCCCACCGAAATCTTGCGCTTCTCGGCGAGGTAGACCTTGACCAGCTGAATCACACCCGGCGGCAGTTCGTCGGGCTGGAGGATCTTGTCGATCTGGTCCTCCGCCTTCTCCTCGATCCGGGCGCGCTCGCCCTGGGCCGCGTCCAGCACGGCGCGGATCCGCTCGTTCACCGCCTTGGCGGCCACCCGCAGCGTCTTGAGGTCCACCTCGCCGAACTCGATCTCGCCCAGCTGGGCCCGCGTCAGCTTCGTGCCGGCGGGGAGAAACTCCTCGACGGTCCCGGCCTTGAGCATCAAACCGACCTCCTGGCCGGTAAGCACGTCCCGCAGCTCGGCGAGCATGGCCTCGGTGATGCGCGCCTTCTCCTCGTTCTCGAGGCGGCGCACTTCCCCGATGCGCTCGCCGCGGTCCTTCTCCACGACCTGGTCCTCGATCCGCGAAAAGATCTTCACGTCGATGACCACACCCTCCATGCCCGGTGGCACCTTGAGCGAGGAGTCCTTCACGTCCTTGGCCTTTTCGCCGAAGATCGCGGTGAGCAGCTTCTCTTCCGGCGACAGCTCGGTCTCGCCCTTGGGCGTGATCTTGCCGACGAGGATGTCGCCCGCCTTCACGTGGGCGCCGAGGCGTACGATGCCGCGCTCGTCGAGGTCGACGATCGATTCCTCGGACACGTTCGGGATCTCGCGCGTGATCTCCTCGCGGCCCCGCTTGGTGTCGCGCACGTGCAGCTCGAGCTCCTGAATGTGGATCGACGAGTACACGTCGTCCTTCACCAGGCGCTCCGACAGCACGATCGCGTCTTCGAAGTTGTGCCCGTACCACGGCATGAACGCGACGAGCACATTGGCGCCCAGCGCCAGCTCGCCGTGGTCGGTCCCCGCCCCGTCCGCGATGATCTGGGCGTCCTTGATCTTCTGTCCGACGTGCACCAAGGGCCGCTGGTTGATGGCGGTGTCCTGGTTGGTGCGCCAGAACTTCTTGAGGCGGTAGCGGTCGTGCTGCTTCAGGCGGGCGAGCGGATGGTCCGCCGCCCGCAGCTCGGGCTCGCCCGCGTCCACGATGATCTCGTCGGCGGTGACGCGCGTGACGACGCCGCCGCGGCGCGCCACGACGACCGCGCCCGAGTCGCGCGCGACCTTCTCTTCGAGCCCCGTCCCCACCGAGGGCCGCTGTGGGAACAGCAATGGCACCGACTGCCGCTGCATGTTGCTGCCCATCAGCGCCCGGTTGGCGTCGTCATGCTCGAGAAACGGGATCAGCGCCGCGGCGATCGACACCAGCTGCTCGGGCGCGACGTCCATGAAGTCGATCTTGGACGGCGACAGCAGTGGGTAATCGTCCCGCTTGCGGCACAGCACCAGATCGTTGGCGAAGTGGCCGTCCGGCGTGAGCGGCGCGTTGGCCTGCGCCACGGCGAACTCCTCCTCCTCGGAGGCCGACAGCCACTGCACCTCGTCGGTCACCCGGCCGTTCTTGACGATGCGGTACGGGGTCTCGACGAATCCCAGCTCGTTGACGCGCGCGTAGGTCGAGAGACTCGTGATGAGACCGATGTTCGGCCCCTCCGGCGTCTCGATCGGGCACATGCGGCCGTACTGGCTGTAGTGCACGTCGCGCACCTCGAACCCGGCGCGCTCGCGCGTCAGGCCGCCCGGCCCCAGCGCCGAGAGCCGCCGCTTGTGCGTCAGCTCGGCGAGCGGGTTGGTCTGGTCCATGAACTGCGACAGCTGCGACGATCCGAAGAACGCCTGGATCACGGCGCTGACCGTGCGCGCGTTGACCAGGTCGTCGAGCGTGATGCGCTCCGGATCGTTGTTGATGCTCATCCGTTCCTTGATCAGCCGCGCCATGCGCGACAGGCCGACCGAGAACTGGTTCGCGATCAGCTCGCCGACGGACCGCACCCGGCGGTTGCCGAGGTGGTCGATGTCGTCGGTGTACCCCCGTCCCTCGGACAGCTCGATGAGGTAACGGAGGATCGCGATGAAGTCGTCCTCGGAGAGAACGGTGTGGTCGGGCGACGCGCCGACCTTGAGGCGCTGGTTGATCTTGTACCGGCCCACCCGGCCGAGGTCGTAGCGCTTGGGGTGGAAAAACAACCGCTCGAGCGCCTGTCGGGCCGTCTCGAGGTTGGGTGCCTCGCCGGGCCGCAGCAGCTGGTATATCTGCTCCAGGGCCTCGGCCTCGCTGTGCGTCGGGTCCTTGGCCAGCGTGTTCTTGATGAGCGGCGACTCCGCCCGGCCGGCCGGCAGGAGCACATCCACGCGCGTGACGTTGGCCTTGAGCAGCCGCTTCTTCAGGGTGTCGGACAGCTCGCGCCCGGCCTCGGCCAGCACTTCCCCGGTCTCGGGGTCGGCCACGTCCACCGCGAGGATCGGCTTGCCTTCCTTCTCGCGCACCGTCGTGGGCTGGCCCTCGTCGCGCAAGTCGTAGCTCGTGTACCCGGCGAACACCCTGACCGAGGTGATCCCCGCGCGGCGGAACGCGTTGAGCCGGTCGAGGGTGAGTTCCTCCCCCACGCGCGCCAGCGGGTCGCCCTTCTTGTGCTCGGGATCGGGCACGTCCTCGGCGAGGAGGTTGCCGAGCACTTCGCGCTTCTGGGTGCGGGCGTCCACGCGGCCGGTGATGTCGAGCTCGCGGGTCGCGTAGAACAGCCGCAGCAGGTCGGCGTTGGTGCCGTAGCCGAAGGCGCGCAGCAGGGCCGTCGCCGGGAACTTCTTCTTCTTGTCGATGTGGACGTAGATGACGTCGTGGATGTCCACGGTGAACTCGACCCACGACCCCCGGAACGGGATGATGCGGGCCGAGAACAGGCGCTGGCCGTTCGGGTGGATGCTCTCCTCGAACACCGCGCCCGGCGAGCGGTGCAGCTGCGACACGATGACACGCTCGGCCCCGTTGATCACGAAGGTGCCGAGCGCCGTCAGGATCGGCAGCTCGCCGAGATACACTTCCTTCTCGATGATGTTTTTCGGGCGTTTCGTCTTGACCGTCTCGCCGACCTCTTCCATGATCACGAGTTGCAGCGTCGCCTTGAGGGGCACTGAGTACGTCATGTCGCGCTCGATGCACTCCTCGACCGAGTACTTCGCCTCGCCAAGCGAGTACTTCACGAACTCGAGCGAGTAGTTCCCGTTCACGTCGCTGATCGGGAAGATTTCCTTGAACACCCGCTCGAGCCCGACGTCCGTTCGCCCGGCGTCCGCTCCCACCGGCTGGAGCAGCGCCTGGAAGGCCCGGGTCTGGATATCCAGCAGGTGGGGCATGGGCATGCCCGTGTCCAGCTTGGCGAACGACAGCACCGGCAGAGTCTTGGTCATGTCACGTCCTCAGGAAACGACACAGAGCGCCCGCAGCCCCCGGGCCCGACGGGCCGGGGGCGTGAGCGGGAACTCGGGATGCGCAAAACGTGTGGTGCCAGGTATCGGCGCATGTCGTCCAAACTGCAAGTGACCAGCGTGAACGAACGGACCCCCGTGGCCCGCTCGCGTGCCCCGCCGGCCTACTTGAGTTCGACGACGCCGCCCTGCGCTTCGAGCTTCTTCTTAATGTCTTCGGCTTCCTGCTTCGACACGCCCTCTTTGATCACGCCGGGCGCGCCTTCGACCAGATCCTTGGCCTCCTTGAGGCCCAGGTTCGTGATCGCGCGCACTTCCTTGATGACCTGAATCTTCTTTTCGCCGCCGCTCTGGAGCACGACCGCCCACTCGGTCTTCTCCTCGACCGCCGGAGCCGCTGCCGCCCCGCCGGCCGCGCCCGCGGGCGCCGCCGCCGCCGGCGCCGCGATCGTGACACCGAACTTGTCCTTGAACGCCTCGATCAGCTCGGCGAGCTCGAACACGGACATGTTCCCGATTGCGGCGAGGATATCGTCCTTACTCATCGTCTGGGTCGCCATAGTCTCTCTCCTACCCGGTTAAGAGGCCGCGCCCGAAGCGCGCTGTTCCCTGAGCGCCTCGAGGGCACCCACCATCATGACCAGCAGCCCGTTCATCGCACCGACAAGACCCGCGAGCGGTGCCTGCAACACGCCGCCCAGCTGGGCAAGCAGCTCGGTGCGGGGAGGCAGCTGCGCCAGGAGCTTCACCTGCTGGGCGCCGACAGCCTTGCCCTCCACGAGCCCCGCGCGCACGGCGAGCTTCTCGTGCTCCTTGGCGAAGTCCGCCAACACCTTCGCCGCGGCCACGGGGTCCGTGCCGGCCAGCACGAGCCCCGTCGGGCCGGCGAGGTGCGACTCGAGCCCCACCACGTGCGCCTCTGCGAAGGCCCGCTTGGCGAGCGTGTTCTTCACCACGACGTACTCCACGCCCGCCGCGCGCAGGCGCCGGCGCAGCGCGGTGAGCCGTGCGACGTCGAGCCCGGTGAAGTCGGTGACGTAGATCGTGGGCGCGCGCTGCAGCCGGCCCGCGAGCGTCTGCACCGCCTCCTGCTTGCGCGCTTTGGTCGCGATCATCGGTGGTACCCCTGCGCATCGAGCCGCACGCCCGGTCCCATGGTGCTCGAGACCGTCACGGAGCGGACGTAGGTCCCCTTCGCCGCGGAGGGCTTCGCCTTCAGGATCGCCTCCATGAACGACTGGAGGTTCTCGGCGAGGTGCTCCACCGCGAACGACTTCTTTCCGATCGCCGCGTGCACGATCCCCGCCTTGTCCACGCGGAACTCGATCTTGCCCGCCTTGAGCTCGCGGACGGCGCGCGCCACGTCCAGCGTGACGGTCCCCGCCTTGGGGTTGGGCATCAGCCCGCGCGGCCCCAAAATCTTGCCCAACGGACCGAGCTGCCCCATCACGTCGGGCGTGGCCACGATGACGTCGGTGTCGAGCCAGCCCTCCTTGATCTTCTGGAGGTACTCGACCCCCACGAAGTCGGCGCCCGCGGCCTCCGCCTCCGCCGCCTTCTCTCCCGCGGTGATCACGAGCACCCGCACCGTCTTCCCCGTCCCGTGGGGCAGGGACACCGTCCCCCGCACGATCTGGTCGGCGTGCTTGGGATCGACGCCGAGCCGCACCGCGACGTCCACCGACTCGTCGAACTTGGCCGTGGCGGTCGTCTTCACCCGCTCGATCGCCTCGCGCGCCGCATACGGCCGGCGCCCCTCGATGGTCGCCGCCGCTGCCTCGTACCGCTTGCCGTGGCGCCGCATCAGTCCACGACCTCGATCCCGGCCGAGCGGGCGGTGCCCGCGATCATCTTCATCGCCGCCTCGACCGAGGTGGCGTTGAGGTCGGGCATCTTCAGCTCGGCGATCTTCCGCACCTGGGCGCGCGTCACGGTCCCGACCTTCTGCCGGTTCGAGGTCGGGGAGCCCTTCTCCAATCCCGCTTCCTTTTTGAGGAGGACGGCGGCGGGGGGGGTCTTCGTGATGAAGGTGAACGTCCGATCCTTGTGGATCGTCACCTCCACCGGCGTCACCATGCCCATCGCGCTCTGCGTCCGCGCGTTGAACTGCTTGACGAACTCCATGATGTTGACGCCGTGGGGCCCCAGGGCGGTCCCCACCGGCGGGGCAGGGGTCGCCTGTCCGGCCGGGACCTGCAGCTTCACCACGGCGGCGATCGGCTTCGCCATTCTGTCCTCTCCTGACGCTCACGCACCGTGAGCTCCCACGTGACTCCCCCGTGGTCGGGGGGGCGGTCAGTGCGCCTTCAGCTGGAGGTAGTCGAGCTCCACCGACGTGGGGCGCCCGAACAGCGAGACCGACACCCGCACCTTGCCCTTGTCGGCCAGCACTTCCTCCACCGTGCCGCTGAACTCACTGAACGGCCCTTCGGTGATCTCCACGACCTGCCCGATGAGGAACGGGATGTCGAGCTGCGGTTCCTCCTCGGGCACCGGCTCCTCGACACCGAGCAACCGGTTCACTTCGTCCTGGCGCAGCGGCTGGGGGAGCCGGCTTGTCCCCACGAACTTGATGACCCCCTGGATGCCGTTGACGGTGTGAATCGTCTCCTGATTCATCACCATCTCGACCAGCACGTAGCCGGGGTACATCTTCCGCTCGACCGTGATCTTCTTGCCGTTCTTGATCTCCACGACGTCCTGCGTGGGGACCAGGGCCCGCCGGATGGGCCGCTCGTCTTCCGCACGGGTGTCTTCGTTGATCCGCCGCTCGATGAGCGACCGAACCTTGTTCTCGTGCCCCGCCGTCGTTTGAATCGCGTACCAGCGATGCTCGTCCATCAGAACAGCCGGGCGACGAGCTTCACCAGCAGCCACTGGAACACCGTGTCCATGACGCCGATCGCGACCGACAGAATCCCGACGAACGCGATGATGGCGATCGTGGCCTTGCGGGCCTCGTCCCGCGTGGGCCACGTCACCTTCCGCATCTCGGCGACGACGTCCAGATAGAACTGGCGCGCGCGCGCGACCGCCCCGCCCGTCGTCTGCAGCGCGTCCGTACTCACGGCTACTTCGATTCCTTATGCGCCTGGTGCTGGTTGCACCGCGGGCAGTACTTCCGCCATTCCACGCGCTCGGGGTGCTTGCGCCGGTTCTTCGTGGTGAAGTAGTTCCGGTCCTTGCACACCGTGCACTCGAGAATGATGTTCTCGCGCGGCATCTATACCCCTCGTCGCTCCGCCTTACTTCAAGATTTTGGTGACGACGCCCGCTCCCACCGTCCGCCCACCCTCGCGAATCGCGAACCGCAGCTGCTCCTCCATCGCGATCGGCGTGATCAACTCGATCTCCATCTTCGTGTTGTCGCCCGGCATCACCATCTCCACCCCCGCCGGCAGCTCCACCGACCCCGTCACGTCCGTCGTCCGGAAATAAAACTGCGGCCGATACCCCTTGAAAAACGGCGTGTGCCGGCCCCCCTCTTCCTTCGTCAGGACGTACACCTCCGCCTCCGCCTTCGTGTGCGGCGTGATCGACCCCGGCTTCGCCAACACCATCCCCCGCTCGATCTCGTCCTTCTCCACCCCCCGCAACAACAGCCCCACGTTGTCCCCCGCCTGCCCCTCGTCCAGCAGCTTGCGGAACATCTCCACCCCCGTCACCACCACCTTCTTCACCGTCCCAAACCCCACCATCTCCACCTCGTCCTGCACCTTCACCTTCCCCCGGTCGATCCGCCCCGTCGCCACCGTCCCCCGCCCCGTGATCGAGAACACGTCCTCCACCGGCAGCAGGAACGGCTTGTCCACGTCCCGCTTCGGCTCCGGCACGTGCGAGTCCAACGCCTCCAACAGCGCCCAGACCCCCGCCACCGCCTCGGCGTCCCCGCTCAGCGCCTTCAGCGCCGAGCCCCGCACCACCGGCACGTCGTCGCCCGGAAAGTCATACTTGCTCAACAGCTCCCGCACCTCGAGCTCCACCAGGTCCAAGAGCTCGGGATCGTCCACCAGATCGCACTTGTTCAAAAACACCACGATGTAGGGCACGTTCACCTGCCGCGCCAGCAGAATGTGCTCCCGCGTCTGCGGCATCGGCCCGTCCACCGCGCTCACCACCAGCACCGCCCCGTCCATCTGCGCGGCCCCGGTGATCATGTTCTTCACGTAGTCGGCGTGCCCCGGGCAGTCCACGTGCGCGTAATGCCGCTTCTCCGAGCTGTACTCCACGTGGCTCGTCGCGATCGTCAGAATCTTGGTCGCATCCCGCCGCCCCTGCGACTCCGACGCCTTCGCCACCTGGTCGTACGACACGTAGGTCGCCAGGCCCTTGTCCGCCGCCACCTTCGTCAACGCCGCCGTCAACGTCGTCTTCCCGTGGTCCACGTGCCCAATCGTCCCCACGTTCACATGCGGCTTCGTCCGCTCGAACTTCTGCTTCGCCATGTGTGCCCCGGTGCTTGGTTGCGTTCCGTGCGTGTGCGCAATGGCGTGGTGCGTGGTACGTGGCTCACTCCGCGCGTGAGACTATCCGTCCGTCGGAACGAAACCACTCACCACTCACCACATCGCCGCTATCCCCGACGCATCATCCCCGTCCGACATCCCACCCTGCTGTCCCAGAGCTCGCGACCGGGATTGAACCGGTGACCTCGTCCTTACCAAGGACGCGCTCTACCGACTGAGCTACGCGAGCGCACAAAAGCGGGCGACGGGGCTCGAACCCGCGACCCTCAGCTTGGAAGGCTGATGCTCTACCAACTGAGCTACGCCCGCGACCGAGTGGTGGGGGAAGGATTCGAACCTTCGTAGCGCGATGCGCGGCAGATTTACAGTCTGCTCCCTTTGGCCACTCGGGCACCCCACCCAGCCGTGCGGCCCCGCGTCGCTCCACGCCACGCGTCCTCGCTGACAGCGACGCACCCCGCGGGTCCCATGCGCGGGGTGCGTGTGCACGCTCGGGAAACGCGAGGCGCAGGGTCGCACTCCGGCAACGTGAGCTGACGAAGGGACTCGAACCCTCAGCCTGCTGATTACAAATCAGCCGCTCTACCAGTTGAGCTACGTCAGCTGGCAGCCCGTCAATTTTCCCAGACTAAAAGGCTAACCCGGGCCCTTGCCCATCGCAAGGGACGGGGAAGGAAGGATTTAGGCCCCGTCCCCGGGCAGCGGCGCCCGCAGGCGCCAGCGCGTTCCCTGCGGCGTGTCCTCGATCTCGACGCCCCGCGCCCACAGCTCGTCGCGGATCCCGTCCGCTTCCTGATACCGCCGCGCTCGCCGGGCCGCCGCCCGTGCCGCGAGGCGCTCCTCGGCCCAGCGCGCCAGCTCGGGGTCGGGCGGGCGGCTGCCAGGCTCGAGGTCGAGCACGGCCATCACGCCCGCGAAGGCCCGAGCCGCCGCGCCCGCCCCGTCCCCGCGTCCCGCGTCGAGCTCCCGATTGGCTGCCCGCACGAAGTCGAACACGGCCGCCACGGCCTGAGGGGCGTTGAGATCCGCGTCGAGCGCGGCCGTCACGGCCGCCGTCAGCCGCGCGCCCGCGTCGGCGAGGAGCCCGGCGTCCTCCCCCGCGGCCCCCGCCGCCGCGCGCAGTCGCTCGCCCAGCTCGCCGATGCGCCGCGCCCCTTCCGTGGCGGCCGCCAGCGCCTCGTCGGTCCAGTCGAGCGGCTGGCGGTAGTGCGTCTGACCGAACAGCAGACGGACCGCCGCGGGGTCCACCCCCTGCTCGCGCAGGTCGCGCGCGGTGAGGATGTTGCCATAGCGCTTCGACATCTTGGTGCCGCGCACGTTGAGGAACTCGCCGTGCAGCCAGGTGCGGGCGAACGGCTGGCCCGTCGCCGCCTCCGACTGCGCGATCTCGTCCTCGTGATGCGGGAAGATGAGATCCACCCCGCCCGCGTGAATGTCCAGCGTCTCGACGCCGAAGCGGTCGCGGATCTCGGCCAGCGACATCGCCGAGCACTCGAGGTGCCAGCCGGGCCGCCCGCGGCCGAACGGGGCGTCCCACGCCGCGCCCACCTGCTCGTCCACCGGCACGGCGGCCTTCCACAGCGCGAAGTCGCGGGGGTCGTCCTTGGCATACTCGTCGCTCGCGACCCGCGCGCCGACCCTGATCTCGCGCGTGTCGAGGCGCGAGAGGCGCCCGTACGTCGGGAACTTCGTGATCGCGAAGTACACCGAGCCGTCCTCGCCCCGGTAGGCGACCCCGCGATCGAGCAGGCGCTGCACCAGCGCGACCATCGCCGGCACCGAGGTGGTCGCGCGCGGATGCACGTGCGCCGGACGGATCCGCAGGAAGTCGCGATCCTCGAAGAACGCCTGCGCGAACGGCGCGGTGTGGTCCTGGAGCGGTTTCCCCGCGGCCGCCGCGGCCTTGATGGTGCGGTCGTCCACGTCGGTGAGGTTCATGATATGGAAGACGTCGTACCCCGACGCGTCCAGGTGCCGCCGCAGCAGGTCCTCGAACAGGAACGTGCGGAAGTTGCCGATGTGCGCGTAGTTCCAGACCGTGGGGCCGCAGGTATACAACGTGACGCGCGGCGGGGCGAGCGGCGCGAACGGCTCGACCGATCGAGTGAGCGTATTGTAGAGGGAGAGACTCATGCCGTCCGCCGCGCCGGTGCCGCGGAAACCTAGACGGCGGGGGCGCGACGCGTCAACGCGCCGACGCGCGGTCCAGCGCGTCGACCACCTCGTCCTCGAGCGTCCGCAGCCGGACGTGAGAACCCCGCACCGGCAGCCGGAACGCCCGGCACAGCGCCAGCGCGGCCTCGACCGACCCGTCACCCAGGTCCCGCTCGAGCCCCGCCGCCGTGCGCCGGAACCCGGGCGGCGCCACCGTCGGTGGCGTGTCGAGCAGCACTTCGAGCATGCGGCGGCGGCGCACGGGATGAACCGTGTGGACCACGACGCCGGCCCGCAGCACGAGGATGCGCGCGGCCAGCCGCTCGACGGCGGCCAGGTCGTGCGAGGCGAGCAGGATGGCCGTGCCGTGCGCCGCGAGCGCGGCCAGCTGCTCGCACAGGGCACGGCGCGCCGGTGGATCCACGCCGGCGAGCGTCTCGTCGAGCAGCAGGACCTGCCGCAGGCCGAGGGCGGCTTGCGCGAGCGCGAGCCGCCGCAGCCACCCCGGCGAGAGGCGCCCGACGGGTCGGGCGGCGACCGCCTCGAGCCCGCCGGTCGCAAGCGCCCGCGCCACCGCGGCGCGCCGCGCGGGGCCCACGGCGTGGAAACGGGCGTAGTAGTCGAGCGTCTCGCCGACCGTGAGCGCGGGGGAAACACCGGCGACTCGGGCGCGAAGCCCAGCACGCGGTGCGCGGCGGGCGACTCGGGCCGCTGGCCCGCGACCCGGACGCGGCCGCCGTGGGGCGCCAGCAGTCCGGCGACCACCCGCAGCAACGTCGTCTTCCCCGCCCCGTTCTCCCCGACCAGGGCGACGATCTCGCCGGGATCGACATCCAGAGAGACCCCACCCAGCGCGACCCGGCGCCGCCCGCGGACGCCGAACGCGCGGGTGAGGTCGCGCACCTGCACGAGCGGCAGGGTCATCGGCGTCGCGCGGCGAGCACGGTGCCCGCGAGCGCGGCCCCCCCCGCCGCCCATGCCGCGGCGTGTAGCCACGCGCCGAGGTCCCCCACGGCGAGGGCCCGATAGCGCCACAGGCTCGGCAACGTCTCGAGCAATGCGATGCCCGCGCCGCGTACGACCCCCGGCCGCGCGAGCACCGCCCACACGTCGGGAGAAAGGCCGCTCACGAAGACGACGTAGGCGAAGAGAAACCCGGACAGCGCGGTCCCCCCGAGCCAGGACAGGCCGAGCGCCGCGCCTGTCCCGGCCGCGGCGGCGGCGACCGCCGCGGCCGCGACGGGGAGCAGCGGCGCCACGGGGACGGCGAGCGCGAACGCGACAGCCGCGAGCCCGGCCAGCGCCGCGGCCGCGCTCACGGCGGTGAGCACCAGCCCGCGCGCGGCCGCGATGCCGTGCGGCGTGACGGGGTGCGTCAGGGTCAACAGCATCGCGGCGCGCTCCCGGCCCGCGCCGAGCGTTCCGGCGACGATCCCGGCGAGCAGCCCGAGGCGCACCGCCGGCGCGGTGGTTCCGATCCCCGGCTGCACGCCGACGAGGAGCGCGTTGCCGGTGACGAGCACCGCGAGCCAGAGTCCGAGGCGGGAGCGCCACAACAGCACTCGCACCACCCGCCATTCCGCCGCGGCCGCACCGGGAAGCATGGAGGCACGATAGACCGTCGGGCGACCGGGAGTGCTACCCGAACGCCGCGCGCGGCATCGGATTGTCGCCGGATCAGCGCGGGCGGGCGGCCGCGTCCTCGATCGCCGTGACGAGCGGAGCGGGGTCGAAGCGCACGGGGTCGCACGCCGGCAGTCCCGTCTCCCGGGCCGCCTGCGCCACGGCGTCCCGGGCGGCCGGCTCGCTCAGGTCGAACGTGTTGAGGCAGATGCCGATGACCGGCGCCGGTCGGACCGGTGCGGCAGCGCGCTCGTAGATCGCCACCAGCTCGGCGAGCGGCGGGATGCGGACCCACGGCCCGCGCCCGCCGTAGTCGCCGATCCACTCGCGGCTCGCCTGGTGGCACAGGATCATGGCGGCAGGACACGCGCCGTGCAGCAGGCCCAGCGTCACGCCCGAGTAGCCGGGATGCACGAGGCTGCCCTGGCCTTCCACCAGCACGATGTCGTGGTCCGGGGCACCCTCGAGGACGAGCCGCTCGGCCGCGCCCGCGATGAAGTCGGCCACCACGGCGTCCACAGCGATCCCCCATCCCTCGATGAAGATGCCCGTCTGACCGGTGGCGACGAAGCTGGTGCGCCGGCCGCGGCGCACCAGCGCGTCGCGCAGCTGCAGCTGCGCGGTCATCTTGCCCACGTTGCAGTCCGAGCCGACGGTGAGCACGACGAACGCGTCCACGAGGGCGGCGCGCCCGTCCGCCACCGGCAGGTCGGGCGGCGACTTGCGGGCGTCGAGGATGCGCACGCCGCGCTCCCGCGCCAGCGCGCCGAGCTCCGGATCGTCGCCGATGAACGTGTGGAGCCCGCTCCAGATCTCGAGACCGCGCTCGATGGCGGCGCGCAACCAGGCCCGCCACTCCGCGGGCAGCCGCCCGCCCGCGGGGGCGATGCCGACCAGCACCGCGGTCGCCCCGCCGCCGCGCCCAGCGCCGTCCGCGAGGTCGCCGACCACGGGAATCGCGCCCCCGAAGCCGAGGACGTCCTGCACGGTGCCCCCGGCGTGCTCGCGGTCGAGCACGGCGACGACCCGCTCGGGGATGTAGCGGATGCAGGAATTGGCGGTTTTCGAGGTCAGGGGACCGAACTGGCCGTCGGCCAGGATGAGAAAGCGGTGCGCGGGCGGCGGCACAGCGGGTCGGCCGGGGGACCGGGGCGGGTCAGCAGGCCGGGGGCGGCCTCAGCGGCCGGCCCCGGCCTCGTCGTCGTCTTCGATCAGCTCCGCCTCGGCCGCGCCCTTGCCGAGCTGCCGCGCTTCGGGCGGTTGACCGGGGGCGAGGAGGCCCATCTTCTGCTTGAGGGCGAGGAGCTGCTGGTCGGCGTCCGCCTTCACCTCGAACGCCTGGAACTGCTTGATCAGCGTGTCCCCCGACAGGTCCTCGGTGACCTCGGCCGCCGCGATGAGCTTGCGCTCCTCGTGCTCGATCGCCTCGGCGAGCCGATCGAACGTCTCGAACGCGCTCTTGTCGCCGATGGACGACATCGTCTCCTGGATGCGCTTGTGCGCCTCGGCGCGTTTCTGCCGCGCGATCAGGATGTTCTTCTTGCGCTTCGCCTCTTCGATCTTGTCGTTGAGCTGGCGCAGGGAGCCCTTCAGTTTGTCGGTCTCCTCGCGGTGCTTCACCCACGTCTCG
This sequence comes from uncultured Gemmatimonadales bacterium, assembly GCA_963716055.1. Taxonomy (GTDB): domain Bacteria; phylum Gemmatimonadota; class Gemmatimonadetes; order Gemmatimonadales; family GWC2-71-9; genus SZUA-544. Next base: position 1,019,486 of record CAVQSR010000001.1, on the reverse strand, counting down.
TGCAGTTGCACCGCGCCGTGCGCGTGCTCGTTGTGCCGCAGCAGCGCCTGCTTGGCGAGGTCGTCCCGGCCCTCCTGCACCGCCAGGACCGCGCGCTTCTCCCAGTCCTCGGCGAGCTTGCGCTCCTGCTCCACCTGGGCCGAGAGACGCTTCTCGTCCGCGATCGCCGCCGCCACCTGCTGCTTCGCCTTGGCCAGCTGGCTCCGCATGTCGACGATCAGCTGGTTCAGCATCTTCTCGGGGTCCTCGGCCCGGCTGATCAGGTCGTTGATGTTCGACCGGACGAGGGTCGAGAGACGATCAAAGATCCCCATGGTGCTCCTCGCGAAATCGAGCCATCAGCCGCTGATCACTTCCCCGCGCCCAGCTGCCGCTCGCGGCGCTCGGCCAGGACCCGCTCGGCAAAATCTAACCGCTCCGCAAAGTCGCTCAGTTCCCCGCGCAGCGACTCCACCTCGCTTTCGAGCCGCTCCACCCGCTCGCCGTCCGCCACGGTGTCGCCGCTGCGCCAGCGGCGCACGCGCTCGCCAATGGCCTGACCGATGGGCGACACCACGATCCACCGCACTGCGAAGACGAACGCCGTCGCGACCACGATCGTGGTGAGCAGCTCGAAACCGTACGTCACGATCAGGTTCGGGTCGGGCAGCGGCGCCGGCGGCGCCGGTGTCTGAACCATGGCCAGTCCTACGCTCACGGCGCTCCGCCTGTTTCAAGGGGCAACACACGGACAGGCGCCGCAAGCCGGCCCGCCTCGCTCTGCCGCGCCATCTGGCGTTCGGTAAAATCTACTCGCTCGGCCAGTTCCGCCACCTCCTGGCGCACGTCGTCCACCGCCTCCAGCAGCTCCGCCCGCGCGCGCGCGTCGTCCTCGCCGCCCCCATGGCGCCCGCGGATCCGGTCGGCCCACGCCCGGCCCACCGGGGAATACGCCAGGGCCGCGATGGTGCCGCCGCCGAACAGGAACACGATCGCGAGGATCTCTTCCATACCCCGACTACTCCCGCGGCAGGCTGGCGGCGTCCCGGTGTCGCGCCAGCAGCCGCTCAGCGAAATCCACTCGCTCTTCCAGCTCGGCCAACCGTTCGGTCGCCCGCTCCAAAGCGGCGAGACGGGCTTCCACGTCCGGCGAACCGTGGTCCAACTCGCGCGGCAACGCCGGGCGCCGTTCCATCCGTCGCAACGCGAGGCCGACGCCGCCGACGACGAGGTACCCTATCCCCAGCGTGGCGACGATCACCATCAGGAAGGCGAAGATCCTGGCGACGTCGTCCATCAGCCCGCCCCCGGACCGAGCCGGCCCGCCTCGCGCTGCTGCGCGAGCAGCCGCTCGGTGAAATCGAGCCGCTCGGTCAACTCGCCGATCTCGGCACGGAGGCGCTGCTGCTCGTCGTGCAGATCGTCACGCAACGCCTGGACGTCGGCGCGCAGCGCGGTGAGCTGGGCGTCACCCGCCCGGCCGCTCTTCAGCCGCTCGCCGAGCCCGCGCACGATGGGGGTGAGCAGCCAGGTCGCCGCTCCGATGGCGAACAACGATCCGGCCATGACGAATGGGATTTCTGGGCTCACCGGTTGCTCCTCGTCAGTCGTGCCGTCACGGTGCCGGCGGCAACCGCGCCCCGTCACGCTCGCGGGCGAGCAAGCGTTCGGCGAAGTCGACGCGCTCGGCCAGCTCGGCCACCTCGCCCTGGAGCCGCCGCAAGTCGTCGAGTTCCGCGCGCACCGCGTCGAGCGTCGCCCGCACGTCGTCGTCCCCGTCGGCCCCCGCGCGCTTGCCCAGGATCCGCGCACCGATCGCCTTGCCGATCGGCGAGATCGCGAGCAGGAACAGCGTGCCCCCGCCGAAGATGAACGTGACGGCCACGAGGCCCGTGAGATCGCCCACCACTCAGCCTCCCTGGCTCGCGCGTCCCGCCGCGGCGGCCAGACACAGGATCGGGACCACGGGAGCGACGAAGGGCGTGTCCATGACGGTGATCTCAGGACTCAGGGCTTCAAGGCGCCCCGCTCGGTCGCGCGCGCCAGCAGGCGCTCGGCGAAATCGAGCCGCTCCTCGAGCTCGGGAATGCGCGCGGCGAGCACGCGCAATTCGTCCACTTCACGCTGCAGCTCGCGCAACTCTTCGAGCGGCACGGCCATGTCCCGCCGCGCCCGCACGTCGAGCCACCGGTTCACCAGCTTATAGACGCCGAACATGAAGAACGCGCCCGTCGCCATCCCGGCGATCGGCACGATGGCCCAGACGTCGGGACTCACGCGTCGGCGCCCCGCGGCAGCCGCTCGCGCTCCCGGTCGCGCGCGAGCAACCGCTCGGCGAAATCGAGCCGCTCCTGCACCGCACCCAGCTCGGCACGCAGGTCGTCGACCTCGGCGCGGAGCCGTTGCACCGCGCCGTCGGACCCCGCCCCGCGGCCGGCCAGGCGCTCCGCCAACGCCTTGCCGAGCGGGCCCTTGAGGATGAAAACCGCCGCTCCCGACAAGAAGATGACGCTCACGACGACCATCGGGGCGATGGCTTCCCAGGCACTCGGTCCCATCGACGGCTGCGCCTCTCCCTCGCGTTCGTGTGGGTCAACTTAGGCCGGGCTCGCGCGCGGCGCCAACGGCGGCATGCTCAGTCGCCGCGGCGCGCCAGCACGCGCCCCAGGAACTGCCCCGTGTACGAGGCCCCCACCCGCGCGACCTCCTCGGGCGTGCCCGCCGCCACGACGTCCCCGCCCCGAGCCCCGCCCTCCGGACCGAGGTCGATCACCCAGTCCGCCGTCTTGATCACGTCCAGATTGTGCTCGATGACGATCACCGTGTTGCCCTTGTCCACCAGCCGGTGCAGCACCTCGAGCAGCAACCGCACGTCCTCGAAGTGCAGGCCGGTCGTGGGCTCGTCGAGGATATAGAGTGTGCGCCCGGTATCCCGCTTGGCGAGCTCGGTCGCCAGCTTGACCCGCTGCGCCTCGCCCCCCGACAGGGTGGTCGCCGACTGCCCGAGGTGGATGTACCCCAGCCCTACGTCGTTCAGCAGCTCCAGTTTCGAACGGATGCGGGGCTGGGCTGCGAAGAACTCGAGGGCGTCGGCCACGGTGAGGTCCAGCACGTCGGCGATGGACCGGCCCTTGTAGCGGACCTCGAGCGTCTCGCGGTTGTAGCGCCGCCCCTTGCACACCTCGCAGGGCACGTACACGTCGGGGAGGAAGTGCATCTCGACCTTGACGAGGCCGTCACCCTGACACGCCTCGCAGCGGCCACCCTTCACGTTGAAGGAGAAGCGCCCCGGCCCGTAGCCGCGCAGCTTCGCCTCCGGGAGCTGGGTGAACAGCTCGCGGATCGGCGTGAACAGCCCCGTGTAGGTGGCGGGGTTCGAGCGCGGTGTCCGGCCGATGGGACTCTGGTCGATGTCGATCACCTTGTCGAGGTGGCCGAGCCCGTCCAGCCGGTCGTGCGCGCCCGGCACGAGTTTCGCGCGGTACAGGTGACGCGCCAGCGCATGATACAGGACGTCGGTGACGAGCGTGGACTTGCCCGAACCCGACACACCGGTCACCGCGACGAACCGGCCCAGCGGGAAGTCCACCGTCAGATTGCGGAGGTTGTGCTGCCGCGCGCCCACCACCCGCAGGGTGCGGTCGGGGTCGCCGGGGCGGCGGCGCGCGGGGATGGGGATGCGCAGCTCGCCGCGCAAATAGCGTCCGGTGAGCGAGTCGCGGTGTCGCACCACCTGGTCCACATCGCCCTCGACGACGACCATCCCACCCGCGCGCCCGGCGCGGGGGCCGAGATCCAGCACATGGTCGGCGGCGCGGATGGTCTCCTCGTCGTGCTCGACGACGAGGACCGTATTCCCGAGGTCGCGCAGCTCGCGCAGCGTCTTCAGCAACCGCTCGTTGTCGCGCTGGTGCAGCCCGATGGACGGCTCGTCGAGGATGTACAGCACACCCACCAGGCGGCTGCCGATCTGGGTGGCCAGGCGAATGCGCTGCGCTTCGCCTCCCGAGAGGGTCGCGGCCGAGCGGCCGAGCGTGAGGTAATCGAGGCCCACGTTGACGAGGAAGCGGAGGCGGTCGGTGACCTCCTTGAGGATGGGGCGCGCGATGTCGGGGTCCAGACCCGGGCGGCCGGCCCGCCGCAGCGGGATTCCCGCGAAGAACGCGAGCGCCTCGGCGACCGACAGCTCCACGATGTCGCCGAGGCTGCGCCCCTGCACCAGCACCGCGAGACTCTCGGCCCGCAGCCGCCGGCCGGCGCACGTCGGGCACGCCTGCTCCACCATGAACTCGGCGAGCTGGTCCCGCACCGCGTCGGAGGTGGTTTCCCGGTAGCGGCGCTCGACGTGGCGCAGCACCCCCTCCCACGTCGATCGGTAGGACCCGTGGAAGCGCGCGCTGTCGTACTGATACGTGAGCGTCTTGCCGGGCGCGCCGTGCAGCACCGCCTTGCGGGCGGCCGGTGACAGGCCGTGCCACGGGGTGTCGAGATCGAACTTGAACGTGCGGGCCAGCGTCGGCAGGACGACCTTGCGCAGGTAGCCGCTCGGCTCGCCCCAGGGCAGGATCGCGCCCTCGAGAATCGAAAGGCGCGGGTCGCCCAGGACCAGGTCGGCGCTGACTTCGCGGCGGGTGCCGAGCCCCGAGCAGTCGGGGCACGCGCCGAAGGGCGAGTTGAACGAGAACTGGCGCGGCTCGAGCTCGGGGAGCGACAGCCCGCACTGCGGGCACGCATACCGCTCGGAGAACAGCGTGGGGCGCTCGGCGCCCTGCCGCGCGATCTCGACCGTGCCGTCCGCCGCCTTGAGGGCGGTCTCGATCGAGTCGGCCAGGCGGCCGCGGTCGGCGCGCCGCACCGCGAGCCGGTCCACCACCACCGCGATGTCGTGGTTCTTGCGCCGGTGCAGCTTGGGCACCGCGGCGAGGTCGCAGGTCTCCCCGTCCACCCGCACGCGCACGAAGCCCTGGCGCCGCACCGATTCGAGCAGATCGCGGAATTCGCCCTTCCGGCCGCGCACGAGCGGCGCCCGGATCTCGATCTTCGTCCCCTCCGGCCACGCGAGCACGTGGTCGGTGATCTGGGTGGCGCTCTGCCGCTCGATCGGCGACCCGTCGGTGGGGCAATGCGGCGTGCCGGCGCGGGCCCACAGGAGGCGGAGGTAGTCGTACACCTCGGTGATCGTGCCGACCGTGGAACGCGGGTTGGCGCCGGCGGTCTTCTGCTCGATCGAGATCGCGGGCGACAGCCCCTCGATCGCGTCCACGTCGGGCTTTTCCATGAGCCCGAGGAACTGGCGGGCGTAGGCGGAGAGCGACTCGACGTAGCGGCGCTGGCCCTCGGCATAGATCGTGTCGAAGGCGAGCGACGATTTCCCCGAGCCCGAGAGCCCCGTGATGACGGTCAGGGTATTGCGGGGGATCGCGACGTTGATGTTCTGGAGGTTGTGCTCCCGCGCGCCGCGCACGATGAGGGAGTCGCCGGCCATAGCCGGGGAGGCTAGCCGGACCGGGGTCCGGAGGTCAATCCCCGGGCCTCCCCAACCGGTTGCCAGTCCTCGCGTTGGGGGATACGTTATCCGCCCCCGAATGTCCGATACGCCTCTGCTCGCGCTCACGACGCTGGGCTCGCCCGACGACGCGCAGCGGTTGGTGCGGGCCTTGGTGGACGAGCGTGTCGTCGCCTGCGGCACCATCGTGCCCGGCGCGACGTCGATCTACCGGTGGCAAGGCGCGGTGCAAGAGGAGACAGAAGTGCTCGTGCTCTTGAAGACGATGGCATCGCGCTGGGACGCGCTGCGCACTGCGGTGCGACGACATCACCCCTACCAGGTCCCCGAGCTCATTGCCGTGCCGGTGAATCACGGCCTCGACACCTACGTGTCGTGGCTCGCGCAGGCGGTGACGCCGTGAAGCCCCGCTCGCTACCGGCGTGGCGGGCGCAGGAGCGCGCGCGGGTGGCCGCGGAGCTGCAACAGGAGGCCGAACTGCTGTCGTCCTCGGGCGAGTTTGCGGTGCCCGTGGATCCGCCCGCCCTGGCTCCGCCTTCGGGCAACGGGCATCACGAGGCCCCGGTGCCGGGGCGGCTGTGGGAAGAGGCGGAGACGGCGCGCGGCGCCGGCGAGACGACTCGCGCGGTGCAGCTGTACCGCGCGTTTCTCGCGGCCGAGCCGGGCCACATCAGCGCCCGGCGGGCGCTCGCGGTGCTCCTGGCCGCCCGCGGGGATGGCGAGCGGGCGCTGGCTGAGCTCGACCGCGCCGTGACGTTTGCGCCCGCGGACGCGGACCTGCGCCTCGAGCGCGCGCGGCTGCTGGCGGAGCGTGGCCGCTATGGGGCTGCGCAGCAGGAAGTCGAGCACGTGCTGACCGCCGACGCCGGGCACGCCGAGGCGATTGCGGCACTCGGCGGCCTTCTGGCCCGACGCGGGCTGTGCGGCGACGCGGTGCGTCACCTGCGGCGTGCCGCGGAGCTCGATCCGGATCGGCCGGCGACGTGGCGGCAGCTGGGCGAGACGTTGAACCAGCTCGACGACCTGTCCGCGGCCCTGACGGCCCTGCAGCGCGCGGCCGCGCTCGATCCGCGCGACCCCCGCGTGCTCCAGGGGATCGGGCGCGTGCTGGATCGCCTCGGTCGCTCGGACGAGGCGAGGCAGGCGTACCGCCGCGCCCGGGAGGCGGCCACCCGGTGATCCGGGTGGTGGTGGGCGATCTCGCGGCGGTGTCCGCCGACGCGATCGTCCGGCCGGTGACCACCCGCCTGACCGCCGTCACCCCCGCCGGGGAGCGTCTCGATCAGGCCGGCGGCCCCGCGTTCCGGCGCGCGCTGGAGCTCCGCACCGACCTCGCGGTGGGCGCCGCCGTCGTGACGCCCGGCGGCGAGCTTCCCGCCGAGTTCGTCATCCACGCCGTCGTCGGCGACATTCCGGCATCCGTGCTGCCGCTCCACCTCGCCCGCGCCTGGCGCTCCGTCCTCGAGCGTGCCAAGGAGTGGCAGTTCGGGCACATCGCCGCGCCCCCGATGCACGTGGGGTCGGACGCGCTGCGGTTGGCCGACGTGGCCGTGGCGATGGCCGGCGCGCTGCGGGCGCACGCCGCAGCGAACGACTTCCCGACCGCAGTATCTTTCATCGTGGAATCGGAAGACGAGCGGGCCGTGTTCTCTGCCGCGCTGCGCCTCGGCGAGGAGTCGCGGCCCTGAGGCGACGCCACTGGGGCGTGGTGATCCTCACCGTGTGGGTCGCGAGCATCGGCTGGCTCGTGAAGCGGGAGTTTTTCCGCCCCACCGGCGCGCGCTTGGCCGAGGCGGCGCTGGCGGTGCCTCCGGGCGCCCTCTTCTATCATATCGACGCGCGCGGCCGCCAGGTGGGATTCGCCTCCACCACGGTCGACACCCTGGTCGATTCGGTCCGTGTCGAGGACCTGCTCGTGCTCGACGCACCGGTCCTGGGCGCGATGCGCCGCACGACCATCCGGTCGGTCGCGGTGCTGACCCGGGCGCTGCGCCTGCGCTCCGTCTTCGCCGACTTCGATGGCGACGGGCGGCGGTTCACGGCCCGCGGCACCGTGGCCGACGACACGGTGTTCCGTCTCACGCTCGAGGCCGGGGGCGACTCGGCGGTCACGCGGTGGCCCCTCCCGCGTCCCCTCGTGGTGCCGTCCCTGCTGCCGCTGCGCCTGGCGTTCGGGGGCGAGCTGCGGCGCGGCAACACGTATACGGCCCGGTTCTTCGACCCGGTGCTGCTGGCCGAGCGTGACGTGATGGTGCTGGTCGGCGCGGAATCGACGTTCGTCGTGCCCGACAGCGCCGACTACGATTCCACCGCCATGGCGTGGGTGCCCGTGCGATTCGACACCGTACGCGCCTTCGCGGTGGATCAGGACGTGGACGGACGCCACACCCGCCTGTGGGTCGACGGGCAGGGGCGCGTGGTCCGCGCCGAGTCCCACGGGGGGCTCGTCATGCAGCGCTCCGCGTTCGAGATCGCGTACGAGAATTTCCGGCGCCGGGACACGGTGCGGCTCGTGGTGGGCAGCGCGGCACCGGCAGCGGGCGCGATCATCCCGCTCACCGCGCTGGCGGCGGGCGTCCGCCCGCACGACGGGGCTGCGGTGTTCCGGGTTCGCGTGGGCGGGGTGCCGCCCGCCGAGGTCGGCGCGGGCGGTCCGCGCACGGTCCGGCGGGGGGACACGATCGAGGTCCGGCGCGAGGACCTGGGCGCGCTGCCGCGGACGATGCGGCCCGTCGCCGACCCGGCGCTGGCGCGCTACCTCGGGTCCGAGCCCCTGGTGGGCACCGACGACCCGCGCATCGAAGCGCAGGCCCGCCAAATCGTGGGTCGGGAGCGCAACGCACGCCGCGCCGCCGAGTCGCTGCTGCGCTGGGTGCACGCGGAGATCCGCGCAGCCCCCGCGGCCGGACTCCCGGGCGCGGTGGCGACGCTGCTGGCGCGCCGCGGGGACTGCAACGACCAGGCGGCCCTCCTCGTCGGCCTCGCGCGGGCCGTGGGGATCCCCGCCCGGACGGTCGCGGGACTCCTCTATACGGGCGAACGGTTCTACTATCACGCGTGGGTCGAAGTGTTCGTTGGGCAGTGGGTGGCGGTCGATCCGCTGATCGGGGACTTCCCGGCGGGCGCGGGCCGGATCGGCCTGGTGACGGGCGGCTTCGCACGGCAGGCCGAGCTCGCGCCCCTCGTGGGCCAGCTCGCGCTCGAGGTTCTATGATCCGAATCGAAGGCCTCACGAAGAACTACGGCAGCTTCGTGGCGGTGGATCACGTCTCGCTCGACGTCCCGCGCGGGACGCTGTACGGCTTCCTCGGCCCCAACGGCGCGGGGAAGACGACGACGCTGCGGATGATCGCGGGCATCCTGCGCCCGACCGGCGGGCGCGTGTTGCTGGGCGACGACGATGTGCACGTGCATCCCCTCATCGCGAAGCGACGGCTGGGATACATCCCCGACCGCCCGTTCGTCTACGACAAGCTCACGGGGGCCGAGTTCCTCCGCTTCGTCGCCGGGCTCTACGGACAGGCGGGGGACGTGATCGAGCGGCGGCTGGACGAGCTGCTCGAGGTCTTCGAGCTGTCGAGCTGGAAGGACGAGCTGGTCGAGGCGTACAGCCACGGCATGCGCCAGAAGCTCATCATCTCGAGCGCGCTCATCCACCGACCGGAGTACATCGTGGTGGACGAGCCGATGGTCGGGCTCGATCCCAAGGCGGCCCGTCTCCTCAAGGACATCTTTCGCCAGTTCGTCGGACGGGGCGGCACGGTGCTGATGAGCACGCATACCCTCGAGGTCGCCGAAGCCATGTGCGACCGGATCGCGATCATCCAGCACGGCAAGATCGTGGCCGCGGGAACGATGGCGGAGGTGCGGGAGCAGACGGCGGCCGGGCACGGCGTGGGGCTCGAGGAGCTGTTCCTCAAGCTCACGGGCGGCGCGCACGCGCGTGAGCTGGCCGAGGTGCTGGGCGACCAGTGATCCAGCCGTCGCTGGCCCACGTGCTGCAGCCGAAATGGCGTTCGGCCCTGCAGCGCCTGCGCGAGGAACGCTCCGGGGGCGGGACCAAGCTCGTCATTCTCGCCGTCGTCGCGCTGGCGTTCTGGGGCGCGGTGTTCGGCGTGCTGTACCGCGTCCTGCGGTACTTCCGCGGCGTCGAGGAACTGGGGCCGCTGCTCGCCGCCAAGCTGCTGGGGCTCGTGCTGCTGGCCTTCGTCTCCATCCTCGTGCTGTCGAACGTGATCACGGCGCTGTCGAGCTTCTTCCTGGCCAAGGACCTCGACCTGCTCGTGTCCGCGCCGGTCGACTGGCTGCGCCTCTACCTCGCGAAACTCGGTGAGACGCTGGTGCACTCGTCCTGGATGGTCGCGCTCATGGCCGTGCCCATCCTGACGGCGTACGGCGTGATCTACGACGGCGGGGTGCTGTTCGGCGGATACGCCGTGCTCGCGCTGTTCCCACTCCTCGTCCTCCCCGCGGTGATCGGCGCCGCGCTCACCGTGGTGCTGGTGAACGTGTTCCCGGCCCGGCGCACCCGGGATCTGCTGTCGATCATCGCGCTCGGCGCGGCCGGGGTTGTTATTCTCCTCTTCCGGATGATCCGGCCCGAGCAGCTCGCGCGGCCCGAGGGGTTCCGCAACCTGCTCGACTTCATCACCGTGCTGCGCACCCCGACGTCCCCGTTCCTGCCGAGCGAGTGGGCGGCCGACGCGATCATGACGTACCTCCGCGGCGGCGTCGACGGGCTGCCGCTGCTGCTCCTGTGGAGCACGGCGGCCGGGTTCGTCACGCTCGGCGCGGCGTTGCATCAACGGCTCTACGCCACCGGGTTCACCCGCGCGCAGGAAGGCGCCGAGCGGTTCGTGCGCGGGGGATTCTGGCATCGCGTGCTGAGCAAGGTGCTTCGTCCGCTCCCGGTGGCGAAACGCGAATTCGTGCTCAAGGACGTGAAGCTCTTCTTTCGGGACACGCAACAGTGGAGCCAGCTGATCCTGCTCGCCGTGCTGGTCGTCGTCTATCTGTTCAACATCCAGGCGCTGCCCCTGTTCCGCGGCGAGCAGGTGCCGTTCTTCTTCATTACGCTCGTGTCGTTCCTGAACCTGGGCCTCTCGGGCTTCGTGCTGGCGTCGATCGCGGCGCGGTTCATCTTCCCGGCCGTCTCACTCGAGGGACGGCAGATGTGGCTGCTCCGCTCGAGCCCGCTCGATCTGCGGGCGCTGTTGTGGTCGAAATACTGGGTTGGCACGATCCCCCTCCTGGTGCTCGCCCTGCTGCTGACCGGCCTCACCAACGTGCTGCTCAAGGTCACGCCGTTCATGATGGTCGTGAGCCTCGCGACGATCTGCGCGCTCACCGTCGCCATTGCCGCGATGGCCCTGGGGTTCGGCGCGCTGTACCCCCAGTTCGAAACCGAGAACGCGGCACAGATCCCCACCTCGTTCGGCGGGCTCGTCTTCATGATGTCCACGATCGCGTTGCTCGCGGCCGTGATTCTGGCGCTGGCCCGACCCGTGTACGCCTATCTGGAGGCGCACAACCGCGGGGATGCGGTCAGCGTGGACGGGTGGATGATCGGGTCGTTCGCCCTGGCCGCGGCGCTGTGCGCGGCGGCCACGGTCGTACCCCTGCGCGTCGGCCTCCGCAAGATGGAGAGCTTTGAGTTCTAGCCCGGGAACGCTGGCCTCGCCGGCTGCGAGGCCCTACTGTGAGGGGACGCCCGAAGGGACCCCCATGCACCGTCCGGACCCCCGCACGCCGTGACCACGTCGGTCCAGCCCGGCACCCCCGCCCAGCCGAAGGCCGGAGCTGTGTCCCGCCCCAGCGTGCTGGTCGGGCCGGTCCGCGAGCGCGACGCGGAAGCCCGCGAACGGCAGATCGACGCGGAGCTGCAGCGCGCGGGCGCCAATCAGCTCCTCGCGGGTGGCCCGTTCGCCGAAGGGCTGCACCTGCCGCTCGCGCTGCTCGTGGCGACGCTCGTCTGGCCCGAGGTCCCCCCGGCGCTGTCGGTCGGCTGGTTCGTGGCGATCGCGGGTACGGCGGCGGCGCGGTCGCGCTGGCGCCATCGGGCGGCGGTGACGGCGGAGGCCGAGCAGCTGCTGCGCGGCGCCCGGCGCACCGCCCTGGCGATTGGTCTCGCCTGGGGCGCCGGCGCGGCCGCCCTGATCCCCCTGATCGGCCTCAACGCGACGAGCCTGATCCTGGTCGTGCTCAGCGGGCTCGTCGCCGGCGCGACCGCCACGCTGGTGGGCGACCGCCAGACATTTCGGTACTTCATGGCCGCCGTGCTCGGGCCGCTCCCCGCGGTGATCCTGCTGCAGGCGCGCGACCGATATCACTTCACGGCGGCGTTTCTGGTGGCGATGTTCATCCTCGCGACGGACCGTATCCATGGGCGCAACCACCGAACGTTCCTCGCACGCCTCCGGGGCAGCATCTTGCTCGGGTTCCAGGAGCGCGACGCGGCCAGCGAGCGGACCTTCCTCGACACGCTCATCGCCGACGCCCCAGTCGCGATGGCCGTGGTCGCGCCGACGGGGCACGTGCAGGGCGTGAACGGGCGATTCGAGCTGCTGTTCGGCTACAGCGCCGCGGACGCGCGGGACCGCACCCTGAACGACCTCATCGTGCCCGACAGCGCGCGCGCCGAGGCGGATCGTCTCGACGACGTGGTGCGCGCCGGCGAACGAGTGGTCGCGGACGTCGAGCGCCGTCACCGGGACGGCCGGACCATCCAGGTGCGGGTGTCGGCGGCCAGCGCCCCCGGCCTGGGCCCCGCCGGCGGGTTTCTCGTCTTGTACGAGGACCTGGGCGAGCGCCACCGCGCCGAGCAGGCGGTGCGCGAGGCCGAGCGTCATTTCCGCGAACTGGTCGAGTCCGCCTCCGATCTCGTGTGGCAGGTGGACGCCGATGGCCGGTGGACCTACCTCAACAACGCCTGCGAGCCCATTTACGGCACCAGCGGTGACGAGCTGCTGGGCCGTCGCTTCCTGGAGCGCGTGGACCCGTTGCATCGGTCCAAGGATGAGGCCGCGTTCGCCTGGGTGCTGGGAGGCTACGAGCTGACCGACCACGAGACGATGCACCTCGACATCGCAGGTCGCCCGCGGCACCTCAGCTTCAACGCGCGTCCGCTGCGCGATCCGGACGGACGCATCGTGGGCGCACGGGGCATCGCCCGCGACGTGACCGAGCGAGTGGCCGTGCGCAACCAGCTGGCGGCCGCGCGGGAAGCCGCCGAGCGGGCGGCGGCGACGCGCAGCGCGTTCGTGGCGAACATGAGCCACGAGATCCGCACGCCGCTGCACGCCATCCTCGGCATCACGGAGCTCCTGCAGGAGGGTACGCTCACCGACGAGCAGCGTCGCTCCCTGAGTCTGGTGCGCACGGCGGGCGAGAACCTGCTCGCCATCCTCAACAACGTCCTCGATTTTTCCAAGCTCGAAGCGGACCGGCTCGAGCTCGAGGCGATTCCGTTCCAGCTCTCCGGTCTGCTCACGTCGGTCGCCGGGCTGCTCGCGGTGCGCGCGCGGGGGAAGCACCTGGAGCTCCTGGCCGACGTCGATCCGGCCCTCCCGCCGTTCGTGCGGGGCGACCCCACGCGGCTGCGGCAGGTGCTGACCAATCTCGTGAGCAATGCCGTCAAGTTCACCGAGCAGGGCGAGGTGGTGGTCTCGGCACGCCTCGCCAGCCACGGCGCCGGCTCCGCGTTGGTGCGGTTCGCCGTCCGCGATAGCGGCATCGGTATCTCGCCCGAGCAGCAGGAACAGATCTTCCAGGACTTCAGCCAAGCAGACGCATCGATGACCCGGCGCTATGGCGGCACCGGCCTCGGCCTCGCCATTTCGCGGCGGCTCGTCGCCATGATGGGCGGCGATCTCCAGGTGACCAGCGAACCCGGCCGCGGCAGCGAGTTCACGTTCACGCTCGAGCTCCCCGCCGACCGCGGCCAAGCCATCGCCGCGCCGCCGCCGGACGCTCTCGCCAACCTGCGACTGCTCGTGGTGGACGACAGTGCCACCAACCGCCGTATCGTGCGCGAGCTGGTCGAGGCGGTGGGCGCGACGGTCGATGAGGCGCCGGATGCCGCCACCGCGCTCACCGTCCTCCGGGAGGGTCGGGCCGCGGGGAGGCCGTACGGCGTCGTGGTCCTGGACGGACAAATGCCCGATCGGGACGGGTTCCAGCTCGCCGGCGACATCCGCGGCGACGCGAGCCTGGCGGCGACGCGCCTCGTGCTCCTCACCTCTGCTGGCCGGCCCGGGGACGCACGGCGCTGTGCGGAAATCGGCATCGCGGGCTACCTGACCAAGCCGGTGGCGGGCAGCGAGTTGATCGACACGGTCGCGGTCGTCACCGCCGGGCCCTCGCGGCCGGCCCGTTTGAGCGCTGTCGTCACACGCCACGCGATCGCCGAATCCCGCCGCAAGCTCCGCATCCTGGTCGCGGAGGACAACCCGGTGAACCAGGAAGTGGCCGCGACCATGCTGCGACGCCGCGGCCATGAAGTGGATGTCGTCGGCGACGGCCAGGAGGCGGTCGACGCCGTCCAGCGGGACACCTACGACGTGGTGCTCATGGATCTCCAGATGCCGCGACTCGACGGGCTGGCCGCGACGCACCGCATCCGCGCGCTCCCCGCGGGCCGCGCGCTCGCCATCATCGCGCTGACCGCGCACGCACTGCCGGACGAGCGGGAGCGCTGCCTCGCCGAAGGGATGAACAGCTACGTGACGAAGCCATTCCGGTCGCACGAACTGTTCGCCGCCGTCGAGGGCTGGGGCGAGCACCAGCCGGCGGAGGCGCCCGCACCCGACGAGGCTCCGGAGCTTGCGGTGCTGGCACTGGACGAGTTCCGGCGCTCGATGCGGGAAGCCGGCGCCGAAGAAGCGGTGGACGCGATTCTCGACACCTTCCTCGAGAGCGCCGCGGCGAACGCGCGCGACCTGCAGGCGGCACTCGCAGCGGGCGACGCCCGCGAGATCGAGCGCCGCGCGCACGCCCAGAAATCCGCCGCAGGCACCATCGGCGCCCGCCGGCTCGCCGCGCTGCTCGCGGAGATCGAGATGCTGGCGAAGTCGGGGGACGTGGCCACGGCGCGGGCGCGGGCCGACGCGGTCGCCGCCGCGGGCGCTGCCGTCGTGCGCCGGCTCGACGAGGTGCGCGCCGTCAGCCGCCGGACGATGACCAGTGGCTGAGGCGCCGCGCCCCGAGCACTGGCTCGTCGAGGTCGCCCGGCGGGCCGGCCGGCTGGACCCCGACGCCGCCCCGGCGGACCGCGACGCACCCCTCGCCGACGCGTGGGTCCAGGTCGCCGCCGCCGCCACCCTCAGTCTCGGCGAGCTCGCGAAGCTCGTCGCCAAGCACTACCGGCTGGATCCGGCCCAGCTGGACGGCGCCGACGACCGCGCCACCCGCCTGGTGCCGGAGAATCTCGCCCGTCGCCACGTGGTGTTCCCGCTGCGGGAGACGGACCGCCAGCTCGTCGTCGCGACCAGCGATCCGACCGACGTCAGGGGGGAACAGGACCTGAGCTTCGCGTCAGGACGGCGGGTGGTGTTCCAGGTGGCGCCACCCGGCGCGATCCTCGAGGCGATCGATGCGCACTACGCGCCGGAGCACCTCGTCGAGCAGCTGCTCGACCGCGTCGCCGGCGACACCACGTCGTTAGTGGAGTTCGTCGAGGCCGCGGGCCCCGAGACCGTCGCCCAGGACGAGGTGGGGTCGGCCCCGGTGGTCAAGCTCACCAACGTGATCCTGGCGGAAGCCGTCGAGCAGGGCGCCAGCGACGTGCATCTCGAGCCGGGCCGCGAGGGCGGCACCGTCCGCTTCCGGATCGACGGCGTGCTGCGGCCGTTCATGCAGATCCCGATGTACGCCCTCAATCGCGTCGTCTCCCGCATCAAGATCATGGGCGAGATGGACATCGCCGACCGCCTGCGGCCGCAGGATGGGCGCGCGCGCCTGGCGGCCGGACAGCGCACGCTGGACCTGCGCATTTCCACGGTCCCGACCCGCGACGCCGAGAAGGCGGTCATCCGGCTGCTCGACCCCAACAGCACACGCCGGATCGAGGAGCTGCACCTCCCGGCGCCCGAGCTGGCCCGGCTGCGCCGGCTGCTGGGACACCGCGATGGGATCCTGCTCGTGACCGGCCCCACGGGATCGGGGAAAACGACGCTGCTGTACGCCGCATTGCAGGAGCTGGCCACGGGCGAAGTCAACATCATGACCGTCGAGGATCCCGTGGAGTACGAGCTCGCGGGCCTCACCCAGATCCAGGTCGAGACGAAGCGCGGCGTCACGTTTGCCTCGGCGCTTCGTTCGGTCCTGCGGCAGGATCCGGACGTCGTGTTGGTGGGAGAGATCCGCGACCTCGAGACGGCGGAGACCGCCGTGCAAGCGAGCCTCACGGGGCACCTGGTGCTCGCCACGTTGCACGCGAACGACGCGGTGGGGGCGATCGGGCGGCTGGTGGACCTCGGCGTCGCCCCGTCCCGGATCGCCGCCACGATGCGGGGCGCCGTGGCCCAACGGCTGCTGCGGCGCGTGTGCGCGGACTGCGCGGTGCCGACCGAGGGCCGGCTCACGGTCGACGAAGAGGCCCTCGCCACGCGATACGGCGTACGACCCGCCACCCGGACGGTCGGGTGCGAGCGGTGCGGGAACACGGGGTTTCGCGGCCGCCTGCCGATTCTCGAGGTGCTGACCAGCAGCCCGCCCATCGAGACGCTCGTCACCGACGGGGCGCCGGCGGCGGACGTGCACGCCGCGGCCATCGCGGCCGGCCTCCGCCCGATGCTCACCGTGGCCCTCGAGCTCGCGGCCGCGGGCAACACCACGCTGCAGGAAATCGAGCGGGTCCTGGGCGAGCTGCCGCCCGAGGACGCCGCGCCGTCGCAGACCCCGCTGGTCCTGGTGGTGGACGACGACCCGGTCATCCGACGCACGGCGAGCGCCGTGCTGAAGGAAAACGGGTTCCGGGTGGCGGAAGCGAGTGACGGGAAAGCGGCGCTCAAGCGCCTCAAGAACGAGGCGACCGACTGCGGCCTCGTGGTCATGGACCTGGACATGCCGAAGCTCGGCGGCCTGGAGACGCTGAAGCGGCTGCGCGCCGCGGTGGGGACGGCGGCGCTGCCGGTCGTCATCCTCACGGGTGCCGAGGCCGACGAGACCGAGGTCGCCGCGCTGGATGCCGGCGCGGACGACTACGTCCGCAAGCCGCTCGATCCCGCCCGGTTCGTGGCGCGCGTGAAGGCGGCGCTGCGGCGCGCGGGCACCTGAGCGCCACGCGCTACTCGACCGCGCGGCCTCCCCGTTTCGCGCGCGCCGGCGCCGGCAACACCCGCTGCCCCACGGCGCGCCGACCCGAGAGCGATCGCAGCATGCGCCGAAAGTCCGGGTCATGGAGCGGACGCGGGATCCGGTAGGCCCGCCGCCACAGCGCGTAGATCAGCCGGCGCACGAGCGCGGCCGGCAGCGTGCGCCGCCGCCCGCGCAGCGACTGGTAGTACAGCGCGAGCGGCACCGGGACCTCGCTACGGCCGAGAGCGGGCTGGCGGTACGGCAGGTCGAGCGCCACTGCACCCTCGCGCCGCACCAGGTAATGCAGCCACGGATTGGTGGCGTGCACTTCGCCCACCAGCGCCTCGAGCGCCCGCCCGCGAATCTGCCGGGCGTCGGCCGCGAACAACTCCACCAACCGCCGCCGCAGGCGCGGACCGAGACCGCGCGACCGCCGACCCGGCGCCACCGCGACGTATCCCACGATCCCGACGTTGAGCGAACCGAGGTAGTTCCCGCTCGCCGCGCCCACGGCGCGCCCGTCGCGCTCGGCCAGCACCAGGTGCCAGGTGAGGTCGCTCCAGACAGCGGCCCGGCGCTCCAGCAGCACGTAGCGCCACTCCCGCACCGGCAGCAGCTCGGCGCGCGGAAAGACCCGCGCGAGCAGCCGATGCGCCTTCACGAGGCCGGCATCGTCCGGCATCCGAACCTCGCGGATCCGAATGCGGCTCACGGGGCGGCGACCGGGGGATCGGCCGGCGGCAGCGGCAGCTTGAACAGGCGCCGCGTGTTCTCGTACATGATCTGATGCCGGTCGCCCTCGGGCATCTTGAGCTGCCGCACGAATTCGACGTAGGACTTCATCGAGCAGATCGGCCAGTCGGACCCGTACAGGAACTTGCCCGCCTCGCCCGCGTAGAGGATGACCTCCGCGATCTGCTCCTCCATGTACTCCTCGAAGGCCTCGGTGAACTGCCCCAGCACCAGCCCCGAGAAATCCGCGTAGACGTTCGCGTTCTTGTACACCACCTCCATGCAGTCCACCAGCCACGGGTTGCCCAGGTGACAGATCACGAGCTTCACGTTGCGGTGGTCTACCGCAACTTCGTCCACCTGGAGCGGGTGCGCGTACTTGACCTTGCCGGTCGGGGAGTACGTGTCCCCGCAGTGGATCATCACGGGCACGTCGAACTCTTCGGCCAGCTCGTACACCACCTGGAGCCGCGAATCGTGGGGATAGAAGGGCTCGTACCCCGGGTAGAGCTTGAGCCCCTTCACGAGGCCCGCTGCGAGAAAGTCCGCCATCTCGCGCAGGTCACGCTGCTTGTAATGCTTGAACGAGATCCCCGCCACGACACTCAGGTTGTCGATCCCTTCGATCGCCCGGACCACCTCCGCGGTCGAGGGCCGGTGGGGTGACACCAGGTAACTGGTCAGGACCAGCGCGTACCCGACGCCCGACTCGGCCATGGTGGCCTGGAGCTTGTCGAGCGACTCGTCGAGCGACACCGACACCTGCTCGTGATAGTTGTTGAGGTGCACGTGGCAATCGATGATCACGCTGGTCGCTCTCCGCCGACGCCCGCCGGCAGGTGTACCACGCGCTGCGGAAACGGGATCTCGATCCCTTCGCGCGCGTAGCGGGCATGGATCCGTTTGATGAACTCGTGCTTGATCAGGAACTGGTTCGTGAACTCCCGGCCCCGCATGATCACGTTGAAGTTGATGCTCGAGTCGCCGAACTCACCGTACCGGATGAACGGCGCGAAGGTGGGCACGCCGCCCTCCACCTCCCGCATCACCTCTTTCGCCACGTCGATCGTGACCCGCTCGACGTGGGCGAGGTCGCTGCCGTACGAAACCCCCACGCCCACGAGCACCGCGGACTCGTTGTCGGGCAGCGAGCAGTTGGTGACCACGGCGGACGCGAGCTTCGAGTTCGGGACGATGGTGAGGAGATTGGGCAGCTGGCGGATCGTGGTTGCGCGCCACGCGATATCCTCGACGAATCCCCGCTCGCCGGACTCGAGCTGGATGAAGTCGCCCGGCCGGATCTTGCGCGACGCGAGAATGTGGATGCCGGCGAAGAAGTTGGCGAGCGTGTCCTGCAAGGCGAGCGCGACCGCCAGGCCGCCCACGCCCAGGGCCGTGATGATCGGCGTGATCGAGATGCCCAGCGTCTGGAGGATGACCAGCGCGCCCACCGCCAGGAACGTGATCCGCACGATGTTCTCGACGAGGGACGCCGATCCCACCCCGGCCGATGCGCCCATGCCGTGCTGCACCAGGAGCCCCCCGAGCCGCGCCAGCGTCCACGTGATCGAGACGATCAGCAGCACGACGATGCCGCGCTGCACAAGCACCTCGGCCTCGGGCGACAGGCGGAGAATCTCCGTGGCGACGTAGAGACCGAGCAGGGCGAACCACAGGACGATCGGGCTGCGCAGCGCCTGGACCGCGACGTCGTCCCAGCGCGCGGCCGTGCGGCCCGCGAGGACGGCGACCCGGGAGCCGATGACCGCCCGCACGATGAACCCCAGGAGCAACCCGCCGAGGGCCACGGCCACCGGCGGCAGGAACTCGGTCACATCCACCCCCCACACGCGCATCCGCGACCACTCCGTAGTAAGAGACCCGCTCGGCCCGCGCGAGGCGGCCTCCGCGAGCTAGCGACCGGGCGCACCGTCGTCAAGAGCCGTGCCGGGCTCGCCGCCCTCCTCGGCGACGAGGTGGCGCTCGTAGGCCGCGAGCACGTCCTGCCGGCTCACCAGGCCCACGAACCGCTCGCGGTTCTCCGGCCGCACGACGGGAATCCAGTTGACATCCCGGTCACCGAGCCGGCGGAGCGCCGTGAGCAGTGAGTCGTCGGTCGTGACCCGCGCACAGTTGGGATGCACGAGGTCGGCGGCGACGAGCATGGTCCCGAGCCGTTCCCCGCTCTCTCGCGCTTCGCGCAGCTCGGCGGGCGACAGCATGCCCACTAGACCGCCGTCCGCGTCCACGACCGGGAACTCGCTCTGTCGCGTCGCGCGGGTCAGCGATCCGATGGCCTCGAGACCGGCATCCGCCGGCACGACCACCGGCGTCTGATGCACGCATTCGCTCACCGGGAGTCCCGCGAGCACGGCGGCGTCCGCCCCGTGGCTCAGCACCACGCCGCGTCGTACCAGCCATTCGGTGTAGATGGATTCGGGATGCGCACGCCGGGCCACGACGTACGCAATGACACTGGTCAGCATCAGCGGCAGGATCAGACCGTAGTCGCCCGTCATCTCGAAGACCATCATGATCGCGGTGAGCGGCGCGTGCGTCGCGCTCGCCACCACCCCGGCCATGCCCACCACGGCCAAGGCACCAGGGGCGAGTTCGAGCCGGGGCAGCAGGGTTTCCAGAAAGACCCCGAGGGCCCCGCCGCAGGCCGCGCCGATGAACAGGGCCGGCGTGAACACGCCGCCGACCCCGCCCGCCCCGAGCGTCACGGCCGTGGCGACCAGCTTCGCCGCGCCGAGCGCGAGCAGGAACAGGGCGGTGCGGTCGGCTACGATACCGAGATCGAGGCTCTCGTGTCCCTGGCCCCACAGGTCCGCGCGGAACGCCATGTCGAGCCCCCCGACCACCGCCGCGCCGAGGGCCACGGCGAGCCACGGGTGCCGGATCCGGGCGAACACGTCGTGGGCCCGCCATACGCCCCGCGTGAAGAGGACGCCGGCGAACCCCGTCGCCACGCCGAGGAGCGCGTAGAACAGCAGCTCCCAGGCGGCACCGATGTCGTACGCCTGGGGGATCAGCATGACGGGGTGGTTCCCGAACACGGCCCGGCTCATCGTCGCCGCGATGATGCTCGCGACCACGAAGGGGCCGAGGGCCATGCCGCCGACGGAGCCGAGGATCTTCTCCATGCCGAAGATCACACCGGCGATGGGGGCGTTGAACGCCGCCGAGATGCCGGCGGCGGCGCCGCAGCCGACCAGCGTGCGCAGGCGGTTCGGCGATGCGCGCAACCAGCGGCCGATGCGCGACGCCGTGGCGGCGCCCAGGACCACCACCGGCCCTTCGGGCCCGACGGACCCGCCGGCGCCGAGGGTGATCGCTGCGGCCAGGCTCTTCGCGAGCACCGGCCGCAGCGGCACCACGCCGGCCTTTACCGAAACGCGATACATCACATCCGGGATATTCTCCCCGGTCGAGCCGTCCGCCCCCCAGCGCACCAGGGCGCGCGACAGCGCCAGGCCCAGGGCCACGAAGCCGGGAATGGCGAGGAGCGGGACGAGCGACCAGCCGGCCGCACCGCGCAACACGGCGCCCGACACCACATCGATGAGCGAGTAGAAGACCAGAACGGCGAGGCCCGCGGCGGCCCCGATGGCGGCCGCGAGAACGATGAGTCGCGCGTATTCGTCGGAGCCGAACGCGGCCAGGCGAGCGGAGAGCAGTCGGGGCGCGGCGGCGAGCTGGCGCCCGAACCCCATCAGGCCCTGCTCGCGCGCCCCGGGAGCGGGCTCTGGGGACACCCCCCTAGGCGGCGACGCGGAGGCCGCAGCCGTTACAGAAGCTCGCGCCTTCCTCGAGACCCGCGCCGCAGCGGGGGCAGAAGCCGGACCCCGTCTCGAGCCGGCGACCGCAGGCCGAGCAAAACACGGCGTCGCCCTCCGGCCGCGCGCCGTGCTCGGGGCAGGCGGCGCGGCGCGGCGCCGCGGCCGGGCGGGCGGGCACCGGCGCCGCCCGCCCCTCCTCGGCACGCATCGCATCGAGCGCCTCGCCGGTGTACTTGGCCTTCAGCGCCGTGTAATCCTCGTCCGCGAGCTTGCCGGTGGCGCGGTCGAACTCGATCTCTTTGAGCGCACCGAGCGCGCGCGCGCGGGGAGACAGATCCTCTTCGGCGTCGTCGTCGTCCGGACGCACAGTCCCGTCGGCGCGCGCCGGGCGCAGCACCGGCCGCATCACGTACCACGCGGCGGCGAGGGCGAGTGCCAATCCAGCCGCCAGCTCCGCGACCATCATGCGGAGAACTCGTCCAGGTCCCGCTGCAGCCGCGCCAGCTCCTCGTGAGACGCGTTGGACGCGGCGGACGGGGGGGGGGCCGCGGCGGCCGCCACGGCCGCCGACCGCGTCCACCGGCGCAACGTGAGGAACAGCACCGCGCCCGCCGCCAGCAACGCCGCGCCCGGCACGAAGTAACCCGCGAGATTGAAGCCCCGCTTGGGGGGCGCCATCAGAATGGACTGCCCGTAGCGCTCCACGAACGCCTGGACCACTTCCTCGGCGGTCTTCCCCTCGTCGAGCAGTGCCAGCACGTCACGGTGCATGGCCGGGCTCGTGGTGCACGTGAAGTCGGTCGTGCGGCAGGTGTACACGTCGAGGCCGCAGCCGCAGGTGCAGCGCAGGCGCTTCTCCAGCGTCTGAATGGCGGGATCGCTGTCGCGCTCGGTGGTGGGGGACTGCGGCCGGCCAGCGCGGTTGGGATCCCACAGCCGGCCGGACGGGCCGGCGCCCACGAGCGAGTCCTGGGCCGGCGGACCGCGCCATGTGGCCGCGACACCGAACACGCCCGCCGCGCCGAGCGACAGGAACCCACGCCGGGTCAGGGGGGCCAAGGCCTCGGGCCGTGGCTCGGGGATCACGCCGTCGGTCCTTGCGCGCCCACCAGCTTGACGGCGTAGCCCGCCTCCGTGCGGCGCACGGCGAGCGGCCCGCCGCCCGGCCACATGACGATGAGGCCGCCCAGCACGAGCACGTACCCGCCGAACCACACCCACCACACCAGCGGGTTGATGGTGAAGCGATACACCGTCTGCTCGGTGCCGCCCACCACGCCCGCCATCACGATGTACACATCCTCGCGCAGGTCAGAGCGGATGCCGACTTCGGTCGACGGCTCGAAGGTGGGCCGGCCGAGCCCGTCCACGTGCTGGCGTTTCTCCGACTTGAGGATCCCGACGCGCTTCCCGTTGCGCTGCAGCTCGACGGTCCCGGCCGTGACCAGGCGGTTCAGGGCGTCGTACTGTGAGACGCCCAGATGGGTAAAGGTCCACTCGTGCCCGAACGGGCTGCGCAGCGACGCGGACTCGCCGGGCCGCAGAGTGGCCTGGGTCTCGGTCTTGAACGCCATCCCCGCGAACGCGGCGAAGAGGAGCACCATGCCCGTGTGGACGATGTAGCCGCCGTAGCGCCGGCGGTTGCGCCCCACGAGCCGGATCGCGGCGAGCGCGTGCGCCTCGCCGTACTGCCGGTGTCGCGCGCTGGTCCCGCGCCAGAACTCCTGCGTCACCGTGGCCAGCACGAATCCTCCCAGCGCGAGCGCGAGGAGCGCGTACGCATCGCGCATCCCCGCCACGAGCAGGGCGAGCCCGGTGAACACGCCGGCGGCCGCCGGCATCGCGAACTGGCGCCGCAGGTTAGGAAGCGACGCGCGGCGCCAGGCGATGAGCGGACCGATGCCCGTCAAGGCGAGCAGCGCGAGGCCGAGCGGCACGTTCACCTGATTGAAGAACGGCGGCCCCACGGTCACTTTCGTGCCCTGCACCGCCTCGGAGAGGATGGGGAACAGCGTGCCCCACAGCACCGAGAACGCGATGCCCACGAACAGGAGGTTATTGAACAGGAAGCTCGCCTCGCGGCTCACCATCGACTCGAGCTTCGTTTCCGCCTCGAGCAGCGGGAGCCGTTTCGCGAACAGGCCGAAGCTCAGCACCCCGCCCACCACGAGGAAGACGAGGAAGAAGTAGCCCACGCCCGATTGTGCGAACGAGTGCACGCTCGAGATGATCCCCGACCGCGTGATGAACGTGCCGAAAATCGACAGGAGCCACGACCCGATAATCAGGCCGAGGTTCCATTTCTTCAGCATGCCGCGCTTCTCCTGGATCATCACGGAGTGCAGGAACGCGGTCATCGTGAGCCACGGCAGGAGTGAGGCGTTCTCGACGGGGTCCCACGCCCAGTATCCGCCCCAGCCCAACTCGACGTACGCCCACCACATCCCGAGGATGATGCCGATCGACAGGAACAGCCAGGAGACCAGGGTCCATTTGCGGATCGCGACCAGCCATTCCACCTCGAGCCGTTTGGACAGGAGCGCCGCCATCGCGAACGCGAACGGGATCGTGATCGAGATGTAGCCGAGGTAGAGCATCGGCGGGTGGATCACCATCCCCGGGTTCTGCAGCTGCGGGTTGAGACCCCGGCCGTCCACCGGCGTGAACGGCAGCCGATCGAACGGGTTCGCCGCCACGAGCATCGCCGAGATGAAGAACGCCGTCACCAAGGATACGATGCCTGCGACGTACGGCAGATACACGCGGTGGCGGCTGCTCGTGAGCGCCATCGCCAGCGCGCCGAAGAGGGCCAGCACGGCCGCCCAGAAGAGGAGACTGCCTTTCTGGCCCGCGTACAGCGCCGACCACGTGTAGAACGTGGGAAGATTGCGGCTGGTGTACGACGCGACGTACTCGACGTTGAAGTCGCGGGCGAACAGCGCGTACTCGAGACTGAACACCGCGACGAGCAGCGCCCCGAGCGTCGCGTACACCGCGCGCTTCGCGCTGTGCTGCAGCTCCGCGCGGCCCTGCAGACCGCCGGCGATCCCCATCACCCCGCCCCACAGCGCGATGAGGAGCGCGACCCACAGCGCCAGGTTGCCGAGGAGGGTCACGGCGCCGCCGGCACGGCCTCGTAACGCGACCCGCACTTCGCGAGCACGTCGGTCGCGTGAATCACGCCGTCACGTCCCAAGCGGCCTTCTACGACCACTTCCACGGAATCGGTGAAGGTGTCCGGCGTGATGCCGCGGAACGCGACCGGGTAGGTCGCGCTGCCGTCGGTGATGTGAAAGCGCACCATCTGCGCTCCGACATCGCGCTCGACGCTGCCCGGAACCACGTGGGCGCCGACTTTCATCCCGACATCGTAGAACGACGGATCCACCGCGACCTTGCGGGACAACTCGCTGGGCGTGAGGAAATACTGGCCGGTCTCCTTGATCCCCGAGGCCATCAGATAGCCGACGGACCCCACGATCAGGACTGCGCCGATGGCGAACTTCATGCCTGCGTTCATAGGTGAATTATACAGTCGAAATTGGTTGCCGCTCCAGATGCCCGAAGCCCCTGTGGCCTCGGGGATCGGCCGCAGGGTACCCGGTCACAGATGAAGGGGGAATGAAGCGGGGCGCCGAAGGGCTTCATCCGGCGGCGGGAGCCCCCGGCCCCGTACCGGCGGTGGCGAGGGCCCACGCCACCGCCGCGGCGGCCGTCTCGACCCGCGGGATGTCGAGGTCGCCGAAGGCATCCCGCAGACCCACCACACCGGTCCCGATCCGCCGCGCCAGCGCGATCTCCGACAGCGTGCCCCACCCGCCCCCGATCGCGATGACGGCGCCGGCCGAGCGCACGATGAGCGCGTTGCGCATCTCTCCCATGCCGGTCGCGAGCGGGACGTCGATGTGCGGATTCGCGGCGCGCGCGTCGTCGCCGGGGAGGATGCCGACGGTGAGACTCGCCTCCACCGCCTTCGCGCCGCGCGCCGCCGCCTCCATCACGCCCCCGAGACCGCCGCACAGGAGCACGGCCCCCGCCGCCGCGAGCCGCCGCCCGACGTCCTCGGCGAGCGCCGCCTCGCCCGGGGTGCAGCGGTGGCCACCGACGACGGCGATCAGGGGTCTCATCCTCGAGCCCCGGCCCAGTGCAGCGCCGTGGCGACGGCGCGCCGCCATTCGGTCATGCGGGCGCGGACCGCGGCGGCGCCGCGCCCGGGCGCGAAGCGGGTGAACTCGCGGCCCGCGAGAAAGTCCTCGGGCCGCCGCCACACCCCGGCGGCGAGGCCCGCGAGGCCCGCCGCGCCCAGCGCGGTGGTCTCGAGCAGGTCGGGGCGCCGTACGGCCCGTCCGAGCAGATCGGCCTGAAACTGCATGAGGAAGTCGTTCGCCGCGGCCCCGCCGTCCACCCGCAACTCGGCGAGACGGACTCGCGCGTCGGCGGTCATGGCATCGAGCACGTCCTTCGTGCTGAAGGCCATGGCCTCGAGCGCGGCGCGCACCAGGTGGGCGCGCGTCGTGCCGCGGGTGACGCCGACGATCGTGCCGCGGGCGCCCGCCTCCCAGTGCGGCGCGCCGAGCCCCACGAAGGCCGGGACGAAGCACCACGCCCCCCGTGTCGGGCACGCCCCGCGCCAGCGTGTCGGTGTCGTGCGCGTGGGCGATGACCCCCAGGCCGTCGCGCAGCCACTGCACCGCGGCCCCCGCGATGAAGATGCTGCCCTCGAGCGCGAACGCCCGCTCGCCGCGGGGCCCGCACGCCACCGTGGTGAGCAGGCCGCGGCGCGACCGCGCCGGCGTCGTCCCGGTGTGCAGCAGCAGGAACGCGCCGGTGCCGTAGGTGTTCTTCGCGTCGCCCGCGCGCCAGCACCCCTGGCCGAAGAGCGCCGCCTGCTGGTCGCCCGCGACCCCCGTGATCGGCAGCTCGACCCCGACGTGCTCCGCGCGGGCCGTGCCGAAGTCGCCGCTCGACGCCCGCACCTCGGGGAGCGCGTGCCGCGGCACGCCGAACACGTCGAGCAGGGACGCGGCCCAGTCCCCCGCTCGCAGATCGTACAGCAGCGTGCGCGAGGCGTTGGTGTGATCCGTGGCGAAGACCCGGCCGCCGGTGAGCCGGTGGATCAGCCACGCGTCCACCGTCCCGAACACCGCGTCCCCGCGCTCGACCCGGCGCGCCAGTCCGCGCACGTGCCCGAGCAGCCATTCGATCTTGGTCGCCGAGAAGTACGGATCGAGCACCAGCCCGGTGCGGCGCCGGATCGCGGCGCCGCGGCGCCCGCGGCCGAGCGCGGCGCAGCGCGCGGCGGTGCGGCGGTCCTGCCACACGATCGCGCGGTGCAGCGGCCGCCCGGTGTCGCGCTCCCAGACGCACACCGTCTCGCGCTGGTTCGTGACCCCGATCGCGGCCGGCGTCACGCCCGGCCGCCGCGATCGCCTCGCGCGCAGCGGCCACCGTGAGCTCGAACAGGTCCGTCGGGATCGTGCTCCACCAGCCCGGGCGCCGGAAAGTGCTGCGGGATCTCCCGGTACCCGCGGCCCAGCACGCGGCCGTCGGCCGCGATCACGAGCGCCGTCGAGCCCGTCGTGCCCTGGTCGAGGGCCAGAACGGTCCGCATCGCCTCACCCCGCAAACGGCGGCCGCACCAGGCCGCGCTCGGTGAGGTACGCCCGTGACGTAGCGCGCCGGCGTCACGTCGAACGCCGGGTTCCAGGCGGCCGTCCCCGCCGGCGCGATCGCCCGGCCCGCCATGCTCGTCACCTCGGTCTCCGCGCGATGCTCGATCGGGATCGCGTCGCCCGTCGGCGTGGCCGGATCGATCGTGCTCCAGGGCGCCAGCGCAGTACAGCGGCACGCCGTGATGGAGCGCCAGCACCGCCAGCTGGTAGGTGCCGATCTTGTTGGCGAAATCACCGTTCGCAGCCACCCGGTCGGCACCCACGAGCACCAGATCGACGCGCGCGGCGCGCATCAGCGCCCCCGCCATGGAGTCGGTCACGAGCGTGCACGGGATCCCGGCATGACGCAGCTCCCAGGCCGTGAGCCGCGCGCCCTGGAGCAGTGGGCGGGTCTCACTGATCCACACGTGCACCCGGCGCTTCGCCTCGTGCGCCACGTACACCGGCGCCAGCGCCGTGCCCACGCCGCCCGTCGCCAGCGCCCCCGTGTTGCAGTGGGTGAGTACCTGCGCGCCCTCGGGCAGGAGCGCCATCCCGTGCTCGCCGATGCGGCGGCAGCTGTCCCGGTCCTCGTCCAGGATCGCGCGCGCCTCGGCCGCCAGCCGCTCCCACAGCGCCCCACCGTCTCCCGCCCGGCGGCCGCGCGCCGCAGGCGGGCGAGCGCCCCGTGCAGGTTCACGGCGGTCGGGCGCGTCGCCCCGAGCTCGGTCGCCAGCACCTCGAACCGCGAGAGGAACGTCTCCCGCCCGGCCCCGCGGTGCTCCCGCAGGCCCGCGACGAGGCCCATCGCCGCGGCAATGCCGATGAGCGGCGCCCCCCGCACGCGCAGCCGCCGGATCGCATCGGCCATCTGGCCCGCCGTCTCGAGATCGAGCGTCACGAGCTGGTCGGGCAGCGCGGACTGATCGACGATCCGTACGGCGCCCGTCGGCGTCCAGGCGATGGACTGCACGCTCATGGAGACGAAGCTAATATTGTCTCCATGACCTACCAGACCCTCCTTTTCGACGTGCGCGACGGCCTCGCCGTCCTGACGGTGAACCGGCCCGACAAGCTCAACGCGCTCAACGACCAGGTCGTGGAAGACCTGCGGGATGCCGTCGAGCGGGTCGCGACCACGCCGGAGATCCGCGGCGCCCTCATCACCGGTGCGGGCACCAAGGCGTTCATCGCGGGCGCCGACATCGGCGACCTCGCGAAGCAGGGCGCCTTCGACGGCAAATCCCGCTCGCTCCGCGGCCAGCGCATCCTGCGCCGCCTCGAGACCTGCGGGAAGCCGTTCCTCGCCGCGGTCAACGGCTTCGCCCTGGGCGGTGGGTGCGAGCTGGCCATGGCCTGCCACATCCGCATCGCCAGCGAGACCGCCAAATTCGGGCAGCCCGAAGTCAAGCTCGGCATCATCACCGGCTACGCCGGCAGCCAGCGCCTGCCGCGCCTCGTGGGCAAGGGCCGCGCGATGCAGCTGCTCCTGACGGGTGAGATGATCGACGCCCAGGAAGCCTACCGGATCGGCCTCGTGAACCGCGTGGTCCCGGCGGACCAGCTGCTGGGCGAAGCGGAGAAGATGGTGCGGGGTATCATGGCCAACGCGCCGCTCGCCGTCGCCCTCGCCATCGAGGTGCTGGATCGCGGGCTCGACATGAACCTGGACGACGCATCCCTGCTGGAAGCGAACCTGTTCGGGCTCCTGGCGTCGAGCCAGGACATGAAGGAAGGACTAACCGCATTCCTCGAAAAGCGTCCCCCCAAGTTCCTGGGCCGGTGATCCGCGCCGGCCGGGCGCTACCGGCGCTGCTCGTGTGCGGCACGGCGCTCGCCGGCTGCTTCGAGGAACGCGTGCGTCCGGGGCCGCCGCAGCTCGCGATTTCCCTCAATCGCACCCAGGTCCAGTCACCCGACACGCTGGGCGGCCGCATCCGCGCCACCGACTCCGACGGGATCGATTCCCTGTGGCTGGTGGTGGACTCGTTGCGCTTCGGCTTCGAGGGGTTCTTCCTGAGCGACATCGAGGGGCCGTTTCTCGTCCCGATTCCGGGGGGCCGGCCGCCCGGCCTCCCGGTGTCCATCCGGCTGGAGTCGCGCGACGTGCTGGGATTCGTGGCGACCCTGGACACCTTCGTGCGGATCGCCTTTCCGAGCAGCGCCGGCACGAAGTAAGTATTGACCTGACAACGACTTCTGGGTACCTTTCGCCGGTTTGCCAGGGGCCGAACCGGACCGTCTCGGCGTGCGACCAGAGGACCCGGTGCGCGCGTGTTGACCGGGGCGCCGGCACCCCACCCGGAGCCGGACCCGATGCCTGACAAGCGACCGCAGGTCCCCACGCTGGTGGGCGAGGTGGTGCAGCGCTATCTCGCGCGCGCCGGGCTCGCGGGGCGCGTGGCGCAGGCCGAGGTGGTCCGCGAGTGGCCGCGGCTGGTCGGCGGGCAGATCGCCGCCGTGACCAGCCCGGAGCGCGTCGGCCCCGACGGCACGTTGTACGTGCATGTCGCGACCAGCGCCTGGATGACGGAGCTCCAGTTGATGGCGCCGCAGATCATCGCCCGCGTCAACGCCGAGCGGGGCCGGACGGGACGCGTGAAGGCGATCCGATGGCTCCTTGCAACCGACCGCAGCTAGCCGACACGAGGACTATGCCCAAAGCGAAGGCGGCCCCCAAGCCGGATCAGAAGAGCAAAGGCGGCTATCAGGCCGACGCCATCCAGGTCTTGAAGGGTCTCGAGGCAGTGCGCCGTCGGCCCGCGATGTACATCGGCTCGGTGTCGGGACGCGGCCTCCACCACCTGGTCTACGAGGTGGTCGATAACTCGGTGGACGAGGCGCTGGCCGGCTTCTGCACCAAGATCGCGGTCACGATCCACCAGGACGACTCGGTGACCGTGGTCGACAACGGGCGCGGCATTCCGGTGGACATCCACAAGACCGAGCGCAAGCCGGGCGTCGAGGTTGCGCTCACCGTGCTGCATGCGGGCGGCAAATTCGACAAGCACACCTACAAGGTGTCGGGCGGCCTGCACGGCGTCGGCGTGTCGGTCGTGAATGCCCTCTCGGAGAAGCTCGAAGTGTGGGTGGAGCGTGACGGCAACCGCCACCACATGGCGTTCGCCCGCGGCGAAACGAAAAAGAAGCTCGAGGTCGTCGGCAAGACGCGCGGCAGCGGCACCACCGTCTGGTTCAAGCCCGATACCGGCATCTTCACCGAGACGCGCTTCGACTGGGGGATCCTGTCGAACCGGCTGCGCGAGCTCGCGTTCCTGAACAAGAACCTGATGATCACGCTCAAGGACGAGCGCAAGGGACAGGCGCGCGAGGAGACCTTCCATTACAAAGGCGGGCTCGCCGAATTCGTGAAATGGCTGCTCGGCACACGGAAGCCGCTGCACGCCAAGCCGATCCTGTTCGAGGCTGCGCGCGAGGGCGTCGAGGTCGAAGGCGTCATCCAGTACGACGACGGCTACAGCGAGAACACGTTCTCGTTCGTGAACAACATCAACACGCACGAGGGCGGCACCCACCTCACCGGCTTCAAGGCCGCCCTGACCCGCACGATCAACGAGTGGGCCAAGAAGGACGGGCTGCTCAAGAAAGAGGACTTCACGCTCACCGGGGACGACATCCGCGAGGGCCTGACCTGCGTCCTGCACGTGAAGATCAAGGATCCCCAGTTCGAGGGGCAGACCAAGACCAAGCTCGGCAACTCCGAGGTCGAGGGGATCGTCAAGACCGTCGTCAACGACTCGCTGGGGACGTTCCTCGACAAGCAGCCGAGCGTGGCGCGCACCATCATCCAGAAGGCGATTTCGGCGGCGCGCGCCCGCGAGGCGGCGCGCAAGGCGCGCGAGCTGGTGCGGCGCAAGAACGCCCTCGAGGCGGGCCTGTTGCCGGGCAAACTGGCCGACTGCTCCCTCACCGACCCGAAGTTGAGCGAGCTGTACCTGGTCGAGGGCGACTCGGCGGGCGGCTCCGCGAAGCAGGGGCGCGACCGCAGCTTCCAGGCGATCCTGCCGCTGCGGGGCAAGATCCTCAACGTCCAGAAGGCCCGCATCGACAAGATCCTGTCGAACGAAGAAATCCGGACGATCATCACCGCGATCGGCACGAGCGTGGGCGAGGACTTCAAGATCGCGGACGCCCGCTATCACAAGATCATCATCATGACCGACGCGGACGTGGACGGGGCGCACATCCGCACGCTGCTGCTGACCTTCTTCTACAAGGAAATGCAGGCGCTGATCGACGCCGGATACATCTACATCGCGCAGCCGCCGCTGTACCGCGTCGCGAAGGGCAAGGAGGAGCACTACGCCTATGACGACAAGGACCGCGACCAGGCGATCAAGCGGCTGTCGAACGGCGCCGAGGGCAGGGGCTCGGTCCAGGTGCAGCGGTACAAGGGCCTCGGCGAGATGAATCCCGACCAGCTGTGGAAGACCACGATGGACCCGGCGACCCGCACCATCCTCAAGGTGGAGATGGACGACGCCGCCCAGGCGTCGGTGTTGTTCGAGACCCTGATGGGCGACGTGGTCGAGCCGCGCCGCCGCTTCATCGAGGAGAACGCGAAGTTCGTGAGTAACCTGGACGTCTGAGACGCCCGCCGGTCGTGACCGCCACCCTCGTCGTGTTCGCTGCGCTGCTCGCCGTGCTCGCCTGGATCTTCCTGGCGAGCCGCGGCGGCGGGCATGAGCCCACGGCCCACCGGCGGCTGCCGGACGACGTCAACCACGCCGAGCTCGAGGCGGCCGAGCGGGACGTGCAGGAAGCGGACAGCGAGGATGCGGTGCGCGACTGGGGACCGGGCGCGGGCAAACCGCGGCCCCCGGAGCTGCTCTAGGCGCGGGCGGCCGCGGCGGTCTCCCGGAGGGTGGTGCTCGCAGCGGCATCCGCCGGGCGACACTCTGCGTCAGCCGACGCGCCGTCCGCCCGCGGCGGGTAGATCAACCGGGTATTGATGGTCCGCTTCATGTGCTTCGCCCAGCCGCCTTCGAGCGTCACCTGCCGTTCCCACCCCTGGGTGAACACGGCACCCCACTCGCCCAGATCCAGGCACGTGACGTAGTCGGGCGCGCTGAACGCGGCAGGCGCGCCGCCCGTGAGCTCGGCGACGGCATTCCGTCCCGCGGCGGCCCCCATGGGAATCGCGTGCTGGCAGGACATGAGGGCGACATGATGCGCGTCCGCCATGGCGTGCGCCACGTCGCCCGCGGCGAACACCCCCGCGATCCCCCGCACCCGCAGAAACTCGTCCACCGCCAGGCGTCCGAGCGGATCCCGGTCCGCCGCCACGCGCTCCGTCAGGGGGCTCGCGCGCATGCCGGCGGTCCAGATGGTCGTGGCGGCCGGAATCCACGCGCCGTCGGTCAGCCGCACGCCGTCGGCGGTGATGGCGGCGACCCCCGCCGCCACGCGGACGCGGATGCCCAGGGCCGCGAGAGCGCGCTCGACGACCGGCCGCGGATTGGTACCGAGCTCGGGCGCCACCACCGGCGCCCGCTCGATCAGGACGACGGCCGGGGGTTCTGTCTCTCCCGCCAGTGGGGCGATGGCGCGGAGCCGGGTCACGAGCTCGGTCGCCGCCTCGAGGCCCGTGAATCCAGCGCCGACCACCACGCCCGTGCGCCGGCCGGCGCGCGGGCCGGCGGTGGCCAGACCGCCCAGATGGGCCGCGAGCGCCGCGGCCTCGCCGTAGGTGTCCACACTGAACGCATGCGCCGCCAGCCCGGGGATGTCCGGGCGATGGAGCCGGCTCCCGGCGGCGAGGATGAGCCGGTCGTAGGCCAGCGTGCCGCCAGACCCGAGCGTCAGGGTCCGGGTGCCCACGTCGATGTCGGTGACGTCCGCCGTGAGCCGCTCGACGCCCCGCGGCGTAAGGATATCGTCCAGCGGCACGCGGACGCCGTTGAGCGCGGCTTCGTACAGCCGCGGGCGGATGGTCAGGAACCCGTCCCGGCTGAGCAGCACGATGCGGATCGCCGCCGCGGCCCGACCCGCGCGCGCCCGGGCGCGCGCGGCGCTCAGCGCGCTCCACACGCCGGCGAATCCCCCACCGACGATCGCGATGGTCGTCATGGGCCCGTGCCCGCCCCCACCGGGCGACCGCGCCACGACCGCACGAGCTCGGCGGCGTAGGTGTCAAACGGGCGCGCCGGCCGTCCGAGCAACCGCCGCTGCCGCTCGTGGTCGGCCGCGGATCCGACCATGCCGTAGCGCTGAAAGCGGTCGTACATCACGCGGAGATCCGCGACGAGCCAGGGCGGCAGCGTGCCGCTCGCGGCGGCGGCCCACGACTCCAGCGAGTCGCCCGCGTAGCGGACTGGCCGCCCGAGGTGCCGGCTGTAGGTTGCCGCGACCGCGTCGCCGGTGAGAACGTCGGGGCCGTTCAGCGCGTAGGTCCGGCCGTCGTGTCCCGGCTCGGTGAGGGTGACGGCCGCCGCGTCGGCGATGTCCCGCACGTCGACGCGCGCCAGACCCGCCGCGCCGATGGGCTGGGGATAGACCCCGCCGTCCAGGATCGCCGCGCGAAAGTACGCGTCGTTCTGAAAGAAGTTGTTGGGTCGCAGAATGGTGAACGGAATGTCCGCCTCCCGAACGGCCTGCTCGATTCGCATCTTGGTCGCGAAGTGCGGCACCTCGGGGGCAAACGGGGGCATCGCCACGCTCACGTAGACCAGCCGCCCGATCCCCGCGGCGCGCGCCGCGGCCACGGCGTGCAGCCCCTGCGCCGCTTCGCTCGGGCTCTGGGCCACGAGCAGGAACACGCGCTCGGCACGGTGGAACGCCGGGGCGAGCGAGGTCGGGTCCTCGAGGTTGCCGCCGATGGCGCGCGCCGGCGCCGGCACGGCGGGCGCGTCGCGCGGGTCGCGGATCAACACGGTCACCGCGTGCCCGCGGGCCAGCAGCCGCGGCACCACTTCCCGCCCCACGTTGCCGGTACCGCCGATCACCAGGGTCGTCATCGCGCACTCTCCGGTTGTCTGTTACATGTTGTCATACTAAATGTTTCAACACCTATCGATCCGGCCGCGAGGGCGGTGCGGCCCGTGCCCTACCCCGCGTCCGCTCCGCGAATCCGCCCGAGCAGGTCGTGCAGCGTGCGCTGCTCGGCCGCCGACAAGTGGCCGAAGTAGTGCCGCTGGAGGTCGCGCAGCCCGGGATCGACGGCTGCGAGCCGGGCCCTGCCCCGGCCGGTGAGGAACGTCCGCACGGAGCGGCGGTCGCGGTCGTCGCGCTGCCGCCGAATCAGCTTCGCGGCCTCCATCCGGTCCAGCAGGCGGGTCACGTCGGGCATGCGGGCCAGCAGGCGGTCCCGGATGGCGTTGCGCCCCAGTCCCTCGGCGCCGGCGCCACGCAGGATGCGCAGGATGTTGTACTGGGCCGCGCTGAGACCGAAGCGCCGGAACAGCACCTCGCCCGCGTCCGCGACGATGCGGGCGGTGCGCAGCAGGGCCACGGCCGTCTCCTCCTCGCCGCTGCGGAACGGCCTGGTCTGGCGAATCTCGGCCTGCAGGTCCACGCTCCCACCCCCCCCCCATTTACGTGTTAACACACTGAGTGTTTCAACACTTTAATACCCGCACGAGTTCCCGTCAAGCGGTGCCCGGTCCCCGGCCTTCAGAGCTCCTCCGCCCCCGCCCGGGTGACCCGGTGGGACACGAGCGGCAGCGCGGGCTCGCGCAGCCGGGTCCCGATCTCGATGGCCCGCTCCAGGGCCTCGCCGCCGAGCTTGGCGCCCGCATCGTCCCGCGCGTACACCGACGCGATCGGCTCCCCGGCGACCACCTTGTCGCCCGGCTTCACCGTGATCACGAACCCGACGGAATGGTCGATGGTGTCCTCCACGCGCTGGCGGCCCCCGCCCAAGGCGATCACGGCGCGGCCGATGACGCGTGGCGCCACCCGGGTGACGATCCCGGTCGCCGGCGCTTCGAAGATCTCCACGGCCTGCGCTTGCGGCAGACCGGCCGGGTCCTCCACCACCGCGGGGTTGCCCCCCTGCGCCTCGATGATCCGCTCGAACTTCTCGGCCGCGACCCCGGACCCGATCGCGTTCTCGAGCTTCTTGCGGGCCTTGGCGGAGCTCCGTTCCACGCCCGCCGCCAGCAGCATCTCCACGCCGAGGGCCAGCGTCACCTCCACCAGATCCGGCGGCCCTTCACCGCGCAGGGCCATGATCGCTTCCTCGGTCTCCAGCGCATTCCCGCACGCGCGGCCCAGTGGCCGGTCCATCGCCGTCAGCAGCGCGACCGTCGGACACCCGCGATCCTCGCCGAGCGCGATCATCGTCTGCGCCAGCTCGAGCCCCTGCTCCAGGCCGGGCAGAAACGCGCCCTCGCCGTGCTTCACGTCGAGCACGAGGCCGGTCAGCCCCTCGGCCAGCTTCTTGGACATGATGCTCGCGGCGATGAGCGGGATCGCCTCCACCGTCGCGGTCACGTCCCGCAGCGCGTATACCTTGCGGTCGGCCGGAGCGATCTCCGGCGTCTGCCCCATCATGGCGCAGCCGAGCCGCTGGACCTGCGCTTTCGCCTCGGCCAGGGACAGTCCGGTGCGGAATCCGGGGATCGATTCGAGCTTGTCGAGCGTGCCGCCGGTGTGGCCGAGTCCCCGCCCCGACATCATCGGGACCGCCACGCCGCACGCCGCGACCAGGGGCGCCAGCACCAGCGACACCTTGTCGCCGACCCCGCCGGTGGAGTGTTTGTCGATGCGCGGCGTCGCCCACCCGTCGAAGCTCAGTCGGGAGCCCGATGCGAGCATCGCGTCGGTGAGCGCCGCGAGCTCCGCGCGCTCGAGCCCGCGCCACACGACCGCCATGAGGAGCGCCGCGAGCTGGTAGTCGGGCAGGTCGCCGGCGGTGTACGCCGCCATCAGCGCCGACCACTCCTCTGGCGTGAGCGCGCCGCCGTCGCGCTTGCGCTCGATCAGCGGGACGACGAACATTGCACCCTCGAATGCGCCGTGGAGTCCCGCTCATGCGTCCGCTCGCCCTCGCCCTCGTGCTCACGTCCGTCACGACCCTCGCCGCCCAGGACGACGTGGGGGCCCGTCTCGCGGCGGGCGACGCCGCGTACGACGCGTTCCGGGCGGACGCCGCGGTGCGCGCCTTCGAGGCCGTGCTCGCGATCGACTCGACGCACTACGACGCGAACTGGAAGGCAGCCCGCTCCCTCGTCGATGTGGCGAAGCAGCTGGTGGGCGACGCGGACTCGCTGAAGCGGCGGCGGGACAGCCTGTACAGCGTGGCGCGCGCATATGCGGAGCGGGCGCTGCGCGTGGACGCGGGTGCCGCCGAGGGTCATTTTGCCCTCGCCCTCGCCGTGGGCCAGCTGTCGCGCACCCGCGGCGGCAAGGAGCGAGTCCGCTTCGCCCGGCTCATTTACGATGAAGCGTCGCGCGCGCTCGCCATCGACTCGACCCACGACGGCGCGCATCACATCCTCGGCGCGTGGCACGCCGAGGTCAAGCGTCTCTCGGGGATCCAGAAGTTCTTCGCCAAGACCCTGTTCGGCGGTGGTTTTCTCGACCGCGGCAGCTGGGAGGCGGCCATCACGCACCTCGAGCGCGCCATCGCGCTCCGTCCGACCTATGTGTTCCACCGGCTCGAGCTCGCCGACGTGCTGGTGGACCGCAAGCGCTACAGCGACGCCCGCGCCCAGCTCGCCGCGATCGCGCCCCTGCCCCAGTCCGACGTGATGGACGCGCAGTACCAGCGGGACGCGGCCGCGCTGGCCGAGCGCATCCGGGACAAACAGGACGGCGGCTAGCGGCCGCCCCGCGCGCGGCGTCCCTCGCGCATGGCGCGCTCGATCTCCGCCGTCGTGCGCGGCGCGCCCTTCGACATCCACACCGGACCGTCGGCGGTGATGAGCACGCAGTCCTCGATGCGGACGCCCAGCGCCTCGTCGGGAAGGTAGATCCCCGGCTCGAGCGTGAACGTCATGCCCGGCTGGAGCGGCGTGGAGTAGTCGCCCACGTCGTGCACGTCCATCCCGATCCAGTGGCCCAGACTATGGATGTAGTACGCGTCGCACGTGCGCTCGCCGCAGAGCGACCCCGAGTGCTCGCGCATGTAGGCGCGCGAGATGCGGCCGAGGTCGGCTATCGTGGACGTCCCGACGCGGATCGAATCGAACGCCGCCTGCTGCGTCGCCAGCACCAGGTCGTAGATCGCCTTCTGGCGCGACGTGAAGGTCCCGTTCACCGGAAAGGTCCGCGTGATGTCCGCCGTATACTGCCCCCACTCGGCGGCGGCGTCGATCACGACGAGCTCGCCGTCGCGTGTCTGCCGCCGACTCACGTCGTAGTGCAGGGTGGTCGAGTTGGGCCCGCTGCCGACGATGGACGGGTAGCCCACCCGGTCGCCACCCTGGCGGCGGAACTCGGCCTCGAGCGCCGCTTCCAGCTCGTACTCGTACATGCCCGGGCGGGCGGCCCGCATCGCCGCGAGGTGGCCGGCGATGCTGATGTCCACGGCGCGCTGCAGTCGGGCAGTCTCGTCGGCGTCCTTGAGGAGCCGCATCGAGTCGGCCACCGGGCGCAGGTTGCGGACGTCGCGACCGCGGAACACCACATCGAGCACGCGGGTCTCGTCCCGGGTCGTCACATCGAGCGGTACGTACACCGGTCCAGGACTGGTGAACACGGCGCGCTGCAGGCGCCGCTCGAGCGAGTCGGTCGGGAGCACGGTCGCGATCCCCGACAGCCGGACCGCCGTCGAGTCGGGCCCGATCGCCAGCCCGGTCCACCGCTCCCGCGCCGGATTGCGGGGGGGTAGGAACAACACCGTCTCGACCGAATCCACGCCCCGCACCACCATCAGCAGCCACGCGGCCTTGGTCTCGAGCTGCGTGAAGTAGAAGAACGTATTGTGCTGGCGGAAGTCGTTATCCTGGAGGTAGTCGCGTTCGATGTCGCGCTCGTGGGCCGCCGGAATGACGACGACGCCGGGGCCGAGCCGGCGGGCGAGCGCGGTGCGGCGGGCGGCGACCCGGGCGGTGTCCACGGCCCGACCCATCCCGGGCAGCTCGGGAACGACCGTCCAGCGGCCAATGGGGCCGGCGGTGGACGGGGCGGCCTGGGCGCCGAGCGCGCCGGCCGCGGCGAACGTGAGCAAAATGAGGGTGCGCATGGGCGGTGAAGCTATCGTGGCGCCGACGCCGGGGCAACCTGGCTTGACGCCGCATCCATCGCATACTCAAACTATGCCATGACTATTTCGTCCGCCCTCACCCACGCCGAGGGCGAGCGCCTCGCGGCACGGGTCGCCGAGCTCGAGCGGGAGCGCAAGCACCTCCTCGCCGTCATCGAGATCCTGCGCGAAGTGCAGAGCTCCCTCCACTTCATCGACATCCTTCAGGTGATCGCCCGCAAGCTGGGCGAGGCCTTCGGACTGGATCGGTGCTCGATTTTCCTGGCCGAGCGCGGCGGCAACGCCGTGCGCCTCGTCGCGTCGTACGAAGACCCGTCCATCCGCAACTACGTAGTGGACCTCGACCGCTACCCCGAGCTGCGTCGCGCCATGCAGGGCGGCGAGACGGTGTTCATTCCCGACGCCGCCAACGACCCGATGCTGCGGCACGTGAAAGGCGAGCTCCAGCACCGCCGCGTGAAGTCGATCACGGTCGTGCCGATCTCGTGGCGCGGCGTGGTGATCGGAGCCATTTTCCTGCGCATCTTCCGCGATGGCCCCACCTTCTCCGACGAGGACGTGCGGTTCGTGCAGGTGGTCGCCTCGCTGACCGCGCAGGCGCTGCGCAACGCGTACCGCTTCGAGCGTCTGGCCCGCCGCCGAGCCGAAACCACGGAGGGCCTGCGGCGCATGGAGCTCGAGCGGGTCGCGCTGTTCGGGTTCCTGCGGCGCCTGCTCGACACCTTCGGCCAGCGTGACGGCGCGTGGGCGGAGGGATTGCTGCCCAAGGCCGGTGCCGAGGAGCTCGACCGCCTCGTCGGCGTCGCCATGTCCGTGATCCAGGAAGAAGCCAAAGGCCGGTGAGCGGCGCGGCCGCCCGGGCCGCGGAGCTGCGGCGGATTCTCGATCGGGCGTCCCACGCCTACTACGCCCTCGACCGCCCGGAGATGTCGGACGCCGAGTTCGATCGGCTGTTCCACGAGCTCCAGGAACTCGAAGCCGCGCACCCCACACTGCGCACGCCCGACTCGCCGACGCTGCGCGTCGGCGCGGAGCCCGCCACGGGATTCCGCAAGCACCGGCATCTCGTCCCCATGCTCTCCCTCGCCAACGCGTTCTCCGACGCCGAGCTCGACGAGTGGGAGGCGCGCAACCGCCGGCTCGTGCCCGACGCCGCCTCGTCGGGGTACACCCTCGAAGTCAAGATCGACGGCGCGGCCGTGAGTCTCACCTACCAGGACGGGGTGCTCGTCACGGGCGCGACGCGCGGCAACGGGATCGAGGGGGAGGACGTCACACCCAACCTTCGCACGGTGCTGGACCTGCCCCTGCGCCTACGGGGCACGGGCTGGCCCGAACGCATGGAAGTGCGGGGCGAGGTCTATCTCTCCAAGTCGCGCTTCGCGAAGCTCAACGCCGAGCGCCGGGGCGCGGGGGAGCCACCCTTCGCCAACCCGCGCAACGCGGCGGCCGGCGCCTTGCGCCAGCTCGATTCGAAAGTGACGCGCCGCCGCGGCCTCCGCATCTTCTGTTTCCACGTCGAGGTACCGGGCCGTCGGCTGCCCGTCGCGACGCAGCACGAGATGCTGCAGGCGCTCGCCGCGTGGGGCTTCCCGGTCGAGCCTCACCATACGCTGACCCCCGACCTGGCGAGGACGCATGCGGCCGTGATCGCGCTCGAGCGGCTGCTCGACGATCTCGACTATGGCGCCGACGGGGTGGTGGTGAAGGTCAACCGGTTCGCGCTGCACACCGAGCTGGGGACGGTGGGCGATCGCGAACCGCGCTGGGCCATCGCGCGCAAATTCGCGCCGGAGGTCGCGGTCACGAAGCTCGAAGCGATCCGCATCAACGTGGGCCGCACCGGGGCGCTCAACCCCTATGCCGTGCTGGCGCCAGTCGAGATCGGCGGCGTCACGGTCTCGACCGCGACGCTGCACAACGCGGATCTCATCGCCGCCAAGGACATCCGCATCGGTGACTGGGTCGAGGTCACCCGCGCCGGCGAAGTGATTCCGCAGGTGCTGGGTCCCGTGCGGACGCGGCGCCGCGGCAAGGAAAAGAAATTCCGGATGCCGCGGCTT
Organism: uncultured Gemmatimonadales bacterium; assembly: GCA_963716055.1. Taxonomy (GTDB): domain Bacteria; phylum Gemmatimonadota; class Gemmatimonadetes; order Gemmatimonadales; family GWC2-71-9; genus SZUA-544. The sequence continues at coordinate 979,308 of CAVQSR010000001.1, read as the reverse complement.
TGCCCGGTCTGCCGCTCCAAGGTCGAGCGGCCTCAGGACGAGGTGGCGGTCTACTGCCCCAACGTGTCCTGCCCGGGGCGCATTCACGAGGGCATCGTGCATTTCGCCTCGCGCGGCGCGATGGACGTCCGCGGCCTCGGGTACGAGCGCGTGCGCGCCCTGCTCGACGCCGGGCTCATTCGCGACGTCGCCGATCTCTACGACCGCGACACCCTCGACCTGTTGGGACTGCTGACCCTCGAGGGCTTCGCCGAGAAATCCGCCCGGCAGCTGCTCGACGCGATCGATGCGTCGAAACGGCAGCCGCTGTCCGTGCTGCTGTTCGCGCTCGGCATTCGCCACGTGGGCGCCCAGGTGGCCCGCCTCCTTGCGCGCGCGTTCGGCTCGATGGACGCCCTCGCGGCGGCGTCGGTCGCGGCGGTCAGCGCGGTCCCCGGCGTCGGCCCCGTAATCGCCGAAGCCGTGGTCGGGTTTTTCCAGGACCGGCGCAACCAGGCCCTGCTGCGGCGGCTCGGCGAACTCGGCCTCACCCTCGCCGAAGGGCGCCGCGCCGCCGCTACCGGTCCGCTCGCCGGGCAGACCTTCGTCCTCACCGGCACGTTGCCGGAGCTGTCGCGGGAGCAGGCGACGGAAATCGTCGAGTCGGCTGGCGGTCGCGTGGCCAGCACGGTTTCCAAGAAAACCACGGCGCTGGTGGTGGGCGCGGACGCCGGATCCAAGCTGGAGAAGGCGAAGGCACTCGGCGTGGAGCTGATCGACGCAGCGGAACTGTTGCGCCGCGCGCACCGGAAGCGATAAGTTGGCTTCCCGTATGGCATCTGACGCTTCGACCGCCGCGCGTGACGGCATCGCCATCGGGCGCGACGGGCTGCGCGCCCTGCGGGCCAGCCTCCTGACCCGGGCGCCCGACCAAGCGCTCGCCATCCTCCAGGAAACGGGGTACGCGGCCGGGGAGGGCGTGTACCGCGCCTTCTGCGCCTGGCTCCCGGGCGCCACGGGATTCGCCACTCCCGCCGAGATCGACGCCGGCAAACTCTCGCCCGTGCTCACGCGCTTCTTCCAGGCCGCGGGGTGGGGCGCCCTGACGATCAACTCGCTGGGCGGCGGCACGCTGGCGCTCGACTCCGAGGACTGGGCCGAGGCCGAGCCGGCGTCGTCCGACCAGCCCACGTGTTTCCTCACGGCCGGGCTGCTCGCCGACTTCTTTGGCCGGCTCTCGGGGTCGCAGGTCGGCGTGATGGAGGTCGAGTGCCGCAGCCGCAACGACGCCCGCTGCCGGTTTCTGACCGCCGTGCCCGCGCGCCTCCAGGAGGTCTACGAAGCGATGACCGAGGGGAAAACGTACACCGAGGCGTTGGGACAGACTTAGCGGCGCGCCACGCTCACGCCGTCGAGCAAGAGCGACGGCGACCAACGCGACCCGATCCACCGCCCGTCCCCGCCGATCCCGCCCACCCGCCGGAGCAGCTCGTACACGTTGCCCGCCACGGCGGCATCCTTGACCCGCCCCACGATTTCGCCGTTCCGGATGCGGTAGGCCAGCGCGACCGGGTGGCTGAACGCCCCGGAGATGACGTTGCCCTGCCCCACCCCGATGAGATCGTCCACCAGCAGCCCGTCGACGATGTCGCCCAGCAGTCCGCCACCGAGCGCGACCGGGCCGGCCGGGGCGCCGTTCGGGCCCGGGCCGAGGATCAGATTCGTGAAGCCGATGCTCGGTTTCCCGAAGGTGCCGCGCCGGCCGTGTCCCGTGGACCGGACGCCCGCGCGGGCGGCGGTCTCGAGGTCGTACGCGAAGTTCCGCAGCACGCCACGCTCGATCAGGGGCAGCCGCGCGGAGGGCAGACCCTCATCGTCGTAGGGCCGCGATCCCGTGCGGCCCGCGAGCAGCGGATCGTCGGTGAGCGAGAACCGTAGGTCCGTGATCGTCTCGCCCGCCCGGTCCGCGAGGGGGGACACGCCCTGCACGACCGACTTGCCCGACAGCGCCTGCTCGAGCGGCAGGACGATGACGGAGAGCCCTTCGGGCGTGAAGACGACGGGGAGCGCTCCGACGGGCGGCGCCGCCACCGTGAGGGCCAGCTCGAGCCGGACGCCGATGCCTTGGGCGAGGCGGTCGAGCTCGGCGTCCTCGGGCAGCCCGACCGCCGAAACGTAATCGTAGACCATCAGCACGTCGTCGCCGGCCACGCGCCGCAGCTCGCCCGCTACGCTGACCGCGGTCGCGGTGTAAGCGAAGTGCGCACCCGCCGTGTTCGCGAACACGGACTCCGCGACGGCGCGCTCGACGGCCACGTTCACCTGGCAACCGTCGCGCTCCAGCCGCTGCGCCAGTCCGCGTCCCATGGCGATCAGCCGCTCCAGGCTCGCGTCCCGCGCGGCGTCGTCATGGGTGACCACGCCCGTCGTCGCGGCGGGTCCCGGGAGATCGAGCGCGAGCGCCTCGCCCAACTCGGCGGACGCGAGCGCCCGGGTGAGCAGGCTCGCCACGTCGTCGCTCGTCGTGCCCGCCACGCCCACGCGTCCGCCGCTCACCACGCGCAGGTTGACGCCCGTCCCTTCGCTCGCGGCGGCGGTCTTGAGGCGCCCGCTCTCGATGGCGAGCTCGGTGCGCTCCACGCGATGCCACAGCGTGTCCGCCGCTTCGGCGCGGCCGCGCGCGGCGTCGAGCACCCGCTCGATCACGGCCCGCCCCCGGCGACTTCCCCGCCGATGAGCGCCCGCTCGATCCGCACGTGGGGGGCGCCCTCGGTGACGGGCAGCGGAAACTGCCCGCTCTTGCCGCAGCCGCCGCCCATCTGGTTCCAGCGGAAGTCGGCGGCGATGTGATCGATGTGTTCGAGGGTCTGGAACAAGTTGCCGGCGAGCACGACGTCCTTCACCAGCTCCGCGACCTGCCCGTCCCGGATCATGTACCCGTAGGCGGCGGTGAAGGAGAAGTTCTCCAGCAGGGTCTGCCCGCCGAACGCGCCGCAGGCGTACACGCCCAGCGGGATGTCCCGGATCAGGTCGGCGAACGACCCGTGGCCCCCGGCGATATACGTGTTCGTCATCCGCACGATCGGTGGATGACGGAAGGAGATCGCGCGCGCATTCCCCGTCGGGCGCTCGCCCATGCGGGCAGCGGTTTCCCGCGAGTGGAGGCGGCCGACCAGCACGCCGCCGCGGATGAGCGCGGTATCCTGAGTCGGCGTGCCCTCGTCGTCGAACGGCAGGGTGCCGCGCAACCCGGCGGCGGCGCCGTTGTCGCCCACGTTGAGCACCGGCTTCCCGAAGCGGCGGCCGAGCGTCATCATCTCGCGGGCCTGCGCGTTCTCGTACACGAAATCGGCCTCCGACAGGTGGCCGAACGCCTCGTGGATGAACACGCCGGCGAGCTCCGGGTCGAGCACCACCGGATAGGTGCCGCCCTGCACCCGCGGGGCGTCGAGCAACGCCACCGCCCGCTCGGCGACGGTGCGGAAGCCGGCCGCGTGGCCTTGCGCGCTGTTCCAGCCGCGCCGGAGACCGATGGACTCGAGCCCCTTCTCAATCACGCCGTTGCGCCGCGCGATCGCGACGCCCGACAGCACGACCTCCGGCCGTACTTCGTGCAACAGCGCGCCCTCGCTGTTGGCGTACCAGTACTCCGTGACCTCGTCGCGATAACTCGCCTGTGTATCGACCACCCGGGCGTCCACCCCGAGCATCACGCCGTTGTAGCCCTCGAGCAGCCGCTTCTTCTCGGCCAGCGGGACACCGCGCACATCCCCGTCGAGATCGAGCGCGACATCGGCCTCGCGGGGCTCCACGTCGGCCAAGTCGATCGGCTCGTCGAGTCGCACCGCGCGCGAGAACGCGTGTGCCCTCCCCACCATTTCCGGCAGCCGGTCGAGCGAGGTGAAGCTGACGATCCCCCAGCCGCACCCGCGGTTGAGCGACCGGACGAACCCGCCCAGGGACTCGCTTTCGGTGGCGCTCTCGAGCCGGCGGCCGCGGAAGCCGACCGCGCTCGCATAGGTGCGCTCGATGCGGATTTCGGTGTAGTCGGCGCGGGAGCCCCGGAGCGCCTCGGAGAGGCGGTCCTTCACTCCCCCAGTTCCCGCAGCTTGTCGGCGTAGTCGGGGCGCATCACGATCTCACCATCCACGATGATCTCGCGGTCCCACGGCAGGATGATGAAGTTATCGGTCTGCAGGGCGAAAAAATCCGGCTGGTAGTCGCCGGTCATGAACGACACCGCCGACCGGACTTCGGTGGGCGCCTGATCCCGAACGGCGGCGAGCGCGAGCTTCATGGTATCGCCGGTATCGCACGTCTCATCGACCACGAGGACGCGCCGGCCGGCCACGATCCGCGGGGGACCCGCGATGACCACCGGGCTGCTTCGGCCTTCGGTGCGCGTGATGGCCACGGAGGCGAAGTCTCGCTGCAGGATGCTCGCGACCACCGCCCCCGGAATCACCCCCGCCTTGGCGATGCCGATCACGAGATCGGGGTCGTATTCGCGGAACACCTTCAACGCGAGGGCCCGGCACAGTTCGCCGAAAAACGCCCAATCGACCTGTAACACCCCGTGCGGGGGGCGCCGACCGGCGCGCGCGTTGGCAGGGACACGGGACGTGGGGGACATCGTCGCGGGAAGCTACATTGCCAACGTCAGAGCCCGCAAGCTATTTTCGGCACATGGGTTTCTGGCGCCGCCTGTTCAGTGGGTCGAATGCGGACCTCAGACCGCAGCGCCTCGATTACCTGAACGAAGCGCTCGCACTCGAGCGTCAGGGCGATTTCGACTCGGCCCTCACGTCCTATCGCCTCGCGTTGCGCGACAACCCCGCCGACGCCCGCATCCTGCAGAACATGGCCATCGCCTTCACGAAGACGGGCCGCGTCGACGAAGCGATTCGCCATTACCGCCGCGCGCTCGAGGTGGACGCGACCCTGCCCGGCGCGCATTACGGCCTGGGCTTCCTGCTCCTCAAGCGCGGCGATCCCGACGGCGCGGCGCGCCATCTCCAGGCGTTTCTGGACAACCCCCCGCGCGGACCGGACGGCCCCCGCTGGGTCGAGCACGCGTCGTCCGCGTTGCGCGATCTGGGCGTCGCGACCCCGGCACCGCGCGCGGCCCGGGAGGCCCCCTGATCGGCCCGCCTCGGGCCTGGACCCTGGGGATCGTCGCCATCCTCGCTGCGTGCGAACCCATCGGCGTCGATCTCGGCGCCGTCATCGCCCTCGAGGTCGCCCTGCCGGACTCGGGCGTCGTCGAGGAAGGCGACACGATCGTGCCCGTGGCCCGCCCGCTCAACGGGTCGGGGGACTCGATCGCGGCGGACGTCGTGTGGGCCACGCCCGACACCGCGGCCCTTCTCGTGCTCGATTCCGCCACCGGCGCCTCGCGCGCCAAGGCCCCGCCCTCGGGCCGGCTGCAGGCGCGCGTGGGCTCGCTGCGGTCCAATTTCCTGTCCGTGACCATCCGGCCGCAGGCGGACACGCTGTTCGCGACGAGTGCCGTCCGTGACACCGTCCTCATGTCCGCCACCACGGATTCGCTGTCGGCCCCGCTCGTCGTGCGCCTGCAGGACCTCACGACGGGCGCCACCCCCGCTGATCTGGTCGGCCGCTCGGTGGTGTTCCACCTGGCCTATCCGACCGATGCTGGCGCTTTCACATTGGTCCCGGGCGATTCGGCGCTCACCGTGCCCGGTGGCCTCGCGAGCGTCACCGTCCGCCTCGTGAACCGCGCAGTGCCCGACTCGGCCGTGGTCGAAGCGCGCGCCACACGCGCCAACGGTGAGCCCGTTCCCGGATCCCCCGTCACGTTCGTCGTGGAGTACCTCCCATGAACCAGGGCACCCTGACCAAGCTGTTCTTCGACGCCGTGGAGCGGCACGCCGGACGGCCAGCCGCATTCCGCTACAAGGCCGATGGCGAGTGGCGGCCGATCACGCACCGCGAGGCCGAAGAGCGCGTGCGCCACATCTGTGCGGGCCTCCGCGAGCTGGGCGTCGTGGCCGGCGACCGCCTGGCCCTCGTGTCGGAGAACCGGCCCGAATGGGCGCTCGCCGACTACGCGTGCCTCTGCGCCCGCGCGGCGGATGTCCCCATCTACGCGACGCTGCCCGCCAAGCAGGCCGAGTACATCCTGCGTGACTCCGGGGCCGTCGGAGTGTTCTGCTCCACGGCCGAGCAGCTCGCCAAGGTGATGGAGGTGCGCAGCCGGCTCCCCGCGCTCAAGCACGTCATCGTCTTCGAAGCGGGGGCGAAGCTGCCCGGCACCATGTCCCTGGCGGATGTCGAAGAGCGCGGCCGGGCGGCCGCGGCCAAGTACCCGCGATTCAAGGAGGAGGCACTCGCGGTCCAGCCGGGCGATCTCGCGACCCTGATCTACACCTCGGGGACCACGGGCGACCCCAAGGGAGTGATGCTGACGCACGACAACATCTACTCCAACGTGAAGGCGGGGCTCGAAGTGCTGCCCGTCTCTCCGGGTGACGAGTCGCTCTCGATGCTGCCCTTGTCGCACATCTTCGAGCGTACGGTCGGCTACTCGCTGTTTCACTCGGGCGTGGTGATCAACTACGCGGAGTCGTTCGAGACCGTGGCCGCCAACCTGCAGGAGGTGAAGCCGACCGTCGTGCTCTCGGTCCCCCGCCTCTACGAGAAGGTGTACGCCCGCGTGCTCGAGAACGCGCTGGCCGGCAGCGGCGTCAAGCGCAAGATTTTCTTCTGGGCCAAGGAAGTGGGTGAGTCGTGGGCCGACCACACCATGGCGGGGCTGCCGGTGCCCGCGGGGCTGGCGCTGCAGAAGGCGATCGCGGACAAGCTCGTGTTCTCCAAGCTCAAGCAGCGCACCGGCGGACGGATCAAGTTCTTCGTGTCGGGGGGCGCGCCGCTGGCCGCCGACATCGGGAAGTTCTTCATCGGCGCCGGCCTGCCGATCGCCGAAGGATACGGACTGACCGAGACCTCACCGGTACTCACCCTCAATCCGCTCCACAAGATCAAGATCGGCACCGTCGGACGGCCGGTCCCCGGCGTGCAGATCAAGATCGCCCCGGACGGCGAGATCCTGGCCAAGGGCCCGAACATCATGCAGGGGTACTACAACAAGCCCGAGGCGACCCGTGAGGTGATCGACGCCGACGGCTGGTTCCACACCGGCGACATCGGGGAAATCGACGCGGACGGCTACCTCAAGATCACCGACCGCAAGAAGGACCTGATCGTCACCGCCGGCGGCAAGAACATCGCGCCCCAGCCGATTGAGAACATGGTGAAGACCAACAAGTTCCTCCTCAATGCCGTGCTGCTGGGTGACAAGCGGAAGTACCCGATCATGCTGGTCGTCCCCAACACGGACGCGCTCGACGCGTGGGCCAAAGGGCGCAACCTGAGCTACCGGTCGCGCGCCGAGCTGATCGCGCTGCCGGACGTGCGGGCCAAGGTGGAGCGCGAGGTCATGGGCAGCCTGCGCGACCTGGCGAAGTACGAGATGCCGAAGAAGATCGTGCTGGTCGATGAGGATTTCACCATCGAGAACGGCATGTTGACGCCGACCATGAAGGTGAAGCGGCGCGCCGTCGAGAAACGGTTCGCCGAGGCAATCGACCGCACGTACGCCGAGGGAGACGCGGAGCGGATCTCGACGACGGTCGATCTCTAGGTCGCAGGCCGACGGACGAGACAGACGGGCGGTCGGTGACGGCCGCCCTACGTCTTTTCCCCCACCCACAGACCATCGCCCGACGCCAGCCGGCGCACCCCGGGCACCGCCACGTCGTCTTCCCGTTCCACCACCAGCCGCCGTCCGCGGAGTAGCACGCGCACCGCTTCCGCGAGCCACGGCGGCCCGACCAGCTCGGCGCCCACCACGACGCCGCGCGCCATCGCCGGCCGCAGCGGAATGACGCCAGGGGCCCGCATCAGGCTCAGCACCGGCAACTCCTCGACGTCGGGCGGGGCGTTGATCCCGACGAAGTGAATCCCCCCCATGCGCGCGGCCAGGCTCACCGCGTGGCGCGCCGCGCTGCCCAACAGAATCACGTAGCCGCCCGGCCCGGAGAGATCGAGCAGGGCCTGGAACACCTCGGGAGGAGAGACGGAGAGCGGGGGAGGAGTGGCGGCGGGAGTGCCCCGTCCCGCGTCCCCCGTCTCCCGTCCCCCCAAGTACACCACCCCGTCCACGACCTCGTACTCCCGCCGGCACACGGGACATCCCACGACCCCGTAGCGCACCATGCGGCCCGACATCGCTCCCGTCGACAGCACCATGAACTCGTCGCGGTGCGGCTCGGGGCAGCGGAGCATCTCGGTCAGCTCGATGTGCATGCGGGACGGGACCGGGGACGGGAAACGGGGGACGAGGGGTGGGCCGCTAGGAATCAGCGTCCGTCCGGGCCGAACTCCACCCAGGTGAGCTTGCCGGCCGCGACCGTGACGCGCCGGTACACCCGCCGTCCCTCGATCTCCACGCCGAGCACATAGTCACCCGGTGGCACGTCGCCGATGGCGAAGTGCTCCTGATAGACGGGATCGGGGTGGTTGCGCGGGCCGTACGTCTCGACGAACGAGAACGGTGTCTCCCGCGGCTCGCGCTTCACGAGCCCGTAGATGCGGGCCTGCGGGACGGGATCCCCCGCCCCGTCCCAGACCTGTCCCGCCACCAGCCCGGTGCCCGGCAGCGGCGCGATCCACAACTCCGGGTTGGCATTATGGGGCGGGTAGCGGACGGCCGGATCGACCACGAGCGGCAGGGAATCCACCGGGGGCAGGTGGACCTCCAGATGGAGGTGGTCGTTCGTGGCGCGACCGGTGTTGCCGACGCGGGCGATCACGTCGCCCGCGCGGACGCGGTCACCCACCCGCACGAGCAGGCTGGAATTGTGGTAGTACGCGGAGTAGATGAATCGGGGAGCGTGGTGCGTGGTGGGTGGCTCGCTCCCGGGGAGGGCTGGCGACGGTGTCGCGAGGCGCTGATCGTGGCGGATCGCGACGGTGCGCGAGCCGGCCTCGGCGTCACCCGCGAGGACGACGACGCCGTCGCCGATCGCGTGGACGGGCGTGCCGTTCCCGTTGTTGAACTCGATGCCCTGGTGCGGCTGGAAGTTGCCGCCCATCGTCGACCCGAAGCGGTACGTCTGATCGATGTGGGGCTGGTGGTCGCCCGCGATCGGGCGGCGAAACCAGGTGTGGCGCGGGGCGGCGGGCGGTGCGCCGCGGGTCTCTCCCGCGGCGGCCCCGACCGCGGCACTGGCCGTCCCCCTGGCGCCCGCGAGTCCGACCGCGTCGGCGCTCGGCGCCGGGCCGCAGGAGGCACCGCAGGCGAGCGCTCGCCACGTGCGGCCGCCGTCGGACGACCCCGCCGTCCCGCGCGGCGTACGGGCGACGAGCCCGCCCGCATCACCGACCCTGAGCGAGAGCACGTACTGATTGGCGATCCTGCCCCACACCGCATCCCGGGCGGTCGTCGCTCCCGCCGAGTCCGTGATTACGCGCCACGTCGCGCCGCGATCCCAGGTCAGCTTGATGCCATCCGCGGTGGCGATGTAGACGGTGTCACCACGCGTGACGATGCCGTCGGGCGCGACGTACTGCCATTCGGGACCGAGGTCGCGAAAGCCCCAGTTGCGCCACGTGGCCCCCCCGTCGGTCGACAGGCCCCACCCGTTCCCGACAGTGCCGTACCAGATCGCGCCACCCGGTCCGAATCCGAACGCGTGCACGAAATCCCAGCTGATGGACCGGGCGCCGGTATCCTCGGACGCCCGGATGTGCTCCCAGGCAGCGGCTCCGGGCCGCAGCACGAAGATCCCCTGCCCGTACGTCCCCACCCACAGAGACGAATCGGGCCCCCGCTGCATCGCCAACACGTGAACGCCCCAACCCGACGGGTCGGGGAGCGGCGGCACGGCCTGCGCACGGGCGGGCGAGGACGCCAGGATGCAGAGTCCGAGCGCGGCGCCGGCGCGCATCCTCATGAGGACCGCCGCGTCGGCATCACCCGGACCTCGGTCACATCCACGCGGGGTGGCCGCGTGACGGCGAACAGCACCGTTTCCGCCACGTCCTCGGCGCGCAGCATGTCCGCGCGGCGCGTGAACCCAGGCTGGTTGTCGGGGTCCACGGGATCCCACATGTCGGTGTCCACCGGACCCGGCGACACCAACGTGGTGCGCACCCCCGTGCCCGCCAGCTCGGCCGCGATCACCTCGTGCAGGCCGCGGACGCCGAACTTGGTGGCGGCGTATGCCGCGTTGCCCGCGAGGGCGAGGTGATCGGCGATGGATCCGACGGTGACGAGATGCCCCGCGCGACGCGTGCGCAGGTGCGGAATGACGGCGCGCGCCACGAGGAACGCGCCCGTGAGGTTCACCGCCACCGACTGCGCGAAGTCCGCGGTCGTCGTCTGATCGAGTGGCTTCAGATAGAACACCCCCGCGCTGTTCACGACCACGTCGGGGACGCCGTGCTCCTTCAGGACGCGGCGTACGGCGGCATCCACCTGATGCGCGTCGGCCACGTCGCATCGCAGGTCGGTCTGGCGGTCGGCCGAGCCGTCGGTGAGGGAGCGCGCGAAGCGGACCACATGCGCGCCGGCCGCCCGCAGCTCGTCGGCGATGGCGAGTCCGATGCCCCGCGACGCGCCCGAGACCAGCGCGAGTTTGCCGGCGAGCGGGGGACCGGCGGCGCTCACCGGTGCACGAGCCGCAGGAACTCGTCGCGCGTGCGGGCGTCCTTGCGGAACGTGCCACGGAGCGCACTCGTGATCGTCTTGGAGTTCTGCTTCTCCACGCCGCGCATCATCATACAGAGGTGGAACGCCTCGATCACCACGCCCACGCCCAGCGGCTCGAGCACGCGGCACAAGGCATCGGCCACCTGGTCGGTCAGCCGTTCCTGCACCTGGAGCCGGCGGGCGAACACCTCCACGACGCGGGGAATCTTGGAGAGCCCGACGATCCTGCCGTTCGGCAGGTAGGCGACGTGCGCCCGGCCGTAGAACGGCAGCATGTGGTGCTCGCACAGCGAGTAGATCTCGATGTCGCGCACCATGATCATGTTCTCGTGCGTCTCCTCGAACAGCGCGTCGCCGATCACGTCCTCGACCGACATGTCGTAGCCGCGGGTGAGCCACCGGAGCGAGGCTTCGACCCGCGCGGGGGTGTGCGCCAGCCCTTCGCGCTGCGGGTCCTCGCCCAACTGCTCCAGCATCTCGCGGATCAGGGTCGCGAGGGGGGGGCGCGCCATCGCGGACGCGCTGTCCGGCTGGCGCGCGGTCTGCTGGCTGGGGGACGGCATCGGATCGCGGCCCATCATCACCCTCCGGCGTACTCGACGTAGTTGCGCTCGGTCTCCCACAATCGCACCAGCCTGAGCCGGACCGGCCGGAGCGCGGGCTCCAGCACCTGCCAGCACACCACCGCGATGTTCTCGGCCGTCGGGTTGAGATCGTGGAACCACGGCACATCGACGTTGAGGTTCTTGTGGTCGAGGTGCCGGATCAGACACTCCTGCGCGATCGCCTTGAGCTGGTTGATGTCCAGCACATAGCCCGTCTGGGCATCGACCTCCCCTTCCACCGACACATCGAGATTGTAGTTGTGCCCGTGGTAGTTGGGATTGGTGCACACGCCGAACACGCGCTCGTTCTCCTCGGGCGCCCACCGCGAGTTCCACAGCCGGTGGGCGGCGTTGAAATGGAGTCGCCGGGTGACGGTGACGCGCGGCATCGGTTGCTCGCAGGCTCCTCATCGCAGTAAGTTCGGCGCGCGTGCGCGCGCTCCTGAAGATACTCGCAACCGGTGCCGTGGGGGGAGGCAAAGCGCTCTCGGCGCTGTGGACCTTCCCCAGCATCCTCACGTCCGCGTTCCTGCTCGCCTGGGGCGCGGAGGCCGCCCAGTTTCTCGTGTCGCAGGGGCTCGCGCTCGCCATCCTGGCGTGGCTGCAAACACTACCCGAGTTCGCGGTCGAAGCGGTGATCGCGTGGGAAGCGGGACGCGACCCGGAACGCGCCCACCTCGCCGTGGCCAACCTCACCGGGGCCATCCGGCTGCTGCTCGGCCTCGGCTGGCCGATGATCTATTTCACGTTCGCCTTCTTCGGGCGCGGCCGCAGCCCCACGCGCCTGCCCCGCATCCGGCTCGACCGCGAGCACGCGACCGAGGTCGTGGGCCTCGTCCCGCCGCTCCTCTATTTCGTGGTGATCGCGCTGAAGGGCACCATCACGTGGATCGACGCGATCGTGCTCAGCGCCCTGTACGCCGCCTACTTGTACGTCCTGCTCCTGCATCCGCCGCACGCCGAAGAACACCTGTCCGACGCCCCGCGCGTGTCCCAGTGGGCCTACCGGCAGCGGGGCCCCTGGCGACGGGCGGCCATCGGCGGGCTGTTCGCCGCGGGTGGTCTGCTGCTCTACGCCAGCGCGCATCCGTTCCTCGAGTCCATGCTCGCGCTCGCGGCGGTGTTCGGCGTGAGTCAGTTCGTCCTGGTGCAGTGGGTCGCCCCGTTTCTGTCGGAGTTTCCCGAAAAGCTCTCCGCCTTCAATTGGGCCCGACGCGTGTCCCACGCGCCGATGGCCCTGATGAACATGGTCTCGAGCAATATCAACCAATGGACCGTGCTCGCCGCGATGATTCCGCTGGTCTACGGATGGTCGCACCTGCGCCATCACGGCACCTGGGCGGATTTCGCGTTCGACGGCGAGCAGCGCCTCGAAATCGTGCTGACCATGCTCCAGACGGGACTCGGCGCCATGCTGCTCGCGAACATGGAATTCGACTGGCTCGACGCCGCCGCGTTGTTCGTCCTGTGGTTCGCGCAGTTCCTCGTTCCCGGATGGCGCGAGGAAGTCGCCGTCGCCTACGCCAGCTGGATGGCGATCCTCGCCATCGGGTTTGCGATCCGCGCGAAACCCGTGCTCGCCCCGCGGTACTTCTGGGAAACCATCCGGCAGCGGCGGCGGTGACGAGACCCGGGACGGGGATCAAGTCCTATCCCTCATCCCGCATCCCGCATCCCGGTCGTGGTGAAAACACGATCGGCCGACCCGGAAAACCGGAGCGGCCGATCGGTACAACCAGAGCGAAGAGGATTATTGAAGCCCGAAAGGAATGACTGGTCCCCCACCGTAGCGTCTGTCTTCCCCGATGTGGGGCATGACATCGGTCACAGTATCCGGGTCCACGATCGAGCCTGTTGGCTCAATAATTGAACTCTCCGCCCTACCGACTACTATAGGGGCGGGACCGCAGGCGTCAAGAGAACGGCGCCCCACACGAACCATCACCGTCGCAACACTTCGCCTGAGGATTGCGTGAATCTGACCTTGCTGCTCGCGCTCGCGTTGCTGGTGGCGTGGATCGTGCTCGCGTTCGTCGTCGCGATCCCGACGGGGTGGGTCCACCTGTGCTACGCCGCTGCCGCGATGCTGGTCGTACGCCGCGTGCTCGTCGGCGCGCCGCGCTTCCGCTCGTGAACCGCGCCGCGCGCCGCGTTCATATGCGGTCACACGAATGCTGACGATCACCCGCTGGGATCCGGCGCGTGGCCCGCTCGAGCTGCGACAGCTGCGTCGCGCTCTCGAGCACGAGGGACTGGCGACGGCCTGGTGGTCGGAGACGCCCGGCGCTGCGGCTCCCGCCCACTCGCATCCGTTCCCCGAATCCCGTTGGGTGTTATCGGGTTACCTGCGCGTCGCCGTCGGCGGCGAGGTGGTGGATCTCGGGCCGGGCGACCGGCTCGACCTGCCCGCCGAGACCCTGCATGCTGCGGAAGTCCTGGGCCTGGCGCCCGTGGTGTACGTCACCGGCGCTCCGCCTGGCGCGGACGACCGGGGCGCCTAGGGCGGTTGGGGGTCGCTCAAATCTCCCAGTTCGAGAACACCACGCCCGTCTCCGGCAGGCGCTCGGGATACCCTTCGTAGGTCATCCGCAGGTCTGTCCACCGCACGCGGTAGCCGATATCCACGAGGCGGCGGAACGCCCAGCCGTACGCGGTCTGGCAGCGCACCGACACGCGTGGGATCCCCTCCTGCCCCGCCGCCACCTCCACAGCCGCGACGGCGCGCTCGAACGCCGCCGGGCCACGGGCCACGAGCTTCAGGACTCGGATCTCGTCGGCGATCTTGGTGTCGCTCAGCGGGGCGGAGTGCCACACGACGAAGGCGTCGAGCCCCGCGTCGCCATCGACGAGGCAGGTATCGCCCAGGTCCAGGTCCCGGGTCAGCGACAGCTCCTGCGTGAAGTCGACCCCGGGGGCGACGAGCCCGGTGAGGCGGCGGGCGGCGGCCATCGCGCCGTCGCCGTCGTGGCGCTCCGAGAGGCGGTCGGGCGCGCCGGCGGGCCGATGCGCCAGATCGCGGCTCAGCGTCACCGTCAGATGACCGGGATCGAAGCCGAGCGCGGCGTAGAACCCGATGTTGTCCACGGTCCGCGGCATCGTCTCGAGGCCCAGGGTGGTCACGCCGGCGGCGCGGAGGTGCTCGATCCCGGCGCGGACGATGACCTTGCCAAGGCCGGCGTGCTGGCGGTCGGGCCGCACGGCGAGCGGACCCATCCAGCCCTCGGTGCCCGAGTGGTGGGCCAGGTTGAAGGCGGTGATGGCACCGCGCTCGTCGCGCCACACCATCGCGCCGGCGTCCGCATCGCGCAGCGCATAGCGCCACACCGCGGGACTGAGGGGTGGCACGCGCACGCCCGCCAGCCCGTCGCGCCGGTACCGGTCGGTGAACGCCTCGGTGAAGAGGCGGTTGAGCGCCTCGATATCGCGCTCGGTGGCGCGAGTCGGGCCCAGCACGGCCGGCTCAGGCCGCCACGCCCGCATCGGCAGCTCCCAGGGTCGCGGTGTCGTCGCGCACGACGCTCGTCGCCGTGGCGGCGTCGTACTCGACGCGGAGCACGCGGTCGAGCCCCTCCCGCACCTGCTCGACGTGCGTGATGAGAATCACCTGCGGGAACCGATCCGCGAGCCGCCGCAGCAAGCCGACCACGTGCTGCCGGCGCGCGTCGTCGAGCGAGCCGAAGATCTCGTCGAGCACGAGCAGGGACAGGGGCTGTCCGGCCCGCTCGGCGATCATCTGCGAGATGGCGAGCCGCAGCACGAGATTCGCGATGTCCTCTTCGCCGCCCGAGATCACGGCCTTCGGCACCCCCTCGTCCAGCACTGTGATCCGGTAGCTCTCGTCCAGATCCACCTCGTCGTAGCGGCCGTCGGTGAGATCGCCCAGGAACCCGGACGCGAGCTCGGCGATCTCCGGCCGGACGGCCGCGTTGAGCTCGCCGCGCAGATCCGAGAACGCCCGGTCCAGCTCGTTGTGCAACCGGTGCTGCCCCCTGAGCGCGCGGATCCGCTGCTCGCGCTCCGCACGCTCGGCCTCCCGGCGCTCGGCCTCGCGGACCCCCACCTCCGCACCGCCCAGCTCGCCGCGGGTTTCGGCCACCGCCAGCTCCCCGGCCCGCAGCGCGAGCAGGGCCCGGTCGTGGCGCTCCCGCATCTGCTGGTACTCCGCGTCCGAGAACCCCTCGGCTCGGACCGCTTCCTCCAGTTGCCCGGTCCGCTCCTCGCGCCGGGACAGCTCCAGCTCCGCCAGCTCGGCCTCGCGCACCAGGACTGCGGCGCGCGCCGCCTTGACCTCGAGCTGCGCCGCCTCGCGCGACAACGGCTCGAGGCGCGCCAGCTCCGCCCGCACCGCGTCGTGGCGCGTGGCGTCGTACCCCGTGGGGCGCGCGCGCAACGACGCGTCGATCTCCGCGCGCCGCTGCACCGCCGTCGCCAGCTCCCGCTCCGCGCGCGCGCGCTCCTTGTCCTGCTCGCGCAGCTCCCCCGCGCGCCCGCTCGCCCGCCGCTGCTCCGTATTCACGCGCTCGCGCGCCGCCTCCGCCTCCCGCACCCGCTCGGGCGCGTCCGCCAGCTGCTCGACCCGCTGGCGAAAGTACTTGCCGTCCGCCGTGATCGCCTCGAGCTGCCGCTCGAGCAACCCCACCACCGCCTCGAACTCATCGCCCAACGGCCGCTTGCATGTGGGACACGCGCCGTCGGGACCGAGCCGGGCGATCTGCTCCTTCTGGTCCCGCACCTCCTCCCACTGCGTGAGCAGCTCCGCGCGCTTGGTCTCCGCGTACTGCCGCTCCTGCACCCACCCCGTGCGTTCGGCCTCGAGTGCCCGCTCGGCCTCGGCGCGCCGGAGGCCGATCTCGGCCAGCTCGCGCTCGACCCGGGCGAGCGCACCCGCCGTGTCCGCGAGCTCGGCCAGACGCCGCTGCAACCCTTCCGTCTCCCGGTCCAGCTCCGCCACGCGCGCTTCCTCGGTGCGCCGGGCCGTCTCCTCGCGCTGCAGCCGCTCCAGCCCTTGCAGCTCCACCTTCAGTTTCGCGATCGGCGCCAGATCCGCTTCGCGCGCCTTGAGCTCCTCCCGAGCCGCCATCGCCTCGGCCAGCTCCCGATCCAGCCGCATGAACTCCTGCCGCGCCCCCTCGACCGCCTGCGTCGCCATGCGGCGATCGCCCTCGAGCGACTGCACCCGCTCCCGCCGTGCCTGCCACCCGTGCCACTCGGGCTCCAGGGTGTCCAGGGCGGCCCGCGCGGCGGCGCGCTGCGTCTCGGCCGTCTGCGCGGCGGCTCGCGCCGCATCGAGCCGCTCGCGCGCGGACTCCCGCTCGCGCTCGAGCTCCGCCCGCTCGGGGAGCCCCGCCTCGAGCCCCTTCACCTCGGCGCCGATGGCATTGCGGCGCTCGCGGATCCGGTCCTGCGCCAGCCGCAACCGGTCGTACCCCAACACCCGCGACAGGAATGCCGCCCGGTCGGTGGGCCCGAGCGCGGCCATCACGGCGAGCTCCTTCTGACCGGTGAAATACGTGTTGAAGAACTCGTCGTGCCGCATCCCGAGGAGACGCTCGAGCTTGTCGCTCACTTCACGGATCGAGTTCGCGAGCAGGCGGCCGTCCTCGTACAGCTCGGCGCGGTGCAGGCTGCGCACCACGCGGTACTCGTGCCGTCCCAGACCGAACTCGAGCTCCACCTGGACGCTGGCGCGCGGCTTCGCGCGCACGTTGCGGATCGAGTCCCGGTCCCCACGCGCGGCGGGCGTGCCGTACATCGCCCACACGATGGCCTCGAGCAGCGTCGTCTTGCCCGAGCCGTTCGGGCCGATAACGCCGGTGATCCCGTCGCCGAACACGATCGTCGTGTCGGCATGCTGGCGGAAGTTCACGAGCTGCAAGCGGTGCAGCTTCACCCGGCCGGCTCCTCCCCCGCTGCGGCCGCCGCCGCTTCCTCGAGGTAGCGCGTCCCGACGCGCTGGAACTCGTCGCGGTCGAGGTCGGCGTCGAGCGGCCGCCGTGCCAGGAACTCGCGCACCGTCTCGGCCAGGGTGACCCGGTGGCCCGGGGCGCCGACGCCGACGACGCGCGTCGGTGCGGGGCGACGGACGTCGAGCACCAGCTGAAGCGCCCGCCCCTTGTACGCGCGCAGCGCCGTATGATCCAGGTCGCGGACCGTCGCCCGGGACACGTCGTGCACGACCAGCCGCGCCACCTGAGCGTCAATCGGCGGCTTCGCCGCCTGGATCGTCGCGGCGATGCGGGCGTCCACTTCGCGGGCCGTGAGACCCTCGCCGCGGATCGCGGGGAGATCGATGAACCGTCGCGGCGGCTGGATCGCGCGCAGCTGCACCCGCGCCCCCGGCAGGTCCACCAGCAGGTAGCCCTTGGCCGTGCGCCGCCGGTCCGCCGCTTCCCGCAGCTCCCCCCACGGGTTCGTGCCCACGTAATCGAGCGACCCCGCATACCAGCAGTTCGCGGCCACTTCGTGGCATACGTGGTAGTGGCCCAGCGCCACGTAGTCCCACTGCGGCAGGCCCAGGTCCGCGCGCGTGAGCGGCGCGCCGCCGAACTCGAGCGGCAGCCGGTCGGGCGGAACCAACCCTTCGATCTCGCCGTGCGTGACGAGCACGTTGCGCGTCGCCCCGGGTTCGGGACGCAGCGCGGGCCGGTCGGGACCCATCAGCGCCTCGTGCGGCACCGCGAGGACGGCGCAGTCGAGCTTGGGAAACGCCAGGCGCCGCGCCCGGTCCGCCACGACCACGGCCCCCAGCGTCTCGTAGAGCTTGAGGATCGAGCCCGTTTCCGCCGAGCGCGGCGTGTCGTGATTGCCGGCGATGATCACCACCGGCGCATCCGGCAGACCGGTGCGAATGCGCTGCAGTTGCTGGAAAAAGAACAGAATCGCCGCGTTGGTGGGGCGCACGGAGTGGAACACGTCGCCCGCGAGCAGCACGAGATCGGGACGCTGCTCGATCAGGTCGTCCACCGCGCGCCGGAACGCCTCGGCGACGTCCGCCTCGCGCTGGTTGCCGCCTTTCGGGGACTGCCGCTCGTACTGGCGGAAGCCGAGGTGGAGATCGGCGAGATGGGCGAGTTTCATCAGTAGGGGTCGTCGCCGATCTGCGCGAGCGGCGGGACGGTGCGCGCGTCGCGCGCCGCCTCGGGCACCACCCGATCACCGAGCGCGCGGCGGAAGAACGCGAGGACGTCCCCCGGCCGCGCGCGCCGCACCGCCGCGATCGCGCGGCGCACGTCTTCGGGCTGGCGATCGGCGATCAGGTCCTTGATGCGGTTCGGCGACAGGCCGCGGTCGAGCCGCAGGAGCAGGCGCACCACCGCCTCGTCGAACGGCATGTCCACCGCGGGCGGGAACCGCTCGACGCCGTCCCGGCCCCGCAACACGGCCGGGCGCGGGAAGCGCACGAAGATCGGCTGCGTGAAGTGCGGGTGCCGCACCATCAGCTCGCCCGCTGGGAGCGTCGCCAGCTTGATCTTGATCGCCGGCGACAGCACTTGGTACCCCGGCGTCGCCAACTCGTCCGCGTCCATGCGGCCGAACACCGGCGTGCCGGCGTTGCCGACCACCCGCCGGTGTACCTGTGAGCGGAACTGCTCGGCGCCGAAGAGCACGAGCCCGAGGTAGCGCCCGCGCTCGGAGATGTCGAGCAGCATCTTCTTCACGTAGGTCTCCGGCCCGTCGCCCGGCGCGTACTTGTTCAGCTCGTCCACGAAGACGACGACCGTGTCCACCCCCAGGTCGCGGCGCTCGAGGTGCTCACGCAGCTTCGACACCACCCGCGCGAACACCAGATCCTGACCCAGCGGGTCGGCGTTCGCGACATCGATCACGTACACCGCGCGATCCTCGAACCGCCCCCACGGCAGGTCGCTCGACGGCCCGTCGTCCGTCACCAGCCCCTTGCACCGCGTGGAGATGTTCGACAGACGGTTGCGCACCTTGCGGATCGTGGCCACGTGGTGCGTGCGCCACATGTCGCTCCGGCCTCCGCCCTCGAGACCGTCGAAGATCGCGCGGAACAGCGCGTCGAGGTCGGCGAAGCTCTGCACCCGATGCGCGCGCCCGAAGCCGTCATCGAACTCGCGGTTGAGCACGCGGTCCCCGAGGAAGTCGATGAACGCGTCGGCCTTGGCGTCGATGTCGTCGCGGTTGAGCAGCACCTCGGCGAAATCCAGCACCTCGCGCAGGCCCCACACGAGCGGCTGCACGTCCGCGGCCAGGTCGGGGTGGGAGCGCAGCGTGTTGAGGTTCACCCCGTCGGCCTTGAACGGCGCGAAGTAGCGCACCCGGGCGAACGGCTCCGGCCGGCACATGAGGCGAGCGTAGCAGCCGCCGGTCGCTCCTCGTGCAGCGCGGCCGGCCTGGTCGAGGAAGCAGAGGTCCGGCCCTTTCACGTTGAAGCACACCGCCGCCACGCGTGCCCTTGTGCGCCGGGAAGTGCTCGAAGATGGACGCCAGCAGCAACTCGACGGCGCTCGTCTTGGTCGCGAGCCCCGAGACGCCCGAGATGTTGAGGTGCGCGGCCTCCGGGCCGAGCAGGAAGTCGGCGTCGAGGTAGACCGGCGCCTCGAGACCCGCCGCCGTGTAGAGGCCGATCGGGACGGCGGTGGGCTGCGCCGAGTGCAGGTAGGCGTCCATGCGCAGCGCCAGCGCCACGTCGGCGTCGGTGGCGAGGAACACCGTCGCCAGCGGGACGGGCTGCAGCGGCTCCTCGGGCTCCTGGCGCAGCACCGCCGCGGTCCACAGCCGGATCTCCTGGCGCTCCGTCGGCGCGTCGGCCGTGCGTGCGGGATCGCCGTCGGCGCCGACCACGTCGTGCAGCGGCGACACGAGATCCGAGTAGGCGAACCCGTCGGTCACGACGCCGTACACCACCCGTCCCGCTTCCCCCGTCTCGCCTCCCTCCACGCGCACGATCGTGCCGATCCCGATCTCCGTCACGATCGCGGTCCAGAAGTGGAACTGGTGCGGCGTGGCGGGCTTGAGCTCGGTCGCGACGACGCGGCCGACCGGCAGCGGGGTGGCGGTGCGGTCGATCACGACGCCGCCCGCGGCAGCCGGGAGCGGGCGGTGGAGAGCAGGTCGCGTGGCACGCGCGACTTCAGATACGATTCCACGTCATATATAGGATACAGCAGCCGATCCCAGCGCGCGTCGGGCAGTGAGAGCGGCGCGCGCTCCCGCGCGACCCAGCCGCTCGTCGCGGTGGCGCGCCCGACGGTGTCCGGGTGGGCCCGCGCCTCGAGACGCAGCAGACCGTAGAGCAGGTCGTTCCCCTCCCACGGCCACAGCCGCAGGTACCAGGAGTACACCTCATGGCGCGCCCGGCCCCGTGGGCGGAACACGCTGGTGCGGCGCCCCGCCGCGAGCGTCAGCGCGCGCTCGAGCTCCGCTCCGGTGAAGTACTGGGCGCCATGGCTCTTGATCACTCCCAGCGCGCGGGGGTGGCCCGCGAGTGCCGCGGACTCCGACAGCAGGCCGTCCACGACGAGCCATTCGTCGCCGGCGAGCCGCGCCGCGACCCGCTCGCCG
The DNA here is from genome assembly GCA_963716055.1 of uncultured Gemmatimonadales bacterium. GTDB lineage: Bacteria > Gemmatimonadota > Gemmatimonadetes > Gemmatimonadales > GWC2-71-9 > SZUA-544. The sequence goes on along the minus strand of CAVQSR010000001.1, from coordinate 958,461 downwards.
AGCGCGCGCTCTTCCTCGACTCGCGCCCGCTCGACCGCGCCGCGCGCCGCCTCGAGCGCGCGGCCGGGCTGCGCCGCCTCCTCCGCCGGCAGGTCCACGACGCGGAGCGCGCTGCGCTCGAGCGCCGCCCGCACGCCCGGCCGGAGGACGGCCACCGCCGTGACCAACAAGTCCGTGTGGGATTCCCCGGCGGTGCGCATGCGCCGGTCGGCACCGCGCCGGCGCGCGGCGGCCGCGACGTGCGCGCGGACGATCGGCACGACGCCGTCATAGCCGATCACCGTCCAGTGCTGCACGCCGTCGAGGAAGGTCACGACCGGAGGTGCCGCCCCGTCAGCCACGGGGTACGTCGCGAGCGCGTCGTCCTCCACCGCCTCGGCGCCGGCCACCTCCTCCAGGTCGGTCCGGCCCGGACTCCCCCGGGGCACGTGCGCGGCGGGCGCCGCGCCGGCGGCGTAGAGCGCGTCGAGCCAGGCCTCGCGGGTCATTCCGCCACCTTGACGCCGACGGCGAGGCCGTCGCGCACGGGAACGATCGTCGCGACCAGTCGCGGATCCGAGGCCGCGCGTCGGTTGAATGCCCGCACCCCCTCGACGTCCGGGGATGATGCCGCGGGATCGACCACGCCGCCGTCGATGAACGCGTTGTCACACAGCAGCAGTCCCCCCACGCGCAGCAGGCGCAGACTCCAGTCGAGGTAGTCGGGGAGCGGGGCCTTGTCGGCGTCGAGGAATACGGCGTCGAATCCCGGCTCGAGGCCCGGTAGGATGTCGAGCGCCGCCCCCTCGAGCAGCGTCACCCGGTCGGCCACGCCCGCGGCCGCGAACGCCAGGCGCGCGACGGCGGCGTGGCGAGGATCCTTTTCGATCGTGACGAGGCGGCCATCGGGCGGCAACGCCCGCGCGATCCAGGCGCCGCTGTAGCCGCCCAACGTGCCCACTTCGAGCACGCGGCGGGCACCCACGGCGCGGACCAGGACGTGGAGGAGCTTGCCCTCCTCGGCCGAGATCAGGATGTCGGGGAGATCCGCCGTCCGGTGCCGGTTCCGGATCGCGGCGAGGGCGGCGTCTTCAACGGCGAACAGGTCCGTCACGTAGCGCGCGAGCCGGTCGTCCACGCGCCGCTCCTCGGTCAGGAGCCCGACTCCACGTTGGGGAACGGAGGGACCTCGAGCAGCCAGATGCCGCCGATGCGGCCCTGCTTGTCCAGCTCCACGATCAAGTTGTCGGCGATGCGGACGGGGCGCATGGCGCGCGCGCGCCCGACGCGGATGTGGAACACCGTTTCGCCGGGATTCTTGTCGATCTGCAACGCCGTGTCCACCTCCACCGCGGCGATGCCCGGCTGCGACGGGCGCGCCGGGAAGGAGAGCCGCCCCTCTTCGACGGGCGCCGGCGCCGCGAGCCCGGCGACCTCGGGCACATCGTCGGGCCACGTGACGATGTCGAAGCCGCGCAGGGTTCCGTCCGCGACATCGAGCACCACGAACGCCCCGTCGGCGCCCTGCAGGTCGATCGTGCCGTTCATCCCCGTTCCCTTGGACGCGGGCTTGCACGTCGCCGTCAGGATATCCGTCTCGGGATCCCATCGGTAGCTCAACTTGGGCAGCTTGCCGTCGACCGGCTCCAAGCGCGCGTCAAACTGCATCGCGGCCGCACCTTTCTGCCAAGCGGGAGGGGGCGTAATATAGGCGCGACCTCGACACTGAGCCAGCATGATGGAGCGGCGGGAGTTTCTGGCGGCGGCAGGTGCACTGGCCCTCGCGCGACACGGCGCGTGGGCGCGCGACGCCGCACCCGCTGCACCGGAGCAGGATCCGGGACTCTCGCCCGACGTCTTCGCGCGGCGCATTCAGCGGCTGCAGCTCGAGCTCGAGACGCAGGAGCTCCACCTGCTCGTAACCGAGCCCGGGACCAATTTCCGCTACTTCGCGGGGTACGACCCGGGACGCAGCGAGCGGCTGATCCTGCTCATGCTCCCGGCCGAGGGCGAGCCCGTGCTGGTGTGCCCGGCATTCGAAGTCGAGCGGGTGCGGCGCAACAGCCGGATCGCCGACGTGCGCGGCTGGGAGGAGCAGGACAACCCCTGGGGGCTGGTGCGGGACGCCGGCCGCGCCATGAAACCCCGCCGCGGGCGCGGGCGGGTGGCGGTCGAGTCGTCCATGCGATACGGCATGGTGCTGCGCCTGGCGGACGCCCTCGGGGGTTGGCAGCTCCGTGACGCCGCTCCAGTGCTCGAGCCGATCCGCATGATCAAGACCACCGAGGAGATCGCCCTCATCCGCCAGGCCATCGGGATCACCGAAGCCAGCATCGCCGCAACGTTCGCGCAGCTCGCGCCCGGCATGACCGAGCGGGACGTGGCACGCCACCTGTCGCGCGAGATGCAGACCCGCGGCGGGACGGGCGGCGGGCTGGTGCAGTTCGGCGCGTCGAGCGCCCTGCCCCACGGCGGCCCGGGCGGCACCGCGCTCGCCCCGGAGACCGTCGTGCTGATCGACGGCGGCTGCTCCGTGAACGGGTACACGTCCGACATCACGCGGACGATCTGGTTCGGGGACACGCCGGCGGCGGAGTTCACGACGGTGTTCAACCTGATCCACGATGCGCAGACGGCGGCGATGACCCTCGCGCGGCCGCTCGCCACCCAGTGCCAGGACCTCGACCGCGCCGCCCGGCAGCGCATCGCGGCGGGCGGCTACGGCCGGTACTTCACGCACCGGCTGGGCCACGGGATGGGCATGGACGGCCACGAGCCACCCTATCTCGTGGAAGGCAACGAAACCCGCCTCGAGCCGGGGATGGTGTTCACCATCGAGCCCGGGATCTACCAACCCGAGCTGTTCGGCGTCCGGATCGAGGACGACTGCCTGGTCACGCCGGACGGGTTGGAAGTGATGTCGCGGAGGCCGGAGCGGCTCTGACACAGAGGGACGGGGGACGGGGGACTGCCCGATCCCGAGCGGCGTTGCAGACTGTAAACGAGACCGATCAGCAATCCGACTTCACGATCCGCCAGGATCAGTGCCGCCCGGGTGTCGGCCTTTGCGGCGAGGTCGAACTCGTAGACCAATCCGAGATGGGTCGCGAGCTCGGTCGCCGATCCCAGGGCGATCCGCAAAGATCGAATGAACTGCCGGACCGTTCCAAGAGCGTATCCCTCGGCGATGTTCGCGGGTACCGACACCGCAGCCCGTCGAATCTGATCCGCGATCCCGAAATGTTGTACGAGAGGCGGGCTCAGAGTCAGTCGGTACGCGCTTCGGGACAGCGCGTTGGCGGTCCGCCAGGCTTGGAGCGAGTCGAGCTTGCGCACTCGGGCAAGCTGCGCTCGCGGCGGGTATGCAGCATCATCCGATTAGCGCACGCGTGTGTCCGAAACGCCGCCCCCGTCCCCCTTCCCCCGTCCCCCATCCCTTATCCCTCATCCCTCATCCCAGCTGTTTCGCGAACCCCACCATCCGCTCCAGCGCCTTCCCGATCTGGTTCGTCGCCGCCGCGTAGGACAGGCGCACCCAGCGATCGTCGCCGAACGCCGCGCCCGGCACGAGCGCCACGCCCTTCTCGGTCACGAGCCGCGTGCAGAATTCGGTCCCGCCGATCCCGCCGAACGAGTCCACCCGGAAGAAGAAATAGAACGCGCCGTGCGGCTCGACGAACTCGACGCCGGGCAGGTCGCGCCGGAACCGCTCGACCACCAGATCCCGGCGCTTGCGGAACTCGGTGGTCATCCGTTGCACGTCCTGCTCCACTCGCTCGTCGCCCAACGCGGCGGCGGCGGCCCATTGCGCCATGTGATTGGCGCCGGTGGTCGTGTGGGACTGCAGGGCGGAAATCGCCTTGGCGACCGGGGCCGGCGCGAGCGAAAACCCGATGCGCCACCCGGTCATCGCGTACGCCTTGCTCACCCCACTGATCACCACGACCCGCTCGAGCAGGTCATCGGGCAGGTCGAGGAACGACGGCGCGGGCCCCGGACCGTAGTGGATGCGACGGTAGATCTCGTCGGCGATCACCCAGACCTTCCGCTCCCGCGCCCACTCGGCGAGCGTGCGCAGCTCGGCGTGGGTGTACACGGCCCCGGTCGGATTGCACGGCGAGTTGAGAATCAGCCCCCGGGGCTGCGGCACCATGCGCTCGAGGTCGCGCACCCCCACCTTGAGCCCCCACTCGGGGTCGCCCTGGACCAGGACGGGACGCCCGCGCGCGAGATGAATGATCTGTGGGTAGGACACCCACGCGGGCGCGGGGATCGCGACCGCATCGCCCGGACCGAACAGGGTGAAGCACGCGTTGAACAGCGCCTGCTTCGACCCGGTCGAGACCACGATGTTGTCGGCGTTGATCGGGCGACCGCCCGACAGAAGCGACAGGTGCTTGGCGGCGACGGCTCGCAGCTCGAGGATGCCTTCGGTCGCTGGATAGCGCGTCTTGCCGTCGCGAATCGCCTTGATCCCGGCCTCGGAGGGGATCGACGGCGTCGGGAAGTCCGGCTCCCCCGCACCGAGATCGACCACGTCCTCGCCCGCGGCCCGGCGACGCTTGGCCTCCTGGGAGACCGCGATGGTCGCCGACGTCTCCAGGTGCTGGATGTTGGCGGAGAGGCTGAGGCTCTCGGTCATCGGGGGCCGCTCGGGCGCCCGGGGCGTGGTCCGCACGCCGCCACAATAGTGACCCGCCCCGCCTTCGCGCAACTCACGGGGCCTGGGATTGGTCGAGCCGGAGCAGGACGGCGCGGGTCAGCTCGTAGGCCATCGTGAGGGCCGTCGGCGTCACGAGCGTCGCCGAGTCGCGCGGCGTGTGCATGACCTTGAGCACGACCGGGTAGTCGGGCGATGCGGTGTCCGGAGGCGCGGTGAGCCGCCCGCTCTGCAACCCCTCGAGCATCGCCGTGACTCGCCGCGTGTCGCCCGGGGGCACCACCGAGATCGAGATGTTCTCGAGGCCCGCACGGGCGAAGGCCCCGTGATCCGAGCCGGGGTACAGCGCGTGCTCGGCATGGGGATATCCGAGGGCGGCGGCGGCGGCGCGCACGTGCGGAGCCACGAACGCGTCGTCGGTGCCCTCGACGGGCCCCGCGTAGATCTCCTCCCCCGACCCCACGACGTCGAGGTTGACCATCGCGAGGTGGCGGTCGGGCGCCGTGTCGCGCGCCACGTAGACCCGGGAGCCCACGAGCCCCTGCTCCTCCTGGTCGAAGAAGCACAGCTCCACCGTCACGTTCCACGGGCGGTCGCGCAGGTGGCGCGCCAAACCGAGGAGCACGGCGACGCCAGCGCCGTTGTCGTTGGCGCCCGGCGAGCCGGGGACCGCGTCCAGATGGGCGCCCACGACCACGCGGCGCGCGCCGCTTCCCAGCCGTACGATGACGTTCTCGCCACGGATCGTATCGGCGCGCCCGCCGCGCGCCCGGATGGTGTCGAACGGCATCGTCGTGAACGCCACGCCCATCCGCCCCAGCTGCTCCTTGACGAACGCCCGCCGCCCCTCGGGCGAGCGCCCCTCGATCCCGCGGACGTGGGCGTACAGCTCGTCCCCGATGCCGGACTGGGACGGGGCCGCCGCGACGGCGACACCGACGCCGACAGCAAGGAGGACCAGTGACCGGATCGTCATCGGATGGCTCCGTAGCGTCGCAGGATCATGGATGTGGAATCTATCGGAAGCGCGGGCACGGTGCCCCGGTGCCCACGCACCGTCACGGCGCGCAGCAGGGAATTGACGATCGCTTCCTCGGTGGACTCGATGACCGCCTGGAACAGCGGGGACATTCCCTCGTTGGGGACGGGGGACGAGGGACGGGGGACGGGTGCGGCCGCCCGGTCGCCCGACCGCCCGGTCGAGAACGCGATGGCGTAGTCGCCGCTGCCGTGGGCGAAGCTGCTCCCCGTGCGGGCGAGCCCGGCGAACGCGCGCCACGCGAGGCGACTCAGCTGGCGATGGTCGAGCGGCGCATCCGTCGCCACGACGATGATGATCGACCCGTCCCCCGTCCCTCGTCCCCCGTCCCGCCCCGCGGGCCGCAGCTCACGTCCAACTGGGACGCCGGCGATCGTGAGATCGCCCCCGTAGTTGGTCTGAACCAGCACCCCTACCGTCCAGCCGCCCCGGTCGGCGGCGAGGCGCCGGCTCGCCGTACCGATGCCGCCCTTCCATCCGAAGGCGACGGTGCCCCGCCCCGCGCCCACCGCCCCTTCGGCCACAGCCCCAGTGTCGGCCGCGGCGAGCGCGGCGAGCACGTCCCGGTCGGCGACCGGCCGCGCGCGGATGTCGTTCAAGAACCCGTCGTTGGTCTCGGCGACGACCGGGTTGGCCGAGCGGACGTCCTCGTTGCCGGGCAGGCCGAGGAGGAACGTGAGGACCGCATCGGCGGCGCGGGGCACGCACAGCGTGCAGGTCAGCACGATCGGCGACTCGAGCTCCCCCAGCTCGTTCACCTGGGTCGAGCCCATCAGCTTGCCGAACCCGTTGCCGACGACGATCGCGGCCGGGACCTTGTGCTGAAATACGTTGCCGCCGTGCGGCAGGATCGCCGTGACGCCGGTATTGACCGAGTCGCCGCGGGCGAGCGTGGTGTGCCCCACGCGCACGCCCGTGACGTCGGTGATGGCGTTGCGCGGGCCGGGCTGGAGGGTTCCGATGACGATGCCCGCCTCGCGGGCCCGGGGCCGGGCCTGCGCCGCGAGCGTGCCCGTGAGCGCCTGAACAGCAACGAGCAGCGGAGTGAACCACCTACCACGCACCACGTGCCACGTGCCACGCACCACGCCCCCATTGCCAGGTCGTTCCGCCGAAACTAGCATGCTCCACGGCAGTCCGCCCTTTGACAATCGAGGTTCGTGTGACGGGACCGAACGAAGCGCGCGCCGCGCTCGAGCGCGGGCGCCGGGTCGTGCTCGTGGCGCCGCCCGCGCCGGAGCAGGTGGGGATGGTGTGGGACCTGGTGGATGGTCTCACGGCGATCGTCTGCGCCGACCGCGCCGGCGCGCTCGACTGGGCGGCCGCCGCGCCCCCGCACACCCGCGTGCATCCCGTCACCGGCCTCGCCCGCGCCGCCCGCCTCCTCACGGAAGGGGCGGTGGACGTGCTCGCGGGCTCGCTCGACGATCTCGCCCACCTGACGTCCCGCACCGCGCTCAAGCCCGGCACGCTCCGGACCGTCGTGGTCGCCTGGCCCGAGGGGATGATCACGACGCCCGCGCGCGAGTCGCTCGACACGTTCCTCGGCGCCGCCGGCGAAGCGCGCCGCGTCTTCCTCAGCTGGAACCCGTCCGACCTGCGCGACTTCCTCGAGCGCCACGCCTTCAAGACGCCGGTGATCGGGGACCTGCCGCTGGACGACACGGCACGTCCCCTTCCCGCCGTAGCGCCGGCGCGCTACGCGGTCACCGGTCCGGACGGACGGCTGGCGGCGATCCGCGGCGCGCTGGATGTGCTCGATCCCGCGCGCGCATGCGTCTGGACGCCGACCACGGAGCACGCGGAGCGACTGCGAGCGATGGTCGGGACGGGGGACGCGGGACGGGAGACGGGGGTCACCGTCGCCACGGACGTACCGGGAGATCCCGTCGACCTCGTCATCTGTGCGCGGGTCCCGTCCCGCGAGCAGCTCGCGGGCCTGTCCACCCGCGGACCAGTGCTCCTGCTGGTGACGCCGTCCCAGCTCGGCTACGCGCGATTCATCGCCGCGCCGCTCACGGTCGTACGCCTGCCCGGCGCCGCCGACCGCGCGGCGGACGCGGCAGAAGTGCTGCGGCGCGGAATTGCGGCACGGCTCGAGGCGGGCGGCGTGGAGGCGGAGCTGATGCTGCTCGAACCGCTGTTCGAGCGCTTCGATCCCGCGGAGGTGGCGGCGGCGTTGTACGCCCTGGGACGAGCGACGGGGGAGGAGGGCCGGATCTCCGCCCCGCCGCCGGCGGCCGCGTGGGTCAAGCTCTTCATCAATGTCGGGAAGAAGGACCGCGCGGGGCCGAAGGACCTGGTGGGCGCGCTGATCAAGGAAGTCGGCATGCAGAAGGCCGACCTCGGGCGGATCGAGTTGCGCGACACGTTTTCGACGGTGGAGGTGGCGGCGGGGGTGGCGGAGGAGGTGATCCGCAAGCTCGCGGGCGTGACGATCCGGGGGCGGCGGGTGCAGGCGAAGGTGGACCGGGAGCGGTAGGGAGGCGGGGATGACGGTCCGGGGACGAGACGCCCCCGGGCCCGCGTCGCCACGGGCCCGGGTCAAGGGCTGCGCACCGCTCCGCTCCGCCGCCGGCAATCGGTGCCCGACGGCGCCTTGATTCTACGCGCGGCGCGTCAACCCGCCATCAACCCGCTCGTCCCTCGTCCCCCGTCCCCTATCTTCCGGTTCATGCCCGGTCCCCTGGCGCACCTCCGCGTCCTCGACCTCTCCCGCGTCCTCGCCGGACCCTGGGCCAGCCAACTGCTCGCGGACCTCGGCGCGGACGTGATCAAGCTCGAGCGGCCGGGCACGGGCGACGACACCCGCCACTGGGGACCGCCCTACCTGCGCGGAACCGGCGAAGCCGCGTACTACCTCGCCGCGAACCGCGGCAAGCGCTCGCTGACGCTCGACCTGACGGCGCCCGGGGGCCAGGACATCGCCCGGCGCCTCGCCACCCACTCGGACGTGCTGCTCGAGAACCACAAGGCGGGCGCGCTCGCGCGCTACGGACTCGCGTGGGACGACCTGCGGCCGCTCAACCCGCGACTCGTGTACTGCTCCATCACCGGATACGGGCAGACCGGCCCCAACGCGGGGCGCGCGGGCTACGACTTCGCGATTCAGGCGGAGGCGGGGTTGATGAGTGTGACCGGCGAACGCGACGACCGGGGCGGCGGCCCCCAGAAAGTCGGGGTCGCCGTCTCGGACCTCACGGCCGGGATGTACGCCGCGGTCGCGATCCTCGCGGCGCTCGCGCACCGCGACCGCACCGGTCAGGGCCAGCACGTCGACCTCGCCTTGTTCGACGTGCAGGTGGCGGCCCTCGCCAACGTGGCGCTGAACTATCTCGTGTCGGGAGACGTGCCGCCGCGGTGGGGCAACGCGCACGCGAACATCGTGCCGTACAATCTCTTCGCCACGGCGGACCGGCCCATCGTGCTCGCCATCGGCAACGACGCGCAGTTCGGCCGGTTCTGCGCGCTCGTGGGTCGGCCGGAGCTGGCCGTGGACCCGCGCTTCGCGACGTCCGACGCCCGCGTGCGCCATCGGGAAGCGTGCGTGGCGGCGATCGAGCCGGTGCTGCGCGCGCGGCCGGCGCGCGAGTGGCTCGCGGCGTGTGACGGCGCCGGGGTGCCCGCCGCACCGCTACACGACGTAGCGCAGGTGTTCGCGAGCCCGCAGGCCGAGGCGCGGGGCTTGCGCCGGGACCTGCCCCACCCCACCGCCGGCACCGTGCCGCTCGTCGCCAACCCGATCCGCTATTCGGCGACGCCGATCGCGTACGATCGCCCGCCGCCGTTGCTGGGTCAGCACACCGACGAAATCCTGCGCGAGCGATTGGGCATGAGCGAGACAGAGATCGCGGACCTGCGTGCGCGGGGAATCGTCTGACACCAGGCGCCCCTTCCCCCGTCCCCGTTCCCAGTCTCTACAAACGCCGACGGGCCACCCAGCGGGGTGGCCCGTGAACAGCGCGCTGCTACTTCTCCGCTCCGCTACTCCAATCTACTTGCGATTCACTGCCATCTTCAACTGTTTGCCGGCGCGGAACGCGGGCGCCACGGTCGCCTTGATGGTGATCGTCTCGCCCGTCTTGGGATTGCGCCCCATCCGCGCGGCGCGCTTGCGGGCCTCGAAGTTGCCGAAACCCGTGATCTGCACTTTGGACCCCTTCTTCAGCTCTCCCGCGATGATGCCCTTGTCGTCAAACAGGGCTTCGATCGCGCGCGCCGAGTCGGCCTTGGACATCTTGGTCCGCATGGCCAGCGCCGCCGTCAGCTCCGCCTTGTTCACATCAGGCTCCTTTCCTACGGGGGACTGCAACAGAACACCAAGCAAATCAAGCACTTTCCGGGTGAATCCCCGGAAAAGCCTTGAAACACCGCCACTATTATTGGTAGACCCGAGAAAATCCGCAAGATACCGAGGGTTTTCCCCACCCCCGGGCCCCCTCCGCACCGCTCCCCTCCCCTACCAGGGTGGGAGCGGGCCGTCCACTTGGAACCGGTTGGAAGTTGGCGCCTTGGAACTCCTCTGGCGCCGGTCCACTCACCACTAGGTTTGGCGCATGTTCCACGGCACCCGTCCCGGCTGGATCGAAGTGATCGCGGGCGTGATGTTCTCCGGCAAGAGCGAGGAGCTGATTCGCCGCGTCCGGCGGGCGGTCATCGCCCGGAAACGGGTCCAGGTATTCAAGTCGCACCTCGACGCGCGGTACGCGGGCCTCTATTCCGTTTCTTCGCACGACGGGTTGACCGTCGAAGCGGAGCCGGTGGACTCAGCCGAGCAGGTGGCGCGGGCCCTGCGCCCGGACACCGAGGTCGTTGCCGTGGACGAGGCCCAGTTCCTGGACGACGGGATCGTGGAGCTGGCCGACGCCCTCGCGAACCGCGGTATCCGCGTGATCCTGGCCGGGACCGACGTCGATTTCCGGGGCCTGCCGTTCGGCGCGATGCCGACGCTGATGTCGGTCGCCGAGGTGGTGGACAAGCTGCACGCGATCTGCGTGCTGTGCGGCGGCCCCGCGAGCCGCAATCAGCGACTGATCAACGGTGAGCCGGCGCCCTGGGACAGCCCGACGATCATGGTCGGCGGGCGCGAGTCCTACGAGGCGCGGTGTCGCCATTGTCATCGGGTACCGAGAGCCGATGCGAATCAGACGGCGCTGCTGTAAACCCCGATGCTCAACGTCGCGCTGACGGGCAACATCGCCGCAGGCAAGTCGTCGGTCGTGCGCTTGTTCCGCGACTGGGGGGCCACCGTGGTGGACGCCGACGCGCTGGTCCGCGAGGCGCAGGCGCCGGGGACCGTCGTGCTCGCCGGGATCGCGCAGCGCTTCGGCAGCGACGTGCTCGCGGCCGACGGCTCGCTCGACCGCGCGGCGCTGCGCGGCAAGGTGATGGGTAACGACGGCGCCCTGGCGGCCCTGAACGCACTCGTGCACCCGGCGGTACGCAAGCGGCGCGACGAGCTGCACCGCCACGCCAAGGCGCGCGGCGACCTGCTCGTGGTGAACGACATCCCGCTCCTGTTCGAAACGCTCGAGCCCGAGCGGTTCGACCGGGTGGTGCTGGTGGACGCGTCGGAGCACGTGCGGCGCGCCCGGTTGCTCGACCACCGCGGCCTCACCGATGACGAAGCCGACGCCATGATCGCCTCGCAGATGCCCGCCGAGCGCAAGCGCGCCCGCAGTCACTTCGTGATCCGCAACGACGACACGCTGCTCGAGCTCGAGGCACGGGCGCGCGCGGTGTTCCTCGATCTGCGCCGCCTCGCGGCACGGCGGGCGTGGGGGGACCGTCCGGGACCAGTCGCGATCGTGGCCGAGTCCGCGGGCGACGAGCGCCATGCGCTCGGCGCGCTGGCGGGCGCGCTCGAGGATGCCGGGGTCGCCGCCTATTACGCGACGGGCGGCGTGTCGGCGCTCACGCGCGCGCTCGCCGAGCGGCCGCCGGCCATGGTGGTGGCGTCGCGCACCGCCGAGCCCGACGCCGTCGCCGCGCTGCGGCGCGCCGGGTGCAACCCGCCGGTCAGTTTTCTCGTGCCCGCCCCCGAGGGTCCCGACGCGCTCGGCGCACGCGTCGTGCTCGACCTGCGGCCGTGGGGCCACCGGCGCGTGGTGCTGGCGGACAACCCTGTCGAGTGAGGTGAACTCGCCGACCCCTTGCCGCGGGCCCGCGGTTGGGCGATTGTGCGACAGGACCCTGCCGGAGTGCGATATGCGGGCCCGCGTCTGGATGGCCGTAGGCGGCTGCGTCCTCGGTGTCGGGTGTGATGGAAGGGGGGGGCCGGCTGCGCCCGGTGACATGGCGGTGCCGTTCGTTCCGCTCTTCTCGGTCGTGCCGGGATCCACCGCCGACACCTCGTGCGCCGCCGGGGTGGCCTTTCTCGCCTCGCCTCATCTTACCAGTCTCGCCGTCGAATTCTTCCAACCGGACTCCACGAATCCGCGCCAGCAATGCGGGGCGATCGCGTTCGACGAGGTCGCGCCGGACGTCGGGCGGGTGGAGATGCACCAGAGCATCCTGCCCGACATCGAGGGAGACTGGGAAGCGTGGGGAGTGCGGCTGCGCGACGCCGTCACCGGCAACGTGGGAACCGAGAGCTTTTTCGGCACGAAGCAGACCACCTCCGCCGACACGGTCCCGCTGGCGGACTCGTTCGAGGCCGACGCGCCCGCCGAGAACGCCAGCGATCTGGTGTTCTTCGCCTGGCGCCACGCCGCCGACTCGGCGGGGGCGGTGGATCCGGCCACGGAAACCAATGGCGCCGCCCAGTTGTGGCGCCTTATCACCGCGCCCGATTCCTTCGCGGTTGATTCGGCTGACGAGACGCACGTCCTGGTCCGGTGGGCCAACCGCCACGGTGACCGCACCATCGATTCCACACAGCTCTGGCGCCACAGCGGCTCGGCGTGGCAGCTCGACACCACCGTCGATCGCTCAGCCAATCAAGCGACGCGCACACTCACAACCTGGGGGACCTATCGCTGGATCGCCCGCCACGTGACCGCACGCTTGGTCTCGCTCACCGAAGACGTCGTGCTGACGCAGCCGAAGAGCCCGTTCACGGCGGCCGACAGCGTCACGTTCGACCCGCCGCCCCCGACCGGCCTCCTGTGCGAGGGGAACTTCGCGCCCACGATGGACTGTCGCTGGTGGAACGCCGTGGCCAACGAGCCGTCGGAGGTCTCACGCGACGGGGTCGCGCGGGACACACTGCCCGGCGGCGCCGTGAATACGCTCGTCGCATGGACCGACAGCACGGTGACGAGCGACAGCACCTACGCCTACCAGGTCCGCCACCTGGTGGGGGGGCTGATCGGCCGGCTCTCGACGCCCCCCCACGACGCCACGGCACTCCCGGTGGCCCCCGAGAACCTCACCTGCGCGGGCACCGGCGAAACGACGATCTCCTGCGTCTGGGCCGACAAGGAACCCGACACGGTCGCCGTCGAACGCAAGGTCAAGTCGGGGAGCTGGACCTACCTGACCGACGTCCTGGCCGGCACGATGTTGCTGGCGGATACGGGGTTGGCCCCGGTATCGCACTGTTATCGCGCGCGGCATCGGCGGGGCACCGCGTACACCGCCTACAGCAATGAAGACTGCGCCGTGCCGGGGGACGGGGGTCCGCTCGGGCCGGACCCATGAGCCGGGGCCGCACCGCCCTCGTTGCGCTCTGGGGTGGGGTGGCTGGCGCCTGTGGTGACCCGCTCCCTCCGTGGCCCCACCGGCCGATCGCGACGCTGGAGATCCTGGCGCCCGATTCGGTGCTGCTCGCGGGCCGCAGCCGCCAGCTTCAGCTGGTGGCGCGCGATCGGTCCGGCCGGCCGGTGGCCACGGCGACGGTGGTGTGGGCGAGCACGGCGCCGCAGATCCTCCAGGTGGACGGCACGGGTCGGGTGAGCGCGCCGGACTCGAGTCCGGGGGGGCCCGCCGCGATCCTCGCGACGGATCCCGCCGGCCCGGCGGCCGACACGGTCGTGGTGCAGGTGGTGCGCCCCGGGTGGGTCAAGTGGCGGCTGCCGCTGGGTCATATGCCGGTGCTGGGGGGACCGGCGCAGGGGCCCGACGGCACGATCTACGTCCTGGGCAGTGTGGATACGATGATCCTGGATGCAACGCTGTACGCCGTGAGCCCGGCCGGTGCCCTCCGCTGGCAGCAGCGGCTCACCCAAGTGAACGCAGCCAATTATCCCGTCGTCAGCACCGACGGGACCGTCCTCGTAGCAGGCCAGCATGTTTGGGCCTACGCCCCTGACGGGACGTTGCGGTGGTCCATCACGTCACGCCCCGCCGAGCCGATCCCGAACGTACCCACCGGCCACTCGGCCGCTGTGTCGAGCGACGGTACGCTGTATGCCTCGATGGGGAAGGACCTTTTCGCCCTGCGCGCTGCCAACGGAGACACTGTCTGGGTTGGGCCGCGGGCGGCCGATGGCGGCTGGCTGCTGCCGCCGTCCGTCAGCGCCGACGGCCGCACGGCCTACATCAAGAACACCGGCGATCCGCTGTACGCCTTCGACGCCGCCACCGGGACGATCCGCTGGGCCGCGCCCGACCCCACGCCGTGCTGTCTCTCCTATGGGGTGGGGCCTGCGGTGGCCGAGAGCCGGATCCTGGTGCCGACCTTCGAGCGGATGCAGGAGCTCGACACCACGGGCACCGAGGTGGGCCTGGGCCCGACATTCGGGCGGGGCATCAGCGAGCCGGCGATCGCCGCCAACGGGACGCTGTTCGTGCAACGCTCGAACAGTCCCGGGATCCGTGCGCACAATCCCGTCACCGCGACTCTGTGGGTGAGACAGCCAGAATCCCGCTGGGGCTGGGCGGGTGGGCCCGCGCTGGGTCTGGGCGGCACGCTGTACGTCGCGGCACAGGATGGCTTCTACGCTTTTGCGGTGGGCGACACCGGCGCGTCGGTGCGGTGGCGCTATCCGGCGAATCCCACGGACAGCCTCGTCTTCGTCGGCGCGCCGCTGATCGGCCCGGACGGTACGGTGTACACCTTCACCTCGTGCGACTTCGGGCGGGAAACGCTGCCGTGCAGCGACGAGCTGATCGCGTTCTGGGAAGACAAGCCGGTGGATCCCAATTCCCCGTGGCCGATGTGGCGCCACGACGCCCGGCGGAGCGGCCAGGCGCACAAGTAGCTCCTCGCGACTGGACAACCCGTTGCCTTGACACGGTTTCCGGCCCCCGGTAACCTTCCGCCCGACTTCTTCACCCAACCCGCGCGCGAGCGAGCCGGCATGTCCAATATCCCGCAGGACCTGCGCTACACCACCGAACACGAATACGTCAAATCGGACGGCGCGACCGTCACCATCGGCATCACCGACTACGCTCAGGGCGAGCTCGGCGACGTGGTGTACGTGGACCTCCCCAAGGCCGGCGCGACGTTCGACAAGATGCAGGTGTTCGGCACCATCGAGGCGGTGAAGGCGGTGTCCGAGCTGTTCTGCCCGCTGGCCGGCGAGATCACCGAGGTCAACGGCGCGCTCGAGGGCGATCCCGCTCTGGTCAACCGGGACCCCTATGGCGCGGGCTGGATGATCAAGCTCAAACCCACGGACGCGGCCGCGGTGGGACAGCTGCTCACGGCCGCGCAGTACGCGAAGCACATCGGCGAATAAGGCCGTGGGCGCCACGCCGTTCGTTCCCGATCATCCCGACGTCTTCGCCAAGCGCCACCTCGGCCCGCGCACCGAGGACGTGCGCGCGATGCTCGACACGCTGGGCTATCCGTCGCTCGACGCCTTCATCGACGCCGTCGTGCCGCCCGACATCCGCCTCACGCAGCCGCTCGCCGTGCCCGCCGCACGCTCGGAGCGCGCGGTACTCGCCGAGCTGCGGGCCCTCGCCTCCGAGAACCAGGTGTTCCGTTCCTACCTCGGGATGGGATACCACGACTGCATCACCCCGCCCGTCATCCTCCGGAACATCCTCGAGAACCCCGGATGGTACACGGCGTACACGCCCTACCAGGCCGAGATCGCGCAGGGCCGGCTCGAGGCGCTGCTCAACTTCCAGACGATGGTCGCCGATCTCACGGGGCTCGAGATCGCGAATGCGTCGCTGCTCGACGAAGCCACGGCCGCCGCCGAGGCGATGCACATGACGCACGCGGCGGCCAAGACCGCCGCGAACGCGGTCTATCTGGTGGACGAGGGGTGCCACCCCCAGACGATCGCCGTGGTGCGCACCCGCGCCGAGGCGCGCGGCGTCGAGATCGTCGTAGGCGATCCCGACGGGTTCGCGTTTCAGGGCAACGTGATCGGCGCCCTGGTGCAGTATCCCGCGACCGACGGCCGGGTGCGCGATTTCCGCGCGGTGGCGGAGCGCGCGCGCGCCGCCGGCGCGCTGGTCGCCGCCGCCACCGATCTGCTCGCGCTCGCGCTGCTCGCGCCGCCGGGTGAGTGGGGCGCCGACATCGCCGTCGGCAACACGCAGCGCTGCGGCGTGCCGCTCGGCTACGGCGGCCCGCACGCCGCGTTCTTCGCGACGAAAGATCAGTACAAGCGCCTCATCCCGGGCCGCATCATCGGCGTGTCGCGCGACGCGGCCGGCCGGCCAGGCCTGCGCATGGCGCTCGGCACCCGCGAACAGCACATCCGCCGCGAGAAGGCGACGAGCAACATCTGTACGGCGCAAGTCCTGCTGGCGGTCACCGCCGGCATGTACGCCGTGTGGCACGGCCCCAAGGGGTTCCGCCGCATCGCCGAGCGGGTCCACGCGCAGACGCGGCTGCTCGCGGCGACGCTGCGCGCGCTCGGGTACGGCATCCGCCACGCCGCGTTCTTCGACACGCTCGCGATCGACACGGACGGGGCGACGGCGAAAAAGCTGCACGCGGCCGCGGCGGCGCAGCGCATCAACCTGCGGCCGCTCTCCGACACGGCCGTGGCCGTGGCGCTCGACGAGACGGTCACCGCCGCCGACCTCACCGACCTGGTGGCCGTGTTCGCGTTGGGGAGGCGGGCGGCGCCGGCCGCCGACGCCCCGACCGCCATTCCCCCCGCGCTGGCGCGCACGTCGCCCTACCTCACCCATCCGGTGTTCGAGCGCTACCACTCCGAGACCGAGATGCTGCGGTACTTGAAGCGGCTCGAGGACCGCGACCTGTCACTCACGGCGGCGATGATCCCGCTCGGCTCCTGCACCCTCAAGCTCAACGCGACGGCCGAGATGGTGCCGGTCACGTGGTCGGGCTTCGGGCGCCTGCATCCGTTCGCGCCGCGCGACCAGGCGAAGGGGTACGCCACGCTGTTCGCCCAGCTCGAGGCGTGGCTCAACGAGATCACGGGCTTCGCGGCGTGCTCGCTCCAGCCCAACGCCGGATCGCAGGGCGAGTTCGCGGGACTGCTCGTGATCCGCGCCTACCACCGGTCGCGCCACGAAGGGCACCGCACGACGTGCCTCATCCCCGCGTCGGCGCACGGCACGAACCCGGCGAGCGCGGTGATGGCGGGGATGCAGGTCGTCGTCGTGAAGACCAACGCGCAGGGCGAGATTGACCTCGCCGACCTCACGGCGAAGGCCACGGAGCACGCGGCGACGCTCGGCGCCCTGATGGTGACCTATCCGTCCACCCACGGCGTGTTCGAAGGAACGATCCGTGAGGTGTGCCGCATCGTGCACGAGCACGGCGGCCAGGTGTACATGGACGGTGCCAACATGAACGCGCAGGTCGGCCTGTGCCGCCCCGGCGACATCGGCGCCGACGTGTGCCACCTGAACCTCCACAAGACGTTCTGCATCCCGCACGGCGGCGGCGGCCCGGGGATGGGCCCGATCTGCGTGGCGCCGCACCTCGCGCCGTTCCTCCCGAGCCATCCGGTGGTGGACCTCGGCATTCCCCGGAGCTGCGGCACCATCTCGGCGGCCCCGTGGGGCAGCCCGTCCATCCTGCCGATCTCGTGGGCGTACATCGCGCTCATGGGGCCCGACGGGCTCACCGAGGCCACGCGCATCGCGATTCTCAGCGCGAACTACATCGCGAAGCGGCTCGTGGGACACATGGACGTGCTGTACGCCGGGACGAACGGGCTGGTGGGACACGAGTGCATCCTCGACACGCGGCCGTTCAAGGCGTCGGCGGGTATCGAGGTCGCCGACGTGGCGAAGCGGCTCATCGACTACGGGTTCCATCCGCCCACGGTCTCGTTCCCCGTCCCCGGCACGCTCATGGTCGAGCCGACGGAGAGCGAGTCGAAGGAGGAGTTGGACCGGTTTTGCGACGCGCTGATCGCGATCCGCGGCGAGATCCGCGAGATCGAGCGCGGCGAAGCCGACCGCGAGAACAACGTCCTCACCAACGCGCCGCACTGCCTGGCTGACCTGCTCGCCGACGAGTGGACCCGGCCCTATGCGCGCGAGCGCGCCGCCTTCCCGCATCCCTCCACCCGCGAGCACAAGGTGTGGCCCCCCGTGGGCCGGATCGACGACGCCTACGGCGACCGCAACCTGGTGTGCACCTGCCCGCCCGTCGAGGAATACGCCGCGACCTGAGGCCGACTCACGGCACCAGCGTGAGACGGGGCACGTGCGCCGGCCGCACCACACTGAAATGACGGCGATCGGTGGTCAGGATCGTGGCGACGTTCAGGCGCTCGGCCAGCGCCACGATGGTCGCGTCCACGAACCCGAGCGGCAGGTCGGCGTAGGCTTCCATCAACTCCACCACGCGCGACAAGTCCGCGTCCGCCAGCGGCTCGACCGCGGGATCGCCGGCCGCGAGCGCCCGCACGAACTCCACTTCGTACGCCGCGCCGAGGCGCGTGGCGATGAGGTAGCAGACCTCGGGCACCACCGTCACGGGGACCAACACCGGCTCGCGGTTGGCGAGCCACCAGCCTCTGACCCTTGCATGCCACGTGTCCGTGCGGCTCACCGCTGCCAGCAGCGGGCCCGTGTCGGCGAGAACGGTCAGGCGTGGGGATCCTTCCAGAGGTGCTCGTCGACGCGCTCGGCGAGGTCGGGGTCGGCACCGGCGGCGATCCCGAAGAAGGGCGGCAGCCGGCGCTTGCCGCCGGCCCCGCGGGCGAGGTACGCCGCAACCGCCTCGCGCACGCACTGCGCGAAGCTCTTGCCGTCGCGCCGCGCGCGCTCCTTGAGCCGCCGCTCGAGGGCCTCGTCCAGAAAGATCGTCGTCCGGCGCATGACATATATATTACACATGATATATGGCATCCGCCAGTGACCTGACGGCCGTGGCCGTGGACTGGCACGTCATGGTCGAGCCGGCCGGCCAGTCCGGCGCCGACAACATGGCCTGGGACGACGCCCTGCTGCGCGAGGCCGACCGCTCGGGCGCCGCGT
The DNA here is from genome assembly GCA_963716055.1 of uncultured Gemmatimonadales bacterium. Taxonomy (GTDB): domain Bacteria; phylum Gemmatimonadota; class Gemmatimonadetes; order Gemmatimonadales; family GWC2-71-9; genus SZUA-544. Next base: position 939,472 of record CAVQSR010000001.1, on the reverse strand, counting down.
TCCTGCGGCTGTACCGGTGGGCCCCCCCGTGCCTCTCGTTCGGCCGCAACGAGCCCGCGCTCACGCTGTACGACCGCGCCGCGATCGCGCGCCTGGGGCTGGCGGTCGTGCGGCGTCCCACGGGCGGTCGCGCGGTGTGGCACGAGCACGAGGTCACCTACGCCGTCGCCGCGCCCATCGCCCCGTTCGGCGGGTTGCGGGCCGCCCATCGCGCCATCCACACGCGTCTCGCCGCCGCGTTGCACTCGCTGGGCGCCGACGCGGCGCTCGCGCCCGCCCGCCCGCCGGGCCCCCTGTCCGCCGGTCCCTGCTTTGCCGCTCCCGTCGGCGGCGAGGTCATGGTCGGCGGCCGCAAGGTGGTGGGCTCGGCGCAGGTGCGGCTCCGCGCGGCATTCCTGCAGCACGGGTCCATCCTGCTCGACGGGTCCCAGGACGTGGTGCGGCGCGTGAGCAGGGCGCCGGTGGCCGGCAGCGGTGAGACGACGCTGGCGGCGGCTCTCGGCCGCCCGGTGACCTTCGACGAGGCCGCCGCCGCGATCGTCGAGGCATGGTGGGACGTAGCCGCGCCGTCCGCCGGCGTCCGCCCCGGTCCGCCAGCGTCCGCCCCCTTCGCCGACCCCGCCTGGACCTGGCGCCGCTAGGGACGCCCGTGAAATCTTTGGCCATGCTCACCACCCTCCGGCGGGCGGGCGCTGCGGCGTGCGTGCTCGCCCTCATGGCCGCTTGCCACCCCGCCGACGCATGCCGGGGCGACACCTGCGGCACCCTCGTGCTCGCGGCGATCGGCGAGCCCGAGACGCTGCTGCCCCCCGTGACCGACCAGGTCCTGTCGCGCGACATCGGGGTCCAGCTGTTCCTCAAGCTGGCGGACATCGGGATGTCGTCGAACACGATCGGCGACCGCGACTACGAGCCGCTCCTCGCCGAGCGCTGGGAATGGGAAGACACGCTCACGCTGGTCTTCGATCTCCATCCCGAAGCCCGCTGGCACGACGGCCGGCCGGTGACGGCGGAGGACGTGGCGTTCACGTTCGCGGCCTACACCGACTCGCTGGTGAACGCGCCGGCCCGGTCGGCCGTCGCCCGCATCGCCGCCGTGACGGCGCGTGATTCGCTCACGGCGGTGTTCCGGTTCCGGGAGCGGTATCCCGAGATGTTCCACGACGCCGTGTTCCACATGCTCGTCGTGCCGCGCCACCTCCTGGCCGACCTGCCGCGCGATCAATGGGCGACGGCCGCGTTCGGCCGGCAGCCGGTCGGAAGCGGTCCGTACCGCTTCGTCTCGTGGACGGCGGGGGTGGCCCTCGAGCTCGCCGCCGACACGGCTCACTTCCTCGGCCGGCCCCACATCCCCCGTCTGATCTGGCGGTTCCAGCCCGACTTTGCGGCCGCCGTGAACCAGGTCGTGTCGGGCGAGTCGGATGCGCTCGAGCTGCTGCTCACGCCCGACAACGTGCGGCGCGCGCGCGAGACGCCGCACCTGACGCTGTATTCGTACCCGGGCCTGCAGTTCGGCTACCTGGGGTTCAACCTGCGCGCGAACGGCGACACGGCGCGCCCGCACCCGATCTTCGGCGACCGCGACGTGCGCCGCGCACTAGCGATGGCCGTCGATCGCGAGCGCCTGCTGCAGAACACGCTGGGCGACCTAGCCCGCGTGCCGCCCGGGCCGATTCCGACCCTGTGGCCGCTGTGGGAGCCCCGGCCGCGCGAGCTGCCGTACGACACGGCCGCCGCCCGCCGGCTGCTCGCCGAGCGTGGGTGGACCGCCACCGGCCCAGCGGCCACGCGGGTGAAGCGGGGCGTGCCGCTGGCGTTCCGGATCATCCTGCCCAACACGAGCGGCCTGCGCCGCCAGTACGCGCGCCTCCTCCAGGAACAGTTCCGCGCCGTGGGCGCGCGGGTCGAGATCGACGAGGTCGAGGGCCCGGTGTACGGCCAGCGGCTCGCCGCGGGCCGGTTCGACGCGCAGCTCGGCGCCTGGGGGGTGGACCCCACCCCCTCGACGGGTGTGGGTGGCCTGTGGACGCGCGACGGCTTCGGCGCGGGGAACCAGGGACGCTACGACAATCCCGAGTTCGACCGGCTGGTGCGGCGGGCCTCGACCGAGACGGGCACGCCCGACCAGGTGCGCGCCGTGTGGCGCCAGGCGCTCGAGCTGTTCAACGACGACGCGCCCGCCGTCGTCCTGTTCGCGGTGGACAATGTCGCCGCGGTCCATTCCCGCGTCGCCGACGTGCGCATCCGGCCGGACAGCTACTGGGCCCTGCTCCGGACCTGGCGCATCCCGGCGGACCGCCTCATCGATCGCGACCGGGTGGCGCCGGCGGTCCCGTAGTGGCCTGGCTGGCGCGCCGCCTGCTCGCGGGGCTGGCGATACTCTGGGGCGTCGCGACCCTCGCCTTCTTCGCCATCCACCTCGCGCCCGGCGAGCCGTTTCTCCCGGCCACCGAGCGCCCCGCCAATCCGGCGGTGGTGGCCGAAGTGCGGCGCCAGTTCGGACTCGACCGCCCGCTCGCCGAGCAGTACGGGCGGTACCTCGGCCAGCTCGTCACCGGCAACCTCGGCGTTTCGTTCTCCCTGCGCCGACCGGTGGCCGGCGCGATCGCCGACGCCCTGCCCCACACGCTGCTGCTCGCGGCCGCCGCGCTGCTGCTCGACTTCGCGCTCGGCGTGGCGCTCGCGCTCGTGCAGGCGGCGCGCGCGGGCGGCCGGCTCGACAACGCCCTCACGGCGGGATCGCTGCTCGCGGGGGGACTCCCCACGTTCTTCCTCGCCCTCGTCCTGCTGTGGCTGTTCGCCGAGCAGCTCCGCTGGCTGCCGGTCGGCGGCGCGTACGATCCCGCGATCTACCAGCTCCTGCCGCTCGGCGGCCGCATCGTCGACCGGCTGCGGCACCTGCTGCTCCCGGCGGCGACGCTCGGGCTCGTGGGCGCGGCCGTCACCGCCCGTTATCAGCGCGCCGCGCTGGTCGAGACCCTGTCGCAGGCGTACGTCCGCACCGCGCGCGCCAAGGGGCTCGGCGAGCGCCGCGTGCTGCTGCGCCACGCGTTGCGCAACGCCCTCCTGCCGACCGTGACGCTGTTCGGCCTCAGCCTGCCCTTCCTCCTCACCGGCGCCGTGCTCGTCGAGACCGTCTTCTCGTGGCCGGGGCTGGGACGGCTCGCCGCGCAGGCGGTCGCGGCGCGCGACTACCCGCTGGTCACCGGGACCACGATCGTGGCGAGCGCGATCGTGGTGCTGAGCAGCGCGCTCGCGGACGTCCTCGTGCGCGCCGCCGACCCGCGCGTCCGGCTGCCGGCCTGACATGCGACCCGAGACCTGGGCCGCGCTCCTGGCCGCGCTCGCGGGCGCCGCGGCCGCCGTACTCGTGGTGCGGCACCGCGCGCTGCGCACGCCGCCGGGACGGGCGTTCTTCGCCCACCCGGCGGCCGCGTGGGGGGTGCTGGTCCTCGCCGCCGCCCTCCTCCTCGCCGCCGCCGCCCCGCTCGTCGCGCCGTACCCCGCGGCGACGCAGCTCGACATCGTCGGCCTGCAGAACCGGCCGCCGTCCCTCACGCACCTGCTCGGCACCGATCTCTACGGCCGCGACGTGTGGAGCCGCCTGCTCTACGGCGCGCGCGTCTCACTCGCCGTCGGCGTGCTCGGGATGGTGATCGCGCTCGCCGTCGGCACCGCCGTGGGCACCGTGGCCGGCTACTTCGCGGGCGGGGTGGACGCCGTGCTGATGCGACTCGTGGACGTCGGCTTGTCCGTGCCGCGCATCTTCGTGCTCCTCGTGCTCGCCGGCATGTGGGAGCGCATGCCGGCCGGGGTGCTCGTGCTCCTGCTCGGCCTGACGAGCTGGTTCGGGACCAGCCGGCTGGTGCGCGCCGAGGTGCTGTCGGTGCGGGAGCGCGAGTACGTCGCGGCCGCGCGCGCCCTCGGCGCGCGCACGCCGCGCGTCATGTTGCGCCACGTGCTGCCCAACGTCGCCGGCCCGATCGTCGTGACCGCGGCGCTCGGCACGGGCGCGGTCATGCTGCTCGAGGCGGGCCTGTCATTCCTCGGCATCGGCGTCGCCCCCCCCGCCCCGAGCTGGGGCAACATGATCGCCGACGCCCACGACCACGTGCGGGCGGCGCCGTGGAGCGTGCTCGCGCCGGGCCTCGCCATCACGCTGGTGGTGATGGCGTGCAACGCCGTGGGCGACGCGTTGCGCGACGCGCTCGATCCGGCCGCCGGTCGCGGTTCGCTGGCGTCGCTGGGGCTCACGGTCGATCTTTCCACCGCCATGCGAGCGCCGATCGACGACCGCGCGGGGACCCAGGGGTGAGCACCCCCCTGCTGCACGTCCGCGACCTGCGGACCTACTTCGTCTCCGAGCGAGGCTCGGGCACGGCCCGCGCCGTGGACGGCGTGAGCTTCGACGTCTTCCCCGGGGAGACGCTCGGCATCGTCGGCGAGTCGGGGTGCGGCAAGTCCGTGACGTCGCTCTCCATCCTGCGGCTCGTCCCGGAGCCCCCCGGCCACATCCTCCCCGGCAGCCTGATCGAGTTCGAGGGCCGTAACCTCCTCACCCTCGCCCCGCGCGACCTGCGCGCGATCCGGGGCAACCGGATCGCGATGATCTTCCAGGAGCCGCTGACCTCGCTCAACCCCGTGCTCACCGTGGGCGCCCAGATCGCCGAATCGGCGATCGTGCACCAGAAGCTCTCGCGTGCCCAGGCGCGCGCGCGCGCGCGCGACATGCTCGAGCTCGTCGGCATCCCCGACCCCGCCACGCGCGCCGGCCAGTACCCGCACGAGCTGTCCGGCGGCATGCGCCAGCGCGTGATGATCGCGATGGCCCTCGTCTGCCACCCGCAGCTCCTCATCGCCGACGAGCCCACGACGGCGCTCGACGTCACCATCCAGGCCCAGATCCTGGAGCTGCTCGAGCGGCTGCAGTCCGAGCTGGGGATGGCCGTCATGCTGATCACGCACGATCTCGGCATCGTGGCCGGACAGGCCGAGCGCGTCATCGTGATGTACGCCGGGCAGGTGGTCGAGTCGGCGCCGACGTCGGAGCTGTTCGCCCGGCCGGCGCACCCTTACACGGAAGGCCTGCTGGCGTCGGTGCCGCGGCTCGACCGGCCGCGCGAGCGCCTCCAGGCGATACCCGGCCAGGTCCCCGCCGCCACCGCCTGGCCCGCCGGGTGCCGGTTCCATCCGCGCTGCCCCCATGCCTGGGAGCGGTGCCGCACGGCGGAGCCGCCGCTGCTCGAGGTCGCGCCCGGCCCCGGCCACTCGGCCCGGTGCTGGCTCGTCGAGGAGCCGAGCCGCCGGCGGGGACCCGGCGCATGACCGGGACTGCGCCCCTCCTCGACGTCCGCCACCTGCGCAAGGACTACCCGGGTCCACGCCGCTGGCTGGGGCTCGGGGCGCCGCGGCACGTGGTGCGCGCGGTGGACGACGTGTCGTTCGCCATCGCGCCCGGGGAGACCCTGGGGCTCGTCGGAGAGTCGGGCTGCGGCAAGTCCACAGTGGCTCGCACGATCCTGCGGTTGGTCGAGCCCACGGCGGGACAGGTGCTGTTCGCGGGCCGGGACGTGCTGCCGCTGCGCGCGGGCGAGCTGCGCGCCCTGCGGCGCCAGATGCAGATCGTCTTTCAAGATCCGTACGGATCCCTGAACCCGCGGATGACGGTGCGGCAGACGCTGCGCGAGCCGCTCGAGATCCATCGCCTGGCGCCTGGCCCAGCGCGCGAGCCCCGCGTCGCGGCACTGCTCGCCGAGGTGGGGCTGTCCGCGGAGCTGGCCAACCACTACCCGCACGAGCTGTCGGGGGGCCAGCGGCAGCGCGTCGGGATCGCCCGCGCCCTGTCAGTCGAGCCGGCCCTGATCGTGTGCGACGAGCCGGTGTCGGCGCTGGACGTGTCGGTGCAGGCCCAGGTGCTCAACCTGCTCGCGGATCTGCGTGGCCAGCGCGATCTGACGTACCTCTTCATCGCGCACGATCTCGCCGTCGTGCGCCACATCGCCGATCGCGTAGCAGTGATGTACCTGGGGAGGCTCGTGGAGTCCGCGCCCACCGCCGCCCTGTACGGGGCGCCACGGCACCCCTATACCCGCTCCCTGCTCTCGGCCGTGCCCGTCCCGGATCCCGCGGCGAAACCGCAGCGCATCGTGCTGCAGGGCGACCTGCCGTCGCCCGCCAATCCGCCCACCGGGTGCCCGTTCCATCCGCGGTGCCCGCATCCCCGGAAAGACGACCGCTGCCGCACCGAGCTGCCGGTCCTCCACGACCTGGCGCCCGGCCACCGGGCGGCCTGTCACTTCGCGGACGACCCGATGTAGCCCCGGGCCGGCCGTCAGCCCCCGCGCACCACCGGCGGCGTCGCCCGCAGCAGCCGTACCTCTTCGATGATCCCCAGCACCCAGCCGCCCGTGACGAGCCAACCGCCGACCTGCAGCCCGAACCGGGTCGCGACCGGAAACACGAGGGCGGGGAGCCCGACGATGGCGAGGAGCAGCAGCGGGACCCGCTGCGCTTTCGTCCCGCGCCCCTGCTGCCACACGAGGAGAACGCCCGTGACCAGGAGCGCCACGGCCACGCCGAGGCGCTCGCTTTTCGGCGTGTCCTGCCCCAACACGGCGAGCAGGAACCCGCCCGCGAGCACGAGGTAGGTCGCCCGCAGGGCGCCGTGTACGGTGGGCCCGCCGCGCTCGAGCGCTGCCGCGATGGGCGCCGCGAGCTCGCGCAAACCGTACAGCGTCGCCGCCAGCAGGGGGACGGCGAGCCGCAGCACGTCGGCCGCCGATCCCTGCCACGCGTCCGTGACCGGGCGGACGTCACCGGCGTACGGCAGGCCCAGGCCCACGAGCACGAGGACGGCGGCGAGCTTGCGCAACACGACCTAGCGCCCGGTTCCCGAGGCCCCGGGGCGGGCCATAGCCGCCCGCGCGACGTCGCCCGCGCGTCCGGCCGTGTGCACCGGCACGATGTGCGGATGTTGGAGGCCCGCCGCGACCTGGATCTCCCGGCGGAACCGCTCGACGTTGACCTCGGCGGCCATCTCGGGCGGGAGGACCTTGATCACCACGGGCCGGTCCAGCTCGACCTCGACCGCGGCGAACACCCGGCTCATCCCGCCGCCGCCCAACTCACGCTCCAGCCGGTAGTCGCGGCCGAGCGCCTCCTGGAGGAGGTCGCGCAACGTGTCCATTCACGCCAAGATACCGCCCCGCCCGCGGGCGCGGGGAGCCGCCTTTCGGGCCCCCGCGACGGGGCGTATCGTTGGCGACCCCACGTCCCGGGACCGTCCATGCGCCTGCAGGTCGCCGTCGTCCTCGCCTACCCGCTGATGCTCGTGGGCGTGAGCCTCTGGAAATCCCGCCAAGTCAAAAGCCACGACGATTTCATGGTGGCGGGCCGCGCCGTTCCGGTTCCGCTGCTCGTGGGCACGCTGGTCTGCACCTGGATCGGCTCGGGCTCCCTGTTCGGCGGCGCGGGGCTCGCGTACCGCTCGGGCCTGAGCGAGTTGTGGTTCTCGTTGGGCGGCTGGGTGGGACTCGTCGTCGCGTACTTCCTGGCAGGGCGCGTCCGGCGCATCGCGCAGTACACCGTCCCCGACCTGCTCGAGCAGCGCTACAACGCCGCCGCCCGAATCCTCGGCACCATCGCCGTGATCCTGGCCTACGTCACCATCGCCGCCTACCAGTTCCGCGGCGGCGGCTGGATCCTCAGCATCGTCACTGACGGCGCCATCTCGCCGACCACGGGTATGTACCTCACCGCCGCGACGGTGGTGGTCTTCACCGCCCTCGCCGGGATGGTCTCGATCGTGACGGTGGACCTCGTCAACGGGATCATCATCACGCTGGGCGTGCTCGTCGGCCTGCCCTACCTCGTCCTGTCGCTCGGCGGCACCACGGCCGTGGCGCAGGCGCTGCCCGCGCACCACCTGACCCCGCTCGGCGACCACAACATGCTGTGGGCGCTCGGCGTTGCGATGCCGACGTTCCTTTTGATCCTGGGCGAGAGCGGGATGTACCAGAAGTTCTTCTCGGCGCGGGACGAGCGCGCGGCGCGCCGGGCCGTCGTCGGCATGGTCGTGGGCATCGTCGTGATCGAGACGGCCCTGGCGCTGCTCGCCATCGTGGGCCGCGCCGCCTTCCCCGATCTGATGCAGCAGACCTCGATCGTGGGACGCGCGGGCTCCGAGACCGTCATCCTCCACATCGCGCGGCACGGACTCCCGACGCTGGGCGGCGCCCTGCTCCTCGCGGCGGGCGTCGCCATCGTGCTGTCCACCGGCAATACGTTCCTGCTGGTGCCGTCCACCAACATCAGCCGCGACCTCTACCAGCGGTTCATCAACCCGCAGGCACCGGAGCGCCGGCTGCTGGGCGTCCAGCGTGCCTTCGTGTTCGTGTTCGGCGGAGTCGGTCTGCTGCTGCTCACGCAGTTCCAGACGGTGCTGTCGATGGCCCTCTACGCCTACTCCCTCGTCGGGGCGAGCCTCACGCCGGCACTCCTGGCCGCATTCCTGTGGAAACGGGTGACGGCACAGGGGGGCACCGCCTGCATCGCGGGCGGCCTCGGGAGCATCGTCGGTATTTCGGTCCTGGATCGCCTGGGCGTGGATTTCACGGCGACGCTGGGCGGGATGGCGTTCGACTTCGCGTCGAGCGACTACATCGTGATCCCGGGAGTGATCATCTCGACCGCGCTGCTCGTCGGCGTGAGCCTCACCACCCCGCCCTCGGCGGCGGAGAAGTGGCGCCCCTTCTTTCAGCCGGCCGGACCGGCCTGAGCTAGAACAGCTCCGGCTGCGCGCTCGTTTCCGCCGGGGTGGCGGGCCGTAGCAGCGCGCCCAGCCGGTCCTCCCATTTCTCCACGTCGAAGTGGTGCTCGTGCTGCAGCGCCCGGCGCAGCACGGGAGAGAACTCGTGGAACGCCTCGAGCAGCTCGCCCGTGGCGGCCCGCAAGGTCTGCACCTGGAACGCGTCGTCCCCGTGCCCGATGTCCGCGAGGATCGCCTCCTCGGTACGCGAGGCGACGATCGGGTCGCGGCGATCTTCCACGAACACGTCGGTGCGCTGGCCCGGCCCGCGCCCCTCCGCGATCGGCATCAGCCCCACGATCCGATCCGACCGCCAGTACTTGCCGTAACCGAGGAAGATCATGCGGTGCGGATGGATCAGCATGGGAGACTCCGGAACTTTGGGGACGAGGGACGGGTCAGCGCGGCACCGCTTGGCGGCGCCGCAGGATGTCCTCCAGCACCACCCGATCGATCCTGCCGTCGGTGCGCACGCGGACGTCGTAGTTCTCCCAGTACATGAAGTTCTCGAGCGCCTGGAGGAAGGCCGGCGTGGCGCGGCCCTGCGGCGCGGCGAGCCAGTGCTCGGGCTGATCCGCGGGCTCGCGCAGCAGGATCGGCTCGAGCTGGCGGACGATCTCGGGTGTGATCGCCATCAGGTCCTCGGGACGGCTCTGGAAGAAGTACAGCCGGTGCAGCGCGTAGAGCCGCTCGAGCTCCGCGATCGGCTCGGCATGGTCGTACACCCGAATGTCGATGTAGCGGTCGTTGGCGCCGAGGTAGCTCGCGTTGGCGCGCACTACCAGCAACGCCGCCGATTCCATGCCTCGCTTGTCGCCGCCGGCGGCCTGCCCCGCCTTGAGCGCCGCCACCAGCCGGTCGGCGAGCGAGCCCGCCGCGCGCTCGAACGTCTCCGCCATCGCGCGGACCGTGGCGTCGGACACGAGAATGTTGCCTTGCGCCGCGTAGTGACGGCCGGTGATCAGCGCGCCCTGACCACCCGAGCGCCCGTCCGCCCGCCCGCCCGTCATCCCCCCCGCCCAATCGAAGGTCGAGTCCCCCGTCCAGCTCGCCGAGTTGCCGCGGGCATCGACCATGCCTACCTGGCGCTGCGACGGCCGGGGATCGGCGCGCAGCAGCACGTGCATCGCTTCGGGCGCGGTGGCGCCCAGCGCCAGCAGCTCGAGCCCCTTCTCGCCGTAGTCCGTGTTGGCCAGCGCCTGCGTCGCGACGGCGCCCACGCCGGCCTGCGCCCACGGCACGATGCCGCCGACGTTGGGGAACTTCGACTGCACGGCGATGCCCAGGTCTCCCGTGACCGAGTCGAAGGCGACGATGCTGTAGGTGTGCGCCCGGCGAAGTCCGTCGTCGGGCGCGCGGATCGGCTGCGGGGCGGGTCCCTGCTGCACCGCGAGCAGGACGGCGAGCACGTTCATGGCCTCACTCCTTGCGCATCTTTTTCTTCAGTTCGGCGAGCTGGCGCTCCGCCGCGGCTTCGCGCGCCGCCCGATCCATGTCGAAGCGCAGCTGCTCGTCCTGCGGGTCCACCCCCGGCGGCACGCCCCCGGCCGCTTGCAGATCCCGCCAGGCCCGCTCGCTGCTGCGATCGGCTTCCGCCCCGCCGCGCCCGTGGACGGCGCGGCGCAGCTGGTCCTCCATGTCCGCCAGCTCGCGCTCGGCGAGCGCGAGCTCGTCGCGCTGCGCGGCGACCTTGCGCTCCAGGACCGCCACGCGCTCGCGGTGCTTGTCCGCGAAACGCTGCGCCACGGCCACCGTCTCCTGGTCCTGGATCTCGGCGGCGAGCCGCCCCCGCCGCTCGGCGTCGTCCAGCTCGCGGCGCTGCGCCGCGAGCTCCTGCTCGCTCTTCGCGAGGGCCTCGCGCATGCCCCGCACGGCGACCTTGGCCTCCACGACCGCCTCGCGCATGCCGTACACCAGCTCGCGCAGGTCGGGTGGGGGCGTCGCCGCTTCGAGCGCGGCGCGCAGCGCGTCACGCAGGCGCTCGAACACGCTCGCTCCGGGAATCGGCTGGACCGGCCATCGTGCCGGAAAGGTTACGGGCGCCGCGAACCGCGGTCAACTTGACGGAGCACCGGCGGCGCACAGCTTAGAAACGTCATGCCCCGCCCGCACACCGCCAGCCGCGCAGCCCCGGCGATCCTCACGGCGGTCGCGCTCGCCGTCCCGGCGTGCGACGGCGGCCTCGCGCCCACGCCGGTCTCCGGCAACTGCCCGCCCGGCTTCATCGGCATCTGCGGCGCGGTCACCCTCCGCGGCGCCGTCCCGGAGAGCACCGACGTCGTCTATCTCGTCGCGTACGAGACGTTTCCCACGAGCACCGCCGAGTTGTTCACGTTTCAGCCACCCGTCCCGCCCACGCTACCGCTGGGCGGCGCCCAGGCGTTCTACGCGCTGCCCGTGCCCCCCGGCCGCTACGAGTGGGTGCTCGCCGTCTGGAAGAAGGTCGGCACGCTCTCGCCGGGGAACGCGGACTCCCTGTTGATGGAAACCGGATTCTACCGCGACCCCGCCGACACCAGCCGGCCCGGCGTGGTCGTCGTGACCGGGGCGACCGACTCGGTGGATTTCGTCGTGGACTTCGACAACCGCCACTCCATCTCGTTCTGGTTCCCCGGGTCCGTTCCATGACCGGGATCGGGGCTGCGTTGCTCCTCGTCCAGGCTGCGCCCGCGGCGGCGCAGGATCCGGCCACCGTCGCGGGCACCGTGCGCGACAGCGCCGGGCGGCCGCTCGCGCGGGCCGTCGTCGCCGTGCCCCGCGCGGGCCGCACGACGCTCGCCGACGCCTCGGGCGGCTACCGCCTCGTCGCCCTGCCACCGGGCCGGCTCGTCATCGAGGTCCGACTGCTCGGCTACCACCCCGCGCGGGACTCGGTGCTGCTCGCCCCGGGCGACTCCGCGACGCTCGATTTCACCCTCCGCCCATCCGCGCTCGACGTGCCGGGCGTCGTCGTCACCGCCGCCAAGCGCTCGCAGTTGATCGAGGAGGCCGTGTCCAGCGTCGCGGTGGTCGAGGAGACCGGTATCGCGCGCCGCGCGCTCAACACGGTGGACGAGGCGCTGGACCGGGCACCGGGCGTTCAGGTCCTCGACGGCCAGGTGAACATCCGCGGCTCGACCGGATACTCGCGTGGCCTGGGGAGCCGCGTGCTCCTGCTGGTGGACGGCGTGCCGGCGAACCAGGGCGACCGCGGGGGGATCAACTGGGACCTGCTGCCCGTCGATCAGATCGAGCGCGCCGAAATCGTCAAGGGCGCGGGCTCCGCGCTGTACGGTTCGGCGGCCCTGGGCGGGGTCGTGAATCTCATCACGCGGGACATCCCGCCGGGGCTGCACTGGCGCGTGCGCGCCACCGGCGGCGTGTTCGCGAACCCGCCCTACGCCGTGTGGCGGTTCCGGAACGGCACCGGGTACCAGGGCGGCCTCGACGCCGGCGCGTCGTACGGCACCGCCCGCGTCGGTGGCCGGTTCGCCATCGGCGCCCGCACGAGCGACGGCTACCGCGAGCAAGACCAGGCGGACCACTGGCAGGCGGCCGGGCGCGGGCGGTGGCGCAGCGCGTCCGGCGCCAGCCAGCTCGCCGTCTCGGGCGCGTGGGCAGTGGACGACTACCAGGTCCCGCTCACGTGGTGCGTCGCAGGCCAGTGCGACGACCGGGGCCAGCGCTACCAGCCGTTCCAGATCGACACCGCCCTGCGGGGCGAGCGCACCGACTCCCGCAAGGGATACCTGACGGCGCTGCTCGAGCGCACCACGATGGCCGGGCTCGTCTGGACGGCGCGCGGCTCGTGGCTCCGCACGCGGTTCACCAACACGCATCCCGTCAACGCCGACTTCTCCGTCGCCAACCGGCTGGGCGGCGAGCTGCGCGCGGTGACACGCCGCGGCCCGCAGACGGTCACCGTCGGCGGCGAGGGCGCCCGCACCGACGTGACGAGCGACATCTTCTCGGGATCCGACTCGCTCGACGCGATCGGGAGGCACACGCAGGGCGAGTACGCGGCCTACGGGGAAGCGGAGACGCCCCTGCCGGGCGCGCGGCTGACCCTCGGGGCACGGATCGACTTCCTCGCGGTGGATGGTGGCGGACTGACCGCGGTCGTCAGCCCGCGCGGCGGCGTGGTGCGCGCGACACGCCGCGGGTCCTGGCGCGCCACCGCGGGCCGCGGATTCCGGGCCCCCGCGATCGCCGAGCGGTTCGTGACGACCGTGCTGGGCCCGTTTCGCGTGATCCCCAATCCCGCGCTCCGGCCCGAAACGGCCTGGTCGTTCGAGGTCGGCACCACGACGGCGCTCACCGCCACGCTGCTGCTCGACGCCGCCGTGTTCTGGACGGAAGCCGAGGACTTCATCGAGCCCGCGCTCCTGCCCTCGGGCAGCATCCAGTTCCAGAACCTGGTGCGGGCCCGCCTGCGCGGACTGGATGCGTCCGTGTCCGCGGCACTCGCCCGGGGGCGGCTCCAGACCACGGCCGCCTACCTCTACCTCGACGCCCGCGAGCTGGCGCACGGCTCGAGTCCCGAGCGGCCGCTCAACTTCCGGCCTGAGCACCTCGTCACCCTGGGCCTGGACTACGACGCGGTCCCGCGGCTGGTGATCGGCGCCGACTTCCGCTACGCGAGCCGGGTCGAGCGGGTCGACCTGTTCCCGGACGACGAGCGCGTGCCGACCAGCGTGCTGGACCTGCGGGCGGCGTGGGAGGGTCGCCCTATCGCCGTCCGTGTGCGCCTCGCCAACGCGCTGAACTACATCTACACCCAGGTGCCGCGCACCTTGGCGCCGGTCCGCACCCTGTCTGTCGTGGCCACCTGGACGCGTTAGCTTTCGGGACACGCGCACGGGGGTGGGGACGGTGGCAATCCGTTTTGGGTCGCTCGTGGCGGCTGCGCTGGTGGCGTGTGGCGGCGAGCGCACGCGCTCGGCCGCCTGCGGCTTGGCTCAGCTCGCCGGACCCGCGATCGTCCAGCAGCAGCTCGACAATCCACGTCAACTCCTGACCGCGGCGCCCCGCGGCCTGCCCGACGAGCTGCCGACCCGGGTCGTCGGCCAGCGCCAGGGTCGCGCGACGGTCACCTACAGCGCCGATCAACTCGCCCTCGCGTACGACGGCGAGGGGTTCCCCGCCGACGTGCAGGTGGGGTTCGGCCTGCTCGTGGTGGACGACACCTCGCAACGCGTGATCGGTGTGCTCATCTACGACGCCGCGGCGCCGCGCGAGCGGCCGGAGCTGGGGTACGTGACGAGCGGCGAACGCACCGTCCCGCTGTTCGGCGTGCGGGTCAGCTGGATCGACGTCAGCAACCCGCGCTGCCCGTTGCTGGGAGACACGACGCGGGCGGGCCCCTCCTGAAGGCCCACGCGCGATCACATCGTGCGGAGGAGCTTGTCGGGGGTCATGACCCCGGGGAAGAACACGCGGTCGCTCAGCCGGTTGAGGGCATGGCGGATGGCCGGGAACCGGTCCGCCGCCGCCCGATAGATGCCGGCCGTGCCCAGACGGTCGGCCAGCGGGTGGCGGGCGGCGAGGTCGAACCCCTGCCGACCCAGCTCGTCGTAGTACGGGAGGTCCGGTCCGCCGGCCCGTCCGCGGCGATGGGCGATGCGGTCGGGAAACAGGCCGGCGAGCCACAGACTGTAGTTGCCCAGGTGGACGCGCAGCAGGAAGCCCCGCTCCCCGTCATCCGTCGTCAGCTCCGCGACGATGTCCACCAGGTAGTGGTAGGTGTGCTCGTCGTGCCGCCCGAGGCGCGCGTGCCGGTCGTGGCTGCCGAACTCGAGGAGGAGTGCGGCGACGTAGTCCGCCACGTCGCGCTCATCGATGCCGCCGGCGCGCAGGGTGTGGCGCACGGCGACGTACATGAACAGCGGGGCCGAGGGCGCCGTCATCGAACGCACGGCGAGGAGCCCCTCGAGCAGGTCGGGCTCGTCGAGCACGGCGTCCGGCCCTTCGGCGGCGAGGAGCGCGTCGAACCGCGCCGCGCGCTCCGGGTGCCGGCGCCGCAGGGCGAGCACCGCCAGGTGCAGGTCAGGCCCCCGCAGTTGGGAGCGAACGTTCGCCAGAATCATGACGTCACCACGTCCTCCTGAACGCCGTACCCCGTTGACGCCGGCCGAGGTCCTGGGCCGGTTGAGCGCGCTCTCGCGCGACTTCGCCGGGAGCTTCCGCACGACCGCCCTCGTCGACACGATGGCGCGCGTGCTCACCGATCTGCTCGCTCCCGACCGTCTCACCGTACTGCTGCTCGACGCCACCTCCAAGCGGCTCACCATCGCCTTCGACCGCGCGGCCGTGGCGACCCCGGTGGACGACGCGCTGCTCCAGCTCGCGCTGCGGGCCGGCCCCCTCGTTCTTGCCAGCAACGTACGTGCCGCCGCGCGCGAACTGGGGGTGGACCCCCACGATCCGCCCGGATCGTGGATCGGCGTACCCCTGGTCGCCGCCGGCCGCCCGATCGGCGCCGTGTCCCTCGCGCGCGAACAGCCCGGCAGCTATGGCGATGAGGAACTCCTCTATGTGAGCGCCGTCACGGCGCAGGTGGCCCTGACCCTCGAGAACGCGCACCTGCTCGAGCTCCTCTCGGTGGGAAAATACGAATGGGAGATCACCGTCGACCACATCCCCCAGGCGATCTGCATCGTGGACGGGCGGGGCATCGTCCGCCGCGGCAACCGCGTGTTCGCCGACCTGATCGGGACGCCGGTGACGGCCCTGCCGGGTCAGCCGTGGCTGAGCCTCGTGCCGCCGCCCTGGACCGAGGTCGTGGCCCGCGTGCTGGCCGATCCGGGAGGCCCGCCGCTCGAGCTTCGCAGCGGGAACCGGATCCTGCTCGTGAGCGCGAGCGCGATGACGATCCTGAGCGGCGCGTTCGTGCTGTTCGACGACGTCACGGATAAACGCCGGCTCCAGGAGCAGCTGGTGCAGTCGGAGAAGATGTCGGCCATCGGACAGCTCATCGCGGGCGTCGCCCACGACCTGAACAACCCCCTCGCTTCGGTGGTGGGGTTCAGCGACTTCCTTTCCGAGTCGGCGGACGTGCCGCCGGGGTTGGCCGAGCCGTTGCGGGTCATCCGTCAGGAAGCCGAGCGCGCCGCCAACATCGTGCACAACCTGCTGTCGTTCGCCCGGCGCCAGGAAGCGCAGCGCCAGCGCGAGGCTATCGGCCCGCTGCTCGAGTCCACCATCGCGCTGTTGCGCAACGAGCTGCTCGCACACGACATCACGGTGGAGCTGCACGTCGAGCCCGACGTGCAGCCGCCGGAGTTGAACGCGAACCAGATCAAGCAGGTGTTCCTCAACCTGCTCAACAACGCGGTGCATGCCATCGCCGCCGCGGGCCGCCCCGGCACGATCCGCGTGCAGGCACGGCGCTGGCTCGACGGGCTGGCGGTGCACGTGACCGACGACGGGCCCGGGATGCCCGAGGACGTGGCGCAGCGCGTGTTCGAGCCGTTCTACACGACCAAGAGCGAGGGCCAGGGCACGGGCCTCGGCCTGTCCATCAGCCAGGGGATCGTGAAGGAGCACGGCGGCCGTATCACGCTCGAGACCACGCCGGGCGCGGGCGCCACGTTCACCGTCGAGCTCCCCGGCTCCACGATGGAGATGCCGGCGGCACCCGAGCCCCTCGCCCCGAGCGGCGGCGGCGGCGCCCTGCGCGTCCTCGTCGTGGACGACGAGGAGCCGATTCTCCACTACATGCGCGCCACCCTCGAGGCGTGGGGACATACCGTCGCCGTGGCGCGCGACGGGCGGGAGGCGTACGAGCGGATCACCGCCGCACCCTATGACCTGATTATCTGCGACGTGCGCATGCCGCAAGTCGGCGGCCGCGAGATCTACGAGCGGCTCACGCGCGAGCATCCCGCCATCGCGCCCAAGGTGATCTTCGCGACCGGGGATACGGTGCGCGGCGATACGCTGCGGTTCCTCGAGAGCCTCGGACGGCCGTTCCTCCACAAGCCCTTCACCCTCGCCGAGCTGCGCCGCGTGCTCGGCGCCGTCGTCACGACCTGAGCGCGCTCCGCGTCGTCCAGGTCGACGCGGGCCGGGAATGGCGGGGCGGCCAGAACCAGGTGCGTCTCCTCGCCCGCGAGCTGTCGCGCGATCCCGCGGTCGGCCAGCTGCTCGCCACACGGGCGCATGGCGCGCTCGCGACCCGTGCCGCGGAGGACGGCGTGGCGATCGCGGGCCTGCCGTGGGGACCGGGCCTCGACCCTCGCGCCGCCTGGCGGCTGCGGGCCACCCTGCGCGGATTCCGGCCGCGCATCCTGCACGCCCACGACAGCCACGCGCTGACGCTCGCCCTGGTCGCACGGTCGCTGGCCGGGGGCGGTCCGCGACCGGCGCTCGTCGCGACGCGGCGCGTGGACTTTCCCGTGCGCGCCGCGGGCCCGTGGCACCGTGCGGATCACGTGATCGCGGTGTCCGACGCCGTGCGGCGCGTGCTGGCGGCTGCGGGCATTCCCGCCGTCCGCCTGAGCGTCGTTCCGGATGGCATCGATCCCGCCGAAGTACGCCGCGCGGCGCGGCGACCGCTCGACATGCGCGGCCGGCTCGGGCTTCCGCCCGCGACCCCCCTCGCGGTGAACGTCGCGGCGCTCGTGCCGCACAAGGACCAGACCACCTTGATCCGTGCCGCCGCGGCCGCGCGCCCCCTGCGGCCCGATCTCCACTGGATCATCGCCGGGGCGGGTGCGCTGCGGGGCACGCTGGAGCGCCTGAGTGCGGCGCTCGGCACCGGTGACCGGGTGCACCTCGTGGGGTATGTAGAGGAGGCGGATGCGCTCATCGGGGAGGCCAACGTGCTGGTGATGTCGTCGCGCGAGGAGGGACTGGGCAGCGTGGTGCTCAACGCCCTGGCGCTGGGCACGCCCGTGGTCGCCACCCGCGCGGGCGGGCTGCCCGAGATGCTCCCGCCTGACGCGCTCGTCGCCGTGGCGGACGCCGAGGCGCTGGCCCGCACAGTGGTGGCAACGCTGGCCGTGCCTCCGGTGGCGGCGGCCCTGCCCGACCGATTCACCGCCCGGGCGATGGCGGCGGCCGTGTTGGCCCGCTATCGTGCACTCGTCTAGATTGCCCGCATGATCTACGTCTGCGTTCCCGTCCACGACGAAGCGCGCACCGCCGGGCTGGTGCTCTGGAAGGTGCGGCAGGTGTTCACCGCCTTTCCGCGCGAGTACCAGATCCTCGCCTGCGATGACGGCTCGACCGACGGTACCGCCGAGGTGCTGGCGCGCTACGCCCGCGTGCTGCCCCTGACGGTGATCACGCATGCCGCGCGGCAGGGGTACGCCCGCAGCCTGGAGGAACTGCTCCGGCTCGCGCTGGCGCGGACGGACCGCCCCAAGCGCGACGGCGCCATCACCCTGCACGCGGACTTTCTCCACGCCCCGGAGGCGATGGAAGACATGGTCAAGCGCCTGGAATCGGGTGCCGACCTGGTCGTGGGGGAGGTGACCCGCTCGACCGGTGACGCGCCGCGGGCATTGCGCTGGGCACGCCAGTGGGCGCCGCGTCTGCTGCGGGTCGCGGGGGTCCGGGACACGACCTCAGGCTTCCTCGCGCTGCGCCTGGTGACGCTGCGCCAGGCGGTCCGGCAGGCCGGCGCCGGCGCGTTGCTGGCAACGGACGGCTGGTGCGCCAACGCCGAGCTGCTGGCCCGGCTGACGCCGCAGGCGCGCCGCCTCGAAACCGTCGCCACCACCGCGCGCTACGACCTGCGCGAGCGGCCGTCGCGCGTCCGGCCTCTGGCGGCGCTGCGCGCCGCCTGGCGCGCGCGACCCGTCCTGCGGGCCGCGCGGGCCGCCCAGGCCGCCGCCACGGCCACGCTGGTCGTGATCGCCGCGGCGCTGCCCCTCGCGGCGCAGCGTGATTCCGCCATCGTCGCCCTGCCGGCGCGCGTGGCCGCCGTGCCGTTCCCGGTCGGCGAGCGCTTCACCTACCAAGCGCGGTTCGGCCCGTTCAGCGTGGGCCGCGCCACGATCGAGGTGGCGGCCATCGATACCGTCCGCGGCGAACCCACCGTCCGCTTTCGTTTCCACATCAAGGGCGGGGCGCTGTGGTACCAGCTGGACCAGCTGCAGGAATCGTGGGTCGGGCTCTACGATTTCCGCTCGCGGCGCTACCGGACCGACACCGAGGAGCGCGGCCGGGAGCGGAGCCGGGCGTTCGAGATCTTCCCCGACTCCGGCTATTTCCGCGAGGAGGGACGCGACACGACCTTCGCCACCGTGGCCGACCCGCTGGACGACGCCGCGTTCCTGTACTGGATCCGCACGCTGTCGTTCGAGCTGGGGCAGCGCTACGAGTATCGGCGGTACTTCCGTCCCGACCGCAACCCGGTCATCGTCACGGTCGTCAAGCGCGAGGAGTTGAACGTCGGCGGACGGAAGTGGAAGGCGCTGGTCATCCGCCCGGTCATTCCCCACGGACGCGGCATCTTCGCCGAGAAGGCCGACGCCCGCGTCTGGATCTCCGAGGACCGCCCGCACGTCGTGCTCGCCATCGTCTCGACGTTTTCGTTCGGCACGGTCACCCTCAAACTCAGGGATTATCACATCCCGGATCCCCAGTGAGCACGGAGTACCGCGAGGCGGACCTGTCGCGGGTGCGCACCGTTCCCATCGCGGGCCGGGCCAACAAAGTGGATACGGCGGGGCTGGCGGGCGTGCCGCAGGCGGACCGCTCGTTCCGGGCGTTTTGGGACGCGCTCCCCGACGTGCTGGCGGCGCGCGACCTCCGATTCGTGGCCGACCGGATCGCGCACGCGGCCGGCCGTCGGGCCGTCGTCGCGATGCTGGGCGGCCACGTGATCAAGGTCGGCCTGGGGCCGCTGTTGCGCGAGCTGATGCGCCGCGGCGCGCTGACGCACGTCGCGTTGAACGGCAGTGCGGCGATCCACGACTTCGAGCTCGCGGCGTTCGGCGGCACGAGTGAGGACGTGGCGGCCGGGTTGAGCGACGGCACCTTCGGCATGGCCGAGGAGACGGGACGGGAGATGAACGCGGCGCTTGCTGCGGGCGCCCGGGCCGATCGCGGCGCGGGCGAAGCGCTGGCGGAGGCGCTGGGGCGACGGAGCGGGCTGCCGGGCCGCGACGTCTCCGTGCTGGTCGCCGCGCGCGAGTTCGGCGTGGCGGTCACCGTCCACGCGGCGATCGGCGCCGATATCATCCACCAGCACCCCGCCGCGGACGGTGCGGTCCTGGGCGCGACCACGCACCGCGATTTCCGGCGCCTGGCCGCCGCGCTCCCCGCCCTCCACGACGGTGGCGTCGTGCTCAACCTGGGGAGCGCGGTGATGATGCCCGAGGTGTTCCTCAAGGCGCTCACGGTCGCTCGGAACCTGCACGGGGGACAGCCGACGGGATTCACCGCCGCGGATTGCGACATGCAGCGGCACTATCGTCCGCGGGTCAACGTCGTGGAACGGCCGACCCTCGGGGGCGGCCGCGGCGTTCTGCTCACCGGACATCACGAGATCTTGTTGCCGCTGCTGTGCTGGGGAGTGATCGAGCGGCTCGATGCGCGCTGAGCGCCGACGCACCCTCGCCCTCGTGCCCCTCGTGGTAGCGGCGTGCGTCTCGCAGCGTGCCGTCGCTCCCCGCGTGCTCCAGGCCCCCAGCACCACCGGGGTGGTCGAGGACGTCGTGCGCGCCGCGCTACAGGCGGACGCCGCGGGCGACCCGGCTGGGGACTCCCTCTTCGCACCGGCGGCCTCGGTGGTCGCGAACGCGCGGACCCGCTTCGCGGCGCCGCGCCTCGCCGGCGTGGGATACGGCGGACGTGTCGTCGTGGCCGCGTCCACGACGACGATGGAAGGACGATTCGCCTGGGTGACGCTGGACTACCGGTGGCTCAACGCGAACAGCGACAACGCCGCGATCGGCCGCGCGACGGTGGTGTGCCAGCTCGTGGAGGGGCGCTGGCGGATCGTGCATCTGCACTCCAGCCAGCCCCTCCCCTGGGAGCCGTGACCCTCAGGCGTTGGTGGACCGTCCCCGAATCATCTCGCGCACCCGATCCGCGGTCCGGGGACTGATGAGCCGGAGCCCGAGGTACACGACGAAGCCGATGGCGGCGAGCCACAGCACGGTGATGGCCAGGCCCATCAGGCCCGACAGGAGCGTGAAGAAGATCTTCAGCGCCAGCCACGCCACGACGGCGAGGACGGCGAACCCGAGGACACTCCGGAACATGGATCCTCCCAGGGAACCGGACGTAGTGTATACCCTACGGACGAAGGCTACATGAGGTTTCGCGGGGGCGCCAGCACATGAGCGCGGTGGACGTCGTGGTCGTCGGGGGCGGCGTGATCGGTGCCGCGTGCGCCCGCGCCGCCGCCCGGCGGGGCCTCGCCGTCGTCGTCTGCGACCCCGGGCCGCTGGCCGGTGCGGCGTCGCCCGCGTCCGCGGGGATCCTCGCCGCGCAGATCGACCAGGACGACGCCGCGATGCTCGCCCTGGGGGTCCGCGCGCGGGACCTGTACGACGGCCTCGCCGCCGAGCTCGCGGACACCACCGGCATCGACATCGGGCTGTGGCGGGACGGCGCCCTGACGGTGGCGTTCGACGACGACCGGGCCGCGGCCCTCGAAGCCACCGTCGCGCGCCAACGGCAGGCTGGTTTGGTCTGCGACTGGCTGGACGGCGCCGAGGTGCGGGAGCGCTGGCCCGGGGCCGCCGGAGGATGTCACGGCGCGCTCTTCGCGCCCGAGGACGGCGCGCTCGATCCGGCAGCGCTCACCCGCGCCCTCACCGCCGACGCGGCCGCCGCGGGCGTCGTGCACCGCGCCGTGCGCGTCACCGCCCTGCTGCGGGACGAGGCGCGAGTGGTCGGCGTCCGCGCGGAGCAGGAGCGGATCGCCGCGCGCCACGTGGTCATCGCCGCCGGCGCCTGGTCGGCGCAGATCGGGGAGCTGCCGCGCCCCCTGCCCGTGGAGCCGGTGCGCGGTCAGCTGCTGGCCGCGCGGTGGCCCGCCGGCACGCCCCCCATCATCGTGTTCCACGACCACGCGTACGTGCTGGCGCGCGGTGCGGAGGCCATCGTCGGGGCCACGGTCGAGCACGTGGGGTTCGATGCGAGCGTCACGGCGGCGGGCGTCGCCCAGCTGCGGGCGGCGGCGGCACGGCTGTTCCCCGGCATCGCGCTCGACGACGCGCCGCGCACCTGGGCGGGCCTGCGCCCCGTGACACCCGACGGGCGCCCGTTCGTAGGGCCCGATGCCGAAGCGGACGGCCTGTGGTACGCCACGGGTCATGGCCGCAACGGCATCCTGCTCGCGGGGCTGACGGGCGAGATCATCGGCGACCTGCTGGCCACGGGCGAGACCGCAATCGACTGGTCGCCCCTGCGCCCGCGGTGAGGCATCGGGACCGGAGGCACGATGTTCCAGACCTGCGCCTTCTGCGACGGCACCCTGGGCGGCGACGGGGGACCCTCCGGCCTCGGCGTGGGCACGCGCTTCGCATTCGACGAGTGGCGCGGGCGGCTGTGGGTCATCTGCCCCAAGTGCGCGCGCTGGAACCTGGCGCCGTTCGACGACCGGCTCGAGAAGATCGACGCGCTCGCGCGCCTGGTGCCCGACAGCACGGTGATCGCGCGGACCGACCAGGTCGCGCTGCTGCGGTGGCACCGCTACGACCTCGTGCGGGTGGGACAGCCGCCGCGCCGGGAGCTCGCGGGCTGGCGCTACGGCGAGCGGCTGCGGCAACGCCAGCGCGATCGGGCGAAGGTCGTGGTCCCGGTCGTGCTCGTGACCGTCGGCGCCACCATCGCGCTGAACGCCGCGGTGGGGGGCGGCTTCGGCATGCTGTTCTACAACGTGGGCAACATCGGCGACGCGGTGTACTCGGGGATCATGGGACGGCGGCGCGTGCGCCTCGTCGAGCCGCCGGAGTGCGCGAGCTGCGGCACGCTCATGCAGCTGCGCGCGAAGCACGTGCGCTACGCGCGCATCGTGACCGACGCGCAGACCGATCTCGGGCTCGTCGTGAGCTGCCCGCAGTGCCACCGCGAGGGCGCCATGCTCACCGGCGTCGACGCCACCGGCGCACTGCGCCAGGGACTGACGTATCTCAACGCGCGCCGCAGCGGCCGCCGCAGCGCCGATAACGCCGCCCACAACGTGGACGCGGCCGGCGGCGCCGACGAGTTCATCCGGGGCGTGGCGCGCCGGTCGCTGTCGCTCCGAGGCCTGCCGGTGGACGGGCGCCTGGCCCTGGAAATGGCGGTCGACGAAGCAGCCGAGGTGCGCGAGCTGGAGCGCGAGTGGCGGGAGGCGGAGGAGCTGGCTCGAATCGCCGATGGCATGCTGAGCACCACGCCCGCGCTCGGGGAGCAGCTGGCCAAGCTCACCCGCCCGAGAGGAGATCAACCGGATAGTTGATATTTCGCCGCTCGTCCTACCCCGCCGTGCTTTCCGCTGATATCTTGCGCACTTCGAGACCCCGGATCCCATGTCCCTGCCGCTGACCCAGATCACGCGCCGCCCAGCCGCCGTGCCGCTCGAGCGCAAGCCCCCGTGGCTCAAGGTCCGCGCGCCGGGTGGGGCAACGTACGCCGAAGTGAAGCGCATGATGCGCGATCTCGCGTTGCACACGGTGTGCGAGGAGGCCCGCTGCCCCAACGTGGGCGAGTGCTGGGAGCACAAGGCCGCCACCTTCATGATTCTGGGCGACGTGTGCACGCGCAATTGCGCGTACTGCGCCGTCGCCCACGGCACCCCCGCCGCGCTCGATCTGGAGGAGCCCATCCGCCTCGCGGAGGCGGTGGCCCGCATGGGGCTGCGGCACGTCGTGATCACCAGCGTGGACCGGGACGACCTCCCCAACGGCGGGGCCGAGATCTTCGCGCGGTGCATCGTCGAGATCCGGCGCCGGCTACCCGACACGTCGGTCGAAGTCCTGATCCCCGATTTCAAGGGCCGCGCCGACGCCCTCCGCCTCGTGGTCGAGGCGGAGCCCGACATCCTCAATCACAACCTCGAAACGATCGAGCGCCTGTACCGCATCGCGCGCCCGGGCGGCCGCTACCCGCGGGCGCTCGAGCTGCTGCGCCGCGCCAAGGACATGGCGCCGGACCGTCTCACCAAGTCCGGCATCATCTGCGGCCTGGGCGAGGAGTGGGACGAGCTGCTCGGCGCAATGCGCGACCTGCGCGCGCAGCAGGTGGACATCCTCACCCTGGGCCAGTACCTGCGCCCTTCCGCGGACCACCTGCCGGTGGCGCGCTGGTACACGCCCGAAGAATTCGCGGAGCTGCGCCGGCACGGGCTGGCGATGG
Source organism: uncultured Gemmatimonadales bacterium (assembly GCA_963716055.1). Taxonomy (GTDB): domain Bacteria; phylum Gemmatimonadota; class Gemmatimonadetes; order Gemmatimonadales; family GWC2-71-9; genus SZUA-544. Next base: position 915,387 of record CAVQSR010000001.1, on the reverse strand, counting down.
GATACCGGCACGTGGAGGCGGGTCCGCTGGTCCGTTCGAGTTATCACGCGTGGGAGCAGGCCGCACAGGCCGCGGCGCCGCGCTGACCCGGAGAGACGCGATGGCGACTGCAACCGCGCCGACCCCGAAGCACGACGTACCCGCCGAGCTGCGCACGGTGATGCTGCAGCAGATGCTGCGGATCCGCCGCTTCGAGGAGAAGGCCGCCGAGGCGTACGCCCTGGGCAAGATCGGCGGATTCTGCCACCTCTACATCGGCCAGGAAGCCGTCGCCGTGGGAATGTCCGCCGCGCTCCGCCCCGACGACTACGTGATCGCCTCCTATCGCGAGCACGGCCAGGCGCTGGCGCGCGGGGTCGCGGCCCACGCGCTGATGGCCGAGCTGTACGGCAAGGCGACCGGCTGCTCCGGCGGCAAGGGCGGCTCGATGCACGTGTTCGACGCGGCCACCGGATTCCTCGGCGGGCACGGGATCGTGGGGGCACATCTCCCGCTCGCCGCCGGGATCGGCTTCGCGATCCGCTACCGGGGCGGCGATCAGGTGTGCGCTTGCTATTTCGGCGAAGCCGCGGTGAACATCGGCGCGTTCCACGAGGCGCTGAACATGGCGGCGGTGTACAAGTGCCCCGTGATTTTTCTCTGCGAGAACAACCGCTACGGGATGGGCACGGCGTTCGAGCGGGTGGCGGCCGTGACGGACGTCGCCGAGCACGCCTGCTCCTACGACATGGCGGCCGAGTGCGTGAACGGGATGGACGTGCTCGAGGTGTACGCGGCCGCCCAGCGCGCCGTGGCGCGCGCCCGCAAGCACGGGCACCCGACGCTGCTCGAAGTCCGAACGTACCGGTTCATGGGCCATTCCATGTCCGACCCGACCCACGGCGTCTACCGCACCAAGGAAGAGGTCGAGGAGGAGAAGAGCCGCGATCCCATCGTGCGGCTGGGCGCGCAGCTCACCGCCGACGGGGCCCTCGACCAGGCGGCGATCGACGCGATGGACGCGGACGCCTTGGCCGCTGCAGACCGGGCGGCGCAGTTCGCCGAGGACAGCCCGGATCCCGACTCCGCCGAGCTGTACACCCACGTGCTGGCGGACTGAGCGGGCATGCCCACGCTGACGTACCGCGACGCGCTGAATCAGGCCCTGCGCGAGGAGATGCAGCGGGATGAGTCGGTGTTCCTCATCGGCGAAGAAGTGGGCGTCTACCAGGGAGCCTACAAGGTGAGCCGCGGCCTGCTCGAGGAGTTCGGGCCCAAGCGGATCGTGGATACGCCCATCGCCGAGCTCGGATTCGCCGGGATCGGCGTCGGGGCGGCGATGGTCGGCCTGCGGCCGGTGGTCGAGTTCATGACGTGGAACTTCGCGGTCCTGGCACTCGACCAGATCGTCAACGCCGCGGCCAAGATGCTCTACATGTCGGGCGGCCAGATCGGCGTCCCGATCGTCTTCCGGGGACCGAACGGCGCCGCGCTCCAGCTCGCGGCCCAGCACTCCCAGGCCTGGGAGTCATGGCTCGCCCACATTCCCGGTCTCAAGGTCGTTGCCCCGGCGACGCCGGCCGACGCCAAGGGACTGCTCAAGGCGGCGATCCGCGACAACGGCCCGGTGATCGTGCTCGAGGGCGAGATGCTGTACAACATCAAGGGCGACGTACCCGACGGCGAGCACGTGGTCCCGATCGGCGAGGCCGAGGTGAAACGGGCGGGGACCGACGTGACCCTGGTGTGCCATTCCAAGACGCTGGGCATCACCCTCAAGGCCGCCGATCAACTCGCCGCCGATGACATCGCCGCCGAAGTGCTCGACCTGCGGACGCTGCGGCCGCTCGACGACGCCGCGATCGTGGCGTCGGTGACGCGCACCCACCGCTGCGTGGTGGTCGAGGAGGGCTGGCCGATCTGCGGGATCGGGGCGCAGGTCGTGGACGTCATCCAGCGCGACGCGTTCGATGAGCTCGACGCACCCGTGGCGCGGGTCACCCAGGCCGACGTGCCGATGCCGTACAACAAACACCTCGAGCGTGCGGCGAAGCCCAGCCCCGACAAGATCGTCGCGGCTGCCCGGCGCGCGCTCTACCGCGACTGAGCCGTGGCCACCAAAGTGCACATGGAAGCGCTGTCGCCCACTATGGAGGAAGGGCGCCTCGTGAAATGGCTCAAGCACGAGGGCGACGCGGTCACGGCCGGCGACACCATCGCCGAAGTCGAGACCGACAAGGCCGTCATGGAGCTCGTCGCCCGGGCCGACGGCCACCTCATCCAGGTGCTGGTGACCGAGGGCCAGACGGTCCCGGTCGGGGATGTCGTGGCGTTCATCGGCGCGCCGGGCGAAGCGGTCGCCACCGGAACCGGGACGGGGGAAGCGGGCAAGGCGTCGAGCCCTGCGGGCCCATCCCCCATCCCCCATCCCCCCTCCCCGTCTTCGTCCCCTGCTCCCCCGGCCCCGGCGCTGGCGCCGGCCGACGCCACCCGCGTGAAAGCCTCGCCCCTGGCGAAGCGCGTGGCGCGCGAGCAGGGCGTGGATCTCAGGATCGTTCTGGGGTCGGGGCCGGGCGGGCGTATCGTCCTGCGCGACGTGGAGACGGCGGGGAGAGGGGAGAGGGGAGAGGTTCGTTCCGGTGCCGTGCTCGCTTCCGCCGCGCGCCCTCGCCCCTCTCCCGTCTCCCCCGGGATGGGCGGCGGGGCGGCCTACGAGGACGTGCTCCTCACCCAGATCCGCAAGACCATCGCCCGCCGGCTCGCCGCGTCGATCGGTCCGGTCCCGCACTTCTTTCTGACGACCGAGATCGACATGGAGCGGGCCGTCGAGGCACGCGAGGCGTTGAACCGCGACCTGGGCGCCGAGGACAAGATCTCGTTCAACGACGTGATCCTGAAGGCGACCGCGCTCGCGCTCGGTAAGCACCGCGCCTGCAACGCGTGGTTCCAGGACACGCATATCCGCTACTGGAACGAGATCCACGTGGCCATGGCGGTCGCGGTCGAGGACGGACTGATCACACCCGTCATCCGACACGCAGACCGCAAGTCCCTGCTCGAGATCGGCCGGGAGGCCCGGGCCCTCGGCGCCAAGGCGCACGAGCGGCGGCTCACCCCGGAGGAGTACACGGGTGCCACGTTTTCGGTCTCCAACCTGGGGATGTTCGGCATCGACGAGTTCACCGCGGTGATCAACCCGCCCGAGGCCGGCATTCTGGCCGTGGGCGCCATCGTGGCGAAGCCGGTCGTGCTGGACGGCCAGGTGTCCGTGCGCCCCCGCATGCGGGTCACGATGAGCTGCGACCACCGCGTCATCGACGGCGCGACGGGCGCGGCCTTTCTGAAGACCTTGAAGCAGATGCTCGAGAATCCGTTGGCGATGCTGCTCTAATCCCGAGGCCCCCGTGCCCAATTCCTTCGACTTGATCATCCTCGGCGGCGGGCCCGCCGGCTACGTCGCCGCCATCCGCGCCGCGCAGCTCGGCCTCGCCACCGCCGTCGTCGAGCGCGACAAGCTCGGTGGCGTGTGCGTGAACATCGGCTGCATTCCCACTAAGGCCCTGCTCCACTCGGCGTATCTCGCCAACGCGCTCCGGCACGGCGCCGAGTTCGGGATCTCGTCCGCCGAAGTCAAGACGGACTACGGCGTCGCGATGCAGCGCAGCCGCAAGGTGAGCGATCAGAACTCGAAGGGTGTCGAGTTCCTCATGAAGAAGCACAAGGTGACCGTGGTCCGCGGCACGGGCGTGCTCCAGCCGGGTCGCAAGGTGAAGGTCGGGAGCGACGTCCTGGAGGCGAAGAAGGCCATCGTGATCGCCACCGGGTCGCGCGTGAAAGGCATTCCGCAGATCGGCCTCGAGATCAACAAGACCACGGTCATCTCGTCCGACGAGGCGCTGTTCCTCCAGCAGGCGCCGGCGACCATGACGGTCGTCGGGGCGGGCGCCGTCGGCATGGAGTTCGCGGACATCTTCCACGCCTTCGGCACCAAGGTGACGCTCATCGAGGCCCTGCCACGCATTCTGCCGCTCGAGGACGCCGAGGCGTCCGATGCCATGACGAAGAGCTACCGCAAACGGGGCATCGACGTGCTCGCCGGCGCCAGCGTCACCAAAGCGGACGTCGGCAAGGACAAGGTCGTGCTGCACGTGGAAGTCGGCGGAGAGAAGAAGAAAGTGGAAACGGCCGTGGTCCTGATGGCGGCCGGACGGGCGGTGAACACGGAGAACATCGGCCTCAAGGAATGTGGCATCGCGCTCACCGACCGCGGCTTCGTCAAGGTGGACAAGAACCTGCAGACCACGGCGCCCGGCTACTACGCGATCGGGGACGTGGCGGGCCCCCCGATGCTCGCCCACAAGGGGAGCCGCGAGGGCGTCGTCGTGGCCGAGATCGTGGCGGGCCACGCGCCCCAAGCGATCCGCTACGACAACGTCCCGAGCGTGACCTATTGCCACCCCGAGGTGGCCAGCATCGGCCTCACGGAGGAGCAGTGCACGGAGCGTAGGCTCGAGCACGTGGTGGGGCGGTTCCCGTTCTCCGCCAACGGCCGCGCGCGTGGCTCGGGGGAAACGGAGGGGTTCGTCAAGATCATCCGCGACAAGAAGTACGGTGAGATCCTGGGCGCGCACATCGTCGGGTCGCACGCCTCGGAGATGATTCACGAGCTGACGGTGGCGCGCCAGAGCGAGTACACCGTGGAGGAGATCGACCTGGCGATCCACGCGCATCCCACCATGTCGGAAGCGGTGGCCGAAGCGGCGCTCGACTCCCTCGGCCGGGTGCTGCACCTCTGACCCGCGCGAAGGACCCCCTCGCCATCGGGCTGGGCGCCCTGGCGACGGCGGTGGGACTGGGCGGCGCGACCATCGTCGCCACCCTGGTGATCGTGCGGCTGCTGCAGCGTTTCGAGCTCCGCCGCTACGGCGAGGCCATCTCCGACGCCTCGCTCGACATCATCGTGGGCCTGGCGGCAGGGATCGCCCTCGGCGCCGCGTTCGGCTGGCGCCGCAGCCGGGCCCTGGACAACGACTGGCAACGGGGCGTGATCGCCGTGCTCGGCGCGGTCGGCGCGTTGCTGATCGCCTTTTTCTTCGCCATTCCCGCCGAGCACTTCTTCGGCCTGGCCGGCCTCACCATCCTCGGTCTCGCCGCGGCGGCGCTCGGCGTCCGAGGCAGCCGCTGGGCGCGGGAGGGGAGCGGGGATCCGGCAGCGGGGAGCGAGCGGTGACGGGCCCGGTGCTGGACGTCGTCCGCGCGGGGCGCGTGCCGTACGCGGCGGCACTCACGTGGCAGCGGCAGCTCGCCGCCGACCGCATCGCCGGCCGCCAGCCGCACGACATCCTGCTGCTCCTCGAGCATCCCCCCGTGATCACCCTCGGGCGCACCGCCCGCGGGGCGCACGTGCTCCGTCCCGAAGGCGTCGAGGTCGTGGAGGTCGAGCGCGGCGGCGACGTGACCTACCACGGCCCGGGGCAGCTCGTGGGCTACCCGATCATCGACCTGCGCTCACTCCAGCCCGACCTCCACTGGTACCTGCGATCCGTCGAGGAGGCACTGATCCGCGCCCTCGCGCAGCTCGGCATCGAGGCGGGCCGGCGCGCGGGCTCCACCGGCGTCTGGACCGGGAACCGGAAAATCGCCAGCATCGGCGTCCACGTGAAGCAATGGGTGACGTGGCACGGTTTCGCACTCAACGTGACGACCGACCTCGCGGCGTTCGAGCGCATCGTGCCCTGCGGCATCACCGGGGTCGAGATGACCTCCGTGGCCAGGGAAGGGGGAACAGGGACGAGGGACGGGTCCCTGTGGGACCAGGCTCTGAACGCGGTGGTGGAGGGATTCGAGGGCGCGTTCGGGTACGGCGCGGAGACGCGGGAACTCGCGCCCCCCCCCGTGCATTCCCCGTAGGATGGCGCTGAGCGATCTGTTCCCCTGGGGCAAGCACCCCCCCGAGCACGTGCGCGACCGCATCCCGCCCGGACAGGTGCTGACCGTCAAATGGCCGGTGCTCCACTACGGCACCGTCCCCCGCGTGGATACCGCCGCGTGGACCTTTGCCGTGGATGGGCTGGTGGAGCGCCCGTTCACGCTGTCCTACGACGCGCTGCTCGCCCTGCCCCGCCGGACCGTCGCCTGCGACATGCATTGCGTGACTCGCTGGAGCCGGCTCGACAACGCGTTCGAGGGCGTCCCGGTGCAGGACCTGCTCCAGCGGGCGGGCGTGCAGGCCGGGGCCGGGTTCGTCCTCGTGACGGCTGAAGGGGGATTCACCACCAACCTGCCGCTAGCGGATCTCGACCGGCCGGACGCGCTGATCGCGCTGAAGCATGACGGCGAGTGGCTGACGCCGGAGCACGGGTGGCCGGCCCGGCTGCTCGTCCCGCATCTCTACTTGTGGAAGAGCGCAAAGTGGGTGCGGGGACTCACGCTGCTCGATGCGGACGTGCCGGGGTTCTGGGAGCAGAACGGGTACCACATGCGTGGCGACCCCTGGCAGGAAGAGCGCTACGGTGGCCGCGGCCTCACGCAGCACGACATCAACCGGCTGCGCAATCTCAGCAAGCAAGGCGGCTAACGGCTCACGCGCGGACGGGCAGCTCGCGCAGCAGGGCTTCGACCTCGGACACGGCCTCGGCATTGAGTCGTGCCTCCGTCTCGAGGTCCCGCGTGAGGCTCTCGAGCTCGCGCGCGTCGGCCGCGGCGAGCCCGGCGCTCGACGCCACGCGCAGGCGCGCCAGGGTCGCGGCCACATCGCCCAGGCGCTCCGTGAGCGCCGCGCGGGCCCGCTCCGCCCGCGCCAGGACGCCGTCACGCGCGCGGGCGTTCCGCCCCTCGCCGGCTGCCCGCTCGAGCACCGCCAGATCATCCTCGAGCCGCGCCAGCGTTCCCGCGGCCGCGCACGCGGCCGCGAGCACGGGCTCGACATGGCGCAGCGGTACGGCAGCCCGCGCGTGGTGCACCAGCGCGCCCAGCAGTCGTCGCGCGCCGCCATCGGGCAGCTCGGCCAGCGCGCGCGCCGCCACCGCGGCCCCTGGACCCATCAGACGCGGACCCACCGACCGCGGACGCCACACGGGCCGCCGAGCCAGCCACCAAGCCCAGCCCAGCAGCCCGAACACCATCATGGGAGTCAGCCAGACCAGCGGCGCCGTGCCCTGCGCGCCGGCGGTGAGTCCCGCCGCGCTCGCCGCCGCGACGAGGAGCGTCAGCGCCATCGGAATACGCTCGTGCGCGCGGGCCACGGGTACCAGGGAGGCGACAACGCCGTCGTCGGCGAGCCGGGCCGCCATGCGGTCGGCGATCGGCTCGGGGACCCGGGCGATCGGCGCTACCCCGGCCGCTCCCGCCCGCACCGCATCGACCCGCGCCGCACGACCGAGCGCCGCGCCGATCACGCCTTCGGCGTGCCGTCTGGCGGAGCGGTCAGTCGGGCGTGCGAGAAACACCAGCGTGTCCGCCCCCGGCGCCGTGCCGGCGCACGCAGGGCAGATGGCGAGGTCGAACGGCTCGGGCGAGCCACACACCGCGCACGACGCGGCGGCGAGCGGGACCGGGGCGCTCATCGCGCCTCCCGCCGGAGCTCGCCCAACACCGTGCGTGCCCGCCCGCGCCAGCCGTCCTCGGGGGAATAGAGCTCGAGGAACGTCTCGAGGTTGGTCCGCGCGCGGTCGCGCTGTCCCAGGGCGTACTGCGCCATCCCCGCGTGGTACAGCGCCATGTAGTGATTGGGCCAGAACTCGACCACGAGCGCCATGATCGGGCCGGCCGAGAGATCGTCGCCTGCGTCCGCCACCGGATGACCGACGTCGAACACGATGCCCGCCGCTCGGTAGCGTGCGTCCCCCTCGAGCCGCGCGATCGTCGCCCGCGCCGAGTCGATCTTGCCGGCGAGCGCAAAACACGCCGCCCGGTATCCCGAGCCGTCGGTGCCGGTCGGCGCCGGGCGCGACGCGATGACGACCTCGACCTCGACCGCGTTGCAGTAGGGTTTCATGGCGGCGAACCACGCGGCGGCGTCGCCTGTCCCCAGCAACGCCGGCGGCGGCGCCGTGATCGCGGGCGCGGCGGCCGGGCGGGGATGCCACAGCGCCGCCCCGCTGATGACGAGGTAGCCTGCGGCGATGAGGTACAGGGGCCGGTGCATGGTCGTGACGCCGACCCTCACGATAATCGCACACCGCCCCGGGGACGGTGGCCTACGTCACAGCCCGTGGCAGTATGCGTAACCCGTCGTGGGACAACGGGTTGTCCGTTGGACTAGGCCTGGCCGCTCGCGCCGAGCAGCTGGTAGAACCGTTTGAACACCTCGATGCCGTCCCATAGCTGCTTCAGTTCGAGTTTCTCGTTGGGCGCGTGGAGACCGTCGTCGGGGAGGCCGATGCCCGTGAGCACGACGGGCGCGCCCCGCTGGCCCAACGCGGGGATGACGGGGATGGTGCCCCCCGCGCGCGCCGGCACCGTCCCCCGGCCGACGACTTCCTTGAAGGCGCGATCGAGCAGCTGGAAGACGGGGTGGTCGAGCTTGACCTGCGCCGGGTCGGCACCGTGCAGGAACTTCACTTTGACGTCCGCGTACTTCGGCGCGTACCGACGCACGGCCGTCGCGACCTGGCGCTCCACGGTCGCGAGTTTGTGATTCGGCACCAGCCGGAGGCTCACCTTGGCGGTGGCTTCGGCCGGGATCACCGTCTTCGCGCCCTGACCGGTAAAACCGCCGGAGATGCCGTGGATCTCGAACGTCGGCAGGCCCCACAGGCGCTCGAGCACGGAGAACTTCTTGAGTCCGGTGAGGGCCTTCCCCCCGATGCGGTTCTTGAGGAGGTCCTTCTCGCTGAACGGCAGCTTTTTCCAGGCGGCGAGCTCCTGCTTGCTCGGGCGTTTCACCGCCGAGTACAGGCCCGGGACGTTGATCTTGCCGTCTTCGGACTTGAGCCGGCCGAGGAGGCGCAGCAGCGCCTCATGCGCGTTCGGCGCCGCCCCGCCGTATTCCCCGGAGTGCAGGTCGGTTTTCGCGGTGCGGACCGTGATCTCGGCGTAGCAGATGCCGCGCAGCGCGGTGTAGACGGCGGGCCATCCGGGGGCCACGTAGCTCATGTCGGCGACCAGCACCGCGGAGGCCTCGGTCCGCTCCGGTTCCTTCTTCAAGAGATCGAACAGGACCTTGGAGCCGTATTCCTCCTCGCCCTCGAACAGGAACCGGAAGTTCACCGGCGGAGCCCCGCCCGCCTCGATCGCCTTGAGCAGGCAGAACACCTGGCCCTTGTCGTCCACCGCGCCGCGCGCGTAGATCTTCCCGCCACGCACGGTGGGCTCGAACGGCGGCGAAATCCACTCGTTCAGGGGATCGGGCGGCTGCACGTCGTAATGGCCGTACAGGAGGAGCGTCGGGGCTCCAGGCACCTCGGGGCCCACGCCCCACACGACGGGATGCACGTCGGAGCCCAGGAATTCGACGTGCGGACATCCCAGTTGGCGCAGCTGGTTGGCCACCCATTCGGCCGCGCGCCGTACGTCGGCGTCGTGCGCCGGCAGGGTGGACACGGACGGAATGGCCAGGAACTCCGAGAGCTGTTGCAGCAGGCGGTCGTGGTCCATGGAGCGCAATCTACCCGGCCCCGATGCGCCTAGCCAGCACCGACGGCGCCGGTAGATTGAGCGTATGCGGAGCACGGCGTCGTACGATCTCTTTCCGGATGCGCCCACGGAGCGTGCGATGGTCCGCGCCCGCTGGCTGGCGCGCGAAGGCCGCGTGGGCGACGCCGAGACGGCGTATCGTGCCGTCCTGCGGGAATCGCCCGACTTCAAGACGTGCTGGATCGAGTACTTCGAGCTGCTGCGCCGCGACCGTCGGCTGGGGGACGCTTTGCATCTGGCCGAGGCCGCTCTGGCCCGGTTCGGGGAATCGGCCTTCGCCCACACGCTGCGCGGTGCGGCGTTGGTGGAACTGGGTCGCTACCGCGAGGCCCTCGCCGCGCTGGAGCGGGCGCTGGAGCACGATCCCGACCTCGCGCTGGCGTGGCACGAGCTCGGGCTCGCGGCGCACCGGCTGGGAGACGGCAACCGCGCGATCCTGGCGCTCGACCGGGCGTTCGCGTTGGAACCGCACACCGAAACGCTCAAGCTGCGCGGCAGCGTGTTGCGCGACGCCGGTCGCTACATCGCCGCGGAGGTGGCGTTCGAGGCGGCGGCGCAGGCGGCCGAGCACGACGAGCAGCGCCAGGAGGCCGAGCGGGAGATCCTGGTCACGCGCCGTTACGCGTTCTCCGACCCGCAGCGTCCGTCGGAGCTCACGGTGCCGGCCCGCTGGTTCGCGGAGACCGGCGGCGTGGTGCTGGCGTCGGCGCCGGCCGACGCCGCGCCGGCGGACGAGGCGCTCGTGACCGCGCTGCTCGACCTCGCGCGGGACCGGGCGTGGCGGTTCGGGCAGGTCGTGAGCGTCGGCCCCAGCCTGCCGGCCTGGCTGACGCTCGCCGCGCGACTGGCGGCGCCGTTGGTGACGGCGACGGGGTTCGACCTCGCGGCGCACCCGTTGCTCTGCGCCATCCGTCCCCTCCCCGGGGACCCGACGTGGCGGCGGCTCACGCGGACGGTCGCGGACGCCGGCACCGGGCTGGTCTTCGTGCTCGAGCACCCCGCGGAGCGGGAAACCGGCGATGGAGCCGACGTGATCGGCGTGCTGACCGAGGGCGGCGAGCGGCAGCGGTACGCGCCGAACCCGGCCCGCGCGCTGTCGGAGGCGCAGCACCCGGCGGCGCGCTGCGCGGGCCGCCGTTTCAGTCCCGCCGGCTAGCCGTCCCCGCTGCTCGGAGACCCACATGTCCGACGTCGCGCCGCCCCGTGCCCCGATGTCCGGAAGGGCGATCGCCCGCTCGCACTTCGACCGGGCCGCCACGCTGGTCGGCATGGAAGCGTACATGCGCCGCATCCTCCTCCAGCCCTTCCGCGAGCTGACGGTCGAGGTGCCGGTGCGCATGGACGACGGGCGGGTGGACGTCTTCACCGGGTACCGCATCCAGCACAACGGAGCGCGCGGGCCGTGCAAGGGCGGCATCCGCTACCACCCCGAAGCCGACCGCGACGAAGTACTGGGCCTCGCGACGATCATGACCTGGAAGACGGCCCTGATGGACATCCCGTTCGGCGGCGCCAAGGGCGGGGTGACGGTGGACCCCAAGCGCCTGTCGCGGCTCGAGCTCGAGCGCCTCACCCGCCGCTTTACCCAGCGCATCGCCATCGTGCTCGGGCCCTACCGCGACATCCCAGCCCCCGACGTGAACACCAACGCGCAGGTCATGGCCTGGCTGCTCGACGAGTACTCGAACCGACAGGGCTACACCCCGGCCGTGGTCACCGGCAAGCCCGTGTCGCTGGGCGGCTCGCTGGGCCGGGAGGAGGCGACCGGCCGCGGGGTCTTGTACGTGATGCAGGAGTACGCCCGCGATTTCGGCGTGCCGCTGGACGGCGGGCGCGTGGTGATTCAGGGATTCGGCAACGTCGGGAGTCACCTGGCGCGCCTGCTGACGACCGAGACCCGCGCCAAGGTGATCGCCGTCAGCGATGTGACCGGCGGCGTGGTGAACGAGCAGGGACTGGACATCGCCGGCCTGCTGCAGCACTCCGCCGAGCGCCGCCCCATCCCGGAGTGGAAGGGCGGCCGTTCCATCACCAACGAGGAGCTGTGGACCATCCCGTGCGACTGGCTGGTGCCCGCGGCGCTCGGTGGCGTCATTACCAAGGAAGCCAACGCGGGCACGATCGACTGCAAGGTCGTCGTCGAAGCCGCCAACGAGCCGACCACGCCGATCGCAGATCTCATCCTGGAAGAGCGCGGCATTCCGGTGCTGCCCGACTTCCTGGCGAACGCGGGCGGTGTGACCGTCAGCTACTTCGAGTGGTCGCAAAACCTGCAACAGCACCGCTGGACGCACGACGAGGTCAACCGAGAGCTGCACGCGGTGATCACGAAGGCATACGCGCAGGTGCGGGATTTTGCCCGCGCGCGCTCCGTCGCCTGGCGCACGGCGGCGTACGCGATCGCGATCGAGCGGGTCGCCGAGGCGGAGCGCCTGCGGGGGCAGTGACGGCCCGATCCGGCCGCCGATCTAGCGGCCGGCGTCCAACCCCGGCCGCGAATACAGCGCCTCGTAGGGGTCCCGCCGCCGATCGCTGAGCACCCGCACCTGAACATCGCGGATCGCGCTGGCGATGTCGGCCTGCGCGCGGAGGTACGCCTCTTCGAACAGATGCAGATCCTGGCGATAGAGCCGCTGCGCGATGACGGCGGCGTTGTTGAGCGGCGCCCGCGCGAACCAGCGCCAGTCGTAGGTCTCCAACCCCTGCCCCACCGGACCGATCAGCTGCTCGCGGGCCCAGCCGAACAAGGTGGCGCGGGTCCGCTCGAGCGCCGCGGCGTCCAGCGGCGCGGCGTACGCCGAGTCGAGCCGGCGCGCCAGCTCGGCGTAGAACACGTCCAGCGCTCGCTCGTCGCGCCACCGCGCCGCCGCGCGCTCCGCGTCCACGGTGTCGCCGCGGGCGCGGAAAAACGCCTCGGCGCCCCGGTACCCCACGAAACTCGCGAAGCTCTCGTTGAAGCTCGTGCGGCTCCTGACGTACAGGGTGTTGTGCGTCAGCTCGTGCAGCACCATCGCGACGAGCTCCATCGTGTCGCGATCGACGGCCGTGGACAGCAGGGGATCGGAGAAATAGCCCAGCGTCGAGAACGCCCCGGCGGGCCGGAGGTACACGTCGTGCCCGGCCGCCTCGAGCTCCTGCGCCACCCGCTGCGCATCGCGCGCGTCGAAGAAACCCTTGTACGGCACCACGCCGACGATGGGATACGACCACGTCACCTCGCGCAGTTTGTCGCGCCGGCTGGCCGACAGCACGAGCAGGAGCGTGTCGCGCCCCACGTCCGCGTAAGTCGTGTAGGTGTCGCCCGCCTCCAGCTGCAGAACGTCGCGCGCGTACGCTCGGGCGGCGAGCACCAGCGCGAACCGCTGCCGGAGCGCCGCCGGCGTAGCGCTGTCCTCGACCAGCCGCGCGATGTTGCGCCGCGCCAGGAGAATGCGCGCCTCCTCCACACCCGCCCGCACCAGGTAACGGGCTTCGCGGCTGACCAGCAGGACGATCCCGAGGCCCAGCGGGAGGAGGAGGCCCAGACCGGTGAGCAACCGCCCGATCAGGCGGCGCCAGGACGGGCGCCGGCGCTCGACTACGGCTTCCACCGCACGCCGAAGCGGTGCGTGCCGCTGCCGAGCAGATCGAAATCGCGGTATGCGTAGTCGAGCCGCACGGCGCCGACGACCAGCCCACCACCCAGGCTGAGGCGCGACTCGTCGCTCGCATCACCGTTCGACCGGTAGCCGATCCGGCCGACGAGCCCCTTCCCGTCGCGCAGCACGCCCGCCTCGACGCCCCACAGGAGCGCGGCCGCCTCGTGCCGGGTCCACCGCCCTTCGATACTGGTCAGCGCGCGGACCGATCCCTGCGGGTCCGTGAAATTGAACGTCATGCCGGCGCGGGTTTGCGTCGGCAGTCCGGCCGCGGCGTCGAGGTCGCCGCCGAGGTTCTGCACCGCGAAACCCAGCGCCGCGAGGTCGAAGACCGCGATGGCCAGCCCGACGTCGGCCACCCACCCGGCCGCCGACCACTCGGCGACCGATTGCCGGGCATATTTGGCGGAGCCGCCGACGGCGAACAAGCCGAACCGGTACACCAGGGTCGACACCGCCAGCAGATCCCCGGCCGCGAACTCCGCCCCCGTCGGCATCCCGCGCCGGCCACCCGTGGCCGGGTCGGGCACGATCTCGGGCTCGCCGCCGAAGGTCAGGGATTGGAGGCCCAGTCCGATGGTGAAGCGACCCGTGCGCATGGCGAAGGCGCCCGCCGTATAGGTGCTGCCCTCGAGGTAGGACTCGAACGACCCCTCGAGTGCCCACCGCCGGATGGTGGCGATGCCGGCGGGGTTGGCGAACAGCGTCCCGGGATCGCCGGCGAGCGCGACGCTCGCGTCGCCGAGCGCCTGGGCGCGGGCCGACCCCGCGAGGCGCGCCACGATGCTCCCTTCGGTCTGCCCGGCGAGCCCGCGGACTGCGGCCGTGCCCACCAGGGCGCCGGCGAGGAGGGCGCGCGCGTTGCGGGTCATCTCACCGGATGCGGACGAGCGTGAGGCGCGGCGCCGCCTGGCCGGGGAGCGCTCCCCCGGACGCGTTGCCGAAGCTCAGCGTGAACGCCGCCGCTCCCGGCGGCTGGATGATCCGGTGGAACACCCCCGAGCCAGCGCGCAGGGTGCCGCTCAGGTTCACGGCCTCGCCGGCCGACACCGTGGGAACGAGCGGGAACGGCTTGGGAAAGAACCCGGGCGCCTGCGCGTGGAGCGAGGCATAGGTCGTGCGGAACTGCCAGCTGGTGTACGTGAGCTCCGGCGGCGCCATGAAGCCCGGCAGATCCGACACCCAGTTGGCGAGCGCCCAGCGGCTCACCGTCTCGGCAAAGGGCCTGCCGGTGCGGTTCTGGACGTTGGCCGACCCTTCGAGCGTGGTCGCGACCAGCCCCCGCGTGACCACGTTTTGCGCCGCCTGCGAGGTATCGGCCGCCAACTGGTCCACCAGATAGCGAACGAAGAGCCACTGCGCGCCGCGCTCGGCGAGGGTCGAGATCCCCGCGCCAGCGAGCAGGAAGTGCGCGCCCGTGTCGTCGAGGTATTCGTACGCGTTCAACAGGTTGCCGGTCAGGAACCGCGAGAAGCTCGCCTGATCGCCCGGCAGGAAGCTGCGCGCCCCGACCTCCTCGGCGAAATGGGCCAGTGCCTCACTGAGCCACAGCTCCTCCCCGTCGCCGTTGCGCACCAGCGCGCGCTGATTGAAGCTGATCATGTGCTGAAACTCGTGGACGAACGTGACGGGGATGAGCCGCTTGACCTGGTCGCGCGAATGGTCGCAAGAGAGCGTCCCGGTCTGGTCGGCGACGAGCGTGTAGATCACTTCGCCGTGGTTGAAGCGGCTGTCGTTCGCGAAGCGGGGATCGATGTCCGCGCCGAGGAAGAAGCCCGCCACGAACCCCTCGTCCGCGCACTGCTGGGCCGTGACGAGTCTGTTTACCACGTTGGTCATCAGGACGATCACGACGGTGTTGGCGTCCACGTCCGACTCCGCACCGAACGCTGCTGTGTCCACCGCGTAGAGCTGCGTGTCGAACAGCTGACCCAGACTGTCGAGCTCGGCCGCGCTGAGCCCGGGCACGGGGGCCGCGGTGTCTACGTAGATGGCGAGCCGTTGTCCCACCGCTTGGGCGACGGCGGTGACCCGATCGAACCGCGCGCAGGTGGTCGTGGCGCACACGCTGAACACGCGCCGATCCCCGACCACGGGCGGCGGGAACACCGCGCGATGCGCCGCGGGCGCCGGCTCCAGAGCGGACCCCGCGCGCCCCCACGCGCGTTCCCGCTCCGCGCGCCGCAGGAGCTCGTGGAACCGCTCGGGCGCACCCTGCACCCGCGCGTCCGCCGTCGGCGCGGCGCTCAGCCCCGAGCCCGTCGCCGTCGCCGCCGCCCCGGCAAGCCCGAACCCTGTGGTCACGCCGGCCGTTCCGCTCGCGGACTGCGGCACCACGAGGTACTCCGCGCTGTCGGGCCCACCGTTCGCCGCAAAGGCGAAGCAGCCCGACGAGGCCGCCGGATCGATGGCCGCATGCTGACCGATGCCGAGCGCTACGCTGAAGCCCGCGCCCGCGGAGCACGGCGGCAGGGTCGGCCCGGTCCGGTCCCCGGCGCATGCCGCGCCCGCCAGCACGCCGATCAAGCTGACCCGCGGCACCGCGGACCAGGATCCTGCCCATCGCTTCATGCCGAGCTCCCCCCTGCGCCGGCGCGCCCACGGACCACCGTTGACGGCGCAAGATACGACGCCACAACGGGTTTTGACAACGTACCGGACCGCCCGTATCTTGCCCGAGTAGCCAGCCGCAGCGGCTGGAGGCGGCCTCGACGGGGACGAAGGACTCGTCCCCGTTGTCGCTCGCGCTGTTTTCCCCGAGCTGACAACCGGGGGCCCGCGGGGCGGCCCGGTGGAACTGAGCGGATGCCGTTCGTACATCTCCACACGCATAGCGAATACTCCCTGCTCGACGGGGCCAACCGGATTCCCGACCTGCTGGACCGGGTCCGGACCCTCAAGATGGACGCGCTCGCCATCACCGATCACGGCAACCTGCACGGGGCGCTGACGTTCTATCACGAGGCGCGGGCCCGCCACGTCCGCCCGATTCTCGGGTTCGAGGCGTACCTCGCGTTCGGCAGCCGCCACCGGCGCGACAAGGAACCGGACGCCCCGGCGCCGTATTCCCACCTCGTGCTCCTGGCGAGGAATCGCACGGGTTTCGCCAACCTCGTGCGTCTGTCGTCCATCGGGTTCCTGGAGGGGTTCTACCGGCGCCCGCGCATCGACCGCGAAGTCCTGGAGCGCCACCGCGACGGCGTCCTGGGCCTGGCCGGTTGCCTATCGGGCGAGATCGCGCTGTGGCTCCGTCAGGGCAACTACGAGGCCGCGCGGGAGAGCGCCGCCTATTTCGCGCGCGTGTTCGGCCCGGACGGGTTCTGGCTCGAGGTGCAAAGCCACGGCATGGCGGAGGAGGCCGTGGTCGCCGCGGGGATGTTCCGCCTGGCCGAGGATCTGGGACTGCCCGTTGTGGCGACGAACGACGCGCACTATCTGGCGCGCGAGGACGCCGAGGCGCACGACGTGCTGCTCGCGATCGGAACGGGGAAGGACCTCGACGATCCGAAGCGGTTCCGGTTCTTCGGCCAGGAGAGCTACGTCAAGTCCGAGGACGAAATGCGCCGCCTCTTCCCCGAGCGTCCGGAGGTCGTGGCGGAGACGGAGCGGGTGGCCGCCCTGTGCGAGGTGGAGTTCGAGAAGCGGTACTATCTGCCGCAGTATCCGCGGCCCGCCGAGTTCGCGAGCGACGGCGATTTGCTGGTTCACCTCGCGCGGTCGGGTGCGGTGGCGCGCTACGGCGACCCCCTGCCCGCCGATGCCGAGGCGCGGCTCGGGTACGAGCTCGACGTGATCTCCCGCACGGGGTACGCGGGGTACTTCCTCATCGTCTACGATCTCATCAAGGCGGCGCGGGACCGGGGGATCCCCGTGGGCCCGGGCCGCGGCTCGGCGGCCGGCTCGCTCGTGGCCTACGCGCTCGGCATCACCAACGTCGATCCGCTGCGCTTCGACCTGCTGTTCGAGCGGTTCCTCAATCCCGACCGCATCTCGATGCCCGATATCGACCTCGACTTCTGTTTCGAGCGCCGGGGTGAGCTGCTGGAGTATGCGCGGACCAGGTACGGGCGCGACTCGGTGGGGCAGATCATCACCTTCGGCACGCTGAAGGCCCGCGCCGCGTTCCGCGACGTGGCCCGGACGCTGCGGCTCGAGCTGGGGGACGTGGATCGGCTCACGAAACTCATTCCGGCCGGACCGGGATTCGGGTACACGCTCGCGGAGGCGCGCGACCGGGTCCCGGAGCTGCGCGCGGCCGCGACGGCCGACGACCGCGTGAGCAAGGTGATCGACCTGGGATCGCGCATCGAGGGCCTCGCGCGCCACGCCTCCGTCCACGCCGCCGGCGTAGTCATCGCACCGGGCCCGCTCAGCGAGTACGTGCCCGTCTGCCTCGCGCCCCAGGGCGCCGATGCCATCATCACGCAGTACGACATGGTGGCGCTCGAGCAGGCCGGGATGCTCAAGATCGACCTCCTCGGGCTCAAGACGCTGACGGTGATCCACGACGCGGTCACGACGATCCGCGAGCGCCACGGCGTGCCGGTGGACGTGGACACCCTCGACCTCGCCGACCCGGAGGTGTACCGGCTGCTCGCCTCCGGGCGCACGGCCGGGGTGTTCCAGTTCGAGTCCGCGCTCGCCACTGATTGCCTGCGTCAGATGAAGTGTGACCGGTTCGACGATCTGGTCGCCACGAACGCGCTGCTGCGCCCCGGTCCGCTCGATACCGGCATGCATCTCGTCTTCATCAACCGCAAGCTGGGCCGCGAGCCGGTGCGCTATCCGCATCCCGACCTGCGGGAGGTGCTCGAGCCCACGTACGGCGTCATCACCTACCAGGAACAGGTCATGCGGATCGCGAACGTGCTGGCGGGCTACTCGCTCGCCGAAGCCGACGTGCTCCGCAAGGCGGTCGGCAAGAAAGACCAGGCGCTGATCACCGAGGAGCTGGAGCGGTTCGTCGCCCGCGCCGCGGCCGCCGGCCACGACCGCCGGGTGGTGGAGGACATCGCCGCGCAGATCGCGACGTTCGGCCGGTACGGCTTCAACAAGTCGCATGCCGTCGCGTATTCGCTGCTGTCGTACCAGACGGCGTGGCTCAAGGCGCATTACGCCGCGGAGTTCATGGCCGCCCTGTTGTCGTCCGAGATCGGCGACACCGACCAGGTCGTGCGCTACATCGCGGAGGCGCGGGAGCTCGGGCTGGAGGTGCTGCCGCCCGACGTCAACGAATCTGGGTTCAAGTTCACGGTCGTCGGCGACCGCCGGATTCGGTTCGGCCTCGGCGCGATCAAGAACGTGGGGGAGGGCGCGATCCGCTCGATCATCGCGGGCCGTGAAGCGGAGGGGCCATACGGATCCCTGGTTCGGCTGTGCGAGCGCATCGACCTGCGGCTGTGCAACAAGCGGGTGCTCGAGGCCCTCATCGACTCGGGTGCGTGCGACTCGCTCGGTGGACATCGGGCCCAGCTCGTGGCGGCGCTGGAGAGCGCGTTTGGCGAAGCCCAAGTCCTGCAGCAGGACCGCGAGGCGGGCCAGGTGGGCCTGTTCGGCGACGAGACCCCCGTGCCCCGCCCCGCGTCCCCCGTGCCCGACGTGCCGGTCTGGACCGAGCACGAGCGCCTGACGCGCGAGAAGGCGGTCCTCGGCTTTTTCATCTCCGGCCACCCGCTGGAGAAATTCCGCGCCGAAGTCGAGCTGTTCGGCGCGCGCACCACGGCCACGCTGGGCGAGTGGAGCGATCAGAAGGTGACCATCGCCGCCGTGGTGACCGTGGTGAAGCGTCAGGTATCCAAGAAGTCCGGCGCCGAGTACGCGCGCCTCGTGCTCGAGGACTTCCACGGCACCGCCGACGCCCTCGTGTTCCCCGAGGCGTGGGCCCGGCTCGCGGAAGTGATCCGGCCCGACTCGCTGTTACTGCTCACCGGCAGCTACAGCCCCCGGGACCGGGGCGAGGAACGCGCCCCGTTCATCGTGGAGGCGGCGCGGCCGCTCGCCGACCTGCGGCCGAGCGGCGCGGTCGGAGTAGAGCTCGCCTGGGCCGCGCCCGCCCCGCCCCCGGCGGAGACCGCGCGCGCCGCCGCGGCACTGTGCGCCGCCCACCCGGGACCGGCGCCGCTGTACGTGGCGTGGGGCGACGGCAACGGATTGACGGCGCGGCTGCGGAGCCGGGCGGTGCGGGTGGACGCCGACGACGACCTCCTGTCGGCCCTCCGGGGGCTGCTCGGTCCGGAGCACGTCCACCTCGTGAAGGCGGATTGACGCATGGCGATCTACACGCTCGAGTTCGAGCGGCCACTCCTCGAGATCGAGCGCCAGATCGAGGAGATGAAGCGCACCACCGGCGAGCGCCCGGGCGATGCGGCGACCCAGATCGCCAAGCTCGAGGAGCGGCTCGCGGAGCTGCGGACCGAGATCTACCGCGGCCTCACCCCGATGCAGCGCGTGATGGTGGCTCGGCATCCCCGCCGGCCCTATACGCTCGACTACCTGCGGCTGGTCTTCGCCGATTTCGTCGAGCTGCACGGCGACCGCCTGTTCCGCGACGATCCCGCCATGGTGGGCGGCTGGGCCCGCCTCGACGGCGTCACCGTGATGGTCATCGGTCACCAGAAGGGCCGGGACACCAAGGAGAACCTGCGGCGCAACTTCGGCATGGCCCATCCCGAGGGGTACCGCAAGGCGTTGCGCCTGATGCGCCTGGCGAAGAAGTTCGGCGCTCCCGTGATCACGCTGGTCGACACCCCCGGCGCCTATCCGGGACTCGGGGCCGAGGAGCGCGGTCAGGCGGAAGCGATCGCGCGCAATCTGATCGAAATGGCGGCGCTCGAGACGCCGATCATCACGGCGGTGATCGGCGAGGGTGGCTCGGGCGGAGCCCTGGCGATCGGCGTGGCCGACCGCGTGCTGATGCTCGAGAACTCGGTGTACTCCGTGATTTCGCCAGAGGGCTGCGCCGCCATTCTATGGAAAGACGCCGGCCAGCGGGAGCGGGCCGCCGAGGCGCTCAAGCTCACCGCGCAGGACCTGTTGGATCTGCACCTGGTGGACGAGATCATCCCAGAGCCGCATGGGGGCGCGCACTCGGATCCCGAAACGGCGGCCCAGCACCTCGGCGCCTCGCTGAAGCGGCACCTGGACGAACTGCGCCGCATCCGCGTGCCCAAGCTGCTGCGGCGCCGTGAGGAGAAGTACCTGGCGATGGGCGTGACCGGCGAGTCGTGACGTGACGGCGGTCGTGGAGGTGCGGTTCAAGGGCAACCGCAAGGAGTACTTCACGTGGTCGGGCGACGGGCCGCCGGCCCTCGAGGCGCCCGTGATCGTCGAAGTCGAGCGGGGCCAGGATTTGGGGCACGTGTCGGCGGTGGGTGAGACGGCGGCCACGAAGTGCACGCGCTGCGGCGCCTGCAGCGGCGGGGCCGCCGCCGACAAACTCGAGCGGCGCGTGGTACGCCCCGCCGGCCAGGAGGACGTGGCGCGCGCCCGCCAGCTCCGCGCCGCCGAGGACGACGTGCGGCGGCGCGTGCGCGAGCGGGTACGCCAGCACAACCTCCAGATGAAGGTGAGCGACGCCGAGTGGCAGTGGGACCGGCGGCGGCTCACGATTTACTTCACGGCCGACGGCCGCGTGGACTTCCGCGCGCTGGTGCGGGACCTGGCCGCCGAGTTCCGCACCCGCATCGAGCTGCGGCAGATCGGCGCGCGCGACGAGGCCAAACGGCTCGACGGCATCGGGCGCTGCGGCCGCCAGCTGTGCATCGCCAGTTGGCTCCCCGCCGGCCGCCCCGTGAGCCTGTCGCTCGCCAAGGACCAGGGGTTGTCGCTGAACCCCGCGCAGGTGTCGGGGCCGTGCGGCCGGCTGCTGTGCTGCCTGCACTACGAGCACGCGTTCTACGTCGAGAGCCGCCGTCGCTTCCCGAAGGAGGGTAAGGTCCTGCGGACGGCCGAGGGGCCCGCCCGCGTGCTCGCGGTCGACATCTTCCGCGACCGCGTCACGCTGCGCGGCGAGGACGGCGCCACGCGCGTGGTCGCCCTGGAGCAGGTGCGACGCGAGGTGGAGGCCGCGGGCGACGCGTTCGCGCCGCCCAAGAACCCGCCCCGTGCCTAGGTTCTACCTCACCACCGCCATCGACTATTCGAACGGCGATCCCCATCTCGGCCATGCGCTCGAGAAGGTGGGCGCGGACTGCATCGCGCGCTGGCGCCGCTTGCGGGGCGACGACGTCTGGTTCGTCATGGGGATGGACGAGCACGCGCAGTCGGTGGTCCAGGCCGCCGCCGGCGGCGCGGTGACGCCACAGGCGTGGGTGGACCGCATGGCGGCGACGTTCGCCGACTTCTGGCGGCGCCTCGACACGAGCCACGACGACTGGATCCGCACCACCGAGCCGCGCCATGTCCGGGCCGTGACGGCGCTGCTGCAGCGCGTCCGCGCACAGCGTCCCGACCACCTGTTTCTCGCCGAGTACGAGGGCTTGTACTGCACCGGGTGCGAGGAGTTCAAGCAGGGCGCGCAGATCGTCGACGGACGCTGCGCCGAGCATCCAACCCTCACGCTCGTCCCGACCCGGGAGGAGAACCACTTCTTCCGGCTGAGCGCCTATCGCGACGTGCTGCTCGAGCGGATCACCTCCGGCGCCTTCCGGGTCGAGCCCGCCATCCGCCGCAACGAGGTCCTGCGTCTGCTCGAGAGTGGGCTGCAGGACATCTCGGTTTCCCGCCAGCGCCAGCCCTGGGGCATCCCCTTCCCCGACGCCCCCGGCCACACCGTCTACGTGTGGTTCGACGCCCTCATCAACTACCTGTCGGCCACGGGCTTCCCCGACCCGGGCTACGAGCGCCTGTGGCCCGCGGACCTGCACGTGATCGGCAAGGGCATCACCCGCTTTCACTGCGTGATCTGGCCCGCGATGCTCCTTGCCGCCGGCCTCGAGCCGCCGCGTGGCGTGTGGGCCCACGGGTACGTGCAGTGGGAGGGCGCCAAGATGAGCAAGACCGCCGGGACCGCCGTCAGTCTGGGCAGCGCCATCGAGCGCCACGGCGCCGACGCGTTGCGCTATTTCCTGCTGCGCGAGATCGGGTTCGAAGGCGACGGCAACTTCACCTGGGAGCGCTTCGACGCGCGCTACGTTGCCGATCTGGCCGACACGCTCGGCAACCTGGCGTCGCGGACGCTGTCGATGGTGCACCGCTACCGGGGCGGTACCGTGCCGCGCGACCCGGCGGGCGGCGCGACGCCGCTCGAGCGCGACGCGCGCGCCGCGCTCGACGAATACGCCGCGGCGCTCGACGCCTACGATCTGAGTGGCGGCGCGGCGCACCTGATCGATCTCGCCGCCCGGGCCAACCGCTATGTCGAAGAAACGGCTCCCTGGAAGCTCGCCAAGGACCCGGCCCAGGCGGCCACCCTCGACGCGGCGCTCGCCGCGCTCACCCGCACGGTGGCGCGCCTGGCCGTGCTCGCGGCGCCATACCTGCCCGATCGCGCGGCCGCCCTCTGGGACGCGCTCGGCACCGGGCGGTCGCTGGACGGGGTGCGCTGGGGTGAAGTCGCCGACCTGGCGGTCGAGGGCCTGCGGCTCGGACCGCCCCCGATTCTCTTCCCCAAGCTGCGGGCGGATGTTTCAACAGGTTGATAATCAATGGCTTACGCAGTCGATCGGCAGGTTGACGACTCTCCGCGCGAGCGGTAGTTTGGCTGTCCCCATATGAAGCGCAACTCGGACCGCCGCTGGACGCTGATGGTCGTCCCGCACGGCGCGGGAGGCTCTCGCGCCGTCGAGGTATCGCAGGCCGTGCTCAAGACCGCGCTCGGTCTGGGCACGGTCGTGGTGCTGGTGTTCCTGCTGCTCGGCGGCGCTGCGCTCGCGCGCGGCGTCAGCATCTCGCGCGGGCGCGCGCTGGCGCGTGAGAACGCCGTGCTGAGCGGCGAGATTCAGCGGCTCCGCTCGCAGCTGGGCGTGCTGCACGACACGCTGAACGCCGTCGGGAACCGCGAGCAGGCGCTGCGCCTGCTCGCGGGACTCACCCCGACCGATTCGGGGGTGCAGGCGGCGGGGATCGGCGGGCCCACGGGCGACTGGTCGGGACGCGACAGTCTGGCCGCGGCCGGCGCCGTCGGGACCCAGGTGCTGCGGGCGCGCGAGGACGTGGACGCGCTGATCCGCCGCGCGAACATCCTGGCGAACTCGGTCAGCGAAGCCTACGACTCGATGACGAGTCAGAGAGCCCGCTTCGCCGCGACGCCATCGATCATGCCGACGGAAGGCTGGCTCACGAGCGCCTTCGCGCGTGAGCGCGTGCACCCGCTGCTCCATCTCTCCCGACCGCACGAGGGCATCGACGTGACGGCCCCGATGGGCGCCGAGATCCAGGCCCCCGCGGCCGGACTCGTGACGAAGGTCGAATGGGTGGATGGCTACGGCAACATGCTCACCATCGACCATGGCTATGGCACCGTCACGCGCTACGCCCACAGCTCGCGCGTCCTCGTGGCACGCGGGGCACGGGTGAAGCGGGGCCAGCCGATCGCGCTGGTCGGCTCGACCGGCCTGTCCTCCGGACCGCATCTGCATTACGAAGTGTGGGTGAACGGCAAACCGGTGAACCCGATGAAATACGTCCTCCCCGCGACGATCGTCGACTAGACCGACGGAGAGATAAGAAAAAAAATCCGCCCCGGCCTCCTCACGGAAGCCGGGGCGGTGTCGCTCGCGGGCCGACCGTCAGCCCGTCAGCATCCCCGCCGGGGATTGACGCCCGACAGCACGACCGTGGGCGGCACGGCTCCCGCGCCGGCCTTCGGCCCGAGCCGGACCTGGACCCGATCCCAATCGCAGTAGAACGCGGCGCTCGGCGCCTCGTATCGCAGCGCCGCCTGGGTGATCTCGACGCCGGAAACAGGTGGAGCGGTGCTCACGTCGGCATCGGTCAGTGGCGCCAGCTCCGGATAGGGAGAGAGCAACGGGCCGAGGTGCTGCGGCCCCGTGGCGCCCGTCGAGCTCACCAGCCACGCCTCGTACGCGTACCCGGTGGGCGGGCGGGGAATGCGCTTGATGTCCTGGCGCAGCTCGCGGCCGAAGATGCCGCCGTTGGCGCTTCCGGCGGCGCCGAACGCCCGGCTCTGGCCGCCACCGAAGGTGCCGAAGGTCAGGGTACTCGTCAGGACGGGCACGGCACCACCCGGGACCTTCTGGGTCACCATCGGCGTCCACAGCGGTTGCCCCGCCGGGATCGCCGCGGCGCCCGTGGCCCCGACAGCCAGGACCGCGGCGTTGTAGGCCACGCCCCGGAACGGCAGGAAGTCGAATTCGACCCGGGCGCTCGTCATCCCCGGGTTCAGATTGAAGTCACTCACCCCGGACAGCGTGTCCACCACGGCGGTGCCGCTCAGCCGCACGACATTGCCCGTCACCTTGGCGAACGTGCCGCCCGCCGTTTCCGCGAGCCACAGCTGGTACGACGTGCCGGCCGCGAGCGGGACGAGGTTGTTTGCCGTGATCTTGATCGAATCGGGCGACGCCGTCGCGCCCGGCAGCAGCGCCAGCTGCGCGGTGGTCAATGCGGCCGTGGGAATGGGCGCGTAGCTGTTGTTCGCCACCGCCCCGGCGGCGGTCAGCACCGGACCGATCTGCATGCGGAACACGGGCTTCGTGTAGTCCGGCGTGCTGTCGGCCAGCGCCTCCCACACCACGAGGAAGTTGTACTGATTGGGGCCCAGCGCCGTGTTGTTGTTCGTCGGCACGGGACTCCGCGCGTTACCGAGGCCGTTGAACCAGGCCGACGCCGCGTTGGAGCAGATGGTCTGGTCGAACTCGACGCCGCCGCCGGCGTCGGTCGTGCCGCCCGCGATCAGGTGCGGGTTGGCGCCGCCCGTCGGCTGCAGGATGTTGACGCTGGCGCAATTCGTGGTGAAGACGCCGTCCGACTTCTTCCCCGCCGGCGTGAAATCGCCGGTGCGGAACACCAGAGCGTCCGGCGACGTGACGGTGCCGTTCAGCAGCAACTCGGCCCAGTCGGTGGCGCCGTTCACCTGGAGCGCGTACCGGGCCAGCCCCATGATGTAGCGCGTGGCCGGGGTCAGCTGGTCGACGTTGATCCAGACCTCCCACACGGTGTTGCCGGCACCGTTGCCGGCGTGCCCGCCGGGGACGATGTAGGCGATCGCGTTCGGTCCGGACCCGTAGTAGCTGAACAGCCGACCGGGGGCCGCGAGCGCGGGCAGCAGCCGGTTGGGCGGCGTGAACGTCGCTCCGGCGGCGTTGGGCAGGTAGATCAGCGACGTCGTGCCGTAGAACGGGTTGGGATCGGCCCGGAAGTACGGCGGATTCGTGGTCGCCCGGCCGAAGGCGTCGGTGATCGTCGTGTCGAACACCCCTGATGATAGGAACCGGTTCGTGGTGCGGCTGCCCGACAGGAAACCGCCCGCCGCCGCCGTGGTCAGCTCGATCGCCGGGATGCCGGTCGTACCGTCCCGCGACACGGCCTCGATGAGCTCGCCGTGCTCGCAGGCGCCTCCGACCAGGACGGCGAGCGCGAAACCGAATGAACGTTGTAGGCGCATTGGCGTTCTCTCCCGATTTCGGTCAGCGCGACGCGCTGCGCGACGGCGCGAAGGAAAACCCCACGGCGAGGCGCATGTTGTGGATCAGCGACGGCTTGGAATAGGTGATCCCCTCGGGGTTGTCCTCGGGGAACGTGTTGTTCTGGTACGCGGGATCCACCGGGTTGAGGGCGTCGCGCTCCCAGTCGTTCCACATGAAGTCCACCAGCTCGAGCCGCACGCCGATGGCCTCGGTGAAGGTGTAGTTGAGGCCTCCGCCGACCACGAACTGCGTGCCTTCGACGTGCGCGGTCGCGTTGTTCACCTGCACGTCGCTGTACACCGCGTGCCGGCCGAGCCCGACTTTGACAAAGGGACCCCACCGGTTGGGCAGCTGGTAGGCCACGTCCACGCCGTACGACAGGATGCTGACGACCTGCGACACGCCGAACAGCTGGTAGTCGGCGCCGGTGCGGAACAGCGCGTACGGATAGAACTCGGAGCTCGTGGTGGGCCGCTGGTACTCGAGGTAGAGGCCGGCCCGGAAGCCCGGCGTCACCGCGTAGCTCGCCGAGAGCCCGCCCGACGCCCAGTACTTCCCGCCGTCGAGCGCGTTGAGCGCGGACGTCTTGTCGAACCGCATCACGCCGACCACAGGGACGATGCGGAAACGGGTGGCCTCCTGCGCGGCCGACGTCGTCGCACCGAGGGCGACAACGGCGAGGAGCGCCGCGACGGTCGTTTTCATGCGTCGGAGTCCTTTCCGGCCCTAGAAGCCGAACTCGAGGGAGAAGACCTGCACGTTCTGCAGGTCGCTCATGCCCGTATAGGCGTAGTCGAACGCCAGGAACCCGCGGCCGATGGGCACCTTCACCCCGCCGCCCACCGCGGCGCCGTGGCTGAAGCCGCGGACGTCCTGGGTCTCCTTCTCGTTCGCCCAGCGTTTCCCGGCGCGGACGTACACCAGGTCGCGGTAGGAGATCTGGGCCGCGAGGATCGTTTGGACGTCGGTGTCGATCGCGTCGGTCGCTTCCAGCACCGCGAGCACGTTGAATTGCTCGTTGGTCCCGAGCAGCGCGTCGCTCGGCCCCAGCACGTCGGAACGGATGCTGAACCGGAAAAGGGTGGGCATCTGCAGCTCGTCGGTCGACAGCTCGACCGGCGTGGCGCCCGGCCGGAACTGGTCGAACGAGAACTGCTCGATCGCCGCGCCGCGGTAGCGGCCCGATGTGCCGAGGTTGGAGAGCGACGCCGCGACGTGCGTCCCGTACAGGCCGGTGCGGAACTTCGTCCCCACGTCGAGGCCGACGTAGTTGGCCTTGGCGTCGTCGATGCCCTCCGTCGCGAACTTGACGCCCAGACCGAGCGCCAGGCGATCGGTGAGCCGGCGGGCGAAGTACAGGCCGGCGGCGGTCGCCTTGAAACTGAAGACGTCGCCGAAGGCGGGGTCGCCGCCGTCGGGGTACTCCTCGGTGGTGCGTTGGATGTCGCCGCTCGTCAGCTGCGAGAGGGCGATGCCGAACACGCCCGCCCCACCCAGCGGCAGCACGCCGCCGACGAAGCTGTGGGTGATCCCGACGTCCTGGTACAGGTCGGCGATGGAGATCGCGGCGGAGGGCCCTTCGATGTCGGCCGCCCCGGCCGGATTCCAGTAGAGCGCGGTGACGCCTTCGGCGATGGCGGTGTACGCGCCGGCCATCGCCAGCCCGCGCGCCCCGACGCCGATCTCGAGGAAATTCGCGCCGCGGGTAGCGACGCGGGTCGTGGGATTCTCGGGAACCGGGAGCAGCACGGTCCCCGAGCCCTGGGCCGGCAGCGAGCTGGCCGACGCGACCAGCACGGCGACGGCGGCAAGCGAAGCGGAATGTCGCGACATGGTCGTCATCCTCCTAGCGAATGACCACGAACTTGTCGGTGCGAGTGCCGATCGTGGCCCCGCTCGCGTCGGTGGCGGTCAGCACGTAGATGTAGAGTCCCGCGCCGAGCACGTTGCCCTCGCGCGTGCGCAGGTTCCAGGCGAGGTCGCCGTCGCCGCGGAGGTCCGCCTCGGTCCAGCTGATCTGCTGTGTGAACTGTCCGGCGACCGTGTACACCCGGATGTTGCCGCGCGGCGGCATGTGGGTGAACAGCAGCACGTTGCCGGCGTACTGCGACACCATGACGTACGGGTTCGGCACCACCCGCACCGAGGCGAGACCCGCGCGGATCGCCGCCGCGTTCGACGTGAGGTTCGTCCCGCGGCCGGGCTTCGTCGCCGTCAGCGTGAACGCCGCCGCGGGCGTCACCGGCACGTGGTAGGAGGCCCGGTTGAACTGCCCGGCGACGGGGCTCAGGTACACCGACGAGCCGCGCGTGCCGGGATAGACCGGGTTGCACGACTCGCGCGTGTACCGCGTCGCGTCGCAGCCGATCACCGCCCGCTCGAACGTCACCGCGAGCGGCCCGCCGCCCACCGCCTCGAGGAAGATGATCGTGTCGCCCGGCACCCACGCGTCCGCCGGCACGTCCACGCGGATCGTGTCGGCGCTGCCGCCCACCACCACCGACTTGCCCGCCGCCGGCCGCTTGCGCATCGCGATCGTGACGGGCCGGTTGTAGCTGGCGTTGAACACCGTGAACGGCAGCTTCAGCGCCACGAGGGAGTCGACGGTGGTCGGGACCCCCGTCGCGGCCTGCACCGCCGTCGCGACCTCCGCGCTGGCCACCGCGGTGCTCACCGCGGCACGCGCGCCGAGCGACGTGGTGATCTGGCTGGCCGCGCCCGACGGGTTCGAGAAGTCGAGCACGAATTGGTCGCGCCCGCCCTGGCCACCGGTGCCGTAGGCGTAGGTGCCCCAGCTGATGCGGTAGTCGCCGTAGGCTTCGTTCAGTCCCGTGCCCTGATCCTGCAGCGCGCGAGCCGCGAGCCACGTGACCGTCGGGGTGACGAGCGGCGGCACGACGGTGCTGTCGGAGTTCAGGAACTCCTCCCGATTGAAGCCGGTCCCATTCAGCGTGTGCAGCGTGCTGTTGAGGCCCAAGTCGAAGTGCGGGTAGTCGCGATTCCCGTGGAACCCGCCCGGCGTCGCGGCGTCGCCGGTCAGCGTGTTGGACACGAGCAGCGCGTCGGCGGGCGCGGCACCCGGCAGCCGGGCCAGCGCCATGACGGGACCCGCGGCCCACGTGAAGGCGACCGAGTCCACGGCGGGAGCGATGGTCGTGCGGACCGATGCCGCGCCGCTCGCGGTGAGGCCGCCCAGGTTCGCGCCCGACACGACGACGCTGTCGGCCGGGGAGCCGGCGTTGTACAGCACGACCCGCGTCTGCACGCTGGCCGAGTCGGTCCCCGTGTAACGCTCGATCTGGGTGGCCGCCGCGCTGGTGCCGAACAGCACGCGGAAGCTGGCGTCGCTGAGCGAGTCCCCCGTCACCGTGATGCCGAGCCGCGACTCCGACACGGGTCCGGTGCGCGCCGTCACGGCCGCGGACGCCCGCGAGCCGCCGCCCTGCAGCGAGAGCGGGAGGTACACCCGCCCGACGTTGGGCTCGCCCGTGGACGCCGACAGCGTGTTGAACAGCACCGGCGCGAGCGCCAGCGTCTCGATGCGGCAGTTCCGCGCGCAGATGTATTCCGTCCCGGAGAGCGCCACCGAGTCGCCGTTGAGCACGGTGAAGTTGGCGCCGCGGGTCTCGCCGATGACGTTGTAGGTGTAGGTCTGCCCCGGCCGGACGTTCAGGTCCTGGTAGGTCGTCGGGATGTTGCCGGGCTCAAACGTGGCGTAGGGCAGCCAGCCGAGCACGTCGAACGGTGCGCCCGTTGCCGGACTGCCGTCGATGCAGTCATCCCCCGTGGTCCACGACGCGCCGTCCTCGCACGACTTGTACAGATAGATCTTCGCGATGTTGTTCGCGCGCAGGAACGCGAGGGTATCGTCGAGGCGCGGGTTCAGGAGCCGCAAGCGCTCGAGCGGCGATCCCGCGGGCGCGGCGAGGAGGTCGTTGTACTGCTTGTCGAGGAACGGGTCCGTCCAGTTCCCTGGATGACACGAGTCCTCCCACGTTACGCGAATCACCGCGTCCTGCGCCCGGGCGCCGGCGTTGCGGGTGACGCCCGTGATCCGGCACTTGGGCGCCGCGTCGGGGGCGAGGTAGAAGTTCATGTAATTGTCGATCGCCGCCGACACCTGCGCCATGAGACCGGCGGAGTCGTTGGCCTGGCCCGGCGTGATGGCGACGACGTACGACACGACCGAGTCGGCCATCAGCCGGATCGGGCCGACGGCGAGGGTGCCGTGCGTGTTGCTGTACGCCGAGTACTTGCCGTTGGGCAGGGTGTCGCCCCAGAGGCCGGCGCAGCCCTGGATCCAGCATCCGTCGACCGCCAACGTGTCCTGCACGCCGTCTTTGGCGTTCATCGATCCCGGTGGACCGCCCCAGTCCCAGTTGATGCCGGCCATGTTGGGGGCCCACTTGTTGTAGCCGCCGCCCACGGACGGGGGATCTCCCGGCGTGTAGCGCACCGTGGGGAAGTTGCGCGGGCGGAACGTGTGCCAGTACTCGTTGTTGTTGAGTCCGGTGGTCACGTTGCGGTTGCCCAGGGTATTGACCTCGGTGGACGACAGCTGCCCGAAGCCGCGCTGCTCGTGGTCCGGCGTGTTGATCGGATCGGTGGCGAACTGCGTACGGCCGCAATTACGGAAGCCGCACAGATGCGCGTGGTTGTACGTCAGCGTGTCGCCCGCCAGCGGGTGGGACGGATCGTAGAACGCGCTGCCCATGCGGGTGAACCACTTGTTGCGCAGATCGCCGATCGGCGACTTGAGCACGATCAGGGCGGACGCACCCTGGACGAACCCGAAGTTCGCGCCCCAGCGCGCGCACGTGAGATCGGACACGATGCGGCCCGCGTCGCAGGGCCCCTGGATCGGGAGCGCTGACGTGAACACCGCGCCCAGCTCGGGGACCCACCACGTCGGGTTCTGCTGAATGTTGGAGTTCCCGAACCAGCCCATCTGCAGGCCCATGTACACCGAGTCGTAATCGAGCTTGACGCCGTACACGGCCTCCGACCGGTTGGTGAAGGTCACCTGGTAGTACTGGACTTCCTTCAACGCCGGGAGCTGGAACGTGAACGCGTCGAACCGCGCCTCGATGCCGAGCGGCCAGCCGGGGCGGCGCCGCGCGGGATCGGACCCCGAGCAGCCGCCGGGGGCCACCTGACTCGTGGCCGGGATGATGTGGGCGTAGTTCCGGATGACGCTCGTGCCGCACAGGATCTCGACGTTGTAGTCGCTGGTGTAGCCGTACGTATGGAAATTGCCCAGCGTCTTGAACGCGGGCACGCCCGCGGCGTCGAGCTCGGCGTCCGAAACCCGCCAGAAGTCGAAGTTGAAGTTGGCGCCCAGGCTCGCGAACCGCTGTGAATACACCTCGAGGGGCACGGGGCGCGCGCCCGCCCAGCCGCGGCCGGGGTCGCTCGCATCGCGCACCGCGGACCCGGGCTCGGTGCCCCAGGTCACCGGGCAGTTGCTCCCCGCGAGCAGCGGGTTGCCGGTGCCGTACGACGTGCGGTGGTCGAGGCAGCTGCGGTCGTTGACCGTGGTGACGCCGGCGTGGTGCAGGCCCAGCCCGTTGTCGGAAGGCCCGAGGTCGTCGAACCCGGTCTGGTGCGAGTTGATGACGGTCCAGCCGCTGCCGATGGCGTTGGCGAGGCTCGGCACCTGTGCCACGGCGTTGGTCCACGTGGTCGGCGGGGCCGCCCAGGCCCACGCGGCTTCGCGCGGCCACACGGCCACGAAGCCGTTGTTCATGGTCTGGAAGAACGGCGCGCACCCGGACCGGTCGATGTCGAAGGCGCCGGTCGAGTTCTCGGCGCACACGCGGGTGAAGAACCCGGCCGAGCGCAGGTCGGAGACGGCGCGGTCGCGCGCCGCGCCGAGCGTGCGGCGTGGCGGGTTGGCCACCGGCTCGCCATCGGGTCCGACGGGATAGCCGTTGACCGTCTGTTGGGCAGTGAGCGCGCCGGTGAAGAACAGGAGCAACGCGGCGGCGAGCCACGCGGCCGCCGGACGGCGCATAAACGGACGATGGAGCGTCATGAGCAGAATCCTCGTGTCGAGAAGCCGCTTCGGAGCGCCGGCGGGTCCGGCCTGCGCCGGACCCGCCGAGCCGCACGCCTCAGAACGACACCCGGAGACCGGCCTGCACCGATCGGCGGGAGCCGAAGAACTGCGCGCGGTCCAGGTACGTCGTGGTGATCGCGTCGGCCGCGATGTTGTTGCCCTCGCGGTTGCGCGACACGTCCACCGAGCCGACGGTGCACTGCCCGGTCGTGGTGTAGACCTGGATGCAGTTCTTCCGGTCGGTCACGTTGAGCACCTGAACAGTGAGTCCGTACCGCATGTTGGACAGCGAGAAGTCCTTGGACAGCGACCAGTCGAGCTGGAACGTCGACGGGGCGCGGCCTGTATTGCGCACCAGCTGGTTCGTGCCGAGGCCGAAGAAATCGAGCGTCGGCGTGTACGGCAGCCCGCTCGCCGCCCGGAACACCAGACTGGTCGTGAAGTTCTCCAGCACCTTCCCCACGATCGTCTGGGGGTAGCTGCGGCCCGTCTGGAAGATCAGCGACGCGTTGAACACGTGCGGCTGATCGATTTCCGAGGTGACTTCCTGATTCAGCCGCGGATCGCCCTGCTGGATCTGGCGCTCCACCTCGCGCTCCGGGTCGGCGGCATTGGTGCGCGACTCGGAGAACGAGTAGTTGAGGTCGAATCCCCAGTAATTCGACACGCGGCGCCGCAGCTGCACCTCGACCCCGCGCACCGTCTGGAAGTCCTGGTTCACGAGGATGCGGTAATTCGGGGTCTCGTCGCCGGCGTACGTCGCGCCGGGATCGAACACCTGTACGCCGTCCACGATCCCGCCGGTCCGGAAGCCCGTCAGACCGATCTGGTCCTTGGAGAACAACGTGACGCCGATGGCGTAATCACCGCCCAACTCGGCCGCGTAGCCGACTTCGTAGCTCGTGGTCTGCTCGGTGAGCAGGTTCGAGTTGCCGACGAACGGCACGGCCGTGCCACCCGGCACCTGCAGCGTCGGGCCGGCGGTGGTGCCCTCGCGGGTCGTCCCGATGCCGGTGGCGGCGAACAGGTTGTTGAGGAGCGGGTTCTGCGTGTTCCGCCCGAAATTGAAGAACACGGCACTCGACGGCCCCAGCGGGAACGACACGCCGATCCGCGGGCTGAACTGCCGGCGCTGCTTCGACGTGCTGAAGTCGTCGGACGACGCGAGCTGGCGCGCCGAGTCGAGCGTGGCCGCATCGACCTGGCCCGTCGCGAGGTTGACGCAGTTGAGGCCCAGCTGGGTGGCCCAGGCCGGGTTGGCCGACATCGTGCGGTTGTACACCGAGTCCCCGGATGCGTCGTACACCGGGAAGGTGCGACCCTGCCAGCTGGACGGATCGGCGCACACGTCCGCCGCGGTCGTCCCGTTGGTGGGATCGAGGGGGTTGGCCCAGAAAGTGCCGCCCGCCGAGCCAAGGTCGTAGCGCACGCCGAGCTTGACCGTGAGGAAGTCGTACTCGATCCGGTCCTGGACGTAGAGCGCCAGGTCCCACGGCTTGGCGGCGTACGCCTGGGGATAGACGCGGACTTCGTTGCCACCGACGTTCTGCAGCAGGTCGAGGGTGACGTCGTGGCGCAGGAACATGCCGCCGGCGGCCAGCTGGTGGTGATCGGTGACCTGCGACTGCACGTCGCCACGGAAGATGAGTGACTTGAGCGTTTCCCCGCCGTAGAACGAGTCCGTGCCGCACGTCGGGTGGATCTGGCAGGTTCCCGCCAGCGGCGAGATGAACTGGTCGTCGGTGAAATTCGGGTCGCCGAAGTTCCCCTGGAGACAGACGCCCTGCCAGAAGTTGCAGGTCGTACGCTCGAGGCTGAGTCGCCCCACGGCCAGGGTGTAGGATGACCGGCCGAGGATGTGGTCCCACCGCGCGACCGCGAGGCTGCGGCCGGCGTTGATCGAGCCCATCACCACCTTGGGGAAGTCGAGCGGGGCGATACGGGATCCCGTCCGGTTCCCGATCACGGCGATCGAGTCCGCCAGGTTGTCGATGACCGGCGCCTCGACCGGGTTGCCGTAGGTGGGCAGGAACGTGAAGTCGAACGGCTGGCGCTGCTGCTGGTTGTCGAGGTACGACACGCCCAGCTTCATCGTCGGCCGGAAGAAGTACGTCAGCTTGCCGGACACCTCGCGCAGGTTGTTCGCGCCGAACGCGCGCCAGCCACCGAACACGTCCATGAAGTTCGCGCCCAGGAACGGCGAGGGGTTGCCCGAGCAGGAGTTCGGGTTCGTCAGCTGCGTGCAGGAGGGGTCGCGCACGTCGTTGTCGAACTGGTACACGGCGTCGGCGGAGCGCTGCTGCCGCCCGGCCACCATGAAGCGCAGCTTGTTGGCGAAGCCCGGGATCGGGCCCGAGATGTACCCGTCGAGCAGGCTGTAGTTCAGCAGGTCGTCGGAGTCATTGCCCATCCAGCCGCCGACTTCGGAGCTCTGGAACCGCAGGGAGCCGGCCAGGTCCGTACCGCCATCGCGGGTGGCGATGTTCACGATCCCCGAGAGCGCGTTGCCGTACTGGGGCTCCATGCCGCCCTTGATGTAGTCCAGCTGCTGCACGGCTTCCGGCGTAATGCCGATGGCCGCGCCGCCGTAGATCCAGTTGTTGACGGGGATACCGTCGATCATCGTGAGCGTCTCGCCGCCCCGGCCGCCGCGGATGCGGATCGGGTTGGTCACGTTGCGGCGCGATTCACTGAACGAGATGATGTCGGAATTGTCGGGCACCTGCAGGAACCCCTGCTGCAGCTTCAGCGCGCCCTCGATCGACACCACCGGCAGCGCCCGGATCACGTCACCCGAGATGCCGATCGTGGAGTTGGACACACCGGGCTGCACGAGGGGCACGGCCGGCGCCTCGACCACGATCTCCGTCAGGGTTACGGTGGTGGCCCCGGCGAGGGTGAAGTGGACCTCGCGCGTGACGTCGATGGAAACCACGATCCCGCGCTGGGTCACCGTCTGGGACCCGATACGCCGCCCGATGAGGGAGTACGTGCCCGGCGGCACGGCGAGGAAGAAGTACCGGCCGTTCGACGCGGTGAACGTCGTCAGACCCGTTCCTTCGATGAAGATCTCCGCGCCTTCGAGCGGTTGGCCAGACTCGTCGCGCACGACGCCCGTGATCTTGCCGGTCTGGGCGTCGGCGACCGCCGGTACCGCCGCCGCCAACGCCGCGGCTACGAAGGCACCGACCGCAATGCGAACAAGCAGTGAACGCATGGGGCCTACCCCTTTCTGAAGAACGCCGTCGGCGCGCGCCCGAATGGGCTCGCACACGATCGACTGCCCCGCCCCTCGCGGGACTTCTCGATTGTCACTTTATAGATCTGCGCGGCACCCCTCGACGGCCTCGAGAGAGCGATAACCGCGCCGACGGCTCGGCATGTCCCGGACAGCAACCGGGGAGCGCCCGGCGTCCGGACTGCGGTCTACATCCGACTCCACGCGTGCGCGCGGTACTGACCAACGGCGGTGGGTAGGTGCGGTGGCGCAGTAGCGGACCTGCCCACCGCACGCTATGGTAAATAGTGACACGCGAATCACGGACCCCGCAAGGGGTGTCGGCCCGCGCACCACCCGCCCCCGGACGGGCGAATGGCCCGACGCTATCCGCCGCCGGACGACCCCGCAAGGGGGGCTCGCCCGCGCGATTGACGATCCCCGCAGCGCCCGGAGGGCGGTTGCCCCGACGGAACGTCGAGCCGGCCCGGCCCCTGACGGTGCGTTACCGCGCGCGACCGGGTCCGGCGCGCCGCGCCGCGCCGTTCATCGCGCTGGGGCTCGCGTTGGTCGCGGCGAGCGGGTCGCTCGTCGCCCAAAGCCAGTCGGACTCGCACGTGAACGGCCGCCGCCTGCTGGAGCAGGCCTTGCAGCTGGCCGAGCGCGGCGACACGGCGGCAGCCGTCGACCGAGCCGCCCGCGCGAGCCGTGTGGCCCCCGACCTCGCCGATGCGCGCTTCCTTTATGGTTTGCTGCTGGCCCGCACCGCCGGAGCGGGGTTCGGCTCCTGGGGACGGCGGATTGACGCCGACCGGGAGTTCGAGGCGGCCCTCCGGCTCGACGCGGACAACCCGCGCTACCTGATCGAGATCGCCCGACTCCGGCTCAAGCAACCGCTGCTGCGAGTCCAGGCCGAGCGCCTGTTCCGCCGCGCCCTGGCGGCGGCGCAACGCACGGAGGACCCCGCCGCCATGGCCGTGGTCGAGGCGGAGATCGGCCACATCTATTTCCGCCGCTATCAGGCGGTGGCGCGGCGGCGTCTCGTGCTGGGACCGGCGCAGACCTTCGATTGGGAGGCCGCGCTGCGCGACCCCCACTACACCAAGGACATCCTGTTCGACTACTCGGCGCCGGTGCCCGGGCTGGGCGAGGCCGACCTCGCGAGGGCCGAGCAGCACTATCGCTCGGCGGTCGGCGCGGCGCCGGTGTCGGAGGCCGCGAACCGCGGGCTCCTCGGGCTGCTGGCGGAAACCGAACGGATGGAGGAGCTCCTCGACGAGGCGCGCCGTTTCGCCCGGGTCGCGCCCGACAACGGCAACGCGGCCCTGTTCTATGGCTTGGCCCTCTGGCGGTCGGGCCGCGCGGCCGCCGCCGATTCCGCGTTCGCGCGGGCGCTCGCGACGCTGCCCCCAAGCGAGCGGGGCCCCCTCGAGGACCTGTCCACGATCCTGCGCGCGGCGGACGCACTCGCGTACCGCGGTCTCGCGGACTCGGCCCAGCGCCAGTTCGAGCGCCTCTACTGGTGGAGCGCCGAGCCGCTGCGCCTCACGCCCGAGAACGAGTACCGCCTCGAGCACCTGGCGCGGGTCGCCCACGCCGAGCTCTTGTTCGGGGCGCCCGACCTGCGGCTCCGGGGCTGGCTCACCGACCGCGGGCAGATCCACATCCGGTACGGTCCCCCGCCCGTCATCGCCACCTTCCCACCCAGCCCGTACGAGAACTCGGCTGACCTCCTCGCGACCGGCATGGTGACGACGGTGTGGTTCTATCCCGAGCGCAATCTGCGGTTTGTCTTCACCGGTCCACCGACGTACAACTATCATCGGCTCGCGGTCGATTTCGACGCGTATGCCGAAAACGCGCGGTTCGTGCGGCCCGCGACCTACGACAACGTGCCGCTCACGCAGCGTCTCGACTCCATCCCCGTGCAGGCCGCGCAGCTCCGCCCACGGGATGACAGCGGGGGAACGGAAGTCCTGTTCTTCGCCGGCATACCCGTGCGGCAGATGGCCGAGGGCGTGGACCTCGACGCCGGCGATCTCGAGACGGCGTTGTTCGTCACCGACGACGGCCGGCAGGATCGGGTGGCCAGGCGCGGCAGCGAGACCGTGCGGCTCACGGCCGACGTCCAGTTCGAGGAGCGCACGGAGACCGCGCGCGTGCCCCCGGGCGCCTACGTGTATCGGTTCGAAGCGCGGCTGCCCGCCCTGGACCGTGCCGCGCGGGGCATGAGCCCGATGACGGTCGAGGCCCTCGGCACGGGCGCCCTCGCGCTCAGCGATATCATCGTGGCGGACCGTATCGCCCCGCGCGAGGAGAACAGCCGCGGCCGCGGCCTGCACGACTTCTTCATCGATCCGAACCCGCGCCTCGAGTTCCGTCGCGGCGATCCGGTGCACCTCTACCTCGAGGTCTACGGCCTCACACCCGAGGACTCGGCCGGCGTGGGACCCGGGGTACGCTTCCAGGTCGCGGTGCGGCTGCGGGTCCGCGAGATTGAGCGGGGCGGCCTCGCGGCGCGCGTCTTTGGCGGCGTCCTCGACGCGGTCGGCGTGACCGCGGAGGGGGACGACCAGGTCGTGCTGCAGTACACGTCGCAGGAGCCGCTCGAAGGCCGTGACCGCGTGCCCGTGTACCTCGCGGTGGACCTGTCCAACGCCCCGCGCGGGACCTACGACCTCGACCTCGCCGTCACCGACCAGCGCACCGGTCGCATCGCCCTGCGGCACCGCACCCTGCGCGTCGTGGAGACACCATGAAACGCGCCACGCTCGCGCTCCTCGCCGCGGCGACGGCGGCGGCGCCGGTCACCCTCGACGGTCAGGGTCGCCTGCCCCGCCGCGTGCTCTTCACGGGCCTCGGCGTGGCGGTCGGACTGGGCCTGACCGCGGTGTACTCCGCCGGCGAACACAACCGCGCCATCGGATGGTGCACGAGCGGCGAGTGTGTCGGCATCCTGTCCACGACCGTGGGAGGGCTCGTCGGGTTCATGATCGGGCGTGAGGCGGATTCGCACTATGCGTTGCGGTACCGCTCGGCCCCGCCCCTGACCCTCGCGGGCCGCACGCGGGCGTTGCGGACGCGGGCCACATTCGTCACGCTCGATCGCGCGCTCCTGGCGGCGTGGGGAGATGAGGGCGCCGAGCTCGTGGCCGCGCTGCCGTCCCTCGAGTACCTCGGGCGGCGCGGGCAGGGTTTGCGCAACGTGACCGATGCCGCCGTGGACCAGGACCGCCAGCGGCTGCTGCTGAGCACGCCGACCGGTCTCTATTTGTACGGCCTGGCGGGCGAGGCGCCCGGGACCCGGGTCCTGGGCGGAGAGGTGGCGGCGATCGCGCCCCTCGGGAGGCGGCTCGCCGTCGCGACGGCCACCGCGCTGCGTCTGGGCGAAGCGAGCGGGGACTCGGTGGTGTGGCGGACCGACTCCACCACCGCGGCCGACCGGGTGACCGACCTGCGCTGGCAAAACGACACGCTGCTGTGGGTGCTCACGGAGTCGGCCCTGTGGGCCTACCGCGCGGCCCCCGACGGCCCGCTGGCGGTCACGGGCCGCGTCGACCTGCGGGGGTCCTTGCGCCGCGTCGACCTGCGCGACACGGTGGCCGCCGTGGCGGCGGGCAGCGAGGGCGTGTACCTCGTCCACGTCGGCAATCCGGCGGCGCCGCGCGTGATGGCGCACTGGTCGGAGCCGCGCTTCGTGTACGATGTCGCTGTCTGGGCAAATCTCGTCGCGGCGGCTGCCGGGCCGGAGGGACTGTATCTGCTCCAGCAGGCGGGAGGCGATCTCGCGCCCATGGGGCTCGACCGCAATGCCGGGTTCGTCTCGTCGGTGGCGGTATCGGGAGAGAGCCTCTACGCCCTGGACCGGAGCGGCGGCCTCTTGCGGCGCCTCGACCTCCCGCACCGATCCGGCGCCCCGGACGGGCGGTGACGCGGGCGGTCGCGGCCGTCCTGGGGCTTGCGGTATGGGCCGTTCCGGCGGCGATGCCGCAGGACCCCGACCCGCTCGCCGCCCGGTCCAAGGGCCGGCCGGACGCCCCGGTCGTGGTGTACGAGATGGCGGACTTCCAGTGCCCCGCCTGCCGCCAGTTCGCCCTCGAAACCATGCCGGTCCTGGAGCGCGAGTACGTGCGCACCGGCAAGGTCCGGTTCGTCTTCGTCCACTTCCCGCTGTCCTTCTTCGATTCGACGTTCCACCGCAACGCCACGCCGGCCGCAGAGCTCGCGATGTGCGCCGCGCGGCAGAACCGCTTCTGGCCGGTGCACGACGCGCTGTTTCAGCGGCAGTCCACGTGGGCGCCGCTCGCCGACCCCACGCCGTACTTCGCCGCGCTGGGCGACACGGCCGGGCTCGAGCGCGCGGCACTGGCGGCCTGCCTCGCGGATGACGGAGTGCGCGCCGAAGTCGAAGCCGACGCCCGGCGCGCATATCGCGCCGGCGCACGCAGCACGCCCACGTTCTGGATCGCCGGCGGAATGATGGAGGGAGCCGCGCCGCTCTCCGTGTTCCGCGCGGTGCTCGACTCGATCCACCGCGCCCGCGTGCCGGGGCGGTGAGCGCCCGTCCGGCGCTGGGCTACCGCCTGGCGGCCCTCGCCGCGCGCGCCGCCGCGCCCCTGGCGGCCCGGCTCGACGGCAAGGTCGCGCGCGGTCTGGCGGGGCGCGCCGGACTCACCGAGCGGCTCGCGGCGTGGAGTGCGGCGCACCGGGATCCCGCACGCCCCCTGCTGTGGATGCACGCGCCCTCGGTGGGCGAGGGGTTGCAGGCCAAGGCCGTCCTCCAGCGGCTCCGCCAGGACCACGGGACGTGGCAGATCGCCTATACGTTCTTCTCACCATCCGCCGAGCGGTTCGCCGCGTCGCTGCCGGTGGACGTCGCCGACTTCCTGCCGTTCGACCGTCCCCGGGCCGTCGCCGCCGCGCTCGACGCCCTGACCCCCACGGCGCTGGTGTACAGCAAGCTCGACGTGTGGCCCGAGCTCACGCTCGCCGCGGCGGCTCGGGGCGTGCGGCTCGGGCTCATCGCGGCGACGGTGGCCCCCGGCAGCGGACGCCTGCGCTGGCCGGCCCGCGGGTGGCTGGCGCCCGCGTACGCGGCACTCGACCGGGTCGGCGCCATCAGCTCCGACGACGCGCGCCGCCTCGAGACGCTGGGTGCCCGCGCCGAGGCGATCGGCATCACGGGAGACACGCGCTACGACAGCGTGACCGAGCGTGCCGCACGGCTCCACCGCGGGGCCGAGCCGGTCGGGCGGCTGGGCGCCGCCGCACCCGGCGGCTTCACGATCATCGCGGGCTCGACCTGGCCTCCGGACGAGGCCGTCGTCCTCACCGCGTTCGCGCGGCTGCGCGACGAGGTGCCCGCGGCGCGCCTGGTGATCGCGCCGCACGAGCCCGACGCCCGGCATCTCGCCGGGATCGCCCGCCGCGCGATCGCGCTCGGGTTGCCAGCGCCCGTGCGGCTGTCGCGCGTGGACCCCGGGGAGGCGGCGAGCGTGATCGCGGTGGATCGGGTGGGGGTGCTGGCCGATCTCTACGCCGCGGCGGATGTCGCCTACGTGGGCGGCGGCTTTCACCGCGCGGGACTGCACTCGGTGCTCGAGCCCGCGGTCTTCGGCGCACCGGTGAGCGTCGGCCCGCGCTGGTCGAACAGCCGTGATGCCGCGCTGCTGCTCGAGCGGGGCGCCGCGGCGGCCCTCCCCGTCCGGGACGGCGCGCGCGCGCTGCTCGCCCAGTGGCTCGTGTGGTACCACGACGCGGACGCGCGCCGGCGCGCCGGCAATGCGGCCCGGACGGTGGTGCGCGACGGGTGTGGTGCCGCGGCGCGGACGGCGGAGCTGGTGGCGGAGCTGATGCGGCGGGGCGACGACTAGCGCTGGATGACCACGCCCTCGACCGTGACTGTGCGGGGAGCGATAACGCCCGCGGTGAGCGCGGTGACGAACACGTCGAGCAACCTGCTCCGCACGTGCACCCGGACGTTGGCGAGCGCCGCGCCGGTGCCGACCTGACCCGCCAGCGCGTCCTCGAGATTGACGGTGCCGGCGGAAAACGCGCCCCAGAAGAGATGGACCGGGTGCTTCGTGACGCGGAACGGCGTCCCCTGAACCGGCGCGCCCGCACGCTCGGACAGCGTTGCCGGCACGCCGAGCGCGGTGGCGTCGAGCGTGTAGCTGCAGGCGGTCGTCGTCAGCACGGCGGCCGCAAGTCCGGCACGGCACAGTCGGCGGGTCGCGCGCATCAGGGTCCGAGCTCGAGGGGGAAAGGGGCGCGCCGGGATGGCGCGCCCCAAAGCTAGTGGCTCTTCCCGACGTTGTGAACCGGCTCAGAGACCGGGGACAGGGACGCCGATGCCGATGTGCACGCCGACGCCCAGGACCCCGGCGCTCCCCGCACCGAAGCGGTCCTGCGAGTCGTAGGCCGCGTGGACCCCGAGCATGCCAAGACCCACGTTGGCGCCCACCGTCCACCCG
Source organism: uncultured Gemmatimonadales bacterium (assembly GCA_963716055.1). Classification (GTDB taxonomy): domain Bacteria; phylum Gemmatimonadota; class Gemmatimonadetes; order Gemmatimonadales; family GWC2-71-9; genus SZUA-544. The sequence goes on along the minus strand of CAVQSR010000001.1, from coordinate 873,799 downwards.
ATGTCGGACTCGGTATTGCCCGCGCCCGAGAACTTGTTCCAGCGGTTGGTGATCGAGAGGTACGGCTCGATGCTGAACCCCGGGATGGGCAGGCTGACGCTGGCGCCGGCCCCCGCCACGATCGTGGTGAGGTCTGCCGAGGTCAGGGGGGTGACGCGGACGTCCTTCGTCGTCGATGCGCCGCCGATGATGTTCACGTTGACGGGCATGAGCGCGCCGCCCACGACGCGGAACGCCGCCGTTCCTCCGAACGACGTGACTCGATCCGTGACGTTGTCCGGCTTGTAGCTCGCGACCCCGGCCGTGAGCGTGAGGACGCTGAGGCCGAGCGACGCCCGGCCGCCGAACGCGGTCCCGCCGCCGGCGTCATTCGACGGCAATCCGACGTCCCCCATGATCTTCACGCCGGTTCCGCCCTTGGGGCTGTTCCACACCGGCATCCCGGCCCACTGCGCCGACGCGGGGAGCGCGGCAACCACCGTGAGCAGCACCAGCACCGTCATCCTTCGCATGAATCCTCCTCGAGAATGGTACGACCACACCAGCCTGCCAACCCGTACCCGGAGTCCCGCCGCGCGTTCCCGGCCTGCCCGCCAGCCGGGCGCGGCGTGATCCCGCTCACCCGGTGCCCGTGATCAGGCAACCCGATCGGCGACGACCCGGACGGCATCGCGCGTCACTTGAAGAAACCCGCCGGCGACGTTGAACTTCGAGACCTCGGCGCCGCGGCGCACCCGGAGGGCGCCGGCGCCGAGGAGGGTGAGAAACGGCGCGTGCCCGGGCAGGATCCCAACCAGGCCGTCGAAGGCGGGCGCGACCAACCCGTCGGCGTCGCCGTCGAACACGGTCTGCTCGGGAGAGAGCACGATCAACTTCATCGGCATCACGCCGCCGCCAGCTGCTTGGCCTTGGCCGCGACGTCGTCGATGCCGCCCACCATATAGAACGCCTGCTCGGGCAGATGGTCGAACTCGCCCGCCACGACCCGCTCGAACGAGCTGATCGTATCCTCGAGCTTCACGTACTTGCCTTCGAGGCCGGTGAACTGGGCCGCCACGAAGAACGGCTGCGACAGGAACCGCTGCACGCGGCGGGCGCGCGACACGATCAGCTTGTCCTCTTCGGACAGCTCGTCCATCCCGAGGATCGCGATGATGTCCTGGAGCTCACGGTATCGCTGCAGGATCCGCTGCACTTCGACCGCGACGCGGTAGTGGCGGTCGCCGAGGTACTGGGCATCGAGGATCCGGCTGGATGAGCCGAGCGGATCCACCGCTGGATAGATGCCGAGCTCGACGATCTGGCGCGACAACACCACCGTCGCGTCGAGGTGCGAAAACGCCGTGGCCGGCGCGGGGTCGGTGAGATCGTCGGCGGGCACGTAGATCGCCTGCACCGACGTGATCGATCCCTTGCGGGTGGACGTGATGCGCTCCTGCAATTCGCCCATCTCGGTCGCCAGCGTGGGCTGGTATCCCACCGCCGAGGGCATGCGGCCCAGCAGGGCCGACACCTCGGAGCCCGCCTGGGTGAAGCGGAAGATGTTGTCGATGAACACGAGGACGTCCTGGCCTTCGACATCGCGGAAGTACTCGGCCACCGTGAGCCCCGACAGACCGACCCGGAGCCGGGCGCCGGGCGGCTCGTTCATCTGGCCGTAGATGAGGGAGCAGGACTCCAACACGCCGCTCTCTTTCATCTCCAGGTACAGGTCGTTGCCCTCGCGCGTGCGCTCCCCCACGCCGCAGAACACCGAGCGGCCGCCGTGGCCCAAGGCCACGTTGTGAATCAACTCCATGATCACGACCGTCTTGCCCACGCCGGCGCCGCCGAACAGGCCGATCTTCCCGCCCTTCACGAACGGCGCGATCAGGTCCACGACCTTGATCCCCGTCTCGAACAGTTCGGTCTTGGGCTCGAGGTCCACGAATTTCGGCGTTTCCCGGTGAATCGGCCACCGCTCGGCGTCCGCGGGAATGGGTGGGCCCTCGTCCACCGGATCGCCCAGCACGTTGAGGATGCGCCCCAGCGCCGCCTTCCCCACGGGCACGGTAATGGCCTGGCCCGTGTCCACCGCGTCCATGCCGCGCACCACGCCGTCGGTCGAGCTCATCGCGACCGCGCGCACCTGGTTGCGCCCGATGTGCTGCTGCACTTCGGCGACCAGGTGGACGGCCGGCCCGCCGTTCGCGGGGCGATCCACCACCAGCGCGTTGTACAGCTCGGGCAGCCGCTCGGGCTCGAACTCGACGTCGATCACCGGGCCGATGACCTGGACCACCCGGCCGATATTCTGCTCCTGCTGCGCCTGCGTCTTGGTCGCCATGTCCGTGTGCGTTGGTCGTGGTGGGTCGGTCAACCGGCGAGCGCTTCCGCGCCGCCCACGATTTCCGAAATCTCCTGCGTGATTTGCGCCTGGCGCGCGCGGTTCAGCGTGCGGCGCAGCCCGTCGAGCATGTCGCCGGCGTTGTCGGTGGCGTTCTTCATCGCCGTGCGCCGCGCGCCGTGCTCGGCGGCCGCCGTCTCGACCAGCGCGCGATACACCTGGTTCCGCACGTACAGCGGCAGCAATCGCTCGAGGATCTCATGCGCCGACGGCTTGAGGATGTAATTCCCGACCGCCGCCGTCCGCCCGTGTCCGCCCCCGTCCGCCTCCGGGGGCGTCACCGGCAGAATCGGCAGGGTGGTCGGCGGAGTGGACACCGGGCTGACGAACTTCGCGAACACGATCTCGACCGCGTCGAGCGTCCCGGCCTCGAAGAGCGCCGCCAATGGGGCCACCACGTCGGCCGCATGCGCCGCGGTCGGCCGGTCGCCGATATCGATGCGCTGCGACGCGATGGGGCGACCGAGGAAGCGGAAGAACGCCAAGCCCTTGCGGCCGATCAGGTGGAGATCGACCTGGGCGCCCTGCTCCTCGAGCGCCGCGATCCGGCCGCGGGCTTCGCGGATCAGGTTCGCGTTGAACGCGCCGCACAGGCCGCGGTTGGAGGTGATCAGCACGAGCGCCACGCGCCGGCCGGGGCCGCGGGGCGGCCGGCGCAGCAGCGGGAAGCGCTCCGCCAGGTCCGGGGCGTACAGGTCGCCCAGCACCTGCGCCAGCGCGGCCGCGTACGGCCGCGCCGCGACGACCCGGTCCTGGGCGCGCTTCAGCTTCGACGTGGCGACCATCTCCATCGTCCGCGTGATCTTGCGGGTGTTCTCGACGGAGCGGATCCGGCGCCGCAGCTCGCGGGGCTTCGCCATCAGGCCGGCCCGATGGTCTTGTACTCCTCGATGGCCTTGCGCAGCCGGCCCTGGAGGTCGTCCGACAGTGCCTTGGCGCGGCGGATCTCGTCGCCGATCTCCGGATGCTGCGCCTCCATGAAGTCGTGCAAGCCCTGCTCCCAGGCCCGAATCCGCGCCACCTCCACGTCATCCAGCAGGCCGTTGGTGACGGCGAAGATGATCACCACCTGCTGCTCGACCGGCATCGGCCGGTACTGCGGCTGTTTCAGCACCTCGACCACCCGCGCGCCGCGGGCCAGCTGGCGCTGCGTGGCCTGGTCCAGCTCGGAGCCGAACTGCGCGAACGCCTCGAGCTCGCGGTACTGCGCCAGGTCGAGCCGCAGCCGGCCCGCTACCTGTTTCATCGCCTTGATCTGCGCGTTGCCCCCGACGCGCGAGACGGAGATGCCGGCGTTCACCGAGGGGCGGACGTTGGCGAAGAAAAGATCGGTCTCGAGAAAGATCTGGCCGTCCGTGATCGAGATCACGTTGGTCGGGATGTAGGCCGACACGTCGCCCGCCTGCGTCTCGATGATCGGCAGCGCGGTGAGCGAACCGCCGCCCATCTCGTCGGACAGCTTGGCCGCCCGCTCGAGCAGCCGGCTGTGCAGGTAGAAGACGTCGCCCGGATACGCCTCCCGTCCCGGCGGGCGCCGCAACACGAGCGACAGCTGACGGTACGCCGCCGCCTGCTTCGACAGGTCGTCGTACACGCACAACGTCGCCTTCTTCTCCTGATACATGAAGTACTCGGCGATCGTGCAGCCGGTGTAGGGCGCGATGTACTGCAGCGGCGCGGGCTCGGACGCCGAGGCGACGACCACGATCGTGTAGGCCATGGCGCCGTGCTCCTTGAGGCGATCCACCACCGCGGCGACCGTCGAGCGCTTCTGCCCGATCGCGACGTAGACGCAGGTCACGCCCTTGCCCTGCTGGTTGATGATCGTGTCCACCGCGATGGCCGTCTTCCCCGTTCCGCGGTCGCCGATGATCAGCTCGCGCTGGCCCCGCCCGATCGGGATCATGGAGTCGATCGCCTTGATCCCGGTCTGCAACGGCTCCTTCACGGGCTGCCGCTTGATGATCCCGGGGGCCACGATTTCGACCTTGCGCGTCGCGGTCCCGACGATCGGGCCGAGGCCGTCCACCGGCTGGCCCAGCGCATCCACCACGCGCCCGACGAGCGCCGGTCCCACCGGCACCTCGAGCACGCGACCGGTGCGGCGCACCTCGTCCCCTTCGCGCAGCTGGAGGTAGTCGCCGAAGATGACCGCGCCGATGTTGTCCTCTTCGAGGTTCAGCGCCTGGCCGGTGATCTTCTCGCCCGTCTGCGAGGTGAACTCGAGCATCTCGCCCGCCATCGCCGCGGTGAGCCCATAGACGCGCGCGATGCCGTCCTTCACTTCGAGGACGGTACCGACCTCCCGGACGTCGAGGTCCGCGAGGTCCGCCGCCTGGATTTCCTTGAGCAGGACGTCCTTCAGCTCGCCGGGTCTGAGGGTCGATTCAGTGGCCATGAGGGTTGGGGGGTTAGGGTCGGGTACAGCTTGTGAAAAGTATCACATGGCCGCGCCCCGCCGCCACCCCCAGCGCGCTCACGCCCGGGACCGGGTGCGCCCGCGGACGAACCGGGCCAGCACGCCGCGGGGCCCCAGGTCGCGCAACTCGGCGGGCGTGACGCCGGCGACGCGACGCGCCGCGGCAGCGAGGTGGCTGGCGGAGGCGTACTGCAGGATGCGACCCACATGCCGCACCGTGTACCCCGGGTTCGCCAACAGATCGGCGGCGCAGGCGGCGCGCGCCAGGTCGATGACGCGTTTCAGATTGGGGGCGCCGCCGGCCGCGAACTGCCGCGACAGGTGCTCGCGCGTCACCCGCAGGGTGCGCGCCACGTCCGAGGTCTTGAGCGGTACCGCCACGCGCCGCAGCACCTCTTCCCACGCGGCGAGCTGGATCGGATCGGTGAGCCGCAGCACTGCCGGCGCGTCTTCCAGCGCGCGGCGCCGGCCCACCTGGGCGGTGCGCGCGGCGACCCATTCCCCCACCACCGCGTTGTCCACCCCCTCGACCAGCGTGCCCGCGAGACCCGCCCGGTGACAGCGCTCCAACAGGGCCGCGTCCTGAGGGCGGAACGCGGACAGCGCGTACACGGGAATGCCGGGGAACCGGGCCGGCAGGGCGAGCGCCTGGTCGGTGGCTGCCTTGACGTCCAGCACCACGGCGTCCACGAGGCACTCGGCAATCAACGCTTCGACCGCATCGAGCGAACGGCACAACCGCACCGCCCCGGCGCGGCGCGGATAGCCGCGCTTCACGGCATGGCGCGCGTCGCGGCGCGGGTGAAACACGGGCACCACGGGGGTCACGACGGCTGCTCCGCGGAGCGCACCAGCACCTCCACCCGCGTGGCCGCTTCCTGCAGCATGGTGCGGGCGTTGGCGTAGGAAATGGTGGTCAGGGCCTCTTCGAGCGGCAACCAGATGCATGCGGTGATCCCCTCGGCGACCTGCGGTACCGGCTCGCCGTCGGGGGACTCGAGGAGGAAGAAATGGCAGAACTTGTGGATGGTGCGGCCGCGGAACCGGAAATACCAGTCGATCACCCCCAGGGCGCCGCGCGGGACGAGGTGCTCGAGGCCGGTCTCCTCGCCCACCTCGCGGCGCGCGGCATCGAGCGGCGGCTCGCCGGACTCGAGGTGCCCCTTGGGGAAGCCCCAGTTGTCGTACGAGTCGCGGATGAGCAGGAAGCGGATGTCGCCGCCCGGGCGGCGCCGGAACACGACGCCGCCGGCGCTCGTCTCGCGCGCCGCCCGCTGCTTGGCCATCGCTCAAAACACGCTGAAAGTGAAGTACTTCCGCGGGTTCGCCTGAATGTCGGCCAGCAGCTGCCGCAGCTGGATCAGCGTGAGCGTCGCCTCCTGGTAGAGGGTCGAGTCGCCGACCAGCAGGCCCAGGGAGCCGCTGCGGTTCACGATCCGCGTCATCACCGTGTCCGCGCCGACGAGGATGCGGACCATGCTCTCCTGGTTGCGCTGGGCGGCGGCCAGCAACGAGCGCAGATCGGTCGCCGCGGCCCGGAGATCTCCGGAGGCCGCCGCCGCGTTCTCCATTACGGAGGTCACCTGACCCTCGGCGGTGGCCGAGTCCATGCGGCTCGCGGTCGCCGCGAAGTCGCCCGCCGCCTGGGCCACGTGTTCCGAGCCGCGCTCGAGATTCGACCCGATCGCGCGCATCACGTCGGTCTGCTCGGCGGTCACGGCGGCGAGCCGGTCGGCCATGTTGGCGAAGTCCCGGATCGAGCGCTGCAGGTCCGAGGCCGCCTGGGAGTCGAAGGCCGTGCGGAACCGCCCGGCCACGGCCGCGATGTCGCCGGCGATGCGGCCCGCCTGCGCCGTGAGCTGGCCCACGTCGGGGAGGGTGGCACCGGGCCACCGGCCGCCGCCCGCCGAGGCGGCCTCCTGGAGCTGCTGGCGGATGTTGGGATCGTCGGGCGGCTGATCGAGCGAGATCAGCGTGGCCGCCCACTCCCCGAACAGGGAGGCGGAGGCCGCGATCACCGCGGGCCGCGGGGGGAGCGCGATGTCCTGGTAGACCCGGAGGTCGGCCTCGACCCAGTTCCCGGATGCGAGGCGGATCTCCTCCACCCGGCCGACGCGCACGCCGCGCAGCACGACCGGCTTCCCGACGCCGAGCCCCCCAACCGTGCGGAAGCGCGCCGTGTACAGGCTCTCGGCGCGTCCGATGGCGGCGCCCGAGAGCCACAGGGCGCCGGCCACGATGAGCGCGAAGGCCCCGATCACCACGACCCCCACCGCGAACTCGTTCCCGCGCTTCATTCGGGCCGCCCCTCGATGAACTGGCGGACGACCGGGTCGTCCGAATACTGGATCTCGGCCACCGTCCCCACCTGCCGGATGCCGCCCTCGTACAACATGGCGATCCGGTCGCCCACCGTGTAGGCCGACCGCATGTCGTGGGTCACGACGATGCCCGTGACGCCCAGGTGCTCGCGGGTGCGCACCATCAGGCGGTCCATGACGGCCGAGGTCACCGGATCGAGCCCGGTGGTCGGCTCGTCATACAGGATATAGCGCGGCTTGAGGGCGATCGCCCGCGCGATCCCGACCCGCTTGCGCATCCCGCCCGACAGCTCGGCGGGCATGCGCTCGTCGGTGCCCGTCAGGTCCACGAGGGCCAGGGCCTCCCCCACCCGCTCGACGATCTCGTCGTCGCCCACATCACGGCGCCGCAGGCCGAGCGCGACGTTGTCGAACACGGTCATGGAATCGAACAGGGCCGCGAACTGGAACACGAACCCGATGTCGCGCCGCAGCGCGTTGAGGCCCGCTCGATCGAGCTCCGAGACCGCCCGGTCGTCCACGTACACTTCGCCGCTGTCGGGCCGCAGCAGCCCCACGATGTGCTTGATGGCCACGCTCTTGCCGCTGCCGGAGTACCCGATGATCACCATCGTCTCGCCGTCACGCACCTCGAGGCTGAAGCCGGTCAAGACCGGCTTGGCCCCGAAGCCCTTGTGGAGGTCGTCGAAGCGGATCACAGCAGCAGGATCGCCCAGAACGCGTCGAGTACGAGGATCAGGACGGCCGAGTACACGACGGCCGCGGTCGTGCTCCGCCCCACCCCTTCGGCGCCGCCCCGCGTGGCGAGCCCGACGATGCAGCCCACCAGCGTGATCGTGAGCCCGAAGCTCGCGCTCTTCACGAGGCCGTACCACGTGTCCTTGAACTTGTAGAGGAACTGGAGGCCCTTGACGAACTCCGGGGTCGAGAGGTCGAGCAGCACGACGCTCGCGAGCCATCCGGTCACGATCCCGACGCCCGTCCCCAGCGCGACCACGAGCGGCACCATGAGGGTACCCGCCAGCACCCGGGGGATCACGAGATAGCTCTGCGGGTCGTAGGCCAGGGTCTCGAGCGCGTCCACCTGCTCGGTGACCTTCATCGTCCCGAGCTCGGCCGCGACGCTCGCGCCCACCCGGCCCGCGAGCGCGAGCCCGGCGAGCACGGGCCCCAGCTCGAGCATCATCGTCTTGCCCACGACGGTGCCGACGATATAGAGCGGGACGGTGCCGGTGAAGGTGTAGGAGGCCTGGAGGGCGAGGACGACGCCGGTGAACGCCGAGATGAAGACGACGACGGGGAGGGAGTCCACGCCCACCCGTCGCATCTGCACGACGAGCAACCGGCCCCACGTGCCGGCGTCCGGCAGCGCTCGGGCCATGTCGGCGAGGAACCGACCGAACCGGCCGGCTTCCGCCAGGCCGGTCAGGGCCGATCGGCCGATGCGGTCGATCACGAACTACAAGGTAGACTGCTGGACGGCTTTGGGGCTAGACGGCAAGGCGGCTCAGCGGAAGGACCTGCCGCCGAGCCGCCCGAGCCGATGCGCCGCCCCTTACGCCGCGAACGACGCCAGCGCCCTTCCCACGGTGCCGTCGCGCAGCCGCTTCAGAGCGCGGTCACGCAGCTGGCGTACCCGCTCGCGGGTGACGCCCAGCATCCCCCCGATCTCCTCCAGGGTGTGCTCTCGCCCGCCGTCGAGCCCGAAATACAGCCGCAGCACCTTCGCGTCACGGCGCTGGAGCGTGTTCAGCGCGCTCTCGATCTCGTCGGACAGGAACCGGTCCATCGCCTGGTCCTCGGTGTCCGGCAGGTCCTCGGCGATGAACCGCTCGATCAGCGAGCGGTCCCCGTCGGGATCGAGCGGAGCGTCGAGCCGCACGTCGCCCGTGTTCAGGGCGGCGAGGGATTGGACCACCTCGAGGGACAGCTTCGTGGCGTCCGCGATCTCCTCCGGCGTCGGCTCGCGGCGCATCGTCTGGCGCAGGTACTCCGCCGTCCGCACGATGCGCGACAGATCGGCCGTGCGGTTGAGCGGCACGCGCACCGTGCGGCCCTGCCGGGCCAGCGCGGCGAGAATCGCCTGGCGGATCCACCACACGGCGTAGGAGATGAACTTCACGCCCTGATCCGGATCGAACTTGCGCGCCGCGGTGAGCAGGCCGACGTTGCCCTCGCCGATCAGGTCAGTGAGCGGCAGGCCGCGGTTCTGGTACTTCTTCGCCACGGAGATGACGAACCGCAGGTTGCGCTTGACCAGCTCCTGCATCGCCTCCTGATCACCCGCGCGGACCTTGCGGGCGAGAGCGATCTCCTCCTTCTGCGTGAGCAGCGGGGTTTTGGAAACCTCGTGGAGGTACTGGTCGAGGATGTCGCGCTCGTGCTCCGAGGACGCGAGTCCGCTCATCATGCCGCGGCGGCGCTTGCGCGGGGCCTTCGCCGCGGCAGCGGCCCCCTTGGGCGCCGCGGCCTTGGCCACGACCTTGGGCATGCCCCGGGCGCCGGCCTTGCCGGACGCCACGGCCGCCGCCGGACGGGCCGGCGGCTTGGCCTTGGCGGGCGTCTTGGCACGGGCGGCAGCGCGGCGCTTCGGAACGGTCTTCTTAACGGGCATATTCCTTGGGTATCCGTGTGCGGCGTGGTACCCCGGGACGCGCCCGAAGTTCATGCCGGTGACGTGGCTCGCTTGACACTACCCCAACGCTCCGATACAATGCCGTGTTCCCGCCAGAAACCGTTGGGGGTTCCCAATATAACGGGGGCGTAGCTCAGTTGGGAGAGCGCGTGAATGGCATTCACGAGGTCAGGGGTTCGATTCCCCTCGCCTCCACTCGGCGGCTGGCAAGGGCGGACGGCGGCGGACAGTGGCGGGCAAGGGCGGACGGCGGCGGACAGTGGCGGACGGGGGCGGACCGGTGACCAGCCCAGGGGTGGTGGAGGCTCGGGGCGGCCGGTTAGATTAGGCGCGACGCGGGAATAGCTCAGTTGGTAGAGCACAACCTTGCCAAGGTTGGGGTCGCGGGTTCGAGTCCCGTTTCCCGCTCTCGACTGGCACGAGATACAAGCGACGCGGGGTGGAGCAGTCTGGTAGCTCGCCGGGCTCATAACCCGGAGGTCGTGGGTTCAAATCCCACCCCCGCTATTCGGGCGGACAGACGGACGGGCGGACAGGCGGTCAGGCCGACCGCCGCACCGCCTGACTGGCTGTCCGCCTTCGATCGGGCGGTTAGCTCAGCTGGTTAGAGCGCCACGTTGACATCGTGGAGGTCACTAGTTCGAGTCTAGTACCGCCCACTGGTGAGACATTGCGGATGGCATTCGCTGGTCCGCAGTGGGACTCGCGCCCGTAGCTCAACTGGATAGAGCGCTTGACTACGGATCAAGAGGTTGGGGGTTCGAGTCCCTCCGGGCGCATGCGGGGCGTGGCGCAGTCCGGTTAGCGCGCCTGGTTCGGGACCAGGAGGTCGGTGGTTCAAATCCACTCGCCCCGACTGAGTGAGACAATGCTCGACCACCGGTGCGGTGGTCGAGCATTGTCGTTGGGGGGACCCGCTCCCCCGATTCGGGCGCGCGGCTGGTCTGCGGACCGCGCGCCCGGCTCAGCGGTCAGACCTTGAGGCGCGCGGCCCGGATCCGAGCCAGCGTCTCATAACTCGACATCAGGTTCAAGGCCGGGTCGTTGACGACCTGGCCGCGCAGCGCGCGGGCCTCCGCGGTGCCGCCGGTGGCCCGGTGGCACTCGGCCCGCAAGGCCCGAACCAACGGATCGTCACTGTCCACCGCGGCCAACTCTGCTAGCGCCTCGGTGGCCTTGTTCTCCCGCAGCAAGATGACCGCGTTGGCCGTATGCGCGAGGTTGGTGACCCAGGTCCTCGTCCCCGCCGTGGCGGCGAGCTGCTGCGCCGCCGCGCGGGCCGTCGCGAGATCACCGGCCGTGCCGTGCGCGATGGCGACCGTGGCCAGCTGCGCCGGCGTGTCGGCGCCGCCGACGTCGCCGGCCGCCTTGAGGTGCCCCGCGATCGCCGTACCGCGCCCCAGCATCGCATCGGCGAGCGCCATCTGGCGGTACGCCTCCGCGGCGATGTTGCTGCGGTTGTCCGCTTGCGCCTCACGCGCCGCCGTCGCGAGCTGATCCATCCCCTCCGTGAGCCGTCCATCCAGCAGGAAGCTGTGCGCGACGGCGCGCATGTAATTGAGACGCGCCGGCGTGGACGGCGCGCGGGGCATGGCGCGCTGGATCTGGCGGCGTGCCTCCGCCCCGCGTCCCGTGAGCTGCATGACCTCCGCTACGCCGATGTACGCCTCGGTGAAGCTCGAATCCATCTGGATAGCGTGGTTGTAATGCGCCAGCGCCTCGCTGAAGCGGTTATCCCACTGCAGCAGCTCGGCGTAGGAGTCGTGCGGGTTCGGCTGGTCGGGGGCGAGCTCGACGTAGCGCTTCACCGCCGCGAACGCGGCGGCGTGGTCACCCGTCGACCACGAGACGTAGGCCAGGCTGTTGTAGCTTGGCCCATCGTCGGGGAATCGCTCGGTGACGGCGCGGAACGCCTCGCGCGCCTGCATGGGTCCCTCGACCTGATTCGTCATCTGGGCGGCAAAGGCCGCCAGCCCCGGGTCGCCCGGCATCATCGCGCTCGCGGTCGTGAACAGCGTGCGCGCCCCGGGCGCGTTGCCGCCCACCCACTCGCGGAACGCGAGCGCCGTCACCATCTCGCCCGTGGTCGCGGTGGTCATGGTGGCGATCCCGCGCTCGACTTCGGCCTTGCGCGCGTCGCTGGTGAGGCCCGGTGCGAATACGCCGCGCGCCACGCGGGCGAGCCCGAGATCGCCGTCCAGCGCGAGGGCACGGTCGAAGTAGCCCACGGCACGGGTCGGGAACAAGTTACGCGCCTCGGTGAGCCCCGCCCAGAAGTGGCGGCTCGCCTCCTCCGACGTAGTCGTCACGCGCAGGCGTTGAGGCGCTTCGACCACGGTCTCCTGGGCCTGCGCCGGTACCGCTGCGAACACCAGCAGCGCGGCGGCCAGGGTGCAGGGGGCGAAGCGACGAGCTGTTGCGTCTCTCATACGGCCGTCCTTCCTGTCATTAGAGAAAAACGCGGGACCCCGGCAGATCGCACCAGAGTCCCGCGGCAGACTGTACAATGGCTCCGTCGACGAGCGGCGCATCAATCGGGTGTACTCAAACGTCGGTGCATCCCCTCACTATACGGCCGCGTGCGAACGTTGGTAACCCCTCGGTGAATGCTCGGAATCCTGCGACCTCCTACGGCGTCAACTCGTCCTGCACCACGATCTGCACACCGAGTGCACTGACCTGCACCCGCCCCGTCATCGACGGCCCCACGTTGGCGCTGCCCACGAGTCGCACGCCGACCCAGAACCGGTCGTTCGTGAACACCGCGGGATCCCCCACGCGGAACGGCGGCGGCGCGAGCGTTACGGTGCCGGCGCCGCTCACCGTCGCCGTGTCCGCGGCCACGAGATTCCCCGGCGCGAACAAAGTCACCACCGACTCGTCGAAGTACACCTCGAACTCGATGGACCCCGACCCCGCCGTGTTCCGTACCTCGGCGGCCACGGTGACGTGCGCCGAGTCGATGACCGAGCCGCCGAGCGCCACCGTCGTGATCTCGACGGGATTGACCGCGAGCGTGAGCGACGTCCCGCCGGGCACGGAGTACGCCGTGTCGAGCGCGGCGCTGGGAAAGAAGCTCAGCAGGTCGATGTTGAGGATGGCGCGCCCCTCGCCGCAGGCGGCGACGAGACACGCCAGCAGGGAGATCGCGCCGAGACGGTGCGTGGTCATGGGGCGGCTCATCAGTAGATGGACAGCGTGGTCGCCATCGTGATGCTCCGCTCCCGGGAGAGCGACCGGCTGTGGGTGAAGAAACCGAGGTCGAAGCCCACGGGCCCCAGGCGAACGCCGCCGCCCCAGGCGTACTGAATCCGAGCGCGTTGGTCGCGCGTGAAGCCGGCGCGCACCGTGAACACGCCGAGGCGCTGCTCCCCGGCCGCCGACAGGATCGTGCCGCGGTTGTTGCGCAACACGCCGCCCCGCACGACGGTGCCGGTCGGGAACGCGTAGACGGCGCTCGCGATGGTCGAGACGGGCAGGGTCGTTTTCGACTCGACGTCGCGCGCGAGCGTGCTGTCCACGACCCGGTTCGAGTCGGCGTCCCAGATCAACGTATCGACGGTGGTCTTGGACCAGGTGAGAGTCGCGCCGATGTCGGTCATGCCCAGCCCGATCTCGAGCGGGCCCGCCGCCCACACGACGCCGAGATCCAGCCCCACCCCGGTGCCGGCCGTGAGCGCGGGGTCCGCCGTCAGCACGCGGCCCGCGACGTCCTCGGTGAGCGGGTTGACGTCGGAGAATATCGTGTCGCCCGTCGTGAATCCCGCCGCTCCGCCGACCCGGGCGTAGCCGGCGCCGAGGAGGTAGCGCACCGCGCCGCCCGCGTAGAGTCCCCCGGCGGTGTCGCCCAACACCCGCCCGCCCCAGCCCACCTCGGGAGCGACGCCACCCTGGACGAGGCCGGCGGCGGTCACGCCGTAGCGCGAGTTCGGCTGGACGGGGGCGGCGTCCTGCAGCACCGCCCGCAGCGAGTCGTCGAGGCGCAGCTCGAGCTCGTTGTGCACCCACACCATCAAACCCACGCGGAACCCGGCCATGCCGTAGCCGACGTTGAGGGGCCGGCTCGATCCCCCGAGCTCGAACGCCTCCGGCACGAGCGTGCGCGATGCGCCGAGGTCGATGATCAACTGGTTGCGCGCGATGGAAAACTCGACGTCGTTCGTGGGAGTGGGCGCCCGCTTGACCTCGAGGTAGAGCGGCGGATTGAGGATGTAGTTGACGAGCTGCACCGGATTGTAATACGACGAGTCCCGGTCCCACGCCGTGCTGTCGCGCAGTACCTGGATCAGGCCGAGGGGGATCGGGATGGTCACCTTGGGCCGCTGACCGGTCACCGGGCGCGGCGGGAGCGCGCGGTAGGCGACGTTGTAGCGGTTGATCGTGCCGGCATCGATGACCTGCGCGCCGGCAGGCGGCGGCGGCAACGCGATGGCGGCACCGCCCAGGAGGGCGGCCACGAGGCGATAACGCACAGGGTCCTTTCGTCCGGGGGGACGCCCAATCATGGGGAGGAGGGGGGGCCTTGGGAAGTGACCCGGGTCACCGCGGGGCGGTGCCGGCGGGTTCGCGGCCTGCCGCCCGCGGAGGGGGGCCGCTATCTTGCAGCCTGTTCGCGCCAGTAGCTCAGCTGGATAGAGCGTCGGCCTCCGGAGCCGAAGGTCGTGGGTTCGAATCCCGCCTGGCGCATCCCGCGCGTGTCCACCGAACTGACCGTCGTCATCCCGGCCCACAACGAGGCCGACAACGTCGCGCCGCTGGTGCGGGAGATCCACGCGGCGCTGGACGGCCACGTGGACTACGAGATCGTGTTCGTGGACGACGGCAGCGACGACGGCACGGCGGAGCGCCTCGCGGCGCTGGCGCAGGGCGACACCCGATTGCGCGTGGTGCGCCACGCGGCCCGCAGCGGGCAGAGCGCCGCCCTCGTCACGGGCGTCCATGCCGCGCGCGCCCCGTGGATCGCCACGCTGGACGGTGACGGCCAGAACGACCCCGCGGACATCCCCCGGCTCCTTCCCCTGGTCCGCGGCCCCGCCGCCCGGCCCGCCCTGCGCCTCGTGGTCGGGCACCGGCGGCGGCGGCACGACTCCGCCCTGAAGCGCCTCTCGTCCCGCGTCGCCAACGGCGTCCGCGCGCGCCTGCTCGGCGACGGCACGCCCGATACTGGCTGCGGCCTCAAGGTGTTCAGCCGCGAGGCGTTTCTCGCGGTGCCCCATTTCGACCACATGCACCGCTTTCTCCCCGCGCTGTTCCTGCGCGGCGGATGGGACGTGCAGTCGGTCGAGGTCAGCCACCGCCCGCGGCGCCGCGGGGTCTCGCATTACGGGATGCTGGATCGTCTGGCCGTCGGCATCGTGGATCTGCTGGGCGTGTGGTGGCTCCGCCGCCGCACCGTCCGACCCGCAGTCCGGGATGAAGACCACGACCCTGATGCCCCGCGGAGCGCGGCGCCGCACGCTAGAAGCTGACCGCCAGGCCCAGCCGGCCGAGGATCTGCTGCAGCGGTGCGTCCTGGTCCCCGACCCCGGCGTTCACCTGGCGGTTGAACCGCAGGAACTGCGAGTCCCCGGTCAGGCGCACGCGGCCCCGGCCGAAGCCGTAGTGGAAGCTCAGCCCCACGTCGAGGGCGAGCGGTGCCGAGCCGCCGCCCGAGAACCGCGCGCCGGCCAGGTAGTTGACCCGGACGGCGGCACCGGCTCCGCGGCCGAGCGGCACGGCCGAGCGCGCGCCGACGCGGATTGCGGCGACGGACTGGGCCTTGAACTCGTCGTCCACCCGGCGGTGGGTGATCCCCGCCTCGAGGCTCACGCCGCGGTACACCCGGTAGCGCAGGTACCCGTCGAACTGAGTCGCCGTGAATTCCTCGGCGGCGGCGCTCCCCGCTGCGGGCCGGTAGGTGAGCCCCATGACGGCGCCCTCGGCCGCGAATCCGCCGACGGTGAGGACCGCCGCGCCGGCGATGCCCGATACCTCGTAGCGCAGCGCGTTCGAGATCTCGCGGTAGTCGCCACCGGTGCCGGCGATGCCGATCGTCAGGCGCTGGGCCGCGAGCGCGGCGGGCGCGGCGGCGGCCGCGCTCAGCAGCAGCGTGGCGAGCGCCCGTCTCATCGCGGCCCGCCGTCGAGCGGCGTGACGCGGATCTCGACGGCCTGTCGCCGGGCCTCGTTCTCGCGCGCGATCTCCGCGTTGCGCCGGCCGATCTGCTCGCGCAGCAGGTCGTTGTACAGCATGTTGGCGCGAGCCGGCCGCGGGGCGGGGTTGCGGAGACTTGCGACGAACCCGGTGACGAGCGTACCCACGCCGATGGCGACGAGCGCGCCCGGAGCGGGATCGAGATCTCCCCGCAGCACCACGGCCGCGGTCGTCGCGACGCCCGTATAAAGGAAGGCCAGCCCGAGCGGCCGCCAGCTCTTGGGCGGGATTTCCGTTGCCGGCAGCGAGTCGTATCCCGGCAGCGCCGTGAGATGGGGCAGCGTGTCCACGCTGCCGTGGGCAATG
The DNA here is from genome assembly GCA_963716055.1 of uncultured Gemmatimonadales bacterium. GTDB lineage: Bacteria > Gemmatimonadota > Gemmatimonadetes > Gemmatimonadales > GWC2-71-9 > SZUA-544. The sequence continues at coordinate 857,540 of CAVQSR010000001.1, read as the reverse complement.
CGGATTTGCCGCGCGGCGGAGAACGCGCTCTGGCCGGCACCCGTGGCCTCGACCTGGATGGTGTAGTCGCCCGGCGGCACCGGGCGCCCGTCCGGTCCCTGCGCGCGCCAGCGCAGATTGACCACTCCGACGGTGACGGCGGAGTCGATCGGGATCGTGACGTCCCCGCTCACCGCGCGGGTGCGCACCCGCGCGGAGCTGGTCACGGAGTAGCGGATGGGAAGGAACCCCTGCCCGGCCACGAACGCGGTCGAGTCCACGCGCAGCTGCCGCACCACGAGCACCTGGCTGAGCGCCGCCTGGAAGTATCCGTTGATCCGGCCCGACACGCGGCCCAGCTCGCGGTCCGGGTCGAGCAGGATCATCTCGCGAAACGCGCCGATGCTCGAGTCCGGCTGGTTCGTCGCCGCGAACACGAACCCCAGCAGCTCGTAGGCCCGCGCGCGCTCGGCGGCGGTCAGGCGCTCGCGCAGCGCCTGCCGGGCGACGAGCAGGGTCTGGTCGAAGTCCACCGATTCGTACGCCCTGATCGCGCGGCGCAGCGTGGCGTTCTGGACGCCCGGCCCCCCGCCGGCCGCCTGCGCCGCCGCGGCGGCGGGCACGACTAGCGCCGCGAGCACGGTCGCGAGTCTCAGCCCCACCCGCCTCATCCCTCCGGAATCATCGAGATCGTCCGGCGCACCTGGGCACCCGCTTCCACGGTGACCTGCTGGGTCACGGTGCGGTACCCCGGGGCCTCCACCCGGATCGTCACCGGTCCGGGACGCACGCGGTAATTGCCGATCGGCGTCTCTCCCGCCTCGACGCCGTTGATGAACACGGTGGCAGCCGGCGTGGCATTGATCGAGACGTAGCCCCACTGCTCGGCGGCGGCGCCGGGTGACGGTGCCGGCGAGGGAACGCGCGGCGGCGGCGCGGTCTGGGCGTCCGGCACCGCCACCTGGATCGCGGCCTGGCCGCGCACCGCGCCGGCGCGAGCCTCGATCAGCGCGAGCCCGGGTCCCACGGCAGTCACGCGGCCGGCGCCATCGACCTGCGCGACCTGCGGCTGCGCGGAGACCCACGAGACGGGCGTGCCCGGTACGGGCTGGCCGCGGGCATCGACCGGCGCGGCGGCGAGCACCGCCACCCCGCCCACGCGCAGCTGCACGGTCGCCGGTGTCACGCGCACGTCCACCACGAGCGGGGCCGCGGCAGCCGCGGGCTGCGCCGTGCGCGCCGGCGTGCGCCCGCCGATCCCCACCCCGAGCACGAGGTAGGCAGCGCCCGCACCCGCCGCGAGCACGAGCAGGATGACGCCCACGCCCGCGCGGGACTTCGGCTCGCGCCGCGGCGTGGGGCGCGGCGCCGACCGCCGCTCCACCGCGGGGGGCGTGGTGGCGAACTTCTCCGTCGGTACCTCGGACGAGAGCGCGGCCTGCGACCGCGGCCGCGTCATCGGGCCGCTGCGGCTCGCCGACACGGGCTGCTCCGGCCACACCGCGGTGGCGAAGTCCTCCATCGTCGCGAAGCGGTGCGCCGGGTCCTTCGCCAGGGCGCGCTGGATGGCCACCGCGAGGAACTCGGGCACGTCCTTGCGCACGTCCCGCGGCGGCGGCGGGTCCTCGAAGATGTGCTTATACAGGATCGAATGCACGGAATCCCCGCGGAACGGCAGCTGGCCCGTGAGCATGCGGTAGCCCACCACGGCGAGCGCGTACTGGTCGGCCCGCCCGTCCACGGTCTGCCCCTTGGCCTGCTCGGGGGCCATGTAGTGCGGGGTGCCGATGATCATCCCCGTGCCGGTGAAGCCGCTCGCGGCCTGGAGCGCCTTCGAGATGCCGAAGTCCGTGAGCATCACGCGCCCGTCGTGATCGAACATGATGTTCGCCGGCTTCACGTCGCGATGGACGATGCCGCGCTGGTGCGCATGCCCCAGGGCACAGGCCGCTTCCCACAGCACGTGCTGGATGTAGTCCGTGGGCAGCGCCTTCTTTTCCTCCAGCAAGTCCTCGAGCGACGTCCCCGCGACGTACTTCATCACGAAGTAGTTGATGCCGCCGTCGCTCTCGACGCGGTAGATCGGAATGATGTTGGTGTGGTCCAGCTTCGCCGCCGTCTTCGCCTCCTGCTGGAACCGCTGGACGAGCCGCGCATCGAGCGATACCTCGGGCGGCAGCACCTTGATCGCGACCTCGCGATCGAGCGTGACGTCGCGCGCGAGGAACACCGCACCCATGCCGCCTTTGCCGAGGATGCCCGAGACCTCGTATTTCCCGTGGACCGCCCGCTGCAGGCGCCGCTGCAGCGCCTCGAGCTCGGTGGGGGGGCCGCCGCCGGCGCCGTCCGACTGGTCCGCCCCGCACGCGTAGCAGAAGCGGCTGCCGTCGGGCAGCGGCGTGTGGCAGTGGGGGCACTCGACTACGGGCGCGGCGATGGCAGCATCCTCCGTCCGCCGCTCCAGCCGGGCGGCGGGGTCGTGGGATCACGGGCGGGCCCGGAGCCCCGGGCGCGAAGCGCGGCCGCCGCCGGCGCTTCGGGCGCGGCGGCGGGAGGCGTACACGCCGTGCCTCGCACGATGCACATCGAATACCGGGTCGGCACCCCGATGCGGTCCACGACGCCGACGTAGTAGTCGCCGATCGGCAGGAACAGCTTGATCTTGGCGAACGAACCCGTGGCCTGGTCCGCGCCCAGGAAAGCGAAGTCCGAAACACGCATGACGTACAAGTCGATATCGGAGGCGTCCACGCCCGTGGCCAGGGGACGAGGCCGCAACTGCACCGTAATCGTGTCGGTGACGGTCGTGCGGAAGCGGTACCAGTCGATGTCGTGCGGGTTGTCGATCGTGAGCGTGTCCTGGAACAGGGGCGCGGCACCGGAGATCAGGATCTGCCTGGCCGGGTCGGCGAAGTTGCGATCGGCGTACCGGCACCAGATGTCGTTTTCCTCGAAGCGGTCCGGCCCGATGCGGCGATCCACGGTGTGGTAACCCCTCACGACCGCCAGCTCGTAGCGCCCGTCGCGTGCGAAGAACGACAGCAGCTGGATCGAGGTGTCCGGCAGGCTTCGCAGCGCGATGATCGTCGAGACGGGGCGGTTCTCGATCGGGAAAAAGAACCGGTCGTTGCAGGCGTAGAATCCGGGTGAGTTGACCCAGGACCCCGGGGCCACCGAGTACCCGCCGCCGACCGGGTCGAACTCCAGGGTGTCGCTCAGCAGCGAGAAGGCCGTGTCGTTGAGCACCGTCGAGTTCAGGATGAACGTGACGGCCTGCGTGGTATCGGCCCGCACGAAGCGAAACCAGTCGGCGGCCGACCGGCCGATGGCCACGGGCTCGTAGTACAGGGCCGGGTTGTAGAACAGCGTCGGGTTGCCGCCGATCGCCGGCTGGCCCCCCGCCCCGTTGACGTCGAGGCGCGTGGCCAGCGCCGAATCGGGCTCGTAGAGGTCCCGCTCGACGACGGTGACCGAGTCGCTCAGCCCGAACACGCCCGGACCCACGAAGGTCAGGAGGCTGCTCGTGGCGCGCGGCGGGACCCACAGGCGGGCGACCCCGAGGCCGTCGCGGTTCCCCTCAAAGGCGAACGGGTCGAGGAACAGGTTCTCGCCGCCCAGGGCCGCTCCCAGCGTCAGCTGCATGCGTACGCCGTACAGCGTCACCTTTTCGCCGTAGCGCACGGTCGCCGGCGCCACGCTGTCCACGGCGTAGAGGCCGGCCACCCGGAGGTCGGTCGTGCCCGGGAGGGCCCCCTCGAACGACAGCGCCCGGGCGCGGATCGTCACGAGCCCCGGGGTCACACCCATGACGGCGGCCCCGCCCAGCGGGCCTGCGGTGACCGTAGCGACCGCCTCGGCGTCACTGGACCAGGAGAACGCGACGTTGCGGATCTCGACGTCGTCCAGCCGCCCGGAGTCGGGCAGGCCGTTCACGACCCGAAACGCGCGGGCAGAGACCAGATCCGACTCGCCGTCGCCCAGCACGCCGCGCGCCACGAGCGAGTCCGACTGGTACACGACAACGTAGACCGCGTTGCTCTGGTCGTCGGGAAACGAGCAACTGAAGAATCCGAGGCAGGCGGCCGCGCACACGACCGCCCCCACGGGCGTCCGGATTGGCATCATCGCCTGGGAGAGTGAACCTCGGTCAAGATAAGAAACCGGCGAGCCCCGGGCCAGACCGCCTGCCCGAAAACGCCGATTATTGCTGGATCAACCGGGGAACGGACTCCGCCGCCAGGGCCACCATCGGCCGCGCCACGCCCGCGCCCGCAGCACGCGGAACGCGCGGCGCTGGCGCCACCAGCGCGCGGCGTGACTGAACCGGGGCCGGTGCCGCCGCCTCACGCCTTCGTGGACTGGAGGATGTCGCGGATGCGCCGCGCCTGCGTCTCGATTTCCTTGAGGGCGGTGACGGTTTCGGCGTCGAGGCGACCCGCGTCCTGGAGCAGCAGCTGGGTCTCGATCAGCAGGGCGGCGAGAGGATTGGACAGATCGTGCCGCAGCTTGGCGATGCGGTCCACCGCCTCGTCGGTCATCAGAGCAGGGAGCGGTACAGGTCGCGCAGGTGGTGGTCCCGCAGGTCGCGGACGGACTGCCACAGATCCTGTTCGCTGGCCGCGCAGAAGATCTCGGCGGTCACCCGCTCGCCCTCGGTGTCCTCCGCCCCGAAATGGACCCGGCCCCGCCACATCCCGTCGTCGCTGCGGCGCACCGCGAGACGAACCGGAACTTCGCTGCCATCGAAACGGATGGGGGGCAATTCGTGGACTGCTGGTGGATTGGCGGACGCGGGATTGCGAGCCGGTTGTGCGGGCATGCCGAGCCGTGGGCTGGTTTGGGCAAAGATAAGACTAAGCGACGGTTACGCAATAGGTTCCGTCACATCACGACAGGACGGGGGACGGGTGGCTCCGATGCGACCCATCCCGCGTCCCTCGTCCCCCGTCCCTTAGAGCCTGAACGGTACCGGCGCGAACGTGATCACGAACAGCAGCAGCGCCGCCACCGCTCCCCACCGTCGCGTCGCGGGCAGCGGTCGCGTCACGTCGAGCACGGACGGGTGCGCCAGCCGGCCGCGCGACAGCGCCAGGACGAGCACGGCCCACACCATCCACCCGGCCCATCCGTACCACCCCAGCGCCAGGAGGAGCACCCAGAAGACGCGCGCCAGTCGCTCGTGCCAGCGCGGGAAGGCCGCGTACAACACGTGTCCGCCGTCGAGCTGCGAGATCGGGAGCAGGTTGAGCATCGTCACCATCATCCCCACCCAGCCCGCGAACGCGAGTGGGTCGAGGGCGACCGCGTGGCCGCCCGCCAGCGCCCATCGCAGCACGAGCGTGAGGAGCGAGTCGCCGAGCTCCGCGGGAATGGCACCGAACCAGATCACCATGCCCTGCAGTCCCACCGCCGCGGGCAGCGGCTCCGATCGCGCCACACCGATCGCGAGCACCGGCAGCGCGATCGCGAATCCGGCGAACGGCCCGGCGGCGCCCACGTCGAGCAGCTGGCGCCGGTCGGACAGCACGGTCCGCAGCCGAATGAACGCCCCCATCGTGCCGATGAACGAGGGCCACAGGGGCACCGGGATGAAGTACGGCGGCGAGACGCTCAGGCTGTAGCGCCGCGCGGCCACGTAGTGGCCCATCTCGTGCGCCAGCAGAACGGCGAGGAGCGGAAGCGAGAAGCGCAGCCCGACGACCCAGTCCGCCGCCACGGTACGGGACAGCGCGCTGAACAGACCGAGGAGATCGCCGGGCGCGATCGCGCCCGCGAGGATCGCGCCCGCGTATGTCGTCGTGACGAGGGTGGCGAGAAACAGCGCCGCGTGCAGGCCCCAGCGCTCCCCCGAGCGGGCCCGCGGACGGGTGAGCACGAGGTGGCGGCCGTCGGGCTCGTCCGACCAGTAGGTCGAGCCCGGCCAGCGCGTCAGGGCGTCCGCGAGCGGCGCCGAGGGGCCGCCGTGCACCGGATGTACAAGTGCGTCAATCACTTGACGATCCGGCAGCTCGGTGGTGCGCCAGGCCACGAGGAACTGCGCCAGGTTCGGGTCCCGCTCTTGACTCAGGTCGGCCATACCCGTAGCATAGTCACTCGTACACTCCCGCTGATTCCGACTTCGCGCACTCTGCGCGCATAACCGCACACCCGCACAACCGCACACCCACACCCATCCCACACCCGGCCGCTTCCCCGCAGGCCAACGGAGTACCCGCACCCGTGGACATCGCCGAACTCAAGAGGAAATCCGTCGAAGAACTGCTCGCGCTGGCCGAGAGCCTGAACCTCTCCAACTACTCGGGGCTGCGCAAGCAGGATCTCATCTTCCGCATCGAACAGTCGCTCCTCGATTCCGACACCGTGCTGCGCGGCGAGGGCGTGCTCGAGATCCTGCCGGAAGGATACGGATTCCTCCGCAGCCCCGACTGGAACTACCTGTACGGCCCCGACGACATCTACGTGTCGCCCAGCCAGATCAAGCGCTTCGACCTCCGGACCGGGGACACCATCCTCGGTCAGGTCCGGCCGCCCAAGGAAGGCGAGCGCTACCTCGCGCTGCTCAAGGTCGAGACGGTCAACGGCGAGGAGCCCGAAAAAGCGAAGCACCGGGTCGCCTTCGACAACCTGCGCCCGCGCTACCCCGAGCAGCGCATCCGTCTCGAGCGCCCCGACGGCGACCTGTCGACCCGGGTGATGGACATGCTGTGTCCGATCGGCAAGGGGCAACGCGCGCTGATCGTGTCGCCGCCCAAGGCCGGCAAGACGATCATCCTCCAGAAGCTCGCCAATTCCATCATCGCGAACCACCCGGAGATCTACCTCATCGTGCTGCTCATCGACGAGCGGCCGGAGGAGGTCACCGACATGGAGGAGAACGTCCAGGGGCCCAACGTCGAAGTGATTTCGTCGACCTTCGATGAGCCGGCCGACCGCCACGTGCAGGTGGCGGACATGGTGATCGAAAAAGCGAAGCGGCTGGTCGAGCACGGCAAGGACGTCGTGATCCTGCTCGACTCCATCACGCGTCTCGGGCGCGCGCACAACGTAGTGGTGCCCCACTCGGGCAAGATCCTCTCGGGCGGCGTGGACGCGAACGCGCTCCAGAAACCCAAGCGGTTCTTCGGCGCCGCGCGCAACATCGAAGGCGGCGGTTCCCTCACCATCGTCGCCACCGCGCTCATCGACACGGGCTCCCGCATGGACGAGGTCATCTTCGAGGAGTTCAAGGGCACCGGCAACTCGGAAGTCGTCCTCGATCGACGCATCGCGGAGCGGCGCACGTTCCCCGCGATCGACGTCCAGCGCTCCGGGACGCGCAAGGAGGAGCTGCTCCTCACGAAGGAGGAGCTCAACAAGGCCTACCTGCTGCGCAATTTCCTGGCCGACATGCCGCCCGTCGAGGCGATCGAGTTCCTGCTCGAGCGCATGAAGCGGACCAAGACGAACACCGAGTTCTTCGCCTCGATGGCGCAGGGGTGACGGGGCGGCTGCTGGGGGTCGATTGGGGTGAGCGCCGCATCGGCCTGGCCCTCTCGGACGAAACCCAGACCATTGCGCGCCCGCTCGCGACGCTGACCCGCCGCGCCGGCAAGCGCTTCCCGATGCGGGCCTTGCTCGATCACTGCGCGACCCACGCGGTCGTGGGGATCGTGGTGGGGCTGCCGCTCGACGGCGAGGGCGCCGAGGGCGCGGCCGCCGCCGGCGCGCGGGAGCTGGCGGACGCTATCGCGCGCCGGACCGGCCTGCCGGTCGCGCTGTGGGACGAGCGCCTCACGACCGCACGCGCGCTGCGCACCGTGCACGAGCTCGGTGGCACGACGCGCGGCCGCAAGGAAGACGTGGACGCGCTCGCGGCGGCGATCCTGCTCCAGCAGTATCTCGACACCAGCCGATGACCCCCCGGCTGCTCCTCCTGCTCGCGCTCACCGCCTGCGCCGGCTCCCGACGGGATCCGTGCCCCGGGGCCGCGGCCTCCGATGGGTGCGTCACGGTCACGATTCCGCGCGGGGCGTCGTTCGACGCCGCGGTGGACTCCCTCGCGACCGCCGGGGTGGTCGATGCGCCGGCGTGGTTCCGGCTGTACGCCCGCGTGCGGGGTCTCCCCGCGGAGCTCAAGGCCGGCACGTACCGGTTCCCCACGGCCGCACGCTATCGCGACGTCGTGCGCGCTTTGCGGGTGGGCCGCGGGGTCGAGGCGCGCTGGGGCGTTCCCGAAGGGCTCATGCTGTTTGAAGTGGCGGCGATCGCCGAAACCCGGCTCGCCATCCCCCGCGACGCCTTTCACGCGGCGGCGCGCGATTCCGACGTCCTCGCGTCACTCGGCCTGACCGGCGTCGCGAGCACGGCCGAGGGATACCTCTTCCCCACGACGTACGTCCTCCCCGTGGGGATCCAGGCCCCCGAGCTGGTGCGGCTGATGACGGAGGAGTTCCGCGGCACCTGGGCGCCCGGCTGGGACGCGCGCCTGCGTGAGCTGGGCATGTCGCGCCACCAGCTCGTGACGCTCGCCTCGATCGTCGAAGCGGAGGTGCGCTACGCTCCCGACCGCGAGTACGTGGCGGCCGTGTATCACAACCGGCTGCGCCGCGGCATGCCGCTCCAGGCCGACCCGACGGTGATCTACGCCCATGGGCGGCGGCTGCCGCGCGTGTTCGAGAAGCACCTCCGCATTGCGTCGCCGTACAACACGTACCGCCACGCGGGCCTGCCGCCGGGGCCCATCAGCCAACCGGGGCGGGCGAGCCTCGAGGCCGCGCTGTTCCCCAAGGCCCTGCCGTACCTCTATTTCGTCGCGCAGCCGGACGGGAAGCACGTGTTCTCGACGACGTACGCCCAGCACCTCGAGGCGATCCGCCGGGTGCGGCGGGGACGGTGAGGAGCGGCGCTCAGCCGCGCGCGGTCGCCACCGCCTGGCGCAGCGCGCGCGCGGCGGCCGCCGGGTCGGCCGCCGCCCACACCGCCCCGATCACGGCCACCCCGGCGGCGCCCGCGCGCGTCAGCGCGGCCGCGCCGGGGGCGTCCACGCCCCCGATCCCGATGACCGGCATCCCGGCGGGCGCGCGCTGGGCGAGCCGAGCAAAGCCGTCGGGTCCGAGCGCGGGGCCCGCGTCGGGCTTCGTGCCCGTGGCGAAGCACGGGCCGACGCTCCAGTAGTCCGCCGCGAGCGCCAGCGCGGTCTCCGCCTCCGCCGCCGAGCCCACGGACATGCCGAGCCAGAACCCGGGCGGCACGTGCGGGCGCAGGGCGGCGAGCGGGACGTCGTCGTGGCCAAGGTGCGCGCCCGCCGCGCCGGTCGCGAGCGCGACATCCACGCGGTCGTTCACGATCACCGGCGCGGGGAGCGCGGCGAGGAGCGCGCGTGTGAGGGCCGCGACTTCTGCCGGCGTGCCGTCCTTGTAGCGCACTTGCACCATGGTGGCGCCACCGTGGACGGCCTGGCGGCAGGCCTCCACCGCGTCCCGTCCCTTGAGCAACAGGGGATCGGTGATCACCATCAGACGGAGTGCGGCGGCTAGCGCGGGCATGCCGAAACATAGACGGGGAGCGGCGACTGTCCGCCGTGTCCGTCCCCGTTTGCCCGGGGACGTGGGAGGGAGGAGTGGAATGGAAGTCGTCGTGACCGCCAAGGGAGCCGCGCGCTGGCGCGCGGGCCATCCGTGGATCTACCGCACCGACGTCGTGGCCGAGCCCGGGGGCGCGACCCGGCGGCCCGGGATCGTGGCGGTGCGGGATCGGCGCGGCCGTCTCGTCGGGCGCGCGCTCTACTCACCCGCCTCGGAAATCCGCCTGCGTCTGCTCACGCATGACGACGCGACGATCGATGGGACGTGGTGGCGCGCCCGCGTCGCGGCCGCGCTGCAGCGGCGCGGGGCGATCACGGCGACGGCCTGCCGGGTGGTGCACGCCGAGGGAGACGGCCTGCCATCGCTCGTGGTGGACCGGTACGGTCCCTACGTGGTCGCCCAGTTGCTGTCGGCCGGTCTCGAGGCCGCGCGCGACGACGTCGTCGGGGCCATCCGCGACGTCCTGCGCCCCGAGGGCGTGCTGTTACGCCACGACGCGGCCGTGCGGCGCCACGAAGCCCTGCCCCTCGACGTCGAGGTGGCCTACGGATCCGTACCCGACGAAGTGGAGGTCGAGGAAGACGGGGTGCGGTATCTCGCGGCCCCGCGCACCGGCCAGAAAACCGGAGCGTTTCTCGATCAGCGCGAGAACCGGCGGCTCGTGGCGCAGCACGCGGCGGCCGGCGGCCGGGCGCTCGACGTGTTCGCCTATCACGGCTCCTTCGCGCTGCACCTGGCGCGCCGGTCCGGCTCGGTGCTGGGCGTTGATCAGAGTGCCGAGGCGTTGGGTCGCGCCGCGCGCAACGCCGCGTTGAACGGTCTCGTGAACGTGCGCTGGCAGGAAGCCAACGCGTTTGATCTGTTGCGCGACTTCGAACGCGCCGGCGAGCGGTTCGACACGATCGTGCTCGACCCGCCGGCCTTTGCCAAGTCGCGCGAGAGCGTCGCCCGCGCCCTCACGGGATACAAGGAGGTCAACCTGCGCGCGATGCGCATGCTGGCCCCGGGGGGCATCCTGTTCACCTGTTCCTGCTCGTATCACGTCACTCGCACGCGTTTTGGGGAGATGCTGGCGTCCGCCGCCGCCGACAGCGGCCGCCGGCTCCAGGCGCTCGCCTGGCCGGGTGCCGCCGCCGACCATCCCGAGCTGCTGACCGTGCCCGAGACGGGGTATCTCAAGGGGGCGTTGCTGCGCGCCCTGGCCTGAAGCGGGTCTTCCCCGTTGACTCTCTGAATGGCCCTCACAAGCTTGGACGGAATGCCCGAGCTCGGCTCCGCCCGGTCCGCGACGGTGCGCCGCGTCCTCTGGGGCCTCCTCCTCGCCAACGCCGCGGTGGTGGGGGCCAAGGTCGTGATCGGGTTCGCCGCCGGATCCCTCGCCGTGTTGGGCGACGCCGTGCACTCCACCGCCGACGCCCTCAACAACGTCCTCGCCCTGGTGGTCGTGCGGGCCGCGGCCAAGCCGCCCGACGAGGACCATCCCTACGGCCACGGGAAGTTCGAGAGCCTCGGCACCCTGGCGATCGTCGGCTTCATGTCGATCACCTGCTTCGAGCTGGTGCGCGATTCCGTGGGCCGCCTCCTGAGCGGGACCCGGACATCGCCGCACCTCACCGACGTGCAGCTCGCGCTCCTCGTGGGCACGCTCGCCCTCAACGTGCTCGTCGCGTGGTACGAGGAGCGCCGGGGACGGGAGCTCGAGAGCGACCTGCTCCTGGCCGACGCGGCGCACACCCGGGCCGATGTCTTCATTACTTTCGGGGTGCTCATCGGGATGCTGTTCGCGCGCCGCGGCTGGTGGTGGGTGGACCCCGTGCTCGCGCTCGGGATCGCGGGCTTCATCGTGTGGATCGCGGTGGGCATCTTCCAGCGCGCGGTGCCGGTGCTGGTCGACCAGCGGGCGATCCCGCCCGCCACGATCCGGTCGCTCGCCGAAAGCGTGGACGGGGTGATGAGCGCGTACGGCATCCGCTCGCGGGGCGGCAGCCACGCGCAGGTGCGCTACGCCGAGGTGACGATCGCGGTGGACGGCGGCGCCAACGTCGCCGCCGCACACCTGATCGCGGACCGGGTCGAGGAGCGCCTCAAGCTCGACCTCGCGCTCACCGAAGTGACGGTGCACGTCGAGCCGTGCTGAACTCCGCCCCGCGCGGCCGCGCCCGCCCTCCCCACCCCGACCCGCGCTCGCAGCGGCGCGAGTACCACGAGTTCCTGCTGCAGCGCATCGAGGAGTACAAAAGCACGTTGGGTCGCCAGGAGATTCTCGCCATCGGCGACGAGGCCGTGAAGGAGCTCGACGCCAGTGCGGGCGGCCAGTACGTGCTCACCGAGGTGCTGGTCCTCGAGCACGTGGACCGTATCATCATGAAGCGGCTGCGGCTGCCGTCGTTCCCGCGGTGGAAACGGCAGCACCGGGCGCTGCGCGATGCGCAACGCCAGCCCACCCACTGGGGGCTCGAAACCGAGTCGCTGCTCGTGGATTACGCGCTGCGGCTCGAGCCGGGAGACGGAGCGGTCGTGCTGGGCGCGCGCTGGCTCCCGGCGGCGCTGCTCCTCGCGGCCCACGACGCCCCCGTCCTGCTGCTCGACCAGGACCTCCGCGCCATCGAGGCAGCCGAGCAGCGCGCCGTCACCGAACAGCTGGCCGCCCGCGTGGACGCGCTCGTGATCCAGTTCGGCGGGTGGTTCCCCGAGTGCGCGCCGGCGCTCGCCGTCGTCGATCCCGGCGCGCTGGCCGGCGCCACGCCACGCGAGCGCGCCGCGACGCTGGTCGATCTGCAGGCCCGCACGCCCCCGGGCGGCGTCCACATCGTCGCGCCCCCAGTCCAGGCCAGCGACGTGATCTCCCTCGCGCCGGACACACTGCAACAGCTGTACGCCGCGTGGCAGATCGTGCGGCGACCCCGCAGTCCCCGCGGCGCCGGGTTCGCCGCTGTCAAAATCGAGAGTCAAAACGACACTATCGCACGCGTGTCAAAGTGACGACATCCGGAGCGCGGCGAAACAGATAAGGCATTTATCAAGAACGACTTACGTAATCTCACGCCGTGGCAGACACCTTGCCTACGTCAGGGGCGTACTCCGGCCCCAACGTGAGAGCATCATGACGACAGTGCCGTTGATTCTCGATGACGAACCCCTCGGCATCGTCCTGCGCATCGGGCGGGCGGCGGTCCGGCCCGCGCGCATCTGGGCGTATTGCTGGTTCGCGGACGACGCGGAGGGCGACGACCACGTGCACCGCCATCTGCCGGTGGATCCGCGCGCCTAGAGAGGGGACGCGCGCCACCGTTCGCGGGCCGCGCCCACCGGGCGCGGCCCGCTGTGTTTGCGAGGTCCCTACACCGCCTCGCTGATCGACGTGAACGTGAACTCCCGCACCAGCAGCGGCGGGACGACCACGCTGTTCCCCACCCCGCCCGACTCCGCCGCGGCCACGCGCTCGGCGCGCCCGATCGCCTCGATGTTGTTGAGCACGATCACGGGACTCTCGTTGAATCGGAAATTGCGCACCGCGCGCGTGACGCTCCCGTTCTCGATCAGGAACAGGCCGTCCCGCGTCAGCCCGGTGAACAGCAGGCTGCGCTGGTCCACTGCCCGGATGTACCAGAACCGCGTGACCAGCAGACCCCGCGCCACCTGAGACACCAGATCGTCCACCGTCGCCGTCCCGCCGACGAGGCGGATCCCGCCGCCGAACGGCACCGGAGCCACCCCTTGGCGCCCCGCCCAGTAGCGGTCGTACGCCAGGTTCCGCACCACGCCGTTCTCGATCCACACCGTGCGCCCGACGGGCTGGCCCTCGCCCGTCCACGGCCGCTCGAGGAGATCGGGATCGGCGGGATCGGACAGGATCGTGACCCGCTCGTCCACCACCCGCTCGCCGAGCTTGGTGCCACCCCCGCGCTTGGCGAAGAAGCTGCGGCCTTCGTCCGCCGCCCGCGCGTTCATGGCGAAGGCCATGAGGCCCAGCAGATTGCCGACCGCGGTGGGCTCGAGCACGACCGTGTACTTGCCGGGCTCGACCGCCGCGGGCGCTCGGCTGCCGCGCGCCTTGGCGATGGCGCGCTCAGCGATGGTCGCGGCCGGCGTCATGCGCGCCCAGTCGTTGTGCGCCGTGCCGGCCCAACCCGACCCCTGGCCATCCGGCGTGCGGACCGTGAGGGTGCAGGCCGCCTCGGTGGACGCATGGTAGGCGAACAGGCCGGCGGAGTTCGCCACCGCCGACGCCCCGGCCGTGCGCTGAATGAAACCCGCGCCGAGGAGTCCCGCCTGCTCGCAGGCGTCGGCCGCGATGCGCACGGCGTCCGCCCGCGCCGCCGCGTCGAGGCCCGCCGTGGCCCCGAACGACCCCGCCACGGCGCTGTACTGCTGCGGCTCGAGCAGCGGCATCTGCTCGGGGTTCTCCGGCGCCAGCCGCGCCAGCCGCTCGGCGGTCTCCACGGCGCGTGCGAGCCCCGCATCGTCGAACACGTTGGTCGTCACCGACGCCTGGCGCTTCCCGAAGCGCGAGGTCACGGTGAGCACCGCGTTGCTGGTATCGCCCGACGTGGAGATCTGGTTCGCGGCGAAACGCGTGTTGCCGTCTACGCCCGAGCCCAGGCTCACCTGGCATCCCTCGGCCGTCGAGCGGGCGAGCACGCGGTCAGTGAGCTGCTTCGCTTCCTCCCGGGTGAGTCCCTCAGCCACGGTACCTCCCCGTGTTGATCACGTTCACGTCGCGGAACCGGGCCGGCGGGCACCCGTGGCTCACGGCGTTCGACTGCGACGGCTGGCCCTTGCCGTCGTTGAACGAGCCGTTGAGCACGTAGGACGCCCGCCCCCCGAGCATGTCGAGCGCGTTCCAGAAGTCGGTGGTGCGCGCCTGATAGGCGACGTCCTTGAGCATGCCCACGATCTTGCCGCCCTGAATCTCGTAGAACACCTGGCCGCCGAACTGGAAGTTGTACCGCTGCTGGTCGATCGAGTACGACCCGCGCCCGACGATGTAGATCCCCTTGTCCGTGGCGGCGATCAGATCGTCCACGGCGAGATCCCGCTCCCCCGGCAGCAGGGAGATGTTGGGCATGCGCTGGAACTGCACGTCCGCCCACGATTCGGCGTACGAGCACCCGTGCGAGCGGGTGCGGCCGGTGAACGGCCGGATCCATTCGACCTGATCGCGGGTGGTCTGGTAGTCCACCAGAATGCCGTCGCGGATCAGGAGATAGGTTTCCGGCGCGACGCCGTCGTCGTCCCAGCCGCAGGCCGACAGTGACCCGGGCTGCGCGCGGTCCCCTTGGACGTTCATGAACTCGGGCCCGTACTGGAGCTTCCCCAGCACCGCCTCGGGCGGCGCCGCGAAGCTCGTCCCGGCGTAGTTGGCCTCGTAGCCCAGCACCCGGTCGAGCTCGGTGGGATGCGCGATCGACTCGTGGATCGTGAGAAAGAGATGGTGGGGGTCGAGCACCAGGTCGTAGCGGCCCGCCTCGACCGACTTGGCGGACAGCTTCTGCACCGCCTCCTCCGCCCATCGGGGGGCGTTGCCGATCAGGTCGGCGCGCAGCACCCACTCGTACCCCAGCCCCATCGGCGCCACCTCGGCCGAATTCCGCGTCTGGAAGTCGCCGGCCTGCGGACTCACCGCCGTCACCGTCATTTGCGGCAGACAGCGGTAAATGTGCTGCACGGTGAAGATGTCGTCGGTCGAGGCGAACGTCTTCTCCTGCAGGAAGAACGACAGTGACGAGTTGACGAACCGCGCCCCCGGCACCGCGAGGGCCTGCGCATTCGCCTTGAGGAGCAGCTCGATCTTGTCCTCGAGCGGCACCTTGAAGGGATCGATCTCGATCGGGCTCTGCCAGCGGCCGTCGGCGACCGGCTCCACGGGCGCCAGGGTCACGGGCCGGCGCGTCGCGCGGCGGTTGGCCCGCGCCTGGGCGGCGGCGCTGCGGGCGACGCGCGCCACTTCCTCGCGGGTCAGCTCGCGGCTCGCCGCGAACCCCCACGCGCCGTCGACCAGGACCCGGACGCCGAAGCCGAACGTCTCCGACTCATTGGCGCCGGTGATCTGCTGCTCGCGCGTGGCCACCGACTGGGAGCGATTGCGGTTGACCCGCACGTCGGCGTAGACCGCCCCCGCCGCCCGCGCGGCCTCGAGGGCCCGCAGGCACAGCTCGCGGATGGCTGCGTCGGCCTGCGGGGCGGCGCGAAGGGGCCGCGCCAGCGCCAGCGCTGCGGCGGTTCCGGCGGTGCTGATCACGAAATCACGACGATCCATGCGACCTCACGACTTGGCGTCTTGGAACTCTACCGTCCACCGGACGTCTTGCAACCACCCTCTTTTCGGGTGTCTATTGCAGTATGCTGTCGCTGACCATCAACGGCCGTCCCCTCACGGCCCATCCCGAGCAGACGATCCTCGACGCCGCCCGGGCCGCCGGCATCGAGATTCCGACGCTGTGCTGGTACCCCACACTGCCGGTGGTCGGCAATTGCCGCATCTGCCTCGTTTCGGTCGAGGGCCAGCCCAAGCTCGTGCCCGCCTGCGCGGTCAAGGTCGCGGACGGCATGAAGGTGACCACGGAATCGCACGCCGCCGTCCAGAATCGCAAGGGCGTGCTCCGGCTCCTGCTCGAGCGGTATCCGGCCGACCACCTGCGTAACGGCGGCGGCGCGTCGCCGCGCAACGAGTTCGAGCAGTACGTGGTGCGCTACGGCGTCGAGCCCACGGCGGTCCGCGGCCGCGACCTGGGGCTCCGCGCCGGCGACGAACGCCCGGGCGACCCGATGATCCGCCACGACATGACGACCTGCATCCTGTGTACCCGCTGCGTGCGGGCGTGCGAGGACATCCAGGTGGTCGGCGTGCTCGACGTCGCGCACCGCGGCGAACACACGCAGATCGTGGTCGGCGCGGACGGCGACGCCGACCGGGCCGGCTGCACGTGGTGCGGCGAGTGCGTCCGGGTGTGTCCCACCGGCGCGATCTTCGAGGTGATGCCGCGGGAGCGGTTCCGGCCCGAGCAGATCGCGGCTCCCGAGCGGGTGGTGCGCACGGTCTGTCCGTACTGCGGCGTCGGCTGCCAGCTGGACCTGCACGTCGCCGACGACCGCGTGGTGCGCGTGACCTCGCCCGACATCGAGCTCGACACCCCGAACCAGGGCTCGACCTGCGTCAAAGGGAGGTTCGGCTACGACTTCCCGCAGCACCGCGACCGGCTCACGGTGCCACTCATCCGTCGCGGCTGGGAGCAGCGGGACGGGCGCTGGACGTGGACCGGTCCCACGGGAGGGGAACGGCGCGGCGGCCCGTGGCGAACGATCGAAGACGAGGGCCAGCAGTCGAAACCCGGGACCCCGCCCCGCGCCACGGGCAAATCCGTGCGGGAGCTGCCGCTGCTCGAGCGCATCGATCAGGACCTCCGCGACCGCGTCGCCACGCCCGCGTCCTGGTACGAGCCGTTCCGCGAGGCCACGTGGGACGAAGCCCTCGAGCTCGCCGCGCAGCAGGTGCTCCGCATCAAGCGGGAGCACGGGCCCGATGCGCTGGCCTGTTTCTCCTCGGCGAAGTGCTCCAACGAGGAAAACTACCTGATCCAGCGGATGTTCCGCGGGGCCATCGGCACGAACAACGTGGACCATTGCACGCGGCTGTGCCACTCCACGTCCGTGGCGGCGATGCAGCGCGCGATCAACACGGCGGCGGCGTCCGGCTCGATGCGCGAGGTCGAGCATGCCGCCGACGTGATCTTCATCGCCGGGGCCAACACCACGGAGTCGCATCCCGTATTCGGCGCGGCGATCAAGCGGGCGCACGAGCGCGGCGCCACGCTGATCGTGGCCGATCCCCGGCGCACGGAGCTCGCCGATCGGGCCGAGATCCACCTGCAGATGCAGCCGGGAACCGACGTCGCGCTGTACTCGGCGATGCTCCATCACGTGATCGCGAGCGGCCTCGAGGACCGGGACTTCATCGCGGCGCGGACGCACGACTTCGACGCGGTCCGCCAGGTGGTGCGTGCCTACGACCCCGACACCGCGGCGCGGATCTGTGGCGTGCCCGCGGACCTGATCCGCCGGGCGGCCGAGACCTATGCGCGCGGGCCGAACTCGAGCACGCTGTGGGCGATGGGGCTGACGCAGCACGCCACCGGCACCGACATCGTGACGACGTTGCTCAACCTGATGTTCGCCTGCGGGATGATCGGCCGCTGGGGCGCGG
Organism: uncultured Gemmatimonadales bacterium; assembly: GCA_963716055.1. Taxonomy (GTDB): domain Bacteria; phylum Gemmatimonadota; class Gemmatimonadetes; order Gemmatimonadales; family GWC2-71-9; genus SZUA-544. Next base: position 839,795 of record CAVQSR010000001.1, on the reverse strand, counting down.
CGATGATGCCGATCCGGGGACAGAACAACGTGCAGGGCGCCTCCGACATGGGGGCGATCCCCTTCGTGTACACGGACTATCAGCCGGTCACCGACCCGGCGGCGCGCGAGCGCTTCGCCCGGGCCTGGGGCGTGGACCCCGAGGCGATGTCGGCGGTGGACGGCTTGATGGTCACGGAGATCACGAAGCCCGAGAGCGGCGTCCGCGCCATGTACATCATGGGCGAGAACCCGATCATCTCGGACCCCGACATCGCGCACGCCGAGGCGTGGTTCCGGCGGCTCGAGTTCCTGGTGGTGCACGACCTGTTCCTCACCGAGACGGCGCGGTACGCCGACGTCGTCCTGCCGGGGTCCTCGTTCGCCGAGAAGACCGGCACCTTCGTGAACACCGAGCGCCGCATCCAGGTGAGCCACCGCGCCCTCGCACCGCCCGGACAGGCCCGTGGCGACCTCGAGATCCTCATCGACCTGTCGAACCGGCTCGGCCTGCCCACCGCGTTCGCCACGGCCGAAGACGTGATGCGGGAGATCGCGACCGTCACGCCCTCCTGGGCCGGCGTGACGTATGCCCGCCTCGAGGGCGCGGGACTCCAGTATCCCGTGCCCACGCCCGACCACCCGGGGATGTCGTACCTCTTCGCGGACCGGTTCCCGACCGATGACGGCCGCGCCCGGTTCGTGCCGGTGGAGTACGCGCCGCCGGTGGAGCTGCCCGACGCGCAGTTCCCGTTCGTGATGAACACCGGGCGTCAGCTGTACCACTGGCACACGGGGACCATGACGCGGCGCGCCAGCGGCCTCGACTCGCGCGAGCCGACCCCCATCGTGGAGGTGCACCCCGACGACGCCCGGGACATTGGCGTGTCGGACGGCGATCTGGTGCGCATCACGTCGCGGCGCAATTCCATGGTGACGGCGGTCCGGGTGTCGAATCGCGTGGCGCGGGGTCAGGTGTTCGTCCCGTTCCACTTCCGCGAGGCGGCGGCGAACCTGCTCACGAACCCGGTGCTCGACCCGTACGCGAAAATGGCCCAGTTGAAGGTCTGCGCCGTGCGCATCGAGCCCGCCCCCGCGGCCGCTGCCGTCCCGTAGAGCGGCGTCAGGGCAGCCGCAGCGCCTTGACGATCAGGCTCTCGCCGAACGCGACGGGCAGCGAGTAGAGCTGCCGGCGGATCTCCGCGTCGCGGCGCCGGCTCGCAGGGTCCTTCACCTCACGGCGGAACACCCACGCCGTCATCAGCCAGGCGAGCGGCCACAGCGGGAGGTAGAGCCACGCCACCGCTTTCACGCGGTTCGTCGCGATGGCGGTGATCCGGAAGCCCGTGGTGTGGAGCAGGTACCGCACCGCCGGGAACGACAGGAGGCCCACGTGGTGCCACGGGTTGGGCGCAGTCTCGTCGAGCGGGGTTTTGCCTTTGTTGTGAAACCCCGTCAGCAGCCAGCGCCAGCGGGAGCGCAGCGCGCTGATGTTCGGCGTCGTGAGCAGCAGCGCGCCGCCGGGGCGCAGCACGCGGTGACACTCGCGCACGAAATCGAAGGGCCGCTCGATGTGCTCGATGCCCTCGACGCACGCCACCGCGTCGAAGGCGCCGTCGGGGAACGGGAGCGGGGCGTTCATGTCGGCCCGGGTGAACGGGGCGCCCGCGACCCGGAGCAGCGGCTGGACATCGGCGCCGTGCGCCTCGATCCCGGCGGCCGCCAGCCGCGCGATCAACGCCCCCTCGCCGCACGGAATGTCCAGCACGCGCCGCACGCCCGGGTCCGCGGCCAGGAGCGCCGCGGCGCGCGAGTGGGTGTGCTTCCCGGCCGACTCCCGGAGCGTATCCATCGGTTCCTCCCGCGCGCCGCGGCCGGGCTCACCGCGCCCGCCGCGGCCCGGTAGATTTCCTGCCGCCGTCGCACCACCACAGAAAGCGCACATGCACGCCATCGTCAAGGACCGCCGAGCGCCCGGACTCACCGTCACGACCGTCCCCAAGCCGGTCCCCGGCCCCGGCGAGGTGCTCATCGCCGTGCGCCACGCGGGCGTGTGCGGCACCGATCTCCACATCGCCGACTGGGACGAGTGGGCCCAGGGACGCATCCGGCCGCCGCTCGTCGTCGGTCACGAGTTCGCGGGCGAGATCGCGCAGCTGGGCGACGGGGTCACGGAACTCCAGGTGGGGCAGCTCGTCACGGCCGAGGGGCACATCATCTGCGGCCACTGCCTCCAGTGCCGTACGGGACACGGGCACATCTGCCGCAATACGAAAATCATCGGGGTGGACCGCGACGGCGCGTTCGCCGAGTACGTGGCGATGCCCGAGACCAACGTGCTGTCGCTCGACGGGATCCCGACCGAGAGTCGGCGCGGTCATGGACCCGATGGGCAACGCGTTCCACACGGTGCTCACCGCCGAGATCCCGGGAAGCACGGTGTTCGTCGTGGGATGCGGGCCGATCGGGTGCTTCGCGGTCGGGATCGCGCGGGCGGCGGGCGCGGCGAAGGTGATCGCGTCGGACGTGAACCCGACCCGGCTCGCGCTGGCCCGGGAGATGGGCGCCCACCTCACCCTCGATGCGAGGACCGACGACGTCGTCCCCCTGGTGCTCGACGCCACCGGCGGCGAGGGCGTGGACGTCGTGTGCGAGATGTCCGGCGTGCCGTCGGCGCTGCACCAGGCCTTCGCCACCGTGCGCATGGGCGGGCGCGTGCAGCTGCTCGGGATTCCGCGGGGCGAAGTGCCGGTCAACTTCGCCACCGAGATCATCTTCAAGGGGATCACCGTGTACGGCGTGATCGGCCGTAAGATGTACGAGACCTGGCACGACATGCTGCGGTTCCTCAAGAGCGGAATGCTCGATCCCCGGCCCGTCATCACCCACCAATTCCCGCTCGCCCGGATCGACGAGGCGCTCGCCGCGATCCGCTCGGGCGACGCGGGGAAGGTCATCCTGGAGATCGCATGAGATTCGGCGACCGCCTGCAGGACGAGCTGAACGGCTTCAGGCAGGAAGGCGTGTACAAGCGCCTCAACCACCTCGATTCGCCGCAGGCCGCCCGCGCCGTCATGGAAGGCCGGGGCGAGGTGTTGATCCTCTCGTCCAACAACTATCTCGGCCTGTGCGACGTGCCGGAAATCGTGCAGGCCGGCAAGGCCGCACTCGACCGGTTCGGCGCGGGCACCGGGTCGGTGCGGTTCATCTGCGGGACCTTCACCATCCACCGCGAGCTCGAGGCCGCGCTGGCGCGCTTCGTCGGCTGCGAGTCCGCGCTGACCTACGTGAGCTGCTGGAACGCGAACGAGGGGCTCTGCCCCACGCTCCTGGGCGAGGCGGACATCGTCATCTCCGACCGCCTCAACCACGCGTCGATCATCGACTCCATCCGCCTCGCCAAGAGCATCACCAAGTGCCGCACCGCCGTCTACGAGCACTCCGACATGACCGACCTGGAGGCCAAACTCCGCGCGGCGCGCGACTGCCGGCTCAAGCTCGTCATCACGGACGGCATCTTTTCGATGGAAGGCGACATCGCCCGCCTCCCCGACATCGTGACGCTGGCCCGCACGTACGATGCGGTCGTCACGGTAGACGACTCGCACGCGACCGGCGTGCTCGGCTCGACGGGCCGCGGCACGGCCGAGCACTTCGGCATGCTGGGCGACGTGGACATCATCACGTCGACGCTCGGGAAGGCGGTGGGCGGCGCCGCCGGCGGGTTCACCGCGGGCCCCGCGGCCCTAGCCGACTACCTCACGCAACGCTCCCGGCCCCAGCTGTTCAGCAATGCGCTTCCGCCCACCGTCGCGGGCTCGGCGCTCGCGGCGGTGCATTACATCGAGCGCCACCCCGAACTGATCACTCGCCTGCGCGACAACACGCGCTACTTCCGCGAAGCGCTCCTGGCCGCCGGCTTCGCGCCGCTGCCCGGCGAGACCCCCATCGTGCCCGTCATCTTGGGCGAGACCGCCAAGGCGATCCGCATGAGCGAGATGCTGCTCGACGAGGGCGTGTTCGTAACCGGGTTCGGATATCCGGTGGTCCCGCAGGGCCACGCGCGGGTCCGCTGCCAGGTTTCGGCCGGGCACACCCGCGACGACCTCGACTTCGCCCTGGGCGCCTTCCGCAAGGTGGGACGCGCGCTCGACCTGATCTGATGCCCGCCGCACCGGAGCCGCGCCCATGATCCGACCGCTCGTCCTGCTCGCGGTCCTGGTGTGCGCAGTGATGCGCCCACCCGCGCGGGCCCAGACCCCCGGGCTGCCGTCCCCGGCCAGCGTGCTCGGCTTCGAGCCCGGGACCGACTCGATGCTCGCCGATTGGGATCAGATCGCGGGCTATTTCCAGCGCCTCGCGACCGCCAGCCCCCTGGTGCGCGTCGACACCCTGGGACCCACGACCCTGGGCCGACCGTTCCAGTTGGTGACGCTGGCCTCGCCCGCGCTGCACGCCCGGCGCGACGCGGTGCGCGCGGCCCAGCGGCGGCTCGCCGACCCGCGGCTACTGGCGGCCGGAGAGGAGGAAACGCTCCGCGCCACGCAGCCCGCGGTCGTCCTGATCAGCAACAACATTCACTCGACCGAGATCGCATCGAGCCTCATGGGGATGATCCTGGCGCACCGGCTCGTCACCGAGCCGCGGCTCACGCGCCTGCTCGACTCGGTGATGGTGCTGCTGCTCCCGTCCATGAACCCCGACGGTCTCGACACCACGGTCGCCTGGTACCGCCAGCACAAGGGGACGCGGTACGAAGCAGGCCCCCTGCCCTGGCTCTACCACCCCTACGCGGGACACGACAACAATCGCGACTGGTTCATGTTGACGCTGGCCGAGACCCGCCTCGTGACGCGCCTGCTGTACCGCGACTGGTTCCCCCACATCGTGTACGACGTGCACCAGATGGGGGGCGGCGCCGAGCGGCTGTTCGTGCCCCCCTTCGCGGATCCGGTCAATCCCAACCTCGATCCCATGCTCGTCGCCGCCACGAACGCGCTCGGGACGGCCATGGCGAGCGCCCTGTACGACGCCGGGCTGACCGGCATCGTGCACCAGCGCCGCTACGACCTCTGGTGGCACGGCGGCTTCCGCACGGTCCCCGCGCGCCACAACATGATCGGCATCCTGTCGGAAGCGGCGAGCGCGCGTCTCGCGTCCCCCGTCACGCTCGCCGCCGACACCCTGCGCCAGCCGCCAGCGGGCGTGAACGCGCCCGCGCCCTGGCCGGGCGGCCGCTGGGGGCTCGGAGAGATCATCCGCTACGAGCTGGTGGCGGCCGAAGCCCTGATCGGCTGGGCCGCCGCCCACCGCGAGGCCCTCATCAGCCGCTTCGCCCTCCTGGGCCGCCGCGCCATCGCCCGGGGCGCCGCCGGCGATCCGTTCGCCTACCTCCTGCCCCCCGCGCCGGACGCCACAGCGCGCGCTCACCTGGCCAACGTGCTCCTCGCGACTGGAGTCGAAGTGTTCCGCGCCGAGCAACCCTTCGAAGCCGACGCGCGGTCGTTCCCGACCGGCACCCTGGTCGTCCCGATGGCGCAGCCGTTCCGCGCGCACGCCAAGGACCTGCTCGAGGTGCAGCGCTATCCCGCGGGCGAGCGCGCGCCGTACGACGTCACCGGGTGGACCCTGCCGCTCACGATGGATGTGCCGGCCGTTGCGGTGCGCGATCGATTCCAGGCCGAGCTCGTGCGGGTGGACACGGTCACCGTCTCCCCCGGGCGCATCGTGGGGAGGGGCGAGGTCTTCCTGCTCGCCAACCGCGCGACGGCGGAATCGCGGGCGATCGCCGCCCTGCTCGGCGCCGGTCAGACGGTGGCGTGGACGGACACGGCGGTGGTAGCCTGGGGGGCTCGCGCCCGGAGCATCCTCGCCGAGCATGCGGCGACGCACGGCTTCGACGTCCGGGCGGCGTCCGCCGCGCCCGCGGGAGCACGCGGCGCGCGCAATCGACTGCCGCGCATCGCCATCTACCAGCCGCGCACGGCTCCCGCCGACGAGGGCTGGACCCGCTGGCTCTTCGATCAGTATGGCGTCAGCTACACGACAGTACATGACAGCGACGTACGGCGCGGATCCCTGCGGCGGCGCTTCGACGTCCTCGTCATCCCGCATGACGACGCGGAGCGCCTCGTGCGGGGCCGGGACACGCTGGCGGTCCCGGCGCGCTATGCGGGCGGGCTCGGAGCGGCGGGCACGGCCGCTGTTTCGGTTTTTGTTCGGAGCGGCGGGACGCTCGTGGCCCTGGGGGCTTCAAGTGATTTCGCGATTTCGGCCCTTAACATCTCTGTGCGCAATGCCCTAGCTGGTGATGCACAGACGCAACAGGCCTCGCGTTTTTCTGCGCCGGGTTCTATTTTGGGGGTCGATTTTGGCCATCCCGGCGGTCCGGATCGGCCCTCGAGTGCGGTCCTGGTGGGGGTGCCCGACTCCCTGGCGGTGATGTTCCACGAGGGACCGGTGTTCGCGGTCGAGCCGCCGGCGGTGGCGCTGGGACGCTATCCGGCCGATCCCCTCCGCTCCGGGTTCGCCCGCGATGACGCGGGCATCCGGGGCCTCGCGGTGGCGGTGGAGGCGCCGGTCGGGCGCGGCAAGGTCGTGCTATTCGGGTTCCGGCCGCAGTTCCGCGGCCAAACCCACGGATCGTTCCGCCTGTTGTTCAACGCGGTCCTGTTGGCGGCCCCGTGACGGGGCGCCTGGGAGGAAGTCCGATGACGTGCTTCGCACGAGTCCTCTGCGGTTTGACTGTCGCCGCCATGGCGGCCGCGCCGCTGCCAGCCCAGCGCGAGTCGTCCGATTTGTCGTACCAGTGGTACTGGGGGGCGCAGGTGGGAAGCCTGGGGTACGCGACGCGCACTCAGCCCACGTACTGGGACCCGATGGTCGGCGGCCATTGGTTCATCACAGCGAGGCGAGTCGGGCTGTACGCCGCCGCGGAGCAGGCGTTCTTCACGACGGACGCCCGGACCACGGTGGGGAGCGGCGTGGTGACCTTCAGCCAGGTCCGCCGGATCCTGCTCGGGGTCGTCGCCCTGCCGTCGCGCAAGGCGCTCGAGCCCTTCGTCGGGGGCGGCTTCGCCCTCGCGTACGTCGTCAACCCGGTATGTACCGGCTGCGCGGGCGGGGACTTTGCGGAGGTCAAGCGTCAGAGCTCCGCGGCGTTCGCGTGGGGCATGATCGGCGGCCAGTACAACGTCGGCAAGTTGTCGGTCTTCGGGCACTACCTGATCACCGACGGGGCGGGATTCCTCATCGAGGGCGCGACGCACACGATCCAGGGGGGGCTACGCTATAGTCTCGGCAACGCGCGCGAGGAGATCACGCGGCGCTGATCACCCCCGCCGTCGCACCCGGCATCCCGCCCGCCCGGACACCTCGCCCGGGCGGGCGGTTTTGTTGCGGGATCAGCGCGACAGCCAGGAGCTCCCGTCGACCACGAACCGCAGCGGCCAGTCCACGGCGCGCCGGATGCCGATCCGGGGCGTGGCGATCGGCGTCACGCCACGCCGCGTGCCGCGCACGATCCGCAGCGTGCCACGCAACAGCGACGTCCCGTCCAGGGCACCGGTGACGCCGAGCGCCTGGCACAGCCGGGCCGGACCGGCACACAGCGCCGGATCCGGCACATCCCCCCGGCGCCGACGCATCGTGGCGAGTCCCGCCAGCGGCTCGAGCGCCCGGATGAGCACGGCGGCGGGATAGCCCACGCGCTCGGTGACCACGTTCAGGCACCAGTGCATGCCGTAGGTGAAGTACACGTAGCTCGTACCCGGGGAGCCATAGAGCGACGCGTTGCGGCGGGACCGATGGCCGCGCCAGGCGTGGCATGCCGGGTCGTGGGGACCGACGTAGGCTTCGGTCTCCACGATCCGGCCGACGACGCGACGCCCGCCGACCTCACTGATGAGCAACTGGCCGAGCAGGCGGCGCGCCACCTCGGCGGTCGATCGCGCGTAGAACCGCGCGGTCAGCGGCGGCCCGGGCCGCGTTACTCGCCGCCGGTCAGACCCCGCCGGACGCGTGACCAGAACGACTCACCTTCGTGCTCGGAGCCTCGGTCCGGGGCGCGCGGTGGCGGCGGCGTCACCGGACCCGCCGACTTCGTGGTAGGCTCGCTTGGCGCGGTCGCGTCAGGGGCGGCGGACCCGCGTCCGCCCCGTCCCCGGCCGCCGCGGCGCCGGCGCCGTGGCCCATCACCGTCCTCGCCGCGGGGCCGCTCGCTGCGCTCGCGATCCCCGTCCCTGGGGGGGCGGTCATCACCGCGCCGCGGGCCTGCGGCGGCATCGCCGCCCGCGCGGCCTTGTCCCTCACGCCCCGGCCCGCGGCCCCGGCCGCCACGCCGGTCGCGCCCACCCCGCCCGTCGTCCCGCGGACGCGAGCGGTCGCCGCGGGCGTCCGACCGCGGCGCCATCGGGTCGGGGGCGGATCGGGAGTCCCGCGGGGCGGGCGTGGAGCGGGCGTCCGACCGCGGGGCCATCGGGTCGGGCGCCGATCGGGGTTCCCGCGGAGCGGGCCCGGCGCCCACCAGTGCGCCCGGCGCGACGGGCGGGCGGCCGCGCGAGCCGCGGCGGAATCGCGTGCTGCGGCGCGCCACGGGGGCGGGCTCGGACCGCGGCGGCGGCGCCGACGAGGCGGGCTGCCCATCGCTCTCGTCCATCACCTCCGCGTCCGTCGCCTCCGTCTCGTCCGTCTCGTCCGTCTCGTCCGTCTGGTCTGGGACGGGAGGGGCAGCGTCGGCGGCCGGGCGCAGCCGCACCTGATAGCCACCATCCTCCTCCTTCGAGAGGTCGATGATCTCGGCGTCGTGGGCCTGGCGCAGGAGGCGGGGGAACCGCGACGGGGACAGCGAGTCGGCGCTCGCGCCTTTGATCTCCACCATGGCTTCGCGCAGGTCCTCGGCGGGGACCGTATCGCCACCCCCCCCCACGCGGCCCAGGGCCTGCTTCAGCAGCCCCAGAGCGTCCGCGACGGAGAAGCCGCTGCGTTTGGCCGGTCCGGCGGCGGGCGCCGCGCGGCTCGAGCGCTCGCGGTCGCGCTCGCGCGCGGCCCCGGGCGTCGACGGCGGAGCGCCGCCGGCTTCGGGGCCGAGCGAGACCTCGTACTGTCCGTTCCCCATGCGCTCGAGCGTGATCAGGCCCTTCTTGGCGGCCTCGAGCACGAACTTGCTGAAGCGGGAGAACCCGGCGTCCTTTTCGTCGAAGTTGGGATCGAGTTCCTGCATCACCTGCTTGAGGCGGTCGGACCGCATCACGTCGTTGTGCGCCGCCATTTGTTTGACGGCCTCGATGACGAGCTGCCACGGGTCGCGCCGCTCGTACTGGATGTCGCTCGTCTTCGTCAGCCCCGTCAGCTCCGAGTACGAGAAGTACTCGTCGCAGTTCTGGATCAGCAGGTCGCTCGACGACTCGCGGATCCCCACTCCGATCACGTACTTGCCGTATTCCTTGAGCTTGAGCACGAGGGCGGAGAAATCGGAATCGCCCGACAGCAGGATGAACGTCCCGATCTCGGGACGGATGAACACCAGCTCCAGAGCGTCGATCGCGAGCCGGATGTCGGTCGCGTTCTTCTTGCTCGACCCGTAGGCGGGCGCGAAGATGAGATCGATCGACGACTCGGAGAGCGGCACGATGTACTGCGGATAGCGACGCCAGTCGGCGTACGCGCGCTGGACCGCCACTTTCCCCCGGATGATTTCGGACTGGAGGAGCCGCTTGAGCTCCGTCTGGAGGTCCGAGCGGATTCCCATCGTCACGTTGTCGAAGTCGATGAGCAGCGCCGCGTTCGGCGCGTGGGCGGGGGGTTCCTTGTGCAGCGTCCGCGTGAGATGACTGTGCTGCGGTGTGGACGTCATATGGTCGTACTCAGCTCCAGGCTCACGACCTGCGAGAGCTCCCGTCGCTTCACCTTGCCGCTTCCGGTCAGCGGGAAGGCGTCGAAGAAGCGCACCAAGTCGGGCACTTTGTATTCGGCGACGGCGTCGCGACAAAACGCGCGCAGCTCGTCGGCGGTGATAATGGCCCCTTCCACGGGCACGACGCAGGCGACCGACAGCTCCCCCAGAATGTCATGGGGGGCGCCGACGACGCATACGTCGTCCACGGCGGGGTGCGTGCGGAGGAGATCCTCCAGCTCACGCGGATAGAGTTTGTGACCGCCCCGGATGATCAACTCGCTCCGGCGGCCCACGATCCTGACGTAACCGTCTTCGTCGAGGATGGCGAGGTCGCCCGTCAGGAAATGGCCCTCGCCAGTGAACGCGCGCTGCGTCTCGCCCGGCATCCGGAAATACCCCTGCATCACGCCGGGTCCCTTTACCGCCAGCTCGCCGACCGCCTCGGGACCGTGCAGCGTCCCGGTCACCATGTCCACCACCCGGACCTCGACGTCGGGAATGGGCCGCCCGCTGGTCGTGCGCCGGCGCTCCGGCTGATCGTCGAACCGCGTGACGCTCACCGTCGGGCCGGTCTCCGTGAGCCCGTAGGCCAGCTGCACGTCGCACCACTGCCGGATCCGGTCAGCCAGCTCCGGAGACACCGGGCTGCCGGCGACCACGCCGCTCCGGCACGCGAGCGGCCGATCCGCGAAGCCCGGGGTGCGCATCAGCAGCTCGAACATCGTCGGGACCCCGTGAACCACTGTGATCCGCTCGTCCCGCACCGTGTCCAGCGCCGCCGCCGCATCGAAACGCTCCACCAGCACCAGCGTGGCACCCGCGAGCAGGGTCATCACGACGACGTGCAGGCCGAAGATCCCGAAGCACGGGACCGCGCAGAGCACGCGGTCGTCCGCCGTGTGGGCGAGCGCGTCCGCGGTGTGCCGAGCCGGCTCGATCACGTTGCGGTGCGTGAGCGTGACTCCCTTGGGCTTGCCCATCGTTCCGGACGTGTAGAGAATCGCGAGCGGTGATCGGGCGGGATCGGCCAGCTCGTGCGGCACGAGCGGTGCGGCGGCGCGGGCGACGAGATCCTCCCAGCGATACATGCGGTCGTCGAGCCACCGATCCTCGGCACCGACCGCCACCACGAACCGCAACTCGGGAAGCTCGGGCAGGAACTGATCCAGCCGCTCCAGCAGATCCGCGCCCTGCCACGACTCCACCATGACGACGCCGCGGACCTCGGCGTGGCGCAGCTGGTAGCGCAGCTCGTAGGCGCCGAGCGCCGGGTCGAGAGGGACCACCGCGACATCGAGCGACGCGGCCGCCAAGAAGGCAACCACCCACTCCGACCGGTTCGGCAGGAGCAGTGCGAGCCGGTCGCCCGGCTGCAGCCCCCGCTCGGCCAGCGCATGCGCCAGCGCCCGGACGTCGCGCTCCGTTTGCCCGTAGGTCATCCGGCGGTCGCCGAAGACCAGGAACTCCCGGTCGGACTGTCGCTTCGCCTGCTCGGCAAAGCCCGCCGCCAGATGCCCCGTCACCACGCGTCCGTTCCCTCCACGACGTTGCAGAACCTTTGAAACTAAACGACTTGCGCTCTCAAATCCACGGGACGGCGCCAACCCGCCGCCCGCCCCTCGGAGGCAATGCCAGCGTCCTCAACGAGTTGCGTCTCCGGGGCCCGCGTCGCCCAGCACCTTGATGACCACCCGCTTGCGGCGCTGGCCGTCCCACTCCCCGTAGAACACTCGCTGCCACGGGCCCAGGTCGAGCTTCCCGCCGGTAATCGGCACGATCACCTCGTGGCCCACGGTGAGGCTGCGTAGATGCGCCGCGGCATTGTCCTCGCCGGTCTCGTTGTGGCGGTAGCGCTCCGGGTCCCACGGGGCAACCGTGCCCTCGAGCCACGCGAGGATGTCGTGCCACAGGCCCGATTCGTGGTCGTTGACGAACACCGAGGCGGTGATGTGCATGGCGCTGACGAGTACGAACCCCTCGCGGGCCCCGCTCTGCGCCACCTGCGCCTCGACCTCGTCGGTGATATCAACGATCTCCTGCCGCCGCTTCGTGTGGAACCAGAGATAGTGTGTGTGGCTCGTCATCCGATTACCTCCCGCGCCCACGTCGTGCCCGACGGAGCCGTGTTGCCCGGAACGACCGTGGCCCCCGCGCCAGGCGGAGCCGGACCCCGGCACCGGGCAGGACCTAGAATAGCGCGGCGGTACTATGCCCGCCCGCGCCCGCCCGGGGGTCCGACGGGGTGTGTCGAATTGTCGCACCCCCGTCGTGTCGGTAGATTGCGAGCCAACGAATGGCACTCCCGTTCCGGCGGCGCATCTTCGTCGTCCTCGTGGCCATGACGGCCGTCCCGATCCTGCTGGCGCTGGTCGGGTGGATGCTGTCGGTCAATGCGTTCGCGCCGGCGGCCGGCGCGCGCGCGTCGCTCGAAGTCGTCGGAGGCACGGCGATCGAGCTGCGGGCCACGCTCGACACGGCGCGCTTGAGCGCCGCCGAGCGCGACGTGCTGCAGCGCCACTTGGCGGAAATCTCGCGCTCGGTCAGCCTGGCGCGCCGCGCGGAGGTGTTCGCCCGCTACTACCGCGCCGGGTTCGGGGTGGCGGTCGCGTTGCTGGCGGCGGTCGTGCTGTTCGCGGCGATCCGCCTCGCGGGACATCTCTCACGTCAGCTCTCCCGCCCGATCGACGAGCTGGTGGGGTGGACGCGTCTGATTCGCGAGCACGCGCCGCTGCCCGCGGGTCCGGTCAAGCGGGGCGCGCCCGAGTTCGCGGCGCTGCGGTTCGCGCTGCGCGAGATGGCCGACGGCTTGGCAGCGGGCCGGGACCGGGAACTCGAGGCCGAACGGCTGCGCGCATTCCGCGAGATCGCCCGCCGAGTGGCGCACGAGATCAAGAACCCGCTCACGGCGATGCGCATCGCCGTCGATCAGCTGGGGCGGACCCCGGCGCCTGCGGACAGCCGGACGGCGATCGCGCTCGACGTCCTGGCCGCGGAAACCGACCGGCTGGAGCTGATGGCCCGCGAGTTCTCCGACCTGGGCCGGCTGCCCGAGGGGCCCCCTAGCGATGTCGACCTCGTGGAGCTGCTGGAGGAGCTGGGCCGGACGAGCGTACCGCCCGAGGTCAGCGTCCGAGTCCGGCACGACGGCGAGCGGGTGGTGCGGGGACACTACGAGCCGTTGCGCCGCGCATTCGCCAACCTGCTGCGCAACGCCGCCGAGGCGATGGGCGGGCGGGGGAACATCGAGGTGACGGTCGCTGGCGGCCCTGACGGCACCCAGGTCATCGTGGCGGATCACGGCCCCGGCGTCCCCTCCGACCTGCGCCGCCACGTGTTCGACCCGTACGTGACGAGCAAGAGCGAAGGCACGGGGCTCGGACTCGCCCTGGTACGCCAGACGGTCGAGGCGCATCGCGGCGTGGTCGCGCTGTCCGACACGGACGGCGGCGGCGCCACCTTCACCGTAACCCTGCCCCGATGAGCGCGCGGATCCTGATCGTGGACGACGAGGCGAATATCCGCCGGATGCTGGGCGCTCTGCTCGAGGCCGAGGGCTACGAGACGGTCCAAGCCGCCGGTGGCGGCGAAGCCCTGGCCGCCCTCGACGACAGCGCCCCCGACGCGGTGCTGCTCGACCTCATGATGCCGCCGGGCCGCGACGGCATCAGCGTGCTCACCGAGCTCAAGAAACGGGCGCCCGATGTGCCGGTCGTGATGATGAGCGGACAGGCCAACCTCACGGACGCCGTCCGGGCGACCAAGCTGGGCGCATTTCAGTTCCTCGAGAAGCCGCTCACGCCGGAGGGGGTCCTGGCCACGCTGCGCGGCGCGCTCGAGCTGTCGCGGACGGTGCGCGAGAACCGCCGGCTGCACGCGGCGCTCGGCCACGCCGATCCCTTGGTCGGCGTAAGCCCGGCCATGGACGAACTGCGGGCGCTGATCGCGCGCATCGCGCCGACCGACGCTCGCGTGCTCATCACCGGCGAGTCGGGCACGGGCAAGGAGCTCGTGGCGGCCGCCATCCACCGGCAGAGCCCCCGAGGCGCAAAGCCGTTCATCTCGGTGAACAGCGCCGCCATCCCCCGTGACCTCGTGGAGTCGGAGCTGTTCGGCCACGAGCGGGGCGCCTTCACAGGCGCCTCGGACCGGCGCATCGGGCGGTTCGAGCTGGCCGATGGCGGCACGCTGTTTCTCGACGAAGTCGGAGACCTGGGCGCCGAAGCGCAGGCCAAGCTGCTCCGCGTCCTCGAATCGGGCGTGATCGAGCGCGTGGGCGGAGAGAAACCGCTGCGGGTAGACGTCCGCGTCCTGGCCGCCACCAACAAGGACCCCGAGCGGGCCGTGGCCGAGGGCCGTTTCCGCGACGACCTGCTGTACCGCCTCAACGTCCTGCCGATTCACGTTCCGCCCCTGCGCGAGCGGCCGATCGACGTGCCCCCGCTGGCCCGGCACTTCGCGGCGCGCCAGCAGGCCGCTCTGGGGCGCCCCGTCACCGTGGACACGGGCGCCTTGCAGCTGCTGGAGGCCTACAGCTGGCCGGGAAACGTCCGCGAGTTGGCGAATCTCATCGAGCGCCTCGCCATCCTGTCGCCCGCCGGCGCGATCACCGCCACGGCGGTCGCCGCCGTCCTCGAGGGTCGCCCCGCTTCCGCGCCGGCGGCGGACGGGCTCCCGGATCTACCCCTCGCCGACGCGCTCGACCGCTATGAGCGCACCCTGATCGCCGGCGCGCTGTCCGCCGCCCGGGGCAGCGTGGCGGGCGCGGCCCGTCGTCTCGCCACGGATCGGGCCAATCTCTACCGCCGGATGCGGCGTCTCGGGCTCGAGCCGCCGCGCAATCTGACGTGACGCCGGCGCGCCCCCGCGCTGCCGCGTCGTCCAAGGAGTCCCCTATGCGTCTGGTCCTGTCGCTCCTGCTGCTCGCGCCCACCACGGCCCGCGCCACGCAGGATACGGTCATCGTGATCCACCCCGAGAGCTCCGGGGTGTCCATCGAATCGCGGGACCTGCCGCGCGCCGTCGTGGACGAGGTGATTCGGTTCTATAACACGCGCGGCACGACGCGCCTCGCGGGCCGGACCTCGCTCCCCGCCGGCAATGAATGGCGTGGCGACGTCGTCGTGCGCACGGGCCCGGTCGCGCTGGCGGGGCGGCTGGACGGGTCCCTCGTCGTGGTCAACGGTGACGTGACGCTCGCTCCGAGCGCCGAGGTCACGGGGTCGATCCTGGTCGTCGGCGGCCGGATCACGGGCGACAGCGCGCAGATCGGAGGCAGGCGGCGCGCGTTCGTGGCGCCGCTCTATTACCGGGCGGACGCCGACACCATCATCTTCGCGCCCGGCATTGCGCGCCGGCTGCGCGGGCTCGCAGCCCGCCAGAGCTGGGGGACCGCGGACTCGCGCGTGTCGCTGCTGCTGGCGACGGCGGGCACGTACAACCGCGTGGAAGGGCTTCCCATCGTGCTCGGCCCCACGTTCGACGTCCGGGTCGAGCGCGACGTGCGACTGCGGCTCGACGCGCTGGGCATGTTCCGCACGGGAGGGCAGGCGGCGGGCGAGGGCGCCGACCTGGGCTTCATGGTGCGCGGCGAGCTGCGCCGCGGCGAGGTGACGGGGATCGGGGTCGGCGCGCGGGCCTACGACGTCGTCACGCCCATCGAAGACTGGACGCTGGGCTCGAGCGAGGTGGGGTGGGCCACGTTCCTCTTCCACCGCGACTACCGTGACTACCATCACACCCTGGGCTACGCCGCCCGCGCGTTCGCCCAGCCCACCCGGCCCCTCGTCGTCGGGCTCGAGCTGCAATACGAGCGCCACCGCTCGACCGGCTCGAACGATCCCATCGCCCTGTTGCGGAACGAGGAAGACTGGCGCCCCAACCCGCCGGTGGATGAGGGACACTACCTCGTCCTCTCGGGGTCGGCCGCGTACGACACGCGCAACGACCGATGGGACCCGACCTCGGGGTGGCTGCTGCGCGGCACGGTGGAGACCGCGCGCAGCAACGACGTGACGCCCGCGCCGGGCGTTCCGCCCCAGGTCCGCGACGTACCGCCGACCAGCGGGTACCGCTACTGGCAAGTCTGGCTCGACGCCCGGCGCTACACCCGCCTCACGCCGAACGCCCGGGTGAACGTGCGCCTGCGCGCCGGGGGGTGGGCGGGCGGCGACGCGCTGCCGGTGCAGCAGCGCGTGTCGCTCGGCGGCGCGGATCCGTTCCCGGGCTACGGGTTCCGCTACCGGGGCTGCAACGGCGGCGTGACCGACCCGCTGCTCACGGCGGCGCGGGTCGCGCTGTGCGACCGGCTGTTGCTGCTCCAGGCCGAGTTCCGCGGCCACGTTTCGCTGCGCTGGGCGTACGACCCGGGCCGCGAGGGGCCCGGGGCCGGCGGCCTCCTCGCCGCCTGGGTGGAAGGACTGGACGTCGTGCTCTTCGCGAACGCCGGCGACGCGTGGCTCGTGGGCGAGGGGCCGGGGCAGTATCCGAGCACCGGCATCCCCGCCCTGCGCCACTGGCTCGCGGACCTCGGGCTCGGTCTCGACTGGGGCGGGGTCGGCGTGTACGTCGGCAAGTCCGTCGCATCCGACGAGCCGGTGCGCCTGACGTTCCGGCTGGCGCACCGTTTCTAGACCGCGTCGCGCGTTGCGGACTCCGCTCCTCGTCCTCGCCCTGACCAGCGCAGCGGCGGCGGCGGCCGCGCAGCGGCCCACGCTCGCCGTGGCGGCCGAATCCGCCGGCGCCCGCGTGCAGGCGACGGCGCTGCTCGCCGACAGTCAGTTCGTGCAGCTGGTCCGCTCCGGATTTCCCCTGCGCCTGCGCTACCGCCTCGAGCTGTGGCGCGTGCGCTCGAGCTGGTTCGATGACTTCGTGCGGGCCATCCAGTGGGAGGCCGTGGCGCGGCACGATCCGCTCACGAACGAGTTCGTCCTGCTCCGCACCGGCGGCGCCGCCAGCCGCCATGCCAGCCCCGAAGAGCTGGCACGTGCGATGGAGCTGCCCTACCGGGTGGCCGTCGCGCCGCGGGGCGGCGGCGCGTTCTACTATCTGTGCCGGCTCGAGGTCACCACCTTGAACCAGTCCGATCTCGACGAGGTGACCCGCTGGCTGCGTGGCGAAGTGGGCCCCGCCGTCTCCGAGCGCGCCAACGTCGGCGACGCGCTCGCCCGCGGGGCGCAGCGCACGCTGCTGCGCCTCGCGGGTCTGCCACGACTGACGTTGGAACAGCGCTCGGGCCGGTTCCGGCCCGGCGGCTAGCGGCGGAGCCCGCGGGCGAGCGCGGACCGGGTCACAGCGTCTCCAGCGTGCGCAGCACGCCGGAGCCGTAGAACAGCCGGATATAACGCGACTGGATGCGGGTGAGGCGGCGCACGGCCCAGGAGAGGTGCACGAAATGCGGCTCCACCGGGGGCCGCAGCGGGTGCATGCCCGCTTCCTCGGGCAGCAGGTTCCCCTTGCGCGTGTTGCACGAGCTGCACGCGGTGAGGACGTTGTTCCACCCGTTCGTGCCGCCGCGCGACAGCGGAATCAGGTGATCCCGCGTCAGGCACTCCCGATGGCGCAGGTCCTGCTGCGACCGGCCGCAGAATTGGCAGCGGTAGCCGTCGCGCGCGAACAGGAATGTGTTGGTCACCTGGCGGCGGAACCGCCGCGGCACGTGCACGAACTTCACCAGCCGGATCACCGCTGGGCGCGGCAACGCCAGCCGCGCGCTCCGGATCGCGTCCCCATCGGATTCGACGATCTCGGCCTTGCCGTCGATCACGAGGCGGAGCGCCCGGCGCACGGGCACCATGGTCAGAGGCTCGAATGACGCATTCAGCGCCAGACAGCGCACGCGGATATCCCTCCCGGCACAAAAACGGCCGTCTCGTCCGGGGGGACGCGGCGGCATCGGAATGCTAATCAGCGGGGGGAACGGGGGGCAAGGCCAGCCTAGGCCGGCCGCAGCGATTCCAGGAAAATCCGATGCAAGTCCTCGAGCTGGGCCTCGACCGACGCCCGGGATGAACCACCGGCGGTCGCCCGGCGCTCGACCGAGTCGTCCCAGCTTCCGAGGCCGGCGAGGGCCGCGGGCAACGCGGGGTGAATGGCGGCGCAGGCGTCGGCCGGCACCGCCGCGAGCGGGACGGCCCGGCGCTCGGCCTCGCGGACCAGTTGTCCCACCAACCCGTGGCTTTCGCGAAACGGCACGCCGGCCTTCACCAGCAGATCGGCCAGGTCCGTGGCGAGCAGCGTCGCGTCCAGCGCCGCGCTCATGCGCGTCGCGTCCACGGTGAGCGTGCCGATGGCGCCGCTCACGGCCGGCAGCACGAGACCCAGAGTGTCGAAAGCGTCGAACAGCAGCGCCTTGTCCTCCTGGAGGTCCTTGCTGTACCCCGCCGGGACCCCCTTGAGCGTGCCGAGTATCGCGACGAGATCGCCGGTGAGTCGGGCCGCCTTGGCACGGGCCAACTCGAACACGTCCGGATTGCGCTTCTGCGGCATGAGGCTCGAGCCCGAGGTGTAGCTGTCGGACAGGCGCACGAAGCCGAACTCAGCCGTCGCGTAGAGCACGATCTCCGCGCCGAGGCGGGAGAGGTGCGTGGCGATGAGGGCCAGCGCGAACAGCACCTCGGCGACGAAGTCGCGGTCGCCCGTCGCGTCGAGCGCGTTGGCCGAGATCGCCCGGAACCCGAGTGCTTCCTTCAGGAGCACGCGATCCACTGCAAAGCCGGAGCCCGCGAGCGCGCCGGACCCGAGCGGCAGCTCGGCGACGCGGCGGCGCGCGTCTGCGAGCCGCTGCCGGTCGCGCACGAGCGGCCACGCGTGCGCCAGCAGGACATACGCCCAGCGCACGGGCTGGGCGCGCTGGCTGTGGGTGTACCCGGGCAGGAGGACGTCGATGCCTTCGCGCGCGCGACCGACGAGCGTGCCACCGAGCACGGCGAGGTCCGCATCGACCTGGTCGATCGCCTCGAGCGTCCACAGCCGGAAGTCGGTTGCGACCTGGTCATTGCGCGACCGGCCCGTGTGGAGCTTGCCCGCCACGGCCCCGATCTCCCGGTACAGGAGCCGCTCGACGAGGGTGTGAATGTCCTCGTCCGGCGCGCCGAGCGCCGCCCCGTCCGCCAGCTGCTCCGCCACGCGCTCGAGGCCGACCAGGATCAGGGCCTCCTCCTCCGCCGCGAGCACACCAGCCCGGCCCAGCGCGTGCGCCCACGCCCGGCTGGCGGCGACGTCCTGGGGCCACAGCCGGTGGTCGATACCGAGCGATCGGTTGAGGGCGTCGAACGCGGCGCTCGGCCCGCCATCGAACCGCCCGCCCCACATGAGATGGGGAAGCGCGGGTGCAGGCTGCCGCTCGCCCGGCATCAGTCGGCGGGCACGCCCGTCTCGCGGGCGCGCTCCGCTGCCAGCCCCGCCGCGAGGCGGATCGGCAGCCCGAACAGGCGGATGAAGCCGGCGGCGTCTTTCTGATCGTACACGTCGTCGGCGCCGAACGTCGCATAGGACGGCTGGTACAGCGCGTAGGGGCTGTGGCGCCCCGCGACCGCGACCCCGCCCTTGTAGAGGCGCAGCCGCACCGACCCGGTCACCCGCTGCTGAGTCGAGGCCACGAGCGCGTCGAGGGCGTCGCGCTCCGGCGTCCACCAGCGACCGTCGTACACCAGGTCCGCGTACCGCAGCGCGATCTCGTCCTTCAGGCGCAGCGTCCGGCGGTCGAGCACGAGCTGCTCGAGCTCGCGGTGTGCGGCGTAGAGCACCGTCCCGCCGGGCGTCTCGTACACGCCGCGCGACTTCATGCCCACCAAGCGGTCCTCGACGACGTCCGCCCGCCCCACGCCGTGCTCCCCTGCGATCGCGTTGAGGGTCTCCAGCAGCTCCACCGGTCCCAACGGCACGTGGTCCAGCTCGACCGGGATGCCGGCGTCGAAGCCGATCTCCACCACGGCCGGGCTGTCGGGGGCCGAGAGCGGATCCTCGGTCATCACGAAGATGTGCTCGGGTGCGGGCGCGGCGGGGTCTTCCAGGATCCCGCCTTCGTGCGAGCAGTGCCACAGGTTACGGTCGGTCGAGTACGGCTTGTCGCGCGTGGCGTGGACGGGGATGCCCTGCGAGGCGACGTAGGCAATGAGATCGTCGCGCCCGGAGAACGCCCATTCCCGCCACGGCGCGATTACTTGCAGATCGGGCGCGAGCGCGGCGAACGTCAGCTCGAAGCGTACCTGATCGTTCCCCTTGCCGGTGCATCCGTGCGCCAGCGCCGTAGCGCCCGCGCTCTGCGCGAGCGCGACCTGGCGCGCGGCGATCAGCGGACGTGCCATCGCCGTCCCGAGGAGATAGGTCCGGGCGTAGACGGCGCCGGCGCGCAGCGTCGGGAAGACGAAATCGCGCACGAATTCCTCCCGCAGATCCTCGACCACGCAATCCACCGCGCCCGACCGCTTGGCCTTGGCGACGAGCCCGCCGAGCTCGCCCGTGCCCTGCCCCACGTCGGCGGCAAAGCACAGCACGCGCGCGCCGTACCGCTCGCGCAGCCAGGGAACGATGGCCGACGTGTCGAGGCCACCCGAGTAGGCGAGAACGACAAACGGACCCATGCAGTGCGCCTCCGGTTAGTTTATGCAATACAGTGCATAAACATACGGCACGCGGAAGGACTGTCAATGGTCCTCAGGGCAGGCCTGCCAGCTCCTGAAGTCGGGTCTGCACCGCGCGCCGCGCGCGCTCGCTGCGCGCGATCACGAGCAGGGTGTCGTCGCCGGCGATGGTGCCGATGATGTCGCTCCACCCCGCCTCGTCGAGCGCGACGCCCAGCGGCTGCGCGGCGCCGGTCGCCGTCTTCAGCACGAGCAGCGAACCGACCGCGTCGAGCGACACCAGCATGGTGGGCAACAGCTGCTCGAGAGGCGGCCCGATCGCGGCCGAGCCCGCGCGGGGCGGCGCATAGTGCGAGCCACCGTCCGGCGCCGAGACCTTCGCGAGGCCCAGCTCGCGGATGTCGCGTGACAGCGTGGCTTGGGTCACGTCGAAGCCCTGCCGCCGGAGCAGCTCGCGGAGCTGCTCCTGGCTCTTCACCGTTTCGCCGCGGACGGCGCGAAGGATGGCGGCGTGCCGCCGGGTCTTCATGGAGCGGAATCTAGCGCGCCCGCCGTGCCGCGGCTCAGGCCCGGTGCACGATCCGCCCGGCCACCACGGTGAGGAGAGCGCCGGGCGGCGGCTGCCGGCCGCCGGCACCGAGCCCGGACCAGACCGCCAGGTCGGCCGCCTTGCCGGGCTCGAGCGCCCCGATCTCGCCGTCCCAAGCGAGCGCCTGGGCACCGCCGATGGTCAGCATGGCCAGCGCCTCGTCCCCCGCGAGTCCCGCCGCACCCGCTTCGGCCCAGAGGTCGAGGTCGGGGACGCTGAGGAGGGAGTCCGTGCCGAGGCCGACCCGCAGCCCGGCGGCGCGGAGCGCGCCGAGCGGCGTGTCCCCGTGACCGTGCGCTCGGTTCGAGCGGGGGCACGCCGCCACCGCCGCGCCGACGTCGCGCAGGCCGTTGACGTCGTGCTCGTCCAGCTGCACGCAGTGAATGCACAGGCTCGGCCCTCCGCCGAGGATCCCGAGCTGCAGGAGGAGCCGCGTCGGTGATACCCCGTGCGCCCGGGCGGTGATGCCGCGGGCCCGGAGCGCGTCGGCGAACGGGCCCGCCCCGTCGCGGATCAGATCGACCTCCTCGCGCGACTCCGCGAGATGCACCGCCACGGGCAGCCGCTCGCGGCGCGCCAGCGCCGCAACGGCTCGGTACAGCGGCGCGCTCACCGTGTAGGGCGCGTGCGGCGACACGCCCAGCCGCACGCGATGCGACGCGTGCGGCTGCAGTCGCGCGATCGCCCGGTCGAGCTGCGCGAGGCTCTCCTCGCACTGCGCCGGATCGGGACCGAACACCTCCTGATAGACGATCCCCCGCCCGCCGAGCCGGGCCAGCGCCGCCATGGCCGCCCCCGTGCTCCCCGTCTCGGCCACACAGGTGACCCCCCGCTGCCAGCACGCCCGCAAGCCGCGCTCGGCCCCCGCCTGGAACGCGTCCGGCGACGACTCATCTTTCAGCTCGCGCACGCGCCGAATCCAGCGCGGGAATTCCAGCTCCGCGGTGCGACCAGCGAGATGGGTCAGCTCGAGGTGGGTGTGGCAGTTGACCAGCCCCGGCGTGAGCACGCCGTCGGGGAACGCGAGCGTCTGCGCGGCGGGCGGGGTGGGCACCCGCGCGTGCGGGCCGACGGCGACGATCCGGTCTCCCGCAACGAGCACGGCGCCGTCCGCGATGGGCGGCGCCGTGACCGGGTGGACGTGCCCGGCGCGGATGCGCAGCACGTCAGGGCGAGAAGCCGGGACCGAACACCGAATGCACGGGACAGACCCGCGTGGGCTCGGTGCCCGGATAGAACCAGTCCCAGTGCCGCTGATCGAGGGGACAGAACGGTGTCGCCAGGTCGCCCGTACCGCGGTCGACCTCGCGCGTGATCAGTGCGTCGGGGCGCTGCCAGTCGGGCGGCGCCGGCCGGCGGTCATACACTTCCCGCATGAACGCCGCCCAGGCGGGCGCCACGATCCGGCCTCCGCCGGCATTGTCCATCACCCGCTGCACCAGATCGTAGCCGATCCACAGCCCGGCCACGATCTCCGACGTGAAGCCGATATACCACGTGTCGGTGTGATCGTCGGTGGTCCCGGTCTTCCCGCCCGCGGGCAGGCGGAACCCGCCGCCCCACACCGCCGTGTGGGCCGTACCGCGGCGCACGACGTCGCGCAGCATGTCGGTGAGGAGCCAGGCATGCTCGGGGTCCATGACCAAATCACGCCGCTCGGACGGCTGCCACAGAATGGTGCCGTCCCGATCCTCGACGCGCACGACGGCGATCGGCGTCGCCCGGGTCCCCAGCGTGGCGAACGCGCTGTAGGCGGCGATGACTTCCATCGGGCGGACGCCCGCCGAGCCGATGTGAATCGACGGATACGGCGGGATCGGCGTGGTGATCCCGAACCGGCGCGCCTCACCGATCACGGCAGCCTCGCCGATCTGCATGCCGAGCTTGATCGTGGACAGATTGCGCGACAGGTACAGCGACTGGCGCATCGGGATGTAGCCGAGCGCGGTGTCGTCGTAGTTCCTGGGCGCCCACAACGTGGAATCGAGCTGCAGGATCGGCGTCGTGAGCGGTGAGTCGTCGAGGATCTCCGTGACCGGATGGCCGGCGCGCACGGCGGCGGAGTACACGAACGGCTTGAAGGTGGAGCCCGGCTGGCGGATCGCCTGCGTGGCACGGTTGTACTTCGAGTCCGCGAAGTCGCGGCCGCCGATCATCGCCAGGATGTGGCCGGTGCGCGCGTCCATCGCGACCAGCGCCCCCTGGAGGTACGGCGTGAATCCTCCCCGGTCGCCGCCTTGCTCCTCCTGCGTTTCGAGGTAATCCCGGTAGGTGACGGCGTTCGGAAACTGGCCGCCGGGCGAGTACGTGCCCGACTCGATCACGTCGAGCTGGCCCAGCAGGGCGCGCTCGGCGGCCTCCTGGATCTCGAGGTCGAGCGTCGTGTAGATCCGCAGGCCGCCCTCGTAGAGCCGGCGCCCGTACCGGGCGTCCAGGTCACGGCGCACGTGCTCCACGAAGTACGGCGCCACGTCGCCGTAGCTCGTGCGGCGTGTGGTGAGGAGGATCGGGTAGGCCTTCCAACGCTCCGCCTCGTCAGGCGACAGGTATCCCTGATCCCGCATCAGGTTCAGGACGACGTTGCGGCGCTGCACCGCACGGTCGGCGTGGGTGCGGGGATTGTAGTACCCCGGCAGTTTGGCGAGCGCGGCCAGCATCGCCGCCTCGGCGGGGTTCACGTCCCGCACCGACCGGCCGAAGAATAGCTGCGCGGCCGCTTCGACCCCGTAGGCCCCCGGTCCCAGATTGATCTGGTTCAGATACAGCTGGAGGATGGTGTCCTTCTCGAACGTGCGCTCCAGCTCGCGCGCGACGCGGGCCTCCTTCAGCTTCCGCGTGAGCTTCTTCTCCCGGCTGATCTGATCGGGGAACACGTTGCGGGCCAGCTGCATGGTGATGGTCGAGAAGCCCTGCGAGTAGCTCAGCGTCCGCACGTTCGCCCATACGGCGCCGAAGAAGCGCTTGTAGTCGATCCCCTCGTGCGCGTAGAACCGCTTGTCCTCCGTCGCGATGAACGCCTGGCGCACGTGCAGCGGGATGGCGGAGAGCGGCAGCACAGTGCGCCGCTCGATCCCGAACTCGGTGATCAGCCGGCCGTCCGCGGCGTACACCTTCGACGTCTGCTGCGGGTTGTACGAGCCGACCAGCCGGGAGATCGACGGGCAGCGCTCCGCCGCGCACACCCGGGTCCAGGCGCCGAACGCGAGTCCCACGCCGTAGGCGGCGAGCAGGCCCGCTGCGACCACCGCCACGCGTACCGCGCGCCGCCGCCCCAGCGTGGCGGTCACGCGGCGGAGCCAGTCGAGCAGCGGCGGGATCGGGGGCGGGGGTGTGGCGGTCATCCGTGCAGCCGGAACCTAGCGGCGGGCCCCCGCGCTTGCCAGCACCGGAGGCCGTTCGTACGATTCCGCGCCATGCTGGACGTCCTCGCCCACCTGCGCTGGCGCGGCCTTGTGCAGGACGCGACCCCCGGGCTCGCCGAACACCTGCGCGAGCCCCGCGTGGCGTACTGCGGCTTCGACCCGACCGCGCCGAGCCTCCAGCTCGGCAACCTGGTGCCGCTCATGCTGCTGCGGCACCTGCAGGCGGCGGGGCACACGCCCATCGTCCTGATGGGCGGCGGCACGGGGTTGATCGGCGATCCGTCGGGCCGGCGCAGCGAGCGCCCGCTCCTGAGCCGCGAGCGGATCACGGACCACGTCCAGCGCCAGCGCGCCCAGATGGCCCGTTTTCTCGACTTCGGCCCCGGCCCCGGGCAGGCCCGGCTGCTGGACAACGCCGAGTGGCTCGAGCCCATCCCGCTGGTGACGTTCCTGCGCGAGGTGGGCAAGCACTTCACGGTCAATTTCATGCTCCAGAAGGAATCGGTGAAGGCGCGCCTCGACGACGGCCTGTCGTACACCGAATTCAGCTACATGCTCCTCCAGGCGTACGATTTCCTGCAGCTGCACCGGCGCGAGCGCTGCACGCTCCAGGTCGGCGGCAGCGACCAGTGGGGCAACATTACCGCGGGGGTGGACCTGATCCGCCGGGTCGAGGGCGCGGAGGCGCACGCCCTGGTGACCCCGCTCGTGACGAGCGCCACGGGCGCGAAATTCGGCAAGTCGGACGTCGGCGCGATCTACCTCGACCCGGCGCTCACCTCGCCCTACCGGTTCTACCAGTTCTGGATCAACACCGACGACCGCGACGTCGAGACCTACCTCAAGCTCTTTACGATGCAGACGCGGGAGGAGATCGGCGCGATCCTCGAGCCGCACCGCACCGATGCGGCGGCCCGCCACGCGCAACGCGCGCTCGCGGCGGCCGTGACCGCCGACGTCCACGGCGCCCCGGCGGCGGACAGCGCGGCGGAAGCGGCGCGCGTGCTGTTCGGCGAGCTCGATCCGCGGGCCGCGCATGCGGCAACCTTCGACGCGCTCGCGGCCGAGATCCCCACCGCCCGCGTGGAAGACGGTCGCATGGCGCTGATCGACGCCGTGGTGGCCGCCGGACTCGCCAAGTCGAAGGGCGAAGCCCGCCGGGCCGTCGAGCAAGGGGGGATCTACCTCAACGGCGACCGGGAGAGCGACGTCGGCCGCACGCTCGCCGAGGGCGACTGGGTGCACGACCGTAACCTGCTGGTCCGCAAGGGCAAGAAGGACTTCGCCCTGCTGCGCCGCTGACCGCCCGCGTCAGCCGGCGCCGTCCAGCACCGCGACCACCCTTTCCATCTCCTCCGTGGTGTTGTAGGCGTGGGGCGCGAGACGGATCGCGCCTTCGCGCAGCGAGCACACCACGCCGGCGCGCTTGAGCGCGCGGAACGCGGTGGGCGGATCGGGCGGCGCCACGCAGAGGATCGCCGAGCGGTGCGCCTCGTCCCGCGGCGAGACCACCCGGGCCCCGCCCGCGTCCGCCCACCGCAGGACCGGCTCGTGCAGCGCGCGGGTATGAGCCGCGATCCGTGCGACGCCCAGCTCGTCGAGCAGACCCAGGGACGTAGTCATCCCGTGGAAATCCTGGAACGCCAGGGTGATCATCTCGAAGCGCCGGGCATCGGACCGGAACGTCGGGTTGTATTCGGTGAGCCGAGTGAAGTCGTCGGTGCCTTCGAACGCCATCCAGCCCGTCACGGCGGGCTCGAGGGCGGGCACCAGGGCGCGCCGGACGTACACGAACCCGGATCCCCACGGCGACAGCAACCACTTCTGCCCGCCGCAGGCCAGCACGTCAACGGGCGTATCGCGCACGTCGAGCGGCGAATGACCCAGCCCCTGGATCGCGTCGACCACGAGGTACGCGCCGTGCGCGCGGCACGCGGCGCCGAGGCGGGCGAGGTCGGCACGGTAGCCGTTGGAGAACTGCACGAAGGACACGGCGAGCGCGCGCACCCGCGGATCGCCGAGCCGCTCGACCAGGTAGTCCTCGTCGGGCCAGCCGTCGGGTCCGCACGGCGCCAGCTCGGTCTCCACGCCGCGGCGGCGCAGCAGCAGCCACGGATAGACGTTGGCGGGGAACTCGCGATCCGACACGAGCACCACGTCCCCTGCGCCGAGGGGCAGTGCGGTGGCGGCGAGATTCAACCCGGCGCTGGTGTTGGCGGCGAGCGCGATCTCGCCGGGATCCGCGTGGATCAGCGACGCGGCCGCCGCGCGCGCGGCGGCGAGGATGCCCTCGAGCTCGCGGTCGGGGAGGCGGAACGGGACAGCGCGGCGCGCATTGAACGCGTCGAGCGCGCGGCGAGTCCGCTCGGGGATCGGGCCGACCGCGGCGTTGTTGAGGTAAGTCGCCTCGGCGGTCCAGGGAAACTCCGCCGCGCGTAACGCGCCGACATCGAACGTCGCGGTGGCCGTCACGCGCTGCGGACGTCGAAGGCGTCGCGCAGCGCGTCGCCCAGGAGGTTGAGTCCCAGCACGGTCGCCCCGATGGCACACCCGGGCACCAGGCTCACCCACGGGGCGACGCGCAGCAACTCGCGGCCCTCCGCCACCATCGCGCCCCACGACGGTACGGGGGGCGGCGCCCCCAGTCCCACGAATGACAGCGCGGCTTCCGCCATGATGGCGCCGCCCACGCCCAAGGTGGCCGCGACGATCACCGGCGCGAGCACGTTGGGCAGGACGTGCCGCGCCAGGATGCGCGCGTCCGACGCCCCCACGGCCCGCGCGGCCGCGACGTACTCGAGGGAACGCACCACCAGCACCTGCCCCCGGACCAGGCGCGCCATCCCCGCCCACCCCACGACGCCGATCACCACGAGGATCACCGTGAGCGATGGCTCGACCGCCGCCGCGATCGCGACGAGCAGCAGGAGTGACGGAAAGGCGAGCGTCACGTCCGCCATCCGCATCACCACCGCGTCCACCCACCGCCGGTAGAACCCCGCGAGCAGTCCCAGGAGCACTCCGAGCGCGAGCGCGATGGTCTGGCTGGCCACGCCGACGACGAGCGAAATACGCGCGCCGTAGAGCGTACGCGCGAACAGGTCCCGCCCCTGCACGTCCGTGCCGAACGGATGGGCGGCCGATGGGGGACGAAGGCTCTCGCTGAGCGCGCCGCGATACGGATCGGCCGGCGCGAGCACGGGCGCGAGCACCGCCGCGAGCACGAGGACGGCGACCAGGATCATCCCGACGCGCGCCCAGGGATCCGCCCCGAGACGCCGCCGCGCGAGTGGCGCGAGCATGGTGTGTGTCACTACGTTACTCGCGAACCAAACACCGGAGCAAGCGGCACGTCCGTGCTCACGTCAGACACGTCGTTCACACTCGTCCTCGGCGGCGGCGGAATGAAGGGACTCGCGCACGTCGGCGTGCTGGAGGCGCTCGTCGAGGTGGGCCTGCGGCCGGACCGGATCGTCGGGTCGAGCATTGGCGCGCTCGTCGGCACCGCGTGGGCCTCGGGCATCGGCGTCGCTCGGCTGCGTGAGCTCGCCATCGCCGTGCGGCGGCGTGACATCTTCCGGGTCGCCCACACCGACATGGCGTTCAAGCGCATGCTCTCGCCGGCGCTGTTCCGCCGGGAGCCGCTGGAGGACCTGATCCGCGGCGTGATCGGGGACGTGCGCTTCGGACAGCTCGACCCGCCGGTCGTCGTGAACACGGTGGACCTGAACTCGGGGATGCAGGTATTCTGGGGGCTCCCCGGGCTGGACGACGTGCCGGTGCGGGACGCCGTATTCGCGTCGTGCGCCCTCCCGGGATACCTGCCGCCCCGGGAGATCCGGGGCCGCTACTACGTGGATGGGGCGGCCGTCGACAACCTCCCCGTCGGCGTGGCGCGCGCCTTCGGCTCGGAGCTCGTGATCGCCGTGGACATCTCCGCGTCGAGCGCCCTGCGCGAGGACACACAGGAAGAGGGATTCGCCCGCGTGTTCGCCCGCGCGACCGAGATCGCCATGAATACGCTGCTCGAGCAGCGCCTCAAGCGGTGGACCGTCCCGCCGCTCATGTACATCCACCCCCGTGTGGAGCACATCGGCCTGTTCTCGTTCGACCGTCTGCGGGAGCTAGTGGAGGAGGGCTACCGCGCCACGAGCGCCGCGCTCGAGACACCCCAGGACTGGCCGTTACCCGACGCGAGCGGCGTGTACCCGCGCCGGCGCGTGATCGTCGGCGTGCAGCGCGAGCGCTGTATCGGCTGCGGCGCGTGCCTCGTGCACGGGCCCCCGGGCATGTTCGCGCTCGACGCTCAGGGCAAGGCGGTCGTGACCCAGCCGGAGCAGGATTGGGACCCGGCAGACGGCGGGTTCATCCGGCACTGCCCCACCTACGCGATCACGGCGCGGCCGCGGCCGGCGGCGGCCGCCGATGGTCCGCGTCGATCCGCCGCAGGTCGGTCGTGACCCGGTCCCAATTGTAGTACCGCTCCACCGCGCGGCGACCCGCCGCGCCCAGCCGCCCGCGCAGTTCGTCGTCCCCGAGCAGACGCACGATCGCCTCGGCGACGGCGGCGGGCTCCTCGGGGTCCACGAGGAGACCGGTTTCGCCGTCGCGCACCGCTTCGGGCACACCGCCCGAGCGCCCGCCCAGTACCGCCAGCCCGCACGCCGACGCTTCGACCAGCGAAATCCCGAATCCTTCAACCAGCAGACCGTGGAACCGCGAGATCCCGACATAGAGATCCACCGCGTTATAGAGCGCCGGGAGATCCTCGTCGGGGACGAACCCCAGGAATTTGACCGCGTCGGCGACGCCCGCCGCGCGCGCCAGCGCCTCGAGTCCCGGGAGTCGCTCACCGGTGCCAGCCACGGCGAACCGGACGCCCGGGACGCGGGCGCGCACGGCAGCGAGGGCCCGGATCACCGTGTCGATACCCTTGTGCCACTCGAGACGGGCCACCGTGAGCACCCACGGGCCACCCGTGAGGCCGTACCGAGCGCGCGCCGGCGCCGGATCGATCCCGGGTCGGAACCGCGTCGGCTCCGTCCCCAGCGGCACGACCTGAACCCGCGCGGCCGCGTCTGCACGTCCCAGCCCTTCCAGGAGCGCCCGAGCGCGCGCGCCGGTCCACTGCGAGTTGGCCACAATGACCGTCGCATCGGCCAGGAGGCGCGCCGCGGTCCAGCGGCGCCATCGGCTGCGCCGCACTTTGTGCTCGAGCAGCAGGATCTCGGTGCCGTGCAGGATCACGCCGTAGGGGAGACCGCGGCGCGCGGCGAGCCACCGGGCCGGATACGCGGCGGGCTTGAGCTCCGCGCACCACGCGAAGTGCGGTGCGTGGATCCGCACGAGCCGCCCCGCGCGACGGGTCCAGAGCACGAGGCCGTTGAGGGTGCGCAGGCGCGTGGCGCGGATGCCGACCCGATCGATGGTCTGCGGGAACGCCGCATCCGAGGCCGCGCTGCCGGGATAGCGCCCCGTGGAGACGACCAACGACGCCGGGGGATAGCGCGTGACGACCTCGCCCATCATGCGCGCGATGCCGCCACCGTGGGGCGGAAAATTGAAGGCGAGGAGGAGCGTGGTCGGGGGACCGGACGCGGCGGCCGTCACGCGAGCCGGGACTCGATGTCCCTCAGGTCTCCGATGACGCGGTCCCAGTTGTAGTAGGCCTCGACCGTCTTGCGGCCGGCCTGCCCGAGGCGTCGCGCGAGCAGCTGGTCGTCGAGCACGCGGCCCAGGGCGGCCGCCACGGCGTCGGCATCCTCCGGCTCCACGACGAATCCGCTCTCGCCGTCTCGCACTGCCTCGGCGAGTCCACCGCTGCGGCCCGCGATCACCGGCAGCCCGCATGCGGAGGCCTCGGCGAGCGCCACGCCGAATCCCTCGACCCGCGAGTGACCGGTGCGGCGCGACACACCGAGGAACGCCGTGGCGACGTTGTACAGCGCCGGCAAGTCCGCGTCGGGCACGTTGCCGATGAACCGCACGGCGTCCCCGAGCCCCAGCTCCCCGGCGAGCCCGCGGTAGGCCGACCGTTTCTTGCCGGTGCCGACCACGAGGTAGCGTACCGTCCGGCCGGCGCGCCGCAGCTGCGCCACCGCCTGAAGCGACACGTCCACGCCCTTGTAGGGCTCGAGCCGGCCGACGCTGATCACCCACTGCTCACCGTCGAGCCGGTAGCGGGCCCGCACCTCCCGGGTGTCGACGCTGGGTTTGAAGTGCTCGGGGTCGGTGCCCAGCGGCACCACCATCACGCTCTCGGCGAGCGGATCGAGGCCCAGCTCCCGCAGCACCTTCTGCGCCTGCTCGCGCGTCCACTGGCTGTTCGCCACGACGGCGGCGGCGGACCCGAGGAGGGCCTTCGCGGTGCGCCGCGCGAAGCGGGAGAGGCGCACGCGGTGCAGCTCGGCGAGCAGATCGCCACCGTGGACCAGCACGCCGTACGGTATGCCCACGCGCTCGTGCGCCCACTTCGCCGCGTACGCGCAGGGACGAATCGAGTCCGACCAGATGAATCGGGGCCTGTGGTGCCGGGCGAGCGCGGCGGCCCGGCGCGACCAGAGCAGCAGCCCGGGGAGTGACTTGAGTCCCCGGCTGGGCACGGGGAGGCGGTCGATGGCGCCCGCGGGGAAGCGGGCGTCGCTCTCCAGCGAGTCGCGGTGCTGACCGGTGGAGACGAGCATCTCGCCTGGCGGATAGCGGTTCGCGATCTCGCCCATCAGGCGCGCGATACCGGTTTGGATGGGGGCGAATTCGTCGGTGACGAGGAGCGTCTTAGGCATCGGTGGCGCGGCGCAGCTCCCAGAGTCGCGCGTACTTGAGGAACACCCCGAACGCGCTGACGCCGGCGTGCACCAGGCCGAGTCGGCCATCGAGGATCGAGCCTGCCAGGAGGTAGTCGCGCCAGAATCGGCCCGCCGGC
This sequence comes from uncultured Gemmatimonadales bacterium, assembly GCA_963716055.1. Lineage (GTDB taxonomy): Bacteria > Gemmatimonadota > Gemmatimonadetes > Gemmatimonadales > GWC2-71-9 > SZUA-544. Next base: position 808,469 of record CAVQSR010000001.1, on the reverse strand, counting down.
CGCAGCGCCAGGTCGGTCCAACGCGCGCGCCGTCCCCGAGCTGCGAGATCGCCGGCGCCCATCCAGCTGTAGGTGATCAGCTTCCGGATGTGGTGATCGAGATCGCGGTACGGCGTGTGGTCCAGCTGGGCGGTGAGGGCGCCGACGTCGGTGACGCCCTGGAGGCCGGGGTGCGCGGTGGGGCCGCCGAAGCGCCGGCCGCGGCGGAACAGCCGGACGACCCAGTCGCGACCCCAGCGCCCGCGGCGCAGCAGGTGGCCGTGAAAGCGGTTGCGCCGCTTGACCCGATACGCGTCGTGCCGCGGTCCGCGCACGACGACGCCGATCTCGCGGGCAAGCTCCGGACCGATGCGCTCGTCGGCGTCGAGCGCGAAGATCCACTCCTGCGAGGCCGCCGCGATGCCCGCGTTGCGCTGGCTCGCGATCCCGGGGGTGGCGTCCTCGATCACCCGCGCGCCGGCGGCGCGCGCGATCGCCGCGGTTCCGTCGGGCGAATGGGGATCGATCACGATCACCTCGGCGGCCCACTCGAGCGCGCCGAGACACTCGGCGATCTGCCCCGCCTCGTTCCAGGTCGGGATGATGATCGTAACCGGTGTGCGCTCCACGGCTGAATGCTAACCGGGGGCTCAGCCGCGAAGCAATCGCCGTCGCTCGATGGCCTCGCGGTACACCGATTCCGTGGCTGCCACCGTGCGCTCGACAGGGTACGCGCCCCGCACGGCGTCCCGCGCCGCGCGCCCCAGCTGTGCGCGCAGGACCGGGTCGCGCGCCAGTCGCTCCAGTTCCCGGCTCCAGCCCGCGGCATCCGCGGCCGGCACGAGCAGGCCGGTCACGCCGGCTCGGATCAGCTCAGGGTTGCCTCCCAGCGCCGTGGCCACGACGGGGAGGCCGAGCGCCATCGCCTCGAGGAGGGCCTGCGAGAACCCTTCGATGCGGGTCGGCAGCGCCGCCGCGGTGGCGAGGTGATAGAACGCGAGCGGCCGCTCGGTAAACGGCACGTAGACCACGCGGTGGCGCGGGGGCACGCGTGCGTCGAGGGCGCGCAGCTGGTCGTCCGGCTCGATGCCGATGAACGCGACCGCCACCGGGGACTGAACCTGCGGCAGCTGCGCCAACAGCACGTGCTGATCCTTTCGCCGCGACACCACGACCACGAGAGGACGTTCCCCGAGATCGCCCAGCGCGGCCCGGGCGGCGGCCAGCTCCGCCGCCGTCGGCGGCGCGTCGACACGCGCGAGATCGATGCCGTTGTGCACCACGCGGAGCCGCGACGCGGGGTGACCCCGGCGGCGGAGCGCGCGGGCCACCGCCGCGCTCACGGCGATGGTGCGGTCGGCCGTCAGGCCGACGGCGAGCAGCTCCGGCGGCGACGTGAGGGGCATCGTGCGGCGGGTCACGACGAGCGCCTGCGGGAGGCGCCCACGCCATCGCAACCAGGTGGTCGCGCGGCGGTCGCGGGAGTCGTGGCTGTTGATCACGTCCACCCCGGCTGCGCCGATCGTGCGCTCGAGGTCGGCCGCCAGGCGCCGCAGCCGCCGGAAATCCAACGGCACGGACACGAGTCGCGCTTCGCCGGCATCGCGGATCATGTGCCCGAGGACAGAGTCCGGGCGGCACCCCACCAGCACCCGGTGCCCGCGTTGGACGAGATGACGGCTGAGCGAGAAGATGGACTGCGTCGATCCGGCACCGTGCCCCGCGTGCGTCAGCTGCAGGACGGTGAGCGGCCCGTTGCGCATCGCACGAAGGTAGTGCTACCATGGCGCCGATGCACGTCGTCATCGCGACGCACCATCGCCTCCCGGTCAAGGGGTACGGAGGCGTCCAACGGATGATCGTCGCGCTGGTGCGCGGCCTCGCCTGTCACGGCCAGCGCGTCACGCTGCTCGCGCAGCCCGGGACGAAGGTCCCCGAGGCGGCACGCGTCGTCGAGGTGCCGTCGCGCGCCCTCAAGAACCCCGGGCGCCAGCTGGCACCGCTGATCCCCGACGACGCCGACGTGCTGCACGCGCACTTCCCCGTGAAGGACGCCCCCCAGGGACTCGCCCTGCTCCATACGTTGCACGGCAACTGGAAACCGGGCACGGCGCTCCCGCACAACCCCGTGTTTCTGTCCGCCGACCACGCCCGGCGGCACGGCGGGGCGACCTTCGTCTACAACGGCCTCGACCCCGCCGATTACGTCTTCCGCCGACGCAAGGAGCGCTGGGATCTGTTCCTCGGCCAGCTGCACAGCAACCGCGGCTATCATTGGGCCATCGAGGCGGCGAAGCGGAGCGGACGCCCGCTGATCGTCGCGGGCGGGTGGCGGCCGAGTTTCGCCGGCGCCATCAAGTTCGTGGGCGAGGTCGGCGACCGGCGCAAGGCCGTGCTGCTCGCCCGCACGCGGTGCGTGTGGAACCCGGTGCTGTGGGACGACCCGTTCGGTCTGGTCAACGTCGAAGCCCTATTCTCCGGGACGCCGGTGCTCGGTACGAACCGGGGCGCGTTGCCCGAGATCATCACACCGGAGGTCGGGGCGCTGGGAGACACGCTGGAGGAGTTGAGCGCGCTGGCCGAAACGGTCGGCACCAGGGAGCCGGACGCGTGCCGCGCCCGAGCCGAGCGTCACTTCACGCACGTCGTCATGGCCGAGGAGTACGTCCGCGTCTACCGCCACCTCGTCACGACCGGCGCGCTGCCGCCGGGCCAGCCCCTGCCGACGGCGTCCTGACCGCCGGCCGTCACACCAGCCGGTAATTGCGGAACTCGAACAGCCGCACGCCCGCCAACCGCTCGATCCACTCGGACACGTAGAGCCGCAGGTGCCCGACCTCGAACCGCCGCGGTCCGATGATCCGGTCGGGGTCCACGGCGCGGGCGGCGACCCATTCGTGGGCGACGCGCGGATGCCGGCCGGTGAAGGGCCGCAGCAGCGGAATCCACTGCAGGTGTCCCAGGCGCTGCTCGCGCTCGAGGCGCTCGCTGCCCCAGGCGTAGATCACCTTGCTCGCCTCGAACTTCTGGTGAATGGCCTCGGCCGGACGCGCCCAGCCGTAGTGGAACATGGCGGCGTCGGTGAGGCGCGCTCGGATCCGGCGGTCCCCGGGGCCGACGCGGAACCCCTGTGCCCCCTGGTAGGGGTGGATATCCCGGCCGAGGCGGACGCAGCGCACCTCGCGGCGGTACCAGCGCCGGCTCGTCGCGATGGTGTCGAAGCCACCGTAGAAATGGAAGTAATTTACGAGCAGGCCCTCGACCCGCTCGTCGCCATCCCACTCCCGCGTCCCCTCCCGGAGGCGGCGCGCGCCGTCCTCGTGGAGCACCTCGTCCGCCTGGATGTAGATCCCCCAACGGCCGCGGCAGGCGTCCATCGCCTTCTGGGTCTCGATCGCCAGCATGACGTTGCGCTTCGAGAAATCCCATTCGCTGTCGAGGATGCGGACGCGCGGATCGGCCACCGCGGCGACCAGGTCCCGTGTCTCGTCGTCCGACCTCCCGACGTTGACGACGACCTCGTCGCACACCTCGAGCACCGACCGGATGGCGGGCACGATCGGGAAATCGAGGGTGACGGCGTTGCGGACGATGGTGAATCCTGACAGCATCACGGCCTCCGGCCCCCGGTTCGTCGTCGCGGCTCCCGCGACGATGCCACGGGAACGGTAAGGTCGCGGGTGGTCGTGAGCAATCGGCGGGGGTCGCAGCCCTCCCCGGGCCCGCCGCATTGCGCGCCCGCCCTGCGGCGCGTTAGAATCGCAACCCGTTGACCATTCTCCTCGCCCCCATGCACATCGCGATCGTCTCACACCACCGGTTACCGAAGATCGGATACGGCGGGACGACGCGGATCGTGACCGCGCTGGTCCAGGGCCTCGCCCGCCTGGGCCACCGGGTCACGCTGATCGCCCCGGCAGGAACGCGCCTGCCGGAAGCCACCCTCGTGGAGGCGTCGCGCCGGCACCTGACGGCGCCGCGGCTCGATCTGCGCCCGCTCGTGCCACCAGGCGTGGACGTGGTGCACGCGCACTACCTGATCCCCGCGTTGCCCACCGAGGCACCGTTTCTCCAGACGTTGTACGGGAACATGGGTCCGAACGCGGCCCTGCCGCCCAACAACGTGTTCCTCACCCGCAACCACGCGCGGCGGCACGGGGGGAACGCCTGGGTGTACTGTGGACTCGACCCGGCCGAATTCACGTTCCGCCGGGACAAGGACGACTACGATCTGTTCATCGGCCGGCTGCACTCCATCAAGGGCTATCGCTGGGCGATCGCCGGGGCGAAACACGCGCGGCGGCGGTTGATCATCGCGGGAGGCTGGCGGCCCAGCTTCAGCCGCTATGTTCGCTACGTGGGGGAGGTGGACGGGGCGCGCAAGCGCGCGCTGCTGGCCGGGGCGCGCTGCGTCTGGATGCCGGCGCTGTGGGAGGAGCCGTTCGGTCTGACGCTGATCGAACCCCTCTTTTCAGGCACGCCCGTGCTGGGCACGCGTCGCGGGTCCCTGCCCGAGATCCTCACGCCCGAGGTGGGGGCGCTGTGCGACACGCAGGACGAGATGATCGAAGCGGCGCGCACGATCGCGACCCGGTCGCCCGACGCCTGCCGGGCGCACGCGGAACGGTACTTCTCGCACCTCGTGATGGCCGACGAGTACGTCCGCGTGTACCGCCACCTGCTCGCGACCGGCGGGCTGCCCGCTGGCCGGCCGACGCCGTGGGCGCCCGGCCCGGGGGGCTGATCGCTACAGGCGGAACTGCTGGTCGTAGAGCCGGCGGTAGGGCCCGACGGCGGCGTACAGCTCCGCGTGCGTGCCGCGCTCCACGATCAGGCCGTCCTGCAGCACGAGGATCACGTCGGCATGCTGCACGGTGGCGAGCCGGTGCGCGATGACGAGCACCGTGCGGTGCCGCATCAGCCGGTCGATCGCCTCCTGCACCAGCCGCTCGGACTCCGTATCGAGGGCGCTCGTCGCCTCGTCGAGAATCAGGATCGGCGGATCGCGCAGCAGCGCGCGGGCGATCGCGACGCGCTGTCGCTGGCCGCCCGACAAACGCGCGCCGCGGTCGCCGAGGATGGTGTCGTACTGTTGCGGCAGCCGCATGATGAACTCGTCGGCGTTGGCGGCGCGGGCAGCGTCGCGCACCTGGTCCAGGACGGCGTCGTCCCGGCCGTACGCGATGTTCGCCAGGACGGTGTCGTTCAGGACCACGGTCTCCTGGGACACGATGCCCATGAGCCGGCGCAGCGACCGCCGGGTGTAGCGCGTGATGGGCACGCCGTCGAGCAGGATGGCGCCGCCGCCGGGTTCGTAGAAGCGCGGCAGCAGGTCCACCAGGGTGGTCTTCCCCGCCCCGGACGGCCCGACGATCGCCAGCACCTGGCCCCGCCGAACCTCGAAGCTCACGCCGCGCAGCACCGCGGCCTCCTGCTCGTAGGCGAACGACACGTCGCGATACTCGATGCGCTCCCGGAACCGCGCCTCCGCTTCCCCGGGCCGGTCGCCCTCGTCCGCCGGCAGATCGAGCACTTCGAACACCCGCTCGGCCGCGGCGGTCGCCCCGGCCATGACGGCGGGGAAGTTGGCGATCGACTTGAGTGGCGACATCAGCCGCAGCGCCACGGCGAGGAAGGTCATCAGCACTTCGGGCTGCAGGGTCGCGGGGCTCCGCAGCACCAACCGGGTCCCCACCCAGAGGATCGTGACGAGCATCAGCCCGCCGAACACCTCACTGATCGGATGGGTGAGGCTGGCGTACCGTTGCGCGCGGATGAACCGCTTGCGATATCGCTCCGCGAGCCGCCGGAACCGGCCGACCTCGAACTCCTCCGCCACGTACGCGCGGACCAGTTTCACCGTCTGGACCAGCTCCGCGATGTGGCTGGTCACCTCCCCGCGCTCGGCGACCAGCTCGCGGGAGCGCCGCCGCAGCCGTCGCAGCAGCGGCCGGATGACCAGGACGAGCAACGGCGCGAGCACCAGTGCCGCGACCGCGAGCCGCCACGACAGGGCGACCATGATGCCCACGTAGACCAGGATGACGACGGTGTTCTGGAGCAGGGATGCCAGCGCCGCGCTGACGGCGGTCTTCACCTGGTCCGCGTCGCTCACGACGCGCGACATGAGCTGACCGCCCTTCATCCGGTGGAAGTACCCCAGCGGAAGCAGCTGCAGGTGCCGCACGAGACGCACCCGCAGATCACGCACGACGTTCTCCTGAATTGCGACGCTCGAGAGGGCGTGGGCGTAGTGCATGACGTTTTTCAGAATCAGCGCCACGAGCAGCACGACCACGACGTTGCGCAACGCCGCGTCGGGCGAGCCGGCCCGCAGGAACGGACCGGCGACCACGTCGAGAACGCGCTCGATGGTGGACCCGCCGGTGACGGGGAGGGCGGGCTGACCGAACAGCGTGCGCAGAAACGGGATCAGCAGGACGAAGGTGAATCCGTCGAACACGCTGGACAGCACCGTCGCCGCCATGCCCGCGAGGAACAACACCGTGTAGGGGCGGAGCAGCGCGAGCAGGCGGCCCCCGGCGGTCATCCGCGCTGCACGTTCGTGCCGCGGCGCGGCGTGAGGAGGGCCACCGGCAGGATCATTTCCTCGGGCGAGACGCCGCCGTGGAGGAACGACCCGCGATAGCGCGCCTGGTACTCACGGAGCTTCGTCGGGTAGACGAAGAACCGGTCGCCGGTGGCGAGCAGCATGCGCACACCGAGCCCGAGCGGCGGCAGGCCCCACGCCGCGAGGTCCGCGACCTGAATCGCTGCCTCCGGATCCTCCGCTCGCAGGTCCACGCCGAATTTGTAGCGCAGGTTCAGCGTTGCGTCGCGCTTCGCGAACACCGTGGCGGGGGTCTCGCAGTGGATCGAGCCGTGATCGCTGGTGAGCAGGACGGTCACGCCCCGGCGTTCCGCCTCTTCGAGCGCCGCGCGGATCGCCGACCGCTCGAACCACGTCCGCGTGAGCCCGCGCAGCGCCGCCGCGTCGCGGGCCACCTCGTACAAGATGGCACTCTCCGAGCGGCCGTGTGTCAATTGATCCACGAAATTGAAGACGAGCGCCGTGACGCCGTCCTGCGCCAGGTGCGCGGGGAGCCGCCGCATCAGCTCGCCGGTTTCGGCCGCCGAAAACATCTTCTCGTACCGCACCGGCACGGCCCGGCCCAGCAGGTCGCGGAGCTGCTCGGTCAACAGCTCCTGCTCGTGCGCGTTGAGGCTCTCGTCGTCCGACGCCCGGCGCCACCATTCCGGATGGCGGGTCGCGATCTCGGACGGGAACAGACCGGCAAAGATGGCGTTGCGCGCGAACGGCGTCGCCGTCGGCAGGATGCTGTAGTGGTGGGATACTTCGATGTCGAACAGCGGCGCCACCAGATCGCGCAGCACCTCCCACTGATCGAGCCGGAGACAGTCGACGACGATCAGCAGAGCGCGATTCGACTTCTCGAGCACCGGCACCAGGAACTCCGCGCCGACGTCGACGGAGAGGGGCGGCCGGTCACGCTCGGGGTGCGCGAGCCACTTCGGGTACTCGCGCGTGATGAACGCGGTGAAGTCCTTGCGCAAGCTCGCCTGCAACGTGACGAGCGCCTCCGACAGCCCCGGCTCCTGGATCGCCGACAGCCGCACCTCCCATCGCGCCAGCTCCGCCACCAGCTCGACCCACTCACGCCACGCGAGGGCCGTCCCACGGCGCCCTTCCAGCTCGCGGAACCGCACCACGAAGTCGCGCGCGACCCGTTGGTTGCGGATCCGGTCACCTTCCACCAGACGCGTGATCACCGACAGCACCTGGCGCGGGTTCACCGGCTTCACGAGGTAATCGTCGACGGCGATGCCGATGGCCTCGCGCATCGTCGCTTCGTCCTCGCTCTTGGTCACCATCACGATCGGGGTCGCGGGGTCGATCGCCCGGATCTCGTGCAGCAGCTCGAGACCCCGCCGACCGGGGAGCTGCTCATCGAGGAGGACGACGCTGTAGGGCCCGCGGCGCAGCAGGGTGAGGGCATCGTCGCCGTGCGCCGTCTGCGCGACGGTGAAGCCCTGCTGCTCGAGGAAGCGACAGTGGGCCTCGAGGCTTTCCACCTCGTCGTCCACCCACAGCACGGTTTTAGGGCGCGGCATCGTCGTCGTCGTAAGCTAATTCCGCCTGGCGGTGCGGCACAACGCGAGACTAGATTCCGCGCGTGCTGCGCGTGGTGCTCGTGCGCTTCAGCTCCATCGGCGACGTGCTGCTCACGACGCCGCTCGTGCGCGCCCTGCACCGCCGCCACCCCGAGGCCGAGCTCGTGTTCGTCACCAAGCGCGCAATGGCTCCCCTGGTGAGCGATAACCCGCATCTCACGCACGTCGTCGCCCTCGAGCCCGACGAGCCGATTCAGGCGCTGGCGCGGCGCGTGCGGGCCTTCGGTCCCACGCACGGCCTCGACCTCCACGGCAGCCTGCGCAGCGTCGCCCTGCGGGCCTTGGTCCGCACGCGGTGGGCGGGCTACCGCAAGCGACGGCTCGCCCGCACGATGTTGATCGCGACCAAGCTCGACGTATACGGCCAGTCCGTCCCCGTCCCCGAGCGGTATTTCGTCGCGGCGCGGCGGCTCGATGTGCATCCGGACGGCGGCGCACCCGAGTTCCACCTCGCGGGCGGCGCCCGGGAGCGCGCGGATGCGTGGCTCGCGGAGCGGGGCCTCGCCGGGGCTCCGCTCGCGGCGCTGGCGCCGGGCGCCGCCCACGCCACCAAACGCTGGCCGGTGCGGCACTGGAGCGAGCTCGCCAACCGCCTGCGGACCGGCGGACTGTCCCCCGTCGTCGTGGGCGGTCCGGGCGACCGCGGCATCGCCCAGCAGCTGACCGATGTGCCGAGCGCCGCCGGGGAATTCTCGTTGCAGGAAACGGGGGCCCTCGTCGCGCGGGCGCGGGTCCTCGTGTCCGGCGATACGGGCGTGATGCACATGGCCACTGGGGTCGGCACGCCCGTGGTGGCGCTGTTCGGTCCCACGGTGGCGCGATTCGGGTTCCTGCCGTATCGCGCCCCGGCGCAGGTGCTGCAGCGGGCGCTGCCGTGCCGGCCCTGCACCGCCACCGGCTCGTCGCACTGCCCCCTGGGACATCACCGCTGCCTCGACGACATCGCCGCGACCGAAGTCATCGCCGCCGTGGATCGGCTCGTCGCGTGATGCGGGCGACGACGGCGAGCGAAGAGCGGCTGGTGGGACTGGCGGCCGCGGAGACGCGAGGCCCCAAGCGCGACAGCCTCTACGCCCTGTGGCTCGTGGTGCGGGCGGCCGAAGCGCTGCTGCCGCCCGACGCCATCGCCCGGGCGACCCACCGACGGCGGCTCCAGGCCATCACCACGCGCCTCGGCGGCCTCGCGCTGCCCGCGCCGCTGCGCCGGGCGCTGATCGGCGCGTGCCATCACCTCGACCCGGGCACCCCGGACGCGGCCGCACTCGTGCTGAGCCAGCTCGTCGCGCCGGCGCGCGACGTGCTCGGCGCCCAGGCGGCCGACGCCGTGCAGGAAGCCGCCCGCGGTGCGCGGGCGAGAGGACCCCGCCGCTGAGTCCGCGCCGCCCCGCCCGCACGGCACGGCCCACGCTCGATACCATGGTCGAGCGCGTGGACGCCGCTCCGCGCGGCGAGATCGGCGCCGACACGGTGCCGACGGGGTTCCCGTCGATCGACCGGATCCTGGGCGGCGGCCTGCGTCGCCGCGATCTCGTCGTGCTCGGCGGCGACGTGGGCGCCGGCAAGTCCGCGCTCGCGCTGGGGATCGCCCTCCGCGTGGCGCGGCAGGACACGCCGGTCGCCCTGCTGTCGGGCGAAATGGACGAGGAGCGCCTGCTCGAGCGCGCCCTGGCGCTCGAAGGCCGCGTCACCGTCGACGACCTGCGCGCGGCGCGCATGACGCCGCAGGACCGCGCCGGGATCGGCGCCGCCGCCGTGCGACTGCGCGGGCTCCCACTGACCGTCCTGCCGCTCGGCGCGCGCGACCTGGACACGGCCCTCGCCCCGCTCGCCGACGCCCCCGCCACGCTCATCGTCGTGGACTACCTCCAGCTGGCGCCGCTCCCCGCGGGCGCCGCCCGCGCCACCCAGGACGAAGAGGTCGCGCTGCTGCTGCGCGAGCTCAAGGCGCTCGCGCTCGCCCGCCGCGTCGCGTGCCTCGCCGTCACCCAGCTCCCGCGGTTCGACCGGTCGCGGCCGAACCGGCGGCCGTCCCTCGAGGACTACGGCCACCTCGGCGCCGCCCGGCAGCACGCCGACGTGGTGCTGTCGCTCTATCGCGAGGAGATGTACCACCCGGGCGTGGGTGTGGAGGGCGCCACCGAACTGATCGTGGAGAAAAACCGCAACGGTCCCACGGGATTCGTGGACCTGTACTTCCATCGGCGCTGGGTCAGGTTCGAGGACATCCTCGACCCCGACCGCTGATCAGCGCGCCGAATCCTCCTCCAGCGCGACCCCGATCAGCGTGTAGGTCGTCGCCCCCGCGCCACTGGGCCGGACGGTCACCCACAAGGGCCTGCCTTCCTTGGCCGCGTGGATGATCATCGAGCCGTCGGCCAGGCGGCCGTCCCGCGTGAGCTCCCACCCGTTGAGCACCAGCGTTTGGCGGTACCAGCGCGCGATCGCGTCCGCGTCGGCCGGCGCGGACAGGGTGACCTCGGCCGCCTCGGTCCCCGCCGACACGCTCGTGACCGTGGACTGGGGAAATGCGAGCATGTTGGACAGGGCGCGGGACGCGAGGCGACGCTGCGCGCGATCGCCCGCGGGGCGCTCACAAGCGGACGCGGCGAGGACGACAGCCGCCACGACGAGCACGACGGGGACGCGCGGCATGGGGCGGGAATCCTACCCGTGGCGGCCGCCGACGGTCAAGTTGTAACTTGACGGGTGGCGCGGTGGCGCTGCGATGCCAAACAGCCGCATACCAAGCGCTTACCGGCGCGGCGCCGCACCACGCATCGGACGACTGAGGTCGCACATGGCCGGTCACAGCAAATGGAAGCAGATCAAGCGCAAGAAGGCGGTCACCGACTCGCGCCGCGGAGCCCTGTTCACCAAGCTGATCCGCGAGATCACCGTGGCGGCGAAGCAGGGCGGCGGAGACCCGGCGGGCAACGCCCGGCTGCGCGTCGCGATCGACGCGGCGCGCGCGGAGAACATGCCGCAGGACAACATCGAACGGGCCATCAAGAAGGGGACCGGCGAGCTCGCCGGCGTCGAGTACCAGGACGTCAGCTACGAGGGGTACGGGCCGGGGGGCGCGGCGCTCTTCATCGAGGCAACGACCGACAACGCGAACCGTACGGTCGCGGAGATCCGGTTCCTGCTGTCCCGTCACGGCGGCTCGCTGGGATCGGCGAACTCGGTGGCCTGGATGTTCGACCGCAAGGCGCTGATCGCGGTGCAATCGGGTTTGGCCGGGGAAGACGCGACCCTCGAGGCCGCGCTGGAGGCCGGCGCGGATGACGTGATCCGCGACGGCGACCAGTTCGTGGTCACCGCACCCCCGACGGCCCTGCACGCGGTGCAGGACGCGCTCGCCGCCAAGGGACTGACGGCGGTGGCGGCGGAGATCGCCATGATGCCCAAGAGCACGGTGCGGGTGGACGGGGCGGACGCGCGGGCGCTGCTCAAGTTGATCGAGGCTCTGGAGGAGCTGGACGACGTCTCGAAGGTCTCCTCCAACTTCGACATCGACGCCGAGGCGATGGCGGCGGTCGAGTGACGTGAGGGTCCTCGGCATCGACCCGGGCACCTCGGTCACCGGGTTCGGCGTGGTCGAAGCGGGCAACGGGACCCCGGGACCGGGCCGCCTGATCGAGTGCGGGGTGATCCGCTTCGGCCGGCGCAGCCCGCTCCCCCGCCGGCTGGCCGAGCTGCATGACGGCATCGTCGAGCTGATTCAGCGGCACCGCCCCGACGTCCTGGCGATCGAGAACGCCTTCTATCACAAGAACGTGCGCACCACCCTCGTGCTCGGCCACGCCCGCGGCGTCGTGCTGCTCGCGGCGGCGCAGGCGGGCATCGGGATCGCCGAGTACCCGCCCGCCACGGTGAAGAAGACCGTCGCGGGGGCGGGGGCCGCGCCCAAAACGCAGGTCGGACTGGTGGTCGCGCGGCTGCTGCGGCTGCGCCAGGCTCCGCGCCCCGCCGACGCGGCGGACGGGGTGGCGGTGGCGCTCACGCATCTGCTGCGCCGATGATCGCGTCCGTCTCCGGAAGGCTGGCGGCGAAGACGGCGCACCGGGTCGTGATCGAGACCGCCGCCGGCGTGGGCTACGAGATCACCGTACCGCTCGGCGTGATGGAGCGGCTCGGCGACGTGGGCGACACCGTCCGGCTGGCGACGGAACTGGTGGTGCGGGAGGACGGGTGGTCGCTGTACGGCTTCGCCGACGAGGCCGGCCGGCGGTTCTTCGTACGGCTGATGCGCGTGTCGGGCGTCGGACCCCGCCTCGCGATGGCGCTGCTGTCGCACCTGGGCGCCGAGCGGGGAGCGCGCGCGATCCGCGAAAAGAACGTCGCGTTGCTCGCCTCGGTGAGCGGCATCGGCAAGAAGACCGCGGAGCGGCTGGCGCTTGAACTGGGGGACAAGGTGGACGAGTTTCTCGATGCGGCCGACGCCGGTCCCCCGATGGACGGAGCCGCGGAGCGCGCGGCCCGCGCCCTCGAGCGACTCGGGTATGACGCAGCCGAGGCCGACGCCGCGCTGCGCAACGCGCTGGCGGGCGACGGGGCGCTCGCGGCCGATCCCCAGGCGCTGATCCGGCAGGCCCTGTCGCTGCTCACGAAGGGATGAGGATGCCCAACACCGCCGAATGGATCTGTACCCGCTGCGGCTCGACGAACCGCAAGCTCGTCGCCGACGGGATGACGCGGAGCCACGATCAGTGCGTCACCTGCCACGCGAAGCACGAGATCGAGGCCGATCGGCGTCCCGTGTTCTGGCGCGCGCGGCCGCGGGGCAAGTGACGCCGCGCGCCGAAATCACCACGCCCGAGGCGCTCCCCGAGGAGCGCGTGACGGACGCGGCCCTGCGACCCTCACGGCTCGACGAATTCGTGGGCCAGGCCAAGGTCAAGGAGTCCCTCCAGATCGCCATCGACGCGGCGAAACAGCGCCACGAGCCGCTCGACCACGCCCTGTTCTTCGGGCCCCCGGGGCTCGGCAAGACCACGCTGGCCCTGCTGATGGCGAAGGAGATGGGCGTGGACATCCGGATCACGTCCGGCCCGGTGCTCGAGCGCCCGGGGGATCTCGTCGGTCTGCTCACCGGGCTCAAGGCCGGAGACATCCTCTTCATCGACGAGGTGCACCGCCTGCGCCCCGCGCTCGAGGAATTTCTGTATCCGGCGATGGAGGAATTCCGGGTGGACGTGCGCATCGCGGAAGGCGCGCACGCGCAGACGATTCCGATGTCGCTCGAGCGGTTCACGCTGATCGGCGCGACGACGCGCTTCGGCCTGCTCACGCCCCCAATGCGCGCACGGTTCGGCCTGGTGGAGCGACTGCACTACTACCCCTCCGGCGATCTCGTGCAGATCGTGACGCGATCGGCGGGCGTGCTCGACGTGCCGATCGATCCCGCGGGCGCGGACGAGATCGCCCGACGCGCCCGCGGGACCCCGCGCGTCGCCAACCGCCTGCTCAAGCGCGTGCGCGATTACGCCCAGGTACGCGCCGGCGGGAGCATCACCGCCGCGGTGGCGGTCGAGGCCTTGAAACGGCTGGACGTGGATGAGTTCGGCCTCGACGACATGGACGGCCGCATCCTCAAGACCATCATCGAGCAGTTCGACGGCGGCCCCGTCGGCGTGCAGACCATCGCCGCCGCCGTGGGCGAAGACCCGGGCACGCTGGAGGAGGTGTACGAGCCGTTCCTCATGCAACGCGGGTTCCTCGCGCGCACGTCGCGGGGACGCACCGCCACCCCGGCGGCCTACCGCCATTTCGGGTACGCGCCTCCGCGCACCCCCGAGCAGCCCACGATGTTCGACGAATGACACGGCGGATCGGGGCCGGCTGCGCGGGCCCCGATCCGTAGATCCCGCATGCGCGCGTCCGACTTCGACTACGACCTCCCACCCGAGCTGATCGCCCAGCAGCCACTCGCCGACCGCGCGGCGAGCCGCCTCCTCGTGCTCGAACGCCCGACCGCGGCGATCCATCACCGCCGATTCGCCGATCTTCCCGAGCTGATCGCCCCCGGGGACGTGCTGGTCCTCAACAGCTCGAAGGTGATCCCGGCGCGTCTCCGCGGTCGGCGCGCGTCCGGCGGGGCCGCTGAGCTGCTGCTCGTGCGTGAAGCGGCGGACGGCACGTGGCTCGCCCTGGGGCATCCGGGGGGGAAGCTCAAGCCGGGCCGCCGCGTGCGCCTCGGGGACGACACCGAGGTGGAGATCCTCGAGCGCCTGGGAGGCGGACTGCGCCGGGTGCGATTCACGGGAGCGCTGGACGCGCGGGCCACGATGGCGCGGTACGGCGAGGTACCCCTGCCGCCCTACATACGCCGCGCCCCGACGCCCGCCGACCGCGAGCGCTACCAGACGGTCTACGCCGCGCACGAGGGCTCGGTCGCGGCGCCCACGGCGGGCCTGCACTTCACGCCGGTGCTACTCGACGCGCTGCGCGCGGGCGGTGTCGCCGTCGCGACGCTGGATCTGCACATCGGGCCGGGCACGTTCAAACCGGTCGATGGGGACGACCTGGACGCGCACCACATGCACGCCGAGGTGTTCGAGATCGGGCGGGAGACGGCGACGTTGATCGCCGAGCGGCGGAGCGCGGGCGGGGCGGTCTGGGCGGTCGGCACGACGGTGGCGCGCGCGCTCGAAAGCGCGGTGGACGCGGCGGGGGTGGTCCGCTCCACGGCGGGGGAGACCCGGCTCTTCATCCGTCCGCCCTATGCGTTCCGGGCGGTGGACCGCCTGGTGACCAATTTCCACCTGCCCCGCTCGACCCTGCTGATGCTCGTCTGCGCGTTCGGCGGATACGACGCCGTGCAGGCCGCCTATCGCACCGCCGTCGCGCAGCGATATCGGTTCTACAGCTATGGGGACGCCATGGTGGTCGTGTGACGCATGCGCCACGGGGCCGGGCGGCTCAGCGTTTCGGCGTCTGGAACCGCTCGACCATGCCGTCG
Organism: uncultured Gemmatimonadales bacterium; assembly: GCA_963716055.1. Lineage (GTDB taxonomy): Bacteria > Gemmatimonadota > Gemmatimonadetes > Gemmatimonadales > GWC2-71-9 > SZUA-544. The sequence goes on along the minus strand of CAVQSR010000001.1, from coordinate 793,336 downwards.
GCGAGGTCGAGCAAACGCAGGACGTAGCGCCGGAAATGCTCGCCCGCCAGCCGCGGCAGCAGCAGATGGTTGAGGCGGTCCACCACGGCGCGCATCCGGTCGTACAGCCGGCGCTGCCCCTCGGGGTCTCGGCGCAGGCATTCGCCGCACACGCCCTCCGGCACGGCGGCGTAGAACGCCTCGACGGCGGCCACGAGCTCGGCATCCACGCGTCGCAGCCCGTCGAGCCGAGCGGCGGCCGGCCGCTCCGGCACCTCCCGCTCGTGGCATCGCACGCACAGCACGGCTACAATCTCCCTGTGTTCGAATTCACCGTCGTCGCCACCGCCGGGTCGGCCCGGGCGGGGACCCTCGCCCTCCCTTACGGGCCGGTCGATACGCCCTGTTTCATGCCCGTCGGCACCCAGGGCACGGTGCGGGCATTGTCGCCCGCCGACCTCCGCGCGGTTGGCGCCCGGATCGTGCTCGGGAACGCCTATCACCTGCACGTGCGGCCCGGCGACGACGTCGTCGCGACCCTCGGCGGCCTGCACCGTTTCATGGGGTGGGACGGTCCGCTGTTGACCGACTCGGGCGGCTTCCAGGTCTTCTCGCTCGCCGGACTGCGGCGCGTGGACGACGATGGGGTCGAGTTCGCGAGCCACGTCGACGGAGCCCGCCGCCGCCTCACCCCCGAGCGCGTCACGGAGATCCAGTGGCGGCTCGGCGCGGACATCGCCATGGCGTTCGACCACGTGGTGCCGGGCGGCGCGGGCGAGGCGGCGGCGCGGGACGCGATGGAGCGCACCGCGCGGTGGCTCGAGCGGTGCCGGGACCGACACCGCGAACTGGCGGTCGGGCGGCCTGGGGATGGCGAGCGGCAGACGCTGTGGCCGATCGTGCAGGGCGGCGCGCACGCCGCGCTGCGCCGTGAGAGTGTGGCACGCACCCTCGCCCTGGGGCCGTGGACGGGCCTCGCCATCGGGGGCTTGTCGGTCGGCGAGCCGAAGCGCGTCATGTACGACCTGCTCGAGCGGCTCGAGCCCGACGTGCCGGCGCGATTGCCCCGTTATCTTATGGGCGTCGGATTCCCCGAGGACCTGGTGGCCGCGGTGGAGCGCGGCGTCGATCTGTTCGACTGCGTGGCACCGACGCGCAACGGCCGCAACGGCTCAGCGTTCACGCCCGACGGGCCGCTCAACATCCGGAACGCGCGGTTCCGGGACGACGGCCGTCCGTTGGACGACGCCTGCGACTGCGAGACCTGCACCACGTTCTCGCGGGGATATCTCCGGCACCTGTTCGCGGCCGAGGAACTGCTCGGCCTGCGGCTCCTGTCGCTGCACAACGTGCGGTTCGTGATCCGGACCGCGGCGGCGATGCGGGCGGCGATCTGCGCGGGCGACTTCGCCCGCTGGGCGGCCGAGTGGCGCCGCCGGTACCAGCAACCCGAGACGCCATGACCACGCACGGACTGTTCGCACTGCTCCTCACGCCCTCCGGACAGCAGGGCCCGGGCATGGGAGTGTTCATCCTCCAGATCGGGCTCTTCATCGGCATCTTCTACTTTCTGCTGATCCGCCCGCAGCGCCAGCAGCAGAAGAAGCACCGGGAGCTGCTCGCGACCCTGCAGAAGGGTGATCAGGTCGTCACCTCGAGCGGCATCGTGGGCGAGGTGATCCATCTGAAGGAGACCGAGGTGACCATCCGGAGCGGGGAGTCCCGCTTCATCGTCCTGCGGTCGAGTGTCGCCAACATCACCAACCGCGGCGACGAGAAGGGCCAGGAGAAGGAAAAGGAAAAGGAGGGCAAGTAGTGGCGGTTCGGCACCTTCACCTGCTCGGTTCCCCCGTGCTCCGCCAGAAGGCGGCGCCGGTGGCGCAGGTGGACGACGACGTCCGCCGCCTGGTGGACGATTTGTTCGAGACCATGCGCGCCGCCAAGGGCGTGGGGTTGGCCGCCAATCAGATCGGCGTCCCCCGCCGCGTGGCGGTGGTGGACGTGGGGGAGGACGATCCCGGACCGCTCGTGCTGATCGACCCGGTCATCGTGTCGGGCAGCGCCGACAGCGATACGGCGGAAGAGGGATGCCTGTCCATCCCCGACATCTTCGGCGACGTGCGCCGCCCGGCGACCGTCGTGATCGCAGCGCTCGACCGTGACGGACTCCCGTGGCGCGCCGAGGTCCGGGGCTACAAGGCGCGCGCGGTGCAGCACGAGATCGACCACCTCGACGGCGTGCTCTTCCTCGATCACCTCAGCGCGGTGAAGCGATCCCTGCTGCTGGCGAAATGGAAGAAGAGCCGCAAGGGCAAGTCCGGCTACGTGAAGGAGGTGACCCCGGAACCGGCGGGCGAGCTCTAGTGCGCGTCGTCTTCTTCGGCACTCCGGATTTCGCGGTCCCGTCGCTGCGCGCCCTGGTGGGCGAGGGGTTCGATGTCCTCGCCGCCATCACGCGGCCCGACCGCCCGCGCGGCCGCTCGCGCACCGCGCTCGAGCCCCCGCCCGTGAAGCTCGCCGCGGACGCCGAGGGGATCCCGGTGCTCCAGCCCGAACGGCCCGCCGACGACGCGTTCCTCGATGAGATCCGCCGGCTCGCGCCCGACATTGGCGTCGTCGTGGCCTACGGGCACATTCTCAAACCGGAGCTGCTCGCCATCCCACCCCGCGGCATGGTCAACGTGCATCCGTCGCTGCTGCCCGAGCTGCGCGGCGCGGCCCCGGTCGAGTGGGCCATTCTCCGCGGCGCCGAGAAGACGGGCGTGACCATCATGCAGATGGAGGCGGGTCTCGATTCGGGACCGATTCTGCACCAGATCCCGCACCGTCTCGACCCGGATCTCTCGGGCGGCGAGCTGAGCGCGCATCTCGCCGAGATGGGCGCGCAGGCGCTCATTGAGGCGCTGACGATGCTCGGGCAGAACGGCCTGCGCGCGGTCCCCCAGGATCACTCGAAGGCCACCTTTGCTCCCAAACTGACCCGCGACCTCGCCCGCCTCGATTGGTCCAAGCCCGCCGACATCGTGGCGCGGTTCACGCGCGGACTGGACCCCAAACCCGGGGCGTGGTGCACGCTGACCGCGGACGGGGGACCGGGGACGGGGGACGAGGTCGAAGTGAAGCTGTTCGGCGGGCGGGAGGTCGAGGGTCAGGGCGAGCCGGGCGAGGTGCTGGCCGCGGACGGCGGCCTGCTCGTCGCCGCGCTCCGGGGCGCCGTGGCGATCGCGGAGGTGCAGCCCGCCGGCCGGGCGCGCATGCCCGTAAGCGACTGGATCCGCGGGCGCGGCGTGCGGCCGGGGCAGCGGTTCGCGTGAGGCTGCCCCTCCCCCGCCTCCACGCCGTCACCGACGAGCGCGTCGCCCGCCGTCCCGATCTCGAGCAGGTCGCCGCGGCACTCGCCGGCGGCGCGCCGGACCTCGCCCTGCACGCACGGGGGCACGCACTCCGCGGCCTCGAGCACTACCAGCTGGCCGTCCGCCTCCGTCCACCCCCGTCCGCCTCGGTCCGTCTCTTCGTCAACGACCGCCTCGACATCGCGCTCGCCACGGCGGCCACCGGCGTCCAGCTAGGCCGGGGCAGCCTCGCGGTGACCGACGCGCGCCGCGTAGGACCGGCGTGGCTGATCGGCCGGTCGGTGCACTCACGGGCCGAGGCCGAAGCCGCGCATGGTGAGGGGGCCGACTATCTTCTGGTAGGACCCGTGTTCGCCACGGCCACGCACCCGGACGTCGCTCCACTGGGCGTCGCGGCGCTGGGCGCCATCGCCGGGTTGGGCGTGCCGGTGCTCGCCATCGGCGGGATCACGGTCGCGCGCGTCGCCGCGGTGCGGGAGGCCGGCGCGTGGGGAGTGGCAGCCATCCGGGCGTTGTGGGACGCCCCGCACCCCGGTGCGGCGGCGCGGGAGATGTGGGAGGCACTGGAGCGATGACGACACCGGAGACCATCGAGATCGTGATCAACGGCGCGCCGCGGCGCGTGCCGCCGCACGCGACGCTGCGCGAGCTGCTCGCGCACCTCGAGCTCGACCCGCGGCTGGTCGTGGTGGAGCACAACCGGCAAATCGTGCGGCGGCCGGCGCTGGACGGCGTGCGCGTCGCCCCCGGCGACGCCGTCGAGCTGGTGCATTTCGTGGGAGGCGGTTGATGACGACGGCAGCGGCGACGGGACGGGACGTCCCCCTGACCGTGGGCGGCCGGACCTTCGCGTCGCGTCTCATGGTCGGCACCGGGAAGTACGCCGACGCGGATACGATGGTGCGCGCCCTCGAGGCCTCGGGCGCCGAAGTGGTGACCATCGCGGTGCGCCGCGTGGACCTGGATCGCACCACGGAGACCGGCATCCTCCACCATCTCGACCCGCGCCGGTTCTTCCTGCTCGCCAACACGGCTGGCTGCAGCACCGCCGCCGACGCGATCCGCTACGCCCGGCTCGCGCGCGAAGCGGGATTCAACGAGTTCGTGAAACTCGAGGTGATCGGCGACGAAGAGACCCTGCTCCCCGACGTCCAGGGCCTGCTCGAGGCCACGCGGGTACTGGTAAAGGAAGGGTTCAAGGTGATGGCGTACACCAACGAGGACCTGATCACCGCGCTGCGGCTCGAAGACGCGGGGGCAGCCGCGATCATGCCGCTCGCCTCGCCGATCGGCAGCGGGCTCGGCCTGCTGCACCCGTTCCACGTGCGCACGATCAAGCGGCGCGTGGCGCTCCCCGTCATCGTGGACGCGGGGGTGGGCACGGCGTCCGACGCGTGTGTCACCATGGAGCAGGGCGTGGACGGCATTCTCATGAACACGGCCCTGGCCGCCGCGCGCGATCCGGTGACGATGGCGCACGCGATGCGGCTCGCGGTTGAAGCGGGCCGCGCCGCGTTCCTCGCGGGCCGCATGCCGAAGCGGGAGGTGGCAATGCCGTCCTCGCCGGTGGAGGGGATGCTGGATTAGCCGGTCACCTGGCGTCGAGGCGCGCCGCGCGGCGCTGCAGTGGCTCGACGCCGTTCGCGCCGGCACGCCGTTCGACGCGGCCCGGGACGGCGCGATCTCCGGTCTCGCCCCGCGCGAGCGGCGGCTGGCACACGAGCTCGCCGCCGGGGTCCTGCGCCGCCAGCGCGCGCTCGACGACCAGTTGGACCTGCGCCGCGCCGACCCCCGCCTGCACGACGTCGTGCGCCTCGGCGTCTACCAGCTGCGCTTCCTCGATCGCGTTCCCCCGTACGCCGCCGTGACGACGAGCGTCGCGCTGGCGCGGGAGCGGGCGGGCGACGGCGCGGCCCGCTACGTGAACCACACTCTGCGGCGGGTGGCGCGGGAGGGTGAGGCGCACGGCGCCCCACGCGCCACCCATCCCCCGTGGCTCGTGCGGCGCTGGGAAGCCCGTTTCGGCGCCGCAGACACCCAGCGCCTGGTCGCCTGGAACGACACCCGGCCGGTGCTCACGCTGCAGCCCGCGCGCTGGGAGCCGGACACCCTGCGCCGACACCTGGAGCAGGCGGGGCTTGCGGTGCACGACGCGCCGTACGGCACGGGGCTGCGCGTGGAGCGGGGAGCGAGCCGCCTCCCGCTCCCTGCTCTCCGTGTGCTTCCTGGGTACATTGAAGGCGGTTTTGTCGTACAGGACCCCGCCCACGCGCTGGTGTGCCGGTTTGCCGCCGTGCCCGCGGGCGCGCTGGTGTACGATGCCTGCGCCGCGCCGGGCGGGAAAGCCGTGGCGCTGGCCCGCGCCGGCGCCCGCGTGGTGGCCGGAGACGCGCGGCGCGAGCGACTGCCGCGTCTCGCGGACACGATCAGCCGCGCGGCGCCCGACGTGCACGTGGTGGCGGCGGACGTCATGGCGGCCCCGTTCGCGGACGCCCGGTTCGACGCGGTGCTGGTGGACGCACCGTGCAGCGCCACGGGCACGATGGCCCGGCACCCGGACGCCCGCTCGCGCGTCACGCCGCGCGCCATCACGGCGCTCGCCGCCCGCCAGCACCGGATGCTCGATGCGGCCGCACGTCTGGTGCGATCGCACGGGGTGCTGGTGTACGCCACCTGCTCGCTCGAGCCCGAGGAGAATGCAGACCAAGTGAACGCCTTCCTGGAGCGGCACCCCGAGTTCGTCCGCGCCCCGGTCAGCGGCGCGGTGGCCGCGGCGCTGCTCACCGAGGCGGGCGACTTCGCGTCCCTGCCGCAGCGCGACGCGATGGACGGCGCGTTCGCCGCCCGACTCGAGCGGCGCCGATGAGGATCCGCCGGCGCCTGCCGCCGCTGCGGCAGTGGACGTGGCCAGCCCGGTGGCGATGGCCGCCCGGGGCGCAGGCCCGTCCCGCGGCGCGGTGGGGCGTCGCCGCGCTGGGCGCGCTCGTAGCGGGCTATCTGACCGCGTCGCTGCTCGTGTTCCCCGCGCCGATCCTGCCGGGGCGCCAGGACGTCCCGCGCCTGCTCGGCATGCCGGTCGCCGAGGCCCAGGAGCGCATCGCGGGGACGGGTCTGCGGGCGGCGGCCGAGAGCGCGGAGGCGCACCCGGTCGCCGCGGCGGGCACGGTGGTGTGGCAGGACCCGCCCCCTGGCGTGCGCGCCCCCGACGGCACGCGGGTGACTCTGGTGCGCAGCGCCGGACCGGCGAGGATCCCGGTGCCGGACGTGTCGGGCTACGACGCGGGTCTGGCACGGACGTTCGTGCGCGCGTCGGGCCTCGCGGTGAGCCGCGTAGAGATGGTGTCGGGCGCCGCGCCGCGCGGCATCGCGGTGGTGACGCGACCGCCGCCGGGGACCCTCGTCGCGGCGGGCACCGACATCGTGCTGCTGGTGAGCGAGGGCGCCCCCTCGATCGCGGTGCCCGCGCTCCTGGGCCTGACGCCGACGGACGCCCGGCGCCGCCTCGAGCAGGACGGCCTGCAGCTCGGCACCGTGGAGCGGCGACGGACGCACGATGCGACACCGGGCACCGTCGTCGCCCAGCGTCCGGCGGGCGGCACGCTGGCCGCCTCCGGCACGGTCGTGGACATCATTGTCGCGCGGAGTCCCTGAGATGATAGACGGCATCCGCATCGCGCCGAGCGTTCTGAGCGCGGACCTCAGCCGGCTCGCCGACCTGGTCGCGCGCGCGCTCGACGGCGGCGCGGACTGGCTGCACGTGGACGTGATGGACGGACACTTCGTGCCCAACCTCACGTTCGGTACGCCCATGGTCGCCGCGTTGCGCAAGCTGACCGACCGGCCGATCGACGTTCATCTGATGGTCGAGCGGCCGGAGCACTACATCGCCCCGATGGCCGACGCCGGCGCGTCGGTGCTCACCATCCATCCCGAGGCCGGCCCGCACACACAGCGCCATCTCGCCGCGATTCGCGAGCGCAACGTCCTCGCCGGCCTCGCGCTCAATCCCGCGTCTCCGCTGACGCTCGTCGAGGAAGTCCTGTCCGACATCGACCTGCTCCTGATCATGACCGTCAACCCGGGATTCGGCGGGCAGACGTACCTGCCGGGCTCCGACGACAAGATCCGGCGCGCGCGCGAGCTGCTCGACGTGCGGGGGACGCGGGCGTTCCTCGAAGTAGACGGGGGCGTCACGCCCGCGACGATCGGGGCGGCCCGGGCCGCGGGGGCGGACACCTTCGTCGCCGGCAACGTCGTGTTCACGGGCGCCGACCCCGCCGCCGTGGTGCGGGAGCTGCGGCGCCGCTGCTTGGTGACGGTATGAGCCAATCCCGCCAGTGGACGGCGGTCATCGCCATCGTCACGACCGCCGTGTTCGGCATCGCGCTTGCGATCAAGCTGCGCCCGCAGATCGCGCTCGTCGAAGTCGGATCGCGCGCGCCCGGCTTCCCCGCCGTGGACCTGGCCGCCGCACAGCCCATGACGTTCGATCGGTACCGTGGCCAGGTCGTGCTGCTGAACATCTGGGCCACCTGGTGCCAGCCCTGCCGGGTCGAGATGCCCTCGCTCGAGCGGCTGCACCAGCGGTTCGCGGGCACCGACTTCCGGGTCGTGGCGGTCAGCGTGGACAAGGACGGGCCGGAGGTCGTGCGCCGATTCGTCGCGGACCTGGGACTGTCGTTCGACGTGTTGCACGACCAGACCGCCGACATCCAGCGCGTCTATCAGACGACCGGCGTACCCGAGAGCTTCGTGATCGACCGGCAGGGCATCATCATCAAGAAGGTGATCGGGGCCGCGGAATGGGACAGCCCGGTGACCGAGATCCTCGTTCGGCGGCTGCTGGATGCGCAATAGGCTCGCCCGCCTGGTGCTGCACAACTGGCCGATCAAGCTCGCGGCCGTGGCGCTCGCCCTCCTGCTCTACGCCCGCGTGCAGACGCAGCGCATCCTGACCGAGGAGTTCACGGTCGGCCTCGAGATCGGGCTGCCGCCCAATCGCGAGCTGGCCGCGCCACTGCCGCCGGTGCGCGTCCGGGTGGCCGGGCGCGGCAGCGTGCTCCTGGCCCTGCGCTCGCTCCCGGCGATCATCACGCGCCGGGTGCCCGATACTCTGACAACCAGCGACTGGGTGTTGCAGCTCCACCCGGCCGACGTACGCCTCCCATCCGAGCTCAGCGTGACCGTGGTGGACGTCACTCCGCGGGAAATCGCCATCGCGCTCAACGCCGTCGCGGTGAAGCGGGTCCGCGTGGTCCCGCGCGTCCGTCTCACCCCCGACGCGGGGCTCGCGCTGGCGACGGCTCCCGAAGTCGCGCCGTCCGAGGTGCGGCTGATCGGGGTCCCGGAGGCGCTCGACAGCGTCGATTCCGTCCTGACCCTCCCGGTGCTCGTGCGCGGGTCCCCCGGGACGTTCTTTCAGGCCGCGACGATCGACACGACGCTGCTCGGCCCGGTGCGCGTGGTGCCGACCCAGGTCAGCGTGTCGGGCGAGATCGGCACCGTCGTCGAGCGATCGTTCTCGGGCGTTCCGGTCGAGTCCGGCGCCGGTGACCTCAGCGGCATCACGGTGGTGCCGGCCCGGGTCCTGGTCGTGATCCGGGGGCCCGCGCCGCGCGTCCAGGCGCTGACGCGCGACAGCGTTCACGTGGTCGCCCATCTGGCCGGAAACGCCGACACGGCCGCGACGTACGCCCGCCTCACGGTCCTCACCCCGCCGGGCGTCACGGCTCGGGTCAGCCCGGACTCGGTGCTGCTGCGGCGTCGCGGAGGCGCGGACTGATGGCCGACGTCCTCCTCGGCATCGAGACCTCGTGCGACGAGACGTCGGCGGCGGTGCTCGTGTCCACCGGGGGGCGTGCCCCGGAACTGGCGAGCCTCGTGATTCTGTCGCAGGACATCCATCGGATCTTCGGCGGCGTGGTCCCGGAGCTCGCGAGCCGGGCTCACCTCGCGGCGCTGCCGGCCGTGGTGGACCGCGCCCTCACCGAGGCCGGCGTGGCCTGGGGCGCCGTGGACGGCGTGGCCGTCACGGCCGGCCCCGGACTCGTCGGGGCGCTGCTCGTCGGCGTCGTGTACGCCAAGGGACTCGCGTACGCGGGAGACCGCGCGCTGATCGGCGTGCATCACCTCGAGGCCCACCTGTTCGCGCCCGCCCTCGAAGACCCGGAGCTCGCGCCACCCTTCGTCGCGCTGCTCGTATCGGGCGGCCACACACTGCTGCTCGACGTGCCCGAGTGGGGCCGCTACCGGCTCCTCGGCCAGACCCGGGACGACGCGGCGGGCGAGGCGTTCGACAAAGTCGCCACGCTGCTCGGCCTCGGGTACCCCGGCGGCGCCGCCGTGGAGCGCCTCGCGGCCGAGGGCGACCCCGCGCGGTTCGCCTTCCCGCGGCCGATGAAGGACGACGGATTCGAGTTCTCTTTTTCCGGACTCAAGACCGCCGTGCTGCACGCCGTCCGCGCGAGCCCCGACCTCGACCGGGACCGGCCCCACCTCGCGCGCGGGTTCCAGGATGCCGCGCTCGATGTGCTGGTGACGAAGCTGGAGCGCGCGGCGCGGGCCACGGGCCGGCGGGTCGCCGTGCTCGGCGGCGGGGTCGCCTGTTCCAAGACGCTCGCCGCGCTCGCCGCCGAACGGCTGCGCGGTGTGGCCCGCATCGCCGTCGCGAGCCCCCGCCTCAACGCCGACAACGCCGCGATGATCGCCCGCGCGGGGTGGTGGCGGCTCGCCCGCGGCGAGCGCAGCGACTGGACGCTCGACGCGCGCGCCGACCTCCCGTTCCCCGGCCTCGAGGCCGCACCCACAACACACAACGCCACGCACCCATGACCGTGTACCCCCTGGTATTCGAGCTCGGCCCCCTCACCATCACGGGCTACGGGCTGATGATGATGGTGGCCTTCCTCATGGCCGGCTGGGCCATGCAGCTCGAGCTGCGGCGCCGGGGGCTCGACGAGGAGTACGCGGCGGACATCGTGATGGCGGCCGTGATCGGCGGGCTCGTGGGCGGCCGGCTGTGGTACGTCGGCGTGACGGGCCACTGGGATGCGCTGTTCGGCCGCGGCGGGCTGGTGTGGTATGGAGGCTTCTTCGGCGGGATGCTCGCGGTGCTCGCCAACGGGTGGCGCAAGCGGGTCCCGCTCCGCTTCACCCTCGACCTCGCCGCCCCGGGGCTCGCGCTCGGCTACGCGCTGGGGCGGGTCGGGTGCTTTCTCGTGAACGACGACTACGGCGTCCCGTCGGCGCTGCCGTGGGCAATGCGGTTCCCCCAGGGCCTGCCGCCTTCCACCGTGGGCGCGCTCAGCGAGGCCGGGGTCTCCTTTCCACCCGGAGCGGACCCGCTGCAGGTGGTCGCCGTGCATCCGACGCAGCTCTACGAGACGGTCGTCATGATCGGTGTGTTCGCGTGGCTGTGGTCCCGGCGCCAGCACGGCCACGCCACGGGCTGGCTGTTCGGCGCCTGGCTCGCGTTCGCCGGCACGGAGCGGTTCCTGACCGAGTTCCTGCGGGCGAAGGACGACCGGTTCTTCGGGCCCATCACGCTGGCGCAGGTGACGAGCATCGGGCTCGTGCTCGCCGGCGCGTGGCTGCTGCGGCGATGGTCCGATGCCGCGGCCGCGCCCGCGGCCGATCTCGGTGTGCTGCGGCAGCGCCCGCAGACCGGGACGGCCGGCCGGCCCCCCGGTTCCTAGGTCTGCGCCGGCTGGCGCGCCGGCCGCAACGCCCATACCACGGCGACGGCGGCCGCCACGAGGAGCACCGCCTGCAGCGACACGGACTGTAACGTGGGGAAGATGCCCAGCGCGGGAACGCGCGGCACCCACTCCACCGGACTCACCCGGACCAGGCCGGCCGCCTGCAGCTCGGCCACTCCCTTGCCCGCGAACACGAACGCCATGTAGTACAGCACCGCGCTCGTGACGGCGAAGAACGGCCGCATCGGAATGCGTAGCCCAAACCGGTGGATCCCGACGTACAGGGCCACCAGCGCGGCGCCCCCCACCGCCATGCCGGCGACCACGGCCGGCGCCCCCGACCCGGCCGCGGCGAACAGCGCCTGATAGAACAGGATGGTCTCGAGACCCTCACGGTACACCGCGAGGAACGCGACCGACGCCAGGGCGAAACCCGATCCGGACGCCACGGCGCCGGCGAGCCGATCCCGCACGAACGCGCTCCAGCGCGCCACGTCGATCTTCGACAGCAGCCAGTAGCTCACCCAGAAGAGCACGGCGGTGGCGAGCAGCATCGTCGCCCCCTCGAGCGCCTCGCGTTGCGCCGCACTGGCGTCGAACAACCGCTCCACCAGCACCCAGGTGACCGCGCTGGCGGCGATGGCCCAGAAGGCACCGTGCGTCACCTGGCGGCGACGCTCGGGGACACCCGCCTTGGTGAGGAACGTCAGCAGGGCGGCGAGGATGAGAATAGCCTCGAATCCCTCGCGCACCATCAGCAGGAACGACTGGGCGAACAGCGCGGGCGCCCCGGGCCGATCCGTCACCGCGCGCTCGGCGCGGGCGAGCCCCGTGGTGAGGCGTGCGCGCACCGAGTCGAGCGCCGCCGAGTCTCCCGTGATGGCCCGCGCCCGGAGCGTGGCGAACTCCGCCTCGAGCACCCGCGCGAGGGCCGGCTCGCCCACGCGCAGCTCGGCCTCGACCTGCTCAAACGTGAGATACGCTTCGAACGCATCCCGCTCCGACCGCCGCGCCACGGCCGAGTCCACCTGACGGCGCACGGCCGCGAACGTCGCGGCGATCAACGATCCTTCGTACGGCAGTGTCGCCACGTAGGCCGCCACCGCCCAGCGGTCGTCGTCCCGCAACAGCCCTTCGAACGACGGCATCGCTGTGCCCGGGACCCCGAGCGTGATGCGCCGGAACACGTCGACCAGCGCGGCGCCGCCGATCACCGCGGGATCGGTGAAGTTCGCCGGCGGGGGCCCGACCATGTACCGCGCTTGCGGACCGTCCCCCGCGCCCGCCTCGCCGTGGCATGCCGCGCAGCGCTCACCATATACCCATCTGCCCCGAGCGAGCGACGGCCGGCGCCGGGGAGTCGGGTCCAGTGCCCCGCCCGCCGCCGCCGCAATGGCCCGGGTCAGCGCATCCACACGGCCCTCGACGTCGGCCGGTGGCCCGAGTCGCTCCAGCAGTCCGGCGATCGCGGCGAGCTCGGTCTCGGCCGTAGCGCGCACCGCGGCGGGAAGACCGGGCGCCTCCTGCCGGGCATTGGCGATGAAGAGCCGAGCCTCCTCGACCTCCTCCAGATGGATGACGCGACCGCCCCCCTCGGTCACGCCGAGGGCGTACTCCTTGGCCGCGAGCGACGTGGCCGCCACCACCCGCCGAGCGACCGTCAGGGAATCGGCTCCCTGGAACGCCGCGAGTCCGGAGGGGGCAGCGAGCCCCAGCGCGATGAGGAGGACGGTACGAATGAGAACGGAGCTCAGGAGTCGAGTGGCCCGAATTCTAGACGGCGGGCGGAAGGCGGGCAACCACTCCATCAGGGCTCCGTCACGAGGACCGCCACGGCGATCGCGGTGCGATGGGTGTGGGACAGCGTGAGCAACACGCGGGTGACGCCCAGCTGCCCCGCCCGCGCCGCCGCCCGCCCCGTCAATTGGACGTCCGGCCGCCCGTCCGGCCCGCGCCGGACCTCGGTGTCGCGCCACCCGATTCCCCGTGCCTCGGGCGTTCCCTGCAGCGCCTTGTAGACCGCCTCTTTCGCCGCGAGCCGCGCCGCGACGTGCTCGGCGGGCCGGGCCATCCGCTCGCAGTACGCCCGCTCGTCGGCCGTAAGGAAATGATCCAGCGCGTGGCTGCCCCGTGCCGCCAACATCTCCTCGATGCGGTCCACCTCGACCAGGTCCACCCCGACCCCCACCGTGCCCATGTGCCGGCTACCGGGCCACGAACAGCCGGCTGCGGTAGCGCCGGTCCCCGACCTCCACCACCGCGAGGTACGCGCCGTTGGCCACGCGCCGTCCCGCGACGGTGCCGTCCCACACGAACTCGTTGGCGGGCGCCGTCACCGTGGTCGCCAGCAGCAGGCGCCCGGTGTAGGCGAAGATGCGGACGCGCGCGTCCTGCGGGGACGCTGGCCAGGCGATGACCACCTGCGCGCCGCGCAGCGGGTTCTCCGACAGCGCGAGGGCCCCCGCCTGGGCTCGCGCTCCCGAACGCACCGGTGGAGTCGGTCGCGAGGCCCACGGCGTCCACCCACCACGTGAACCCGCGCGCGATGAACCGCACTCGGGCCCCCCGCGCGCCGGCCGCCTGGGGCAGGTCCACGCGCTCCGGATACCAGCTGCCCCCCGCCCCCACCACGGCCCACACGTCGGTCCACGTCGCGCCGCTGTCGGCGGAAAACTGGACCACCCCGCGCAGCTGCGGGCTGAAGGTGGATCCGGCGTGACGGTGCCAGAACTGGAGCCACACGCGCTCGCGGCCCGCGAGGTCGGCCACGGGCGACGTGAGGGTGTCGTCGCCGGACGCGAGCCACGACCACTGCCCCACCAGCGCCTCCGCCGAGCGGGTCCAGCCGGTCCAGCCGGCGTCGACGGCCTCGGCACCCGCGAGGGTCAGCAGCTCCGCCGCGATGCCCGACGGGTCGGCGCGAATCGCCCGGACCGTGTCGGCCCGGAGGTCGGCGCGCCAGTCGCTCCGGTACGGGCCGCGCTGCAACGAGTCACTTGTCGGGAATCGGGTCACCAGCGCCCCACGCGCGAGCCGCACGGAGAACGGCGGCGGTGCCGGGTCTCCGGCGTCCAGCGACAACCGGCTCTCCGGCCACACCGCGTCGAACCGCGGCGGTGTCACCGCCAGTCCCGAGGCGCCGACCGCCGTCCGCGGGTCGGCTGCGTCCTCGATCACGGCGACGGCAAACGGGAGGTTGTCGCGGAACACGCGCTCGACCAGGGCGGAGTCGTCGGGAAAGATGAAGCCGTAGTAGTCGGCCGGTCCGGGGGCGCAGCAGCCGCTCGTCAGCTCCGGCGTGAACGCGAGGGCGCCGTGGGCCCGGTACGCCCATTCGGTGTACTCGCCGTTGGTCGGATACAGGTTCCAGCCGGGACCCGGATGGTAGTAGGTCAACGTGGAGCCTGGGACGCTGTCGCGCACGGCCGGCGCGAGGTCGGTGCCCGCCAGCGCGCGGAACAGGGGCAGGTCGGGCGGGACCTGTCCCGCGGCGAACCCGTACGGATGGAGCAGCAGACCCGAGTACGTGTGATACGACACGGCCACCACGGGCCGGTGCGCCGCGTGGAACGCGACGATGGCCTGCGTCTCGGGCTCCGATGCGGGGCCCGTGCCGCGGTACACCTCGGTCACCGGATTCGAGCTTGATCCGACCTCGTCCCGCCCCCAGAACGCGGGGTAATTGCGGTTCGGATCGACGCCGAACGAGCCGTTCGCATTGGCACGGCGGTTCTTGCGCCACAGCCGCTCCGTGGTGAACGAATACTGGTACCCGTCCGGGTTCTCGACCGGGATCACCCAGATGTCGCGCGTGATGAGGAGCGGGCGCGGCAGCGAGTCGGCGATCCAGCGGATGAGCTTCATCGCCATTTCGGTCGACACCCACTCGCGCGCGTGGTGCGTCGCCATGAAGAGCACATTGGGGCGCGCCGGGGAATCCGCGCCTGCGCCGATCTTCATCGCGAGGATCGGTCGCCCTTCGATGCTCGCGCCAATCGAGTCGAGATGGATGAGCGTGTCCGCCGCCGCCCAGGCCTCGAGGGTGGCGCGCACGCCCGTGGCGGGCTTGTCGAAGGAGCGATAGACGCGGAAGGTATCGGCCGCGACGGGCGCCGGCGCCGCCACGAAGGCGTACCCCTCGCGCCGCAGGACGGCTTCGGCCGGCCCGTCGGCGACGATCACGGCGCGCAGGGCGCCGCCCACGACGCGGACGTCCGCCACCGCGAACCCCAGGGCCGCCAGCGAATCGACGCCGGCGCGTCCGCCGATCGGCACTTCGACGGCGCGCAGCTGGGCGGCCGCCGGTACGGCGGCGAGCGCCAGCGTCAGAACCCCAAGCGAACGGCGAGCCATGCGGGAGCGGGAAGGTAGCCGCCGAGCACGAGACCGAGCCAGACCAGCGCTGCGGCGAGGGGGATCCAGGCGAGGATCACGGGCCACCGCGGCGGCCGCCACGCGGCGATGTCCGCGATCTCGGGCGCCCAGCGGATGCGCTCGTCTTCGGCCGCCGCTTCGAGCCCGAGCCACGCCGCTTCGAGCCGGCGCGCGCACAGTCGCACGGCACCCTGCCAATCGGCCAGCGCCGCGGGATCGTCGGGCGCGGTGCGGTAGCGCTCACCGGCGGCCGCGAGCACGGGCACGGTGATGCTCAGCGGCTCGCCGCGCAGAGCGAGCCGTACTGCCACGGCCCGCTGCTCGGCACCGGTCAGTACGTGGCGGATCCGGTGCCGCGCCGGCATCCGGACCCGCCACGCCGCGTGGGCGATCTCTCCGTCGATCACGCCCGCCACCCGCTCGGCGGCGCGCCGCACGGCGCGCTCCCACGCCGCCTGCCACCCCGCCGGCGCGAGCGCGGCGACCGCGCCGGCCGCCGCGTCGGCGCGACGCGCGGCGCCCGCGAGGGTCATGACGTCGGTCGCGAGGGCCGCGCGGATGTCGTCCAGCGGCACCCACGGCTCCGCCGGTGGCCGCGGGACGATGAGGCGGCCGAGCAACGGGGCCAGCTCGGGCACGGGCCGCGCTGCACTGGCGGGCGCGCCGCCGTTCATGCCGGCTCCGCGAGCCGGGCGGGCCGGCCGGTGCGCCGCTCGTACGCGGTGACGAAGTACGGCAGCGATTCGGCGAGGAACGCCGCTCGCGGCAAGCCGGTCGCCCGCGTCGCCCGCTCGATCGCGGCGGGCGGGCCCTCGACCTCGAGCAGCGTGTCCATCTCGGGATACCGCTCGAGCCGCACCACGGCGCCGTCGACGGTCCATTGCTCGATCTCGCGATCGATGCGCAGGGTGACCTCGAGCCCCAGCCGCCCGAGCACCGCGAGCGCGGCCTCGGGCTCGGCGACCCGGGTCTCGATCTCGTGGCGGTGGCGGTAGCCGCCGCGCGCGCCGACCGGGCCCTTCCACGCGAGCACGCCCCACGGGGCCGCGCCCTCCGGCTGGTATACGCGGAGACGGATCACCTCGTCGCGCGACTCGAGCTCGCCCCCGCGGTCGAACCGGCGGTCGAGCATCCGCCCCCGGAAGCTGAGCGCCGCCCCGGCCCGCGCCAGCGCCGCGCGCAGCGCCGCGGGATCCGTGACGCGTGCCTTGACCTCGAGCTCGTCGGCGGCGACGCCCGCCCTCATGGCGCGAGGATCGCGTCCAGCACGGCCGCCGTGTCGCGCAGGTCCGCGAACACCGCCGCCGCTCCCGCGGCCGCGAGCGCCGCGACGTCGTAGAACCCGGTGGCGACACCGACCGCCCGGGCACCGTGCGGCGCGCCGCACTCCATGTCCGCGGGGGTGTCGCCGATGATCACGACGTCGCGGCCCACGAACGCCCGGCCGGTGCGCGCCGTCGCGCGCTGCGCCGCCACCGGCGGGAGGTCCGCGCGCCGGGCGGAGTCCGAGCCGAACGCGCCGACCGCGAACCGGTCGGGGTCGAGCCCGGCCGACCGCAGCTTGAGCGCCGCGCCGCGGACCAGGTTGCCGGTGAGGAGTCCCACGAGCGCGCCGCCCCCGGCCTCGACCGGGGCAAGCGCGTCGAGCAGGTCGCGCACGCCCGGCAGCACGCGCGTCTCGTGCGCCGACGCCCGCAGCTCCGACTCGAGCAGGGTCAGGTACCGGTCGAGCACCGCCGCCACCCGGCGCTCGGCGTCGTCCTCCGGCTGGCGGGCGAGGGCCAGCAGCTCGCGCACGATCTGCGGGTCGGTCTTGCCGTCGAAGCGGTAGCCCTCCACCGAACCGTTCCCGCCGGTCTCGTCGAGCAACGCCCGATGGATCGCGCGCCGACCGGCACCATCGGTCCACAACAGGGTGCCGTCGATGTCGAACAGAACGAGTCTCATGTCTCCCGCAGTATACACCGGTTGGAACGGCCCCGGACGGCAGGGCGCCTAGCTGGACCGCGCTTCCACGCGGCGCACCGCCACGAGCTGCGTACGCAGCCGCCGGGCGGGCCCCTTGAGATCGAACAGGTCGTCGCGGGCCACTCCGCCGCGCGACAGCGCAGCGTGCACGATCCGACCGGTGCCCGCCCAGATGGCGACGTGGCTCACCCGGCCGCCGTCGGCGAAGAACAGGAGATCCCCCGCCTCGTAGCCGCGGCCGACGGCATGCACGGCGACCTCGCGTCCCGCCGCGACCTGCTGGTCGCTGTCGCGGGGGAGCGCGATGCCGCGGGCCGCGTACACCGCCTGGGTGAGACCCGAGCAGTCGCAGCCCCATTCCGTGCGTCCCGCCCAGGCGTACGGCGCGCCGCCGAACCAGCGCAGCGCCCACTCGGTCGCGGCGAGGAAGCGCGCCTCGGCCCGCATTTCGATCTCGGGTCGCACCACACCAGCCACGACCCGGCACGCCTGCCCGTCCGCCGCCTCGGCCAGCTGGTCGCGGCGCAGCGCGAGCCGAGCGCCGATCGGCAGGCGCAGGCGCACCTCGTCACCTCGCAGCTCGCACCCGAACGAGCGCGCCGTGGCGCGCGCGTCCCAGTCCGCCGCCCACTCCGGTGTGCCCAGGGCGACGTACCCGGCGTGCATCCAGCCGTGATACCCGTCGCCCGCCCGGACCCGCAGCCACGCGTCGCGCCGCTCGAGGACGACGAGCGACTCGCCATGCAGCACTTCGCTGACCCGCTGCGCCGTGATGGCGGGCTCGGCGTTGAGCGGCGCCACCGCCGCCGTCACCACCGCGGCCGTATGCTCGCCCAGCGCGGTGTCGGGGAGCAGACGGACGACCTCGGCCAGGCCCGCCTGCACGGCGATGCGCCGCATCGCGTCGCGCGCCTGCTCGCTGGTGGTCACGCCGCGCAGGGCGCGGGCGCCCACCGGGTCGTCGTCCAGTCGCACCTCGAACACGCCCAGCCGGTGGTCCGGCACCCAGCGGCGGCGCGCGTCGTCGATGGCCCGGGCGAGGACGTCGGTCATGACCCGTCGGCCAGCCCCGGCACGTCCGGCGTGCCCCGCGCCAGACGCACCGAGCGCTCGACGGCGACCGGCACCACCTCGGCGGCGAGCGCTTCGACCTGTAACGGGGACCCCGGTGGCACCTCCGCCGTCGTCAGGGCGAACGTCACATCGCCGTCGAACGCCGTGCCGTACGGGGTGATCCGGCGGGCGAGGGCGTCGCTCGCGGCCTGCGCCAGCGCCGCGAGGGCCACGCGGTCGAGATCGGCGTTCGTCGCGACGATCGCGAGCGTGGTATTCTCACCCGGCTGCGCCCCGAACGGGGCGGCTCCGGCCGCGAGGTGCCGCAGCGCATCGGCGAACCCGCCGCCCGGGGCGCGGGCCCCGGCGAGCACGGCCCCGCCGGCGTCGCGCACGTCTCCCACGGCGTTGGTCACCACGAGCGCGGCCACGACCAGGTCGCCAGCGGCGTCCGCCCACGTGCCGACGCCGCCCTTCATCGACTGGGCGAGGCCGAGGATCTTGCCGACGGTGGCTCCCGTCCCGACGCCGACCGAGCCCTCGGCCACGACGCTTCCGGCGGCCTCACAGGCGAAATAGCCCTCCTCCGGGCCTGGCCAGGCGGGCGCGTGACCGGTATTGCCGAGATCGAAGACGACGGCGGCGGGGACGATGGGCACCGCGAGGTCGGCCCGGACGGGGAAGCCCCGGTCGCGCTCGCGGAGCCAGCGCACGACGCCGTCCGTCGCACCCAGGCCGAACGCGGACCCGCCCGTCAGCAGCACGGCGTCGAGCCGCCCGACGAGATGGCGGGGATGGAGCGCGTCCATCTCCCGCGTCCCGGTCGCCCGCCCGCGCAGCACGGCCGCACCGCGCAGGCCCGGTGGCGGCCCCAGCACGACGGTGCACCCCGTCGCCCCGACGGGATCAGTCCAGTGCCCGACGACGATCCCGGCGACGGCGGAGAGCGCGCGGTTGGGCGGGGTCATCGGACGCGGCGCCGCGACCTCAGGCCTTCGATGGGTTGGCTTTCTCCTCGCAGGTCCGGCATCGCACCACGCCCCGGAACACGCAGATGAGGCAGATGAACGTCCCACAGTCCTCGCACGGATAGCCCTCCGACGCGCGCTCCTCGTTGCCGCACGCCCGGCAGATCATCGCGTCCCGCTCTCGCAACTCGGCTTTGGTCATCCGGTCCTCACAGGGTCAATCCGAAGGTCCTAATCTTGTTGATCAGGGTCGCGCGCGAAATGCCGAGCGCCCGCGCCGTCCGTGTCCGGTTCCCGCCAAAATGGCGCAAGGCCCGCTCGATGTGCTGTCGCTCGAGCTCCGCGAGCGACGTGAGCTGGAAGACCCGGCGCTCGCCGCGGGCGCCGCGCGCACGCAGCTCGCCGGGCAGGTGCCCGACCCCGACCTGCGCGGCGCCGCGCGCCTGAATCAGAGCGCGCTCGACGACGGCGCGCATCTCCCGTACGTTGCCCGGCCACGGCGCATCAACCAGCAGATCCAGCGCGTCCGGGGTGCAGGCCGCCGGGCTGCCGGGCACGCGCGGATGGAGCAGCGCGATGAGGCGCGCCACCAGCGCCGCGCGGTCCTCCCGGGTCCGCTCCCGCACCGGGGGCAGCGACACCCGCAGCGCGCTCAACCGGTGGAGCAGGTCCTCGCGCAGGCGGCCGGCGCGCATTTCCTCCGCCAGATCGCGGTGCGAGGCGGCCACGACGCGGACGTCCACTGCCTCGTGCCGGGGGCTGCCCGCCCGCCGGAATCGGCCGCCTGCGAGTACCGCAACCAGATCTTCCTGGGCGTCCGCCGGGAGCGACGCGACGTCGGCGATGTACAGGGTGCCCCGGTCCGCGAGCTCGATCAACCCGGCGCGCCGCGCCCCGCCGTCGGGCGCCGCGCCGCGCTCCCGGCCGAAGAGCAGCGCCCGGATGGTTGTGGTGGGCTCGCCGCGCGGCAGGGCGACCCACGGTCCCGCGGCCCGCCCGCTGAGCGCGTGGATCAGGCGCGCCACGCGCCCCGTTCCGGTCCCGAGATCACCGGTGACGAGCACGGGCACCGGGTCGCTCGCCGCCACGCGAGCGATGTCCCGGGCGATGGCCCGCATGGCGGGCGACGCGCCGAGCTCCTCGAGGTCGGGATGCCCGTCGCAGGCGCGGAGGTGATCCAGTTGTCGCCGCAAATGGGCCTTCTCGGCGGCACGGCTGATCGCCGCGATCAGGTGGGCGGGATCGCCCCGGGCCACGAAGGTCTCGGCGCCGGCCCGCACGGCGCGCACGCCCGCCTCGACGTTGGCGTGCGTCCGCCAGCGCCACGACCGCGGCGCCCGCGGCGCGCAGCTGCGAGGCGACCTGCGGACCGCCCGCCTCCAGCGCGACCGCGTCGACCAGCACGACGTCGGGCAGCAACCGCGCCGCGGCCGCCGCGGCCCCGGCGCCGGTTTCGCGGTGCACCTCGCAGCCGGCACGCTCCAGCGCCTCCATCACCGTGCGCGAGCGGGCGTCGTCGCTCTCCACCACGAGAACAGTGTCGGCCATGGGGTCAGCTCCCGCCGGGTCCCGGCGGCACGAGGACGTGCAGCGCGTGAGGCAGCAGGCGCACCGCCACGGGGGTCTCGCCAGCGGCGTCTCCGTCCAGCTGGACGGGCCGCGGCGGACCGGCGGCGAGCGTGATCTCGACCGTCCGGCCCCGTGCCGACCAGATGCGGGACGCCCCCGACTCGATGCCCCGCAGCAGATCGACGAACGCTGCGACGCTGCCGATGACGCCATCGGCGCGGACGGCGATCACGTCGAGCCAGCCGTCGTCGGGGTTCACCCCCTGGCCCAGGCGCAGAAAGGGCGGCATCAGCTCGCCGCAGTTCGCCACCAGCACCATGGCCGCCTCGACGGTATGGGCCGCGCCATCCACGGTCACGCGATGCGCGGCGGAACGCACGGCCGGGAGGGCGGTGAGCGCACGAGCGACGTAGGCGCCCATCTTCCATCGCTGCTTCGCTGCCGCCGCCGTGCCCGCCATCAACTCCGCGTCGAACCCGGCGCCGCAGGCGACGGCGAAGTAGCGGGTGCCGCCGGACCGCTCCACGACGCCGAGGTCGATCGGACGCGCGCGCCCGCGCAGGATGGCCCGGGCCGCCGCCACCGGCTGCCGCGGCAGGCGCAGGTTGCCCGCAAGCAGGTTGCCGGTTCCGCCGGAGACCAGGCCCAGGGGGATGCCCGTACCAGCGATCGCCGCGGCGATCTGCATGGCGGTGCCGTCGCCGCCGTACGACACCAGCACGTCGATCCCGGCGGTCTCGGCTTCCGCGGCGAAGCGGCGGGCGTCGTCGGGCGCGTGCGTGGCGAGGCTGTCCACCTGCCAGCCCCCGAGCTGCAGCGTATCGAGCACGGCGCGCACCGCGCTGGCGTCGGTGCGGGCCGCCACCGGATTGGCGATGAGGAGCGCGCGCGTCATCAGAAGCGCTTTTCCCACAACAGGTCCAGACCCAGCTGGCGCACCACGCTTTGCGTCTGCCCTTCGACCGCTGGCGCGTTACACGTACGCAGCGGCTCGAAGCTCGCCTCCGTTCGCCACGCCGGACCAAACCGGTACTGCAGGCTCGCACCAAGCGTATTGTGGAGCGAGACGGGCCGGCCCTCGCAGAACCCCGCGTTGACCACGAGGAAGGTGCGGGGGCCGATCTGCCACCCCGCCGCCAACAGAGCGCCAGAGATCGGATCGCTCGGCGACCCGGGTCGGATCTCCACGTAGTCGAGCGGCACGCCCAGGTCCGAGATCAGCGCTCGGGACAGCTCCCCGGAGACGAGGCCGGAGGCCGCGCTCTGCACGAGGTACCGCTGCGTCGATCCCGCTTCCCCTCCGGCCACATCCGCCAGGCTCGGGATCCCGAACATCAGGTAGGAGATCACCGCCGCCTCGGGCAGCTCGCGCCCTTCTGCCCGCAGCGTGAGGCGCGGCACGAGCAGCGTGCCGCCGATGTGCGCCACCACCGTGATGCGATCGGCGGTCTCGCGCCCCGGCAGGGGCACGGGGTTCACCACGTGGCGGGCCTCGATGTCCAGGGCGGCATCGAGGTCGGGTGTCCCGAAGTACCGCACGGTCCCCTGCGTCACCACGAACTCGCGCGTCACGGGGCCCACGACGAGCCGGTAGGTTCCGCGGGGCGCGCGTAACGTCCCGCGGAGGCGATAGACGTCCTCCTCCTTGGCAACGGTCACGTTGTCGGTCAGCTGAATGTTTGCTTCGGTCGAGCGCAGCCACACGCTCGACCCCATGGTGAGGTCGAGGTCGCGGATGCGCAACGTGTTGAGGAATCGGCTGGAGAACTCGGTGCGCAGCCGGGGGTCGGCGAGCACCGTGGTGTCGATGAGCGCGCGCACCCACGGCTCGTCCAGATCGATCACCCGCTTCGCCACGGCATCCCGGAAATACCAGACGCCGTCGGTCACCGTCCCCTGCCCCGTCAGTGTGGCGCCGTACACGGGTCCGTCGAGGCGCACCCGGCCGCTCACCGTGGCGCTGAGGCGGTTCCGCAGGTCGAGCGCGGTGAACCGGTTCGCCGCGATGGCGACGCTGAGGATGGGGCGGGTGAGATTCTCGAGGCGCACGTGGCCCCGGACCGACGCGCTGCCCTCCCCGCTGCGGGCGCTGAGCGAGTCGATGCGAATCGTGTCGCCCGCGAGGCTCAGCCGCCCGACGATGCCGACGTACCGGGCGTTCAGCGCCGGCATGGTCGCACCGGCGTCCCGGATCTCGACCGTGCCATCGAGCTGCGGCCGCTCCCACGTTCCCTCGACGCGCACGTCCGCCGACACCGTCCCGGTCAAGCCCCGCAGGGTCTGCGTCATGAACTCCACGGCGGAGAGATCGACGGCGTCCGCGCCGATGCGAATCGAGAGCGGCGCGGGCATGCGCCGTTGCGGGACCGACGCCAGGGCGAGATCGACCGGGAACCGCGCGTCGAGGTCGAGCAGGCGCCGCTCGCCGCGCCACATCGCGCCCGTGATCTGGAGCGTGCGCTCGCCGTAGCCCACCCGGCCGTCCACGAGCGGCACCCGGAATCCTTCGACCGCCAGGTCGCGCAGCGCGAATGTCCCCTCGATCAGCGGCGCCTGCCGGATACCCGTCACCGCCACAGCGCCGTGGATCTCCCCGCCCACGCCGACGGTGTCGTACTGGAGCAGCGCCACCACGCCGGCGACCGGCACGCCCTCCACGTCGAGGCGCGCGGCGATGGGACCGTGCGCGGGGAGATGGGCCGCGAGGGCGATGCGGCCCGTCCCCGCGAAGCTGCGGAAAACCGCCTCGGTGACCCGGGCGACGGAGTCCGCGAGCACGAGCTCCGTGGGCTGCGCGAGCAACCACACGCCGCCCGGCATGAGCAGCGCCAGGGAATCCGCCACGACGTGGAAACCCGCCGTGTCGCGCGCCGCGCGGCCGCCACCGAGAACCGCGCCCAGCTCGCCGACCCGGGATCGGACGAACCAGTCGAGCGAATCGCTGCGCCCCGCGAGCCGCCACGAGGCGGCACCGAATCCCATCCGGCCGTAGGCGAGCGAGTCCAGGCTGCCGCTGAGGGTGACGCGCGCCGCCGACGCACGCTCCAGGGCGAGCGTGCCGCTCCCCGACCGGACGTACCAGTCGCGCCACCGCACGTCCCGGGCCGATCCCTCGGCACGCATGCTGAGCGAGTCGAGGGCCCCGCGCAACGTCAGGGTCGCGCGGGCGGAGCCCTCCAGCAGCGCCCCCGAGTCCGGCGCGAGTCCCAGCCGGCTCGCGATCCAGTGACCCAGTGAGTCGAGCGGCGCGAGGCTGTCGGCGTCGAGCACCACGTCGAGCGAGCCCGTCTCCGGCGCCGCGAGCCCGAGCGCCCCCCGCCCCTCGGTGCGGAGACCGGGCTGCACCAGAGACAGCGAGTCCACCACCATCCGACCGCCGGCGAGGCGCAGGACCACGAGCCCCGAGTCGAGCGGCGTGTCCACCAGCCGCGAGGGAGCGAGCGACAGGGACAGCGCGCCCTCCGGCGCGACGCCGCTGTCGGCCTGCAGATCGAGCCGCGCCGCGAACGTCAGCCGCGACGGCGGCGCGTCGGGCAGCCAGTTCGCGAGATTGAGATCGGTGCCCCGGACGGCCATGGCCCGCACCCCCCGGCGCGACGGCAGCAGGGTCAGGATCCCCTCGGCGTGCAGCGCGCCGCCGCGGGGCACGCTGAGATTCGCGCGCGTCGCCAGGGAATCGAGCCCCCCGGTGAGACTGATGGTGCCCGTGAGCGCGGGGGTGAGCGGCAAGCCGGGGAAGGAACCCCGCAGCCCGGCCAACGCCAGCGGCGCGACGATGGCATCCACGTCGACCGCGAGCGTGTCTCGCCGGCTGTCCACCCGGAACCGACCGCGCGCCTCGCTGACCGGGCCCGCGCCGTCGCGATGGCGCAGCGTGCCGGTGAACACGGCGTCGCGCACCGTCCCGTCGACGATCCCGGAGCCTTCGATCACGCCGACGAGCTCGACCGGCGGGACCAGGCGCCGCACGGTGCCGAGGTCCACGCTCGCCTCGTCCAGCTCGAACTCGCGGAAGCCCAGACCCGCCTCGCTCCCCAGGCTCACCTCGCCCCGGCCCTTGAGCCGCGTCGCCGGCCACCCGGCGACGAGCGAGTCGCGGAAGTCCCAGTCGATATCGAGCGCCAGCGCGTCCAGCGTCCCCACGGCGATGGTGCGCCCGGTGAGCCGGCCCGCGAACGGGAGCGTGTCCACGTACGGCCGGGCGAACTCGAGGTCGAACCGGTCGGTTTCGAGTGTCGCGCCCTCGATCACCGCCAGACCGACTCCGGCGCGCGACACGGCGGTGAGGCGCCCGCGCACGCGGCCGCCCGCGTGACGCAGGTCGAGCGGGTCGAGGGTGACGGCGAGGTCGCGACCCGAGCGCGACCGCACACGCGCCTCGCCCCGGAACACGGCGTCCTCCGGGAAGCGCGCGTCCACGAAGCGCAGGTCGCTGAGGGTCACCGAATCCGCGGTCACGTCGAGCGCGAAGAGCACCGTGTCCCGCGGCCAAGCGATCGTCCCCGCGACGGCGGCGCCGGTGCGCGGCAGGGCCACGTGTCCCAGCGCCAGGTCCACGGAATCGCCGTGCAGGGTGGCCCGTCCGCGGACGCCGCGCAGGGCGATGGGCGGGTCCGACACGTCCACCGCAAGCTGGGAGATGTCGATCCCGATGCCGGGCTCGCGCGGAGTCGACAGCCGCAGCGAGGCGAGGCGCGCGTCGATGGCCGTGAAGCGGCGGACGCGGCGCCGGCCCTCGGGGCCATCGCGCTCGATTTCGAGCGTCGCATCACCGGGCGACGGGTCGTCGAGCAGGCGCAGCGTGACCGTGCCGCCGGTCACGGTGACGTCGCGCAGCAGGATCAGCGGGGCCGGACCGGTCCCGGGCGGCGCGGTCCGCGGCCGCACCAGCTCCGCCACGTTGAGCCGGCCGTGCGCGTGCTCCTCGAGGTACACCTCGGGCCGCTCGAGCCGCACCGACTGCGCGACGTAGCGGCCAGCGCCGACGTCGAACGGGTTGAAGGCGATCACGACGCGCGGGAGGACGGCGACCGGGGTGCCATGGGGATCGAAGATCCGCACGTCGCGCAGCCACACGCCCGTCACGAGGGTGCCCCCGACCTCCGCCACCTCGACCCGGCCCACCAGCACCCGGCCGAGGGCGCTGCGCACGAGGTTCGCGAGAAACGCGCGGCCCGACGCCGTGCCGGTGAGTCCTTGATGCACGCCGAGCCCGCAGGCCAGCAGGCCCACGATCCCCCACAGGGCGCCGCCAAGCGATCGCCGGACCATCAGAAGGTCGGCCCCACCGCGAACTGAACCACGAACCGCTGCAGAAAGGACCGGGGCCGCGGCACGCGGTAGGACTCCGCGGATGCGCGCGATCGAAGAGTCGGTCTCGAAGTAGAGCGCGCCCGCCTGGGGCTGGTAGCCGTTGTACCCCGCGTCGATCCGCACCGGCCCGAGCGGCGTCGTGAACCGCAGCCCCACCCCCGGCGTCACACGCAGGCTCGAGAGCGAGAAGGAAACCCCCTGGGGCTCATCCCACACCTGGCCCACGTCTGCGAAGAACGTCAGCTGCATCCGCTCCTTGAACACGGGCGCCGGCACCCGCAGTTCGGCGTTGAGCACCAGAGCGGACGACCCGCCAGTGGGCGACGTGCGCAGGTCGCGATAGATCGTGTCCCCGCGCACGGCGGCGAGCGTATCGAACGCCGTGGTGTCGCGCGTGACGTACACCAGGGGTCCGAGCCCGTTGGCGGAAAAGCCGCGCACCGAGTTCGGCCCGCCTGCATACAGCCGGTGCTCGGGCGGCACGTAGCGGGCGGCATCGGACGATGTGCGCACCAGCCGCGGCAGGATGGCGCCGGCCCAGACCCGCCACGCGAGTACCTGCCGCCGCCCGACCCGGCGATACCAGGCGATCGAGGCCTCGCCGCGTGAGAAAGAGAAGAAGGGGTCCGACCCGATCACCGGACTGGTCGTGAGCAGCGTGACGCTCGACAGCGAGCCCTTCGTCGGGTCGACCGGCGTATCGGTCCGCCGTCGGACCGCGGTGACCGCGAGCCCGACGAAGGCCCGGCGCTGCGCCAGAAACGCGCGGTCTTGCTCGGTGCATGCCTGGAACACCGAGCAGTACACACCGGGCGGCGCGGTGGTGCTGCCGATCGAGTAGCTGTAGGTCACCGCCACCGGCAGGCGGGAACGGGCGTTGAAGGTCACGCCGACGTTGGCGCCCCGCCCCTGCCGCACGTAGGCGCGGGGCTCGGCGCGCCGCTCGGTGAAGAGACCGACGCTCGTGACGTGCGGCCCGCCCGGGAACCCCGGTTGACGCACCGCGGCGCCCACCGCGTAGGTCATCGTGTCCGACGTAAAATCGTCCCTCAGGGAGCGGCACAGCGCCGAACCCACGCCCAGTCCGTCGCTCGGGTGCCCGACGCCGAGCATCGCTGTGCGTGCCGTGACGTCGAGGGTCCGCCCGCCGCCGAAGAAGTTGCCCATCGACCAGCCAGCCTGCCCGCGGAAGCACTCCTCGGTGCCGTACCCGAGTCCCGCGCGCACGCGATGCCGCTTGCCCTCCTCCACGCGAATCCGGAGGTCCACGAGCGAATCGGCCGGATCCTCCGGCGGCAAGGTGTCCAGCAGCTGGGCATCCACGTAGCGGAATACGCCGAGGTCGTACAGCTCGCGCTGAGCGCGGACGAGCCGGTCTTCGTCGAAAAACTGCCCTTCGCGGATCGGCAACAGGCGGCGCACCGTGCGCGGCGAAACGCCTGCGAGCCCCTGCAGCTCGATCGTCCCGATCCGCATGCGCGGACCCGGGATGGCCTCGAGGGACACTTCCGCCCGCAGAGAACCCGCGTCGGCGTCGAAGCTGCGCAGCACCTGGGCGTACGGAAAGCCCACTCGCCGCAGGCGCGCGCCGATCGTATCTGCCGATGCCTGGAACAGCCACCGGTTGAACGGATCCCCGACCCGCAGCGGCAGATCGTTGCGCATACGCGCCGTATCGATGACGCCCTCGAGGCCGCGGAGCTCGAACCGCGTCACGCGTACCGGTGCGCCCTCGTAGAGCACGAAGGTGATGAAGGCGTTCTGGGGATCACGCCGCACGAGCGTGTCCACCGTGACGTCCATGTATCCGATCTGGCGGTACACGAGCAGCAGTCGCACCGCGTCCCGCCGCAGCTGCGCCTCGTCGAGGTAGCGCTTCTCGCCGATTCCGAGCCACCGAACCCACCAGTACCGCGCCGCCCAGCTCGACGGGGACGTGGCGATAAACGCCGACAGGGTGAGATCGTCGAGCGCCCGGTTCCCGCGGAACGCGAGCTCGCGCACCACCCGCTCCTCCGGCTCCTGGGCGGCGGCGGGGTAGCAAAACGTCGCCAGCGCGGCGACGAGCAGGACAAGCGATCGGTTGCGCAATTGACGGCTCTTCGTAACTCCTGTATTTTGACGCACTTCCGACATGCCGTCAACCTTTTCGACACCAGCCCACATGTTCGACCTCCGTGTCGCGGCCGGTCTGGTGGCGCTCGCGATGGCGGGTTGTGGCGGCGGCTCGCCCGGCGGGGGTGGCCTGACCGCCTACGAGACCTACGACCCGCGCTCGCTCGACCCCGCGTTCTCGACCGACGTCCCCACGGGCGAGATGGTCACGCTCGTGTACGACGCGCTCACCCGGTTCGACCCTGCCGGGCGGATCCATCCCGCGCTCGCCGACCGCTGGGCCGTCGCGCGCGATGGCGCGCGCTTTGTGTTCCACCTCCGCGCGGGCGTGAAGTTCCACGACGGGCGGCCCCTGACCGCGGCCACCGTCCGGGCCAGCCTGCTGCGCGTGCTCGATCCCGCGACGCGGGGGGGCCGCGCATGGCCGCTGCTCCCGATCGTGGGAGCGGACGCGTACGCGGCCGGCCGCGCGGCGGACGTGCCCGGGATCCAGCTGCTGGGGGATACGGCCATCGCGTTCGATCTCGTCGAGCCGCTGGCCGTGTTCCCCAAGTTTCTCGCGATGCCGGTCACGGCGATCGTGCCGGCGCCGACGCCGGCCGATCTGGGGGAGCGGCCGGTGGGCACCGGTCCGTGGCGGTTCGTCGCGTGGCAGCACGACGACTTCCTTTCGTTCGCGGCGAATCGCGACTACTGGGACGGCGCGCCGGCCGCGGACAGCCTGACGGTGCGGATCATCCCGGAGGATCTGACCCGGGCGGCGGAGTTCGAGTCCGGGCGGCTGTCGGTGGTCGAAATCCCGTTCGCCGAGACGGCGCGGTGGGAGCAGGGGGGTGCCCGTGAGGCGCGCCTCGTGCGGGTCCCCGCTCTGCGGGTCGTGTACGTGGCCCTCAACACGCGCCGCGGCGCGCTGCGCGACCCCCTCGTGCGGCGCGCCCTGAACCACGCGGTGAACGTTCCCGCGATCGTCACCACGCTCGTGCGGAGCCGCGGCGTGCCGGCGCGCGGAGCGATCCCGCCCTCCCTGCCGGGCGGCGACACGACCCGCGCCGGATACGCCTACGATCCCGACCTGGCCCGGCGACTGCTCGCCCGTGCGGGCCACGCCGACGGCCTGCGCCTGCGCCTGTGGCGGAACAGCACCAACGCGCTGCTCGCGCAGGTGGCCCTCGCGATCCAGGCGGACCTCGCGCGCGTGGGTGTGGAGACGGAGATCGTCGTCCGGGACGCGTCCGCGCAGCGGGAGGCGGCCCGCAAGGGTGAGGTCGACCTGGCGATGCTCGACTGGTGGGCGGACTATCCGGACGGCGACAACTTCCTGTATCCGCTGTTCCATTCCCGATCGGCGGGCCCGGGCGGCAACTATGCGTTCTACGCCGACGCCGAGACCGATTCGCTGCTGGGCGTCGCCCGCACCACCGTCGACGAGGCCGCGCGCGCGGCGCTGTACCGCCGGATCGACGAGCGCGTCTACCGCGACGCTCCGTGGATCTACCTCTGGTTCCCGGTGGACCTGTGGGCCGTGCAGGCCGACGTCGAAGGCTGGGAGCTGCCCGTGATCTTCAACGGCCAGCGCTGGACGGGCGTGCGGCGGCGGCCGTGATGCGCCTCGTCGGCCGGCGGCTCGTCCTGCTCGTGCCCACCCTGGCCGGCGTGCTGGTCGTGACCTTCCTGCTGCTCAACGTCGTGCCCGGCGATCCTGTAGCCGCGATCGTCGGGGAGCGCGCCGACTCGGCGACAATCGCGCGCCTGCGCGCCGAGTTCCGGCTCGACGACCCGCTCCCCGTCCGGTTCGCGCACTATGTCTCGGGGGTGGTGCGCGGCGACCTCGGCCGTTCCTACGTCACCGGCCGGCCCGTGGCGCAGGATCTCCGCGAGCGCTTCCCGCACACCGTGCGGCTGGCCCTGGCCGCCATGGCCATCGCCGTGACCGCGGGGATCGGGCTCGGGCTCGTGGCGGCGATCCGGCCCGGGGGCACGGTGGACCGGCTTGCGATGCTCCTCTCCTACCTCGGCGTCTCGTTTCCGGTATACTGGGTGGGACTGCTCCTGGTGCTGCTGTTCGCGCTCGTGCTGCGCTGGCTGCCGCCCTCGGGGGCGGGCGGACTCGCGTTCCTCGTCCTGCCGGCGGTCACCCTCGGCATGCGGTCGGTGGCGTTCCTGGCGCGCATGACGCGCGCGGCGATGGGGGAGGCGCTGGCCGGGGACTTCGTGCGCACCGCCCGCGCCAAGGGGCTGGGGGAAGGGACGGTCCTGTTGCGCCACGCCTTCCGCAACGCGCTGATCCCGATCATCACGGTGCTGGCGCTCGACGTGGGGAACTACCTCACCGGCAGCCTGCTCACCGAGACGATCTTCGCGTGGCCGGGCGTGGGACGCTACGTGCTGACCGCGATCGCCAAGCGCGACCTCCCGGCGATCCAGGGCGCGGTCCTGTTCCTGTCGCTCGTGTTCGTGTTCGTGAACCTCGTCGCCGACCTGCTCTATGCGAAAGCTGATCCTCGTATCGCTCACGATTAGCTCGGGCCTCGCGGCGCAGACCGCGCCGGCGGCGCGCGCGGGCGCGCCCCTCGCCCAGCGGCTCGCCACCCTGCTCGACGAGCCCCCGTTCAACCGGGCGACGTGGGGTGTCCACGTGCTCGACGAGCGCGGCCGCGTGGTCTTCTCCCGCAACGGCGACCGCTGGTTCGTCCCGGCCAGCAACACGAAGCTCATCGTCACGGCCGCCGCCATCGTCCTGCTGCCGCCGGATCACCGTCCGCGCACGAGCCTGTACGTCCACGGGACGCTGCGCGACGGCGTGCTGGAGGGCGACCTGGTGCTGTACGGCCGCGGCGATCCGACATTCTCCACCCGCTGCTACGGCCTCGACACGACCGCGGCGGGCGCGTGCGACTCGGCGACCACCCGGATCGCCGCGCTCGCGGATTCGGTCCACGCCCGTGGCGTCCAGCGCATCACGGGGCGCGTGGCGGGTGACGGGTCGGCCTTCGAGCCGACCATGCAGCACCCCCAGTGGGGGCTGTTCGACGCGCTGTGGTACTATGCGGCGCCGGTCACGGCGCTCGCGTTCAATGACAACAGCATCGACTTTCGTATCGCCCCGGGGGCGGCGGTCAACACGCCTCCCGAGATCGTCGGCACCCCCGCCGTCGGCCCGTGGACCATCGACAACCGGGCGCGCACCGGCCCGCCCGATTCGCGCTCGACGATCGTCAACGGCTTCTTCCGCCACCCGGACACGTGGGACTACTGGGCCGAGGGCAGCGCCGCGCTGGGGCGGCGCCCGTGGACGGAAAGCGTCGCGGTGCCCGACCCGAACCTGTTTGCCGCGCACGCGCTCGCGGCCGCGCTGCGGGCGCGCGGCATCGCCGTGGAGGGCGGCGCCACCAGCACCACCGACTCGCTCGCGTTCCGCGCCGCGCGGTGCTGCTCGCCGCTCGTCGAGCTCACGGGGCGTCCGCTGTCCGACGTCCTGTTCCCGATCCTGAACTCGAGCCAGAACCTGTTCGCCGAGATGCTGCTCAAGATGCTCGGGCGCGAGGTGGGCGATGGGGGGTCGTGGGACGGCGGCTTGGCCGTGGAGCGGCGGTTCCTGATGGACTCGGTGGGCGTCGACTCGACCGCGTTCTCGCTGGACGACGGCTCCGGTCTCTCGGCGGCCAACCTCGTCACGCCGGCGGCGTTCGCGCGGCTCCTTCATTACATCGCCGCCCATCCGCGCGGCGGCCCGTTCCTGGCCGCGCTGCCCCGATCCGGCCAGCGGGGCTCCCTGCTGCGCCGCTTCGTCGGGACCCCGCTCGAGGGCCGGGTTCGCGCCAAGACGGGGAGCATCGCACGGGTGAACGCGCTCTCGGGGTACGTCGAGCGGCCCGCGGGCGGGCGCCTGGTGTTCTCCGTGATGGCGAACGGCCACGCCGTCTCCGAGCGCCGGATGCTCGAGCGGATCGACGCGATCGTGGGGGAGCTGGGACGGGGCCGGTGACCGCCGGCACCCGCACCACGCGGCTCGCCCACCGCACTGCGTGAGGCTACGTTCTCGGACGTGAAGATCTATACGCGCACGGGTGACCGCGGCGAGACCGGCCTGTTTGCGGGCGGCCGGGTGCCGAAGGACCACCCGCGGGTGGCCGCCTACGGCGACGTCGACGAGCTCAACGCCGCGATCGGCGCCGCGCAGGCGCTCGACCCGGGCGACTTCGAAGCCCCCCTCCTCGCGACCATCCAGCGCGACCTCCTCACCATCGGCGCCGAGCTGGCGACGCCGGACCCCGCCACGCTCGCGAAGGCGCTGGCCGGCCCCCCCACGGGGGACGCGCAGGTCGCCGCCCTCGAGCAGGCCGTCGACCGCTACGACGACCGGCTCGCACCGCTGCGCAGCTTCATCCTCCCCGGCGGCACTCCCAAAGCCGCCGCCTTTCACGTGGCTCGCACGGTCTGCCGCCGCGCGGAACGGTCGGTGGTCCGGCTGGCGCACGACACCAACGTGTCCCCCGCCGTGTTGCGCTATCTGAACCGCCTGTCGGATCTGCTGTTCGTCCTCGCCCGCGGCGCCAACGCGCGGGCGGGCGTCCCCGACACCACGTGGTGATCGTCCGCGTCCCGATCCCGGCGGGTCGGGATGCGTCCTACCCGGTCGTGGTGGGCGCGGGCGTCCTGGGCGAGCTGCCCGCCCTGCTCGCACGACACGCCGCCGCCGCGCGCTACGCGGTCATTGCCGACTCGGTCGTGGCGCCGCTGTACGGCGAGCCGCTGGTCGCCGCCCTCGACGCCGCCGGGCTCGCGGTCCGTCTGTTCACCTTCCCCGCAGGCGAGCGCCACAAGACCCGCGCGACCTGGCAGACCCTCTCGGACGCACTGCTCGCCGAGCACCACGGTCGGGACGCCACCATCCTGGCGCTGGGCGGGGGCGTCACCGGCGATCTCGCCGGGTTCGTCGCCGCGACCCTGATGCGCGGCATCCCGCACGTGCAGCTGCCCACGTCGACCGTCGCGATGCTCGACGCGGCGGTCGGGGGCAAGACCGGCGTGGACGCACCGGCCGGGAAGAATCTCGTCGGCGCCTTCCACCAGCCCCGGCTCGTCGTGGCGGATACGGGGACGCTGCGCACGCTCCCCGCCGACGCGTTCGCGGACGGCCTGGCGGAAGCGGTGAAGCACGGGGTCATCGCGGACGCCGCGTACCTGGCCGAACTCGAAGCCGCGGCCGGTCAGATCCTGGCGCGCGACGCTGCCATGCTCGAGCGCGTCGTGGCGCGGTCGATCGCGATCAAGGCGGCGGTGGTGGCCGACGACCCGACCGAGGCCGGGCGGCGCGCGGTACTCAACTTCGGGCACACTGTGGCGCACGCGATCGAGGCCGCGTCGGGGTTTACTATCACGCACGGCAGCGCGGTGGCCGTCGGCATGGTGACCGAAGCGCGGCTCGGCGAGCGACTGGGGCACACGGCGGCGGGAACGGCCGACCGGATCGTCGCGGCCGTGCGGCGTTTCGGTCTGCCGCACGCCGTACCGGCCGGCCTGGCGCCCGATCGGCTCGTCGCGTGCATGCGTTCCGACAAGAAGGGACGCGCGGGCGAGCTGCGGTTCGCATTCCCCGCCGCGATCGGGGAGATGGCGCGCGAGCAGCGGACAG
The DNA here is from genome assembly GCA_963716055.1 of uncultured Gemmatimonadales bacterium. Lineage (GTDB taxonomy): Bacteria > Gemmatimonadota > Gemmatimonadetes > Gemmatimonadales > GWC2-71-9 > SZUA-544. The sequence continues at coordinate 759,312 of CAVQSR010000001.1, read as the reverse complement.
ATGGGACCGCCTGGACCCTGCCGGCCGACGCCGGCGCCGTGCGCGTGGCGCTCGGCGCAGTGGCGGCGAGCGCCGGACTCTAGTCCACATGTCCACGTCTCCGGTCCCACACGATATCCACCTGTGCACAGGGCCGAAACACGCCGACTTGTCCACAGAACTGTGGATAGTGGACAAATCGGGCAACCGATTTGTGGTTCATAGTTTGTGATGTGGATAACTACTCGGATTTGCACCTCTGGCGGTCGCTTTCCTATATTCCCACGACTTCGATCGACCCGAGGGCGGCTCGCCCGCCCCATTCGCAGCAACTCAGACAACACGCGAGGAGCCCCCGCATGGCACGGTCGAACGGTGGCAAGGCGAAAGCGTTTTTTCGCTCCATCCCCTCGGGCGCGTTCGATCAGTACCTGCAGGACATCCAGAAACTCCCGCTGATCAAGGACCCGGCCGAAGAACGGCGGCTCGCGCGCCGCGTGCGGCGCGGCGACGAGAAGGCCGCCGAGCGGCTCGTCACGGCGAACCTGCGGTTCGTCATCTCCTACGTGAAGAAGTACCAGGGTCACGGCCTCGATCTTTCCGAGCTGGTCGCCATCGGCAACGAGGGGCTCCTCAAAGCCGTGAAGAAGTTCGATCCCGACCAGGGCGTGAAGTTCATCTCCTATGCCGTGTGGTGGGTGCGTCAGGCAGTGCTCAAGGCGCTGGCCGAGCAGACGCGCAGCGTGCGCATCCCGCTCAATCAGAACTCGCAGCTGATCAAGATGAGCCGCACGGAGACCTACCTGTCCCAGGAGCTGGGGCGCGAGCCGACGGACGACGAGATCGCCCAGGCGCTCGAGGACACGGTGGAGAACGTCCGCACCGCCCGCCGCATGACGGCGGCCGAGCTCTCCCTCGACGCCCCGGTGGACCGCAGCGACAAGGACGCGGCCACGCTGGGCGAGCGGTTCGCGGGCCAGGAGGGCGGCGAGATCGAGGAGACCACCGACGGTCGTCTGATGCGGGAGTTCATCGATCGCATCTTCCAGAAGTACCTCACCCCCCGCGAACGCAAGATCCTCTACCTCTACTACGGACTCGAAGAAGGCAGCGAGGCCATGACGCTCGAGAAGATCGGAGCGCTCATGGGCGTGACGCGCGAGCGGATCCGCCAGATCCGCGAGCGGGCGTTCGAGAAGCTGCGCGAGTCGCCGGACGGCAGGGCGCTGAAGGGATTCTGGCGCGCCGCCTAGGCGCCGTCCCCCCACAATTCATATCCGCGGCGCGCCTCGGCATATTCCCGGGGTGATGGCGCCATTGTCCGCTCCGCTGACCCGGCAGCTCGCCGCGATCGTGGGCCAGGCGCACGTGCGCGCCGCGCGCGGCCGAGCGCGCCACCTACGCCGCGGACGGGCTCCCCACCCATCATCGCGTCCCGGGCCTGGTCGTGCTGCCGGGCACGCGCGAGGAGCTGATCGCGGTCGTGCGAGCGCTCGCCGACGCCGGCGTGCCGTTCGTGCCGCGCGGCGCCGGGACCGGCCTGTCGGGCGGCGCCCTGGGCGGCGCGGACGCGGTCGTCCTCGCGCTGACCCGGCTGAACCGCATCCTCCGCATCGATCCCCGCCACCGGCTCGCCGACGTCGAGCCGGGCGTGGTCAACGCCCGGCTGTCCGCCGCCGTCGCCGCCCATGGGCTCCACTACGCGCCCGACCCGTCGAGCCAGACCGTCTGCACGATCGGCGGGAACGTCGCGGAGAACGCCGGTGGCCCGCACTGCCTCAAGTACGGCGTCACCACGAACCACGTGACCGCGCTCGAGGTCGTGCTCGCCGACGGCAGGGTGCTGGCGCTCGGGAGCCCGGGCGGCGACGCCTGGGGCCCCGACCTCGTGGGCGTGTTCGTCGGATCGGAGGGCACCTTCGGCATCGCGACGCGGATCACCGTGCGCCTGGTGCCCCTGCCCCGCGCCGTGCGGACGCTGCTCGCGGACTTCGGCACGTTGGGCGACGCCGGCCGCGCCGTCTCGGCGGTGATCGCGAGTGGCATCGTGCCCGCCGCGCTCGAGATGATGGACCGCAACTGCATCCGCGCGGTCGAGGACTCGGTGTACGCCGCGGGCTACCCGCGCGACGCCGCCGCCGTGCTGCTGGTGGAGCTCGACGGAATGGCGGAGCCCGCCGTCGCCGCCGAGGGCCGCACCGTCGAAGCGCTGCTCCGCGCGCACCAGGCGCGCAGCGTCCGCACGGCCGCCGACGCCCGCGAGCGCGAGCGGCTGTGGCAGGGCCGCAAGAAGGCGTTCGGCGCGCTCGGCCGGCTCGCGCGCGATCTCGTGGTGCAGGACGCCGTGGTGCCGCGCAGCGCGCTGCCCGCCGTGCTCGAGGCGATCGCGGCCATCGCCGCCCGGCACGACCTCGTGCGTGAGCAACGTCTTTCACGCCGGGGACGGCAACCTGCACCCGAACATCTCGTTCGACGCGACCGACGCGGCGCTGCGGGCCCGCGTCGAGGCCGCGTCGGGCGAGATCATGGACGCCTGCATCGCCGCCGGCGGCACGATCACGGGCGAGCACGGCGTCGGGATCGACAAGCTGCGGTACATGCCGCTCATGTTCGACGCGGACTCGCTGACCGCCATGCAGGCGGTGCGCCGCGTGTTCGATCCGGCGTGAGCGCGCCAACCCCGGCAAGGTGATTCCGGTCCACGCCTGCCGCGAGTGGACCGGCTGGACGCGGCCGCGCGCTCGCCGGCGTCCGGAGGCCGCGTGAGCCTGATCGAGCGGGTCCGGGCGCTGCTGGGCGGCGAGGCGATCCGCGAGGAGGCCGGCCGGCCACTCCGCGTGGCGCCCGACTCGGTGGACGCCGTCGCCCTGCTGCTCGGCACGGCGCACGCCGAGGGCTGGCACGTCCGCGTCGCCGGCGCGGGATCCTGGATCCCGCCCGACGCGCCCGCCGACCTCACCCTCTCCACGCGTCGGCTGGACCGGATCGTGCGCGTCGCGGGCGAGGACCTGATGGCGACGGCACAGGCCGGCGTGCCGCTCGACGTGCTGCGCCAGCGACTCGCCGAGCACGCTGCCTGGCTCGCGCTCGATGCCCCCGGCGCGGCGGGCCGCTCGCTGGGGTCGGTCATCGCCACGGGAACGGCGGGACCGCTGCGCCAGGGCTTCGGCCCCGTGCGCGACCACGTGCTGGGGCTGACGGTCGTGACCGGCGACGGCCGCGTGATCCGCAGCGGCGGCCAGGTGATGAAGAACGTGGCGGGCTACGACCTCACCAAGCTCCACGTCGGCGGATTCGGAGCCTTCGGCGTGATCGTCGAAGCCCACCTCCGCCTGCGCGCGCTGCCCCGCGCCGACGCGACCTGGCTGCTCACGGGCGGGCGCGACGCGCTCATGAGCGTGCTCGATGCCGTGCGCGCAGCGGCGATCGAGCCCGCCGCGGCGGATCTCGTCTCGCCCGCGATCGGCGGGTCCCCCGACTGGACCCTCGCCATCCGGCTCGCGGGAACGGCGGAGCTGGTGACGGCGCACGAGGCCGGATTGCGCGCGTCGACGGGCGGGCGCATGGCGTTGCTGGCGCCCGACGTGGCGCACGACTTCTGGGTCCGCGGCGCCGCGCGCATCGCGACCCCGCCGGTCACGCTCCGCGCCGGCGCGCTCCCCGCCGGCACCGACGCGGTCGTCGACCTGCTCCAGCACCAGCTCGGCGACGACTGGATCGCGGCGTCGCCCGAGTGCGGCGCGGTACGATGGGGTGGTGACGCCGCCGCCCAGCGGCTGCGGCACGTGCGCCGCGCTCTGGCCGCGCTGGAAGTGCCGCTCACCCTCGAGCGCGCGCCCTGGCCATTGCGCCACGCGGTCGGCCACTTCGGCGCCTACCGCGAGGGGGTCGGCCCGCTGGTCCAGTCGCTGCGCCACACGTTCGACCCCGGCACCTGCCTCGTCACGGCGGTGGGCCCGGACGGCGTTGACGACTGACCGGGGCGGGTTCGCGGGGCTCGACCCGTGCGTCCACTGCGGGTTCTGCCTCCAGGCGTGCCCCACGTTCCTCGCGACAGGCGACGAGGCGGACGGCCCGCGCGGCCGCATCGCCCTCATGCGCGCGCTCGAACGCGGCGAACTCCCGGTCGACGACCCGGCGCTCGTCACGCACCTCGACCGCTGTCTCGGGTGCCGCGGCTGCGAGCCGGTGTGCCCGTCGGGCGTCGCCTACGGACGGGGGCTCGAGGCCGCCCGCGAGCGCATCGCCACCCGGCGCCGCCTGCCGCCGCTCGCGCGCCTGGCGCTGTTCGTCCTCACGTCGCCTGAGACCGCTCGTGCGGCGTACGGCGCGGCCCGCGCCCTCCGCGCCACCGGTCTGCCCCGCCGCCTCGCCGGCTGGGGACCGTTGCGGTTCGCGCTCGGCATGCTGGCGGCCTCGGAGCGGCGCCGGGAGCCGCGCGCCGAGATCGCGGCGCCCCCGCGCAGCACCGGCGCCGGCGCCGCCCGGCACGGACCGCGCCCCGCGCTGCTCTTTCGCGGGTGCGTCATGGACGGGCTCTTCGCTCACGTGCACGACGCCACAGTGCGCACGCTCGCCGTGAACGGCTACGCCGCGGCCGACGCGCCGGGCCAGACCTGTTGCGGCGCGCTCCACGCCCACGCCGGCCTGCTCGGCCAGGCCCGGGCGTTCGCACGGACGAACCTCGCGGCGTTCGGGACCGGCGACGCGCCCATCGTGGTGAACAGCGCGGGCTGCGGGGCGATGTTGAAGGAGTACGCGCACGCGTTGCCCGATGATCCCCGCGCCGGTCCGTTCGTGGCGCGGGTGCGCGACGTCTCCGAGCTGCTGGCCGACCGGGGCCCCGAACCCGGGGGCTCCGTGCCGCTGCGCGTCGCGTACGACCCGCCGTGCCACCTCGAGCACGCGCAACGCATCGGTGATCCGCCCCGCCGCGTCCTGGCCGCCATCGCCGACCTCGACCTGATCGAGACCCCCGGGGCCGGGCAATGCTGCGGCAGCGCGGGCCTGTACACGCTGACCGAGCCGGCGCTGTCCCGCACGGTGCTGCGCGCCAAGCTCGCCGAGCTCCGGACCGCAGCCCCGCAGGTGGTGGCGACCGGCAACCCCGGCTGCCAGCTTCAGATCGGCGCGGGGCTCGCCGCCGCCGGAATCCGGGCGGAGGTGCGCCATCCGGTCGAGCTGCTCGACCGCGCCTACCGCGCCGCGGGACGCTACGCGTGAGCCACCGTACCGTCGTCACCGACGACGGCGTCGGGCTGGCGCTGCACCGCATGCGCGCTCACCGCGACGCGCGACCGGCCCTGCTGCTCGTGCACGGCGCGTTCAGCGGCCACCGGATCTGGCTGCGCCGCGGCTGCGCGGCGTACCTCGAGGACTGCGGCTTCGACGTGTGGCTCGCCGACCTGCGCCATCACGGCCAGAGCGCGCGCGAGCCCAGCCCCCGCGCGTGGCGCTTCGAGGATTGGATCGTGTACGACGCGCCGGCGCTGGTCCGTCGGGTCCGCCAGGAGACCGTCGACGCACCGGTCGCCTGGCTGGGCCACTCGTCGGGCGGCGCCGTGGGCGTGTGCGCGACGGCGCGCAGCCCGGCCGCCGCGCGCTGCGACGCCGTCGTCGCCTTCGGCACGCCGGGGCCCCGGCGGATGGGGCCCGCCCGGTGGGTGGGGGCCGCGGCGATGATCGGCCTCGCCCGCGCGCTGGGCCGCTTTCCGGCGCGGGCGCTGGGGGTGGGCTCCGAGGACGAAGCCGCGGACATCCTCGCCGATTGGCTCGCCTGGAACGTGCGCGGGCGCTGGCTGGGCCGAGATGGCTATGATTACTGGACGGCGCTGCGCGCCGTCACACAACCGTATCTCGCCGTGGCCGGCGGGTCGGACCGTCTGTGGGCCCCGGCGGCGGCATGCGGGCAGGTGGTGGACCAGGTTGCGGCACGGCGCCGCGCGCTGAGCGTGCACCCGGGGCTCACGCACCGTGGACTCGTCCTGTCGGCGAACGCGCGCGACACGGCCTGGCGCGCGACCGCTACCTGGCTGCTGGAGACGCTCGCTCGATGAACGGCGCCATCCTGTTCGATTTCAACGGTGTGCTGGTGGACGACGAGGAGCAGCATCGCGTCGCCTTCACGCGCGTCCTGGAGGGCATCCGCCTGCCGCTGTCGCAGGCGGACTACTACGCCCACTACCTCGGCTTCGACGACCAGCACTGTTTCGCCGAAGCGTTCCGCCGCTCGAACCGGACGCTGCCCACCCAGCTGCTGCGGCACCTGGTGGCGGAGAAGGCGGCGGTGTACCGCGAGCTGATCGACCAGGCGCTCACGTTCGTCCCCGGCGCGGTGGAGTTCGTGCGCGCGGCGGCGCCCGAGTTCCGGCTCGGCATCGTGTCGGCCGCGCCGCGCGCCGAGATCGACCTGGTGCTCGACCGCGCAGCTCTCACCGGCCACTTCGAGACCATCGTCGCGAGCGCGGACGTGCCGCGCGGCAAGCCCCATCCCGCCGGGTACCGGGCCGCCCTCGCGGCGCTCGCGGCACGCCGCCCGCTCGACCCCGGGCACTGCATCGCGGTGGAAGACTCGCGTCCCGGGCTCGAAGCCGCGCGCGCCGCGGGCCTGCGCGTGCTCGCGCTCACCACGAGCCGACCCGCGACGGAGTTCCCGGACGCCGCCGCCGTCTGGCCGTCGTTCGCCGACCGGCGGCCCGCGGACATCCAGGCCCTGCTCGACCGATGACCGCCCCGCCCCCCGCTGCGGCTGCCGCCCGACGCCGTCACGCCCGCGCTGCTCGACGCCCTGCGCGACGGCGTCGTGGTCGCGGCACCCCCGGTCGGCGTGCTCGATCTGCTGGGCCCGGGCGCCGTCGCCTGCTTCCAGGGCCTGCTCACCAACGACATCGAGCAGCCGGGCGACGGCGCCTTCGTGTATGGGGCGCTGCTGACCCCGAAGGGCATGATCGTGGCCGACGGCTGGGCGGCCCGTGATGGGGCGCGCGTGACGTTCGCGGTGCCGGCCGCGGGCCGCGACGCCGTCGCCGCCGTGTACGGCAAGTCGATCCCGCCCCGCCTCGCGCGCTGGCGCGACCGCACGGCGGACTGCGCCGTCCTGCGGCTCGCCGGGCCGCGCGCCGGCTCGGCGTGCGAGCGCGCCGGCATCCCCCTCCCTCCCGGTCGCGGCCGCGTGATCGAAGCCGTGGCCCACGGCGCGGCCTGCGAGGTGGCGCTCGCGCCGCCCGGGGCGCCGTTCGAGGTGCAGCTCACCGTCGCGGGACCGAACACGGCCGCGCTGGACGACGCGCTGGCGCGCGCCGGCGCGCGCCGCGAGCAGCCTGCCGCCCTCGAGCTCGCACGCATCCTCGCCGGCTGGCCCGGTCTCGCCACCGAGATCGACGAGCGCACCATCCCGCAGGAGGTCCGCTTCGACGAGATCGGGGGGGTCTCCTACACGAAGGGGTGCTACACCGGCCAGGAAACGGTCAGCCGGCTGCATTTCCGCGGCCACACCAACCGGCAGCTCCGCGGCCTGCTGTTCGACGGCGAGCCCCGCCCTGATCCCGTCGTCCGCGCGGCGGAGCGCGACGTGGGGCGCGTGACGAGCGCCGCCTGGATCCCGGCGGGCGCGCGCACCCCCACGGCGGGCCGGTGGATCGGACTCGCAGTGGTGCGGCGCGAGGTGGCGTCGGGCGCGACCGTGCACGCCGCCGGCGTCGGCGCGCGCGTGGTGGACCTGCCCTTCTCCCTGCCCTACATCGAACCGGCGTGACGGTCGTCGTCACCGGGGGCTCGGGGCTGGTCGGCAGTCACGTCATCGCCGCCCTCCTCGAGCGCGGGGAACGGGTCCGGGCGCTCGCGCGCCCCCGGGCGCGGGCCGCCGTGGTGCGGCTGGGCGCCGATCCGGTAGTGGGCGACGTCACCGACCCGGGAGCGTGGCAGGCCGCGCTCGCGGGCGGAGCCCGCGGCATCGTGCACGCGGCCGCGATCGTCCAGCGGCCGGCGGACTGGGACGCGTACCGGGCGGTCAACGTGGACGGCACGCGCTTCGCGGCCGGCGCCGCACGGGCGGCCGGCGCCCGCCTGGTGCACGTCTCGTCGGTATCCGTCTACGGCGGTAGTGCCGCGTTCGACCCGGCAGGAGGCCAGATGACGGAGGACAGCCCGTTCGCCGAGCTCCCGGTCGCCGACCTCTACGCCCGCTCGAAGCGGCTCGCCGAAGACGCCGTGCGGAGCGAGGCCGCGAGCGGCGGGCTCACCGCCGCGCTCATCCGGCCCAACGTGATCTACGGCGAACGGGACCGGCTGTTCACACCCGCCGTGCTGCGCGCCCTGCGCCTGCGGCTGCTGCCGCAAGTCGGTCCGGGCACGAATGTCCTGTCGTGCGTGTACGCCGGTAACGTCGCCGCGGCGATCGTCGCGGCGCTCGACGCGCCGCTCGCGGGCGTCCGCGCGTTCAACGTCACGACGGACGCCGAGCCGCGGCTCACGCAGCGAGAGTTCCTCGACGCGTTCGCGCGCGAGTTGGGTGTGCGCGTGGTGCGGGTGCCCGTGCCGCCGGCGCTGGCGGTGGGCGTCCTCGGGTTCATCGGGGAGCTCGCGCTGCGGCGCCGCGGCCTCGCCCTGTCGGCCGTGCGCTTCGTCACGGGGGACAATCCGCACTCGAGCGCGCGCGCGCGCCGCGAGCTGGGGTGGAACCCGCCGTTCGCGCCGCCCGCCGCGATCGCCCGTTCGGTGGCGTGGTTCCGCGAAAACGAAACGCCCGGGGCGTGAGCCCCGGGCGTCGTCATCGTCGACGGGCGGTCCTACATCTTCGCCGTATCCCCCGACATCTTCATCGAATCGCCCATCATGTGCGCCGAGTCGGCCATCATCGAATCGGTCATCATGTGGGTCGTATCCGACATCATCTGCGACTCTGCTGCCGGCTGCTCCTCGGCCTTCTTGCAGGCCGCCGCCATCGCCACGATGGCGAGCGCAATCACGAGGCGTTTCATACGTTCCGTCGACTCCTTGGGTCTGGGGGGTGGGACCGCCGAACGGGCGGAATCCTAGTGGCCGCCACGCCACAGTCAAGTGCGGCGCAACGGCCACGGCGGCGCCACGAATCGCGTATGTTTGCCCGATGACGACCCGCCGCACCTTCCTCGGCGCCGGCGCCGCGGGCGCCATCGCGGCCGTCCGCCTGCCACCGCGCGGCGCGGCGCGGCCCGCCGTCGAGGTCCGTCCCACCGCGCTCTACGCCCAACCCGACGGCCGCGCCAACCTGGTGCGCGTCACCGTGTCCGGCGTCGACGCCCCGGCGGCGCGCGCCCGCGTCACCGACCGCCACGGCGGGCTGGTCGGCAGCGCCGGCCTCCTTCCCACGGCCGGCGGGGCGCTGCTGGCCGGCGAGGTGTGGGTCCCGCTCGGTGAGCCAGCGCGCTTCCAGGTCGACGTCGAAGTCGGGCGGCGCCGCGTGGCACGCGCCCAGGTGCGGGTCGATCCGCCCCGGCGCTGGACGCTCTACCTCCTGTCCACCATGCACACCGGCGTCGGCTTCACGGATCTCCAGGAGCCCGCCCTCGAAGTGCACCGTCGCAACCTCGACGCGGCGCTCGCGCGGCTGGATACCCATCCCGACTACCGCTGGACGGCGGAGTGCGCGCTCCAGGTCCTGTCGTACGTCGAGAACCGCCAACCGGCGGCGGGTGCGGCACTCGTGGCGGCGATCCGCGGCGGCCGGGTCGGATTCGAAGCCCTGTTTGCCAACGTGCTCACCGGTCTGCTGGATCACGAGACGTTCGCCCGCCTGGTGTGGCCCGCGGGCCGGTTCGCGCGTGACCACGGCCTCGGCTTCACGAGCGCCCAGCTCACGGACGTACCGGGGGCACCGGCGACGCTGCCGACCCTGCTCGCCGCGAGCGGCGTGCGCTATTTCGCGAGCGGCGTGAATCCCGAGCGCGCCCTGCCGCTGCTGCCGCGGGACGAAGCGATCCGCCTCGGCCTCGCGGGCGAGTGGCCGCGCTACCCGCAGCTGTACTGGTGGGAAGGACCGGACGGCGCCCGCGTGTTGTGCTGGCGCGGCTCGCATCACGGCGATGCCGTGCGGCTCGGTTTTGCCGAGGACGCGGACGCGATGGGCCGGAGGCTGTCGGACTGGCTGCTCGCGCATCCGGTGCTGCTGTCGACCGATCATCCCTACGATACGGCCCTGCTGTACGGCATCGACCCTGACGACAACGCCACGATGCGCGAGCGCATCGTGGAGAACGTCGGCGAGTTCGGTCGCCGTTACGCGTACCCCCGCATCGTCCCCGGCCGCGCCCAGGACTTCTTCCGCGAGATCGAGCAGCGCCACGGCGCGCGGCTGAGCGTGCGGCGCGGCGACTCGGGGACCTACCGCGAGGACGGCGCCGCGGCGGCCGCCCGCGAGCTCGCCCTGTTCCGCGAGACGCAGCTCGCCGCGCGCGCGGCCGAGCTGCTGGCGCTGTGGGACACGCTCGTCGAGCCCGGGGACCCGGCAGCCGCGGCTCGCATCCAGCGCCGCACCGAGGAGCGCCGCCAGATGTGGCGCGACCTGCTGTTGTTCGGCGAGCACACGTGGGGCGCCGCCGAGAGCGTCGCGGCCCCGGAGAGCCGCCAGACCGTAGCACAGTGGGCGTACAAGCGGCGGTTCCTCACCGGTGCGCGCGCCGCCGCGCGCACGCAGATCGCGGCCGGGCTCGCGGCCATCGGACGGCGGACCAATGCCGGCCGCGGGCGCGTCGTGTTCAACGCCTCGAGCTGGGCCCGCACCGACGTGGCGCTCGTGCCCGGCGGCGCGGGCGCCGACCTCGCGATCGAAGGCCGCGACCTCCCCTCGGTCGATCTGCCGGACGGCGACGCGCTGGTCGTCGTGCCCGACGTGCCGCCGATCGGCTACCTCGCGCTCGCCGAGCGGCCGCGCCCCCCGCGGCCCGTGACCGACGAGGGGCCGGCCCTCGAGGCGACCGCGGGAGAGCTGCGGGTGCGGCTCGACGCCGCGACGGGGGCGATCGCGGCGCTCGCGGGTCCGGACGGGTGGGACGCCGTGCGCCCGTCGCCGTGGTCGGGACTGAACCAGGTCATGACCGTGCGGGGGGGCGACGGCACGGCGCTGTGGACCCGCGCCGATCGCGCGGGCCTCGGCACGCCCGCCGGTGCTCGACGTGCGGCAGGCGACGCTCACGGGCGGCGCCGCGCGGCGCGAGCGGCTCCCCGGCATCGGTACGCGCCTCGTCGCCACGCGCGACTGCCCCGGACTCGGCGCCCTCGTCTCGATCGTCACGCTGTACGACGCGCTCCCCTGGGTGGACGTCGAAAACCGTTTCACCAAGCCGGAGACGCTCGACAAGGAGGCGCTGTACGTCGCGTTTCCCTTCGCGTTCACCCGGCCCGCCGTGGACGTCGAGGTCCCGCTCGGCCGCATGCGCGTGGAGCGTGACCAGCAGCCGGGCGCCTGCCGCGACTGGTACTGCCACGTGCATTGGGTGTGGGTCACCGAGGGCGCGCGCGGCGTGCTGTGGAGCGGCCGCGATACGCCGCTCGTGACCCTCAACGACGTGTTCCGCGGCGCGTGGCGGCGGGCGATCGAGCCCGACGGCACCCTGTTCGCGTGGGGGCTCCACAATTACTGGCATACCAATTTTCCGGCGCGCCAGGGCGGCGAGTTCGTGCAGCGCTTCCGCCTCTCCCTGCTCGCGCCGGGCGATGCCGCCGAGCCGGTGCGCCGCGGCTGGGCGGCGTGCGAGCCGCTGTACGTCGGCGCGCCATTCGACAACCTCGGGACGGGCCGCCTGCTCGCGCGCGACCGCGCGCTCGTGCTGGGCGACCCGGGGGTATGCGTCGTGGGCGCCAAGCCGGCCGACGACGGCGAGGGCGCCATCCTCAAGCTGCTCGACGTGGCGGGACGGGCGCGGCGGGTGAGCGTGTGGCCCGGCGCATACCCCTTCCAGCTCGCCCGGCAATGCAACCTGGTCGAGATGAACGGCGACCCGCTGCCGGTGGCGGCCGACCACCGGACCAGCGTGGACCTGCCCGCCTGGGGCGTCGGATGCGCGCGCCTCTTTACACCCCGTGAGCAGGCTGGTTAACGTCGGACGATATGGCGAAACCCACCACGCTCGGTGATCTACGGCAGACGGAATGGGCCGAACCCGCGCGCGCCCAGCGCCGGGTGCGCGACGAGATGCGCGCCAACCTCATCTGCCTGCTCGAAAACGGCACGGCCCTGTTCCCGGGGATCGTGGGATACGACGAGACGGTCATCCCCCAGCTCGTGAACGCGATTCTGTCGCGCCACCACTTCATTCTCCTCGGCCTGCGCGGTCAGGCCAAGACCCGGATCCTGCGCGAGCTGGTGACGCTGCTCGACGCGGAGATCCCGGTGCTCCAGGGCAGCGAGGTCAACGACGATCCGTTTGCGCCGATTTCGCGCTTCGGGCGCGAGATAGTGGCCGAGCAGGGCGACCGCGCGCCCGTCGCATGGCTGCCCCGCGACGCGCGCTACGTCGAGAAGCTCGCCACGCCGGACGTCACGATCGCGGACCTCATCGGTGACGTGGACCCGATCAAGGCGGCGCGCGGCGGGCACCTGCTCTCCGACGAGCTGACGATGCATTTCGGGCTGCTGCCGCGGACCAACCGCGGCATCTTCGCGATCAACGAGCTGCCGGACCTCGCCGGGAAGATCCAGGTCGGGCTGTTCAACATCATGCAGGAGGGCGACGTCCAGATCAAAGGCTACCCCGTGCGGCTGCCGCTGGACGTGGCGCTCGTGTTCACGGCCAATCCCGAGGACTATACGGCGCGCGGCAAGATCATCACGCCGCTCAAGGACCGCATCGGGTCGGAAATCCACACCCACTATCCGGTCACTCTCGAGCTGGGCGCGGCGATCACGCAGCAGGAGGCCTGGCTCGAGCGGGACGGCCGCGCGATCCACGTCCCCGACTTCATCACCGAGCTGATCGAGCGGGTGGCGTTCGAGGCGCGCGAGGACAAGCGCGTCGATCGCCGTAGCGGCGTGTCGCAGCGCCTGCCGATCGGCCTGCTCGAGAACGTCGTCTCGAACGCCGAGCGCCGCGCGGTGGTCACGCGGGAGCGGGCGGTAGTGCCCCGCGTCTCGGATGTGTACGCCGCCCTCCCCGCCATCACCGGCAAGCTCGAGCTCGAGTACGAGGGCGAGCTCCAGGGCGCGGCGGCGATCGCGCAGGACCTCATCCGGCGCGCCGCGGGGGCCACCTTCGAGGCGCGCGTGGGCGGCGCGAACGTGGACGACATCGTGCACTGGTTCGACGAGGGCGGCGCCCTGAAGATCTCGACCGACGAGCGCTCCGAGACGTGTATCAAGGGGTTTTCCGTCGTGCCGGGCCTGCTGGACCTCGTGACCGGCACCGGACTCGCCGGGCGCAAGGACCCCGCCACGCTGGTGTCCGCGTGCGAGCTGGTGCTCGAAGGCCTCGTGGCCGGGCGCAAGATCGCGCGGAGCGAGGAGCTGGGCTACGTGCGCGTGCGGGCCGAGCCGCGGCCGCCGCACGGGAAGTTCAACCTCTAGGGGAGCCACTCTCCATGAGCAAGCTCGTCTTCGGCGCCGTTCTCCTGCTGATCGCGGCGGTCCTCCGGCTCACCGCAGCCGCGGGCGTGCAGATCCAGGGAGTCGGGTCCGTCCGCCGCCCCGCCGGCGGGCTGCTGCGCACCCTGTCGCTGCTGTTCGGGGGCGTCGGAATCGTATTGATCCTCTCGTCGATGCTGGTGGTCGTCGGCCCGGGCACAGTGGGGGTGAAGCACGCCTTCGGCTATGTGTCGGACCAGGCGCTGCTGCCCGGACTGCGGTTCGTCGAGCCGTGGTCGTCGGTCGAGCGATTCTCCACCCGCGAGGAGCAGTACCCCGAGAGCGACAGCCCCGAGGCGCTGGACGCCCTGTCGTCCGAGCAGATGGGGATGCAGGTGGACGTCGCGCTGCGCTGGCAGATCGACCCCCAGCAGGCGCCACGCATCTTCACCGAGATCGGCGACGAGCGTCAGATCCACGCCGCGGTGCGCAACGCCATCCGCAACGGCGTGCGGGACGGCATGGTGCAGTTCTCGATCAACGACCTGGCCAAGCGCAATTTCATCGCGGCGGTGATGGAGGCCGAGGTGGACTCGGCGCTGGTCACCCAGCCCCGGGCGGGCACGGGTCCGTTCCGCATCGCGAGCGTCACGGCGTTCTTCTTGCGGGACCTGCAGCCGCCGCCCCAGGTGGTCCAGGCGATCAACAACAAGATCGCGCAGGAGCAGCAGATCCAGACGGAGCGCCACCGCGTCGAGGTCGCCCGGCTCCAGTCCGAGCAGCAGCGCCTGCTCAACGTGACGCTGACGCCCGAGCAGTTGATGAAGCAGTATCTCGAGGTGTTGCACGACATGCGCGGGTCCAACAACCTCGTGATCCTGGTCCCGACCGAGGGCGGCGCCCCGATGCTGAACATCGGCGACCTGCGCCGGAACACCCAGCAGCGCTGATGCCCGCGCCGCTGATCACCGTCACGCGCCAGTACGGCTCGGGCGGATCGGACGTCGCGCGCCAGACGGCGGCGACGCTCGGGTGGACGGTGATCGACAACGAGTTCGTGGACGAAGTGGCGCGGCGCGCCGGGCTCGAGCCCGAGGAGGTAGCCGCGCGCGAGGAGCGCACGCCGGGGCTGCTCGAGCGGCTCGCCCGGGCCCTCGCCGTCGCCTCGCCCGAGATGTTCGTCACCGCGGCGGGAGTGCCCCGTGTCGGAGCCGACGAGGCGACGATCGTGGCCGTCACCGAGCGCATCATCGCGGAGGCAGCGGCGGAGGGGCGCGTCGTGCTCGTCGGCCGCGGGGCGCAGGCCATCCTGGGGCAGCGCCCCGCGTCGCTGCACGCCTACGTCGTCGCGTCGCGCCCGTGGCGCCTCCAGCGCGCGATCGAGCGGCTGGGCGTGAACCCGGCGGACGCCGAGCGGGTGCTGGACGAAACCGACCGGGCGCGCGACCGCTACGTCAACGAGCACTACGGGCGCGAGCGGCAGAACCCCGCCAACTACGACATGGTCCTCAACGCCGAGCGCCTGACGATCCCGGGAGCGGCGGCGGCGATGGTCGCGGAGGCGCGCCGTCGCGGTTGGGCGTGATGGCACTGCCGTAACTATCGGAAACCCCTTGACTTATCGGCATTGGTGTGTTATGTTAAGTTAGTTAAAGTGTGGTGCTGCAATGTCTTGCCGGTAGCGCCACACGTATGTCAATAAAAGGCAAGGAGATAAGGCTCCACTCTCTTATGCACTACTCCCGCAACGTTCATCTCAACCTCAAGCCCGGCAAAGTCGAAGATTTCACCAAGCTCGTGAACAGCGAGATCGTGCCCACGTTGAAGAAGCAGGACGGGTTCCGCAATCAGTTCACGCTGATCGACGGGCAGCGGGTGCTCGGCATCAGCATGTGGGATAACCGCGCGCACGCCGAGAAGTACGAGACCGCGGTGTATCCGGAGATCATGAGGAAGCTGACCCCGTTCATCGACGGGACGCCCAAGGTGGAGCGGTTCGAAGTCGCCGCCTCGACCGTCGGGGCGTAAACGAGCGCGCCGCAGCCGAGCGAGAAGGCCCCAAGTCGGGGCCTTTTTCGTTGCTGGGTCAGGCGGCGCGGATCTCGCGCACCCGCCACGCCGCGAGCGCCACGGCCAACGCGCTGACCACGCCGCCGAGCGCCAGCGCCACCGGGGCGCCCAGCCGCTCGGCCACCCACCCCGCCTGGAGCGCGCCGATCGGCGCCATGCCCACGAACACGAACGCATAGAGTCCCATCACGCGGCCCCGCAGCTCGTCCGGCACGACGGTCTGGATCATCGTGTTCGTGAGCGCGTTGTTCACGATCATCGCGCAGCCCGTGAGCGCGCCGAGCACGAGCGACAACGGCAGCACGGGCGAGACCGCGAACAGGGCGACGAGCACGCCGAACGCCGTGCCCCCGGCGAGCATGGTCGGGCCTTTCCGGATGCGGCGGCTGAACACGGCGACGGCGAGCGCGCCCACCAGCGCGCCCAGGCCGAGGGAGGCCATCAGCAAGCCGTACCCCGTCGCTCCCACCCGCAGCACGTCGCGCGCGAACACCGGCATCAGCGTCACCAGTTGAAACCCGAAAATCGAAATCACGGCGGTCAGGGCGATCAGCGTGCGGACCAGGCGCACGCGGTGGATGTACGCCACGATCTCCCGCAGGCCGGTCCACACCGACGCCCGCGGCGGGCGCGCTGGTCGCGGCGTGTGGTCCATCGCGACCAGCCCGGCGAGGACGCCGAGATAACTGACGCCGTTGATGAAGAAGCACGCCCCGACACCGAGCGGCGCGATGAGCAGCCCCGCCACGACGGGGCCCAGGATCCGCGTGCCGTTGAACACCGACGTGTTGAGCGCGATCGCGTTCATCAGGTCGTCCTTGCCCACCAGATCCACGATGAACGACTGCCGCAGGGGGATGTCGAACGCCGCCACCAGGCCGAGCAGGGCCGCGAGGAGGATGACGTCGGTGACGGTCACCCGCCCGCTCCACACGAGGGCGGCGAGGGCGAACGCCTGGATCATCTGGAGCGACTGGGTGACGATCACCGCGCGGCGCTTGTCCACCCGGTCGGCCACGACGCCGCCGTACAGCGTGAACAGCAGGACCCCGAGCGAGCCGCACGCGGCGGTGAGCCCCACGTAGAACGGCGAGTCGGTCAGCTCGAGGACGAGCCATCCTTGGGCCACGGCCTGCATCCACGTGCCCGTGAGCGACACGATCTGCCCGGAGAAGAACAGCCGGAAGTTGCGGTGGCTCAGGGCGCCGAAGCCCAGGCGGCGGACGGGGCTCGTCACGACAGCCAAAGCTCGCTCGGTTGGGCCCTGCGCGGGGAGGGGGTGGCCGGGCCCGTGGCGGAGTGGCATTCTTGGGGGGGAGTACGAGACCCATGCTGGGCCGGAGCGGGCAGGCCGCGACCCTCTCGCGGTTGGCGGTGATCGTCGCCCTCGTGGCGTGCGGCGACGGCGCCACTGGACCGCCCGCGCCGCCCCCCGTGAATTCCGTCGTCGTGACCGGCCGCACGCAGCTCCGCCTGGGCGAGACTTCCCAGCTGAGCGCCCGCACGCTCGACGCCGCCGGAAACGAGCTCACCGGTCGGACGGTCTCGTGGGGGTCGAACGCCACCTCCGTGGCGACGGTGTCGCCCGCGGGGCTCGTCACGACCACGGGACTCGGCCAGGCGCGAGTGACGGCGACCGCGGAGGGAAAAGCCGGCAGTGTGACCGTCGACGTCCGGCCCGTCCCGGTCGGTCGGATCGCGGTCACGCCATCCATCGACTCGCTCTTCGTAGGGGATTCTCTGCAGCTCGCGGTGCAAGTGTACGACAGCGCGAATTGTGTCGTGACGGACCGGGCGGTCGCGTGGGCCGTCTCCGATGCCGCGAAGGGCCGTGTCTCGAGCTCAGGGCTCGCATTCGCGATTCAGGCAGCGGGATTCGCCGTCACGGCCACCGCCGAGGGCGTGACCGGCGGCGCGTTCCTCGCGGGGCAGTACCGGGTGGCCGGCGTGATCCTGCCCGACACAGTGCATCTCCGCGTCACGCAACTGGCGCGGCTGATCGCTCTCGTCCGGGCCGCGGACGGGACGTTGCTGGGCGGGCGGCGGACCACATGGACGAGTCTCGATCCGTCCGTGGTCGTCGTCGACACCGGCGGCGTGCTCCAGCCGCAGTCGCCAGGGACCGGTCGCGTAAGCGCCACCGTCGCAGGCTTGGCCGATACCGTCATCGTCACCATCGCTCCCGCCGCCGTAGCGGGGCTCCCCATCACCGCCCTGGACGACGTGCGCCTGGCGGTCGGCCGCGAAGTGCGCTTCGACGTATCGCCCATTGACGTTAGCGGGACACCGATCCCCGCAGTCCAGGTCGCCTGGACGTCGGCTGACACCGCAATCGCCGGCATCCGGCCGGATTCGCTGGTGGCTAACCGCGCGATCGTCAGTGGACGGGGGCCGGGCGTAACCACGATCGCGGCCACGGCCGACGGACTCCGCAACGAGATCCCGGTCACGATCGACCTGCCGATCGTCCGTCTCCAGGCGCATCCCGACAGCATGCAGCTCCCCGTGGGCCTGCGACAGCCGATCAACCCGGTGCTGATGGACAGTGCCGGGAACGTGCTGGTCTCACTCGCGGCCGTGCCCTGGACCGTGAGCGATACCGCGATCGCCGAGGTGGAAACGGTGAGCCTGCCCAATCTGGTGGTCGGGAAAGCCCCGGGACGCGCGATGCTGACGACGCAGCTCACCTATCCGCTGTCCTGGCGCGTCGGGGCGGACACTCTGTTCGCGGACACGGTCGTCGTAACCGTGCCGGCGCCGGGCGGCGCTCGGCTCGAGCTTGGGTTCAGTCACGCGGCGTTGACCAACTACTCCCCGACGGCCATTGCCGTCTCGCTGACCGATTCCGACGGATCTCCGCTTCCCGGCGGGAGCGCCGTGCGGCTGGTCTCGAGCGACACCAGCATCGCCGTTCTCGGCGATACCATCCTCCCCTCGCTGTCGGGGACAACGGTGGTCGCGCTCGACGTCCGCGGTCCGGGTACCGCAGTGGTCAAGGCCAGCAGCGACTCACTCTATGATTTCGCCCAAATCATCGTGGCGGACATCCCGGCGTTCGATGTCACGATCAGCCCCAAGCTGGCTATCCTCGACGCCGCGGACAGCATCCCGCTGACCGCCACGGTGCGAGGAACGGATGGCGGAACGCGACCCTACCCCGTGACGTGGACGACGTCCACCCCAAGCGCCGCCGTGGTCACCGCCGCGGGCTGGCTCGTCGGCGTGGGTGGTGGGCGGGCAACGATCCGCGCCGCGTCACTCGGGAAGGAGGACTCCTTTACGGTGACCGTGCGCACCGGCGGCGGCCCCATCATCTCGGGCGCAAGCCCGGCCCCCGTCCGCGCGGGAACGAGCGCGACGGTCGCAGGCTCGGGGTTCGATCCCGACCCGTCCAGGAACGTGGTGGTGATCGACGGCGTGCCCGCGACGGTCGTCGCGGCGACGACCACGGGTCTCGACCTCATGGTGCCCGCCCCGGGAGCCTATCCGTGTCGGGCTACGCGCCTCGCGACGCTCAGCGTCGCCGTCGGTGCCGAGGTGGCGGCTATTGCCGTCCCGTTCGCGGCCGCGCCTCGGCACACGCTGGGCGCGGGTCAAGCCGTCGTCCTCGATGCATCGTCCGCAGCCTGCAACGAGATCGACATCACAGGGGGCACCTACGCCCTCGCAGTCGTCAACGGCGCGTCGCCGCCAGCGGCCACCATGAGCTTCCAGCTGCGCGCCGAAGCTGCAACGGCCGCCCTCGCGTCAGCGGCCCCGTCGGCGCTCCGCGGGAGCCCGCCTGCGACGCGCGCCGCGCACGCGGCCGGGCGTCTGCCCACTATCCGCTCCTTGCCCGCGCACCTGCGCGTGCTGGAGGGCAGCCATCGCTTCGCCGAGCTGACTGGGTCCCCCGTGCCGGAGCTCCGGACCATGATCCGGCCGCTGCTGAGTATCGCGGACAGCGTCAACAGCCTCGTGCGCATCCGCGTGCCCCGGGTAGATCGGCCGGACTTCTGCGCGTCCTCGGTCGCGATCACCGCCCGACGGGTGTACTCGGGCGAGCGCGCGGTCGTCTACGAAGACGTCGCGGCGCCGCTGGCGCGCCAGATGGATGGCTACTATCTCGCGTTGTTGCAGGAGTTTGACCAGGCCATGTACCCCAATCTGCTGGCGAATTTCGGTGACCCGCTCGCCCTCGATTCGCTCACCGACCGAAACGGGCGGATCGTGATGTTGTTCTCCCCGGTGGTGAACGCGCTCGGCGTCGGCGGCTTCGTCGTCAGCTGCGACTTCTTCCCCGAGCCGGTGGCACCGTCGAGCAATACCGGCGAGATCTTCTACGGAATCGTCCCCACCAGTCCCGGCAGCGGCTACGATGCCCTGACGATCGACTATTGGCGCTGGGTGATCCGGGCGTTCGTGATGCACGAAGCGAAGCATCTCGCGATGCTCGCGGAGCGGCTCTCCCGCGGGCTACCGCTGGAGGCCGCGTGGCTCGAGGAGGGCTCCGCCGTGGTCGCCGAGGAAATCTGGATGCGGGGAATCACCGGCACCACTTGGAAGGGCAACGCGACCTACGCGCAGACGCTGCGCTGCGAAGTGCGGCCCACGGACCCCGCGTGCTCCGGCCGCCCGTTCTCGCTGTACGAACCCTTCGCGCGGCTCCACGACTACCTGTTCGGCGAGGCCGGCAATCAGTCGATCGAGCGGCATTCGCCCCTCGGGCCGACCGCCCCGGGCGACGGCACCTTCTCCGGCAGCGCGTGGTCGCTGCTGCGGTGGGCGGTCGATCAATACGCCACGAACGAGGCCGCGTTCCTGCGCGCCCTGACCACCAGCCCGGCGACGGGCGTTGCCAACCTCGAGGCGCGAACGGGGCGGAGCGTCGGGGCCCTCGTCGCGGACTGGTCCCTCGCCCTGTTGACCGACGACATGGCGGGTTTCGTGCCGGTCGACGCGCGGCACCGGATCCCCAGCTGGCACACCCGGGGCGTCTTCGCCGGCATGCACCAGGACTTCCCGCAGCTGTTTCCGGAGGAGTACCCGCTCGTCCCGTGGCCGCTGGCCTGGGGCGACTACACGTACCCGGTGATCACCGTCCCTGGGGGAAGCTTCGCCCTGCTTCGCACTTACGGCGCGCAGGGGGTACGGCAGGTGTTCGAGCTGCGCGGAGCGGATGGGGAGCCGGTCCCGCCGCTGCTGCGACTCGCCATCCTGCGACTGAACTGACACCGATACCCAGGCTACGCCGACAGGGGGCCCTCCGCTGGCTCCGGCGCGAGCAGCGTGGGCGCGAGCAGCACTCCGGTGAGATCGATCGCGAAGTGGAGCGCGATCGGGATCCACAGCGATCCCGTGCTCACGGCGATTACGCCCAGGAGCCCCGCGAGGAGGACGATCTTCGCGACGGCATGGCCGCCCTGATACAGGTGGCTCGCCCCGAACACCAGCGCCGGTACAGCAACGGCAACGGGGAGTGAGGTGAACCAGGCCAGGTACCCGATGAGAAAACCCCGGTAGAGGACCTCCTCCGCCGTGGCGGCAGCGACCACCAGCGCGAGCCCGTGCCGCACCTCGCGCGCGGTCGCCGGCATGAACGGCGTGTGGCGCCGCCAGCGCGCGCGCGTGGCGGCGAGGCGCGCGGGGCTCGAGAGCTGCCACCACGCGTCGGCGGCGTACGCGGCGAGCACGACCGCGCCAAGCAGCAGGCCGGTGCCAAGCCGCGCGGGCGGCGCCGTGAGCCCGAGAGTCGCGAGCGTCCCGCTGCGACGCCAGACCAGGAGCGCGAGCGCCGCGAGCACCAGCAGGAACAGACTGTTGGCCCAATACGTCGCGATCTTCTGCCACGGTTCGAGCGCCCGCCCGTCCCCACGCAGGCGGCGATGCTGCAATGCGCCGTAAGCGGGGAGGACCACGCCGATCGCGAGCGCGAGGAGGTGATGCCACAGCGTAGGCGACGTCATCGCGGGTGAAAGCTAGCGGCTGGTGCGAACGCGCGCGGCAGCGCAGTTTGGACCATGGACGAATCCCACGCGCTGATCACGAACGACGCGGTCATCCTCGGTCTGCTCGCCGCCACGCTGGGAGCGATCTTCTACACCGTGCAGAGCGATCACCCGGCGTGGCGCAAATTCTACCGCTACGTGCCGGCGCTGCTGCTGTGCTACTTCATTCCGTCGCTGTACAACACGTTCGGGCTGATCGACGGCGAGCAGTCGCGGCTGTACTTCGTCGCCTCGCGCTATCTCCTGCCCGCGGTGCTCGTGCTGCTCACGCTGAGCATCGACCTGCAGGCGATCCTCCGGCTCGGACCCAAGGCGTTGATCATGTTCTTCACGGGCACGGTGGGCGTCATCCTCGGCGGCCCCATCGCGATCCTCGTCATGTCGCTCTTCAGTCCGGAGACGGTGGGCGGCGCGGGTCCCGACGCCGTATGGCGCGGACTCACCACCATCGCGGGCAGCTGGATCGGCGGCAGCGCGAACCAGGCCGCCATGAAGGAAGTCTTCGAGGTCGGCGACCAGGTGTTCTCGGCGATGGTCGCGGTGGACGTGCTGGTCGCGAACGTGTGGATGGCGGTGCTGCTGTACCTGGCGTCCGTGTCGCCCCAGCTCGACGCGCGGCGCGGCGCCGACACCTCCGCCATCGACGACCTGAAGCGCCGCATCGAGGAGTTCCAGGCGCGGCACGCCCGCATCCCCACCCTCCCCGACCTGATGATCATCAGCGCGGTGGGCTTCGGGCTCACCGGGCTCGCGCACTTGATCGGCAACCCGCTCGCCGACTGGCTCGCCCGCGCGGCGCCGCAGCTCGAGCGGCTCAGCCTCACCAGCTCGTTCTTCTGGATCGTGGTGATCGCGACGACGGGCGGCCTGCTGCTGTCGTTCACCCGCGCGCGGCAGCTCGAGGGCGCCGGCGCCTCGAAGCTGGGATCGGCGATGCTGTACGTCCTCATCGCGACGATCGGGATGAACATGGACATCGGGGCCGTGGTCGAGCGGCCCGGCCTGTTCGCCGTGGGGGCGCTGTGGATCGCGTTCCACGCGATCCTGCTGCTCACCGTGGCGCGGCTGATCCGCGCCCCGGTCTTCTATATGGCCGTGGGCAGCCAGGCCAACATCGGCGGGGCGGCGTCGGCCCCCGTCGTCGCCTCGGCGTTCCACCCGTCCCTCGCGCCGGTGGGGGTGCTGCTCGCCGTGCTGGGCTACGCCATCGGGACTTACGGGGCGTGGGTCTGCGGGCAGCTGATGCGGGTGGTGGCGCCGTAGGGTCGCGGCGCGATTGCGCCCCCGCCCCGCCCCGTCGAGATTGCGACAGGATGCGCTACACCACCTACTCCAAGTTCGTCCCGGGGCTCGCCGACACGGTGAACCTCCAGGGACTGCTCGACCAGCTGGCGGACTTCCTGCTGCAGTCGGGCTTCGCCGGCGGATCGCACTCGCACCCGCTGTGGGGCGAGTTCGGTGAGGAAGAGCCGGACCGCTCGCTCGACGCATTACGCCAGGCGATCCTCCAGGCCCTGATGGATTCGGGCCAGCTCACGCCCGAGATGCTCAACTACCTGCGCGGTGAGTCAACCGGTGATCCCCAACGCGACGCCGAGCTCGAGCGCGAGCTGGGGGAGCTGCTCGACAAGATCGTGCAACGCCTGATCGACGAGGGGTATCTCAATCTCGCGCAGGCGCCGCAGATGCCCGCGGGGCAGCAGCCGATGTTCGGACCCGGCGGCCAGGCGCGGGAGGCCGCGCGCGACGTGCAGTTCTCGCTCACCGAGCGCGGCATCGACTTCCTCGGCTACAAGACCCTGA
Source organism: uncultured Gemmatimonadales bacterium (assembly GCA_963716055.1). Taxonomy (GTDB): domain Bacteria; phylum Gemmatimonadota; class Gemmatimonadetes; order Gemmatimonadales; family GWC2-71-9; genus SZUA-544. Next base: position 735,939 of record CAVQSR010000001.1, on the reverse strand, counting down.
AGAACCTGCTGGGCAGCGTGGGGCGCTCGAGCTTCGGCGCGCACGACACCGAGCATCTCGCTACGGGCGTCGAGGCCGAGGCGGCGAGCAAGCCGTACGAGTTCGGCGACACACTCAACCTCGACGTCAACGCCACGCTCACGAACGCCATCAAGCGCGAGGGGATGGGCGTGCCGATCGCGCTCGAGTACGGCGACCTGATGGTGCACCAAGCCGAGTATCGCTCGTCGTCGGCGACGGTGCTGATGCTCGACTGCTCGCATTCGATGATCCTGTACGGCGAAGACCGGTTCACGCCGGCGAAGAAGGTCGCGCTGGCGCTGACGCATCTGATCCGCACGCAGTTCCCGGGCGACACGCTGCGCGTCGTGCTGTTCCACGATACCGCCGAGGAGATTCCGCTGGCGCGGTTGGCGCACGCGCAGGTGGGGCCGTATCACACGAACACCGCCGAGGGATTGAAGCTCGCGCGCCGCATTCTGCTGAGTCAGCGCAAGGACATGCGGCAGATCATCATGATCACCGACGGCAAGCCGTCGGCGCTGACGCTGCCCGACGGCCGCATCTACGTGAACTCGATGGGGCTCGACCCCGAGATCCTGCGCGCGACCTATCGCGAGGTGGGGCTGTGCCGCCGGGCCGGGGTGATGATCAACACCTTCATGCTGGCGCGCGACCGCGCGCTGGTGGAGTTCGTGAAGCAGGTGTCGGCGATCTGCCGCGGCAAGGCCTATTTCACCAACACGATGACGCTGGGGCAGTTCATTCTGATGGATTTCATGCGAAGGAAGACGCGAAGGGTGTCGTAGTCACCGCGATCATGATATTCGGCTCGACGCGGCGACGATCGACCTCCGCTCACCGGGCCTTCCCTCTCCCCTCTCCCCTCTCCCGTTTCAACTCCAGCAGCGCCTCGAGCTCGGGCAGCTGATCGAGATCCTTGCGGCGCCGCGTGGCACGCTTGGCGCTGATCAGCGCGGGCAGTGACAGAACGCGGAACATCACTCCCCCGGACTCGACCTCCTGTGACTCGCGCAGCACGTCCGGGAACTCGCCGACGCCGAGCACCCGGTCCATCACGTCGATGCTGCCCTGCGAGGTGGTGAGGGTCATCACCGGCGTCGTTCCCAGCGTCCGCTCATCCATCACGAACGGCAGACCCGCATCGACCCCGCGCACGTACGCTCCCCAGGCGTCGAGCGTCGTAGCCAGCAACCGGCGATTCGCGGGGTCGGGGTCGTAGCAGATGTCCAGGTCGTCCGTGACGCGCGCCGAGCCGTGCGCGGTGGCCGCGAGGCCCCCGATCACGACGAACCGGACGTTCGCCGCGACCAGGCCCGCGACCATCCCGAGCAACGTCATCGCCCGGTGAACCGCACGGACTGGATGAACTCGAGGTTGGCGTCGAGCGCTCGGAGCCGCTGCGCCGGCGTGCGCTCGAGTGCCTCCTTCAGGAGGGTCACGTCCACTCCGTACCATTTCGCCCACGCCACGCCCCGGCGCCGCGTCTTGGGCGGCCGCCCGCGCCGCCGCTCGGCATACCACGACCGCGCGAGCGACAACCGCACGTTGCAGTCGGACAGGAAACGCTCGAGATCCACCGTGACCACGACGGCGCCCGTCGGCCCGCGGTGCACCCACTCGCGGTGCGCGGGCCAACCGGCCAACGCACCCGCGGCGAGGGGATAGGCGTCCACCAGCGGCATGCCGCACGCTTCCTTCACCGTGCGCGCGAACGCGAGCCGCCGCGCCCCCTCCGGCGTGTACGCCGCGGGCAGGCCCAGCACGGCGTGCGCGTTCTGGACCCAGCGCCGGGACGCGCCCACCGCCGTCGCATACTGCCCCAAGGTCATAATTGTATATTATAACAATATCGAATTATGGCACAAGCCTCACCCCACCCTCCCGCCGGCCCCCCGGCACGGCTATGCTCCGCCCAGAGCACCTTCCGTGACCCGCGTTCGGCTCGCCGTCCTGCTCGGCCTCGCGGCCTTGGGGTGCGAGGAACCGCTCCGCTTCCCCGCTCCCGCCGCCGTCGTGCGCATCACCCCCGACAGCCTCCGCCTCGCCTTAGGCCAGACGTTCCAGCTCGCCGGCGCCGTCCTCGACTCGACGGGCCGGACCGTCCCGCGCACCATCACGTGGGGCAGCTCCGACGGCAGCGTGGCCATCGTCACCGCCGCCGGTCTCGTGACGGGTGTCGGTAGCGGCAGCACGTCCATCACGGCGGTGGTGGACGCCGCGGCGGACACGGCCGCCGTCGTCGTGCACATCCCCGTGTCCGCGGTCACGATCGAGCTCGGCGACCAGGAGCTCGTCCTCGGCGGGACGCTGCCGTTCCGCGCGGTGCCGCGCGACTCGACCGGCCGCCCCCTGTTGGGCCGGACGGTGGCATGGGCCATCGGCGACACAAGCGTCGCGACGCTCGCACCATCCGGCCCCGCCGCGGTGGTCACCGGCCGAGCGGCCGGGTCCACCACCCTGAGCGCAACGAGCGAGGGTCATGACGCGACCGTCACCGTGAGCGTGGTCACGGTCCGTTTCGCCGGCGTGTGGGCGGCGGAATCGAATCACACCTGCGGCCTGACCGCCACCGGCGCGGCCTACTGTTGGGGCGCGGACGACCTGGGTCAGCTCGGCAACGGCGTCGCGCCCGCGAGCGCCGCGCCGAGTCGCGTGGCGGGCGGGCTGACGCTCGCGCTGCTCAGCCCGGGCGGCCGCTTCGCCTGCGCCCTCACGCCCGCGGGCGAGCCCTACTGCTGGGGCAGCGGCGCGAGTGGGCGCCTCGGGAACAATGCGGTCGACAACAGCGCGGCCCCCGTCCCCGCGGCGAGCCCGCAACCGCTGCGCGAGCTGTCGTCCGGCTGGGGGCTCACGTGCGGACTCGCGGCGGGCGGGCAGGCGTACTGCTGGGGCAACGCCGGCGCGCTGGGTTCCGACACGCTGAAGTACAGCGCGGTCCCCGTCGCGATCGGCGGCGAGCTGGCGCTGCACGCCGTCGGTGTGGGCAACCGCTACGGATGCGCGCTGGCTGCCGACGCGACCGCGCGCTGCTGGGGCACGAACCTCGAGGGCCGCCTGGGACGCTCCGACGTGGACTACACCGATACGCCGGTGGCCGTCACCGGCGCGCTCGCCTTCGACACGCTCGTGGCCGGACCGATGCACGCGTGCGCGCTCGCGCCCGCCGGCGTCGCGTGGTGCTGGGGCAGCAACGCGGCGGGGCAGCTGGGCAACGGCACCGTCACGGGCGGCGCGACGCCCGTCGCCGTCGGCGGCCTCGAGTTCCGCGCGCTCTCGGCGGGGAACGCTCACACGTGCGGAGTGACGGCCGACGGCACCGCGTGGTGTTGGGGTGCCAATCCCGACGGTCGCCTCGGCGTCGCGCCGGGCGCCGAGCGGTGCGGCCCCGACCCCTGTTCCCCACCCCGGTCGCCGTCGCCGGCGGCCTCCGCTTCGCCACCATCTCCGCGGGCGGCACGCACAGCTGCGGCGTCGCGACGGACGGCCTCACCTACTGCTGGGGCGACAACAGCGACGGCCAATTGGGCGACGGCGGCACGGCGCCACGGACGGCTCCGACGATCGTGCGCGGACAGGCCACCCCGGCCGCGGTCCGCTGATTCCTGCCTCGTAAGTCCATATTTGACAACATCGTACTGTCGACGCCTCAGGTCCTTGCGAACTAGACGAAATATAGACATTTTTTATACACAATATGGCGAACCAGCTGCCTCGCTCACGGCAACACCACGGGAGAACCGACATGCGCTCCACTTTGATTGCCGCCACCCTCGGGCTGGCGTTCGCCGCGCCCGCGGCGGCCCAGATGACGGAGGTCGCGGCAGCGCGGCCCGACATCGTCGAGACCGCGCCCTCGTGACCGATCCCGCACCCCGCATCCTCATCACCGGCGCCACCGGTTACATCGGCGGCCGCCTGATTCCGCGCCTGGTCGCGCGCGGCTTGAGCATCCGCGCACTCGCGCGCGACCCGCGCCGCGTGCCGGCCGGTCTGCACGAGCTTCCCGCCCCCGGCGGCGCGCGGGTCGAGGTGGTGGCCGGCGATCTGCTCCGGCCCGAAACGCTCGGCCCCGCGGTCCGGGACGTGGATGTTGCCTACTACCTCGTCCATTCCATGACTACCGCGGCGGGCGATGACTTCGCTGAGCGCGACCGGGAAGCGGCGCAGAACTTCGCCGCCGCCTGCGCGGCGGCCGGCGTGCGCCGCATCGTCTACCTCGGCGGCCTGGGCGACGCCACGACCGATCTGTCCGAGCACCTCGCGAGCCGTCACGAGACGGGCGCGGTGCTGCGGCGGGGAACCGTGCCGGTCACCGAGCTGCGCGCGGCCATCATCGTGGGAGCGGGCAGCGCGTCGTTCGAGATCATCCGCGATCTCGCCGCCAAGCTGCCGGTCATGGTCTGTCCGCGCTGGGTGCGCTCGCGCTGCGAGCCGATCGCCGTCAGCCAGGTGCTCGATTACCTCGTCGGCGTGCTGGACGAGCCGCGCACCGCCGGCCGCATCTTCGAGATCGGCGGCGGCGAGGTGCTCACCTACGAGGCAATGATGCGACGGTGCGCCGAGGTGATGGGGAAACGAGTGCGCATCCTCACGGTGCCCGTCCTCACGCCACGGCTCTCGGCATATTGGCTCAACCTGGTCACGACGGTCCCCATGTCCCTCGCGTTGCCGCTCGTCGAGGGGCTGCGCCACGACGTGATCACGCGCGACCGAAGCATCCGGGACCTGGTGCGCGTGCCGCGGCTCACCTACCGCGAGATGGTCGGGCTCGCGCTCGGCGAGGAGGCGGCGGGTCCGCTCGCGTCGCGCTGGACCAAGGCCGTCACGGCGCCGGAACGCGCAGCAGCGCGCCCGGGCCGCGAGCTCGGGGACGAGCGGATCATCACCGTGTCGGCTCCGCCGTCACGGGTCTTCGCCGCCATCGCCCGCGCGGGCGGTGCCACGGGCTGGTACTTCGCCGACGGGCTGTGGCGCCTGCGCGGCGCCATCGACCGGCTGCTGGGCGGCGTCGGCATGCGCCGCGGCCGCCCGCATCCGACGCTCGTCGCGGTGGGCGACCCGATCGACTTCTGGCGGGTGGAAGACGTGATCCCGGGCGAGTTGCTGCGGCTCCGCGCCGAGATGCGGCTCCCCGGCGAAGCGCGGCTCGAGTTCCGCATAGCGCCCGCGGAGGGCGGCGCCGTGCTCACGCAGCGCGCCGGTTTCCGTCCCGAGCGGGTGGGCGGGCCGGCTCTACTGGTACTTGCTCTGGCCCGCCCACGTCCTGATCTTCGGGGGCCTCGCCCGCGCCATCGCTCGGGCGGCCGAGCGCGAGGCGCGCGCGTAGCCCAACCCCGTTCGCCGGGGCGTTAGATTCCTCCCCGTGAGCCAGTTCGTCTTCGGCACCCATAACGCCGCCTTCGTGCAGGTCATGTACGAGCAATTCCTCCGCGACCCCGCGTCGGTCCCGGAGGAATGGCGGACGTTGTTCGGCGACGGGGGACTGGGCGATCTGCCAGTGATCCCGGCGAGTCGGGAAGAAGTACTGGAGAAGGGAGAGGGCGAGACGCGGCTGCGGTGGCGCGCCGCGGCGCCGCGCAAGCGTCCCTCTCCCCTCTCCACTCTCCCCCTCCGGCGCCAGCCCGATTACCGGTCCCGCCGCCCGCCTCGTCCAGAACATGGAGGCCTCGCTCTCGGTCCCGACGGCGACGTCGTTCCGTGAGGTCGCGGTGGCGACGCTCGACGCCCGCCGCAAGGCGCTCAATGCGGCGCTCGCGGCCGCCGGTAAGAAGACCTCGTTCACCCACCTGATCGGGTTCGCCATCGTGCAGGCCGCGCGCGAGCTCCCGGTCATGACCCACGCCTTCCAGGACGATCGGCGGCAAGCCGCACCGTGTCGATCCCGGGGGCATCGGGCTCGGGCTCGCGGTGGACGTCGAGAAAAAGGACGGCGCGCGCGCGCTGGTGGTGCCGGTGATCAAGGACGCGGGCGCCCTGGACTTCGCGGCGTTCCACGCGGCCTACGAGGCGCTGGTGGACAAGGCGCGCGCCAACCGGCTGCTGCCCGACGACTTCGCGGGCGGCACCATCACGCTCACCAATCCCGGGACCATCGGGACCGTCGCCTCGGTCCCGCGCCTCATGCAGGGCCAGGGCTCGATCATCGCCACCGGCGCGATCCGCGACGTCGCGGGTGCCAGGGTGATGACGATCAGCTCGACCTACGACCACCGCGTCATCCAGGGCGCCGAGTCGGGCATGTTCCTGCGGCGGCTCGACGCACTGCTGCAGGGCGAGGACGGGTTCTACGAGCGGATCGCGGAGAGCTTGGGCGCGAACCTAGGGAGAGGGGAGAAGGGAGAGGGACGCTCCGCCGCCGCGGCAACTGCCGGTGCACTGGAAGCACCCTCTCCCCTCTCCCCTCTCCCCGCCGTCGCCGACCTCCGCGCCGTCGTCCCCGCCATGGGGTTGGTGCGCGCGTTCCGCTACTTCGGGCACCACGCCGCCCGGCTCGATCCGCTCGGTCGGCCGCCGAAGGGCGATCCGGCCCTGGACCCCGCCCCGCTGGGCCTGAGCCCCGAGCTGATGACGCGCATCCCGGCCGACATCCTGCGGGTGTACGTGCCCGGCCACACCTTGGCGGACGCCTACCGCGAGCTCCAGAAGACGTATTGCGGCACGATCGCCTACGAGATGGAGCACATCGCCAGTCACGACGAGCGCATGTGGCTGCGGCGCGTGATCGAATCGGGCGAGCACCGCCAGCCGCTCACGGCCGACGAGCAGCGCCGCCTCCACGGGCGGCTCGCCGAGGTCGAGGCGCTCGAGCGCTTTCTCCATAAGGCGTACCTCGGCCAGAAGCGGTTCTCGATCGAGGGGCTCGACGTGCTGGTGCCGATGCTCGACCTGCTCGTCGAGCTGGCGGGCGCGCAGGGCGCGCGCGACGTGGTCCTCGGCATGGCGCACCGCGGCCGGCTCAACGTGCTGGCTCACATCGTGGGCCTGCCCTACGAGACGATTTTCGCCGAGTTCGAAGGCGGACGCCGGGTCGAAGAGACCTTGGCACCCGAAGGCGGCACCGGGGACGTGAAGTACCACCACGGTGCGACCGGCGTCTATCAGACCGCCGGCGGTCGGCCCGTCACCGTGACCCTGTCCCCCAATCCCAGCCACCTGGAAGCGGTCAATCCCGTGGTCGAGGGGCGGACGCGCGCGATTCAGACCAATCGCCGCGGCCGCGAGGCCGCGTTCGACACCGCGGTGGCACTCCCCGTGCTGATCCACGGCGACGCGGCCTTCGCGGCCCAGGGCGTGGTGGCCGAGACGTTCAATCTCGAGCGACTGCCGGGCTATACCACCGGTGGCACCATCCACCTCATCGCCAACAACCAGATCGGGTTCACCACCGACCCTCAGGAGGCTCGCTCCACCGACTACTCGAGCGACCTCGCCAAGGGCTTCGACGTCCCGATCGTGCACGTCAACGCCGACGACCCCGAGGCGTGCCTCGCCGCGGTCCGCCTGGCGCTGCGCTACCGCGAGCAGTTCCGCGGCGACATCGTGATCGACGTCGTGGGCTACCGGCGCTGGGGGCACAACGAGGGCGACGAGCCCGCCTACACGCAGCCGGCGCTCTACGAGCGGATCCGCGAAACCCCGCCGGTCGCGCGCCGGTACGGCGCGCAGCTCGAGGCGGCGGGAGTGCTCGACGCCGGCGCGTCGGATCAGACCGCCGACCAAGCCTATCAGCGGCTCGCCGAGCGCCAGCAGGCGCTCAAGGCGAGCCTCGCCAAGGGCGTGCGCGGGGAGGAGCCGCAGCGCATCTCGCAGGTGAGCGTCGGGGAGCCCGACACGGCGGTCGCGGCCGACGCGCTGGCCGAGCTGAACGACGACTTGCTCGCGGTGCCCGACGGGTTCACCGTGAACCCGAAGCTCCTGCGCCAGCTCGAGCGCCGGCGGGACGCCTTCGCCACGGGCGAGGGTATCGAGTGGGCGCACGCCGAGGCGCTGGCGCTCGGGTCGCTCGTGATCGAAGGCATCCCCGTGCGGCTCACGGGCCAGGACACCGAGCGCGGCACCTTCAGCCAGCGCCACCTCGCCCTCCACGACGCCACGACGGGCGCACGCCACGTCCCGATCCAGCGCCTGCCCGACGCCCACGCGCCGTTCGAGCTGCACAACAGTCCGCTGTCGGAGAACGGGTGCCTCGGCTTCGAGTACGGCTACGCCGTCCAGGCCCCCGAGGCGCTGGTCCTGTGGGAGGCGCAGTTCGGCGACTTCGCGAACGGCGCCGAGGTGATCATCGACCAGTTCATCATCGCGGGGCTCGCCAAGTGGGCCCAGACGTCGCGGCTCACGCTGCTCCTGCCCCACGGCTACGAGGGTCAGGGACCGGAGCACTCGAGCGCGCGCCTCGAGCGCTATCTCGCGCTCGGCGCGGAGGGCAATATCCGGGTGGCGAACTGCACCACGCCGGCGCAGTACTTCCACCTCCTGCGGCGGCAGGCGAAGCACGCCGAGCTGCGCCCGCTGATCGTGATGACGCCGAAGAGCCTGCTGCGGCTGCCGGCCGCGGCGTCCCGGGTGGACGAGCTCACGACGGGCCGCTTCCGTGCGGTGCTCGACGACCCCGAGCGCGCCACCGCGCGCGACGGAGTCACGCGGCTGCTGCTGTGCAGCGGCAAGGTCTACTACGACCTGATCGCGCACGAGGCGCGCGCCGCGTCGCCCCACGTGGCGGTCGGCCGCATCGAGATGCTCTACCCCCTGCCCGCCGTGCCGCTCGACGCGCTGGCAGCGAGCTATCCCGGCCTCAAGGAAGTGATCTGGGTGCAGGAGGAGCCGTGGAACATGGGCGCGCGCAAATTCATCGTGCCCCAGATCGAGGACGTGCTGCCGGCCGGCGTCACGATCCGCGATGTGTCCCGCCCCGAGCGCTCGAGCCCGGCGGAAGGGTACCCGGCGATGCACCAGGCGGAGCAGCAGCGCATCATCCGGGAGGCCTTCGGCTAGGGACGCTAGCGGCGCACCGTCTGCCGCAGCACCTGCACGAACCGCTCGGGGTCCCCGACGCTCAGCAGCACGTCGTAGCCTGCCGTGGTCGGAACGTAGGCCACCCGGCGGCGGTCGGTGAGGTAGATGAGCGCCTTCTCGCCGTTCGCGAGCCGGAACCACCCCGCGGCGAATCCGGGGAGCGCCGTCCCCAAGCGGCGCGACACCGGGCGCAGGGGCGCTTCGCGCTCGAGGTCCACCGGACGTGCCCGCTCGACCACCAGCACGTCCCCGGGGATGCGCCGGCCCCACACATCGCCCACGAGGCGCAGGCCCGCCGGTGTGATCTCGAACCGCGCATGCTTTGCGGACCACGCGATCCAGCCGAACAGCAGGACCAGCGAAAGCAGCAGTGTCGCCAGCGCGAGGAAGAACCACAGCGGGGCGCTCCCCGCCGGAATGATCGTGAACACGTGCCGCATGGATTCCTCCATTCTGTTCTACGGGTGCCGGTGGATGTCGACCGTCGACGTGGGGACGGGCGCCGCGACGGCGCGGAAGCGGATGCGGGCCCGCGCGGTCCGCACCGCGTCGTCGTAGGCGGTCCCACTCACCCGCGCGCGGAGGCGGTCGCTCACCGGCATGACGGCGAGGGCCGGCTTCCAGTGCACCGCGGCGCCCGTCGCCTCGTCCACCACGCCCCCCGCGGCCAGCGCCTGCTCCGCCGCCGCGAGCGACAGGCCCCGCAAGGCGGCGTGCAGGGCCTCGAACCGGGCCTGCGCGGCGGGCTCGACGAAGCGCATGTGCCCCCGGCCCACGACGGCGAGGTGGTAATTCGACAACACGTGCGCCACACCGTCGAGCTGCGCGCGCTCGCACAGGAGCACGAGGGTCGCCGCCATGAGACCCAGCATCCCGAGCCCGGGGTGCCCCTGCCCCGGGAGCGCCGGTCGGGCGGTCCGGAAACTCGCGCGCGGGTTCTGGAGCAGCAGCCACTCGACGAATGCCAGCTCGCATCCGGGGATGGCGCGGCGGTCGCGGCCGACGCGAAGCTCGATCAGCAGATGCTCGCGCGTTGCCTCGCCGAACACGCGGACCGTGTGCCCCGATCCTCCGTCGCGCGCGACGTCCACCGCGGGCGACGCGTATCCGATGGCGCGCAGCCGCTCGAAGATCCCGAGTCGCTCGAACAGCAGCTCCATCCCGTAGCGGGAGTACCGGCCCAGCACGCGGGGCTCCTGATGCAGCCCCGGAAGGGCACCGAACAGGTCCTCCTCGGACAGCGACCACTCGGACCCCGCCACCGGTGCGCGCCCGGTCGTGCCGCGGAGCGCCTCCTCGGACAGCTCGCGGGCGATCGGGCGGAACCGCCGCAGCACGATCTCCATGTCGTCGGGCAGCTGCGGCACGCGTCCCGACGCGAGCCAGGCCAGATAGCGCGCCGTGTAGCGCCAGGAGCCGTGCCCGTAGCCGCCGCCCAGCACGATCACGAACGGCACGCGCCCGGGGAGTCCCCGCACCTGGTGCGTGACGAACTGGTCGCGCGCCAGCATGCCTGCCCCGCTGATACGCCAGTCACCGAGGGCGTCGTCCTTCGCGGCATCCGTTCCCGCGAGATACACCACCAGCGCCGGCCGATGCGCGGCGACGATGGGCGGCAGCGTGTCCCGCAGGGCGGCCAGCAGCGCGTCGTCGGTGACCCCGGAGCCGAGGACGACGCTGGTGGAGGCCACGGCGGGCCGGTCGTCCCACGGCTGATTGTGCACCGAGTACGTGTGCACCGTTCGGTCATCGGCGAACGCGGCGCGCGTACCGTTCCCGTCGTGGAGGTCGAGGTCGATCACGAGGATGTTGTCGCGGAACCCCTTCGCCTGGAGGCGCCGGATCGCGATCGCCACATCGTTGAACACGCAGAACCCCGCGCCGCCATCGGGCGCGGCGTGGTGGAGGCCCCCGCCCAGGTGCACGGCGACGCCGCGGCGGGCCACGGCGAGCCGGGTCGCGTGGATCGTGCCGCCCGCCATGAGCCGCTGGACGTCGAGGATCTGCTGGGCCTGCGCATCGCTCAGCTCCATCCCGAAGATGCCCGTGAGCGTCGCCGCCTTCTGGACCGACTCCAGATAGGCCTGGGTGTGCGCCCGCAGGACGTTGTGCAGGGATGTCGCGATGGGGTGATGTACGTCCCGCCGCCGCACGAGGCCGCGGTCGAGCAGGAAGGCCAGGATCTGGGCGCCGCGCGCCGGGTCGATCGGCACGCCCGGCACGGCGCGGCCGTAGCGCTCGCTGAACACGACGTGCAGTCCGGGCGGGCGCCCCAGGCGGCGGAGTGCGTGAAGCAGGCGGGACACTGGAGTAAGTTACAGCATGTCCACGCTGACCACCGTCGCCCGCCTCGTCGTCCTGGCGGTCTTCCTGGCCGCCCTGTTCGCGGCGACCGCGTCGTGGCTCGTGCGCACCAAGCGCGTGTCCCCGTTCGGCCCGCTGGGACGCTTTCTCCGCCGCGCGAGCGACCCGGTGATCGACCCGGTCGAGGAGCGCATCGTCCGCCTCGGCGGCCATCCGGCCCAGGCACCGTTCTGGATCGTGATGGTGACGGCGGTTGGCGGCATCCTCGTGCTGTCGTTGATCGATTGGACGCTCGCGACGGCGCTGCGTCTCCGCCTCGCCGCCGCGGGTGGCGTGCGTGGGGTGCTCGCGTTCGGGATCGGCCTGGCGTACGGCATCCTGATCGTCGCGCTGATCGTGCGGGTGGTCGGCACGTGGTTCGGCTGGGGGCGCTACGCGCCGTGGATGCGCCCCGCCTATCTCCTCACCGACTGGGTGGTGGAGCCGCTGCGCCGCGTGGTGCCGGCGCTGGGACCGTTCGACATCACTCCGCTCGTCGCTTGGATCGTCCTGCTGATCGCGAAGAAGGTGCTGATCGCGATCGTGCTCATGTAGCAAGACGGACGCCAGCGGGAGGGCGATCAGCGGAATTCCACGACGTCATGCGCGCAGTCCGCTCGTGCCTCCTGGCGACCTGATAGTGCACGTTCAGCCGCGCGCGTCCCGCACGGAGGTCGCGGGGCCGCACGGCGACGCCATTCGCATCCGCGTCGCCGCCCCGCCCGTCGGCGGCGCGGCCAACGAGGAGCTCATCCGCTTCCTCGCGGGACGGCTGGGCGTGCCCCGCGCCGCCGTCGTCATCGTCCGGGGAGCGGCGGCGCGCCGCAAGGTCGTGCGCGTCCGCGGCGTGGACGGAGGGGCGGCGCGCGAACGGCTGCTGCGGACCCCCGGAAAACGCCGCGGGAGCTGACGGCTCGTGACCACTGGTGACTTGGCGTCTCAGGTACTTCTGAACCGTGTGACTAGCCGCTAGCTTGCGCCCCCATGCCGTCCCTCCGTGACCTGATCGCCGACTCCCGCGTGCACGTCCTCGACGGCGCCATGGGGACGATGTTGTACGGCAAGGGCGTGTTCATCAACGTGTGCTTCGACGAGCTGTCGCTCAAGCAGCCCAAGCTCGTCGCCGAGGTGCACGAGGCGTACGTGCGAGCGGGCGCGGAGGCGATCGAGACGAACACCTTCGGCGCGAACCCGCTCAAGCTCGCGGCGCACGGTCTCGCGGAGCAGACGGAGGCCATCAACCAGGCGGCGGCGGAGATCGCGCGCGGCGCGGCCGGCGACCGGGCGGCGGTCCTCGGCGCCATGGGCCCGCTCGGCGTGCGGATCGAGCCGTTCGGCCCCACGTCGCGTCAGGAGGCCCGCGAGGCGTTCCGCCGCCAGGCGGCAGGCCTCGTGGCCGGCGGCGTGCATGGATTCATCCTCGAGACCTTCGCCGACACCGACGAGATCCACGAAGCGCTGTCCGCCACCCGCGAGGTGTCCGACCTGCCGGTCATCGCGCAGATGACGATCGGCGACGACGGCAACACCGCCTACGGCACGAGTCCCGAGACGTTCGCGCGCCTCCTGACCGAGTGGGGCGCCGACGTCGTCGGCGTCAACTGCTCGCTGGGCCCCGTCGGCCTGCTCGGGGCGGTGGAGCGGATCGCCAAGGTCACCGACCGCCCGATTTCGGCCCTGCCCAACGCCGGCCTCCCCAAGGACGTCGGCGATCGCAAGATCTACCTCGCGAGCCCCGAGTACATGGCGAGCTACGCGCGCCGCATGATCACGGCCGGCGCGCGGTTCGTGGGCGGGTGCTGCGGCACCACGCCCGAGCACATCCGCAAGATCCGCGACTACGTCGCGAGTGTCGTGCCCCGCCAGCCGCCGCGCATCGTCGCGCGCGCGCAGGTGACGCGCCCCGCGGGCGTCGAGGAAGTTCCCATCGTCAAGCGCTCGCGCTGGGGGGCGAAGCTCGCCAAAGGCGAGATGGTGACGAGCGTCGAGATCGTGCCCCCGCGCGGCGTCGACCCCGCCCCGATGCTGCGCCCAGTGCCGCAGCCTCAAGATCGCCGGGGTGGACGCCGTCAACGTCCCCGACGGACCGCGCGCCCAGAGCCGCATGGGAGTCCTGCCCTCCGCGCTGCTCATCGAGCGCGAGGTCGGCATCGAGACGGTGATTCACTACTGCTGCCGCGACCGCAACCTGCTCGGCATGCTGTCCGACATCCTCGGCGCCCACGCGGCCGGCTTGCGCAACATCCTGATCATCACGGGCGACCCGCCCAAGATGGGACCCTACCCCGACTCGACCGCCGTCTTCGACATCGACTCGATCGGGCTCACGAATCTGGTCTATCGGCTCAACCACGGCCTCGACCCGGGCCACAACCCGATCGGCCCGCCGACGTCGTGGGTGATCGGGGTGGGCGTGAATCCCAGCGCGATCGACCTCGACCGCGAGCTGTCGCGCTTCGCCTGGAAGGTGGACGCCGGCGCCGAGTTCGCCGTGACCCAGCCGGTGTTCGACCCCGCGCAGCTCGAGCGTTTCCTCGAGCGGGTCGCCACGTTCCGTATCCCGATCGTGGCGGGGATCTGGCCGCTCGTCTCCCTGCGGAACGCGGAGTTCCTCGCCAACGAGGTGCCCGGGGTCAGCGTGCCGCCCGCCATCCTGGAGCGGATGCGCGCGGCACAGGACAAGGGAAAGGAAGCGCGCCTTGGCCGAGGGCGTCGCCATCGCGCGCGAGATGTTCGCGCAGGTGCGGGGCGCCGTGCAGGGCGTGCAGGTCTCGGCGCCGTTCGGCAAGGTGGAAGTGGCGCTGGAGGTGTTCAAATGAGCCACTTCCTCGGCCTGCCGCACGGCTCGTCGGACTCGAGGCGCGCCCGCCGCTCGTTTCTTCGAGGGATGGCGGCGTCGGCCGGGCTGGCCTAGGGTGCGGTATCGGACCGCTCCGCGGCTGCTCCCGCACCTTCAGACGGCGCGCGACGGTGGCCCCCGATCGTGGTGGCCGCCACGCAGGCTCAATCAACTACGCGAGCGGTTGGCCAGCCCCAACCGGGCGGCTTGCGTGAACGCTGGAGGCTGTCGTGGACGTTCTTACTTGGCTCATCGTCGGACTCATCGCCGGACTCCTTGCGAGCGCCGTGGTCGGTGGAATCGGCTACGGTCTCCTCGGTGACATCGTGGTCGGTATTGTCGGCGCCGTGGTCGGTGGCTGGTTGTTCAGCGCCCTCAGGATCAGCATGCCCGTCGCCGGACTCCCAGGCACGATCCTGGTGGCATCCATCGGCGCCGTCGTGCTCCTGTTGGTCATCCGGATGCTCCGTCCAGGACGGCAGAGCAGCGGCGGTTTCTGGCGGGGGGCGCGGAGGGCTTGAAGAAGAGCGCCTCGCAACACCACGATTCGCGCGACGGGGGGATTCCGGTCCCCCCCCCTCGAACCAGCTTCGGCGTCAGTGCCTCTACGCTTGCACTAGCTGACCGAGTCGCGGTTCACCGCCGAGGATTGGCGATCGGGGACTCGGCCGGCCCCGATTCGCGACCTCGGGGACGGCCACCGCGTGGAAGGAACTAGCGGCCGAACATCACGCCCACGGTGATGGGCAGAAAGGTCAGCGAAGAACCGCTGGTCTGAATGCTCATGTAGCGGCCTTCCAGGAAGGCGTGCATGTTGCCGACGCCGAACAAAACGCCGCCGCCGAGCCCGAACGCGAACTTCGACGTCGAGGACCCGTTCGACACGTTGTAAAACCCCAGGCCTCCCAGCGCGTACGGGCGCACGCTGGACGCGCGGTTCCCGAGATGGTAGAGGAGGTCGGCCGTAGCGCCCGCCAGCTTGGTGCTGCCGGATCCGAAGCCACTCTTGTGCGAGGTCGCCCCGTACATCCCGTCGAACCGCAGATGGATCGGCGACCCCGAGATGGGGAGCTGGATCAGCCCCAGCACGTGCCAGCCGGCCTTGTCGAAGTTCCCGTAGTCGCCTGTGGGGAGGACGAGACCGCCCCCGAGGCCGTATCGGATTCCCTCCGTCGGCTGCGCGTGTTGCCCCGACAGCGCAGGCGCCGCGAAGAGCCCGAGGGCGAGGGTGAGGGCCAGACTGCCAAGTCGAACGCGTGTCATCGGTACTCCTTCGAGTCGGTTTGGAGAAGCGGGGGCCATGTGCCCCTGTTTCCATGAGCACGATACCAAGCGCTGCGGGAGAAATCTGTCCCCCATCGGGGTGACAGGTTGTACATCCTTCGAGTCTCCGCACCGCCAGCGTTATCGGTGCCGCGGCCCTTGCCGCACAGCGACTGGGCGCGATCCGGATTCCGTGCCCGCCAAGCTACCCGTCACCGCTCCTTCGGACGTTTATCGGCCTCACTCGGAGGTGGGAGTCGCTCGAGATCGAGTAGGTTAGTCCGCAAACGGCTCCAACGAGGGATGTTGCGGGACTGCCTGAATCCACATACTGAAGGAAACGAACCCCGTGCTTCGAGCCCGGACGCGTTGAGCGCCGAAGCCATTCGTTGCCGTCATGTAGATAGAGTAGTCTCAACCGGTCGCGTACACGGAATTCAGCGGAGCGAACGCGCCCGGGCTCAGGGTGTCGTGTCGGAAGACGCGACACCCTGTTTGTTTGTCTGCCCGGCTAGTCGAGCCGGGAATCGCCGACGGGCTGAGTCGCGTGACGGTCCGTCGTCATCCATACGACGGATAGCCAGCGGCACGCACTCGACATAGGCTGCGGTAGTGTCCTTCCTGCCACAACAATCCGGCAGGCGTTCGCACCAGAAGGCCCTCATCACAGGTAATCGGTTAGGAGCAGTCCTATGACGTACATCATGAAGAACCGAACACCAACCCTCTTCGCCACAGTCGCGGTCGTCGGCGGGCTGCTGGCCACGGCATGCGGTTATCAAGCCCGACTCACGTCCATTCTGGTCAAGCCCGACACCAGCGTGGCCGTCCACGGCAGCCAGCAGTTCACCGCCGAGGGCCGGGATGCCCGCGGCGACTTGTTCGCGATTTCGCCTACGTGGTCTGTCGTGGCGAATGGTGGCGCCATCAACCGGGCGGGGCTCTTCACCGCGGGCGCGACGGCCGGGACCTTCCCCAATACGGTCAAGGCCACTGTCGGCAACATCTCAGGCACCGCATCGGTGATCGTGACCCCGCGGCCAACGGCGCTGGCGACCATCACCCTGACCCCGACGGGCCCGAACTCCCTGCCAGCCACGACCACACGGCAGTTCCTGGCCCAGGGTAAGGACTCGGCCGGTTACGACTTCGCGTTCTCGCCCACCTGGTCCGTCGTGGCCGGTGGCGGCACCATCAGCAACACGGGGCTGTTCACCGCGGGCACGATGCCCGGCGTCTATGCGAACACCGTCAAGGCGAGCTGGGGCAACGTCGCCGGGTACGCGACTGTGACCGTGGGATCATCCGCGGCGTCGATCGCGACGATGCAGGAGCTGGTGCATTTCGCGTACGACAAGTCGGATCTCACCGACGTTTCCCGCGAAGCGCTCAACTCCAAGGTCAGCGTGTTCAAGGCCAATCCGACGATGCGCATTCTCATCGTGGGGCATACGGACGACCGCGGCACCGGCGCGTACAATCTCGCGCTCGGCACCCGGCGGGCCGAAGCGGTCAGGGACTACCTGGTCGCGCAGGGCGTGGCGACGAACCGGATCGAGCTCGAAACCCGTGGCGAGACGCAGCCGCTGGCGGCGGGCAGCTCGGACGAGGCCATGGCGCAGAACCGGCGTGGCGCGTTCCGAATCATCCTGGTGGATGCAGTCTCCATGATGCCGCGGAAGATGTAAGCGCATACGTGCGCGCGTTGAGTTGAGAACAACACGGCTGTTGCCGGGCGCGGAAGAACGCGCCCGGCCTCCAGCCGCCATTCCAGATCCAGGAGCGCCGTTATGGAAGACAACAAGGTCGCCGTCGGCGAAGCCCGTCGGGCGGTACTGCACGATTCGATGAAGGCGCAGGTCGACCATGATGTCAACGCCGACATCGCCGAGCGTGCCGAGCACGCGTCACCCAACGAAGGTCAGCGGATGGCCAAGGTCGCCGAGGACTTCCGCGGGAAGGCGATCGACGAGGTCGTCAGTACCGATCGCGAGGTCGGACGGGCGCGTGGCCTGACGCGGATCTCGCAGGTCGTCGACTACGTCTTCTATGCCATCTACACACTGTTGGCGATTCGGCTCGTGCTCGGATTGATCGCGGCCAACGCCAGCAACGGGTTCGTCCAGATCATCCGCGCCGTCACCAATCCGTTCTACGCGATGTTCCGCGGGATCGTGGCCAGCCCGACGGCTGAAGGCGGCTACACGCTGGCCATTCCGATCGTCATCGCGATCCTCGCCTACGCCGTACTCCACGGCGGCATCAAGGCGCTGCTGCGCATGATCGCGCACCGCAAGACCGACATCTAGCCGGCGTTGCCCAACCGGCCCGGGACCCAGCAATGAGCTACTTCCTCGGCCTGCGCACCGCGAAATACACCGCGCGCGACCTCGCCGCCGCCAAGGCATGGTACGCCAAGGTCCTCGGGGTCGGACCGTACTTCGACGAGCCGTTCTACGTGGGATTCAACGTCGGCGGGTTCGAGCTGGGGATCACGCCCGACGAGCGCGCCGCACCCGAGCGCGCCGAAGCGGGCGTCGCCTACTGGGGGGTGGCCGACGCGGCGGCCGCCCACGCCCACCTGCTCGAGCTCGGCGCCACCGACTTCGAACCGATCCAGGACGTGGGCGGCCGCATCCGGATCGGCGCGGTGCGCGACCCGTTCGGCAACATCCTCGGCGTGATCGAGAACCCCGCGTTCCGGATCTCTGCGCCCTAGGTCCTCACCCGCTACCCATCCCTTTGAGCGATGGCGGGATCGGACGGGACGGCCTACCATCCGGTATCGGGCCACTCCGCGCTTCCTCCCGCACCCTCCGACGACGCGCTCCGGTGGCACCCGATCGTGGTGGCCGCCACGCTGGCTCTAAAGGAACTTCGCGAGCGGTCGGCTGGCCCAAACGGGCGGCTCGCGTTCACGCTGGAGGCGGTCGTGGACATTCTAACCTGGCTTATAGTAGGACTCATCGCCGGACTCCTTGCGAGCGCCGTAGTCGGTGGAATCGGATACGGTCTCCTCGGCGACATCGTCGTCGGCATCGTGGGCGCCGTGCTCGGCGGCTGGCTGTTCAACGTGTTCGGGGTCACCATGCCCGTCGCCGGACTCCCGGGCACGATCCTGGTGGCAGCCATTGGCGCAGTCGTGCTCCTGTTGCTCATCCGCATGCTCCGTCCCGGACAGCGCAGTAGCAGCCGTCTGTGGGGGAGAGGGAACGCCTGAAGAAGCAGCCGGGAGCGACGCCCGGTTACGGTAAGGAACGATCGCCGGCCACCGAGCACGAGCTCGGCGGCCGGCCCTCGATTGCCCACGCTCAGCGCCGCCGCCGGTTGTGGTATGTTATCCCGTTCCCTTGTGTTACCCCGTTCCCTCAGGTAGCCGGGAAGGACGGCCACCCGCCCGCTTCACCGTATTCCACTCCTGACGGGTGACCCGACGGAGCCCACGCCCGGGTACCGCGAGCCCCGACACTCCCACGATCCGGGCGGCGAACTTCCGCAAGAGATCGAGCTGCCGAGCGCTCCACCCGCGCGGCATCGCGTCCATGACGGACAGGGCGCCCACCGTGCGGCCGTGCCGGGCCACGAGCGGCATCCCCACATAGGCCGCCACGGTCCCGTCGCGAACGACCGGGGTCGCTCCGACCAGGGGGTCTCGCCGTCCGTCGGTGACCACCAGCGGGCGACCGGAAGCGACCACCCGCCGCATGAACGACCAGGAAATGAGCAGGGCCGTCGGCACGGACAGGCCATAACTGCTCGTCAGCAGCCGGCGGTCCGCATCCACGAGGGACGCGCACACCACTGGGACGCCCAGGACCTGAGCGGCCAGTTCGGTGAGGTGGTCCAGCGCCGCTGAATCCGTGCCCGCCGGATGATCACGGTGATCGTCCATTCCCGGAGCCTTCTCGTTACGGGTGCGCGATCCCGGTTGTCGCCGAGGCAGCCCCCGCCGCTCGTTGCTTCCACCGGCGCATGGCCGGGCTGTGCCAGTCGGCGGAATCCAAGGCCCGGGCCTGGAAGTGCCACGCGGCCCATGCAGCGACGGCGCCGATCAGCAGCAATGCGGTCATGATCACTCCAGTCGTCGGGGGGAACACGCTACGCCCCACGACCCTGCGCCCGCCATCGCTCCGCCGGACGTTCGCCGGTCTAGTCCCGAGGATGGCAGCGCATGAGATCGAGCGGACTAGCTCGAAATCCGTTCCCACGAGGGATGTCGCCTGAGGGCCCGGATCCCCATTCTGGGCGGACGAAGAACCTGCCCCGAGTCGCCCGGACGGGATCGGGCCCTGAGGCGCTTCGTTGCCGTCATAGCAGTCGCACCACCGGGGCGCGCGCCCGGACCTCAGCGAGGCAAGCGCACCCGGTTTCGGGGTGTCGTGTCGGAAGACACGACACCCCGCTTGTTCAACCGCACTCCGATCAAAGCCTCTCGACGTTCCGACGGATTGATTCGCGTTACGGTTCGCTGGCAGATTCCGGCGTCATCCCTACGACCGATAGCCCGCGGTGCCCGCTCGCAGTCGGCTGCGCGCACTGTCCTTCCCGCTACAGCAGTGTCGGCGGCCTCGTGAGGTATTCGCGTGTCACGCCGGCGGCCCACGCGGTGGTCATCTCCGACTCGGGACTCGTGGGCGACACGAGCGCGTCGATGCGCGTTCGAGGAGTCCGAGCTGACGCCGGAGGCCAGGGAGATTCTCGATCGCGTGGCGCGGGCGCTGCTCGAGCGGGAATGGTCGAACGTGCGCTTCGAGGTGGCGGGCCACACGAGCTCGATCGGCACGACCGAGTACCACCTGGCGCTGTCGCAACGCCGGGCCGAGGCGGTGCGCGCCTACCTCGTGTCGCGGGGGGTCCCCGACAGGCGGACAACGTCGTGGGGCTACGGCGAGACGCAGCCGATCTTCTCGCACGACAGCGAAGGGCGCGCCTGGCAGAACCGGCGCGTGGAGCTGCGGCGCATCAACCCCTGGCCGCACGGCGCACCTATGGCCCCTCGCCTGCACCCAATGGATTAATCCGTCCGAATGGCCGGCGGCCCGGCACGCCCGCTCACAGGGGCTACGTCGCATTCCGTCCCGCTGAGCGATGGGCGGCGGGCCCGGACCCACGCACGTTACCCGGGTCCGTGCACGTCCCACCCATTCGGGAGGTCCTTATGATGCGTTGGCTGACTACTGCGGATCGCGGCGCAGTGACCCTGGTTGCGGCGCTGTGCGTTGCGGCCGCGACGCCATTGGGCGCCCAGCAGGCCGCCGCGGCTGCGCCACCGGCCGGCGCCAGCGCGGCGCAGCCGAGCCCCGCCGACTCGGCCTTGCCCGGCCCGCGCCTCCGCCCCGAGTGGCGGCAAGTGGAACCGCGCGTCGCGGAGCGCAGCGCGACGGCACCCTTCGCCGCCACGGCTGCCAGCGGCAGCCACACCATCACCATCACCACCCTCGCCCTCGTGCTCCTGGTCATCGTCGCGGTCCTGCTGATCAAGTAGTGGACCGCTCCGCAGGAGGAGCCTCCTATGCCCACGCTCGCCTGGTTCATCGTTGGCCTGATCGGCGGCCTCATCGCCAGTTCGATCGTCAACACCCGTGGTGACGGGCTCGTGGGACAGTGGTCCTCGGCGTCATCGGCGCGGTCGCGGGGGGCTGGGCTGTCAGCGCGTTCGGTCAGTCGGGCGTCATCGGGATCCCCGGCATTCCGGTTTCCAGCGCCGGCGCCATCGTGGCCCTGATCGCGTACCACACGGCCCGGGGTGCCGGCGTCAGCACGTAGAGCCGACCACCGCCCCGCACCTGCAGGAACGAACGGAAGGAACCCCGCGACGGATGCCGTTGCGGGGTTCTTTCTCGACGCCCTCACGATGGCTAACTTCTCCGTACCGTACACCAGGTGAAACGGAACTCATGCCCGCAACCGTTCGCCGCCGCAAGCCGGTGTCGCCGAAGTGGGCCGCGAACGGGCACGGGCCCGCCGGCTCCCCGCTGGCCAAGGCCCCGACCGGCATCTCGGGGCTCGACGAGATCACCTACGGCGGACTACCCCGCGGTCGGCCCACGCTGTTGTGCGGCGGCGCCGGCTGCGGCAAGACGCTGCTCGCCATGGAGTTCCTCGTGCGCGGAGCGCTCGATTACGACGAGCCCGGCGTCTTCATGTCGTTCGAGGAGACCGAGGACGAGCTCGCGGAAAACGCCCGGTCGCTCGGTTTCGACCTGCCGCGGCTGTGCGCCCGCCGGCGGCTGGTGCTCGATTACGTGCGCCTCGAGCCGAGCGAGCTGGCGGAGACCGGCGAGTACGACCTCGAAGGGCTGTTCATCCGGCTGGGCCACGCGATCGTTTCGATCGGCGCCAAGCGCGTCGTCCTGGACACCATCGAGCGGCTCTTCGCCGGATTCTCCAATGCGGTCCTGCTGCGCAGCGAGTTGGACCGGCTGTTCCGATGGCTGAAAACGAAGCGAGTCACGGCCATCGTGACGGGCGAACGGGAGGACGGTCACCTCACGCGCCACGGCCTCGAGGAATACGTCTCCGACTGCGTGATCGTGCTCGATCAGCGGGTGGTCGAGCAGAGCGCCACCCGCCGGTTGCGGATCCTCAAGTACCGGGGCTCGGCGCACGGCGGCAACGAGATGCCGTTCCTCATCGACGACCACGGCGTCTCCGTGCTGCCGATCACGTCGCTGGGACTGGCGCACGAGGCGTCCACCGCGCGCGTGTCCACCGGGGTGCCGGGGTTGGATGCGATGTTCGCGAAGAAGGGGTACTTCCGCGGCAACAGCGTGCTCGTTTCCGGAACCGCAGGTACGGGAAAATCGAGCGTGGCGTCACACTTTGCGGAGGCCACCTGCCGGCGGGGAGAGCGCTGCCTGTTTTTCGCCCTGGAGGAGTCGCCGCGCCAGATCACGCGCAACATGCGGTCGATCGGCATCGACTTCGAGCCCTGGATGCGCCGGGGTCTGCTGCACGTGCACGCCCAGCGGCCGACGGCCCTCGGCCTCGAGGGACACCTGGTGGCGATGCACCGGCTCATCGCCGACTGGCGGCCCCGCGTGGTCGTCGTGGACCCGGTCACCAACATGACCGCCGTCGGCAGCGAGACCGAGGTGAAGGCGATGCTCGCGCGGCTCATCGATTTCATGAAGCTCCGGCAGATCACCGCGCTCTTCACGTCCCTGACCGAGGGGGGCGGCGCGGCCGAGCAGACCGACCTGGGCGTGTCGTCCCTGATGGACGTGTGGATGCTGGTCGGCAACCTGGAAGCGAACGCCGAGCGCAACCGCACGATCCAGATCGTCAAGGCCCGGGGGATGGCGCACTCGAATCAGATTCGCGAGTTCGTGATGACCAACCGCGGCATCACACTGCTGGACGTCAGCCGCCGCGCCGACGGGACCGTGGCGATCGGGTCGGGCCGGAGCGCCCAGCCACGGCAGGCACATCGCGACGATGCCCACCCAGGTCGCGGGCGCCGCGTGAAATGAAACGCCGAGCGCGCGGAATAGTGCGGTTGCGACTCTACGTCGCCGGGCAGACGCCCAGATCCATCACCGCGCTCGCCAATCTGCGGCGCTTGTGCGACGACCACCTCGCCGGCCGTTACCGCATCGAGGTGGTCGATCTGCTGAGCCAGCCGCACCTGGCGCGCCGCGACGAGATCGTCGTGATCCCCACGCTGGTGCGAAAGCTGCCGCCGCCGATCCGCAGGATCATCGGGGACCTTTCCAACGAGGAGCGCGTGCTGGTCGGGTTGGATGTGCTGCCGCGTGAGCGCGGGGAGTCGGTCGTGCGCACGTCCGGCTCTGCCCGCGGCCGCTCCCGGTGACCAGGAAACGCACGGCCCCACGCCGCCCTCGGCCCGGAGTCCGCGAAACCCGGGACCGGCTCCACGCTGCCGAGGAGACCCTGCGCGCGATCCGCGCCGGAGAAGTGGATGCCCTGGTGGTCGCGTGGCCGCGGGGAGAGCACGTCATCACCCTCGCGGGCGCGGAACTGGCCTACCGCATCCTGTTCGACCAGATGAGCGAGGGCGCCGTGACCCTGACTCGGGACGGTCTCATCGCCTATTGCAACCAGCGGTTCGCCGACATCGTGCGGACGCCGCTCGCGCGCCTCGTAGGCGCGCCCTTGCGCCGGTTCGTGCCGCCCGCCGCACAGGCAGCGTTCGACGCGCTGCGCCAACGGGCAACCCGGGAGAACGCGCGGGGCGACCTCACCTTCCGGGCGGGCGACGGCTCCCCGGTGCCGGTCGCGGTGTCGTTCGCACCGCTGCATCCGGATGGGAGCGCCGACGTGATCGGCGTCGTAGGCGTGGTCCGGGACATCACCGAGCGCGTGCAGGCCGACGAGCAGCACGCTCGACTGGTCGCTCAGGTCATGACCGCGCAGGATGACGAGCGGCGGCGCATTGCCCGAGAGCTCCACGACGAGACCGGGCAGTCCCTCACGGCGCTCCTGGTGGGGTTGCGGACCATCCAGGAATCCCGGACCCTCGCGCAGGCCGTCAAGCTGGCGCGGCAGCTCCGCGAGACCACCGCCCGGACACTCGTCGACGTCGGACGCCTGTGGCGGGGGCTCCACCCGGGCGTCCTCGACGAGTTGGGACTCGCCGCCGCCGCCGCCCGCCACGCGCAGGACTTCGCCCGGCTGCACGGGATTACGGTCGACGTCCGGACCGAGGGGCTCGATTCGAGCCCGCTTGCGCCCCTCCTGCAGCTCACCGTCTACCGCGTCCTCCAGGAAGCGCTGACCAATGTGGCGCAACACGCTCGCGCCCGCACGGCCAGCGTGCGAGTGTGGCGCGACGCGGGCACGGTCGCGCTTCGCGTAGAGGACGACGGCGCCGGGTTCAAGCCGGGGAAGGGCGGGCGCCTCGGCCTTCGGGGCATGCGGGAACGCGCGGCGTTGCTGGGCGGCTCGATCGAGGTCGAGTCGCGGCTCGGGCAGGGAACCACCGTCACGGCGCAGTTCCCCGTGCGCCACGGATAGCGCGCATGCCGAGAATCCGGGTGCTCATCGCCGACGACCACGCCGTCCTCCGGGCCGGCCTGAAGCTGCTCATCAACGCCCAGGCCGACATGAAGGCGGTGGGCGAGGCCGCGGACGGCCCAGAGGCGATCCGCCGCGCCCAGGCGGCCGCGCCCGACGTCGTGCTGCTCGATCTCTCGATGCCCGGCGCCCGCCCCTCGCGGACGATCGCAGAGCTGGTGCGGCTCGCGCCCAGCCCCCGGGTGCTCGTGCTCACGATGCACGACGATGCGGCGTCCATGCAGGCCGCGCTCCTGGCCGGCGCGTCCGGCTACATCGTCAAGAAGGCCGCCGATGTCGAGCTGCTGACCGCGATCCGCGCCGTGCACCACGGGCGCACCTTCGTCGATCTCACGCGTCCCGGGGAACAGGCGCGGGGGGCGGAACTCCGACGCGTCTCCCGCGACTCGCCGGCCCCAGGGGGGGCCAGGCCGCTGAGCCCGCGCGAGGCGGAGGTGCTCCGGCTGCTGGCGCAGGGGCACACGAATCAGGAGGCCGCCGATCACCTGGCCGTGAGCGTGAAGACGATCGAGACCCACCGCCAGCGGCTGAGTGAAAAGCTCGGCCTCAGGACCCGCGCCCAGTTGTTCCGCTTCGCCCTCCAGGTCGGGCTACTCGAGGGCGACGCGGCCCCGCCGGCAGACCGGTAGCACCCGCCTCGAGGTGGGTGTCAGGGATTCCCCCCCCCCCCCCCCCCCCGCGTTTACCCGATACTCGCTGGCCCCGCCACCCGCTAGGGTAGCAGCCGGGGGGTCATGCCCAACGCCGGGAGGTGTGCAAGTTGACAAAGCGAATCCTCGTCCTGGTCATCGAGGACAATCGGCTGGTGCGCGATGGGCTCGCCGCCCTGCTGGATGCCCAGCCGGACTTCAAGGTCGTGGCGGCCGCCGAAGGGGCGAACGCCGGCCTGCTGCAGGCGCGGGAAACCAAGCCCCACGTCGTGCTCGTGGACGCCGGCCTGGAGAATGGCGATAGTCGCCGCCTGGTAGAAAGCCTCAAGACCGAAGCTCCCCAGAGCCGCGTCATCGTCATGGATCTGCTGCCGGCGCAGGAGGACGTCATCGCCTTCATCAAGGCTGGGGCGAACGGGTTTCTCGTGAAGGAGGCGACCACCGACGACTTCGTCAGGACGATTCGATCGGTCGCCGAGGGGGCGGACGTGGTGCCCCCCGCCCTCACTCGTACGCTGCTCTCCCACATCGTGGACGAGGCGGTCCAGCGCAGCACCGCGGCCGTGCTCGAAGCCGTGCAGTTGACGAACCGCGAGCGGGAGGTCACTGCCCTGATTGCCGAAGGTATGAGCAACAAGGAGATCGCCACGCGACTCACGATCGCCACCTACACCGTCAAGAGCCACGTGCACAACATTCTGGAGAAACTCGCCCTGCACAGCCGTCTGCAGATCGCCGCGCACACGCACAAAGCCGAGATGTCGCTCAACGAGTCTCCACCAGGGTAAATCCGGTTCTCCCTGCCCTGGCGTCCACGGCTCAGGGAGCGACGGCGATCGGTACCGAGCCGACCAGCGGCTCGAATGTCGGGCCGAGCATCCTGAGGATCTGGACCGGCAGCGCGCTGGTGAAGCCGTAGCGGTCGGCGGCCCTCCCCGGGACGAACGCGGTGATGGTGCCGTAGAAGCGGTCGCCGAAAAAGAAGACGACCGTCGAGGTCCGGTTGATCGCTCGATCCTCGATGATCAGCCCGTCCGGCCCGACCACGCGGAACCGGTTGTTGCCGGTGCCGGTCTTCGCGCCGATCGGGAGGGGCGAGCCGTCAGCGGCGTGCACGGCGCCGACGGCGCGGCGTGCCGTGCCCCGGGCGACGACGTCGACCAGGACGGCCCGCACCACCGCAGCGATCTCGGACGAGAGCACCCGCTCACCCCCCTGTGACGCCAGACGCAGCACCGTCTCGTAGGGCGTGCCCACCGCGAAGTGGAGCTCCTCCACGCGCCGGACCGGGTAGCGCACCCCGTCGCTGAGCAGGATGCCCACCAACTCGGCGAGCTGGTCCGGCCGGTCCGCGGAGCTGCCGATTGCCGTCGCGTAGGAGGGCACCAGCGACTCGAACGGGTAGCCCAGGCGCCGCCATGCGCGGGAGATCTCGCGGAAGGCCTGCGACTCCGCGATCGAGCCGACCCTGGGGCCCGGCGCGGCCGGGCGCGAGGGCGGCATGAGCTCGCCGTAGATCTCCCCGCGGACCGAGGCGCTGGCGTCGAGCAATTCCGGGAGGGGCGCGCCCGGATACCGGCGCAGGTACGCCGCCACCCAGAGCTCCAGTGGATGCATCCCGGCGAGGTGCCCGCAGTCGGATATCGAGAACCCGGTCGGGTCGGACCCGTCGTACAACTCCGCCAGGTAGGCGTCGGACGGGGCCGGCTCCGCGACGTGGCGCCGGACGAACTCGCCGAATTCTCCGAGTCCGGCCCCCGGCGTGACCGAGCGGTACGCCCACGCGAGCTGAGGCACCGACCGGCCCCGACCGAGGACCTCCAGCAACGAGCCGGCCTCATCCTCGTACTTCCGGAAGAACCGATCGATCAGCTCACGGCCCTCGCCCTCGGCCAGGCGGGCCACGTGCTCCTGGTGGCGCGACTCGTCACGGTCCCAGAGCGCCTCCGGCGAGTGATCCAGGTCGAGCCGCTGGCCCGGCAGCCGGTACGCGTAGTAGTACACGATGTCGCGCATGATTCGAATGAACGGCAGGTTCACCGACCGGATGAACGCGTCGCGCGCCGAGAAGGCCCGCTGGTCGTCGGCGACATCGACGTTCCGGAACAGGTGGGGACCGCCGCCGGTGAAGAAGCCCGTGGGCAGCGGACGGGCGGCCTGGTACACCCGCGCCGGGGTAGTGATCTGGTCGTTGACGTTCAGCAAGGTGTGCCCATCGCCGCCAGTCAGGTGCTCGCTGGGGCTGGCCGAGTACGGCCGCGACATCGCGGCCTCGAGGAGCCGCCGGCGCGACACGCCCGGGTTGGCGGCCAGGTACGCCAGCGTCCAGGCCGTGATCCCGTCGCTCGCGCCGATCGGCTCCGCACGCAGGCTCACGGCCTGCTGGCCGGCGTACCGGAGGTAGAGGTGCTCCACGATCTGCAGATAGCTGATGAGGGTGCGCAGCTTGGCCGTGGAGCCGAGCTCGAGCTTACTGCCCTCGATCAGGTCGAGTGGCGCGTCGAGGTTGTCCACCTGGACGCGTACCACGTTGCCAGCCTCCGTGCGCTCGTACAGCACAACGGAGTAGATGACCCGCGTCGGGTCCCCGCGGCCCAGCAGGCCGGGCGACGTGAGTCCCTGGTCCCGCACGAAGTCCGGATCGGTCAGCCGCACGAGGAGGTTGGTGACCTCCTGCTGTGCCTGGAGGTCCAGCGTGGTGCGCACGGTCAAGTCGAAGCGGTCCAGCTCGTAGAGCGCACTCAGGCCCGTCAGCCCGAGCAGCTCGGTGCGCACCGCGTTCGCGCCCTTCCGCTGGATGAACGAGACGCGGGGCGCGTCCGGCGCGCGGCTGCGGGGCGTCAGCGCCACGGCCAACGCCGCGTCGCGCAGCTCCGCCGAGATGATGCCTTGCCGGGCGACGAGGCGGAGGTGCTGATCCGTCCGTCTCCGCAGCTCGGCCTGCCCCTCCGGCTGCAGCAGCAGGTAGGACGGCCGACGGTGCGCCAGCATCAGGCTCAGCACCTGTCGGTAGGCGACGGCGCGTCGCGCGACCACCGGGGAGCCGGAGGCCGTCCCGCCGCGCGCCTCCTCCCCCAGCAGCCGGTTCACCTCGTCCGAATCGGCGCCATACCACGCCCACAGGCCGTCGCCCAGGCCCGTGACCTCACCGTGACCCGCGATGGCGGCGAGCGGCACGGAGTTGAGGTAGTCGGCGACGATGCGGCGACGGGTGGCCTCCGTGTTCTCGCCTCCGATGTAGCTGCGCAGCGAGGCAGCCTCCATCTGGCGCACCTTCTCCCGCACGGTGCGCGTCCGGCCCTCCGTCGAATGGCGGAACTTCTCGATCTGCGTGGCCAGCGTGCTTGCGCCGGGCACCGAGCGGTCACTGCCCAGCCAGGCCAGCGCGAAGTCGGCGGCAGCCCGCGCCATCCGCGACCAGTCGACTGATGGGTTGCGGTTGGGGAAGCGCGGATCGAGCAACGCCCGGTTCTCGAGGAACAGCAGCGTCTGCCACACCGCCGGAGGGACGGAGTCCACGGAGGGGTATGCCCGCTCGGGGTGGCGGGACTCGAAGATTATCGCACCGCGTCGGTCGAGGATGCGGAGTCCCGCCTGCGCCTTTTCCCGGAAGATCGGGGACACGCCCCGGTCCACCGTTTCCGCGAACCGTTCCGAGACGCGGACCTGCGCCGCGATGTGGTAGCCCCGCTGGGTCGCCGTCTGCAGCGCGGCCGGCAGGTGCGCATAGCCGAAGCGGCGGTCGTACGGCCCATCGCGCGGGAAGCGGATCCGGTCGCTCGGCCCCTCAGCCATCTCGTGCGTCAGCTGTGACGCCTCGCGGGCGAAATGGTGTGCCTGGAGCCACGAGGCCCGAACCTCATCGCGGACGGCGAGGCCAGCGAGCGCCAACACCAGGAGCGCCGCGGTGGTGACCCGATGACCGCCCACCCACGTGCCTGCTCGATGCAGCGCGTCCAGATGCGCCCGGTCGAGGACTGTGCGGATCGCGTGGAGCCGGGGCGCGGCCCGCGGGAACGCAGCCTCGTCGGCCCGCGCGCGCCACGCAGTTGTTGGGGAACTTTGCCGTCTTGTCATCTGTACGCTCCTCACCCGCAGCCTACGGCGGATCGCTCGCAGTCGGTATCGCTCAAGCAGATGAGAAGAGACGTACTGCTTTAGGCGGGACTCGAACGCTCGGTCTTGGGCGTCTTGTGAATTGGGAAGGGCACCTGCCTGAACCGCGGGGCCGTCGTTTCATGCATGCCAGCTGCCCGGTGGTGCGCGCCGACACCGGTCCTCGCCAGCCTTCACCCTGACCGATTCGTCTCCACCCGAATAGCTAGCTCGTTTTGAGCGCGGCCGATCCGCGCAGGCCACTCGCGCTCGGTCGCCTGCCATCCGGTGTCATCCGGCCGAGGGATGTTGGCCAGCGACTCGCAGTGGCAGGTTGTGTTGTATGAGTGAGGAGCACGCGGTCAGCATCCTTTGGGCGTACGCGTATCAGATCGTGCCGCCACAGCCGTCGGGCCGGCTGGGCCCGATCCGCGCGCTCCTGAGGAACGCGACGGCGGCGGCGCGTGGCGGGGCCCGCACCTGGTCTGGGAGGCTCGTGCTGGAACGGCGCGCCACGCACATCCTGATCGTAAGCGACGCCCACGGGCGGAACCACCCGATCAATCGCCAGCTGGAGTCCGAGCTGGAGGGGCTGGCGGCGGCGTTCTCCGTGACCGCGCCGCTGGCAGTGCGGGGCGGCGTCGCGGCCCCGGGGGCGTCCAGGGTGACTTGGGAAGCCCCCCCAGGGGGCTAGCTCGTTCGATTCGCCCGAGCCCCACGCACCTCGTCCACCGTTGCTAGGTCGTTTTTCGTCCCGCTGATGGATGGTCACCCGGCGCGCACACGGGCACGTTTCTGTGCCGTGGAAGGATTCGTTATGACACAGTGGGTCGTTGAGCCATGAACGTTCTGATGGTGACCGGCGTGGCGCTGCTCGGTCTGGGCGCCTTCGTCGCCGGTATCGTCGTGAGCGGTCTCGGCGCGTTCATCGTTCTCAACAAGCGTGACGTTCAACTCACCCAGCGGGGTGTCGCCAAGTCCCCCAGCTTGGCACGGTCAAGCGCGCCGCTGCTGGGCCCCAGCCTGCGGAGGTAGCGTGGCACTCAAGGGAGACGGCCTGCTCTGGACTGTCATCATCGTCCTCGTCGTTCTGTGGGCGCTCGGCAGCGCGAATGCCGTGGGCGGACTGATTCACCTGCTGCTGGTAGTCGCGGTCGTCGTGATCCTGATTCGTTTCCTTCGAGGTCGCAAGCTCCTATGATCACGGCGCCGCACCGGGCTCGTCCGCATCATGATGAACCTGAAAGTGCTAGCGGTGCACCAGTGGAAATCCGAAGCGGCCAACTTCAGCTGACGTCCTGCCAGTTGTCGAGACTCGTTGGGGGAGGGATACGCACATGTTGACAACGCCTCTTGTCACGCGCGGCCGGGCACGCACGCTGGCGTGGCTGTGCGCCGGCATGGCCGCCAGCGGCTGCTCCACCAACCCCGCCACCGGCGGGAATCAGCTCATGCTGATCAGCGAGGCCCAGGAGATCGAGATGGGGCGGGAGGCGGACGGAGCGGTCGTCGCGAGCATCGGGCTGTACCCGGATCCCGTCTGGCAGCGCTACATCCAGCAGTTCGGAGCCCGGCTCGCCGCCACCTCGGAGCGCCCCGACCTCCCCTGGACGTTCCGGGTAGTGGACGACCCGGCGGTGAATGCCTTCGCCATCCCGGGCGGCTTCATCTACGTGACGCGGGGACTCCTCGCCCATCTCACCTCCGAGGCGGAGCTCGCCGCCGTCGTGGGCCACGAGATCGGCCACGTCACCGCGCGGCACACCGCTGCCCAGATGAGCCAGCAGCAGCTCATCGGGCTGGGGCTCGCCGTCGGCAGCCTGGCGAACTCCCAGGTCGCAAAGTACGCGTCCACGGCGAACCAGGCGCTCGGGATCCTGTACCTCAAGTTTTCGCGTGACAACGAAAGTCAGGCGGACCAGCTCGGCCTGCGGTACCTGCGCCGCGCCGACTACGATCCCCGCCAGATGCCCGAGGTGTTCCGCATGCTCGACCGGCTGAGCGCGGCGTCGGGCGGCGGCCGCCTACCCGCGTGGCTCGAGACACACCCCCGCCCAGCGAACCGCGTCGCCGCCATCACCGGACAGATCGCGGCGCTGCCGCAGGACTTCTCCGGGACGAGCGTCAATCGCGACTCCTACCAACGGCGGCTGGACGGCCTGGTGTTCGGGCTCGATCCGCGCCAGGGCTACTTCACGGGCAGCCAGTTCCTGCACCCGACGCTGCGCTTCCGGCTGGCGTTCCCCAATGGCTGGACCACGAACAACGGGGCGCAGGCAGTGGTCGCCGTCAGCCCGCAGGGGGATGCGGTGGTCGAGCTGTCGCAGGCGCAGGAGACGAGTGCGGACGCCGCGGCCAGCGCGTTCCTGTCGCAGCAAGGGATCACGAGCGGCGCTTCCGCGCGCGTGTCCCTGAACGGCGGGCTCCGGGGGGTCAGCGCGCCCTTCGCCGCGGCGACCGACAACGGCACGCTGCGCGGTACCGTGTTGTTCGCAGAGCTCGGCGGCGCCGTGTACCGCATCCTCGGGTACGCGCCCGAAGCGCGCTGGCCAGCCCACCAGGGGACGGCCGAGCGCGCGCAGCGGAGCTTCGAGCGCCTGACCGACCCCGCGGCGCTGAACGCCCAGCCGCAGCGCGTGGACATCGTGACCGTCGGCCGGCGCGGGACGTTCGCGCAATTCGCAGGGCAGCGGTCATCGCCGGTCTCGGCCGCGACGCTCGCCCTCATCAACCAGGTCGAGATGCAGACGCTGCTCGAGCTCGGCCGGCTCGTGAAGTGGGTCGTCGGATCATGAAGTGTGCGTCGTGATGTCTCACACCGGAGGTGTATCTTGAGGCGGACATACTGGACGAGCGGGGTCACGGTGCTGAGCATCGCCACCCTCAGTGCCTGCAGCGGCAAGTCGGGGCAGGCGGCAGAGAACGAAACTCGGAATCGGAATGCCACGGCGGCGCCCGCAGCCCGGACGCTCGGCGCGGGACGGCAGTTCGCCGTTGCGACGACGGACGCCATCAGCTCGCGCACCGCGAAACCGGGCGACGCCTTCGGCGCCACGGTGCCGAGCGACGTGCTGGACGCCCGGGGCCGCGTGGCCATCCCGGCCGGCGCGGTGGTCCACGGGACGGTCACCGACGTCAGGTCGGCGTCGAGCCCGGGCAGCACGGGCACCCTGACCCTGGCGGTGAACGGCGTGACTGTGCGCGGCCGGAGTTATCCGATGGATGCGAGCATTGATTCCCTGGCGACCGAGCGCTCAGGACGGGGGGTCACGGGGAGTGACGCCGTCAAGGTGGGCGTCGGAGCAGCCGCGGGCGCCATCGTCGGCCAGATCATCGGGAGGAACCCCAGGGGCACCGTGATCGGCGCCGTCGTGGGCGCGGCCGCCGGCGCAGGGTATGCGGTGGCAACCAAGGACCACGACATCCGCCTCCCCGCAGGGACGCACATCCTCCTCACCCTCACGCGCAGCCTCACCGTCACTGGGAGCTGATCATGGCCAAGCTTCACAAGCCGGAGACGGCCAACGAGAAGGGAGACCGGGCATGAAACCCTGGACTATTGCTGGAATCGTATTGGTCGTGCTGGGCGCCTTCATCGTCTTCAGGGGCCTCAGCTACGGGTCCCAGCGCAGCGTCATGAGAGTCGGCGACCTGCAAGTCTCCGCCGAGGAGCGACGCACGATTCCCACGTGGGTGGGTGCGGTTGCGATCGTCGGCGGGCTGATCCTCGTGGGCGCCGACCTGCGGAAGGGGCGTCGCGCGTGACCGCGCGAGACTACACGTAGAGTCGCGGAGCGAGGCGGTCCCACCTACCGCAGCTGCTCCAGCAGCGCCCGCACCGCCCCGCTCCCGGGGAAGCGGTCCGACAGTTCCTGCGCCACCAGGCGCGCCGAGTCCGCGATCCCCAGAGTGGCGTAGGCCCGGGCCGTCAGCACCCCCATGCGCACCGCGAGGCGGGCATCGTCCGCCGGCACCGAGACCGCACCGAGCAGGTCGAGCGCCGCGCGCCCGTCGCGGCGATCTTCGATCAGCGACTCCACGGACAGCAATCGCACCGCCACGTCGTCGGGGTGGCGGCGGACGAGCTCGTCCACCAACCGTGCCGCGTCCTCGTGCCGCCCGGCCGTTCGGTCGCGCATCGCCTGGTGATAGAGGCCGGCGGTCAGCAGGCGGCCGACGTCCTCCGGCTGACCCGATCGCGTGCCGACGCCGCCCGCATAGGCGTACACCACCTCCCCCCCCGCTCGGCGGCGAAGTACAGCACGCCCACGCCCGCTGTCCCGACGAGTGCGGAGGCGACCAGCACCACCTTGCGCCCCGTCGGACGGCGGGCGAGGGCGAGGCCGGCGAGCTCGAGGGCGGCGACGATGAGGAAGACGTTGCGGGTCCGCTTGCCCCACTCCTCGTGCTCGACCACCGCGGCGCGCGCGCCGGGCACCCGCTCGGCGGGCCCGTGGGCATCGTCGCCCGACTTCACGGCCGCAACCGCGGCGATGGTGCCGGCGAGCAGCAGGGTCGTCGCGGCCGGCCCCGCCCACGTCACGCGGCCCGTGAGCCAGAGCCAGCGACCGATCACCCCGGCGCCCAGCAAGGCGACGACGAAATGCACGACCTGCGGATGAAAGAACCCGATGTCCGGCATGCGGCGGCTCCGGTGACGTGTGCGGAATCTACGGCGGCCTTCCCCCATGCCGCGAGTCGGGGTAGCATATCACTCGTCAGGGGCACCCCAAGGGAGGGGAAAACGCATGAAGATCGGGATACTCGCGCGCGGCGGCGGGGACGCGTAGCGTTGAGGTGATGGCGGTGAACCGGTCGGACACCCTGGACCCCGACATCGCGGCCGCGTGTGAGCGCGCCGACCGCGACGCCTGGGCGGACTTCTGCCGCGCCGCAACGCCCGACGTCGCGGCGCAGTGCGGCGTCGGTCTGCGGGCCATCGGCCCCGCCGTCGCGGGGTGCGCCGCCCGCATCGACATCCTGGCCTTCAATCGCCTGGTGGGGCTCGGCATCGACGCCCCCGCCACGGCCGCCGACGTCGCCGCCACCATCGAGTTCTATGCGGCGGCGGGCGTGCCACGCTTCTTCGTGCAGCTTGGCCCGACCGCGCAGCCGCCGGAGCTCGAGGGCTGGCTCACGGCGTCCGGCCTGCGACGCTACAACAACTGGGTCAAGCTGTACCGCAATGCCCACGACACGCTGCGGCCCACCCCGGTGCCCGGTCCCCGGGTGGCGGAGATCGACGCCACCGAGGCACGGGTCGCCGCCGCGATCGTCTGCACGGCCTTCCGGTTCCCGGACCTGCTCGTGCCCTGGGCGGCCGCCGTCGTGGGGCGCCCCGGGTGGCGCCACTACGTGGCGTACGAGGGTGACCGCGCCGTCGGCACCGCAGCCCTGTTCGTCACCGGGGACACGGGCTGGCTCGGTTTGGGCGCCACGGTCCCCGACGCGCGCGGGCGCGGCTCCCAGTCGGAGCTGATCGTCCGCCGCATGGTGGACGCGGCATCGCTCGGCTGCCGCTGGCTCGTGGTGGAGACCGCGCAGGACGAGCCGGACCAACCGAACCAGTCGGCCCGCAACCTGCGGCGGCTCGGCTTCGAGGTCGCGTACCTGCGACCCAACTACCTCTGGACCCGCTCGGTGTCGGCGTGACGGGCCGGGCGCTGACGCTGCTGGCGCTCGCGCTCGCTGCCGCGGCGCCGGCCGGCGCCCAGGGCGTGGTGCCGCGGCGCGCCACGCACGTCGTGCTCGTCACGCTGGACGGGTTGCGCTGGCAGGAGCTGTTCGCCGGCGCCGACTCCATGCTGCTGTTCGACACGACCACCACCCGGGACACGGCCGCGCGCGCGCGGTTCTGGCGGCCCACCCCGGCCGAGCGCCGCGCGGCGCTGATGCCGTTCATGTGGAGCGTCGTCGCCACGGAAGGACAGCTGATCGGCAACCGCCACGCGGGCGGCGCCATGCGCGTCACCAACGGCCGCAACTTCTCCTACCCGGGGTACCAGGAGCTGCTCGCGGGATTTCCCGACTCCGCCATCGACAGCAACGACAAGCGGGCCAACGCGAACGTCACGGTGCTCGAATGGCTGCAGACGCGCGGGGGCCTGGCGGGGCGCGTGGCGGCGTTCGCCTCGTGGGACGTCTTTCCGTACATCATCAACGAGGAGCGCAGCGGCATCCCGGTGAACGCCGGATGGGAACCGCTCGAGCTGCGGCAGCCCACCGCCACGATGGCCGTGCTGAACACGCTCATCGCCACGCTGCCGCGCGCCTGGGAGGCCGGCCGCCCGGACGCGCTGACCTACCTCGCGGCGAAGGAGTATCTCGTGAACGAGCGGCCCGGCGTCCTGTACCTCGGGCTCGAGGACACCGACTACTGGGCGCATTCCGACCGCTACGACCGCTATCTCGACGCGGCCAATCACGCCGACGGATTCCTGCGCAACCTGTGGGAAACGCTCCAGGCCCATCCGCGCTACCGCGGCCGCACCGCGCTGCTCGTCACGACGGACCACGGGCGCGGCTCCACCCGCGCCGACTGGTCGGGTCACGGGGCGGCGGTCCCGGGCGCGGCATGGACCTGGGCCGCCGTGCTCGGCCCCGACACGCCGGCGCTGGGGGAGCGGCGCGACGTGGCGGACGCGACGCAGGCGCAGATCGCGGCGACGCTGGCGGCCCTGCTGGGCGAGGACTGGGTTGCCGCCGAGCCGCGGGCGGCGCGGCCACTCGTGGGCGTGCTGGGGGCGGCTCCCTAGGACGCTCCCCGCGGCGGCGGTACGGCGCCCGCTATTCCGCCAGCGCGTCCACCACGAGCCGCACCAGCTCGGCATCCGTCTCGTACCAGGCATACTGGCCCGGCACCGCGTGGGTCAGGCTCAGCCCCGCGCGGCGGTAGGTGACCGCGGAGTCGCGCCGGGCGGCGGCGCGGACGTGGACTTCGCGCACCTCCGTCGCCTGGACGATGTGGCCCACGTTGTCTCCGCTGATCCCGCCCGCGGCGACGATCGTGATCCGGTCGCCCGCCTGGCGCACGAGCTCGGCCAGCGTCGGGATGCCCTCGAGCGCGGACGCCGCACCGCCGGACGTAAGGACGCGCTCCACGCCCAGCCCCATCAGCGCCTCGAGCGCCTCCGCCGGATCCCGCGTGAAGTCCATGGCGCGGTGAAACGTGACGCCGAGCGGGCGCGCGGCCTCCACCAGATCGCGTACCCCCTCCACGTCCACGGAGGCATCGCGCCGCAGCGCCCCCAGCACCACGCCCGCGGCACCCATTTCCTTGACGTGGAGAATGTTGCGCCGCATCACGTCGAGCTCGGCAGGCCCGTAAAGGAAGTCCCCGCCCCTGGGGCGGATGATCACGTAGAGGGGGATCGACAGGGCCTCGCGGCAGGCCGCGATGCTGCCGGCGGAGGGCGTGGTCCCCCCCTCGACGAGGCCCGCGCACAGCTCCACGCGGGCCGCGCCCCCGGCTTCGGCCGCGCGCGCGGACTCGACCGAATCGACCGTGACCTCGACCAGGACCCCCATCACGCCTCCACGATGCCGAGCGGCTGGCGGGTCTTCCAGGCGCCGCGCGTGAAGTCCGGGGAAGTCGAGCGACCGGCTGCGCGACGCAATCGATCGCTCCGACAGCGCGGACACCGCGCTCCACGCCGCGCCGTCATACACGTCGTAGTCGAGCGGCTGGCCCGACCGCAGACACTGCACCAGCCGATAGTCCTCGATGAAATCCATGCCGCCGTGTCCCGCGCCGCGGGAGCGCTCCTCGAGCGCCCGCCACACGGGGTGCTCGAACTCG
Source organism: uncultured Gemmatimonadales bacterium (assembly GCA_963716055.1). Classification (GTDB taxonomy): domain Bacteria; phylum Gemmatimonadota; class Gemmatimonadetes; order Gemmatimonadales; family GWC2-71-9; genus SZUA-544. The sequence continues at coordinate 698,879 of CAVQSR010000001.1, read as the reverse complement.
TCGCGGTAGGTCGCCAGATCGTCCCAGCGATGTGCTTCGCTGCGGCCCTCGACGTGGATCTTCTGTTCCGGGTACTTGCGCACGATTCCGCGCGTTCCCTGCAGCAGGATCTTGCGACTGTAGGGGCGAGGCGAGTTGGTGTCGTGCACGACCAGGATCGTCTGGCCTGCGGCCGTGCGGATCATCGTGCTCACGACGTCGCCGAGCGCGTACGACTCCCGGGCCGCCGGCACTCTGGGCGCCGAGTTGCGCGGCGGCCCACAGGGCGAGCCCGCGACCGGTCGACGCCATCGACACGAGATGGTCGAACCGGTTCCCGCGGTTCACGTTCATCCACTGCGCCACGGGCCCGAGCCCGTGGGTCGGGTACAGGTCGCCGTTGCGCCGGATGGAATGCCGCACGCGCCAGCGCCCCTCGTAGAAATCGGTCAGCTTCAGCTCCCGGAGATCGTGGAGGTAGCCGCATTCGGCGTGCAGCAGCTCGCCGAACAGTCCCTGCCGCACCATGTTGAGAATCATCATTTCGGTGCGGTCGTAGCAGCAGTTCTCCATCATCACGCAGTGCCGCCGCGTCTTCTCCGCGAGCTCCACCAGGTCCCAGCATTCGTCGAGCGTCACGCACAGCGGCACTTCCGTCGCGGCGTGCTTGCCGTGCTCCATCGCCGCCCGGCACACCGGTGCGTGCCACTCCCACGGCGTCGCGGTGAACACCAGGTCGAGCGGCTCCTCCGCGCACAGCCGGCGATAATCGTCGGGACCGCGCGCGTACGCCACGGGTCGGGGGCGCCCGCGGCCTCGACCAGCTGTTGCATCCGCTCGACCTTCGCGGGCACGATGTCGCAGATCGCGCGAATCTCGACCCCGTCGATCTCGAGGAAGTTCGCCACGTGGCTCGAGCCCTGGTGCCCGACGCCGACGAAGCCGATGCGGACGACGTCGATCGGCGGCGCAGAGAACAGGGCGGTCGGGCGGTCAGGCGGCCGCGGCGGACGTCGCGCCCTCCCAGCCGGATCCCCATCGCCGCCGAGACCACCGGCGACGAGACCTCGGTCATGATCCTCCACGCGATCTGAGTCCCGCATCCGTCATCCCTCACCCTCTCCCCGTCCCTCGTCCCACATCCCACATCCCACATCCCACATCCCACATCCCACCGCGATCCAACGTATCTTCCGCCCCGATGCTGCGCGACCTCCACGCCGCCTTCACCGCCGCCTACGGCACGCCCGGTCCCACGCTGCACGTGCGGGCGCCGGGACGCGTGAACCTGATCGGCGAGCACATCGACTACTGCGGGCTGCCCGTGCTGCCGATGGCCATCCAGCGAGGCGTCACCGTCGTCGCCCGGCCGCGCCGCGACCGGCTGGCGCGGTTCGGCAACGCCGACGAGCGCTACCCGCCGCGTGAGTTCGCGCTCGCCCCGGACATCCTGCCCCTGCCGCCGGGCGACTGGGGCAATTACCTCCAGGCCGCCGCCCAGGCATTGACGCGGCGCTACGGCGGCGCGGCCGGGGTGGACGCCGTCGTGGGGTCCGATCTCGCCGTCGCGGCCGGCCTCTCGTCCTCGGCGGCGATCGTCGTCGCGACCGCCCTCACGCTGCTCGGCGCCGGCGCAGTTACGTTCGATCCGCTGGAGCTGGGCGAGCTGCTCGCCCAGGGCGAGCGCTACGTCGGAACCGCGGGCGGCGGCATGGACCAGGCGATCTCCCTCGGCGCCCGCGCCGGGCACGCGGCCCGCATCGATTTTGCGCCGTTGCGGCTCACGCACACGCCCGTCCCCGACAGCTGGCGGTTCATCGTCGCCTGGAGCCTGGTCCGGGCCGAGAAGTCGGGCGCCGCGCAGCGGGAGTACAACGCGCGCGCGCACGCCACGGCCGCGGCCCGACCGCTCCTCGCCCGGCGCCTGGGCTTGCCCGACGACTCCAGCTACACCGCGTTACTCGCCGCGCACCCCGTGGAGGAGCTGGTGGACGCCGCCGCGAAGCTCGAGCCCGCGCTGCGCAAGCGCGTGCGTCACGTGGTGCGCGAGGGGGCGCGGGTGCACGACGCCGAGCGCGCGCTGCGCGCGGGCGACCTCGCGCGGTTCGGGTCGCTGATGGACGCGTCCCACGCGAGCCTGCGCGACGACTACGAGGTGTCCGTGGCGGAGCTGGACCGGCTGGTCGAGATCGCGCGCGCGGCCGGCGCCGCGGGTGCGCGGCTCACCGGCGCGGGGTTCGGCGGTTGCATCATCGCGCTCGCCGACGCGAGCGCGACCGACGCCGTGCTCGGCGAGATGGGCGAGCGGTTCTACGGCGCGCGCGGCGTGCGGGACACGACGGACGCGCTGTTCGTCGCCCAGCCGTCGGCGGGAGCAAGCCTGCAGCCGGCGTAACGCGGCTCGCCCTTCCCCCTTCCCTCATCTCTCATCCCTCATCCCGTATTTATTTGAACCCCACCCGCGGCGCCGCGCGAAGCAGTCCCCACGCCGCCAGACCCGCCAGCCCGAGACACACGACCCCCGGCAGCGCGCGCCCGTAGATCAGGTATCCCGTCCCGAAGAGCGCCGTGTAGATGGCGGCGACGCCGAGGAACCAGCACAGGAACGCGGCGGTGACGCTTTCGCCCGCGTCGGGCGGCCGCGTGGTGACGGCGGCGCGCCAGCCCGGACCCAGCGGGTGGATCTTGTCGTAGAACGCCTGGAGCGTCGCGCGCGCGGTCGGTGCCGTGAGCAGCGTGACCAGCACCCACCCTACCGTGGTGATCGCAACGCCCGCGACCAGCTGCGTCGACGCGGGGAGCGGCGCGAAGCCCAGCTTCACGTGCCAGAATTGGAAGTACAGCGCCACCGCGAACGAGATCACCATGCCCGCGATCTCGGTCCATGCGTTGATCCGCCACCAGAACCACCGCAGCAGGTAGATCAGCCCGGTGCCGGCTCCCACCTGGAGCATGATCTGGAATACCTGAAAGGCGTTCTCCAGCCACAGCGAGAGGGCCGACGCGAGGATGACCAGCCCCACGGTCGCGAGCCGTCCCACGGCGACGTAGTGACGCTCCGACCGGTCGGGGGCGAAGAACCGCTTGTAGAAGTCCTCCACCGCGTAGGACGCGCCCCAGTTGAGGTGGGTGGCGATGGTGGACATGTAGGCCGCCGCGAGGGAGGCGACCATGAGGCCGAGGAGGCCGTGCGGCAGGTACACCAGCATCGCGGAGTAGGCGAGATCGTGGCGCACGATGGCGGGATCCACGTGGGGAAACCGCTCCTGGATCGACGCGAGGTCGGGGTAGATGATGAGTGACGCCAACGCCACCAGGATCCAGGGCCAGGGCCGCAGGGCGTAGTGCAGCACGTTGAACAGCAGCGTGGACCGCATCGCGTCGCGCTCGTCACGGGCGGCCAGCATGCGCTGGGCGACGTATCCTCCGCCGCCCGGCTCGGCTCCGGGGTACCACGTGCTCCACCACTGCACGGCGAGCGGAATCACGAACACCGCCGCCGCCGTGGACCAGTCCGAGAAATCCGGGATGAACGCCAGTTTGCCCGCCACGTTGGGATGCGACACGAGGCCCGAGAGACCGCCCACCTCGGGGAGCCGCACGGCGACCACCGCCGCCGTCACCGAGCCGATCATCGCGACGACGAACTGGAGAAAGTCGGCGAGCACGACGCCCGTGAGCCCGGAGCTCGCGGCGTACACGACCGTGGCCGCGCCTCCCACGAGCACGGCCGTCTCGCGGCTCCACCCCAGCAGCACGCCGGCGATCTTCGTCGCCGCGAGATTCACCGACGCCATGATCATCACGTTGAAGAACACGCCCAGGTACACGGCGCGGAACCCCCGCAGGAACGCGGCGGGCCTCCCCGAGTAGCGCAGCTCGTAGAAGGCGACGTCCGTGAGCGCCGCCGACCGGCGCCACAGCTTGGCATAGAAGAAGACGGTGCACATCCCCGTCACCGCGAACGCCCACCACACCCAGTTCTGGCTGACCCCGTTCGTGCGCACGAGATCGGTGACCAGATTGGGGGTGTCGGTGGAAAACGTGGTCGCCACGAGCGACACGCCGAGCAGCCACCACGACAGGCGGCGCCCGGAGAGGAAGAACTCCGCCCGCCCCTCGCCGGCGCGGCGCATCACCATCAGGCCGATGCCCAGTGCCACGAGGCCGTACAGCGCGAGCACCGTCCAGTCGAGGCCGTTCAGCCGCATCGCTGTCTCACAGTCGGGCGAAGCCCGCGCGAAGGTCCCGGGGGTATGCGCCGTCGCGCACCAGCGCCGCCACGGCGGCGCGCGCGGCCGCGAGGTCGGCGGCGAAGGTGAGCCCGAACCAGCGGTCGGGCGCGCTCAGAACCTGAAGTCTCGCCCGCCCGGCCGCCACCTGCTCGTTGATGGACGTGGACAGCACGAACTCGGCGTCGCCGTCGTTCCCGTGCCGCGCCAGAAACGCCGCGAACTGATCGGCGAGGGCGCCGAGCATCGCCGGCCGAAACCCCCACAAATTCATCGAGACGACCTCCGTCCCGGAGAACCGGCGATCGGCCTGGGCGTCCCGTCCCACCACGCCGCCGTTCGCGCGGCGCAGGTCGGTCACTTCCACGATGCGCCGGAGCAACCCGTCGGGCGCGCACTCGCATACCGCGCGCGCCACGCCGCCGTGCGCCGACAGCGTCTCGTCCAGCCGATAGCCAGCGAGTGCGTGGGCGTCGTTCGCCGCCCTGAGATGCGCGGCGAGCGCGCGAAACGCGCCGGCGCCGTAGAAATCGTCCGCGTTGCACACGGCGAACGGGCCGTCGAGCGCGGCCCGGGCCGCGAGCACGGCCTGGCCCGTGCCCCAGGGCCTCGCCCGCTCCGGCGGCGGCGCGAATCCCGCCGGGATCGTGTCCAGCCGCTGCTCCACGAACGCCGTGTCGATTCCGGGGAACCATTGGCCGGCGTGCGCGCGCAGCGCCGCCTCGATTTCCCGGCGGACCACGAGCACGACCCGGTCGAATCCGGCGCGTGCCGCATCGTACACCGCGTAGTCGAGCAGCACCTCGCCCGCCGGACCGACGGCCACGAGCTGCTTGGGGCTGCCGAACCGCGAGGCCAGCCCGGCCGCCATCAACACGAGGGACAGGGTCATCGGTGGCCCTTCATGCGGGCGGATGACCGCGGCGTCAAGGGGGGGCCGACTGCCGAGGCCCCCGTTGACCGCCGGTTGACGCTTCCGGCCCACGCCCGCTCGACTCGGCTGCCGCGCGCGGTAGATTGGGCTCCATGACGACGTCGCCGCAGATGACCGCGGACCAGCTGCTCCGCCTCTCTCTCCCGGATACACGCACGGAGCTCGTCCGCGGCCGCTTGCTCGTGCGTGAGCCGGCCGGCGGTCGCCACGGCGCCGTCGCGAACCAGGTGGCGTACCGCCTCACGTCGCACGTCGAGTCGACGGGCGCCGGACGGGTGTATGCCGCCGAGACCGGATTCACCATATCGCGGGACCCCGACACCGTACGCGCGCCGGACGTGGCGTTCATCGCCGCCGCCCGGCTGCCTGCCTCGGATCCAATCGGTTTCTTCGAGGGCGCTCCGGACCTCGCGGTCGAGGTGTTGAGCCCAGGCGACCGTCCTGGGGAAGTGCACGAGAAGGTCGCCGACTGGCTCTCCGCCGGCGCGCGACTCGTGTGGGTGATCGACCCCGAGCGGCGCGTGGCCCGCGTCTACCGCGCCGACGGGTCCGACACGGCGCTCGACGGCGACGGAACGCTGAGCGGCGAGGACGTGCTGCCCGGCCTGGGCCTGCCGCTCCCGGACGTGTGGCTCGCTGCCTGAGCCCCATCGGCCGCCCGTCACTCGCACAACCGCCGTCCCCGGGTGATCTTCCGCCCATGCCAATGGTCACGACGCGCGCCCCGCTGGCGCTGGCCGCCCTCGTCCTGGGGCTCGCCCCGGCGGCCCCGCCGCAGGACATCGCCTACGACGTCTCCTTCCCCAACGCGCTGCACCACGAGGCGCAGGTCGCGCTGACACTGACGGGCGCTGCCGCCGGGTCCCGTCGCCCTGCGCATGAGCCGCTCCTCACCCGGGCGCTACGCCCTGCACGAGTTCGCCAAGAACGTCTACGCGGTGCACGCCGTGGACGGCGCCGGGCGCACCCTCGCCGTCACGCGGCCCGACCCATCCCAGTGGGACGTCGCGGGACACGACGGGACGGTGCGGGTCACGTACACGTTGTTCGGCGACCGCGGCGACGGCACGTACGCGCAGATCGACGAGAGTCACGCCCACCTCAACATGCCCGCGGTGTTCATGTGGGCCCGCGGCCTCGACGGGCGGCCGATCCGCGTCACGTTCCGCATCCCCGATGGATCGGGCTGGAAGATCGCGACGCAGCTGTTCCCGACTACCGACCCGCTCACCTTCACCGCGCCGGGACTGCAGTACTTCATGGACAGCCCCACCGAGCTGTCGGCGTTCAGCCTGCGCGAGTGGCCGGTGACCTCCGGCGGCCGCACCGCGACGATCCGCCTCGCCGTGCATCACCTGGGCGACGAAGCGGACGTGGACCGGTTCGCCGCGATGGCGCGCGCCGTGGTGCCACAGGCCGTCGCCGTGTTCGGCGAGGCGCCCGCGTTCGACACGGGGAGCTACACCTTCATCGCGTGCTACCTGCCGTGGGCGGCCGACGACGGCATGGAGCACCGCAACTCGACGTTCCTCACCGAGCCCGCCACGCTGCGCGACGACGCGCCGGGCCTGCTCGGCACCGTGTCCCACGAATTCTTCCACGCGTGGAGCGTGGAGCGCCTGCGACCCCGCGCGCTCGAGCCGTTCGACTTCGAGCGGGCGAACATGTCCGGGGAGCTGTGGTTCGCCGAGGGGTTCACGAGCTACTACGGTCCCGCTGCTCATCGTCCGCGCGGGTCTCACGACTCCAGCGGAGTACGCCCGCCAGCTGTCCTCCCCATTGAGCCTGGTGATCACGTCTCCCGCGCGTGAGTACGCGAGCCCGGTCGAGATCAGCCTCCAGGCGCCGCTCGTGGACGCGGCCACGGCCGTGGATCCCACCAACCGGCAGAATACGTTCCTCTCGTACTACACGTGGGGTGCGGCGGTCGGACTGGGCCTCGATCTCACGCTGCGGAGCCGCTTCCCGGTCACGCTCGACGATTACATGCGCCTGCTGTGGACGCGCCACGGCCGGCCCGAAGTCCCCTACTCGCTCCACGACCTCGAGCGGGCGCTCGCGGACGTGACCCGTGACACCACATTCGCGCGCGACTTCTTCACGCGGTACGTGCGCGGCCGCGGGGCGCCGGATTACCGGACGCTGCTCGGCCGGGCGGGATTCCAGCTGCGGCCGGCGTATCCGGACCGCGCCTTCCTCGACCTCGTCCAGCTCGACTACGGCCCCGCCGGCGCCCGCATCGACGGCGGCACCACCATCGGCTCGCCGCTCTATCTCGCGGGGCTCGACCGGGACGACGTGATCGTGTCACTCGGCGGACGCCCTCTGACCGATGACGCGGTGTGGCAGGCGGTCACGGCGGCGCACCGCCCGGGCGAGGCGATTCCGGTGGAGTGGATCTCGCGCGGGCGCCGCCGGACGGGCCGGCTCACGCTCGTCGGGAGATCCCCGCCTCGAAGTCGTCACGTATGAGGAAGCGGGGCTGCCGGTCACCGACGCCATGCGGGCCTTCCGCGCGGCGTGGCTGGGCCGTTGATGGACGCCCGCGTCGCCGTGCCGCCCATGAAACCCCCGACTCGTCGGCCTCGTCGGGACCATATGTCCGCTCGCTTGCCGTCCTCGTTGCAGGCAGGGTCCCCCATGCGTCTGATCGTGTCCACACTGCTCGCCGGCAGCCTGGCCGCCGGCTGCCGCAATGCCAGCGCCGACCGCGCGTCGGACCGGCCCTACCGGGTCGGGACCGTCGAGCGGGGCGACGTGCAGGTGTTCGTCGAGGAGACCGGCGTCGTCGAGCCCGAGCGCCAGGTGGTCGTCAAGTCGCCGATCTCCGGCGTGGTCCAGCGTCTCTACGTGCGCGAGGGCGATCGCGTGCGCCCGGGGCAGGCGCTGGCCCGCATCGTTCCCGACATCGCCCAGGCCAACGCCTTCGCCCGCATCCGCGCGGACATCGCGGGCGCGGAGATCGCGCGCGAGAACGCCAAGCGCGAGTACGACCGCGGGTCGGGAATTGCTCGGCAGCCAGGGCATCACCCAGTCCGAGCTCGATCAGCGACGCGTGGACTACGAGCAGGCGGAGAACACACTGCGCGTCGCGCGCGAGCTGCTGCGTCTCGTCGAGCAGAGCGGCGTCACCGCGACCGACAGCGTGCAGCTGGCGGTGATCACCGCGCCCTCGGCGGGTGTCGTGATTCTGCGCGGCGTGGAAGTGGGAGAGACGGTGGTGGGCGGCACCAGCGCGTTCGGGGGCGGGACCGAGCTGTTCACGATCGCGGATCTGTCGTCGCTGCGCGTCACGGCCGCCGTCAACGAGGTGGACATCGGCAAGGTGGCGCGCGGCGACCGCGTCGCGCTCACGGTGGACGCCTTTCCCGCCGACACCGCCAGCGGCGTGGTGCAGCTCGTGCCGCCCGCCGCGCGCCTCCAGGACCGCGTGCGCGTCTTCGACGTCGAGGTCGCCGTGCGCGGCGGCGCGGCGATCCTGCGGCCCGGCATGACCGCCAACGTCCGCATCACCGGCCCGTCGCGTGTGGACGTCGTCCGCGTGCCGGTGGAGGCCGTGTTCCTGTCGGAGGGTAATCCGACGGTGTTCAAACTCGTGAACGGACGGCCCGAGCGGACCCCCGTCACCCTCGGCCTGGGCGACCTGTCCTGGGTCGAGGCCCTGACGGGCGTGGCGCCGGGGGACTCGATCACCCTGGAAGACCCGGAGCTCGCGGCCGCACGCGCGGCGCGCGTCAGCGGGCGACGGTAGCCGTGGCGGTCCTGATCGAGGCCCGGGGCCTCGCCAAGACCTACCGGCTGGGCCAGGTGGACGTGCCCGCGCTGCGCGGCGTGGATGCGGACGTGACGGCCGGCGAGTTCGTCGCCATCGTGGGGCCGTCGGGCTCGGGAAAAAGCACGTTGATGCACATCCTCGCCTGCCTCGACACGGCCACTGCGGGCACCTACCACCTCGACGGCGAGGACGTGAGCCGCCTCGCCGGCAAGACGCTGGCGCAGGTGCGCAACCGCAAAGTCGGCATCGTGTTTCAGACGTTCAATCTCATGCCCCGGCTCAACGTCGAGGAAAACGTCGCGCTCCCGCTCAAGTACCGGGGCGGCGTGCCGCGCGCGGAGCGCCGCGAGCGGGCCCGCGCCCTGCTCGAACGCCTCGGCCTCGGCCACCGCATCGGCCACCGCCCCGACGAGCTGTCGGGCGGGGAACGCCAGCGCGTGGCCATTTGCCGCGCCCTGGTCGGGACGCCCGCGATCCTGATGGCGGACGAGCCGACCGGCAACCTGGACTCGCACGCCGGCGACGAGGTGTTGAAAACGTTCGCCGAGCTGCACGACGCGGGGCATACCATCATGCTCGTCACGCACGATCCCGACGTGGCGGCGCGCGCCCAGCGCACCATCCACATCGCCGACGGACGCGTCGTCGCGTGAGCTTCTACGAGTCGATCCTCGCCGGCCTCGACGAGGCGCGCCGCCACGCGGGGCAGACCCTGCTCTCGCTGCTCGGCCTGATCCTCGGCACCGGGAGCATCGTCACGGTGCTGGCACTGTTCGGCGGCCAGGGCACGCTGACTCGGCAGTACCTCGAGGAAGTGGGCGGCGTCGGGACGATCATCGTGTCGGACCGCGACGAGGCGCTGCGGCCGAGCGCCCGCGAGCTGGCCTCGGAGCGGCTGACGTACCGCGACGCGGCGTACCTCAAGGAGCGCGCCCGCGCCCTGCTGGCCGTGAGCCCGGGGTGGGCCCGCGACCTGGCCTACCGCGCGCGGCGACGTGAGCTTCGAGGGTCAGGTGATCGGCACCGTGCCGGACTACGCGTTCATCAACGACATCCGGCCGCTCGTCGGCCGCTATCTGAGCGACCTCGATCTGCGCCAGCGGGCCCGCGTCACGGTCCTGGGCTGGAAGTTCGCCGACTCGCTCTACGGCGCCGCGCCGCGCGCCCTGCACCAGCTCGTGAGCATCGGCGGCCGCAGCTTCCGCGTCGTGGGCGTGCTCGAGCGCGAGGAATTCTACTTCGCCGCCTGGGAGGGGAACGCCCTCGAGTACCGCAACGAGCGGGCGTACATCCCCATCACCACCGCGCAGACGCTGTACAGTCCGGACGACCGCGCTATCGTTCCTCACGCTCAAGGCGCGACCGGATTACCCCGCCGCGATGGCGCAGACCGAAGTGACGAGCCTGCTGTTCGCACGCCACGGCGTGGAAGACTTCGACATCCGGGCCTCGGGCTCCCGGGGGGGCGACAACCAGCAGTTCTTTCTGCTGTTCAACTTCATTTTCCTCGTGGTCGGCGTGGTCTCGCTCTTCACCGGCGGGATCGTGATCGCGAACATCATGCTCGCCTCCGTGGTGGAGCGGGTCCGCGAGTTCGGCACCCGCATGGCGCTCGGCGCCACGGCGCGGCGGCGTCTTCATCCACGTCCTCACCGAAGTGGTCGTCGTCACCGTGCTCGGCGGCCTGCTGGGACTCGGGCTCGGCACCGCGCTCACCGGCACCGTCGGGCACTTCATGCAGATGCCGGCCGTGGTGACGCCGGTCATCGCCGGCTCCGCCATCGTGACGGCGGCGGTCGTCGGACTCCTGGCCGGTGTGTACCCCGCGCTGCGCGCCGCGCGGCTCTCGCCGGTCGAGGCGCTGCGCTATGGCTGAGCGCTTCCCGCGGCTCGCCGCCGGGTGGGAGCTGGTCGAGGACGCCCTGCGCGAAGTGTGGGCGCACCCTCTGCGGTCGATCCTGACCCTCTCGGGCATCGTGTTCGGCGCGGCGTCGCTCGTGTCGATGACGTCGCTCGCCCGCGCCATGAAGGAGATGGCCTACCGCGATCTCGAGGCGATCGGCTTCCCGACGAGCTACGCCGTGTGGGACCGCGGGCCGCGCAGCGACGCGCGCACCGCCCGGGACCTGCGCCACCCCGGCCTCCGCCTCGCCGATCTCGACGCGCTGCGCGCGCTGCCGGGCGTGGTGTCGGTGCACGGCCGCAATCCCGGCACGGAGATGATCGTCGGCGCCCCTACCGGCCAGCGCCTGATCCGGGTGGAGGGCGTGGATGCCGGCTACCTCGAGATGCGGAACTTCCACATCGCGGCGGGCCGCAGCCTGCGGCCGCTCGACGTCGCCAACGTGGCGCGCGTGGCCGTGGTCGGCACGCTGCTGCTGCGCGACCTGTTCGGCGCGGCGGACCCCGTCGGGCGGACCATCACCATCGAGGGCGTGCGGTTCCTCGTGGTCGGCACCGTCGCGCCGCCCGTGTTCGAGATCGCGCCGATCGATTTCGACTTCGCGGCGCGGCGGATCTACATCCCGTACACCTATCTCACGCGCTACCAGCAGGGCGCGGGCCGCCTCACGGGCGCGCTCGTGACGGCCGATCCCGACGCCGAGTTCGGACGCGTACTCCAGCGCGGCACGGCCCTGGTGCGCCAGCGCCACGGCGGCGCCAACGACTTCGAGATCGAGAACGAGGCCGCCGACGTGCAGCAGGACCTCGCGATGGCGGACAACATCCTCGGCGGCTGGAACGCCGTGATGTACGCCATCGCCGGCGTCACGCTCGTGGTCGGCGGGATCGGGCTCTTCTCCGTCCTCCTGATCTCGGTGCGCGAGCGCGTGCGCGAGATCGGCATCCGCAAGGCGCTCGGCGCGGACGACGGCGCGATTCGTCGCCTGTTTCTGGCCGAGTCGCTCACCCTCGCGTTCCTGGGCTCGGTGGTGGGCATTGGCGGCGGCACCGGGCTCATCCTGATCACCGAATTCATCAGTCGTCAGTTCGGACGCAGCTTCACGATCGCTGTGCACCCCCCCGGCGTGGCATTGGCCGTGGTGTTCGCGCTGATCGTGGGGGTCGTGTTCGGGTGGTACCCCGCGCGCCGCGCGGCGCGCTTGGATCCGATCGCGGCGATCGGCGGAGAGTAGCCCGGCGCGCTGGCGCCCATCCGGGGCGGTTCGCATGTTTCCCCGCGTGAACCGCCGCGCGATGCTCCGCTCGTGCACCGGCGCGACGCTCGCCGCCGCGTGGCCCGGCTGCGCGCGCCAGCCCCGCCGGCATCTGGATCGCATCGGCCTCCAGCTGTACACCGTGCGCGCCGAGATGGCGCGGGACGTCGAGGGCACGCTCGCGCGCGTAGCCGAGATCGGCTACCGCGAGGTGGAGTTCTGGACGTACTTCGGCCAATCGCCCACCGCCATCAGAGCCGCGCTCGCCAACACAGGATTGACCGCCCCCGCCGTGCACGTGCCCTACGAAACGCTGGCGGACGGGTGGGACGAGGTCCTCGCGACCGCGACCGAGATCGGGATCGGCACCGCGGTGATCGCGTGGATCCCGCCACAGGAACGGACCGACATCGCCGCATGGGAGCAGCTCGCCCGGCGGTTCAACACCGCGGGCGGGCGCGCGCGCGCCGCCGGCCTGCGGTTCGCCTATCACAACCACGACGTCGAGCTCGCCCCGCTGGCGGAGCGCATCCCCTACGACGTCCTGCTCGCCGAGACCGATCCGGCGCTGGTGGACTTCGAGATGGATCTCTACTGGATCACCAAAGGCGGCGGCGACCCGCTGGCGTACTTCGCCGCGCACCCGGGCCGCTTTCCGCTGGTGCACGTGAAGGACTCGGCGGGCGCTCCCGAGCACCGGATGGTGGACCTGGGCCGCGGCACGATCGACTTCGCGCAGATCTTCGCCCACGGCCGGCAGGCCGGCACCCGGCACTGGTTCGTCGAGCACGACGAGCCGGCGGACGCCTTCACGTTCTGCCGTGGTGCCTTCGCGTACCTGCGGCGCCTCGCGTTCTGAGCGGCCCGCGCCGTGCCGCTCAGCCACCTCCTCCTCGCCGGCGCCGTGGTCGCGGCCGGCGCCGTGATCCAGGGGTCGATCGGTTTCGGCCTCGGGCTCCTCGCCGTGCCGCTGCTGCTGCTGATCGACGCGCGCCTCGTCCCCGCGCCCCTGCTCCTCGCCTCGGGCGTGCTCACGATCCTGCTCACACACCGCGAACGCCACGACGTGATCCGGAGCGACCTGGGGTGGTCGCTCGGCGGCCGGCTCCTCGGCACCCTCCCCGCGCTCGCCGTCCTCACCCTCGTGCCGGCCGACCGGCTCGGCATCGCCTTCGGGGCGCTCGTGCTGCTCGGCGTCACGCTCAGCATCGGCGGGTGGCAGCTGCCGCCCGCGCCGCGCGTGCTGGTTGGCGCCGGCGCGCTGTCGGGCTTCATGGCCACGATCGCCGCCATCGGCGGGCCCCCGATGGCGCTCGTCTACCAACACGAGTCCGGCCCGCGCATCCGGGGCACACTGTCGGCCTACTTCGTCGTGGGCGTGGCGATCTCGCTCACCGGCCTCGCCGCCATCGGCCGGTTCGGTTGGACCGAGGTGGTGCTGGCGGGACTGCTTCTGCCCGGCATCCTCGCCGGGTTCCTGGTGTCGCGGCATACCGCCCGCCAGCTCGACCGCGGCTACATGCGCCCGGCCGTCCTGATCGTGTCCGCCGGTTCGGCGGTTGCGGTGATCCTGAAGCACGTGTTTTGAACGGAGGACGCCAGAGATGTTCTCGAAAAAGACGCTCGACCGCTTTCGCGTGCCGTCCACCGGCAAGTTCAAGCTCCGCAAGCACGACCCGTCGTGGGAGCCGCCCAAGGACCTGCGCGACCTGAGCGACGACGAGCTGAAGGACCGCGCGAAGGACTACGTGCGCGAGGCGCTGGACGAGCTGGCCGAAGCGCAGGAGCTGCTCTGGGCCAGCGACACCCACTCCGTGCTCATCGTGCTCCAGGCCATGGATGCGGCGGGCAAGGACAGCATGATCGAGCACGTGATGTCCGGCGTGAATCCGCAGGGCTGTCACGTCGTGAGCTTCAAGGCGCCGTCCGCCGAGGAGCTGGATCACGACTTCCTGTGGCGCTGCGTCAGGGCGCTACCCCAGCGGGGGCGCATCGGCATCTTCAACCGGTCGTACTACGAGGAAGTGCTGGTCGTGCGGGTACACCCCGAGTACCTCGCCGCCCAGCGCTTGCCGCCCGGCAAGCGGGGACGGCGCTTCTGGGAGGAGCGCTACGAGTCGATCAACGCGTTCGAGCAGCACCTGACCCGCAACGGCACGGTTCTCGTGAAGTTATTTCTCAACGTGTCGCGCGACGAGCAGAAGCAACGCTTCCTCAAGCGCATCGACGATCCCGAGAAACACTGGAAGTTCTCGGCCAGGGACGTGGCCGAGCGGCGGCACTGGGACGCGTACATGGAAGCGTACGAAGAGGCGATCGCCGCGACGAGCACGGAGTGGGCCCCGTGGTACGTCATCCCCGCCGACCACAAGTGGATCGGCCGGGCACTCGTGGCCGATATCCTGACGGACGTGATCGCGTCGCTGGATCTCGAGTTCCCCGAGCCGACCGCCGAGCAGCGCAAGGGGCTCGCCGCGGCGCGGAAGCAGCTCATGGAGGAGTGACGGACGGGACGGACAGGACGGACGGGACGGACAGGACGGACGAGACGGACGAGACGGACGAGACGGACGGGGAGGTCCGATGACGATTGCCGTGGGACAGCGGGCGGCGCGCTCGCTGACGCTGACTGCGGAGCACGTGGAGCGCTACGCGGAGATCACGGGCGACCGCAACCCGCTGCATTTCGACGCGGCGTTCGCGGCGCAGACCAAATTCGGCCGGCTCGTGGTCCAGGGCGGCCTCACGACGGGGCTGCTGCACGCCCTCGTGGCGATGGACATGCCCGGGCCCGGCACCGTGTTCCTGAGCCAGAACTGGAAGTTCACGGCACCGGTGCACGTCGGCGACACAATCACGGCCGTGGCCGAGGTCCGCAGCGTGCATGCCGTAAAGCCCGTCACGCAGCTGGGCGTCCGAGTGATGCGCCAGGACGGCGCGGTGGTGCTCGAGGGCGAGGCGTGGTGCTATACGATGGGACAGAAGGAGGTGGATTAGACGGACGAGAACGGACGAGCGGTTCTGCCCTCGCGGGGGGCCGGAGCCGGCGATAGCTTCTCTCCGCCATGCGGTTCTTTCCTCAGCGTAAAGTCTACGACGTGTGCATCGTCGGCTCCGGGGCGGGCGGCGGGATGGCCGCCCACGTGCTCACCGGCGCCGGCGCCAACGTCGTGCTGCTCGAAGCCGGCGGTCCATGGGACAACGCCACCGACTCGGCGATGTTCACCTGGAACTACGACACGCCGCGGCGCGGCGGCGGCACGCGGGAGCGGCCGTTCGGCGAGTTCAACGCGTGCATCGGCGGCTGGCAGATCGACGGCGAGCCGTACACGCGGGCGCCCGGCACCCAGTTCGACTGGTGGCGCGCGCGCATGGTGGGGGGCCGCACCAACCATTGGGGCCGCATCTCGCTCCGCTTCGGGCCGTCCGATTTCCGGCGCAAGAGCCTCGACGGCCTGGGCGACGACTGGCCGATCTCCTACGACGACCTGAAACCGTACTACGACCGCGTCGACCGGCTGGTCGGGATCTTCGGCAGCCGCGAGAACCTGCCCAACGAGCCCGACGGCATCTTTCAGCCGCCGCCGCGCCCCCGCTGCTGGGAGCTGCTCGTCAAGCAGGCGGCCGATCGCCTGCGCGTGACGTGCGTACCGTCGCGGCTGTCGATCCTCACGCGGCCCCTCAACGGTCGCCCGGCCTGCCACTACTGCGGGCAGTGCAACCGCGGGTGCGCCACGCACGCGAACTTCTCGTCCACCAACGTGCTGCTCGCCCCCGCCCAGGCGACCGGCCGGCTCACCCTCGTGACCGGCGCCATGGCGCGCGAAGTGACCACCGACGCCGCCGGTCTCGCGACCGGCGTCGGCTACGTCGACAAGGCGACCGGGCGCGAGGAGCACGTGCGCGCCCGCGTGGTCGTGCTCGCCGCGAGCGCCTGCGAATCCGCGCGGCTGCTGCTCAACTCCCGGTCGTCCGGGTTCCCACAGGGCCTCGCCAACGCGAGCGGCGTGGTCGGCAAGTACCTGACCGACACCACCGGCACCGACGTCGTGGGCTACATCCCCAAGATGATGGACCACGTGTCCACAACGAGGACGGCGTCGGCGGCGCGCACCTCTACATGCCGTGGTGGCTCGACAACCGCTCGCTCGACTTCCCGCGCGGCTACCACATCGAGATCTGGGGCGGGCTGCACATGCCCGGTGCCGGCTTCATGGGCGGGATTCACCGCTATCCCGTCGGCGGCGGCTACGGCCGCGACCTGAAGGACGCGTACCGCAAGTACTACGGCGCCTACGTGGGGTTCTCGGGACGGGGCGAGATGATGCCGAACGCCGACTCCTTCTGCGAGCTCGATCCCAACGCGGTGGACCGCTGGGGCATCCCCGTGCTGCGGTTCCACTGGAAGTGGACCGATCACGAGTATCTCCAGGTGAAGCACATGCACGAGACCTTCCGCGCGCTCGTGGCCGAGATGGGCGGGCAGGTGTTTTCCCCGATGCCGACGCGCGAGCAGGGCTACGGCATCGCGTCCGGCGGCCGGATCATCCACGAGCTGGGGTGCGTGCGGATGGGCGACGACCCGCGCACCTCGGCCGTGAACCGCTGGTGCCAGGCGCACGACGTGAAGAACCTGTTCGTCGCGGACGGCGGGCCGTTCGTCTCGCAGGCGGACAAGAATCCGACCTGGACGATCCTCGCGCTCGAGCTGGCGCACGAGCGAGCGCATCGCCGAGCTGCGGCGGAGGGGGGAGCTGTGAAGCGCCGCGACATGATCGAGGTGACGGGCGCCGCGGCGCTGGCCGCCATCACGCCGGTCCAGGCCGATCGCGCGTGGCGCCTGTCGCGCGACGCCCTGGCGCAGGGCCCGGGTCCCTACGAGCCGCGGTTCTTCACGCCGCACGAGTGGCGCACCGTGCGCCTACTGGTGGACCTGATCATTCCGCGGGACGAGCGCTCCGGCGGTGCCACCGACGCCGGCGTGCCCGAGTACATGGACTTCCTGATGGTCGACGGCGGCGACGATCAGCGGACCGCCATGCGCGGCGGCCTGGCGTGGCTCGACATCGAGTGCCGCAAGCGCTTCGGCCGGACCCTCGTGGACTGCGCGGACGCCGAGCGGACCGCCGTGCTCGACACGATCGCCTGGCCCGCCCAGGCCCCGCCCGACCTGTCGCACGGTGTCGCATTCTTCAACCGGTTCCGCGACCTCACCGCGTCGGGGTTCTGGTCCAGCCGCATCGGCGTGGAGGATCTCGCGTATCGGGGCAACGCGCACGTCGCGGAGTGGACCGGGTGTCCGCCCGAGGCGCTCGCCAAGCTCGGTGTCCGCTACGAGGACCGGGCCCCGTGACCACCGGGCGCCTGGGCGTCGGCATCGTCGGCAGCGGCTTCAACGCCCGGTTCCATCTCCAGGCGTTCCAGGCCGTGCGCGACGCCGACGTGCGCGGCATCTGGAGCCCGAACAAGAAAAACGCGCAGGACACGGCGCGCTACGCCCGCTCGCTCGACGTCGGCGAGACGCAGGCGTTCGTGTCCATCGCCGACATGGTGAAAGACCCGGCGATCGACGCGATCTGGCTGTGCGGGCCCAACTTCGCGCGGATCGAGAACGTCGAGGAAATCACCGACACGCTGGCGCGCGGCAAGGCGCAGCTGACGGCGATCGCCTGCGAGAAGCCGCTGGCGCGCAACGTCGCCGAGGCGAAGCGGGTGGCGGAACTGGTCACCGGCGCCGGCCTGAAGCACGGCTACCTCGAGAACCAGCTGTTCGCTCCACAAATCGCATGGGGCCGGCAGCTGCTGTGGGCGCGGGGGGCGGCCACCACCGGCCGCCCGTATCTGGCGCGGGCGGCGGAAGAGCACAGCGGCCCTCACATGCCATGGTTCTGGCGCGGCGACCTCCAGGGCGGCGGCGTGCTGAACGACATGATGTGCCACTCGGCCCTCGTGGTGCGGCACCTGCTCACGGCGCCCGGGCAGCCGCTCGCGACCGTCCGGCCGGTGCGCATCACGGGCCGCATCGCGAGCCTCAAGTGGACCCAGCCGGAGTACGCGAAGAAGCTCAGCGCTGCGATGGGACCGGACGTGGATTACACGAAACAGCCTGCCGAGGACTTTGCCGCCGTGACGATCGAGTTCGAGACCGACGACGGTCACACGGTGATCGGCGAGGCCACGACATCGTGGAGCTTCGTCGGTGCCGGCCTGCGGCTCTCGGCCGAGCTGCTCGGCCCCGAGTACTCGCTGGCGTGGAACTCGCTCGACACCGGGCTCAAGCTGTTTTTCTCCCGTGAGGTGAAGGGCAAGGCGGGTGAGGACCTGGTGGAGAAGCAGAACGCCGAAGTGGGACTGATGCCGGTGGTGGCCAACGAGGCCGCGGCGTACGGGTACGAAGCCGAGGACCGGCACTTCGTGCGGGCGTTCCTCGGCAAGGAAGCGCCGCAGCTCACCTTCGACGATGGCGTGGAGGTGGTGCGCGTGTTGATGGCCGCCTATCAGAGCGCGGAGGAGGGGCGCACGCTCGGGTTCCCACCCAAGGGGATCGACGAGTTCGTGCCGGCGGTGGCGCGGGGGACGTGGCGGCCGTAAACGGCGAACGGGGTGCACGGCCCGGCCGTGCACCCCGTTTGAATTCGACCGACTCTCTGACTACTGCGTAGCCGCACGCCGGGCGTTGACGAATCCCCGGCCGTAGAACGGATCCGTTCCGACGGCGCCCTCGTCGTCAGCCGTCTGTGCCAGCTTGTTCTTCAGGGCGCCGACGCTGATCCCGGGATACCGCTGCTTGATGAGCGCGGCGACGCCGGATGCGGCAGGGGCCGCCATGCTGGTGCCGGCAGCGAAGGCATACGTCGTCGTGGATGTAGCCATTCCTCGCGCGGTGCTCAAGACGAGATCGAACACCCAGCACTGGGTCGTGACCGAGCCCGTGGGCACCCGCGGAATCGAGCACGGCGCAGTCCCTGGCAAGGCATCGTCACCACCAGGAGCCGCCAGATTCACCAGCGATGTACCGTAATTCGTATAGGAAGCCGGTCGGCGGAAGTTCGTCGCGCCATTCGGCCAGCCGACTGCGAAACCCACGGGGCCCGTCGCCGAGATGGCGATCCCGCTGCCCGACTGAGCCGGCACCTTGATCAGGCTCCCCGAGTGATCGAAGTCGGTGGCCTCGTTCCCCGCCGACGAAATCACCAGCGCGTTCTTGCCGGCGTGGTTGACGGCCTTGTTCAATGCCGCGACCAGCAAGCCCGCGCCGGTGTTGCCGCCGCCGCGGGGGAACGTCGCGCCGAGACTCATGTTGATGATGTCCGCTCCCCCGCCGCCCTGCGACAGCGGTGTTCCCGCATAGAGGATTCCCTGAATCACCTGACCGAATGATCCCGAGCCGTTGTGCAACACCTTCACGCCGATGATGGTCGCACCAGGCGCGACACCGATCGTACCGAGCGCGTTGTCTTCAGCGGCCACGATCCCGGCCACGTGCGTGCCGTGCCAGAACGTGCCGACGTCCTGATTGAAGGCGAAGCCTGGCACGAACGACGTCGAGCGTGCCACGTCGAGGTTGGCGTCCAGGTCCTGATGCGTGCTGTGGATCCCGCCATCGAGAATCGCCACGCGAACTCCCTGACCCGTGTAGCCGGCGGCCCAGGCGGCCGACGCTTCGATCGACTGGATGTTCCACTGGAGGTTGATGAACGTCTCATCACCGGGAGTCACTACGTCCTCGTCCAACGTGAATTCCGTGACTGGAGGCTGCCACTGGACCATCTGATCGACGGCGGCCCCGGTGAACGCGGCGTCCGCCAGCGCGCGCTGTAGGAAATCCGGCGCACGGGATGTCGCGACCCCAATACCCGCCCCGTCATGGCCGAAGACCATGGTGCCGCCCGCCGCGGATACGGCCGCCTGTTGCTTCGCGCCCCACTTTGACGCCGTCAGGATGTAGGTCTGTTCCCCTTCCAGGCTGGCCGACGTCGAGAGCGACAGCGTTTCCGAACTCGGCTGCGTCGGTGCGCTGTTGTCCGCGCAGGCGCCGACAGCGAGCACGGTGACAGCCGCCGCGAGTAGACGGATCTTCATGGGCACTCCTTCATGGATGGTGGCGAACCGGGGTCGGACGATTGGCGTGCCAAGTTGCCGTCCGGGCGGTGACTCCGCAAGGGTGGCCAACGCCGCAAGGCCGCGGGATGCGAGTTGCGGGCCGCGCCGGGCACTCGTCACCTTGAGGCCCATGCCGCCCACCCCCGATACGCCGCCGGCGCGCGCCTACCCGCGGGTCGGAGACGCGCTCGTCCTGCTGCTGCTCGTGCTGGTCGTGGGCGTCGCCGTCCAGGGGGCGATCCGACTGCTGGCGCGCGTGGGACTCGACCCGAGCCACCCGGGCGTGCAGGCGGCCGGGTCCCTGATCGCCTTCGCCGTGGTGATCGCCTACGGGGTGCGCCGTACGCAGGCGCCGTGGCGCGAGGTGCTGCCGCTCCGCCCCGTGCCCCTCTCTCTCATCGTGCCGATGGCCCTCACGATCCTGGGGCTCGGCGTGCTGCTGTCCGAAGCGGACAACCTGTTGCGGTCGGTCCTGCCGCCGCCCGCGTGGCTCGAGCGCATGTTCGTGGAGCTGACGCAGGGACGGCGGAGTCTCTGGGGATCGATCGCGCTGCTCGTCATCGCGGCGCCGGTCACCGAAGAGGCGCTGTTTCGCGGAGTGTTTCTGTTCGGCTTCCTGCGACGCTACTCGCCCCGCCGGGCGATCGTCGTGTCGGCCCTGCTGTTCGCCGTCTTCCATCTCAACCCGTGGCAGTTCCTCGGCGCGCTGACGGCCGGCCTCCTGTTCGCGTGGTGGGTGATGCGCACCGGCTCGCTCGTCCCGGTGCTGGTGTGCCACGCCCTGAACAACGCCGTGCCGGTGGTCGTCTCGCAGCTCCCCGTGCGGATCAGCGGCTATTCCGGCGCGCCGACGGGCGCGGTCGAATTCCATCCGTGGTGGCTCGACGCGCTGGGCGTGACCGCCGCGATCGCCGGGTTCTGGTTGGTGGCACGCCGACTGCGGCCGGCCCCGAGCCGCGCCACGGGCGTCGGCTTGACGGGTTCCGCGCAGGACGATATGTCCTAGGTCACATCCCGAAGCGTTCTGGGCGTGCTGGAGGTGACCATGCGTCCACTCTGGTTCGTGACCGCGGCACTCGTGGCGAGCGCGGCTCCTGCGCGAGCCCAGGCCCCCGACGCGCAGATGGTCGAGCGCGCGCACCGCATGCTCGAGCAGGTCCACGAAGATCTCCGCCGCTACTACTACGACTCGACGTTCGGCGGGCGCGACCGCGCGGCCGGCTACCGCCGCGCTGGTGCGGACATCGACGGCGCCACGTCGGTGCCACAACTCCTGGGCATCATCGGCCAGTTCGTCCTCGACCTCCATGACTCACACACGCGGTTCCTGCCGCCCGGCCGCGCGGCGAGGGTCGAGTACGGCTGGAGATGGAAGATGATCGCCGACTCCTGCTTCGTGAGCTGGGTCCGCGAAGACAGCGATGCGGCGAAGAAGGGGCTCGCGACGGGCCAACGCGTGCTGGCGATTGACGGTATGCTACCCAACCGCCAGACACTGGACATCATCAACTACCTCTACTATTCCCTGAACCCTCGCCCGGGGATGCACGTCACCGTGCGGGGTCTGGACGGGACCGTACGCGAGTTCGATATCCAGGCCAGGATCACGCCCCGTCCGCAGGTCGTGGACCTCACGTCGTTCGCCCACATCAGCGTGCTGATCGAGGAGTCGGAGCAGCGCCGCCTGGTCCGCAACCACTTCACCCGCAGCTTCGGCGACACGGTGCTCGTGTGGCGGTTTCGGAGCTTCGTCTACCAGGACGAACGCATCGATCAGATCATGGACCACGCGCGCAAGCACCGAGCCCTGATCGTGGATCTGCGCGGGAACGGCGGCGGAGCGGTGGCGACTCTGACGCGGTTGCTGGGCCATTTCTTCGATCGTGACACGCGCGTCGCGACGTTCAAGCGCCGCAACGAAACCGAGCCCTTGGTGATCGAGCCCGTGCGCCGCACGCCGTTTACGGGCGCGCTGTTCATCCTGTTGGACAGTGAATCCGCTTCGGCTTCCGAGATCACCGCGCGGGCGCTCCAGCTCGAGGGCAAGGCGACGGTCCTCGGCGACCGCAGTGCCGGCGCCGTCATGGCGAGCCGCACGTGGACGCACGAGGTGGGGGGGGCGCGCCAGTTGCTGTACGGCCTGCAGGTCACGATCGAGGATGTGCTCATGGCCGACGGCGAGCGCCTCGAGGACGTGGGCGTGACGCCAGAGTTCATCGTGGCGCCGAGTGGGGCGGATCTCTCGGAGAGACGCGATCCCGTGATGACCAAGGCGCTCGCGCTAGCCGGCGTGACGATGGACCCCGTCACGGCGTGGGACATCTTTGGCAACCGCGACCGGACCGGTCGCTGACTCCCGCCCGCCTTTGACCGTCTCTACAGACTCCACCCCTGGCGATACGCCGGGGTAATCCACTCCGCCGGAATCGCCGCGTTCGTCACCTGGCCCTGCGCGCTCAGCTCGAGCGTGCGCTGGGCGCGCACCGCGAGATTGCCGAGCAGCACCATCTCCGTCAGCGGCCCGGAGCTGCCCGCGAAATTCGACCCGGGCTGCGCGCCCGCCCGGCACGCCGCGAGCCACTCGGCGTACACGCCCTCGGTACGCGGGTACTTCACCGCGAGCGGCGTAGCCCGGACCTCGGCGTCCTTCTTCTCGTCCAGCAACCGCGGGGCCTGGCCGTACAACCCCGCGACGAGCTTCCCCGCGTCGCCCACCCACAGCTGGCCCCCCTCCTCGCTCGGCAATGGCCACAACCCCTCGGGCGCCACTTCGGCCGGCCGCGGCGGGAAAATCGACCCGTCCCGCCACACCACCGTCACCTCGGGCCGGGTGCCCTTCGCCGCGAACCGGTACACGATCCGCGACGCGCGCGGCGCGGTCTCCGCGAACGGCGGCGTGGACTCGGCCTCGATGCGGGAGGGGTAGCCCAGGTCGAGGATCCAGAAGGCCGCGTCCATCGAATGGCAGGCGATGTCACCCAGCGCGCCCGTGCCGAAATCCCACCACCCACGCCAGCGGAACGGCGCGTACGCGGGATGATACGGACGCTCGGGGGCCGGCCCGAGCCACAGGTTCCAGTCGAGATGCGGCGGGACGTTGTGGGCCTCGGTGGGCCGGTCGATCGCCTGGGGCCAGATGGGCCGATTGGTCCACAGCTGCACCTCGCGCACCGTCCCGATCAACCCGGCCTCGACCCATTCGCGAATCAGCCGGTTGCCTTCCCCGGCGTGGCCCTGGTTCCCCATCTGCGTGGCCTGCCGCGGACGCTTCCGCGCCTCGTCCATGACGGCCCGCACCTCGCCCAACGTCCGGCACAGGGGCTTCTGCGTGTACACGTGCTTGCCCGCCCGCAGCGCCGCCAAGGTGATAGCGGCATGGCAGTGATCGGGCGTCGAGACGGTAACGGCGTCGATGTTGCGGCCGTCCCGGTCCAGCATTTCACGGAAATCGCGGTAGCGCTTCGCCTTCGGGTACTTCCGGAAGGTGCCGTCCGCGGATTTCCAGTCCACGTCGACCAGCGCGTACACGTTCTCCTTGCTCACCCCGTCCACGTCGTTGCCGCCCATGCCGCCGACGCCCACGCATGCGACGTTGAGCGTGTCGCTGGGCGCGCGGTACCCGCGGCCGAGGACGTGGCGGGGGACGATGGTGAAGGCGAGGCCGGCGCGGGCGGCGCCGCCCACGAAGTCGCGCCGGGAGGTGGTGGAGCGGGACATGACGGAACCCTCCTCAGTCGGCGGCCGCCGCGACCGGCTGCGCCGCGGGCCGGGGCCGGAACAGCAGCATGAAGGCGAGCAGAATGACGGCCGCGCCGACGGCCGGCACGGTCCAGATAGTGGTCCAGTTGTGCGTCGTGACGCCGCCCGCGGTGGTCGCGTACGCATCCACGACCCGCCCCGAGACGATCGAGCCGACCAGGTAGCCGGCGCCGGCGGTGACGAGCGCCAGGAAGCCCTGCGCCGCCGCGCGAATCCCCACGTGGGCGCGCTGGTCCACGTAGATCTGCCCGGTCACGAAGAAGAAATCGTAACAGATGCCGTGCAACAGGATGCCGGCGTACAGCATCCACATCCCCGGCCCCGCGTCCCCCAGCGCGAACAGCGCGTAGCGCAGCGACCACGCCAGCATGCCGAACAGGAGCAACCGCTTCACGCCGAGCCGCAGCAGAAACCACGGCATCGCGAGCATGAAGACGATCTCGGACATCTGGCCCAGCGTCTGCTTGCTCGCGGCGCCCTGCACGCCGATCTCGTTCAGGAAGAGGTTGGTGAACGCGTAGTAGAACTGCAGCGGGATGCAGATGAGGAACGAGCCGACCACGAACACGGTGAACGACGGGTCCTTGAGAAGCGACAGGGCGTCGAGGCCCAGCACGTCGCGCACCGCCAGGGGTTTGCCGGCAGCGTGCGGCGGCGTGTGCGGCAGGGCGAGCGCGTACAGCCCCAGCACGACCGACGCGCCCGCTGCGATCCGCATCGGGATCGCCGTCGCCTCGAGGGCCAGCTGGCCCACGACGATCCCCGCCACGATCCACCCGATCGTGCCCAGCACCCGGATCCGCGGGAAGTACGTGGCCGGATCGCCGGCGTGGTCGAACGTGATGGAGTTGGTCAGGGCCAGGGTGGGCATGTAGCACAGCGCGTACACGATGAGCACCGGGTAGAACGTCGCGAACGACTCCAGCGTGGACGCATACCACAGCACCGCACCGCCCAGCACGTGCAGCACGGCGAGAATCCGCTCGGTCGCGAAGAACCGGTCGGCCACCATCCCCACGAAGAACGGCGACACGAGGGCGGCGATGGCCGTGCTGGCGTACGCCAGGCCGATCTCCTGACCCGAGAACTGGCGCGTCTGCCCCAAATAGGTGCCGAGGGTGACGAACCAGGCCCCCCAGACGAAATACTGGAGGAACATCATCGTCGAAAGCTTGAACCGGGTGCCGCGCATGGCGCGTACACTACCGCCCGCGGGCCCGGTCGGCCAGACGCGAGTGGCGGGGTTGCGGCGCCCGGGCCGGGCGCGCAATGTCAATTCGGCCCTGCGTCAGCACCACCCTCACTGCGGAGGTGCCCCATGCGCCCGACGGTCCCCATCCTCCTGCTCGCGCTCGGCTGCGCCGGTGAGCCACCGCCCCCCGTGGCGGAACGCTTCGCCGGCACCTGGGAAGGGCGCTCGAGGGTCGCGGCCGGCGACACCGGCACCCCCTGGTCGATGGTGCTCTCGGTCGCCGACTCGGTGCTCGCCGGCGCGCTGACGTTCACCGGTACGAGCCTCGTGCCGGTCGGCGTGCACACCGTCGCGATGACCGAATCCACGCTCGTCCAGGAAATCGGACCCTACTACAGCCCGACCGCGAAAACCGAGGTGACGACGCGGGCGTCCGCGACGCTGACGAGCGACTCGACGCTGGAGGGACTCTTCATCATGTTGCCGGCGGCGGGGGGAGACACGATCGTCGGCACCTACCGCGCGAAGCGAACGAAGTACTAGCCGCGTCTCACGGCAGGACGCGGATCCGGATGTTGCGGTAGGCGACCCAGTCGCCGTGATCCTGCAGCCCGATGTGCCCGCGGCGCGCGCGCCCGTACTGCGGCCACTCGGCGAACTTCGTGCGGGCGACCTTCGCTTCCCACGCCGGCGTCCACAGCTCGTAGCGCACCACCTGCACGCCGTTCAGCCAGTGCTCGACGTGCGCGCCGCGCACCACGATGCGCACGGCGTTCCACTCTCCGGCGGGCCGCACCACCCCCGGCGGGGCCGGGTCGAGCCCGTAGTTCGCCCCCGCCGCCGTGAGCCGGGATAGGCCATCGCGGTGGGCAGCGTCGTCCAGGACCTGCATCTCGGGACCGGTGTGGTAGGTCTCCTCGGCGGTCTCCGTGACGCGGAAGAAGATCCCGGAGTTGCCGCCCGGCGCGAGCTTCCACTCGAGCTCCAGCTCGAAGTTCGCGAACTGCTCCACCGTCACGATGTCGCCACCCGCGGCGACGCGGGTGAGCGCCCCGTCCACCACCTGCCACCCGGCGGGCATCGAGTCCATCCGATACCCGCGCCACCCGGCGGTGGTGCTGCCGTCGAACAGCGCCCGCCACTCGGCGGGCGCGGGGGCACGAGCGTTCATCGGTGCACTCCCGGATGGGCGGCAGGCCCCGCCGAGCAGGGCGGCCAGAGCAAGCACGGTGATCACGCGGCGCGGCAGCATGCAGGTCCCCCGGTGGGCAGGCCGCGGCGTGGCGCGCCGGCGGCCGACGCGAGAAGACTACCGCGGCGTGCGGTGTTCGGCCAGCGTGCAGTTGCGCGCCGTGGGGCAACCGGTCAGGTTCGAGACTCATGATCCGGCGCGCCGTTCCGGCCCTGCTCCTGACGCTCGCCTGCGAGGGCGGTATCCCCACGGATCCGCGGTTCACGCAGGACGTCGTGCCGTCCAGCACGGTCGTCGACCGCCTGGACCCCGCCCGCACCTACGAGTATCGCTTCGCCACCGCGCGGCCCGAGTCGTTGCTCGCGGCGCTGCTCGACGCCGGCATCCCGGTCGAGGAGGCGTGGCTGCCGCTCGACAACCTGTGCGCGGACCCGCGCGGCCCGGTGTTCACGGTCGCGCTGGCCTACGCCGACGCGCGCATCCTCGCCTTCGATTTCGACCCCGGCACCGGACGGCTGGCCTGCGCCACGCGGCTCGAACGCTACCGGGTGACGTGAGGCGAGCGCCGCGGTGCCCGTGACGGCGTCCGCCGCGGACGCGATCGCGGCGCTCGTCGATCGCGAGACCCGCGCCTGGGACACGCGCGACGTCGGGCTGCTCCTGTCGGTGATGCACCCCGACATGGTGTGGCCCTGGCCCCCAGACGCGCAGGCGCACGATCCGGCAGACTGGGTGTTCGTCCTGGGGCGCTTCGACCGGGACCGGTGGCGCCGCGCGTGGCAGGAGCTGTTCGACACGCACGATCTGGTCCACAACCGCCGCGCCATCCGGCGCATCGTCGTCACTGCCGAAGGAGACGGCGGATTCGCCGTGGTGGACGTGGACACGCTGTGGCGGCATCGCGATTCGGGCGCCGAGCAGCGCTGGCAGGGGCGGGCGTGCAAGATCTACACGACGGTGGGCGGCGAGTGGAAGCTGATCGCCCACACGGGACTGCTGAACTACGGGAGCGACGCGCCATGATCCGACGCATCGGTACGGCGGCGGTGGGGGCCGTACTCGGCGCCGCCATGGTGGCGGGGTGGGCGGCCGCGGGAACCGGCACCGGGCGGGCGGCCGCGGCCGCCGACTCCGGTTGGGCACACTACGGCGGCGACCCCGGAGGCGGCCGCTATTCGCCGCTCGCACAGGTCGATCGCGCCAACGTGCACCGGCTGACGGTGGCCTGGACGTACCGCACCGGCGAAGCGATGCACGGCGATACCGTGGACGTATCGGCCGAAGGCTGCGGGCGCTGTCACGAGCGCGACGACGTCAAGTTCGAGGCCACGCCGATTCTCGCAGCCGGCCGGCTGTTCCTGTCTACACCGCTCAATCGCGTCATCGCGCTCGACCCGGCGAGCGGCCGCGAGCTGTGGCGCCACGACCCGACGATCGATCGGGAGATCGAGCGCAACGAGGGCTTCGTGTCGCGCGGGGTGGCGTACTGGGAGGACCGGGCGCGTCCCGAAGCGCCGTGCGCCCGGCGCATCCTCTTCGGCACGATCGACGCCCGCCTGCTCGCCCTCGACGCCGCGACCGGCGCCCCCTGCGCAGGGTTCGGCGACGGCGGCACGGTGCGCCTCGATCAGGACGTCGGCACGGTGCAGGTCGGCCAGTACGGCGTGACGTCGCCACCCGTGATCGCGGGCGACCTCGTGGTCGTGGGCTCGTCGATGGGCGACAACCGCCGCGTGGACATGGAGCGAGGCACGGTGCGCGCCTACGACGCCCGTACGGGCGCCCTGCGGTGGAGCTGGGATCCCATTCCGCGGCGCCCCGACCAGCCCGGCTGGTCCGACTGGGCGCCCGATGCCGCGCGGCGCACCGGGGCCGCCAACGCGTGGGCGCCGCTGTCCGTGGATACGGCCCGGGGGCTCGTCTTCGTGCCCACCGGCGCCGCCGCACCCGACTTCTACGGTGGCGAACGGCTCGGCAACAACCTGTTCGCGAACGCCGTCGTCGCGCTCGACGCCGCGACCGGCCGGATGCGCTGGCATTTCCAGGTGGTGCACCACGACCTGTGGGACTACGACGTCGCCGCCCAGCCCAGCCTCGTCACCGTGCGGCGCGGCGGCCGCGACATCCCGGCGGTGGTGGCCGCGACGAAGATGGGGTTCCTCTACGTGCTCGACCGCGAGACCGGCGCGCCGCTGTTTCCGGTCGAGGAACGGCCCGTCCCCGGGAGCGACGTGCTGGGCGAACGCGCCGCCCCGACCCAGCCCTTTCCCGTGCGCCCGCCCCCGCTCCATCCCATCGCACCGGTCGGACCGGAGGATCTGTGGGGGCTCGATGCCGCCGACTCCCTCGCCTGTCGCGAGCACCTCGCCACGCTGCGCAATGAGGGCCTGTTCACGCCCCCGTCCCTGCAGGGGACGTTGCTGTTCCCCAGTTTCGCCGGCGGCATGAACTGGGGCGGCGTCGCCTTCCACCCCGGGCGGCGCGTCGTCGTCGTGAACACGATGCGGTTCCCCTTCTGGGTGCGCCTCTCCCGGCGCGCCGACCCGGCGCGCGGCAACCAGCGCGGCACGCCGTACACGATGGACCGCGCGCCGTTCGTGTCGCCCCGGGGGCTCCCCTGCACGCCGCCGCCCTGGGGCACGCTGGTCGCCGTGGACCTCGACTCGGGGACCGTGCGGTGGGAGGTGCCCCTGGGCCGGATGCCGCCACTCGCGACCATGCCCGGGAGCGAAGCCTGGGGGTCCATCAACATCGGGGGACCCATCGTGACGGCCGGGGGCCTGGCGTTCATCGGCGCGGCGAGCGACGATTTCCTCCGGGCGTTCGACGTGGAGACGGGAGCGGAGTTATGGAAGGGCGCGCTGCCCGCCGGCGGACAGGCGACGCCGATGACCTACCTCCTCGGCGGCCGCCAGTTCGTGGTGATCGCCGCGGGCGGCCACACCGGCGCCGGCACCACGTTCGGCGACCACGTCGTGGCCTTCGCGCTCGATACCGTTCCAGGGAGACGCCCGTGAGCGATGCGAAACCGACCCCGCCGGTTGGCGCGATCGCCTGGACCGACCTGACCGTCCCGGACGCCCCCGCGGTACGCGACTTCTACGCGGGCGTCATCGGGTGGACGCCGAGCGACGTGGACATGGGCGGGTACAGCGACTTCAACATGAACCGCGCCGACGGAACGCCGGTCGCGGGCGTGTGCCACGCCCGCGGCGTGAACGCCGACCTGCCCCCGCAGTGGCTGATCTACGTCCGGGTGGCGGATCTCGACGCCAGCCTGGCGCAGTGCCGCGCCCTGGGCGGCGCGATCGTCGCCGGCCCCCGCGGGTTCGGCCCGACCAGCCGGTACGCCGTGATCCGCGATCCCGCCGGCGCGGCCGCCGCGCTGTTCGAGGAGCGGTGAGCGTGAAGGCGGCGCTCCCCGCGGTGCTCGCCCTCTTCCTGTCCTGCGACGCCGCGACCCGGTCGCCCGACCCCGCCGCGCTCGCCGCCACGCGCCGCGAGATCGCGGACGCCATGCAGCGCTACCAGGCGGCCGCACGCACGGTCGAACCCGATGCGATCGCCGCCTTCTATACGGCGACCGCCGAGCTGTTCGAGCCCGGGATCAACCCGATCCGCACGCGCGACTCGATCCGCGCCTTCATCGCGTCGTTCCCCGGGGTGCGCGTGGACACCGCCGTCGCCACGCCGGACACGATCGAGGTGTACGACGGCGTCGCCCTCCTGTGGGGCTCGTATTTCGAGCGGCTCGGATTCCCCGGGCAGCCGCCCAGCGCGCAGCACGGCCGGTTCGTGGCACAGTGGGTGCGACAAGCGGACGGCACGTGGCTGATCCAGCGCCTGTTCCGGGTGCCGGTGACCACCACCGTGCCCGCCGCGCCGTGATGCCCACGCCCCGCGGCCTCGTCGCCCTGCGCCTCGGATCCTACGCCGGTCTCGTGACCGGGCCCCTCGGCGCGGCCTTCACCGCCTTCGTCAAATCCATCGGAGACAGCTGACCATGACCCCCGAATCCGTGCGCCGCGTGCTGCTGCGCGAGCTGGGGACGCTCGCCACCGAGCTCGACGCCTATCCCGACGACGACAGCGTGTGGATGTGCCCACCGGGACTGCCGAACTCGGCCGGTACCCTGACGCTGCACCTGGTCGGCAATCTGCGCCACTTCGTCGGCGCGCGGCTCGGCGGATCGGGGTACGTCCGCGACCGCGAGGAGGAGTTCGCGGCGCGGAACCTGCCCCGCCACGCGCTGCGTGCCCGCATCGATGCCGCCGCTACGGAGGTCGGCGCCGCGCTGGCGAGCTGTGATGCGGCGTCGCTCGCGCGTGAGTTCCCCGACCCGGTCGGCCGCGCGCGGCTCGGGACCGGGATGCTGCTGCTCCACCTCGTCGCCCACACCGGCTACCACCTGGGCCAGCTCGACTACCACCGGCGCGTGGTGACCGGCCGGCCCCAGGGCGTGGGCGCGCTGGCCCCGGCCGCCCTCAGCGCGGCTCCCCCGGCGTGACGGGGAAGGTCGCGGCCAGACAGGGCCGCGCCGCGGGATTCACGGGATGGGCCACCGCGATCGCGACAGGGGGATCGCGGTCGCCGGACCGCGGGATGGGGATCGCCGCCGCGAACGCGCCGGGGCATGCTTCGCCGATCGCCGCGACGGCCGCGTGCACCGGGCCGCTCGAGGCGATCACCAGCGTGATCGCGTCGGCGACCAGTCGCCCGCCGACGTAACCCGCCGGGCCGAGGTCTGGCAGCCGTGGGGCCGCACCGCCCGGCACCGCCGGGAGCGCCGCCACGCCGGTGCGTCCCGTCGCGAGCCACAACCCCGCCGCCCCCTCGGTGAGGATCCGCGCGTCGGGCGGCGCGTGCGCGCGCACCCAGGGCGCCACCGCCAGCATCCACTCGGAGTTCACGATGAGCGTGCGCCCGACGGGCCGGAACCCGAGCGCGGCCACCGCGTCCGGCGCGTACGCCGCCACGCGGATGGCCCGCTGCCGCAGGACGATCGCCCCCACGACGAGCAGCGCCGCGACGGCTACCGCGCGCCGCGGCAACCGCCGCGCGCGATCGGGCCAGCCCGGCGGCCCGAGCAGCGCGGCGACGGGCAGCAGCGCCAGCACGAAGCGCGATTGGTGGTAGGGCCAGGCGAGGATCGCTCCTGTGGCGCCCGCGACGCTCAGCGTGAGGGGCAGGAGTCGGCGCCCACCCCGCACGGCGCCCGCAACAGCGAGCGCCACGCCCGTTAGCGCGAGGGCGTGGCCGATCCCCGGCGCACCGAGCTCGAGCGGCAGCAGCGTACGGGCGTAGGCGCGGAGGTTCGTGGCGACCGCGCCGACCAGGGCCGGCACGAGGGCGTCGAGCGGGATGCCGCTCAGCTCGGCGACGTAGGGCGCCTCGTCCGGCTGCGTGCTGAGCGGACCGCGGGCCGCGAGCCACGCGTGCCACGTCCACCAGATCACGAGCGGCACGAGGGCCGTCGCGCCGGTGAGCGCCGCCTGGCGCCGCCGCCCGCCGGCGAGCGCGAGGCCGGCGACCACGCCCGCCACGACGACCAGACCCTGCGCCCGGAACAGCGTGGCGAGAGCGAGGAGCAGGCCCAGCGCCACGGCGCGCCGCGCGGTGAGAGGCCCGAGCGCCAGCGCGATTGCCCCGAGCCACGCGGCGACGAACGGCCCTTCGGCGATGGCGAGCTGGAAGTGATCACCGACCGAAACGAGCCCCAGCGGGAGCAGCACGGCGGCGGCGGCGGGCACTCCCGCTTCGAGTCGGACGCGCGCCGTCCACCACGCCAGCGCGCCCGCCACGCCCGCCACCAGCAGGTGCAGGCCGCGCACGAGCGTCAGGGCGCCGGCGAGACTGCCACCGAGCCACCACGCCACGGCGTAGCACGCCGGCAGGCCGGGCGGATACTTGAGGTGCACCGGCTGGCCGGCGGCGTAGATCGAGCGCCAGCCCTCGCCGCTCGCCAGCGCCTTGCCCAGCGCCAGGTAGATGGCGTCGTCCTGGAACGCGCCGGGAGCCGCGGGAAGCCGCAGCAGCAGATGGAGGAGCAACACGGCGAGACCGGCGACCACGGCCTCGCGCGCGACGGGCGCGATCCGCATGCGGCACGGAACCTACCACGCGCCGCGCCCACTCGTCATCCCGGGCCCGCGGGGTATCTTCCGGAGTCCATCGCCCCGGAGCCCCCGATGATGCACCGCTCGTTCGCCGTTTCCCTCGCCATGGTCTGCGCCGTGCCCGCGTCGGCCCCTGCCCAGGACGTCGTTCCCGCGGGCTGGCAGTGGGTGGCGGACATCCCCGCCCGGCCCGCCGCGGGCCAGGCCAACGCGGGCCTGCCCGATTCGCTGTTCCGCTTCGAGCGGATGCCGCCCGGATACCACGTCACGACGGGACCCGGCCTGCTGCTCTACAACCCCGCGTACCACGCGGACTCGATGTACGCCGTCGAAGCCGAGATCTTCCTCTTTCCCGGGCAGAGCCAGGAGGAGTACGGCGTGTTCCTCGGTGGCACGGGCATGGACGGCGACGGCCGGAGCTACACGGTTTTCGTCGTGCGGCGCGACGGCTCGTTCGCGGTGGTGCGACGGGCGGGGACGCGCACCCAGGTGGTCGTCCCCTGGACCGCGCACGATTCCGTGGTGGCCCAGCCCGAGGGCAAGGAGGTCATCAAGAACGTGCTGCGCGTCACGGTGGACCCCGCCGTGGTGATCTTCGCCGCGAACGGCGCGGAGCTCGCGGTACTGCCCAGGGGGCACGTCGGCACGTCGGGCCAGTTCGGGTTCCGGATCGGCTCCGACGTCAATCTGCACGCCAGCCGGCTCGATCTGACGCTGCGCCTCGCGCCACCGCGGCCGCGGACCTGAGGCCCGGGCTCGCGCCCGCTTCTTGCGGGTATGAGCGATTGATGCGCCACCGTCCCGGCCGCCGCTCGACCGCCGTCCTCGCCGCGCTCGTTCTGGCCGCGCCGGCCCTCGCGGCGCAGCGCCTCGCGCCGCCGCCGGGGTGGCGCTGGGTGCTCGACGCGCCTGCGCGCCTCGCCGAGCAGCCGCTCGATCCGCTGCAAGCCCCCGACACGCTGTGGCGGTTCGTCACGGTGCCCGCCGGGTGGGAGGTGACCACGGGCCCGGGCGTGCTGCTCTACCCGGCCGAGCAGCCGGTCGACACCGGGTATGTGATCGAGACGGAGCTCGAGCTGCTGCCCAACTCGGGCTCGGACGAGCTGGGGGTGTTCATCGAGGGTGCCGCGGGACCGGAGGACACGGCCTATACCGCGTTCCTGGTCCGGCCGGACGGCTCGGTGGCCGTCGTGGAGCGGCGGGACTCGACGAGCACGTTCCTGGTCCCGTGGACCCGGCATCGAGCCCTGGCGGCGCCCGGGGGGAGCAACCCGTTGATGCGCAGCCTGCTGCGCCTGCGCGTGACGAAGAACGCGCTGTCGTTCGCCGTCAACGGCGTCGAGATCGCCACGCTGCCGCGCGGCAATCTCACGGCGAGTGGCCGCGTGGGACTGCGTCTCGGCCACGACCTCAACGTCCGCGTGTCCAGTCTCAACCTGACCTACCAACTCCGGCCGCCCGGGCGCTGAGGCGGTCACTCTTGACGGCCGGGTGGCTGACGGCTAATATATAACCATATGGTTATACAATCGCCACGCCGCCTGGATCGCGTCTTCCGCGCCCTCGGGGATCCCACCCGCCGCCGGATCATCCGCGATCTCACGCAGCAGGACCGCACCGTGATGGACCTGGCCCGCCAGTTCGCCATCTCCCAGCCGGCCGTGACCAAACACCTGCACGTGCTCGAGCGGGCGGGGCTCATCCGCCGCACGCGCGAGGGCCGCACGCGCCGCTGCACCTTGCGTCCCGCGGGCCTGCGCGCGTCGCGCGCCTGGATCGACCGCGTCGAGCGGTTCTGGAACCGGCGACTGGACGCGTTGGAGCGGCTGCTCGCCGAGATCCCCACCGAGGAGGAGTGAACCATGGAGCCGAAGCTCGCCGCCGATACCGTCCGGGTCCGCCGCGTCCTCGCGGCACCCCTCGCCGCCGTCTGGCGCGCCTGGACCGACCCTGACCTGGCCGCGCGCTGGAGCTGGGGCGAGGAGTACGACACCGTCGCGATCGCGCTCGACTGCCGCCCCGGCGGCGCGTGGCGCCAGCAGATCCGCAGCCGCAAGACCGGCGAGAACTTCTTCTTCGACGGGGTGTTCGAGACCGTCGAGCCGCAGCGCCGGCTGGTCCATACCTTCCATTTTCGCAGCGACCGCGGCAAGGACGAAGGGACGTCGCTCGTGGAGATCGTGTTCGCCGACCAGGACGGGCGCACCGAGGTGACGATCACGCACTCCCGGCTGAGCGACGAACAAAAGAAGGAAACGCAGGAGGGGTGGGGGGACGTGCTCACGTGCGTCGCGGCCGTCGCCGCGGGAGAGAAAGGATGACGCGATGCAGCACGTGATCCGCAAGCGATTCGAGCAGCCCGACGAAGTCCGCACCTTCCCCCGCGGACGCTTCGAGCTGGTGACCCTGGGGGGCGTGACGATCGGCCGCGCGACCTACCAGCCCGGCTGGAAGTGGTCCGAGCATGTCGGACCGGGCATCGGCGCCACGCGTTGCACCGTCGAGCACGTGGGACTGGTGCTGTCGGGCCGTGCCACGGCGGCGTTCGACGACGGGCGCGTGATCGAGCTTCGGGCGGGCGAGCTGTTCCACATCTCGCCCATGCCGCACGACAGCTGGGTGGTGGGCGACGAGCCCTACGTCTCGCTCCACTTCCTCGGCGGTGAGCGGCACGCGCGCTGAGGCTACCGGTTGCGCGCCGGCCCGAAACCCCGATGATTGGAGCCGATGGCGTGGCTCCTCCCCATGTTCCCGCCGGTCGCGCGCGCGGCGTGCCATGTGTACTACCGCCTCACGTTCGCCGGCGGACGCGTCCCCGCGACCGGGCCCGCGCTGCTCGTCGCGAATCACCCCAATTCGCTGTTCGACCCGGTGCTGGTGCAGGCGGCCGCGCGGCGGCCGCTCCGGTTCCTCGCGAAGGCCCCGCTGTTCGCCGACCGGAAGGTCGGCTGGCTCGTGCGCGCGGCCGGCGCGATCCCGGTCTACCGGGCGGCCGACGACCCCACCCAAACCGCGAAGAACGAGGAGACGTTCCGGGCGGTCCACGCCGCGCTCGCCGCGGGGCACGCCGTGGGGATCTTCCCCGAGGGCCTGAGCCACTCGGCGCCCGCGCTCGCGCCGCTGCGCACCGGAGCGGCGCGCATGGCGTTGGGCGCCGTCCCCGGCACCGGCGGCGCGTTCCCGATCGTCCCGCTGGGTCTCGTGTTCCGCACCAAGGACGTGTTCCGCTCGGACGCCCTCGTCCTGACGGGCGAGCCGGTGCCGTGGGACGACCTGGCGCCCGCCGGGGTGGGAGACGCCGACGCGGTTCGTGAGCTCACCGGGCGGATCGACGCGGCGTTGCGCCGCGTCACGGTCAACCTCGAGCACTGGGAGGATCGGCCCCTCGCCGAATGCGCCGTGCGCATCTGGGAGGCCGAGCGCGGCGCGGCGCCGGCCCCGGCGGAGCGGGTGGCGCGGCTCGAGATCACCACCCGGGTTCTCGCGGCGGTGCGCGCCGAGCGCGATCCCGCCGCCCTGACGCTCGCGGGGGATGTCCGCGGGTATTGCCGCCGCCTGGCACGGCTCGGCCTCCGCCCCGCGGACCTCCGTGCCGACGTCGGGGTCGCACGCGGCCTGTCGTGGAGCACGCGCCGCCTGCCGCTCGTGTTCCCCCTCGCCGCCAGCGTCGCGGCACTCGGCCTGGCGCTGTTCTATGTGCCCTACCGCCTCACCGGGTGGATCGCGGGCCGGCTGCGCCCCGTGACCGACCAGATCGCGACGCACAAGCTGCTGGTGGGCATCCCGGTGTACGGGCTGTGGATCGCCGGCCTCGCCGTTGCGGTGGGACTGCGCGTCGGGACCGTGGCCGGCGCGCTCATCCTCGCCGCCGCTCCCGCGGTGGGGATGGCGGGACTCCTGGTCCGCGAGCGCTGGCGCGGCGCGTGGCGGGACGCGCGGCGCTTCCTCGTGCTCCGCTCGCGGCGCGCCCTAGCGGTCCAGCTCGCGGACCGACAACATGAGCTCGCCGATCGCCTCCACGCCCTGTACGAGACCCACGCCGCCCGGGGAGCCCTCACATGACCGCGCCCGCCGCCGCCGCTCCCCCGCCCGCCCGCGACGTGCCGCGCGTGATCTGGTCGTGGGCGCTCTACGACTGGGCGAACTCGGCGTTCACCACCCTCGTCGTCACGTTCATCTATTCGACCTGGTTCACGAAGGCGATGGCGCCCGACGAGGTGACTGGCACGGCGCTGTGGTCCCGCGCGGTGGCGGTGAGCGCGATTCTCACCGCGGTCCTCTCGCCGATCCTCGGCGCCGCGGCCGACCGCGCCGGCGCTCGCAAGCGCTTCCTCGCCGCCACCACCGCGATCTGCGTCATCGGCACGACGCTGCTCGCCTTCGTGCCCCCCGACCTACCCAACGCCGTGCTGGTGGCGCTGGTCATCTACGTCATCGCGGACTGGGCGTTCGAGACCGGCTACACCTTCTATAACGCGTTCCTGCCGCAGATCGCGTCGCCCGAGCGGATCGGACGAGTGTCGGGGTACGGCTGGGGACTGGGCTACGTCGGTGGGCTGCTGTGCATGGGCATCGCGCTCGTCGGTTTCGCGAGCGACACGCCGTGGTTCGGCATGTCCACGGCGGGCGGCTTCAACTACCGCGCGACCAACCTGCTCGTCGCCGGCTGGTTTCTCGTCTTCTGTCTGCCGCTGTTCCTGTTCGTCCCCGAGCGGCGCACCGGCGCGGTGCGGCTCGACGTGCGCGGCACGCTCCGGGATCTCGGACGCACCATCCGCCAGCTTGGCCGCTACCGGGAAGTCGTGAAGTTCCTGGTGGCTCGCCTCATCTACAACGACGGCCTCGTGACCGTGTTCGCCTTCGGGGGCATCTACGCGGCGGGCACGTTCGGCATGACGATCGCCGAGGTCATCGTGTTCGGCGTCGTGTTGAACGTCGCCGCCGGGCTGGGCGCGTTCGCGCTGGGGTTCCTCGACGACAGGATCGGCGGCAAGCGGACGATCCTGCTGACCTTGTTTGCGCTCAGTCTCGGGACGGTCATCGCGGTCTGGGCGCCAGACCGCACCTGGCTCTGGGTGGCGGGCGTCACGATCGGCCTGTTCCTCGGACCCAACCAGTCCGCCAGCCGGTCTCTGATGGGCCGCTTCGTGCCGGAGCGTCACCAGGCCGAGTTCTTCGGCTTCTTCCAGTTCTCGGGCAAGGTGACGTCGTTCATGGGACCGATCCTGCTCGGCACCGTGGCGCAGGCGCTCGATTCGCAGCGGGCCGGCGTCGCCACCGTGCTGATCTTCCTCGTCGTTGGCGCCGTGTTGCTGACGTTCGTGAACGAGCGGCGCGGGATCGAAACGGCGGGCGCCCCGGGCGCATGAGAGCGCTCACGGGCGTGCTCGAGACCTCGCTCTACGCCGCGGACCTCGCCGCCGCCGAGCGGTTCTACCGCGAGGTGCTGGGCCTGGAGGTGCACAGCCACGCCCCCGAGCGCCACGTGTTTTTCCGTTGCGGTCGGGCGATGCTGCTCGTGTTCAACCCCGATCAGACGACGCAACCCGCAGCGGTCGGTGGACAGGTCGTGCCGCCGCACGGGACGCGTGGCGCAGGCCACGTGGCGTTCGCCGTCCCCGCCCATGAGCTGGATGCCTGGCGCGAGCGCCTCGCCGCGCGCGGCGTCGCCATCGAA
The DNA here is from genome assembly GCA_963716055.1 of uncultured Gemmatimonadales bacterium. GTDB lineage: Bacteria > Gemmatimonadota > Gemmatimonadetes > Gemmatimonadales > GWC2-71-9 > SZUA-544. Next base: position 660,762 of record CAVQSR010000001.1, on the reverse strand, counting down.
AGCGAAGTCACCTGGCCCGGCGGCGGCCGCTCGTTCTACTTCCGCGATCCGGCGGGCAACAGCCTCGAGCTCGCCACGGCGGCGATCTGGGGATTGCCGGAGGGCGCGGGCTGAGCGATGGCCCGCCTGCGCCTCGTGAACGGCGACGCGGACGGGGCGCGCGCGTTGCGCGCCGCCGGGCACGTTGTGGCGGCGGGCGCCCTGACCCCTGCGGTGCTGCGCTCGCTGCGGGCGCGGCCGCCCGCCGCCGTGGTGATCGACCTGGCGCGCGCGCCCGCGCAGGGGCGCGACCTGGGCGTGTGGCTGCGGCAGGGCAAACCGACGCGCGGCGTGCCGCTCGTGTTCGTGGGCGGCGCGCCCGACAAGGTCGCGGGCGTGAAGCGCCTGCTCCCCGACGCGGGGTACACGTCGTGGCGCGGGATCCGGGGCGCGGTGCGGCGCGCCCTCGCCCACCCGCCGTCGCAGCCGGTCGTGCATCGCTCCGTGTTCGCCGCGTACGAGGGCCGGCCCCTCGCGCAGAAGCTCGGCATCCGGCCGCGGGCGACCGTCGCGCTCGTGGGGGCGCCGCGCGGGTTCGCGCGCACGCTGGGCGCCGTGCCACGCGGCGCGCGGCTGCGGCGCGCAACGGGTGGAGGCGGCGATCTCACGCTCTGGTTCGTCACCCGCCGCCGCATCCTCGAGCGGCGGATCGCGGCGCTGGGGAGGCGCGCCGGGGCGGGCGGGTTGTGGGTGATCTGGCCCAAGCACGGCGCCGCGGTGCCGAGCGACCTCACGCAGCCGCTGGTGCGGCGCATCGGGCTCGCCGCCGGCCTCGTGGATTACAAAGTCTGCGCGGTGGACGCGACGTGGACCGGACTCAGGTTCGCGCGGCGCGCGTGACGTCCGGGCTGGCGCACTCACGCCGGCGGCGCTAGCGTCCCCCGCGGTGACGACGGTCCTGCCTTTCCGGCTCAAGGCCGGGGACGACACTCAGGTCGCATCCTGGTACACCCGTTCGGTCTCCTACACCCTGCACGGCATCCTCCGGCTGGATGAGCACGCCGTGGTCGTGCAGTGGTCCGGCACCGCCGACGTCGTGGAAGTAAAGGGCACGGCGACGCGGGTGACCGAGGAGGCGGTGCCGGTGCGGACGCTGACCGTGCCGATCACGCGGATCGCCGGCGCGACGATCAAGGGCGGCTGGTGGCGCCCGCGCGTCGTGCTGCGCGCCAAGGACCTCGAGGCGCTGGCGCCGGTGCCCGGCGCCCGCGCCGGCGCGGTGACCCTGTGGATCGCGCGGCGCGACAGAGAGTTAGCTGCCGAGCTGATCACGGGCCTCGAGATCATGCTGGCCGACGCCGCGCTCGCGGCCGCGGAAGCGCCGCCCCCGCTCCCCCCAGGCTTCGACCCCTAAGCGCGCGGGGAGCTGATCCGTCCGCAGCGGTTGCCGTCCCCCACCCCGGGGCGCATCTTCCGGCGTCCCGACCGCCGCGCCATCCTCGTCGCGTCCTCTTGACCGGAGCATCCCATGGGTCGAGTGATCGGTTCCGTCATCGTCGGCTACCTCGTCATGTTCGTCACGGTGTTCGTGACGTTCAGCGGCGCCTACTTCGCGATCGGCGCCGACGGCGCGTTCCGCCCCGGCAGCTACGACGTCAGCGGCATGTGGATCCTGCTCGGCACCGTGCTGAGCTTCGTCGCCGCGTGGCTCGGCGGACGGCTCTGCATCGCGATCGCCAAGGACGCGAAGGGCCCGAAAGCCCTCGCGGGGGTCGTGCTGGTCCTGGGCATCCTGTTCGCCGTTCCCGCGATGAAACAACAGCCACCGAGCGAAGCGCGACCGGCCGGCGTCGCCATGATGGACGCGATGCAGCGCGCCAAGACGCCCCTCTGGGTCGCCCTGATGAACCCCGTGATCGGCGTCATCGGCGTGCTGGTCGGCGGGCGGCGCCGCCCCGACGCCGCCGCCTGAGTGGCCGGACCCGCGCTCCAGGACCGCTACCCGGACGACTTCAGCCACTGCTACGGCTGCGGCCGGCTCAATCGCCACGGCCATCAGCTCAAGAGCCGCTGGGACGGCGACGAAACGGTCGCCCGGTTCACGCCGCGTCCGTATGACGTCTCGGTGCCGGGCTTCGTCTACGGCGGCCTCATCGCCGCGCTGCTCGACTGCCACGCGATGGCCACCGCCGCCGCCGCCCGCGAGCGCGCCGACGGCGGAGCCGGCACTGGGCCGCTGCGGCGCTACGTCACGGCCGCCCTCAACGTGAACTACCTCAAGCCGACGCCGCTCGGCGGCCCCCTCGAGATCCGCGGCCGCGCCCGCGAGATCACGGGCCGCAAGGTCGTGGTCGAGCTATGGCTCGTCGCCGACGGCGCGGTGACCGCGCGGGGCGAGGCCGTGGCGGTCGAGAAGCCGGAGACGATGGCCGCCCGCTGAGGCTTGCATTCCGGCCACCGTGCCGCAACTTCCCGCGCGGAAGGAGGCCCGCATGGACATGATGATCGTATTGCGGTTCCTGCACGTCGTCCTCGGCGTCTATTGGGCCGGAGCGCTGATCTTCACGGCGCTCTACCTCGAGCCGAGCGTGCGGGCCGTCGGACCCGCCGGCGGCCAGGTGATGGCCCAGCTGGTGCGGCGCGGCCACCTGACCGTGATGCCGGTCGTGGCCTTCGTCACGATCCTCACCGGCATCGAGATGTACCGCCGCGTCACCGGCAACTTCGATCCGGCCCTCATGGCGGCAGGCCCCGGCCTCGCCCTCGGCATCGGCGGGGTATCCGCCATCATAGCGTTCGTCATCGGCGTCTTCGTCCTGCGCCCGACCGTCCTGCGCGTCATGGCCACGACGCAGGCCGCCATGCAGCTGCCCGAGGGCGCCGAGCGCGAGCGCGGCCTCGCCGCGGTGCAGCCGCTCCGGGCCCGCATCACCGCCACCGGCCGCTTGGTGGCGACGCTGCTGTTCGTAACCGTCACGACCATGGCCGTGGCGCGCTATCTCTAGACCCGCTTCCGGAGTGCTGCCGATGTCCGCCGTCCCTTCTGCGTTTCGCGGTACCACCCTCACCGTCGTGCTCGCATGTCTCGCGGCCCCCGCACCGGCCCAGTCGGGGGACGACCCGCGCGCGCGCCTCGTCGCGGCACTGCTCGGTGACACGCCGATGCTGGCCGACGCGCAGGCGCTGACCGACGGATTCGGAGGGCGCGCCACGGGCTCCGCCGCCAACCTCGCGTCGGTGGACTGGGCCGTTGCCCGGTTCCGTGCGGCGGGGGTGACGGCGCGCAAGGAAGCGTTCCAGATGCCGATGCTGTGGCTCGAGCGCTCGGCGAGCGCGACCGTGCGGGGGCGCAGCAGCTTCGCGCCCCGCATCGCCGCGTCGCCCTTCTCGGCCCCGACGCCCGCCGGCGGGCTCACCGCTCCGCTCGTTGACGGCGGCGCCGGCGACGAGGCCGACTTCACCCGGCTGGGAGCGGCGGCGCGCGGCGCCTGGGTGCTGATCGAGACGGACGAGCTGCGCGACATCCCGGGACTGTTCGAGGAGTACGCGCGGACCGCGATGATCGAGCCCCGCGCGACGGCCGCGGGAGCGGCGGGGATCATCTACCAGAGCTCCCGGCCGAACAACCTGCTCGCCCGGCACAACGCGTCGCTGGGCCCGCAGAACCGTATGCCCATCGTCATGATGGAGCGGGACGGCGCGGGACGCGCGCTGCGGCTGTTGCGCGGCGGCGAGCCGTTGACCCTCACCGTCACCCTCGACCTCCAGACCGGTGGCCCGTACGAGAGCTTCAACGTGGTGGGCGAGATCCGCGGCGCCACGAAGCCCGATGAGGTCGTCGTCATCGGCGCGCACCTCGATTCGTGGGACCTAGGCGACGGCGCGCTCGACAACGGCGCCAACGTGGCGATGCTGATCGACATGGCGCGCCAGATGACCCGGCTCGGCCTCCGTCCCGCGCGGACCATCCGGTTCATCCTGTGGAACGGGGAAGAGCAGATCATGATCGGCTCGTGGCGCTACACCCAGCAGCAGGGCGCGGCGCTCGACCGCCACGTGATGGCCAGCTCCTACGACATCGGCACGGGCCGCATCACCGGATTCTTTACGGGGGGCCGGCCGGAGATTGCGGCCGCCACTACCCGGGCGCTCGAGCCGATCGCGGCGCTCGGGCCGTTCACCCAGATCGACGTGCCGGTGGTGGGCACTGACAACTTCGATTTCATGATGGAGGGCGTGGCCAATCTGGTCGCGAACCAGGAATCGGCGAACTACGGGCCCAATTACCACGCCCGCTCCGACACGTACGACAAGGTGGACGCCCGGCAGTTGCGCCTCAACGCGGCGATCGCCGCCACGGTCACCTGGTGGTACGCGAACGCCGAGGTGACCTGGAGCCGGCAGACCCGCGCCGAGCTCGACCGGCTGGTCGAGGCGACCGACCTCGATGATCAGATGCGGATGTTCAACATGCTGACGGACTGGGAGGCGGGACGGCGCGGGAGAGCGCGATGACGACGGGGATGGGGGATGAGGGATGAGGGAAACGGCCACGCTCGCCGGCGGGTGCTTCTGGTGCCTCGAGGCCGTGTTCGAGCAGCTGCGCGGCGTCGAGCGCGTGGTCTCGGGCTATGCCGGCGGGGACGTGCCGCATCCGACCTACGAGCAGGTGTGCGGCGGCCGCACGGGCCACGCGGAGGTCGTGCAGCTCACGTTCGATCCGGCGGTCGTGTCGTTCCGCGACCTGCTCGACGTGTTCTTCACGATCCACGATCCGACGACGCCCGACCGCCAGGGCGCCGACGTGGGCTCACAGTACCGCTCCGCCGTGTTCTATCACTCCGAAGATCAAAAAGCCGCCACCGCAGCGGTGATCGCCGAGCTGACGGCGGCGGGGGTGTGGGACGATCCCATCGTGACCCAGGTCGTCCCGCTCACGACGTTCTATCCGGGCGAGGCGGATCACCAGCAGTACTTCCGCCGCAACCCGAATCAGGGCTACTGCCGCGTCGTCATCGCGCCCAAGGTGGCCAAGCTGCGGGCGCGTTATCTGGCGAAGCTCAAGGAGCCGGCATGACCGTCGCTGGCGGGACCGCCGCCGCCGCGGCGGCGGCCGCGCAGGTGATCAAGGCCTCCGGCGCGATCGTCCAGGTCGAGCCGGACCTGTTCGCGCACCTCGTCGCGCGCCAGGACGACCCGCTCGTGATCTACGCCACGGGCGGCGTGTTCCGCACGAACCACCAGTATCTCACCAGCTACCGCGGCTTGGTGTTCTGCACCAAGGTGCGCGATCCCCTCCCCCTCCCCGGCAAAGCCGAGCTGCTGAGCGCCAAGAGTATCTGGATCCCCGCCTGAAGGCGTCTTCACGGGGCTTTCAACTCCGTTTACATCGCTACATAGCAATATCCGCATGTCCTGAAGCGGGAGAGAACCACCATGGCGCGCACCAGCGCCCCCATCGCCTGGCCGACCCTTGAAGCGGCCGCCGCCGTGATCAAGTGCCTGGGGCATCCCCTGCGCCTGCGGCTCGTCGAGGCCCTCGCCTCGGGCGAGCAGACGGTCACCGACCTCCAGGCGCACTCGGGAGCGACGCAGACCATGGTGAGCCAACATCTCGCCACGCTGCGGGGGCACGGCATCGTCGAAGCGCACCGCACCGGGACGCACGTCCACTACCGCCTCATCGAACCCAGGGTCCACCGCATCCTCGCGTGCATCCGCGAGCACGCCGGGGACTGAGAGGATAGACATGAACCGCATCGTGATCCTCGGCGCGGGCACGGCCGGCACCGTGATGGCCAACCGGCTCGCGCGCCGCTACCAGCGGGACATCCGCGCCGGCCGCGTCCACATCACCGTGGTGGACCAGGAAACCCGGCACGTCTACCAGCCCGGCCTGCTCTTTCTCCCCTTCGGCATCTACGAGCCGGAGGAGCTGGTGAAGCCGAGCCGGCCGCTGCTGGCCGACGACGTCGAGCTCGTGACCGGCGCGATCGACCGGGTCGCCGCCGACACGGACGTGGTCTATCTCACCGACGGCCGTCCGGTGCCCTACGACGTGCTGATCGTCGCCACCGGCACCCGGCTGCTCCCCGAGGAGACCGACGGGCTCACGGGCGAGGGGTGGCGCTCGAAGGTGTTCGACTTCTACACGCTCGAGGGCGCGACGGCCCTGCGTGACGCGCTGGCGCGGTTCCCGGGCGGGCGGCTCGTCGTCAACCTCGTCGAGATGCCGATCAAGTGCCCGGTGGCACCGCTCGAGTTCTCGTTCCTCGCGGACTGGTTCTTCACCGAGCGCGGCATCCGCGACAAGGTGACCATCACCTACGTGACGCCGCTCGACGCCGCGTTCACCAAACCCGCGTGCACGCGCGAGCTGAGCCACCTGTTGAAAGAGAAGGGGATCGACATCGTCACGGAGTTCAGCACGGGCGCGCGTGGACGGCGCCGCCGGCACGCTGCGCTCCTGGGACGACCGGGTCGTGCCCTTCGATCTCCTGGTCACGGTCCCGCTGCACGGCGGCGCCGAGTTCGTCGGCCGCTCGCCGGGCCTGGGCGACGACATCGGCTTCGTGCTCACGGATCCGCGCACGCTGCAGGCCGAGCGCAAGGCCAACATCTTCGCCATCGGCGACGCCACCAACGTCCCGACGTCCAAGGCCGGATCGGTGGCGCATTTCCAGGCGCACGTCCTGGAGGAAAACGTGCATCGCTATCTCGAAGGCCTGCCGCTCGAGGCGGGATTCGACGGTCACGCGAACTGCTTCATCGAGACGGGCCACCACAAGGCGCTGCTGATCGATTTCAACTACGAGGTCGAGCCGCTGCCCGGGCGCTTCCCGCTTCCGGTGGTAGGGCTGCCGCTGCTCAAGGAGAGCCGGCTCAACCACCTCGGCAAGCTCGCCTTCCGCTGGATCTACTGGAACCTGCTGCTCCCCGGACGGGACATCCCGGGGATTCCCCCGCAGATGACGATGCGCGGCAAGCGCCAGCCGGCCGCCGAGCCCGTGGCCGCCGCCACCACATAGGGAGAAGACCATGCCCACGCTGACGATGCTCGACACCCAGCTCGAAGTGGACGCGGAGGGCTTTCTCCAGAAGCCCGAGCAGTGGAACGAGGAGATCGCCGCCGAGATCGCGCGCGACAACGGCATCCCGCAGCTCACGGATCGCCACTGGTTGGTGATCCGGTTCATGCGAAACCGGTTTCTCGACACCGGCACCGCACCCACGATCCGCTCCCTCGGCAAGCAGTCCGGCGTCGAGGTGAAGGAGCTGTACCAGCTGTTCCCCAAGGGTCCGGCGAAGCTCGCCGCCAAGATCGGGGGAATCCCGAAGCCCAAGGGCTGCATCTGACACGAGGACGACCATGACCACGACCACATCGCAGGCGCAGATCGGCGAGCTGCTCGACCAGGACCGGCAGCCCGAAACGCTCAAGAAAGTCTCGATCGTCGTCTCCAAGGGGACGCTCGAGGGCATCTACCCCGGCCTCATCATGGCGAACGGAGCGCGCATGGAGGGGATCGAGGCCAACGTGTTCTTCACCTTCTTCGGGATGGACGCCATCACGAAGAAGAAGCAGAACGGCATCCGCGTCGCGACCGTAGGCAACCCCGCCCTGGGGCTGCCGACCCTGCTCGGCGCCATCCCCGGGATGTCCCGGTTCGTCACGAAGCAGATGCAGAAGAAGATGGAGGAGCTGGACATTCCGCCGATCCCCGAGTTCATCCAGCTGATCGCCGACTCGGGCGGGAAGCTCTACGCCTGCAAGGCGTCGGTGGACATGTTCGGCCTCGCAAAGAAGGACTTCGTGGACGAGGTCGAGGACGTCATCACCGTCGGCGACTTCTATCAGATGGCGGCGGGGGGCGAGATCATCTTCACCTGAGGCGAACCGCCCGCTGGCGCCGCCGGACGACCGACGGCATTATGGCGGCGTGAGAGCGCTGCTGCGCGCCGTGGTCGCCGGCGCCGTCGCGGGAACACTCGTCCTCGGCATCGGCGGCCGGCTGGTGATGCGCCTCATCGCCGTCCTGTTCCTGCCCGGCGACGCGGGATTCAGCTGGGCCGGTACGCTCGAGGTGCTGGCGGCGGGCGGGCTGTTCGGTGCCGTCGCCGCCCTGCTGTGGGCCCCGCTCGCCCGCCGGCTCCCCTCACCCGCCGTCGGACCCGCGTTGGGGATGGCGACGTGCGCGGGGATCGTGGCGCTCTCGTCCACAGCGCGCAACGCGGGTCGCATGGACACCACCGGCGCTCAGATCGCGGTGATCGCCCTGTTCCTCGCGCTGTGCATCGCCTATGGGGTCGTGGCGCACGCGCTCGCGCGCCGCTGGACCGCCTGAGGCTGTAGGCGGGTTCGGCCAGCGCCGTCCGATCCGGTTGCCGGAACGAGGCTCCGGCAAGACCTTAGGGTATGGTCGCGACCACCTGGGACCTCGAGCTGGCGGAAGCGCTGTGCGTCGCGAACGCCCGGCGGCAGGCCGGGATCTCGAGCCCGGCCGACCAGCTCGAGCGTGAGTTGGAGCAGCGTTTCGGCGCGTCTTGCCGGCTCGCGGTGTATGGCAGCCTGGCTCCGGGAGCGCCGAACCACCACGTCCTGGCCGATCTGCCGGGCTCCTGGCAGGAGGGCATCGTGACCGGCATGCTGCATTCGACCGGGTGGGGGGCAGCAACGGGGTTCCCCGTGCTGCGGTGGCGTGCGGGCGGGCCCCCCGTGCCGGCGCAGATCCTCGTCAGCGACGCGCTGCCCGACCACTGGCCGCGCCTCGACGAGTTCGAGGGCGCCGGCTATCGCCGCATCCTCGTCTCCGTGCACGACGCCGACGGCGTTCTGACGGCCGTCGCCAACCTGTACGCCGACGCGCTAGATGGGTGAGCCCGGTCGGATCGCCCTGCTCGCCGGCGCCACGGGGCTCGTCGGCAGCCACTGTCTCGGGCAGCTGCTCCGGGACCCGACGTATGCACGCGTCGTCGCGGTTGTGCGCCGGCCCCTGCCGCTGACCGACCCGAAGCTCGAGGCCGTGATCGTGGACTTCGACGGCCTCGCCGAGTCGGACCTGCCCCGGACAGATGACGTGTTCTGCGCCCTCGGCACGACGATCCGCCGCGCGGGAACCCGCGAGGCGTTCCGCCGGGTCGATCACGACTACATCGTGGAGTTCGCCCGCCGGGCGGCGGCGCGGGGAGCAAAGCAGCTCGCGCTGGTCAGCGCGCTGGGCGCCGACCCCCGCTCGCTCGTGTTCTACAACCGAGTGAAGGGCGAGACCGAGCGCGACGTTGCCGCTCTCGGGATCCAAACCGTGCACTTGCTGCGGCCGTCGTTCCTCGTCGGCGAGCGGTCCGACCACCGGTCGCTCGAGCATCTCGCCATTGGCGTCTTCTCGGCGCTCGCCCCGCTCATGCTGGGGCCGTTCCGCAAGTACCGTCCGATCGCCGCCGAGACGGTGGCGCGGGCGATGCGCGCGGTAACGCGCGAGGGCCGCGCGGGGACGCACGTGTACGAGTCCGATCAGCTCGCGACGCTCGGGGCGGCGGCCGAGGGGTGACGCGCACCCACCCGTCCCGCGTCCTCCTAGCCGGCCTCGCCGCCCTCGCCTGCGGCGCCCCGTCCGCGCGAGCGCAGGCCGTCGCCGCCCCGCGCGCCGACTACGCCCCGGTCGCCGCGATGCTCTCGCGGTTCATCGCGCACGAGATGGCTGCCAAGGACCTGCCCGCCGTCTCGATCGCGCTGGTGGACGACCAGGAGACGGTGTGGGCCGCGGGGTTTGGGTTCGCGCGGCCCCGCGACAGCGTGCCCGCGACGGCCGCCACGGTGCACCGCGTCGGATCGGTGTCCAAGCTGTTCACGGCCGTCGCCCTGATGCAGCTGGTGGAGGAGGGACGCGTCCAGCTCGACTCCCCGGCGACGCGGTACCTGCCCGACTTCATGCCCCGCAACCCGTTCGGGGGCCCGATCACGCTGCGCCACCTGCTGGCGCACCGCGCCGGGCTCGTCCGCGAACCGCCCGCCGGCCACTACTTCGACCCCGCCGCGCCCGGACTCACCGCGACGGTGGCGAGCCTCAATCGCACCTCCCTCGTGTATGCGCCGGGCAGTCGCGTCAAGTACTCGAACGCGGGGCTTGCCGTCGTCGGGCGCGTGATCGAGCGTGTGCGCGACGAGCCGTTCCCGCTCGCGGTGCGTGGTCGCGTGCTGGCGCCGCTCGGCATGCAGGCCAGCGCGTTCGCGCCAGCGGGCGACCTGGACACTGCGCTCGCGGCGGCGATGATGTGGCGCCCGGACGGCGGCCACTTTCCCGCGCCCGTGTTTCCCCTCGGCACCGGTCCCGCGGGAGAGCTGCACGCGAGCGTGGCCGATCTGAGCCGCTTCCTGGCGACGCTGCACGCCGGGGGCCGGGCGGCCGATGGGACCGTCATCCTGCGGCGCGAGACGCTCGAGCAGATGTGGACGCCGCAGTTCGCCGCGCCCGGCGCCGCAGAGGGAATCGGGTTGGGCTTCTTCGTGTCCCGGTTCGAGGACCGGCGGCGGGTGGGCCACGACGGGGCCGTCTACGGCTTCGCCACCGAACTCGCGGCACTGCCCGACGACCGGCTGGGCGTCGTCGTGGTGACGACGCTCGACGTCGCCAACACGGTGGCGCGCCGCATCGCCGACGCGGCGCTGCGCGGGATGCTGGCCGTGCGGGCCGGTCTGCCCATCCCCGAGCCCGCGACCACCGCCCCCATCCCGCCGCCACTCGCGGCCCGTGTGGCGGGCCGGTACGTCCGGGGCGAGCGCCAGCTCGACCTGCGGGATCGGCCCGCCAGCCTGGTCCTCGCTCCCGGGCGGGGCGGGGCGAACCTCACGCTCGGGCTGCGCGGCGATACGCTGCTGATCGACGACCCCCGCGACTTCGGACTCCCCATGCTGCCCCTCGACTCCGGCCGCGCTGGCCTGCTGGTGCGCGGCGACACCTTCGCCCGCGCGCCGCTCCCCGAGCCGGCGTCCATCCCGGAGGGGTGGCGGGGCCTCGTCGGCGAGTACGGCTGGGATCACAACGTGCTGTTCGTCTACGAAGCACAGGGGGCGCTGTACGCGCTGATCGAGTGGTTCTTTGCCTATCCGCTCACGGAGGTCGCGCGCGACACCTTTGCGTTCCCGGAATCCGGCCTGTACCACGGCGAGCGCCTGGTGTTCGCTCGCGACCGGTCCGGTCGCGCCACGCGCGTGGACGCGGCCGGCATGCGCTTCGCGCGGCGCGTGGTGGGGCCGTCGGATGGCCGCCAGCTGCGGGTCACGCCGCTCATACCCGTCACCGCCGCCCTCGCCGCGGCCCGCGCGGCCGAGCCGCCCTCCATGCCCGACGGCTTGCGCGCGCCGGATCTCGTGGAGCCGGCGACGCTCGATTCCACGATCCGGCTCGACGTGCGGTACGCGACGGACGACAACTTCCTAGGTGCGCCGTTCTACGCCTCACGCCGGGCGTTTCTGCAGCGGCCCGCCGCGCAGGCGCTCGTGCGCGCGCACCGCTGGCTGCGGGAGCGGGGCTATGGGCTGCTGATCCACGACGGGTACCGTCCGTGGTTCGTCACCCGGGCGTTCTGGGACGCGACTCCACCGGCGCGGCGCTGGATGGTGGCCGACCCGGCCAACGGCAGCCGCCACAACCGCGGCTGCGCGGTGGACGTCACGCTGTACGAGCTCGCCAGCGGCGCGGTGGTGGACATGGGCGGGACCTACGACGAGACGACCCCGCGTTCGTACCCCGACTATCCGGTGACCACGACGCTGCAGCGCTGGCACCGTGAGCTGCTGCGCGAGGCCCTCGAGCGCGAGGGATTCCGGCGCATCGCCGATGAGTGGTGGCACTTCGACTTTCGCGACTGGCGCCACTATCCGATATTGAACCTCCCCTTCGAGGCGGTCGGGACGGCGGCCCCATGAGCGCGTTCACGATGATCGCCGCCGGATTCACCCTGGCATCGTTGGTGTTCACCATCGCTGGCCTGCGGGCGCTGCGCCGCCGTCACCTGGTCGGTGGCTCGGCGGGCGTGCTGCTGGGTGCGCTGCTGCTCGCCCTGGCGGCACTGTGCGCCACGATCACCGTCGCGACGCGCGGCTATCGCGCGTTCACGCACGAGGAGACGGCGGCCGTCGTCACGGTCGCGCCGACCGGTGCGCGCCGCTTCGCCGCCCGCATCCGCTTCCCCGACGGGCACGAACAGGTGTACCGCCTGGCGGGCGACGAGCTGTACGTCGACGCCCGCGTGCTCAAATGGAAGCCACTCGGAAACCTGTTGGGCCTGCACACCGACTACGAGCTCGATCGGGTGGCGGGGCGCTACGCGGACCTCGCGAGCGAGCGGACGGCCGAACGGACGGTCCACGAGCTGGGAGCGGACAAACCCGTGGACCTGTTTCACCTGAGGCGCCGCTTCACGCTGCTGCGCCCGCTGGTGGACGCGGAGTACGGCTCCGCGAGCTTCATCCCCGTCAGCCGTCCGACCAGATTTCTCGTGCTGGTATCCACGTCCGGGCTGCTCATCCGGCGGGTGGAGGGACCATGAGCTTCTTCGACGCCGTGCGCGCCAGCGTCCGGCGCGGCGGCAAGCACCCCGGGCCCCAATCGTACGCGGCGCTGGGCCGCAAGATCGTGTGCCCGCACTGCGGGCACGACCGGTTCGCCCGGCACGATGCGGTTCTGAGCTCGGCGCTGGCGTCGTTTTTCAATCTGGACTGGACGGGGAAGCAGGGCACGGCGCTCGTCTGCGCCAACTGCCAGATGATTCAGTGGTTCGCGAAGCGCCCTGATGCCGTGACCACTCCCTGACGCGGGCCGATCCCCGCGTGGGCGAAGCAGCGACGTCGCTCGGCCCTGCGCGTCACTCGTCGGGCAGGAGCAGCAGCTTGCCGATTGTGGCGCGCCCTTCGAGGTCCCGATGGGCGCGCGGCGCGTCGGCCAGCGGATAGGTCCGCGTCGCGAGGACTTTCAGCGCTCCCTCGGCCATCCACGCGAACACGTCGCCCGCGCGGCGCAGCAGCGCGGGGCGGTCCGCGACGTAGTGACCCAACGTCGGGCGGGTGAGAAAGAGCGACCCCTGCTGGCCCAGCGTCATGGGGTCCAGCGCCGGGACCGGCCCGCTCGATGCCCCGAACAGCACGAGCATGCCCCGCGGTGCCAGGCAGCGCAGGCTGCCCTCGAAGGTGGTCTGCCCCACCGAGTCGTACGCTACGCGGACGCCGGCGCCGTGCGTCAGGCGCTTCACCGCGGCGACGAAATCGGTGGTCGTATAGCGAATCACGGCGTCCGCGCCCGCCGCCTGTGACGCTGCCTCCTTCTCCTCGGTGGAGACGGTGGTGATCACCCGGGCACCGCGCCGCACCGCGATCTGCGTCAGGAGCAGTCCCACCCCGCCCGCGCCGGCGTGGATCAGGACGGCGTCGCCGGACTGGAGGGCGCAGGTCTCGAGCGCCAGGTAGTGCGCCGTCATCCCCTGGAGCAGCACGGCGGCGGCGGCATCCTCGGCGACGCCCCGGGGGAGCGGCACGAGCCGTGCCGCCGGGACTGTCGCCTGCTCCGCGTACGCGCCGATCACGCCGGCCCACGCCACGCGGTCGCCCTCGTGGATGTCGGTCACGCCGGATCCGACCGCCACGACCGTCCCGGCGGCCTCCTGGCCCGGCGTGAACGGCACCGGGAGCGGGTAACGCCCGGTCCGGTGGTACACGTCGATGAAGTTCACACCGGCCGCCGCGACGCGGACGAGGGCTTCCCCCGGGCGCGGCTCCGGCACGGGCACCTCGACGGGCTGGAGCACGTCGGGTCCCCCCGGCGCGCGGACGGCGATCGCCCTCATCGCCGCGCGACGTGCTCCGGCGTGAGGTCTTCGCCGAAGCGCCGGCCCAGCGCCGTCAGGTAGGCATCGAGGGTGCCGTGGTATCCCGCGACTCGCGCGATGACGCGGAACACCGGGTTCGCGATCCACCCCGCCTCCGTAACCGCGACGCGCGTGCCCCCGGCGGTGAGCGTGAGATCGTAGGTCCACGTGCCGCCGAACGCCGCGTCGGAGGGTGCGTCGATCGCCGTGATCATCCGGGTGGGCGGCGTCGTCTGTACGACGACCAGGTCCATCTCGAATCCGTCGATCGTCTGCCGCCACACCTCCCGGCCGGCCGTGTCGGCCACGGCTGCGGACGCGGTCGCGTCCGCCCACCACCGTGGCGTGCCCCCCAGATCCCGCACCACCACCCACACCGACTCGGCCGGCTGCCGGAGGGTGACCGCGCTCGTGGCCGTATGCTCCCTCGGCAGGAGCGACCCGATGATCGCCACCACGGCGCCGAGCGCCAGCAGCGACCCGCCGATCCACAGGAGTGCTCTCCTCACGCTCGTTCTCCCGCGGCCTACGCGCGGCGACGTTGCGCGCTCGCGTCGGGCCGCATTATTTCCCGGTGACCCGGAACGGACCTGGCCAGTGACCATGCCACCTGCTGCACCGACGGCGGAACAGATGGCCGCGGCGCGCGCGAGCTTCGAGCGCATCGCGGCCCTGCAGAACTTCTTCCCCGAGTTCTACCAGCGGTTCTTCGCGCATTGTCCTGCGGCGCGGCCGATGTTCGCCAAGACCAACTTCGAGCATCAGCACAAGCTGCTCAAGCACGCCATCAGCCTGTTGGTCATCTTCCCCGGTCACGCCGCGGAGCGCGAGCCCAACCTGCTGACCCGCGTGGCGGAGCGGCACGGGCGCCATGACCTCGCCATCCCTTCTGAAATGTACGGTCCGTTCGTGGAGGCGTTGATCGACAACATGCGTCACTTTGATCCCGAATTCACACCGGAGCTCGAATCCGCCTGGCGCGCGACGATCAGCCGGGGCGTCGAGTACATGAAGTCGAAGTCCTGAGCGGCCCGGGCGCCCCGCGGGAATCACTCCACCAGCACCAACCCGGCCGCCGTGCCCACGGCGGCGATCACGAACGCGAGCAGCGTCTGCCGCTGCGCGGGGACGATGGCGGGGGTGTCCTCAGGGGACCCGTTCAGGATCACGGCTGCGCGCGTCGCCGGCACCGCCGCCGCGAGACCGAGCCACGCCCCGAGCGACCAGCCCGCGAGGGGCAGCAGCGCGATACCGGCCAGGGCGGCCGCGACCAGCACGGCGAAGCCCTGGGCGGCCCGCCGCCGCCCCAGCCGCACGACCAGCGTTCGCTTCCCCGCCGCGGCGTCCGCGCGGGCGTCGGGAAACTCGTTGATCCACAAGAACGCCGCGACCAGCGTGCCCAACGGTAGCGCCAGCAGGATCACACGGCCCGGCATGGCGCCGTGCTGCACGAGGTAGGTACCGGCGCAGATCCCCGGTCCGTACGCGATCCCGACCGCCAGCTCGCCCCAGCCACGGTACGCCAGCCGGAGCGGCGGTACGTGGTAAAAGAACGCGAGCGCCGCGCCCGCGAGACCCAGTGGCAAGACCGCCGGCTCGCGCCCCAGCGCGATCACGATTCCCAACACGAGAGCCGCGGCGTATCCCCCGAAGGCGGTCCCGACCGCCTCACCGCGGGTGAGCAGACCGTCCACGAGCACGCGCTTGCCGCCGGAAAAAGGACTGCGGTCCTCCGGCGCCACCAGGCGATCCACGCCCGAGTCCCAATCCACGATCTCCCCGGACGCGTTCTTGGCGATCTCCACCGCGAACACACACAGGACCGTGAGCGCGAGCCAGAGCGGCGCGATCGGTCCGTCGCGGGCAGCGGCGCCCGTGCCGAGGACGATGGACGCCATCGAGGCGAGCGATATCTTGGGATCGGCGAGGCGCCCAACGCCCGCCCGGAAGTCACGGGTCACGTCAGCAATAGTCGCCCCCGGAGGCGGGAGGAGGAAGAGCCGATGATCCCCCTGCTGCTCGAGATCGTGGATCAGGCGTTCGACCGCCGCGCGTGGCACGGCACGGCGTTGTGGGGCTCGATCCGGGGGCTCACGCCGCGGCAGGCGTTGTGGCGGCCCGCGCGAGGCCGGCACAACATCTGGGAGCTGGTCCTGCACACGGCGTACTGGAAGTACATCGTGCGCCGCCGGCTGTCCCGCGACCCCAGCCTCGAGTTCCCGCGACCGGGCGCGAACTGGCCCCGCATGCCCGACCGCGCCGACGCCGCAGCGTGGAAACGGGACGTGGCCCTGCTCCGCCAGGAGCACCGCGCGCTGCGGGCCGCCATCGCCCGCTTCCCTCCGGGCCGCCTGCGGCGCAAGGGGTGGCGCTCCGCCTGGACCAACGTCCAGCACGTCTACGGCATCGCGTCGCACGACTTGTATCACGCGGGGCAGATTCAGTTGATCAAGCGGCTCATGAGGCGGTGAGACGCCGGCGCACGAGGCGCCGTCAGCCATCCGCCGAACGCCGCCTGCCCGCCGCTAGTCCCCGCGCAGCCGGTCGATGTTGCGGCGCGCCTTCTTGGTCGGACGCCCCTTCCCCTCGTAGACCGGCACCGCGTGCAGTTTCAGCTGCAGCCCCAGCGCCTGGCGCGCGCGCGCGCTCGCGGCGGTCTCGAGGTACAGCGTCGCGGCCGCCTGCGCGGTGCCGCGCCGCTCGGCGAGTCCGGCCACCGTGACCGTATGCTCGAACGGGCCGATGCGGATGCGCAGCAGGTCGCCCGGATGCACCAGCCGCGCGGGCTTGGCGCGCTCGCCGTTGAGATGCACCTTGCCGCCCGCGACTGCCTGTGTCGCGAGGCTGCGGGTCTTGTAGAACCGTGCGGCCCAGAGCCACTTGTCGAGGCGGACAGCGTCGGGCATGCGTCACGGCTAATGGCGCCCCGCCCGACGCGCAAGCCCGTCCGCTCGTCGCGCCCCGGGCGCGGTTCGTCGCGGCCGGGCAGCGCGCCGGGCCCCGGTCGGTGCATCTTTGTCCCATGCTCCCGACCACTCTCGTCATCATCATGCTGCTGTCGGCCAGTGTGGCGACGCCCCAGGCCGCTCCCCTTCCTGCCGCCAGCTGCACCGCGCCGGGGGCTCGCCAATTCGATTTCTGGGTGGGCCAGTGGGACCTCGCCGGGCGCATGCGGACGGCGGACGGCTGGCAGGACACGCCCGCCACCAACCACGTGCGAGCCATCCTCGGCGGGTGCGTGATCGAGGAACGGTTTCGCATGGGGGTCGAGGGTGGGCTCGAGGGGATGAGCGTCTCCGTCTACCACGCATCGGCAGGCGAGTGGCGGCAGACGTGGGTCGACAATCACGGCGGCTACCTCGTGTTCCGCGGCGCCATGGCGGACGGGCGCATGATCCTCGCCACCGCGCCTGCGGTGCAGGCCTCGGGCGACACCGTCGTATCGCGCATGGTGTTCCGCGACATCACGGCCGATCGCTTCGTGTGGGACTGGGAGCGCAGTGGCGACGGCGGACGCACGTGGGTGCTGAACTGGACGCTGGAGTACCGGCGGCGCTCCTGACCGGGGGCCGGCGCGGCCTTCCCCCGCGCCGCCGGGCGGGGGACATTACCACCATGGACGACGGTGCGGGTACCGTCCCGGAGTCCACGCCACCGCGGGCCGACTGGCGGGTGGTGTGGAGCATCTGGACGGCCTACGGGCTCCTGGTGGGCACGCAGCAATTCCTGGTGGGCCGCGTCTTCGACCGGCCGGAGCCGCTGTGGCGCCACCTCGTCCTCCAGCTGCTCCTCGCGTGGTGCTGGGCCGCGCTCACCCCCCTGATCCTGCAGCTGGCGCACCGCTTCCCCTTCACCCGCGGCCGGTGGCGCAGGAGCGCGGCCGTGCACCTGGCCGCGTGCGTCGCGGTTGTCTTCGCCATCGATGTCGTGTACGTGGTCGCGTCGCGGGCCCTGGGCCAGCCCCCCGCGCAACCGGCCACGACGGTGATGGCGCAGTCCGCGCGGCTGTTTCTGTTCTGGGTGGTCGCGGACGGCCTGTTGTACTGGGCGGTGGTGTCGGTGAGTTATGCCGTCGAGCACTACCGCAAGTATCGTGAGGGCGAGCTGCTCGCCTCGCGGCTCGAGGCGCAGCTCGCGCAGGCCCAGCTCCAGGCGCTGCAATCGCAGCTTCACCCGCATTTCCTGTTCAATGCCCTGCACACAATCGGGACCCTGGTGCGGACGGGGGACACCCAAACGGCGGTGCGTGTGCTGGCCGGCCTGGGCGACCTGCTCCGCCGCATGCTCGAGCAGGTGGTGGCGCACGAGGTGCCGCTGAAGCACGAGGTCGATTTCATCCGGAGCTACCTCGAAATCGAGCAGGTCCGCTTCCGCGACCGCCTCCGCGTCACGATCCATGTGGCGCCCGACACGCTGGACGCCGCCGTGCCGTATCTCATCCTCCAGCCGCTGGTCGAGAACGCGATCCGCCACGGGATCGCGCCGCACGTCGCGGGGGGCACGGTGCTGATCGGCGCCCGCCGGTTCAACGGGCGGCTGGTCCTGACGGTACGTGACGACGGCCTCGGCATCCCCGACGGGCGGGGGCCCCGTCCCCGGGTGGGACTCGCCAACACCCGCGCGCGCCTCGAGCGCCTGTTCGGCCGCGACTTCGAGTTCACGATCGAGAACGCGGCCGAGGGTGGAGTGGAAGCGCGCATGGCCCTGCCGCTCCGTCTGGCGCACGCCGAGTGGAGCCCCGAGGACTGAGCCGTGGATGTGATCCGCACACTGATCGTGGACGACGAGCCCGCGGCACGCGAGGGCATCCGCGTGCTGCTGCGGGAGGACCCGGACATCGAGATCATGGGCGAGTGCGCCGACGGCGACAGCGCCGCCCGGCTGATGCGCGAAGACCCGCCCGACCTCGTCTTGCTCGACGTCCAGATGCCCGGGCGCGACGGTTTCGACTTGCTGCGCGACGTGGGGCCGGACCAGCTCCCCGCAGTCGTGTTCGTCACCGCCTACGATCAGTACGCGCTGCGAGCGTTCGAAGTCCACGCGGTGGACTATCTCCTCAAGCCGTTCGACGACGACCGCTTCCGGCAGGCGCTGGGCCGCGCCAAGCTGCAGATCCGCCAGGGCCGGACCGAGCACCTGCGCGAGCGGCTGCTCGCGCTGCTGCGCGACGCGCCCGGTGGGCCCGCGCCGGGTGCACCCCCGTCGGAGCCGGGGACGGGCGGCTACCTCCGGCGGCTCGCCATCAAGGCCGCCGGACGGGTCACCATCCTCGGCGTCAAGGACATCGACTGGATCGAGGCCGAGGGCGACTACGTGCGGGTCCACGTGGGCAAGGTGTGGCACCTGCTGCGGGAAACGATGAAGCACCTGGAAACCCAGTTCGATCCCGCGCGGTTCGTGCGCATCCACCGGTCCACCATCGTCAACATCGAGCGCATCCGCGAGCTGCAGCCCTACTCGCGAGGCGAGTACGCGGTGCTGCTGCACGACGGCACGTCGCTCAAGCTGTCACGCCGCTACAAGGACCACCTCGAGTCGGTGCTCGGCCGCGGCTTCTAGCCGTCGCGCCGGCTCGCCGCTGGTCGTCGCTCCGACGCCGCCTGGCGCCCGGCGCTTGCCGGCGCCGCGCGCTCGATCTACCGTGGGACAGGACGCCGCGGGTCCCCTCGACCCGCCGTTCCACGGTCGTGGCGCACGTGCTGACGGCCTCGTACGCACCGATCGGGCCCGCCCGGCGAGCAGTCAGCGCCGGGTTTGGCTTGGCAGGAACGGGAGGAGCGATGACGGACGGGGATGGGGGATGGGACCGGACACTAGCTGGAGGACCAATGCGTGTGAGCGTGTGTCGCGCGGCTGTGGCCGTGATGTGGCTCGCCGCGGCCCCGGCCGCGGCCCAGTCCGGCGGCGTCCTGATGGACGCCGACCGTGCGTTCGCACGGGCGGTGGCCACGGGCCGCCTCGAGGCCTGGGTCAGTTTCTTCGCCGATTCGGGCACGATGTTTCGGCCCGGCGGCCAGGTTGTCGGGCCGGCAGCCATCCGCGAGTGGATGGGCCCGGCGTTCGCCGACACGACATTTCGGCTCGTCTGGGATCCCGTCCGCGCCCACGTCGCGGGCGACCTCGGCTACACGATCGGGCGGTGGGAGAGCCGCCGGGTCGGCGCTGACGGCGGCGAGCGGCGGCAGACGGGGAGCTACGTCACGATCTGGCGGCGCCAGGCCGACGGCGCGTGGAAGATCGTGGTGGATATCGGCAACCCCGACGGCTGAGCCGGGGTCGCGAGGAGGGGATGAGGGGTGAAGCCGACGGGGGCGCGGCGAGGGCCTTCGCCCTCGCCGCGCTCCACCGTCAGTTGATGTTGAACGCCGTGCTCGTGACCATCGGCAGCACGCCGGACGACGCGTTGAGCGTATAGCCGATGCCGGGCTGGCTGATCGTGATGTCGCTGAAGATCGACACCCCGCTCGCCGCCGTGATCGTCGTCGTCCCGCCCAGCAAGCCGCCGCCCGGATTGTTGGCGATCACCAGCGTGATGGGATCGACGAAGCCCGTGGCCACGTTACCGAAGACGTCCAGCGCCGACACGCGGATCGACGGATTGATCACCACGTTCCGGGTGGCAGTGCTCGGCTGCACCGTGAACACCAGGCTGGCCGCGGCGGCGCCGTTGATGCTGAACGCGTTGCTCTCGTCCTGCACCAGGCCCACCGAGGTGCCCACCAGGCGATACCCGGTCCCCGACTTCTCGATGCTGAGATCGGAGAAACTCGCGACGCCTCCGATCGCGTTCGCGGTCAGGGTACCGGACAGCGTGCCGCCGCCCGGGTTGGCCGAGATCGCGACCGTGATCGGGCCGGTGAAGGCATCGGCCACGTTGCCCTGCGCGTCGCGCGCGGTCACCTGAACGGCGGGCGTGATGACCTGACCCGCCGTCGTGGTGACGGGCTGCACGCTGAAGTCGAGCCGCGCCGCCGCCCCCGCGTTGATCGTGAACGTATTGCTCGTGACGCCCGCCAGGTTGTTCGCGGTCGCCGACAGCCGGTACCCGAAGCCGCGCTTGTCGATGCTCAGCCCCGAGAACGTGGCCACCCCGCTGACCGCGTTCACCGTGGTGGTACCCGACAGCGTGGCGCCGCTCGTCCCCGTGCCGCCCGTGATCGAGACCGTCACGGGACCGTTGAACGTGGTGATCGTGGCGGTGTTGGTCGAGTTGCGCGCGGTCACCACGACGTTGGCCATGGACACCCCGGCGGTCGTCGTGGCGGGCTGGGTGGTGAACACGAGCTGGTCACCCGCGGCGGCGGTGATGTCGAAGCTCCCGCTGATGGCGTCCGCGAGTCCTGCCGTGGACGCGACCAGCGTGTACCCAATACCGGGCTGGTCGATCAGCAGGTTGGAGAAGATCGCCACGCCCGACACGGCCGTCACGGCCGTCGTACCCGTCAGGAGGCCGGCACTGGGATTCGTGCCGATCGCCATGGTCACGCTGCCCACGAACTGGGTCGCGACGTTGCCCAGGGCATCCTTGGCCACCACTTCGATCTGCGGGGTGATGGCCGTATTCGCCGCCTCGTTGGTCGGCTGGACCCGGAAGCTGATGGTCGCGGCCGCCGCCGGATCGATCGTGAAGAACGCGCTCGTGCCGGTCAGGCTGCCGGAGGTCGCGGTCAGCTTGTAGCCCGTCGAGCTCTTGTTGATGCTGAGATCGGCGAAGGTGGCCGTCCCGCTGATGGCACCCTGGGTGGTCGTTCCCGACAGCACGGCGCCGCTCGCCCCGGTGCCCGACGTGATCGCCAGCGTGATGGGATCGCCGAAGCTCGTCACGGTGGCGCCGGACTGATCACGCGCCGTCACCTGAATCGCCGGCGTGATCACTTTCCCGGCGGTGTCCCGGCTCGGCTGGACGGTGAAGAACAGCGTCGTCGCGACGGGCGAGAGGATGTTGAACGGCAAGCTGACGGCGGCCGTGAGAGTGCCCGACGTCGCGCGGAGCGTGTAGCCCGTGCCCACGGCGTTGATGTTCAGCGTCGAGAAGGTCGCGATGCCCGAGACGGCGGCGCGCGTGACGCTGCCCCCGAGCGTACCGCCCCCGGGGTTGTTCAGGATGGCCATCATGACGTTGCCGACGAAGCCAGTGGCGTCGTTGCCGAACGCGTCACGCGCCGTCACCTGCATCGCCGGACTGATGGTCGTACTCACGGTGGTGTTGGTCGGCTGCACCGTGAAGAACAGGGCCGTGGCGGCGCCCGGGGCGACGTTGAACGCCGCGCTGGCCGCGGCCGTCAGCACCGGCGACGACGTGGCATTCAGCGTGTACCCGTTGCCGCTCTTGTTGATGCTGAGGTTCGAGAACGTCGCCACGCCGGCCGACGCCGCCTGCGTCGTCGCACCGGACAGGACGCCGAGGCTCGGGTTGGTCCCGATGGCGAGCGTGATGTTCCCGCCGTAGGTCGTGGCCGTGTTGCCGAGCGAGTCCTGCGCGGTCACTACGACGGCGGGCGACATCGCGACGCCGGCGGTGGCGGGCCCGGGCTGCGCGAAGAACGCCAGCCGGATCGCGGGCGCGGACACGATGTTGAACGGCGTGCTGGCGCCGGCGGTGAGCGTCCCGGACGTCGCGCCCAGGGTGTACCCGACGCCGCTCCGATTGATGCGCAGCGTCGAGAACGTCGCCACGCCGCCCGAGGCCGTGACGGTCGCCGTGCCGGACAGGACGCCGGCGCCCGGATTGGTGCCGATGGCGACGGTGATGCTGCCCGCGTACGTGGTGTTGGTGTTGCCGAAGGCGTCCTGCGCCGCTACCTGCACCGCGGGGGCGATGGCCACACCCGCCGTGGTGTTGACCGGCTGGACGATGAACCCGACCTGGGTCGCCGCGCCGGCCACGATGTTGAACGCGGGGCTGAGGGCGTTGAACGCGCCCGAGTTGGCGGTGAGGGTGTAGCCCGTGCCGCTCTTGTTGATGTTGAGGGTCGAGAACGTCGCCACGCCGCCGGACGCGCCGACAGTGGTCGTCCCGCCCAGCACGCCGGCGCCCGGATTGGTGCCGATCGCCACCGTGATGGGGTCGACGAAGCTCGTCGCCACGTTGCCGAACTGGTCGCGCGCCGTCACCTGCACGGCGGGCGCCATGGCCGCCCCGGCGACGGTGTTACCCGGTGGGACCGTGAAGGCCAGCTGGGTGGCCGCTGCCGCGACGATGTCGAACGCCGCGCTCGTGCCGCCGGTGAGGCTCCCGCCCGTGGCTCCGAGCGTGTAGCCAACGCCGCTCTTGTCGATGCTGAGGTTGGTGAAGGTCGCCACGCCGCCCGAGGCCGTGCCGCTGAGGCTGCCGGTCAACGTGCCGCCACCCGGGTTCGCCCCGATGGCCACGTTTATCATGCCGCCAAAGGTCGGATCGGTGTTGCCGAACGCGTCCTGCGCCGCGACCTGGATCGCGGGCGCCATCGCCTGCCCCGCCGTCGTCGTGACGGGCGAGACGGTGAACGCGAGCTTCGTCGCCGCGCCCGCCGCGATGTTGAACGGCGAGCTGCTGCCGGCGGCCAGGGTGCCCGACGTCGCCGTCAGCGTATAGCCCGTCCCCGCCTTGTCGATGCTCAGGTTCGGGAACGACGCCACGCCGGCCGAGACCGCGGCCGGCGTGGTGCCGGAGAGCACGGCGCCGGCGGTTCCGGTGGCGCCGGTGATCGCCACCAGCACGTTCCCGACGTAGTCCGTAGAGGTGTTGCCCAGCCCGTCGCGGACCGTCACCTGCACGGTGGGGATGGACTGGCCCGCCGTCGTATTGACCGGCGATGTCGTGAACACGAGCGTCGTCGCGACCGCCGGACCGACGTCGAATCCGGCGCTCGTGACCGGCGTGAGGCTGCCCGACGTGGCCGTGAGCGTGTAGCCCGTGCCCGTCCTCTCGATGCTCAGGTTTGAGAACGTCGCCACGCCGCCGGACGCCGCCAGCGTCGTCGCGCCGGACAGCGTGCCGCCGCCCGGGTTCGTCCCGATCGCCATCATCACGTTGGCCACGTAGGTCAGATCCGTGTTGCCGAGCGCGTCCTGCGCCGCCACCTGGACCGCGGGGGCGATCGGCGCGCCCGCGCTGGTGTTGGCGGGCGCGACGGCGTACACCAGCTTGGTGGCCGCGCCAGCGACGATGTCGAACGTGCTGCTCGTGGCCCCCGCCAGGCCCGGCGCGGTGGCGTTGAGCGTGTAGCCCGTGCCGCTGCGGTTGATGTTGAGGGCGCCGAAGGTCGCGACGCCGTTCACCGCGGCGACCATGGGCGTGCCGGCGAGCACGCCGGTACCGGGGTTCGTGCCGATTGCCACCGTTACGTCGCCCGTGAAGCTCGTGACGGCGTTGCCGAACGGATCCTGGGCCGTGACCTGGGGGCCCGGCGAGATGGTCGCACCGGCGATGGTGCTCGGTGGCTGCCTCGTGAACGCGAGCTGCGAGGCCGCGGCCGGCGTGATATCGAAGCCGGCGCTGGTGCCGGTGAGATTGCCCGGCGCGGTGGCCGTGAGCGTGTAGCCCACGCCGCTGCGCTCGATGCTCAGGTCCGTGAACTGGGCCACGCCCGCAACGGCGGTGACGGTTTTCGTGCCCGCCAGAACGCCGCCGCCCGGGTTGGTCCCGATGGCGAGCGTGATATCGCCCGTGAACGAGGTTACCGGGTTGCCCTGATTGTCCTGGGCCGTGACCCTCACCGTGCCGATCAGCGTCCCCGCCGTCGCGTTGGCGGGCTGGCTGGTGAACGCGAGCATCGCGGCCAAACCAGTCGCGATGTCGAACGACTGGCTCGTGGCCCCCGCGAGACCCGACGCGGCGGCGGTGAACGTGTAGCCCGAGCCCGTGCGGTTGATGCTGACCGAGAAGTTGGCGACGCCCGCGACCGCCGCCAGCGCCGTGGTGCCGGACAGCGTCGCGCCGCCGGGGTTGTTGCCGATCGCCAGCGTCACGTTGCCGGTGAAGCCGGTGGCGACGTTGCCGAACGGGTCGAGCGCCGTGACCGCGAAGTTCATCAGCGCGCCGGCGGTGGTGCTGGCCGGCTGGCTCGTGAAGACCAGCTGGGATGCCGCGGCCGCGACGACGGTGAACGCCGCGCTGGTCCCCGCCGTCGCGGGGGGACCGGCGGTCGTGGCCGTCAGGGTGTAACCCGAAGCGCTGCGATCGATGGTGAGGCTGGAGAAGGTGGCGACTCCGCTCGCGGCGGCGACTGTCGTGGTCCCGCCCAGGGTGCCGCCCGCCGGATTCGTCCCGATCTGCATCGTGACGGCGCCGTTGAAGCTCGTGACGGTGTTGCCGAACGCGTCGCGCGCGGTCACCTGCACCGCGGGCGCCATCGACGCCCCCGCCACCGCCTGTGCCGGCTGGACCGTGAAGGCCAGCTGGTCCAGCGCCCCGGGGGCGATGTCGAACGCCGTGCTCACCTCGGACCCGGCCTCGGAGTTCGTCGCCGTCAGGGTATAGCCCACCCCCGCCCGGTCGATGCTGAGATCGCCGAACGTCACGACCCCGTCGACCGCCGCCACCGACAGCGTGCCCGACAGGGTCGCGCCGGCGGATCCCGATCCCGGCGTAAGCGCGACCGTCACGACGCCGCTGAACCCGGTCGAGACCCCGCCCGACGCCTGGCGCACTTCGACCCGGACGGTGCCGAGGTTGGCACCAGCCGTGGCGTTACCGGGGCTCCCCACGAACGCCAGGATCAGATTCGCGGCCGTCGTGGCATCGGTGGCGCAGGTCGCAAACACCAAGGCGAGGGACAGCGCCGCGCCGGCGCGGCACAGCCGCGTGATCACGGTTGAACGGCGCGAGGATGTGGGCCCAGTCGGGTAGCGCAGCATCTCATCTCCAAGGAGGTTCGGGAACATTCCGTGGCGAGTCCTTTCACACTTCGTGCCTCCCGTCCCGCAGGCCGGGCGAGGGGGGCTACAATATGGGGCACCGAGCCTCCACGGTGGGAAAACCGACTCCCGACGTCCGCCGGTCCTTTCACTGTTGCGTGGACGCAACGCTTCCGGGCACGGAATCCACAAGACCCCCGGAAACGAAAAAACGGCCGGCGCCCCAGGGCACCGGCCGTCGGACACCGTCGGGAGCCGTCGGCGGGGGTCAGGACCCTCCGTGCAGCAGCCGCACGTCGCCCGATCCGGTGTCGATCGCGATCCGCCCGCTGCCATTGCCGATGCGCCCCTGCAGGTGACTGCGCTCGATGCGACGGACTTCGACCGGGAACCCGAGGTCGATCTCCCCCGAGCTGGTCTGGATGTCGAGCTCCGCGCCCAGCGTGGACGGCACCGTCATGGTCACGTCGCCCGAACCCGTGTCGATCGAGGCCGACTCGACATCCGAGAGAAGCGTCAGGGTGACGCTGCCGGACCCCGTGTCGATCAGCAGGTCTCGGGCGCGCACGTCCCGCGCGTCCACGTTGCCCGAGCCGGTGTCGATGCTCAAGCTCGTAACGTCGGCCTGCGCCACCGTGACGTTGCCAGACCCCGTGTCGATGAGCAAGTCTCCCTGGACACCGGTCGCGCGCACGTTGCCGGAGCCGGTGTCGAGAGTGACGTCGCCCCGGGCGTCGCGCAAGCTGATGTCGCCGGAGCCGGTGTCGAGCACCAGCCGGCCCCGGGTCCGCTCCGCGGTGATGTCCGCCGAATGGACGTCCACGAGGAGGTCGCTGTCCACGTCCGCGACGCTCGCCTCGCCCACCGCGAGGCGGACGGCGACCTTGCGGCCCGCGGGCACGGTGATGGTGAGATCGGCCCACACCTCGACGCCGGATCCGTAGTTGCGGACGCGGACCGAGCGGCCACGGTCGCGCCCGCGGGTGTCGCCAAACGTCCCGTCGTCGCGGACCCGCAGCTCCGTGCTGTTGCGGCCGGATCCCTGACCGTAGACGATCTCGTCTCCAGGGTAAACGACGCGCAGGGTCTGGCGGGAATCGATCGGCCCGGTCTCGACGCGCAGTTTGGCGGCTTCCCCGCCGCGCGGCGTCACTTCGACGACGACATCGCCGACCGCGCCGCCCTGGATGCGGACGGTGCCGGCGAGGTTGTAGATCGCCACGTCGGCGCCGCGCAGCACGTGGCGACTGGCCTGCTGGGCTGCCAGCGGAGCGGCGACGAACACGGCAAACGGGAGGAGCACGCGCATGGGGCCTCGAGGCAGAGTGTGAAGGCGCACCCGTACCGTTACGCGGCCGGGCACTCGAGCGTTTCACAGTTGGATGGGGCTGGCGGGCTGGGGGTTGCAGGGCGCATAGCCGGGGGCCCGATTCGCCGATAGTATTAGGCGGCATCACGTTCCGGAGGCGGTTGTCGTGGATCCGTGGCATCTGTGGGTCATCCTCGCCCTCGGATTGGTCGTCGCCGAGATGTTCAACGGCGACTTCTGGCTCCTCTGCCTCGGCCTCGGCGCCCTGGCGGCGGCGGTCGTCTCCCTCGTGGTGCCCGGGATCGTCCCCGGAATCCTAGTCTTTTCGGCCGGGAGTCTCCTGAGCCTGCTCGCCGTGCGCCCAGCCCTACTGCGGCGGTTTCATACCGGGCCGCGGCTGCGGACCAACGTCGAGGCGCTGCTCGGCCGCACGGGTGTGGTGACGGAAGCAATCGAGCCAGGCACGGGCCGGGGGCGGGTCCTGATCGAGGGCGAGGATTGGCGCGGGATGGCGCTCGACGAGCGCGCGCTCCCCGCGGGCACCCGGGTGTCGGTGGTCCAGGTCGACGGCACGATCCTGGTGGTGGACAAGGAGCCCGAGCTATGATCGAAGGCACGCTGATCGTCGCCGCGTTGGTAGCCGTATTCGTGATCACCCTCATCGCGAAGGGGGTGCGGATCGTCCAGCAAGCCCAGACGATGGTGGTCGAGCGCCTCGGCAAGTACCACCGCACGCTGCAATCCGGCATCAACATCATCATTCCCATGGTCGACAAGCCGCGCGCGATGGACTGGCAACTGAGTGTCGTCACGACCAGGGGCGAGGCGATCTCCCGCCGGGTTCGCAGCGAGCGGATCGACCTGCGCGAGACGGTCTATCTCTTCCCCAGCCAGACGGTGATCACGAAGGACAACGTGCTGGTCGAGATCGACGCGCTGATCTACTTCCAGGTCACCGATCCCGTCCGGGCGGTGTACGAGATCGCGAATCTGCCCGATGCGATCGAGAAGCTGACCCAGACCACCCTGCGCAACGTGATCGGCGAGATGGACCTGGACGAGACGCTCTCGTCGCGCGACGTCATCAACTCCAAGCTGCGCGCTATTCTCGACGAGGCCACGCACAAGTGGGGCGGCAAGGTGAACCGCGTCGAGCTGCGGGACATCAACCCGCCGCACGACATCCGCGCCGCGATGGAGAAACAGATGCGCGCCGAACGCGACCGACGGGCCGCGATCCTCACCGCCGAGGCCGAGAAGCAGTCGCGCATCCTCCAGGCCGAGGGGATCCGCCAGTCAGAGATCAACAAGGCGGAGGGGGACAAGCAGGCCGCGATCCTCGAGGCCGAGGGCACGGCGAACGCGCGCCTCAAGGTCGCCGAGGCGGAAGCCCAGGCCATCCGCATGGTGACGGACGCGGTGCAGCAGAGCGGCGCGAACCCCGCGCAGTACCTCATCGCGGTGCGCTACATCGAGGCGCTGAAGGAGATGGTCTCCGGACAGGGGAACAAGGTCGTCTACCTGCCCTACGAGGCGACCGGCGTGCTGAGCTCGCTCGGCGGGATCAAGGAGCTGCTGGGCGGCGGCGGCGGCGACAAGAAGGCCTAGCAATCCCGAGTACGCCGCGGCGTTGAAGGGCCCCCGCTCCGGGGGCTACATTCCCGCCACCATGCCCACCCCCACTCCGCCCCTCACCCACCTCTCCGAGGAAGAGCGGATGTTCCGCGACGCGGTGCGGGACTTCGCCGACCAGGAAGTGCGCCCGCGCGTCGCGGCGATGGAACAGGCATGCCGCATCGACCCCGCGCTCGTCCCCAAGCTCTTCGATCTCGGGCTCATGGGCATCGAGATCCCCGACCAGTTCGGCGGCGCGGGCGGCGGGCTGTTCATGACCACGCTCGCCGTGGAGGAGCTGTCCGCCGTGGACGCGTCCACCGCGATCTTCGTGGACGTACAGAACACGCTCGTCACCGAGCCGCTGCTTCACTGGGGATCGGACGAGCAGCAGCAGCGCTACTTCCCGAAACTCGCCGCCGACCTGGTCGGTGCCTACGCCTTGTCCGAGCCGGGCTCGGGATCGGACGCGTTCGGCCTCGAGTGCAAGGCGACGCCGCGGGGGGACGGGTGGGTCCTCGAGGGCCGCAAGCTGTGGATTACGAACGGCGCCGAGGCCGGCGTGTATTTGATCTTCGCCAACGCCGATTTCGCCAAGGGATACAAGGGGATCACGGCGTTCATCGTGGACCGCGACGCGCCCGGGTTCGCGGTGGGCAAGAAGGAGGACAAGCTCGGCATCCGGGCTTCGTCCACCACCGAGCTGATCCTGGATGGCTGCGCGGTCTCCGCCGCGAACGTGCTCGGCCCCGTCGGCCAGGGCTACAAGGTCGCGATCCAGACCCTCAACACCGGGCGCATCGGCATCGGCGCGCAGATGATCGGCGTGGCGCGCGGGGCGCTGGACGCGGCCCTGCGCTACGTGCAGGAGCGGCACCAGTTCGGCAAGCCGGTCGCCGAGTTCCAGGCGGTGCAGTTCCAGCTCGCCCAGGCCGCCACCGAGCTCGAAGCGGCCCGCCTGATGGTCTACAACGCCGCGCGCATGCGCGACGCGGGCGTGGAGTACACCCGGGAAGCCGCGATGGCGAAGCTGCTCTCGTCCCAGGTGGCCGAGCGCGTCACGTCGCTGTGCGTCGAGCTGTTCGGGGGATACGGGTACACGAAGGAATACCCGGTGGAGAAGTTCTGGCGCGACGCGAAGATCGGCGCGATCTACGAAGGAACGAGCAACATGCAGCTCCAGACCATCGCGAAGCTGCTGCTGAAATAGCTACGGCCGCCAGTTCGGCTGGATGTCCCGCACCTCGCCTATGGCCGAGCTACCGCGACCAACCAGCACGCGGTCACCCGCGTAGGTCGCCGCGGTCGTGGTGCGCTTGATCGTGTAGATCGCCTGGTTGCTCTGGGTCCCGATCGGATCGAACCCCGTGACCGCGATGTCCAGGCCGTCCGGCGACCAGTCCGCGCCTAGCAGGTCGGAATCGTAGTCGCAGGTACCCTCGGCGGTCAGCTGGCGCTCGTTGCTCCCGCTCACGTGGATCGCCCAGAAATCGACGCTGCAGCCGAAGTTGCGGCGGAACAACACCTCCTGCCCGTCGGGCGAGAACACGGGATCGTCATCGTAGGCGGACCCGCTCGTCAACTGCACCAAGCCGGTGCCGTTGCGATTGATGAGATAGAGATGCTGGAAGAACGTGGTGTCGTACGCCGAGAACACGAGCTGCGATCCGTCAGGGGACCAGTCCATCGGACCGTAGATCTCCAGAACCCCGCCACCCACGTCCATCGAGTCGGGCGACAGCGGCACGACACTCGTCCCATCGAAGCGTACGGTGAATATCCGGCTGGCGAACGCCGAATCGTTGCGCACCACGGCAAGGCGGTTCGGGTCGAGCGGATCCCAGTGGAACGACCCCGGACCGTCGGGACGGTTCACGAGATCGAAGTCGGTCACGAAGGTCTTCCCCGACCCGTCTCCGAGTCCGTTGAGTGACGCGATCGGACCGCTCACGTTCGCCACGACGCATACGTCGTTCGGCGAGAAAGACGGCCCGCACGCGGCCGCCAAGTGGGTCCCCGTCGAGTTCCACGCGGCACGCTGAGTGCTCGTGTCGTTCACCACGTGCGCGAGCTGCAGGCCGTCCACGGACCCCACGTGCAGCAGGTTCGTGGCGCCGGGCGTGTTGTTGGACGTGTACGTGTAGCGCGTCCGGTCCGGAGACCACCGCGGGAAGTCGCGGCCCGAGGGACCTTCTGTGGTGATGCGGAACAGGCCGCTGCCGTCGGGATTGGCGCGGAACTGTCCCTTGGACGCCCCGAACAACGAGTCTCCCGCCCACAGGATCTGCGGCGGCGGGCCGACGACCTCGAGAACATAGGCGGTCGGGTTCGCCGTCGTCTGCCACGTGAGGCCACCAGAGAGGGGCGGCAGGTTGACCCCCGAGAACGAACCGGTGTGCGAGCCGTAGGTGAGGACCGTGAATTGGTCGCCGAGCATCGGCGCAAACGCGCCGATCAACGTGACGTCGAGCGTCCCGCCCAGCGTCGCGGCGCCGCTGACCGTGAGCCGGTCGTATTGCGTGCCGACGGTGAGGCCGCCCAGCTCGATGTTCAACACGCCGGAGGGCTGCGCAAACGCACCGGTTAGACCGAGGATCCCCGGCGACGTCCCGGGGTTCATGTCCCCGTTGTTGGTCAGCGTCGTCCCGGTGAGGTTGACGGTGGACGTTCCCTGCATCACGCCACCCGCGCCGTTGGTGATCGTGCCGGCGCTCAGTGTCAACGCCTGATCGACGGTGAACGTGCCCTGGTTGTTCACCGTCGCCGTCAGGGTCCGCGCCCCGCCCGCCCCCGGCAGGCTCGCGATCGTCCCCGTCCCGGCGTTCACCAGCGTCCCGCTCGTCACCGTCAGCGCCGCCGTCGTCCCGCTCGCGTTGATCGCCGTCAGCTCGACCAGCCCGGCGTTCGTGAACCCGCTCGCCACCGTCACGCTCGCCGCGCAGCAGAACGCGTCCCCTCCACCCGGAAGATCGCCCCCGTCCCCGTCGTCACCGCGCCGGTGAATGCCGTGTTCGACCGCGCCCGCAGCAGCCCCTGGAGGTTCAGCCGGCGTTCGTGAACCCGCTCGCCACCGTCACGCTCGCCGCGCAGCAGAACGCGTCCCCTTCCACCCGGAAGATCGCCCCCGTCCCCGTCGTCACCGCGCCAGTGAATGCCGTGTTCGACCGCGCCCGCAGCAGCCCCTGGAGGTTCAGCGGCGCGTTCACCATCGTGTTCTGGACCACCAGCGTCCGCCCGCTCGCGTTCCCCAGCGTCCCCGGCCCGTTCACCGTGCTGTTGGTCAACGTCAGCGTCAGCGTGTCGTTCGTCAGGCTCTGTCCCAGCCCCAGGGTCGCCCCGCTCACCGCCACCGTCCCCAGCCCGCCGAGGTTCCCGCTCGTGTAGGTCAGCGTGCCGCCGCTCACCGTCCACGTCTGGCTCGCCGCCACCACGATCATCCCCGTCGTCCCCAGGCTCCCCGTCTGATTGTGGGTGAGCGCCTGATTCACGGTCAGGGTCCCGCTGTTCGCGCTCGCCCCCGCCCCGCCGTTCCACGTGAGCGGCTGATCGATGGTGAACGCCCCCTGGTTGTTCACCGTCGCCGCCAGCGTCCGCGCCCCGCCCGCCCCCGGCAGGCTCGCGATCGTCCCCGTCCCGGCGTTCACCAGCGTCCCGCTCGTCACCGTCAGCGCCGCCGTCGTCCCGCTCGCGTTGATCGCCGTCAGCTCGACCAGCCCGGCGTTCGTGAACCCGCTCGCCACCGTCACGCTCGCCGCGCAGCAGAACGCGTCCCCTTCCACCCGGAAGATCGCCCCCGTCCCCGTCGTCACCGCGCCGGTGAATGCCGTGTTCGACCGCGCCCGCAACAGCCCCTGGAGGTTCAGCGGCGCGTTCACCATCGTGTTCTGGACCACCAGCGTCCGCCCGCTCGCGTTCCCCAGCGTCCCCGGCCCGTTCACCGTGCTGTTGGTCAACGTCAGCGTCAGCGTGTCGTTCGTCAGGCTCTGCCCCAGCCCCAGGGTCGCCCCGCTCACCGCCACCGTCCCCAGCCCGCCGAGGTTCCCGCTCGTGTAGGTCAGCGTGCCGCCGCTCACCGTCCACGTCTGGCTCGCCGCCACCACGATCATCCCCGTCGTCCCCAGGCTCCCCGTCTGATTGTGGGTGAGCGCCTGATTCACGGTCAGGGTCCCGCTGTTCGCGCTCGCCCCCGCCCCGCCGTTCCACGTGAGCGGCTGATCGATGGTGAACGCCCCCTGGTTGTTCACCGTCGCCGTCAGGGTCCGCGCCCCGCCCGCCCCCGGCAGGCTCGCGATCGTCCCCGTCCCGGCGTTCACCAGCGTCCCGCTCGTCACCGTCAGCGCCGCCGTCGTCCCGCTCGCGTTGATCGCCGTCAGCTCGACCAGCCCGGCGTTCGTGAACCCGCTCGCCACCGTCACGCTCGCCGCGCAGCAGAACGCGTCCCCTTCCACCCGGAAGATCGCCCCCGTCCCCGTCGTCACCGCGCCAGTGAATGCCGTGTTCGACCGCGCCCGCAGCAGCCCCTGGAGGTTCAGCGGCGCGTTCACCATCGTGTTCTGGACCACCAGCGTCCGCCCGCTCGCGTTCCCCAGCGTCCCCGGCCCGTTCACCGTGCTGTTGGTCAACGTCAGCGTCAGCGTGTCGTTCGTCAGGCTCTGTCCCAGCCCCAGGGTCGCCCCGCTCACCGCCACCGTCCCCAGCCCGCCGAGGTTCCCGCTCGTGTAGGTCAGCGTGCCGCCGCTCACCGTCCACGTCTGGCTCGCCGCCACCACGATCATCCCCGTCGTCCCCAGGCTCCCCGTCTGATTGTGGGTGAGCGCCTGATTCACGGTCAGGGTCCCGCTGTTCGCGCTCGCCCCCGCCCCGCCGTTCCACGTGAGCGGCTGATCGATGGTGAACGCCCCCTGGTTGTTCACCGTCGCCGCCAGCGTCCGCGCCCCGCCCGCCCCCGGCAGGCTCGCGATCGTCCCCGTCCCGGCGTTCACCAGCGTCCCGCTCGTCACCGTCAGCGCCGCCGTCGTCCCGCTCCCGTTGATCGCCGTCAGCTCGACCAGCCCGGCGTTCGTGAACCCGCTCGCCACCGTCACGCTCGCCGCGCAGCAGAACGCGTCCCCTTCCACCCGGAAGATCGCCCCCGTCCCCGTCGTCACCGCGCCGGTGAATGCCGTGTTCGACCGCGCGACCATGAGGGCGTTGTTCATGAGCGCGGGCTGGACTGAGGTGTTCTGCAGCCGCAGCGTGCCGTTGTTGGTGATCGTGCCCGCCGGCCCGGTGAGCGCGCTGTTGGTGGCGTCGACGACGGCGGCCGCGCCGATCGTGGCGCCCGCGGTCATGCCGACCGTCCGGCCGTTCATGGCCAGTGTCTGCGCGCCGCTCGCGGCGCCGATCACCACCGAGGCGACCGTGTCGTTGACGTCCACGGTGACCGTATATGTCCCCGCCACCGTGATCGAGGCGATCTCGTTGATCGCGGGCACCGCGTTGCCGCTCCAGTTGGCGGGATTGCTCCAGTTGCCGCCCGCTGCGTTGATCCAGACGCGGGTGCCCGCGGGCGCGGTGACGTCGATGGGGCCGCTCGTGCCGGGGCTGAGGCCGCCGCCACTTGCCACGAGTGTGTAGCCGTTGCCGGGGTTGTCGATGCCGAGGCCGGCGAAGCTCGCACCGCCGCCCGTGGCGGCCGTGCTCGTGGTCCCCGACAGCGTACCGCCCGAGGGGTTCGTCCCGATGGCGAGCGCGACGGTGCCCGTGAACGCGGGTTGGAGGTTGCCGAACGCGTCCTGGGCTTCCACCACCACGGGGCTCGAGAACGGCTGGCCCGCGACCGCACTCGCCGGGTGACTCGTGATGGCGAGCCGGCTCGCCGCCGCGGGTACGATGTTGAAGGCTGCGCTGATGGCCCCCGTGAGTCCCGCGGCGTTCGCGACGAGTGTGTACCCCGAGCCGCTGCGGTCGAGCGACACGGTACCCAGCGTCACGACCCCGGATACCGCCGCTGCGGACGTCGTGCCGCCGAGCGTTGCGCCGCCCGGGTTGTTCTGGATCGCGAGCGTGACGGTGTTGGTGGCGGTCGCGACGAGGTTGCCGAACTGGTCGCGCACCTCGACCTGCATGGCAGGCGCGATCGCCAGGCCGGCGACGGCGTCGCTGGGCTGCATCGTGTAGACCAGCTGCGCCGGCGCCGCGGCGGTGATCGTGAAGGCGCTGCTCGTGGCGCCAGTGAGGCCGGCGGCGCTGGCCGCGAGGGTATAGCCCACCGCCGCTCGGGTGAGCCCGAGATCCGAGAAGGTCGCGACGCCGCCCACGGCCGAGACCGTGGTCGTGCCGCCGAGTGTCGCGCCGCCCGGGTTGGCGCCGAGGGCGATGGTCACGGCGTTCGTCGCGGAGCTCACGAGCTGTCCCTGTGCGTCCCGCAGCTCGATGGTGACGGGGCCGAGGGCGGTGCCGGCGGTGCGATTACCGGGCTGCGCGGTGAAGGCGAGCTGGGTCGCCTGCGCGGCCACGACCGTCGCGGTGAACGTGGCCGGGGTGGCGACGCCTGCGACGCTCGCGGTGAACGTGTTCGGGCCCGGGATCGGGCCGGCGGTCGCGCCGGTCTGGGCGAAGCCCTGCGCGTCGGTGACGACTTGGGGCGTCGCGACCGATCCCCCGCCGCCGGTGGCCACGAAATTCACCGCGACGCCCCGCACGCCAAGCTGGTCGGGACCAACGACCTGGACGCGCAATGGCAACGCGAGCACGGCGGCCGGGCTGACCTGCTGGCCGTTGCCGCTCATCACAGTGACGGCGCTCGGCGCCGGCTGGAGGGTGAGGGGCGTACTGGCGGTGACGTCGGTCGGCGTCCGCGCGGTGACCGTGACGGTCTGGCGCTGGCTCCCGGCCGTGAGGCGTCCCAGCGCGTCGATCGGGACGGTGGGATCGCTCGTGCTCCACGCGACGTAGAAATCCAGGACCGGAGCGCCCTGCCCGTCGCGCGCGGTGACGGCGTACGGCACCGTGGCGCCGAAGGTGGCGGTGGTGTCGAGCGGCGTGATGGCGAGGGTCGCGACGTTCTGCCCCGGGCCCGCGTAGGTGACGGGGATCTCCTCCGGCTGGGTCGGGGCCCCGCTCGTCAGCTGCACCGTGGTCGTCCCGGAGAACAGCACCGTCGCTCCGCTACGATACTCGACCGTGACTTCGAAGGTCTCGGGTGACGACTGGAGGTCTATCGTCTCGGAGATCTGGAGGGTGGTCTGATCGGGAGCCAGCGGGTAGGTCTCGTCGAGCACCACCGACGACGGCGGCCGGACGACGATGAGGCGGACGTTGTCGATCGTGAGCGCGAAGGCGTCGAGCTGGGCCGCGCTCGCCGGGAGGACGGGCGCGATCGACAGGATCGCGCGCGCGCGATCCGCCCCCGCCGGGTCGTCACGGCACGTGGCGACCCCCAGAAGCAGCACCAGCAGGATGACGGCAGAGCTGCGCGCACCCAGTCGCAACGTCCCTCCAGCGGGGCCCCCGTCAGGGGATCGCAAGAACAGGGCCACATCCGGCACGACAAACGGCCGCCGACCCAATTGACCGGCTGGGCGGGGCGACGTCAAGCCGCGGCACGCGTATCGTAAGGGCCATGCACACCGCCCGCCGCACCCACGGCTTCACCGAATCCGTCATCCGGGGGATGACCCGGCTCGCCGCGCGCCACGCCGCGATCAATCTCGCGCAGGGGTTTCCCAACTTCCCCTGCGCGGACGTCCTGAAGGAGGCCGCGGCGCGCGCCATCCGCGACGATGTCAACCAGTATGCCATCACCTGGGGCGCGAAACACCTGCGCGACGCACTCGCGAAGAAGTATGACGCCTGGTACGGCCTGACCGTGGATCCCGAAGCCGAGGTCACCATCACGTGCGGGGCGACCGAGGCGATGGCGTCCACCATGCTGGCGATCGTCGATCCGGGCGACGAGGTCATCGTGCTCGAGCCGTTTTACGAGAACTACGGGCCCGACACGATTCTGTGCGCCGCCCAGCCCGTCTTCGTGCCCATGCCGCTCGACGGTCCGTTGGATCTGGACCGGCTGCGCGCGGCGTTCTCGCCGCGCACGCGCGCCATAATCGTCTGCACGCCGAACAACCCGACGGGCCGGGTCTTGTCGCAGCCCGAGCTCGCGGGGATCGCCGAGCTGTGCCGGCGGCACGACGCCTGGGCCGTCACTGACGAAATCTACGAGCACATCTACTATGAGGGGACGCACATCCCGATCGCCACGCTCGATGGCATGCGCGAGCGGACCATCACCATCAGCGGGGCGTCGAAGACGTTCTCGGTGACCGGGTGGCGGATCGGGACGATCGTGGCGCCGCCGGGTGTCACCGACGCGATCCGCAAGGTGCACGACTTTCTCACCGTGGGCGCGCCGGCGCCGTTGCAGGAAGCGATCGCGGTGGGGATCGAGACGCTGGGGCGCGACTATTACGCGGGACTCGCACACGACTATCGGGCGCGACGGGACCTGCTGTGTCGCGGTCTGGTCGAGGCGGGCTTCCGGATCACGCCGCCCCAGGGCGCCTACTACGTGCTCGCCGACTTCTCGGCGCTGTCGGACCAGCCCGATGACGAGTTCTCGTACTGGCTCACCGAGAAGATTGGCGTGGCGCCGGTGCCGGGGTCGAGCTTCTACTCCCGGCCGGAGCTGGGGCGGACGTTGGTGCGGTTCGCGTTCTGTAAGACGGAGGAGATGCTGCGAGAGGCGGTAGGGAGGTTGGGGGCGGTAGGGGGCGGTAGAGGGCGGTAGGGGGCGGTAGAGGGCGGTAGAGGACGGGCGAGGGCGGTAGCGGACGTGTAGCGGGCGGGATTGCGCCGCGTATTACTCAGTATTACCATATGTGATCACGCGCAGGCACGGCACGATGCCCCTCACCCGCATCTCCATCACGGTCCCCAAGGACCTCGTCACCGCCGCCGACCGCCGCGCCCGCGAGCTGGACCGCTCGCGCAGCTGGGTGGTGGCGGAGGCGCTGCGGGCGTGGCTGCGCGGCCGCGAGCGCCCCCCATCTGTGCGCGAGCCGGAACCGGTTGCGTACGCCGCTCGCCCGCCGGAGACCCCGGTGAACGTGGCTGCGGAGGTCGCGGCGGCGCGGCGGCGCCACCTGGCGGCCGAACTGGCGCTGCCTCCAGCCGAACGGCTGCGGCGCGCCGAAGAGTTGGCCCGACTCGCCCGCGCCGCCCGGCCGCGCGGCCGGCGCGCTCAGGTGATCGGCTTCGACTCCTACGAGGACTTCTACGAATGGAAGAAGGCGCGCCTCGTCGGGGCGTGACCCCCCCAAGCATCGCCGCGCAGGTGTGCGAAGCCCTCAACCGGTCGGGGGCGAACTACCTCGTGATCGGGGGCGTGGCGTGTATCCTCCACGGGTACGTCCGCGCCACGACGGACGTCGACATCCTGATCGAGCCCACCCTGGACAACGCTCGCCGCGTGCTGGAGGGGCTGAGCAGAGTCGGATACGGTTTCGCCCAGGAATGGGCGCCGGAGGAGATCCTCGCCCGCCCCATCACGATCATCGGCGACGATCCCGCCGTGGACATCTTCACAGTGGCCTGGAGCGTGAAGTACGACCAGGCCATCCCTCGCGCCTCCGCCGTTGAGGTGGACGGCGTCCGGATCCCCCTCATCGGGATCGATGACCTCATCGCCACCAAGCGGACCGGACGGCCGCTCGATGCCGCCGACATCGAGGCCCTCGAGGAGATCAAGCGCCTGCGCGGCGGCTGACCGGCCTCTAACCGACGCCCGCGACGAGGCGTATTTTTCCGGGGTCCCTTCACGGAACCGCGCATGTCCGTCGGAAAAGAGTACCTCCGTCAGCTCCACGAGGTCCTGGCCGAGTTCGAGGAGGCGATCAAGGCCCGCGAGAACCGCGTCATGTTCAGCGGCAAGGTCACGGCCCAGCAGGACGTGGACAATGCCCGGGAACGGGTCGTCCAGGTGGTGGTGGACATCGTCACGGCGGACCGACTGAAGCCGAAATCCTGACCCATCGGAACCTCCCGGCGGCGGCGTACCTTTAGACTGCTGGGAGGGAGCCCGATGTTGATCCGCACGCCGCACGATATCCGCCCGTCCGAGATCACCGACGAGGCCCTGTTTTGGAGCCGCCGACGGTTCCTCGGCGCGACGGCTGGGGCGCTCGTCGCGGGCCTCACCCCCACGTTCCCCCGCTCCGCGTCAGCGCAGCGGGGGACAGGGGGAGAGGCACCGGACGACAAGCTCACGCCGTTCGACGACGTCACCACCTACAACAACTTCTACGAGTTCGGGCTCGACAAGCGCGACCCGTCCCGCAACGCGCACACCCTGCGCACCAGGCCGTGGACCGTGATGGTCGAGGGCGAGATTCACAAGCCCCGGACCTACGACGTGGACGAGCTGATCCGCCGCTATCCCGCCGAGGAGCGGGTGTACCGGCTGCGCTGCGTCGAGGCCTGGTCGATGGTGATCCCGTGGATGGGGTTCGAGCTGAACAAGCTGCTCACGGACGTCGAGCCCACGTCCAACGCGAAGTACGTCGCCTTCCATACCCTGCACGACCCCGTGCAGATGCCGGGACAGCGCAGCGGCGTGCTCGCCTGGCCCTACGTCGAGGGGCTGCGGCTCGACGAGGCGATGCACCCGCTCACGATCCTGAGCACCGGCCTCTACGGGAAACCCCTGCCCAACCAAAACGGCGCGCCGATCCGGATCGTGGTGCCGTGGAAGTACGGCTTCAAGAGCATCAAGTCCATCGTCCGGATCCGGCTCACCCGCGTGCAGCCGCCCACCACGTGGAACCTCGCCGCGCCGGGCGAATACGGGTTCTACTCGAACGTGAACCCGAACGTGGATCATCCCCGCTGGAGCCAGAAACGCGAGCGTCGCATCGGCGAGCTGCTGCGGCGGCCGACGCTGCCCTTCAACGGCTACGCCGAGCAGGTGGCGCGGCTGTACGGGGGGATGGACCTGAAGCGGAACTACTGATGCGGGGATGGGGGATGGGGGATGGGGGATGGATCGGCGCTGCGGGGCGATGGCGGCTGGCCCAGACACTGGTGGTCCTCGCGGCGCTCGTTCCCGCCGCCCTCGTCGTCGCCGACTTCCTGCGCGACAACCTCGGCGCGAACCCGATCGAGGAGATCACTCACCGCACCGGGGACTGGGCCATCCGCCTGCTGCTGGGCGCGCTCGCCGTCACGCCGCTGCGCCGGTTCACGGGATTCAACCCCGTGATCCGACTGCGCCGCACGCTGGGCCTGCTCGCCTTCGGCTACGCGAGCCTGCATTTCCTCACGTATGCCATTCTCGATCAGGGACTGTTTCTGCAAGACGGCGTGCTCGGCTTTGTGGCCGAGGACGTGATGAAGCGTCCCTACATCACGGTGGGCTTCACCGCTTTCGTGCTCCTCGTGCCCCTCGCGGTGACCTCGACCAAGGGCTGGATCCGGCGGCTGGGGAAGCGGTGGACCGCCCTGCACCGCCTCGTGTACGTGGCGGCGGCGCTGGGCGTGCTTCACTACCTGTGGCTCGTCAAAGGAGAGCAGGCCACGCCGGTGTGGTATGCACTGATTCTGGTCACGCTGCTGGTCATGCGGGTGTGGGCCGGCCGCCGCTCGCCCGCGGCCGACCGTCCGTCGGTCAATCCGCCGCCGCCGGCTCTTCCTTCCCCGGAAGCGGCACGCCCAGCACCCACGCCCGCAGCCGCGCCGCGGCCTCCGTGACGATGAGGTAGGTGCACGGGACGACCACGAGCGTGAGCGCGGCCGACAGCGACAGGCCGCCCACGACGGTCAGCGCCAGCGGCTGCATCAGCTCCGCTCCCTCGCCGATGCCGATGGCGAGCGGCAACATGCCCAGGACGGTGGTGAGGGTCGTCATCAGAATCGGCCGGAGCCGCACGGCGCCGGCGTCCACCACCGCCTCGTGGAGCTCGAGCCCGCGCTGGCGGGCCAGCTCGACGTACTCCACCAGCAGGATCGCGTTGTTCACCACGATCCCCGCGAGCAGAATCACGCCGAGCAGGACCGGCGCACTGAGCGGCGTCCCGGTGAGCCCGAGGGCCAGCCCGACGCCGATCAGCGCCAGCGGAATCGACACGAGAATGACGAGGGGATCGGTCACGCTCTCGTACTGCACCGCCATCACCACGAACACCAGGAAAATGGCGAGCAGGATGACGATGGTGAGGTTCCGCTGGTTCTCGCGGATCGCCTCCTCCTCGCCGCCGTAGATCAGCGCGTACCCTTCCGGTAGCTCCAGTGTGGTGAGGCGGGCGCGCGCCTCCTCCGCCGTGGCACCCACGGACGCGACGTCGTCGTTCACGTCTCCGGTGACTCGCAGCTGGCGGTTCTGCTGCGCCCGG
The DNA here is from genome assembly GCA_963716055.1 of uncultured Gemmatimonadales bacterium. GTDB lineage: Bacteria > Gemmatimonadota > Gemmatimonadetes > Gemmatimonadales > GWC2-71-9 > SZUA-544. Next base: position 619,797 of record CAVQSR010000001.1, on the reverse strand, counting down.
AGGATGGACGTCGGCCCCATGCCGAGCCGTACCGCCGCGACGTCGCGCAGATACACCGGGCGGTCCTGTCCGGCGAACAAGGCCACGGCGCCGACGTCCTCGGCGCTACGGAAGCGCTCGCGGGGCAGGCGCACCCGGATGTCGTACTCGTTCGTACCGTCGGTGAACCGCGTGGCGATGGCGCCGTCGAGGGCCGTCCGCACGGTCTGGCCGACCGCGGCCACGGAGAGCCCGAGGTCGGCGGCGCGCTGGCGGTCGACCGCGATGACCAGCTGCGGGCTCGCTTCCTCGGTCGAGGGCTGCAGGGATTCGAGCCCGCGAATGCCCTCGAGGCGCGCGATCACGTCGCGGCCGAGGCGTTGCAGCGTGTCCAGATCCTCGCCCTGTACGTTCACGGCGAAGTCGGATCCGGCGATGTTGGTGCGCAGCCCGCGGATCCGCGGCGGCCGCACGAAGATGCGGGCGCCGGGGAATGCCGCCGAGTCGATCTTCGCCTGGAGCTGGGCCACCCAGCGCGCCGCCGGCATCCGGGGCCGCTCGCTGGCGGGCACGATCCGCACGTCGACCGAGCCGCGTCCGGACCGCTCCGACGTGCCGCTGCCGAAGAAGAACCCACCCGCCGTGGTGAACACGTGCGTGACGTAGGGCATCTCGCGCACCAGCCGCTCGACGCGGTTCGCCACCTCGTTGGTGCGCTCCGCCGACGTCCCGGGCGCGAGCGACAGATTCACGCTCAGGGCGCCGTCGTCCACCGCCGGCAGGAACTCGCTCCCCATGCCGCGCGACAGGAGCAGGACGGCGGCGAGGATCGCGAAAGCCGCGCCGAGGACGCGCCACGGGCGCCGCACCGCCGCCGTGGCGAAGCGGCGGTAGCGCTCGGTCAGCGCCACGAGCAAACGGTGGAACGCCCGGATCGGGCGGGTACGCTCGAGCCCGCTCGAGCGCTGCACCTTGGCGAACTGGGCTGACAGCATCGGGACGAGGGTGAGCGCCACCCCGAGCGAGGCGACGATCGCGAACGAGATCGTGAGCACGAGCTCGCGGAATATGAGCGCCGCGAGCCCGCTGATCAGCAGGAACGGCACCACGGCCGCGAGGCTGGTGAGGGTGGACGCGGTGACCGCCGAGGTGACTTCGCCCGATCCCGTGTGAGCGGCCTCCTCCGGATCCGTCGTGCCCATCGCGCGGTGCCGGAAGATGTTTTCCAGCATCACGATGGCGTTGTCGATCAGCATCCCGACCCCGAGCGCCAGACCGCCCAGCGTCATGATGTTCAGCGTCAGGCCGCCGAGGCCCATCATCACGAAGGTCGCGAGGATGGCGAGCGGGATGGAGAGCCCGATGACGAACGTTTTCCGCAGGCTGCCGAGGAACAACAGCACGACCAGCATCGCGAGCGTGGCGCCGACCAGCGCGGCGTCCCGCACCCCGCGCACAGCGTTGTTGATGAAGAACGACTGGTCGGCCATGACCCGGTACGTGAAGTCGTCCGGGATGAACCGCGACTGGGCGAGCCCATCGAGCCGGCGCGCGACCTCCCGCGCCACCAGCACGGTGTTGGCGTCGGGCTGCTTGCGCACCGCGAGGCGCACGGCCGACACGCCGTCGAGCCGCGCCCACAGGCGCTGCTCGCGGCTCGTGTCCGCCACCGTCGCGACTTCGGAGAGGGGAATGCGGCGGGTCGAGCCGCGCGCCTGCAGCAGCACGCCCCGCACGTCGGCGACGGTGCGGAACTTTCCCTGCGCCTTGCCCGTGATCTCGTAGGCCGGAGAGGTGACGTTGCCGACGGCCACGTCCTGATTCTCGTCGCGCAGCACCGTCAGCACGTCGGCAACCGCCAGCCCGTAGGAACGGAGGCGCTCCTGGTCGAGCGTCACGCGGATCTCGCGCACCAGCCCACCCGCCACGTCGATCGAGGCGACGCCCTCGACGGTCAGCAGCTGCGGCCGCAGGCGCAGGTCGACCCAGTTCCGCAGGTCCACCAGGTCCCGCGTGGACGACGAGAACGCCACCTCGAACACGGGGATCTGGGACGGGTCGAACTTGAAGATCGTGGGCGGCTCGGCGTCGCGCGGCAGCCGCGCCCGGGCCCGGTCGAGATTCTTCGACGCGTCCTGCAGCGCGAAGTTGATATCGGTCCCGTACCGGAAGTGAAGGTCCACGCTCGAGCGGCCTTCGGCCGTCTCGCTCTCGAGCCGGATCAGATTCTCGGTGGTGGCGAGACTGGTCTCCAGCACCTTGGTGACCTGCTCTTCCATCACCTCGGGGGCGACCCCGGGGTACGTGACCGACGCGCGGATCTGCGGATAGACGATCTGCGGGAGGAGATCGAGGGGCAGCCGGCCGAGCCAGAACGCCCCCAGGACCACCACGACGGACGCCACGGCCAGTGTGCCCACCGGCCGCCGGATCGAGAGGCTGGCGAGGCCGCGGTGGCGGCCGGGACCGGCTCCGCCTCGGGTCATTGGGCGGGCGCCGCCAGCTCGACGAGATCGCCCGGACTCACGCGCACGGCGGCGCCGGGCCGGAGGTTGGTGTGCCCCGACACGACGACGCGCTCGCCGTCCGCGAGACCGTCGGTCACTTCCACCCAGCCTCCCGCCGTGACCCCGACGGCCACCTGGCTCAACGCCAGGGTGTCGGCTTCGACGACGAACACGAAGGGGCCGACGGCGCTGACCCCCACAGCGCTCGCCGGCACGGCCAGCACGGCGCGGCGGGTGTCGAGCGCGAACTCGACGCGCGCGAGGAATCCGGGCCGCACGTCCACGCCCGCCGGCCGCCGGCCGAGGGCGACTTCGACCGGCACGAGCCGTGAGGCCGGGTCGGCGCTCGGGAAGATCCGCCGCACCCGCCCCGGGATATCCACGTCCGGATAGGCATCGAGCCGCACGGCCACCGGTGCGCCGCGCGCGAGGCGGACCACGTCGCGCTCGGAGAGCTGCACGCGGACGACCAGCAGCGACACGTCCGCCAGGTCGAACAGCCGCTGGTTCGGCGACACCGCGCTCCCCGCCTCGACGTGTTTGGCCACGACGATGCCGGCGCTGGGCGCGGTGATCCGGGTGAACGCGCGGCGGGTTTCCCACAGGGTCACGTCGCTGCGCGCCACGAGGTAGGCCGAGCGAGTGCGATCGAATTCCGCGTCGGACAGGATCGTGCCGGCGTGGAGGGCGCTGTCGCGCCGGTAGGCGGCGGTGGCGGCCTCGAGCTGGGCCGCGACCCGGGCGAGCTGTGCCTCCGCCTCGCGCGCGTCCAGATCGGCCAGCGGGGCGCCCGCCGCCACGCGGTCGCCCTCCTGGGCGCGCACGGCGAGCACGGTGCCCGCGACCTGGGCGTTGACGCCGATCGTGCGCACCGGCTCAACCGGCCCGGCCACGACGACGACCTGCGCGAGGTCGCGCCGCGCCACCGGGACGACCGCGACCGGCACCGCCGCGCCGCCTGCACCCCGCTGCCCCGTCGCCGCCCCGCTCGCCCGTCCGTCCCCCGAACACGCGCCGGCCGCCGCCACGGCCGCGAGGGCCCACGCCGACACCCTGTGTCTCACGCGCACCATGCCCCTCCCTCTTCGCCTCCTACGCGCGCCGTCAGGGTGGCGTTGGACCCAGCGCGGCCTCTACTTCCTTTCCGGCGGCCAGCAGCCGGTCGATCTCCTGCGAGACGTCCCGGGCCAGTCCCAGGTCGGTCGTCAGGCTCTGCACCGTGCTCGACCCGGCGTGGAGCTTGAGGAGGTTGAGACGGATCGCCTCCAGCGCGGCGACCGCGTCACCCAGGCGTCGCTGGACCGCGTCACGCTCGGCCCGGAGATCCGCCAGCATCGTGTCCCGCCGGTCGGCGACGCCCCCGTCCCCCGTCCCCCGTCCCGCGGCCCTGTCGGCGCCGTCAAACCCGATCGCCTCGTTGAGCTGTTCGAGCCGGGCGCGCATCCGCTGGGCGTCCGCCTCGAGGCGATGCACCGTCGCCGGCAACTCGCGCAGACGTCGGCGGGTGTCCCGGGGAAGCTGATCGAACAGCTTCTCGGCGGCGAGCCCGAGCGCCAGCTCCGTGGCCCGGTGGGTCGTCGCGGCCGGGAGACTGCGCGCCCGGACGAAGGGGCGGGCCACGCGGAAGAGCAGCTTCCCCACCCGACCGGTCCACAGCCACGCCCAGACGCGCGTGTCCAGATCGACGCGCCGATTGAGGAGATACGCCCAGCTGATGCCGCCCACGCTGGCCCCGAACATCGAGATCCCGAACGCCGCGCCGACCCAGCTCCCGATCGAGGTCCACCACGACGGCGCGAGCCCCATGACCAGCGCGGACGCGGCGCCGGCGGCCAGCCCGGCGGCGGTGAGGATTGCCATGATCCGCTCGAGCAACGGCCGCGTGCGGCCGTACTCGAACAAGCGCTCCTCCTGTCCCTGCTCGAGCTCGCGTCGGAAGGCGGCGCCGAGGTCCTGGTGGTCGAACCCCGAGACGAGGACCCGGCGCGCGCGCGCGACGAGCACCACGAACGGCACCACGGTGATGCACTTGACGAAAGCCGTGAGGCCGAACAGGCCTTCGAGGCCGCGAGGCGCGAACGCGGCGGCGGAGAAGACGAGCAGCGGCAGCCCGAAGGACAGGTACAGAAAGCTGCCGGCACCCGACAGGCGTGCGCCGCGCTTGACGAACACGCGCAACGCCACGGGGAGCTCGCGGCGCTGCTCGAGCGCCACGCCGAGACGTTCGGCCACCGCGGCGGCGCTGTCCGGGCGCGCCTCGCGCTCCTTGGCGAGGCACTGCTCGATCAGCTGGCCCAGCCGCCGGGGCACGCCGTCGGCCACGGTGGCCAGTGGCTGCGGCGCCTCGGTGATCTGCTTGGCGAGCACCTCGGTGGGCGTGTCGGCATGAAAGGGAAAGCGGCCCGATACGGCGAAGTACCCCACCGCGCCAAGCGCATAGAGATCGCTGCGCCCATCGACGGTTTCGCCCAGCGCCTGCTCGGGGCTCATGAACTCCGGGGTCCCTGCGACGGCGCCGCCGTCGATGCCGCTCGCCTCGCGCACGACCGCGGCGATCCCGAAGTCCGCGACGAGCGCCCGGCCCGTGCCGGCCTCGAGCAGAATGTTGTCGGGCTTGACGTCGCGGTGGACCACGCCCTGGGCGTGCGCGTACCCCAGCGCCCAGGCGACCTCGCGCAGAATGCGGGTGGCATCCGACGGGGGGACGGGCCCGCGGCGCCGCACCCGCTCCGTGAGGGTCTCGCCGTCCACGTACGCCATCGCGAAGAACACGAAGTCCCCGGCTTCGTCCACCGCGTAGATCGGCACGATGTGCGGGTGGGACAGTTTGGCGGCGGTGCGGGCCTCGCGCTGGAACCGGTCGCGCAGGGTGGGTTCTCCGGCGAGCCGCGGCGGCAGGAGCTTGATCGCGACCGGGCGATCGAGCCGTACCTCGCGCGCCAGATAGACGACGCCCATGCCGCCGCGGCCCAGCTCGCGCTCGAGCGAGTAGCGTCCGGCGACGGCCGCCTGGAACTGGAGGAAGAGCGGGTCGACCGGGCGGTCGGCGGTCATCGGAGCGACCTCACCCCGTCCCCCCCCGCGGCTTCGTCCGCCCCAGACTGCCCTGCTCCTGGCAACATCGCCTCCACCTCGCCCACCGCATCGAGCAGGCGTTCCGCTGCCTCGCTGAGCTCGCGCGCGGCGGACAGGTCCGCCGTGATGCTCTCGAGGGAACCCGCGCCGACCCGCAGGCGCAGCAGATTCAGGCGGATGCCCTCGAGGGCCGCGACGGTGTCCGCCAGGCGGCCCTGTGCGCGGGTCTGGGCCGCGCGCAGATCGGCGATGAGCTCGGTGCGGCGGGCGGCGAGGGCGTCCGTCTCGCCCGCGCGGCCGAGTCCCGCGGCTCCGGCGTCCACCGCCGCCAGCGCTTCCGCCAGCCCGTCGGCATGGTGGCGGACGCGTTGCGCGTCCGCCTGCAGCCGGCGCACGACGGCCGGGAGCTCGGGGAGGGCGCGCCGCGTCTCCCGCGGCAACGCGTCGAACAACGCTTCGGCGGCGAGGCCGACGATGAGCTCGGTGGGACGGTGGTCCCGCTCGTCGGGGATGGCGCGCCGTGGCAGGCCGAGGCCGGCGAGCCGGAACAGGGCGCGGCCCGGCGGCGAGTCCCAGAAGCGCTGGCGGAACCCGCCGAACACGCTGGCGCGCCACGCCGCGCCGGCGCCGAACAACGAGATCGCGCCGGTCACGGCGGCCACGGCGCCCATCAGCTCGGGAAAGACCCAGTCGAATTCCAGCAACGCCGACGTCGCGAATGCGGCGAACACCGTGGTCGCCGCGAGCCAGACCCGGTGGATCAGATCCTGGCGCGAGCCCGGAGGCCGGCCGGTGACGGCGGTGTGGTCCTCGCGCAGCCGTGCGGCGTCGGCGGTCAGCGCGCGCACGAGCTCGCCGTGGTCGTGACCGGCCCGGATCACGCGGCGCAGCCGGTGGAGGCCGATGCCGGTCGGGCCGAACAGCGCGCCGCCCAGGACCCCGAACCGCACCAGGGTGAGCAACCGGTCCACCCACGGCGGGCCCGGCGCCATGATGGGCGACAGCGTGAGCGAGAGCACCAGCCAGATCGCCATCCCGCCCAGCAGCAGCGACGGGAACAGCCGATGCCCGGACACGCTGTCCGCTTCGGCGAGGTACATGCGCAACGCGCTGGGCAGCTCGCGCCGCCGGTCGAGGGCCAGCCCGAGCGCTTCGGCGAGCACGGTCCCGTTGGCGAACCGGCTGCCGGGCTCCTTGGAGAGGCAGCGACCGATCACGCCGGCGAGCGCACGGGGCACGCCGGGGGCCACGGTGGGAAGCGCCGGCGGCGGCTGGGTGATGTGCTGCGACATCCGGGCCACGGCCGTCGGTCCCGTGAACGGCAACCGGCCGGCCAGGGAGTAGAACCCCACCACGCCGATGGAGTACACGTCGCTGCGCGCGTCCACGCGCTCGCCGCTCGCCTGCTCGGGGCTCATGAAATCCGGGGTGCCGAGCGCCTCGCCGGCGCCCGTCGGCCCGCTCGCTTCCACCTGGCGGGCGATCCCGAAGTCCGTCACGAGCACGCGACCCGATCCCTCTTCCAGCAGGATGTTCTCCGGCTTCACGTCGCGATGGACGACGCCGTGCGCGTGCGCGTGCGCGAGGGCCCACGCGACTTCGCGCAGGATGCGCGCCGCTTCGGCGGGTGGTAGCGGGCCACGGGCCGCCACGCGGTGCGCCAGCGTCTCGCCCCGCACGTACGCCATGACGTAGAAGACGAACTGGCCGACTTCGTCGACGGCGTGGATCGGAACGATGTGGGGATGCGCGAGCTTGGCAGCCGTCCGCGCCTCGCGCACGAAACGCTCGCGCAGCGCGGCGTGGACCGCGAGGTCGGGAGGCAGCAGCTTGACGGCGACGGGCCGGTCGAGGCGCACTTCGCGTGCCAGGTAGACGATCCCCATGCCGCCGCGCCCCAGCTCCCGCTCGAGGGAGTAGCGGCCCGCCAGCGCCTCCTGGAGGTCGAGAAAGAGGCGGTCGGGGACGAGCGGGGAGAGGCTCGCGCCGCCCGGGCTCATACCGCGTCGTTCGGGGGATCGAGGGTCGTCGGCACGGTGATCGTATGCTAGGGGGGACACCCCCGCCGGGTAAGAGGCGGGTCGCGGCGGGCCCCCTGCCCCCTGTCCGCCGTCCCCCGAAACGCGTTACACTTCGCGCCCCCGGGTGTTGACGACCGGTTGAGCTGGCCCCCGCACCGTGCGGGGCTGTGAGACCCAGACCTCGAGCGAGCATGAGCGACGAGTCCCTCGCGTTTCTGCAGCGTCTCCTCGACACCCCGGGACCATCGGGGTTCGAGACCGCCGTCGCGCGCGTCTGGCGCGCGGAGGTCGAGCCGGTCGCCGACGAGGTCCGCACGGACAACCGCGGCAACACGACGGCGGTCCTCAATCCGAAGGGGACGCCCCGGCTGATGTGCGTCGGCCACATCGACGAGATCGGCCTCCAGATCACGCACATCGACGACGACGGATTCCTGTATTTCGCCGGGATCGGCGGCTGGGATTCGCAGGTGCTGGTGGGCCAGCGTGTCGTCGTCCTCGCGCGAGGCGAGCCCGTCCGCGGCGTGATCGGCAAGAAGGCAGTCCACGTGATGAAGCGGGACGAGCGCGAGAAGGTGTCCAAGGTCGACGACCTGTGGATCGACCTCGGGGTCACGACCCGGAAGGAAGCGGAGCAGCTGGTGCGGGTGGGCGACGCGGCCGTGCTCGACGGCCGGTCGCAGTTGATGCCCAACCGGCGGATCGTGTCGCGCAGTCTCGACAACCGGATCGGCGCGTACGTCGTCGCCGAGGTACTGCGGCGGCTGGCCGGTGACCGGCCGAAGCACGCCGCGGTGTTCGCAGTCGCGAGCACGCAGGAGGAGATCGCCTGGACGGGCGGCGGGGCGCGCGCCAGCGCCGTGGGTCTCGCTCCCGACGTCGCGCTGGTCGTGGACGTCACGCACGCGACGGACTACCCCGGCGCGGAGAAGAAACTCCAGGGCGACCACCGGTTGGGCGGCGGCCCCGTGTTCTCTCGCGGCTCCGCGGTGAACCCGCTCGTCTTCGATCTACTGGTGGAGTGCGCGGACGCGGAGAAGATCCCGTACACGTTGCAGGCAGCGCCGCACGACACGGGAACCGACGCGGACGCCGTGGCCGGCGCGCAGCGGGGTGTCCCGACCGGCCTGATCAGCGTCCCCAACCGCTACATGCACAGTCCCAGCGAGATGGTCGCCCTGGAAGATCTGGACCGGACGGCCCGGCTGCTGGCCGCGTTCGCCCGGCGCCTCACCCCGGCGATGGACTTCATCCCCCGCTAGCCCGCGGCGCTCACCCCGGGGCGGGGGTGGACGCGGACGCCCGCTCCTCGCGGGCGCGGATGCCGTGCAGCGCCGACTGGGCCGCCGCGCGCACTTGCTTGTCCGCATCGTTGGCGAGCCCTTGCAGGGTCCCGATGGCCACCGGGCTCGCGGCGATCCGCAACGCTTCCACCGCGGCCAGCCGCTTGGCGATCGGCTTCCGGCCGAAGATCCGGCCCGCCGGCTGGACCAGCTTGATCAACGCCTGCACGGCGTCCGGGCTGCCGATGCGGCCCAGCGCCAGGGTCAGCTCCCGCTCCACGTCGGGATCGGACTCTTCGTTCAGCGCGACCACCAGCGACATCGCCAGCGCCGTCGCGCGCTTTCCCACCCCCAGCGCCGCCTGCTGGCGCACCGCCGGTACGCGGTCGCGCAGTGCCCGCCGCAGGTGTTCCACCGTCGGCGACGTGCCGATCTTGGCGAGCGCGAGCGCGGCCGCCTTGCGCACGCGCTCGTCGTCGTGGTCGAGCGCGGCCCCGAGGGCGGGGATGGCCGCCTCGAGCTGCATCTCGCCCGCGAGCTCGGCCGCATTGCGCACCACGAACCAGCGCGCGTCGTTGAGCAGACGCACCAACTGTTCGGTGCCTTCCTTCATCTGCGAGAGCGCGTTGAACACGACGTGCCGCTCGTTGGACGTGCGCGCCGCGATCAGCAGGTCCAACAGGAGCTCGACCCCGTCGGCGCCCGCGCGCCGCAGCACGATGATCGCCGCGTTCTGGTGCAGCGGCGCGAGCGCAAGGCTCACGATCTCCCGCAGGACGCCGCGGCTCATCATCCGCCGCAACGTGATCCCGTACGGACGGCGCACCGCTTCGTCGTCGACCGTCTGCTCGATCACGGTGATGCCCGCCATGATGCCGAGGACGATCTCCCAGTTCCCACCCCGGGACTCGGCCTCGACCTGCCGGCTCAGCACCGAGAGCAGCGAGGTGGTCTCCGGTCCCTGGGGGCTGGCGATGAGCTGCCGCAGTACCTCGCTGGCCTCCTTGGAGCGCGCCACCGCCGGCGCGAAGATGGCCGAGGCCGTCTCCTGGGAGATGCGCGGCGCGTCGGCTGGCAGCTTCTCGTCGGGCTCCTCCACCGGGACCCGCTCCGGGATGATGCCCCACAGCTGACCGCCGGCGGGCGGCGGCGTGCCGGCGGCCGGGGCCCGCGCGGGGCGCGCGGGCTCGCGCGCGGCCGGCGCAGGCTCCGTGGGCGCAGCGACGCCGGTCCGTGGCGTGTCGCGACCGGCCGAGCTCGGCGGTGGAGGCGCCTGAGCAGGCGGCCCACCGGGCGGGAAGAACGGCGGCGGCGGCAGCGGGATGGGCGACGACACCATCCCGCCCCGCGCGGACGCCTCAGCGGGCGGCGCCCGGGGGCAACGGGGGCGACGAGGCGGCCTCGGCCGGCGGCGGGGACGGGGACGGAGACGACGCCTCGGTCGGCGGGGCGAAGGGGGCCGCACCGGGCGGCGCCGCGGGCTCGGCCGGGGGCGCAGGCTCCTCGCCGACCGCCGGCTCGGGGGCGAGCGGATCGTACGCGCTGGCCCCAACCTGGGCATGACCCGCTCCCGGCAGCGCGTTATCCGCATCGGTCGTGGGTTCGTGGGTCACGCCGCCGGCTCCCGGCACGGGGACCGAGTGGAACTCGGCCATCGGATCGCCCCGCAGCAGCCCGCCCGTCCCCAGCAGGTCCGAGCCCTCGGGGAGCGGCATCTCGGCGCCGCCCAGCGCCACGATCGAGAGCCGGTGCGCTCCGGACTCGCGCAACCGCGTGCGCACGTCCTCCCGCCCCGCCGGATCCTCCGCCAGCGCCTGCACCAGCTCGAACAGGTGCGACACCGGTGTGTCCCGCGGCAGGACGATTTCCTGGACGCCGTGCAGCGCCAGTCGCGCCAGGAGCGGCTCGACCTCCGGGCCCGACACCGTCTCGTCGTTCACGAACAGCTTGGCTTCGCGCACGACGACGGTAATGGCGGATTCCTTGACGATCTCGACGAGGGCACGGAATTCCTGCTTCTGTGCCTTCTTCGTGGCAGGATCGCGAAAAAGATCGACTGCCCGGGCGAAATGTCCGGCGAATGTCTGTGCGTTGGCCATCGAATCCATCAATGTAGGGGCTGTGTGCGGCGGCGCAACACTCTGCCACTCTTGAAGCTGCGCTCTTCGGCGCCGCTCGAACCCGCGGCCCCGGCCGGCGGGCTCGGTGGCCACTCGGTCGGGGATGTGCGGTCGATCCGGACCCGCGCCACGATCGGCCCCGACGGGCGCGACTACCGTGAGCGCGGCCCCAACCATAGATATCACCGTATGCATCCGATCGGTCTCCTGCTGGTCGCCGCGGCGCTCGCCGCCCAGGACACCGCCGCCCCAGCCGAGCGGGTCCGCGCGGACGTCCGCTACCTCGCGGCCGACGAGCGCGACGGACGGGGGTTCGGCACGCGCGGGCTGGACGAAGCGGGCGCGCACATCGCCGACGCGTTTCGGCGGATGGGGCTCCGTCCCGGCGCACCCGACGGCTCGTATTTCCAGGAGTTCACCGTCGCGGCCGACGCGCCCGCGGTCGCGCACGCGGGCCTCGGCGGCGGCACGGCGCGCAACGTGGTCGCCGTCCTCCCCGGGACCGCTCCCGCATTGCGGGGGCAGGTCGGTGATCGTCGGGGCGCACTACGATCATCTGGGCAAGGGCGGACCGAGCGCCCTGGACCCCGACAGCACGGGCGCGGTGCACAACGGCGCCGACGACAACGCGTCGGGGACCGCGGCCCTGCTCGACATCGCGCGGCGGCTGGTGGAGCGGCGACCCGGGCGCACCATCGTGTTCGTGGCGTTCAGCGGCGAGGAGCTGGGCGTCCTGGGATCGGCGTACTTCGCGCGCCACCCGGTGCCCGCGCCGGTCGACTCCATCTACGCCATGATCAACCTCGACATGGTGGGCCGGCTGCGCGACGACAAACTGCTCGCGCTGGGAGCGGAAAGCGCGCGCGAGCTGCGCGGGCTGCTCGATTCGCTCAACACGCCGCCCGGCGCGACCAACGGTGCGCGCCGGTTCGACCTGCGTGCCTCGGGAGACGGGTGGGGGCCGAGCGACCATGCGTCGTTCTACGCGGTGCAGCGGCCCGTGATCCATTTCTTCACGGACCTGCACGAGGATTACCACCGCGCGACCGATGACTGGGAGAAGATCAACATCGGTGGGATCGTGCGGATCGCCGCGTACGCCGCGGACCTCGCGGAGGCGCTCGCGCGTCGTCCCGAGCCGCTCACGTTCGTTGACGCGCCGCGCCCGCAGGTGACCACCAGCGGCCGCTCCGGCGCGGCGCTGGGGACGATTCCCGACATGAGCGAGTCCCCGGGTGGCGTGCGACTCACGGGGGTGCGGACCGGTGGACCGGCCGAGCTCGCCGGCATCCGCGCGGGCGACATCATCGTCCGCATCGGCGACCATACGGTGGCCAACCTGTACGACATGACCAGCGCCCTCAACGCCCACCAGCCCGGCGACACCGTGCGCATCACCGTGCGGCGCGGCGCCGACGACGTGATGCTCACCGCCGTCCTCGGGCGGCGCGGCTCGTGAGCGCACTAGATGCCCGGGGCGTCGTCCGGTCCCTGCGCGCCGCCCATCTCCACGACGCCGATCGGCGCGCGCTCCTCGTAATGGCGTGCGAGCGCATCCAGGCGTGGGGTGCCCCGTTCACCTCGGCGTACGCGTACATGCTCCACGGCGAGGATCTCGTGCTCGAGGCCCACGCGGGACGCGACACGGAGCACACGCGCATTCCCGTCGGGCAGGGAGTGTGCGGCACGGCGGTCGCGACGGGCGCGGACCAGAACGTCCCCGATGTCAGCGCCGTCGGGAACTACCTCGCGTGCAACACGTTCACCAAGTCCGAGCTGGTCGTGCTCATTCGCCGGGGAGACCGCATCCTCGGACAGCTCGACATCGATTCGGACGTCCCCAGTGGCTTTGGCGACGCGGAGCGGCAGGCGGTCAAGGAAGTCGCCGACGCGCTCGCGGTATTACTCTGAAGGAACCACCCCCAATCACTCGGAGGTAGTCAGTGATGATGAAGCGCGTGATGGCGTTGATCGCAGTATTGGCACTCGCCGGCGGCCTGGCCGCGGACCTTCGCGCCCAGGTGCGGTTCGGCGGGCAGTTGAATTACGGGGACAACGCGGACTTCGGCATCGGAGCCCGCCTCGAGTACACCCCGCGGCGGCTGATCCCCAACGCCCCGGTGGTGTCTTCCGCATCCTTCGACTGGTTCTTCCCCAGCACGAGCGGGGTCGACTACTGGGAGTTGAACTACAATATCGCGTATCAGTTCACGACCCCGTCCCTCAAGCCCTACGCCGGGGGCGGCCTCAACGTCGCGCACGTTTCCGTCGGGTCCTTCTCCGACACGAAGCTCGGGCTCAACCTCATGGGCGGGCTCAAGTTCGCGGCCATGGGCCGACTGGCCCCGTTCGTCGAGGCGCGCGTCGAGCTCAGTGGCGGTGAGCAGTTCGTGATCACGGGCGGCGTGCTGTTCTAGGCTCGGCGCCCGCGGCACGGTGCGATTCGGGGCGGCCCCCTGCGGGCCGCCCTTCGCATTTTCTCGGGGACATATCTTTCGGCGTGCCCGTGGCCCTCAACGGAGTCCGGCTCCACACGCGCCGGGTCGGCGGCGGGCCGGTGACCGTCGTGTTGCACGGCGGTCCCGGCGCCCACCACGACTATCTCCTGCCGCAATACGATCGCCTCGCGTCGGGCCGCGAGCTGTTCTACTACGATCAGCGCGGGGGCGGACGGTCGCCGGTCGATCGGGCGACGCCGGTTGGCTGGCGCGAGCACGTCGCGGACCTGGATGCCGTGCGCGCCCACCTGGGCGGCGAGCGGCTGAGCATCCTCGGGTATTCGTGGGGTGGCCTCCTCGCACTCCTCTACTATGTCGAGCACCCCGCCCACGTGGAGCGGCTCGCGCTCGTCGCCCCCGCCGGGATCGCGCGAGAGTACCGCGAGCAGTTTGAGCGCGCGTTCGCGGCCCGCATGGCGGCGCCCGAGATCGAGGCCGAGCGCCAGGCCCTGCGGGCGGGTGGCCTGCGCGACCGCGATCCCGACGCCTATCGGAAGCGCGCGTTCGAGCTTTCGGTGGCGGGGTATTTCCGCGACTGGCGTGACGCGCGCCGCCTCACCCCGTTCCGCGTCGCCGCGCGCACGCAGCAGGCGGTGTGGGACAGCCTCGCGGACGTGGATGTTCGCGCCCGCCTCGGCTCCTCCCCCATCCCCCATCCCCCGTCCCGGATTGTGCATGGCACGCATGACCCGATCCCCGTCGCGGCGTCGCGGGAGCTCGCCGGCATCCTGGGGGCCGAGCTGATCGAGCTCCCGGTCGGGCACTGCCCGCACGTCGAGGCCACGGCGGCATTCGTCGCCGCGCTGGACGAGTTCCTGCCGCGCGGGGAGCCGGCATGACGGCTCGCCCGACCCCGTTCGCCCTCGCCTTCGGCGCGCTCGCGAGCGAGCGCTTCCCCGCCATCGCCGAGGCGCTCGCCCAGGGGGAGACGCCGTCCGCCGACCGGGATGCGTTCGTGCTGGTGCAGCCCGTGGGCGCGCTGCTGCGCGACGTGATGCCCGACGAAGCCGAGGCCGAGTCGCACGACGCGTACGTGCGGCTGCTGCACCACGCGTACCGTCACTGGCGGGCCGGCGGCCTGGTCTATCGCGTGGGCGACGCGGTGCTCGATCGCGTGACGCGCGAGGGACCGCTCAGCACGTACCCGGCGCACCGGGCGCTGTACCTGCAGCTGCCCGAGCACCGCGTCTGGCGCGCTCCCGCGGCCGGCGAGACGCCGGAGCCGCTCGACGGGATGTTCGTCACCGAGATGGCGACGCCCGGCGCCATCGCCGTCCTGGGCATCAGCGGCATGCACCGCAACCGGCCCGGCTTCAGCGCCGTGGCGGTCGAGGGACACGCCGACCCGGCCGATCCTGCGGGCGCGGAGCTCATCGTCCAGATCGCGCGCGACGACGGCACCGACCTGTTCACGCCGCAGCTCGACGGCGGGCACGCCGCCGGCGTCTATTCGCTCGCGAACGCCGGTGAGCTGCTGCTCCTGACGGGGCGTCTGCTCGCCTTGGTGCCCCCCGGCACCGGTGGCGCCTCCGCCGCCGCGTCCGATCCAACGGCGTTCGCCGAGCGGTTCCTGGACCTGGCGGGACGGACGCCGTGACGCGGCGCCCCGCGGTGGCGCGGCGGCGGGCCGAGAGGCCCCCCGAGCGCAAGGCGCGCACGCGGCGGATCGTCGCGCGTCTCGAGCGCGAGTTCCCGGACGCGCGCTGCGCGCTCGATCACTCCAACCCCCTCGAGCTGTTGGTCGCGACCATTCTCTCGGCCCAGTGCACCGACGCGCGGGTCAACCAGGTGACGCCGGGGCTGTTCGCGAAGTACCGTGCCGCGGGCGACTACGCCGCCGCGGATCCGCGGGTGTTCGAGCGGGAGATTCAGTCCACCGGGTTCTTCCGCAACAAGACCAAATCCATCCTCGGCATGGCGCAGGCGTTGATCGAGCGCCACGGCGGGCGCGTGCCCGACACCATGGAGGAGCTCGTGGCGCTCCCGGGGGTGGGGCGGAAAACGGCGAACGTGGTGCTCGGCAATGCGTTCGGGAAAAACGAGGGCGTCGTCGTGGACACCCACGTGCAACGGATCACCGCGCTGCTGCGGCTGACGCGCGAGCACGATCCCCAGAAGATCGAGCGCGACCTGATGGCACTCGTCCCGCGCGGGAAGTGGACGGTGTTCTCGCACCTGCTGATCCTGCACGGCCGCAAGACGTGTATTGCCCGGCGGCCGCGGTGCGCGGCATGCCGCCTCAGCGACCTGTGCCCGTCCTCGAGCGTCGTGCCATGAGCGCGGCCGATCCCTTGCGCCCCACTGCGCCACCGGCAAAGTTGCGCGCATGACCACTCCGGCCGTCCCACCCATCGACCGCGATCGCCTCGTGGCCGACCGGCGCGATCTGCACCAGCACCCCGAGCTCGGCTTCCAGGAGACCCGCACGGCGGGTGTCGTGCGCGAGCGGGTCGCGGCCTACGGCTACGACGTGCGCGCCGAGGTGGGCAAGACCGGCGTGGTAGCCCGGCGGGGCCGCGAGGGCGGGCGCTGCGTGCTGCTGCGCGCCGACATGGACGGCCTCCCGGTGCAGGAAATGAATGACGTGCCCTACAAGTCGCGCCACCCCGGTCGGATGCACGCGTGCGGCCACGACGGGCACGTGGCGATCGGACTCGAAACCGCCCGCCGCATCGCCGACGTCACGCTTCCCGGACAGGTGAAGTTCGTCTTCCAGCCCGCCGAGGAGATCAACAACGGGGCGCTCGCGATGATCGAGGACGGCGTGCTCGATGCGCCGACGGTCAACGCCGCTTTCGGCCTGCACCTGTGGAACAACCTGCCGGTCGGCCAGATCGGCATCGGGGTCGGACCCGTCATGGCCGCCGTGGACCTCTTCGAGATCCGGATCGTGGGCCGCGGCGGGCACGCCGGGCACCCCCACCAGACTATCGATCCCATCGTGATCGCGGCGCAGCTGACGACCGCGTTTCAGACGATCGTGAGCCGGCGCCGCGATCCGTTCGAGGAGGGCGTCATTTCGGTGACGCACGTCCGTGCGGGCGACGCGTACAACGTGATTCCGGACACGGCGTTCCTGCGGGGGACGGCGCGATCCTACGGCGGGAGGTTCTACGAGGACGTGCCGCAGCTCATCGAGCGCACCGCTCGCGGAATCTGCGAGACGTTCGGAGCGACGTGCGAGCTGGACTACCGGCGCCTCAGCGGGCCCGTGGTCAACGACGGCTCGATGGCGGCGTTGATGCGGGCGGCGGCCGAGGACGTCGTGGGGCCGAGCGGCGTGCGCGGCGGAGTCCGCTCGATGGGCGGCGAAGACATGGCCTACTATCTCGCCGCGGTCCCCGGCTGCTTCGCGTTCGTCGGCTCGGCGCCGCGCGGCCGGCCGCCGTCACCGCACCACTCCCCCACGTTCGACATCGACGAAGACGCGCTGGCGATCGGCACCGACCTCCTCACCCGGACGGCGATCCGCTACCTGAGCGCCTGAGCCCCGCCGGCAGCAGCTCTCGCTCCCCCAACAGCCGCCAGAGCCACAGCACCGACGCGGCCGCGGCGACGTGCTTGAGCGTGTGGCCGCTGATCCCCGCCGCCGCGTAGATCTCGTAGTCCAGCATTTCGCACAGCCGCGCCACGACATACCACCCCAGGGCGACCCACAGCAGTCCGACGCGCGAGTAGCGGGGCGGATTCGCGAGCAGCAGCAGCGGAAGCACGACGGTCGGGAGGAATTGGACCACGCCGTAGAGCCGCAGGTCGCCGGTGGCACGCCACACCACGA
Source organism: uncultured Gemmatimonadales bacterium (assembly GCA_963716055.1). Classification (GTDB taxonomy): domain Bacteria; phylum Gemmatimonadota; class Gemmatimonadetes; order Gemmatimonadales; family GWC2-71-9; genus SZUA-544. Next base: position 602,536 of record CAVQSR010000001.1, on the reverse strand, counting down.
TGCTCACCGCGCCGAGGATGACGAGCGGCCACAGCGCCCGGCGCCCGGCGGTCACGCTCCCGCGCTCGGCGACGACCGCCGCCACCAGCGCCATCGTGATCGCCGTCTGCGGCAGCCGGTCCCAGAGCAACGTGGTGGTGTCGCGCACGACGTGGTAGGCCGCCGAGCCCGCCGCGGTCGCGACGACAGCCGCGAAGAGCACGGTCCACGGAACGCGCTCCCACGGGTCGGCGAACACAGCCCCGCGGCCCAGCGTCGCGCGCAGTCCCAGCAGGCCGGCCAGCGCGAGCGGGAAGTTGGACAGCACGTCGAGCGCGTTGGGAAGGCCGAGCAGCGTGCGACGGTCGGCGAACAGGTGGAAGCCCGCGTCCTGCCGGATGGGCGGCAGGACCACGAACACGCCGACGATCACGGCCGCCGCGCCGATCGCGAGCGCCGCCGGCGGGACGCCGCGTCGCCCGCCGCTCACGCCCACCCGCTGCCGTGCCGAACGCGGTACATTGCACAAATGGCCAACGCTCTGGCCGCCGAGCCCTCGGCATACCTGCAGTCCGCCGCCCACCAACCCGTGCATTGGTCGCCGTGGGACGACGCCGCCTTCGCCCGGGCCCGCGACGAGGACAAGCCCATCCTGCTGGACATCGGCGCCGTGTGGTGCCACTGGTGCCACGTCATGGACGGCGAGTCGTACGAGGATCCCATAGTGGCCGGGATACTCAACCGGGACTTCGTGTGCGTCAAGGTGGATCGCGACGAGCGCCCCGACGTGGACGCGCGGTATCAGCGCGCGGTGAGTGCCCTCACGGGCCAGGGCGGCTGGCCGCTCACCGCGTTCCTCACGCCGGAAGGGGACGTCTTCTTCGGCGGGACCTACTTCCCGCCGGACGACAACGCCCTCGGGCGGCCGGGATTCGCCACCGTCCTGCGCCACGTCGCGCGGCTGTTCCGGGAAGACCGCGACAAGGTCCGCGGCAACGCGAAAGTGATCCGCGATCACGTCACCGCCGCCCTGAACGAGAGCCGCCCGGGGACGGTGGCCGCGTCGCTGGTCGACCGCGCGGCGGACCGCGCGGCGAAGCTGTTCGACGTGCGGTACGGCGGATTCGGCGCGGCGCCGAAATTCCCGCACCCCGGCGCGTGCGATTTACTGCTCGCCCGCTGGTGGGATACCCGGCTCGACTGGCAACGCGAGATCGTGGAGAAGACGCTCACCGGAATGGCCCGCGGGGGCATCCGGGATCACGTCGGCGGCGGGTTCCACCGCTACTCGGTGGATGAAAAATGGATCGTGCCGCACTTCGAGAAGATGTCGTACGACAACGCGCCCCTGCTCGACGCCTACAGTGCGGCCTACGCCGCGCTCGGGACGCCGCTGTTTCGCGAGGTGGCCGGCGGCATCGTGGACTGGGTGCTCGAAGTGCTCACCGACCGCGCGGCGGGTGGGTTCTACACGTCCCAGGATGCGGACGTCACCTTCGGGGACGACGGCGACTATTGGACGTGGACCCTGGCCGAGGCCGCCGCCGCGCTGACCGAGCGCGAGCTGGCGGTTGCGCGGCGCGTGTTCGACCTCGAGGAATCGGGGGAGATGCACCACGACCCGCGCAAGAACGTGTTGTGGTGGCGGCGCGACCCGGACGGCGACGACGAGTGGCCCATCCTGCGCGACGCCGTCCGCGCGCTCAAGACCGCGCGCGACCGCCGGCCGGCGCCGTTCGTGGACACGACGCCGTACGTGAACTGGAGCGCGATGATGGCGGGGGCGTTTCTGCGGGCGGGCGCGATTCTCGACCGCCCCGAATGCAACGCGGTCGCGCTCCGGACGCTGGATCGAATCTGGGAAGGCGCGTGGAGCCCCGAGGGGGGCGTGGCGCACGTGATGGGGCGCCCCGACCCCCACGGACTGCTCGACGACAACGTGCAGGCGGCCGCGGCATTTCTCGACGCGGCCGAGGCCACGGGCGAGCCGGCGTGGCTCGAGCGTGCCGAGGCGGTGATGCACTACTGCGCGCGCGCCCACTGGGACGACGCCGCGGGCGGGTTCTTCGATCTCGCCCACGGCCGGGCCGGCCCCGCGTACCTCGACACGCGCGCCAAGCCGGTGCAGGACGCTCCCACCCCGTCTCCCAATGGGACCGCCGCGCTCGTCCTCGCCCGGCTGTGGGCGCTCACCGGCTCCTCCGACTGGCGCGCGCAGCTGGACCGCCAACTCCAGGCGTTCGCCGGGGCGGCGGACGATCTCGCCATCCACGGGGCCGCCCTGCTGCGGGCAGTCGACTGGGCGGTGCACCCCGTCACCCGCATCGAAGTCGCGGGGCCGCGCGCGCCGGGGGAGGCGTGCGACATGCACCTCCTGGCGCTCCAGACCTACCGCCCCCGCAAGGTCGTCGTCCGCACGACGGCCGACGCGCCCAGCGGCATGGTGTGCGTGGGCACCACGTGCTCACTGCCGGTCACGAGCCGCGAGGCCCTCGCCCGGCTGCTCGCGTGAAGCGCCGTATTCTCGGCCGGACCGACCTCGCGGTGAGCGAGGTCGGATTCGGCGGCTGGGCGATCGGCGGCAACCAGTACGGCAACTCCTACGGCGCGACCGACGACAGCGAGTCGCTGCGCACCGTACGGCGGGCGCACGAGCTGGGGTGCAATTTCTTCGACACCGCCGACGTCTACGGCCTGGGCCACAGCGAAGAGCTGCTGGGCCGGGCCCTGCAGCCCGTCCGTCACGACGTCGTCATCGCGACGAAGGTGGGCGGCAACTTCTACAACCGCGACGTCCATCCGCTCGTCACCGACCGGATTGCGGCGGCGCTCGGGCGCCCGCTGGCCCAGGTGCCGCCCGACGCGCCGCTGCCGGTCACCCACGACACCCGGTTCAGCGCCGACTATGTGCGGTTTGCCGTGACGCAGTCGCTGCGCCGCCTCGGCACCGATTACATTGATCTGCTGCAGCTGCACAACCCGCCGCTCCAGCTGATCGGGCGGCAGGAGACCTACGAGGTGCTGGAGGAGCTGAAGCGGGACGGGCTGATCCGCTGGTACGGCGTGTCGGTCCATCCGCCGGACGAGGGGCTCGCGGCCGTCACCGCCACGATGCCCGACACGGTGCAGATCGCCTACAACCTGGCACGGCGCGAGGCCGCGGGGCAGTTCTTCCCGGCCGCCCGCGCCGCCAACGTCGGCGTCATCGCGCGCGAGCCCCTCGCCAACGGCTTTCTCGGTGGAGGATACGCGCCCGAGCACGCCTTCGAGCCGGGCGACATCCGCGCCCGGATGCCGGCGGCCCACGTCGCGCAGCTCGCCGCCCTGGGCCAACGCGTGCGCGAGCTCGCGGCGCAGGTGGGTTACACCGCGGCCCAAATGGCCCTGAAGTTCGTGCTCGATGAGCCGGCCGTCTCGACGGCCATCGTCGGGATGAAGACCGTTTCGCAAGTCGAAGAGAACCTGTCACTGGAGACCTGATGCCCACCAAGAAGGCCGTCATCGAGACGGCGAAGGGAACGATCGAAGCGGAGTTGTTCGCGGACGAGGTTCCCAACACCGTGGCCAACTTCGAGAAGCTCGCCAACGCCGCGTTCTACGACGGCACGACGTTCCACCGCGTCATCGACCGATTCATGGCCCAGGGCGGCGACCCGCACTCGCGCACCGGCGACGGTCGCGTCGGGACCGGCGGGCCCGGGTACACCATCAAGTGCGAGACCAGCCGCAACACGCACAAGCACGTGGCGGGCACTCTCTCGATGGCCCACGCGGGCAAGGATACGGGCGGGAGCCAGTTCTTCATCTGTCACACTCCCCAGTCGCACTTGGACGGCGTGCACACCGTCTTCGGCCAGGTGACGAAGGGAATGGACACGGTGCTGGCGATCCGCCAGAACGACAAGGTCACTTCGATCCGCGTCGGCTGACGCGAGCCCTGGAGAAGAGCCGATGATGCGATTCCTGCTGCCCGCGGTCGTACTGGCCGCGCCTGGTGCCCTCGCCGCCCAAACGGGCGCGTTCGTCGTCCGCCTCGGCGTCGATACGCTGGGCGTGGAGCGCTTCATCCGGACGGAGGCGCAGCTGCGCGGCGAGCAGGTGCTCCGCTCGCCGCGCGGCGTGCACCGCATCTACGTCGTCACCTACCGCGCCGACGGCTCCGTCGAGCGGTTCGAGCTCGTGACGCACATCGTCGACGGCAGCCCCGGCCCGCGGGAAACGCGCGCCACCGCCGACTTCGGACCGGCCACCGTCGCGATGCGCGTCCCCGATGGGGACTCCACCGCGAGCGTCACCGCCGCCGTCCCCGAGCCCGCAGCGCCGTGGGAGATCAACGTCTACGCCCTCATGGAAGACGTCCTGCGCCGGGCCCGCGCCGCCGGCAACGCGGAGTTCGCCATGCCGGTCGTCCGGCTCGGCGCGACCGACTTCGACAGCGCCATCGTCCGGCGGATCGGCGGGGACTCGCTGCTCGCGAGCGTCGGCGGCATCGGACCGTTCCGCGTCCGCACGGACACGGCGGGCGGGATCCTCGGACTCTCGGGCATCGGAGGCACGCTGCAAGTCACGGTCGAGCGCGTCCCCGTCGCCGACATCGCGACCATCGGACCCGACCTCGGGAGCCGGCCACTCGGCGTCCTGTCGCCCGCCGACTCGGTGCTCGTGCGGATCGGCCGCGCCGATCTGGCCGTGCGCTACTCGCGGCCCGCGACGCGGGGCCGCCAGATCTTCGGGACCGTCGTGCCGTGGGACCGCGTGTGGCGCACGGGCGCCAACTCCGCCACCCTGTTCGCGACGACGGCCGATCTCGTGATCGGAGGCGCGGCGGTGCCCGCCGGCCGGTATTCGCTCTACTCGATCCCGTCCCCGGCCGGCTGGACGCTGATCCTCAACAAGAATACGGGTCAGTGGGGCACGAACTACGACGAGCAGTACGACCTCGTCCGCGTCCCGATGACCGTCGCCGCCGTGACGCAGCGGGTGGAGCAGTTCACCATCGCGATCGCCCCCCAGGCGGCGGGCGGCGTGCTGTCGCTCACGTGGGACCGCACGCAGGCTTCCGTGCCGTTCACGGTGAAGTGACGTCCGGGCGCCATGCACCTCGACTTCGCCGTCGTCGCCGACTACGCGCTGGTGGACCAGGCCGGCAAGATCTCGGTCCTCGGGATCTTTCAGCACATCTGGGTGCAGCAGTTCCCGGCGACCCATCCCCGTCTCCACCTCGTGCTGCGTTTGAAAGGCAAGCGGACCGAGATCGGTGAGCACGCGGTCCACATCCGTCTGATCGATGAGCCGGGCGCGGAAATCCTCGGGGGCTCGGGCACGGTCACCTTCGCCGAGCCACCGGCCGGCGTGACGGACATCGAGGCGGCCGCGATTCTGGCGTTCGACGTGCCGTTCCCCCACGCCGGTCCGTACCGCTTCGAGATCACGGTCGACGGGCGGCTCGAGGCGGCCGTCCCGATCACCGTATCGCAGCTCCCCAACGCCACGACGGGACCACGGCCGCCGGGACAGGTCCTGCATTGATCGCCCGCCGGCTGGCGCGCGCCGCCCTCGGCGGCGCGCTGCTGGCGTCGGGGCCCGGGCCCCTGGTCGCGCAGGAGCAGCTCCTCTACCTCCCGCTCGACAGCGCCACGACCGTGCGCCTCCACCTCACGGACGGTCGCCGCATCGCGGGCCGGCTGGTGCAGCCGTTCGGCCCCGACTCGACGCGCTTCGTCTACTGTGCGGGGACCCGGGGACCCTGCGGCGGGACGGGTGCCGGCGTGGTCCGTGCGACCCCGGCGCCGGACGTGACCCGGGTGGATGTCCGGCACGGCACGCGAGTCGCGCGCGGTGCGACGATCGGGGCCGGCGCGGCCATCGGTGCCGCCGCCGTGTTCTGCGCGCTGACCGACAGGGGCGGCTGCGATCCGGCCAAGGGCGGGTTCTTTTCCTACGTGGTGCTGCCCACCGGTCTGGTCGGCGCTGGCCTGGGCGCGCTGATCGGGTCGAGCGTCACGGTGTGGGCGCAGGCGCCCTGAGCCGCGAGCGCGCTGGCACTCGCCCCCGCGCTCGCGTACTTTCCACGCCCGTCCCCGACCGTTGACCCAGCCACCTGTGCACCCCCCCGCGCCCGTTCCCGGCACCCCCGCAGCATCCGCGACCGTGATGCTGCCGCTCGTGGCGCTGGTCGCGGCGCTGCTCCTGGGCTGGAACCTCTCCGCGTATCGGTTCCTCGATCCCGACGAGGGCCGCAACGCTGAAATCGCCCGGGAGATGATGGCGTCGAACGATTATCTCGTCCCACACCTCAACGGGCTCCCCTACCTCGACAAGCCCATCGTCTATTTCGCGGCCGCCGCGGCAGCGATGGAGCTCCTCGGACCCACCGAGCGCGCGGCCCGGCTCCCCGCGTGGTTGTTCACCATCGTTTCCCTGGTGCTGGTCGCCCGCTGGGCCCGCCGCCGCTGGGGACCTGACGCCGGCTGGCTCGCCGCCGCCGCGCTCGCCACCATGCCCCTGGTGTCGGGATACTCGCGGACGGTGATCTTCGACAGCGCTCTCGCGGCCTGCGTCACCGCCGCCGTGCTGTGGCTGTGGGACGGGCGAGCGGTCCTCGGCTGGGCGGCGATCGGCCTCGGGGTGCTGGTGAAGGGCCCGATCGCCATCACGATTCCGCTGCTCGCGCTGGTGCCGGCGTCGCTCCTCACCGGACGCGGGGCACGACGGCTGTTCCCCCTCGCGGGGCTGGCCACGTTCTTCGCCGTCACCTTGCCGTGGTTCCTCGCCGTCACGGCCCGCCACCCGGACTTCCCGCAGTACGTCTTCGTCGAGGAGACATTCCAGCGGGTGACGACCGGGCGCTTTCACCGCACCGCTCCGCCGTGGTACTTCGTCCCCATTCTGCTCGTCGGCACGTTCCCCTGGATCGTCCCGGCGCTGTCGCGGCTCCGCGCGTGGCGCGACACCTGGCGCGGGCGGCGCATGGACCCCGCCGCCGCCGACGCGGTGCTGCTGGCGTCCTGGGTGCTCGGACCGCTCCTGTTCCTGACCCTCAACCAGTCCAAACTGCCGCAATACGTCTTGCCGTTGTTCCCGGCGTTCGCGCTGGCCGCCGCCTGGAACCTGACCCGCCACGGCCATCGCCTGGCGTGGCGCTGGACCGCGGCGCTCCTCGTCGGGTGCGGCGCCGCGCTCCTGACGCTGCCGTGGTGGCTCCCCGCCCCCGTGCGGATGACACCGGAGACCAGGGCCGCGATCCCGGCCACCGCGATGGCCCTCGGCGGCGCGACCGTGCTGGCCGCCGCCCTGCTCGCGATCGCTGCCCGCCGCGTGCGGCCGGGACTCGCCGGACTCGCCTACGCCCTGCCGGTGCTGGCGGTGCCCCTCATCAGCACCCGCCTGATGCGCGCCGTGGGCGACGAGCGCTCCGCCGCCCGGCTGGCGGCCGTGGTGACGGCCGCGCTGGAGGACGCGGCGGGGTCGGCCGGGGCGGGGGACGTGATGGGTATCGCCGCCTACCCCCCCTCACTCCCGTTCTATCTGGCGCGTGCGGTGCCCGTCGCCACGGCAACGGGACGGGAGCTCACGAGCAACTGGATCGCGGCGCGGGCGGCGCAGTACCGCGAGCGACCCGGTACCCCACTCCTGCCCGCGGACGCGTGGCGCGAGGTCCTGGTGCGCTGTCCCCGCCCTACGGTGTTCATCGCGCGCTCGGGCGCCCCGGACACCCGCGCCGAGCTGGCGGCGACGCTGCCGGTCCTGGCCGTGGAGACCCGTTACGCCGCGTACGGCCCCTGCCGACCTGGAGCGCCCTGATGTGCGGCATCTACGGCGTGGTGTCGCTCGATGGTCGGCGCCTGCGGCACCCCGACGCCGTGCACCGCATGGCGGAGGCGCTGCGGCACCGGGGTCCGGACGGCGGCGACTGCGTGACAGCGCCGCACGCCGCAATCGGGGCCCGCCGGCTCGCCATCATGGACCTCACGACCGGGGATCAGCCGTTCCGCTCGCCCGACGGGACCGTCTGGATGGTGTGCAACGGCGAGATCTACAATGCGCCGGCCCTGCGAGCCGAGCATGGCGCGCGGGGGTACCCCTTCCGGTCGCGCGGCGACATCGAGACGATCCTGCCGCTGTACGAGTGCCACGGGCCGGAAGGCGTGGCGCGGCTCGAGGGGATGTTCGGGCTCGCCATCTGGGACGATCGGGCGCGCCGCCTCGTGCTGGCCCGCGACCGGGCGGGCGAGAAACCCCTGTTCTGGACCGTCGTCGACGGCGAGCTGCGCTTCGCGTCGGAGGTCCAGGCCCTGCTGGTGTTCCCAGATCAGTCTCGCCGCCTCGACCTGGACGCCGCCGACCTGTACGCCGCGCTCGGATACGTGCCCGCGCCCCACACCATGCTGGCGGGGATCCGGAAGCTCCCGCCGGCGCACCTGCTCGAGCTTGCGGGCGGCCGGGTCACCGTGCGCCCCTACTGGGACCCTGCGGCGGACGCGGCCGCACCGTCGCCGCTCGATGCCGCCACCCTGCGCGACACGCTCATCGCCGCCGTCAGCCGGCAGCTGATGTCGGACGTGCCGCTCGGGGTGTTCACGAGCGGGGGGCTCGATTCGTCCTGGCTCGCGGCCGCGGCCAAGACGGTGTTGCCGGATGAGCAGATTCACACCTACGCGGTCCGCTTCGTCGAACCGGGGTACGACGAGAGCGCGTTCGCGGCCGTCGTGGCGCATCGGATGAAAACGGTGCACCACGTCGTGATCGCCGATGACGCGGCGCTGCTGCGCGCGCTCGACATCGTGACCGACCGCCTCGCCGAGCCGATCGGCGATCCCGCCGTCCTGCCGACCTACCTGCTCGCCGACGCAGCACGCGAGCACGTCAAGGTCGTGCTCTCCGGCGAGGGCGCCGACGAGTTGTTCGGCGGGTACCCGACCTATCTCGGGCACCGGGCCGCGGCGCGATTCGCGATGCTGCCGGGGCCGGTGCGGCGCGCCGTGGCGGCCCTGGTCGCGCGTCGGCCCGCCAGCGCCGGCAAGGTCACCCTGGAGTTTCTGGCGAAGCGTTTCGTGGAGGCGGCGCGGCTGCCGCCGCTCGAGCGGCACCTCTCCTGGTTCGGGGCGCTCGGACCGTCACCCGCGGCGCTCGGCCTCGCGGCCGAGCGCCTCGCGGGGTTCCCCACGCACGACCCGTTGAACCGGATGTCTGTGGCTCGATTTCGTCACGTACCTCCCGGACAACCTCCTCGTCAAAGTGGATCGCGCGACGATGCTGGCGTCGATCGAAGCACGGGCACCGTTTCTCGATCGCGCCGTGCTCCAGCTCGTGCTTCCCGCGGCGTCGCGGCTCAAGGTGCGAGGCCTTCGCACCAAGGCGATATTGAAGGAAGCCGCCCGCGGCATCGTCCCGGCGCCCGTGATCAATCGGCGCAAGCGGGGCCTTTCCGTTCCCGTCGCCCGGTGGCTGAACGGCAGTCTCGCCGCCGTGGCGGACCGGTATCTGGGCGCGCCCCGGCTGGTGAGCGCTGCCAGGATCGCACCGCTGCTCGCCGAGCACCGGGCGGGACGGCGCAACCATGCCCGCGCGTTGTGGCCGCTGCTCGTGGCCGAGCGCTGGGCGGAACGCTGGAACGTGGAGATCCCAACGTGATGACGCGTGACGAGGCCCGCGCCCTGATGGAAGAGCACACCCAGTCCCCCGGCCTGCGCCAGCACATGCTCGCAGTCGAGGCCGCCATGCGGGCGTACGCGGCCAAGCTCGGCGGCGACCCCGACGCGTGGGGGCTCGTGGGCCTGCTGCACGACTTCGACTACGAGCGCTACCCGAACGACGAGCACTCTCCCACGGACGGGCACCCGAGCTGGGGCGTCCGCCTGCTGCGCGAGCGCGGCTTTCCGGCGGAGTCGTGCGAGGCGATTCTCGGTCACGCGACGTACACCGGCGTGGCGCGCGCCACGCCCATGGCCCGGGCGCTGTTCGCGGTCGACGAGCTGTGCGGCTTTCTCGTGGCGTGCGCGCTGGTGCGGCCGTCGCGCAGCTTCCAGGATCTCGAGGTTTCCTCGGTCAAGAAGAAGCTCAAGGACAAGGCCTTCGCCCGCGGGGTCAACCGCGACGAGGTCCGGCTGGGCGCCGAGGAGCTCGCCGTGCCGCTCGACGAGCACATTGCCTTCGTGATCGGCGCGTTGCGGCCGGTCGAAGCGACGCTCGGGCTGGGCCCCTCGGCCGCACCGGGGCCGCCGCGGGGGTGACCGGCCGCGCGCCGGTCGCCGGTCGCGGCACGCCGCTCGCGCGCGCGGACCTGGTGCGCGCGCTCGACCGCGCCGCGGGCGCGCGCCCCATTCCCGGCAACGTCCTCAACCACCTCCCCGACAGCGCCGCGGCGCTCGCCGCGATGCTCGGTGCCATCGCGGCCGCCCGCCGCTGGGTGCACCTCGAGAACTACATCATTCGCAGCGACGACACGGGCCGGCGCTTCGCGGCGGCGCTCGCCGAGCGCGCCCGGGCCGGGGTGCGGGTGCGGGTGCTGTACGACGCGTTCGGATCGCTCGGCACGTCGCGGCGGCTGTGGCGCACCTTGCGCGAGGCGGGCGCGGACGTGCGCGCATTCCATCCCATCCTCTCCACTCACCCGTTCGAGGTCTTCGTCCGTGACCATCGCAAGTTGCTCGTAGTGGACGGCGATCTGGCGATCGCGGGGGGATTGTGCATCGGCGACGAATGGGCGGGCGATCCCGCAAAGGGCCTGGCCCCATGGCGGGACTCGATGGTCTCGGCCCGCGGTCCGGCGGCCGCCGCGCTCGACCGGACCTTCGGCCGGATGTGGCGTCAGGCCGGCCCGCCGCTCCCCCCGGACGAGCTCGCCGCCAATCCGGCGCCCTCCGGCGACGCGACCGTGCGTCTAGTGGAGGGAAAACCGGGCGTCGCGCGCGTGTACCGCGCCGTGCAGCTGCTCGCCGCCGGCGCGGTCGAGCGCTTGTGGATCACGGACGCGTATCTCGTGGCGCCGCCGCCGCTCTTCGCCAGCCTCGTCGACGCCGCACGCGACGGGGTGGATGTGCGGCTGCTCGTCCCCGGGCCGAGCGATCTTCCCGTCCTGCGCAACTTCACCCGCGTCGGATACCGCGACCTGCTACGCGCGGGGATCCGCGTCTACGAATGGCGCGGCCCCATGTTGCACGCCAAGACTATGCTGGCGGACCGCACCTGGGGGCGCGTGGGGTCGAGCAACCTCAACGTGTCGAGTCTGCTGACCAACTACGAGCTGGACGTCGTCGCCGACGATCCGGCGTTCTGCGACGCACTCGCGGCGCAGTTCCGGCGCGATCTCGCGCTGAGCAATGAGATCGTGCTGCGACCGCGGGGCGGCCCGCTTCCGGACCGGCTCGTGCCGGACCCCGATGCGCCGACGGTCCCGCGTGCCACGCGGCGGCGGCGGTCCCGTTACGAGCTCAGCGTCACGGCGGTGGTCACGCTGGGCCGGGTGGCGGGCGGTCTGCGGCGCGCCCTCGCCACCACGGCCGCGGTCTCGCTGCTCAGCATCGGAGTACTGCTGCTCGCGTTCCCCCGGGTCATGGCCGCCGTGGTGGCGGCGGGGGCCCTGTGGCTCGCGCTCGGCTTCGGCCTGTACGCCATCCAGCGGCGCCGCGGGCCCGGGCTCGATGATGACGAGTGACGGTCCGGCCCAACATCCGCGGGGAGAGACGCGTATGGAGGACGAGGCCGCGCTCGCGGTCCGGGCGCAGGCGGGCGACCGGGACGCGTTCGGGACGCTGGTGGAGCGCTACGCCGGGCAGGCCCGTCGGGTGGCCCGGGCGGTGCTGGGAGACCCGGACGACGCCGATGACGCCGCACAGGACGCCTTCCTGTCCGCGCTGGTGAAGCTGGACCGGTTCGACGCCAGCCGACCGTTCGGCCCCTGGCTGTTGCGGATCGTGGCCAACGCGGCGGCCGACCGGCGCCGGCGGCGCAAGGTGCGGCGCGCGGAAGCGCTCGATGCGGGCGTGCCGACCAGCGCCGCGGGGCCGGACGTGACCGCCGTGCGCACGGAGCTGGGCGAGCGGCTGCTGGCCGCGCTGGCCGAACTGCCGGAGCGGCGGCGGCTGGCGGTCGTCCTGTTCGACGTCGAAGGCTACGGCCACGCCGAGATCGCCGGTATCCTCGGGATGCCCGAAGGGACCGTACGATCGGACGTGTTTCACGCTCGGCGGTTCCTGCGGAGCCGCCTGATCGGATGGAAGGAGGACCCGTGACCGAATCCGCGTTCTCGCACGGTCCCGATCCCGAGTTGGGCGCCGCCCTGCGGCGCGCGCTCGACGCGGGAGACGACGCGCGCTTCGTGGCGCGGGTGCGGACAGCGCTCGCGGACGTCGCAGCGCGCCCGCGGACGTGGGACGTGCTCGACGCCTGGGCGCGTCGCGGCCTGGTCGCGGCAGCCGCCGCGGCCCTCGTCGCGGGGCTGCTGGTCACCCGCGCCCGTGAGCAGCTGGCGGTGGCGGCCGAGCTCGACGAGGCGTTCGCCGCTGCCAGCACCGAAGCGCCGGCGCTGTTCGCGTCCGGGGCGCCGCCCGATCCGAGCGTCGTGCTCGCGACGCTGGAGCAGCCCTGATCATCTCCGGAGGAAGGATGACGATGTTCAATCGATCGAAGCTCTGGGCCACTGCCCTGCTCGCCGCCGTGTTCGGCGCTGGCGCGATGGCCGGCTGGGCGATCCAGGCCCAAGCCGACGACCGCGGCGCGCGGGATCGCCGGCGCGGCACGGACGCCATGGTCAGCTATCTGGCCGGGGAGCTCGACCTCACGGCGGCGCAGCGCGATTCGGTGCGCGCCGTGTTCGATCGCCATCGCCCGGCGATGAAGGCCCTGTGGGAGACGGTGCACCCCCAGATGGACTCGCTGCGGCGCGCGATGCGCGTCGAGATCGCCGCGCGGCTCACGCCACCGCAGCAGCGGCGTTATCAGGCGCTGATTGCGGCGCAGGAAGAACGCCACCGGCACGATTCGACGCAGGCCACCGACACCACGAGGGGTGCGAACTGATATGCGGCGGATTCTCTTGCTCGGCGTGGCGCTCGCGGCGCCCGCGGGCCCGGTCGGGGCCCAGCAACTCGAGGTGACTCTCGACGAAGCGCTGCGGCGCGCGCTCCAGGTGCAGCCCGCCATGGTGCAGGCGCGGGGCGATCAGCGCACGGCGGCCGCCGGGCGCCGGGCGGCGCTGGGCGCGTTCCTGCCCTCGTTGTCGACGAGCTGGAGTGCCTCGCGCAGCAACGTGAGCCGCATCGACCCGACGACGGGACGGCCGGTGTCCCCTGAGTACACCCACACCGTGGGCCTCGCGGCCAACCTGACGCTGTTCGACGGGCTCACGCGATTCGCGTCGGTGCGCGCGAGCAATGCCCAGCAGGACGCCGCCGAAGCGGGCTACGTCAGCCAACGGTATCAGACGAACCTGGCCACGAAACAGATGTTCTACGACGCGCTCGCCCGCGACGAGCTGGTGCGCGTGGCCGATGCCCAGGTGCGCCGCGCCGAGCAGCAGTTGCAGATCTCGATCGAGAAGCTGCGCGCCGGCTCGGCCACGCGCTCGGACTCCTTGCGCTCCACGGTGGAGTACGGCAATGCGCGCATCGCGCTGCTCCAGGCACGCGCCAATCTGGCCACCGCGCAGGCGAACCTCGGACGCCAGATCGGCGTGAACGCCCTGGTGCGCGCCGCGCCCGACACGGTACTGCCGACCCTGCCGGACACGGCCGCCCTGCGCGCGGACCCGCTCGAATCCGCGCCGCAGATCCAGCAGGCCGACGCGCTCGCACGCGCGGCGCGCGCCGACGTGTGGGCGCGGCGCTCGTTGTACGTGCCGTCGGTCTCGGTGACCTACAGCAATAACCAGCAGGGGACCGGGTTCCCCCAGTTCTTCGGCTTCGGCAGCTACAGCGAGACGTTCAGCTGGCGGTTCGGCCTCTCGTGGACGCTGTTCAACGGCTTCACGCGGGAATCGCAGAACACGTCGGCCGCGGTCGCGCGCGACAACGCCGTTGCCAACGCGGCGGACGCGCGGCGCCAGGTCAGCGCCGAGATGACCCAGCAGCTCGCCGCGCTCACCACCGCGTTCGAGCAGATCGACATCGCGCGGGCGAATCTCGCCGCCGCCACCGAAGACCTGCGCGTGCAGCAGGAGCGCTACCGCGTGGGCGCGGCCACGATTCTCGACCTGCTCACCTCCCAGGCGAGCCTGACCCAGGCGGAGGTGAACCTCGTGCAGACGCGATTCAACTACTTCATCGCCCGGGCGGAGCTCGAGGCCCTCGTCGGGAGGTCCCTGTGACCGCGCCCGCCGCCGCGCATTTCCGGACCGGTGACACGCCGCTGCCGGACGTCATCATTCTCACTCACAAGCTCACGCGCGAGTACGACATGGGCTCTGAGGTGGTGCGCGCGCTCCGCGGCGTGAGCGTGCAGATCAAGCGCAACGAGTACGTCGCGATCATGGGGCCGTCGGGATCTGGCAAGTCCACCCTGATGAACCTCATCGGCTGTCTCGACACCCCGACCGCGGGCGAGTACTGGCTCAACCACCAGAAGGTCTCCGAGCTGGGCGACGACGAGCTGGCGCGGATCCGCAACAAGGAAATCGGGTTCGTGTTCCAGACCTTCAATCTCCTGCCCCGCGCGACCGCGCTGCACAACGTCGAGCTGCCGCTGATCTACGCGGGTCTCCCGTCCAAGGCGCGGCGCGAGCAGGCGGCGCAGGCGCTCGAGCGGGTGGGACTGGGAGACCGGATGACGCACCGCCCGAACGAGCTGTCGGGCGGCCAGCGCCAGCGCGTGGCGACTGCCCGGGCCCTCGTCAACGGCCCCAGCATCCTGCTCGCCGACGAGCCCACCGGCAACCTCGACTCCGCCACCGGCGCCGAGATCATGCGCCTGTTCGACGAGCTGCACCAGACGGGCCAGACGATTCTGCTGGTCACCCACGAACACGACATCGCGGCGCATGCGCGCCGCCAGATCCACCTGCTCGACGGCATGATCGAGCGCGACGAGAGGATGAGTTGACGTGAACCGCCCCATCGCCGCCGCCGGCGCCCTGCTGCTGGCGCTCGCGGCCTGCAAGAACGACGCGCCCCTGCCGCTCTACGAGGCCGTGGCGGTGAGCCGCCGCGACGTCGTGGTCACGGCGTCCGCCGCGGGCGCGATCGAGCCGGTCCTGACCGTGGACGTGAAATCGAAGGCGTCGGGCGAGATCATCGAGATGCGCGTCGAAACGGGCGACGACGTGCGCCAGAACCAGCTGCTCGCCACCATCGACCCCCGCATCCCGCGGAACACCCTGGCACAGGCCGAAGCCAACCTGGAAGTAGCCCGCGCGCAGCTCACCAATGCGCGGGCGGGGCTTTCGCGGGCGGACACACTGTTCAAGACCCAGTCGATCACGGAAACGGAGTACGAGACCGCCAAGCTCGCGTTCGCGAACGCCAACGCCCAGGTGGTGCGCGCCGAGACCGACCTCGAGAACGCGCGCGACCGGATGACCGACACCCGCATCCGCGCCCCGCTCCACGGAACGATCATCGCCAAGAACGTCGAGCTGGGGACCGTGATCTCGTCGCCGACTCAGGACGTGGGAGGCGGCACGGTGCTGTTCCGGATGGCCAACCTGGACACGGTGCAGGTTCGCACCCTGGTGGACGAAACCGACATCGGGAAGATCCGCGCGGGCCACGAAGCCACGATCACCGTGGACGCGTACCCGAACCGGCCGTTCCGCGGCACCGTGCTGAAGATCGAGCCGCAGGCCACCGTGCAGCAAAACGTCACGATGTTCCCGGTGCTCGTGCGCATCGGGAACGGGGACCACCTGCTCAAGCCGGGGATGAACACGGAAGTCGAGATCCACGTCGGCGAGCGCTCCGACGTGCTCACGATTCCGTACTCGGCGCTGCGCACGCAACGCGACGTCGTGTCGGCCGGAGCGGTGCTCGGCCTCGAGCCCGCGGTCGTGCAGGAACAGCTGGCGCAGGCGCGCCAGGCGCAGGCCGCGCCCGCGGGCGCGCGCGACAGCGGCTCGGCATCGCTCGGGGGCCGGACCCAGGCCGCCGCGGCGCCGTCCGGCGGACCGCGGGTAGACTCGCTCGCACTCCCCGACGGGCGCCGCGTGCCCCTTCCCCCGGGCGTGAGCGAGGAGCAGGCGCGCGCCATCATGCGCAAACGCCGCTCGCAGCAGCAGCTGTCGGCCGCCGAGGAGGCCACGTGGCAACGCCTGCGGTCCGCCTTCGCGGGCGCGGGTGGCGCCCGCGCTGGCGGCGGGGGCGGGGGCGGCGCGCGGGCGCGCGCCAGCGAAGCGGGCAACTACATCGTGTTCGCGCTCCGCGACGGCAAGCCCACCGCGGTGCCCGTGCGCACGGGGCTCACCGACCTCGACTACATCGAGGTCCTGAGCGGGCTGACGGAGCAGGACACGGTCCTCGTGCTGCCCAGCGCCTCGCTGCTCACGAGCCAGGCGGAGTTCCGCGAGCGGTTCCAGCGCATCACCGGGGGCGGACTCCCGGGGCTGCAGCAGCAGCCCAGCGGGACACAGCGCACGCAAACGCCGGCGCGGTGAGCCATGCTCCTCGGTGAGATCATCCACGTGGCGTTGAGCGCCATTCGCGCCAACAAGCTGCGCTCGTTTCTCACGATGCTGGGCATCATCATCGGCGTGGGCGCGGTGATCACGATGATCGCGCTCGGCACCGGCGCCCAGAAGGCCGTGGCCGAGCGGATCCAGGCCCTCGGCTCGAATCTGCTGAGCCTGTATCCCGGTCAGAGCTTCCGCGGCGGCATCGCCATCGGGGACCGCGTGAGCCTCACGATGGACGACGCGGCCGCGCTGCGCACCGCGCGGCACCTCACGGCCGTGGTGCCCGAGCTGACGCGCAACCAGCAGGTGAAGAAGGGTAACGTCAACATCAACGTGAACGTCGTCGGCACAACGTCCAACTACGCCGACGTCCGCAACTACGAGCTGGTGGCGGGCCGCATGTTCACGGGCGGCGAGGACGAGGCGCGCCGCCGCTACGCCGTGCTCGGCTCCGCGGTGCCGCAGATGCTCAACATCAACGCCTTCGCGGCGCTCGGCACCGAGATCCAGATCCGGGGCATCACGTTCGAGGTGATCGGGGTCCTGTCGGAGAAGGGCTCGCAGGGCTCGTGGATGAATCCCGACGAGCAGATCCTCATCCCGCTCCAGACCGCCCGCTATCGGGTGATCGGGACCGACCGACTGCGCTCGATCACGGTCAAAGTGGAGAGCGAGGACAAGATGAACCTCGCCATGATGGAGATCGAGCGCGTGCTGCGCCGCGAGCACAAGATCCGGCCCGGGGCGGACAACGACTTCCAGATCCGCAACCAGACCGACATCCTGGCCACGTTCCAGCAGACGACCCAGACGTTCACGTTCCTGCTCGCCGGCATCGCCGCGGTCAGCCTGCTCGTGGGCGGCATCGGGATCATGAACATCATGCTGGTGTCGGTCACCGAGCGCACGCGCGAGATCGGGGTCCGCAAGGCCCTCGGCGCCACGCGGTTCAACATCATGTTCCAGTTCATGGTGGAGGCCCTGGTGCTGTGTCTCGTGGGCGGAGCGATCGGCGTGCTGGCCGGGTCCGGCGGTGCCATCCTGCTCTCGAAGCTGGCCCACTGGAACACCGCCGTCTCGCCGTTTTCGATCGTGCTCGCCTTCGTGTTCGCCTCGATCGTGGGGCTGTTCTTCGGCATCTGGCCGGCCCGGCGGGCGGCGGGGCTCGATCCGATCGTGGCGCTGCGTTACGAGTAGACGAAGGGAGAGGGGAGACGGGAGAGGGACTCGCCGGTGCGCGGAGTGTCCCTCTCCCTTCTCCCCTCTCCCCGCTTAGCTTCCCTGCGAGATGCTCGCCCTCCTCCTCCTCGCCCTCCAGCTCCCCGATTCTGGCCCGGTCTATCATGGGCGCGCCGGTCAGCTCGACGTCCGCGCGCCGCGGCTCGCCGCGTCCCCGCGGCTCGACGGCGCGCTCGACGAGCCGGTGTGGCGGGAAGCCGCCCTGCTCACCGGCTTTTCGCAGTACCGGCCGGTCGACGGCCGGCCCGCCGAAGACTCGACCGAAGTCCGGGTGTGGTACGCGTCCGACGCGATCTGGTTCGGCGTGCGGGCGTTCGAGGCCCACGGCGACCTGATCCGCGCGACGCTCGCCGACCGCGACAACATCGACGCCGACGACCAGATCCAGATCCTGCTCGACACGTTCAACGACCGCCGCCGTGCCCTGATGTTCGCGGTCAACCCGCTCGGCATCCAGCAGGACGGCGTCCGCAGCGAGGGACAGGACGCGTCCGCGGGCGGGGTCGGCGCCGGGTTCCGCTTCGACGGCATCGTGGACTTGAACCCGGACTTCGTGTTTCAATCCGCGGGACGGCTGCGCCCCGACGGCTACGCGCTCGAAGTCCGGATCCCGTTCAAGAGCCTGCGCTACCAGGGAACCGACCCGCAAACGTGGGGGCTCCAGGTCGTGCGCATCACGCAGCACTCGCGCTACGAGGACACGTGGACGCCCGTGGTGCGGGCGAACGCGAGCTTCCTGGTCCAGGCCGGCAGGCTCATGGACTTGACCGGCCTGCACCGCGGCCTGGTGCTCGACGTCACTCCGGAGTTCACCACGCGCCTCGACGGCGTGCCGGGCGGTGCGGGATACGACTACACGACCACACCCGCCGTGGGCGGCACCGCCCAGTGGGGCATCACGCAGAACCTGACGCTGGGCGCCACGGTGAACCCCGATTTCTCGCAGGTCGAGGCCGACGTGGGCCAGGTGACGCTCAATGAGCGCTTCGAGCTGTTCTATCCCGAGAAACGACCGTTCTTCCTCGAGGGGCTGGAGCAGTACGACACGCCCCGGCAACTGATCTACACGCGCCGCGTCTTCGATCCCGTGGCGGGGGCCAAGCTCACGGGGAAGATCGGCGGGACGGGCGTCGGCTACCTGCTGGCCGCGGACGACGACGCGCGCTCGGCGACGGGCGACACGCCAGTTTTCAATTTGCTGCGCGTGCGCCGCGACCTCGGCACCAGCTCCACCGCGGGTATCGTCTACACCGATCGCATCGACGGGTCGGCGTACAACCGGGTGGCCGGGGCCGACCTGCGCCTCGTGTGGCGCAAAATCTGGTTCTCCGACGCGCAGCTGGCGGCGTCGTGGACCGGCGACGGCGCGGGGGCGCGCCGCGGCCTGCTGTGGGCCACGACCCTGTACGACCGCACCGGCCGCTCCTACGGCAACCACTTCGAGATCGCCGGCGTGCACCCCGACTTCCAGGCGGACGCGGGATTCGTGAACCGGACCGACATCGTCACGCTCGCCGTGTTCAACCGCTTCAGCTTGTACGGCAAGCCCGGGGCGCTGGTGGAGCAGGCCTCCACGTTCGTCGGCTTCCAGCCATTGTGGCGCTACGACGACCTGTTCCCCGATGCCGATCCCGCCCGCGGACCGTCCACCGCGTCGCTCTCGACCATCGAGGGGACAATCTCGGACAGCTGGACGTTCTCCCTGCGGGGCGGCTGGGAGGCGGGCGCGAGCGTGCAGGTATCACACCAGCGGTTCCTCCCCGAGGACTATGCGGCCTACCAGGTGGACAGCGCCGGGACCGCCGTCCCCTTCACCGTACCGCACGGGCTCTACGGCCTGTGGGGCGGACGGTTCAGCCTGAACACGCCCAACCGCGCGATCACGCTGCGCACGAGCGTCGGAGCCGGCCATACGGCGATCTTCGCGGAAGCCACCGAGGGACGCGGGGTGGACGGCCTGATCAGCGCCACCTGGAAGCCGACCGCGGCGTTGCGCATCGAGGGCCGCTGGACGCATCGCCGGCTCGCGCGAGTGCGCGACGGCAGCTGGTTCTCGACCGCCAACATCCCGCGGCTCAAGCTCGAGTATCAGCTCACGCGCGACATCTTCGTGCGCTACGTGGGGCAGTACGCGGCCCAGGAGCAGGCGGCTTTACGGGACCCGCGCACCGGGAGCGGCCTGATCCTGCCCGGGGATTCCGCGCCGGCGGGCAGGCTCACCGTGACCGATTTCCGCAACGACGTGCTGTTCAGCTACCGGCCGTCGCCGGGGACGGTGTTCTTTCTCGGGTACGGCACCTCGCTCACCGACACCGACGCGTTCGCCTTCGAGCGGTTGAGCCGGGCAGTGGACGGGTTCTTCGTGAAGGCGAGCTACCGCTTCCGGCTGTAGCCGGCGCCTGAGCCATGAAAGCGCTCTTCGCCCGCCTGATGCGACACGCCGTTTGGGCCGACGCCCGCACCGGGGCGTCGCTCGCGAGCTTCACGGCGCCCCCCGCCGACGCGGTGCGGCTGTTCGCGCACGTGATCGCCGCCGAGCGCATCTATCTCGCCCGGATGCGCGGCGACGATCCGTTCCCGCAGGATTTCTGGCCGGACCACTCGCTCGCGCACGCCGCGATCGAGGCAGGCGAAAGCGGCCACGCGCTCACGGACTTCGTCAACGCGCGCAGCGAGGACGAGCTGCGCCGGCAGGTGCGCTACCGGAACAGCAAGGGCGAGCCCTACGAGACACCGATCCACGAGATGCTGACGCACGTCGCGCTGCATGGCGAGCACCACCGCGGCCAGATCGCGCTGCTCGTGCGCCGCGCCGGGGGCACACCCGCGGCGACGGACTTGATCGCGTTCGTGCGCGAACATCCGGGTGGCGGCTGAGCTCCTGACGCTGAGCGAGGCCCGGCGCCTCGCCCTCGCGGCACAGGGCCTCGACCGCGCCCGACCCCGGACGCGCGTGGGCCACGCCGACATCGCGCGCGTGATCCGCCAGCTCGGCCTCCTGCAGCTCGACTACGTCAATGTCCTCGCCCCCGCGCACTATCAGGTGCTGTTCTCGCGGCTCGGGCCGTACCGCCGGTCGTTGCTCGACGACGTGGTCTACCGGCGGCGCGCGTTCACCGAGCAGTGGGCGCACGAGGCGTCCATCGTGCCGATGGACGCCTGGCCGCTGTTGCGGCACCGCAGGGCGACGCACCGGGTCCGCCCCTGGGGATTCGAGCGCTTCCTCGCGGCCCACCCCGAGTACGTGCGGCAGGTGCTGCGCGAGGTGCGGCGGCGGGGGCCGATCACCGCCCTGGACCTGCCGGTCCCCGAGGGCGTCAGGCGCCGGATCCCGGGCGCGTGGCACTCGGTGCCGCGGGCCACGCTCGAGGCGCTGTTCGGCCGCGGCACCCTCGCCGTGGCGGCGCGCCGGCCCAACTTCGCGCGCGCGTACGACCTGGCGCAGCGGGTGATCCCCGCCGCCCGGCGCCGGCGCCGCGTCGGGCGCGTGGCCGGGCAGCGCGAGCTGCTCCGGCGGGCGGCGCGGGCGCAGGGAGTGGCCACGGCGACTGACCTCGCGGACTACTTCCGGATACCGATCCGCGAGGCGCGCGTCGGGATCGCCGCGCTCGTGAGGGCGGGCGAGCTGCGAGAGGTGCGGGTGGAGGGGTGGCGCGAGCCCGCCTACCGCGACCCGACCGCGGCCATCGCCGAGCGAGCGCGCGGGGCGGCGCTGCTGTCGCCCTTCGACCCGCTGATCTGGCATCGCCCGCGCGCGGCGCGGCTGTTCGGCTTCGATTACCGCGTGGAGATCTACGTCCCGGCGCCCAAGCGGCGGTGGGGGTACTACGTGCTGCCGTTCCTGCTGGGCGACCGCCTCGTCGCGCGCGTGGATCTCAAGGTCGATCGGGCGGCGCGCCGGCTCCTGGTGCTGGCCGCGCACCGCGAGCGCGACGCGGGCGACGACATCGCCCCGGCGCTCGTGCGCGAGCTGCGGGAGTTGGCCCGCTGGCTCGAGTGCGACGCGATCACGGTCGGGGCGCGCGGCGACCTGTCGCGCCCGCTGGCCGCCGCGCTGCGCTCGCGCTGACGCCCGGAGACTCCATCCTCCCCTCGTCAGGCTTGACGGGCCAACCGCCCGTCGCTAACGATGCCGTACCATGGCGACGACGCGTGCCACCGAGCACGCGCTGGCCCGGCGGGACGCGATTCTCCAGGCGGTCAGCTTCGCCGCCTCGGGATTCCTGCGGGCCAGCGACTGGCAGGACAGCACCCAGCGCCTGCTCGGCCAGCTCGGCGTCGCCACCGAAGTCCACCGCATCTACGTGTTTCAGAACGACCGGGGCCCGGACGGCGAGCTGCTCGCGAGCCAGCGCTTCGAATGGGCGGCCCCCGGCGTTCCGCCCCAGATCGACAACCCCGACCTGCAGAACGTGCCGTTCGAGGCGGCCGGGTTCGCCCGCTGGGCCGAGGCCATGGCCCGGGGCGACGTCATCGTCGGCAACGTGCGCGAGCTGCCGGCCGGCGAGCGGGAGCTGCTCGCGCCGCAGGGCATCGAGGCCCTGCTGGTCGTGCCGATCTACGTCGGCGACGAGTGGTGGGGCTTCATGGGCTTCGACGATTGCGAGGGGGAGCGCGAGTGGTCGGCGGGCGAGCAGGAGGCGCTGCGCGCCGCGGCCGGCGCCATGGGCGCGGCCATCCAGCGCCAGCGCACCGAGGAAGCGCTGCGTCAGAGCGAGCTGCAGCTGCGCCACGCCCAGAAAATGGAAGCGATCGGCCAGCTCGCGGGCGGCGTCGCCCACGACTTCAACAACCTCCTCACGGTCATCCAGGGTAACGCCTCGTTCCTGCTCGACGGACTCGAGGCGTCGGACCCGCGGCGCGCCGAGGTGATGGAGATCCGCGAAGCCACCGCTCGCGCCTCGGCGTTGACGCATCAACTGCTGGCGTTCAGCCGGCGGCAGGTGCTCAATCCCCACGTCGTGGAGGTCAACGCGATCGTCGAGGGGCTGCTCCCGATGCTGCGCCGGCTGATCGGCGAGGACGTGCAGATCGTGACGGCCCTGTCGCCCGGTGCCAGCAGCGTGCTCGCCGACCAGCGGCAGCTCGAGCAGGTGCTGGTCAACCTCGCGGTCAACGCGCGCGACGCGATGCCGCAGGGCGGCACGCTGACGCTGCTGACGGCGCGCCAGTACCTCGAGCCGACGCCGCTCCGCACCCACGCGAGCCAGCGGGCGGGGGACTACGTGCTGCTGGCCGTGAGCGACACGGGGACCGGCATGGACCGGGAGACGCAGGCGCGCGCGTTCGAGCCGTTCTTCACGACCAAGGAGCCCGGGCGCGGCACGGGCCTCGGCCTCTCCACCGTGTACGGCATCGTGAAGCAGAGCGGCGGCTGGATCTGGTGCTACAGCGAGCCCGGCCAGGGGACGACGTTCAAGATCTACCTGCCGCCAGCCGATCGCCCCGCCGAGGCGCCAGCGCCGGCGGCGGAGCCCGCGGTGTCTGTGCCGCCGGCGTCGGGGACCGTGCTCCTGGTCGAGGACGACGACGCGGTGCGGCGGCTCGCGCGGCGCGTGCTGAGCGGCGCGGGCTACGACGTGCTCGGGGCGAACGGCGGGCGGGAGGCGCTGGACCTGCTCCAGCGGCATCCCGGCCCGATCGCGCTCGTCGTGGCAGACCTCGTCATGCCCGAAATGAACGGCCGGGAGCTGGTGACCCGGATGCGGGCCGTGCGGCCCGAGCTGCGGGTGCTGTTCGTGTCCGGCTACACCGACGACGACATCGTCCGCCGCGGCCTGACCACTCCGGGATCGCGGTTCCTCGAGAAACCGTTCAGCCCGACCGCCCTGATCGAGGCTGTCCGCCAGGCCGCTGAAGATTGAGGCCGGCGCCGCGCCGCACCGTCACCGCGCGCGCGTCCCGGTCATCCACGGCTTGCCCTCGGTGAGATCCATGATCCGGAAGCCCGTGGCGCGGCCGTTCTGCATCTCGAAAACGAACGGCGCCTGATCCTCGACATCGTACAGCTCACCGTTCTTGAGGAATGCCGTCATGAACGTGTGCGGGTCGGCGGTCGGGATCAGCTCCATCGAGTACGTGTCCCAGCCGTCCACCACCACGCGGATCGCGCGGCTCGCGGCCAGCACCTCGGTCGCCCGCACGGTGGTGTCTTCGGTCGACCGCAGCGTGTAGCTGCCCAGATAGGGCGCCATCTGCTCAGCGGTCATGTGCGCGGCGGGACGGCTGGGGTGCACCGCGACGTCCAGGTCGAGCAGGGTCGTGCCCCAGTGCATTCGCAGCGTCGTCCCCGTGTGCGTCACCCGCGGGAACGAGAAGTGCAGCATGGGCTCCGCGTGCCCGGCCGCCTGCGGCGCCACCGCGAGCGAGAGGAAGTACTCGTCGTCCTTCGGATGCTGCGTGTGGAACAGCCGCGTGTTCTGGTGCAGATGGACCTTCCAGTCCCCCTGCTGCGGGACGAACCAGACCGAGTATTTCCCCGCGGGCACGTCACGCCCGTTGAGCTTCACCGGCTTCGAGAACTCGAGCGTCGTCGCCCAGTTCGCCCCCGGCGTCCAGATCTCGCCCCAGTACACGATGCCCTTCCCCCTGGACGCGAACACGGAATCGCGGTCGCGCACCTGCGGCCGGGAATAGTCCACCGTGATCACGGTGCCGTCCACGGTCTGCGACACGGACCCCCGCTCACTCGCGCGGATCTGGGCGTGGGTGAGGGACGCGGCGGCGAGCGCGACGACGGCGGCCAGAGCGGCCGCGCGGCGGATGGTCATGAGAGCCTCCGAAAATCGGTGGTGTGCGACGGCGTTCAGGATTCGGCGAAGGCCGCGTCGATCGCCGAGCGGATGCCACTGAGCGACCAGCCCCGCGCGTGCAGCCGGTGCGCCAGCCGCGCTTGGCCCTGGCAGATCTCGCAATGCTGCGCCATGCCGGCGCCCTCGTAGCACGAGAGCAGCGAATAATACCCCGGGAGCTCGGCGCAGCCACAATGGCACCGGATCCCGTCAGCCACCTGCGGCATCGTACGCACCAGGTCGAACACGGGGGCCGCCGCCGGGGCGTGGAGCTGCACGGCGGCGAGCACCTTGGACGCGTCGATCCCGGGCCGGGGCGTCGGATGGTCCGTGGCGGCCAGGCGCCGGAGGACCCCGGCCATCGCGGCAGGGGCGGTGACGGCCATGGCCGCCAGGGCGCCCGGAAGCAAGGCGACGAAGCGGCGGCGGGTCGGAGCCATGCAGGTGAAAAGATGAACGGCCCGCCGTTGCGTCGAAAGGACCCCGCTAGGCTCTCCGGCGCAGGGCGCGGGTGAGTCGGCGCGCTGCGGCGTTCCCCTCACGCCGGATCTCGTCCACGCTGGCCGTGCGCAGCCGACCGTCCCGCACCACCACCCGCCCGTCCACGATCACGTGCCGCACGTCCGAGGCGCGGGCGCCGTACACGATCCGCGACACGATGTCCGCCCCCTCGGGCTGGACGTGCGGGCCGGACAGATCGAGCACGGCGAGATCGGCCCGCTTGCCCCGCTCGATGGACCCGATCTCGCCGTCGAGCCCCAGCACGCGCGCACCGCCCAACGTGGCCAGCTCGAGCACCTGCGCAGCCGGGAGGGCGTCCGGGCCGAGCCGCGGCTTCTGGATCAGTGCCGCAAGGCGCATTTCGGTGAAACCGTCGAGCCGATTATTGCACGCCGCTCCGTCGGCACCGATCGCGACCCGGCAGCCCGCGGCGAGCATCTCGGGGACGGGGGCGATCCCCGAGCCGAGCTTGAGGTTGGACGACGGGCAGTGGACCACGCCGGTGCGCTGGCCGGCGAGGCGGCCGATGGTCCCGCGGTCCACCCACACGCAATGCGCCAGCGCCGCGCGCTCCCCGGAAATTCCTACGGAATCGAGGTAGGCGATCTCGTCGTGCCCGGTGGCGCGCTTGACCATCTCCAGCTCGACCGGCGTCTCGGCCGCGTGGGTGTGGATCAGCGTCCCCGTCTGCTCCGCGAGGTCGCTCACCGCGCGGAGCAGCGGGCCGGTGCAGCTCGGCACGAACCGCGGCGCGAAGCACCAGCGCAGCCGCCCGCCGGCGCGGCCGTGCCAGCGGGCGCACAGATCCGCCGCTTCGGCGAGGGCCCGGTCGGTGTCCTCGCGCAGGCCTGCGGGAGCCGACGGCGCGTCCATCAGACACTTCCCCGCAGTCGCGCGGAGGCCGATGAGCTCGAGCGCGCGGAACGCTGCGTCGGTGTGCCGCACCGTCTCCATGTCGAGGATCGCGGTCGTGCCGCCGAGCAGCAGCTCCGCGGCGCCGAGCATCGCGGACCAGTACACCGATTCCTCGGTGTGCGCGGCCTCGAGGGGCCAGATGCGCTTCGCGAGCCAGTCCTCGAGCGCCAGGTCGTCCGCCAGCCCCCGGAACAGCGTCTGGCACAGATGGATGTGGGCTTGGACGAGGCCGGGGATGATGACGAGTCCCGTGCAGTCGATGACCTGGCGCTTCGCGTCCGCCCGTCCGCCTGACCGCCCGACCGCCGTGATGCGCCCGGCGTCCACGACCACATCGCCGTCCACGATACGCCGCTGCGCGTCCATCGTGACGATGCGGGCGCCGCGGAGGACGAGTGGCCGGGGAACACGGGTCGTGGGCGTCATGGCGTGCGGTCCAACGACCGCGGGGACAGCTTAGCGCCGCGGGCGCCGTCCCGCGAGAGGACGGTGAAGAGCCGTTCACGCGCGGCTCATTACGTCCCGTCGGAAAGGCGCTAGGATGGAACGAGGAGCGTCATCACAGGGAGCGCAGTCATGGCACGATCATACAGCGGTATCGGGGCGGCGGTCGTCGCCGCGCTGCTCGTGGGATCGAGCGCGTTGGCGCAGGAAGGCGGCCAGACCGTCGTCAAACGGGGAACCATCACCCGGGATCTGTACGTCGCCGGCGGCACGGTGGAGGTGCGCGCCGACGTGCAGGGCGACGTGGTGGCGGCGGGCGGCCGCATCCTGATCGCCGAGCGCGTCGCGGCCGACGTGATGGCCGCGGGCGGCACGGTGGACATCGCCGCCCAGGTCCTCGACGACGTGCGGGCGGCCGGCGGCACCGTCACCCTGCGGGGGCCGGTCACGGGCGACGCCATCGCCGCGGGCGGCACCGTGGAGATCACGGCGGACGGCAGCGTGGGCGAGCGCGCGTGGCTCGCCGGCGGCACGATCGACGTCGCGGGCCGCGTCGGCACGCATCTCAAGGCCGGCGGCGAGCGCGTCACGATCTCCGGCACGGTGGATGGCGACGTCGAAGTCCGGGCCGACGAGCTGACCATCAGTCCCACCGCCCGGATCGCTGGCAAGCTCACCTACCGCAGTCCGCGCGCGGCGGTGATCGATCCCGCGGCGCAGATCGCCGGTGGGGTGACGCGGGAGGCGCTGCCGCGGCCCGGTGTCGTGGGACGCGTGGGCGCGCGCCTCTGGTTCCTCGCCGCGATGGGCCTGCTCGGCGCGGCGTGGATTCTCGTGTTCCCGGGCTTCGCCGCCGCGACGGCGGGCACCGTGCGCGGCGAGCCCTGGAAGGTGCTCGGGCTGGGCGCCGGGACGCTGATCGGCGTGCCCGTGCTCGCGATCGTCCTGCTCGTCACGGTCGTGGGCGCCGTGCTGGGAGCCACCGTCGGGGTGGCCTTCCTGCTCGCGCTGGGGCTGGCGGTGGTCGCCGGCGCGCTCGGGCTCGGAGAGCTGGCGCTGGGCGCCATGCGGCGGAGCGAGCTCGCGCGGCCGGGCGAACGCGTCGCGGCAATGCTCGCCGGGCTCGTGGCGCTGGTGCTGCTCCGGCTGATTCCCGTGGTGGGCGCCGTGCTGTGCTTCGTCGTGCTGCTGCTGGGTCTCGGCGCCCTGGTGCTCAGCGGCTACCGGCGGTGGCGCGGGACGGAGGAGCCGGCGGCCGCGGGAATGTGAACCCGGGATCGGCCCGCCCCGCCCGGGCCGCCGCATGGCGGCGCGACCCGGGCGGGCGAACCGTCGTTCGCGTCTTCCTCAGTCCCGCCCGTTCACCCTGATCTGCCCGCGTACCTCGCCGCCCGGAAACGCCACCGTGTGCACGTTCACGTACGTGTTGCCCGCGCGCATCTCGTCAATCAGCACCGAGAGCGACTGGCCGGCGAGCAGCCCGACCAGGCTGGCCGCAGTGATCGTGCCCTCGGCGTACACACCGTCGAACCGGCCGGGCACGAGCTGCGCGGGCGGCCCTGCGGGCCTGAGCCACACGACGATCGGGCCGTTGACGCCGGCCGGAGCGCGGTGGATATGCGCTTGCAGTGTGTTTTCGATGTTGGCGACCATCAATTGGAACCGCAAGGCATCACCTGCTGCGTTGAGGTGAAACACGGCCTGGCCGCGGGCGCGGCTGTCGTTCGCAGGAACCTCTTCCTTGCCGCTGAGAGTTGCCGTCGGGTTGGTCGCCGCTCCAACACCCTGGAACTCCGCGACAAAGCTCGTCGGAGCAGCGCCGTCCGGAGTACACGAAACGAGCAACACAGCGAGAGTGGCGGGAACGCACGTAATGATGGACCGCATACGGACCTCCGGGGTCGGCTGGCCGCGGAGAATCCGCCGGCCAGTACAAAAACGCATACCTCACAATTGCAAGGACGTCAATCCGGGACGATGCGGACGTAACGACGCTGGTCTGCAGTACCCCGAGTGCCCGGTGAGGGCCTCACGGCCTCCGCGGCCGCGCGAACGCGCTGTCCCACACCGCCAGCGCAGGCTTCGGCGCGAGCGCCGTGTCCACGAGGCCGAGCGTCGCGAACAGAGGGAGGATCGACCCCGGCGGGAAGATGGACGGATGGAGGTCGGTGAACGTCAGCTGGAACACGGCGGCCGCCCCCGCCCGGTCGAGCAGCTCCATCTGCCGCACGATGAACCGCGCCTGCTCCGCGGGCGACGAGGTGGCGCCGCCCACGGAGGTGGACGGCCATCCGCCCTCCACCACGAGCACCGGCAGCGCCGCCTCGGTCGCGATGCGCCCGTAGTAGTCGAGCGGCAGATCTTCGGGGTCGGCGAACCCGCCGAGGTACCCGTAGGACGACAGGCCGAGCGCGTCGATGAATGGGAAGTCGGCGAGATCGGTCGCGATGCCTTGGTAGGTGCCCCCGCCTCCCAGCGCACCCCACGCGACCTCGACCTGCACGCTCACGTAGAGGCGGCTCGTGACGCCGAGGGTCGCGAGCTCGGCGGCGGCGGCGTTGGCGGCGGTGACGAGCGCGTCGTACACCGAGTCGGGGGCCGCGGCGCGGATGAGGTTGGTCTCGGCCACGAGCCCGAGGTAATCGGGCTCGACGATCGTCGCCACCGCGCGCACGTAGTCGCGGTACAGCGCCTGCACGGCGGGCTCGGTGATGCTGCGGCCCGCGGCGACCAGCTCGGGTGCCTCGCGGTCGCGCGCCAGGCCGTCGGTCGCGTCCACGGTCAGCACGACGCGCAGCCCGTAGCCGCGGAACAGACTGGCGAGACCCAGCTCGTTGGTGCGCACCGCGCTGTCGGCCGGGATGCCGGCGAGCAGCGCGGCCCACGGCGGGGATTGATGCAGGATGGCGGCGTCCGAGCGGCGGCGGAACGAGTCCACGTTGGCGAGCAGGAGCGCGAGGTCCACCCGTGGTGGAATCGGCGAGAATCCCATGAGGAACGACCGCGGTGCGGCGCCCGGGGCCTGCGCGTCGCCGCAGGCGCACGCCAGCAGGGCCGCGAGGATGCTCATCCGCACCGCTATCATTTCCATACTCTTCCCGACCGATGCGCTCGGGGTTCGGGATGGTGTGCCGGTTGACATGGCCACCCGGTCCGCGGTAGGCTGAACCTCGGTGCCCGGACACCCAGCGCAGGCAATGCGGAGGCGCACGTGTTCCGGTCAGCCAGGTGGTACCTCTCCCGGTCCTCTATCGTGGTCGTGATCATCGCGCTGGCTTGCACCGCCGATCGTCGTATTGGTGGTCCGTCTTTCTCACTCGATGACTGCGACATTACCCCGGAGCGGCCGGGAATGGAGGGCGGAACGCCGACCTGTACGCTCGAGGACGTGGACCCGAGCGCTGCGGGTTTGTTCACGACCTGGTCGGAGGAGATGTGTCTCGGACCCAGTCCGTACACTCCAGGTGCATTCGTCGACGACGATCTCGATGGCGTGCACGACTACTGTGAAGCTGCTGCGGCAGCCGCGTTCGCGCCAACGTTGATATTCTCGTCTCACGACTGCAGCTGGGATAATGGACTTGGTCGAATGGGTGGGGAGTATTTCTACGCCGTCGAGAGCAAGCTGAAGACCAACCCATCGACTCAGGAACAGTATCAGGTTCTGCGGGTCGCATACCTGCCGGCCTACTACTGGGATTGCGGAAACGCCTCGAGCGTGCCGCTGGCCAGTTGGTTCGATCCTGTCCACAGTGGTGACTCCGAACTCATCTTAGTGGACGCATCGTACGACTCGACCTCTCATCATTGGGTCACTGATGCTGTCTTCTTGTCCGCACACTGCGGAACGATGTTCGACCAGTTCTGCGTGTGGTATCCTCCCAGTGGGGTTCACAGTTGGGTCGATGCGCGTTCGCTGGGTGCAGCCTACATCTGGGTGTCGCGGAACAAGCACGCAAACTACATGACTGAGGGACAATGCGACACGGCCATCGTCGTGGGTGGAATCCCTCTTGAAGACTGCGAGTTCGACACACCGATGCGCTTCCCCGTTTCCTACGTTCAACAGAACATCGGCAGCCGAGTGGCACCATTCAGAAACTGTGACCCTCCCTTCTCGAGCAGCTCGATGGTCAGCCCGTCGGAGACCGAGTGTATGTGGTCCTATCATCCGAACGCCACAACGGGGCCGCTCGGCCGGTTCAACGGCTGGCAGGTTCCTGAAACGGGGCCGCGAGCCACGCCGTACGGCACCCTGCTGGCGAGCCATGCGGGGTTGTGATGCCCGCCTTGAAGACGACGTCGACGCCCATCAGGTCCTGGCTGCCCTTGCTGGCGGCCATGACCGCGAGCTCGTCGTGTACCCGGGCCGCTCCCCGCGGCGTCGAGCCAGTCGGCGCCGCGGTTCGGGTGGTGCTCGCTTCACCGCGAGACGTCAGGATCGTCGTGGAACACGACACGCAGATAGTCAGTGGTGTGAGTGAGCTGTCGGGGCGTGTCCGCCAAGCCGCTCTCGACACGTTGCACTTGAACGTCACGACCTGGAGGACACGGGCCAACGAACTCACCGGTGCTCGGCGCGGCTCTACCGCGGCAATTCCGCGGACCTGGGTTGCCCAGCTCGAGGTCATCGCCAGCAATCCCGGAGCGGTCGAGGCCGGATTCGGCATCGTCGTGCTACTGGCACTCATTGCGTTCGTCGCGGCGCTGTCTAGCCTTGGTGGGGGTGAAACCTAGCCGGCCGTGCGAGACAGGCCGAAAGACAGTGCTTCAGACAGTCCATCGTCTATGCGCCCTTGGTCTCCTCGCGGCGCTGATTGCCTGTGCGCCACGAACGGTGCCTGAGGGGAACGTCCTTCCGGAAGGAGCCGCGGTGCGAGTCGCGCTCAATCCGCCCCGAACCATCGTGGCGGTGCGCGGCGAGGCGGACACGATCGGGTTCGATCGCGTGCGCACGCTCTTCGGAACCGTCAAAGCCTTCCGGATGGACACGATCGTGATCGGCGTGACATCCGTAGTCGCGGGCGAAACTGCTGCCGCGGAGAGCGTCCCCGGCGGCAGCATCGCCCACATCGTGCGCGAGCCCGGCGTGGAGATCGCCGTCATCTCACGACATCCCCGGCGCGTCGAGCTGACCGTCCTGGGAGTGGTCGTGGCAGGAGTGGCGGCGCTGGTCCTGATCGGTCTGGCGCTGGGCAACGCGGCGACCTGACGTTAGTCCGTGATCACCTTCGCCGGCGGCGCCGTCGTCGTGTCCGGCTCGATGTCGAAGTAGACGCGCACCTCCTCGAGCAGCTCCTCGGCGGCGTACACGCCGGGGAGGATGCGCTCCACGCCGCCCGGCTCGGCGATCACGTAGCCGAACGGGAACTCGAGCCCGGTGAGCAGCACGGAACGCCGCTTGTCGTTCGGCAGCGCGATGTGGAGCGTGTCGGCATTGGTGGGCAGCAGGACGATCCCCCAGCGGTCGAGCTCGGGGCCGAGCTGCTCGGTGTAGTAGTTGAGATCGTCGAGCGCCGCCGCCGCGTCGTCGGGATGCAGCGTGTCGCCGGCGGCCAGCCAGAACACGACGACCGACGGCTGCGTGACGAGACGGGGTGTGACGAGGGCGCTGTCGCGCGTGTCGTCGCCCAGCAGCGGCTGCATCGCCGCCGCATCGCGGGGCTCCTGCTCGGCCTGCTGGCCGCGCCCGCACGCGGCGGCGAGCAGCAGACCGAGGATGGCAGCGCGCATCGCGACAAATATATTGCCCCGGGTGAACGCCGACCCCACGCCGCCGCCCTCGGAAAGCGCCCAGCTCGACCTCACGTCCGAAGCCGCGCAGCCCGACGCTGCCGCCGAGCGAACCACCCACCACCCACCACGCCCCGCCGTCCGCCGCCACCACTGGATCGTCCGCCTCACCCACTGGGCGTCGTTCGTGCTGCTCGCCGGCATGGTCACGAGCGGCCTCCAGATCTACGGCGCCTACGCCCGCTTCGGCGAGCGCGGCGGGCCGTACTACCGGCCCAACCCGTTCCACGATCAGGCGTTCCCCGAATGGGCTCGGCTGGGCGGCTGGCTCGCGGGCGCCCTCAACTGGCACTTCGCGCTGATGTGGGTGCTGATCGGCGTCGGCGTGCTGTACGTCGTGTACCTCGCGGGCAGCGGCGAGTGGCGCGGCCTCGTGTTCCGCCCGCGGGACGCGCGCGGCGCCATCGAGATGGCGAGGTACTACCTGCGGCTGCGCAAGGAGCATCCGCCGCAGGGCAAGCACAACCCGCTGCAGAAGCTCGCCTACACCTCGATCGTGATCGTCGGCGTGCTGGCCGTGCTCACGGGCTTCGCGATCTACAAGCCGGTGCAGCTGGCATGGCTCGCATCGTTGTTCGGCGGCTTCCAGGCGGCGCGTTACTGGCACTTCTGGACGGTGTGGATCTTCGTCGGGTTCTTGATCATGCACGTCGTGCTCGTGTTCGTGGTCGATCCGGCGAGCCTGCGCGCGATGATTACGGGTCGGTACCGCGGCCGCTTTCCGAGCGGGGGGGGATAGGAGATGACGGACGAGGGACGGGGGACGGGGGACGAGGGACGGGTGGCCATCAGCCGGCGCGGGTTCGTGCGGCTCGGCGTCGCCGGCGGCACGGCGTCGCTCGTCGCGGCGTGCGGGTGGGACGGCGGCAACGCGATCCGGCCCCGGCTGCTCGCGATCTCGCGCTTCAACGACTGGGTGGGGGAGAAGATCTTCTACTCGCCCACCCGCCTGGCCCCGACCTACGACGTCGCCGAGCGCAGCGCGCGGCTGCCGAGCTACCACATCTCGCGCATGACGCCGACGCTGCGCGATCCCGCCGCGTGGCGGCTCGAGGTGGGCGGCCTCGTCGAGCGGCCGCTGTCGCTCGCGCTCGCCGACCTCATGGCCATGCCGTCGGCATCGTACACCGTGAAGCACCACTGCGTCGAGGGCTGGTCCGCGATCGCGTCGTGGCACGGCGTGCCGGTGGCGGCGATCGTCGAGCGCTGCCGCCCCGCCCGCGCGGCGCGCTACATCGAGTTCACGAGCTTCGACGCCGGTTACGCCAACGGCTGGGACCTCGCGAGCGCGCTGCATCCGCAGACCATCCTCGCCTACGGGATGAACGACAACCCGCTCTCGCCGGCCCACGGGGCGCCGCTGCGGCTCTACTCGCCCGTGAAGCTCGGCTACAAGCTCACGAAGTACCTCCTGGCGATGACGTTCACCGACCGCCGTCCGGGGGGCTATTGGGAAGACCAGGGGTATCC
This sequence comes from uncultured Gemmatimonadales bacterium, assembly GCA_963716055.1. Taxonomy (GTDB): domain Bacteria; phylum Gemmatimonadota; class Gemmatimonadetes; order Gemmatimonadales; family GWC2-71-9; genus SZUA-544. The sequence continues at coordinate 568,804 of CAVQSR010000001.1, read as the reverse complement.
GTGGTTCGCCGGCATCTGATCGCCGCGGGGCTGCTGCTGGGCGCGGCGGTCGTGGCGCCCGGGTGCCGCGAGAACCGGCCCATGGCCGACCGCGTCGAGCTGCCGGCGGCGGACAGCGCCATGGCGGCCGACATGGCGCGGGCGGACTCGATGCTGGACACGATGCCGGGCGGCGAGATGGTCCGGGGGAGCGACTCGGCGGCGGCGCGACTGCTCAGGAAAAAAATGTGAGCCGCTACTAGCCGATCGCCGCCAGCGCGTCGTGCATCGCGGCGGCCGACTGGAAGCGGTCGTCAGGCTGCTTCGCCATCGCCCTGAGCACGATCTGCGCGAGGGGCGTCGGGACCTCGGCCGAGTAGCCGCGCGGGTCCGGGGCGTCCTGTTCCAGGTGCTTCGCGACCAGCGCGTACACCGTGTCCGCCTCGAACGGCGGCCGGCCCGTCAGGCATTCGAACAGCACGATTCCCGCCGAGTACAGGTCGCTGCGCGGATCGAGCTCCTGGCCCATCAGCTGCTCGGGCGACATGTAGTCGGGCGTCCCGATCGACGTGCCCACCTCCGTGAGCCCCGCGCCCTTCGGCGGTCCCGCCAGCCGCGCGATGCCGAAGTCCATCACCTTGATGAAGCCGTTGGGCTCGACCACGATGTTCTGCGGCTTGATGTCGCGGTGGATCACGCCCTGCTCGTGCGCCACCTCGAGCGCGCGGCACAGCTGTTTGCCGACGGTGAGGGTGACGGGCACCGGGAGGCGCCCGCGGCTCTGGATCAGCTGCTTGAGCGACGTTCCCTCGACGTACTCCATCGTGAGATAGTACGTGCCGCTCACTTCGCCGAGGTCGTAGGTCCGCACGACGTTGCGGTGCGTGATCTTGCGCGCGAGCCGGATCTCCTGCTTGAACCGCTCGAGCGCGACGCCGTCCGCGCCCACGGTGTCGGCCCGCAGCGTCTTGATGGCGACGGCCTCGCCCAGCTCGCGGTCCAGCGCGCGGTAGACCACGCCCATGCCGCCCATTCCGAGGATCTCTTTCACCTCGTAGCGGCCGGCGAACAGCGAGCCCGGCTTGAGCGGCCGCGTGCCGGGCCCGCCCGCGTCCGCGTACTGCCGCACCTCGGTTTTCGCGGCATCGAGGGGCATCGTGGCAGCGGCGCCCGAGGCGGCCATCATGTACTCGACGAGGTTCTGCTTCTCCTTGAGATCCTCGACGAGGCCGCGGAACGCCCGCCCCAGTGTGCCGATCTCGTCGCGTCCCCCGGCCTCGATCTCCACATCGTAGTCGCCGTCCTGGACGCGGCGCGTGGCCGCCGCGAGGCGTCGCACGGGCCGCGCGATCTGGCGCGCGAGCGCGAACGCCGCCGTGAGCGCGAGGACGATCCCGATCCCCACGGCGTACCACATGGCCGTGCGGAGCGACCGGAACGCGGCCAGCTCGGCCTCGCGCGCCCGGAACGCGATGAACCCACCGAACACGTCACCGCCCGCCGACCGGATGGGGCCGGCCTCCCCGATGAAGTGCTGCCCGCCGATCGCCGCAGTCAACGTGCTGGCCAGGGAATCGGTCGCGAGGGCGGCGGTGTCGAGATCCGCGGTGAGCGCCGCGCCGATCGCGTCGCGCGGCAGCGTGCTCCCCACGACCGCGACGTTGCCGTCGATGTCCAGCGCGAAGAACGCGATGTCGGCGTTGGTGGCCTCGGCCAGCTCCGCCGCCAGGCTGTCGTTCAGCTCGAAGGCCGCCACCAGCACGCCCTGAGGGGCCGCGCCCGCCGCTCCCAGCGGCGTCGCCACGGCGAGGTACAGGCGGATCGCCGCGGGATTGGCTTCGTCGAGAAAGGCCCCGGTCACCTGCTCGCCGGCAAGCGCATCCCCGATGAGCGCGCCCCGCGACAGGTCGCGGCCGGACTCGAGCGGATCGTCGGTGCGGGCGAGCAGCAGGCCCTCGGCGTCGGTCACGAGCACCCAGGCGGCGCCGATCAGGTCGCGATATTCGATCGCCTGGTCCACGCGGTTCGCGAGCTCGGGATCACGCAGCAGCCGCTCGCGGAACTGGGGCACCTCGGCGCTCACGGCGCTCATCCCGGCGAGCGCCCGCGTCCGGGCCGTGAGCTGGCGCCCACCGCGCGCCGCGTCCGGCCCAGCACCTGAGCGACGGCGTCGTCCGCCGTGCGGTTCGCCTGCACGGTGGTGATGCCGAAGCTCGCGGCCAGCACCGCCACCACGACCAGCGTGGTGGCCACGAAGATGCGGGCCGCGAGGCCGAAGCCGATCCTAGTAGCGCTCGCGGGCACTGGTGACGTACTCCCGTCCCTGCTTGTTCTTGTGCTGCTGCCAACGATAGCCGCGCGCATCGAGGCTCACCCGCAGATCCGCGAGTCCCGCGGGCGGTACGACGATCTCCTGCGCGGTCGTCTCCGGCGACGCGCTCGTGCCACACGTGGAGCGTGTATCGACCGGGTGCCACGCCGTCGAAGCGGAACGTGCCGTCGCCGCCTCGCCAGCGCCGCATGGACCGTCGCCACCACCTGGGCGTAGGCCACCATCCGCGGATGCACGTTGCAGAAGATGCGCACCAGCCCCGGGTGGCGCAGCGTCACCTGCTTGGTCTCCCCCCGCCCGAACAGACCGAGGTCGAACGCATTCGAGTCGCTGACGGAAAACACGTTGTGGTTGAGCGGGTCCCGATTGGGGAACCGGACGGTCGAGCCGACGGGAACGACGAGCACGCGCGGCACGTAGATCTTGTCGGAGATGAAGACGTCGAGGCGGGCCGGCGCGGGGGCCGGCCCCGTCCCTTCGAGCCACACCACCGTGTTCCCCAGATCACGGGACGGACGGTTGTCCTTCTCGAGCATCGCGATACGCCCGACCACGGCGGCGCCCTGCGCCGCCGCCGTGGCGGCGGCGACGCACAGGAACCCGGCGGTCAACCCGACTCGTCGCATGCGACGCTCTCCTCGCTGGCGCTGGCGGCTGCGGCTGCTCAGCTTACTGTAGACCCGTCCAAACCGCCAGGAGTTCCGGTGTCTCGAGCCGCGTCCGCCGCCGCCGTCGCCGTGTCCGCCGTCGCGCTGATGATCGCCGCCGGACCTGTGCGCGCGCAGGTGACCCAGCGCACCATCGAATTCACCGGCCTGGTGCTGGTGAACGGGTTCTCGAACGACAACACCGTCAACAACTCGGACGTCCCCCAGTTCGTGGTGGCCGATCCGGCGGCCCGCCGGGGCGGGATCGGGGGAACGGCACGGCAGAGCCGCCTCGGCGTGTTCCTCGTGCAGCCCGACGTGCTGGGGGGCAGGTTCACGGGCGAGGTCGACGTGGACTTCTTTGGCGGCCAGCTCGGCAACGCCGGTCGCACGTTCCCGCTGCTCCGGCTGCGCCGGCTCGTGGCCCGGGTGAATTGGCGGCGCGCCGAGGCGCTGGTCGGGCCAGGAGGCACCCCTCGTGGCCGAGCTCAATCCGCGGTCGCTCGCGAGCATCGGGGTCCCCGGCTTCGTCACGGCCGGCAACCTGTGGTTCTGGATGCCGCAGATCCGCGGGACCTACGAGGTGGGCTCGACCGTGCGGGTCGGTCTGCAGGGCGCCGTGCTCGCGCCCATGACGGAGCGCAATCAGGGCGTGTTCGCCACGCAACCGGATTCGGCGGAGCTGACGCGCCGGCCGTTCCTCCAGGGTCGGCTGCGGCTCGTCTGGGGCGACCCGGGGGAATCGTCCGAGGTCGGCGCGGGCGTGCACCAGGGATGGGTGGTCGCGGCCGACTCGGCGCTCGCGTCGTCGCGGGCCGTCGCCGTCTCGGCGCGGGTCCGGCTCGGCCGGGCGGAGCTGCGCGGCGAGTGGTACACCGGCCAGGGACTCGCCGTGCTCGGCGGCGGCGGGATCGGGCGGAACACGAGCCCGGTGACCGGCGAGCCGCTCGACGACACGGGCGGGTGGGCCCAGCTCACCCTCCGTCCGACCCCGCTCTGGGACGTGGGCGTGAGTGCGGGGTACGACCGGCCCGACGAGGCGCAGCTCGACGCCACCGACGCCACGCAGCGCCTGCGCAACCTGACCTACGCGGCGCACACCGTGTGGCAGCCCGCGGGGCCGCTCGTGGTCGGCGCCGAGGTGCGGCGGATCGAGACGAAGTACGGCGGGAGCACGGGCACGGTGACGAACACCCACATCAACCTACAGACGGGCTTCCGGTTCTAGGACTCCTCGCCCTCGCGCGGGTGTTTCGGCCTGCGGTGGTACTGCTTCTTGGAACGGTGCACCTTGTGGGGCGGGGTGCGGAGCCTCCCGCGCACGGGGGCATCGGGGTTGGGCACGCGGACCCTCACGCGCTTCTTCGGCTTGTTGCGGCTCACTGCGCCAGCCGGCTGCGGATTTGCGCCGCGTGATGGCGGCAGTGCCACGCATGCAGGCGAATCCACTGATCGACGTCCAGATCGCCGAGGGACGGGTGGCGCACGAACCGATCGTGCGGCCGGCCGGTCGGCCGATCTCGCTCCAACGCGCGCCAACGCGCGAGTCCGGCGCTGAAGTGCCGCTCGGCAGCGGGGCCGCCGACGTGATCCAGCGGGCGTGCCACGCGCGGCGACCGGGCGACCCCCGTCGGCACCCAGTTGAAGCCGAACACGAACAGCCGCCCGACCCACTGCGGCGCCGTCGGGAAGCGCCGGCGCGTCGGCGCCGCCGCCGGGGGCTCGGTGAAGCCCCGCGCGCTGTACTCGAACGCCAGGGCGAGATGCTCCACGATCTGCGCGGGCGTCCATTTGCCGGTCGGCGCCCGCTGCCAGTCGGCCTCCCCGCGGCCGGCGAGGGGCCCCAACACGATCTCCTCGAGCCCGTCGAGCCGGCTCACGACGGCTGACCGTGACAGGTGCGGCGGGACCGTCTACCTTCTCCCCGTTCCATGACGCCAAACTACCGGTGAGCATTCTGCGTCGCCACTGGATCGCGGTCCTGCTGGCGGGGGCCGTGATCGCGTCCACGTTCCGGGCGGTGCCGGCAGTGATCGATGCCGTCACCGGCGCCGCGCCCGCCGGGGACGTGGAGCTGCGACTCCCGTTCGCCTACGTGCTGCTGGCGCCGTTCTCGAACACGCTGGATGCACTCACGTTCCTCTCCCTGCCCCGGGCCCAGGCCCTGGTGGCCGGGTGGCTCCTCGCGCTCGCGGTGATCGGCGCTCTCCGGGCGGGCACGTGGGGGCGTCGCGTACTGCGCGGCGTCGCCTGGCCGATGGCGTTCGTGATCGTCGCCGCGGCGGCCGTGCTGCTGCCGCGCCCGGTGCCACGGCTCGCCACCGACGCGCGACTCAACGTCCTCGACTATCACGCCCATTCGGTCGCGTCGCGCGACGGACGGGCGGGCTGGACGCTCGATCGGCTCGCGCGCTGGCACGCCCGTCAGGGATTCACGGCCAGTTACGTCACGGACCACAACGTGCTGTTCGCGGGCACGGGCGAGACGGTGATTCCGCTGCTCCCCGGCGTCGAGTGGAGCCTGCACCGCCTGCACCTCGTGGCGATCGGACCGGTGCGTGACCTCGACCGCCCGCGTTACTCCAATGACCTCGAGGGCCTCGTGCAGGTGTTCGACGAGCTCCACCGCCAGGGCGCCGCCGGCATCGCGTCCATCCCGGAGTACTGGCGCAATCATCGCGAGAACCTCGAGCGGTTCGCGGCCGAAGGCCTCGACGGCTTCGAGATCGTCAACTGCTCGCCCAAGGCCATCGGCTTCACGGCGGCGGCCCGGGCCGACGTGGTGCAGCTCGCGCGCCGCTTCGACCGCCTCGTGGTCGGGGCGAGCGACAGTCACGGCTGGGGCATGACCACGTGCGTCTGGAACGTCACCGTTCCCGGCGCGACGGGCGTGAGCGCCAACCGGGTGATCGCCCGGCCCATCGCGCTCGCCCAAGGCGACCTCGGCGTGTGGCACGCGGCGGTGTCGCAGCCATGGGAGATGCTGCGCGCGCTCTCCTGGCCCGAGCGCATGAGCTGGCTGACGTGGATCGCCCTGGTGACGATCTACCGCGCCCTGCCGCGCCGCCACGGGCAGGCGGGCGGCTTCGGCATTCTCGCTCGGTCGGTCGGTCCGGCCCGCCCCCCCGAGCCATGACGGAGATTCGTCCCCTCGGCCCGGGGGACGAGGCCGCGCTCGAGACCTTCCTCGCCCGCCACGCCGACCGGTCGATGTTCCTGCGGGCGAACGTCCGGCGGGCGGGCCTGATCGACCACGGCGAGCCGCTCCAGGGCAGCTACGTCGCCGCGTTCGCGGAGCGCGCGATCGTCGCCGCGGCGGCGCACTACTGGAACGGCATGGTCGTGCTCCAGGCGCCGGCGCACGCGGCCGAGCTCGTGCGCGCCGGCGTCGCGCACTCGGGCCGCGCGCTGAAGGGCCTCGCGGGGCCATGGGAGCAGGTGGCGGCCGCGCGCGCCGCGCTGCACGGCGCGCAGGGCGTGGCGCAGCCGTCGGCCTTCTACGTCCTGGCCCTCGGCGCCCTGGCAGTGCCTGAGCCGCTGGCCACGGGACGATGGACCTGGCGCCACGCCCGGGACGACGACATGGACCTGCTGACGGAGTGGCGGGTGGCCTACGCGCGCGAAGCCCTCCGTGCCATCGAGTCGCCCGGCCTGCGCGAGGAATGCGGCGCCGAGATCGCGCTACTGCGACGCGAAGGCGCCGACTTCGTGCTGGAGGACAACGGCCGAGTCGTCGCGTTCGCCGCCTACAACGCCCGGCTCCCCGACATCGTCCAGATCGGCGGCGTGTGGACCCCGCCGCCGCTGCGCGGGCGGGGCTATGGCGGCGCCGTGACGGCCGCCGCGCTCCTCGCGGCGCGCGACGCGGGCGCGGCGCGCGCCGTGTTGTTCACCGACAACCCGACGGCCGGCCGGGTCTACGAGCGGCTGGGCTTCCGCCGCGCCGGCCGATACGGGCTCGTGTTCCTCTCCCGCGAGCATTGACGGCGCCGGCCCCAGCCTATACTTCCCGCATGGCCGGATACTCCGCGCGTTCGCTCGTAGACAAGCTCGGCATCAAGGCCGGCATGCGCGTCGCGCTCCTCGACGCGCCCCGGGGCTTTACCGCCACGCTGGGCCGCCTGCCGCGCGGCGTCACCGTGACGCGCGCCGCGCGCGGCCGGCTGGCGTTCCTCCACCTGTTCGCAACGGCCCGCGGCGTACTCGCGCGCCGCTTCCCCGCGCTGGTGCGCGCGCTGACCGCCGACGGCTGCCTGTGGATCTCGTGGCCCAAGCAGGCATCCCGCGTCGCGACCGACCTCACCGAGGACGTCGTGCGGGAGATCGGGCTCGCGCACGGGCTGGTGGACGTGAAGGTGTGCGCCGTGGATGCCACCTGGTCCGGGCTCAAGTTCGTGCGCCGCCTCGCCGACCGCGGCGCGCGCGTGGCGGCGTTCGTGGGGCTGGGCGCGTTCACGACCGTCGCCGCGGCCCAGCTACCCGCGCACCGGTTCCGCCTCACCGCCGGCGGCGGGGCGATCACCGGCTGGGAAGAGTTCACCGTGACCCCGATGGCGCCCGGCGGATTCCGCGTCACCGGACGCTCGGAGATCATGCGTGGCACCCAGCCCGTGGAGCTGGTGCAGACCGCCCTGCTCACCGACGATCGTGCGCTCGGGCACTATCGCCTCACCGCCACCGTGGCCGGCGCGGCGCAGACCATCGAGGCGTGGCGCGAAGCGGACACCGTCCGGATCCGGGTCGCGGCGGGTGGAGAGGAGCGCACCGTCGACGTTCCGGCGACCCCGCGAACGGTGCTCCTCGACAACCTCATCGTGAGTCACTTCCAGCTCCTGCTCGACCGTTACCATGCCGAGCCCGCCGGGGGCCGCGACGGCGAATGGACGTTCGTCGTGCCGCAGGCGCTCACCAGCATCCGGGGCCGGCTCAGCCCGGCGGGCGAGGCGGACGGGGTGCTCGACGGCCGCGCCGTGCGGGTGCGGCGCTACACCCTCGAAGCCGGCGGCATGCTGGTCGAGCTCGCCGCCACGGACCGCGGTCAGCTGCTCCGGGTGGCCATTCCGGTGCAGCGGGTGGAGCTGGTACGTGACGGGTACGCGGAGACGCCCGTCGCCGCTCCGGACGAGCCCCCGCCCTGCGACGTGCGCGACGTCGCGGTGCCGGCGGGAGATCTGGCGCTGCCCGGCACGCTGTGCATGCCACACGGGACGGGGCCGGTGCCGGCGGTGGTGCTGGTCCATGGATCGGGTCCCAACGACCGTGACGAGACGATCGGTCCCAACAAGCCGTTTCGCGACCTGGCGCACGGCCTCGCCCGGGCGGGGATCGCGAGCCTGCGCTACGACAAGCGCACGTTCGCGCACCCGGGGCGACTGGACGTCCGCACGTTGACGGTCGAGGACGAAGTCATCGCGGACGCGGTGGCCGCCGTGCGGCTCGCCCGCACCCAGGCCGGCATCGATCCGGCCCGCGTCTTCGTGCTCGGCCACAGCCTGGGTGGTACGCTCGGCCCGCTCATCGCCGAGCGGCTGGGCGCCGAGGTGCGGGGGCTGATCCTCGTGGCGCCGGGCGCGCGACCGCTCGACTCCGTGATCGTCGAGCAGACCGCCTACCGCCTGCGCGTCGCGGGCGTGGCGGCCGCGGAGATCGCGGAGCGGACCGCGGAAATGGAACGGGCGTTCGCTCGGGTGCGTGCCGGGGAGGCGGCGGACACCGCGATGGTGCTCGGGGCGAGCGCCCTGTACTGGCGCGACCTGTTCGGGCGCCGGCCGCTCGACGCGCTCCGCCGGCTGGCGATTCCCGTCCTCGTGCTCCAGGGCGGGAAGGACTACCAGGTGACGCGGGCGGACTACGAGCGGGTGGAGGCGGCGCTGGCGGGCAAGGACGCCGCGCAGGCGCAGCGGTTCTGGCTGCCGGAGCTCAACCACCTGCTGCAGCGGGTAGCGGGGGAGTCCACCGGCGCGGAGTACGGGCGCCCAGGGCGTGTGGATACCGAGGTGATCCGGGTGATCGCCGAGTGGGTGCGGCGCGCCGGGGCATGACCTTTGCAACGTAAAGTACTTGACGAAGGACCCGCTCGACCGTAGCTTGGGGGCCCATGGCGACGCCGCAGCCGCTGCACGACCGCGCGATCGACGACCTGCGCTTCATCCGCGACACGATGGAGCGCGCCGGGTCGTTCACGGCCGTGCCGGGCTGGGGCCAGGTGGCCATCGGCGCGACCGCCCTCGGGGCCGCCGCCCTCGCGGCCCGGCAGCCGGGTCTCCTCCCGTGGCTGGTGGTGTGGCTCGCCGAGGCGCTCGTCGCCCTGGCGATCGGCGGGTGGGCGATGGCGCGCAAGGCGCGCGCCGGGCACACCCCGCTCCTCTCGGGACCGGCGCGCCGCTTCGGTCTCGCCTTCGTGCCGCCACTCGCCGCGGGGGGGCTGCTGACGGTGGCGCTCTACTTCTCGGGTCAGGCCCGCCTCATTCCCGGGGCGTGGCTCGTGCTCTACGGGACGGGCGTTATGACGGGGGGCGCGCTCTCCGTGCCGGTCGTGCCGCTCATGGGTCTGGCGTTCGTCGCGGCGGGCGCGGCGGCCCTGTTCGGCCCCGCGAGCTGGGGCAACGCCTGTCTCGCCGCCGGGTTCGGCGGCGTGCACATCGTGTTCGGGCTCATCATCGCGCGGCGCTACGGTGGCTAGGCCGGGCGCAGCGCGGCGCGCGGCGCGCGCCGAGGCATCCCACCGACCGGCGGCGCGCCCCGGAGAGACGGCCGCCGCGCTCGACCGGCTCATCCACGAGCGGATCCGGCTGGGGATCGTGAGCGCGTTGGCCGCTGGAGAGGCACTGAGTTTCAACGAGCTGAAGGCGCTGCTGCGGACCACGGACGGCAACCTCAGCGTGCACGCCCGCAAGCTGGAGGATGCGGGATACGTGGCCTGCGCCAAGGCGTTCGCGGGCCGGGTGCCCCAAACCACGTACCGTCTCACCGCGGCGGGCCGCCGCGCGCTCGAGCGTTACCTCGACCACATGGAGGCGCTGATCCGGGTCGCCCGGCCGCGTTAAATTTTTTTGACCCTCAACTTTGCAGAACAAAGTACCTTGCACGTCGCCATCATCATGGACGGCAACGGACGCTGGGCCAGCCGCCGCGGCCTCCCCCGCTCCACCGGACACCGCGCCGGCGCGCGCGCGGTCCGCCGCACCGTCGAGGCCGCCGCCCGGGACGCGGGCGTCGCCGCCCTCACCCTCTACGCCTTCTCCGCCGACAACTGGCGCCGCCCGCCCGCCGAAGTCGCCGCTCTGATGCGGCTGTTCGAGCGCCACCTCGCCACCGAGACGCCACGCTGCGCCGCCCAGGGCGTCCGCGTCGAGGTCGTCGGACGGCGCGACCGCCTGCCCCCGTCCCTCGCCGCCGCCATCGCGTCCGCCGAGGCGGCGACGCGGACCGGCACGAACCTCCACCTCCGCATCGCGGTGGACTACTCCGGCCGCCACGCCATCGCCTGCCGCGCCCTGCTCCCCGACGTGGATCTGCTGATCCGCACCGGCGGCGAGCGCCGCCTGAGCGACTTCCTGCTGTGGGAGAGCGCCTACGCGGAGCTCGTGTTTCTCGACGTCCTGTGGCCCGATTTCCTCGCGCTGCACCTCGACGCCGCCCTGCGCGAGTTCCACTCCCGCGAGCGCCGCTTCGGCGGCGTCTCGCAGCCGCATGCGAAAGGAGCGTGACCGTGACTCCCGGCCCCGGCATCCTCATGATCCTGATCTCCGTCGCCCTCGTGTTCGCCGGGGCGGCCCTGCTCCTCATTCGACGTCTCCAGGGCCGGCCGGCGCCCGTCGCGCGGGTCGCCGCCGTGCTGGGCGGCTGGGCCGTCCTCTACGCCGCCGTGCTCGGCGTGGTCTCGCTCCGGAGCGAGGCGCGTCTGCTCGGCCTGAACGAGGACAAGAAGTTCTGTGGCTTCTACCTCGACTGCCACCGCCAGCTGGCCGTGGTCCGCGTCGAGCGCGCCGACAGTATCGGCGCCACGCGTCCCAACGGGGTGTTCTACGTCGTGACCCTGCGCATCAGCAGCGACGCGAAGGTCGCGCGCATGCGGTTCATCGACCCCCGCCTCCGGGTCACCGACGCTGCGGGGCGGGCGCACGAGCGCTCGGAGGCCGGCGAGGAGGCGCTGACACGCGAGCGCGGCCCGCTCCTGTCCCTCACCGATCCCGTCGGACCGGGCGGGGGCTACCTCGCGGCGGTGGTGTTCGATCTGCCGCGCGACGGCACGGACTTGTTGCTGCACGTCACCGACGGCTGGTGGGCCGACCGGCTGATCGAGTTCTTGCTCGTGGGCGACGAGGATAGCTTCCTTCATCGGAAGACGGCGTTCCGCCTGACGACCTGACCCCGGAGGTCCCCGCGTGCCGCTGCGCCTCGTGCAGGTCGATGCGTTCACCGCGTCGCCGTTCCGCGGCAATCCCGCGGCCGTGTGCGTCCTGCCGGCGCTCCCCGCCGCCAGCTGGATGCAGGACGTGGCGGGTGAGATGAACCTGTCCGAGACCGCCTTCGTCGCGCCGCGCGGCGACGACTGGGACCTGCGCTGGTTCACGCCGACCACCGAGGTGGATCTCTGCGGCCACGCGACCCTCGCCTCGGCCCACGTGTTGTGGCAGGATGGACTCCTGGCCGCCGGCGCTGCCGCGCGGTTCCACACGCGCTCCGGACTGCTCACCGCGCGCCGCGCGGGCGAGTGGATCGAGATGGACTTTCCCGCCGAGCCGCCGGTGGCGGCGGAGCCCGTCTCCGGATTGCTCGCCGCGCTCGGCGTCACGCCCGTCGCCGTCGCCCGGAACCGGCTGGACTGGCTGGTGGAGGTCGCGGCGGCCGACGCGGTGCGTACTCTCGCCCCGGACTTCGCCCACCTCGCGCGCGTGCCCGGCCGGGGCGTCATCGTCACGGCGCGCGCCGACGTGCCGGGATACGACTTCGTCTCACGATTCTTCGGGCCCGCCGTGGGCGTGGACGAGGATCCCGCGACGGGCTCGGCCCACTGCGGGCTCGCGCCCTACTGGAACGCGAAGCTCGGCCGCACGGAGATGACAGGGCTCCAGGTATCACCGCGCGGTGGGGTCGTGCGCGTGCGGCTCGCGGGCGACCGCGTCGTCCTCGGCGGTCAGGCGGTGACGGTGCTGACCGGCGAGTTGCAGGTCTGACGTCCGCGGCACGCCGCGCCGCTACGCGCTCGATCCTCTGGCCGCCGCGCGCGCCGGGGCGTAACGTTCGCCGATGCGCGCCTTCTCCCCCGCGCGGGCGACCCGGCTGGCGGGGTATTCGCTCGCCCTAACGGCCGGGGCCCTGTGGGGCACCACCGGGCCGCTGTCCACCAAGCTCTACGCCGCCGGCGCGGCGATCACCGGCATCGGGTTCTGGCGCGTCCTGGTCGGCGGGGTGGGGCTGGCGCTGTACGCCGCCATCGCCGACCGCGGCATGTTCCGCATCGACCGGCGGGGCCTGCTGCTGGTGGGCGCCGGCGGTGGCGCGCTGGTCGCGCTGTTCGAGGTGGCGTATCAATTCGGCATCGCGGGCGCCGGCGTCGCGGGCGCGGCAGCGCTGCTGTACACCGCTCCCGTCCTCGTCGCCCTGCTCGCGGTGCCCCTCTTGGGCGAGCCGCTCACGCCGCTGCGGCTCGGTCTCGCTGTCGTCGTGATGCTGGGAGCGGCGCTCACCGTGATGGGGGGGAGCCACGCGACGGGGCAATCGGCCGGGCCCACGGGCGCGAGCCTCGCCGCCGGCGTCGCGGGAGGCGCCCTCGCGGCCGTGAGCTACGCCGGCACCACCCTCCTCGCCCGCTGGGCGGTGCCGCGCTACGGCGTGCTGCGGGTGCTGCTGTACGAGATCATCGGCGGGACCACGATCCTCGGCATCGTCCTCCCCCTCGCGGGTCACGCACCCGCGATGCCGCTCACCACCGGAGCCTGGGCCTACCTCCTCGCGCTCGCGGTCGCGACCGTCCTGCTCGCGAACTTCGCGTTTTTCGGCGCCGTGCGGCGCATCGAGGCAGCGCCCACCGCCGTCGCGGCGACGATCGAGCCGGTCGTCGGCGCCCTGCTCGCGCTCGTCCTCCTCGGCCAGCACCTCACTGGGGGCGGCTGGCTGGGGCTCGCGCTTGTCGTGGTCGGCGTGGCGGCGGGATACTGGCGCGAGGCGATCCGCGAGACCCGAGGAGAGCGCGAATGACGGATCCGCTCGATCCCACACCCCACATCCCCACACCCCCGCCGCTCGACGGTCCCGAGGGGGAACCGTTCTACTTCGCCGTTTCCGTGCCGAAGCTCGCCGTGATGTCGATCGCGAGCTTCGGCGCGTATCACCTGCTGTGGCACTACCGCAACTGGCAACGGTACCGCGCGCGCAGCACGCGGCGCTTCTCGGTCCTGCTGCGGACGCTGTTCGGCCCGGTGTTCGCCTTCCGTTTGTTCGAGCGCATCCAGCACGACCTGCGCGAGGCGGGCCAGCGCCCGATCCCCGAGCCCGGCGTGCTGGCGCTCGCGTACCTCGCCCTCAACGCGATGCTCAGCCTGCCGTATCCCTGGTTCGCGCTGGCGTTTTTCAACACGGTGCCGCTGCTGTTCGTCCAGGCGGGAGTCAACCGGTTGCACCGTGTCGTGGCCCCGCAGGCGCCGCGCAACCGCCGGTATTCCGGCGCCAACCTCGCGCTGATCATGATCGGGGGGTTCCTCTTTCTCTTGATGGTCGTGGGACTCTTCGCCGGCGCGCCCGAGCCGCCCCCGCCGGACGCCGTGCCCGTCGATCTCCGCACCCGGAGCGCTTCATGACGACCGTGATCCAGCTGTCACCGCTCACCCGCGCCGTCCTGCTGGGCGCGGGCATCGTCGTCATCGCGGCCGGCCTGCATGCCGCGGCGACGCCCGTCAGCCTCGTCCTGTTGTCCTTCCTCATCGCCTTCACGGTGTACCCCATCGCGTTCTGGCTCACCGCGCGGGGCATGAAACGCAGTCCCGCCGTGATGGTCACCGTGCTGGCGGTGCTCGTGGGGGGCGCGTTGCTCGTCACCGCGCTCGCCGGCGCGCTCGCGGGCATGGTGGACAAGCTGCCGACCTACGAGGCGGCGCTATCCCGCCTGTTGCAGAGCGTCGAGGCGCGGCTGCCGGGAGGGGTGGACCTGCTCGGCACGCTCCGCCCCGACGCCTCGCGCATCGTGGCGTTCCTGGGCGACCTGGCCGGGGGCGCGCTGGGAGGGCTGGGCTACAGCTTTCTCGTGCTCGTCCTGGTCACGCTGATCCTGCTCGAGCTGCCCCATCGGCGGCAGGGGGACGCGGCGCGCGGCCCGCTCGACGAGCGGCTGTACGAAGTCGGCGTGAGCGTGCGGCGGTTCGTCGGCCTCAACGGTCTCGTGGGCGCCGTCCAGACTACGGCGAGCCTGATCGCGATGTGGGCGTTCGGCACCGACTTCGCGCTCGTCTGGGCCGTGCTGTTCTTCTGCTCAACTTCGTGCCCTTCGGCTTCGCGATCGGCCTCGTGCCACCCGTCGTGCTCACGCTGCTCGAGCATGGCGTCGCGCGGGCGGTGGCACTGCTCGTGATCCTCGTCGTGGTCAACCTGATCGCCGACAACGTCGTCAAGCCGCGGGTGATGGGGGAAGGCCTGGGGATGTCCGCGCTCGAGGTCGTGCTGTCGTTCATGTTCTGGGCGCTGGTGCTCGGGCCGATGGGCGCCGTGCTCGCGATCCCGCTCACCATCGCGATCCACAAGACGTTGCCGATACTGATCGGGGAGAGGGGGTGAGGTGAGTGAGCGACCGCAGGGTTGACCCTCTTAGGCGAGGTTTACCGTGATGCGTTTGTGGGGATACGACGGATCCGGCACAGCATGTCTCCCCCCCCCTCGCGCTCCATCGCGCTCGCGTTATGCACGATGGGAATGACCGTTTCGCGGTCTGCTGAGCGGCCTAGCCGCGCGAACTCCCTTGCAGCAATTTTGCCAGCTGCTGGTTGAGAACGCCGAGCGGCCCTTAGCTTGAGGAAGGAGGCGTGCTGCAGTTTACGACCAGCTAGGCAGCGGGCGTCTAACAACGCGAAATGGACAAGTCGAGACCCGAGCGGCATCCTAGCGTTCCCAAGCCGCCGAAGCCGAAGCCGCCGGCCCCTTGGGAGCCGCCTGACATTCCGAGATCGCCGAAGCCCCCGAAGCCCCCGGAGCCGGTGGGCTGATGCGAACCGGCAATGGCTGTTCTGTCGGGCGCGCCCAAGTAGGGAAGGTCTAGAGGGATGAGGGTGGGAAAAGCGGGCGTATGACTTGCCCCGCGACCTTTACGTCCGCGCGCGATTCCTTGAGCAGCCTCCCGTTTGAAACACGAGCTCGAGCATACCAAGGATGCCAACACATTCGCGAGGTCCCCGCGGGCGTCAGTCCCCCGCAAGCGTTAGTGCGAATACGGTGTTTCTTGCCTGCAATTTTCAGAGCAAGCGCATAAAGCGCCACTTCAATGCACTGAAAAAGATGTGGGAGGCCACACTGCCAGTCAGGGTGTACTTGAGCGACAAGGTCCAAGCAGGGGGGGCCAGAGACCTCTGGGCAGATATCGCCAACACGATTGCCGAAGCCAACCTTGCGATCTTCGATATCACGTCCTTTCGGCCAAACGTGATCTTGGAGCTGGGGTACTCTCTCGCCCTCAAGCGCCCCGACCAAGTAGTCATCTGCCGAGACCTTACGCCGAGTGGGAGGAAAGCACCGAAGCACGACAAGTGGGAGTTAAGTGACATCACGCACCTGTTTCGCATCGAGTACAAGGAGTTCAAAACGCTTGATAGTCAGCTAATCAAGCAAATTGAGCGAATGGCGCCTGTACGGCACTTCTATCAGCTTGTGGACGAGATACAGCGGCATAGCAGTTGGCCGGCAACAGTCTACGTGTCCGTCGCGCTTGGGGCCCTGAAGGATCTGCGTGACAATGGGCCAATGAGTCGAAGAGACTTGACGCGCCGACTCAAGAAGGACGGTGTTGTTGACGCCAAGACGTTGGAGGGCCTGTTGCGGCGCTTCGAGCTCGCGAGGCCGGAGACCGGTAGAGACGGAGAGTGGAAGCTGATCGATTGATCGCTGATGAAAAATGAGGGTGCTGCCTAACCACAAGGCAAGCTGTGCGACCTAGCGCGAGTCTTGAGCGGATAAGACGGATCTGCATGCAATGTCTCCCCCCTTGTCATCGCACTGCGTCATCCACCGATCCGTCACGCGCTCGTGCATGGTCTCGCGTACCGATGTAAGTCGTGCCGGCGTGGTCACGACGTGGTGCGCCGCGTGGTGCTTGGCGTGGTGACATCCGTGGTGCTCCCCGTCCCACGCGCGTCTGCAGGCATGTCTCCGGCCGGGGCTCGAGGCGTGTCTCCCGGCAGTGGGGGATGCCGGCGCGCGACTGGCGGCGGAACGAGGCCACTGGCCAGGGATCGAGGTCGAACACGAGGAACCTGGGTGGCGTCCAGTGCGGGGTGCGGGAGCGCAGCGGGGGACCGTCAACACCGGTCAACCGCGGGTGGGTTTAGACCCTAGGGGAGGCCCTAGCTACCACCCGGCGGTCGCGGCGTAAGGTTACCAGCACCAGGGAAGGAGCGCATGGCGTTATCATTCTCTACCTGCGGGGATTGGTGTGTAATCGGGCCTGAGGCGACGCGGCCGTAGGTACCTCGAGGGGAGTCTCAATCGGCGGAAAACTCCGTGCCCACCGCAAACTACGGAAAACTCGCCGCTGCTTCCTTGAGGAACCCGAGTGATCTTCAAGGTGCTGCCCGCCTTCTGTACCGCAATGGACACTTCCCGCCTGCCCTCGCTCTAACAGTGATAGCCGACGAAGAGCTGGCCAAATCGATCCTCTTCGTTGTGGCTAACACGGAGCCAAGTCTCCTTCCAGGGCTTGGTCGAGTGCTTCGTAATCACCGTGACAAGCAAGCCCCTGTCGCTTGGGTTGTGCGCTTCGCGGACTCGGCGCCGCTAGGAGTTGAGAGCAGGCAAGCAAAGCGAATCGAGACGCCAAGCGTGCCGGGGTGTCACGTAGTGATCGAAGTGCCTCGCCCGCAGGGCCCACGAAACGAGGTCGCATCCTGAGCACACTACATGAGGTTTCCGGATGCGACAGTGCCGCGCGCAAGGCGGACGTGGTTTTCGTCCACGGCCTCGGCGGCGATGCTCTCGCTACCTGGCGCCACGGTAAGGACGATTCCACGTCCTGGCCGCACTGGATCGGGAGCGAATTCCCCGATGTCGGGATCTGGTCGCTGGGTTACGCCGCAAGTCCCACCCGATGGGCCAAGCTACTACGCCTGATACACCGCGGCTCGCGCGACTCGGGCCACAGCATGGCTTTGCCCCATCGCGCGCTGCAGGTGCTGGACCTAATGACCCTGAAGGGCCTCGGCGAGCGCCCCATCATGTTCATCTGCCACAGCCTCGGCGGCTTGTTGGCCAAGCAGATCCTCCGCAAGGCGAGCGACGCCACTGATTCGCGCAAGAAGCAAGTAGCCCAACAAACGCGTGCTGTCTTGTTCCTGGCCACGCCTCACGCAGGAGCCGACCTCGCGTCGTTCGTCGACGCCTTTCGCACGGTCTTAGGTGCCACGGTCAGCATCCAAGACCTTCGAGAACACGATGCCAACCTGGGGGACCTGTTCGACTGGTACCGAAATCAGGCTCCGCAACTCGGCATCCAGACCGTCACCTATTTCGAGCTGCGTAGCGTCAAAGGAGTATTGCCCATCGTGAATCCCACCTCCGCCCATCCTGGAGTGGGCGAGGATCCAGTGGGCCTGGACGAAGACCACGTCTCCATTGCCAAGCCGCGTGAAGCCAGCGCCCAGGTCTGCGGCGCCGCACGAAATCTGCTGCGCCAATACGTTCTGGTTTCGCGACCGGTCGTCCCGACCGCGACACAGGGCCTGCGGCCCAGCGCCCCCATCGCCGCGTCGCACGAGCTCGTGATCAAGCTCGAACCGGGCACGTTTGCGAGCAGGGAGCCCCCCCGCATCCCGCGCCAGTTACCACCGGCCGCATACAAGTTCTTCGGCCGCGAACCTGAGCGGAATCAACTCACAGAGCGTTTGCGGGCCGGTCTAAACACCACCGTCGTCGGACCGGCCGGACTGGGAAAACCGCGCTTGCGGCGTGCGCCCTTGCAGAAGTCGTGGGTGCGAACGCGATGAACCTTGCCGCCAGCCCGTTTCCGGATGGCCTCGTGTATCTCGATCTCTACTCCCTCCACGGGCAGGCCGAGCCGGCGTGGAATGCCCTCGCCAACCGGCTGCAAGGCGTAGAGTTCATGGAGCGCAGTCCTGCCAGAGAACGAGCCACGGAAGCCTGCCGTGCTCGGCAGGTGCTCGTCATCATCGAAGGCGGTGAAGAGGCTGACGGCGGGCCCGGCCGCACCACAATCGTGGAATTGTTCAGCGTCCTCTCGCCGAGAACCGCTGGTTACTGCTCACACGTGTGAACACCCAGTCGGCGGTGGCGGAGAGCGTACCCTTCACAGAGGCGCTGGATGCGGCCGATGCGGGGGCCTTGCTGGACTGGCTCACCGCCAACCGCCCTCTAGCCTCGAATGTCCGCCAGACGGTGCTCGAGTTGTTGGAAGGTCATCCACTAGCGCTCACCTGGGCGGGCAACCTCCTGGCCCGCGACGAGGAGGATCCGGCGCGCCTAGCGGAGGACTGGAAGTCACAGCATCTGCCGAGACTCAGCGATCCCAAGCAAGCCGAGCGCACTCTGTACTGGCTGTTCGCCCGCAGCGTGCGTGGGTTGGACAACACGGCGGGGCAGGCGCTCGCGGCGGGGGACTGCTGGCCCACGCGCCGTTTGCGCTCGAGGCAATCCAAGCGGCGTTGGACGCGGCAGACGCCGGTCACGGCGACGGAACGCTCGCGCGTGAGGCGCTCAAGGATCTTGTGCAGCGCGGCCTACTGCGGCGTGCGGATAGCGACCACTGGCAGTTCACCCACGCGCTTGGTTATCGCTTCGCCCGGGATGAGAACGGCTCCGACCGAGGCTTGCGGCAGCGGTTGAGCCGCTGGTTGCACGCTCACCTTCTCGCGGCGTTGGAGGACGCCGACAGCGGGGAGGCGATCGCTACACTAGGCCGCCCACTGGAGCACGTTGCCGCCCTGCTCCGTGCCGACTTTGACCAGCTGCTCTGGGATCCTCTCGCTCGAGCAATCCTCTACGGCGTCTCTGATCGCCTGGAGGAAATGGGACGGCTCGACCTTACGAGTCTCACTCTGGGTGCGATAGCGGACTGGCTGGCTCGATTTCCTGCACATAAGGCGGAAGAACCGTACTGGCTTGGACAGCGTTGCGTCCTCGTCGCGGACCAAGGCGACGTGTTGCGCGACCAAGGCGATCTGGCCGGGGCGCTGGCGGCCTACCGGGAATCGCTGGCGGTGAGGCGACGCCTGGCCGAGGCCGATCCGTCGAACGCGAGTTGGCAGCGGGACCTCAGCGTGAGCCAAGAGAAGATCGGCGACGTGCTGCGCGACCAAGGCGATCTGGCCGGGGCGCTGGCGGCTACCGGGAATCGTTGGCGGTGAGGCGACGCCTGGCCGAGGCCGATCCGTCGAACGCGGGCTGGCAGCGGGACCTCAGCGTGAGCCGACTAAAGATCGGCGACGTGCTGCGCGACCAAGGCGATCTGGCCGGGGCGCTGGCGGCCTACCGGGAGTCGCTGGCGGTGAGGCGACACCTGGCTGAGACCGATCCGCCGAACGCGGGCTGGCAGCGGGACCTCAGCGTGGGCCAAGAAAGGATCGGCGACGCGTTGCGCGACCAAGGCGATCTGGCCGGGGCGCTGGCGGCCTACCGGGAATCGCTGGCGGTGAGGCGACGCCTGGCCGAGGCCGATCCGTCGAACGCGGGCTGGCAGCGAGACCTCAGCGTGAGCCGAGTAAAGATCGGCGACCTGCTGCGCGACCAAGGCGATCTGGCCGGGGCGCTGGCGGCCTACCGGGAATCGCTGGCGGTGAGGCGACGCCTGGCCGAGGCCGATCCGTCGAACGCGGGCTGGCAGCGGGACCTCAGCGTGAGCCGACTAAAGATCGGCGACGTGCTGCGCGACCAAGGCGATCTGGCCGGGGCGCTGGCGGCCTACCGGGAGTCGCTGGCGGTGAGGCGACACCTGGCTGAGACCGATCCGTCGAACGCGGGCTGGCAGCGGGACCTCAGCGTGGGCCAAGAAAGGATCGGCGCCGCGTTGCGCGACCAAGGCGATCTGGCCGGGGCGCTGGCGGCCTACCGGGAATCGCTGGCGGTGAGTCGACGCCTGGCCGAGACCGATCCGTCGAACGCGGGCTGGCAGCGAGACCTCAGCGTGAGCCAAGAGAGGATCGGCGACGTGCTGCGCGACCACGGCGATCTGGCCGGGGCGCTGGCGGCCTACCGGGAGTCGTTGGCTGTGAGGAGACACCTCGGCGAGATCGATCCGTCGAACGCGGGTTGGCAGCGGGACCTCAGCGTGAGCCAAGAGAAGTTTGGCGACGTGCTGCGCGACCAAGGCGATCTGGCCGGGGCGCTGGCGGCCTACCGGGAGTCGCTGGCGGTGAGTCGACGCCTGGCCGAGGCCGATCCGTCGAACGCGGGTTGGCAGCGGGACCTCAGCGTGAGCCAAGAGAAGATCGGCGACGTGCTGAGCGACCAAGGCGATCTGGCCGGGGCGCTGGCGGCCTACCGGGAGTCGCTGGCGGTGAGTCGACGCCTGGCCGAGGCCGATCCGTCGAACGCGCGCTGGCAGCGGGACCTCTCGTTCACGCTAACGCGATTGGCCCAGTTTCACGACCAGCAGGGCGATCGAGGAGAGGCCCTAGCGCTCGCCGAAGAGAGCCTCTCGATCGACCAACGTTTGGCTGCGCTCGATGAGAGCAACCTCACCTGGCAAAGAGACCTGGCGGTGAGCCGGGGCCTCGTCGACAGGCTGCGCAGCGGGTTCCGATGAATTCGGCCCTTCCTGAGTGCTGGATAGAACGCGACCTTTCTTAGGGCCCAGTACGTGGCCTGGACTTGCCACATGGTTACCTCGACGAACCGCACCAACGCCCGGTATGTCCGGTTTTCGCCGTGGCTGACGACGGGTTGCAGAAGATCGCTGTACGCGTCCACCCAATCGGACGCCGGGCCCCAGGCAATGACATTGGCCTGCATCGGACCTTGGGGCACGTGTGTGGTCTCGGTACCCAGGAGGATCCCGTCCACGAGGTACTCAATCCGGCCGAGCGACCGAACGTATGGTCCAATCGTGCGGGACCAGCGGGTCGAAGCCGGGCGGAAGGGAAACCAGGCCGCCGTTCCCGGCGCCGAGCGACTCGTTCGCGTAGCGATTCAACTGCACGCGCGGCGCGCCGGTTTGCAGCTGGTTGGTCAGTAGCTCAATGTCGATTTCGTCATGGTTCGCAGCGCAGTTCGCCGCGCGGCAGTCAAAAAAGTAGACCCCGTAGACCACCCCAGGTTGGAGAGAGCCGGCGCTCAGCTCGAGCCGGACGGTCAAGTGAATGGCCGTTGTCGCGGTGGGCTGGAACGACATCAGCGTCTTGCCGTGCGTACCGTACAGCGAATGACCCGTGGGATTGAAGGTGTGGAGCGCCAGTTCGGCCTCGCCCGTACTCACGACAAACTGCCCGACCCCGCCCGGGGTCACCCAGTCAGCCAGTTGGGTCCGTCCCAGGAACGAGGAAGGGCCAATCTCCGTCGTCCACCGGGACAGACCAGCCTCGGCCCCAACGTGAGGAAGTCGTCGCGGAATAGCGTCGTCTCGCCAGGACGATTGACCGCCAACGTAAACGTCTGCGCCGACGTCGCGTCCAGAGCGTCGGTCACCGTCACCGTAAACGTCGTCGGGGCCAGCGTCGCCGTCGGTGTCCCACTCAGCTGCCCGGAACTGCGACTGAAGCTCAGGCCAGCGGGCAACACCCCACCGAACAAGGCAAAGACATAGGGCGGACTCCCCCCGTCGCCGCCACCGGCACAAACGGCGTCACCGGAACATCCAACGTCGCGACTGCATTGGGCACGACCTGCGTCGTCGCTAGAGGGTTAGGCTCTCCCGAACACCCGCACGCGAATCCGAGCGCAGCGGCTGCCCTGAGCGTTGGACCGATGCTGCTTCGACATCGACGTTTCAGCATGAGGCCCACTGGTCACTCCACTGGACCTGCTCCGCGTCCGCGAACACGCTCCCAATCATGAAGGTAGCCGCCAGACCCCCATCACCGCCCCGGATCGTACGCCAGATTCGGCGACAGCCACCGCTCCGCCTCGGCGACCGTCATCCCCTTGCGCCGCGCGTAGTCCGCGACCTGGTCGCGCCCGATGCGGCCGAGACCGAAGTACTGCGCCGCGGGATGGGAGAAGTACCAGCCGCTGACCGATGCGGCCGGGAGCATGGCGTACGATTCGGTCAGCGTCATGCCGGTGACCCGCTCGGCGTCGAGCAGCGCGAAGATGGTCCGCTTCTCGGTGTGCTCCGGACACGCCGGGTAGCCCGGCGCCGGACGAATTCCCCGGTACCGCTCCGCGATCAGCCCCGCGCTGTCGAGCGTCTCGTCGGCGGCGTAGCCCCACAACTCCCGCCGCACCCGCTCGTGCATCCGCTCGGCGAACGCCTCGGTCAGCCGGTCGGCCAGCGCCTTGGCCATGATGCTCTGGTAGTCGTCGTGGTCACGGGCGAAGCGCTCGCACACGGCGTCCAGCCCGTGCCCGACGGTCACCGCGAACGCGCCGATCCAGTCGGGCCGCCCGCTGGCCCGGGGTGCGACGAAGTCGGCGAGACACAGATTGGGCCGGCCCGGCCCCTTCTCGAACTGCTGGCGCAGCCCGCGCAGCACCGCGAGGACCTCACGCCGCTCCTCCGTGGTGTAGATCTCGACGTCATCGCCCGCGGACGCGGCGGGAAACAACCCCGCGACGCCCCGCGCCCGCAGCCACCCGTCGCGCACCATCTGCTCCAGGAGCCGCTGCGCGTCGGCGTGCAGCCGCCGGGCCTGCTCGCCAACCACCGGATCGCGCAGGATACCGGGATACGAGCCCGCCAGCTCCCACACGTGGAAGAACGGCGTCCAGTCTAGGTATCCGACCAACTCGTGCAGCGGGTAGTCGTCCCACACGGTGATCCCGGGCAGCCGCGGCCGGGGCGGCTCGTAGGCACCCCAGTCCCACACGAGCCCGCGCCGCCGCGCCTCCTCCAGCGGCAGGATCACCCGCTCGGCGTCCCGTCCCGCGTGTTGCTCGCGGATGCGGCCGTACTCGGCGGCCGTCTCCGCCGCGAAGGCGGGCCGCCGCTCCGCGCTCATCAGCTGGCCGAGCACGCCGACGCAGCGCGACGCGTCGAGCACGTGCACCGTCGGGCCGCCGTAGGCCGGGGAAATCTTGACGGCGGTGTGGGCGCGCGACGTGGTCGCGCCCCCGATCAACAGCGGCAGCGCGAACTCCCGCCGCGTCATCTCGCGCGCGACGTGCACCATCTCGTCGAGCGACGGCGTGATGAGGCCGCTCAGCCCGATGACGTCCGCGCCCTCGGCCTGGGCGGTGTCGAGAATCTTCTGGGCGGGCACCATGACGCCGAGGTCGATGATGCGGTAGTTGTTGCAGCCCAGCACCACGCCCACGATGTTCTTGCCGATGTCGTGCACGTCGCCCTTCACGGTCGCGAGCACCACGGTGCCCGCGGGCCGCGACCCTCCCGACTGCTCGGCCTCGAGGAACGGGATGAGATAGGCCACCGCCTTTTTCATCACACGGGCGCTCTTCACCACCTGGGGCAGGAACATCTTGCCGGCGCCGAACAGGTCGCCGACGACGTTCATCCCGTCCATCAGGGGGCCTTCGATCACGGCGATCGGCCGGCCGAGATGGAGGCGCGCTTCCTCGACGTCCTGCTCGATGTGATCCACGATCCCCTCGACGAGCGCGTGGCGGAGCCGCTCGTCCACGGGGAGCTGCCGCCACGCCCCATCCTCCACTGCGTGCCGCGCGGTCCCGCGGTGCGACTCCGCCTGGCGCAGCAGGCGCTCGGTGGCGTCGGGCCGGCGGTTGAACAACAAATCTTCCACCGCGCCGAGCAGCTCGGCCGGAATGTCCTCGTAGACGGCGAGCTGGCCCGCGTTCACGATGCCCATGTCCATCCCCGCCTGGATCGCGTGAAACAGGAACGCGGAGTGCATCGCCTCCCGCACGATGGGACTGCCACGGAAGGCGAACGACAGATTGCTCACGCCGCCCGACACGAGCACGCCGGGCAGCGCGCGCTTGATCGCGCGGGTCGCCTCGATGTAAGCGATGCCGTACTCGGCGTGCTCCTCGAGCCCGGTCCCCACGGCGAAGATGTTGGGATCGACAATGATGTCTTCCGGGGGAAACCCGGCGCGCTCGGTCAGCAGCCGGTAGGCGCGGGTGCAGATGTCCACCTTGCGCTCCACGGTGTCCGCCTGCCCGCGCTCGTCGAACGCCATCACGACGACCGCCGCGCCGTGGCGTCGCACCACCCGGGCCCGCGCAAGGAACTCGTCTTCTCCTTCTTTGAGGCTGATCGAGTTGACGATGCCCTTGCCCTGCAGGTTCTTGAGACCGGTCTCGAGCACCTCCCAGCGCGACGAGTCGACCATGACCGGCACGCGGGCGATGTCGGGCTCCGCCGCGATCAGGCGGAGGAACCGCTCCATCGCCGCGCGCGAGTCGAGCATCCCCTCGTCCATGTTGACGTCGATCACCTGCGCGCCCGCCTCGACCTGCTGGCGCGCGACCGACAGCGCCGCTTCGTAGTCGCCCTGGCGGATCAGCTCCGCGAACCGCGCCGAGCCGGTGACGTTGGTGCGCTCGCCGATGTTCACGAACAGGCTGTCGTCGCGGATGGTGAGCGGCTCGAGACCGGCGAGCCGCGTGCCGGGGGGGCGCGCGGGAACGGTCCGCGGCGGGAGGCCGGCCACGGCCGCGGCGAGGGCCCGGATGTGCTCCGGCGTGGTCCCGCAGCAGCCGCCCACGATGTTCACGAAGCCGCTCGTGGCGAACTCGCGGATGCGGGACGCCATTTCCGCGGGCGTCTGGTCGTAGCCGCCGAACGCGTTGGGCAGGCCGGCATTCGGATGGCAGCTGACGAACGTGTCGGCGAGCCCGGCCAACTCCTCGAGGTGCGGCCGCAGCTGCTCCGCGCCGAGGGCGCAGTTCAGGCCGACGCTGAACAGCTCCCCGTGGCGCACCGAGTTCCAGAACGCCTCGACCGTCTGCCCCGAGAGCGTGCGCCCGCTCGCGTCCGTGATCGTGCCCGACACCATGAGCGGCACGTCGATCCCGCGCTCGTCGAGCAGCTCGCGCAGCGCGAACAGCGCCGCCTTGCAGTTCAGCGTGTCGAACACCGTCTCGACCATCAGGAGGTCCACACCGCCCTCCAGCAGGCCTTCGGCCTGGGTGCGGTAGGCGGCCGCGAGGTCGTCGAAGGAGACGGCGCGGAATCCGGGATCGTTCACGTCGGGCGAGAGCGACGCGGTGCGATTGGTGGGTCCCAGGATGCCGCACACGAAGCGGGGCCGTTCCGGCGTCCGCGCGGTGCACTCGTCCGCGGCCTCGCGGGCGAGCCGCGCCGCGGCGAGGTTCATCTCGCGCACCAAGGTCTCCGTGCCGTAGTCCGCCTGCGAGATGGCCTGGGCGTTGAACGTGTTGGTTTCGATGACGTCCGCGCCCGCGTCGAGGTAGGCGCGGTGGATGGCGGCGATCGCGTCGGGGCGGGTGAGGCTGAGGATGTCGGAATTGCCGCGCAGGTCGTGCCCGTGGCCGGCGAACCGGTCACCGCGCCAGTCCGCTTCCGTGAGCTCCTCTCGCTGAATCATCGTGCCCATCGCGCCGTCGAGGAGGAGGATCCTCGTGCGCAGGGCCTCGCCGAGCAGCGCGCGCCGGTCGGTCATGGTCGCGAGATGCACCTCTTACCGACGGACCCCCGGTCGCCGATGCGGCCCCGGGGGTCCGGCTGTTTAGCGACTTGTTTAACGTGGCTGCAATCCGCCGCAAATCACCACGGAGACCATTGTCACCGGGCAAAGTACGACGGGGGCCCGGGGGTACGCTAGGTCCACACAGAGGCGGGGAAGAGGGAAGAGGGATGGGGGAGGGGGCGGGCTTGCGGTCGGGCGCCGGGACCCCGAGTTTCCCGGTGGCCACTCCCGCGACCCGGAATGCCCGTCCGATGCTGACCTATCTCCGCACCCTGCGCGATGAGCGCCGCCAGCTCGGCTGGCGGGGGCTGTTGCGCAAGCGGGGGTGGAAGCTCGTGGTGCTGTTCGTAGCCTACTACCTGGTCCGCGACACGGTCCTGTACATCATCATCCCCGTCGCGATCGCGGCGGGGGTGCTCAAGCGGTAGGGTCGCCACTCAGAACGACAGTTCCATCCCGAGCCGCAACAGCCGCGGCGGGCCGAAGGCGAACAGCGGCTGCGCGAAGTCCCGCGCGGCCGCTTCGTACAGCGGCAGCAGCTCACCGGGTCCCTCGATCAGGCCGTTGCGGTCCAGGTCCGCCTCCGGCCGGTAGCGCGGCGACTCGTAGGGGATCGGCTCGGGATGCGCCTGGTAGGCCTGGTCGGCCAGCGCGGCGATGCCCGCCGCCTCGAGCCCGGGGACCCCGGTGTCGCGGCGCACCGCCTCGATGTTCCTCCGGTTGAGCACGTTGCGGACGTCCAGATATACCGCGCCGCGCACGCCCCGCACGCGCACCGGCAGGCGCGCGAGCGCGTCGAGCGCGTAGTTGGCGGGCAGGCGCCAGCTGTTGGGCAGTCCGAGCAGCGTGTCGCCGGTGACGTTGGTGCGGGAGTAGGGCAGCCCCGAGTTGTACCGGAAGATCGCGGCGAGCTCGAGCCCGCCGAGCGGCCGCGCGGCGCCGAGGCGCGGCCCCGCGCCGTCGGGCACGCGGCCCTGGGCCACGACGAGCAGGCCGTGCCGCCGATCGTAGTCGAGCGGAAATTCCACGTTGGCCGGATTGATCGTGTCGCCGCCCGGGTCCACCCGGATCCGGCGGACGAGCTGGAACGCGTCGGTCGCGGTCGCGCGGGCGCTCTGCAGCGTGTAGGCGACGCGCCAGCCCCACACGCCGTGCAGCTCCCGCTCGACGATCAGCTCCAGGCCCCGCACCGCGCCGAAGTCGAAGTTGCCGAACGCGGTCGAGTCGGGATCGACGCCGAGCGGCGCCGACGCCACGAGGCCGTCCAGCTCCTTGATGTACAGATTGACGCGCGCGGCGAGGCGTGGGTGCGGGCGGGTGCGCAGGCTGAACTCGTACTGCGTCGCCCGCTCGAACCCGAGGTTGGGGTTGCCGCGGCGGAACCGGCCGGTGCGGGTCGAGTCGTCGAACGCCGCGTCCACGAGGAACTGATAGTCGGGCGCCTGGGTGAACCGTCCCCAGCTCGCGACGAAGGTGGCGCCGCGTAGCGCGGTCGAAAACGCGAACCGCGGACTGACGGTCTGACGCGCGGTCCCCGCGCCCGGCAGGTCCGTCCCCGGGGAGAACCGGTCGTAGCGCAGCCCTCCCGTCAGCGCGAAGTCGGGGCCGCGCGCGCCCGCCTCGACGTACGCCGCGGCCTGCACGGGGCGGAAGTCCGCCGCGGTGGGCGGCGGCACGCCGGCATCGGCCGGGAGGTAGGCGAGCACCCGCTGAAACGTCTCGACCCGCTGCCGCGAGACTTCCCCGCCCACGTGCAGGTCCACGGCCGGGCCCGCGCCGAGCGCGACGTCCAGCTGGCCGCGCAGCTCGCGGAACCGATTCCACGCGACTTCCCCCCGCGGCGCCGCGCCCACGAAGAACGCGGGCACCCCCCACGGCGTCCGCTCGGAGAGCTGCGGCAGACCGAAGCCCGCGAGCGGCGCCCGCGCGGCGGTGGTGTCGCGTCGCCGCGCGACCTCCTCACCCAGAATGCGGAAGCGCCGGCCGGTGAACGCGCCGAACGCGTGGTCCGGTGGCTCCGCCAGCGCGCCCCGCACGAACTCCCGCTCGAACCACCCCACGCGCAGATCGGCGATGGCGCTCCCCGCCACGTGCTGGAGGTGGCCGGACGCCAGCATGCCGCGCACGCGGCGCGCCGGTCCGAACTCCGCGTCGTACTTGTACTCCGGATCGTACAGCAGGCGCTGCTCGGCCGAGCGCAGGCCGAAGAGGCGCAACGTCTGCCGCCGCCCGAGTGGCACGCGCAGCTTGGCGCCGAGGTCCAGCCGCTCGCCGCCGTTGTGCGGCAGGAGCCAGGGCGTGGCGCCGCGCGGGTCGCGCGGATCGGTCGGCGCGGGCGCGTGCACCGGATCGGCATCGATCCGGGCCTCGGCGTCCACCACCGCCACCACGCCGCCGCCGCCCGGCAGCGGACCCTCGGCGGCGGCCACGAACCGATCGAGGCCCAGGTCGCCGGCACCGGCAAAGAGACGGTCGCTCTCGTAGCCCACGCGGCCGCGCCATGCGTCCCCGCCGTCCCGGGTCACCACGTTGACGAGACCCGACACCGCCTGGCCGTACCGCGCCGAGAACCCGTTCGTCACGAGTGCGGCCTCGGTGAGCAGGTCCGGCGGCAGGCGGAGCCCGAGGGGACCCGACGCGGCGTCGAGCTGGTTCTTGACGCCGAGGCCGTCGATGATGAACGCCTGCTGGCCCAGCCGGCCCCCCCGGTAGCTCTCGCCCACCGAGCCCGCCGTGAGCGCGATGGCCTCCTCCAGGGTCGTGAGCGGCAGCCGCCGGATCTCCTCCGCCGTGATCCGCTGCACGTCGGCCGTGACCAGCGGGTCGAGCACGGGGTCGCTGACGGCTTCGACCACGACGGCGGTGTCCACCGTCAGCGCTGCCGCCCGCAGCGCGACGTCCACGATCACCGTCTCGCCGGTTCGCACCAGGACGCTGTCCCGCCGCGCCGGCCGGTAGCCGATCACCTCGACCCTGAGCGTGTAGTATCCCGCGCGCACTTCGCGCAGGCGGTAGGCGCCGGACGAGTCCGTGAGGGTGCCGTGGCGGCCCTCCAGCACGACGCGGGCGAGGGGAATGCCGCGCCCCGACGCGGCATCGCGCACGTGGCCCGCCACGGCGCCGGTGGCCTGGCCCGCGAGCGGGGCCGGCGCGAGGGCGCACGCGAGCAGGAGGGCGCGCCTCATGGCAGCTCCACCAGCCACAGGTCGGGACCGCCCGGCATGCGGACCTCGGCCACGATGCGCTTGCCATCGGGCGACAGCGCCGGCCGCCGGTAGCGGAACGCCGTGTCCGGCAGCTGGACGGGCGTCCCCCCGCCCCCGGGCACCCAGTACAGAAAGCCCCCCTCGTCGTTCTGGATCACGGCCCCGAGGTTGACGTCGAACCCCGCCGTCACGTCGCCGCCCACCACGGCGACGAGGCGACCGGCGCGCCACTGCACGTCCCGCGCGATCCCCAGCGCGCCGAAGTCGTACACCGTAGCGGTGTCGCCCGTCGCGAGCTGGTGGCGGATGACGCGCGAATCCCCGTTGATCGTGTAGTACAGCACGCCCGCGGTATCGCCCAGCGCGACCGACGATGCCCAGTCGGTGAGGGGCACGCGGCGCGGCAGCGAGTCCCCGGGGACGAGCAGCTCGATGCCCACGCCGCTCTCGATCGTGTCCCGGATGCCCGCGAGGTCGTCCTGCACGTAGATCCAGAATTCCGCCAGGAACACGAGCGTGTCGCCCAGCCACTGGATGTGGCTCACCCGGTCGTACCCGCGGCGTCCGGGGGCGTGCGGGAGCCGCAGGACGCGCTCGGGCGCGGCGCCCGGGCGCGCGACCACCAACTCACCGCCGTCCGGCGTCAGCGCGCCGATGCGGCCATTGATGTGCACGTACGCGAGGCGCCCGTCCGGCGCGGCACTCGGCGCCTCGAGCACGTTGGTCGAGTCCTCGGCCGCGAGATTCTGCCGGCAGCGGGTTTCGACGCGGGCGCCGCCCGGTGCGGGCAGGCGGCCGAGGCAGTGGTCGAGATCGAGCCGGTCGATGCGGGCGAACGAATACCAGATCGCGGACCCGTCCGGCGTCCACGCGGGCATGCGGTCCGCGGCGGGATTGAAGGTGAGGCGGGAGAGGCTGCTCTGGTTGAACGGTCCGTCGGGTCCGTACGCGCCCGGCCGGAACGGCTCCTCGTGCGCACAAGCCGCGAGCCCAACTGCGAGACCCGCGAGCGCCCGGCGCACGGTCAGGTCCGGGAGCGCCCGAAGAAGTCCGACCGTCCGCGGCTCGCCAGCACGCCGTGCAACGCCAGCTCGATGACGACGAGGAGCGCGCCGCCCCACCACAGCACGGGGAGCTCCGCGGGATCGTAACCGTACTGCCGCCACAGGTAGTGCCCCGCGACGTACGCCCACAGGCCGGCCGTGAACCAGCCGCCGAGCCGCACGATCCGTCCCGCCCGCGTGTCGATGCCCGGCACGATCCGCATGGCGCGCTCGGCCAGGTATCCCGCGAGGGCGAAGCACGCGCCCAGGCTCGCGGCATCCGCGAAGTCCCGCCACAGCACGCCGCTGCGCGGCAGGACGGCGAGAAACGCCGCGCCGAGCGCGAGGGCGAGGATGATGTTGCGCGCCAGGACGGCGCCGATCCGATCGCTCACTTGAGGTATTCCTCCAGCCAGTCGAGCACGGTGCCCCACCAGACGCGGCGGTTCCGCGGCTTGAGCACCCAATGCCCTTCGTCGGGGAAGTACAGGAACTTGGCCGGCACGCCCATCTCGCGCAGCGCGGTGAACGCCTGGAGGCCTTCGGACAGGTCCACCCGGTAGTCGAGCTGGCCGTGCACCACGAGCATCGGCGTTTTCCAGTTCTTTACGTGGTTGAGGGGCGACCATTGCTCGAAGAGCGCACGGTTCTCATAGGGGGTGCCGTTGAACTCCCACCGCGGGAACCACAACTCCTCCGTCGTGCCGTACATGCTGGCGGGGTGGAATACGCCGTCGTGGGCCACCAGCGTCTTGAAGCGATCGGTGTGCCCCGCGAGCCAGAAGACCATGTACCCGCCGTACGACGCCCCCGCCGCGCCCATGCGGGTGGAGTCGACGTAGGGCAAGCGGGCGACGACGTCGAGACCCCGCAGGAGATCGGTCAGCGGATGATCGCCCCAGTGCCGCGAGATCGCGTCGGTGAACGGCTGGCCGTAGCCCGTGGACCCGTGGAAGTTCACGGCTGCCACGACGAACCCCCGCGCGGCGAACATCTGGTAATTCCAGCGGGCGTGCCAGTTGTCCACCCAGGCGCCCTGCGGCCCGCCGTGCACCAGGTACACCAGCGGATGGCGTCGCCCGGGGTCGAAGCCCGGCGGCTTGAGCAGCCACCCGAACACCGAGTCGCCCAGGGCCCCCACGAAGCCGAACTCCTCGAGCGGGTTCAGGTCGAGCGCGGCGACCAGCGAATCGGAGTGGTGCGTCAGCGCGCTGCCGCCGGCCCATACCTCGGCTGGCTGCGTGTTGCTCTGATGGAGATAGACCAGGGTGCGGCCATCCGGCGTCACCTGGATGGCGCTGTTGACGCCGCCCGTCACCACCCGGGTCCGGCGAAACGACGGCAGGTCGATGCGGTAGATGTTGTCGGCGCCCCGCTCCTCGACCATCGCGTAGACGCACTTGGCGTCGGGGCACCACGTGTACGAGCCGACGGAAAGCCCCCACCCCGTGGTCGCCTCGGTCGCCGGACCGCCCGTCCGCCCGCCCGCCCGTGGCACCAGCATCAGCCGGTTGCGGTCCGCCTCGAAGCCGGCCCGCTCCATCGAGAGGAAGGCGAGCCACTTCCCGTCGGGCGAGAACCGCGGGGTGTGATCGGCGCCCGCGCTGGTCGAGATCCGGCGCCACGTCGTGTCGGACCCGCCGGCCGGGCCGATGACGTACACCTCGGTGTTGGTGTTCACGGCGACCGCGGCGTCGCCGCGGACCGCGACGGCGATCTCGCGCACGTCCGGCGCGATGGCGACGTCCCCCGCGCCCCCCGTCGCGATGGTGGGGACGTCGCGGTCCACGGGGGTCAAATCGGTCGCCGCGCCGCTGCCCCGGTCCACGCGGAACACGTGCTGGCGGCACCCCGCCCGCCATTCGTCCCAATGGCGGTAGAAGAGATCGGTCCAGATGCGGGCGTCGGTGGGGTAGTCCGCATTGCGACGGTCGATCTCCTGCTCGGCCGGCCATTTCACGTCGCTCACCGCCAGAAAGCCCGACCCGTCCGGCAGCCAGTCGAACTGCGCCACGCCGTCGGGGAGGCTCGAGACCCTGCGCGCCTCGCCGCCGTCCAGCGCCAGCATCCAGATCTGCGGGCCTCCCTGGCGCGACGAAATGAACGCCAGTGAGCGTCCGTCGGGCGACCAGCGCGGGCTGCGGTCGGAGGCCGGGCCCCCGGTGAACGGTCGCGTCTCGCCGCTGGCGCGATCCGCGAGCCAGATCCGCGTGGTGCCGCGGTTGTCCGCGAGCGAGATCGACGTCACGGTGTAGGCGATGCGGCGCCCGTCGGGCGACACCTGCGGGTCCCCGACCACCGGGAGACCGATGAAGTCGTCGAAGGTGATCGCGCGGCGCTGGCCGGCGAGGCCCGAGCTGGCGGCGAGCAGCAGGAGGAGAGCGGGTAGCAGTCGGATCATGTCGGGTCGCTTGCCAGAATGGGTGTGCGGCGAAATCTTCCCCAGACCCCCGCCCCCCGCAACTCGACCACGAAAGGCACCCGATGCCGCGCACGGAGTTCATCGCCACGGGGTTCTACGTCCCTCCCCGCGTCGTCACGAACGACGATCTCGCGGCGCTGATGGACACGTCGGACGAATGGATCACCCAGCGCAGCGGCATCAAGACGCGCCATTGGATCGCGCCCGGGACCACGTGCACCCAGCTCGGGCTCGAAGCGGCGCGCGTGGCCCTGGATCGGGCCGGCCTCGCGGCCACGGATCTCGACTGCATCATCTTCGCCACCACCACGCCCGACCACTTCTTTCCGGGCAACGGCGTCTTCCTCCAGCGGATGCTCGGAATCGCGGGCATCCCGGCGCTGGACGTGCGCGACCAGTGCAGCGGGTTCGTCTACGGGTTGTCGGTGGCCGACGCGTGGATCCGGATCGGCCAGTACAAGCGGATTCTGCTCGTCGGGGCGGAGGTGCAGTCGCCCGGCCTCGACACTTCGACGGCGGGCCGCGACACCGCCGTGCTGTTCGGGGACGGCGCCGGGGTGGCGATCCTCGGACCGACGGAGGACCGCGGTCGTGGCGTGCTCTCGACCCACCTGTACAGCGACGGCCAGCACGCCGAGAAGCTGTGGATGGACGGCCCCGGCCTGGCGCACACGCCGTGGGTGTCGGCCGAGCTCGTCGCGGAGGGCAAGCACCGCGTGCAAATGGAAGGCCGCGAGGTCTTCAAGCATGCGAGCACGTGCATGCCCCAGGCGGTGATGGCCGCGCTCGCGGCGAACGGGCTGTCCGTCGCCGACGTGCGGCTGATGATCCCGCACCAGGCCAACCTGCGCATCTCGGAGATGGTGCAGAAAACGCTCGGGCTGCGCGACGATCAGGTGTACAACAACATCCAGCGGTACGGCAACACGACGGCCGCCTCGATCCCGATCGCGCTCGACGAAGCGGTGACTGAGGGCCGGCTGGAGCGGGGCGAGCTGCTGGTGCTCACCGCGTTCGGGTCGGGGTTCACGTGGGCGAGCGCCGCTATCCGCTGGTAGCCGCGTCCCGCTTCAGGTCGGCCAGTTCCCGCACCGCCGCCCGCCCCGCCGCCGAGCCGCCGAAGCGCTGGCCGAACCGCGCCAGCTCCACCATCAGCCGGCCGCGCTGGCCGGTGCGGCGGTACAGGTCGATGAGGCCGTTCATGGCCAGGGCCGCTTCCTGCCGGGTCGCCGGGCGGTCGCGCACCTGCCGGTAGAGCGCTTCCGCGTCGGCGGGGTCGTTGAGCTGCGTTTCGAGCAGCGCCGCGAGGCGGAGACGCGCCTCGTTATCGCCCGGCTCGACGACCAGATGGTCGCGGAAATGCCCGGCGGCCTCGTGGTACTCGCCCCGCGCGATCATCGCCTCCTGATGCGGGTAGGTGCGGGGCGGCGGCAGGTTGCCCGCGGCATAGACCGTCCTGACCAGCCCGGACGCCGCGCCCATGGCCGCGGCGTGAATCACGAACACCCCGATCGCCGCGATCGGGAAGTTCAACACGACCAGGAACGCGAAGACCGCGCCCGAGATGTAGCCCTTCTGATAGAGGAAGTACCACAACATGGACAGCATCACGATACAGGCGGGCGCGAACCAGACCGTGATGCGCAGCAGGTTGGCGGCGTCGGCCGTATCGACATCGCGCAGCCGATCGCGATCGACGGGCCCCGGCTCGGGAGGCGCCGGCCGCCGCCGCGGATCCTGATGGGGGCCGGGCACGCTACTCCGCGCGGCCCGGCGGGCGGAAGCGGAGGTCGAACAGATCGGGCCGCGCGTAGTGCCCGCTCACGTCCAGCGTCAGCGCCTCGCGCACGATCTCCCCGAGGTCGCAGTCGGCGAGCACCAGGGTCTCTTCGTCCAGCACCGGTCCGGCGAGGTAGCGGCCGCTCGGCGCGATGATCGCGCTGCCGCCGCGGATGAGAAGCGCATCGGGATCGCCCGCCTTCTCCGGCCGCACCGGCAGCTCGGGCGGCAAATCGCGCAGCCGCAGGATCTGCCCCGCGGCGATCACGAAGCAGCGCCCCTCGAAGGCGTAATGCCGCGAGGCGAGCTGGTGCAGGTCCGGCACGCCGGGCCAGGCGGCGACGTGGATCTCCTCTCCCGCGTCGTGCATGACCTGGCGCGCGAGTGGCATCCAGTGCTCCCAGCAGATCAGCCCACCGACTCGGGCGCCGGCCACGAGGGGCGCCGCGAGTCCGCGCCCGTCCCCCCGGCCCCAGAGCATGCGCTCCTGGTGCGTCGGGACCAACTTGCGGTGATGGTTGGCAAGCGCGCCGTCGGGAGCGAACGTGAGCAGCGCGTTGTAGAGCGTCCGCCCCGCCCGTTCGTGGACACCCACGACCAGCGCGACGCCGTGCTCGCGCGCCGCGGCCGCGATGCGGTCGACCGCCGCGCCCCCGATTTCGACGCTGTTATCGAACAGCCGCTGGAAGACCGCGCGCGCCCCGACGCTGTCCCACAGCGCGGCCCCCGGGGACTCGTCGAGCCACGCGGGATACCCCGGGATCCACGTCTCGGGGAACGCCACGACGCGAGCGCCCTGCGCAGCGGCCCGGGCGGTCCACTGCTCCAGCCGAGCCAGACTGCCCGCGAGGTCGAGAAAGGCGGGCTCGGCCTGCACCGCGGCGACCCGAATCGTGCGAGCGGGATCGGCGCTCATCGTGGCGCAGATTGCGGCCGAAACGCCGCGACCGCAAGTTGCGTAGGTTAGGGGGAGGAGGGACCTATGCTCGGACTGATCATCGGGACCGTCGCCCTGGGCG
Organism: uncultured Gemmatimonadales bacterium; assembly: GCA_963716055.1. GTDB lineage: Bacteria > Gemmatimonadota > Gemmatimonadetes > Gemmatimonadales > GWC2-71-9 > SZUA-544. Next base: position 533,440 of record CAVQSR010000001.1, on the reverse strand, counting down.
CCGGCTTTTACTACACGCGGCGCTTCGTGCGCGAGCGCCTGCGCTTCGTCGACGCCGTGCGGCGGCCGGAAGCGCCGCTCGTCGCGGGCGTCGTGGCCGCGGCTATCGCCGTACCGGTCGTCGCTTTGCTGCCCATCGTTGGCGCGGGGACCGCGGTGGCGACTGGCGTGGGGGTCGCCGCGGGCCTCGCGACCGGCCGGCGCGACCCGCCGCCGACATGACCGGTGCCACTTGGTCGTGGCGCCGGCTGCTCGCCGCCGGCGCGCTGACCGCCGCCGCGGCGCCGGCGGCCGCTCAGACCCGCTGGGAGCGCCAGGTGCAGCAGCAGCTGCGGGTCGTCGCCGCGGACGTGGCGCCGCAGGGCTGGCGGTACGCCAGCGATCCCCTCACGGGACGGCTGGGCCAGGGCGAGCGCGAGACCCTGTACGTGGCGCTCCGCGAGGGCGGGCAGTACGCGATCGTCGCGCTGTGCGATGAGGACTGCCGCGATCTCGCGGTCACGGTCATGGGCGGGGACGATGCGGTGCTGGCGCAGAGCCAGGGATGGAGCGACACGCCCCTTCTGGAAGTCCGGCCGCAGGCGACGGCGAAGTACCGCGTGGTCGTGACGATGTCGCACTGCGGCACCGGGCCGTGCGCCTACGGCATCGGAGTCTTCCACAAGTAGGGATCGCTCCGACCCGGCGTCAGCCGGGGCCCACGACGATCTCACCCTTCGCAAAACGCGCGGCTTCCCCCCCCTCCCCGGCGATCAGGAGATGGCCGCGTGGAGCCGGTCCAGGACGGCGTCCATCACCTGGTTCGCGCGGCGGAAGCGGCCATCGTCCTGTAGCATCGCGGGGCCCGTCTGGACCCAACGGCCCGGCGCCAGATCGTCCGCGCAGTGCTCGATCAGCGCCCGAGCGCTCGCCGGCGTGGTCTCCAGGTGGAACTGGATGCCCAGCACGCGGTCACCGATGGCGAACGCCTGCTGCTCGCACCCAGCACTCCGGGCGAGGTGGCTCGCGCGGCGCGGCAGCGCCACCGTCTCGCCGTGCCAGTGAAAGGCGTCGAGAGGCCCGGAAAAAACGGGAGCAAATGGCGATCGCGCCGCGTCCGGCGTGGGGTGGACCGGGAACCAGCCGATCTCCCGCTCGCGACTGGCCAAGACCGGGGCGCCGAGGCCACTCGCGATCAACTGGGCTCCGAGACAGACGCCGAGCACCCCTCGGGCTGACGCAACGGCTGCGGCGATGAGACGCTTCTCTGACGCGAGCCACGGGTGCGTGCGCTCGTCGTTCGCGCTCATCGGTCCGCCGAGGACAATCAGCCAGTCGATCTCGTCCACGGCGGGGAGCGGGTCGTCCGCGAACAGCCGCGTGATGGCGAAATCCACCGACCGGGTTTGGAACCAGCGCTCGATGCTCCCCGGCCCTTCGAAGGGGGCGTGCTGCAGGCAGTGGACTCGCATGGCGGATGCCGCGGAGGTCACACGCGCAGCGTGCCCCGCACGTCCTCGGCGGGGAACTCCACGATCTCGGGCGTCGCGACGCCCGCCGTCACGTAGGGGTCCTGGGCCACCATTCGCTCCACCGCCGCGCGGTCGGGGGCGGAGCAGATCAGGAGTCCGCCGCTCGGCGGTTCGCGCCGCGCCCACGCGTGCACGGCACCGCGCGCGGCCCACTCTTCCAGATGCCGCCGGTGCTCGGCCCGCACGGCGTCCACTTCGGCGAGCGGCCGGGTGTAGTGCATCAGCACCGCGAAGAGCATGGCGTCCTCGTAGCCGGGGCACGCGCGCCGCGGCAGTATCGGGTACTTGGGATAGCGGGAATCGGTCTCGGCTCGGGCGCACCGGAAGAACACCGCGCCCCGGCGGCTTCCGGCGGTGCGCGTCCACCGGCAGGTGAAGCAGTCACCGATCGCCCCGGGGTCGGTCACGGGTGGCAGCCGGTTAGGGCGCCGCCATCTCTCGCGCCACGCGCTCGGCGGCGCGCAGCACGCGCAGCATGTTCTGGCCCGCCAGCTTGCGGAGGTCCGCCTCGGACCAGCCGCGGCGCAGCAGCTCCGCCAGGAGATCGGGGAAGCGCGACACGTCGTCGAGTCCGGTCGGCGTGGAGGAGATGCCGTCGAAATCCGAGCCCAGCGCGACGCAATCGAGGCCGCAGACCCGGCGGATGTGCTCGACGTGGTCGGCCACCTGCGCCAGCGTCGCGCGGGGGCCGCGCGCGGTCCACGCGGCGAGCGAGTCGCGCGCCGCGGCCGTGTCCACGGCGACCAGGGCGCGGAGGCGGGGGCTCGAGAACCCCCACTCCGCGTCGTACGCGCGGACATCCTCCGAGATGAACGCCGGCGCGAAGTTGACCGAGACCACGCCTCCCTGCTGTCCCACGAGGCGGAGAATCGAGTCGGGGACGTTGCGGACGTGGTTCGCCAGGGCACGCGCCGAGGAGTGGGAGTAGAACACCGGGGCGCGCGATACCCGCAGCGCGTCCATCATGGTGGCGTCCGACACGTGCGACAGGTCAACCAGCATCCCGAGCCGGTTCATCTCGCGCACGACCTCCTCGCCGAACGGCGACAGGCCGCCGTGCCGCGCCGTGTCGGTCGCCGCATCGACCCAGTCGAGCGTGGCCCAGTGCGTGAGGGTCATGTAGCGGACGCCCAGCGCCGCGAACATGCGGAGCGCGCCGAGTGAATTCTCGATCGCGTGTCCGCCCTCGATGCCGATGAGGCAGGAGATCTTTCCCGAGAGGAAGTTCCGCTCTACCTCGGTAGCCGTTCGTGCCGGCGCGAACGTGGCGGGATAGCGACGGCACAGGCGGTGCGCCAGGTCGATCTGCTCCAGCGCGTACACCGCCGGCCGCGTCGGGCCCCGCATCGCCGACACCGGCACGTACGCCGCCCAGAACTGCGCGCCGACGCCGCCCGCGCGCAGGCGCGCGATGTCGGTGTGGAGGCGTGGCTGGGGCCGTCCGACGTCCACCGAATCGAGGCCGCCGCGCTCGCGCATCGCGTCCGGCAGGTCGTTGTGCCCGTCGACCAGGGGCACCGACCGGAGGATGCGCAGGACGCGCTCGCGATCGGCGGCCTGGGCCTGGAGCACAGGGAGCACGCCGGCGATCGCTGCGAGCGACCCGACGGCAACGCGGAAGCGCAGAGAAGTGATCATGGGGCCGAAAGCTGGCGTTCCAGCATCCTCCGAGCAAGGTTACACTTCGAAAATGGCCGACCCGAAAGCCACCATCGCCTTCGCGTGCAACGGCGAGCCCGTCGAGGTCGCCTTTGCCCCGCACAAGACCCTGCTCGAGGTCCTGCGCGAGGACCTCGGGCTCACGGGCACGAAGCACGGCTGCGAGCTGGGCGAGTGCGGGACCTGCACGGTGCTGGTGGACGGCCTGCCGGTCCTCTCGTGTCTCGTGCTGGGCCTGGCGTGCGCCGGCAAGCGGGTGCGCACGGTCGAGGCCATGGCCGACGGCGGTCGTCTCCATCCGCTCCAGGAAACCTTCGCCGACCTCGGCGCCGCCCAGTGCGGCTACTGCACCCCCGGCGTTCCTGCTCACCGCCGAGGCCTTGCTCGCCGCGAACCCGAAGCCGAGCCGCGACGAAATCAAGCACGCGCTCGCCGGCAACCTGTGCCGCTGCACGGGTTATCTGAAGATCTACGAAGCGGTCGAGCTGGCCGCCGCGCGCATGCGGGGCGAGGACGCCGAGCCGGCGCCGGAGACGCTGTATGGCCGGTCGTAGGCCGGCGGCTCAGACGAGCCGCGTGATCGGCAAGGCGCTCCGCAAGATCGACGCGACGGCCAAGGTCACCGGCAAGACCAAGTTCGCCGACGACCTCGCCCTGCCCCGGATGCTGTGGTGCAAGCTGCTGCGCAGCCCGCATCCCCACGCCGCGATCGTCCGTATCGACACCAGCCGCGCGCTCGCGGCCGATGGTGTCAAGGCGGTGCTCACCGGGCGCGAACTCCCCATTCCGTTCGGCATCCTCCCGGTGAGCCAGGACGAGCACGCGCTGTGCCCCGACCGGGTGCGCTTCGTGGGCGATCCGGTGGCCGCGGTCGCGGCCGTCACCGAAGAAGACGCGACGGCCGCCCTCGACCTGATCGACGTCGAGTACCGCGTGTTGCCGGCGATCGGCTCTGCCGAGGAGGCCGTGACCACGCCCGAGCCGCGGATCCACGAGTACGGCGACCACGGCAACCTGCACAAGCTGATCGACCTCGAGTTCGGCGACGTGGCGGCCGGATTCGCGGAAGCGGACCTGGTGCGCGAGGATTTCAGTTTCTTCGGTGGGCAACACGCACCTGCCGATGGAGCAGCACGCGGCGCTCGCCGACTGGTCGCCCGACGGCAAGCTCACGCTGTGGTCGTCCACCCAGACGCCGCACTACGTGCACCGCGCGCTGGCCAAGGTGCTGGAGCTCGCCCCTGCCCGCATTCGCGTGATCGCCACCCCGAACGGTGGTGGGTTCGGCGGCAAAAGCGATCCCTTCAATCATGAGATCGTGGTCGCGCGGCTCGCGATGCTCACCGGCCGACCGGTGAAGATCACGCTCACGCGCGAGGAAGTGTTCTATTGTCATCGCGGCCGGCACCCGACGCTCATGTGGATCAGGACGGGCGTGAAGCGGGACGGTACGATCACGGCGATGCACTTCCGGTCGCTGCTCGACGGCGGCGGCTACGGGTCGTACGGCGTGGCGAGCACCTACTACACGGGCGCGCTCCAGACCGTCACGTACGAGGTGCCGCGCTACCGGTTCCAGGGCGCGCGCGCGTTCACCAACAAACCGCCCTGCGGGCCGAAGCGCGGCCACGGCACGCCGCAGCCGCGGTTCGCGCTCGAGGTGCACCTCGACAAGATCGCCGAGGAGCTGTCGATCGATCCCGCCGAGCTGCGGCTGCGGCACCTCCAGCCGGCCAACTCCGTCACCGCCAACTGGCTCCGCGTCGGCTCGATGGGCCTGGGCGCGTGCATCGAGAAGGTCGTCGCGGGCTCGGAGTGGAAGGCGAAGTTCCGCAAGCTGCCTACGGGCAAGGGCGTCGGGCTCGCCTGCTCGTCGTACATCTCGGGCGCGGGACTGCCGATCTACTGGAACAACATGCCGCACTCGGGCGTGCAGCTGAAATGCGACCGGGGCGGCGGCGTGACGGTGTTCTGCGGCTCGACCGAAATCGGGCAGGGCTCGGACTCGGTGCTCGCGTACGTGCGTCGCCGAGGTGCTGGGGCTCGATCCGTTCGAGATCAGCGTGGTGACGGCCGACACGGACCTCACGCCCGTGGACCTCGGCTCGTACTCGAGCCGCGTCACGCTGATGACGGGCAACGCGGCGCTTCAAGCGGCCGAGCGGGCGCGCGAGATCCTCGCGGGCCACGCCGCGCGGAAGCTCGAGGTGCCAGCGACCCGCGTCACGTTCGGAGACGGCCGGGTGTTCGACGCCGAGGACCCCGAGCGGGGCATGAGCTTCGCCGAGGCGGTGCAGCTCGCCGAGGCGGCGCAGGGCACGATCGGCACGGTGGGATCGTACACCCCGCCGCGCAGCCCGGGACGGTATCGGGGCGCGGGCGTCGGTCCCTCCCCCGCTTACTCCTACAGCGCCTGCGTGGCGGAGGTGGACGTGGATCCCGCCACGGGGATCATCGTCGTGCCGCGCATCTGGATCGCGCACGACATCGGGCGATCGATCAACGCGGCAGCCGTGATGGGGCAGGTCGAGGGCTCGGTGTACATGGGACTCGGCGAGGCCCTGATGGAAGAGATGGTGCACCGCGACCACGAGCGCCGTCTGGTGCACAAGTGGCCCAGCTTGCTCGAGTACAAGAGTCCCACGACGCTCGAGATGTGTGACGTGGTCACCTATCTCATCGAGGACCCGGATCCGAACGGCCCGTTCGGGGCGAAGGAAGTGGGCCAGGGGCCGTTGCTCCCCGTGATGCCGGCGGTGGCGAACGCGGTGTACGACGCGGTGGGGGTGCGGGTGGACGAGGTACCGATCGCGCCCGAGAAGGTGCTCAAGGCCCTGAAGAAGAAAGCGAAGGGCGAAGAGGCCCGCGTCGGACCCACGAGTTTTCCCGACATTCCGTGGCCCGAGCCGACGCGCGTGCCGACGCCCGGCGAGGGGGGCGACGGCAAGGCGGTCGGGCAGGCGGACGGGCGCGAGACGCCGGTCGCCGGCGTGCGGCCGGAGCGGCAGCACTAGCGGCCTATCTGCCGAGGCCGTGCCCGAGCGATGCGCCCAGGGGCGCCGAGACCAAGAAGAAATACCCCCACGCCAGGTCGGCCCCCGGGCCTTCCGGATTGTTCTCCGCGAGGGCGACTATGACGCCGGGGAGCGCTCCGACGGCGGTGCCCGCGAGGGTTGGTAACGGTCGCATGCCCTCGCGACCCCGCGTCACGAGAAAGACGCCCAGCGCGCTGCCAAGAGAATAGGTGGCAACCGTCCAACCCCACTCATCCTTACTGTCGAGCAACCAGTAGCTGCCGAGCGCGATCCATGCAACGATTGCGCTCGTATAGAAACGCTGAGGAAATGTGCTCGGGGGCTTGCGGGCAGCCACCGTCCAGGTTCGCGCGCGCGAGCCGCCAGCAGCGCTTACTCCCAGCGTCGGCAACGAGCCGAGCCGATCCAGCCGTTGCGCAGCAGCGTGATCGGCTACTGACGACATCAGCACGCCGGCCAGCATCAGGGCGGGACTGAATACACGGCGGTGCTTGCGCCGACAGGGCATCCTAGAATCCTGCATAGTCATTGAGAATGTCCGAGTAGCGCAGAGGTGGAGCTCCATACACCACGCTCTGCCACCCGTTGAATCTCTGAACTCCATGCCATCTCCAGGGGATCGCCGAGGGTGCAGTAGCCGCGAGCGATCGGTCGACGGTGGCTAGCCACGAGTTGCAACGATAGCTGCCGGCGGCTAGGCTTTGGGTTAGCATGCTCCGCCTCCCGTCGTTCCGCTACCTCGAGCCTCGGACGCTCGCCGAGGCGCTTCGCATGAAGGCCGACGCCGGTCCCGACGGCATGTACGTCGCCGGCGGCACCGACCTCTATCCCAACATGAAGCGGCGGCATCAGGAACCGAAAGTCGTCGTGTCGCTCATGCGGGTCGCGGACCTGCGGGGACGGGGGACGGGGGACGAGGGGCGAGTGCTCGGCGCCGGGCTCACGCTGACCGAGGTCGCCGCAAGCTCGGCAGTTCGCCAGCAGGCCCCCGCCGTCGCCCATGCCGCCGAACTCGTCTCCACGCCGCTGCTCCGCAACATGGGCACGCTGGGCGGCAATCTCTGCCTCGACACGCGCTGCAACTACTACAATCAGAACTACGAATGGCGGAAGGCGATCGACTTCTGCATGAAGAAGGACGGCAAAATCTGCTGGGTCGCGCCGTCGAGTCCCCGCTGCTGGGCCGTTTCCTCCACCGACGTCGCACCCGTGATGGTCGTTCTCGGCGCCGAGTACCGGCTCGTCGGTCCGCAGGGCGAGCGCGTCGTGCCGGCGGGACGGTTCTATCACAACGACGGGATCAACTACCTCACGAAGCAGCCCGACGAGATCCTGGTGGACGTGCGCCTGCCCGCGCCCAACGGCTGGGACGCGGTCTATCACAAGCTGCGGCGGCGCGGGTCGTTCGACTTTCCGGTCCTCGGCGTGGCGGCCTGGGTCAAATGGGAGGGACCGGGGACGGGGGACGGGGGACGGGTCGCGGAGGCGCGCGTAGTCCTCGGCGGGGTGGCGAGCTATCCGCAGGAAGTGGCGGCGGCGGGCAAGGCCCTGGTCGGCTCGACGCTCGAGGACGACGCGATCGCGGCCGCCGCCGCTGCCGCCTACAAGCCCGCGAAGCCGCTCGACAACACCGATTTCGAGCTGAGCTGGCGCAAGCAGATGACGCGGGTGTACGTCACGCGGGCGCTCGAGGAGATCCGCGGGCGGCGGGTGGGTTAGGACGGCCGTGCGCGGCCTGTGGCACCGCCTGGCGGGCCGCGGCGCGGCCCCGTTCATGCTCGCGGGGCTGTTCGGCATCGCCGCCGGCACGGGCGGATTCACGTTCGTGTACGGCCGCGGCGCCTCCTACCTGACCAACGACCCCGCGGCCTGCGCCAACTGCCACGTGATGCGCGGCCAGTACGCTGCATGGCAGCGGGGCGACCACCGCCACGTGGCCGTCTGCAACGACTGCCACACGCCGCACAGCCCGTTCGGCAAGTACTGGGTCAAGGCCCGCAACGGGTTCCTGCACTCGTACTGGTTCACGGCGGGCGGGTTTCACGAGCCCATCATGATCACCGCGGCCAGCCGGCGCGTCACCGAGCGCCGCTGCCGCGAGTGCCACGCCGACATCGTCCGCATGATCGACGCCCGGCACGACGCCGCGGCGCCGCGTTCCTGTACCAGCTGCCACCGGCAGGCAGGCCACCGGTGGTGACCGGAGATCGCCGATGACCGCGCCGCACCGTCCCGCCAAGACCATTGTGCTCCTCGCCCTCGTCGCGACCGCGGCGGCGGCGGGCGCCCTCGCCCTGCTCGTGAGCATCTTCGAGCGCAAGCAGGAAGCCCGCCAGACGTTCTTCCGGGTCGCCGAGCTGAGCGACACGACGCAGGACCCGGCCGTGTGGGGGCGCAACTTCCCGCACCAGTACGACAGCTACCGCCGCACGGTGGACCAGCAGCGCACGCGGTTCGGCGGGAGCGAGGCGCTGCCGCGCACGCCGAGCGCCGCCGATCCGCGCACGGTCGTGGCCCAGTCGCGTCTCGAGGACGATCCGCGGCTGCGGACGATGTGGGCGGGCTACGCGTTCTCGCGGGATTTCCGCGAGGAGCGGGGCCACGCCTACATGCTGGACGACCAGGTCTACACCGGGCGCCAGGCGGTGCCGCAGCCCGGCACCTGCCTGCACTGCCACGCCTCGATGTACGTGCCGTACGTGCGCGCGGGCGAGGGCGACCTGATCCGCGGGTTCGAGCGGGTCAATCCCCTCCCCTACGCCGAGGCGCGGGCGCTGGTCACGCATCCCGTCACGTGCATCGATTGCCACGATCCCGAGACCATGCGCCTCCGGGTGACGCGTCCCGGGTTTCTCGAGGGGGTGCGGGCGTGGAAGGCCTCGCAGGGGATGCGCGACTACGATCCCAACCGTGACGCCACCCGGCAGGAGATGCGGGTGTACGTCTGCGGGCAGTGCCACGTCGAGTATTACTTCCGCGGCGCCGAGAAGCGCCTGGTGTATCCGTGGTCGCGGGGGCTGCGCGTCGAGCAGATCTACGCGTACTACGACAGCGTGGGCCACGTCGACTGGACGCACGCGGAAACGGGAGCGGGCGTACTCAAGGCGCAGCATCCGGAGTTCGAGCTGTGGAATCAGGGCGTGCACGCCCGCGCGGGGGTGGCGTGCGCCGATTGTCACATGCCGTACGTCCGGGTGGGAGCGCTCAAGGTGAGCGACCATCAGGTACGCAGTCCGCTCCTCAGCATCAACAACGCGTGCCAGACGTGCCATCCGATCGCCGAGCAGGAGCTGCGCGCCCGCGCCGAGGGAATCCAGGAGAACACCTACCGGCTGCGCAATCAGGCGATGGACGCGCTGGTGGATCTCATCGCGGATCTCAAGGCGGCGCGGGCGGCGGGCCGCGCGGACGCCGATCTGGCTCCGGCCCGCGCGCTGCAGCGGCGGGCGCAGTTCTACCTCGACTTCATCGAGGCGGAGAATTCGATGGGGTTCCATGCGCCGCAGGAGGCGGCGCGGATCCTCGGCCAGGCGCTGGACTACGCGCGGCAGGGCCAGATCGCGATCCGCGACCGGACGTTCCGGCCGCGGATCGTGGAGTGAGGGCGCCGGTGGCTACGAGAAGGTGCTCTTCACCACGAACCACACGTTCGCCGGTCGCTCGGCGAGCCGGCGCATGTACCACGCGAACCACGCGGATCCGTAGCTGATCAGCACCCGGGCGCGGTGTCCCGCCGCGGCGAGCCGCCGCAGCTCCGCCGTGCGGATCCCGTACAGCATGTGCACTTCCCATGCGTTCCGGGCCACGCCCAGCGCCGCGGCAGCGTCCTGGATGCGCCCGACGAGCGGTACGTCATGCGTGCCGCAGACCAATCGCACGGCGCGCCCCGCGGCCTTCGCCGCGAGCAGCGTGCGCGCCAGCGCGAGGTACTGGCCGTCCACGTCGTGCTTCGCCGGCAAGGCCACAGTCGGCGGCTCCGCGTAGGCACCTTTGACGAGACGAATGGTGGGATCGAGCGGGAGGAGCGTGGCGAGATCCTGCGGCGTCCGCAGCAGATAGGCCTGGAGCGCGAGGCCGACGTTGGGAACCCGCTCGCGCACCTTGCGGTACAGCGCGATCGTCTGGTCGGTGTAGGCCGAGCCCTCCATGTCGATCCACAGCACCGTGCCACGCTGGGCGGCGTGCGCCGCCAGCTCGAGCGTCAGGGTCTCGCAGGCGTCCCAGCGGATATCGCAGCCCAAGTGCGTGGGCTTGACCGACGGCTCGGCGTCGAGCCCGCGGCGCCCGCACTCGTCGATCGTCTCGCGGTAGCGGCGCGCGACGCCCTCGGCGTCCGCGAGCGTCGTGACGTTCTCCCCGAGCTCCGTGACGACCGCGCCGATGCCCTGGGCGGCGAGCGTCCGTGCCGCGTCCAGGGCCTCGGCGAGCGTCTCGCCCGGCATGAACTTGCGCACGGCACGGCGCGTCATGGACCAGCGGGGGACGCGGGCCGCGAGCCATTGGGATTGGGATGCGCGGAGCAGCACGGAGCGGAGCACGCCCATAGGGCATGAACGCTCCTCCCCGGGCGGGGCGCCGTCAAGTAGATTGACGTCGCCCCAGGAGGAGTCGCGTCCCGATGCGCACACGCCTCGCCGTGCTTGGCGCCCTGATGGCCGCCGGAACCACCCCCGGGCTGGCGCAACAGCCGGCCCCGTTGGACACGGCACCCCCGCTCGCCGTGGGCGCCACCGCGCCGGACTTCGCGCTCCCGGGCGCCACCCGCTGGGGGCCGCTCAAGGACCCGGTCCGGCTGTCGGACTACCACGGCAAGACCGTGATCCTCGCGTTCTTCTCGCGCGCGCGGACCCGTGGCTGAACGATTCAAATGGAGGCGTACCGTGATCAGTACGCCACGCTCTTCAACAGCGGCCGCGGGGTCGTCCTGATCGCCATCAGCACCGACTCGATTCCCGAGCTCGCCGCATGGGCGCGGGACATCGAGCTTCCCTTCGTGATGGTGAGCGACAGCGGAGCGGCGCTCGGCCGCACCTACGGCGCGCTCGGGCGCCGCGCGGGCACGACCAACCGGAACCTGTTCGTGGTGGGACCGGACGGGACCATCGCCTACCGGGCGGTGCCGTTTCGCGAGATCGACCCCACGGCCTACGCGGAGCTGGGCGCCGCGATCGCGCGGCTCGCGCCCCCCAAGCCGGCTGAGCCCTAGCCGCCGGCGGCCACGGCCTGCGCCAGCGCGCCTTCGAGCTCCTGGTCGGCCCCCGTCCCCGTGTACACCACTCGGCCAGCCGCGTCGAGTACCACCACGTAGGACGTGGTGAAGGCGTCGAACGCCCGCACCGCGTTGCCGTTGGTGTCCCACAGCACGACGAACGACATCGGGTGCCGCTCCAGGTGTCGCTTGATCGAGCGCTTGGACTGGTTCACCGCCACCGCGATCACGACGAAGGCGACGTCGTCGCCGAAGCGGCGATACGCGGCCTCCATGCGCGGGAACAGGGCCTCGCAGTTCGGGCACCACGTCGCCCAGAACTCGACGAGCACGGGCTGCTTGCCGACCCAGCGGCTCAGATCCACGGGGTTGCCGTCGAGATCCTCGATCGTGACGGCCGGCGGGACCGTGCCCAGGGGCAGTCCGATATCCTGCCCGAGTGTCGCCGCCGGCGCGAGCGCCGTCGCGAGCAACACGCACCACGCGCTACGCACTGCGGTCATCGCCACACCTGCCAGGCGTTCCAGAAGTAGTACCCCGCCATCGCGAACATGGCGGCGGCGCCCACGCGCTTGATCCAGACCATCCACGGCCCGGCGCGCGGCAGCCGGGCGGCGGTGCCGGAGAAGATCCCGACGACCACGAGCAGCGCCGTCATGCCGAGCGAGAACACGAACAGATAGGTGAACCCCAGGAGGCCGCTCCGCGTTCCCGCGACCCAGGTCAGCACCGCGGCGAAGGCCGGCGCGCCGCACGGCGCCGCCACGATCCCCGACGTCGCTCCCAGCAGCAGGGCGGCCGGGTACGAGCCACCTCGCAGGCCCGCCGCCCACGCCGTGAGCCGGTCCGGCGCCCGGAGCGGCACGACGTCCAGCATGGCGAGCCCGAATACGACGAGGAAGGCACCGACGCCCACGCGCACCCACGGGTTCGACGCGACGGTTCCGAAGAGCGAGCCCGAGAGACCGGCGACGAGCCCCATCGTGGCGTACAGCAGGGCGAGCCCCGTGACGTAGGACAGCGTGAGGCCCACGGCCCGACCTCGCGCGCGCCCCTCGCCGGCGGTGCCCGCCAGCAAGCCCGCGGTGATGGGGATCATCGGGTAGACGCACGGGGTGAGACTGGTGAGGACGCCCGCCCCGAACAGCGCGGCGGCGGCCGCGAGCGGGTGATCCAGCGACGCCGAGAGACCCTGCAGGGCGGCCAGCGCCGTCATCCGACCCCGCCGTCCTCGAGGTGTCGGGCGAGCGCGGCGAGGTCCTTCGCGCAGGCCTTGCGATAGGGCCCGACCAGCAGCCGGCCCACCAGCATGCCGAAGCCGCCGAGTCCACGAATCTCCCCTCGGAGGGTGACGTCGGTGCCCGAGCCCGCCGGCGCCAGCGAGTAGTCGAACAGATACTGCCCCCGCTTGGAGGAACCCTTGGCACCGTCCACGCGGACGGCGAGGTGCCGCGGCGACCGGCACGCCGTCACCTCGAACTCCTCGGTGGCCTCCTTGCCGAACAGCTTGCGGGTCTCGCGCCACCTGGTCCCGGGTCCGAACGCGGGCCCGCTCACCCGCTCGATCCGCACGAAGCCCGGCATCCAGGCCGCGGCCCCCTCCAGGTCGGTGAGGGCCGCGAAGACGCGGTGGGGCGCGCCCGCGAAGTGGTGGGTGATCGAGAACTCCAGAGCCATGCCATCGCCCTCCTTGCGACGATCACCGACGCACGGGACTCAGCACGGTCGCCGGCACGTATCTCCCGCGCAAGGGGTGGGCGAAGCCGGGCGCGCCCTTCGGGCCCCGCTCGGAGAGGCACCATGAATCCACGCGCCGACGGCGCGCCGCCGCTACATTGTCGGCAACCCTCAAGATGAAGGACGTGGCGATGCGTCGGTATGCTGCGATGGCGTTCATCCTCGGCGCAGTGGCCGCCTGGCCGGCGGCAGCACAGGACCCGAAGTGGCGGCTCATCGAGACGCAAGACGACCTGGGCAACGGGCCGGAGCAGGACCGGCGGCTCATCCTGCGAGCGGAGGAATGGTCGCGGGGCGGCGCCACATTGATCGTGGCGTGCGGCGACCGGGTGCCGGGCTCCGAACGGCGGACGATGCTATTCAACGGCGGCGAGCCGCTGCACCCCTTCGGGGGCGAGCCCGTCGCGTACGCAGAAATGAGGTTCGACCGCCGGGGAGGGCACGCGGGCCAGTACTGGCGTTTTTTCGAGCCGGGCCCGAGCCGGGTCGCCTTCATGGGGGAACAACGCAGCCCGTACTTCTCCGCGGCGCTGTTCCGCAAGCTGCTGGCCGCCGAGACCGTCGAAGTGCGCTACCGCACGATCGGTGGCGAGCGTACCGCCCGATTCGATCTGCGCGGCCTGGAGGCCGAGCTGCGGCGCCTTCCGGGGTGCACGTGGCCCGCGCGCGGGTGACGCCGGCGGCCGCACCACTGCCCCGCCCCGACGCCTCGGAGTACGCCGAGGTGTACGCGCGGTACGTGGCCCGCGTGCCTGCGGGCGACGTGCTGGACCACCTGGCGCGGCAGATCGCGGACACGCGCGCGGCGCTGCGCGCGCTACCGCCCGAGCGCGCGGCACGGCGGTACGCGAGCGGAAAATGGAGCGTCGCCGAGGTGGTCGGGCACGTGGCGGACGTCGAGCGGGTGTTCGCCTACCGCGCCCTCCGCATCGGGCGCGGCGACGAGACACCGCTCCCCGGCTTCGACGAGAATGTCTACACCCCCGCCGGCGGCTTCGATCGCCGGCCCATCGCGGATCTCGTGGACGAGCTCACGACGGTGCGGGCAGCGACGATCGCCCTGTACCGCGGCTTCCCGGCCGAGGCCCTCGCGCGGTCCGGCACCGCCAGCGGACAGCGGGTCACCGTGCGCGCCCTCGCGTTCCTGATCGCCGGACACGAGCTGCACCACCGGGCGATCTTGCGAGAGCGCTACGGCGTCGGCTGACCGGGATCTGATTCCGCCCGACGCGCCGGTGCCCCCGGGCGTGGTGGCCCACTACCGGGCCGCCTATCGCGGTGCCGCCGTCGTGGTGCTGGCACACGTGCTCCTGCTGTACGCGGGGTACACGGTGCTGGCGCTGGTCTTCGACTTCCCCGATGTCCTGCGGCGGCCTGCGGTCGAGCGGCTAGATCTGTTCGTGCGGCAGGCGACGGTGGTGCGGCCCGCCTACTGGCTGCTGGCGCTCACCGGATTCACCCAGATCGTCATGGCGGCGCTGCTCTACCAGTCGCTCCCGGCGCGGGGCCGCACCGTGGCCCTGCTCGGGCTCATCTTCGGCGTGCTGGCCGGCGCGCTCCAGACCCTCGGCTTCATCAGGTGGGCGATCCTCGTGCCGTATCTCGCGCGCGCGATGGGCGACCCGGGCCTGCCCGACGTGACCCGGCAGGCGGTGGCCCTGGTCGAGGGCGCGTTCAATCGCTACGCCGGTATGGCGGTGGGCGAGCACCTCGCCAACCTGTGCCTGTTCCTGTGGACGCTGTGCGTGGGTATCGCGTTCCGTGGACCCGGACCGGTCGATCGCCGGCTCGGCACGATCGGCATCGCGCTCGCGCCGTTGGCGCTCCTGCTCGCCCTGGAACAACTGGACATCGCGCCGCGCGCGCTCGGTTTGGTGACGGACCTCGTGTTCCCGGCGTGGGTGGTGTGGCTCGTGGTGGTGGCGGCCGCGCTGTGGCGCGCCGATCCCGCCTCCATGACCGGCCCTCGGCTCACGTGGCGCACCGCCGTCTGGGCCGGCGCGCTGTTCGTCGTGCTCGCGGCGCCCCTGGTCGCCCCGTGATGCCGTCGCGCGGGGTGGCGCGAATGCCGGCGAGGAGCGATGTTGCGGATCATGCTCGTCGCGTAGCCAGTGTTGACTACTCGAACCGGGAGGACTCGTGGCCGGAAAAGCGCGTCGCACCACTCATCGCAGCGTGTCGGGCAAGAAGCTCTACGCCGTTCGGGACGCCAAAGGGCGCTTCAAGGACATACAGACCTATGAGCGCGCGCACGGCGCCGATCTGCGCAAGAAGAGCGGCAAGGAAACCAAGGCGAAGCGCCGGTCGCGGTAGGCCGTCGATCACTCGCGGGTAGGCGAGCCCAGCCCGTCGATCTGCTCCGCCGCGCGGCGCAGCGCCTCGGCGATCTGGCGGCGGACGGCCTCGTCACGTGAACGCCAAGCGGTGCGGTAGGTCGTCTTCATGAGCCGCCGCACCGCATCGTGCACCTCGCCCATCGCCCCGCCGAGCACCTCGTCCACGGCGGCGCGCACGCGCTCGAAGATGTCGTCCACCACGTCGCGATGCTCGTCCAGGAACGCGCGCCCGGCGTCGGTGACTTCGTAGACTTTCTTGCCCTCCACCTCCCGCGCGGTGACGAGGCCTTCGTCCTCGAGCCATTGCAGGGTCGGGTACACGGAACCGGGTGAGGGCGAGTAGCACCCGTGGAAGCGCTCGCCCAAGTCCTTCATCACCTCGTAGCCGTGGCGCGGCTTGTCGCGCAGCAGTTCGAGGATCACGTACTTCATGTCGCCCGCCTCGAACCACTGCCGCCCGCGGCCGCGTGGTCCGCCCCACACGCGGAAGCCGAATCCGTTCCAGTCCCATGCCCGTCGCATCGGTCCCCCTCCGTTGGTATCCGTCACTTCTGGACGATACGTCGGTACGATATATCGAGTTTCATGTGTCGGGCAGCCAGACCCAATTCCCTGCGGCACAACTAGTTACAGACAGGAAAAAGAACGGTCGCCGGCGAAGTCCACCGGCGACCGTCCACACAACCCCGTCCGCCTCCTCTAGCCCTGCTCGCTGCGCTCCGGCCGTGGCGCTCGCGGTGCACGGGGCATCGTCCGCTGCCGCATCTCCCGCTCGGGCACGAGCCAGGTCACGGTCTCGCGACGCTGCTTGCGCTGGATCTCGAGCTTCACCGTTTCGCCCGCCTCGTAGGAGCGGAGGATGCGCAGCGCGTGCGACGGCGAGGTGGGCTTGCGACCGTCGATCCCCAGGATCACGTCCCCGGGCTTGAGCGGCATCGCCGAGTCGGCGCGAATCTTGACCACGAGGAGCCCCTCGCGCACGCCGAAATACTCACCCAGCTCCGGCTCGAGCACGAGAAACTCCACGCCGCCCCAGGCCGATCCGACCCCCCCGAGCGCGAATTCAAAGCTGCGCCGGGCGTCCTCCATCTCCGGCATGAGCAGCCCGGGCATCGGCGCTATCATGGGTCCCGAGCCGCGGGCGATTCCCCCCCAGCCGAGGTCCTCGGCGACGAGCGTCACCTGCTTCGTGTCGGTGCCGCGGCGGTACTCGAGACGCACGGTATCACCGGGCTCGAGCGCCCGTGCCAGCTCGAGCAGCTTCATCCCCGGTCCGGACTCTTCGTTGCGCTCCGGCCGCACGCCGCCGAGGGCGGTGTTGTTGAGCTTGGTGATGATGTCGCCCGCCTTGATGCCCGCGCGGTCCGCCGGCGCGCCCGGCGTCACGCCCTCGATCCGCGCGCCGAACCGATCGGTGGAACCGTCGGCTTCGGTGTTCACGATCACGCCGATGCGACCCCGGTTGTCGTTCCACGTAAAGACACGGACGCGCTCCCGGTCCCGCTCCCGCGGCTGCTCCTGCGCCACCAGCGGCGCCGGAAGCGCGATCATGAGTGTCAGTCCCGTCATCAGCCACTTGCCGTTCATGCGATCGTTCCTTTCATCAGATCAATCAGAATCCCACGTAGGCTGCGCGGGTGGCGCGGACGGCATAGAGATGCTGCATCAGCTCCACCCGCTGCTGCCACAAGTCCAGGAGCTCGGTCTCACGCGCAACCCGCGCGAGCGCTCCGTCGACGACGGCGATCCGGTCCTCCAGCTCGGCGCAGAGCGCCGCCTCGCGGCCCGACACCACCCGCCCGGGCCCACTGTGGTCGGCCAGATCGGCCTCCAGGGCGGCCGACTCCAGTTTTGCCCGCGCGATCTCGTCGGCGTAGACGGGAGTGGCGTTCATGCCGAGGCCCGAGACCACGAGGACGGCCGCCAGCCCGGCGGCGGCGGCGAGGCCCGTGAGGCTCCACGCGATCCGGCGCCGGCGCTCCCGCCGCGCGGCGGCGAGCGTGTCCCGCACCTCCGGCCACCGATCCCGACTCGGGTGCCTCGCGGGCAGCGCCCGCAGCCCGGCGACCCGCTGGTGCAGCGCTCCGAGCTCGGCCGCGCAGTCGCGGCACGTGGCCACGTGCTGGCGCGCCCAGGGCGAGCCCTCCCCGTCACGCAACCCGAGCAATTGATCCATCGTGCAATGCGTCATACCTGCCTGCCTTCCGTTCCCGGCCCGAGCAAGCGGCGCAGCCGGGTGTGCGCCCGCGCGAGTTGCGACTTCGAGAAACTCGACGTGCGGCCCATCATCTCGCCGATCTCCTCGTGCGTGTAGCCTTCCACGTCGTGCAACCACACCACCGCGCGCGACGTCTCGCTCAACGCCTCGAACGCCCGTTCGAGGTCCACCGTGAGACCGGCCGGCGGGCCCAGCCGCCCCGTCGTTTCCTCGAGCAGCTCCTCGGTCGAGCGGATCTGCTCCCGCCGAATGCGCATCAGCGCTTTGGATGAGGCGATGCGCTTGATCCATCCCCAGAGCGCCCCGTCTCCCCGATAGTGCCGGATGCTGCGCAGCACCTCGAGGAACGTCTCCTGGAGCACGTCCTCGGCATCCTCGGTGGAGCGCAAGATCCGCCGCGCCAAGTTGTAGACGGGCACCTCGAACGCCCGGTACAGGGCCTCGAGCGCTTCCTCGTCTCCAGCCTGCGCGCGCGCTACTAGGATGTCCGGCACGGCGAGGGAGAGCGTCATGGGCTCAAGCATAATGATGCGGGGGCGCGGCGGAGCGTCGCAGCGGGGTGGTGGGTGATGCCGTAACTAGTTGTAATACTTGCACTTGTGCGATCCGGGACTATCTTCCGTACCATGCCACCCTCCGAGCTCAAGACCTGGCTGCACCATTACCGCGACGAGTCCGACGCGGCGTTCCTGTACCGCGTCCTGGCCGGAGCCGAGCCCGATGAGCGGCGCAGCGATGTCTACCGGCGTCTCGCCGAGGTCGAGGACCGGCACACCGCCATCTGGGCGAAGCTCCTCACCGAGCAGGGACACGCCCCAGCGCCCGGGCCTGCGCGACCCACCTTTCAGGCTCGGCTGATGGCGTGGCTGGGCCGGCGGTTCGGTCCGGGATTCCTGCTACCCCTGCTGCTGCGCGAAGAGGGTCGCGAAGTGAAGGGATACCTCGACCTGCACCGCCTCTCGGGCGACGGCCCGGCGCGCGATGTGTCGCTCACGCTCGCCCGCGAGTCCGCCGAGCACGCGGACACCCTGGCGGGTCTGACCGGCAGCACGGGCGAGCCCTGGCACCAGACCCAGTCCGGCGGCTTTCTGCGCAACGTGGTGTACGGGTTCAACGACGGGCTCACGGCGAACTTCGGGCTCGTCGCCGGGGTGATCGGCGCTTCGGTTGCGCCACAGGTGGTGCTCATCACGGGCGTCGCGGGCGCGATCGCGGACGCGCTGTCGATGGGGGCGTCGGGCTATCTCGCGGCGAAGAGCGAGCAGGAGGTGTACGCCCACGAGATCGCCACCGAGCGCGAGGAAATCCGCCTGATGCCCGAGGTCGAGGAGGAGGAGCTGGCGCTGGTGTACGAGGCGAAGGGTATCGACGCGGGCCGCGCCCGCGCGATGGCGGCGGATGTGATGCGCGATCCGGTCCGGGCGCTGGCCGAGAAGGTGAAAGAGGAGCTGAAGATCGGCGAGGCCCACGCGACGCCGTTGCGCGAGGGGTGGATCACCGGGACGGCGACCGCCGTGGGCGCCTTCATTCCCGCCGCGCCGTTTCTGGTGCTCGACGGCGCAGCGGCCGTCTGGACGGCGTTCGTGCTGGCGATGGTGTCGCACTTCGGGGTCGGGGCGGCGCGGAGCGTCTTCACCGGGCGGGGCCTGTTCCGCTCGGGCGTCGACATGTTCGTGGTCGGCCTCGGGGTCGCCGGGGTGGGCTACGTCGTCGGCGACCTGGTCGCCCGGTGGCTCTGAGGGATCAGACCACGAGGTTCACCAGCCGGTCGGGCACGTAGATCGCCTTCCGAATGGTCGCGCCGTCCACGAATCGCTTGACGGTCTCGTCGGCCAGCGCCCGCGCGACTGCCTCCCGCTCGCCGAGGCCCCGCGGGACGGCGAGCCGTCCCCGCCGTTTGCCGTTCACCTGCACCACCAGCTCGACCTCCTCCTCGGCGGCCAGCTCCGCGTCGTAGCCGGGCCAGGTCGCGGTCGTGAAGATCGAGTCCTCGTGTCCCAGCGTCGCCCACAGCTCCTCGCACAGATGCGGGGCGTACGGCGCGAGCATCGCGAGCAGCGGCTCGATCGCGGGCCGCGACGCGCAGTCCGCCGCCCGCAGCGTGTTGACGTACTCCATCATGGCGGCGATCGCCGTGTTGTAGCGCAGCCCCTCGGTATCGGCGGTGACCTTGCGGATCGTCTGATGGAGCTTGCGCTCCACCTCCACGGGAAGCGCCGGCGCCGCCCCGCGGCCCGCCTCGTGGCCCAGCGTCCACACGCGCTCGAGGAACCGCCGGATGCCCGTGATGCCCTCGTCGCGGAAGTCCCCGCCCTCCTGGAACGGGCCGAGGAACATCAGGTACATGCGAAACGTGTCCGCGCCCCACTTCTGGATATACGCGTCGGGAATGACCACGTTGCCGCGCGACTTGGACATCTTGGCGCCGTCCTTCACGATCAATCCGTGGGCCCGGAGCTTGGGAAACGGCTCGGCGAAGTCCACGTGCCCCAGCTCCTGCAGCACCATCGTGATGAAGCGTGAATAGAGCAGGTGCAGGACGGCGTGCTCGTTGCCGCCGATGTAGGTCGTGACCGGCAGCCAGGTCCTGGTGCGGGCGGGATCGAACGGCCGGTCGGCGAATTCCGTCGAGGGATAGCGCAGGAAGTACCACGACGAGTCGAGAAACGTGTCGGACACGTCGGTCTCCCGTCGCGCCGCGGCGCCGCACTGCGGGCATGCCACGTGGTACCAGTCCCGGTGCCGCGCGAGGGGACTGATCCCGCTGTCGTCCGGCCGGAAATCTTCGATCGCGGGCAGCTCCACGGGGAGGTCGCTCTCCGGCACGCCGACCGGTCCGCACGCGTCGCAGTGGATGATGGGGATCGGCGGGCCCCCAGTACCGCTGGCGCGAGATGCACCAGTCGTGCAGCCGGTACTGCACCTGCGCCTGCGCATGCCCGCTGCGCGCGAGCCACGCCACGATCGCCGTGCCGGCCTCGCGGCACGGCATCCCGTCGAACGGGGCCGAGTTGACGAGCGTGCCCTCCTCGGAGACGCTCGGCAGTGACTCGCCCGGGACCCGCACCACCTCGCGGATGGGAAGGTCGAACGCCGTCGCGAACTCGAAGTCGCGGCGGTCGTGGGCCGGCACCGCCATGATGGCGCCGGTGCCGTACTCCATCAGGACGTAGTCCGCGATCCAGATGGGGATCGACTCCTCGGTCGCCGGGTTGCGGGCGAACGCGCCGGTGAAGACGCCGCTCTTCTCCCGGTCCCCGACCTTGCGCGAGACGATGTCCCGTCCCTGCACCTCCCGCTGGTACGCGCGGACGGCGGGACGCCGGTCGGCCGTCGTCAGCTCGTCCACCAGCGGATGCTCGGGGGCGAGGACGAGGTAGGTGGCGCCGAACACCGTATCCGGCCGCGTCGTGAACACGGGGATCGACGCGTCCGTCGTCGTGCGGAAGACCAGCTCGGCGCCCTCGCTCCTACCGATCCAGTTCCGTTGCAGCGTGACCGTGCTCTCCGACCAGTCGAGCGTGTCGAGGTTGGCGAGCAGCCGCTCGGCGTAGCGCGTGATGGCGAAGAACCATTGCTCGAGCGAGCGCTGCTCGACCTTCACGTCGGGGTGTCGCTCGCAGTAGCCGTTGATCACCTGCTCGTTCGCGAGCACCGTCTTGCACGCGGGACACCAGTTGACCGCGGCGCGCTTGCGATACGCCAGGCCGTTGCGGAACAGCTGCAGAAACAGCCACTGCGTCCACTTGTAATAGCCCGGATCGGTGGTGGACAGCTCGTGCCGCCAGTCGAACATGCCGCCGAAACGGCGCAGCTGACGCCGGAAGGCGGCGATGTTGCGCGGGATCAGCTTCGCCGGGTGGGTCCCCACGCTGAGCGCGTAGTTCTCCGAGTGAATTCCGAACGCGTCGAACCCGATCGGCTCGAACACGTCGAAGCCCTGCAGGCGGCGGAACCGGCCGAAGATGTCCGCCCCGGTGAAAGCGAACAGGTTGCCCACGTGCAGCCCCTCGGCCGAGGGATAGGGGAACATCATCAGGTTGTAGAACGGCCGGCGCGGGCGGTCGAGGTCGGGCTCGTTGGTGTGCCGCTCCGCCCAACGGGCCTGCCAGCGCGCCTCTACCTCCTGGGGGTCGTATGCGGGAATCTGCGACATAAGGATGTGAAGTTTACATTGGATTCCATGGCCACGCACACCGTCCGGCTGCGCCGGCGCGTCCTCGTCGCCGCCGCCGCGCTCGCGATCGCGCTGGCGCTGGGCATGGCGCTGGTCGCCACCCGCAGTGTGACCGCGGCAGTCGGCGGGCTCGCTCTCCAGCGCGCCCTGGACGTGGCCGGCCACGCTGCGACGCTCACCGACGGCTATCTGCTGGATCGGCGCCGTCAGCCCGGGGTCGCCGCCGTGGACCCCGGTTTCGGCGTCGCCTTGGAGGACCGCGACGAGCTCGCTCGCCGGCTGCGCGCATCGCACCTCGGGGACGGTGCGTATCTCCAGATCGTGGACTCGGCCGGGCGGCTCGTGGTGGGCGCCGCGGCGGCGGCGGTCGAGGCACCGCCCGACGTCGCCGCGATCCCGCGAAGCGCGCGGCCCGAGGTGGCCGAGGTCCGCACGGCGCGCGGCGCCGAGATCGTCGCGTCCGTGCCGGCGAACGACGGTCGCTGGTGGGTGCTGTTCCGCCAGCCCAGGGCCCAGGCGTACGCTGCCGCCAACCCCGCGCTCCGCACGATCTACGCGGGACTGGCGGCCCTGCTGGCGGTGGCCGCCGCCTTTCTGTGGTGGCTGCTGCGCTGGCTCGACCGCCGCGTCACGGCGCCGGTGCGTCGCGCCGGCGCGCTCGCCACGCGCGTGGCCGCCGGCGATCTGACGATCGGCGCGGGCGCGGACGCGGCTGAGGCGTCCGAGGTCGGGGACCTGTCGGGGGCGTTGGGCGCGATGGTCGGCGCGCTCCGGCGCCTGGTCGGGACGATGCGGTCGGCGGCGGACGAGGCGGCCGCGATGGCGGCCGAGATCTCCGCCTCGACGCAGCAGATGACCGCGTCCACCGAGGAAATGGCCGCCAGCTGTCAGGACCTGTCCAAGCGCTCGGCCGATCAGGCGCACCTGGTGCGGGCGGCGGCGGGCGACGCCGCCAAGGTGCTCGAGATCGCGTCGATCCTCGCCTCCGGCGCCGAGGAGTCGGTGCGGCGCAACGCGGATCTCGCGCAGACGGCGCAGGAGCACGGGGCGAAGCTGGACCAGAGCGCGCGGGCGCTCGCCCGGCTGGCCGAGGAGGTGGTGCGCGGGTTCCAGGAGGCCGACGCGCTCGCGCAGGCGTCGGAGGAGATCCGCAAGTTCGTGGCGCAGGCGAAGGCCATCGCGATGCAGACCAACATGCTGGCGCTCAACGCCGCCATCGAGGCGGCGCGGGCGGGACAGCAGGGTCGCGGGTTCGCGGTCGTGGCGGACGAGGTGCGCAAGCTGGCGACGGTGGCGGCGGCGGCGGCGACGGACACGGCGGCCACGATGGGTGGCGTGGTGGCGCGCGTGCAGGCCAACCGCGACCGGCTGGAGCGGCTCGCGCAGGGCGGCGCGGCCGCGCGCGCGGTCGCCGAGGAGGCGGCCCGGGGTCTCGCCTCGGTCACGACCGAAGCGCAGGCCAACGACGCGTGGGGCCGCGAGATCGCGATGTCGGCCGGGGAGGTGCGCGAGCTGGTCGGGGAGATTGCGCAGCGCCTGCAGACGCTGGCGCAGGGCACCGAGTCGCTGCTCGCCTCAGCCGAGGAGATCGCGGCGTCGAGCGAGGAGCAGAGCGCTTCGACCGAGGAGATCGCGTCGTCGGCGAATCAGTTGGCGAACGCGGCGGATCAGCTGACGGCGGCGGTCAAGCGGTTTCGCATCACCGGGGAAACCCCTCCCGGGACGCCGCTCGCCGCCGACTAGACCCTGCGCCTCAGTCGCCCAGCCGCGCCAGATTCACCCGCAGGACATCGGGCAGAGCCGCGAGCTGCGACAGAATTGCGGGCGTGAGCGGCTGGTCCACGTTGATTGCCGCGAGCGCGTCGCCGCTCTGCGACGCGCGGCGCGCCTGGTGGTAGCTGGCGATGTTGATCCCCGCCTCCCCCAGCACCGTGCCCACCCGCCCGATGACGCCGGGGACGTCGCGGTTGCGAATCACCAGCATCCAGCCAGTCGGCGCGACGTCCACGTGGAAGTCGTCGATGCGGATCACCCGGCCGACCCGATCCCCCACCAAGGCGCCCATGACGCGCGTGCGCCCCTGCGGCGTGTCGAGCCGCACGCCGACCGTCGCCTCGAACCCGGGCTCGGGCGCCCCGACCTTGCGCCCCACCTGGATCCCGAGCTCCTCGGCCAGGAGCAGCGCGTTCACGAGGCTCACCGGCGTGGCGCCGTTGGTGGCGGCGAGCAGGCCCTCGACCGCCGCGATCGTGACGGGCCGGGGCGCCGGCTCGTCGCGCCCGCCGTAAGCGACCTCCAGCGCCTTCACCGGACCGTCGGCCAGCGCCGCCCCGAGCCGCCCGAGTCGACGCGCGAGATCCAGCAGCGGCGCCAGCCGCCGTAACGCGTCACCGTCGATCCCCGGCACGTTGATCGCCGACGAGTAGTCGCCCTCGATGAGGGCGTCGCGTATCGCGACGCAGATCTCGTGCGCCACCCGCTCCTGGGCCTCGGCCGTGGACGCGGCCAGATGCGGCGTCAGAATGACGCGGTCGAGCCCGCGGAGCGGCGAGTCGGCAGCCAAGGGCTCGACCGCGAACACATCGATCGCCGCCCCGGCGATCCGCCGCTCCCGGATCGCCTGCGCCAACGCCTCCTCGTCCACCAGCTCGCCGCGCGCGGTGTTCACCAGCAATGCCGTGGGCTTCATCAGCCGCAGCCGCTCGGCGTCGATCAGGTGATGGGTGGCCTCGGTGAGCGCTACGTGGAGGGTCACGACGTCCGCCGCGCGGAGCAGCTCGTCGAGCGGCAGGAGCTTCACCTGCAGTCCGGCGGCCCGCTCCGCCGCGAGGAACGGGTCGTGCGCGACCACCGTCATCCCGAAGGCCCGCGCCAGCTGCGCCACGTGGGCGCCGATCCGGCCCAGTCCGACCACGCCGATCGTCTTGCCCCGCAGCTCCGTTCCCTCGAACCGCTTGCGGTCCCACTCGCCGCGGCGCATGGCCTCGGCGGCCCACGGGATGTGCCGCACCAGGCCGAGGAGCAGGCCGAACGCGTGCTCCGCCGCGCTGACCGTGTTGGCGCCGGGCGTGTTCATCACCGCGATGCCGCGTCGCGTCGCCGCCGGCACGTCGATCGTGTCGACGCCGGTTCCCGCCCGCGCGACGAGCCGCAAATGCGGCGCCCGCGTCATCAGCTCCGCCGTCACGCGGGTCTCGCTCCGCACGAGCAGCGCGTGCGCCCCCGCGAGCGCCTTCTCCATCGCCTCGCGCCCCTGCCCCGCGACGTTCGTCACCTCGATCCCCGGCGTGGCCCCGAGCAGCGCCAGGCCGCTCCCCGCCACCCGGTCCGCGACCACCACGCGCCAGATCACTGAATCGCCGCCTCCAGCAGCGGCAGCAGCTCGTTCAGCGCCGCCACGGTGTGGTCACCCATGTGCCCGATACGGATCGTGGAGTCATTGAGGGCGCCGTAGCCCGAGCCGATGGTCCAGCCGTCCTGCTTGAGCGCGGTGGTCACGGCTTTCGCACTCTGTCCCTCGGGAAGGCGCAGACACGAGACCGTCCAGCTGCGCCGGCCTTCGCGCGGCAGGTACGCGATGCCCTCCTCCGCGGCCCAGTCTTCGACGCGGCGCCGCATGGCGTCGTGCCGCGCCCACCGCGCTTCGATCCCACCCTCGGCGGCGATCCGTGCAAGCTGGACTTCGAGCGCGAAGAACAGGGACAGCGCCGGAGTGTTGGTCGGCTGGAACTTGCGCGTCGCCGCGTCGAACGCGACGAGATCGAAATACTGGCCCCGCCCCGTCAGCCCGCGGGCTCGCTCCATCATGCGCTCGGAGGCGACACCGACCGCCAGGCCGGGGGGCAGCGCCAGCGCTTTCTGCGACCCTGTGAAGGTGAAGTCGAGTCCCCACGCATCGGGCTCGACGGGTGATCCGGCCATCGACGTGACGGCATCCACCAGCAACAGCACGTCGTCGAACTCGGCGGTGACTTGGGCGAAGGCGGCGACATCTTGAAGAACCCCCGTCGAGGTCTCGGAGTGCACGACCGTCACGGCGTCCACCGGCGTGCGGCGCAGTGCGTCGCGCAGCATGTCCGGCTCCACGACGGCGCCGAGCGGCACGTCGAGCCGGATGCACTCCTTGTCGCAGGCGGTGACCACCTTGGCGAACCGCTCGCTGAACGCGCCATTGACCACCGACAGCGCGCGGCGCCGCACGCCGTTGCGCGCCGCCATTTCCATGAACCCGGTGGCCGACGTCGTCCCGACCATGACCGGCCGGGCGGAGCGGCACAGCGCACCGAGCGGGCCGGCGATCCGTTGCAGCAGGCTCTCCATCGCCTGCGAGCGGTGCCCGATCATCGGGCGCTGCATGGCCGCCAGCACCTCGGGGTGCACGTCCGTCGGCCCGGGGAGAAAGAACTTGCCGAACGGGGGCGCGGTGGCGGGCGGCGTCTGCAACGCGGTCATGCGTCCCTCCCCGCCCGCGACGTCACCGGCGATCCCGCCACCACCTCGTCGGTCGTGGCCAGCCGCACGCCGCGCCGCTGCCACTCGGCCAGCAGCCGGTCACCCACCTCCGGGCGGATCGCCCGCATCGCGTCGGTCACCGCGGTCAGCCGTATGCCGGGCCGCCGGGCGAGCAGTCCTTCGATGGCGAACTTGTCGCACACGTCCGTCGCGACGCCGTACAACACCACTCGCTCCGGGTCGAGCTCGTCCAGCACCGGCGGCACGTTGGGGTTCGTGAACACGTCGAACCAGTGTTTATGGAACAGAATGTCGCCCGCGTGGGTCCGCACGCGGCGGCGCAGCGCGGAGGGGTCGAGCGGCTCCGGCTCGATGACCAGCGGATCGCGCAAGCGGGTTTCCGGAATCCGTTGCTGGCCGGGCGTGCCGCGCATACAGTGCGGCGGGAACGTCTCCGTCCAGTCGGGCGCGTCGGACAGCTCGCGGTGGCCCGGCACGTGATCGTCGGCGCTCGCGACGACCCGGATGCCGGTGCGGTGCGCGAACGCGCTGAGGCGCGCGAGATTGGGGATGATGGACTCGGCGTCCGGCACGTACAGTTTGCCGTCGGCCTTCATGAAATCGTGCTGCGTATCGACGTCCCAGAACACGACCCCGGGCATGGCAGTCCCGCCTTCGGAAGAGCTAGCCTGGGGAATGTAGACGCCTGGGCGGGGACGTGGCAGTGGACCGCGGCGTCCGCGGCGCGGTTGCGCTACACCACGAGTGCCAGCGCCACCTCGTCGCACGCCTCCTGCCGGGGGCACTTGTCGCAGTCGGCCCACACCTTGAGGGGAAAGTGCTCCCGGGTGGCCGGCTGAAAGCCGAGTCGCGCGAAGAAGATTGGCTTGCGCGTGAGGGCGAAGACCTCGCGCAGCCCCATCTCCCGCGCGTCGGCCAGGGCCGCTGCGCAGAGTGACCGCCCGATCCCCCCGCCCTGCCGGTCGGCGCGGACGGCGAGGGCGCCGATCTCGCCCAAGTCGAGCGAGTAGACCTTGAGCGCGATCGCCCCGACGATCGCTCCGTCCGCCGCCGCCGCGACGTGGTACTCGCGGATGTGGCGACACAGGTCGTACCGGGAGCGGGGCAGCAGGTCGCCCGTGGCCACCCACGGGGCGAGCAGCCGTTCGAGCGCCGGTACGTCGGTCAGGCGCGCGCGGCGTACCAGCGCGGCGGCGGGACGCGGCGCCGCCGCGACGGGCACCGCCGTCACGCGAGGACCTCCGCGACGGCGGTGAGGGCGTGCTCGAGATCGGCCGCCGCGATGACCAGGGGCGGAATGAGGCGGATGACGGAGGGACCCGCACTCACGACGAGGATGCGGCGCTCGCGCAGCGCGGCGACGAACGGCGCGGCCGGCTCGCGCAGCTCGATCCCCCACATCAGTCCCCGCCCCCGCACCTCCCGCACGCGGGCGCGGCGCGCGGCGAGGGCCCGCAAACGGGCGCCCAGCCACTCGCCCGTGGAGCGCACCTGGGTCAGGAATTCGGGCCCCGCGATCGTTGCCACCACCGCGAGCGCCGCGGCGGCGACCAGCGGTCCGCCGCCGAACGTGGTGGCGTGATCGCCGGGCCGCACCGCGCCCGCGACGGCCTCGCTCAGCAGAATCGCGCCCATGGGCAGCCCGCCACCGAGCGGTTTGGCGAGCGTGAGGAGATCCGGCACGACGCCGCTCGCTTCGTAGGCGAACATGGTCCCCGCGCGCCCGAGCCCGCACTGTACCTCGTCGAAGATCAGCGCCGCGCCGCGCTCGTCGCACAGCGCGCGCAGATGCACGAGTGTGTCGTCGGGCACGATCCGCACGCCCCCTTCGCCCTGGACCGGCTCGACGATCACCGCCGCCGTGCGGTCGGTGACGGCGCGCTCGGCCGCCCGGCGATCGTCCAGCGGGACGATCCGCACTCCGCCCAGGAGCGGCTCGAAGGGGGCGCGCAGGTCGGGCCGGTCGGTCGCCGCAAGCGAGGCGAAGAGACGGCCGTGAAATCCGCCCGTGAAGGAGACGATCTCGGTCCGGCCGGTCCAGCGGCGCGCGAACTTGAAGGCTCCCTCGTTCGCCTCGGCGCCGGAATTACAGAAGAAGACGGCGCTCGCAAACGAGCGCGCGCACAGCTCCCGGGCGAGGCACTCGGCCGGCTCGGTGTGGTACAGATTGGACGCGTGCACCAGTCCGGTGGCGAGCGCCCGGGTCACGGCCTCGCGGATCGCGGGGTGTCCGTAGCCGAGCGCGTTCACCGCGAGGCCCGCCGTGAGATCGAGGTAGCGGGTGCCGTCGGCGGTGATGAGGTCGCACCCCTCGCCGGCGACGAAGACGGGGCCGGCACGGGGATAGACGCCCAGCAGGGCCTGGGCGGCCGGTGCGGTGGCGGTCACGAGGTCAGGCGGCGCGGGCGGCGGCGGCCACCAGCCGCGTGCCCGCGGCGGGGGTCGCGAGCATCGCCACGCCGCCCACGCGCACGGCGCCGACGCCCGACGCGAGCGCCGCCGTGGCAGCCCGCAGCTTGGCGATCATGCCGTTGGTGATCGCGCCCGTGGCAATCAGCCCGGGCAGCTCGCCGACATCGAGGACCGCGCGGGACGCGCCGTCCACCATCACGCCGTCGACGTCGGACACGAGGAGCAGCTCGGCGGCGCCGAGCGCGCCCGCGATCGCCGCCGCGGCGTCGTCGGCGTTGACGTTGAGGGGCACGCCGTCGCCCGCGGTGGTCGGCGCCATCGGGGCGACGACGGGCGTCAGGCCGGCGAGGAGCAGCCGCTCGAACAGCGTCGTGCGGACCGCGGTCACGGTGCCGACGTGGCCGAGCCGGGGGTCGCGCGCCTCGGCCGTGAGGAGGCCGCCGTCCACGCCCGACAGGCCGATCGCGTCCACGCCGGCGCGCCGCAGGGCGGCCACCACGGCGCGGTTGGCGGGGCCCGCGAGCGTCATCTCCACAGCCGCCGCGACGGCCGGCGTGGTGACGCGCAGGCCGTCCCGGCGCTCGACCGGCAGTCCCAACCGGTCGGACAGCTCGGTGATCGCGCGGCCGCCGCCGTGCACCACCACGACCGGGCCGGGCGTCGCGGCCAGCGCCGCAGCGCAGGCGTCGAGCCAGCCCGGGCGGTCGAACTCGTTGCCGCCGAGCTTGACGACGCGCACGGCGCCCGTCAGCACGGCAGCCCCGCGGTTTCCGGCAGGCCCAGCATGAGGTTCAGGTTCTGCACCGCCTGGCCGGCGGCTCCCTTGACCAGGTTGTCGATGGCGGCGACCACGGTGAGGCGCGGGCGGCGCACGCGCTCGACGGCGGCGACCCCGATGGCCACGACGTTCCGGTAGACGACGTCGCTCAGCGCCGGGAGCCCGGCGTCCAGCACACGCACGCACGGCTCGTCGGCGTAGGCGGCGGCGAAGATGCCCGCGGCCGTCGCCTGATCGACGACGCGGGTGAGCGGGACGTGGATCGTCTCGAGGATGCCGCGCCGCACCGGCAGCAGGTGCGGCGTGAAGACGACGTCACCGGTGAACCCTCCCTCCCGAGCCAGCGCCGCCTGCAGCTCGGGCAGATGGCGGTGCGTGTTGCCTGCCGCATACGCGCGAAAGTCCTCCGCCACTTCGCTGAACAGCAGCTCGCGCTTGGGACTGCGCCCCGCGCCCGTGACCCCCGACGCCGCGTCGATGATGATCTCGCGGGAGTGATCGATGAGGCCCCGGTGCGCGAGCGGGATCAGCGCGAGGAGCGCGGCGGTGGGGTAGCAGCCCGGGTTCGCCACGATGTCCGCCCGCGCCACGCGGGGCCGGGCGAACTCCGTGAGCCCGTACACGGCGTCGGGCGACAGGCGGAAATCGGACGACAGGTCGACGACGCGTCGGCCCGCGGCCCGGGTGGCATGCACGAATCGTCCGGAGACGCCGTGCGGGAGGCACGAGAGCACGATTTCGGAGCGGCCGAGCGGCGCGTCGTCCGCCCGGATCAGCCGGATGCCGTCGAGCTCCTCCCCCGCCGCCGCCTCGGCCGTGGCAAAGGCGACCGCCGCCCCCGGATGCCCCGCGAGCAACCGCAGCAGCTCCCGCCCCACGTACCCGGACGCCCCGAGGACGCCCACCGGGGCGCGTGCATTATTATTCATAACGTCGGAATTTTATGCAGTCCCGCCGGGGACGCAAGAGGCGCCCTACTCGACGCGCTCCAGGCGGGGGTTGGGCCGGTACACCCGCCCCACCTTGCCGCAGGGCTTGCCGTCGACCCGCACCACGTCGGCGGTGAAGTCGAAGCGCCCCTGGAACAGGCTGGACCCCACGCCGTACATGTCCACCGGCACGCCCTGTTCCTCGAACTGCCGGATCTTCTCCACGGTGAACCCGCCCGACACGACGATCTTGACGTGCGTGAACCCCTCGCGATCGAGCGCGCGGCGCACGTTCCACACGAGCTGGGGATTCACGCCGGTGGGCTTGAACCCCCCCATTTGGGCGATGATCGACTGGTCCACCAGCGTCTCGCTCGTGTCGAGCCGCACGCCGTACAGCCGGTCCCCCAGCGCCCGCGCCACGCGCAGCGACGTCGCCACGCAGTCGTTGTCGAAATCGACCAGCGTGATCAGATGGACCGACGGGTCCATCCGATCGGCGAACTTGCGGGCGGCGAGCTCGGTGTCGGCGCCGTAGGCGGCGATCAACGCGTGCGGCACGGTGCCGATGCCCTCCGAGCCCCACCACGAGGCCTGCGCGTCGGTCGAGACGCCGATGGCGCCGGCGATGTGGGCGGCATACCCGTCGCCGGTCTGCACCAGCCAGTGATCGTGGCGGGCCGGGAAGAACATCACCTGCTTCGGGCGCGCGGCTTCGACCACCTGCCGCGTGTTGGTGCCGACGCGGGTGCGCCGGGCGAGCACGCCGAGGTAGAGCGTCTCGAGCACCGCAAAGGCGTCGTACGGGCCGTCGATCAACATCACCGTTTCCCACGGGGCGACCTCGTCGCCGTCGTACAGGGCATGGACCTCGATGTCCTCCCACGACTGGGCGCACAGCTTGAGAATCGCGATCGCCTCGTCGATGCCCCCGAGGTAGGCGTGCGTCTTGGCGAACACCTGCATGGTGACGCGGGGGTGGTGATCGTCCCTGAGCAGCACTTCCCGGGCGCGCACGAAGTACTTGTCCGAGTAGTACCCCTCGCGCATCCGCTCCACCGGGAGGTGGAAGATCGCGGGATCGAGCCGCACGCGACGCGGGCGCGGGCTCACAGGGGCAGCCGCCGGGCGATGCGCAGCTCGGAGGAATCGGGGTACTTCACCATCAGGCCGTCGAGCAGGGCATCGGCCCGCGGCTTGTCGAACAACCGCTCACGATAGATCTCCGCCAGCCGGATCGCCGCCAGAATTTCCCGGTCGCGCGGGAGGCCGGGGCGGCCGATGCGTTGTTCGAGATCCTGAATCTCATCGTCGAGCGTGATCAGGGACCCGGTGAAGAGTTGGCGGAACAGGAACCGACCCAGCGGCGCGAACACCATCTCGTAGAGCTGGGCACTGAACGCCCACAGTCCCCACAACAATGCCAGCAGCGACAGGACGCGCCACGGGATCGCGCCGGTCGCGATCGCCACGACGACGGCCGACGCGGCCGTGATGCCCATCGCCCCGAGGAACAGGCCGCGGACGACCGTCAGCGGTTCGGGTGGGTCGAGCGGGTCGAACGGCACCGCTACGATTGTAGGGGCGCGCCGGACGCGCAGCAAGTTGACAGCATCGCGGCGCCGGGGTAAACCTAGGCCGAACCCTATCCCCGGACCCACCGTGGACACTGCGGTCTCCCGCCGGGACTTCGTGCGGTCCGCCGCCGGCAGCGTGACGGGCGCCCTCGCGATCCCGCACGCCATGCGCCCGCTCCGGCCCCTGCCGCCGCCCAGCCGCTGGACCAGCCTCCCGGTCGTGATCTCGAGCGCCAACAACCTGCGTCCGGTCGGCCGCGCCTACGAGCTGCTGGCCGGCGGGGCCGACCCGCTGGACGCGGTGGTCGAGGCCGTGAAGATCCAGGAGCTCGATCCCGAGGACGCCTCGGTGGGGTATGGCGGCCTGCCCAACGCCGACGGCGTGGTCCAGCTCGATGCGTCGTGCATGCACGGCCCGACGCGGCGGGCCGGCGCCGTCGGGGCGCTCGAGAACATCAAGACGCCTTCGGAGATCGCGAAGCTGGTGCTCAAGTACACCGACCACATCCTCCTCGTCGGCGAGGGAGCGAAGCGGTTCGCGTTGTCCTACGGGTACCCGGCGGAGGACCTCCTGACCCCCGCCGCGCGGGAGGCGTGGCTGCGGTGGCGCGCCAACCTCAGTCCGGATGACGACTACCTCGACGTGCCCGCGACCGAGCGGATGGCCGGCCGGCCCACCGGCACGATCAACTGCAACGCCGTCACCGCCACCGGGGACATCGCGTCGGTCACCACCACGTCCGGCCTCGCGTGGAAGATCCCGGGGCGCGTGGGCGACAGCGCGATCGTCGGCGCAGGCCAGTACTGCGACAACGACGTGGGGGCGGCGGGCTCGACGGGCCGCGGTGAGGCCAACATCAAGATCTGCGGCGCATTTCTCACGGTGGAGCACATGCGGCGCGGCATGAAACCGACGGACGCGTGCCTCGAGACCCTGCGCCGCACCATCCGCATGACCGAAGGGCGGCTGCTGAACCCGGCGGGGCGCCCGCAGTTCGGCCTCACCTTCTATGCCGTCAACAAGCAGGGGGAGTTCGGCGCCGCGTCGTTCTCGCCCACCCGGTTCGCCGTGTGCGATGCCCAGGGGGCACGCTACGTCGACACGGCACACCTCTATCCGCAGCGCCCCTGATGCGACACGCGCTCGCCGCGGCGGCGTGCCTCGCCGCGCTCCCGTCGCTCGCGGGCGCCCAGCGGTACTGGAAAGACACCCTCTACCCCTTCGTGTACTACACGACCGCCGACAAGTGGTGGTTCGGCGCGCACTACGGGCGCTTCAGCCCGGTGACCGTCTTCGAGCAGCCCGAGCGCTACCACGCCTCGGTGTCGGGCGACGTGGCGTTCAGCACCGAGGGCAGCTATCGCGCGGTCGCGCTCGCGGACCTGCCGGACTGGTGGGACGGCTGGCGCGCCACGTTGTCCGTTACGGCGATCCGGCTCAATCGCCTGGGCTACTTCGGACTGGGCAACGCCACCGACTTCGTGATGGACAGCATCTCGCCCGCCGGGCCCTACTACTACGCCGTGTCGCGCCGCACCGAGCAGGTCCGCCTCACGGTCCAGCGTCGCGTCGTCGGGGACCTGCGCGCGCTCGCCGGCACCATGCTCGACCGGACCACCTACCGCCCATTGCCCGGCGACAACGTCTTCAAGCAGGACCTGGCATCCGGTACCGTGGACTCCGCGTCGCGGAAGTACCGCGACCTGGTGGGCCGCGTGGGTCTCGTCTTCGATACACGCGACAACGAGGTGGACCCGCACCGCGGCGTGTTCCTCGAAGCGCTGGCAGCGCGGGGTGATGGCTACTCGCGCCTCACCGGCCAAGCGCGCGGTTACGTGCAGCTCCTCGAGCCCCTGACCATCGCGGGGCGCGTCGCGATCGAGGGGATGCCGGGCTCGCCGCCGCTCGCCCCGCTGGCCGAGATGGAGTCGAGCGAGATCCCGTTCGTCGCGGTGGGTGGTTACTACTCGCTGCGCGGCTACTGGGAAGGACGCTACGCCGGTCCGGGCAAGCTGCTGGGCGGGATCGAGGCGCGCTACGCGCTCTTGTGGGCGCCCGCGGTTCTCGAGGTGAAGCTCGTGGCATTCTACGACGTGGGGCGCGTCTTCGGCCCCGGCGAATCGGTCCGGCTGACGACCGCCGGGTTGCACCATGGCGCCGGCGGCGAGCTGGCCATCCGACTGGGGCGCAACGGCTTGCTCACCGCAGGCGTGGGAGCGGGCGCGGAGGGCGCCCGGTTCCTGTTCGGAACCACCTGGAGCTACTAGGGCGTCGCGCGCGCCGTGACCTCGCGGATCTCCACTC
This sequence comes from uncultured Gemmatimonadales bacterium, assembly GCA_963716055.1. Lineage (GTDB taxonomy): Bacteria > Gemmatimonadota > Gemmatimonadetes > Gemmatimonadales > GWC2-71-9 > SZUA-544. The sequence goes on along the minus strand of CAVQSR010000001.1, from coordinate 499,085 downwards.
CCCGCCGCGCCAGCTCCGACACGTAGGCCGCGAACGGTACGGCTTCGTCCGGCGTCGCGACGCCGCGCGCGGTGATCCGCCCGTCCGCCTGCATCAGGCCGGTGATCGCGAGCGAATAGCCGGTCGTCCGCATCATGGCGCTGATGCCGCGCGCCTCGTCGTACCGGTCGATCATTTGCCAGGCCACGCGCTTGCCGTCCGTGCCCGTGACTTCGACGTGCAGGGCGACCAGATCCCGGCTCTCGGGCTTGGTCAGCCGCGGCGACACGGCGGCGATAAACACGTCGCGCGGCACCACCTTCACGTCGCCCACCTTGATCGGCTTGGCATCGAGCAGGCCCAGCTCGCGGATCGGGCGCATGATGGCGACGTGGCCGGGGTAGCGCAGCGTCTTGTATTCCATCACGCGGACCTTGCCCGAATACGACCAGGGGAGGATCGAGATGCCGCCCCCGGTGTGGAACGCTTCCAGGGTGCCCACGGGGGCGGGGAACGCGATCGACTCGAGCTCGGACAGGGCCTCGACCTGGGTGGGCTGACCGTCGCGCAACACCCAGGAGGGGGTCGTGTAATAGTCGAGCGCGCCCTCCAGCGAATACACGATCTGGTAGTTGAGCGGAGGCTCGGGCTGCTGCGGGAGCCCGCCGACGTAGATGCGCACGGTATCCGCGGCACCGACGCGGCGAATCCCTTCGGCGGCGAGGATGTTGACCATCCCGGGCGCCAGCCCGCAGTCGGGGATGACGGAGATCCCGGCTTCGCGGGCGGCGTTGTCGAGCTGCTTCTGTTTCAGGACGATCTCGGTGTTGCCGCCGAGATCGGCGAAGTGCACGCCTGCCGCCGTCGCCGCCCGGGCGGCGGGGAGATTGAAGTAGTACGGCAGGGCGCACAGCGCGGCGTCGTGCCCTTCCATCGCGCGCCGCAACGCGGCGGGTTTGCGGGCGTCCAGGCGCGCCAGCTTCAACCGCGGCGACGCCGCCTTCTTGAGGAAGGGGGGAATCTGGCGGGGATTGATGTCCGCTACCGTCACCGCCTCGACCTCGTCGCGCTGCAGCAAGTCGTACGCGCAGGCGCATCCCTGCAGTCCGGCACCCAACACGAGCATCCGCATCAGCCAACGGCCTCCCCAGTCGCGTGTTCGGGTCGCTGCGAGCGGCGGAAAGCTAGCGATGCAGCCCCGGAAGCCGGAAGCGTCGTCCGAAGTGCTTGCGGGGCATTAGATTCGCAGGACATGCCGCCGGCCGACGCCACGCGACAGCGCTTGCTGCGCGCCGCCATCGAGTTGTTCACGACGCAGGGCTATCACGACACGACGACGCCGCTCATCGCCCGCCGTGCCGGGGTGGCGGAGGGCACGATCTACCGGCACTTCTCGGGCAAGCAGGACCTGCTGAACGAGCTGTATCGCGGCGCCCTGCGCTGGGCGGCGGGGCAGGTGGAGGCTGCCCGCGCCGATGGCGTCGCGGTGCGCGACCAGCTCGCGCGGCTGGCCCGTGCGCTCACCGCGTGTGCGGTACAGGATCCCGCCGTGATCCGGATGGGGTTTCTGCAACGGCACGGGGACTTGCTCGACGACCGCTCCCGCGAGGTGGCGCGCGACTTTCGCGGCGCGATCGAGCGGCTGGTGGCGCACGGCAAGTCCGACGGAACAGTGCGCGTGGGGAGTGCCGAACAATGGGCGGGCGTCTGGCTCGCCGTGGTGCTTCTCGTCCTGGACCGGCTCTGTGCCCGCGAGTGGTCCGAGGATGCGGTCGCGGTCGAGCAGTGCATCGCGGCCGCCTGGACCGCGATCGCCGCCCCCGCCGCGGCGCCCGTGGCCGTGGCTACGCCCCCTCACGCGCCCCCACGGTGAGGCCGACGCCGTCGCCGCTCCGGATGCTCGCCTGCGCGGCAGCCGTCACCACGGCGGGCGGCGCCCCGCTGGCGGCACAACAGCTCTCCGTCGAGGACCGGCTCGCCGCCGTGGCGACGGTGTGGGCGGAGGCGCGCGGCAACTACGCCGGCTGGGACCGGGTTCGCGCCAGCTGGGATTCGGCGCTGCGGGGCTCGCTGGTGCAGGCGGCGGCGCGCCAGACCGATTTCCAGTTCCTGCGTCGGCTGCGGCGCCTGCTGGCCCTGCTCGGCGATCCGCGTGCCGCCGTGACCGCCCCGCCGCTGCGGGGCCGTCTCGCCCGCACGCCGCTCGAGATCCGGCGGATCGATGGCCGGCCGCTCATCCTCGACTACGTGGAAACCAGCGAGATGCGGGTCGCCCGCCCTGAGCGTCTGGCGGAGATCCTGTCGGTTCAGGGGATCCCGAGTGAGGCGTGGATTCGCGACTCGGTGCTCCCGGAGGTCGGCGGCACGAGCGAGGACGATCGGTGGCGCCGGGCGACCGCCGTCATGCTCGACGGCGAGCGCAACACCGCCGTGCATCTCACTGTGCGGCTTCCCGACGGATCCACCCGCGGCGCGAGCGTCACGCGGTCCATGCTGCTCGCCGAGCGCTGGCCGCTCGCGCCCGCGCCGATCCAGGTGGCGTGGCTCCCCGACAGCACCGTCGTCGTGCGCCTCCCCACCTTCGCGGACGCCGACGTCGTGTCCCGGTTCGACCGCATGTTCCGCTCGTGGGCCGGCGTGCGCGACCTGATCCTGGACCTGCGGGAGAACGACGCCGGAGACAGTGAAACCGGCTACGAGATCCTCGCGCGGCTCACCGAGCGGCCCGTCGTCACGGTCCGCCGCCGCACACCACAGCATCAGCCCGTCGAGCTGGCCCCGATCACCGACGACCACCTCATCGGCTGGACGGAGGCCCCGCCCGACACCATCCGGCCCCGCGCCGAGCTGCCGAGTTACACTGGCCGGGTCGTGGTCCTCGCCTCCGGGCGCACTGCGGGCGCCGCCGAGGATTTCATCGCCGCCTTTCGCGTGGCCACTCGGGGCATCGTGGTGGGCGAACGCACGGCGGGGGCCGCGGGCAGCCAGATCACGCTGCCGCTCCCGGCGGACTGGCGCCTGCACCTGACGGTCACGCGGCACCTGCTGCCGGACGGGAGTCCCGTGAGCGGGGTCGGCCTGGCGCCCGACCTGGAGGTGGAGCCCTCCCTGCGGGCGCTGCGCGAGGGGGCCGACGCGGCGCTCGAGCGGGCGCGGGCGTATCTGGTCGCGGAGCGCGACCGGCGCCCGTAACCTCGCCGCGCCTTCAGGAGTCGAGCGTGGCGCGCAGGAACCGGATCACGACCCCCCACGCGCTGTCGGCGACCGCCGGATCGTCCCGGCTGCGCAGGAAACCGTGGCCCACGCGCGGGTAGACCGCGTGCTCGTAGTTCTTGCCCGCGGCGCGCAGCGCGGCCACGAGGTCCGGGAGACCCGCGTTGATGCGCGCGTCGCGCTCGGCGTACACGCCGAGCCCCCGCGCCCGGATGCGCCCCAGGTCCGCCGCGTCGGGGCCCGGTCCGTAGCACACGACGTACGCGCCCAGCTCCGGGCTGTTGGTGGCGTACCGGAAGCTCTGCCCCCCGCCCCAGCAGAAGCCGATCACGCCGATGCGGTCCGCCCGCACCGCGCGCAGTGCGCGGAGGAATCCCGCGGTCGCGTCGAGGTCGGCGGTCACCGCATCGGGCGGAAGATCTCGGATCAGGCGTCGCGCGGAGTCGGCCGAGGCCGGTGTGCCGCCGCGGCGTGACAGGAGGTCCGGAGCGATCGCCACGAATCCGTCCTGCGCGAGGCGCTCCGTGGTCTCCCGGATGAAGTCGGACATGCCGTAGATCTCGTGGATGACGATCACCGCCGGCGCGCGGTCGCGCCGCTCCGGATACGCGAGGTACGCGGTGACGCTGTCCGAGCCACTCGCGTACCTGACGTACTCCGTGTGGATGTCCGGCCGCCGGGCGGCTACACCCACCAGGCCGGCGCAGGCGAGCGCCACGATCACCGTGCGCGTTCCAGCCATCAGCCCTCCAGGATCATTGGAATGGACCGCCGCCGGCCCCACCGCCGTCGCCCGCGGCGTACACGCCCGCCACTGCCGACTCCCCCGCCGGCATCGTGTCGCGGCTGGCGACGGCGTCCGCGGCCGCGCGCTCGACCTCGGCCGTCACCGCGGCCTCCACCTGTTCGAGGTCGTCCCCCGTCCATCCTTCTTCCGTGAGGTACTCCTCGAACAGCCCGATCGGGTCACGGCGGCCCCACGCGGCGAACCACTCGGCGGGGAACGTCGCCCGGGCCTCGCGCTCGTCGTGCGTCGCATGGCCGCCCATGCGGAAGGTCTCGGCCACGAGGATCACCGGTCCCGCGCCCCGGCGGCAGCGGGCCGCGGCGATGCTCGTCGCGGCGTAGGCATCGAGTACGTTGTTGCCGTCGAACCCGGCCCCCCAGACGCCGTAACTCGCCGCCCAGTCGCGGAAATCGGGCGGCACGTGGGACTGCGTCAGCCGGGTGCCGAGCGCCACCTGGTTGTTCTGCACGATGAACACGACGGGAAGCTGCTGGACCGCGGCGAAGTTGGTGCCCTCGTGGGCGGCGGCGGTCTTGGTGGAGCCGTCCCCGATCCACGTCAGGGCGACGCGCGGCTCGCGGCGGAGCTTGAACGCCAGTGCGATGCCGGTGACGACCGGCACCACATCACCCACGTGCGAGATCGGCTGGAGCACACCGCGCGCGAAGTCGCCGATATGGAGGTCCCGGCCGCCGGTGGGGGAATCGGCCGTGGCGAGGTAGCCGCGCAACATGTCGGCCACCGCCATCCCCATTTCGCTGCACGCGGCGGCGTTACGGATCATGGGGGCGACCACGTCGCGCCCCGCGCCGCGCTCGAGCGCGTGCACCGGGCCCACGGTCGTGGCCTCCTCGCCCGTGCCGAGCCAGGCCTTGGAGATGACGCCCGTCTTGACCCACCGCTGGAGTTGAATGTCGTGCAGGCGCGCGCGCAGGAGGCCGGCATAGAGGTCGCGGAGCGCGGCGGCCGGAAGCGCGCGGACGACGGCCGCGCGCTCGGGATCCCGCTCCACGGTCTCGCGGAACTTCCGGACCAGGGCCGGGTCCGCCGCCCACGCCACGTATTCGGGCGGATCGAAGGCCGGGAACCGCTTCACCGCCCCCCGATCAGCCGAACTTGCCCTTGATGCGGCCCAGCAGCCCGCCACCGCCCGCCTCCTCGCCGCCGGCGAGCGCTTCCCCGAACTCCAGGGCGGTCGCGAAGCGATCGCCGGGCTCGGTGGCCATGGACTTGAGGAGGGCTTTCTCGAGGTGAACGGGGAGGTCACCGCGGACCTGACGGACCGGCGTGGGCGTGCCGCGCAGCCGCGCGATCATCATCTCCTGCGCGTTGCGGCCCTGGAACGGGAGTTTGCCGGTGAACATCTCGAACGCGACGATACCGAGCGCGTAGATGTCGCTCCGCGCGTCGAGCGGCTTGCCGCGGATCTGTTCCGGGCTCATGAACTCCGGCGTCCCGAGGATGATGCCGGTCGCCGTCAGCTTCTGAATGGCGCCGTCGGCGCGGCGCTCCTTGGCGAGGCCGAAGTCCATGATCACGGCGCGATCGCCGTCGGCCTCCTCGACCACCATGATGTTCTCGGGCTTGAGGTCGCGGTGCACGATCTGCAGCTCGTGCGCGTGATGCAGGCCGGCGCAAACCTGTCGCAGCAGGCGGACGCCGTACTCCACGCTCATCGGGCCGTCCCGCGTCTCCCGATCGGACAGCAGCTCGCCCTTGAGGTACGGCATGACGAGGTAGATGAGGCCGTCTTCCGACTCGCCCAGGCGCAGAATGCGGCACACGTGGGGGTGGTCGAGGCGCATCGCGAGGCCGGCCTCACGTCGCAGCCGCTCGACCGAGCTCTTATCGACCGCGAGCTTGGGGGAGAGCACCTTGATGGCGACCACGTCGCCCGAGGAGATCTCCTTCGCGAGATACACGTAGGACATGCCGCCCTCCCCCAGCTTGCTGACGACCTGATAGCGGGCGTCGAGCATCTGGTTGGAGAGCGTCGAAGCGCGGTCGAGGCTGGGCACGCGCGCGGGGGGCGGCGTGCGGATCCCGGTCTGCGAGCTGGGAGTCGGAGTAGGCGCGGGCTTGGGCCGGCTCTGCACCTCGACCAACAGGTTCCCGTCCTTGGGACAGAACCGGGCGGACTCACCGTAGACGGACCCGCACTTGGGGCAGCGCCGTTCGCTCATTGCCGCACCAGGTTACGCCCTTCGTTCTTGGCGCGGTAGAGGGCCTGGTCGGCCCGATCGACGAAGCTGTCGGCGCTCTTGATCCGGTCATCGGGGAAGCCGGCGAGCCCAACGCTGATCGTGAGGCTGAGGGGGTCCATCCCCGGATCGGCGAAATCGTGCCCTTCCACGCGTTTGCGCAGGCGTTCGGCGAAGTTCGCGGCCCCCTGCATGGCGGTTTCCGGCATGACGACGACGAACTCTTCCCCGCCGTACCGGGCCACGATGTCGACCGAGCGCGCCTCCCGGCGGAAGATCTCCCCGAGCTGGCGCAGCACGGAATCGCCGGTGACGTGCCCCCGCGTGTCGTTGATGTCCTTGAACCGGTCGATGTCCGCCAGGAGCAAGGCGATCGACAGATCGTACCGCCGCGCGCGGTCCAGCTCGGTGTCGAGCGCTTCGGCCAGGGCGCGGCGGTTGAGACATCCCGTCAGCGGGTCGGTGCGGGCCAGGGCCTCGAGCCGGTTGCGGTCGCTGACCGCCGACTGGAGGTCGTAGGCCTTCTCGATGGCCGCGACGGCGTTGCGGATCACGGTTTCGGCGAACTGCGCGTCCGCCTCGGTGAGCGGCGGATCCTCCCCGGTCGTGCGGAGGAAGAACACCCCCACCTGCTGATCGCGCATCGAGAACGGCACCGCCGCCGCCGAGCGCGTCGTCACCTGGATGCCGTCGCGAGCCCACTGGTCCCGCACGTCGGCGTATAGCGGATCGGTGATCACGTCGCGCACGAGCACGGAGCGCCCGACGGCGAGTGAATGCCGGATCTCGGGGTAGCGGACGAGATCGACCTGGAGGTTGCGCAGCATCGGGTTCTCGTAGGCCGCCACCACGACGCCGAGCGGATCGCCGGCGCGTCCGAGCACCATCGAGCATTTGGAGATGCTCAGCACGCGCGCCACCCGACGGACCAGAATACTGTAGATCTCGTCAGGCTTGAGGGAGTCGGTGACCTCCTGCAGGATCTCGATCATCGCGCTGCTCGAGCGCACCTCTTCGCGGGCGCGGCGCAGCTCGCCGCCGGTGCGCAGATGGCTTTGGACCCGGGCCAGCAGCTCGCGGACTCGGAACGGCTTGGCGATGAAGTCCGCCGCCCCCAGGCCGAGCGCCTTGACCGTCGCCTCCTCCGGCGGCATCGACGAGACCATGAGCACGGGCAGGTCCCGCCAGCGGGCGTCGTTCTTGAGCCGCTGGAGCAGCTGCAGGCCGTCCACCCGCGGCATCATGATGTCCAACAGCAGGAGATTCGGCTGCGCCTCCTCGAGCTGCTCGAAGAGGCGCTCGCCCGAGGGCGTGCTCACGACGTCGTAGCCGTGCTCCTTGAGAATCCACGTCAGCGTCTTGACGAGCGACTGATCGTCGTCCGCGACGAGAATTCGGGCGCCGGTGGCCTCGGCCAAATCGTCCTCCGCTAGTCCAGCAACGCCGGGTTCACGTTGCCGCCGCTCACCACCAGGACGGTGGAGCCGGCGGGGGTGATGGCGCCGCTGCGCACGGCGGCGGTCGTGGCGGCCCCGGAAGGCTCGGCCACGATGCCGCATTCCCAGTACAGAAAATGCACCGCCGCGCGCAGGCTGTCATCATCGATCAGCACGACCCCCCGAAGCCGCTCACGATGGGCGGCGAGCTGCGCCAGGTTGCGGCGTCCCACGGTCAGCGTGATCAGCCCGTCCGCGAGGCTCTCGGTCCGCTCGAGCATGACGGGGTGCCCAGCGGCCAGGGACTGCGTCAGTTTCGGCGCCCCCCGCGGCTCCACCCCCCACACCGTCGCGCGACTGCCGGCCGCCGCCAGGCCCGTGACGACCCCGGAAATCAACCCCGCTCCCCCGACCGGCACCACCACCGTCTCCACCCGAGGCAGCTGCTCGGCGATCTCTAAGCCCACCGTGGCCTGCCCCGCAATGATGTCCGCGTCGTCGTAGGGCGGGATCACGACCAGGGATTGGGCCGCGGCGAGCGTCTCGGCATGCCGCCGCCGGTCCTCGGACGTCGCCCCCGCCATCACCACCTCGCCGCCCCAGCGGCGGACCCCATCGACTTTCACCGCGGGCGCCGTCTCGGGCATGACCACGACGGCGCGGCACCCCAGGCGCTGGGCGGCGAACGCCACGGCCTGCCCGTGATTGCCGCTCGAGTACGTGATCACGCCGCCGCGGCGGGCATCGGCCGACAGGCGGCGGATGGCGGTGTACGCCCCGCGGATCTTGAAGGCACCGATCGGCTGCAGGTTCTCGAGCTTGAGCCATACGCCGAGGGTGTCCACCCGGACCAGGGGCGTGCGGCGCGCGACCCCGGGCAGTCCCGCCGCCGCCTCCCGCACCGCCTCCGCCGTGACGGGCGCCTGGTCCACGCTATTTTCTGCCCTTGGCCCGGGTCTTCTTGCGGCCAGCCTTGCCCGACGGCGCCCGACCGGCGGCCTTCGGGGCCGCGGTCGCCTCTTCTACCTCGTCCGCCTCGCCGTCGTCGTCATCCTCCCGCACCACGCGCGCGACGTCCACCACGAGGTCGCCGGCCGTGAGGTTCATGATGCGCACGCCCTGGGTGTTGCGGCCCGAGATCCGGATCCCCTCGACCGGCACGCGGATCATGATTCCCTTCTTGGTGATCATCATCAATTCGTCGTCGGGCTGCACCTCTTTCAGCGCCACCATGTCGCCCGTCTTGTCGGTCCGCTGGAGCGTGATGATCCCGCGGCCGCCGCGGCGCTGCACCCGATACTCGTCCAGCTCCGAGCGCTTGCCCATGCCCTTGCCGGTGACCGTCAGCAGGGTCGCCTGCCGACGCACGATGACCAGGTCGATCACGCGGTCCTTCTTGTCCAGCGCCACGCCTTTCACGCCGCCCGCCGCCCGCCCCATCTCCCGCACGTCCTTCTCATGGAACCGGATGCTCATGCCGTGGCTGGTCGCGAGCACGATATCGTTGGACCCGTCGGTCACCTGGACGTCGATCAGCTCGTCCCCCGATCCGATGTTGATCGCGCGGATGCCGGTCGACCGCGGATTGCCGAATTCCGACAGCCGCGTCTTCTTGACGACGCCCTGCGTCGTCGCGAAGAACAGGAACTTGTCCTCGGAAAACTCGCGCACGGGGACGAGTGCCGCCAGCCGCTCCTCGGGTTTCATCGCGACGCAGTTCACGATGGGTTTGCCGCGCGCGGCCCGGGCCGCCTGCGGAATCTCGTGGACCTTGAGCCAGTAACACTGACCCTGCTGCGTGAAGAACATCATGTAGTCGTGCGTGGACGCGATGAACAGGTGCTCCACCCAGTCGTCCTCGCGCGTGCCCGCCGCGGTCACCCCGCGTCCCCCCCGGCGCTGCCGCCGGTACGCCGACACCGGCAGGCGCTTGATGTAGCCCGAGTGGGACACGGTGATCACCATGTCTTCCTCGGCGATCAGGTCCTCGATCGAGAACTCGCCGGTGTCGGCCACGATTTCGGTGCGCCGCGCGTCCCCGAACCCCTGCGCCAGCTCGGTGATCTCTTCCTTCAGGATCTTCATGCGCCGCGGCTTCGAGCCCAGGATCTGCTGGCACTCCTTGATGAATGCACGGACTTCCCGCAGCTCCTCCTCGAGCTTGGTGATCTCGAGCGCGGTGAGCCGCGCCAGCCGCATGTTGAGGATCTCGGCCGACTGCCGCTCCGACAGCTTGAAGCGCTTGCGCAGGGCCGCATCCGCCGCCGGGGTGTCCTTCGACTTGCGGATGATCTTGATCACCTCGTCGATGTTGTCGACGGCGATCTTCAGGCCCTCGAGGATGTGGGCCCGATCCTTGGCCCGCTCCAGCTCGAACTCGGTCCGCCGGGTGATGACCTCGTGGCGGTGATCGATGAAATGCTGCAGCAGCTCCAGCAGGTTCATTTCCTTCGGCACGCCGTCCACCAGGGCCAGCATGATGGCGCCGAAGGTGCTCTGCATCGCGGTATGCTTGTACAGCTGATTGAGCACCACCGCGGGAACCGCGTCGCGCTTCAGCTCGATGACGATGCGCATCCCATCGCGGTCGGACTCGTCGCGCAGATCGGAGATGCCCTCGAGCTTGCGGTCGTTGACCAGCCGCGCGATATCCTCGATCAGGCGCGCCTTGTTCACCTGGAAGGGCAGCTCGGTGACCACGATCTGGTGCTTGCCCGACGATTCCCGCTCCTCGATCACCGCCCGCGCCCGCATGACGATGCGGCCCCGGCCTTTTTCGTAGCAGTCCCGGATCCCGTCCCGGCCGTAGATGATCCCGGCGGTCGGGAAGTCGGGCCCCCGCACGAGCTTGCGGAGATCCTTGACGGTGGCGTCGGGGTGATCGACCAGATAGGTGACCGCCTGGGTCACCTCCGTGAGGTTGTGGGGCGGGATGTTCGTCGCCATGCCGACCGCGATTCCCGCCGACCCGTTGACCACCAGGTTGGGCAACCGGCTCGGCAGGACCGTCGGCTCGCGGAGCCGATCGTCGAAATTGGGCGCGAAATCGACGGTGTTCTTGTCGATGTCCTCGAGCACCGTCATCGCGATGCGGGTCAGCCGCGCTTCCGTATACCGGTAGGCGGCCGCGGAGTCGCCGTCCACCGACCCGAAGTTCCCCTGCCCGTCGATCAGCGGGTACCGGAGCGAGAAGTCCTGCACCATCCGGACGAGCGCGTCGTACAACGCGACGTCACCGTGCGGATGGTACTTGCCCAACACGTCGCCGACGACGGTCGCGCTCTTCTTGTACGGTCGGCCGGGGACGAGCCCCAGCTCGTGCATCGCGTACAGAATGCGGCGGTGCACCGGCTTGAGTCCGTCGCGCACGTCGGGCAGCGCGCGCTGGACGATCACGCTCATCGAGTAGTTGAGGAACGACTCGCGCATCTCGTCTTGGATGAGGCGCGGCAGAATGCGTTCGCGGGCGTTTGGTGCGGTCATGGAACGGGCTGTGATCCGGCGTCGAAGGGCGGCGCGGGGACGCAGGAGCGTCTCCCTAAGTCACGCAAAATTAATCACTTACGTCACGGATTGCAACTCGGCGGAGGCGCGGAAGTGGTTGCCCGGACTATACTTCCCAGCCACCATCCACGAGGGACACTCATGTCGTTGCGCCTCACCAGTCTCCTGGCCGCCACCGTCCTCGCGCTGCCCGCCGCCGCGCAGGCGCCGTTCCAGGGTGTCGTGAAGTACCGCATGACGAGCGACGGCCGCTCGTTCGACATCGTCTACATGACGAAGGGTGAGCGGGTGCGCACCGAGATGGAAATGGAAGGCATGCAGGTGTTCATGCTCATGGACGCCGGCAACGCCACCATGACCACCGTAATGCCCGACCAGCGCATGTACATGACCATGGACCTGAATCGCATGGCCGGCCGAGCCGCACAACGGGACACCACGGTTCCCAAGATCACGCGAACCGGCCGCACCGAGACGATCGCCGGGCACTCCTGCGAGCACTATCTGATGGGCGACAAGCAGGACGTCGACGTCTGCGTGGCGTCGGGCCTGGGGTACTACCTGGGCGGCTCGGAGAGCCAGCGCGGTCGCTCCTCCGGCTTCGGCCTTCCCGCGGCGGGCGACCCCCGCTGGCGTGAGTTCCGCGCGATGTTCAAGGATGGGTTCTTTCCCCTCAGCACGACGATGACCGAGGGCGGCAAGGTGAAGATGTCGATGGTCGCCACGAGCGTCGAAGCGCGTACCCTCGCCGACAATCTCTTCACCGTGCCGGCGGGCTTCAACGAAATGCGCATGCCGGGGATGGGCCAGCCGCGGCCGTAAACGGCCAGTCGTGAGGAGTAAGGTGCGATCCCGCTCCTTACTCCTCATCACCTCACTCCAGACGCACCGCGATCTTGCCGAGCTGGTCGCCCTGCGCCATCCGCTGGAGGGCGGCGCGCGCCTGATCCAACGGATACACCCGGTCCACGACGGGCCGCAGGGCGCCCGTGCCGAGGATGCGTACGATTTCCTCGTACTCCCGCGCGTTCCCCATCGTCGAGCCCATGATGGTGTACTGGTTCCAGAACAGGCGGCGCACGTCCATCGAGACCCGGGGCCCGGACGTGGCGCCGCAGGTCACCAGACGGCCGCCCTTCGCCAGGCAGCGCAACGAGTCTTCCCACGTGGCTTCGCCCACGTTCTCGATCACGACGTCCACGCCGCGCTTGGCGGTGAGGCTGCGGATCTCGGTCGCGACGTTCTGCGCGCGGTGATTGATGATCACGTCGGCGCCGAGCGCGCGCGCCGCGGCGAGCTTCGCATCAGACGAGGACGTGACGATGACCCTGGCCCCGCGCAGCTGCGCGATGCGCATCGCGGTGAGCGACACGCCGCCGCCGATGCCCCACGCCAACAGGGTTTCGCCGGGCTGGAGGTTCGCCCGGGTCGCGACCATGCGCCACGCCGTGAGCGTCACCAGCGAGAACGCCGCGGCCTCGGGCCACGAGAGCGGCGGATCGAGCGGCGGGACGCGGGCGACGTTCACCTCCGGGACATTGATGAACTCGGCCAGCGTCCCCGGCAGGTGCTCGCCCAACAGCCGGTAGGTCAGGCACATCCCCTGCTCGCCGCGGCGGCAGAACTCGCAGGCGTAACAGCTGATCCCGGGATTGATGAGCACGGCGTCGCCCGGCGCGCAGCGCGTCACGCCGGGTCCGACCGCCGCAACCTCCCCGGCGCCGTCCCCTCCCAGGATGTGCGGGTAGCGGTGCTCCACGCCGGGGAGTCCGCGCGTGACCCACAGGTCCAGGTGATTGAGGGCGGCAGCCCGGAGCGCCACGCGCACCTCGCCCGGCCCCGGGGGTGGCGGAGCCGGCACGTCGACCACACTGACGCGATCGAGGCTGCCGGAGGCGGTCAGGACGCAGGCGCGCATGGAGGCACCGGCCCGGCAGTACGGGCGACCGGCGAGCGGCCCTAGGGCACGAATGCCGGCGCGAGCATCTGCTCGTTCTCGCGCGCGGGCAGATAGACCGGCGTGCCCGTCCCGCCGCCGACCGGCACGATCACGACCCGGTACACCGGCGTCCGGCGGCGCTCCTGTCCGGGCGCGGGCACGACGAGCGCGAGCAGCGTGCCGGCGGGGGCGACGGCGAAGTCGCTGATCACGAGATCGGTGCCCGACAGCGACGTCACCGTTCCCGTCCCCACTTCCGCGCGCATGACCTGCGTGATCGTCCGGTCCCCCTCCCGGCGCTCCACGAGGTAGGCCAGCGAGCCGTCACGCAGGAACTGCGGGTGGCGCTCGTGCCACTGGGGGCTGCGCGTGAACGGGCGCTGATCCGACCCGTCGCGCGTCATCAGCCAGATGTCGTAGTTGCGCCCACGGGTCGTGACGTACGCGATGGTCTGGCCGTCCGGCGAGACGCTCGGCTGGCTGTTGGTCGAGTCGCGCGTGAGCTGACGCACGTTGCCGCCATCGGCGTCCACCGCGAAGATCTGCCGGCGATTGCCGTCGCGATCCGAGTGGAACACGACCGTCCGGCCGTCGGGTGAGAACGCCGGCGCACCGTCGGCGCTCGGGTGATCGGTCAGCCGAATGACGTCGGTCCCGTCCGGATTCATCGTGTAGATCTCCGGGTTCCCGTGCCGTGACGACGCGACTGCCACCCGGGACCCGTCGGCGGAGAACGCCGCGTCCGTCGCACCCAGCGTGTCCGACTGGACCTTGCGCAGGTCCGCGAGGTCCGCGCGCTGGACGGCGAACAGCTCGAGCGGCCCCCCCGCCGACCGCGCGACCACGATCTCTCCCAGGACGAAGACCTCGGCCGTCGCGCGCTTCCCCCCCGGTGCGGCGGCCACGATGCGCGTCCGCCCCCAACCCACGGCTGCGACGGTGCCGTCGGCCCCGACCGTCGCCACCGCCGGGTTCTCGCTGCTCCATTCCGGCTGCGCCGGTCCCAGCACCGCCCCCCCCTCCCCCACGAACTCGGCGGCCAGCGCCTGGCGGCGCCCGGGGGAGAGCCCCGCGCGCGCGGGCACGATGCGGACGTCGCCGGCCACGACGTTGATGGTCCACGTGACCGCCAGCCCCCGCCCCGGCGCGCGCGCCGTGAGCTGGGTGCGCCCGATTGCGCGCCCGGTCAGCATTCCCGTCGCCGGATCGAAGCTCGCGATGGTGGCATCGGACACGGCCCACCGGATCGGCGCCTCCGGCACCGGGGTCTGGTCGATCGCGAGCGCCTGGACTTCGAACCGCGCGGCGCCCGAGAGCGGGAGCGCGACCTCGTCCTGCGGGCGCGGCCGGGCCACCAGGATCTCGACCGGCCGGTGCACCGCGACCTCGAGGGTGCGCGACTGGAGGAGTCCCGTCGCCGTGACTGCCGCCGTGCCGTGCCCGACGGGCGTCATCACGCCGGTGAGCCCGATCTTGACGACGTTGGTGTCGCTCGACGTCCAGACGAGCCCCATCGGGCTCACGGCGCGCCCGTTCTGCGCGGGGACGATGACGTGCAGCGTATCGGGCTCGCCCGGCGACAACAACAGCGGCCCCTGCTCCTGAATCGCGATGTCGGTCTGTTGCACCACGACCGGCGCCGTCGCGGTCAGGCCCCCGGGGCCCGTCACCTGGACGGTGCCCTGCCCCGGAGCGAGCGCCACCACGACCCCCCCCGCGTTGACGCTGGCGATCGCGGGCACGAGCGACACCCACGAGACGGCGACGGGCGCGGCGGGCCCACCGTCGTCCCGCAGCGCGCGCACGGTGACCCGCACGTTCTCCGACGGCAGGAGATAGATGGCCGGCGGCTCGATTCTGAGCGCGGCCGCGGGTCCGGACCCGGGCGGCTGGCCCTCCGGGGGATCGGCCTGGGCACCGGGGGTGGCCGCGGCGGCGACCGGCGCCGCCGGCGCGGCCGGCGGCCCGCCGCCGGCGGCGGCGCCCCCCACGACCTGCACGGCCGCGACGCCGCGGCGTGAGCCCACCCGCGCCTCGACGATCGCCACTCCCGGCGCGACTCCGATTACCGTCCCGTTGTTATCCACCCGCGCCACCTGGACGTTGTTCGAGCTCCAGATGAATCGGACAGTAGGAATGACGTTGCCCAACCGGTCGAACGCGGTGGCGAGGAGGCCACTGCGCTCTCCGGCCTTGAGGCTCACTTGGGGGGGTGCCACCTGCACCTCGGCCACCGTCTGCGCGAGCAGCGGCGTGCCCAGGAGTGCGGTGAACACGGAGAGCGACGGCCCGATCCGACCTGGCATGGTTCTGCGCTAACGTACGAGTCCACAAGGGGTTTGGCAACAGAATCCGGCCGCCACAGGCCCGCGCGCTCGCGGCGCGAGCGTCCAGCCGAGCCGGCGGGCGAGGCCGAGCGCGCGCGGGGCCACTCCAGCTCGAAAAGCCGTGGGATCGCCCCGGGCGCCCGTGCCGATCGCCGTGTGTGGCGCGCGACGAGCGCGCGGAGCGTGACTTGCGTGGCAGGTGGCGCGGGATAAGCTATAGGCCCGTCCGCGAACACCAGCTGAGAGAGGAGACTCGATGCTCGACCAGGACCTCCCCGATAGCGGCTTTGGCGAACCGCGCATGTGGGATCCGATGATCCCACCCGCCCCGCCCCCGCCGCCGCCACCACCAGAGCCGGCGATGCCGGCGCGGCCGAAGGCCGCACCCGCGAAGCCCAAGAAGAAGGCGAAGAAGGCGGCGAAGAAAAAAGTCACCCGTCGCAAGAAGGCAGCACCCAAGAAAAAGGCGGCTTCGAAGCGGAAGAAGGCCAGGGCGAAGTCGCGCAAGAGCCCCAGGAAGGCGAAGAAGGGCGGCCGCAAGGCGCCCAAGCGGAAGGCCGGGAAGCGGCGCCGCTAGTCAGGCAAAGACAGCGACGTCGGTGTGCGGGAGCGCCGCGCGGATGGCCGCCGCCATCTCGTCGAGGCGCTCCCGCGGTACGTTGCGCACCTGCGGGTCGGCCGGTGCGCGGTCGAGCGAGTAGAGATGGACGCCGGCGGGGGCCGCGGCGACGAGCGCCGGCAGCCACTCCGCCAGCGCCGCGTCGTCTCCCCCGTCCCACGCCGGGCCCGCGGCGACCATCGCCTGGACGATGACCGGTGCGACATCACGGCAGATCGCGACGATGGTCTGCCGGTCGTAGGGCACGCCGTTGACCCGCTCGACCGGGCCGGGGTCGAGCTTGATCATCCGGGCGTCGAGGCGCCGCAACGCGGCGGCGATGGCGGGCCGGCGGGCGGCCAGCCCGTTCGTCAGGATACCCACGCGGGCCGCCGGTGCGAGCTCGTCGCGGGCGGCGAGCACGCGGTCCACGACGACCGGAAACCGCGGATGCAGCGTCGGCTCCCCGTTGCCGGCGAACGTGATCCACTGCGGGGCGGCGGTCATCCGCTCGAGCGCGTGGCGCAGGCTGTGCGCTACTTCGTCCGGCGACGGCCAGCGCGCGGCGGCCGCTTTTGGAGTGTTGAATCCGCACTCGCAGTAGGGGCAGTCGAACGTGCAGAGCTTGGAGCGCGGTGGGAGCAGGTTCAGGCCGAGGCTCGTCCCGAGGCGCCGGGAGTGGACCGGGCCGTTGACGATGGTCTCCCAGAGGAATCCCCCGTCGGCGCGGGGGGCCCGGGCGCCCAGCTGCGGCATCGGGGTTGCGCCGGCCATGTCGCAAGCTACGTTGGGGCGGGCATGGAACCCAGAGGTGCCCGGACCGGATGACGGGCGCCATCTCCACTCCCATACGCCGTCCCCTCGCCCCTGTGAGGATGCTCCGGTGCACCTGCTAAAGCCCGTTGTCGCCGACGCACGGGCGCGCCGCCCGGTGTGCCACCCCTCGCTCCCGGATGCGCGACCGTGACCGGCCGTGGCATCGTACTCGCCGGCGTCCTCGCGCTCGCGGCGTGCGGTGGCGGAGGGGAGAGCGTCATCGTCCTCGAAGGGGCGACCCTGATGGACGGCAGCGGTGGGGCTCCGATCGAGGACGCCGTTGTGATCGTCCGCGGTGGCAGGATCGAGGCCGTCGCCCGCGTCAATGAGATCCCGGTCCCCCGCAAAGCGACGGTCCTGCGTCTGGTCGGGAAGACGATCATCCCGGGCCTGATCGACGCGCACGCCCACGTCGAGCCCTGGACCGGACCGCGGTTCATCGCGTGGGGCGTGACGACGGTACGAGACCTGAGTGACGACAGCGCGGTCGCCTACCGCGTCCGGACGGCCTTCAATGGGGACAGTGCCCTCGGTCCGCGCATCTTCACCTCGGGCGGGATGATCGACGGCGTGCCGCCGGCGTACGCCGGCGCGGACACCGCGGCGACCCCGGATCAGGGTCGGCGCGCCGTGGACCGCCGAGCGATCACCGGCACCGACTGGCTCAAGCTGCACACGGGGATCACGCCGGACGTCATGGCCGCGATTCTCGACGAAGCGGGCACGTTCAGCCTGCCGGTCGCGGCCAGCCTGGGGCGAACGGACGCGTTGACCGCTGCGCGGGCCGGGGTGGCGTCGATCGAGCAGTTCGGCGGCATCGCGCACAACGCGGTGGCCGACCCCGGGGCGCTCCTGCGGGCGTACCACGACCCGCAGACGGCGTGGCGCGCCGAGGCGGCGGCGTGGAGCCGGCTCGATTCCGTGCAGATCGCGCGGGCGGCGCGCGCCCTCGCCGAGACCCGGGTCAGCCTCGTGCCCACGCTCGTGGCGTCCGACGCTCTCGCCCGGCTCGGCGACGCGGCGTTCGCGGGGCGCCCCGCGATGGCGGACGTCCCTCCCGAGGGCGGCAGCGTGCGCGACGCGGCCGCGTTCGTGCGGCGGGTGGGCTGGACGCCGGCCGACGCGGCGCTCGTGCGCGCGGCGCTGGCCGCGCAGGTGCGGTTTCTCGTGGAGTTCCGCCGCAACGGTGGCCTCATGGGAGCGGGCAGTGACGCCGCTGCGCCGCTGCTCGTGCCCGGTTTCTCCCTGCACGAGGAGCTCGCGCTTCTGGTCGGCGCCGGGTTCGCGCCGGCGTCGGCCATCGCAACGGCGACACGGCGCAACGCCCAGCTCCTCCGCGCCGATTCCCTCGGCTGGGTCGCGCCCGGGAAAGTCGCCGATCTCGTCATCCTCAACAGCCGTCCCGATTCGAGCATCCTGGCGACGCGCGACATCCACCTCGTGATGATCCGCGGCCGCCTGATCGCGCCCGACTCCTTGCGCGCAACGTGGCGGCGCTGAAGCGCACCCTGGCGCTGGTACTGCTCGCGGGCTGCGGTCCGGCGGTCCGTGACGGGACGACCGCCGGCGAACCCCGCGACGTGCTCCTCCGCGGCGGCTGGATCGTGGATGGGACCGGAAACCCGGCGTTCCAGGGCGACGTCGCCGTGGTGGGCGACCGCATCGCGGCGATCGGCTGGCTCCCCCGGGCCGCGGCGCGGGAGACGCTCGACGTCTCGGGGCTCGTCGTGGCCCCTGGCTTCATCGACATGCTCGGGCAGTCGGAGACCGAAGTCCTCATCGACAACCGGGTGTTGTCCAAGCTCACCCAGGGCGTCACGACGGAAATCACGGGCGAGGGCGGCTCGGTCGCCCCGCTCACCGACGCGCTCGTCGCTCTGGACTCCGCCTACCTGCGGCGCTACCGCCTCGACATCGATTGGCGCGACCTCGACGGCTATTTCCACCGGCTCGAGCGCACGGGCTCCGCCGTCAACCTCGCCACCTTCGTCGGCGCGACCCAGGTGCGCCGCGTCGTGATCGGCGACGTGAACCGGCCCGCCACCGCGGACGAGCTGGCCCGGATGGCGGCGCTCGTGGACACGGCCATGCAGCAGGGCGCGCTCGGACTGTCCTCCTCCCTGATCTACGCGCCCGCCATTTACGCGAGCACCGAGGAGCTGGTCGCGCTGGCGCGCGCCGCCCGCCGCCATGGCGGCGTGTACGCCACCCACCTGCGCAACGAGGGGGAGCGGATCGACGCGGCGCTCGACGAGGCGTTCCGCATCGCCCGCGATGCCGACATCCCCGTCGAGATCTGGCACCTCAAGGTCGCCGGTCGCGCCAACTGGGGCCGGATGCCCCACGTCCTCGCCCGCATCGACTCGGCACGCGCCGCGGGGATCGACGTGACCGCGGACCAGTACCCGTACATCGCCTCGGCGACCTCGCTCGCCGCGTCCATTCCGGCCTGGGCGCACGACGGGGGACGCGACTCGCTGCTCGCCCGGCTGCGCGACCCGGCCCGGCGGCGCGCGATCCGCGACTCGATTCTGCGGGGCGTGGCCCGCAACGAGCTCATGTACCGCGGCGCCGGTGGCGCGGACGGCATCCTGATCGCGAGTGTCTACATCGACTCGATGCGCCACCTCCAGGGACAGCGCGTCGGCGAGATCGCGCGCCGCCGCGGCGCCGATCCGCTGGAGACGCTGTTCGATCTCCTCCTCGCCGACAGCGCGCGCATCGGCGCCATCTACTTCTCGATGAACGAGGACGACCTGCGGGCCGCGATGGTGAAGGATTGGGTCGCCGTCAACACGGATTATTCGGGCGTCGCGCCCGATGGCCCCCTCGCCGACATCCGGCCGCACCCCCGCAGTTACGGCTCGTTCACGCGGATCCTCGGCCGTTACGTGCGCGAGCAGCGGCTGCTCGCGCTGGAGCAGGCGGTGCGCAAGATGACGTCGCTCGCCGCGCAACGCGTCGGGCTGCGCGACCGCGGGGTGCTGCGCGCCGGCGCGTTCGCCGACATCACGGTGTTCGATCCCGCCACGGTCATCGACCGCGCCACGTTCGCGGACCCGCACCGGCCGTCCGTGGGGATCGTGCACGTGCTGGTCAACGGTCGGTCCGTGCTGCGCGACGGCATCATGACCGACGAGCGCCCGGGCCGCGGGCTCCGCGGGCCCGGCTTCACCACCGCACGGTGACCCTGCCCCGCCTGCTGCTCGCATGGCTGCCCGTCGCCGCGTGGTTCCTGCTGGTCCGCTGGGCGGCGCGGGGCTGGCTCGGCGCGGGTGCCCCGAGCGACAGCGGCGCGCCGGCGGCGGACGTGTGGGTCACCGGCCTCGAGGCGGCCGCGGTCACGCTGTTCGCGTCGCTCTGGTTCGATTCGCTCGGCGCGGGCGGCTGGTGGCTGCTGTTCCTGCTGGTGGGCGCCCTCGTGGCCTTCGCCCCCCGCCTGCGTGACGGGCCGACGGGGCTGACCCGGCGGCGCGCGATCGTGCTGGGGCTCGCCGATGTCGCCCGCTATGTCGGCGCCGGCGGCCTGCTGGCGTGGCGCTTGGAGTGACCCATCCCACGCATCCCTCGTCCTCTATCCTCCGTCCCCGCATATTTCGCTCACCCATGACTCATTTTCGCCTGACGCAGTACTCGCACGGCGCCGGCTGAGCCTGCAAGCTCGGCTCCGCCGAGCTGGCGCAGGTCCTGCGTCACGTCCCCGCCGCGACGGATCCTCGGATCCTCGTGGACGCCGCGACCCGCGACGACGCCGCCGTCTTCCGGCTGGCGCCGGACCGCGCCCTGGTCGCGACGGTGGACTTTTTCACGCCCATCGTGGACGATGCGTACGACTTCGGACGGATCGCGGCCGCCAACGCGTTCTCGGACCTGTACGCGATGGGCGCCACACCGCTGTTCGCGCTCAACCTCGTGGGGTGGCCGCGCGAGACGCTCCCCATGGACCTGCTGGGCGAGGTGTTGCGCGGCGGCGCGGACGTGGCCGGCGAAGCGGGTGCGTTCATCCTCGGCGGCCATTCGGTCGACGACCCCGAGCCGAAGTACGGCATGGTGGCCATCGGCGAGGCCCACCCCGACCGGATCGTGCCGAACTCGCGCGCCCGGCCGGGCGATCGCCTGGTGCTCACCAAGCCCATCGGAACGGGTATCCTCACGACCGCGCTGAAGCGCGATCTGCTCGACGCCGCGGCGCTCGCGCCGGCGGTGCGGGCGATGACGACGCTGAACGCGGGAGCGGCGCGGGCGATGCTCGCGATCGGCGTGCATGCCGCCACCGACGTCACCGGGTTCGGCTTCTTGGGACACCTCCACCAGGTCCTCGCCGCGAGCGGGGTGGCGGCCGACGTCGAGGCGGCGGCGGTGCCCGTGCTGCCCGAGGCCCGGGCCCTCGCCGCGCGCGGCGCCGTCCCGGGCGGCTCGCAGCGCAACCTCGAGGCCGCGCGGCCGCACGTCGCCTTCGGACCCGCGGTGGACGCGACGACGCAGATCCTCCTCGCGGACGCGCAGACGTCGGGGGGGCTGCTGATCGCCGTCCCCGAGCCCCGGCTCGCCGCGCTGCTCGAGGCGCTGGCGCGCGAGGATACGCCGGCGCGCGCCGTGGTCGGCCGGGTCCACGAGGGCGAAGCGGGGCGGGTCGCGGTGCGGTAGCTTTCGGCCATGCCGGCGATCCGGGAATACCGTGACCTCACGCCGGAGGCGCTCGACGCGCTCGAGCGCGCCGTCCGCGAGACCCGGCGAATCGCCCTGCGTCGTCGCGGCACCGAGTACGTCGTCGTCGCCGTGGGGCTCGACACGGCTGACTCGGACGAGACCCTGGAAGGCCGGCTGCCGATGACGGGCGAAGTCCTCCGGTTCCGCCTGCGCGAACTCGAACTGTTCGCGGTCCTCTAGCCGATGTTCGCGGCTCTGCTCGTCGGCCTGGACGGCAGCGTCTACGCCGACGTGGCCCTGGAGCAGGCCGTGGTGCTCGCGCGGCGCTTCGCCAGCACGGTGGTGATCGCGTACGCGCACGAGGCCGGTCGGACGGTGGACGCAGGGCTGGTGGAGCGCGCGCGGTTCCGCCTGGACGCCGCCGGACTCGCGGTCGAGGTGGTCGAGCGTGCCGGCGAGGCCGACGTGGTCCTGAGCGCGCTCGCGCAGGACGCCGAGGTGGTGCTGGTCGGGCGCCGCGGTGACGTCCCGCGCGGCTCGCTCGGCGGAACAGCCGCGACGCTCCTGCGGACGACGGCGCGGTGCGTGGTGGCGTGCGGCGGCGCGCCCTCCCCCATGCGGCAATGCGCCGTGGCGTTCGACGGCGGTGAGACGAGCCGTCGTGCGCTCGAGCTCGCCGCCCGCTTCACGGCCGTGTCCGGGGGCGTGCTCCACGTGCTGCACGCCAGCGACGACCCCGCCGCCGCGGCCCCGGTGATCGGCCTCGCCGAGGCGGCGCTTTCGCTCCAGCCGGTGATATATCACACGCACGTCCGGCCGGGCGCGCCGGCTGCGGTCGTGGCGGCGCTCGTCCGGGAGACGCGGGCGGACGCCCTGTTCGCGGGCGCCCACATGCCGCGCCCGGAGCCCGGGCGGCCCGGTCCGGTCCTGGCGTCGCACGCGGAGGATATCCTGAAGCGGACGGCCATTCCTGTCGTGGTGCAGCCGTGACCGACGCCGCCGCGGCGCCGGCCGTGCTGGTGCATGCCGACGAGAGCTGCCTCGGCAATGACCAGACCCGGCCCAGTCCGGGCGGCAACGCGGCGCTCGTCGAGGCGGCCGCGGGCGACAGCGTCGCCCGCTGGGACCTGTACGAATGCGCACCGCAGACCACCAACAACCGGATGGCGCTCGCCGGGGCGATCGCCACGCTCGAATGGATCCGGCGCCAGTGGAAGCGCGCCCGGGTCACCTACGTGTCGGATTCCGAGTATCTCGTGAAGGGCATGACCGAGTGGATGCCCGGGTGGAAGGCCCGCGGCTGGAAGCGCCGGGGCGGGACGCTCGAGAATCTCGAGCTGTGGCAGAAACTCGAGCAGGCCGCGGCGCCCCACACCGTCACGTGGCGGTGGGTGCGCGGGCACGCCGGCCACGCGAAGAACGAGTACGCCAACGACCTCGCCATCCGCGCCGCCGAGACGCAGCAACGCTCCAACGGCTTGATCCCCTCCGGGTTCGACCTGTGGCTGGCGGCGGAGCGCGAACGCGACCGGTACCGGGACTACGATCCCGACGCGGGAATCCGTGAACCGGCATAGAGACGCGGTGCCCGAAAACACGCACCCGCTCAACCTGTGGCGGGAGGGTGAGCCCGCGCCCCCGGTCACGCGCATCCCGCTCTACGAGGTCTACATGCGCATGGCCGAGGAGCTCGCCAAACGCTCGACTTGCGAGCGCCTCCAGGTGGGAACCGTGATCACCGATCAGCGCCTCGAGAACGTGCTCGCGATCGGGTACAACGGCAACGCTCGCGGTCTGCCGAACAAATGCGATTCGGCAGTGCCGGGGAGTTGCGGGTGCATCCACTCGGAAATGAACGCGCTGGTCAAGGCGCCCGGTAACGTGCGCGACAAGGTGGTCTTCGTGAGCGCCTCCCCTTGCGTCATGTGCGCCAAGCTGATGATCAACTCGGGCGTGAGCCATCTGTTTTACCGGAAGGCCTACCGCGACCCCACGGGCATCGAGGTGCTGCGTCAGGGGGGCGTCGTTCCGGTGCCGTACGACCGGTGGCGCGAGGAGTGGCGATGAGGCCGGGGTGGGGATGAGGGATGGGGGATGGGGGATGGGGGATGGGGGATGAGGGATGGGGGATGAGGGATGAGGGATGAGGGATGAGGGATGAGGGATGAGGGACGGGGGACGGGGGACGGGGACGGGGGACGGGGGACGGGAGGCGTAGATTGTCACCATGCCGACGACGGGAGCGCCCCATGCGCGTACTCCACGGTGTCTTGTCGCTCGCGGCGATCGCCGCCGCCCCCGCGGGGGCGCAGTCCCTGCTGTACCGGCCCCCCAACCTCGGTGGGACCTGGACCGGCGACGGAGGGGTGGTGCAGTTCAATTTCCTGCACCGCTTCCACGTGAGCGAAGGACCGGTGCACGAAATCCAGAACTTTCCCACGTTCACGCTCGCCGTGGGTGTGACGCGGGGTATCAGCCTCGGTTACCATCTCGGTACCAACTCCGCCATCCGCTCGGCCGCCGGGACCAATAACGAGAGCGAGTTCTACGCGCGGTGGCGGCTCCTGGGCGGCCAGGACGGCGACCCGGGGCTCGCGGTGAGCATCACCCCCGCGTACAACTATCTCGCGGAGAGCTTCGATGCTGAGCTCGGCGCCGGCTACACCGTCGGCCGCGTGACGGCGCTGGGCGCTGCACGCTGGGTAAGCTCGGCATTCGGCCCCGGCGGCGATGGCCACGTCGCTCTGGGAGGCGGCCTGGTGGCGCGGCTCACCCCATACATCGCGCTGTCGGCGGACGTCGGAGCGTACGCGGACACGAGCGTCGTCGCCGCGTGGAGCGCTGGGGTCAGTTTCCTCATCCCCGGCTCGCCACACACGTTCTCCCTCCAGGCCGGCAACAACTACACCAGCACGATCCAGGGGAACTCCGTCGGCACGCCCGATATCCTCTACGGATTCGAGTTCACCATCCCTCTGCACCTGAGCCGCTTCGCGCCGTGGTTCAAGGGGGGCGGATCGACTCCGGTGACCGGAGCGGCGGCGGCGACCGTCCGCATCGCCCAGCTCAAGTTTCAGACCGACACGGTGACCGTCGCGGTCGGGCAATCGGTCCGCTGGCTGAACGACGACGAGGTGGTGCACACGGTGACCTTCGCCGGCGGGCTGCCGGGCTCGGGCGAGCTCGCCCGCGGCGCCGCGTTCGCGACGACGTTCGACCGGCCGGGCGTCTACACCTATCACTGCACGCCGCACCCGTTCATGCGCGGAGTGGTGGTGGTCAGATGAGACGGACGAGGCGGACGGACGCGGCAACTCGGAGCCCGTCCGTCTTGTCCGTCTTGTCCGTCTTGTCCGTCGGCCTGGTGGAGGCGCTGGGTGGCTGACGAGCTCGACCGCCTCTTCGAGTTGCTCGTGGAGGCCCTGGCCCGCGACGCGCGGCTGGCCATCCCGTTCGCGGCGAGCGAAGTGCACGAGCGGCTCGTGCCCTACCGGTCGAACCGCTCCCGTCTGAACGTGGCCACGCACCAGGATTACGAAATGACGGTCCTGCGGCTGCTCGCCGGGGAGCGGGACTACCTGCGCCTCGAGCCCGCCGAGGCGTGCGAGAAGCTGCGCGCCGAGACCGCAGCCGTGAATCCGGACACGGGCTTCTTTCGCAACTTCGCCGACGCCCAGGTCCTGGTGAACCGCATCGCTGCCGAGCGTCATCTGCGGGGCCACGAGATCGTTGCCCCGCATGCCGACCCCGACCCGGAGCCGTCGCGCGGGGTCGCTGCCGCTCCCGACCCCCCTCCCGACCCGGTGCCGGTCGTGGTCGCGGCCGCGTTGCCGGTCGCCGAGCCCCCCAGCCCGCCACGGGGGTCCCGGGAACCGGTCTTCGAACTGGTCGAGCCATCGGATCTGCTGGAGTCGGACCACTGCGTGTACTGCGGCGGGCCGCTCCCCACCAACCGCGACGTCAATTTCTGCCCGCAGTGCGGCCAGCCCGCCTCGGGCGAGCCCAAGTGCCCGGCCTGCGGCCTCCCCGTGGACGTGGGATGGTCGTACTGCGTGGGGTGCGGGCGAGCGACGGGGTTTGAATGACGAGACGGACAAGACGGACAAGGCGGACGAGACGGACGGGATGATACGACATCAGATCGCCGTGATCGGCGGGGACGGGATCGGCCCGGAGGTGATCGAGGCCGCGATCCCCGTGCTGGAGCACGCGGCGGCCAAGCACGGCTTCGCCTGCGAGTGGGACCGGCTGCCGTACGGCGCGGACCACTATCTCCAGACGCGGGAGACGCTTCCCGAGTCGGCCTTCCAGCATCTGCGCGACGGCGTCGACGCCATCTTCGTCGGCGCGCTGGGCGATCCCCGCGTGCCCGGCAACGAGCACGCGCGCGACATATTGCTGGGACTGCGGTTCCGCCTCGACCTGTACATCAACTTCCGGCCGGTCACGCTGTTTCACCCCTCCCTCACCCCCCTCCGCGCGGTCGGACGGTCAGGCGGTCGGGCGGACGCGGGCCCCGGGATCGATTTCGTGATCTTCCGCGAGAACACGGAAGGGATGTATCTCGGGCGCGGGCGCACCGAAGGCGACACCCACATCGCCGAGGAAGTGCATACGGTGAAGGGCGTGCGGCGTATCATCCGGGCGGCGTTCGAGTGGGCCCGCGCGCACGGCCGGACGCTCGTCACCATGGCCGACAAGTCCAACGCGGTGCCGGCCCACCACCTGTGGCAGCGGGAGTTTCGCGAGGTCGCCGCTGAGTTCTCGGGCATCGAATCCGAGCATCGCTACATCGACGCGTTGGCCATGGAGCTGGTGCGCCGGCCCGAGCGCTTCCAGGTGATTGTGACGAACAACCTGTTCGGCGACATCCTCTCAGACCTGGGGGCCGCGCTCGTGGGTGGGCTGGGCATCGCCGCCAGCGCCAACCTCCATCCGGGGCGGGCGGGCTTGTTCGAGCCCGTCCACGGCTCCGCCCCGCGCCACGCCGGCCGCGGGGATGCGAATCCCATCGCCGCGATTCTCACGGGCGCCCTGATGTTCGAGCAGCTCGGGCACGCGGCGGCGGCGCTGGATCTCGAGCGGGCCGTCCGCGAGACGATCGCGGCGGGCGTGCGGACGCCCGACATCGGGGGTACGGCGACCACGCGCGCGGTCGCCGAGGCGATCGCGGCGCGGCTGTAGCCCGCGCGGGCCAGCGGGACCCGCTCCCGCACCACCGGCATATCTTTCGCCCCGACTGCGGGTTAGAGCCCTACCGCCGCACCTCCCCCGAGCCCATATTCCGCGTTCCGGTCAGTTCCGCGACCTTTAGGAGCTTTCCCCATGAAGACTCAGGGTCACAATAAAGACATCGTCTTTCTCGCGGGCGTCCGCACGGGGTTCGGCTCGTTCGGGGGCACGCTCAAGAACCATTCGGCGATCGAGCTGGGTGCCGTCGCCGCGCGCGGCGCCCTCGAGCGCTCCGGCGCCCCGGCGACCGACATCGGACACGTCGTGTTCGGCAACGCGCTCCAGACCTCGCCCGACGCGATCTACATGGCGCGGCACGTGGGCCTCGGCGCCGGCCTCCCCATCGAAGTGCCGGCCGTGACGGTGAACCGCCTGTGCGGCTCGGGCTTCGAAGCGATCACCCAGGCGGCGCAGCTGATCCTGCTCGGCGAGTGCGAGGCCGTCCTCGCGGGTGGCGGGGAGTCCATGAGCCAGGCGCCGCACGTGGTGCGCGGCGCGCGCTGGGGCCTGCGGCTCGGTCCCAGCGCGCTCGAGGACTATCTGTGGGAAGCGCTGAAGGACCCGCAGTGCGGCTTTTCCATGGCGGAGACCGCCGAGAACCTGGCGGAGAAGTACCGGCTGTCCCGCAAGGAGGCCGACGAAGTGGCACTGGGCTCGCAGCAGCGGGCCCGGCAGGCGTGGGACGCGGGCGTGTTCCGCGATGAGGTGGTGCCGGTGAAAGTGAAGGTCAAGGGCAAGGAAACGAGCTTCGGCGCGGACGAGCACATGCGTCCCGACACCACGCTCGAGGGCCTCTCGGCCCTGAAGCCGTACTTCAAGCAGGACGGCCTGGTCACGGCCGGCAACGCGTCCGGCATCGGCGACGGGGCGGCCGCGACGGTGGTGGCGAGCGAGGCCTACGCCCGGGCCCACGGCCTCAAGCCTCTGGGCCGGCTCGTGGCCTGGGGGGTGGCGGGCGTCGAGCCGAAGTACATGGGCATCGGACCCGCGCCCGCCGCGCGCAAGGCGCTCGCCAAGGCCGGCCTGACGCTCGAGCAGATGGACCTGGTCGAGGTGAACGAAGCGTTCGCGCCCCAGTACCTCGCCGTCGAAAAGGAGCTCGGGCTCGACCGGGCCAAGACCAACGTGCACGGCGGCGCGATCGCCATCGGCCACCCGCTGGCGGCGAGCGGCACGCGCATCACCGTGCATCTGCTGCATGCGCTGCGGCGCGCCAAGCACAGTTCGGCCTCGGCTCCGCCTGCATCGGCGGCGGTCAGGGGGCGGCGGTCATCGTCGAGGCGTTTCCGGCCTAGACCGGCAGCGCTGGCAATAGAGAGGAGCACCCGATGGGCGACATTCTGCTCGGCGCGCTCGGCGTCGTGGTTTTCTACCTCTTGTCCGGGCTGCGGGTCCTGCGCGAGTACGAGCGCGGGGTGTACTTCTTCCTGGGGCGCTCGTGGGGCGCCAAGGGACCGGGGCTGATCTTCCTGCCGCCGCTGTTCGCCAAGATGCAACGGGTGTCGCTGCGCGTCATGGCGATCGATATCCCGCCGCAGGACGTTATCACTCGCGACAACATCTCCGTGAAGGTCAACGCCGTGCTGTACATGCGGGTGACCGATCCCGACCGCGCCGTGATCGGCGTCGAGAACTACCTCTACGCCACGAGCCAGCTCGCGCAGACGACGTTGCGGTCGGTCCTGGGCGAGACCGAGCTGGACGAGCTGCTCGCCAACCGCGACAAGATCAACGCCATTCTCAAGCAGATCATCGACACCCGCACGGACGATTGGGGCATCCAGGTGTCCGCGGTCGAAGTGAAGGACGTCGATCTGCCGCCCGAGATGAAGCGCGCGATGGCCCGCCAGGCGGAGGCGGAGCGCGAGCGGCGCGCCAAGATCATCAACGCCGAGGGCGAGCTGCAGGCATCGGAGAAGCTGGCGCAGGCCGCCCACGTGATCGGCCGCGAACCCGTGGCGATCCAGCTGCGCTACCTGCAGACGGTGAACGAGATCGCGTCGGAGAACAACTCGACGACGATCTTTCCCATCCCGATCGACATGCTCCGCGCGTTCACCGGGGCGTTCGGCGGCGGCGCGGCAGCGGCCGCAGGCCCGGCGGCGCTTCCGGCGCAGGCGTCAGGGGAGCGGCTCCCCGCGGCGCCCGAGAAGAACAAGCAGTCGGTGTGACATGCCCGGCGAGCTGATCCATCGGGACGCACTCGACCGGATCATCCGCCGGGCGGCGGAGCTGCAGTCGCACGAGCGCGACATCGGGGACGGCCTCACGCGCGACGAGCTCCTCGCCCTGGGCAAGGACGTCGGCATCCCCTCCCGCTATTTGCAGCAGGCGCTTCTCGAAGAACAAACGCTCAGCCTGGTCGAGGCCCCGCGCGGCGTGCTCACCTGGCTCGCGGGACCGGGTGGCCTGTCCGCCGAACGGGTGGTTCCCGGCGACCGGGCGACCGTGGAGCGCGCGCTGGCTCATTGGCTCGAGACCGAGGAGTCGCTCCAGGTGCGCCGGCGCTTTCCCGACCGCACAACGTGGGAGTCGCGCCGCGGCGCATTTGTCTCGATCCAGCGCGCGATCGCCCCGGGCGGGCGGCGCTACGCGCTGGTGCGGGCCGCGGAAGTGACGACCCAAGTCACGCAGCTCGAGCAGGGTTTCTGCCACGTCCGGCTGCTGGCGGACGTGCGCAACGTGCGCGGATCGCACGTCGGCGGCTTCGCGGCGATGGCACTCGCCGGCGCCGTCGGGACCGTGGGCATGCTGGTGGGTGGGGTGCTCCTGCCGGTCGCCGTGCTCCCCGCCGTCGGTTTCGGCCTCGGCGGGTTCGCGATCGCCCGCTCGTTCCGGCGCAACACCGTGCCGATCGACATCGCGCTGGCGCAGGTGCTCGACCGGCTCGAGCACGGGGAGATCCAACCGCAGCAGCTCCTGCCGGGCCCCCGGCCCAGCGCCTTCGTGCGGATCGCCGACGAAATCCGCAAGCAGCTCGACCAACTGTAGCGGGAGGATCATGAGCGAGATCACGCGGGTGGGGGTGCTGGGTTGTGGCCTGATGGGAAGCGGGATCGCCCAGGTGGCGGCCGCGGCGGGCTACGACACGATCGTGCGCGACGTGGCGCCGGCGATCCTCGACAAGGCCCGAGCCGGGGTCGAGAAGTCGCTGGCCAAGTTCGTGGAAAAGGGCAAGCTGACGGCCGACGCGCGGGACGCCACCCTGGGCCGGCTCCGCTGGATCACCGCCGTCCCCGAGCTCAAGGCGTGCGACATCGTGATCGAAGCGGTGCCCGAGGACCTGGAGCTCAAGAACGGCCTGTGGCAGGAGCTGGACGGGCTGTGCGGGGCGCAGACCATCTTCGCGTCGAACACGTCGAGCCTCACGATCGCGGCCATGGCGGCCGCGACCCGCCGCGCCGATCGGTTCGTGGGCCTGCATTTCTTCAATCCCGTCCCGCTGATGCCCCTCGTCGAAGTCGTGCGGACGGTGACCACCACCCCGGCCACCTTCGACCGGGCCTTCGCGTTCGCCCGGTCGCTGGGCAAGGAAGCGGTGACGGCCAAGGACACATCGGGGTTCATCGTGAACCTCCTCCTCGTACCGTATCTCCTCGACGCGATCCGCGCGCTGGAGCACGGCGTGGCGAGCGTCCCCGACATCGACAAGGCGATGCAGCTGGGCTGCGGCTACCCGATGGGACCCTTGACCCTGCTCGATTTCGTCGGGCTCGACACGACCCACAGGATCGCCGAGATCATGTTCGACGAGTACCGCGAACAGCGCTACGCCCCGCCCCCGCTGCTCAAGCGCATGGTCCTCGCCGGCATGTACGGCCGCAAGAGCGGCAAGGGCTTTTACGACTACGCCACGACGCCGCCCACCGTCGCGTCCCTCGGGCTGTGAACCCGTCCCATCCGGAGATCACCTACTGATGCTCGACTATACCTGGGCGAAGCTGCACGCCGCGCTGAACGATCTGCCGGCTGCCCTGCTGCTCGCCGCCGTGCTGTTCGACCTGGCCGGCTGGGCCCTGAAGCGCGAGACGCTCCGCGCCGTCGGGTTCTGGACGCTGTGGGGCGGCGTCGTCGGCGGGTGGGCCGCCTACCTCTCCGGCCGGATGGCCGAGGACGCGATCGATCATGGCGAGGCCATCCACCAGCTGATGCTGCGCCACGAACGCCTCGCCCTGTACGTCATGCTCCTGTTCACGGTCATGCTCGTATGGAAGCTGTGGCGCCGCGGGCGGCTGTCCCCGATCGAGGACCTCACCGTCCGGCTGCTGGGCATCGGCGGCCTCGCGCTCCTGATGCTGACGGCCAACCTGGGGGGTCGCGCGGTGTTCGACCACGCGGCCGGCGTGTCGAACGAGGACCTCGTCACCGAGGCCCGGGACCGGAAGGTCGAGCTGCCCACCGCCCCGCAGTCGCGCCCGGACAGCGCCGGCGGGCACGAGCACGCGCCGGGCGCTCCCGCGCACGAGCACTGATGTGGCGGGCGGCCGCGGTCCTGTGCCTCATGGCCGGCTGCTCGCCCGCCACGACCCGTCCGCCGTTCGCCCCATTGCCCCAGGCCGTCTACTTCCTCCTCGTGGCCGAGCCTCCGGTCGTGACCCGCGAAGCAGCCTCCTGGATCGCGGCGGCCGATGTGGGGGTGACCCGCGCCACCGAGCTGGATCGTTACGTCGAGACGGAGTGGTATGTGCCGCCCGCCGACACGGCCGGGGCCCAGTTCCCGTTCCGCGTCAAGACACGTGTCTGGGTGGATCCCGCGGGCTCCGGCCGCAGCCAGGTGTGGATCGAGACCGTCTACCGGCCGACTGAGGATCCGTCCCGCCCCCCACGGGACCTGGAGCGCCCCACGCCCCCGGCGGGCGACCTGCTGGCCCGCCGGCTGGCCGCCGCCCTGCGCGAGAAATTCGAGGTGCTATGAGCCGGCGTGGGGTCATCGGAACAGCGCTGCTGACGCTGGCGTGCGCCGGAGCGCCCGGGGCCGAGCCCGCCGCGGCCAGCGGCGACGCCTCGGTGAAGGGACTCGTCGGCGCGAGCGTCCAGGTGACCTTCGCCGCCACCCTCCGGGCGCTGACCGCCGTGCCGCTCGAGCCGCGGCTCGTGCAGGAAGCGGCCGGCCTGGTCGAAACCGACTACTTCGACCTCACCCCCCACCGCTGGGAGGCCGAGCGCTACCCCCCCATCGAGCGGGTGGTCCGCATGCTCATCACGGTCGCCCCCGACACGCTCGGCCGCGGCGCGCGGGTTCTCATCCGGACCGTATACCAACCGGCGCTCGGCGCGTACGTGCGCGGCCGGGCCACCGAGCGCCTCGTCCCCCGCGACCACCCGGGCGTGGCCTTCGCCCAGGAAATCCTCGACCGCATCGACCGCGCCGCGACGGTGCTGGGCAGGTAGCACGCCGACCCCACCCGACATCCGCACCGACCCCCGGCTCCGCGCGGCCTACGCGGAAGGGGCGGGCATCTACCGTATCCTCCCGGCGGGCGTGGCCATCCCGCGGACGCTGGACGACGTCAGGGCGCTCGTGCGCTGGGCCGAGGAGACCGGCACCGCGCTCGTGCCCCGAGGCGCCGGGAGCGGGATGCCGGGCAGCTCGGTCGGCCCGGGGATCGTGGTGGACCTGAGCCGCGGATTCGCCGACCTGCGCCTCGACGCCGCGCGACGGCGCGCCGTGACCGGGGCGTCGGTGACCTGGGGGCGGCTGGCCGCGGCGGCCGCTCCCGATGGGCTCCGGCTCCCCCCCGATCCCTCCTCGGGGGCGTTCGCGACCGCTGGCGGCATGGTCGCCGCCAATGCGGCGGGCCCGCGGTCGGTCCGCTACGGCAGCGTGCGCCCCTGGGTCGAGGCGATCGAGGTCGTGGGAACCGGCGGGGAGGCGCGCTGGGTGAGACGGGGAGAGGGGAGAGGGGAGCGGTTTCACCTCGACCCGGCCGGCGAGCGGCTCGTCGGTCCCGCCTTCCCGAAGACGAGCAAGAACTCCTCCGGGTACGCCCTCGACGCCTACGCCGCGTCGGGGGACGAGGTGGACCTGTTCGTCGGCGCCGAGGGCACGCTGGGCCTGATCACTGCCGTCGAGTGGCGTCTCGATTCGGTCCCGCCCGAGCGCGCCGGGGCCGCCCTCGGGTTCGCGACCCTCGACGCCTTGCAGGACGCCGTCCCCTTCCTGCTGTCCCTCGCTCCGTCAGCCGTCGAGCTGATGGACGAGACGCTGCTGGGCTTCGTGGCGGACGCGGGGGACCCCGTGCCGCCGGGCCTCGCCGGCCTCCTGCTGGTCGAGTTCGAGCGCCCCACCGCCGCGGCCGCGCGCGGGGCAGTCGGCGATGCCGTCCGGGGGCTGCGGCACGTCACCGCCCATGTCGCGACCGCCCTCGGGCCGGCCGACCTGGCCGCCCTGTGGCGGGTCCGCACCGTCGCATCTCCGGCCCTGGCCCGGCTTCCCGCGACCCGCCGCTCGCTCCAGGTGGTCGAGGACGGTTGTGTGCCGGTCGCGCGGCTCGGCGCCTATATCACCGGTGTGCGGGAGGCCGCGGCCCGCCACGGCGTTCCCGTAGCCCTGTTCGGGCACGCGGGAGACGGGCACGTCCACGTCAACGCGCTGCCCGACGTGACCCGGGCCGGGTGGGAGCAGGGCGTGGCGGCGCTGTTCGAAGCGGTCACGGACCTCGTGGTGCGCCTCGGCGGCACTCCGGCGGGGGAGCACGGCGACGGCCGCCTGCGGGCCGGCGTGGTGGGCCGGGTGTACGGTCCCGACGTCGTGGCCCTGTTCGAGGAGTTGCGGCGCGCCTACGATCCGCGCGGGGTCTTCAACCCGGGTGTTATACTTCCCGCGGCCGATTGGTCGCCGCTGGCCGACCTCAAGGTCGGTGCCGCCGCCGCCCGGATCCCGGCCGATATCGCCGCCCGCTTGCGCGACCTCGAGCGCTCGGGCGGGTGGGGAACCCCGAAGCCCGAGCTCGCCCGCTGATGGACATCTTCCGCGCTCCGCGCGTCACTCTCATCGCCCGCCCCCAGTTCCTCGAACCCCCCCACCTCCCGGTCACCTGGGGCGGGGAAGCGTCGGGTGGGGAGCGCCTCGCCGAGTACGCCGGCCGGGTGTGTTACATGAGCCAGGCGAACCCGGCCAGCCGTTCGACGGCCGAGTACCTCGAGAACATCAAGAAGCAGGGGCACGGATCGGTGCTCGAGCACGCCGTCTACGTCCTGCTGGTGGAAGGAATCTCCCGGTCCTGCTCCCACGAGCTGGTGCGGCACCGGGCGGGGTTCGGCTATTCGCAGCTCTCGCAGCGGTACGTGGACGAGTCCCACGCCGCCTTCGTGCTGCCGCCGGCCGTGATCGGTGACGAGACCCTCGAGCGGGAATGGGAGCGGCAGGTCGCCCTGGCACAGGCGGCGTACGTGGAGGCCGTCCACCGCCTCCTCGAGCGCTACGCGGGGATCACCGACAAGGTGCACCGGCGCAAGATGGCTCGGGAGGCGGCGCGGAGCGTGCTGCCGAACGGCACGGAGGTGAAGATCGTCGTGTCCGCCAACGCGCGCGCCTGGCGGACCATGCTCGAGCTGCGGACCGGTGAGGGCGCCGAGCTCGAGATCCGGCGGCTCGCGGTCGAGATGCTGCGCGTGCTTCGGGCGGACGCTCCCGCCTTCTTCTCCGACTTCGAGGTCTACCGCGCCGCCGACGGTCACGACGCCGCCCGCGTCGCGTACCACAAGGTCTGACCGACGACCCACGGATCGTCGCGGGGATCGGGTCGCGACTGCGCCCGAGACCTATTGCATATCTCTCCACCGTTTCGTATTCTCCTATCGACAACGCGTTCAGACTCCGACCGTTCGCGGACAGCGGCGGCCGTTTTTGTAAGAGGAGGTAGCCCGAGACCCGCATGCGCATCGGTCTCGCGTACAATCAGAAACCCGACCCGGGCTCCGAAGAGCCGCCGAGTACCAGCGACGTCTTCGCCGAGTGGGACGAACCGGCCACCATCGACGCGGTGGCACAGGCTCTCGGTCTCTTCGGCGAGGTCGTCCGACTCGAAGCCGTCGCCTCATTCCCCGACCGACTCGCCCGCGCGCGGCCGGATCTCGTGTTCAACATGGCCGAAGGACTGCACGGCGTGAACCGTGAGTCGCACGTGCCGGCCATCTGCGAGTTCCTCGGTGTGCCGTACACCGGCAGCGACCCGCTCGCGCTGGCGCTCTCCCTGCACAAGGGCCGCACGAAGGAAGCGCTCGTCCACCGCGGCGTGCCCACTGCCCCGTTCGTGCAGATCGACCGCCCGGCCGACCTGGACGGCGTCGCCCTGCCGTTCCCGCTGTTCGTGAAGCCCGTGGCGGAAGGGTCAGGCAAAGGCATATATGTCAACAACTTATGCCACACGAGACCGCAGTTGCGGGAGCGCATCCTCTCCTTATTAGAAGAATACGGCCAGGGCGTGCTGGTCGAGCGGTATCTGCCGGGCCGCGAGTTCACCGTGGCGGTGCTGGGCAATGGCTTCGCCGCCCGGTGCCTACCGCTGGTCGGATTCGATTTCACCACGTTGCCTGCCGGCGCGCCGCCCGTGTACGGATACGAGGCGAAATGGATCTGGGATACCGCCGAGCACCAGCTCGCGATCTTCGAATGCCCGGCGGACATTCCGGACGCACTGGCCCGCGAGATCGAGCGCGTGGCGCTCGCGGCGTTCCACGCGCTGAGCTGCCGTGACTGGTGCCGCGTGGACGTCCGCCTCGACGCGGCCGACGTCCCCAACGTCGTCGAGCTCAATCCCCTGCCCGGCATCCTGCCGGACCCGAAGCTCAACTCCTGTTTCCCCAAGGCCGCGCGCGCGGCGGGCTACACGTACGACGAGATGATCCAGGAGGTCGTCCGGGTCGCCTGGCGGCGCCTGACCGGCCGGTCGCTCGCCGTCGGGTCCCGGGCGGAGGTGGCGGCATGAAGCTCGTCATCCTCTACGACCCCGGGGCCGACGACTGGTCGACCGAGGACGTCGCGGGCGTCCTGAAGGCGGTGGACGACATCGCGGTGATCTTCGTCGCCCGGGGGCACGCCGTGCAGAAGGTCCCGGTCCACCACGACCAGCGGTGGCTGCGAGCCTGCCGCCGGGCGGACCTGGTCTACAACCTGTGCGAGGGCGTGCACGGCGTCGCCCAGTGGGAGGACCACGTGGCCGCCGCGCTCGAGATGGCGGGCGTGCCCTTCACCGGTGCCGGCTCCTGGACGATGGCCGCGTGCCGCCGCAAGGCGGTGGCGAACGCCATCCTCACGGCCGCCGGCGTCCCCGTCCCCCAGTGGACGGTGGCGCAGGGCCGCATCGCCGACGACTTCCCCCTCCCCGCGATCGTCAAGCCGGCTGCGGAGGACGCCTCGGCCGGTCTCGACCGGGCCTCGGTGTGCGTGGACCGCAAGCAGCTGCGCCAGAAGGTCGCGGCCATGACGGAGCAGTTCGACGAGGTCCTGGTGCAAGCGTACGTGGCCGGCCGCGAGTTCAACGTCGGCTTCGTCGGCGATCGGGTGCTGCCCGTGGCCGAGATCGACTTCACCGGCATGCCCGAGGGCACCTGGCCGATCCTGACCTACGCCGCCAAGTGGCACACGGGCTCGGCCGAGGACCTGGGCAGCGTGCCGGTGTGTCCCGCCCCGATCTCCCAGCGGCTGGCGGACCGGCTGACGCGGGTCGCGCAGTCCGCCTGGGGGGCGATGCACGGCAAGGGATACGGCCGGGTGGACCTGCGGGTGGACGATCAGGGACGCCCCTGGGTGCTGGAGGTGAACCCCAATCCGGATCTCACGGACTCGGCGGGCCTGTCGCGCATGGGACGGGCGCTTGGCTGGGAGTATCCGGAGCTGGTGCGGCGGATCGCTCAGGAGGCCCTGCGCGAGGCGCAGGGAGCCAAGGCGGCACGTGAGCTGCTCGCTCCGATCCCTCGAGCACGCGCATCGCGCACGGCTTGAGGCCCTCGTCGCCGGAACGGAGATGTTCCGGCCGAGCGAGGTGGCAGTGGCGGCGGAGCTGCTGGCATCGCACCTCGACGGCGACAGCGACTACCGGTTCATCGGCGCCTTCGAGGAGGACGAGCTGCTCGGGTACGCGTGCTGGGGGCCGACGCCCGGCACCGAAGGGACCTTCGACCTGTACTGGATCGTGGTCGATCGGACCCGGCAGGGGGCGGGGATCGGGAGCCAGTTGCTGTCTCACGTCGAGGCGACGCTGGCGGCCGGTGGGGGCCGGCTGATCGTGGTGGAGACGTCGTCCCGGTCGGACTACGCGCCGACACGGGCCTTTTACGAGCAACGCGGCTACACCAGGGCCGCAACCATCCCGGGGTACTACGCGCCCGGTGACGACCTGGTGGTCTATCTCAAGGACGTATCCGATGCAGTCTTGGCAAGAACTGCTCCGTAAGAAGAGCATCGCGTCCCTCGAGGCCCTCGCGGCTCGCTTCGGACCGGAGCATGTCGGCGAGATCGAGCGCCTGAAACAGGCGGCGGACAACTTCGAGTTCCGCATTTCGCCGGCGATGGTGGACCTCATCCGCCATCCTGACGACCCGATCTGGCGGCAGTACGTGCCGACCGTTCAGGAGCTGGATGTGCAGGACGGGATCGTCGATTCCTTGAACGAGGACGCCGACTCCCCGGTCCCCAACATCACGCATCGCTACCCGGACCGGGCGCTCTTTCTCGTCTCGCCGGTGTGCGCCTCCTACTGCCGGTTCTGCACCCGCCGCCGCAAGGTCGGGGACCCGGAGAAGATCCCCCTGTCCCAGCTGGAGTCGGGGTTCCGCTATCTCGAAGAGCACCAGGAGATCCGCGACGTCATCATGTCGGGGGGCGATCCCCTGCTGCTGTCCGACCGCCGCGTGGAGGACATCTGCAAGCGGCTCCGGTCGATCCCGCACCTCGAGATCATCCGGATCGGCAGCCGGGTCCCGTGCCACCTGCCGGAGCGGATCACGCCGGAGCTGTGCGCGATCCTGAAGCGGTACCACCCGCTCTACATCAATACCCACTTCAACCACCCCGACGAGCTGACGCCGGCCGCGGTGGCGGCACTCGGCATGCTGGCCGATGCGGGGATCCCGCTTGGCTGCCAGACCGTGCTGCTGAAGGGCGTGAACGACGACGCCGACGTGATGAAGCTCCTGATGCAGAAACTGCTCGCGGCCCGCGTCCGCCCGTACTACATCTACATGTGCGACCAGGTCGCGGGCGCCGAGCATTTCCGCACCACGGTCGAAAAGGGCCTCGAGATCGTGAAGGCGCTGCGGGGCTGGACCTCGGGCCTCGCGGTGCCGCACTTCGTGATCGACGCGCCGGGCGGCGGCGGCAAGATCCCCCTGCTGCCCGAGTACGTCGTCAAGATCACCGAGAAGGAGATCGTCCTGAAGAACTACGCCGGCAAGCGGTACCGCTACAAACAGCCACGCCCGGCCGAAGAGCTGGAGCCGGTGCTGGTCGGATAACGCGAGGGATGGGGGACGGGGGACGGGGGATGGGTCCCCCCCCTCCCCCCTCCCCCGTCCCGGTATTTCGTCATGCTCCGCCCCACCCTCCGCATTCGCCAGTCCCGCTTCTTCCGCTCACTCGCCCGGATCAGCCGCAACTACCTCCGCTGGTTTGGCAACGCCAGCCTGCGCCCGGACCAGAACGGCGAGCGCTGGCTGCTCCACGCGCTGCGCGGGGCGAGTCTACGGGTCGTGCTGGACGTCGGCGCCAACGTGGGGACGTGGGCCACCGCGGCCGCGGCAGCCCTGCCCGAGGCGACGATCTACGCCCTCGAGATCGTCCCCGCCACGTTCGCGACGCTCCGCACCCGCACCAGTGCTGAGCCGCGGATCCGCCCCTTCGGCACGGGACTGGCCGACCGCACGGGCTCGCTCACGATCCGCTACGACCCCCGCTATCCGACGCACGCCACCGCCACGGACTATCCGCCGCCGACGGCCCAGGAGCAGCGGGTGGAGTGCCCGGTGACGACCGGGGACGCGTTCCTGCGGAGCGAGGGCCTCGAGCGGGTGGACTTCCTCAAGATCGATGTCGAGGGCGCCGAGCCGCTCGTGTTGGGGGGGTTCGCCGCGGCCCTGCGCGAGCGGCGGATCCGGTTCACGCAGTTCGAGTACGGACGGTTTCACGTGCTCACCGGTTTCCGGCTGAAGGACTTCCACGATCTGTTCCGGGACCACGGCTACGTCGTGGGGAAGCTGTTCCCCGATTTCGTGGACCTGCGCGACTACGAGGTCGGGGACGAGGATTTCTTCGTGGGTGGCAACTATCTGGCGTGCCCCCTGGACGACCCGCTGCGGTTCCAGCTGGCGCGGCGGGCCTGAGCGCCGTCACGCATGGCAGCCACGGCGGGCCCCGTCACGCTCGACCTTGTCCTGGGACTCTACCGGGAGCATGCCGCCGCGCTGGGGGCCGCGCGCGCCGCTCAGCGACGGTTGTACGCGCAGCGCAGCGACGCGCGGCTCGAGCGGTTCCTCCCCTATCGCTGGCTCGCGGCCGGGCTGCGG
Organism: uncultured Gemmatimonadales bacterium; assembly: GCA_963716055.1. GTDB lineage: Bacteria > Gemmatimonadota > Gemmatimonadetes > Gemmatimonadales > GWC2-71-9 > SZUA-544. The sequence continues at coordinate 459,899 of CAVQSR010000001.1, read as the reverse complement.
GCCATCCATCTGCCCGCGCACTACAAGCGCCGTTTCCGGCCGAAGTTCGACGACCTCGAGTCCGAGGTGACCTACCTCCTCGTCCGGGCCGCTCGCCCGGACGTCGTCCTCGAGGTCGCGCCGTATTACGGCTGGTCCACCACCTGGCTGCTCCGGGCGCTGCGGGACAATGGCCGGGGCCGGCTGCATTCGTACGACCTCGTGGACTACAGTCGCTGGACCGTCCCCCCCGCCCTCGCCGAAGGGCGGTGGCAGCTCACGCAGGGGGACATCCGGGATCATGTCGGCGGGTTGCCGGCGGGGATCGGCTACCTGTTCCTCGACGCCGCGCACACGGTCGAGTTCGCGCGCTGGTACCTGGAGGCGCTGTTTCCGCGGCTCCCGCCCGGCACCCTGGTGGGGGTGCACGACATCTTCCGCCCGCGCGACCTCGCCCCGATGCCGGAGAGCGCGGTGCTGCTCGAGTGGCTCGAGCGCCGGGGCGTGCCCTACTTCTCGGCGGCGCCCGCCTCCTCGACCGAGGCCTATGACCGGATCATGGCGCTCAAGCGGGAGTTGGGCCTGGCCGAGCCGATCCACGGCTCGGCCATGAACCCGATGGTGTTCTTCCGGCTGCCCTGACGGGGCGGTCAGGCCACTTCGTCGGTATCGACCTGGCCTGACAGTCTGCGGGTGACGTGGGACCAGGACATGCCCACGGCGAGGATCAGCGCGGTCACGACGAGGGCCACGTGCCCCACGGCCCGGCTGGTGCCGAGTGACAGGACCTGCCACTCGGACAGCAGCCACACCAGGGCCGCGAGCAGCGCGAGCGCCAGCAGGCCGCCCTTGAGCCCGAGCGAGCGCCGCGTCGCCTGAAGAAAGACGATCCACGCGATCAGCAGCACCAGCCCGGCCACCGCCTTGAGCGCGGTGAACGTCATCGTCCCCCGGATCAGCGGCTGCACCGCCCAGTGGTAGAAGGAGTACCCTTCGGGGTTGAAGGTCGCGTACACCAGCACGAGCGCGGCGCCGAGCCGCGCGAGCATTCCCAATCCGGACAGCCGTTCACGTTCCACGGTCAGTCTCCCGCAGGGGCGTGGCTGGCTTCATCGAGTCTGCTCCGACTCGGCGAGCTGCTCGATGTGCGCGAGCACGCGCAGGTGAATCGCTTCGACGACCGCCCCGGCGAACAGCGCCCAGTACGTCTCGGGAAACAGCGCGATGGTGTAGCGCGTCCGGCCCTCGAGGCGGGTGCGGCCGCCGGGCAGTGGCGTGAGGCGGAACTCGCCGGCCGTCGCCGTAAAGTAGCCGTCGAGGTGCGGAACCCGCACGTCGGGGTGGGGGCTGATTTCGCGCAGCGGTGGCGGCTGGTCCGTGATGGCAAACGCCAGCCGGGTCCCCTCCTGCCACACGGTGACGGGCTCCGTGAAGGTGCCCGTCGTGAAGTCGCAGTACCGGGTGGCGCCGACGCCGGCGCCGTCGATCCGCGCGGCGACCGGCGCCGCCAGCCCGACCCGGAAGATCCATTCCCGCGGGGGCGGCAGGTCGGGGAAGCTGACCACATGGCGCCAGACGGGCGCGGGGGGCGCCTCGACCTCGATGACCGACACCACTTCGCGGACGGTGGGGGCTGCGCGCGGCTCGAGCAGGACGAGGAGCGGCGCCGCGACCAGGGCGAGCCCGACGCCCGTGGCCGGCGCGTGCCAGCGGCGGGCCACGGCCCGGCCCAGCAGGGCTCCCGGCACGGCGACGAATCCGGCGATCGGCAGGGCCATCACCACGCACGCCACGCCCTCGAGCGCGAAGACGATCAGGGCGCCCGCCGCCACGACGACCCCCGCCAGGCCGACCCGGATGGACTCCCCGGCCGACCGCGGCGCCGCGCGGTTGTAGAGGTGCGCGCACACGTACCCGATGGTGAACGGCGTGCCGAGGAACAGCCCGGCGGAATAGACCCGCCGCAGGTAGATGCCCGCGAGCACCGTGCCGAGCGTGATGCCCACGACGCCCGCGACGCCGAGCAGGGCGCTGCGCGCCGCGGCGCTGACGGCCGGCGCCGCTCCCGGACGGGAGGGGACGAGCGCCAAGGCCGCCATGAGCGCGTAGTTGGCGACGGGCACGAAGAACACGAGCGCGAGGGCCGGACGCAGGCCGGCGTCGAGGCAGCGGCGCAAGGACATCGAGATCCCGATCCACAGGAACGGCAGCGCCAGCAGGATGAGGGCGGGCCCGAGCCAGTCCGGGGCGCCGGCGAGGGCCTGCGACCGGACCGTCATGGCGGGGTGCAGGTACTCGAGCGGCGTCCACCGGGTGCCCGTGAGCCCGTACACGAGCGCGGCGTCGACGAGGTACTTGCCGAGCATCAGCCCGGCGCCGTGCAGCAGATAGGTGCGGCGGTCCACCCGCCGGGTGAAGCCGAACCAGAGATCGACCAGCCGCCGGGACGCCTCGATCGATCCTGTTCCGCTCATGGCACCCGCCACGTCACATCTTGGCCAGGATCGCCTGGAAGCGGGGGTCGTCCCGGACGGGGGCGAAGTCCGGATCGTTTTCCAGCCACTCCCGGAGCCCGAAGCCACTGCGCACCGCCCGCTCGAGGCAATCGATCGCCTCGTCCTTCTCGCCGAGCTGGGCGTAGACGCAGGCGACGTTGTACAGCATCCCCGAATCGTCGGGGTCGGCCGCGAGCGCGCGCCGGTTCCATTCGCGTGCCCGGTCGCCCCCGGCAGCTCCGTGCACCTCGACCAGGAGGGTGGCGCCCAGGTTGAGGGCGCGGGCGTCCTCCGGATTCAGCTCGATGTGTCGCTCGACGAGCTGCAGCGCCTTCTGGCGCGTCGCCTTCGCCTCCGCGGCCGCCCCGAGTCCCCCGTAGGCCATCCCGAGAAACGTGACGGCCTGGTAGTCCTCGGGACGCAGGCGGCTCGCTTCCTCGAACGACCGCACCGCGTCCGCGGACTTCCCCTGTTGCTGCAACGCCCGCCCGAAGAAGTAGTGCGCTTCGTACAGCTTGGGGTTGAGACTGATGGCCGCGCGGAACTCGGTCTCCGCCTCCGGGAAGCGGCGGCTGAACGCCAGCGCGAGGCCACGGGACACGTGGACCTCGGGAAGGTCGGGCGCCAGCTCGAGCGCTTTGCGGCTCGCCCCGTCGGCCTGTGCCAGGATCGGCGCGCTCGCGTCCCAATAGTTGTACGTGAACGCGCAGCAATCGGCGACCCCGGCATAGGCCAGCGCATAGCCGGGGTCGATTTCGATCGCCCGCTCGAACATCTGGCGCGCGTACTCGATCGCCTTGCGGCGCCATTGGTGGAAGTACTGGCGTCCGCGCAGGTAGTACTCGTACGCCTGCACGTTCTCGGTGGGCGCCCGCTCGATGGCCCGCTTTTCTTCGGGGCTCAGCACCACCCGCAAGGCCTTCACGATGTTGTCGGCGATCTCATCCTGGATCGCGAATACGTCCTCCAGCTGCCGGTCGTAGCGCTCGGTCCAGAGCTGATGGCCGTCGGCCACGTTGACGAGCTGCACCGTGATGCGCAGCCGATTGCCTGCCTTGCGCACGCTGCCGTCGAGCACGGTGCCGACCTTGAGCTTGCGGCCGATCTCCCCGACGTCCGCCTGCTTGCCCTTGAAGGCGAACGAGGCGATCCGGGGTGCCACCCGCAGCGACTGGATGCGGCTCAGGGCGTTGATGATCTCCTCGGCGATGCCGTCGGTGAAATACTCGTTCTCGGGGTCCGCGCTCATGTTCACGAACGGCAGCACGGCGATCGACTTGCCCCCCGATCCCGCCGGGCTGCCCGGCGGGGTCGCGCCCCCCGCCGGCCAGCTCAGTGCCTGCGCGAACGCGCCCGGCGTCTCGTAGCGCTCCGCCGGCTGCTTCGCCAGCGCCTTCTGCACGGCGGTGTCGAGCCAGTCCGGCACTTCCGCCCGCCGCTCGCTCAGCGGGGCGATCGGCTCCGTGAACAGCCGCGCCATGATCGCCTGCGCCGTCGGCCCGGTGAACGGGGCCGTTCCGCCCAGCATCTCGTACAGCATCGCGCCCAACGAGTAAGTGTCGCTCCGGCCGTCCAGCTCGGCCTCCCCCGCCGCCTGCTCCGGGCTCATGTACGCCGGCGTGCCCACCGACGTGCCGGTCTGCGTCAGGTTCTGTCCGGCCGCGGCGGTCACCGCCTTCGCGATCCCGAAGTCCGTCACCACGGCCTCGCCCTCGTGCAGCATCACGTTTTCGGGCTTGATGTCGCGGTGCACCACCTGCTGGCGGTGAGCGTAGTCGAGGGCGGCCGCGACGGCCCGCGCGATCGCCAGCGCGTCCTCGATCGGCAGCCGTTGCTCCCGCTCCAGCCGCTGCCGCAGCGACTCCCCCTCCACGTACGGCATCACGTAGTACAGCAGATCCCCGGCCTGGCCGGAGTCGTACAGCGGCACGATATGGGGATGTTGCAGCCGGGCCGCGATCTGGATCTCGCGCAGAAACCGGTCGGGGCCGAGGCCCACCGCCAGCTCGGGGTGGAGGACCTTCACGGCCACCGAGCGCCCGTGCCGCAAGTCGCGCGCGAGATACACGGTCGCCATGCCGCCGCGCCCGACCTCCCGCTCCACCTCGTAGTGGCCGGCCAGGGCCGTGGTGAGACGTGCGAGGGGATCGCTCACGTCAGGTCAGATCTTCTCCCGCAGCGCCTGGAACCGCGGATGGCTGCGCAGCGAGTCGAGGTCGGTATCGTTGTCCAGCCACTCGCGGTGGCCGAATCCGTTGTCGACGGCCCGTTCGAGGCACTCGAGCGCCGTGTCGGCCAGGCCGGCGAGGGCGTAGAGGCACGCGACGTTGTACAGCACCCCTGGGTCGTCGGGATCGATGGCGTGGGCTCGCTTGGCCCAATCGAGGGCCCGTTCCCGATGATCGAGCTGCATCAGGGCGACGGCGCCGAGGTACAGGGCGCGGGCGTCGTCCGGATTCAGCTCGAGGTGCCGCTCAGCGATCTGCAGTCCCTTCCGCAACGCGGCCCTGGCATCGTCGTGGCGGCCCAGGGCGTGCAGGGGAGACTGCATGAGCAGCTGCGCCTGGTAGTCCTCCGGACGCACGCGTGAAGCGGCCTCGTAATGTCGCACGGCGTCCTCCAGGCGTCCCTCCTGGAAACACGCCCGCGCGTACAGGTAGTGCGCCTCGTACAGCTTGGGATTCAGGCGGATCGCCGCCTCGAACTCCGGTCGCGCGGCGTCGTACTGGCGATTCAGCGCCAGCGCGAAACCGCGCGACGCGTGGGCCTCGGCCAGGTCGGGACCGAGCTCGAGCGCCTTGCGGCTCGCCGAGTCGGCCGCGTCGAGGTTGGCCTTGCTTCCGTCCCAGTACATGTAGAGAAAGGCGCAGCAATCGGCGAGGCCCGCGTGGGCGAGCGCGAATCGGGCATCGGTCTCGATGGCCCGCTCGAACATGCGGCGGGCGGACTGCATGCCGGTCCGCCGGAACTGATGGAAGTACTGCCGCCCCCGCAGATAGTAGTCGTACGCCTGCACGTTCTCCGTGGGTGGCTTCTCGATCTGGCGCTTTTCCTCGGGGCTCAGCACCACCCGCAGCGCCTTCACGATATTCTCGGCGATCTCGTCCTGGATCGCGAACACGTCCTCGAGCTGGCGGTCGTACCGCTCCGTCCAGAGCTGGTAGCCGTTCGCCACGTTCACCAGCTGGGCGGTCACCCGCAGGCGCTCGCCGGCCTTGCGCACGCTGCCCTCGAGGACCGTCCCGACCTTGAGCTTGCGGCCGATCTCGCCGACGTCGGCCTGCTTGTCCTTGAAGGCGAACGCCGAGGTGCGCGAGGCCACGTGCAGTGCCTGGATCCTGCTCAGGGCGTTGATGATCTCTTCGGCGATCCCCTCGCAGAAGTAGCCCTGGTCGCGCTGCGGACTCATGTCGGCGAACGGCAGCACCGCGATCGACTTGGTGCCCGATCCCGCCGGGCTCCCTGGGGGCGTCGAGCCGCCCGCCGGCCACGCCATCGCCTGCGCGAACTCGCTCGGCGTGTCGTACCGGTCCTGCGGCCGCTTGGCCAGCGCCCGGACGATCGCGTCCTCCAGCCAGTCGGGCACATCATCCCGCCGCTCGCGCAGGGGCGGCACGGGGTCGGTGAACAGCTGCGCCATGATCGCCTGCACCGTCGCGCCCGTGAACGGGGCCGCCCCCCCCAGCATCTCGTACAGCATCGTGCCCAACGAGTAGATGTCGCTCCGGCCGTCGATCTCTTCAGCCCCCCCCGCCTGCTCCGGACTCATGTACGCCGGTGTCCCGACGGCGGTGCCCGTTTGGGTGAGGTTCTGCCCCGCCGCCGCCGTCACGGCCTTCGCGATGCCGAAGTCCGTCACCACAGCCTCGCCGTCGTGCAGCATCACGTTTTCGGGCTTGATGTCGCGGTGGACCACGTTCTGGCGGTGGGCGTAGTCAAGCGCGGCCGCCACCGCCCGCGCGATCTCCAGTGCATCCTCGATCGGCAGCCGCCCCTCCCGCTGCAGCCGCTCCCGCAGCGATTCCCCTTCGACGTAGGGCATCACGTAGTACAACAGGTCGCTGGCCTGCCCGGAATCGTACAGCGGGACGATGTGAGGGTGCTGGAGCCGGGCCGCGATCTGGATCTCGCGCAGGAAGCGGTCGGGACCGAGGCCGATGGCCAGCTGCGGATGCAACACTTTGAGCGCCACGGGGCGCTCGTGGCGCAAGTCGCGTGCGAGATACACGGTCGCCATGCCGCCGCGCCCGATCTCGCGCTGCACCTCGTAGCGGTCGGCGAGCGCCGACTTGAGACGTTCCAAGGGATCGGTCACTCCTTCTTGGCCTCCTCCAGCTCCTTCTTGTGGGCCTCCACGACCTTGCCCGCCACGTCCGATGGAACCTCCTGGTACGCGTGGAACTTCTGGCGCCACGTGCCCCGACCGTGGGTCACCGAGTGCAGGGTCGTGGCGTAGCGGTCGAGCTCCGCCTCGGGGACGTACGCCCGGATCCTGGTCAGCCGGCCATCGGGCTCGGTGCCGAGGATCTGGCCGCGGCGCGACGAGATGTCGCCCATCACAGCGCCCAGACAGTCCTCCGGCGTCCACACCGTGATCTCGGTAATAGGCTCGAGCAGCACCGGCCGGGCATCGGGGCTTACGTTTCGGAACGCCAGGATCCCGGCCATCTTGAACGACATCTCGTTCGAGTCCACGTCGTGGTATGAGCCGTCGTACAGCTCGGCTTTGAAGTCCACGACGGGATATCCCGCAACGGGACCGCGCGCAGCGGCCTCGATGATCCCCCGCTCCACGGCCGGGATGTACTGGCGCGGAATGACGCCGCCGACGATCTGATCGTCGAACACGAAACCCGAGCCGCGCGGCAGCGGGGCCAGGCGGATCCAGCACTCGCCGAACTGGCCCCGTCCCCCGGTCTGCTTCTTGTGCTTTCCTTGCCCCTCCGCCTTTCCCTTCAGCGTCTCGCGATAGGGGATCCTGGGCTTGGTCACCTGGGCGTGCACGCCGAATTTCCGCTCCAGGCGCCCCACGACGATCTCGAGGTGGCGCTCGCCCAGCCCGCGCATCAACGTCTGCCCCAGCTCCCCGTTGTACTCGTGGTGGAACGTCGGGTCCTCTTCGTGGAGCTTGTGCAGCCCGATCGAGAGCTTTTCCTCTTCCCCGCGCTGCTTCACCTCGACTGCCACGGTGATCACGGGGTCCGGGAACGGGATCTTGGGCACGACGATCGGCGCGTCGCGGGTGGACAGGCTGTCGTTCGTGTGCGTGTCGCGCAGCTTGGCGACGCAGCCGATGTCCCCGGCGTGCAGCTCGGCGATCTCGTGCCGCTCCTTGCCGACGGCGACGCAGAGATGGTTCAGCTTCTCCGACAGATCGCGTGGCGCGTTCCACACCTCTTGACCGTTCTTGAGGTGCCCCGAGTACACCCGGAAATACGTCACGTCGCCCACGTGGGGCTCGGACACCGTCTTGAACACCTGAGCCACGAACGGGCCACCGTTGTTGGCCGCGAGCGAAGCTCGTTCCGCGCTGCCCCACTTCTGTGCGTCGATGGGGGGCCGGTCCGCCGGCGACGGGAACAACTCGACCATCTTGGTGAGGAGGGCCCGGGTGCCGTAGGTCAGCTCGCCGGACGCGCAGAACAACGGGAACAGCTCGCCCCGGAGCATCCCTGCTTTCATAGCGGCGATCGCTTCGTCCCGTCCGATCTCCTCGCCGCCGAGGTAGCGCTCGAGCAGCGTGTCGTCGGTGGTCGCGATCGCTTCGATCAGCTCCTGGGAGTAGCTCTCGAAGCGCTCCCGGTACTCGGCCGGGACATCGCTCTCGTCGTACTCGCCCGCCTTCGTCCCCTTCTTGTAGATGTGCGCCTTTTTCGAGAAGAGGTTGATCACGCCGTGGAAATCCGGTCCCTCGCCCACCGGGATCTCGACCGGGATCACCTTCGGGGTGAGCCGCTCCTTGATCTGGTCGAAGGCGCGCGCGAAGTTGGCGTGCTCCTTGTCCATCAGCGACACGCAGAACATCCGCGGGATGCCGCGCTGCTCGCAGTACTCCCATACCTTCTCGGTCCCCACCTCGACGCCCGCCGTGCCCGACAGCACGATCACGGCCGCGTCCGCGGCGCAGACGCCCGCCAGCGCTTCGCCGGTGAAATCCAGGTACCCGGGGGTGTCGATCAAGTTGATCTTGGCGTCCATCCACTCGGCCATGCGCGATGGCGAGGTTGATGGAGTACTTGCGGTCGATCTCGTCGGGGGTGTAGTCGGTGAGGGCGGTGCCGTCCTTCACGGAGCCGTGGCGCTTGCTCGATCCGGCCACGAACGCGAGGGCATCGACGAGGCTGGTCTTGCCGCTCGCGCCGTGGCCGACGACGGCCACGTTGCGGATCTCGCTGGTTCCATACACACGCATGGCGACCTCCGGGCCGGGACAATCGAATATGTCCCACCGGGCCGAGGTCGGCTAGGGAGATTCCGGCCGGCGCCGCCACGAAAACACGTGGTGGCCGGGAGGGTCGCTCCCGGCCACCGGTCCTGCTTCGAGACCGCGTCCTATGCGGTGCCTAGAACCGCATCCCGTCGGCGTCGTCCTCCATGCCCCGATCGGCCTCCCGATCGTGGTCCATGCGGTCCCGCAGGTGGTGCACGAGCCGGTGCAGGATGTGCATCGATCGCAGGTTGAGCCAGAGGGCCGTGACCGCGCCCTCGAACTCGCCCGTCGCCAGGGCCTCATCGGCCGCGGCGCGCAGCTCCTTCACGTGGGCCAGCACCCGGCGGATGCGGGGCGCCTCGCGGTCGCCCAGGCGCTCTTCGATGCGCGCCACCGCCTCGTCCACAGCGGCGCCCGTCCGCTCCGGCGCGTTGGGATAGATCACGACGACCGCGGACAGCAGCGCGCGGAAGGACAGGCGCAGGTACTCCCGGGCCAGCTCGAACTCGCCCGCCTCGTGGGCCCGGCGGGCCAGCTCGCGGTACTCCCGGGCCTGCTCCAGATAGCGCAGTGCCTCGGGGTTGTCGGTGGTGCGCAACGTGTCGAGCAGTCGCGCGATCCAGCGATCGTGCGTGGCGCCCGTGGCCGCGCCCACTTCCTGCGCGATCAACTGGGCGTCCTGCGCGAGCGCCACTTCGTCAGATGAAACCAGTCCGGCGGGGTCGGACGCGCAGGCGACGGCCAGCACGGCAACGGCCAGACCGGGGATGATTCGGCGTAGCATCAGACGGCTCCTCGAAATTGGGTCCACCCGTGTGACGTCGCAGTATACCTGCTGTTAAGAGTGGGGCGGCGTGATGTCGGTCACGCGACCCGTCCCGGCCCCTGAATCCGTTGCCCCGGCGTCGGTTAGGGGGGTGAGCCCGAGGCTCGTCGCGGCCCCCGCCAGCATCGCGCCGCTCACGCCGAGGAAGGCCGCCGGGGCCCCCGCTGCATCATAGACGGCCCCGAATGTCGCGGGACCCGTCATCCGGCCCAGGGCCGAGATGGACTGGGCCGCTCCCAGGATGGAGCCCTGCTCCGCCGGTCCCGCGTAGATGGACACGAGGCCGGTGAGCGCCGGCGCGGCGATGCTGTTCGAGAAGGCCAGCCCGATGGTCCAGGCGTACAGCCCCGCCGAAGTTGCGAGCCATGGGACGACGCCGATGGAGACCGCCATACCCACCGTGCCCACCTGGACCAACGCGCGCTCGCCGAACCGCCGCACCAGCTTGCCGAACACGTACCCCTGGACCAGGGCGGCCGTGAATCCGACGACGGCGAAGAAGTACCCCAGCTCGCGCTCCCGCCAACCGAATGCCGTGCCCGCGTGCAGCGGCAGGATCACCGTGTAGCCGGAGAACGCGAACGGCACGATGCCCCACAGGACCAGCAGGGGGCGCAGCCGCGGACGCGAAAAGGCCTCGCGGAAATGGCCGAAGTCCCACATCTCGCGGTGGGTGCGGTGCTCGTGCGGCAGCGATTCCGTGAGGATGAAGTACGCCGACACGAAGTTGGCGAGCGAGAGCCCCGCGGCGACGAGGCCAGGGGCCGGGGTGCCGCCGTAGTGGTGGGCGAGCCCGCCGAGCGCCGGCCCCACGATGAAGCCCAGACCGAACGCCGCGCCCAACGCGCCCATCCCGCGGGAGCGCTCCGCGGGCGACGTCACGTCGGCGATGTACGCCTGAGCCACCGAGATGTTGCCGGCGGCGAAGCCGCACACGATGCGCGACAACAGCAGCGCGCCGTAGGACCCGGCGAACGCGAACAGCGCGTACCCCGCGATGTTGACCAGCATCGTCCCGAGCAGGATGGGCCGCCGGCCGATGCGATCCGACAGGCGGCCGAGCAGCGCGGTCGCGACGAACTGCATCGCCGAGAAGGCGCTCACCACGGCGCCGAAGCCCACACCCTCGGCGCCGAACCGCAGGGCGTAGAACGGCAGGATCGGCAGAACGATGCCGAACCCCACCAGGTCGATGAAGACCGTGAAGAGGATGACGAGGAGGCGGGAGCGCGTGGGGGCCATGGGTGGCGGGAATCTACATGCCGCCCGGGCCCGGGGAGGCGGCGCGGCGCACCGGGGGATACTATTGAGCCGACACCTTCCCGTGGATGCGCGCCATGGCCACCTGGCACCGGCTGGGCACGAAGGAGGAACTCCAGACCCGGGTTCCCTATGCGGTCAAGCTCGACCGCCATCAGATCGCGGTGTTTCACTACGAGGGCCAGTTCCGCGCGATCTCGAACACCTGCAATCACAAGGGCGGGCCGCTCAGCGAGGGGCGCCTGCGCGACGAGTACGTGATGTGCCCGTGGCACGCCTGGGAGTACAGTGTCATCACCGGGAAGGGGCCGCCGGGATACGGTGAGGACGCCGCGGCGGTCTACGCCGTGGAGGAGCGGGCCGACGGCGTCTACGTCCAGACGCCACCGGTCACGGCGCGCCGCGTGATCAAGCACGACCCCCATCCCCTGCTCCACCCGCAGCCCAAGCCCGCGGGCGCGCCGGCCCGCGTGCTGGGCATCGCGACCACCGCGATGGACGAGGCGAACCCGCGCTTCTCCACGTCCGACGCGCTGCTCGAGCACGCGCTCGAACATGCGAAAGCGGGTGGCGCCGATACCCGCCTCATCCGGCTGCGCGAGCTCAAGTTCCGCCCCTGCGAGGGCAATTACTCGAAAGCCTCGCACGCCTGCACCTGGCCCTGCGCGATCACGGAGCGCGACCCCGAGGATCAGCTCACGGCGGTGTACGAAGGACTGGTGCACTGGGCGGACGTCGTCCTGATCGCCACGCCGATCCGCTGGGGCCAGGCGGCGTCGCTCTATTTCCGCATGGCGGAGCGGCTCAACTGCGTGCAAAACCAGGTCACGATCGCCAACCGCGTGCTCATCAGGAACAAGGTCGCCGGGTTCATCATCACGGGCGGCCAGGACAACATCCAGAGCGTGGCCGGCAGCATGTTCACGTTCTGGTCAGAGCTCGGGTTCGTCTTCCCGCCGTTCGCGTTCATCGCCCATTCGCGCGGCTGGGACGCGGAGGACATGCGCAACAACGTGCGACAGGTAAAGGCGAGCGATGCCCTCCGCGTGGCGGCACGCGAGCTGGTGGACCGCGCCGTGGACTTCTGGAAGGTCCTCGATCATCATCGCGCGGAGCTGGAGAAGCCCATGGAGCGCGCCGGGCGCAAGGCCAATCCGCTAGCCCGCGCCGGCGCAGAGGAGGTACTGACATGAGCCGCCGCCTCGAAATCGCGCGGGCATACGAGAAGGCACTGTTCGCCAATCGCATGGACGAGGTCGGCGGCTATTTCGCCGACGACGTCGTGTACTGGGTCGCGGGGGCACCGCCACTGGGCGGCGAATGGCGCGGCCGCGACGCGGTGCTGCGCGCGTTCGCGAACCGCGAGCCGGGCCTCGGCGCGGCGGACTGGGGCTACGAGGACGTGTGGCGCGACTGGTACGACGCCATGGACCGGGTGATCGTGGAGATCCGCGAGCGCAGCTGGCTCAAGAGCCATCCCGACGATGTGATGGACCAGCGGACCTGCGTCGTGATCAGGTTCCGCGGAGACCGGATCTGCGAGATGCGCGACTATACCGACACCCACGTGTACCAGGAGTTCCTCGAACGTCATCGCGGCGAGCTGCCGAAGTTCGGGACCACATGACCGCCGCCCGCCGGATTGCGCTCGTGGCGGGCGCCCTCGCTTGCGCCGCTCCCGCCATCGCCCAGACGCCCCAGGTCGCGGTCCCGACCGTCCCAGCCCGGCCGGAGGACGTCGCCACCCTCGACGCCATCATTGCCGCGTTCTACGACGTGATCAGCGGCCCCGCGGGCCAGCCGCGGCAGTGGGCGCGGGACCGCTCGCTCCACATCCCCGGCGTACGGTTCGTGTCCACCGGGTACGACGCGGACGACCGCCGCACGGTGGCGGTCATGGACCACCAGCAGTTCGTGGACGCCACGGACGCGGATTTCATGGCACGGGGCTTCTACGAGACCGAGATCCACCGCGCGACGCACCGCGTGGGCGATATCGCGCACGTGTTCTCGACCTACGAGATGCGACGCACGCCCGACGGACCCGTGTTCGGGCGCGGCGTCAACAGCATCGAGCTGTTCTGGGACGGGGCGCGCTGGTGGATCGCGGCCGCCATCTGGACCAACGAGGGGCCGGGCCACCCCATCCCCCCGGAGCACCTGCCCCGCTGACGCCGATGCCGGGGTTCCCGTTCGATACGTTCGTCGTGCTCGACATGCCGTCCCACGTGGAGCAGCACGTTCGGGACATCCGCCGCCGCTACGGCTCGGCCCGCCAGTATCTCCCGGTCGAGGTGACCGTCGCCGGGTCGTCGGGCGTGGGCGTCTTCGACGCCGAGCAGGACGCCGCGGCCGCGCTGCACCGGGTGGCGGAGATCGCCGCTACCACGGCGCCGTTCGCGATGACGCTCGGGCGGGTCGAGCGGTTCCCCGACAGCGACGTGTTCTACTGGGCGATCCGCGAGCCCGGGCCGCTCGTGGCGCTGCACGAGCGGCTGCGCGACTCCGGACTACGATTCACGGAGAGCCCGTTCCCCTTTTCCCCGCACCTGACCGTGGACAGCTTCGAGGAGACGTCCGAAGAGCTCGTGCGCGAGCTCCTCGCCCTGCCCGTGCCGCCCGGGCCGTTCACGGTATCGTCCCTGACGGTATACGCCCTCGAGGGCTGGATCTGCCACACGGTGGCGCGCCATCCCCTCGGTGGGAGGTGACCGTCCGCCGGCTTCACACCTGCGCCACCGTCGCCGCCCGCGAGCGGCCGCGCGCGTCGTGCACCACCGTCGCCACGAGAATCACTGCCGCGCCCAGCACGCCGGCCCGACCGAGCGTCTCACCGTGCACGCCCCACGCCCACAGGGAGGCCAGGACCGGCTCCGTGAGGAGGATGAGCGACGCTTCGAGCGCCGCGATTCCGGGCAACGCCCGCGCCATGAACCGGTAGGCGAGCGCGAGCTGGAAGATGCCCAAATACGCGAGCGTAACCCAGTCTGACGGACGCCCGGCGGGGAACGGCCACGCCAGAGGCAGCGCGACGAGGCACGCGATCAGGCTGCCGATCGCAGCGGCGGCGGCGATCGGCCGGCCCTGGCGCGCCAGCCAGCGATATCCGATCAGCGTGAGCGCCCAGGTGAGCGAGCACAGGGCGGCGAGCGCGTTGCCGAGCACGGGATTGGGCGCGGTGGCGAAGCGCCGGTCCGCCCCGATGAAGAGCAGCACCATGCCGACCGCGAGCACGGCCATGTAGCGCAGGTCGCCCCGCGTCGCGCGCTCGTGGAGCAGCCAGGGCGCGAGCAGCAGCACGAACAGGGGAGCCGTGTTCTGGAGGAATACCGCTCCGGCGGCCGTGGTGAAGGCGTTGGACAGCACGAACAGCATCGTGGTGACGCCGTACGCGGCACCGACGAGGGCCGTCCGGGCGTCCCACCCCCGGCGCGCCTCGGGGATGAGGACCAGCATGGCGGCGCAGGAGATCGCGGCGCGGACGCACATGATCTGCCACGGGTCGAATCGGACGAGCTTGATCGCCGTCCCGCCGGTCGAGAACAGCACGGCGGCCACGACGAGACGCGCGCGAGGGCTCACGGGACTTCGGCGGCGAGCCACTCGCGCGCGATCACGGCCAGATCGCGCCGTTCCTCGTCCGCCAGCGCGTTGAGGCGACGCATCTCGACGTCCGTGATCCGGCCACCCAGCTCCGCCAGCGCGCCACGCAGCGCTGGATGGCGTTCGAGAACGGCGCGCCGCACCACCGGCGCCGCCTCATACGGCGGGAAGTACCCGCGATCATCCTCGAGCACGACCAAGTCGAACGCCGCGATCAGCCCATCGGTCGAGTTGCCCGCGATGACGTCCACCCGCCCCTCGGCTAGGGCGCGGTACGTGAGGCCCAGGTCCATGGCCACGGGCGGCGCGGCGAGCGTGAGACCGTACGCTCGCGCCAAGCCGGGGAACCCGTCCGCCCGCTCGAGAAACTCGTAGCCGAAACCGGCCCGCCAGCGCGGCGCGACTCGGGCGAGATCCGTAATCGTACGCAGTCCCTCCCGCTCGGCGTCCGCGCGCCGCACGGCGATCGCGAACGTGTTGTCGAACCCGAACGGTTTCCCCCAGACCAAATCGAAGCGCTCGGCGTACTCGGCCGCCACGGCCCGTGCAACGCTGTCGGGATTCGATACGGGGGGGTGCTTCAGGACGGCGGTGAACGCCGTGCCCGAGTACTCCACGTAGAGGTCGATCCGGCCCGCCACGATGGCCTCGTGGCACACGAACGTGCCGCCGAGATGCAGGCGCCGGTCGACCTCGAGCCCCGTCCGCCGCTCGATCTGCTGGGCCACGAGCTCGGCCAGCAGATCGGATTCCGTGAAGTTCTTGGCGCCCACGACGATGCGGTCGCGCGGTCCGCCGCACCCCGCCGCGACCAGCGCGGCGGTGGACGCTAGGAGAACCCCGAGGTGATGCGCCGTGGCCACGGTGTGCAATCTACCCGACCGGCGGGCCCTCTGGCGCGCCGGCACACCAATTGCCACTATGGAGTCCGTCCGTCACCGGAGCACCTCTCATGCGCCGCACGCCCCGCGTCACCCGTGCCCTGACCGTTTCGCTTGCTGTCGCCGCGGCCGCCTGCCAAGATGCCGGGCCGCCCAGCGCGCCGAACGGCGATCCCATCCCGCAAGCCGCCGCCCAGGCACCCGACCCGGACGCTCTCGCGCGGGTCATACCGGGGTTCGGCGGCTATTTTGTGCGTGACGGCGTTCCGACCGTGTACCTCACCGACGTGCGTGAGCGTCCCGCCGCCGAGGCGGCGCTGGATCGCTTCGCGCGCGGATTGGCCGTGGTCCGGGGACAAGTGAAGGTGCTGCCCGGACGGTTTTCGTGGCACCAGCTCCAGGGATGGTTCCAGCGCGTGTCACCCGAGGTCCTGGCCGATGACGGTATCGTGTTCGTCGATCTGGACGAGACCGCCAACCAGCTGCTCGTGGGCGTGGAGCACGGCGCCAAGGCTGTGTGGGTCCGGGGCGTTGCGGCTCGTCTCGGGCTGCCTGACGGGGCCGTCGCCGTTCGCGAGGTCGAGCCGATCCGTTACGCCGCCACGCTCCGCGATCAGGTGCGGCCGGCCGTGGGCGGGCTGCAGATCAACTTCGGGAACTTCCTCTGCACCCTGGGCTTCAACGCCACCGCCGGCTCGCAGGCGTCGTTCATTACGAACTCGCATTGCACCGACCGGCAGGGCGGCGTCGAGGGCACGCTCTATTACCAGTCGCTCGCCAGTCAAGCGAACAGCTTCATCGGAACGGAGGTCGCCGATCCGCAGTACTTCCGCGGTGGCGAGTGCCCCCGGGGGAAGAAGTGCCGGCGCAGCGACGCCAGCCGCGCATCCTACGCGGGGGGCGTGAGCTTCACCCTGGGCCGCATCGCGAGCACGAGCGGCCCCAACAACAGCTCACTCACGATCACGGGATCGTTCACGATCACGGCCGAGGGCAACGCGGTCGTGGGCCAGCCCGTCAACAAGATCGGCCGGACGACGGGCTGGACGCAGGGAACGGTCACCAACACCTGCGTGAACACGGGGGTTTCCGGCACCAACATCGTGCAGCTGTGCCAGACGTTCGTCAGCGCGGGCGTGGGCGGCGGCGACAGCGGCTCCAACGTGTTCATGCTCAGCGGCGGCAACGCCACGCTCGTGGGGATTCTGTGGGGCGGGAACTCGTCGGGCACGCAGTTCGTGTACAGCCCGATCGCCAATATCGAGCAGGAACTCGGCGCCCTCACGACCTTCTAGGAGCGGCGCGGCGCCTCGTCAAGGTGCCGGCCCTCGCCGCGGCACTGGCCCTGCCGGCCTGCCGCGGCGAGGCGCCCGCGGCCCGGCCGTCCGTCGTCATGACCGCCGACTCCTCCGCTGGGGACTCGCTGTCGGTCCAGCTGCTCGCGCCCGCGGCCGCCCGAATCGGCGAGGCCATCCCGCTCACGATCCGCATCGCCAACACCGCGGATCGACCGGTGACGGTTTCGCTGATGGGGCGTGTGATCGCCTTCGATCTCGAGGTTCGGGACGCGAGCGGGAGGCTCGTCTGGCGCCGTCTCGAGGGCCAGACCGTTCCCGCGATCCTTCAGATACGCACGCTCCCGCCGGGCGGGGCCCTCGAGCTGCGAGACACATGGTCGGCGGCTGAGCGGGGGTCGTTCCGCCTGGCGGGCATCGTGCCGACGGACGCGCCCCATCCTCTCCGCACGCCGAACGTCGTGATCACGATCGAGGAGTAACGGCCGCCGGGCGCGCGAGCCGCCGCTCGAGCACGCCCAGCAGCCCGTCGGCGGCGAGCGCGATCAGGGCGGCCGGCAGGGCGCCCGCGAGGATCAGCGTGTCGTTCACCGTCGCCACGCCGCGGAAGATGTACACGCCCAGTCCACCCGCGCCGATCGCCGCGGCGATCGTAGCCGTACCGACCCCCACCACGGTCGCCACCCGCAGGCCGGCGAGGATCACAGGAACCGCGAGTGGCAGCTCCACGAGCCGCAGCAGCTCGCGGTCGGTCATCCCCATGCCCCGTCCCGCTTCGCGCACTGCCGGATCGACGCCGCCGATCCCCGTGTACGTGTTGCGGATGATGGGAAGCAGCGCGTACACCACGAGCGCCACGATCGCGGTGCGCGCGCCGATGCCGCCCAGGAGGGGTAGGGGGATGAGAAACCCGAACAGCGCGAGGCTCGGCACCGTCTGGAACACGTTGGCGACGCCGAGCACCGGGCGGCGCCACCCGGGCCGACGGGTGAGCGCGATGCCCAGCGGCAGGCCGATGAGCGACGCGATCGCCGTGGAAACGCCCACGAGGACGAGATGCTGGCCCAGCAGGCCTAGCGCCTCCGCCGAATTACGGGCGTAGAACGCGAGCAGGCTCACGCCGCCGCCAGGAACGCGATGCACTCCGGGTGCCGCGACTCCCGGAACGCCTCCGGCGTCCCCAGAAACACCAGCCGTCCCTCGTGCAGCAGGCCGATGCGCGTCCCCAGCAGCATGGCTTCCCGCACGTCGTGCGTCACGAATACCATGGCCTTGCCGAGCCGGCGCTCGAGATCGCGGAATTCGTGCTGCAGCTCCACCCGGGTGACGGGGTCGAGCGCGCCGAACGGCTCGTCGAGCAGGAGCAGCGGCGGATCCGCGCCGAGCGCCCGCGCGATGCCCACGCGCTGGCGCTGCCCGCCCGACAGCTCGTGCGGATAACGCTCGGTGAACGTGTCCGGATCGAGGCCCACCAGCAGCAGCAGCTCCCGCGTCCGGGCGGCGATGCGCGCGGCGTCCCAGCCCTCCAGGCGCGGTACCAGACCCACGTTGCCGCCGACGGTGAAGTGCGGGAACAGCCCGATCTCCTGGATCACGTAGCCGATGCGGCGACGGAGCCTGACGGGGTCGAGCGCCGCAGCCCGCTCGCCCTCGACCAGCACCTCGCCCGCGGTCGGCTCGAGCAACCGATTGACGAGCTTGAGCGCCGTGGTCTTGCCCGAGCCGCTGCGGCCCAGGAGCGCGAGCGTTTCGCCCGCCGCGATGCGGAACGAAACACCGGCCACGACGGGGCGCCCCTCGCCTCCGCCATCGCGGACGAACGTCAGATCGCGCACTTCGAGCGCCGGAGCGGCCATGCAGCCTTTCGCGAGATCCGGCCCTGCCAGAATCGCCGAACCCGGCTAGCTTAACACCCGGACCCCGGACCGGGGTCGGGTTGAGACACAACCCGGAGTCAACCTAATCCCGAGAGGTGCGAGATGAAGACCATGCGGTTCCCCGTCCTAGCCCTCGGCCTGCTCCTCGGCGCCGCCGCAGTCGGCCGTGCCCAGGACATGCCGGCCGGTGTGCAGGGCGACCTCCTCCGCTGGTACGACGACGCGGCCAACAAGATCGTCCAGCTCGCCGAAGCGATTCCGGCCGAGAAGTTCACCTGGCGTCCAGCGGAAGGCGTGCGGTCGGTGGGTGAGGTGGTCGGGCACGTCACGGGCGGCAACTACCTCATCATGGGCATGACCGGCGCGCAGGCCCCGGCCGGCGCTCCCCAGAACATGGACCAGATGACCGCCAAGGCGGACCTGATCCGTGCGCTGCGGCAATCCATCGATCACGCGCGCGCCACGATGCGCGCCATGACGGCCGCGGACCTCGACGCCCCGGCCAACATGTTCGGCCGCCAGACGACCAAGCGGGACGTCTGCGTGCTCGCGGTGGTGCATGCGCACGAGCACCTGGGCCAGATGATCGCCTACGCGCGGTCAAACGGCGTCGTGCCGCCCTGGTCGATGTAACACGGCGGTGGCTCGGCGGGCGGTTTCGGCCGCCGGGCCACCCAACCGACTACCGATACCCCGCCGCCTGCAGGCCGAACAACTCCGCATAGAGACCGCTGCGGGCCACGAGCTCCTCGTGGGTCCCCTGCTCCACCAACTCGCCGTCCTTGAGCACCAGAATGCGCTCGGCCATGCGGACGGTCGAGAAGCGGTGGCTGATCAGCACGGCGGTGCGCCCTTTGGTCAGCTCGGCGAATCGCAGGAAGACTTCGTACTCGGCGCGCGCATCGAGCGCCGCCGTCGGCTCGTCCAGGATGAGTACTTGCGCTTCGCGCATGTAGGCGCGCCCCAGCGCCACCTTCTGCCACTCCCCGCCCGACAGCTCCACTCCGCCATCGAACCGCCGGCCCAGCATCTGGTCGTAGCCGCCCGCCAGCCGCTGCACGACGCTCTCGGCGAGGCTGCGCCGCGCCGCCTCGCGGATCCGGTCGTCCTCGGCCAGGGCGTCGATCTGACTCACCGCGATGTTCTCGCGTACGACGAAGTCGTAGCGCACGAAGTCCTGAAAGATGACGCCGATGTTCCGCCGCAGGCTGTCGATGTCGTAGTCGCGCAGATCGCGTCCGTCCAGCAGCACGCGCCCCTCGTCGGGGTCGTACAGCCGGGCGAGCAGCTTCACGAGCGTGGTCTTGCCCGCCCCGTTCTCGCCCACCAGCGCCACCCGCTCGCCTACGGCGATGCGAAAGCTGAGGTGCCGGACCGCCCAGCGCTCCGAGCCGGGGTAGCGGAAGCCGACGTCTTCGAACTCGAACCCGCTCCGGATGGGTGCCGGCACGGGTGGCGCGCCCGGCTGGGACGTGACGCGCGGCCGCACGTCGAAGAATGTGAACAAATCGCGCAGATAGAGACTCTGCTCGTAGATCTGCGACAGCGACAGGAGAATGCGCTGGATGAGGTCACGGCTCTGCCGGAACGACCCCGCGAGGAACGTCAGCGTACCGATCGTGAAGCGGCCGAGGACGGTGAGGTAGATGATCACGCCGTACGCGCCGTAGTAGGCCAGGGTGCCGATCGACACCAGGGCCGTGGACACGACGTTGCGCCGCACCGCCAGCCGCCGATTGGCGTGGTAGAACTCGTCGGAGAGCTTCGCGTATCGCCCGACGAGGAAGTCCGACAGGCCGAAGAGCTTCACTTCCTTGGCCGACTCGTCCGAGGCACCCATGTAGCGCAGGTAATCGAGCAGTCGCCGCTCCGGGGTCCACGAGAACAGCAGCGAATACCCGAGCGCCGCGAAATGCGCCTCGCCCAAGAACGCGGGGACCACGGCCACGACGAGGAGCAGCAACAGCCAGGGGAGCTCGACGAGCAGGACGCCGGCGAGAGACCCGAGGGTGATCACGTCCTGCAGGGTCGCGAGCAGCAGGGCCAGCAGGCCGATGCGGTTCACCGTCTGGCGGCGCGCGCGCTCCAGATGGTCGTAGGTCTCCGGATCCTCGAACTGGGCCAGGTCGAGGGTGGCCGCGTGCCGCATGAGGCGCACGCTGACGCGGTTCGAGAACAGGTCGCCCAGCAAACTCTCGAGCAGCGACGACAACCGGGCCAGCCCCTCGCCCGCCACCGCGAACCCCGCCTCGAGCGCGACGAGACCGCCCAGGCGCCCCCAGTCGACGACCGCCGGCGTCGCGACCGCCGCGACTACGTCGTCGATGATGAGTTTCCCGACCCAGAGAATCGCGAGCGGTGCGAACGCCCGGACCACCCGCAGGACGAGAATCGCGATCGTGAAGCCTCGGTGCGTCTCGTACACCAGGCGCAGCAGCGGCGCCACATGGCGCAGCGCCGCGAGGCGCTCGCGCCACGAGGGCGGCGGCCCGTCGCCGCGCCCGAAACCACGGCGCGGCTGCTGGAATCGCAGGGGCGGAGGCGTCATCGTGGCCTTAACTTCGCATGGAAAGGTCCGTCAGAGTAGGCATATGAACACGGACGGTCGGGCGGTCAGGCGGACGGGCGGTCAGGCGGTCGTGCGGACCTGCGCGATGGCGCTGAGTCTGCTCCGGTGGGTCGCGCCCGACGTGGCCGCACAGGCGCTCTCGCCGCGCGACTCGGCGGCACACGTGCTGTCCCGCCTCGCGTGGGGGCCGCGGCCCGGCGAGGTGGACCGCGTCGCAGCCGCGGGCGTCCTGCCCTGGATCGAGCGCCAGCTCGCTCCCGAGCGCGTCGGGGACGACGCGCTGCGCGCGCGGGAGCGCGAGTTCGCCGTGCTGCGCGCCAGCGCCGACGACCTGGCGCGGCGGTTCACCGCGGCGCGCCGCGATGCGCTGGCACGGCAACGCGACGCCGAACCCGGCCGCCCGATGGCCGACACGGCGCGGCGCCGCGCGCGCGGCGGTCCCGGCGACGAGTTCCGGCGGCTGAGCGGCCAGGTGCAGCAGCTGGTCGTGGTCCGCGCCGTCGTGTCCGAGCGCCAGCTCTACGAGGTGATGGTCGATTTCTGGACCAATCACTTCAACGTGTTCTACGCCAAGGGACCGGTCCGCTACCTGCTCCCGTCCTACATCGAGGAGACGATCCGCCCCCACGCCCTCGGCAGGTTCGAGGACCTGCTCGTCGCGACCGCGCGGAGCCCCGCGATGCTCGCCTACCTCGACAACGCCCAGAGCGTCGCCCCGGACGCCCGGTTTCCCGTTCCCGCCCGCGCCATGCGGCGCATGAGCGCCGCCCAGCGCGAGCAGCTGAACGAGCGGCTGCCGCGCGGCATCAACGAGAACTACGCCCGCGAGTTGCTCGAGCTCCACACCCTGGGCGTGGACGGCGGGTACACGCAGGCCGACGTCATCAACGTCGCGCGCATTTTCACCGGCTGGGGAATCCAGCGGCCGCGGCTGGGCGCGGGCTTCGAGTTCCGCGACTGGGCGCACGACCGCGGCGCCAAGACCGCGCTCGGCGAAATCTTCCCCGCCGGTGGCGCCATGGACGAGGGCCTGCGCCTGCTGCGGCTGCTCGCCCGCCACCCCGCGACGCAGCACCACGTGAGTCGCAAGCTCTGCGCGCGGCTCGTCGCCGACGATCCGCCGGACGGCTGCGTGGACGCGGCGGTCGGGGCCTGGCGCCGCTCCGACGGCGACCTCCGCGCGGTGCTCCGCGCCATCGTGCACGCCCCCGATTTCTGGGATGCCGCCACGCGGGGCTCCAAGGTCAAATCGCCGCTCGAGTTCGTCGTCAGCGCCGCGCGCGCCGTCGGCGCGGTCCCCGACACCACCCCGCGGCTCGCCCAGCTGGTGGGACGCCTCGGCCAACCGCTCTATCTCCAGCCCGCCCCGACCGGCTGGCCCGAGCGCCAGGAAGACTGGGTCAATAGCGGGGCGTTGCTCAACCGCATGAACGCGGGGCTCGCGCTCGCGGCCGGCCGCCTGTCCGGCGCGCGGGTCGACCTCGCGACCGCGCTGCCGGGCGGGGACCACGCGCAGCTCGTCGCGCAGATCGACCGGCAGATACTCGGGGGCGCAATGTCCGAGCGCACCCGCGCGGCCATCCTCGACCAGCTCCGCAGCGTCGCTGACCCCGCACTGGCGCGCGTGCTGGCCGTCGGCCTGGCGATCGGCGGACCGGAGTTCCAGAGGCAATGACGGACGAGACGGACAGGACGGACAAGACGGACGAGACGGACGGAGGCAGCATGGGTATTTCGCGGCGCGTATTCGTGAAATCGGGTGGGATCGCCCTGTTCAGCCTGGGGCTCGATCCGCTTTTCTTGGCTCGGACCGCGTACGCACTCGACCGCCCGACCGCCCGACCGGCCGACCGGCCGATCCTCGTCTGCCTGTTCCAGCGCGGCGCGGTGGACGGGCTCAACATGGTCGTCCCCTACGGCGACCCGCACTACTATCGCGAACGGCCGCGGATCGCCGTGCCGCGCGCGGACCTCGTGGACCTGGACGGACATTTCGGGCTGCACCCCCGCCTCGCCCCGCTCAAACCGTACTGGGACGCGGGCACCCTCGCGGTGGTGCACGCGGCCGGCTCGCCGGATGCGACGCGCAGCCACTTCGACGCGCAGGACTACATGGAGTCGGGGACGCCCGGCGTGAAGTCCACGGCGGACGGCTGGGCCAACCGCTACTGCACCAACGCGCGTGAGCACGACGCGACGCCGTTCCGCGCGGTCGCGTTCGGCCCTCAACTGCCTCGCATCCTGGCGGGCAGTGCGCCGAGCCTCGCGATCGACGATCTCCAGGCGTTCGGTCTGCGGGCGCCCGAGCCCGCCGCGCGCGACCGGCTCACCGCCGCGTTCGAAGCGCTCTACGAGGGCGCCGCGACGGGACTGCTGGCGTCATCCGCGAGCGACGGGTTCGCGGCGGTGGAAATGCTCAAGCGCCTCAATCCGGCACAGTACGCACCGGCCAATGGCGCCGACTATCCCCGCGGCCGTTTCGGGCGCTCGTTGCTCCAGATCGCCCAGCTCGTGAAGGCCGACGCCGGGCTCGAGGTCGCCTTCGCGGATGTGAGCGGGTGGGACACCCACGTCAACCAGGGCGCGAGCCAGGGTCAACTGGCGGCCCGCCTGGACGAGTTGGGTCGCGGGCTCGCCGCCTTCGCGCGCGACCTGGGCGAGCGGATGCGCGACGTCGTGGTGCTCACGATGTCCGAGTTCGGCCGCACCGTCCGGGAGAACGGCAACAGCGGCACCGACCACGGCCATGCGACGGCGATGCTGGTGCTGGGCGGTGCCGTCCACGGCGGCGCCATCCGGGGGCGCTGGCCCGGCCTCGACCCGGCGGCCCGGTTCGAGGGCCGCGACCTCGCGGTCACGACGGATTTTCGCGATCTGTTCGGCGAGATTCTCGTGCGGCACATGGGCGCTACGAATCTGGGGCCCGTGTTCCCCGGCCATCACGCCGCCGCCGCGCGCTTCCCCGGCGTGATTCGGGTCTAACCGCCTCCCGCAGCCGGGGTCCGGCGACGTAGATTCGCCAGGTGGACCTGAACGGCAGCCTCGCCGTCGTCACGGGCGCAACCGAGGGCATCGGTCGCGCCATCGCGGCCGCGCTCGGCCGTGCCGGCGCCCGTGTCGCGCTGTGCGCCCGTACCGCCGCGCATGTGGACCGGACGGTGACGGACCTGCGGGCGGCGGGGATCGACGCCACCGGGGCGCCGTGCGACGTCAGCGATGCGGAGCAGGTGCGCACATTCGCGGAGTTCGTCCGGAGCGGACCGGGACGCCCCCGCCTGGTGGTGAACAACGCCGGGATCGGGCGGTTCGCCCCGCTGGCCGAGCTCTCGCTCGCCGACTGGGATGCGACGATGGGCACCAACCTGCGATCCCTGTTTCTCGTGACCCGGGCCTTTCTGGACGACCTCATCGCGGGCGCGCCGAGTGCCGTCGTCAACATCGCGTCCCTGGCCGCCCGCAACGGCATCGAGGGCGGGACGGCGTACTGCGCGTCCAAGCACGCCGTGCTCGGCTTCTCCAAGGCTCTGATGCTCGAGGTGCGCCGCCAGCACGTCCGGGTCATCGCCGTGTGTCCCGGCTCCGTGGCGACCCCGTTCATGGACAAGCGGGGCCGCGCGCGGCCCGCGTCGGACCGCGTCCTGGCCGCGGAGGACGTGGCGGACACCGTCCTCGCTACGCTGACCCTGCCCGATCGGGCGATGATCAGCGAGCTCGACATTCGACCAACCAACCCGTAGCCTCTGGGACCGGACCATGCGACCATCTCCTCATTTCGTGCTGGGCGCCCTGGCTGCCTTCTTTCCGGCGGCCGCCGCGCCGCAGGCCCCGCCCGACTCCGCGAGCTTCGTGACCCGGCTGGGCGCGGACACCCTGGCGGTCGAGCGGTTCGTGCACGCCCCGGGCCGCGTCGAGGCCGACGTGGTGTTGCGTGCGCCCACGACCACCCGCACGCGCTACGTGCTCGAGCTATCGCCCTCGGGGTACCTCGTGCGGCTCGAGGCGGTGCGGCTTTCGCCCGGCAGCGGCGCGCCCCTGGGTCGCGACGTCATCGAGCGCGCGGGTGACTCGCTGCGGATCGAGACTGCGACGGACAGCGGCACGCGGCGCCGGACGGTCGCCGCCGATCCCGCGACCCTGCCGTTCATCGACATGGTCCATTGGCCGTTCGAAACGGCATTGCGGCGCCTGCGGGCCGCCGGCAGCGCGACCGCCACCGTGCCGCTGTTGACCGGCTCGCGTACGGTCGGATTCGCGGTTGCCGCCGTGGGCGCGGACTCGATGACCATCACCCACCCGACGCGGGGCACCTCGCGCGCCCGTGTGGACGCCGCTGGCCGGTTGCTGGGACTCGACGCCGGCACCACGACCCGCAAGCTCGTCGTGAGCCGCGGTCCGTGGGTGGAGCTCGATTCGCTGGCGGTCCGCTGGGCGGCGCTCGATGCCGCCGGGCGCGGGGTCGGCGCCCTGTCGGGGCGCGCGGAGGTCCGCGCCGAGGTGGCGGGCGCGACGATCACGGTGGACCACGGCACGCCGGCGCGCCGCGGGCGCGACATCTGGGGCGCCCTCGTGCCGTTCGGCCAGGTGTGGCGCACCGGCGCGAACCAGGCCACGCACTTCACGACCGACCGCGACCTCGTGCTCGCCACGGGTCCGGCGACGCTCGCCGTTCCCGCGGGCGCCTACACCCTGTTCTCCATTCCCGACCGCGACGGGGGGGTGCTGATCGTCAACCGCCAGACGGGCCAGACCGGCACGGCGTACGACGCCGCCCGCGATCTCGGACGGGTACCGCTCAGCGCGCGCCCGCTCGCAAGCCAGGTCGAGGTGTTCACGATCGCGGTGACCGAAGAAGGAAATGGGGGGCTGCTGCGCCTGCAGTGGGATCGCACGGAGCTGGTGGTGCCGTTCACCGTGGGCGCGACGCCCGAGTAGGCCGTCCGCGCGCTGGCCCAAACGCAACCCGCCGCCCCGGGGGGGGGCGGCGGTCGCGACGGCTGGGCGCCGACCGTCTCAGGACGCGATGATGCGGCGCCAGTAGGCGAGCAGCACGACGACCCCGTACAGGCCGATGGCGAACAGCAGCCCCGCCATGGCCGGATCGCCGACCAGTATGACCACGCCGGCGACCAGGTATCCGAGGCTCAGCAGGAAGCCCAGGGCGACCACCTCGCGGCGGCCCATGAACACCCCGAAGACGTACCCCCACGAAATCCCGCACAGCGCGAGAAACCCGACCCCCGACGTGACGATGTCGCTCGTCCCCTGGGGCAAGATCTTGGTCGGGTCGATGAGATTGAGCGGCCCGGCGAAGGCGCAAAACAGCCCGACGACGCCGTGCACGGCGAGGTGCAGCGCCAGGGGCAGGGGGACGGTATCGTAGGACGCGGTTGGGGACGTCAGCGGCATGGCTTCGGCCGGGAACGAGACGGCGGTAAGATAAACGCATGGTGCCCCAGCCGCCACGATTCCCGATGCGCGTGACGCGGACCTACCTCGAGCTGCATTCGCCCGAGCAGTTTGTCGCGGGGTTCGGCGATTTCCCGGACCTCACGATCGGACGGGTCTCCGCGCCCGATCCGGCGCTCTATCGCGCGTGCTACCGCACCGTGGGCGCGGCGTACCAGTGGCGCGATCGCTGGGACTGGACCGACGCCGAGATCGTCCGCCATCTGGCGCAGCCGGAGATCACGCTGCACCTCGCCCGCCGCGGGGACGAGACGCTGGGCTGGTACGAGCTACGGCGGGTTCCCGACGACGGGTCGGTCGAGATCGCCTATTTCGGCCTGTTCCCCGCCGCCATCGGGCACGGGCTCGGTCGGCACCTGCTCTCCTGCGCCGTGCGCGATGCGTGGGCCCTGCAGCCCTCGCGCGTGTGGCTCCACACGTGCACGCTCGACCACCCCGCGGCGCTGCCGAATTACGTCGCCCGCGGCTTCGCGCCTTATCGCACCGAGGAGTACGAGGTAGATTCCCCGGCATGACGGGAACGGAAACCAGGCGCCGGCGGTGGCTGCTGTGGCTCGTGGCCGCGGCGGCGGGACTCGTGCTCGTGTTCGGCGTGTACACCTTCTTCACGCTCACGTGGACGTATTCCCGGGGGGAACGCGCGGGCTACGTGCAGAAATTCTCGGAAAAGGGATGGGTCTGTAAGACCTGGGAAGGCGAGCTGGCGATGGTGAACGTCCCGGGCGCCATGCAGGAGAAGTTCACGTTCAGCGTGCGCGACGATGTCATCGCCCAGCACATCACGAGCTCGATGGGCCAGCGTGTCAGCCTGACCTACCAGCAGCACAAGGGCATCCCGACCGACTGCTTCGGTGAAACGGAGTACTTCGTCACGGCCGTCAAGGTGATTGAATGAGCGGGAACACGTTCGGCGGCCGAGCCACGCTGGTGGTCGGCGGCCGCCCCTTCGAGATCTACCGACTCGACGCGCTGGAACGACACGGCCTGAGCATCGGCAGCCTGCCATTCTCGCTCCGGATCCTGCTCGAGAACCTCCTCCGACGGGAAGACGGGGAAACGGTGCGTCCGGACGACATCGAGGGCCTCGCGCGCTGGGATCCGGCCGCGTCGCCGGACCGCGAAATCGCCTTCATGCCGGCACGGGTGCTGATGCAGGACTTCACCGGCGTGCCGGCGGTCGTGGACTTCGCCGCCATGCGCGACGCCATGGTGGCGGTGGGTGGCGATCCGCGCCGCATCAACCCGCTGCTCCCGGCGGATCTGGTCATCGATCACTCGGTGATCGTCGACGAGTTCGGCACGCCGCTCGCCTTCCAGGCCAACGCCGAGCGCGAGTTCGAGCGCAACCGCGAGCGGTACGCGCTGCTGCGATGGGCCCAGCAGGCGTTCGACGGGTTCCGCGTGGTTCCCCCCGACACCGGAATCGTGCACCAGGTCAACCTCGAGTATCTGGCGCAGGTGGTGTTCACGAAGAAGGGAGAGCGGCCCCAGGCGTACCCGGATACCCTCGTGGGCACCGACTCCCACACGACGATGATCAACGGCCTCGGCGTCCTCGGGTGGGGCGTCGGCGGCATCGAGGCCGAGGCCGCCATGCTCGGCCAGCCCGTCTCGATGCTGATCCCCGAGGTGGTTGGCTTCCAGCTCACGGGGCGGCTGGCCGAGGGGGCGACGGCCACCGACCTGGTGCTGACCGTAACGCAGATGCTGCGGCACAAGGGCGTGGTCGGCAAATTCGTAGAGTTCTACGGACCCGGCGTCGCCGGCCTGCCGCTCGCCGATCGCGCGACGATCGCCAACATGGCGCCGGAGTACGGCGCGACGTGCGGCATCTTCCCGGTGGATGCCGAGACGCTGCGGTATCTCCAATTCACGGGCCGCCCACCGGAGCAGATCCTGCTGGTCGAGGCGTACATGAAGGAGCAGGGTTTGTTTGCCACGCCGACGACGCCGGAGGCCGTGTACTCGGACACGCTGGCCCTCGATTTGAGCACGGTCGAGCCCAGCCTCGCAGGCCCGCGCCGCCCGCAGGACCGGGTGCCGCTGAGCCGCGTGCCCGCGACCTTCGAGGCGGCGGTGCCCCTGCTGAAGAAGCCGGCGGCGCCGGCCACGAGCACGAACCGGTGGGAATCCGAAGGAGGCGCGGTCGCGGTCGAGTCGCCGCCCGAGCCGCGCACCCACGTGGACCTCACGCTCGACGGCGAGCGGCACCAGTTGCGCGATGGGTCCGTCGTCATCGCGGCGATCACGAGCTGCACCAACACGTCGAACCCGTCCGTCATGGTCGCCGCGGGCCTGGTGGCACGGAACGCCGTGCAGCGGGGCCTGCGCTCGCAGCCCTGGGTCAAGACCAGTCTCGCGCCGGGGAGCAAGGTGGTCACGGAGTACCTGGCCCAGGCCGGGCTCATGACGTTCCTCGAGCAGTTGCGCTTCCATCTGGTGGGGTACGGATGCACGACCTGCATCGGCAACTCGGGGCCGCTCCCCGCCGCCGTCTCCGCGGCGATCGTGGAGGGTGAGCTGGTCACGTGCGCCGTGCTGTCGGGCAACCGGAATTTCGAGGGCCGGATCCAGCAGGAGGTGCGGGCCAACTATCTCGCGTCACCGCCGCTCGTCGTCGCCTACGCGCTGGCCGGCCGGATCGACATCGACTTCCAGCAGGACCCCATCGGCACCGATCGCGAGGGCCGGCCTGTGTTCCTGCGCGACCTCTGGCCGTCGTCCCGCGAAGTGGACGACGTCGTCCGCAAGTCGGTCAAGTCCAGCATGTTCACGAAGTCCTACGGGGAGGTGTTCCAGGGCGACGAGCGCTGGAACAGCCTGCCGGTCCCCGCCGGCGACACGTTCGCCTGGGACCCGGACTCGACCTACATCCGGCAGGCACCGTACTTCGATGGCATGCCCGCCGAGCCGGGCCCGATCGCGGACATCGTGAATGCCCGCGTCCTGTGCCTGCTCGGCGACAGTATCACGACCGATCACATCTCGCCCGCCGGCTCGATCCGCAAGACCAGCCCCGCCGGGCAGTACCTGATCTTCGAGGGCGTCGCGCCCAAGGACTTCAATCAGTACGGGACGCGGCGCGGCAATCACGAGGTGATGGTCCGCGGGACGTTCGCCAACGTCCGCCTCAAGAACCGCCTCGCGCCCGAGACCGAAGGCCCCTACACCGTCCACCTGCCCGACGGCGAGCAGATGTCCATTTACGACGCGTCCGTCACATACGGCCAGGAAGGCGTGCCGCTCATCGTGCTCGCCGGCAAGGAGTATGGCGCCGGGTCGTCCCGCGACTGGGCCGCTAAAGGACCGCGGCTGCTCGGCGTCCGGGCGGTGATCGCGCAGAGCTACGAGCGCATCCATCGCTCCAATCTCGTGGGGATGGGCATTCTGCCGCTTCAGTTTCAGGGCGACGACAGCGTCGCGGCGCTCGGCCTCACCGGGTTCGAGCGGTACGATCTCGTCGGCCTAGCGGACCGGTTGGTGGCAGGGTTCCCGTCGGGGCGCGACCTCACCGTCCGCGCGACGGCCGATGACGGCACCGTGCGCGAGTTCCGGACGACGGTGCGCATCGACACGCCGCAGGAGCTGCACTACTACCGGCACGGCGGCATTCTCGAGTACGTGCTGCGGCAGCTGGCCCGCGCCTGACCCACGCGGGCTACGGCTCGCTCGCGCGGTCTTTCCCCGGGACTTCCTTGCACGTGCCCCGCCGTACCGCGCCCTCCGCCTCGGCCACACCCGGCGCCGCGGTGTCGAGCGTCGTGACCGTGAGCGTATCCTGGTGCACCCGGGCGACGAGCACGCTCGACCGCCACCGGCCTCCATCGTCCGGCTGGCGCTGGAACCAGAGCACCGCGTTGGGATGCTCCGCGGCGCAGTCCCCGAAGAACATCCGCGCTTCGTACTGCAGCGTGCCGTCCTCGTAGAACGTCTCCCGCCCGGGATACGGGAACCGGGGCTGCTCCCGGTCCACGCCCATGCGGCCGTCGCTCGGCGAGTGGATGTAGATCGCGATGTTGGCATCGCATCCGTCACACGCCCGGCCTGACATGATGTAGTAGGGAGCCTTGCGGGTGGCGGGCAGCGTGCCCACCACGACCTGGTCGTAGAGGGTGGTGCGAAACCGTGTTCCGTCCGCGAGCCGCAGCTCGCCCGTGCCCTCGGGCACGTCGCTGTGCGCGAACGGGCCGCTGCCGCCCGGCGCGGGGTCCGGGGCGTCCGGTGCGGCCTGGACCGCCGGTGGCGCGGCCCCGTCCGCCGGAGGGGGCGGGGCATCACCCCGGCAGCTCGCCAGGCCCAGCAGCAGCACGCCCGCCACGCGAGCGGGCCATCGGTCGGTCATCGTCTTCCGTGCTCCCGTCCCCGCTAGCGCGCCAGCCGGATTCCGGTGAACTGCCACCGCGCGTCGGGCGGGAAGAAGTTGCGATAGGTCGGTCGGATGTGTCCCTGCGACGTGGCACACGATCCGCCGCGCAGCACCATCTGCGCGCTCATGAACTTGGCGTTGTATTCGCCGATCGCTCCCTTCGCCGGCCGGAACCCGGGATACGGAAGGTAGGCGCTCTGGGTCCACACCCACACGTCGCCGAACATCTGCGCCAGGCCGTCGGTCCCCGGCGCCAGGGGCGCTGGATGGAGCCGACGGCTCTCCAGGAAGTTGCCCGCGATCGGCTGGTCGGCGGCCGCCACTTCCCACTCGGCCTCCGTCGGCAGCCGCGCGCCGGCCCAGCGGGCGTAGGCGTCGGCCTCGTAGTGGCTCACGTGGCACACCGGCTCGTCCGGATCCACCGGCAGCACGCCGGCCAGCGTGAAGGCTCGCCGCTCACCGTCGGCCTCGAGCCAGTACCCGGGCCCCTGCCAACCGCGCTCCTGCACCGTCCTCCATCCGTCGGACAGCCACAACTCCGAGCGCCGGTAGCCGCCGTCGGCGATGAACTCGAGGTACTCCCCGGCCGTGATGAGCCGCGTGCCGAGCTCGAAGGGCTGCAGGAAGACCTTGTGCCGCGGGCCTTCATTGTCGAAAGCAAAAGCCGTGCCCGCATGCCCGACCTCATAGATCCCTTCGTCGTAGCCGCGCCACGCGAGGGCCGGCGCGGCGCCCGCCGGGCGCTCCGCGGGCCGTTCGCGGTAGACCGGCCACAGGGGATTGTGCGCCAGGAGGTGCTTGAGGTCGGTGAGGATCAGCTCCTGATGCTGTTCCTCGTGATTGAGTCCGAGCTCGACCACCGCGGTCGGGATCTCGGCCTTGAGCGGCGCGCGCCCCTCCAGCAGGTCGCGCATCGCCCGATCCACGTGGGCCCGGTACTCGCCCACGGCGGCGACGCCGGGCCGGGTCACCAACCCGCGGTGGGGGCGGAAGAACTGCGGCCCCACCGCATTGTAGTACGAGTTGAAGAGATAGGCGTACGTCGAATCGAGCGGCTGGTACCCCGCATGACATGGCTTGAGCACGAACGTCTCGAAGAACCACGTCGTGTGCGCGCGGTGCCACTTCGTGGGGCTGGCGTCCGGCATGGACTGCGCCGTCTGGTCCTCGGGCGACAGCGGGGCGGCGAGCCAGTCGGTGCGCTCCCGCACCTCGCGGTAGCGGCCCGCGAGGGCGGCGGGCGATACGGCGCTCGCGGTGATCGGTAGAGCCATCAGGTCATTCCTTCCTCAGGAGAAGCACGGCAAACCAGTTGCGCTCATCGGTGAAGGTCCGCACGAGCTTCAGGCCGAAACACGCCAGGTACGCCGTGAGGGGGGCGACCACGAACTTGCGACTCACCTCGGTCATGACGCGCTCCCCCTCCCGGATCGTGACCTCCGCCTCGAGCGGCGCGATCCGGACGCGCTGCGTGGAGCGGAACCGCCCGAAGATCTCGATGCGCTGCCACTCGGCGTTCCAGCGCGCCACGTGCTCGATGCGGGATACGTCGAACCCCGCGCCGAGCTCGCGGTTCATCCGCGCGAACAGGTTCAGCGTGAACCGGGCGGTGACGCCCTCGGCGTCGTTGTAGGCGGCGTGCAGCAAGGCGGGGTCCTTGACGAGGTCCACGCCGAGCAGCACGTGGCTCCCCTCCGGCATCGCCGCGGACACCCGGTGCCAGAAGATGACGGACTCCATGGGGCTGAAGTTCCCCAGCGTCGACCCCAGGAACAGCAGCAGCGACGGTGCGTACTGGCCGAGCAGCGGGAAGGCCTCCTCATACTCGCCGTTGACGCCGGCCACGTTGACCGAGGGGAACTGGTCCTCGATCCGCTCGGCCGCGCCGCGGAGAATCGTGGTGCTGACGTCGACCGGGACGTACCGGACGGGGTGCCCGTTGGTGGCGTACGCCCGTAGGAGGTGATCCGTCTTGACGGAACTGCCCGACCCCAGCTCGATGAGGGTCGCCGGCCCCGTGAGCGCACGGATCTCGGGCGCGGCCCGTTCCAGGATCGCACTCTCCGTTCGGGTCAGGTAGTACTCCGGCAGGGTGCCGATCCGCTCGAACAGCTCGCTCCCCGTCGCATCGTAGAGGAAGCGGGCGGGGATCCAGCGCGGAGCGTCGTTCAAGCCCAGCACCACCGCCCGCGCGAAGTCGAGCGTGGCGGTGTCGGCGGGCACCACCGTCAGGGCGTTCCGCGGCACAGTCTCCCTCCCATCGGTCAATGGTACCCGCCGGGTCCGGGGGTGGCTACCCGCGCGCCGGCCCGGGAACGGCGGCAACAGAGCTAATGCCCCGGAGCCGGGCCCGGTTCCCCAGTGGGCCCAAAAACACGAAGCCGGGGCCTCGCGGCCCCGGCTGGCTTGTCCCACCGCGCCTCACTCAGGCCTTCAGCGCCTTCTCTCCCTTCGCCACCTCGACCTTCACGAAACGGGGCTTCGCCTTCTCGACCTTCGGAAGGGTCAGGTGCAGTACACCGTTCTCGTAGTTGGCCTTGATGTGCTCCACTTCCACCGTTGCCGGCAGCGTGAAGCTGCGCTCGAACGTCCCATAGGTCCGCTCGTAGCGGTAGACGCGCTCGGCCTTCTCCTCGGCGACCTGCTGCTTGGCACCCGCAATGGTCAGGATGTTCCCCTCGACGGAAATGCGAACGTCTTCGGGCTTCACCCCGGGGATCTCCGCCGTAATACGGAGAACCTCGGGCTCCTCGAAGATGTCCACCACCGGCACCCACGCCGATGTGCTGGTCACTTCGGGGTTGTCGAAGAAGAGGGGTTCATTGAACACCCGGCCCATCCGGCGCTCCAGGTTGTAGAGCAGGTCCAGCATCGGATCGCGGAGCGGCTTGCGGATCGACCCCAACATCTGTCTCACCTCCCTCGGCGCGCCCGTTCTGGGCGCAATGTCAACGTAGCGTCCGGCCCGTGAAATGAGCCTGAAGAGCGGGTGAAACGTGCCGGCTGGCCGGTGCCGACCTTCACGCTGATCTTAGTGGCTGCTCACGGTCGCTTGGTAGCGTTCGTAGGTCAAGAGAAAGGAGGCTCGCTGTGTCCGCTCGCATCGTCGCGCTGATCCTGGTCACGCTCGTCGCCGTCCCCCGGGCCGCGAACGCGGTGCCCGCCTTCGCGCGCCGCTACCGCGTCAGCTGTCAGCTGTGCCACAATCCGGCGCCGGCGCTGAACGACTTCGGCAGCGTGTTCGCGGAGAACGGGTTCCGAATGAGTCCCGACGAGGATCCCCGCGACACCATCGCCACCGGCGACGAGCTGCTCTGGCTGTTCCAGGATCTGCCGCTCGCGGTCCGCGTCGATGCCTATGTCCGCACCTACGCCAACGGCAACACGACCACCGACTTCCAAACGCCGTGGAACCTGAAGTTGCTGTCCGGCGGCGCCATCTCACGGAAGCTGTCGTATTACGTCTACTTCCTGCTGTACGAGCGCGGTGAAGTGGGTGGGCTCGAGGACGCGTACGTGCAGTTGAACGACATCGCCGGACAGCCCGTGGACATCTACGTCGGTCAGTTCCAGGCCTCCGACCCGATGTTCAAACGCGAATTGCGCCTCGAGTTCGAGGACTACGCCGTGTACCGGGCCCGCATCGGCGATCAGCCCGCCGATCTCACGTACGACCGCGGCATCATGGCGACGGCGGACGTGCTGGGCTTCACGCTCGCGGCCCAGGTGCTCAACGGCAACGGCATCGGCGCGGCCCAGAGCGATCGCCGGCTGGACGACAACCGCCTGAAGAATCTGCTGGGGTACGTCACGCGCGACCTCCCCGGCGGCGTGCGCTTGGGCGCGCTGGGCTACCGCGGGCAGCAGGAGGGCGCGGCGCCCGGGGGGCCCACGGTGACCAACACCCTGTGGATGCTGGGGGCGGACGGGACCCTCGACATCGGGCCCGTCCAGCTCAACGCCCAGTACCTCCACCGCGAGGACGACCGGCCCACGTTCGCCATCGGCGAACCGACGGCCCTGACCGACGGCGGCTTCGCGGAGCTGCTGATCCGCCCCGCGAACAGCCGCTGGTACGCGGTGGCCCTGTACAACCGGGTCGTGAGCTCGCAGCCGTTGCTCAACGTCCGCCTCGGCGGCCCCGCCGGCGCGCGACGCTATGAAACCCTGACGGGCGGGGCGGGGTACCTCGTGCGGCGGAACTTCCGCGTGCACGGCGAGGTGACGGGTGATTTCGAGGCCGATCAAGGGATCCTGACGGTCGGCTTCACGACGGCGTTCTGACGTAAAGAAGTCCTCATGCCGGCTTGCCCGTGGCTTGCAGGCCGGCGGGAGAGTGTTCAGTGAACGCTGGTTTCACGGGACGTTCTACACGGAGATGCAATGAAACACACTACAGTGACTATCGTCGCGGGGATGGTGGTCGCGCTCACGGCCGGTGCGCAGGTCGGCGCCGCCCAGGCCCCCGATGGCGCGGCGCTGTACCGCCAGCACTGCCGGACGTGTCACGGGACAACCGGGACGCCGAGCGCCCGCATGCAGGGCCTGTATCCCAAGCTCACGTCGCTTGCCGACACGACCCTTCCGGCCCGCTTCTCTGTGGATACGATCGTCCACATGATGGTGAACGGCCTCGGTGATGATATGAAGTCGTACTCCGAGAAGATGACGCAGGCTGAGATGGTCGCCGTCGCCGAATTCGTGCGGTCGCTCGGCAAGCCGGCGCCGTAGGCAACCGCGCCGAGTCTGAAGGAGGCTTCATGGAGGCTTGCGCGTATCTTGCGGGCCCGTGGGGGACTATTGAGTAACACGCGTTCGAAATCTGCTCGGCCGCACGTCTTTCTTCCGGAGATGAGATGAAACACACCACGGTGGCTGTCGTCGCGGGCCTGGTGGTCGCCCTCACGGCTGGCGCACGGGTCGGGGCCGCGCAGGCACCGGACGGCGCGGCCCTGTACCGCCAGCACTGTCGGACGTGCCACGGCGCGCGCGGCACGCCGAGCGCCCGCATGCAGGGCCTCTATCCGAAGCTGGTGTCCCTGGCCGATTCCTCGCTGCCCACCCGTCTCTCGGCGGACTCAATCGTCCACCTGTTGGTGAACGGCGCCGGGGACGACATGAAGTCATTCTCGGAGAAGCTGACGCGACCGGAGATGGTCGCCGTGGCCGAGTTCGTGCGAACGCTCAACAAGGCGCCCGGGTCGTAGGCCGCGCGCCGCTCGCGGCGCGAAGCCCCGATGGACAGAGGGGACTGGCTCACGAGCCAGTCCCCTCTGCTGTCCACGGCAGGTTTCGTCAGGGGCGCAGCGGCGGCGGGAACGTGTCGTAGAACTGCGGCACCTGGTCCGCCCGGCCCCGCAGCGACGCGAGGTACTGGGCCAGCTCTTCGATCTCCTGATGCGACAGGGCGGGCGGGCCGTAGGCGGGCATGCGCGACTCGGGGTGGAACCGGCTCGGCTCCTCCATGAAGCTGTGGAGCCAGCCGGCCGAATGTCGCAGTCCAATGGTAGTGAGATCCGGCCCCTCCTCTCCTCCCTGGCCGGCGATCAGGTGGCAGCCGCCGCATTGCTGGGACTGGTACAGCGCCCGGCCGGCGCGCTCCACCGAGCTGAGCGGGCGACCGACCTCCGGGGCGCTCTCGGGTCCGTGACCCGCCGCCCCGATGAGGAACCCTGCCCCCCCGAGCACGGCGACGAGCGAGACCAGCGCGACCGGCCGGTGCAGGAGGTTGCGCGTGCTGCCGCGGTCGAAGAACGGGAGCCCGAGCAGCGCGAAGAGCAGCGCCGTTGGTACGCCCACAGCGACGACGCTCTCCATGGAGCCCGGTACGAGCTTGAGCAGCTGGTAGATGGGGAGGAAGTACCACTCGGGTCGGGGGATGTAGGACGTGTCGGTCGCGTCGGCCGGAGCGTCCAGGGGCGAGCCGAACACGACTGCCAGCAGGATGATGATCAGGACAGTGACCGCGGACACGATCGCGTCCTTGCCGAGGATGTCCGGCCAGAACCGCAGCCCGCCGCGCTTGCTGGCCTTATACGCCTCGTGGTAGTACGCCGAATATTTCGGGTCCTTGGTGCTGGGGGGCGCACCCACCTCGAGGTCCCGCGGGCGAGCCGCGATCCCTTGCCGCACCACGACGATCAGATGTAGCGCGACGATCACCGTCAGCAACAGCGGCAGCCACAGGACATGGAACGCGTAGAACCGGGCCAGGGTGGCCGCCCCCAACTCCGAGCCTCCGCGCAGGAGCGCCACGAGCGCGGCACCGATCAGCGGCGTCGTCCCCGCAATGTTGGTGCCGACCGCCGTGGCCCAGTAGGCCTTCTGGTCCCACGGCAGGAGGTATCCGGTGAAGCTGAACCCCATCACGATCAGGAACAGCACCACACCGAGCACCCAGTTGATCTCCCGCGGGTACTTGTACGCCCCGACCGTGAACACCCGGATCATGTGCGCCAGAAGCAGCACCACCATGGCGCTCGCGCCCCAGTGGTGGATGCCGCGCAGCAGGGTACCGCTCGCGACGTGCTGCATGACGTACTGCACGCTCGCGTAGGCGTGGTCGGGCGAAGGCGAGTAGTATGTCGCCAGCGTCGTTCCCGTGATCACCTGCACGAGAAACACCGTCAGCGTGGCGCTACCCAGGGTGTGCCACCAGGTCAGGCGGTCCGGCACTTCGCGATCCAGCAGATCGCGCTTCGCCCGTCGCAGCTCCAGGCGCTCGTCGAGCCATCCGAAGAGTGAGGCCATGGCGCTAGGCCTCCGTCTTGTCGGCGACGCCGAGCCGGAAGTCTTGGTAACGCGCGTACAAGATGCCCTCCTCGACCTTGACAGCGAGCGTGTCGAGGCCGCGCGGTGGCGGGCCGCCGAGCACCGCACCGGTCTTCACGTCGAAGAACCCCGTGTGGCAGGGACAACGGAACACGGTGTTCCCTTCGTCGAATGAGTAGTTGCAGCCGAGATGCGTGCAGCGACCGTTATAGACGACGAACTCCTCACCGTCGGCCGTGTACACCCAGACGTTGCGCAGCCGTCGCGCTTCGATCCAGGCGTCGCTCACGCTGTCGACGAAGTCGATCTTGGTCGGGATCTCCCAGTCGAAGGCGTCCACCTCACCGAGCGAGATCCACTTCTCCTCGCGTTGCCGCCGAAACGCCGGCGAGAGAAAAGCGCGTGCCGCGGGCACTCCGGCCAGCATGGCCGAGACGACGCCACCTACGGCGGTGGCCCACTTGAGGAAGGACCTCCGTCCACGTTGCACCACACTCCCGGGTGACGCTGTCATGCGGTCTCTCTCCTATGATGGTACAGCTGGTGACTCACCCCGACTCAGCCACCCGGAATCGTGGTCCCGTGACATACGACGCACATTTCAGGGTTCTTCCGCCGCAGCCGTGCGGCATCGAAGCCCGGGCCGTGGGGATTGAAGCCCCTGCCCCGCAGCGCCGAGTGGCACGCGAGGCAATCGCGCTCCACGTGGCACGACGTGCAGCTTTCCAGGCTCTGCCGCGCCGCGCGTCCGTGTCCGGCCAGGAAGAACCGGCTCGCGTCGTGGTAGCCCGAGCCGAGCGGCCGACTGCTCACGAGGCCGGCCGCCGCGTGACAGGTCTGGCAGAAGCTCCCGACGTTGTGGCACTCGTTGCAGCTGGTTTCGCGGGAGTACGCGACCGTCGGGTGGGTGGTCAAGAATCCCGCCGGATGGAAACCCCGCGTGGCCGCGGCATCGGGCCGGTGGCAGGCGAGGCAATCGGGCTGGACGTGACAGCCCGCGCAGGTGGTCGGGGTGGTCGACGCGACCGGTCCGTGGCGCCGGATGAAATTGTCGCCGTGCGAATCGGGGGCGCGGCGGACCGGCTGCGCCCCGGCGCTGCGGTCGGCGGACGCCGCGGGGAGCCCCGCGGAAACGCCCTGCGACGGCGCATGGCACGCGAGGCAGCTCTCCCGGGTGTGGCACGTGCTGCACTGCCGCGCGCTCTCCCGCACCATCGCGCCGTGGCGGCTCAGGAACGCCGCATCGGCGTGGTTGGGCGGGGCCCACAGCCGGACGGCGGTCGGCCGCGATCGGGGGTCCGGACCCAGAGCGCGGATCGCCGCCTGTTCGGGCGCGTCGACGTGGCACGTGACGCAAAAGTCGCGGGCGTGGCACGTCGCGCAGCTCGCCGCTACGGGCTCGGACGTCCCGGTGGCGAGCGCTCCGTGGCCACCGCCCGTGACGAAGTCGGAGCGCCGGTGCGAGGGCGGCTTCGGGAACCCGGCCACGTCGGCGGCCCGCAGGCCCACGGCGCGGGTCAGCGGCAGATGGCAGGTGCTGCACAGCCCATCCGCCTCGGCCAGATGGCCGGCGCCCGTCCCGTGGCATTCGAGACACCCGTCGGGGGTCGCGCGGCCCACCGCCATCCACGTGCCGTCGGGCGGCAGGTGGCAGTCCCCGCAGGTGAGATCCCGCGGGCCCTGGGGCGTCTCGCGCGGCATCAGCGGCACCAGCTCGTGCGCGAATTTCATATTGCTCGGGCGCGGCTCGGCGGGCGGCTGCCAGCGCACCCGGGGCTGCGTGGTGCCGTCATGGCACGTGGCGCACTCGACCGGATCGGGCCACAGCGGCTGGTCCGGGTCCTCGCCTGCACCGGCGTGACAGGAGAGGCACGTGGGGAACAGATTGCGGTGGCGGTAGTGGTCGAACGAGGGGGATACGGGGTCCTGTCCGGCCACGGGAGCGGGGCCGGACGCCGCAAGCGTGACCGCGAGCGCGGTGAGGAGCCATCGGGCAGTCATCGGTCGGCCCTCCCTCCGGGAAGCGCCCGGATGGCGGGCGGCAGGCCGTCCACGTCCGCTCCGCTGCCGAACCGCAGCCCGACCCACGCGGCCAGGCGCAGCTGATCCCAGTCGAACGTGCCAGCGTCGGGACGGTTGTGCGCCTCGTCGTATCGAGCAGCATGGAACCCCACGCGCACTCCCGTCGCGGGCTCGTAGGACCCCTCCAGACCGATCAGGTGCACCACGGCCTGGTTGTACCGGAACTCGAGGGGCCGCCGCAGGGTCGAGCCGAACATAGTCACGGCCAGCCGGCGAGTGGGCTGGTAGGCGACACTCCCGGACGCTCCGTCCGTCGCGCCGCCCGGGCCGTGCTCGCGGCTGAAGCCGCCGTCGAGCGTCCACCCCGATGCCGGCGTCACCGTGCCACCGATCTCCCAGCGCCAGCCCTCGCTCAGCACCTGGTACAGGGGCGTCTCGGCGTCGGCCGGAGCGAACTCGTAACGCTCGTAGCGTCCCCGTACGGTCACCCGGTCGTGTGCCTTGACCGCGAGGGCGCCGTTGACGGCGCTGTAGGGGACGGGGCTGAACGCACCCCAGATGGTCCACAGGTCGAAGTGGGGGCGATAGCGGCGCAGTCCGACTGCCGCACGGACGCGGGCGTCGGCATACTCCGCCGCGGCTTCGGCGCTGCCCCACCACCCCGCGGCCATGTCGTAGTCGGCCCCGCCGCGCAGCGTGAAGCCGGGGAGCGCGCGGGCCGCGCCCTGGACGCCGATCCGCTCGGAGACGAAGTGGTCCGTCCGTGGGTTGACCTCGCGCCGGTAGTCGGCGCGCACGTCCACGGAGGTGCTGCGCCAGCCCGCTCCGGCGCCGACCACGATGAAACGACGTTGCGGCTGGAAGTCGTCGAGCGGATTGAGCGCCGGACTCGTGACCGGGAGGGCGACGCCCCGGGCGAGACTCCATCCCCCGTAGACCTCGCCGTCGAGACCGCGCCGGTAGTCCCGCAGCACCACCCGCGCGCCGTCGAAGCCCACGGCACCGAGCCGCGACGCCGTGACCTGCCGGCCCAGCCGCGCCGTGCCGCGCGCCGCGGAGTACTCCGCGTAGCCCTCGAGCAGCTGGAACGCCGGCTCGGTGCCGGGCCAGTACTCCGATCCGGCGAGGTCCCAGCCCACCCGTCCCAATCCGTGCAGCCGCAGTCCCGGGAGGCCCAGCCCCCACACGGAGAGGTCCGCCGTTGCGGTCAGCGGACGGGCGCTGCGCTCCGGCCCGGGCCGGAAGAAGGTGCAGTACGCGAGGCCGGGCGTACACACGACGGCGTACCCGTCGGGAGACGTGGGCCCGCCGCCCGGCGGTACGACGGTGTCCGAGACCGCGACGCTGTCCAGGGTGACGCCGCGGTAGGCGACGGACTGCACCCGCGTGTCGAGCCGCAACTGGTAGCCCTGGGCCCCGGCCACCGGTGCCGCCGTCAGGAGCCCCAGCGCGGCGACTCCAGCGAGATGGCATGCGTTCGATTTCATTTGAGCACCGCCCACAACACGAGGACGATCACGAGGATCCCCAGTCCCAGGGAGGCGAACCCGAACACCAAGGACCACAGATACGCGGTGCGCGACACCGGCGGCGCGACGAGCGCGTCGAGCGCACCCGCCTCCCGCAAACGCTCGTACTCCACCGGGTGCTCTTCCTTCATGTACTCGGTGGTCGCGCGCCCGGTGAAGATGACGAGGTCGATCGGGAACTTGCCCGGCCTGAGGTGCACGTTGAAGAAGTGAATCGTGAAGATGAAGCTCATCGCGAGCAGTGCTTCGTCGCCGTGCACGATCGTGGCCACGTTGAAGGCCCAGCCGGGAAGGACCCGCGCGAAGAACACCGGAAACCACAGCAGCAGTCCCGAGGCGCCGATGATCGCGACGCCCCAGAACACGGCCAGGTAGTCGAACTTCTCCATGTAGCTATAGCGATCGAACCGAGGCCGAGGTCCGCGACCGAAGAACCACTTGAACTGCTGGATCAAGTCCCGCACGTCCTTGGGCTGCGGCGTCATGGACTCCGGACCCCACAGGATCTTCTTCGGAGGCGTACCGCGCGCCACGCGGCGGAGCAG
Organism: uncultured Gemmatimonadales bacterium; assembly: GCA_963716055.1. Lineage (GTDB taxonomy): Bacteria > Gemmatimonadota > Gemmatimonadetes > Gemmatimonadales > GWC2-71-9 > SZUA-544. The sequence continues at coordinate 417,985 of CAVQSR010000001.1, read as the reverse complement.
CGAGGCGATGTGCGTGACGAAGTAGCCGAAGGTGACGATCGCGAAGATGCGATGCAGCGCGCCGGCGGCCTCGAGCCCGCCTATGGCCCGGGCGAGTCCCCGTGCCCACGGCGCGGCCGCGAACCGGAGGGGCAGCCCGGTGAGGACCAGGCCCAGGAACGACACGATGACCATCGCGTGCAGCACGCGCTGCAGCGGCGTGAAGCGCCACAGGTGCGGACGCTCGCCCCGATCGGCTGCGTCGATGGTGCGGACCGGCGCGGCGTCCGGACGGGACGGGACGGACTGGACGGGATGGATCGTCATGGGTGTGTCCCGGGGCTCACCGGGCGCGCGCCAGCTCCGGCCGCGGGCCGGAGACGCCGGCGGCGCTCGATCATCAAGCGGTTGAGCCACAGCAGGGTGTGGATCCCGAAAAACGCCATCACGCCGACCAGCAGCGCGGTCATGAACCACCAGGTCCAGTATAGCTCCGGCCACCGGGCCCGGTCGTGGGGATCGGCGTGCACACGATAGCTGGCGAAATTCGCGGAGGCGCCGGGATGGCAGCGCGCGCAGGTGGCGACCACGTTTGTGGGGTACACCGATGATCGCGGATCGAGCGCCGACCGCATGTCGTGCGGCGTGTGGCAGTGGCTGCACGTCGCGGCCAGCGCGAAACCGAGCCGGGTGACCTTGCCGTGGTAGGTATCGAAGTACGTCTGGTATAGCCGCTCGTGGCACGTCCCGCATTCCTGCACCACCGAGAGGAACCACTGCGGCTGGTCCGCGCGGACGATGTCGTGCGCCGAGTGGCAGTCCGTGCATACCGGGGCGCCGTGCCCCGTCTCGGTGGTCGCCGCCGTACTGGCCGCGACACCGTGGGCCGAGGAATCGTAGACCTCGGTGATGCCCACGTGGCAGGCGCCGCAGGTCGCCGCGATGTTCGCGCGGTTCACCGACGAAGCCGCCGAATCGGCGGGCAGCACCCGGTGCGACGCGTGGCAGTCGTTGCACGTGGCCGAGACCACGAGGCCGTCCCGGGTCAGGGCGCTCCCGTGCACGGTCTTGTGGAAGTGCCCGACCGCGTCGCGAGCCACGGTCTTGTCGGCCGTCGAGAAGTACGTCCCGATGATGCCCGGATCGGCGTGGCAACGGCCGCAGGTGGCCGCGACGTTCAGGGGGTGGGTCGGTGACCGCCGATCAGCGCGGCCGAACACCGCGTGCGAGCCGTGGCACCCGACGCAGGTCGGGGCGTCCCCGCTCGCCGCGGCGTTGGGGGCGTGGATCGACGCTCCCCAGTCGCGGCCCGCCTGCTCGTGGCAGGTTTGGCACGGCGTGACGCGCGCGACCGTGCGGTGCGGGTATCCGGCGTCATACCCCCGATGGCAGTCGGCGCAGCCGAGGCCCGCGTGGCGGGTATCGGCGAGGGCGGCCGCCGGGACGAAGAGTGCTGTGTCGGCCGGCGCGCGGCCCGCGAGGAAGTCACGGTTCGCGTGACACTTCTCGCACGCGACGTCCTGCGCGGACGACTCCCGTGGCATCACCCATCCACCCAGCACCGCGGCGACCGCGATCCACCGGCGCGCGTCGCGCATCATCTAGCCTCCTCCACCCTCCCGCAGCGGCGGGATCTTGTGGCACTCCTCGCACTGCCGGTCGGGATAGTGATCCGCGGCCTTGGTGGCGTGGCAGACCGTGCAGACCTGCCGGGACCAGCGATCGATCGTCGGCGCCACGTCGTGGCATTCCCCGCACGCGGTGTGCACGATCCGCTGGTGGCGGTCGAGCACGCCGCCGCGGTGGCAGCTGAGGCAGTTGCGCTCCGGGTCGTGGTGCTGCTCGTGGCAGCTGGCGCAGCGCGCCTCGCCCGCCTGCATCGTCGGGGGCGTGTGGCAGGCGATACAGGTCACTCCGCCCGCCGCGTGCACCGGATGGGAAAAGTCCCCCGCGCGAAGCGCAATCGTCCCCTCGGGGGCCCCGCCCGGCCCCGGATGGCAGGCGGCGCAGTTCATCGGCCGGACCGGGGAATGGTGACACGCGGCGCACTGCGCGGGCGACCTGATCGCCGTGCCGCCGTGCTCGGCGAGCGACGTGTGGCAGTCGGCGCACGACAGTCCGCCGCGCAGCACGTGCGGCGCGTGGGCGAACTGCCCGCCCTGGAACGGCACCGTGGACCGCTCGACGCCCAGGTGGCAGCTGAAGCACGCGCTCGCCCGCACGGCTGGACCGAGGTTGACGGCGGGCACGGTGTAGGGGAGCCGGCCGACCGTCACCGCCTCGCGCACCAGGCCGACCGCCGCCCGGAGCAGGGTATCGGCGTAGGCGATGTTGTGCGCCGCCCGGCCCCGCCGCACGAGATCCACGTTCTCCTGCGCCAGGCCGAGCAGGCTGTCCACCGCCGCCCGCTGCCGCACCGGCGCCGCCCCCGCCCGGGCCCGGGCCGCCGCGACCACGGGCTGCACCACACCCAGGCGGCGCTCCATTTCCCGCTGCCACGAGGGGAGCAGATTGACGTACCGGATGCCGTGGCAGGACAGGCAGGACGCCTCGCCCGCAAGTTGGACGGACTCGTGGCCACGCACCGTGGTCGTGAGCGCGTGGCAGCCGCGGCACGAGACGCGGGCGAGGAACATGGAGCTCGGCATGGCCGGCGACTCGTGGCCGCCCATCCCGGCGTACATGCGCCGCTGGTCCTCGTGCGCGCCGGCATGGCAGCTGCCGCAGTCCAGATCGAAGGTCGTGGCCAGAGCCGTGACCGTGTGCTCGATCGGGGTGTGGCACTGCGTGCACTCGACGTTGCGGTCGGCGATGTGCACGCGATGGACCAGCGTGGTGTCGCCGAACCGCGCGAGCCGCTCCGGCTCGTTGTGGCAGTTGAAGCAGCGCGCGCGATCCGCGGCCCCCGATCCCGTCACGACCTCCTGGTGACAGGACACGCACGAGATGCGGTCGCGCACGTATTGCGCATGGTCCACGACGTAGCCCGCGGGCGAGACCACGCGCGGCGGGTCGGCGTGGCATCCCGTGCAGCCGGCGACAGGATTGCCGGGGGGCCGGCCCTTGAAGTGACAGAGGTAGCAGGTGACGGGCGTCACCGAGAGGTGGTCGCCCTGCACGATCTGCGAGTGGCAGCTGGTGCAGCGCAGCTGCTTGCCGCGCCGCAGCTCACCCAGGTGGTCGGCGTGGTCGAACCGGACGCCCCCGTAATCCACGAGCCCTTCGACCCTCCGCTCGGAATGACACCCGGAGCGCAGGCATGCCGCGTCCTCGATCTCCGCCCACGGCTTCACGCTGTAGGTGCGCGTGACGTACTTCACGACCTGATTCGCCGCCTGGAGTTTGCCCATCGCCTCGGCGCGGATGCCGGGGGCGTAGTGACACTCGATGCACGCGACGTCCCGATGCGAGGACGTCTGCCACGACCGGTAGTACGGCTCCATGATGTGGCAGTTGTCGCAGAAGCCCGGCCGGGCGCTGTACTCGATGAAGCCCACGGTCGTCACGGCGAGCAGGATCACCGCGACGATGCTCACGGGGATCAGGATCCGCACCAAGCGGGAGAAACGGCGGCCCTTCGCCGGCGTGGGCGTGGTCATGCTCCGCCCCCCGTGCGCTCGACCCGCCGCAGGGTGAGCAACGCGAGCGCCACGGCGGCGAGGGCGAGGAACCACACCGGCACGAGCAGCAGCTCGTGCTCCCACTGCCGCTCCTCCGCCGTCTCCGCTATCCCCCGCAGATCGCGGGAGATCGAGCGCACCCGCCGCGTCAGGGCCTCAAGCCGCTCGGCATCGAGGCTGTGCTGCGCCTCGGCGATCTGGAGGAACGCGGTGACCGCGCTTTGATACCGGAACCGCGCGTCGCCCGTCGGCCGCCCCGCTCGCGTCAGCCGGGTGACCGCTTCCTCGGCCGCCCGGAGGTCCTCGGTCGCCTGCACGGCGTCGGCCTGGATCGTGAGGCCCAACTGCTGGGCCCGGGTGTTCGGCGCGTGGCAGCGGCCGCAGGTCGCGGCGATGCGCTCGGGCGGCACCCGCTCGGTATCGTGGTTGCTGTGACAGCCGAGGCATCCCGCGAGCTTGCCGGACCGCACCGCGTCCGCGTGCGGTCCGAGGTCGAACGCCCGGCCCACGAGCACGTGGCAGCGGCTGCACACGTTCGCGATCTCGGAGACGGTGGGCGGCAGCGCCGAGTGCGTGCCGTGACAGCCGACGCAACTGGGCGCCGCCAAGTTCCGCTTCTCGTAGAGGGCCACGCCGTGCGCGCTACGGCGGAACCGCTCGAACTGATCGGTGGGGATGCCGTAACCGGCCATCATCGCGCGGTCGTTGTGACACCGGGAGCATGTGGCGGCGATGTTGGCAGGATGCACGGAGCTGCGCGCGTCGTCCGGCCGCAGGATGGTGTGGGCGTCGTGGCAGTCGGTGCACGTGGGCGCGTTCTGGTCGCCCCGCCCCAGCAGCAGGCGCCCGTGCCGGCTCGTGCGGAACTCCGCGACCTCCCCGCTCGGCAGTCCGAACTGCCGCATCTGGTTCGCGTCCGCGTGGCACGAGCCGCACAGCGCCACGGTGGCGACCTTGCCCGGGCTCCCGACGAACCGGCCACGGTGCGCCGCCGGCAGCACGAAGGCCGCCGGATCGCCGCCGTGGCAGGCGTCGCATTGAATCCCGCGCTCGGCGTGCACGCCCATCACGAAGGCCGCGCGCTTGTCGGCGTGACACGAGACGCACCCGTACGTCGTGTCGAGGGGGATCTCCGCCGGCCGGGCGCCGGACTGCGCGCCGGCGCGCGGCGGGGCGGCCGCGCCGCCCGCTCCCATGAGCACGAGCGCTCCCGCCACGGTCCATTTCATGGGGCCGTGTCGCTCCCCTCGTGCGGGGCGGCCGGCGCCTGCTGGGCCGGCACCGCCCGCTCGAGCGCCGCTTCGGGCGGCGCGGACTCGAGCCGGCGGCCCAGCAGCCAGGCGGCGAGGAAGCCGACGAAGAACAGCAACCCGAGCGCCGCCACCACCGGGCGCTGCCGCAGCTGGCGCTCCGGGCCCCGGTCGAACAGCGGCATCAGTGCGAGGCCGAGGCCAAGCAGGCTGAAGGCGGCGAATCCCCAGGGACCCACGTAGTGGGCGAGGGCGCGGGACACGTCCACGACGATCCAGGTGGAGCGGATGTCCGTCGGCAGACGGGTGGGGTCGGCGATCTCACCGATGGGGCGCGGCCACAGCGCCGCCGCGCTGATCACGACGGCGCATACCAGCACCGCGACCATGAACGACCGCAGCAGGTGATTCGGAAAGAACGGACGGCCGGGCCCGGGCGGCGGCGCCGACCGCTTGGGCGGCGCGATGCCGTGTTTGCGCACCACCGCGAAATGGAACACCAGCAGCACGAACGCGACCCACGGCAACACGATGACGTGGATGGCGAAGAACCGGCTCAGCGTGGCGCCGGTCACGATGGGATCGCCCCGCAGCAGCGTCCCCGCCGGAGCGCCGACGAGCGGCACCTGCCCGAGCACGTGGAGCCCCTCGCTCACCGCCCAATAGGCCCACTGATCCCACGGCAGGAGGTAGCCGGTGGCGCCGAACGCGAGCACCACGAACAGCAGCAGGATCCCGGCGAGCCACGTCGTTTCGCGCGGCGGCTTGTGGGCCGAATCGATGAACACGCGCGCCATGTGGGCCAGCGCGGCGATGACGAGCAGGTTCGCCGACCACACGTGCAGGTCGCGCATCAGCCACCCGAGCGTCACCTCCGAGACGATGTGCTGAATGCTCGGATACGCTTCTTGGACCGAGGGCCGGTAGTGGACGGCGAGGAGCACCCCCGTGAGCACGAGGAGGATGAACAGCAGGTAGGCGACGCCGCCCAGCGCGTGCCGCCAGCCGACGTGGGACGGCAGCCGGTGCGCCAGTGCTTTGCGCAGCGCCTGGTCGATGGGCAGGCGGGTGTCGATCCGGCCGTACAGCAGTCCGAGGAACCGCGGCACGGCGAGGAGCCCCGCGTCGGTGCTCGCCTTGAGGTCGCCCCAGAACTGGGCCAGCCAGCGGCGCGCCGCGACGACCGGGCCGTCGCTCACCGGTGCTCCGTCACGTACACGGCCCCGTCGCGCACGAAGGTGGTGTAGCGCTGCAGGGGCACGGTGGTCAGGCCGCGCACGACGTTGCCGTCGAGGTCGTACACGAGGAAGTTGCAGGGCGAGGTGACCCTGAGTGCCACCGCGTCCCACTCGAGCAGGCACCCGTCCAGCGGTGCAGTGCCCTGGAGGGCCGAGTAGTCGCGTTCGCCGGATCGCACGACGAGGACGACGCGATCGCCCCAGCTGATCATGCGGCTCGCGCCTACGGGGAAATCCGCTACCCGCGTGACGCGGGCCGCTGGCTGCAGCTCGGGAACCTGGAGCTGATCTCCGGGGAGCAGATACCAGCCGATCCCCACGAGCGCGGCGATCAGGCCGAGCAGCACCACCGCGCCGAGCAGGAGCTCGTTGAACCCCGGCTCCCAGGCGGCGCGCTCCGCGCCCGGTGGGCCCGGAGGCTCCCCGGCGTCACCGGCACTGTGGGATTGGTGGGCGGAGCGCTCGACTGTCATTCGCCCTCTCGCAGGAGTACATGCTCACAACAAGCCGGCCCCGGACGCCAGCAGCGATCCGGGGCCGGCACAGGGCGTCGAAGCCCCGGTGTGCGCCTAGCGCGAAGATACCCGCGGCAGCGGACCCGGGAAGGGCTTGTTGCCCGCCACCATCGGGCCCGAGAGGATCTGCATCACCGCCGGCGACGGTGGCGCGAACCACGGCTGGCCCGTGTAGAGATCCATCAGCTCGTTGGCATTCGCCCGCAGGATCGCCTCCGCGACGAATGCGTTGTGCACGGCGTGCGACTTGTCGCCGTTGTCGTAGAGGAATCCGGCCGCGTTCTCCCCGACGAGCCGCAGGTTGAACTCCGCTCCGTCAGCCGGCGTGATCAGGGCGTCGGACGGGTTCAGGTCCGTCGTGTTTGCCTTGATCTTGGCGAGGAATCCGTCGTCCGTGGGGAACGGATCGATCGTGAGGTCGCCGTCCAAGTCCTGCCACAGCGTCCGCGACAGATCCTGCATGCGCTGGCGGACCGTCCCCAGCGCCAGCGCCGCCTGGTTCTCGGTCGCGTGGCAGCCTGCGACCGCGCACGACCTGAAGGACCGCTCGGTCACCGTATACGCGCAGTCAATGATCGTATCCGTGGGCAGCCCGTTCGCGCCGTAGCACGGGATCGGCCGGAACAGGTGTCCTGTCACGCTGAACGCGTTGCCGTCCGTGTCCGTCGTGTTGAAGGCGTACAGGTGGCACCCCGCGCACAACCGCGGATTGCGGTTCAGGTCCGCGTGGGTGGCCACCCGGGACTGGTTCAACAGCACCGTGTCGAGGTACGCGGGGTTCTGATAACCCGCCTCGCCCAGGACCACCGCTCCCTGTGGCGCGTGCGGCGTGTTGCCGCGCGAGCTGTTGGGCGTGGGCTCGGTGCGTCGGAGATGGCACTTCATGCACAGGTTCTGCTCGGGATCGAGGGTCGCGAGCGGGAACCGCAGCTGTGCCGGGTTCGCCGAACCGTGCGGATCGTGGCACACCGAGCACGTGATCGGCAGGGCGTTGGCGGCCGTGACCACGTCGTGGCGCTCGACGTACTCGGCCGTGACACCCCAGGCGGCGAGCACGCCGCGGGCCTCGTGGCAGCCCAGACATGCCGCGCTCGTCGTGGCGACGGTTGCGTGGCGCGACTGCGACCACTCCTCGACGAACGGATGGTGGGCACCCGCGTGGCAGTCGCCGCACGTGCCCGCGGTGTCGCTGTTCTCGACCCTGATCCGCGCGAGCGGTGGGGTGCCGACGTCGGGAACCGACGCGTGCTCGAACCCCGGCCCGTGGCAGCTCTCGCACTGCACGTCGTGATACGCGGAATCAGCGACCCGGTTATACCCCGCCGGGCCCGCGACGAGATTCCCCCGCTCGCTGACCGTGTGACAGCCTTCGCAGAAGCTCTGGGCCCCGGGCGACGACTGCAGGCCGTCCCACGCGTCGGCGTGCGCCGTCGCGACCCAGTCGCGCTGATGGCTCACGTGGCAGTTGCCGCACGCCGTCACCTTGGCCGACGCGTCGTAATAGCCGAGGAAGCCATTGAGCGCATCCACGGGCGGGTTGAACGGTGCGCGATCCACGAACACGATCTTCTCGTCGGTACAGGCCCCGAGGATCGCCGCGGCCGCGACTATGGATGCCAGACGAGCGAGTTGCATGATGCCTCCCCAGCGTCCGCCACATCGAGTGGTTCGACTCCGTACAAGTACCTACGGACTGCTGGTACGCAACCTACGATACCGCAGCGTGCCGTCGCAACCTGTTGTGATGTAACAGTTTCCGAAATTTTGATTCACGTGGCCTTCAGCGTTTCTTCAAACGCGCCGGCGCGGCGACGGCGCAACTGCCGGTGCGCCTCGCGCTCGCGCTCTTCCAACGCTCGCCGCACGGTTGCGATTTGCGACGCGAGCGCCGGAGCCAGCCGCCGCTCGAGCACGTTGACTTGGCGGGACGTGCGGGCCAGCGCGTCGCCCAGCCGCCGCAGCAACATCTCACGCGGGGCTGCCTCGAGCAGCAGATCGGCCAGCGCCTCGAACCGGCCCGCGGCCTCCACGGTGGCCGGCCCCGCTCCGGCGGGCGCCATCCCGCGCGCCGGCAGCGTCCGCACGAGGGGCGGCCGTCGCGTGATGGTCGATACCGCCACGCCCCACACCGCGCCAGGAGCCAGGTCCACTGTCACGTCGCGGCCCGGCCAGCCGAACGCCGCCAGGCCGGCGGCGCCGTGCGCCGCCAGCGCGCGCCACAGCGCGTCGTAGGCGAGCCGCGCTTCGCTCTCGACCCGGGCCCGGGCGTCCGCCGCGGGGCGCGCCAGGCGGAACAGCTCGCTCACGAGCGCCTCCCGCTTGCGGCGCAGCAGCTGAACCCCCTTGCCGACGTGCTCGAGGCGCCGCCTGCCCCGCAGGAGATTCATGCGGGTCGGGCTCATGCGACCAGGACCGCTCATCGCTCGGTAGCCGCCGCGCCAGCCCGGGCGGCCCACGTCTCGTCACTGACCCGCGTGAGATCCTCCCGGGGCAGCGACGCGAGGAGACTCCAGCCCGCGGCTAGCGTCTCGTCGAGCGTGCGGCGCGTCGGCCCTTGGCCCACCAGCTCGCGCTCGAACCGCTCGGCGAACGCGAGCGCGCGCCGATCCGCAGGCGGCAACCCCGCCTCGCCCACGATCGCCGCCAAGAGCCGCGCCTCGCGGCCCCGGGCGTACGACGCGTACAGCTGGTCCGCCCATTCGCGATGGTCCGCGCGCGTGCCTCCGGCGCCGATCCCCGCGTTCATGAGCCGGGAAAGCGAGGGCAGCACGTCGATGGGCGGAAACGCGCCGCGGCGGTGGATTTCGCGGCTGAGCACGATCTGGCCTTCGGTGATGTAGCCCGTGAGGTCCGGGATCGGATGCGTGATGTCGTCGTCCGGTAGCGTCACGACCGGGATCTGCGTGACCGACCCGGGCCGGTCGCGCACGATGCCGGCCCGCTCGTAGATCCCCGCGAGGTCGGTGTACATGTAGCCGGGATAGCCGCGGCGTCCGGGGATCTCCTCGCGGGCCGTAGCGATTTCGCGCAACGCCTCGCAGTAGTGTGTCATGTCCGCGATCACGACGAGCACGTGCATTCCGGCGTCGAATGCGAGAAACTCCGCCTCCGCGAGGGCGATCCGCGGCGCGAGGAGGCGCTCGATGGTGGGATCGCGGGTCTCATTGAGATACAGCACGCTGCGCTCGCGGGCCCCGCTGCGCTCGAACCGGTCGAGAAAGGCATCCGTCTCCCGCGCGGTGATGCCGATCCCGACGAAGACCACGGCGAACGGCTCTCCGCGTGGCGCCCGCGCGCCCTCGACGATCTGCGCCGCCAGCTCGAGGGCCGGCAGGCCGGGGCCCGCGAACACCGGCAGCTTCTGTCCCCGCACCAGCGTGTTCATGCCGTCGATCGCCGAAATCCCGGTCTCGATGAAATCCACGGGCCGGGCGCGCCGTGCCGGGTTGAGGGGCGCGCCCCAGACCGGACGCAGCGCCTCGCCTACGGGCGGGGGCAGGTCGTCCACCGGCAGGCTCACGCCGTTCAACGCCCGGCCCAGGAGCTCCCGACCCACGGGCACGGTGGCCGTGTCGCCGCTGAGCGTCACGACCGCGGTGCCCGGCGGCAGGCCCAGCGTGTCCTCCAGCACCTGGATCACGCTCACCCCGGCGCCGGCGTCGATCACCTGGCCGCGCCGGTCCGGCTGTCCCGCCGCGCGGATCGTCACCCACTCGCCCAGGGCCGCGTACGGCGTGCGGCGCACGTAGAGCAGCGGCCCCGCCGCCGCCTGCGCGCCGCGGTAGGTCCGGGCCAGCCGCATCAGGTGGCGCTCCCCGCGGGGCGGCCGGCGCGCGGCAACAACGCCGCGATGGCCGCAGCCGCCGCCCGGGCACGGGACTCCACCTCATCGAGGGGAGCCCGGCGCACGGCCGCGAGCGCCTGGCGCACCCCGCCGAGATCCAGTGTTTCGTAAGCGCGCCCCGCCTCCAGCGCTTCCAACGCCGTGCGATGCAGGTCGTCCGCGAGCCGCACCAGGCGGTGCGTCTTCTCGGTCGGCGAAAAGGCGTCGTTCGGGTCGTAGGCGCTCTGCCCGAGGACCGTCTCCCGCACGACGGCCGCGGCCTCGAGCAGGACACGATCGCGGTCCTGCAGCGCCTCGGGACCGAGGAGCCCGGCGATCTCCCGCAGCTCTCGCTCCCGTTGCAGCAGGTCGAGGGTGCGCCGGCGAAGGTCGTTCCAGTCGGGCGCGACGTGCTCGGCGAACCACGGCGCGACGGCCTCAGTGTGGAGGCTGTAGCTCGTTTCCCAGTCCACCGCCGGAAACTGGCGCTGGTGCGCGAGCCCGGGATCGAGCGCCCAGAGGGTACCCACCACCCGCAGCGATGCCTGCGTCACCGGCTCGGAGAAATCGCCCCCGGGCGGCGACACCGCGCTGATCAGCGTAACCGCGCCCTCGCGCTCCGGTCGTCCCGCCGCCACGGCGATGCCCGCCCGCTCGTAAAACTTGCCGAGCCGGTTGCCGAGGTACGTCGGATATCCTTCCTCTCCCGGCATCTCCTGGAGCCGGGCCGCGATCTCGCGCAGCGCCTCTGCCCAACGCGACAGGCTGTCCGCCATGAGGGCGACGCGGTACCCCTGGTCCCGGTAGTACTCGGCGATCGTGACGCCGAGGTACACCGACGCCTCGCGCGCGGCGACCGGCATGTTGGAGGTGTTCACCACCAGCACCGTCCGGTCCATGATGGAGAGGCGCGGGAGCTCCTCCAGGACCTCCGCCATCTCGTTGCCGCGCTCCCCGCAACCGACGTACACCACGACGTCCGCCGCCGCGTACTTGGCCAGCGATTGCTCGATCACGGTCTTGCCGGTGCCGAAGCCGCCGGGCACCGCTACGCTCCCGCCTTCGGCCACGGGGAACAGGAGGTCGAACACCCGCTGGCCCGTGATGAAGGGCCGCCGGCCGGGAATCCGGCGCGCCACCGGCCGCGGCTGCCGCACCCCCCAGCGGTGGGCGAGGCGCAGCTCGCGGCCGTCGGCCAGGCGATACACCGGCTCAGCCACGGTGTACTCGCCCGGCTGGATTTCGGTGACGGTACCGCTCACACCCGGCGGGACCAGGATGCGATGCGTGAAGCCGGGCCGCTCCTCCACGGTGCCGATGACGTCCCCGCCTGCGACGTCCGTCCCCGGTTCGATCGCGGGCGTAAAGCCCCACCGCCGGTCGACGTCCAGCGTCTCCGCGACGAGGCCGGGCCGGATGAAGTCACCGCTCGCGGCGGCCAGCCGCGCCAGCGGCCGGCCGACGCCGTCCACCACGTTGCCCAGGAGCCCGGGCCCGAGGTGAAGGGCGAGTGGGGCGCCCGTCGGTTCCACCGGCTCGCCCACGCACAACCCGGTCGTGTCCTCGTAGACCTGAATCACGGCGCGCTCGCCGTCCACCCGGACCACTTCCCCCAGGAGACCATGCCGGCCGACGCGCACCAGCTCGTACAGCGCGACGTCACGCAGCGGGCGCGCCTCCGCCAGGGCACCGTTGACCCGCTCCACGCGCGCCCCGGTCATCGCAACCGCACCCGGTAGCCGATCACCTGCCGGAGGAGCTCGACCACGTAGGCCTCCGGCCCGGCCGCGACTTCTCCCCACTCCGGGCCCGGGAACGGGACCACCATCGGCAGCGGCCGCCGCGCAAGGCGGCGGTGCAGCTCGGGCGGAAGCGCGTCGTGCAGCGCCCCTTCCATTAGGATGACCCCCACATCGGGTCGCTCGGCCAGCTCCCGCAGCGCCCGCTCGCCGCCGCTGCTCGTCGTCACGGGGATCGCCGCGAGCCCGGCGAGCGCGAAGCCCGCCTGGACACCGGGCCGGCAGATCACGCGCACGTCCGCCTTCATGCCGCCGTCACGAGAGCGCGCGTGAGGAGCGGCGCGGGCGCGCCGAGTGCGACGCCCCAGACGATGCGGTGCAGGTCCATCGTCTGGGCCCGGAGCGCGAGCCCGAACGCGAGCAAGGGCGCGGGGCCGAGCGGATCGCGCCGCCCCGCTGCGCGCAGCCCGGCGATCCGCGCCCGCAGCACGGCATCGGCCAGCGCCGCCGGCGCGCTCGCGTCGCGGCGCAGGGCCGCCCCCAGAGGGCTCCGTCCGAACGGGACGGCCACCTCCGCGGCGGCGGCGGGCGGATCCCCGGTCGCCACGGCGAGCGCGAAGCGTTCCACGGACAGGACCCGCCCGCCCAGGAGGAACACGTCCCGCGGGAAGACGTCGTGCGGGGCCCCGGCCAGTGCCACGGCGGCGAGCGCGTTCTCGAGGTCGATCGTCTCGCGCACGTACGCGGCCAGCTGTCCGCCCGCGCGCCGTCCGGCGGCGACCAGGCGTGCGGCGGTGGCGCGGTTCAGCGCGAGCTCCAGGTGGAACGGATCGGGGGCGGCGCTCTGCGTCGCGGTGACGAGCGGTGGGCCGAGATGATGGCGCCACGCGACGAGGAGCGCCGCGGCCGCAGCCGGTGTCGGCGTTCGCGCGAGCGCCGCGAGCGCCCGCTCGGGCAGCGCCGGCGTGGGAATGAGGCCAGCGAGGCGCGCCTCGACGGGCGCGCGCTGCAGCGCGCCGCGCAACGCCGCCCGGACGCTGCGGCGGTCTTCGCCGTCGTACAGCACGGCCGCGATCTCGACGCGTCCTCCCGTCCAGCGGGCGAGGGTGGCGAGGTGGGCCGCCGCGCGGCGGCGGACCCCGAGCTCGAGATCGGCCGGTGACGGCTCCGCTCCGGCGGCGGGCACGAACCCCAGGGTGCGGAGGCGGTCGGCGAGCGTCCGCAGGTCGGGAGCGCCGGACAGAGCCGCGAGCTGCCGACGCGACAGCAGATGCACCGCGAGACCTCGTGCCCGCGCGTTCACGGCACCCCAGGGCGGACTCACGACCCCGCCTCCAACGCTCGCGCCAGCTCCACCAGGAGGACCGGCCAGCGCCGCTCGAGCAGCGCCGCCAGGGAGGCGTCCACCTCCACCGCGCCATCCGCCGCGCTGACCACGAGGTCGGACCCCGCTGCATCCCGAGCCAGCACCGTCGTGCCGGGTCGGGCGGCCACCAGCCGGCGGACCCGGGCCACGAGCGCGGGGGCGCACCGCACCTCCGCCACCCCGTCTCCCACGGCATCGAGTGCGGCGGCCACGCGGGCGGCGAGCGCCGTCGGCTCGCACTCCGCAGCGGGCAGGCGTTCGCGCGCGGCGGCCAGGACGCGGTCCAGCAGCGCCTGGCGGGCGACGAGCGTGTCGCGGCGCGCCGCCCGGCGCGCGGCCGACAACTGCAACTCCGCGGCCGCGTGCAGCTCCCGCTCGCGCTGTTCCAATCCCTCGGCCTGGCGGCGCGCCACCGCCGTCTCGGACTCCGCCGCGATGCGCGCGCAGGCTGCGCGGGCGGCGGTGCGGATGCTCTCCGCCTCCGCCAGCGCTTCGCGGTCGAGCGCGGCGAGCAGCTCGTCCAGCGCCATCCTGGCGTCCTCAGGCGGCGCCGCGGAACAGGATGAGCACGGCGACGACGAAGCCGAGGATCACCATCGTCTCCGGGATCGCGATCATCAGGATCGCGGTCGTCGTGAGCTCGGGCTTCTCGGCCATGCTCGCGGCCATCGCCGGTCCGATGCGCGACTGCGCCCACGCCGTGGCGAGCGCGGGCAGGGCGACCGCCAACGCCGCCGAGAGTACGACTCCAAAAGCTTCCATGGTCACGGGGCTCCTTGCCAATGCCCGAACGGCTGATACCGCACGCCCCCCGGGCTGTAGAACTTCCCGAAGAACTCGACGTAGTGCAGCCGCAGCGCGTGGATCGTCGGACTGAACAACGCGATCGCGAAGTTCACCAGGTGAAACAGCAGTGCGAACACCACACCGACCGCGACGCTGCCGATGGCGCCCACCATGCGATTCGCCACGACCGCGAGCATCACCGATGCCACGCCGAGCGCCATGATCCGGGCATAGGAGAGGACGTTGCCGACCGTAGTGAGCAGCTCGATCGGCGCCACGAGGCCCTCGGCCACGATCAACAACGGGAACCCGATCAGCAGGGCGATCACGGACGGCGTGAACAGGGCAGCCGGCAGCACGCGGAGCGTGGTGAGCAGGACGATCACGATGGCGCCGATCATCACGAGGGACAGCCCGCGTCCCAGGGCGTGGCGGGGGTGCTTGCGGACGCTCGCGGCCACGCCGAGCACCATGCCCAGGACGACGTGCACGAGCCCCAGCGTGACGGCCAGAATGAGGAAGGGGATCAATGCCTCCTCGCGGTCGAACGCGAGGGGCCGGAGCCCCAGCCAGCGGCGGCCGAGGTCGCCGAGCAGCTCCCCGAACAGCGCCCCGGCGAGCACGGTGAACACCGCGCACGCGCCGGCGATCTCGGCCACCGACCGCAGCGTCGTGTCGGGGCGGGACCGGACCCGGAGCGCCAGGGCGAGGAGGCCCAGGGCGAGGCCGTAGCCGATGTCGCCCACCATGAGACCGAAGAACGCGGGGAAGAACACCGCGACGAACGGCGTGGGGTCGATGGTCCCGTAGCGCGGCAGCGGCAAGAGCCGGATCAGGAGCTCGAACGGCCGCAGCAGTCGCGGGTTCCTGAGGACCACCGGGGCTTGGTCCGACGCCCACTCCTCCCGCGCGACCTCCGCGATCACCACCTGATCGCCGAACCGTTCGCTGAGTCGCGTCTCGATGTCCCGCCGGGTATCGGCCGGGGCCCAGCCCTCGATCACGAAGGCGCGCGCGGTAGTTCCCGACAGCGGCAGCGCAGCGAGCTCGCCCAAACGATCCTCGAGCGTGGCGCGCGCGCGCCGGAGGGTGGGTGCGTGCTCCACGGCCAGGCGCTCCCGCTCCGCCCTAACGCGCTCCATCTCCGCCGGCACGGCTTCGAGCCGCGCCAGCATGCGCGGGATGGCGTCGGCGAGGGCTCCGCCGCCGTACTCCGCCGGCACGGCGATCTCCTGCACGCGCGCCCGCGCGAGCGCCTGCTCGACCCGGTCGGCGACACGCGCCGAAACGACGACCAGCACCGCGAGGTCCCCGCTGGGGAGCGCCTGGCTGTACAGCTCGAACGCGTCTCCGACCAGCTCGCGCAGGCTGGCGCGGAGCGCCGGCACCCCTCCGCCTTCGGTGCCGCGCAGCAGGACGTGATACGCCGTGGCGTCGGGCCAGCGGGCCTTCGCCTGGAGGAGCGCGCGGAAGGCCGAGAAGAACTGCTGGTATTTGAGAATCAGGGCCCGCTCTTCGGCGAGGTCGTGCTCGCGCGCCGCGAGGCGCGCGGCGGCCTGTTCGACACGCCCGCCGAGCCGGGCCCAGCGGACGCAGTCCGCCCGGACCGGTGCGGCTGCGGTCCGGGCGGGCGCCGCGCGGCGGGCGCCCAGGGCCGTCAGCGCGCGGACCACATGCTCGAGCACGCGGCGCAGCTGCGCCCCCTCGCGCTGCTGCTCGGCGGTCAGCTCGACGGGGCGCACGCCGACCGCCGCGTCGGTCGAATCGGCGAGGTGGAGCACTCCCACATCCTGCAACGCCTCGAAGACCTCGGCCAGGCGAGCCCGCGGGCCGAGGATGCGCAGCCGGGTCATTTCGATGATCACGCGCCGCTCCCGCGCGTCCAGTCGAGCAGCTCGGTGACGACCCGATCGGCGAGCGCCGCGACCCGCTCGGGCGGCGTGTCGCGGAATGCCGCGGCAGCCGCGAGCGCCCGGGCACCGATCTCCTCCGCGGCGGCTACGGTCTCCCGCTCCAGCCGCGTTTCGAGGTCTCGCACGGCCGTGGCGAGCTCCGCTGCGGCCGTCCGGGTGCGCCGGGCGGCGGCATCCCGGGTCCGTGCTTCCAGGTCCGCCGCCTCCTCACGGACACGGTGGACGAGCTGCTCGAGCCGTCGCTCGGTGGCGAGCAGCCGCTCGAGATCGCTCGCTGTGGCCGCCGTCGCAGCCTTGGTTTGCCGCTCCACGCTGACGTTCCCGTCTCCGTCGCCGGGAGTCTCGCACACCGGTGATTCGTCCGTGGTGAAGCCGATGTAAAGGTCTCTTCATTCTTTCTTTGAAGCGCTTCACATCGCCACGGCGCTAGCGTGAACCCCATCAGGTGCGCGAGTTCCGGTCGCCGGCGGGCGCGAGCACACCGACGGCCTTGTTTCCTGCAACAGGATCCGGAGCGTTCGCCATGCTCAGTCCCTCCTCCCATGCCTGGGCCGACGGAGACTCGCTCGGCACATACCTCATTAAGCGCGGAGTGAGTCGGCGCGACTTCCTCGCGTTTTGCGGCGAGATGACCGCGGTCCTCGGATTGAGCAGCGCGCTCACGCCGAAAGTCGCGGCCGCCCTCGCCGCCGTGAAGCGCCCGTCGGTCGTCTGGCTCCAGCTGCAGGAGTGCACGGGCTGCGTCGAGAGCGTGCTGCGCACGGCCGAACCGACGCTCGGCGATCTGGTGCTGGACGTGGTCTCGCTCGACTACCAACACACCCTGATGGCCGGGGCCGGACACGCGATCGAGCGGGCGCTCGCGGACACGATCGCCGCCAACAAGGGACAGTACGTCCTGCTCGTGACGGGCTCTGTGCCGACGAAGGATGGCGGCATCTACTGCACCATCGGAGGACGCACGGCCCGGGACATCCTCGAGGAGGCGGCTCGCGATGCGGCAGCCGTCATCGCGATCGGCGCCTGCGCGCACTGGGGCAGCGTGCAGGCGGCGCGTCCCAATCCGACGGGCGCGGTCGGCGTCTCGGAGATCGTCACGGACAAGCCGGTGGTCAACATCGCCGGCTGCCCGCCGATCGGTGACGTAGTGACGGCGACCATCGTGCATTTCCTGACCTTCGGGCGGATTCCCGACCTCGACCATGATGGCCGCCCCCTCTTCGCCTACGGCGCGCGGATCCACGACCAGTGCCCGCGGCGCGCGCACTTCGACGCGGGACAGTACGTCGAGGTGTTCGACGACGACGCGGCGCGCAAAGGATGGTGTCTGTACCAGGTGGGCTGCAAAGGCCCGGCGACGTTCTCCCCGTGTCCGATCTTCCTGTGGAACACGCGAACCAACTGGCCGATCGGCGCGGGGCACCCGTGCATCGGGTGCACCGAGCGCGGGTTCTGGGACACGATGGCGCCGTTCTACGGCCGCCTGCCGAACGTCGCGGGGTTTGGTGTAGAGAGCAAGGTCGACACGATCGGCGCCGCGCTCGCGGTAGGCGCCGCCGCCGGCGTCGCCACGCACGCGATCGCGACAGGCGTGCATCGCATGCGCCAGGGTAAGAGTCTGCCGGTGGTCGACCAGCCGGCCAAGCCGAAGGAGGGCGACCGTGGCTAGGCAGAAAGTCGTCGTCGATCCGATCTCGCGGATCGAGGGACACCTGCGCATCGAGGTTCAGGCGGAAAACGGCCGAATCGCCGATGCCTGGGCGTCATCCACACAATTCCGCGGCATCGAGATCATCATGCAGGGCCGTGACCCGCGCGATGCCTGGGCGTACACCCAGCGCATCTGCGGCGTGTGCACGGTCGTCCACGCGGTGGCGTCGTGCCGGGCGGTCGAGGACGCGCTCGACATCCGGATCCCGCCGAACGCGAACCTGATCCGCAATCTCGTGCACGGCATGCAGTTCGTGCAGGATCACGTGATCCACTTCTACCACCTGCATGCCCTCGACTGGGTCGACGTCGTCAGCGCCCTGTCCGCCGACCCCGAAGGCACGGCGCGCATCGCCCGCCAGATCTCGCCGTGGCCCAACAACTCGGCCACGTACTTCAAGGAGGTGCAGGACCGGGTCAAGACGTTCGTCTCGGGCGGGCAGCTCGGGATCTTCACGAACGGCTACTGGGGCCATCCGGCGTACAAGCTGCCACCCGAGGTGAACCTGCTGGCGGTGGCACACTACCTCGAGGCCCTCGACTGGCAGCGCGACGTCATCCGCCTGCACACGGTGTTCGGCGGCAAGAACCCGCATCCGAACTTCCTCGTGGGCGGAATGGCCTCCGCCATCAACCTCAACGACACCGCGACGATCAACGCCGAGCGCCTCACCGACATCGCCGACATGATCAAGCGTGCCCGGCGTTTTGTGGAGCAGGTGTACTGGCCGGACCTCGTGGCCATCGCCGGCTTCTATAAGGACTGGGGGGCGATCGGGGGCGGCACCGGCAACTACATGACCGTGGGTGAGTTCCCGGAGTCGGACGTCCGCGACATCGATTCCCTGTACCTGCCGCGCGGTATCATCCTCGACAAGAACCTCAACGAGGTCCTGCCGTACGATCACGAGAAGGTGAAGGAGTACATCACGCACTCGTGGTACGAGTACGACGGCGGCGATGCGGCGGGCCTGCATCCCTACGAAGGGGAGACGCGCGCCAAGTACACCGGGCCGCAACCACCGTGGACGTTCCTGCAGGACGAGGCGAAGTACACCTGGATGAAGGCGCCGCGGTACGACGAGAAGCCCATGGAAGTCGGACCCCTGGCGCGCATGCTGGTCGCCTATGCGTCGGGGCACGAGGAGGCCCGCGGGCTCGTGGGCGAAGTGCTCGGTCGTTTGCGCGTGGGCCCGGCCGCGCTGTTCTCCACCCTGGGCCGCACCGCGGCGCGGGGCATCGAGACCGTGATGCTCGCCCGCCGCATGCAGAAGTGGTACGACGATTTCGTCGCCCGCATCAAGGGCGGTGACACGACCACGTTCACGCGCGACAAGTGGGAGCCCGGTTCCTGGCCCGCCACCGCGCAGGGGTACGGCTACCTCGACGCGCCGCGCGGTGCCCTGGGGCACTGGGTGCAAATCGAGAACGGCAAGATCAGCCGCTACCAGTGCGTCGTCCCCAGCACCTGGAACTGCTCCCCGCGGGACGCGCAGGGCCAGATGGGTCCGTACGAAGCGGCGCTCGTGGACAACCATCCGTTGGTGGACCCGGAGCGGCCCATCGAGATCCTGCGGACCATTCACTCGTTCGATCCGTGCATGGCCTGCGGCGTGCACGTGCTCGACGCCACGGGGGCCGTGGTGACGGAGGTGAAGGTCCAATGACCGCCGCCGCGACGAAGCCCCGGCCGCCGACGGGCCGGGCCGCCACGCCCGGCGCCCTCGACCGCTCGGGGCCCTACACCCACGCCTGGGTCTACCTGTGGCATCTGCCCATCCGCACCATGCACTGGATCGCGGCGATCGCCGTGGTGGCGCTCGTCGTGACCGGGTTCTACATCGGGCGGCCGTACTTCATGACCGGCGACGCCACGGCCACACCGTTCGTGATGGGGTGGATGCGGTTCATTCACTTCACGTCGGCCGCGGTCCTCATCGCCACGGGCATCATCCGCGTCTATTGGCTGTTCGTCGGCAACCGGTACGAGCGGTGGAGCTCCCTGCTCCCCTGGCGCCCCCGGGACTGGAAGCTCGCGTTCGAGGTGGCGAAGAAATATGCGCTGATCTATCCCGAGCGCGCGCCGCACTACCTGGGCCACAATCCGCTGCAGCAGATCAGTTACACGGCGCTCTACGCCCTGGTCCTGGTCCAGGTAGCCACCGGATTCGCCATGTACGGGCAGTCCAACGCCGCCGGCTTTTTCTACGCGACGTTCGGCTGGGTCATCTCGCTGTTCGGCAGCATTCAGACCGTGCGCTTCGTGCACCACGCCCTGACCTGGGTGTTCATCCTCTTCGTCCCGGTGCACGTGTATCTCACGGTGCGCGCGGACGCGCTGCATCGCGAAGGCCGGTTATCGTCGATGATCAGCGGGGGACGGTTCGTGCGGGTCGACGTGGAGTACGTCGATGAGTGAGCGGGTGCCGGGGCGGACGCTCGTTCTGGGTCTCGGCAACCCGCTCATGGCCGACGACGGGCTCGGCCTCGCGGCGCTGGAGGAGCTGCGCCGCACCCGCGCCCTCCCGGCCGCGGTCGAGCTGGTGGACGGGGGGACGTGGGGACTGAACCTCCTCCCCGTCATCGAAGACGCGGACCGGGTGCTGCTGCTCGACGCCATCCGTCTGGGGAGCGCGCCCGGGACGCTGCACGTGCTCGAGCGCGAGGGGATTCCGCGCTACCTCTCGCACAAGGTGTCGCCGCACCAGGTGGACCTGCGCGACGTGCTGGCCCTGGCCGAGCTGCGGGGCACGCTGCCCGCCGACACCGTCGCCGTCGGGCTCGAGCCCGCCCGGGTCGAGATGTCCACCGAGCTCAGCGACGTGCTGCGCGTGCGCCTCGACGAAGTGGTCTCCGCAGCCGTCGAGCGGCTCGCCGCCTGGGGGCACGAGGTCGTCCGCATCCCCGAGCCGGCGCATGCATGAGATGAGCATCGCTCTCGAGGTCTGTCGCATGGCGGAGGAGCGGCTCGGGCGCGACGGCCTGCCGGCCGTGCGGGCCGTGGGGGTCGAAGTGGGCGACGCGGCCGGCGTCGAGCTGGCCTCGCTGTCGTTCTGTCTCGAGGCGCTGCTCGCCGCGCCTCCGTTCACGGGCGCCGTGCCGGTCATCGAACGCCGCGCGGGCGACGCCCTGCGCTTGAGCTATCTGGAGGTCGAAGATGGCCGTCCGGACGATTGAGGTCCGCGAGCGCGTGATGGCGCGCAACGACGAGATCGCCGCCGTGGTGCGGGCGCGGCTCGCCGCGGCTGGCCTGCCCGCGTTCAACCTCGTGTCGTCGCCCGGGGCCGGCAAGACGGCGCTGCTCGAGCGCACCCTCGCCGAGCTCGGCACCACGTACCGCCTCGCCGTCGTGACCGGAGACGTGCAGACGCAGAACGACGCCGACCGCCTGGCCCGGCACACGGACCGGCTGGTGCAGGCCGTGGTCACCCACGGCGCGTGTCACCTGGACGCGCGACAGGTGGCGACGGCGCTCGAGGAGATCGATCTCACCGCGACCGACCTCCTGTTCATCGAGAACGTGGGCAATCTCGTCTGCCCGGCGGGCTGGGACCTCGGCGAAAGCGGCAAGATCGTCTTGCTCTCAGTCACCGAAGGGGACGACAAGCCGCTCAAGTACCCGAAGGCGTTCCAGCTGGCGTCCACCCTGGTGCTCACCAAGCTGGACCTCGTGCCCCACGTGCCGTTTTCGGTCGAGCGGGCCGTCGCGCACGCGCTCGACGTCAATCCCGACATCCAGGTGCTCTTCACGTCCGCGATCCTCCCGGAGGGGCTCGAGGAGTGGTACGCCTACCTGCGGGCTCAGCTCCGTCGGCGCCGGGCGGCGTGACCGCCACGGCCCCGCGTCGTGCGGCGGCGCGCCTGCACGTGAGCGGGATCGTGCAGGGCGTCGGCTTCCGCCCGTTCGTGCATCGCCTCGCGCTGCGGTTCGACCTCGCGGGCTGGGTGCGCAACCGCGCCGGCGAGGTCGAGGTCGCCCTCGAAGGGGAGCCGGCCGCGATCCGGTCGTTCGTCGCCGCCCTCGGCAGCGACGCGCCGCCGCTGGCGCGCATCGAGCGGCTCCGTGAGGAAGCGGAAGCACCCAGCGGCCGGACCGCATTCGCCATCGTGCCCAGCGAGGACGATCCGGAGCAGCGGCTCCCGGTCTCGCCCGACGTCGCGCTGTGCGCGCCGTGTGAGGCCGAGCTGTTCGATCCGGCGACCCGACGCCATCGGTATGCCTTCATCACGTGCACCGACTGCGGGCCGCGCTTCACCGTGATCGAGGCCATGCCATACGACCGCGAGCGCACCAGCATGCGCTGGTTCTCCCAGTGCGCTGACTGCCTGGCGGAGTACCACGCGGCGGGCGACCGGCGCTATCACTCGGAAACGAACAGCTGTCCGGCGTGCGGGCCCCGGCTGTGGCTCGAGCCCACGGGCACGGGTGATGTCACGACGCTGGGGCCCGACGCGGTCTCCGCCGCCGCGGCGCTCCTCGCCGCCGGCCGGATCGTCGCAGTCAAGGGCCTGGGCGGTTTCCACCTCGCAGCCGACGCGACCGACCAGGGCACCGTGGTGCGACTGCGCGAGCGCAAGCACCGCGACACGAAGCCGCTGGCAGTCATGCTGCGGACGCTCGCCGAAGCCCGCCAGCTGGGGCGGGTGGGCGACACCGAGGCCGCGCTCCTCACGTCGCGAGAGCGGCCTATCGTGCTGTTGCGGCGCCGCGTGGACGCCCCGGTGGCCGCCGCGGTCGCGCCCGGCCTCGACACGATCGGCGTCATGCTCGCCTACACGCCGCTCCACCACCTCCTGCTCGCGGCGACGCAACGGCCGCTCGTCATGACGAGCGGCAACGCCAGCGACGAGCCCATCGCGATCTCGAACAGCGACGCCCGCCACCGGCTGGGCCGGATCGCCGACGCGCTGTTGCTGCACGACCGCGACATCGTGGCGCGGTACGACGATTCGGTGCTGCGGGTGCCCGCCGGCGGCACGCCCGTGTTCCTGCGCCGCGCGCGCGGGTACGCGCCGCTGCCCGTGGACCTGCCGATCCCCACGCCGCACCCGCTCCTCGCCGTGGGGCCGCACCTCAAGAGCACCTTCACGCTGGCGCTCGACGGACGCGCGTACGTGAGCCAGCACATCGGCGATCTCGAGAACGTCGAGACGCTGGAGCACTTTCACGCGACCCTCGACGCCTACCGCCGCCTGTTTCGCATCACGCCCAGGGTCGCGGTGCGCGATCTCCATCCGTCCTATTTGTCCACCGAGATCGCCGAAGCGGCCGGCCTCGAGCGCGTCCTCGCGATCCAGCATCATCACGCCCACGTGGCGGCCGTGCTCGCCGAGCACGGGCACACCGGCCGCGCGGTCGGACTGGCGTTCGACGGGACGGGCTACGGCGACGACGGGCACATCTGGGGCGCGGAGGCACTGGTCGCCGACCTCGTGGGCTATCGCCGCGTAGGCCAGCTACGCTACGCCCCCCTGCCCGGCGGCGACGTGGCGGCCCGGCAGCCCTGGCGGGTCGCAGCCGGGTATCTCACGCTCGATCCTGCGGCGGGCCCGGCGTTCGCGGCGGCATTTGCCGGTGTGGACGAGCGGCAGCAGGCCGTGGTGGCCCAGCTCCTCGAGCAGCGCCTCAATGCCCCGCTCGCCTCGTCCATGGGCCGGCTGTTCGACGCCGCGGCGGCCGTCCTCGGTGTGCGGACCGTGGCCCGCTACGAAGCGCAGGCCGCGATGGAGCTGGAAGCCCTCGCGGGCGATCACGCCGCCGAGCCGCTGCCGTTCCCCATCACGGGCGGGCCGGGATCCTGGGTGCTCGAGCCGCTGCCGCTGCTCGTCGCCCTCGGCGAGGGGCTGCGCGTCGAGGTGCCCGTGGAGCACCTCGCCGCCGCGTTCCACGAGAGCGTCGCCGCCGGCGCGGTGGAGCTGGCCGCCCGCGCCGCACGCTGGGCGGAAACCGAGACCATCGCGCTCGGCGGGGGCACGTTCCAGAACGCGCGGCTGCTCGCGACGGTGCGCCGCCATCTCGAGGACCGGGGATTCCGCGTACTCGCGCCGCGCGTCCTCAGTCCCAACGACGGCGCCGTGAGCTACGGCCAGGCCGCGGTGGCGGCCGCCCGGCTCGCGGCCGGCGTCTGACGAAAGGAGCCCACCATGTGCCTCGGCGTACCCGGAAAGGTGATCGAGGTCAGCGGCCAGACCGCCGTGGTGGATTTCTTCGGCGTGCGCCGCGAGACCCGGCTCGACGTGGTGGACGAACCGGTGGCGCCCGGTGACTACATCCTCAACCACGTGGGCTTCGCGATCCGCAAGATCCCGGCGCACGAGATCGGCGAGACGCTCGCGCTGTACGAACTGCTGCTCCGCGAAGCGGAGAGCGACATGATGGCGGCGGACGTGCGCGGCGAGCTGGACGCCGCACCGCCGCGGAGCGAGCCCGATGCTTGAGACCACCCTGACGCCCGGATCGATGGAGCTCAAGTTCCGCGATCCCGCCAAGGCCCGCGCCCTGGCGGCCGCGCTCGAGACGGTCACGCGCGCCGTCGGGCGGACACCGGTGTCGGTGATGCACGTGTGCGGCAGCCACGAGCAGTCGATCGCCAAGTTCGGGCTGCGCACCGTGCTCCCCCGGGGCCTCAACGTCATCATGGGGCCGGGCTGCCCCGTCTGCGTCACCGACCTCCCCGAGGTGGACGAAGCGGTCGTGCTCGCGCAGGACGGCAAGATCATCGCGAGCTATGGCGACATGCTGAAGGTCCCGGGCACGGCCCTGTCGCTCGCCGACGCCCAGGCGGCCGGCGCCCGCATCGAGGTCGTGTACAGCGCGGCGCAGGCGGTGGAGCTGGCGCGCGACACGGCCGAAGACGTCGTCTTCTTCGCGAGCGGCTTCGAGACCACCGCGGTCGCGACGGCGGCCGTGGCCCTGGCCGATCCGCCGCCCAACTTCGCGATTCTCTCGGCCCACAAGTACATCCCTCCGGTCATGGAAATCGTGGCCGAGATGCCCGACAGCCGGGTCGAGGGCTTCCTCGCGGCCGGCCACGCCGCCGCCATCACCGGCTGGCGCCTGTTCGAGCGGTTCGTCGAGAAGCACCGGGTCCCGGTAGTCGTGGCCGGATTCGAGCCGCTGGACATCCTCGCGGGACTGGTCAAGCTGGTGGAGCTGGTGCGCGACGGCACGCCGCGGGTCGAGAACATGTATCCGCGCTGCGTGACCCCCGAGGGCAACCGCAACGCGCAGCGCCGCCTGTGGCAGGTGTTCCGCACGCAGGGCGGCCGCTGGCGCGGCATCGCGCACGTGCCCAACGGGAACCTGCGCCTGCGCGACGAATTCGCGCACCTCGACGCGCGCCGCCGCTACGCAATCGACGTGCGGCGGCTGTGGACCCAGGCGCCCTCGGCGCTCACCCAGATCTGCGTGTGCGGTGAGATCATGGCGGGGCTCTCATCGCCCGATCAGTGCCCGCTGTTCGGCAAGGAGTGCGTGCCCGACAGCCCGGTCGGCGCCTGCATGGTGTCGAGCGAAGGGACCTGCCGGATCTGGCACCAGTACGGCGGGCACCCCGAGCTATGAGCGCCACCGTGAAGGCCGCGGTGGACGCCCGCGGCGATCTGATCACCCTGAAACACGGGGCGGGCGGCCGCGCGATGCGCCGCCTCATCGTCGAAACGCTCGCCGCCGGCTTCGCCCAGCCCGAGGGCATGATCGGGCTACACGCCATGGACGACGGTGCGGCCCTGCGGGTCGGCGACCGCTGGCTCGTGGTCACCACCGACTCGCACGTCGTCCATCCGGTCTTCTTCCCGGGCGGCGACATCGGCCGGCTCGCCGTGGCGGGCACGGTGAACGACCTGGCCGTGATGGGCGCCACCGAGCCGCTGGCGCTCACCTGCGCGGTGATCATCGAGGAGGGATTTCGCCGCACGGACCTCGAGCGCATTCACCGCTCGATGCAGGAGGCGTGCGCGGAGGCAGGCGCCACCGTGGTCACGGGCGACACCAAGGTGATGGGACGCGGCGAGCTGGATGGCATCGTGATCAACACGACCGGCGTGGCCCTCGCCGACAGCGTCATCCCGGACGCCGGGCTGCGGCCCGGCGACCGCCTGATCCTCACGGGCACACTCGGGGACCACGGCATCGCGCTCATGGCCCGGCGCCATGCGCTCGCCCTCGACGGCGACCTGCGGTCGGATGTGGCCCCGATCAATCGCCTGATCGGCGCCGCGCTGGCCGCCGCCCCCGGCGCCGTGACCGCGATGAAGGACCCCACGCGGGGTGGCCTCGCGAGCGCGCTGCACGAAATGGCGGAGAAGAGCGGCGTCGAAGTCGTGATCCGCGAGCCGGCGCTGCCCGTGAGTCCCGTCGTCCGGGCGGCGGCGGAGATGCTCGGACTCGACCCGCTGCACATCGCCAACGAAGGCAAGGCCGTCCTCGGCGTGCGCGCCGACGCGGCCGACACGGTGGTTGCGGCCCTGCGGGCGCATCCGCTCGGCCGGGAGGCCGCGATCATCGGCGAGTGCCGCCCGGAACACGCGGGACGGGTGGTGCTCGACACCGGCCTCGGCCGCCGCCTCGTGGTCGAGGTCGAGGGCGAGCCCCTGCCCCGCATATGCTGAGCTCCGTCGCGCGACCGACCCAACCCCTGCGCGTCGCCGTGCTCTCCACGCGCCGCGCGCCGGGCATCGCGGACCTGCTCGGGGATCCGGACCGGGGCGAGGCCTTCGAGCTCGTCGCCGCCCTCGCAAGCGACGGCGGCTGGCGCGACCTCGGCGCCGTCGCCGCGACGGGCATTCCCGTGATCGTCCACGACCTCGGCGAATGCTGCGCGACCCGCGGCGTGCCGCAGCGGGATCCGCCCACGCGCCGCGCGTACGACGCCACCACGGCCGCCTTGCTCGCGCCCTCCCGGCCGGACCTCGTGATTCTGTGTGGGTACCTCCACCTCGTGACGGCGCCGCTTCTCGAGGCGTATCCCGGCCGCATCGTCAACCTGCACGATGCCGATCTGACGCTGACCGGCCCCGACGGCCGGCCGCGCTATCGAGGCCTGCGCTCGACGCGCGATGCCCTCGCCGCGGGCGAGCCGGAGACCCGCACGACCGCCCACATCGTCACCGCCGAGCTGGACGCGGGGCCCCTGCTGCTACGCTCGTGGGGATTCCCGGTCCCGCCCGTCGTCGGGCCCGCGTTGCGCCGCGGCGGCGCGGACGGGTTGCGGGCCTACGCCCGGGCCCATCGCGACTGGATGATGCGCGCCGCCTGGGGACCCATGCTGCGGGAGACGATCGCCCTGTTCGCCGCCGGTGCGGTGCGCGTGCTCGACGGGCGCGCCCTGATCGGCGGCGTGCCGGGCCCGCGCGAGCTCACGCCACCGTCCTTCACGGCCGACGTACCGGGGGAAGGCGCCATCGCGCCGCTCGCGGGTGTCGCGGGAGGATGACCATGAACCACGTGCGCATGGACATGGAGGGCGCGGTCGGGATCATCACCATTGACCGCCGCGAGCGGTTCAACTCGATGGACGTCGCGACGGCGCAGGAGTTCCGTAAAGCGGGACTGCAGTTCGCACGAGCGGACGACGTGCGCTGCGTCGTGATCCGCGGCGCCGGGGGCGTGTTCTGCAGCGGCGCCGACCTGAAGTACATCCGCGAGCGTGGCGACAGCGCGGACTTCGGGTACCTCCACCCGGACGGGGTCGCGTCCGCGGGCGGGTACGGCGAGAGCTTCAAGCAGATTCTCGAGTACCTGCACAGCACTATTTCGGAGATCAAGCGCGCGCCCAAGCCGTTCATCGCGGCCGTCGAGGGCGTCGCCGCCGCGGGCGGGTTCGGCATCGCGATGGCGTGCGATCTGGTCTTCGCCGCGGAAAGCGCGAGCTTCGAATGGGCGTACCACAAGACGGGGCTTACGGGCGCCGAAAGCTCGACCTTCTTCCTCCCTCGGCTGCTCGGCCTGCGCCGCGCCATGGAGTTGATTCTCCTCAACCCCCGGCTCACGGCCCGCGAAGCGAAGGACGCGGGGCTCGTCACCGCCGTCTTCGAGGACGGACGGTTCGCCGAAGAGGTCCACGCCGTGGCACTGCGCCTGGCCGCGGGCCCCACGAAGGCGTACGCCGTGGCCAAGAGCCTCGTGAATCAGGCGGCGGGCGTCGATCAGCTCGATTATCACCTGGACGAGGAGCTGCGCCATCTGGCGCGCGTCGCCGACGGCGCCGACTTCGCCGAGGGTCTCGCGGCGTTCTTCGAGAAGCGGGGGCCCGCGTTTACCGGGGAGTGACCCGCTGACCCCGGTCCGCCGCGTCGCGACCGGTGCGCTGTTGCTGGCGATCGTCGCGCTCGTCCTCCTATCGCGGGGGGCGCACGATGCTCTCCTCCATCTGCTCGCATCCGCCGAGGCCATCGCCGCCGATCACCCCGCCGCAGCGGCCGCCCTGGTGGTCCTGTTCGCCGCCCTGTCGGCGATGCTCGTCTTCGTCTCGAGCTGGGTGGTGCTGCCGTTCGCCGTATACACGTGGGGGGCCGTGCCGACCCTGCTTCTGCTCTGGACGGGCTGGCTGCTGGGGGGAGTGACGGCGTACGGCATCGGCCGGTTCCTCGGGCGGCCTGCCGTGCGCCGCCTCACGTCGAGCGCGTTACTCGCGCACTACGAAGACCGCATCTCGCACCGGGCCCCGTTCGGGCTCATCGTCCTGTTCCAGTTCGCCCTGCCGTCCGAGATCCCGGGGTATCTGCTCGGTCTCATGCGATACCCGTTCGGCCGCTATCTGGCGGCGCTCGGCCTCGTCGAGCTGGTATACGGGATCGCGACGGTATCGCTGGGGACCGGCGTCGTCGAGCGCCGGCTGACGCTCATCCTGCCCGCCGCCGCCGCGCTGGCGCTGCTCGCGGCGTGGGCGGTGATCGCGCTGCGGCGGCGACTCGCGCCGGTGGCGCGCTAGGACTCGACGCGCGCGGCCGTCGGCGCCCGCGGCGTCACCTCGTGCCCCCAGCGGCGCAGCTCGGCCACGCACTCCTCGACCGTCGGGTGCACGGCGAGGGCGACGAGCGAGCTCAGGTCCGCGCCCACCCCGTGATCCCCTTCTACGCCGAGCACGACGAGTTCGGGAACGGGTTCGACCCAGAAGTGCAGGCTGCGGATCAGCTCGATGCCCTGACGGCGGATGGCGGGGAGGCGCGGACCCAGGTCCTCGGGACGCCCATGCCACTCCAGCCGGTGCAGGGTGCCGGGCGCGGCGCCGAGGCGAACCGCGGTCACGAGCAGGACATGCCGAGCGGCGGACAGGAGCGGCAGCAAGCGCATGGTGACACTGGCGGTCTCGACGGGTAGTACGGGGGGGTCGCACTGGTACAACCGCTGCAACTCGGCGAGCACGCGAGGCCCGAAAGCGTCGTCGCCGCGCCGCAGGTCGCCCAGGCCCATTACCAATGTCACGTCGCGCATCGGGTCCTCCCGCACCCTGGGCCTCCAAAGCTAGCGGGGGCGAGATGAAGGGAGGGTGAATCCCGACGGACCGATCTAATCCGTTGTGTCGTATATCGTTACAGGTAGTGCTGGAAGGTGACCATCGCTACCAGGGCGGTGCTCACGATGGCCGCCACCACGCCCCGGCGCACCGCGCCGTAGGCCTCGGGTAGCAGGTCCTCGAACACCATGAACGCCATCGCGCCGGCGGCGAACCCGAGGCCATACGGCAGCGCGGCACTGAACGCCTCGACGAACAAGAACGCCGGCAGGGCGAGCAGCGGCTGCGGCAGCGACGAGAACACGCTCCACGCCGCGCACCGCGGGAGCGACACGCCCCGGGGCCGCAGCACGGCCGTGATGGCGAGCCCTTCCGGCACGTTGTGCACGGCGATCGCGATGGTGATCGCCGCGGCCAACGCGCCCGTGCCGCCGAACGCCACGCCCACGGCGACGCCCTCGGCGGCGGAGTGCACGGTCATGACGGCGACCATCAGCACCATGCGGCGGGCACCGGCGCCGTCCACCCCCCCGAATCGCACGTCCCGCCCGGTGAGCAGGCGCCCCGCCGCCATCACGAACGCCACCCCGAGCAGGGCCCCGATCTCCGTCGCGCCCCCGCCGTAGCGGTTCCCTTCCACCACGAGCGCGAAGCTCGCGCCCAGCATCAGGCCGGCGGCGATCGCGTTCGCGACGGCCGCGGCGCGCGCCGACACGCTCCGCACCACCGCGAACGGCAGCGCGCCGAGACCCGTCGCGAGCGCGGTGAGCAGCGCGTACGACACCACCAGCACCGGCGTCGCCGGAGTCACCGCGCCGCCGTGTCGAGCAAGACGACCACACCCATGGCCAGGATCGTGGCGAGGGCGATGCTCGTGCGCCCCGCTTCGCGGTACGCCTCGGGCAGCAGCTCCGCCATCACGAGGTACACGAGCGCGCCGACCGCGAATCCCAGCGCCCACGGCTGGAGCACGGGGACCGCCGCCACCACGGCATAGCTGGTGACCGCCAGCAGGACCTGGCTGACGTTTGCGGCCACCGCCAGGCCGGCAGCATCTCGCGGCCGCACGGCGCGACTCGTGAGAATGGCCGAGAGCACCGTGCCTTCGGGGACGTTGTGCACGGCGATCGCGAGCGCCGTGAAGCCGCCGAACGCCGGCGAGACGGTCATCGCGCTTCCGATCGCCACGCCCTCCGCGGCCGAGTGCAACGCGTTGACCAGGAGCACCTGATAGCCGTACTCCGGGCGAGCTTCGTCGAGGCGGTTGAGGTCGAGATCATCGGTGCCAGTGGCCCGGTGCGTGAAGGCGACGAAGCCGATCCCGAGCACGGCGCCCAGAGCGACCCGCCACACCCCCGGCTCCAGGCCGGCGGCGAACAGCGCGTAGGCCACGCCGAGCATGAGCCCGGCGGCCACCGCGTTGGCCCAGCCGATCCAGGCGAGCGGCAGCCGGCCCCGCACGAGGAGGGGCAGGACGCCGAGTCCTGCGGCACCGGCGGCGAGCCCGGAGTAGAGGAGGACGGCGAGGGTGGAGTTCACGGCGGCGCGGCGAGCGGAGTATCGCTCACGACGATGGGCCCGGGCGTGCCGGGGGCGTGGGCGGCGCTACGTGCGCGGGGCCACGCTCGGGTCTGGCGGGCCGCCGCCGTCGGCCACCTCGCGGCGGCGATAGCCGCGCCACAGGAGCACGGCAATAGTGGTGAACACGCCCACCGGGAGCAGCACGATGAGGATGGCGCTCCAGAAGTACGCCAATTCCATGCGGCTGTCGCTGCCGTGGAGCACGAGGGAGAGGGCGAGCGCGAGGGTCACCGGCGCAGGAAGCGCTTGAGGTTGATGAGATAGTACGTCAGCGCGGCCGCGAGGGCCACGAACACCGCGCTGAGGGCCAGCGCGCCAGGCTGCCGCACGACGATGAACCGGGCCAAGGCCCAGGTGGCGAAGCCCAGGCAGAACATGATCCCCGTGGTGATGAGCACGCGGTGGAAGGGGATCATGACATCACGCCTACCATACCCGCTCCGTAAT
This sequence comes from uncultured Gemmatimonadales bacterium, assembly GCA_963716055.1. Lineage (GTDB taxonomy): Bacteria > Gemmatimonadota > Gemmatimonadetes > Gemmatimonadales > GWC2-71-9 > SZUA-544. The sequence goes on along the minus strand of CAVQSR010000001.1, from coordinate 386,562 downwards.
GGCCGCCAGCACGAAAATCACCGCGAGGGGCAAGGGAACGAGGAACACGACGCGGAGGTTCCACTTCTCGAAGCGCAGGTGCATGAAGAACAGCGCCACGAGCACCGCCTTCCACACCGCCAGGAACACCAGCAGCAGCATGAGCCACAGTTTCGGCAGATGGCTCATGAAGGCTACGCCCACCTCGACCGCCGTGAGCACGGCCAGGTAGACCCAGATCAGTACGTAGTTCGGGTGTTTGTGCGCAACGCTGTCCATGGCCGCTCAGATCAGGTAGACGATGGTGAACAGGATGATCCACACCAGATCGACGAAGTGCCAGTACAGACCCACCACCTCGACGCCGCGGTAGTCCTGCTGCGTGTACCCGCCGCGGCGCGCCTTGAAGTACACCCAGATCATGCAAATCACGCCGCACGTCACGTGGAACCCGTGGAATCCCGTCATCGTGAAGAACGTCGAGCCGTACAGACCCGCCGTGGCGAGCCCGTACTTCACCGGGTCGGTGGCGGCCAACTCGGCGATCTCCGAACCCGCGCGGAACCCCGCGGGGGTGAACCCGTGCTCCACGAGCTTGATGTACTCGTAGACCTGGACCGACACGAACATTGCACCGCCCAGGATCGTCATCAGCAGCCAGAACTTGAGCCGCTTCTGGTCGCCCTCGCTGATGGCCGCGAAGGCCTTGACCATGGACACCGACGAACAGATCAGGAGGAAGGTGTTGAACGCCGTCAGCGGGACGGCGAGCACGGCCCCGGGCCGGGCCCACGGTTCGGCCACGCCGAAGCGCAGCACGATGTAGGACCCGATGAGCGCGGCGAAGAACATCACCTCCGACGCCAGGAACACCCACATGCCCAGCTTGGTGTTGTAGGTGTCGACGCCGCGTTCCGCCGGGAACGGCGGCCGCATCAGATCGGTGGCGTGCGTCATGGCTAGTGGCCCTCCCGCCGCGGCGCGCCGCCCGCGAGCACGGCCGGCTCCGCGTCCGACGGGAGCTTGCGGGTCTGCGGCAGATAGTCCTCCTCGACCTGCGGGGCGCTGAATTCATACGGCCCGCGGTAGACGTTGGGCGCCCGTTCCCAGTTACCGTGCGGCGCCGGCGACGGCAGGGTCCACTCGAGCCCGTTGTCTTTCCACGGGTTCATCTCCGACTTCCGCCCGCGGAACAGGCTTCCCAGGAAATTGACGAGGAAGATCATCTGCACCGCGAACAGCCCGAACGCGGCGTAGGAGATGAACTCGTTCATCGGCTGCATCGGCTGGAGAAACTGATATTCGGTCGGATCGTAGATCCGCCGCATGTGCCCGCCCATGCCCAGGATGTGCATGGGGAAGAACGTCAGGTTGTAGAAGACGAACGTCAGCCAGAAGTGGATCTTGCCCCATCGCTCGCTCATCATGCGCCCGAACATCTTCGGGTACCAGAAGACGATCGCGCCGAACAACCCGAACAGGCTCCCTCCGAAGAGCACATAATGGAGGTGGGCCACGATGAAGTACGTGTCGTGGATCTGGATGTCCACTGGCGTGACCGCCATGAACACGCCTGAGAGCCCGCCGATGACGAACATCGCGATGAACGCCGTGGCGTGGAGCATCGGCACGTGGAACGTGATATTCCCGCGCCACATCGTGCCCATCCAGTTGAACACCTTGATGGCGGACGGCACCGCGATCGCGAGCGTGGAGACCATGAACGCGGACCCGAGGGTCGGGTTCATGCCGCTCACGAACATGTGGTGGCCCCACACGATCCACCCCAAGAAGGCGATCCCGATGATCGCGAACACCATCGAGTGGTATCCGAACACCGGCTTGCGCGAGCCGTTGGCGATCAGGTCGGACACCATGCCCATCGCGGGCAGGATCAGGATGTACACCTCTGGATGGCCGAAGAACCAGAACAGGTGCTGCCACAGAATCGGCTGTCCGCCCTCGACCGCGTTGAAGAAGTGCGTCCCGATCGTCTGATCGAACAGCAGCATGATCGCCGCGCCGGCCAGCACCGGCAGCGCGAGCAGACCGAGGATCGCCGTGATGAACAGCGACCACACCGACAGCGGCATGCGGAACCACGTCATGCCGGGGGCGCGGTTGTTGATGATCGTCGTGATGTAGTTGAGCGAACCCAGGATCGAGGACAGGCCGAGGACGATGATCGACACGCACCACAGCATCTGTCCGTACGTCGCGCCCGAAAGCTCGGGCTCCGCCGACAACGGGGCGTACGACGTCCAGCCCGCGCGCGGCGCCCCCTCGGGCACGAAGAAGCTCGCCAGCATGATCAGCCCGGCCAACAGCGCCGTCCAGAAGGAGATCATGTTGAGCCGCGGGAACGCCATGTCGTGCGCGCCGATCTTGAGCGGGATCAAGAAATTGGCGAACACCCCGACGAGCAGCGGCATGATGGCGAAAAACACCATGAACGTGCCGTGCATCGTGACCAGCTGGATGTAGTACTCCGGCAGGATCACGCCCTCGGCGACCATCGTCTCCGGCAGCAGCCCGCCCAGGGGCATGGCCTGCCCCGGGAAGCCGAGCTGCCACCGGATCTGGACCGCCAGCAGCCCGCCCACGAGCAGGAAAAACAGGCTCACGAACAGGAACTGGATGCCGATGATCTTGTGGTCGGTCGAGAAGATGTACTTGCCCCAGAACGTCGTGGGCCCGTGGTGCGCTTCGTGCGCGGACGCCGTGGCGGCGACGCTCGTCATGACGCGACCTCCTCGCTGGCCGTCTGCTCAGCCAGCCACGCGTTGAACTCCTCGGCCGTATGCACGAACACGCGGCCCCGCATCCGGTAATGCCCGAGGCCGCACAACTCCGCGCAGGCGATCTCGTACTCGCCGGTCTTCGTCGGCACGAACCACAACCGCTGATTGCGCATCCCCGGCACCAGGTCCTGCTTCACCCGGAACTCGGGGACGAAAAACGAGTGAATGACCTCTTCCGCCGTCATATGCAGCACGACCGGCTGGTCAACCACGAGGTGAAGCTGATTGCGGACGCGGATATCGTCGCCCGTGCCCAGCTCACCGTCGGGGCCGGGATAGGTCACCCGCCACTCGAACTGCTTGGCCAGCAGGCCGACCGGGTAGGCATTCGCGGGCACGCTGTCCCGTCCCCGCATCGCCGTCCAGTGACCGCTGCTGATCACGCCGAGCGCCACGACCGTCACCGCCGGCACCGCGGTCCAGATGACCTCGGCCTTGGTGGAGCCGTGCGTGTAGTGGGCCCGGCGCCCCTCCCGCCGCCGGTACTTCAGGATGAACCACAGCAGCCCGCCCTCCACGATCACGAAGGCGAGCCCCGTGATGATGAGCACGGCGATGAACAGGCCATCGATGCTGCCGGCGAACGACGATGCCTGCGGCGGGAGCCACCAGCTCATGATGTTCTCCTAGCGTCCGGTGTAGGTGAACTCGGCGGTCTTCGACTCGCCGTCCGCGACCGTCACCGTCGCCGTCTGCGTGCCGTACTGCTCGTGCCAGGCCTCCAGCGTGTACGTCCCGGCTGGCAGACCCGCGATCGAGAAACTGCCATCGCTCCCCGTCACCGCGAAGAACGGATGCGCCATGACGCCGGCGTACGCACTCATCCACCCATGGACGTTGCACGCGAGCGCGACCGTCACCTCGGGCGCGGAGAACGTACGCGTCGTGGTCATCCCGGCTGCCGGCTGGCTGATGTTGAACGGCCGGTTACTGCGGGCCTGAGCCTTGATGTTGTGCAGCAACGAGTCGGAGTTCCGGATCTCGAGGTTCTGCCCCACCATGATGCCGAACACGTGCGGCACGTAGTGACAGCCCTTCTGGTCGATCACGACGGGCGTGGACGGGGGCGCATAGGTCGCGCCGGCCGCCAGGCCCGACTGCACGTACACGAACACGTTGGCGAGCGTGCCGTTGGAATTGACCACCACCGTCTCCTGCCGCGGGGCGGTCTGATATGCGGCCGCGCACTGCGGCTCCTCCGCCATGTCGATCCGCGGGTTGGTCGGCGCCGTCCCGGTGAAGGCGACGCGTCCGCTCACCGCCGCGGTGCCCATCTGGCCCGTTGCCGCGGCCGCCCCGCCGGCACCCTCGCCGCCGCTGCCGGCCGCTCCACCCCGCTCGCCACCCCCGCACGCCAGCGCGAGGATCGTGACGAGTGATATCGTTCCGCGAGTCATCATCCCTCCCAGTTTGACGTGCCTGAACTGCCCGCTCATCGCGATCCCTGCGTGCGCCGCACCACCACGATCCCGAGCCCCAGGGTCAGCAGCGCCGCCACGACCGGGAGCACGAACACCCGGGGCGGCGTCGGCCTGTCCAACGCGAGAAAGTACCACGAGCTGACGGCAGTGCGCGCGCCATGCTCACCGTTCGACCCGTCCCAAGCAAAGAACGCGATGGGAATCGGCTGGCCAATAGCGAATTGAAGCTCGTTCGCCGTGTCGGGAGTCGCAAGTGCGCGCGTCAGTACGACGCGCCATTCGCCCCCGTCGTACACGGCCCCGGCCCCGGGCGTGGCGGCACCGCCACCGAGCGGCTCAAACCGGTCCAGCCCTCGCGCCAGGCCCGCCGTCGCGCGCCGCGGGGCGCTGGACCAGCGCCATTGGTAGACCGGGTCCGCGGCGTCGCCCATCAGAAAGTAGGGTCGATCCGTGCCGCTCGGGATCCGGCGCGGGAACTGGACCGCCAGCTGGTCGGGCCACGGCTCGGCCGCGGGTGGAACGGAGTCGTCCCCCGCCACCGCCGCGAGCACCTTGCCCGCGAACTTGAGCCACGCCGAGTCCGGGCTCTGCGAGCGGTCCTGCCACACCAGCCGCAGGGCGAGCGAGTCGCCCGTGTGCGCGGCCTGCACCCAGATGCCCTGCACCGCCGGCGCGAACCAGCGCGGCCGGCGAATGATCTGCCCGACCAGCGGGAACCAGTACTGCGCCACGTTCGCCCACGCCGTGTCGTCCGGCGCACCGGGCAACGACGCCACCTGCGGCGCATGGATCACGTCTCGCACGGTCGGCGCCCGCTCGGGAGACAGACTGCGGACGTACTGCGCGAGCCGCCATAGGTCCGCGTCGGTGAGGAAGCGCTGGTCCAGCAGGTCGCTGAACGACGGCATCGGCGTCCCGTCGAGACCCGTGCGGAGCCGGCGATAGATGTCCTCGACCGACCCGCCCCCGTTGAACAGCCAGTGCTGCGCGAGATCCGCGGCGAACACCGGGATCCCCGCGTCGTCCTCGAGCGTCGGCGCCGAGGGCCCGTCGCCCCGGCCGCGGCTGCCGTGGCATTTGAAGCACTCGATCGAATCGTACATCAGGCGCCCGATCCGCAGCGCCTCCTCGTCCCCGCCGCCCGGCAGGCGCCCGAACTCGAGCGCCGTCGGCGTCTGGGCGGGGTCGGCGAAGAACGCCGAAAACGTCTTCAGGTACGCCATGACGTCCCGCCGCTCCGCCTCCGACAGCCGGTCACGCCAGCCCGGCATCGCGGTTCCAGGGAGGCCCTCGTCGATCGCCCGGCGCAGATCCGCGTCGGTCGGCAGCTGTCCGCTCGCCGTGGTGCGGATCTGGTAGAGCGCGAGCGTGAAGTCGCGCGGCCGCGGCAGCATGTACGCGGCCGCCGGGCCATCGCCCGCGCCGCCGTCCCCGTGGCAGTCGGCGCACCACTTGTCGTAGACCGCTCGGCCGCGAGTGGTGTCCTGAGCCGCCAGGAGACGGGTTGCGCACGGAACGCTCCCCATGAGGAGCACGGCGGCGGCGACCGCGATCCGCTCAATCATGGGTGGTCCCCGCTCCCGCCTCGGCACCATGCTGTTCCCACGTCCGCGGCTTCCACCCGGTCTGCTCGTAGAGATACAGCACCACCGCCCAAATCTCGTGCTCGGTGAGGAAATCCTCCCACGCGGGCATCGCCGAGTTCCACGGTGCGCCCTCGCGCGGCAGGCCCGGCCCACCCTTCGCCACGCGCCAGAACACGAAGCTCTCGGTCAGCTGGGCGATCGTGCCGTTGTCCTGGAAATTCAGCGGAATGGGATTGAACCCGTGCGCATAGTGCCCCCGGCCATCGAGGTAGTCCCCGTGGCAGGGGATGCAGTTCTGCGCATACACGCGCCGGCCCAGCGCCAGGTGCTCGGCCATCACGCCTTCGCGGCGCAGCGGGTTCTCGAGACCGGTGAGCGTGATGCGCCGGTTCTGGAACGTGATCTCGGTCGGCGGCGCGGGATGGATCGACCGCAGGTTGGGCGGGGCGGCGACGCTGGCGCTGACTCGGCCGAACGTGATGAGCCCCACCAGCGCCGGCACCGCGACGAGCAGCGCCGTCCGCACCACCCGCAGCCGCGACTCCACCAGCACGGCGCGGAGCGGCTGCTTGAACTGCGCCCAGCGCTCTTCGCTGTCGCTGACGTAGATCAGCACTCCCACGAAGATCGTCGCCATGAACTGGAATACGACGCTGCGGGGCACGAGCGCGCTGCCGGGGAGCAACGGGATGCCGAACCGGATCAACACGTACGACACCGCCAGGACGGCGGTGGCCTGCCAGAACGGGTGCCGCAGGGCGGCGCGCAGCCGGCCCCTCATCGGCGCGCCGCCAGGAAGCGCACCAGGGCCTCGAGCTGTGCCGCCGTCATCTGATCGCCGAACGTCTTGGGCATGATGCCGGCGAACTGCTCGTACCCGCGCGCGATCGTCGCATCGGGCGCGAGGATCCCCTCCCGGATCGCGGCGGCCGAGAGCCGCGCGCCGATGCGTGTGAGGTCCGGGCCCACCGCCCCGCCCTCGGCGTCGAGCTTGTGGCAGCCGACGCATCCCCCCGCGCGATACAGCTCGACCGGATCCGTGCTGCCCCCCGCGAACGCCGGCGCGCCCCCGGTGGCCCCGCCGCCCCTGGCCCCGGCCGATGCGGTCGCCGCCGGAATGTCCGCCGCCGTCACGTCCACCGTGCCGCCCTGGGACTCGAGGTACGCCACCAACGCCCAGATCTGCTGGGGCGACAAGGTCCGGCTCATGTCGGGCATGATCGGCTCGTACCCGACGGCGACGAACGCTCCGGGGCGCACGAGCGACTCGTGGAGGTACTGCTTGCAGCTCTGTCCCCCCACCCGCGCGCCGCAACGCGCGCCGATGGTCCCGGTCCCCTTCTCGTCGGTGAGCAGGTTCGGCGCCCGCGTCCCCAGCCCGTGACAGGTCGTGCACCCGCCGATGCCGTGATAGACCTGGTCGCCCGCGGCGACGAGTTGTTCGGGGGTCACGTCGGCACCCAGCGTGAGCGCCCGGGGCACCTCCGACTGGACCTGCGGGATGCTGTTCGCCACCAGGGTGTAGAACGCGAGCGTCGCGAGCACGACGCCTCCGACGCGCAGATTAGTGCCCCACATCGCGCGCGCCTCCGGCGGCCGCGGTCTCGAACACCGATTTCTCGGCGAGGCCACCGACCCAGAAGATGAACGCCACGAGGACGAAGAAGATCAGCACGCACGTGCTGATCATCACCGAGGCATACCCCAGCGCCGGCGTGGCGGCGTGTGCCGTGGTGTCCTGCATCACCTGCCACACGTGCCAGTGCTGCCGGATGCCCGACCGCGCGAACCCCATCAGGCCCATCAGCCACGTGAAGGTCACCGCCAGAATGAACAGCGCGTACTGCGAGCGCGCCGGCATGCGGCCCCACCGGATCTCGCCCAGCGAGGTCGCGCCCCGACCGAGGAACACGTCGATGATCGTCACGAACACGATGCACGCGAGCACCGCGCCCACCTGGTACACGCTGTACCCGATGCGCACGATGGCCTCGACGAAGTAACCGCGGATGCCGTAGAACAGCACGACGGCGGCCGCGAGCGCGAACATCGCCCCCTGCACCATGGTCCCGGCCCGCGCCCAGGACACCACGGGTCGTGTGTTGGCGCGACGATACATGAGAAACGAAAGGAACGTCGCCAGGATCATGAGGTTGACGGCGGTGTTCTTGGCGCTCATCACGCCCAGCACGCCGAGGAACGGATGGTGCGACCCGCCCATCGCCGTCAGCTCCCGGGAATCGGCGATCATCGTGTGCGGCGTGCCCCACACGATGGCACCCACCACGAGCACCGCGAGCAGCCACTTGGTGTAGGGCCGGAACCGCTCGGCGCCCGGGATCCGCCCCATCCCGAGCCACAGGTAGTAGTTCCCGGCCAGGAACAACACGGCGATGAGGAAGGCCTGGATCACCCACAGCCAGCTCATGAACCCACCCATCATCGTGATGCCCATTGACTGATCGTAGGCGTAGATCTCCCGTCCCAGCCAGTAGCCGGCGAAGGGCAGGACGATGAGCGCGGAGATGGCGATGAAGTTGCCGACGTAGCCCATCCAGTCGTAGTGCGCCCGCTCGGTGTCGTTGCGGGCCGCCAGGAAGCGGTAGCTGGCGTAGGCACCCACGATGGCGCCGCCGAACACGACGTTGCCGATGAGCCGATGGATGTTGATCGGCATCCACGTCGCGTTGGCGATGGCGTACCACAGCTTGATCGTCGTCGGCGCGGTGTCCGGCGTGATGTCCCGCGGCGGGCTCATCATGTACGTGAGCCACGAGTCGGCGATGAACATCACCAACGTACCGAACGCGTTGAGCAGGATGCCCAGGCCCCAGTGGGCCAGCTTGGCCCGCCCCTGCTTCCAGCGCTCCCAACCGTAGTAATAGAGATAGAGCGTGAACGACTCGACGAAGAACAGCCCGGCGTACAGCCACATCGAAGCGCCGAAGATCGTGCTGAGGTAGCCCCAGAACCGCGGATACAGGGTGACCAGCAGGAAGGTCAGCACCGCACCCCAGATCGCGGTCGCGCTATAGGCGATCAACAGCAGCCGGGTGAACTCCTTCGCGAGCCGGTCATAGCGCTGGTCGCGCGAGAAGATCCCGATCGCCTCGGCCACGACCGCGAAGATCGGCACGCCGAGCACGAACGCCGCGAACATCAGGTGCAGCTGGGCCGCGATCCACACGGCCGCGCGGCTCCCGATCGCCGGGAATTCGCGGTAGGCCGGGAGCGAGTCCATCGCGGCCTGGAGCAGGTACGGCGCGTCGCTCAGCACCCGTCAGTCCTCGGCATCGGCGACGAAAAACGGCTGGCGCTTGGAGAAGTCGATCGGCATCGCCCGCCGGACCTCGGCCAGCAGCTCGGCCGTCACCTCGCGCCGCCCGGTCTCGCGCGCGTAGCGCTCGACCCGCTCGACCACGACGCCCCGGACGAAGGAGGGGATCCGGCTCATGCGCGCCCGGGCGTCGTCCGACCATGTGAGCTGCGGCGTGAACTCCCCGCCGTAGCGCACGTCCGCGGGCGGCGCGATGACCGCGACGTCGCCCGGCGGCTCGTACGCGCAGCCGGGATCCGCCGCCAGCACGTCGCCGGTGACGGCGTAGGCCCGGGCACGACAGCCGCCGCATACCTCACGAAACTCGCAGGCCCCGCATTTCCCGCCGAGCGGGCCCTCCCGCAGGCGCCGGAACAACGGCGCCTCACGCCAGATCTCACCGAAGGTGGCGGTCCGCAGGTCGCCCGCCGGTTCCGGCAGGTACGGACAGGGCGTCAGCTTGCCGTCGGGCGTGATGCGGCAGTACTGCGTGCCGCAGGGGCAGCGGGTCTCGTACCGCAGCACCGGCGACGTGGGGTCGCTCGGTGTACACGCGGCGCATGAAGTGCGGCGCGCACTTCGCCCGCACCATCATCCGGCCTCGGTAATCGCGCTGCCAGCGCGCCAGCTCTCCCAGCACGACCTCGTTCTCCGCCGGGCTCAGCTCGCCCAGGCGCGCGCCCCGTCCCGTCGGGACGAGGAAGTAGCAGTTGAACGCCGTCGCCCCTTCGGCCCCGGCCCACTCGACGAGCGCGGCGAGCTCGCCGCGGTTGCCCCGGGTCACCGTCGTCTGGACGATGAAGTCGAGGCGATGGGCGCGGAGCCGGCCGAGCGCTCCCTGGGTGGCGGCGAGCGACCCGGCCCCGTGACGGAACCGGTCGTGATAGGACGGCCGCAGGGAATCCACGCTCACCGCCACGCCCTGCACGCCCGCGGCCTTGAGCTGAGCGATACGCTCGTCGGTGAGCAGCGTGCCGTTGGTGCCGACCACCACGGTGGCGCCGCCGCGGCTCGCGTGGCCGGCGATCTGCGGCAGGTCGTCGCGTTGCAGCGGCTCGCCTCCCGAGAGGATGAGCAGGGGCGCGGGATTGACAGCCAGGATCTCGTCGATGATGCGGAGACAGTCCGCGGTGGGCAGCTCCCCGTCGGCCGTTTCACCGGGGCCCGCGGCGATGTAGCAATGCGCGCACTCGAGGTTGCAGCGGCGCGTGAGGTTCCAGGCGACGACGTGCGGAACGAACTGCACTACGCCCCCGCACGCGCAGGCCGGCGCGCCCGAAGGTGTAAACGAATCGCGGGGAATGCCGGACGGCACCGGTCCATGAGCTCCCTCGCTGCACCGCGGACCGTACCCGACCCGTGGAGGTGGCGCGGCGCATGACCCGCCGGCTCGACCTCCGGTCCTGGTACCTCGAACGCGGTCGTGTCTATGCGACATCGAGGGGCGGCCATCACGTTATGCCGCCGCCGGGACAGCCCCGGGAAATCGTGCGCGAGTATGGACTCGGTCCCGGACTCTGTCAAGCACGGTCGACGCGCGGCGGCGTTCCGGGCGTCGCGCCGCCGCCCTAGATTGGGCCAGCCTCTTCGGAACGGTTCGTGCATGCGCGTCTCGTCGTGCTGGCTCCCGGTCCTCGCCACCGCCGGTTTCGTCCCGGCGCTCGCCGCGCAGGTGGCGATCGCGCCCGCCACGCTCGTCCCCGGCCAGCGCGACCGGTTCGCCGTCCGCGTCGCGACGCGCGCCGACAGCCCCATCGTCGCGGTGCGGGTGGAAGTGCCCGCCGCGCTCGGCATTCTCGGCGTGGACGCCCCGCCGGGATGGACCGCCCGGGTGGTCGCCCCCACCGACTCCAGCCCGCCCGCCATCGAGTGGCAGGGTGGCCGCCTGGAAACCGCGGGCTTCCGCGAGTTCGCCTTCTTCGCCCAACTGGGATTCGACGCCCGCCGCCGGGCGCTTGTATTCCCGGTCGAGACCCGCAGCGCCGACGGCACCGTGCGCCGCTGGCGCACCGGCGGTGACGGACCCGCGCCCACGGTCCAGATCCGCGGCGCGACCATGGTCACCGCCGGCGGCGCGTTCGCCTTCGCCGCCGCCGCGTTCGGGCTCGCGGCACTGGCGCTCGTGCTCGCGCTGCATCGGCGGCGCTAGGCGCCTTTCTGCTCCTCCTCGAGCACCCGCGCGACGGCGGCTTTCGCCTGCGCGGGCGTGACCGATCGCAGATCGACCGGGCACTTGTCCACCTTGTCCTCGAGGTCGCGAATCGGGCACCGCGTCACCCCCGCCGCCTTCGCCTCCTCGATGAACTGCCGCATCTCGGGCGTCAGCGCATCGCCGCCCTCGGCCTCGAGGCGGATCTGCTTGGCCCGGAGCTCGCGGAACATGCCCATCATCGTCTCGGCATCGAATTCGTCCGCTTCGATCATCGCCTGCTTGTTCTCGTCCATCACGCGAGTCGTGATGCGCCAGAGCTCCTGCGCCCGCGCGAACCGCTCGACGGTATTGCGCGCCAGCGGCCGGGCGATGAGCGGCACCGCCCGCAGCCGATCGAACGCCTCGCGGGTCCACACCAGCGGGTCGGCCACGGTGCGCGGCCGCGTGGTGGTGTGATAGGGCGGCACGGGACAGCGGGCCTCGACCATGGCGCCGGCGGGCTCCGCATCCGCGTCGCTGCCGAGCACGAGGGTCTTCGCCATCTGCTCGTCGGCTTTCAGCTCGGCGCGGGCGATCTCCTCGGCGTCGCCGATCCCCATGATCAGCTGCATGTGGGTCGGGAGCAGCTTGCGGATCGCCTCGTCGAGGCGCGGGCCGGTGACGATGTCGCCGCCCAGCTCGGCCACAAACTCTTCGACCGCCCGCCGCGCGATCCCCTGGGCGAACGGGGGCACGCGGAGGATGCGGACTTCAGCATCGGGCGCCCACGGCAGCCCGGCCTGCCCGTCCTCCTCGATCCACGGGATGTCCTCGGGCCGGATCCCGAGGGTGCCCACCACCAGCACGTTGCACGGCGCGAGACGCAGCAGGTTGTCGGACTGCGACCCGATCTCAGTGTCCGAGATGCGGTGCGCGCCGTGGCGGCCGATCACGAGCAGGCTCGGCTGGATCTCCTCGGCCCACTGCAGGATGACCTGGAACGGTTTCCCGATCAGGATCTGCGTGACGAGCGGCACGTCCGCGTACTCGCGGGCCAGCGCCTCGGCACGCATGAGGTTGGCCTGGGAGAGCTTCAGCAACCCCTTGTCGATGATGTTGTTGTGCAGCTCCTCCTGCTCCTCGAACTTGAACACCTTCGACGCCTTGACCGACAGCACGTCCTTGATGTTGTGGAACACGGCGTGGTGGTACTCGACGTCGAAGCTACTGCAGGCGTAGACCGCGGCGCCGAACCGCCGCGCCAGCTCGAGGGCGCCGCGCAGCGCCTTGTAGCTGTACGCCGAACCGTCCACCGCCACCATGATCTTGCCGCCGGCGAGCGGCCGGTCGTCGCGCACGACGAGGAGGTCCTTCTCGACGCCGCGGGCCACGCGGGCGACCACGCCACCGAGCTGCGACAGCGGCTGGCGCCCGATGCCGTGAGCGCCGATCACCATCAGGTCGTAGGCGCGGCCGGACGAGCCGGCGAGTTTCTCGGCCTGGTCCTCCGTCTCGGCGACGATGCGCCCGTCTTCCCCCAGCCGGACGTCGCTGCGCTGGCGGTCCCCGCCGTCGTAGTTCGCGGCGATGTTCGGGTCGAATCCGATGAGGCTCGGCAGCTGGCCCTCGCCCCGATTCACCTCGCGCACGATCTCTTCGTAGTTGATCCCCTCGAGCAGCTGGCGGCGCAGCGGCACCTGCCGCGCGGCGCAGCGTTTCTCCACCTGGTCGAGGAACGAGTCGGAGATGAGCTGCAGGCCCTTCTCGATGAGCTTGTCGTGCACCTGGCGCTGGCGCTTGATCTCGGCCGGCGTCTGGAACTTCGCCGGCAGCCCGGTTTCGAGCTGGCGGAACCGCACGTCGTGCAGTCGGGCGGCGTAGACGTGATTGCCCGTCAGGCGTCCCTCGAAGGCGGCGCAGATTTCAATCGCGCGATCGACCGCCCAATCCGAGTGTTGGGAGTTGTCGACCGGGACGAACACTTCTCGGTACATGCGTGTGCCCTCCGCTCGTATGAAACAGGTCTCAGCCGACCAGCGGCGTGCCGTCCGCGTCCCACACCAGCAGCGCGTCCACGGGACACGCCTCGCACGCACGGATCAGTCGCTCGCGCTCCACGCGCTCGGGGTCGACGAACACCACCACCCCCTCGCCGTTCAGCACAAAGGCCTCGGGTGCCACCGCGACGCAATCGGCGAACGCGACGCACAGCGTCGGATCGATCTGGATCCGCAACCCCGCCGCGCGGCGCTCGAGATCCTCCCCCACTACATGTCCTCCAGCCCCAGCTCCACCCGGGCCCGGTCCATCACGTCCGGCGTGATCTCGCGGATGCCCCGCTCCCCGGCGTATTCGCCGTAGATCTTCATGACCATGCCGCGGACGAACCGCGGCACCCGCTCGAGGCGGGCGCGGGCGGCGGGGCTCCAGGCCGGTCGCCCGTCCCCCGGCGCGGCGGCACCGTCCTCGACGAACGCGTCGTCGCGGCCCTCCATCGTGCTGCGCACCTGCTCGAACGGCGCGGGGTCGAGCTCGCGCCCGCCGATCCGCACGCCCAGGCTGCCGACGAGCTGCGTTTCCATCGGGTTCGCCAGCAACGCCACCGCGCGGCCGCAGCGGGGGCACCGGAACGACGCCGCGAAGGTGCCGTCGCCGGGCTGGCGGCGCTCCTCGAACGCCATCTGCGCGTCGCAGTCGATGCACAGGAACTTCACCGGACGGCGTCCAGGACGGGGGCCAGCGCCGCCCCTGCGACCGCGTCCGCGCGGCCGTCGAACGGCAGCCGCACGAGGAGCGGGATGCCGAACGCGTCCGCCAGGCGGGCGCCGGCGTCGCCGGGAAAGAGCGGGACCGCCGCCCCGCACACCCCACAGCGCTGCCCGCTCATGTTCTCCACCACGCCGAGCAACCGGATGCCGGCGTCGGTCGCCGCGCGCATCGCGCGCGCTACCGACCGCTCGGACTCCTCTGTCGGGATCGTCACCACCACGGCGCCGGTCAGGGTCGGGACCAGGGCCCGGAGGTCCGCCACTCCGTCGGCGCCCGGGGGCAGGTCCACCAGCAGCAGCTCGAGCTGGCCCCACGCCACGTCGCCCAGGAACTCGCGCAGGACGCCGGCCTCGAGCGCGCCCCGCCAGATGAAGCGCTCGGTCTCGGGCTCGCGCCACGCCAGCGGCCGCCCACTGTCGAGCAGCAGGTCGGTGGACATCACGCGCACGCCGTCCACGCCGCGGGCGGGCGCGACGCCCGCATCGGACACCGCCAGGGGACCGCGCACTGCCAGGAGGCGGGCGACCGTCGGGCTGCGGAGATCGGCGTCCACCACGCCGACCGCGTCGGGCCAGCGCCCGGCAGCGGCCCGGGCGAGGCCGGCCGCCACGTAGCTCTTGCCCACCCCGCCCTTGCCGCTGAGCACGGCGACGACGCGGCGTACGTCCCGCAGGCGGTCGGCCACGCGGGCCCGCTGCGCGCCCACCTGGCCCGCGAGGCCGGACCGGTCGTCGCCCGCGACATCGAAATAGGTGCGGAACGTCACGATCCGCACACCGCCCGGGGCTCGCCTCGCGACATCCGTCGTGCCCGCATTGACGCTCCTCCCGCCGCGCGACTAGTCTCCGGCACGATGCCCGTCCGTTTCGCCGGTTCGCCGTGGCCGCTACCGCTCGTGGGCGGCTTCGTGCTGTTCCTGGCGGCGCTCACCTACCTGCTCGCGGCGTCGCTGGCCCCGCGCGACGTCCCGACGTTCGTGCCGGCGGCGCCCGCGCCCCGGCCGTCGCCCGCCACCGGACTGGTGGTCGATACACTCACCCTCGACGCCCGTGACGCGGTGACGTGGCGGTTCGTCGATCTGGCGACCGGGGCGGTGCTCACCCCGCCGGACACCGCCGGATGGGACGTGGCGGTGCGCCGGTTCCGCCTCGTCGTCTCCGGCGGCGCGCTCGACGCCGGCGCCGTCGGGTTCGACACGCTCGCCGAGGCGCCTGTCGCGGGGTACCTGCCCACCGCCTTCGCGGCCGACACGGTCAACCCGGCGCTCCAGCGCTGGTATCGCTACAGCATGTTCTCGCACCTGCTCGAGCCTCGCGGCCACACCTACGTGCTCCGCACGAGCGATGGGCACTACGCGAAGCTGGGGATCCTCGGGTATTACTGTCCCGGGCCCGAAGCCGGCTGCCTCACGCTGCGATATGCCTTTCAGGGAGACGCCAGCCGCCGCCTGCGCTAGGGTGGGCTACTCGCCATCGTCGGTTTCCCCCAGCGGATGCGCCGCCAGGGCTTCCCGGATGTGCGGGTGGGCGCGCCATAGGTAGTAGCCCATTCCCACCGCGGCGATGGCGTTGCCGATCGCGACGTTGGACCACGCCAGCACGCCGAGCAGCGGCTGCGCCAGCAAGGCCACCATGATGTAGAAGCCGACCTCGAACACCGCGAAGAAGACGACGACGATGAACAACGTCATCGGAAATTGATCCACCAGCGCGGCGAGCCACGCCGCCACGACCCCCACGGCCCCGAAGGCGACCACGTGCAGCATCGTGTACCCGATGACGGCCGGGAACGCGATGTCTACGGCGGCAGGGTCGCGCAATCCCCAGAACACGGCCGATCCGAGCATGGCGGGCGTGAACAGCGGCCGTCCGTCGATTGCGTCGACGAGGAGGAACCACAGTGCCACGCCGCCCGCGCCGATCAGACCGGCAATGAAGCCTTCCCGCATGACCCGGGGGAAATCCACTCGGAATCCTCGTGAGGGGGTCCGGGGCCAATATACGGGTGCCTGCGGAGGGCGCGAGGGGCACGCGGCAAAACGGCGGGCCCCATCGGAGGCCCGCCGTCCGTCGTCGCCGCGCTCACGCGCGGATCCTAGAACGGGGAGAAGCCGGGGGAGCCGAACCGCTCCATGCGCAGGTGGTTCCACAACGGGACGGCGTAGGCGACCAGGACGAGCACGGCCGCGACCACGGCCCAGAGGCCGAACCGATCCAGCAGACCCCGCTTGCCGACGGGATGGAGGGGCTCGGCCCACGCGAGCGGCTCCGGCTCCCGACGCCGGCCGGCCAGCGCCGTGCCGAGCATGACCAGCACGAAGAACCCCGCGCTGACCGCGAGGATCAGGCCCCCGACCGCGGAGACACCCGTCAATCCTCGCCAGGCCGCGGCCGCGGGCGCGCCGTCGTAGGTGGCTTCGTAGACGCGCCGTGGCATCCCCATCAGCCCGGTCGTGTGATTCGAGATCGAGAACAGCAGCATGCCCAGGAACCACAGGTACGGCTGCACTTTCGCGAGCAGCCCGAGCTCGAGCTCGCGACCGGCGAGCCGCGGGACGAGCCAGTAGCAGGCGCCCATGAACGTCAGCGCCGCGGCGGTTCCCACCGTGAGGTGGAAGTGTCCCTGGATCCAGGCCGTGTTGTGCACGACGCTGTTCAGCCCGAACGACGCGTTGATGGCGCCGCCGAACCCTCCCACCGCGAACAGCATCATCGCCAGCGCCACGGACGCGAACAGGGGCTCGCCCCAGGGCAGTTTCGTCAGCCAGTCGAGCCAGCCGGTCGCGCCTTTCATGCGTCCCGCGACCTCGAGGGACGCGGTGACGGTGAACGCGGTGACGAAGCTGGGGAACAGGATCCACAGGGTGAGAAACGCGTGGACCAGCTTCCACGACGCCGGAATGCCGGGGTCCATGAACTGGTGGTGAAACCCGACCGGGGTGGAGAGCACGATGAACAGCACGAAGACGAGCCGCGCGAGCGGGTCGCTGAACAGCTTGCCCCCCGCGGCCACCGGCAGGAGCGTGTACCAGACGACGTAGGCCGGCAGCAGCCAGAAGTAGACGAGCGGATGGCCGAAATACCAGAACAGCATCCGCGCCAGCACGGGGTCGACCGTCGCGGTGAGCCCGAGCGACCACGGGATGAGCAGGACCACGACCTCGACCGCGACGCCGAGCGTGGCGAGCAGCCACACGATGACCGTGGCCAGCATGCCGTGCATCGCCAACGGCGTCGCCTCGCCGGGATGCTCCCGGCGCCACGTCACGTAGCTGCGGAGCATGGTGACGGCCCACAGCCATGAGCCCACGACCACGAGGGCCAGCCCGATGTAAAACCCCGGGTGCGCCTGGAGCGGCGGGTAGAACGTGTACAGGACGCTCGCCTTGCCCCACAGAACGGTCCCGCCCGCGAGCACCGTGCCGGTGAGCGCGGTCCAGAAGCCGGCCCACCCCAAGCCCGGGCCGGTGATGGGGCGCGCCAGCGTGCGTCCGGCGACCACGTACCCGAATCCCATGATGAAGAACGTCGTGAACACCAGCGCCATCAGGACACCGTGCGCCGTGACCGAGAGGTAGTACATCTGCTCATCGCGGTACGGCAGCGGGAGCCCGGCCCGCGACAGCGCCTGCATGAACGCCATCGCCGCGGCGGCGCCGAACGCCAGGATGGCGACCCAGATGTGCGCGTAGGGCAACCGGTCCGCGCGGCTCACGGAGCACTCTCCTCGACGATCAACTTGCCGAACATCCGGTGGTGCCCGAGCCCGCAGTACTCGTTGCACACGATCAGATACTCGCCGGGTCGCGGGAAGGTCGTGGTGAACTGGCTGACGTAGCCGGGCACGACCATCGTATTGGCGTTGGTGCCCACGATCTGAAACCCGTGCACCACGTCGGGGCTC
The DNA here is from genome assembly GCA_963716055.1 of uncultured Gemmatimonadales bacterium. Lineage (GTDB taxonomy): Bacteria > Gemmatimonadota > Gemmatimonadetes > Gemmatimonadales > GWC2-71-9 > SZUA-544. Next base: position 368,656 of record CAVQSR010000001.1, on the reverse strand, counting down.
GTCATCCGGAAGGTGACCGGCTTGCCCGCCGGGACCCGGATCTCCGCTGGAGCGAACGCGAACATCATCCCCACCGCGATCACGGTCGCGCCGCTCGCCGTCACCGTGACGCCCCGGCCGGCGAATCGCTCGTCGGTCCACACGTTCCCCGGCGGAATCGTCTCGACGTGGGACGGCGGCTGCAGGGCGCTGAAGGCTACGCCGGCCAGGACCATCGAGATGAACACCACGATGATCCCGCCCGCCGCCCACATCCAGATGCGCTCATAGAGGGGGACGTTCATCGGGTCACGCCTCCGCGCGCGAGGTACACGGCTACGTAAATCACGAACCAGCCGAACACGAACAGCAGGCCGTACAGCCCGATCAGCAGCAGCGTGCCGCGGGGGTGCTGTTCATTCAGTGGTGACTCCGGCATGGATCAGACCTCCGGTGGGTGTCCGTCGAGCGGCAGTTCGATGTGGAACTGTGCACCCCCGCCGGGCGCGTTCGCAGCCCGGATCCGGCCGCCGTGCAGCTCGATGACGGCGCGGGCCACGGCGAGCCCGAGGCCCGAGCCGACGTTCCGTGTCCGCGCCGCGTCCGCGCGGTAGAACGGCTCGAACAGGTGCGGCAGGTCGGTGGGGGACAGGCCGGGCCCGGAATCCTCGACCGTGACGTGGGCACGGCGATCGTGCACGCTCGTCGCCACGCGCAGCGTTCCCGCCGCGGGAGTGAACCGCACCGCGTTATCGAGCAGGTGCGCCACCACGCGCCGCGTGAGCGGGGGATCGAGCGGCACGAGTCGTCCCGCCACGCCGAGGGCCGTCTGGACCGTCAGTCCCTTCTCCTCGCAGCGGGCGCGCACGTGCGCCAACCCCTCGGTGACGAGTGCGTCGAGGTCGGTCGGGCGGGGGTCCGGCTGCACCTGCCCCGATTCCGCGCGGGTGATGAGGAGCAGCTCCTCGCTCATGATCGTCAGGCGCTCGATCTCCTCGAGCGCGCTGTGCAGCACGGCCTGGTACTCGCGCGGACCGCGCTCGGCCCGGAGTGCCACTTCGATCTCGCCCCGCAGGGCCGTCAGCGGGGTACGCAGCTCATGGGAGACGTCGGCCGTGAGCCGGCGTTGCGCGCGGAACGCGCGATCGAGCCGGTCGAGCATGCCGTTCAGCACCGCGACCAGCCCGCGATACTCCTCGGTTTGCGCGTGCGCGACGATCCGGGGGCTCGGGGCGCCGTGCTCGATGCGAGTGACCTGCGCGATGATCTCACTCACGGGTCGCACCGCCGAGGCGCCGAGCGACCAGGCGCCCACGAACGTCGCGGCCGTGCCCACGACGACGACCGCCACCAGGGCGAGCAGCAGGTCGCGGCGCGTCTGGTGCAGGGGTGCGAACCGCGCGGCTGCCTGGACCACCCGCTCGCTGCGGACGCCGCCCTCCAGGAGCGGGAGGTACACGACCCGGATCCGCGCGCCCGCCCAGCGCTGCGTGACCCACGTCGGTTCCCCCGACCGCGCCTCGCGCAGCGCAGCCGTGTCCAGCGGCAGCGTCGCCGCGTTGTCGGGCAGAGCCCCGGCCACCGAGCCGTCGGCGTGCCGCAGCGCGACGTAGCGATTCACCTCGCGCGCGTAGCGTGAGGCGTCCGCCGCCACAGGCGGCTCCAGCGTGCCGGCGGGGTCAGGATGGACCAGCCGCTCGGTGGCCAGGAACCCGCCCGCCGCAATCGACTCGTCCAGCTGCTTGCGGAGCACGACAGACGTCCCCCACCACGACGCCGCTGAAAACCCGAGAAGCCCGACGGCCATCGTCGCCGCGAACCGCACGGCGAGCGCCCGCCGGAGTGACCGGGTCACTCTTCGTCCTGGTCGGGATCCTGAAGTCGGAAGCCGACGCCGCGCACGGTCTGCAGGAACTCCCGCCCCGCGGCGGTCTTCAGCTTGCGGCGGAGGTTCCCGACGTGCACGTCCACGACGTTGCTCTCGGGATCGAAATGCATGTCCCACACCTTTTCGAGCAGCTCGGTGCGGCGCACTACCTCTTCGGGGTGGAGCAGGAAATGCTGCAGGAGATGGAATTCCTTCGGGGTGAGATCGACGTTCTTGCCGTCGATGCGCACTTTATGCTTGAGCCGATCGAGCTCCAGGGGTCCGTACTTCAACAACTCCGTCCGGCCAGCCCCGCCGCGGCGGACCAGCGCCCGCACCCGGGCGAGAAGCTCGTCGAATTTGAAGGGCTTGGTGAGATAGTCGTCCGCGCCAGCGTCGAGCCCGCGCACGACGTCCTCGGTGGCGTCCCGCGCCGTCAACATGAGGATCGGCGTGCTGCGTCCCTCGCGCCGCAGCTCGGCGGCGACCTGGAGCCCCGTCCGTTTGGGCAGCATCACGTCGAGCACGATGAGGTCGTACTCGTACACGTGCGCGAGCATCGTCGCCTGGTCGCCGTCGGGGGCCACGTCCACCGCGTACCCCTCTTCCCGGAGGCCCTGCTCGATGAACCCAGCGACTTTCCGGTCGTCCTCCACGACGAGGATCTTCATGGGGCGATAGGTTACCCGGAGCGCATATAATGGACTCTAAAGGAATCGTGAAGCCACCTTCATGGTGCGTCGGGTTCGCCGATCGGCAGCACCAGCCGGAAGAGGGCGCCGGTTCCTTGCTGCGGCGCCACGTCCAACCGACCCGCGAGGATCTCCGCCAGCCGGCGCGACAGCGGCAGGCCCAAGCCCGATCCCATCCCCGACTGCGGGTCGAACCGCTCGAACGGCTCGAAGATCCGCTCGCGCAGGTCGTCGGGGATCCCAGGGCCCTGGTCTGAGACTTCCAGGCTGACCTCACCGTCGCCGCCGTCCACCCGAATCACCACTGCCTGGCCGTGCGGGCTGTGGCGCACGGCGTTCGAGAGCAGGTTGACGAGGATCTGCTCGAGCCGCATGGGGTCGGTGTGCAGGTCCGGGGGCTCGGTCACGTACTGCTCTTCGAGCACCACGTCTTTCGCTTCGGCCGCCGGCAGGAGCCCGGCCACGGCACGGGCCACCACCGTGCGCACCTGCACCGCGCGTCGCACCGGGCGCAGCTTGCCGGCGTCCAGCCGCGTGAGATCCAGAAAGTTGTTGAGGAGCGCAATAGTGCGCTCCGCGCCGTCGAACACCTCGCGCGCCGCCTGGGCGTGATCACCAGAGCGCCGCCGCACCAGGCGCTCGGCCCAGCCGTAGACGCCCGTGAGCGAATTGCGCAGCTCGTGGTTCATCATGGCGAAGAACAGGTCCCGCTGCCGCTGCATGCCGCGCACCTGGCCGAGCAGCTCGGTGGCCTCCTCGTGGAGCCGCGCGTTGTCGATCGCCACCGCCGCCTGGGAGGCCAGTAACACGGCGATCGCCTCGTCCTCCGCGGCGAACTCGGTCGCGTCTTCTTTGTCTGTGAGATAGAGATTCCCGAACACCCGGTCGTGCAGCACGATCGGGACGCCGAGGAAACTGGTCATGCTCGGATGGTTGTCGGGGAACCCGGAGCGGCCCGGGTGGCCGGCGATGCTCGCCGTGCGGATGGGACGGCGCTCGCGGATCACGAGTCCCAGGAGGCCGTGTCCCTTGGGTGGGGCGCCGATCTGGTGCACCTGGGGGCCGCTCAGGCCCGACGTGATGAAGTCGCTCAGTCCGCTGCCCGACTCGTTGAGGACGCCGAGCGCAGCGTAGCGGGCACCCACGACCTCGCGCGCGGCGTCGGCGATGCGCTGCAGCACGCCCGCGAGCGAACGCTCCTCGTAGATCCGCAGCCCGGCGGCCAGCAGCTTTTCAAAGCGGCGACGGACGCGCGCCGCTTCGTCGATGCGCGCGGCGGGCCGGCCGCGCTGCGCGGCCGCACCCCCGGAAACGTCCTTCGTTCGATCGGCTGACACAGTGATCTCCGGGACCACGCCGGCCGTGCGGCCGGACCCCGGGGAACCTAGGGCCGCGTCGCCGTCCGGGCCACCCCGCGCCACCGTCGCCGCTCAAATCCGAGCGGCGGCCACCGCGCTCACGATGTCGGTCTGGGAGATGACCCCGCGCAGGACACCCTCGTCCTCAACGAACAGCCGCTGGACCTTCTGGGCCAGCATGGCCGCCGCCGCCTCGCGGACGGGCAGTCGGGGGTTCACGACCCCCGGCCACGGCGCCATGACCTCCAGCGCCAGAGTGCTCTCGAACAGCCGCGCGCGCGCGGCCGGGGTCTGACAGCGACTTTCCGCGTCGAGGATGTCGCGCGTAGCGAGCACGCCGACCGCGCGTCCGAACCGATCGATGACCGGCAGCGCCGACACGCCCGCCGAGGTCAGGGTGTGCACGACCTCGGCGATCGTCGCGTCGGTGCTGATCGTCGTGAGGTCCGTGTGCATCAGGTCGCGCACCAGGGTCGCGCCTTCGCTCATACCGCCACTCTCCGCGAGCGCCTCTTGGCTCGTGGCGCCGCCCGTGCCTTGCGTGGCAGCCGCTCGCCCGTCCCGCGCGACGCGCGGCGGCCGGTGGGCACCACGAGCACGCTGGTCGGCAACAGCGCCAGCAGCCGCTCGGTCGTGCTGCCGAGCAGCACGCGATCCACCCATCCCTTCCCATGGGACCCGACCACCACGACGTCCGCCCCCCAGGTCCGGGCTTCCTCGGCGATCATGTCCTCCGCCACGCCGCGCCGGACGACCCACTCCCCGGACGGCATACCCGCCGCCGACCGCTGCAGCCGATCGAAGGACGCCTCCGCGCGCCGCGCGACATCGGCTTCATCGATGGCGAACGGGATAGTGAGCGGCGCGCGAACCGGCTCGACGACCAACAGGACTCGGAGCTCGGCGTTGCACAGCCGCGCCAGGCGCCGGGCGGCCGCGACCGTCGGGCGCGACGCGACCGACAGGTCCACCGCGACGAGGATCCGCCGCATGGGCTCCTCCCGCTCGCCGACCACCAGGAGTGGCCGGTCGAGCGTGCGGACGACGTCCCGGGCGGTGCTGCCCGTGAGCACACGGCCCACCGCCGTGTGATGCTTGCCGCCGATCACGACGTACTGCGCGTTCGCTCCGTCGGCCGCCAGCCGCAGCGCCGCCGCCGGCCGGCCAATCCGCACGTCCAGCTGCGCGAGCGCGGCGGCCGGAACGGCGTCGCCCAACGCCGCCGCCATCCGTTCCCGCGCGTGCTCGACGACTTCGTCGAGCAATGCGTGCGAGCCGAACGGCGGCTGGCCGGCGTAATCCGCCAGCCACGTGTCCGGGATGACGTGTACGAGCAGGCACTCCTCACGCACGGCCGTGGCGATGCGGGAGGCCACTGCTGCCGCCCGGGCGGACGCGCGGGACCCGTCGACACCGACCACAATGGGTTTGTTGGCCATACCACCCTCCGGTGACACTCCGCCCCAAACCTCGCGGCGCCGGCGTGAAAGGCCCTTGAAACCGGATTGAGGGGACGTTAACCCGCGGGCGGCAGCGTCCCGATGTAGGGCAAGGTGCGGAAGCGGTCCTCGTAGTCGAGGCCGTAGCCCACCAGCCAGCGGTCCGGGACGTCGAATCCGACGTAGGTCAGCGGCACCTCCACCTCGAGCCGCGCCGGCTTGCGCGTGAGCGCGCAGGTGCGCAACGACGCCGGTCCCCGGGCACCGAGGGTCCGCACCAGATAGGCCAGCGTGTGGCCGCTGTCCACGATGTCCTCGACGATCAGGACGTGGCGCCCCCGCACGTCGGTGCGCAGGTCCATCACCAGGCGGAGTGCCCCGCCGACGGCGCCGTGTTCGTAGCGCGTGACCGCGAGGAAATCGACCCGACACGGAACGGTGAGGCGCCGGCACAGGTCCGCGAGGAAAATGAACGACCCGCGCAGCACCCCCACGAGCAACAATTCGTCCACGTCGGCGTAGTCGGCGGACACGCGCGCGGCGAGCTCGGCTACCCGGGCCGCGATTGCCTCCTCAGACACGAGCACTTCGAGCGCGGTGTCGCTCATCTCACCCTAGCGCGTTGTCGAGCGCCATCATCAGCGTGAAGCCGGCGATGAACCCGATCGTCGCGATGTCGATGTTCCCCGACCGCTCGGTCTCGGGAATCAACTCCTCAACTACCACATACAGCATCGCTCCGGCAGCGAACGCCATCCCGTAGGGCAGCAGGCCGCCGGCCTGTGCGACCACGGCAGCGCCGGCCACCGCCGCCACCGGCTCGACCACGGCCGACAACTGGCCGTACCACAGGGCCTTCCAGCGGTTCATGCCGTCACGCCGCAGCGGCAGCGCGATGGCGAGCCCTTCGGGGAGGTTTTGGAGTCCGATGCCGATCGCCAGCGCCAGCGCCGGACCCGGGGCTCCCCCGCCGAAGGCGACCCCGACGGCGAGCCCCTCGGGCAGGTTGTGGAGCGTGATGGCGGCAATCAGGAGCGCGGACCGGCGCCACGGGCTGGGTGGGCCCTCGCGCCGGCCCTCGTCGGGGAATTCGGGATGGAGGTGCGGCAGGACCTGGTCGAACGCGTAGAGCGTCGCCGCCCCCAGCAGCACGCCGACGACGGCGGGACCCACTCCCCCGCGTTCGAGCGCCGGTACCAGGAGCGACCAGCACGAGGCCGCCACCATCACCCCGGCGGCGACCCCCATCGCGCCGTCCATCACGCGTCGCGGCACGGACCGGAAGAACAGCACCGGCACCGAGCCGAGCGCCGTGAGCGACCACGTGCCAAGCCCCGCAATGCCGGCCTGCGCGATGGGCGACAGGGAGAGAAACCAGCCGATCACGTCGGTGGACGCGCAGCGCGCACGTGCGCCACAGGTGCGACTACAAGTCGGTGCGCGCGAAACGCCGGCCCGCCAGCACGAGCGGTCCCGCGGTCCACGCGAGGAGGCCGGCCACGAGCAGCCACGCCCCCGCGCCGCCGAGCACGTGTCGCAGCGCCGCTTCGGTGGGACCGGCGATGGTCGCTGCCTGGAACAAGCCGAGTCCGAGCGCCCGCGCGGCGTCCACCGGATCGGCGAGCAGCAGGGCCGACAGCGGCCACGCGGCCTGTCCCGCCGGGAGTACCGACAGGAGGACGATCGCAGCGAGATCGACGCCGACGACGAGCAGCAACCACACCAGGGCCGCGCCCGCCACCGCACGCAGTCGGTTGTGCGCGGCGATTCCCACCCAGAATCCCAGTGCGAGCGTGGCGCACAGCAGCAGCGACGCGACACCGACCAGCCCGAGGTACCGGAGCGCGTCGGCGGTCCCGGTCAGGACCGCCAGCGCCACGCCCGCGGTCCCCAGACCGACGAGCAGCGCGCCGCCCAGCGCGACCGCGTGCGCGAGCCACCGGGCGACGAGCAAGCGGGAACGCGAGACGGGCAGCGCGACGAGCAACTCCAGGTCGTGGCTGTCCACGCCCGCCACGGCACCCGCCAGGAGCGCCACCATCGGCACGGTCCAGACGACGAGCTGCAGGAGGCTCACGGAGGTACGGGCGAACCCCTGCACCGCCACCGCGCCGCCCGCCGACAGGCCGGCCAACGCGACGGTGAGACTCGCCAGAGCGAACCCCGCGGCGATCAGCGCCAGGGTGCGGCCCCGCGCGGCGGTCGCGAGCTCGAAGCGCAGCAGCGCGCCGACGGTCACGCGGCGTCGCCCCGCACGAGCCGCACCTCCTGGGCGCCGCGCCCCCGCCGCACGAGCGCGCGATAGATGCGCTCGATCGGCGGGTCGGCAACCTCGGCGCTCCACCGCACGCCCGCCGCCGCCGCGAGCTCGGCCAGCGTCCCGTGCGCCGCGACCCGCCCGTCCACCAGCACGACGATGCGGTCGGCGAGCAGCGCGACGTCGGCGAGGTAGTGGGAGGCAAACAGCACCGCGGCCCCGCGATCGCGCGCGCCGCGAATCGCCGCGCGCACTTCCTCGGCGCCCTCGGCGTCGAGGGAGATGCTGGGCTCGTCGAGCAGCAACACGTCGACCGGTCCGAGCGTCGCCAACGCCAGCAGCGCGCGCTGCCGCTGGCCGCCCGACAGCTCGGCCAGTGGCTCGGCCAGCCGGTCCCCCACGCCGACGGCCCGCAACGCCGCCGTCGCGGCGTCCGACGGCACCCGCCGCGCCGCCGCGATCAGCACCGCCAGGTCACCGAGCACGGTGGCGGCGGGTACCCCGAGCTTTTGCGGCAGGTACCCGATCCGCCGGCGCGCGGCGACGCCGTCGCGCACCGCATCCCGACCTCCGACCCACGCCACGCCCGCCGTCGGGCGGATGGCTCCGGCCACCACGCGGAGCGTGGTGGACTTACCGGCGCCGTTGGGCCCGACCAGCGCCACCACCTCGCCGGCGGCGACGTCGAGGTCGAGCGGGGCGAGGGCGACCCGCTCGCCGTAGCGCTTGCCGAGGCCGCGCAGCCGGATCATCGCCGCCGCGTCCCGCGCGCCGTGACGAGCAGCGCCACACCGGCGCCGAGCACCGCGAGGCTGACCGCGCCCTGCCCCCGGCGCCCGCCTTCCGCTCCCGCCGGCGCCGCCGGCATCCGCGCCAGCATTGCCGGCTGGGGTGGCGCGGTCAGCGGGCACCCGTCCACCGCCCCGGGCACCGCAAACACGGGGAAGGTGCGCTCGGCCCACTCCAGCACGCGTGCGGCCGGGCTCGCCAGGAACAGCCGCAGGCCGCTGCGCCGCCGGGCCACCTCGGCGAGGGGCGAGCTCGCCCGATGCGGCACGTCGAGCGTGCCGTCGCCATTCAGGTCGTAGCCCCCCGCTGCCGCGGCACCCCAGTAGTTGCCCTCGCCTGCGACGCAGAACTCGTACGCCCCGGCGGCGCCTCCGCCCGAGGCGTCGAACGTGTTGCCCAGCACCGCATTGCCGGTGACCCGCGTGGCCTCGCTGTTGGTGAACAGCTCGAAGCCGAGCCAGTTGCCGGCCACCACGTTGCCGGTGAAGCTGCCCCGGATCACGTTGTCGAAGAAAACGCCGATGGCGTTCCCGACGAAGATGTTCCCGCGGACCGTAGGCGCCGTGGCGGTCTGCAGGACCAGACCGTACGAGCGGCTCCCGGCATTCCAGGCGAAGACGTTGTTCACGACCTCCACGCCCGAGGAGTACATGATCACGGCGCCGGCGGCGTTGTCAGTGAAGACGTTCTCCGTGAACCGATTACGGTGCGAGAACATGTAGTGGAGGCCGAACCGCACCCGGGAGACCTGGTTGCCGCGCACGCGCACGCTATCCGAGTAATTGAAGAACATCCCGTCGCGTACGTGCTGGATGCGGTTCGAATCGACGGTCACGTCCCGCGAGTAGTAATAATGAATGCCGTCCCCCATCGCGGATTCGGCGAGCCCCGGCGGGCCGGCGATGTCGAGGTGGCGGAGCGATACGCCGCGCACCGTGTGCAGGTAGACGCCGTGCAGCACGTCGCGGATCACCAGGTCCTCCAGGCGCACCGAGTCGGCCCGCACCATCACGCCGGCATCGTCGGTATCCAGATTGCGGCCCGACCGCTCGATCCGCACGCCGCGCACCACCGAGCGGGGCGCGCGGATTTCCACCACGCTGCCGCGGCCGTCGCCCCGGATCGTCGCGCCGGCCCTGCCGATCACCACCGTCGGCGTCTCGATGACGAGCGGGCCGGAGTGCACCCCCGGCCCGATCCACAGCGTGTCCTGGGCCACGAGTGCGAGCCCGAGCACCAGAGCGGCGATCACGGCGCGACGACCCGGCGGCGTCGGGCTTCGCGCACGAGCACGGCCAGCAGCACGATGCCGTACGCCAGGACCAGATACGTCCCCGGCGCCGGATAACTGTAGACCTCGAAATTGGCGATCTGTTGGTGCCCGAAGATGGGCGGCGTGAACGGCTCGACCGTGATCGGGGCGTCGGGCGCGAGCTGGTGCCCGTACGCGTACATGCGATAGGCGAACGTCGCGAAGGAGAACAGGCCGAAGTACACGAACAGCACGGTCAGGTCCACCAGGTCGCGGACCCGGGCGAACAGCGCGGCCCGCGCGCCGAGCAGTACGAACACGCCGAACGCGAAGGGGATGAACTTCATCTCCACGAAGTCCGCCGCGCGGATTTCGCGCATCCCGATGTAGTGATTGAGGATGTTGATCCCCTGAAGGTCACCGCCGTTGTTGCCGCCGACGATCTGCCAGCTGAAAATCTGCAGCCGCAGTCCTTCCGGGAATTGCCCCGCGAACATGGTCATCTGCCACAGGGGGAACACGATCGCGCCCGCGAGCAGGAGCCCCGCTCCGAGCACGGCGAGCCGTGCCCGGAGCGACAGCTCCGCGTGCAGCCACTCCGTCAGCCGCACGTCACATCCCGCCCGCGGCGGCGCCGCCCCCGCGCGGCTTCACGAGCAGATACCCCTGCATCTCCTGGTGCATGGCCGAGCAGAAGTTGGTGCAGTAGAACGGCCACACGCCGGGCTTCGTCGCGCGAAAGGCGATGGTCTTGGTCTCGCCCGGATCCACCACCACGTTGATGTTGTAGCCGGCGATCCCCACCCCGTGGAGCATGTCGCGCTCCTGCTCGCCGTTGGTGACGTAGATGACGACCGAGTCACCTTGCTGCACCTCGATCTCGCCCGGCGCGAAGTATGAGCGGATCGAATAGAGCTTGACCCGCACGATGTTCCCCTGCCGCGTGACCGACGCATCGCCGGCCGCCCAGATGGCGTTGGGGTCGCGGTTCTCTTCTTTGGGGTACACCTCGATGGGCGTGATGAGGTCGGCGCGCACGAGCTGCGCGAAATGCGGCTCGGGCTCCGTGTACGCCTCGTACAGCATCGTCATCCCCTCACCCGTGATGTCGATCAGCTGACTCGACTCCGGCTGCGAGGGTCCGACGTTGAGGTGACGGCCCTTGGAGAGCTTGTTCATCGCCACGAGGTAGCGCCCGAGGGGGTGGCGCGTGTCGCCGTGCGCCGCGACCAGGTGGCCGATCGAGAAGTGCACGGGGATCTTCGACACGACGAGCGCGGAGTCGTTGCCGTCGAACGGGCCCAGGCGCCACTTCACGACCGCGGACTCGATGAACAACGAGGTATACGCGAAGCCCTGGTCGTCGAACTGCGTGTGCAGCGGCCCGAGCCCCACGGGCACTTCGGCGACCCGGATGGACTCATAGCGCAGCACGGGGATGCCGTCCTCGCTGCCCGTCGTGTCGTTCGCCGCGACCGCGGCGAGGAACTTCTCGAAGTCGTACACGGTCGTGTAGGGCGCGAGCTTCCCGCTGCCGATCACGTACCGTCCGTCAGGAGTGATATCCGCGCCGTGGGGGCTCTTGGCCAGCGGCACGAAGTACATGCCGCCCCGCATGTCGCCCGCCTCGAGCACGCGGACCCCGCCGATCATGCGCCCTTTCCCGGCCGCGGCGGCGGCAGCCGCCATCCGCCAGTTCACGAACACGAGGTAATCGCGATCGCGCTGGCTGGCAGTGACCTCCAGCCGCCCCGTCGCGCGCTCCGTGTTGTACGAGCTCCAGACCGCCCAGTCCGCCGAGATCTCGCGGCCGGCGGCGGCCAGGTCCCAGTTGAACGGCGGCGTGAGGATCTGCCAGCCCAGCGACATCTCGCCCGACTGCGGGTCGATCTTGATGCCGCTCACCACGCCGTTGTACCGGGTGGCGTACTGCGATGTCGGCGCATAGGTGCCGCGCGGCACGGGGATCGAAAATCGGCTCGCCACGAGGGCGTACTCGGTGTTCGCCGTGAGGAACGCCGAGCCGTGATTGCCGCTCGAGTTCGGGATGGGACCGAAGATCTGCTTCGTCTTGAAATCGCGCAGATCGATCCGCGCCAGCCGGTTGTTCGCGTTGTCGTTCACGAACAGCCAACGCCCGTCATAGTCGCCGTCGCGCTTCGACATGGCCGGGTGGTGCACGTCGCCCCAGGTGTACTCGCCCAGCATCCGCCGGCTCTCCTCGTCGAATCCGTAGCCGGTGGCGGGATAGGGCGCGAACACGGGGATGGTGGCGATGTGGCGCATCGACGGCACGCCGGCCACGTACACCTGCCCGGAGTGGCCGCCGCTGTAGAACAGATAGAACTCATCGAGCGCGCCGGGCTCGACGAACGTCCGCTGGGCGGCCTCGCGCGCATCGGCGAGGCGCCCGCCCGAGCCGCGCGGACCGGACGGCTGACACGCGGCGGCCGCCAGCACGGCGACGAGCAGAATGCGACGGTTCATGACTCCCTCCCCTTCACGATTGAGGCGTGGTGGACCGCTCTCCGTGCTCGCCCGCCTCGTGCTCCTCGTGGAGCTGCTCGAGGATGCGGACGATCGAGTCGCGTTCGGCGGGCGACAGCTGAATGGAACTGCTCAGGACGACCTGCATCGTCCCGGTCGGGTTGCGCAGGAACTCCGCGAGGTTCACACCGAAGCGGTGTTCCACGTCCTCGTAGGCGCGGGTGAGGTCGGGACCGACCTCGGCCGCGGACTTGACGCCGAGCGCCGCGATGGAATGGCACTGCGGACACCCCTTCGCGACGAAGATCGCCGCCCGTGGGTCGGTCGCAGAGGCCGCCGCGGTCGCGCCGGCGGGCCCGGCGTGAGACGCCTCGGCGTCATGGTCCTTGGCCTGGCAGGCGGCGGCCAGCAATACCGCTCCCACCAGGGCCACCACACGATGTGACACGGTGCGATTGCCCCCGATGAAGTCGAGGGCAGTCTATCCGGCGGGCCGGTGAGGTTCGATGAAGGAGTGGTGAAGGAAACTTCAGAACGGCCAGGCGCCGCTCGCCGCCACCGCCCCGAGGCCCGCCACGAAGGCGGCGCCGAGCACCAGCAGCATCGCCCGCCGGAAAGCGGGCGCGCCGAGCCAGGCGGCGTAGGCCGCCTTGGCGACGGTGTTCGACAGCGCGGCGAGCGCGATCGTGCCCGCCACCGCGGCAGGCGGCAGCCCGCCGCCGTCGCCGGTCGCGAGAGTCAACGTGATGGCGTCCACGTCGGTCAAGCCCGCCAGCACGGCGGCCGCCACGACGCCCCACGTGCCCAGGTAGCGGCCCGCGGCTTCGACGACCAGGAGGACGAGCGCGTACACCGCCGCGAACTTGATCGCTTCGGTGAGGCGGAACGGGTTCGTCACGAACGGGCCCGCGGCCTCGGGAGGGGGCGTGCGGCGCACGAGCACCAGCAGTCCCACGGCGCCCGCCGCGAGCGACAGTCCCAGAAACGGCGCCAGGTAGACGAGCAGGCCGGGGTGCGCCACGCTGGTCAGCAGCCCGACCCGGACGAGCATCACGAGGCTCGCGAGGCCCGCGCCGGCGGCGAGGGCCCGCGCGTCGCCCGCCGCCGTGCGGGAGCGGCTCGCGAACGACACGGTGGTCGCCGTGCTCGAGACGAGGCCCCCCAGCAGGCCGCTCACGTACAGTCCCCGCGCCGTGCCGAGCAGCCGCATGGCCACGAAGGCGACGAACGACAGGCCGCACACCAGCACCACCATGAGCCACAGCGTGCGCGGATTCCACACTCCCCACGGCCCGTACCGGGCGTCGGGGAGCACGGGGAGAATCACGGCGGCGATCACCGCCAGCGTCAGCGCCGCACCCAGCTCCTCACGCGACAGCGCCCGGGGGAACGCCTCGAGCCGCTGCTTGCCGGCGAGCAGCACGGCGACGCCGATGCCGACGGCGCCCGCGACGAGCAGGGCGCCGGCGCCGGCCAGCACGCCGGCCGCGTAGGTTGCGAGGGCTGCCACCTCGGTGGTCGCGCCGATGTCGCCGTCGCGGCTGGTGCGGGTGTACGACACGAGGACGAGCGCTGCCACGCCGAGGAATCCGGCGGCGACGAGCAGGCCCACGTCGCGCCCGGCGAGCACGAGCCCGGCGCCAAGCAGTCCGAACATGGGGAACGTACGCACGCCCGCGAAGTGGCGGGCGCCGCGCTCGCTCTCCGAGCGCTCCCGTTCCACCCCGACGAGGCCGCCGAGCAACGTGGCCACCAGCAACCGCAGCAGGGCCACGTTGGGCTGCGCGATCGGATCGATGAAGTCCGTCACCGTGGCTTCTCGATGAACTGCGTCTCACCGTCGCGCGCGATGCGCACGGTCCACCCCCGATCGCGCACCGCCGCCGCGAAGCGCTCGGCGGCATCGGGCTCCCCGTGCACCAGGTGCGTCACGGCGGGTGGCCGCTCGAAGCCGTCCATCCAGCGCAGCAGCTCGTCCCGTCCCGCGTGGGCCGATAGCGCATCGATCCGCTCGACGGTCGCCCGCACGGCGACCTGCTGGCCGAAGATCCGCAGCTCCTTCGCGCCGTCGCGGAGCGCCCGGCCGCGCGTGCCGGCGGCCTGAAAGCCGACCAGCAGCACGGTGGTGCGGGGATCGGTGACCCGGTGGATCAGGTGGTGCAGCACCCGGCCGGCCGTCGCCATGCCGCTCGCCGAGATGATGATGACCGGGCCCCGTAGCTCGTTCAGCGCCTTGGACTCGGCCACGGAGCGCACCAGCCGCACCCGCTTCCCCTGCCAGACCCCGGCCGCGTCGAGCATGCGTTCCCGCATTTCGGGATCGTGGTCCTGCGGGTGGCTGCCGTACAGATCGGTGATCTCGACCGCCATCGGGCTGTCGACGTAGACCGGCAAAGCCGGGATCCGTCCCGCGCCCTCCAGCTCCTGGAGCAGCCACAGCAGCTCCTGCGTGCGTCCCAGCGCGAACGCGGGAACCACGATGCCGCCGCCCCGGCGGGCGCCGTCGCGGACGATACGCGCCAGCGCGTCCACCGCCTGCGCGCCGGAGGGGTGCTCCTCGTCGCCGTACGTGCATTCGCACAGCAGGACGTCCGCCGCGGGGACGGGCTCGGGGTCCAGGAGGATGGGCCGGTCGTAGCGCCCGAGGTCTCCCGAGAAGACGAGCCGGGCCGGGCCGGCGTCGCGCTCGAGCTCGAGCTCGATCGTCGCCGCGCCCAGGATGTGGCCGGCACGCCGATACGTGGCGCGCATGCCGGGAGCCGCGCTGAACGCCTCGTGGTAGCGGCGCGGCACGAGCAGCCGCAGCGCCCGCGCGGCGTCCTCCGTGGTGTAGAGCGGCAGGGCCGGCGTGTGCCGGGAGTAGCCGCGGCGGTTCGCCCGCTCCGCCTGCTCCTCCTGGATGTGGGCGGAATCGGGGAGCATCACCTCGAGCAGCGCCTGGGTGGCCCGAGTGCAGTAGATGGGCCCGCGAAACCCCTGCCGGACGAGGAGCGGCAGCCGGCCGCTGTGATCGATGTGCGCGTGGGACAGGACGACGGCGTCGAGCTCCGCGGGATCGAACGGGAAGTCACGCCAGTTGCGCTGGCGCAGGTCGCGATGGCCCTGGAACAGGCCGCAGTCGAGCAGCACCGCGTGGCCGCCGGCCCGCACGAGGTGCGCCGAGCCGGTCACGGTGCCGGCGGCGCCGAGGAACTGGACGGAGGGTCGGTCGCGCGTCATGGGTCCCAAGATGCACCTTCGGGGTGGGCGGCGGCAGAGCGGCGCGCCCTTGCGACGCCCGGCGCTGCGGCACAAGATAGGCCCCTCGCAGCTCGAGGGCGGGCACTCGTGCACCCCGTGAGGAGGTGAGGATGACGAGCCTGGATGTGGGCGCCGCGACGCGGCGCGTCGAGATGGCGAACGGAACCGCGCGCCTGGTGGAAGACGGCGCGCCGGTTCGGGAGTTCACGGTGCGCGAGCTGCCGGAGAAGTTCGTGCAATGGCAGCTCGACTACAAGCGCCGTGTGTACGATGCGATCGCCAAGGACGAATACGTCGCGTTCAACGCGGGGCACCTGCCCGTAGTGGGCACGCTCGGCGAGGACGGCCTGGTGCCGACGCTCGCGAACAAGGGCGTGGGGTTCACCCCCAAGGACGAGCACCTGGAGCACTATGTCGGCCTCGTCAATGCCGCGGTGGAGCAGATCCAGGCGCTGCCCCCGCATGCGGTGGACCAGACGCGCGAGCTGCGCATCGCGACCGCCCGCGAGTTCTACGCCCACCCCGAGCACATCGACTGGCGCCGCCTCGGCCTGCTCGAGATCTTCGAGGGCGAGACCTACAAGAACCTCACGCGGCGCCCCCTCGCGTCGGTCCTGTGGACCGGCGACTCCCCCGTGTTCGTCAGCTTTCAGGTGGACTGCGTGGTGGAGGTGATCCCGGCCGATCACCCGCGCTACCGCTTCTCGTGGGCGATGCGGCGGCTGTTCGAGTACGAGCCGTTCCACGTCGTGCAGACGATGTTCCCCTATGGCTACACCTTCTGGGTGTACGACTTTCACGACAAGACGCCCAAGCGGCGCTACAAGTGACGTGCGCGGGATGACGACGCGGGAAATCCGGCAGGCGGATCTCTGCGCGCTCCTCGGCCGGCTCGCGCAGGGCCTCGGGGCGCCGGCGCGCGTGTACCTCGTCGCCGCCACGAGCCAGCTCGCCGAGGGATGGCGCGACGCCGTGCCCCAGGCGGAGCTCGCGGGCGATGCGGAGGCACAGCGTGCCGCGACGTGGGCGGCGGGGCACTTGGGGTTGGCGCTGGTCTGGGAGTCGCCCGAGGACGTGATTCCCCTGCCCGCGGGGCACGTGGAGCGCGCGCGGCCGGTTGCGCCGCACGTTCTGGGCGCGATCGACGGGCTCGAGGTCCGGCACTTCGACCCGTACAGCGTCGTGCTGCGCCTGGTGGCGCGCGGTGACGAGCCCGACTACGTCGCCGCGCTCGAGTATCTGCGGCACGGCTGGGTGGCGTTCGACCATCTGGAAGCCCTGCTCGACGAGGTGCTGCCGCGGTTCACCAACGCCACGCTGCAACAGGACCCCGCGGAGTTCCGGCGCAAGTTCCGGGGTTTGCGCCAGCTGTGGCGCGCGACCGGCCCCGCGGCGGCGGCCGCGGCGCCGTCCGCCTAGCGCCCGGCCCCCGGCACCCCCCCGGCCGGCGTCTCGCGGGCGACGGTCGGCGTCGCGAACGCGGGTCGCGCCAGCGTGGGCATCCCGAGGTGCGCGCGCGCGCGGTTCAGGGCGTCGTCGAGGTTGCCGGTGACATTGTCCTCCCCGATGTCGTCCAGCAGGCCGGACCGCTCGAGCGCGACCACTGGCTGCGAGTGGACGTCGCTCAACACCACCAGCGTCCGTTCGCGCCGGGCGCGCTGGCACAACTGGCGCAGCGCGTGCAGCCCGGTGGAGTCGATCGCCGGCACGTTCCGCATCCGGATGACGAGGACCGCGGGGCGCGCGGCGATCTGTCCCAGCCGGTCCTTGAAGGTCTCGGCGGCGCCGAAAAAGAACGGACCGTTGATCTCGTACACTTCCACGCCGGGCGGCACGCTGCGCCGGGCGACCGCGTTCGGATCCGCCGCCTCGTCGTCCCCGCCTTCCGCGAACTCCCGCGTCAGCGCGGTGACGTTGGTCACCTCCGCCATCCGCTTCATGAAGAGGAACGCGGCGAGCACCATCCCCACCTGGATCGCGACCGTCAGGTCCACCAGCACGGTCAGCAGAAACGTGACCAGCAGCACCGCCACGTCACTCCTGGGCGCGCGGAACTCCGCCACGAAGGTGCGCCACTCGCTCATGTGATACGCCACCACCGCGAGGATCACCGCGAGCGTCGCGAGGGGAATCAGGCCCGCCCAGCGACCGAGAAACAGCGTGATCACGAGGAGGGTCACCGCGTGGGTCATGCCGGCGACGGGGGTCCGCCCCCCGCTCTTCACGTTGGTTGCGGTGCGCGCGATCGCCCCGGTCGCGGGCATACCGCCGAACAGGGGCGCGGCGACGTTGGCCACTCCCTGCGCCACCAGCTCCATGTTGGAGCGGTGCCGCCCGCCGATCATTCCGTCCGCCACCACCGCCGAGAGCAATGATTCGATCGCCGCGAGCAGCGCGATCGCGAACGCGGGACCGATGAGGGCAGGCACGTCACTCAGGGAGAAATCCATCGCCTGGAACGTGGGCAGGGTGGCGTGGATCCGTCCGTACCGCGTGCTCACGGTCGCCACCGGGAGGTGAAGGAGGCGCACGGCGGCCGTCGCCACGACCAGCGCCACCACGGAGCCAGGAACGCGCCGCGAGACGGCGGGCCAGCCGAGGATGATCGCGAGGCTGCCGGCCGCGACGGCGACGGTCGTGAGGTCGGCGGAGTCGAGGTGTCGCACCACGAGCGCCCACTGATCGAGAAACGCGGCCGGTGCGTCAGCGGCCGTGATGCCCAGCAGGTCCTTGAACTGGCTCGAGAAGATGATGAGCGCGATCCCGCTCGTGAACCCGATCGTGACGGGGTACGGAATGAACTTGATTGCCGCGCCCAGCCGGACGAGACCGAGCACGATGAGGATCGCGCCCGCCAGGACCGTCGCGACGGCGAGTCCATCGACGCCGTGCTGGTGCACGATGCCCGAGACAATGACAACGAAGGCCCCGGTGGGCCCGCCGATCTGGACGCGGGACCCCCCCAGCACGGAGATGAGGAAACCGGCGACGACGGCGGTGTAGAGGCCGCGCTCGGGAGGCAGGCCGCTCGCGATCGCGAACGCGATGGCGAGCGGCAGCGCCACGATGCCGACGATCACCCCGGCCTGGAGATCGGCGGCGAGCTGCGCCCGAGTGTAGCCGCGCAGCGTGGTGACCAGCTTCGGGACGAGCATGGCGAGCGGGAAAGATAAGCGTCCGAAACGCGTCAGGCCCGGCGCGCGCGCCGGGCCTGACGTCCCTCCCGCTACGGGAACCGACCGGGGCCTACTGGCCGCCGAGCCGACAGCGCCCCCCCCGGCTCGCGACTAGAAGTCGAGCTGCAGCTGCGTCTGGAGCAGGTCGTTCCGGATGCTGGTCCCCTGCTCCCGCTTGATGGTGTAATCCGTCTGGATCTTCACGTTGTGCTGACGCAGGTAGATGTTCACGCCGACCGACGTCCACCGCACCCGGTCGCCGGCGGTGGCCGTGCTCGGGTCGAGCTGCTGGTAGCGGGCGGCGAGCTCCACCGTGGGGCGGACCAGGTATCCGCCCTGCGCGTACCAGCCTTCGCCGGTGCGGTCCGTGGCGGCGGCAGGCTCGCGGTTCTCTTTCAGCCGGTCGTACTCGCCCTCGAGGGTGAACGGTCCGACGTTGAAGAACACGTCGGCGCCCATCGCCATCACGGTGAGGGGTGTGGCGCCTTCCTTGGCGGTGCCGAGGTGGGCCACGTTGGCGCCGATGGACAGCCGCCGTCCCTGGCCGACGTAGGAGCTGCGGTAGTCCGCATACCCGCCCGCCGGCGCCGGATCCCACAGATGAATCACGGCCCGGCCGCTGACCATGAGTCCGTCCGCCGTCCGCGCAGTCGGGCCGGCGGCCTGCTCATACGCCAGGTTGTCGAACACGCCGCCTGAGTACTCGAACCGGCCCCCCATCGGCCGCCCGTGCGCCAGCAGGCCGATGGTGTTGTCGGCCATGCCGACCGCGGTGATTTCGTCCTTGATCAGGCTGCGATCGACCAGCAGCAGCTTCGAGTCCGACGTCAGCGCGTTGCGCGAGAACGGGATGTCGTAGAACCCGACGCGCAGATTGACGGTGGGCTGCACCGGGAACTCGAGCCACGCGTTTTCCACCTGCGCGCTGGTGGTGCGCGCATGGCGCCCCACGTTGTCGAGCTTGATCTCCGTGTAGTACTTGCCGAGGCCGTAGAATTCGCCCGCGCCCTTGATCCGCACGCGCGCGATGAAGATGTCGCTGTTGCCGTCGGTCTGGTCCTGCACGTACCGCCCCTGGAGCCGCAGGCCCGGGGTGAACGTCACGGTGGGCGCCGCGGGCGTCTGCGCGCTCGACGCGCTCGACACAAGCGCGGCGGTGGCGAACAGCAGGGTCAGGATCCGGACGAAGTCTTCACGCATGTGGGCTCGCAGGTTCAAGTGACATCGGGATTCAACGCCATCGCATTGAGCAAGATGCGCGCCGTCGGCACGTCGAAACCGCCGCCATCGAGCGCGGACGCGGCGGCCGTCCGTGACACGACGGCCGCCGGCCCGTGCTGCGAACGGCTCGCGCTGCGACGGCAGCGCGAGCCTCATTCCTACCGCGAACTCACGCGCCCACCCGCTGGTGCTCGTGCGGCGCGAACTTCAGGTACAGGCTGGGCACGATGAACAGGTTGAGCAGCGTGGACGTCACGAGCCCGCCCAGGATCACCACCGCCATGGGATGCTCGATCTCGTGGCCTGGAATGGTCCCGGCGACCACGAGCGGCACGAGGGCCAGTCCGGCGGCGAGCGTCGTCATCAGGATCGGCGACAGCCGCTCCCGCGCGCCCCGCAGCACGAGTGCGGGCCCGAACACCTCGCCCTCGTAGCGCTCGAGGTGCTGGAAGTGGTTGATCATCATGATGCCGTTGCGGGCGGCGATGCCCAGGATCGTGAGGAACCCGACCAGTGACCCGAGCGAGATGACGCCGTCGCTCAGATAGGCCGCCAGCACGCCACCCACCAGCGCCGACGGCAGCGTGACGAAGGAAAGGATGCCGAGGCGCCAGCTCCCGAAGGACGTCTCGAGAAGGAAGAGGATCCCGATCGCGGCCACGATCGCGAAGAGCAGGAGGTGCTTCTGGGCCGCCTGGCGCTCCGCCCATTCACCTTGCAGCTCCGCGTAGTAGCCGAGCGGCAGTTCAACGTTGGCGAGGCGGGCTTCGACGTCCTTCACGACGTCGCCCAGGGGGCGCCCCCGCACGTTGGCCTGCACGTCGAGGCGCCGCGCCGCGTTCTCGCGCTGGATCATGTTGGGCGTCGCCTTGACGGCGACACTGGCGACATCCGCGAGGCGCACGTGGCCGCCCCCCGGCGTGTCGATCAGCATCTCGCGCACGCTGGTGAGGTCGCGGCGCGCCTCGGGAATGGTCCACACCTGCACGTCGTACACCCAGCCGTCGCGGTGGATGTCGCTGACCTCGTGGCCCGTCATGATCTCATTCGCCGCTCGCAGCACGTCGCCCGGTTTGAGCCGGTAGCGCTCGGCGGCGGTGAGGTCGACCTTCACCTCCACGTGGGGGATCATGGTCTGGAGCTGCACGTGCAGGTCCACGAGGCCGTCGATGCCCTTCATGGCGGCCTCCACGTTCTCGGCGGCGCTGCGGAGCACGTCCAGCTCGGGGCCGTACAGGCGCACGATGATGGCCTCCCCGCCTCCCGTCAGTACCTCCCGGATGCGCTCTTTCAGATAGGTCTGCACGTCGCGATAGATACCGGGGTAGCCCTCCACGGTCTCCTGGATCGCGTGCAGCGTGGAGTCGTAGTCCACCTTCGGATCCACGCTGATCCAGTTCTCGGTGAAGTTCATCCCGACCGGCTCGTCGGCGACCAAGGCCCGTCCGATGTGGGCGCCGAAGTTCTGGACGCCCGGGATGGCCCGCAGCTCTTTGCTCGCCTGGACCGTGATGCGGTACATCTCCGGATGGGACGTGCCGGGCTTGGTGAGCCAGTGCATCAGGAAGTCCCGCTCCTTGAACGACGGCAGCAGCTCTTCCCCGAGCCGCGGCACGACGAGGGCACCGGCGAGCACGGTGACGCCCACCATGCCGTACGCATAGCGCGGCACCTGGACGATCCGCGCCAGCACGGCGTGGTAGCGGCCCTGGAGCCACTTGGCGATCGGAGACTCGTGTTTCTCGAGCGGCGCGTTGCGCAGCAGGATCAACGCCATCGCCGGGGTCACCGTCATGGCGACCACCAGGGATGCCAACACTGCGAGCCCGTAGGAGATGGCGAGCGGCCGGAAGAACGCGCCGGACAGACCCTCCAACATGAACACCGGGATCAGGGCGACCACATCGATCAGCGTAGCGTAAATGATGGCGCTGCGCACCTCGAGCGAGCCGTCGAGCACGACCCGGGCCACGGACGTGCGGCTGCCCTCCCGGCGGTGCTGGCGCAGGCGCCGGACGATGTTCTCGATGTCGATGATGGCGTCGTCCACCACGACCCCGACGGCGATCACGAACCCCGCCAGCACCATCGTGTTGATCGTGACCCCGCGCAGGTACAGCACCATGGCGCCGGCGATCAGCGACAGCGGGATCGCGGTCACGCTGATCAGGGCTGGTCGCCAGTCGTACAGGAAGAACACCAGCACGATGATCACCAGCACGCAGCCGAGTAGCAGCGCCCGCAGCAGGTTGTGGACCGACAGCTCGATGAACGTGGCCGGGCGGAAGATCTTGGCGTCGATCTCGATGCCGGGCAAACCGGGGGCCAGCTCGGCGAGCGCCGCGTCGATGCCGCGCGTCACCTCGAGCGTGTTGGCCCACGGCAGCTTCTCGACGATCAGCATGAGACCGGGACCGTCGTTGATCACGGCATCCCCGATCAACGGCCACGTGTCCCATTTCACGTCGGCCACGTCGCCCAGGCGCACCGTCCTGCCGTTGGCCACGTGCACCGGCACGCGGGCCACGTCTTCCGGCTCCATGAGCGGCTGGACGTGCAGCATCGAGAGCCGCTGGTTCGGCGTGTCGATGAACCCCTCGGTCTGCGTCTTGGACGAATTCGAGTACGGCACCAGCCCGAAGTCGAGGGTCTCCGACGCGACCTCCTGGATGCGCTTCATCGAGACGCCGGCTTGCCGCGCCTTCTCCGGGTCGACCTGGATCGTGAACATCTTGATCCGCTCGCCCCACATCGGCACGTTGGCGACGCCGGGGACCTGGAGCAGCCGGAACCGGATCGTCCAGTAGGCGACCATCGACAGGTCCATCAGGTCCATGGTCGATGACGTGAGCCCGATCTTCATCACGCGGCTCGTCGCCGAGAGCGGCTGCAGGATCACGGGCGGGGTCAGCGCCGCGGCCGGCAGGCTGGATGCGGCGAGCGCGAGGCGCTCCTGCACCAGCTGCCGGGTATGCAGCAGGTCCGTGCCGCGCTTGAACTGCAGCACGATCTGGGACAGGCCGTTCACCGAGCGGGAGCGCATCACGTCCAGCTCCGGCGTGCCGCGCAGCACCTGCTCCAGCGGGTTGGTGATCAGATCTTCGACCTCCCCGGAGGACATGCCCTGACCTTCGGTCTGAATCTCCACCCGCGGAGGCGCGAACTCGGGGAACACGTCCACCGGCATGTGGCGCAGCCGCGCCGTGCCGAAGAACATCAAGGCCGCGGCGGCGGCGAGAACGATGAACCGGAACTTCAGGCTCGAGGCGACGATCCAACGCATCATGGCCGGAGGTCTCCCAGTGGACTCAATGTCCGATTTCGAATTCGGCGCCGAACAGCTCGGTGGCGCCCACGGTCACTATCGCGGTCCCAACCGGCGGACCGTCGGACAGCACGGCCAGATCCCCGACGATGTAGTCCACCACGATCTCGTGGCGCACGAAGGTCTGCGGCTCGGGGCGGGTGTAGACCCACGTCCGGCCAGTCGGGTCGTACAGCACCGCCGCGTACGGCACCACCTTGCGCGGTGACGGCGACCGTGACACGCGCGCCTCGCGCACGAACAACGACTGAATGTCGAGCCGCTCCATCGCCTTCGGCGTCAGCGTCACCCGGCTCAGCTCCGACCCCTCGATGTGCTCAACGTGAGCCGGCTTGACGGCGTGCGCCGCTTCGGGCGTCCGCTGACACGCCGCGAACGCGAGCGTTGCGACGATCGCCATCACCACCGTCCACGAACCTGTGCGCTGCATGGCTGCCTCTGTGGTTGCGGTTCCCTGGTCACTCGCGGGCACACGCCCGCGCCCCCACCTGCTGTTCCGTCCTGCCCGTTTGGCCACCGCTCACTGCCCCCCGGCATCGAGACCGCGGCGCCGGCGGCGATATACCAGCACGATCCCCACCAGCACCAAGACTGGCCCGCCGATCGCGTAGGGCAGGATGCCCCGGGGATTGAGGCGGGCGGACGGCGTCACGGTGAGGTGGATCCCCGAGCTCGCGACCGGCTGGCTGGTGGCGTCCGCGCCGGCGGGCTGGGGCATGAGGACCATGTAGACCATGTAGTTGCCGTCGAAGATCGGATTCACCCGCCACGACAGCGTCTCGGTCTGACCGGGGGCGAGCGGGTCGAGGTACTGGGTCCGCTGCGGCGACCAGTCCTCGGGGTCCACCACGTCCCCCTGCCGGTTCAAGTTGATGATGTTCATCGCCACGATCAGCGACGGCGACGGCTCGGCGCCGCCGTTCGTGACGACCGTGTGAAACTCCACCGCCGTCCCTGCCACGATCGTCTGGTAGGTGGCGTCGATCGCGATCTGCAACGGCGTGGTGCCGGCGGCCTGCTGGTCGCCCTGCTGGCCCTGCGCCGCGGACGCGCCCACGGCGACGAACAGGCCGAGCGCCGCCGCCGCCCGCGCCAGGCGCCGCTTGGCGCGCCCGAGTATCCGTGGCTTGCCCGCCTCGAGCTGCGTGCCCGAGTGAGCGTAGGCGAGCACCAACGCCACCATGAGTGCGGCGAACACCACAGGAGTGATGAGCCAGTGCGCCAGCTCATCGAACGTGCGGTTGTTCACGAGGATCTTCTCCAGAAAGAAGTTCGGCGCCTGCATCGGATTCACCCACTGGAGGAGTCGGCCCGCGAAGCCGGTCTGCGCCCGGCCCGGCAGGTTGGCCGGAATGAGGCAGGCGACGTAGAGACCCAGACTCACGAACAGGCTGTTCTTGTTCGAGTTGCACCAGTAGCTCACGAACATCCCGAGGGCCGCGAAGGCCGGCGCAAGCAAGCTCCCGAACAGACCGCCCCAGATCACCGCCTGCAGGAAGACCCCGTCGCCCTGCGACAGGACCTTCATGTAGGGCACGGCCACCAGCAGGGCGACCGGCCACGGGCTCACGGACGCGAGGAACTTGCCGATGACCACCTGGCGACGGCTGCTCGGCGTGAGCAGCAGTCCCTCGAGGGTGGCCCGCTCCCGCTCGCCGCTGACCCCGTCGGCCCCGACGATCAGACTGATGAAGACTCCGACGGCCAGGGCGGTCTGGACCAGCTCGAACACCATCTCCTTTGGGGGGATCAGGCTCAACTCGCTGTTGGTCGCCAACACCCACGTCAGCACACCCAGCAGCACCGTGTACACGAGGATCAGGTTGAGCGCCTTGCCCCCGATCCACAGCTCCTGGAGCTCCTTCTGGAGCACGATCCACCACGTCGGCGCCGCCGACGAGGGGCGCGCGGCTCGCGCGTCGCTCATTCGATTCCTCCCTGGGTCATCTGGAGGAAGACGTCATGCAGGCGGCCACCGCCGCCCTGGAGGCCGAGCACCGGAACCTTCGCCCGGAGCAGCACGTCGAGGGCGCCATTGTTGAGATGCTGGCCGTTGCTCGACGGCGCGCTGTCGACGAATTCGACGAGCAGCCATCCAGCCCCGCCAGCGGTAGCGATGCGGCTGACGTGCGGCGCTCCCTCGAGCACCTGCTGCGCCTGCGCCAGCGCCGCTTCCGGCACCTGGACGCGGATCGCGTTCTTCCCGGTCTTGCCGAGGACGTCCGCCACCGTGCCCTGCACCACCACCTGACCGGCGCTGAGGATCACCACGTCGTCACACACGCGCTCCACCTCCGGCAGCTGGTGGCTGCACAGGATGACTCCGGCGTTGCGCTCCTTGGCGATCCACTGCACCAGCTGGAGCAGCTCCTCCTGGCCCTGGGGATCGAGGCCGAGCGTGGGCTCGTCGAGGAACACCACCGCCGGCTCGTTGATGAGCGCGCGGGCGATGCCCAGCCGCTGGCGCATGCCTCGGCTGTACGTGCCGATCAGCGACCGGCCCCGCTGCTTCAGGCCGACGGCGTCGAGCATCTCCGTGGCCCTGGTGCGAGCGGCCGCCGCGCTGAGTCCGTAGAGCCGCCCGAAATAGGTGACGAGCTCCCGGCCGGTCATGTTCTTGGGAAATCCCAGGCTTTCGGGCAGGACGCCGATGCGCCGCCGGATCTCCTCGGGGCGATCCGACCCGATCCCGTCCACCACGAACCGGCCGGCTGACGGCTCGAGAATCGTCGTCAGGATGCGGATCGCCGTCGTCTTGCCGGCGCCGTTGGGGCCGAGGAATCCGAGGATCCGGCCGGCGTTCAGGGAGAACGACAGTCCCCGCAGCGCCGGCCGTGCCCCGTACTCCTTGCGGAGGTCTTCCGCGACCAGGACCTGATGACTGGTGGGTGCCATGCTATACTCCCGCAACTCCCTCGTTCAGGCCCAGGTCCGGCTCGCGGCGCGCGCCGAACGACGCATACAGCGCGGGGACGACGTAGAGGCTGAATACCGTGGCCGTGACGAGACCGCCGAGAATCACGACCGCGATAGGATGGACGATTTCGAGCCCCGCGACGTTCCCGAGCACCACCAGGGGCACCATCGCGGCCGCGGTGGTCGCCATCGTCGTGACGATCGACGCGAACCGCTCACGGGTTCCGCGCCGGATCAGCTCGGGCCCGAACGGCACCCCCGCGTCGTCCTCGAGATGCTGATAGTGCGCGATGAGCATGATCCCCTGGCGCACCGCGATGGCCAGCACTCCGAGGGACCCCACGATGGCGCCGAGCGACAGGTTGGCCCCGTCGAGCAGCGCGCCGAAGACACCGCCCGAGAGCGCGACCGGTAGAGCCAGGAAAAAGACCAGCGCCAGGCGCCAGCTGCGGAACGCGGCCTGGAGCAGCAGCAGGATCCCGACCGCCACCGCCAGCGCGAAGCTGAGCATCCGCTCCTCGGCGGCTTCCCGCTCGGCGACCTCGCCCAGCACGGCCGGGTAGTACTCCGCCTGGAAGGTCACACCATCGAGGCGGGCCTCGACGGCGTCCACCGCGGACGCCAGGTCGCGGCCCCGCACGTCGGCGACCACGTCGATGCGGTTCTGCAAGGCCTCGTGATGGATCACGGTCGGCGTCGCGGCGATGCGCACGTCGGCGACGTCACCGAGGCGCACGTGCCCGCCGCGCGGCGTGTCGAGCAGCAGATTGCGAATGTCGCTGATGCTGCTGCGCTTCTCGGGTGTGCCCCAGACCACGACTTCGTACGCTTTCTGCTCCTCGAACAGGGACCCGACGCCGAGACCGGAGAACATGGTGGCGGCGGCGCGGCGCACGTCGCCGGGCTTGAGACCGTGGGGTCCGGCCCGGGAGAGATCCACCTGGATTTCGACCTGCGGCTGCTCCACGTACCCGTCCACCCGGAGGTCGACGAGGCCGTCGATTCCGGCCAGGGCCTGCCTGACCTCCTCCGCCTTGGCGGTGAGCACGTCGCGCTTCTTGCCGTAGATCCGTATGACGATCGACCGGCTCGTGCCTGCCAGCACTTCGCGGATCCGATCAGTGAGGTAACTCTGCACAGTCCGGGCGAGGCCCGGGTAGCCGTCCACCACGCCTTGGATCGCATCGACGGTCGCGGCGTAGTCGGCGGCCGGGTCGATGCTGACCCATAGCTGACCGGCGTTGACGTCGACGGTGTGATCGCCCGTGACGGCGCGGCCCACGTGCACGTAGGCGCCGCTGACCCCCGGCATCGCACGCAGCTCGCGGCTGGCCAGCGTCATCATGCGGACCATGGCCGGATGGGACGTGCCGGGCGCGCCGGCCCAGTCGATCCGCAGATGCCGCTCCTGGAAGGACGGCAGCAGTGACTGGCCGAGCCACGGCCACACCGCCAGACCGACGGCCACGATCATCGCGGCTCCGAACAGCGCCGTGCGCGGCCCCTGAACGATCCGCGCCAGCACGCCCTCGTAGCCACGCTGCATTCGCTCGATCAGCGGCAGCATCCGCCGCTCGAGCGGGGCGCTGCGCAGGAGCAGCAGGCCGAGCGCCGGCGTGACCGTGATCGCGACCACCATCGCGGCCAGCAATCCGAGGGTGAACGCCAGCGCCAGCGGCTTGAAGAACGCGCCCGCGAGACCCTCCATCAGGAACACGGGCACGATCGCGAGCAGCATGATCAATGTGGCATACAGCATGGGGCCCCGGCTCTCGAGGGCCGCCTCGACGGTGAGTCGCGCCGCGGACTCGTCCGACCCGGCTTCGCGTCGCGCCCGGACCCGTCGGAACATCGCGTCGACGCCGATGATCGCGTCATCCACCACGACCGCGAGGGCGATCACCAGCCCCGCGAGGACCATCGTGTTGAGGGTCTGGCCCGCGAGGCCGACCAGCGCCGTCGCGGCGACGAGGGACAAGGGAATCACGACCAGGCTGATGGCCGCGGCGCGCCAGTCGTACAGCAGCGCGCCGAGCAGCAGCACGCCGAGCACGGCGGCGATGACCAGCGCCTTGGAGAGATTGGCCAGTCCCAACTCGATGAAGCTCGCCGCCCGGAAAATGGAAGCGTCCAGCTCGACCCCGGGAAGTCCCGGGCGCAGCTCGGTCAATGCCGCCTCCACCCCCCGCGCCACTTCGAGCGTGTTCGCACCCGGGAGCTTTTCGATGACGAGCAGCAGGCCGGGACCGTCCGCCAGGAGCGCGTCTCCGATGAGCGGCGGGTGTCCTTCCACGACGTTAGCCACGTCACCCAGGCGCAGCGAGGAGCCCGCGATCGTCACGCGGGCGAGGTCCTGCGGCGTAGAGAGCGGCAGCACGTGCCGGATCTCGAGCCGCTGATTGGGGCCGTCGATCCAGCCGCCGGTGCCCGGGAACGAAGCCTCGAGGAAGGTCAACGGCGAGATCCACAAGGCGTTGCCGGCGGTCTCGATGATCTGGCTCTGGGTCACGCCTCGCGCGGCCAGCCGGTCCGGATCGATCTGCACCTGGAGCTGTCGGTCGCGGTCGCCCCACACGGCCACGTTGGCCACGCCTTTCACGCCCATCAAGCGCGGCTTGATCGTCCAGCGCGCCAGCACCGACATGTCGATCAACGAGACGTCTTTGGACGACATGCCGATCATCGCGACGCGACTGGTCGCCGACAGTGGCTGGATCATCGTCGGGGGCTTGGACGCGTTGGGCAGGGCGTACGCGAGCGTCAGCCGCTCCTGCACCATCTGGCGCGCCGACATGAGGTTCGTCCCAGGCTCGAAAATCATGAAGACCGACGAGTGCCCGGGAATGGACCGGGACCGCATCGTCTTCAGCCACGGCACGCCGGCGACCAGCTCCTCCACGTTCAGCGTGACGAGGTCTTCCACCTCGTTCGCCGAAAGCCCCAGGGCTTCCGTCTGAATTTCCACGTACGGCGGCGCAAACTCGGGCAGCACATCGACCGGCATGTTGCGCAGTCCCCCGACACCGAGAATCATGGTCACCGCCGCGATGGCAATCACCAGGACCCGCAGCCTCAGGCTCGCTTCAACGATCCGACGCATCATGGCTGGAACCTCTGTGGTGGAGTCAGTTACCAAGCTCGGCCGCAAGCAGCTCTGCCCCTCCCACCGTCACGATCGTCGTGCCGGCAGGTGGGCCATCCGTCAATACCGCCCGATCGCCGTCGATCGATCCGACCCGGACGCGGGCACGGACGAAGACGAGGGGCTCCGGGTTCGTGTACACCCACGCGGCACCCTGCGCGTCGTACAGCAGCGCGGAATAGGGAACCACGGTGCGCGCGGCGCCGCCCGCGCCCGCGTCGGACGCGAGGCGGACCGCCGCGGGCGAACCCGCCGGGACCGGCGCCGTCTCGATGCCGAGCCGCTCGGCGGCCCGCGGCGTCAGGACGACGCGCCGCAGGTCACTGCCGGGAATCGGCTCGACGTGCGCCGGTTGATCCTTGCTCGCGGCGGGTCGCGCATCGGCCGCCCGGGATCGCTGTTCAGCCACCCAGAAGGAAGCCGCGGGAATGGCGACCAGCAGCACCGCCCCGAGAACGCTCTTCACGCTCATACCTGCCTCCTGTTGGGCCGCCCAGCGGCGGCCGACGTGCGGCGTCCCGCCGCAGTTCGATGGCTCGTCAATAACCCGATCGAGCCGTATGGCGCCGACACAACGCAAGAAACTGGCCGCGTCGGGACTACCGCGACGCTCCGGTGGTCGGAACCGTAACTTCCCTCCTGAAAACGACTTACTCAGTGACCGCGGTCCCCAGGGTCGGGGGTTGGCGCGTTGTGCGTTGCGTCACCGCGCCACCCCCAGAGCCCGTCAGAGTCCGGCCCACGGCCTAATCACGATTGGCCCCACCCGGCGCCTGCTCGGCCGGCGGCGTGTTGGCGTACACCGTCTTGCTGCGCTCATAGGCGCTGCGCTCGAGCGCCAGCGCCCCCGCGCGGATCTCAGCCAGGCCCTTCGCGTCGAGCCGCTCGACCCGCACCAGCTCCAGGACTTCCTTCGTCTTCTCGGCGGCGCCGCGCCAGCCCACGTGGATGTTGCCCAGGCCGCGCGCGTAGGACTTGAGCTGAAACGCCCCCGCCTCCGCAGCGCTCGTCTCGGCGATCACGAGGACGTCCTCGTAGCAGCCGGCGGGCACGCAGACGCGCTGACCCAGCTGGTCCACCTGTCCACGATCGGTCCACCCGACGGCCGGCGCCCATCCTTCCGCGTAGCTCGGCGTCCCGACCTGGGGGTTGGCCCACATCATGATCCCCGCCCGCGCGTCCTCGAACCCGTGGAGCCAGGCGGGGGACACGACGATCTTGCCGCCCTCGTACTCCTCGGGGTATTCACCCACGCGCCACACGTTGCCGGAGTCGTCCTGCGCGAAGAAGGCGACCTCGGCTTCGACCAGCTCGCCGTCGCTGTAGTCCAGGTCCCAGGTGACGACGGTGCGCACGCCGGCGATCATCTTGGTGAGATCGGTGACGTTGATCACGACGCGATGCGGCACGGCCGTGCCGTCGTCCTCGATCGTGGTCCCCTCGTAGACGAAGCGCGTGCCCGGCGTGAGCGGCATCCACACGTTGTCGATCTGGGCCGAGCGGCTGAAGTTGGCGGCGTCGAAGACCTCGAACTGCGGCTCGGGCGGCTTAGCCTCGGCCGGACGGTCCTGGGCGCCCGCGCAGCCGGCCGACAGCACCACGGAGCAGATGGCGGCGACTGGTGAGGCGATGCGCGATGCCTGCATGATTGAACGTCCTTTTCTCGAAGTGATGATCGAATTCAGAACCGCAGGGCGTACTGGATCTTGATGGGCACCTGGTTCGACCGGAACAGCCAGCGCTTGTCGTCGGTGCGCTCGAGATTGTGGTTGTACACGATGAACAGCTCGCCCAGCGGGCTGAAGGTCCAGCGCAGCTTGTTGTTGGTGCCTAGCTCCCGGCTGCCCGAGTCGTACTGCGTCAGGCTGCTGATCTGCAGATCGGTCGAGATGTTGAGGAGCAGCCGGACGCCGAACAGCTCCTCGGTGAAGTCCGTGGGGACGAGCACCGTGTCCTCCAGCGCGATGGCATTGCCGGTGTTGCGCTCCGCGCTGAATTCCAGCGTGAACAGGGACGACGGCTTCAGGGCGAGCGTCGCTTCGAGGGTATTGAGATCACCGTTGTAGTAGTTCCCGCCCGTCCACCTGACCTCACCCCGCACGGGGCGCTTGGCAGCGGTGCGCAGCCCGAGGCCGTAGCGCGTCCAGGTGTACGACCCGGCGGGGATGAGGACGCCATCGGCGAGATCGAAATCCTCGGGAGGCCGATCGCCCTGCGGCTCGATCGTGACGTCGAACCGGTCGCCGCTCTCGAGCTGCCAGTCGAGCGGCAGGAGCTGCACCTCGTAGCTCTGCCAGGTGGCCTCGCGCGGATCGTTGAACAGCCGGAAGCTGAACTCGTGGAACATCTGGCGCACCAGGGACCAGGACGGGCGCGGGTTGAACTGCGCGCTCACCGCCCAGATGTCCACGCCATTGCGGGGCACGAAGCCGAGCGAGGGCTCGAAGCCCTCCCCGATGTGAATCGTGCTGACCGTGACGTCCACGAGGTCGTTGGGGTAGTCCACCCGGATGCCGTACGCCGACCGGTCGCCCACCAAATCGGCGCGGCCGTTGAGCATGGCCCACACGCCGATCAGCAGATTCTTCTCGTCGCCGAAGTTCGACGTCTGGAACGTGAAGTCGGCCCCGGCCGACCAGCTGTCCGTGCGGCCTTCCTGGTCGCCGAACGTGGCGAGCAGCCCGACGGCCGATTCGTCGAGCACGTTCTGCCGCAGCCGCAGCGCGCCCATGGTCATGGCGCCGAGGTTGAAGACGCTGTCTTCCGCCTCGAGGCTGTCCACGGCCCGGGTATTGACGACCAGGGCGCCGACGTTGGTGTTGCCCATCCGTCCGTTGATCTTGCCGCCGGCATTGATTGGGACTTCGACCTCGCCGAGCAGCCCGATCTGGCGGCTGAAGAACGGCACGAAGTTGTCCTCGTCCAGCCCGAGGCCGAACTCGAAGATGTCCGCGCCTTCGAGGAAGAACGTCCGCTTCTCCGGGAAGAACAGATCGAATCGGGTCAGGTTGATCTGGCGGACGTCGACCTCGGTTTCGGCGAAATCGGTGTTGACGGTCAGCGCGGCCTGCAGGTTCGGGCCCAACCGCTGGGTCACGTCGAGCGAGGCGTCACCGTCGTATTCGACGTCGCCCGGGGCCTCGGGCGTGCCCGCCCGGCCGACCAGCGACGGGCGAATGCTCAGCCCCACGCCGGTGTGGAACGACGGCAAGTCGGTCAAGAGGCCGGCGCGGCTGGTCTGGTAGATCTCGAAGTCCACGCTCGTGCCCGACCAGCGGCTCGTCTCCTGCAGCCGCTGCACGCGGCGCTGTACGTTGAATCCCCAGGTCGTAAGGTCCTTCGCGAAGCTGAGGCTCCGGATCGGGATGCGAATCTCGGCCGTCCAGCCTTCGTCGTCGCGGGACGTCTTCGCCTCCCAGATCGCGTCCCAGTCGCTGTTCACTTCTTCGCCGCGCTCGGCCACGAGACCGTCGAACCGCGCCCCGGACGCGTTCACGGCGAAGACGTATCCCGAGCGGCCGTCGAGGAACGTGTCGAGCACGAGGATGACATGATCCTCCTCTTCCAGCTCGGAGTCCCGCGCCTTCGAGTAGGACACGATGCGGCGAGGCTCGTCGTCGTAGCAGCGCACGCCGATGATGATCGCGTCGGCGGTGACGAGCACTTTCACGACCGTCCGCCCGGCGGGCTCGCCGCCCTCTTCGGGCTCGATCGTGACCAGGTTGGCGATGGAATCGGTGGCCGCTTCCCATGCCGCTCCCGTCATCGTGCCGTCGAAACGGAACGCACCAGTGAGGGGCGTCGCGCGAAGGCGGGGTGGGCCGTCCTGCGGCTCGGGCTCCTGCGCCCACCCGACGGCCGCCGACACCACTAGGGCGCCGAGG
Source organism: uncultured Gemmatimonadales bacterium (assembly GCA_963716055.1). Classification (GTDB taxonomy): domain Bacteria; phylum Gemmatimonadota; class Gemmatimonadetes; order Gemmatimonadales; family GWC2-71-9; genus SZUA-544. The sequence continues at coordinate 335,632 of CAVQSR010000001.1, read as the reverse complement.
GCGAGACCCGCAGCGCGACGCAGATCGAACGCTCTGCTCAAGTTGTGACCTCGTAAACAGGAATGCCCGTCACCGCCGTGTCGCGGTGTGCAGCCGGGGCCCCGCCTCGGGCCCCCCAATACGGGGACCGAGCCGTGCCCGGTCAAGTCGCGGCACGGTGGGTGGGCAAGTTCTGCGCCCGATTCGCCGGGGCCCAGGAGCCACCACTGGGCTGGAAATCGGCCATTCCCAGCAACTTGGGGGCCGGTGGGAGAGCTGCTCGGCGTCCTTTGGTGATGCAGACCCGCAACAACCCTGTGCGCCGGGTCACGGCGCCGGGCCAAGGCGGTCGTCGAAGGGGACGGGGGCGGGAGAGGCGCCGGCCGGAATCGAACCGGCGAATGGAGGTTTTGCAGACCTCTGCCTTACCACTTGGCTACGGCGCCGAAGTAGCGTAAGGTCGCTGACGGCAACGAGCTGTGCAAGCCCGCGAGGCGCCCAGCCGCCCGGCCCCTCGCGCTGACCCCGGAGGAATCGATGATCCGTCGAACGCGCAACTGCACGGTGTGGACCGGCGCCATCGCGCTGTTGGCTGCCTGCGGCGCCGGGGACCGAGCGCCCGCGGCACCCGCGATCGAGTTCTCGCGCGGCGCGGGAACGGGGGAGCCCAACCTCGCGCTCGCGCCCGACGGCGCGGCGGTGCTCACCTGGCTCGAGCGGGTCGCCGAGGGGCGCCACGCGTTGCGGGTCGCCACGCGCACGCTCGGGCAATGGTCCGAACCGACGACGATCGTGGAGAGCGATTCGTTCTTCGTGAACTGGGCGGACTTCCCTTCGCTGGTCGCCCTGGCCGACGGATCGTGGATCGCGCACTGGCTCGCCCGCGTGCCGGGCGGCGTCTACGCCTACCACGTCCGCCTGGCGGTATCCCGTGATCGCGGATTGACGTGGAGCCCGCCCATCACGCCGCACCGCGATCGCTCGCCCCAGGAGCACGGCTTCGTGGCCATGATCCCGCGGGACGACAGCACCGCGGCGCTCGTATGGCTCGACGGGCGGGACATGAAGCTCGCCGGGCCGTCGGCTGAGGCCGAGGGCGACATGACGCTGCGGTTCACGACGGTGAGCTCGAGCGGCCGGCTCGGTGGGGAAGCGCTGCTCGACGCGCGCACCTGCGAGTGCTGCCAGACCGCACTGGCCCGCACCACCACCGGTCTCGTCGCGGCGTATCGCGACCGCAGCGCGGAAGAGATCCGCGACATCGCGGTCGTGCGGCTGGTGGACGGCGCGTGGACGGCACCCGTCCACGTGGCGCGGGACAACTGGCACTATCCCGGCTGCCCGGTGAACGGCCCCGCGCTCTCCGCCGCGGGTGACACGGTGGCGATCGCGTGGTTCACCGCACCCGAGAGCGCGCCCCGGGTGTTCGTCGCGTTGTCACTCGACGGCGGCGCGAGCTGGGCGGCGCCGATGCGGGTCGATGAGGGGCAGCCGCTGGGCCGGGTGGACGTCGAGCTGCTGCCCGGCGGCCGCGCGCTGGTGTCGTGGCTCGAAGCCGGGAGCGGGCAGGCGGAGATCCGCGTCCGGCGAGTGGGGCCGGAGGGTCGGAGCGCTGCTTCGTGGCAGGTGACGGCGAGCTCGGAGGCGCGCTCGAGCGGGTTCCCCCGCATGCTCCGGATCGGACACGACGTGCTCTACGCGTGGACCAGCGCCGAGGGCGTGCGCGTCGCCGCGCAGCGACTCGAGGATTGACGGCCGCCACGGGAGCCGGTGTGGCACCGGTTGCGCGCGGATTGTACGTTTGCACTCGCGGCGCGACGCCAGGACGGTGGTCCGGCGCCCGACGCCGTTACCGACCTTCCCCGGAGGGAACGTGGCGCAGGAATCGATGGTCACTCCCGGGAGGGCCGGCCCGAGCGCCCCCCTCCTCGCGGTCCGCCTGCTCGCCGCGTCGCTGCTCCTTGCCGCCGGCCTGCCGGGCCGGGCGCAGGGGCAGGAGGACGCCGAGCGCGGTGTGCAGACGTCGATGTTCGGGACGGCGGTGCGGCGGTCCCAGCTGCTGGTCTTTCCTTTCTTTGCCTACACCTGGGACCACGATTACGAGTACCAGCCCGCTGCGTTGGGGTACGGGCTGAACCAGGACCTGCTCGGCCGCTACCGGAGCACGCAAGCCCAGGTGTTCCTCGCTTACGGCATCACCGATTGGCTGGCCGTGGAGTTCGAGGCGTCGCGCATTCGGGCCACGCTCGACAAGGCGCCCGACGACACGTCCGCCCAGCCCGACCGCATCGTCGAGTCGGGGCTCGCCGACATCGAAGCACAGGTGCGCCTGCGTCTGCTGCGCGAGCGCGGCGGCCGGCCCGAGGTGTTCGCCTCCATCGAGCTGCTGCCGCCCCAGCAGAAGACCAAGGCGCTGATCGGTGACCGGGAGTGGAACGTCAAGGGGGCGATCGGTGTGATCCGGGCCTTCCGCTGGGGGACGATGACGTTCCGCACGACGCTGGAATACAACCGCGGCGACAAGCACCCGGATCTGGGCGAGACGTCGCTCGAGTACATGCGTCAGCTGTCGTCCGCGGGACGTCTATTCCTCGCCATCGAAGGCGGCGAGGGCGGGGCGCCGGACGACTTCGCACTCGTGACGGGCCTGCGCTGGCGCCTCGGCGAACGCGTGTTCCTCCAGTTCGACCAGGCCATCGGATACATCCTGCCCAAGGCCACCGACTGGGAACCACAGATCGGCGTCGTGTGGACCCCATGAGCCGCGGCTAGGGTCGCGGCAGGAACCGCTTGGGGAATTTGGCCACGACGGTGTAGGCCGGGTCCACGATGTTGGCCACCGAGCTCTCGCCCACCTGGCCCACGAGCGCGTACGCGTCCCACTTGCCAAATCCCCAGTCCTCGACGAGCCACTCGATCAGCTCCACGTGCGCCAGCCGGAAGGCGTCGATCAACGGCCGCGCGCTGCCCGCCACCATGATGTAGTCGTCGTCCACGAGCCGCGGCCAGTCGATGGTGCGGCCGCGGATGAGATCGAGCTGCAGCACCACGTCCATCGAGGTCTCGAGGCCGGTCCCCGCCACCTCGCCCTGGCCCTGGCGCGCGTGCCCGTCGCCGAAATAGAAGTAGGCGCCGTCGTGGAAGATCGGCAGGTGGACGGTCGTGCCTTCGCGGACCTCCGCCGCGTCCATGTTGCCGCCGAAGTCGCCGGGCCACAGCCCGCCGAACGCCTCGGCGCCGCGCGGCGCCACGCCGACCCGGCCCAGCATCGGCCGCAGGTCCACCGTGACGCTGCGCATGCGGCTATCGGGCAGCGTGGTGGTCCCGGTCATGCGCTCGCGGTCGAGGCGCCACAGGTAGCGCCGCGGCGGGATCTTGTCGTTGAGCAACCGGACGCGGCTATCGGTCGCGAGACCGCCGAAGTCGGCATACAGCTGCGCCGCGGCGAGATCGGTGTTGGGCCGCACCTTGATGATGCGCACGACGAGCACGTCGTTGGTCGTCGCGCCCTCGACGTAGATGGGGCCCACCTCTCCCGGAAAGGCGCCGCCCTGCTCGGTGTAGTACGCCCCGTGCATCGTGTTCGAGATCAGGACCGTGCCGGGCCGGACCCGCAGCACGGGCTCGCGTACGGCGAAGGTCGGGTGGCCGACGGTGGGCGTGAACCGCACGGTATCCTGGGCGGCGAGCGGACCGGCGGCGACGAGGACGGCGAGGACGGCGAGGACGAGGCGCATGGCGCGGCTCCGGCGGTGGGGGACCGGCCAATCTACGCCCGGGCTACGCGCGCGCCACCTCGCTCATCAGCGCCAGCACGTTGCCCTCCGAGTCGGTGCAGAACGCGAGCCACAGGTCGTGGGTGTCGAGCCGGGCGACGAAATGCGGTGGCTGATCGAAAGCCACCCCGCGGGCGAGGAGCGCCTGGTGCGCGGCTTGGATGTCGCTCACCTGGTAATAGAGGATCGAGGCGGGGTGATCGAAGCGCGGCTCCGACGCGAGACCGAGCATCAGCCGCACGCCGCCGCAGTCGAAAAACGCCATCCGCGGCACTTCGAACAGCAACCGCAGACCCAACGTGTCGCGGTAGAAGGCCACCGCGCGCGCGAGATCGCGGGCGTTGATGGCGATCTGGCCGATGCGGGTGATGCCGGGACTCGGGGCGGTGGTCATGGGGCGCCTCTGGTATTAGTTAGCATTGCTAACTAAATTGTGGGCGGCCCATGAAACGCGCAAGCCACCCCATCCCCGCCGCCGTCGCCGACCGGCTGCACTCCGCGGCGATCCATCTACTGCGCCACGTGCGGCGCGCCGACACCGCGCTCGGCATCGGCCCCGCCGCCCTGTCCGCCCTGTCGGTGCTGGTGTTCGGGGGAGCCCGCAGTCTCACGGCGTTGGCCACCGCCGAGCAGGTGCGGGTCCCCACGATGAGCCGCATCGTGGCGGGGCTCGTGCGGGCCGGCCTTGCCGCGCGGGATCCCGACCCGCTCGACCGCCGAGCCTATCGCATCCGGCCCACGCGCCGCGGCACCGCCGTGCTGCGCCGCGGCCGCCGGCGCCGGGTGGCGGTGCTGGCCCGCCTGGTGGCGCGGCTCGCGCCCCGCAAACGCGATGAGCTCGGCCGCGCGGCCGAGCTCATCGAAACGACGCTGCGGGTGCGCCAGCCGGACTGGCCCGCAAACGTGCAGCGCCCGGGGCCGCCGTTCTCTAGAGATCCGAGACGACGAAGGCGTAGGCCGAGCGGATGGTGAGCGCCCAGCGGCGCCCGTCCCAGCCTTCGCCGAACCGCCAGCCGCCCGCGACCTCGAAGGCCCGGCCCCGAGCCGATCGCATCGGCCCGAAGCGCAGGGCCAGTCCCGCGTTGGCCCCCGTGCGGGCGCTCTGATCGGCGTACCACGCGCCGCCCCACTCGGCGAACGCCGCGAGACCGATGCCCACCAGTCCCAGCCAGTCGTCGTCCACGAGCACGCGGTCCTCGAGCACCAGCCAGCTGCGCCGGGTCCCGCTGAAGGCGTGCGCGCCGAACAGCCGCGGCCCGCGCCGCGAGGGCCACAGATCGAACTCGCTGCCCGGCGCGGGGCGCTCGGCCACGCCGCCCTCGGCGTGGAGGATGAGGGTCTGGCGCGGCAGGTTCTGGCTGACGAGCGTGAGCACCCCCTCCACGCGACCGGAGTCGATCCGGGTGCTCGTGAGCACGCCGCCGCCGGTCACGCGCAGCAGGCCGAAGCCGCGATGCCAGACGGTGGTGACCTGGCCCTGAAGCTCCGGACCGACGCCGGCGCGCGCCCCGGGGTAGCCCCAGGCGCGGGGGGCGACCCACAGGCCCAGCCGCAGCGTCTGCGAGAGATCGACGTCCTCCGACCGGGCGTACGAATTGAAGTGCTCGGCGGTGCGCAGCCGCACGTGCGCCCACTCGATGCCCAGGCCGGCGGTGCTGAACGTCGAGTACGGGCCCGGCGCGCTGCCGCTGTCGGGGACATAGTCCTCGCGCCGCCACCGCGCCTCGCCCCAGAGGCGCAGGTATTCCCGGGGCGTCGCGGTGAGCGCGACGCCCCCGCGCAGACCCACCACGGTGGCCTCGCGCCGCACGGCCGTGTCGAGCACGGCGTCGCGGAACACCAGCATGCGCTCCCGCCCGTCCCACCCGTAGGTCTCGAGAGCCCAGCGCGCGACGGTTTCCCGGAAGGGCCGGCCGGTGATCCACTCGCCGCGGCGGCCGTCGTTGTAGCGGCGATACGCGAGGCCGAGACGCGCGTTCCGGGCGATGAAGTGGCGGTTGAGAAACTCGAGCTCGATGCCGTCGCGATCCGGGGTCTCGCGGTAGAACGCGCCCGCCGTGATCGCCGCGCCGAGGAGGTTCGTCTCCAGCACGCCCACTGCCAGGGTCGCGTCGCCGTTGGTCGAGGAGAAGCTGAAGGTGGGGCGGGTGCTCCAGCCGTCCGCGGTGCGGATGCGGACGGCGAGGCGCCCGTCCACCCGCAGGGTATCGAGCCGCACGGTGCGAAACACGCCCAGGCTGCGGAGCGCGCGGGCGCTCTCGACGAGGCTTGCCGAGTCGTACGGCTCGCCCGGCCGCACGAGGATGGTCCGGCGGATCACCCAGGGGCTGGTCGTGATGTGCACGGCGTTGGCCCACCGCGCCACGAGACTGCGGTCCCGCTCGTCGAAGATGTTGGCGTTCTCGACCAGCACGGTGTCGACGGTCTGCGCGGCGGCGGCGCCGCTCCCCAGGGCGAGCGCGGCGACGAGCGCCGCCAGCGCGCTAGTGGACGCCGTACAGCCGTTGCCGCAGCGGGTACGCCACCTGAGCGGCCGAATCATCCCACGCCGTGAAGTGGAGCGTGGCGTCGATCCGGGCGGTGAGCTGGCGCGCGCCCCGCTGGTGGATCGTGATCGTGCCCCGCACCGAATCGGGCCGCAGGGGCCGACAGAGGCAGGTGACGGTCGCGACGGCGGGGATCCGTGCCGGCGGCGGCCCGAGGGCGAGCGGCTCGTCCAGCGGCAGCTCGCGCGCAACCCCCAGATCCAATCCGAGCGTGAGGGAGTGCTCGTCGCCGACGCCCAACGCCGGATCGAAGTCGTAGCGGGCGAGCAGGACGTCGTGTCGCTCGGCGAGACCCGAGTCGATCCGGATGCGCGTCAGCGTGAGCACCGAATCCGTTTCGACGCGCACGCGCCCGTGCCAGACCCACCGCGCCGCCCGCTGCTCGCCGGCGGTATCGTCGGGTCGCGCGTACGGGTCGCACGCCGCGCCCGGCAGGAGGAGTGCGAGCCACGGAACGGCCGTCAGTACGAGCCGAGGTAGCGCTGCAGCTCCCACTCGGAGACGTTGCCGATGTACTCCTGCCATTCCTCGCGCTTGGCCTCCACGTACCGCGCGTAGATATGATCGCCCAGAGCGTCGCGCACCACGGCGTCCTTGTCGAGGCATTCCAGCGCCTCGTGCAGGTCGCGCGGCAGCTCGTCGATGCGGTACTTGCGGCGTTCGCGGTGGCTCATCTCGAAGATATTCTTGTTGACCGGGTCGGCCGGCGTGAGCTTGCGGGTCACCCCGTCGAGGCCCGCCGCCAGCTGGACGGCCAGTCCCAGATACGGGTTGGCGGAGGGGTCCGGCATGCGGAGCTCGCAGCGCGTCCCCGTGCCACGACGGTCGGGGATGCGAATCAGCGGAGACCGGTTGCGCATCGACCACGCGACGTTGACCGGCGCTTCGTAGCCCGGCACCAGCCGCTTGTAGCTGTTCACGAGCGGGTTCGTCACCGCGCAGAAGCCGCGGGCGTGGTCCAGCAGGCCCGCGATGTACTGCAGCGCGACGTCCGACAGCTGCCACTGCCCCTGCGGATCGAAGAACGCATTGCGACCCTCGCGGAACAGCGACTGGTGGGTGTGCATGCCCGAACCGTTCTGTCCGAAGATCGGCTTGGGCATGAACGTCGCCAGGAACCCATGGCGGAACGCCACGTTGCGCACGATGAACCGGAACGTGGCCAGGTTGTCCGCGGTCTCGAGCGCTTCCGCATACCGGAAATCGATCTCGTGCTGGCCCTGCGCGACCTCGTGGTGACCCGCTTCCACCTCCAGACCGAGAATGACGAGGTCCTTGATGATCAGCCGCCGGATCTCTTCGGCGCGATCCACCGGCGTCAAGTCGAAGTACCCCCCCTGGTCGTGCGTCCGGGTCGTGGGGTCGCCGTCGGCGTCGAGGTGGAAGATGAAGAACTCCGCTTCGACGCCGGCCATCATCTGATAGCCGAGGTCCCGCGCTTTCGCGATCTGGCGCTTGAGCGCCTGCCGCGTGCACCCGGCGAACGACGTCCCGTCGGGGGAGAAGATGTCGCAGATCACCCGCGCAACCCGGCCACCCTCGTCGTCGTAGGGCAGCACGCGGAAGGTGTCCAGGTCCGGCCTGAGGATCATGTCGGATTCCTCGATGCGGACGAACCCCTCGATCGACGAGCCGTCGAACATGATCTCGCCTTCCAGGGCCTTCTCGAACTGGCTCTCCGGCACCTCGACGTTCTTGTTCACCCCGAGGATGTCGGTGAACTGGAGGCGCAGAAAGTCGACGTTCTGCTTCTTCGCCAGGTCGAGGATGTCGCGCCGCGTGGCGCCGGTGGTCTTCTCGTGCATGAGGATCCGATCGGGGGTGGTAGAGAGAGAAGGAAGATGGTCGACGACGGTAGAAGGCGGTAGAGGTCGGTACGCTGCTGCCGACCTCTACCGCCCTCTACCGACGTCTCCTGTCCTCTCAGCAGTCGTAATACAGGAAGAACTCGTAGGGATGCGGCCGCAGTGCCATCGGCGCGACCTCCCGGGCCCGCTTGTACTCGAGCCACGTGTCGATCACGTCGGGCGTGAACACGTCCCCTTCCAGCAGGAACGCGTGGTCGGCCTCGAGCGCCGCGAGCGACTCGGCGAGGCTCCCGGGCGTGTTCTTCACGTGCCGCCGCGCCTCGGGCTCGAGCTCGTAGAGATCGACATCCATCGGGGCTGGCGGCTCGATCTTGTTGCGTACGCCGTCGAGCCCGGCCATCAACAGGGCCGCGAACGTCAGGTACGGGTTGCTCGACGGATCGGGCGCCCGGAACTCGACCCGCTTCGCCTTGGGCGACTTCGAATACATCGGGATGCGACAGATCGCCGACCGGTTGCGCTGCGAGTATACGAGATTGATGGGCGCCTCATACCCCGGCACCAGGCGCCGGTAGCTGTTCGTCGTCGGGGCGGCGAGGGCCAGCAACGCCGCGGCGTGCTCGATGAGTCCGCCGATGTACCAGCGCGCCGTGTCGGACAGCAACGCGTACCCGTCGGGCGCGAAAAAGAGATTCGTGCCCTCGTTCCACAGGCTCATGTGCACGTGCATGCCGGAGCCGTTGTCCCCGAACATCGGCTTGGGCATGAACGTCGCCGTGTAGCCGTGCTGGTGGCAGACGTTCTTCACGATGTACTTGTACATCATCATCTGGTCGCCCATGCGGGTCAGCGTGCCGAACCGCATGTCGATCTCGGCCTGACCGGCCGTGCCCACCTCGTGATGCTGCACCTCGACGTCGATGCCGGCGGCAATGAGCGCGAGCATGATCTTGGACCGCAGGTCCTGCAGGCGGTCCACCGGCGGCACCGGGAAATACCCCTCCTTGTGGCGCGGCCGGTGTCCGAGGTTCGGGCCGCCGTTGGCGCCCGAGTTCCAGATCCCTTCCTCGGAGTCGATGTGGTAGTAGCCCTCGTGCGCGTTCTGGTCGAAGCGCACGGAGTTGAAGATGTAGAACTCCGCTTCGGGCCCGAAATACGCCGCCGTCGCGATGCGACTCGCCGTGAGATAGGCCTCCGCCTTGCGGGCGATGTGGCGCGGGTCGCGCGTGTACGGCGCCCCCGTCACGGGATCGACGATGTCGCACGTGAGCGAGAGCGTCGGCACCTGCAGGCAGGGGTCTACGAACGCCGTGGTCGGGTCGGGCAGCAACAACATGTCGCTCTCGTTGATCGCCTGGAACCCGCGGATCGACGACCCGTCGAAGCCCAGCCCCTCGGCGAACGTCGATTCCCCGAGCTCCGAGAGGGGCAGCGAGAAATGCTGCCACGTGCCGGGCAGGTCCGTGAACTTGACGTCCACGATCTGCACGCCGGCCTCCCGGGCACGACGGATGACTTCGGCGGGCGACGTCGTGGCCGCGGGGGCGGGGGCGGCGGGGGCGGCGGCAATGGCCTTGGGATCGAGGGTCGCGGTCATCGGGCGGTGTCTCCTGGACTCATGGTTCGGGCCGGGGCGGCGTTCCATAAACGGCCGGGAGCCCGGCGCAGGGCTCGAGCGCCGGGCTCCCAGTCACCACGCGTCGCACGAGGCGAGTGGCATGGCCCAAGGTAGCCGCGGGTTGCATGCCTGTCAAGCAAATCCTGCACCAGAAGCACGGAAATATGAAAAAATGTGTTTTTGGGCGGATGAAATTGGAAAAACTGTCGCGCGGGAGGTGCACAAACTGCAGAGATTATGTTACACTTTGATCAGCGGACGCCGGCGACGAGCGACTCGAGGAAGTGCCACAGTTCGATCGCCGAAAATTCACCGAAGCGGTCTCGGATATCCTGCTCCGCCCGCTCCAGGAAGATCCAGCCCGTTTCGTGGTGCCGGTCGGCGCACACGAAGTGGAGCCGGCCGCGGATGGCGGCGACCGACGCGTCGGGCAGGACTTCGAGGTAGACGTTCCACCGCTCGTCCCCGCGCTTCAGCTCGCCCATGTGGCGCGAGCGTTCGTGACCGTCAAATGGGGCACTCATCGCAACCTCCTGACGAGGGGCGTCCCGCGTCCGCGGCGTGAGAACAGTATGCTCCCCTGCGACAACCTGCCAGTTAGATTCCCGGTCCTATGGACTGTCATGCCTGCGGGGCGGCGCTCTCCGCCAATGCACGTTTCTGCCACAAATGCGGGGCGACGGTCGGCGCTCCCACTCCGTCCGGCGCCACGACCGACTGGCGCGCCGGCCTGCCCTGGGGCCTGGCCGGCCTCGCGGTCGGCGCCCTGGTAGTCGTGCTCGTCCTGCGCGGCGGGTCGGGGAGCGGGCCGGGCGCCGCCGCGGGGAGCGCTCCCGGGGCAAACCCCGGTGGGCAGTCGACGATGGACATCAGCCAGATGTCCACCGAGGAGATGGCCCGCCGACTCTTCGACCGCGTGATGCGCCTCTCGGAAGAAGGCAAGCAGGACAGCGTGGCCTTCTTCCTCCCGATGGCGCTGCAGACGTACGCCCAGCTTCCGGCGCTGGACAACGACGCGCGGTACGACATCGGGCTGCTGGAGCTCGCGGGCGGCAACCCCCAGGCGGCGCTGGCCCAGGCGGACACGTTGCTGGCCGCGGTCCCGACGCATCTGTACGCCTTGATCCTGCGCGCGCGGGCGTACGACGCGCTCAAGGACGGGCCCAACGCGCGGCGGGCGTACGCCGCCTTCGTGCAGCACGAGACTGCCGAACGGGCGCTGGGCCGCCCCGAGTACCAGGCCCATGCCGCGACGCTGGACGCGTTCAAGCCGGAGGCGATCGGCCGCGCGCGCGGGACCCCGTGACGGCGGGTTCGCAACGCACCATCCACCTGGCCCACAGCCCCGATGCCGACGACGCGTTCATGTTCTGGGCGCTGGCGGCGGGGAAGATCGACACCGGCGACCGCCGCTATGTCCACGAGCTGGCCGACATCGAGACCCTGAACCGCCGCGCCTTCGCGGGCGAACTCGAGGTCACGGCCGTGTCGATCCACGCGTTCGCGTACCTCGCGGAGCGCTATGCCCTGCTCGACCACGGGGCCAGCATCGGCGACCGCTATGGTCCCCGCCTGGTGGCGCGCGGCCCCGCTCCGCCGGACGCGCGCACGGCGATCGCCGGGCGCACGGTGGCCGTCCCAGGAGAGCTGACGACCGCGTTCCTCGCGCTCAAGCTCTACCAGCCCGCGGCCCGTCACGTCGTCCTGCCGTTCGACCAGATCGAGGACGCCGTCCTGGCGGGGCGCGTCGAGCTGGGCGTGCTGATCCACGAAGGCCAGCTCACCCATGCCGATCGGGGGCTGGCGTTGTGGGCGGATCTCGGGGAGTGGTGGCACGGCGAGACCGGGTTGCCCCTGCCCCTCGGTGGCAACGTGGTGCGGCGCGACCTCGGGCAGCCCCTGATGCACGCGGTCGCCCGGGACCTGAAGGCCAGCATCGAGTACGGGCTCGCCCACCGAGCCGAGGGCCTGGCCCACGCCCGCGGGTTCAGCCGCGGGCTCGACGCGAGCCAGACCGACCGCTTCGTGGGGATGTACGTGAACGACTACACCGTCTCGTACGGGTCGCAGGGGCGGCGCGCGGTCGCCGAGCTGCTCGCCCGGGCGGCGCGCGCGGGTCTCATTCCGGCGGCCCCCGATGTCGCCTTCGTGAGCGCCGCTTGAAGGTGCGCGGTCTGGTCCATGCGGCCGGAGTGCCCCATTTTTGGGGCGATGACCCCGTGCCCGGGGATCGCCGATGACCCCATCCGATAGCCCCCACTCCGTGCTCGTCGTGGACGACGAGGAACCGATCCGCGACGCGCTGCGCCGGTTCCTCGCGCGCGCCGGGTTCGACGCGCACGTGGCGGCCTCGGCGGACGAAGCGCTCGCCGCGTTGCAGCAGCACCGGATCGCGCTGATGCTGTGCGACATCCGGATGCCGGGCGTGAGCGGGATCGACCTCGTGCCGCAGGCGCTCCGTGTCAATCCCGACCTGGCGGTGCTGATGCTCAGCGCTGTCAACGATGCCACCACGGCGGCCCTGTGCATGCAACGCGGCGCCATGGACTACCTGACCAAGCCGGTGGATCTGGCCGATCTGGGCCGGGCCGTGCAGCGCGCGCTCAAGCGCCGCGAGTCGGCGATCGCGGAGCGCGGCGTGACCGAGCGCGACCAGCGCGCGGCGGCAGCGCGGGGCGCCGATCGGCGTCTCGAGCGCGGCGAACTGGAGCGCATCTCGGTCGCCACGCTCGAGGCGCTGGTGAACGCCCTCGAAGCGAAGGACCCCTATATGCGCGGTCACTCCGCTCGCATCGCCGACCTCTCGGGAACACTAGCCGTCGAGCTCGCGCTCTCCGACGATGCCATCGACCGCATTCGCACCGCCGCCCGGTTGCACGACATCGGCAAGATCGGCACGCGTGAGACGGTCCTGAACAAGCATGGCCCGCTCACGAGCGAAGAATTCGCCCACGTGAAGCAGCACGTGCTGGTGGCCGCGCAGATCCTCAGCCCGCTGCCCCACCTGGCGGACGTGGTGGCGGACATCCGCGGACACCACGAACGCTGGGACGGGACGGGCTACCCCGATGGCTTGCGGGGCGAGGACATCCCGCTGGGCGCCCGGATCATCGCGGCGGCCGAGATCTTCGACGCCCTGACGACCAGCCGCCCGTATCAGGACAAACTCACGCCCGAGGACGCGGTGGCGCGGATGGCCGAGTTGTCCGGCGTCGCGCTCGATCCGGGCGTGTACCAGGCGTTGCAGGCCGTGGTCGATCGCCGCCGCACGTTGGTGTTCCTGGTAGACGAGCACCCCTCCGACCCAACCGTCGAACTCCCGCCCGGCTGAACGGTTCCGATGGCACGCGTCGCGATCACCGGCGGCACCGGCTTCGTCGGACGCCACATCGTGCGCGCCCTGCGGGCGCGCGGCCACACCGTCCGCGCGCTCGTCCGCGACCCCGCCCACCTGCCGTTTTCCGCCGACGCGGTGGAGCTCGTGTCGGGCACCCTCGCCGACCCTGCGGCCCTCGACCGCCTGGTGGCGGGCGCCGACGCGCTCGTGCATCTCGTGGGCATCATTGCGGAGACGCGCGACGCCACGTTCCAGGACATCCACGTCGAGGGAGCCCGGCGCGTCGCGGCGGCGGCGGCGCGCGGCGGCGTCCGTCGCGTCGTGCACATGAGCGCCCTCGGCGCGCGCCCCGACCCGGCCGCAACCCCGTATCACCGCAGCAAGGCCCGCGGCGAGGGCGCGGTCCGCGAGGCGGGGCTGCCGTGCGTGATCCTGCGCCCGGCCGTCATCGTGGGACCGGAGAGCGCGCCGCTCGCGATCCTCGTCCGGCTGCACCGGCTGCTGCCCGCCGTGCCGGTGTTCGGGGCCGGTGACTTTCCGATGCAGCCGGTGTGGATCGGCGACGTGGCGACCGCATTCGTCCGGGCCGCCGAGGGCGGTGCGCCACCGGGAACCCACGAGCTCGGCGGCCCAGGGGTCGTGACCTACCGCGAATTCGTGCGGGCCGTCGGTCGCGCCGCCGGCCATCCCCGGCCGACGGTGCGCGTGCCCCTCGCGCTGGTGCGCGTCGCGGCGGCGGCGTTCGACGTCCTGCCGGCCGCGATCGCGCCGATCACGACGCACCAGCTCCAGATGCTGGTCGAGGGCAGCGCGACCTCGGACAACGCGATGGAGCGGGTGTTCGGGGTCACGCCGATCGGCCTCGATGACGCCTTGCGGCGTTCGCTCGCGGGGGACGAGGGACGGGGAACGGGGGACGAGTAGGGGGACGCCCCCCTCATCCCCTCTCCCTCATCCCCACTCAGTTCACAGAAAAACCAAACCCGGGGCCTTGTGGGCACCCGGGCTGGCTTGTCGGGCGGAGTGGCCGTCACACTCCGGCCGCGACGACTGCAACCGTGCAGCGCTCCTGGTCTAACGTGGGACCGCGGCGCTGGGTTTCACCACATATGGATGCACGCGGCGGGCGGATGGTTGCACCTACCAGCGCTTCACGCGGCCGACCCGAGACGTGGTGATTGTTTCGATCTGCGACCCCCGGCGCAGTATCACGGTCGTATTCGCCGCTCCCCACCCGACGCCGTTGGGCGCGTAGGTCACCACCGGATTGGAAACCTGCACGCTCACGCGGTGCGCGGCCGGGCCGGGCCAGCGCACCGCCGGTTGCCATCGCGCGCCGTCCCACAGCTCGGCGCGGAGGCTATCGGCCCCGATCACGAGCCGGGCGCGGACGCCCTGGCGGATCGCGGACTGCCGGGCGACGGCGAGGGCAGTCGTGATCTCCCGCGCGGCGGCGTCGGCAGCCGCGTAATCGAGCGCCGCGCGGACGCGCGGCAGGCCCACGCCCGCGAGCGCGGCGAGGATCACGATCACGATCACGAGCTCGACGAGCGTGGCGCCGCGGGCCATGCGCCAAGTTGACGTGGCGGGCGGTGGGGACCGGCATCAATAACCCGCACGGGGGATGCCGATTGTCGCGACACTTGCGCGTCACCGTCGGCAGGGGCATCGTGGAGAATCCCGGCCCGTCGCCCGATGACCGTCCCCGTGTCCGCTGACCCGCTCCAGACGCTGCGCGCGTACCGCACCCTGTCCCCCTGGAATCTGCGGGACCTGTCGCTGCTCGTCGGCGCGGTGCTGGAGGCGTCCAGCGTGACGCCGATCAACGCGGCGGCGCGCGCGCGTCCCAGCGAGCGGACCATCCGGTTCTACGTCAGCCGCGGTCTCGTGAGTCCGCCCGACGGCCGGGGGACGGCGGCCACCTACTCCTACCGTCATTTCCTCCAGCTGCTGTGCATCAAGGTGCGCCAGATGGAGGGGGCGACCCTCGAGGCCATCGCCGGGGAGATGACCGACCTCACGGGCGACATCCTGGAGCGGCGGGCGGCACAGACACTGGGCGCGGGGCTGCCCTCGCCCGACCGGCTGGCGCTGCGCGGCGCGGCCGCGCTGCCGCGGGGGCGCTCGGGCCGGGCGCTGTCAGGCTGGCTGGTGCGCGACGTCGCGAAGGACGTCCACGTCGCGACGAGCTGGCGTCGCATCCCCGTGGCCCGCGGGCTCGAGCTGCATGTCGACGTCGAGCACCCGCTCGCGCGGGTGGGCCCGCTCGAAGCGGACGTCGCCGACGCCGTCCGGCAGGCGCTCGCGAAACTCTTGCCGACGGTGCCCACGTAAGGGCACGTTGCATCCGGCACCACGTCCCTCTTTTCCGGGAGAAGCCGATGTCCGGTTGGATCCTGCTCGTTCTTGTCGCGGCCGTCGTCTTCTGGGTGATTACGGCGTACAATCGCCTCATCGCCCTGAAGAACCAGACGTTCAACGCGTTCAAACAGATCGACGTCCAGCTCAAACGGCGGCACGACCTGATCCCCAATCTCGTGAACGCGGTCAAGGGAGCCATGGATTTCGAGCGCGAGACGCTCGAATCGGTGATCCAGGCGCGCAACCAGGCCGTGAAGGTCCAGGCCGGCGCGACGCCGACGGCCGGCGTGAAGCAGCTCGCGGCGGCGGAGGCGCAGCTCGGCGCGGCGTTGTCGCGCCTCAACGTCGTGGTCGAGCAGTACCCCCAGCTCAAGGCGACCGCCAACATCGGCCAGCTCCAGGAGGAACTCGCCTCGACGGAGAATCGCGTCGGATTCGCGCGGCAGATGTACAACGACACCGCGACGCAGTACAACACCACGCAGCAGCAGTTCCCGTGGAACCTCGTCGCCGGCGTGGCCAAGGCGACGCCCGCGGAGCTGTGGGAGATCGAGGATCAGGCCGAGCGCGCCGTGCCGCAGGTCGATCTGTCCATGAAGCCCAAGGCGTGACGGACGAGCCCTCGGGCAATCTCTTTCAGCAGCAGGAAGCCAATCGCCGGCGCACGACGTGGCTGGTGATTGGCTTCGTGCTTTTTTTCGCCTGGCTCGGATTCGGCGGGGACTTCATCGTCGCCGGATTCACGTCCGGGGCGGAGCCGGGAAGCTACCGGCACGGCTTTCCGTGGATCGGTTTCGCCCTCACGGCGCTGGGAGGCGGCCTGGCCGCCTACGCGTACCGGACCGGCCCCGAGAAGGTGTTGTGGGCCACCGGCGCGCGTGAGCTGCAGACGCCCCGGACCGATGCCGAGCGGCGACTCGTCAACGTAGTCGAGGAAATGGCGATCGCGGCTGCCCTGCCCAAGCCGAAGGTGTGGATCGTGCCCGACGCGGACCCCAATGCGTTCGCCACGGGCCAGGATCCCCAGCGGGCCAACGTGGCCGTGACGGCGGGACTGGTCGACCTGCTCACCCGGGACGAGCTCCAGGCGGTGATCGCCCATGAGTTGGGCCACATCAAGAGCTACGACACCCGGCTCATGACGACGCTGGCGGCGCTGGTGGGCGCCGTGGCGCTGATCGCGGACGGGACGGCCCGCGCGATCTTCCACGGCGGCATCCGGGCCGGGGGCGGGGGCGGCCGCGGCAAAAGCAAGAACGCGGGAGGGCTGCTGCTCGTCCTCCTCGCGGTCTGGTTGATCTCGTGGCTCCTCGCGCCGCTCATCACCCGGCTGCTCGCCATGGGCGTGAGCCGCAAGCGCGAGTACCTGGCGGACGCGCTGAGCGCCCAATTCACCCGGAACCCGCTCGCGCTCGCGGCGGCGCTCGAGCGCATCGAGCACGCGGCGGCCCCGACCACGGCCATCAAGCGGGGTGCCGCGCACCTGTGCATCGCCGATCCGCTCGGGCGCCGGCTCGACAACCGGGAAGGGCGGCTCGCGGATATCCTCGCCACCCATCCGCCGATGGGGAAACGCATCGCCCGGCTGAAGGGGATGGGGTACGCGGCCCTGAAGCAGCGGGGGGAGCTCCCCGCGTGACGTCCTGGGCGAGCCGGGCGGCGGTGCGCACGCTGCACGCCTTTCGGGCCCGCATCTCCCGTTACCAGCTGCAGCAACCGCGACTCGTCAAGCGTACCCTGCGCGCCGATACCGCGGTCGCCGGCGCGGTCCGCGCCTATGCGGCGGAGCACGGCCTGCCCGAGGCGGCGGCGTGGCGCCGCGTCGAGACGTACCTGAACGAGATCGTGCCGCATTTCAGCATCCTGTCGTACTACAAGATCGGCTACAACCTCGCCAAGGTCCTCGTCAACCTGCTGTACAAGGTCTCGGTGGATCATCAGGACGAGGCCGCGCTCGCCAACATCCCTAAGCGCGATGTCGTCGTCTATCTGATGAATCACCGGTCCAACGCGGACTACATCGTCGTCGCCTACGTGCTCGCGTACGGCGTGCACGTCAGCTACGCGGTGGGTGAATGGGCCCGGGCGTGGCCGCTGGAGTACGTGTTCAAGAGTTTCGGCTCCTACTTCATCCGCCGCCGCTTTCGCGAGCCCCTCTACCACACGGTGCTGGAGCGCTACGTGCAGCTGATCACGCGCAACGGCGTCACCCAGGGGATCTTTCCCGAGGGCGGGCTCACCCGCGACGGGAGGCTACGTCCCCCCAAGCTCGGGTTGCTCGACTACCTGTGCCGTACGGTGCTCGATCCCGAGTTCGGCCGCGACATCTGGTTCGTTCCCGTGGCCATCAACTACGACCGCGTACTCGAGGACCGCTCCCTCATCCGCGAGCTGGTGGACGCGCGCGACCGGCCCGGACGCATGGCGCAGCTGTGGACGGTGGTCACCTACCTCGCCGGCAACACCGTGCGCCTGCTCACCGGCCGCCTGCGCCGGTATGGCCGCGCCGCGGTCAACTTCGGGACGCCCGTCTCGCTGCGGAGCTGGCTGGGCACCGCGCCCGATGGACTGCTCACCTGGCCCAAGGAGCAACGCCTGCCGGCGCTCGACGGCCTGGCGCGCGAGATGCTCGATCGGATCGGCGCGATCGTGCCCGTCACGCCGGTTCCGCTCGCCGCCGCGGCGCTCCTGTCGTTCGAGCAGTCGGTCGTGCCGCGGGAGGCGGTACTCGACCGCATGGATGCGCTCCGCGACCGACTGCTCGAGATCAACGCCCAGGTCGTGCGCGGCGGGCTCCGCATCGACGAGCTGTGGGATCGCGCCTGGCGCATGCTGCGCATGCGGCGCCTCGTCGTGGCTCAGGGGGCGAGCCTCGTGATCCTCCCGCGCGGGCGCCCGCTGCTCGAGTACTACGCCAACTCCATCGCCCACCTCCTCACGATCCGCAGCCCGCGGCTGCCGTTCCACAAGGAGCACGAGCGGGAAACCGACCTGCCCCAGCTCAAAGCATGGGTGCCGCCGCAGCGGGGACCGGCAACCGGAGGCGGGTGAGGACGCCCTCCGTCCCGGCGGCCGTCCGCGCCGTGTCTCAGCCGCCGTTGCCCAGACGGTCCACCGCCCGCACCGCGCGGCCGAGCTCCTGGTGGGCCACCAGCAGCAGCTCGCGCACGGCGAAGTCGGCCGCGCAGAGGCCCGCGACGTAGCTGGCGCACCGGGCTGCCGCCAGCGCGGCCTGTAGCTCGGTCAGGACGGCCCGGCGAGCGGCGGCGGGCCCCAGCGGCATCTTGTGAGTCGGCGACACGACGCCTAACCTACGCGCGCGCCCCGCGCCGACCCGAACCCGAAAGACGCGCCCGGGCACCAGAAAATGCGACGGAGGACGGCGCCGTGCACGACAGGCAGGCGGTGGGTTGGTGGCTGGTCACGGCCGCGTTGCTCGCGGCCCCGGTGGCGGCGCAGGACTCCGCCGCGTCGCGTTTCACCCCCGGCCTCACCGCCCACCCCGCGGTGCGGGACGCGCTGGCGCACGTCGCGGCCCATTTCCCCGCGCAGGTCGAGGAATGGATCCGGCTCACCGGCATGGCCGCCCCGTCCGGGGAGGAGCACCGGCGGGCGGCCTACGTCCGTGACCGGCTCGCGGCCCTCGGACTCGCCGCCTCCTCCGACTCACTCGGGAACCTCTGGACGGTGCTCGCCGGGACGGGCGCCGGCCCGCGCGTCGTGCTCGCCGCGCACCTCGACACGGTCCATCCGGTGGAAGCCGACCTCACCGTGCGTCGCGCCGACAGCACGCTCCATGCGCCGGGGGTGTTCGACAACACGGCCTCGGTCGCGGCGCTCCTGGCGCTGGCGCGGGCGTGGCAGGACGCGCGGCTGCGTACGCGGGGCGACGTGGTGCTGCTGTGGACCGTCCAGGAGGAGGTCGGGCTGCGCGGCATGGCGTACTGGCTCGACCGCAATCGGGCCGATCTGCTCGTGGCCGTGGACGGGGGCCTCGGCCCGGTGCAGTACGGCGCCCTCGGCATCTACTGGTCGCGCATGGTGTTCTCGGGCCCCGGCGCGCACACGAACACGTCGCGCGGCAAGCCGCATCCGGCCCGCGCGGCAGCCCGGTGCATTCTCGACATCTACCAGATTCCGCTGCCGGAACCGGACGCCCCCGTGAGCGCCGTCTACAACGTGGGGATGATGCGCGGGGGCAAGATCGTGAACGCGATCCCCGAAGAGGTGTCGTTCACGGTGGACCTCCGCACGGTCGATCCCGTGCTCCTGGACCGGCTCGACGCGACCCTCGTGGCGACGTGCGCCGCGGCGGCCGCGGCCGAATCGGTCACGTTCCGGCGGGAGGTGCTGCTGCGTAATGCCGCGGGCGGCACGCCGGACCAGCTCGCGGCGCGCCGCGGGCATTTCCTGGTCACCACCGCGGTGGACGTGCTGCGCCACCTCGGGTGGTCGTTCGGCAGCGGGCCGGAAGCCGTCGCGACCGGCTCGACCGACGCCAACATCGGCGTCGTGCGCGGACTGCCCGCCATCGCCGTGGGCCGCGCCCGCGGCGGTGACCAGCACACCCTGCGTGAGTGGGCCGACGTGCCGAGCGCCCGGCTCGCGACGCAGCAGCTGGTGCTCCTCGCCGCCGCCCTCGCCACACTCGATGAGCGCTGACGGTCCGCCAGCGGGGACCGCCGCGGCGCCCCCGCCGCCCGCGCCCGCCAAGGCCGCTCCACGGGGGCGGTACCTCGCGACCTTGAGCCTCGCCGCGCTCGGCATCGTCTACGGGGACATCGGCACGAGCCCGCTGTACGCGATGCGGGAAGCGTTCCACGGCCCGCACGGCATGCCGGTCACCGAGGCGAACGTGTTCGGTGTGCTGTCGCTGATCTTCTGGTCGCTCGTGGTCGTCATTTCCATCAAGTACTCCGCATTCGTGATGCGCGCCGACAACAAAGGCGAGGGCGGGATTCTGGCCCTCATGGCGCTGATTCAACGGGGGCGTCCGAAGCTCGGACACGGGCCCCGGGGCATGGTCGCCCTGCTGGGCGTATTCGGCGCGACGCTGATGTACGGCGACAGCGTCATTACGCCGGCGATCTCAGTCCTGAGTGCCGTGGAGGGGCTCGGCGTCGCCGCTCCCCAGCTGACGCACTGGGTGGTCCCCCTCACGATCGGCATCCTGTTCCTGCTGTTCTGGTTCCAGAGCCACGGCACCCACCGTGTCGGGGTGGTGTTCGGCCCCATCATGGTGCTGTGGTTCGCGACGCTCGCGATCCTCGGCCTCGTGCAGATCGCGGCGCGCCCCGAGGTTCTCCAGGCGGTGCTCCCACACCATGCCGTCCGCTTTTTCGCGGCGCACGGGCAGGGTGGTCTGCTGGTGCTCGGGGCGGTGTTTCTCGTCGTCACGGGCGGCGAAGCGCTCTACGCGGACATGGGGCATTTCGGGTTGCGCCCGATCCGGATGGCGTGGTTCGGGATGGTGCTCCCGGGCTTGCTGCTCAATTATTTCGGCCAGGGGGCCTTGCTCATCGCGGACCCGGCGACGGCGCAGAGCCCCTTCTTCCGGCTCGCTCCGGTATGGGGCCTGTACCCACTGATCGTGCTCGCCGCCGTCGCGGCGATCATCGCGTCGCAAGCGGTGATCTCCGGGGCGTTCTCACTCTCGCGTCAGGCCATGCTCCTGGGATACAGTCCGCGGCTCCAGGTGGAGCACACCTCTTCACGGGAGATGGGGCAGATCTACATGCCGGGGATCAACTGGGCCCTGATGGTCGTGACGGTGGCGCTGGTGCTCGGATTCCGCACGTCGAGCAACCTCGCCGCCGCTTACGGGGTCGCCGTCGCGAGCGAAATGGTGCTCACCACGTTGCTATTGTTCCTGCTGACTCGCGAAGTGTGGGGCTGGACGCGAGCCCGGGCGGTCGCGTTGTGCGGCGGGTTCCTGGTCGTCGATCTCGCGTTCCTCGGCGCCAACGGCCTGAAGATTCCGCACGGCGGCTGGTTCCCGTTGGTCGTCGCCGCTGTCCTGTTCCTGCTGATGACCACGTGGCATCGCGGCCGCGCGATTCTTGCCAAGCGGGTCGCCGAGAAGTCCCTGCCCATCAAGCTGCTGATGGCCGATCTCGCGGCCGAGCCGCCGCACCGCGTCCCGGGAACGGCGATCTATATGTACGGCAACCCGCAGGGCACGCCCCCGGCGCTCATGCACAACCTGGTCCACAACAAGGTGCTGCACGAGCGTGTGGTCTTCCTCACGGTACTCACCGAAGAAGTGCCGCACCTGCCCGCCGCCGAGCGCGTGGCGGTGAAGCGCCTGGGCAAGGGCTTCACGGCGGTGGTGGCGCGCTACGGGTTCATGGAGGATCCCGACATTCACGAGATCCTCGACGCCTGCCGCGCGAAGGGCCTCGACATCAACGTCGACGCGACCACGTTCTTTCTGGGGCGCGAGACCCTGATCGCCACCGAGCGGCCGGGGATGGCCGTGTGGCGCGAACAACTATTCGCCGTCATGTCGCGCAACGCCCTGCGCGCCACGGCGTTCTTCCGGATTCCGGTGACCCAGGTGTTCGAGGTGGGCTCGCAGGTCGAGCTCTGACCTCACCACCGCCACCACTCCCGCGATGAGACCTACGCTGCTCGCCGTGATGCTCGGCTGGTTCGCCGCCGCCGCTGCCGCCCAGCGGGCGCCGGCCGACCTCGTCCTGCTCAACGCCCGGATCTACACGGCCGACCCGAACCGCCCCGTCGCCGAGGCGCTCGCCGTGCGGGAGGGCCGCCTCGTGTTCGTCGGCAGCACGCGGGGCGCGCTCGCGCTCGCCGGGCCGCGCACCGAGCGACTCGATGGAACGGGCCGGACGGTGATCCCGGGGATGGTGGACGCGCACGCCCACCTCCTCAACCTCGGCCAGGCGCTGCGCATCGTGGACCTCGTCGGCACCCGATCGTTCGACGAGGTGATCGCGCGGGTGCGGGAACGGGCCGCGACCACCCCCCGGGGTGAATGGATCCGCGGCCGCGGCTGGGACCAGAACGACTGGGCCGACACGCGCTTCCCGGTGCACGATGCCCTCAGCCGCGCCGTGCCCGACCACCCCGTCTTTCTCACGCGCGTGGACGGCCACGCCGTGGTGGTCAACGCGAAGGCACTCGAGCTGGCCGGCCTGACGCCCGCGGGGCCCCCCGATCCGCCGGGCGGCCGGGTGATCCGGGACACGGTCGGCCGGCCGACGGGCGTGCTGGTGGATCGCGCGACGGATCTCGTCAGCCGTCACATGATCGGGGCGTCGCCCGCCGAGCTTCGCACCCGGGCCCTGGCCGCGATCGCGGAGGCGCAGCGCTGGGGGCTCACGGGGATTCACGACGCGGGCGTCGGGCCGGCTGAGATCGCGGTGTATGAGGAGCTCGCCCGCGAGAACCGCTACGGCCTGCGTAACTACGTGATGCTCCGCGGCGATGACTCGACCCTCGCCCGCTACTTCCGGCTCGGCCCCCAGCTCGGGCTGCACGGCGGCCGCCTGTGGGTCCGGTCCATCAAGATCTCGGCGGACGGCGCGCTGGGCAGTCGTGGCGCGGCGCTGCTCGAGCCGTACGCGGACGAGCCCGGCAACACCGGCCTGCTCACCGCCGACCCCGAGCGGATCCGCCGCGTGGCCGTCTTGGCCCTGCGCGGCGGGTTCCAGCTCAACGTCCACGCCATCGGCGACCGGGCCAATCGGCTCGTCCTCGATGCCTTCGAGGCGGCGCTCCGCGAGGTGCCGACCGCGGATCACCGCTTCCGCATCGAGCACGCCCAGCATCTGCACTACCTGGACCTCCCGCGCTTTGCCGCGCTCGACGTGATTCCCTCGATGCAGGGCAGTCACCAGACCAGCGACATGTACTGGGTGCCGAACCGCATTGGCTGGTCGCGGGCCCAGGGCGCATACGCCTGGCGCTCGCTCCTCAATACCGGCGTCGTGATTCCCAACGGATCCGACTTCCCGGTCGAGGCGGTGAACCCCCTGATCTCGTTCCATGCGTTCGTCACCCGCCAGGACGGGTCGGGGTACCCGGCCGGCGGCTGGTTCCCGGCCCAGCGGACCACGCGCGAGGAGGCCCTCCTGTCGGTGACGCTGTGGCCCGCCTACGCGGCGTTCATGGAGGGGGAGACGGGATCGCTGACCGCCGGCAAGTACGCCGATTTTGTGGTCCTGGACCGGGACATCATGACCGTGGCGGCCCGAGAGATCCTCGACGCCGCGGTGGTGATGACGGTGCTGGGCGGACGGACGGTGTACCGGAGGGACGGGACGCGCTGAAAAGCCGAAGCCCCCGAGCGACCGTGAGGCCGTCCGGGGGCTTCGCACCGCGGTTACCCGGAGTCGGGGGATTGCCTCCCGCCGTTCTTCTCTCTGTCGCCGCCGGTTGACTGTTGCGTCGCTCGGTAGGGCGTCCAGAGGCTCCGGCTTCCATCCCCATGCGGCCTGGCCGGGCCGCCTGGTTCACCGTTGTGAGTGCTGCGGGTCAGATCGGGTCGCGGACCGACCTTCCGCACTGCACGCCGAGGCACTACGTCGGCGTGGGTAGGGCACGCGACTGGCCCTACCGATTCGGAGTGGAGAGACCCTCCCGGATCGACGAGCACCTGAGCCCTTGTGCGTCGGCGCCCTCCCCGGAATTCCCACTCGAACCCGCCAAGACGGCGTTGCCGGAACACGAGGTCCCAACCCTTCCCGCCCTGACGCGAGGACTAATTTAGGCACCGGCGCGAGGCGCGCAAGTGCCGATGTTTCTTCGGTTTAGCTCACGTCGATGTGCGTCGCATGTGGAGGGTAACCCGTCGCGCGGGCGGGGGTTGGGTAGTCCGTCCACACGATGTGGAAGTGTGAATCCACAAACCGCGCACTTCCCACACGGGACGAACCCGCGGGTTTCGCTTTCGGATACGGCAACCGCGCGGCGGCTTCCCGATAACGGCGCGCCGCTTCCTCGAGGCGGGCGAGGCGATACGGCCCCCAGACCCGCAGCGAGTCGGCGGAGTGCCCCACCGCCGCCGTCCACTCGCGGGTGCATCGCGCCAGCTCGGTCTGGAGGCGGGTGAGCTCCTGGCGCCACCCGGCGACACCGGCGTCGCGGACGATCACCGCCGCATGCCGGGCATAGAGGCTGTCGAGGTGCGCCCCGGCGGCCGTCGCGGCGGCGCACCGCGCGCGGACCGAACGGGCGCGTGTCAGGACGAGGAGGGATGACGCGTTCGCCAAATCGCGGTTGAATTGCGCCCCGGCACCCCGCAACGCGGCCAGCGAGTCCGCCATGGCCGTGACCGCGTCCATCATGCCGGCGCGAATGACGCTGTCGGGCGACTGGGCGGACAACGCCCAGGCGGTGAGTAGCGTGGCGATCATGGCTCAGCCTTCGATGGCGACTTCGTGATAGGAGTAGCCGCGGCCTGGCAGGAACAGCAATCCGGCGCCTGTAGTGGCGAACCAGCCGGCGAGCATGGCCGCCGACTCTCCGGCCGGGACGCTGACGAGGATCTCCTGGGCCCAGCGGCGGATATGACGCAGTTCCGGAGCGCGCCGGCCGAGCAGCGCCAGAACCGACCCGCGGCCGTGCGTGGCGTGCAGGAAGTGCGCGACGGCGGGCCCACGCTCGCCGAAGGTGTAGGCGCGCACCCCCGGCTGGTCGAACAGCAGGGCGCCGTCGGGCGGATCCGCGACCGGCGCATCCATCCGCGGACCCAGGTAGACGAACAATCGGGCACCGTCGGTGCGTCGCTCCACCACCGCGGCCGCGCTGTCGCTGCCCAGCCGGGCGGCATGCACGAGGTCGTCTTCGGCGAGCAACCCGACGGCCCCCGTCCACTCGAGGGCGGCCAGGGCCTGGTCCAGCGGACAGCCGATCGCATCGTCGTAGGCGACGAGGCGCGGGGCCTCGCCGGCGCGGAGAAAGAAGTGCGCGAGGGCCTCGGCCCGATCCTCGAAGGTGCGGACGCTCTTGGAGGTTGCGGAAACGGCCATACGGAGATTATAACCCGTGCACATGCTCAAGAAACAGAGGACCGCCGGGCTGGGCGGGCTCGCCATCGGAACCCTGCTGTGGGCGACGCCGCTCGTGGCCCAGGCGCAGGCGCCGGGTGATACGGCTCCCGCCCCCACGCCCGCGCAAGTGCGCTTCCTCGACGGCCTCAAGACGGTGGGGCGGGGCGTGGCACAGCTCAAGGACGGCGTCTCGCGCGTCAGCCGAGCCCGCGGCGATAGCGCCCAGCTGCGCCAGGCCGGGCTGCGCCTCGGGGGCCTCTGCGGCAGTGGCGGGAGCTTCCTGCGCCAGGGCCGTGCCCGCATGTCCCACGCGGCGTACGCGGACTCCGTGCGGGTCATCGCCCGCCGCCTCAACGCCCAGGTCGACGCCCTGATCACGTTGGTCCCCACATGCCAGCGACAAGCCGGCGGGACCCCGCAGGAGACGGCGGCGGAGATCCTGTCCCGCCTGCGGGACTACGAGGTGGCCCTCCAGAAATTCCGCGAAGCCGTGATTCTGCCCGCCGCGGCCCGCTCAGCGACGGGCTCGTAGTGTTCTCATAGTGTCGCTACAGTGTCGGCTGGTCCGGTGACGTGCCCAGACTCGACATACCGTTGCGCCCCAAAAAGTTGGGCCGTACTTTGGTCTGCGGTTCAAGCAGAAAAGACGTGGCACCGTAACCGGATGTCTGCGCACCGCGAGGACCGGTTCCCTCGCGGATTCTTGTTTGAGCCCGCCCTCGTCGCGGTGACCTGGGCCGAACCAATCCGGGGCGATGCCCCAGCCACAGCTCGAGGTTGTCACGGTCATGGCCAAGGGTAAGGTGAAGTGGTTCAACGACGCGAAGGGCTTCGGCTTTATCGCGCAGGAGTCGGGACCAGACGTGTTCGTCCACTTCACGGCGATCCAGGCAGACGGGTTCCGGAGTCTCGCCGAGGGTGATGCGGTCGAGTTCGACGTCGCCCAGGGACCAAAGGGCCTGCAAGCGCAGAACGTCCGCAAGGTCTGAGCTCCGCCGATCGCACCACACAGCGGGCCCGGGGTGATACTCCGGGCCCGCAGTCTTACGGTTTCTCGGGCGCCATCCCCATATTCCGCAGCACGATGCGTCATATCCTGCTGCTCCTGACGGTGCTGGTGGGCCCGGCCGCCGCCCAGTCGTCCACGCCCGGGAACGTCCCCACGTTCGCCTACCGCGGGTTCCGCGCCGGGCAGTCCTACCGCGAGTTCGCCGACCGGGCGCGTGCGCTCCAGGCGGCGCCACGGGAGCCGCTCGTCTGCTCGACGGCGCGCCGGACGGCCCAGGTGATGGAATGCGCCGTCCGCATCCGCGATTCCGTGGATGGGGTGGTGTTCCGCCTGGCGGCCCACTTCATTGATGGACGGGCGGGGTTTGTGTCGTTCGGGGACTCAGGGGGCGCCGCGTTGGTCGAGCGGATGCAGGGCGAGGCGCGCTCGGCCTGGGGAGCGCCGTCGCACATGGCGCGTGGAACGTGGGAGTGGCGCGACGGGCGGCGCTTCACGCGACTCAATTGGCGGGGGCGGGGGGCCGCCCGGTGGATCTACCTGACGCTCACGGATCTCGACGTCTTAGAACGCATCGCCTCCTACGTCACTCCCACCCCCCCGCCGTAGTTTCGGCGCCGCCCTCGAGCAGCAGCTCGGCGAGGCGCGTGAGCCGGCGCGGCTCCATCAGCTGCCCCATCCAGCGCTGGGGAATCGACACTTCGCCGTCGCGGGCGCCCAGCAGGGCACCGGTGACCGCCGCGTTCGTGCCGGTGTCGCCGCCTGCCTGCGCCAGGTACACCAGCGCATCCTCCAGCGTCCGGCCGTGCGCCGCGAACCAGAACGCGATTTCGACGCAATGCACCACATAGCCGGTCTGTCCCTCGACCGTGATGGGCAGCTCGGCCTGGTCTTCCCGCAGGGCGCGCCGGATCGCCGCCACCAGCACGCGGGGCGCCCGCCCGTCGAGGCGGTGCATCACTTCGTCCACGAAATAGCCGTTGCCGTGCAGCAGCTCGCGCACCGCGAGGTTCACCGCGACCGCCGCCCACAAGCAGCGCTCGTCGGCGTGGGTGACGGCCGCCTGCTGGGTCGAGACCCGCACGAGGCGATCGACGTTGTCATGATTGCGGATCGCGATCGGCAGGCACCGCATCACGGCACCGTTGCCGGCCGAGCCCAGCGGATCGGCTTCGCGGACGAGGCGGCCGGCCTCGAAGGGCTCGACGCCCCGGTCGATCAGGCGGAGGGCATGGGACGTGATCGGGCCGAGGCCCCGGCCGTCGCGTTTCATCCAGTCCACCCAGCGTCGCGCCACGTCCGTCGCGTCGAAATCACCGCGATCGACGAGCGACTCCGCGAGCAGGATCGTGAGCGCCGTGTCGTCGTCGTAGGGCGACCGGTCGGGCGGCGGAGCCAGGTCCCACACGCCGTTCGGGAATGCCACTCGAATGGCTTGCGGCGTCGCGTAGCGCTCGGTCGGCACGGCGAGCTGATTGCCGGCCGCCAGGCCGAGCATCGCGCCGCGCGCTCGCGTGACGATCTGTGGGTCGAGGTCTGCCCGGGTCATCGGCAGCGGGAACCTAACACCGACGCACCGCTCCCGCGCCGTGCCGCCGTCATGGTCGCCGGGCCGTCAGATGACGCGAACCGAGCGGAGCACATCGCGCTCCGCGTCGAAGCACCGCTGGGCCGCGTCGAGCGCGCGTCGCACCTCCGGCCGCGCGCCATCGCGGAACTTCGAGTTCGGGGCGAGCCGACCGGTGCGCCGCCGGATCGCGACCAGCGCGCGCGTGACCTCGCAGCGCTCGGGGTCCGGATCGGTGTGCCCCGTGACGGCCAGCTCCTCGAACAGCGGAATCGCGGCTGGGTCGTCCAGGGCATACAGCGATTCCAGGATCTTGGGGCCCAGGAATCGCCGCAGCAGCAGGTCACCCCGGATGCGGTCGAACAGCCGGATGAGGTCGGCGGCGTGGCCGGGGTAATACCGGGCGGCCTCGACCGCCGCCGCCAGGAACGCGTGGTGCGCCGTGGGGGCCGCCAGATAGCGGGCGAACACCGGCCACGCACCGGGGGGATGGCGCGCGGCGAGGGCGAGAAGGGCGAAGTAGCGGCGCGCCGTCGGCGCGCTCGTGTCGGCGACCACGGTCTTGAGGCCGGCGCCGCCCCAACGCGCGCCGACCAGCGTCGCGGCCGAGGCGTGCTGCCACCGCTCGAGCTCGGGAACACGGAACGTTGTGACGTGAGGATCGCGCAGCGCCCGGCTGCGGTCCAACACCGCCAGGAGCAGTCGGTCGACCTGCCCGAGCACGGGCCCGAGCGCGACCGACTCCGTCCGGCGCGCGAGCGCGAGAGCATCCCACCCCAGCCGCGTGAGCGAGCGCCGTTCCCAGGCGCTTTCGAACTCCGTGGCCGCGCGCGCGGCGACCAGCGCCTCGAGGCCGGCGGCGAATGCGCACAGACGGTCGTGGGCGAGCATCTGCCGTGAACCTACGACCGGAAGCCCCACTTGACCACCGCCGTCCGAAACGCGAGGTTGGCGCACGCGCTCTCCCATTCGTGTCTCCTTGTCCTTGAATCGTCCCTCGGGGCCTGCCTTTTTCCTGCCGCTTGCGGCGGCGGTCTGGCTCGCGGCCTGCGGGCGCGAGACGGCGCCCGTCGTCCTCGGTCTGGCCGGCCCGTTCTCGGAAGTGCGCGGGCGATCCATGCGCCAGGCAGCCGACATGGCGGTGGCCGAGATCAACGCCCGCGGCGGCGTCCGCGGCCGCCGGCTGGAGCTGCGCATCGTCGACGACAGCGCGAACGAGGACGTCGCGCTCCGCATGGCGCAGGCGCTCTACGACGATCCCGCGGTGGTCGCGGTCATCGGGCACCTCACCTCGGGCCCCACCACGGCGACGGCCCCGGTATACGGCGGCGGGCGCACGCCGGTGGTCGTGGTGTCCCCCTCGGCGTCGAGCCCGGTGTTGACGGGGATCTCGCCGTTCTTTTTTCGCGTGTGCCCGAGCGACATCGTCTTCGGCGCGCGGCTCGCGCAGTTCGCCTACGGCACGCTCAACGCGCGGCGCGTCGGCCTGCTGTACGCGAACGACGAGTACGGTCGCGGGGTCCGGCGCACCTTCGCCGACGAGTTCACCCGGCTGGGCGGGCGGATCGTCGGCGCGGACCCCTATTTGCCGAGCGGGGGCTCCCCCGAACCCTACTTGAGTCGCCTCGGGCGCCGGGGCGGCGTGGACGCTCTGGTGTTGGCCATGCCCCGCGTCGGCGCCGAGCACGTGATCCGGGAACGTAACCGGCTGGGGCTCGCCTGGCCGACGCTGGGGGGCGATGCGCTCACGGGCATCGAGACCATGGGGACGCTCGCCGAGGGTGTGCGGGTCGCCAGCGCGTACCTTCCCGACCGCCCCGGGCGGCGGAACGCCGCCTTCGTAGCCGACTATGCGCGCACCTACGACGGCGCCCGGCCGGATCACCGCGGCGCCGGGGCCTACGACATCGTGCACCTGCTGGCCGCCGCAATCGAGGAGGTGGGCACCACCCGGCGCGCCGTGCGCGACTACCTCGCCGCCGTGGGGGGCGACCGATCGGCGTTCGAAGGGGTCACGGGACGCATCGCGTTCAGCGCCGGCGGGGACGTGCCGGACAAGCCGGTCGTGATCGGCGTCGTGCGGAACGGCCAACTCGTCACGGAGGCGAGCCAGTGACGCGCTGGGCCACGGACACGATCCGCCTGCGGATCGTCGGCGGCCTCGCGGTCCTCGTCGTCGGCCTCGTGCTCGCCGGCCTGATGGGCGCCACGGCTCTGCGGACCATGCGGGCGGCGGTGGCGGGCGAGCTGCTCGTCCTGCGCGGGGCGGTCGAAGTGACCAACGGGCTCGTCTCGACCGTGTTCGACGAAATCCGCGCCGCCGAACAGTACCTGAGCGCGCCGAGCGGCGCGGCGAGCGCCGAATTCCAGACGACCGCCGATGCGGCCTTCGAGTACCTGCGGCGGCTCGAGGCGCTGGCGGGGCTGAGCGTGGACGATCGCCTGACGGTCAATCGGCTCAAGCAGCTCCACGCGACCATCCAGGTGGACTATGCGCTGGCACACGCCCTCGCCGACCTGGGCCGGTCCACGGAGGCCACCGCACGCTCCGCGGCCGCCCGGCCGCCGGCGGTCGAGCTGATGCGGCTCGTGCGCGGTCTCGCGACCACCCAATCGGCGCGGGCCGGCACCGTGGCGGAACGGCTGGCACGGCTCGCGGGACGCCGCGAGCTGTTGCTGTGGTTGCTCGTCGCCGGCGTGCTCGTCGGCGGCACGGCCGTCGCGATCGTGACGGTGCGCGCCGTGGACCGGCCGCTGGCCCGTCTCGTGGCGGGGGCGGAGCGTTTCGCCACCGGGGACCTCCGGCCGGTGACGGTGGGACGAATGCCGCAGGAGCTGCAGGTGCTCGCCGATGCGGTGGGCAAGATGGGTGAGCGGCTGCGCGCGATCGTCACCGACGTGGTGGAAGAGGCCGACCGCATCGCGGGCTCGGCCAGCGATTTCTCGGCGATCAGCGAGCAGCTGGCCGCATCGAGCAGCGAGATTGCCACGGCGATGGTCGACGTCTCCGCGGGGGCCGAGCGGCAGCGCGCGGAGCTGACCGAGATCCAGGCGGCCCTCGGGCGCCTGCGGGACGCGACGGCACGGATGGCCGAGGCGGCGGCGCGCTCCTCGCAGATGGGCGCTGACATCCGGTTGGTGGCGGAGCAGCATTCCGGCAGCGTGGGCGCCGCGCGACAGGCACTGGTCGAGGTACGGGAAGTGGTCGAAGGAACGGCTCGCCAAGTCGCCGACCTGGCGGCGCGGAGTGCGGCGATCGACGACTTCGTGGACCTCATCCGGCGCATCTCGTCGCAGACCAACCTGCTGGCTCTGAACGCGGCCATCGAGGCGGCGCGCGCCGGTGAGCACGGTCGCGGCTTTGCGGTGGTGGCCCAGGAGGTGCGGCAGCTCGCGGACGAATCGGCCCGTGCGGCGGAGGACGTCGCGCGCACGACGGTGGCGATCCGACGGCAGGTCGACGAGGTGAGCCAGTCGATGACGGCGGGGCAGTCCAAGGTCCGCGGCGTAGCCGAAACGGCCGCGGGCGCCGTGCGCGGTTTCGCGGAGATCGGCGGCGCGGCCGGGGAAGTCGAGCAGGCCGCCGGCCAGCTCGCCCGCGCCGCCACCGAGCACGGCAGGACGAGCGATGAAATCCGCGCGACGGCCGAACACGTTGGCGGCCGCGCGATGGCACATGCGTCGAGCGCTCAGGAGGTGACCGCGGCGGCGGAGGAGCAGGGCGCGTCCACCGAGGAGATGGCGGCCGCCGCCGGACAACTGCTGCAGGCAGCGGAGAAGCTCCGCGGGGTCGTGCGCGGCCTGCGCACCTGATCCCGCCCGCCGCGCGCCCGCGTTCAGCGGCGCGGCTTTTTCTGTTTCGCCGTGGGTTTGGACTTCTTGGGTTTGGCCGTCTTGGCACCGCGCACGGGCTTGCGCTTCGATTTCATGGCCTGTTGGACCTCACCGAGCACGCGGTCGCCTTCGTCGGCGCCGATCAAGCCGCGCCGCACGGCGTAGCGCACCAGCTCGTCCGCGTCTTCCAGCGCGAACTCCCCCATGCCGGCGGCTGCCCGAATGGCACGCACGAGCGCGTCCGCCACCGGGCTGCGGAGCACACTCGCGATCCCGGGAAGCGACTCAAGCAGCGAAGAAATCTGCGATCCGCCGAGCTCAGCTGGCATCGGATGACGCTGCTCCGGCCTCTAAAGAAGGCGGCAACCTACCACCCCCCCCGGGGACCGTCAAGAATTTTCGCGATCGTCAGGGCAGCTACCGCGAGTAGCGTACGAACGCCGTCAGCCCATACCCGGTCAGATCGGCCCGACCGACGTCGCGTCCCGCCACCCATCCGGTGTCGAAGCGCCCCGTCACCGTGCCGGACAAGCGGTCGTTGATCCCGAACCGCGCGGCGACGCCGCCCGTGAGCAGGCGACCTCCCTCGAAGTCCTTCAGGCTGTGCCGCCGGTACCCCACCAGCGGCTCGAGCTGCACGCGCGGCGAGACGGGGAGGTTCCAGCGCAGCTCGGCGTTGAGCACGTTCTCGCTCGTCCGGTTGTCGGTCGCGCTGTTCGTGTCCCCGGCCGTACGCAGGTAATCCCACATGGCGAACGTGACGGTCGAGCGACCGACCACGCGCACGACGCCAAGCTCCCCGATGAGGCGCGGGCCGGGCCGGTAGCGACCGGACGCGACCTGCCCCGTGCCGGAGAACTCGTCGGTCGAGAACGTGCTGTACGTGGCGCCCAGCAGCAGGCGCGTGCGCTGCCCGAGCACGCGGTCCACACCGGCGCGCACGCGCAGCTCCGTGCCGGGATTGTACTCGACACCGGAAGCGCTGTCCTTGAGCGGGCTGTACGCACCTTGGACCCGGAAGGCCCCGGAGACCCCGAAGTTCCAGGTCCCGAGCGGCCGCGCCCACGCCACGCCGCCGGTCGCGCTGAAGCCCGTGCCCATGGTGGGGACGGGGAACGACAGATAGGTCGAGCCGATGGCACCCGCGACCTGGAACTCGTCGCCCGTCAGGTCCTGCTTGCCGGTCGGCAGGTTGAGCGAGAGCGATGCAACGACCCGGTCGCGGCTGAGGGTGTACAGCGCGCGCAACTGCGTGTCGCTGAGCCCGCTGAGCGTCTGGGTGCCCGCATCCGTTTCGAGGCGGGAGCTCACGACGTTGGTGGTGAGGTCGAGCGACAGCCGCCGCGCCACCGGAACGACGGCGATCACCGGAATGCGCCACTGGGACGTCGCGGTGGTCGAGATCCCGGAGTCGAAGCTGTAGCCTCGGATCTCCCAGCCCGTCAGCGCCGTGAGGCGGGTATAGAGCGCATCGCTCGCCTGAGCGTGCGCGGCCGACGCGGTGACGACGAGCGCCGTGAGCGTGCTGGCGAGTCGTGCGCGCATGGTCATGGGCGCCGCACGACGATGATGATCGTGCCCGTCAGGCCCAGGTTCTGCGGCCCCTGACACTGCGCCGCCTCGCACACGGGATTGGGGTTGGAGGGCGGCACGCTAATGGTCGAGGTCGTCTGCACGGTTTCGATCGTCGTGACGCCCGAGGGCACCGTCGAGTTGATCGCCGAGGCGAGCGTGGCGATCGTGGTCATCGCCCCCGTCGCGGGCGCGCCGGCGGCCGGTGCGAGGGCGGTCGCCACCGCCCCGGTCGGTGCCTCGGCGGCGACGTCCGCCGCCTCGGCCGCCGCTGCCTGCTCGGCGGCCGCGGCGAACGTGGGGTCCTGCTGCGCTGCCGCCTGGAACGCCGCGGCCGCCGTGCCAAAGTCCCCGCGGTCCTGCGCCTCCAGGCCCTGGCTGTACAACAGGAACGCCTGGAGGTCGCGGGTCGGGCTCTCGCTGATCGCCGTACGCTCGGCGGGCGTCAGGGTGATCCCCATCCGCTCCAGCAGCTGGAACACGATGCGCTTCTCGATGTCGAACAGGGCGCGCAGCAGGTCCGAATCGGACCCGGTCGCCGCGACCTGGCCGTCGGTGGCCCGCACGACGCTCGCGTCCACGCGGAAACTCGCGGTGGGGACATCCTGAAACTGTCCCTGGACCACTTGCCCCGCACGCATGAGGCGGCCGGAACGCGCACCGCTCGCCGGATCGACACGGCCGCTCTCGGCGAGCTGCATCTCGTCGAGCAGCGCCTGCAGGCGCTCTCGCTCCACGATCCGGAGCCGCTGCACCTTCGAGAGATCCGTGATCACCAGCGCCGCGAGTCCCCGCTCCAGCGGGCGCAGCGTCGAGTCGCCGCCGGTGTACCGGAACGGCATCACGGCGACCGTGTTGGGTTCGGGAGGGGTCCCGGCGAGCTGTGACTCGCGCGCGATCGCGAGCCGCGCCGCCTGCTGCACTTCCTTCCGAGCCACCAGCTGCAGCCGGCCGCGCAGCAGCCGCTCCACGTCGCGACGGGGCCGTGCCGCGAGCAAGTCGGTGTACGCCGTCCGCGCGGAGTCGTAATGCTCGAGCCCTTCGTACGTGAGACCGAGGTACGCCTGCGCCTCCTGATTCTCCGGCTGCGCCGCGAGCACCACCGCGAGCGCCGCGCGGGCATCGGCATGGCGCTCCGCGGCATGGTATCCGCGCGCCAAGCGCAGGTTGAGCACCGGGTCGGTGGGCGCCTGCGCGCGCTGCGCCTCGAGCGCCGGAATGTCGGCCGGGGTGACCTCTCCCGCGGGGCTACCGGGCGCGCAGCCGCCCGCCGCGACCGTCACGGCCAACGCGCCGACGACTGCCCACCGGGCCGACCGTCCGCGGCGCCGCGTCAGGACTGCTTCACTCGCCACGATGAGGAACTCCTTCGCGCTCCGCCAGCGGCGCGCGGTCGCGGCGGCCGCGCCGGGTCCGGAGCGCTGACGCGCGACGGGCCACGGTCACTTCCGCCTGTGAGAGCAACTCGCCGAGGACCGCCCGCGTGCGAGCGTCCAGCGGCATGCCGAACCGCACCCCGACGCGGTACTCCGCCCGATCCGCGCCCTGGCCCGTCAGCGTGAACCCGCGGGCGTCCGGCCGCACTTCGTCGATCTCGATATCCGCCAGCGTCTGATAATCCCGGACCCGCTCCATGCGCCATTCCTCCTGCCCGCATCAGAGATACCCGCCGCCCCGGGCCCGTCAAGGAGGCGCGTTGCCCACCCACCGGCGAACGCTACATTTCCTCGGCCGTTTCGGCGCAAGACCCGGGCCTTGGCTGCGCTTCCGAGCCCCCGCGGGGCAGCGCGGGCCGGGGCGGCAGTTGTGGCACCGGCGCCGCAGCGGAGGGGCCGCGCCGCCGCCCTGCCGGCAGTGGCGGGCGGCAAGGAGCCAGGAGCCGTGGCAGGCGACGCCATCCAGATGATGGGGACCGTGACGGAGGTCCTCCCCAATACCACGTTCCGGGTGACGCTCGAGAACGGGCACGAAGTCCTCGCCTACGTCAGCGGGAAGATGCGCAAACACTACATCCGGATCCTGCGGGGCGACCGCGTCGCGGTCGATCTATCGCCCTACGACCTCACCCGGGGCCGAATCACCTATCGCTACAAGTAACGGCCTCAACGGCCGCCACCCAGCGACACGCCGACATACGCATTCCTCCCGGGCGCCGGCTCGTAGTAACGGCCACTCGCGGCGTTGATCACCACCGAGCCGACATACCGGGCGGCGAGCACGTTCTGCACGCCGAGGAACAGGCCGACCCGCCGGCCGCCGAACCCGGCGTTCCAGCCGAAGCGCGCGTTCGCCAGCCACCACGCGGGCGCGCGCACGTCCAGCGTGTCGTCCACCAGGACGCTCGCGGTGTGCACCGTCTCGAGCTCAACCCACGGCCCGGGGCGCGGCCCTCGCAGCGCGAGGGTCACCTGGGCCCGATGCGCGGGGATGCCGGGGAGCGGGCGCCCGTCGAGCCGCCGCGTGCCTCCCCCGGTGTCCACCACGTAGTCC
Source organism: uncultured Gemmatimonadales bacterium (assembly GCA_963716055.1). Taxonomy (GTDB): domain Bacteria; phylum Gemmatimonadota; class Gemmatimonadetes; order Gemmatimonadales; family GWC2-71-9; genus SZUA-544. The sequence continues at coordinate 299,725 of CAVQSR010000001.1, read as the reverse complement.
CGGTACATGAAGTCGGAGTACGTGTAAGCGGCGTTCACGCCGAGCCACGGCCGCAGCCGCGTTGCAACCCCCACCTCCAGACCCCGGTGCGACGCCCGCCCCGCGTTGCGGAAGAACCGCCGCTGCGGCACCGACGGCACCTCGTAGGGAATCAACTGATCGCGTACATCCGCCTGGAACAGCGCGACCGAGGCGTCCGCCGCCCCGGCCGTCCAGCGGGCACCCACTTCGATCGTACGGGCCCGCTGGGGTCCGAGGGAATCGTTGAACCCCCCCGCGCCGGCCGGCGAGTTGGTGAGCTCGGTGGTCGTCGGCGTCTCGAACGACGATGCCACGCTCACGTACACGCGCGCGTCCCGGCGCGCCTGCCACGCGAGGCCGACCGACCCCGACCCGGCCGCCAGCGTGCGCTCTCCGGAGTCGTCCGGGTTCGACGCCGTGACCAGCCGGTCGGCGACCCGGAACCGCACGGCATCAACGCGCGCGCCCGCCGTGACGGCCAGGCGCGGCGTGACGGGAACCGTGACCTGCGCGTACGGACCGATCTCGGTGACGCGCTCGAGCTGGGCCAGGAGCCGATTCGTGTCCGGCGTGCCCCCGGCGTTCCCGAGGTTCATCCGGTCGTCCCGCTGCTCCTGCCAGTCCACACCCACCGTGACGAACGGCCGCGCGCGCGCGACCGCCATCGGCCGCGACAGCGTGACCCGCGCCCCCCAAACCCGCCGGTCGAGGCGAATGTAGGCGAAGGGGAGCGGATTCTCGAGATCGCGGAGCTGTCCGAAGGTCGTGACGGACCACCCGCCGCCCCCGGCGAACGCGCGCCGCAGGGTGAGGCCGCCCTGCCCCTGGCGCACGTCCTTGCCGGCTCGTTGCGCGCGGTTCGCGGGCGCGGCGGCCGTGCGGTCGCCCGCGAGCTCCTGCAGGGTGAGGGCGCCCGGGTTATCCGCTCGCGGCTGGTCGGCGAGGTCGGCGATCGCGTGGAGCGACCAGGCGGCGCCGAGCGGCAGCGCGAGGCGGGCGCCGACCGCGCGCAGATCGGCCGCGCTCTGATCGCGCTCTCCCTCGTACGCGAGCCGCGACGCCCCGATCCGCAATCCACCCGCGCCCACCCGCAGGGCCGTGCCCACCTGCCACTTGGTCCATGCCCGGTCGAGCCGGGCGTCGAAGGTCCCGGCGGTCACGCGGGCGTCCTGGGTCCAGCGTGCCGGGGCCGGCAGGGTGGTCGTCACGCTGATGACGCCACCGGCGGCGTTGCCGTGGAGCGCCGAGGCGGACCCCCGGAGCACCTCGATGCGGTCCACGGTTCCCAGGTCGATGTGGGTGAGCTGGCCCTGGCCGTCCGGGAGTGATTGCGGAATGCCGTCCACCAGCACGCGCACCCCCCGCACGGCGAACGCCGAACGACTCCCGAAGCCCCGGATGGCGATGCGCTGATCGAGGGAGAAGTTGTAGCGATTGGCCACGAACACGCCCGGCACCGTGCCGAGCGCCTCGTCGAGTCCCCAGGTCGGCCGGGCGGCGGCGAGGCGTGTCACGTCCACGACGGCGACCGCGAAGGGGAGGGTCTCGATCGGCAGGGCGCTGCGCGTGACGCTGACGGGGGGCAGGGTGACGGCGGCGGCGGAGTCTGGCGCCTGGGCGCGCAGGCCGGGGGTGAGCGCACCGACGATAGCCGCGAGCGCCACCGTGGCTCGCGCGGAGCCGGCACTTCCCACCCCGCGGCGCCCGTCCCCGCCTGGAACGACGGCGCGGCCGCGGGCGCCCTTGTGGGCCCCCGGTGCCAGGTGCATTATCTGCGGGGTGCGGACTGGATGATGGAGGTCACGGATGCTCGCGCGCGCCACCACAGCGGTTCTGCTGTTCTCGTTCCTCAGTTGCACCACCCTCAGGCCGGTGGGCGACGCCAACGTCTACCTGGCCAACAGCCGGCCGGGCCATATCTGGGTGCGCACGATCGACGAAACGTGGGTGGTCGAAGCGCCCCGCTTGATCGGCGACACCCTCGTCGGGTTCGTCGATGGTGAGTATCGCGAGTTCCTCCCCGGCGCCGTCCGGGAAGTGCGGGTCCGCGAACCCGCGCCGCGGCGCACGGTGTTCCTGACCGCCGGCATGATAGCGGTCGGTGCGTTCCTGATCGCGACCCTGGCCAGCACGGGACCGGGCGGGCGGCTGCCGACGCCCGAGGACGACCCCACGAATACGAACCCGTAACCCGGACTCGGTCGAGCACCGGACTGGACCAGGCTGGTCTGAATCTTGCGCTTCGGGGCATGGGGGGGGCGGAGTCGCCCGACGGTCGGCACACTGCACGAGAAGGCCGATCAGGGACCGGCGCCCGCATACACAGGTCCGGAGTCCACAACATGAAGACCCTGCTTTTCGCCACATTGCCGCTGGCGCTGCTGGCCACCGCTTGTTTCCTGCCGCGCTACACCTCGCGCTGGCCGTGGCGGGGGCCGATGATCGAAGTGGTCAATCCCACGCAAGCGTACGTGATGATCTCGGCGCGCGACGGCATGGGCCGGGAGTTGCCGCTCGGCACGGTCGCCCCGCGGAGCAAGGCGTGCCGGACCTGGCCGTTCGTGCACGAGGAGGGGGCCCTGATCACGATGACCCCCAGGGACGCCGATGATGACGTTGCCTCCGAGTCGTTCAACCCGTGGGCGTTCCACGGCTGGCGCTACACGGTCGGCAGCACGGTGGAAGCCGCGCAGGTGTGCGGCACCTGATCGCGGCGCGGCGCGGTCGCCGCGCGGTCAGCGACGGCCGCGTGGATTGAGGTACAGCAGGAGGCGCTTCATCATGTAGTCGAGGCCCCGGTAGCCGGCCTCGATATGGTACGCGCGACGATGCGTGCCGCAGTGCCTCAGCTCCATGCGGTTCCACCAGACGAACAGAATCCCGTGGACGTCGTTGGGCTGGCCGAGGGGACAGAGGTCCATCAGCGCTGTTTCCTCGGTCTCCCAGGTCCCCGGCCGGCGGAGCGCCGTGATGCCCGCATCCGCGAGCTGCTCGCGGATGCGGCCGGCCATCTGCCGGTCCGCGGACTCGCTCTCCCCGGCAATCACCACGAGCACGCGCATACTGTCGCCGCGGATCGTGTCGCTCCGCATTTCTTCCACTTTGCCGTAGGAGCCGGCCGCGCATGCCGCGAGCATGACGATGCCGACCGTTGCCGAGCTTCGTCGCCACATGGTGTCGCCACCTCTCGTCCAGGAGATACGAAGCGCACCGTGCACATGCACGGTGCGCTTCGCCCTTCACTACGATCGACGCCTGCTTAGAACAGGAAGTCGATGTTCAGCGCCCAGCTCCACCCGGTGACCGCGTCCGTGTCCAACCGCAGCGACTGTGACCGCGCGTATTGCAGCGCGATGATCATGTTCATCGCCGGCTGGAACGAGAGGTACCCGGTGTAGTTGAGCTTGCTCGAGATGTCGTGCTTGACGCTGGCCCGGTCGGTGAACTCGTAGGTGATCGGCTTCCACACCCCGAGATCGAAACCGTACGTGCGATTGTACACGTAGCGCAGAGCCGCACCCAAGTCGTTCCGCTCCACGAACGCCGTGCCGTTGTTCACGCCCGGATCGCGGAACTGATCCTTGTTGAGGTTGAAGCGCCCCGCCAACTCCGCCGAATGGGGCCCGCGATCAATGAAGCTGTACCGCGCCTCCGCGGTCACCCGCCGCGCGCGGAACACGTCGCTCGACAGGTAGGGGCCCGGGGTGGCGCGGGTCGAATCGATGCCCCCGACGTTGCTGCGGTAGGTCCACGTCCGGCTCGCATTGGGCGTGGTGTTCGTGATGATGGGGATGTCGTCGTTTCCGATCGAGCCCATCACGTTGAGCCACAGCTCGCGCTCATCCGAGTTGAACACGGCGTACGCCACCTGGCCGAGATACTTGAGGCGCTCCCAATCCAGGTTGTTCTGTCCGGGGCTCGCCCCGCCCGAGACCAGCAGGCGGTCATTCAACCAGGCGTAGCCGATCAGGTTACCGCGGTTGGGATGCGACCAGCCCGCGAACCCGCCGCGGTTGTTCTCCTGCGGCATGCTCACCGGCCAGGGGCCGAAGCCCGACACCTCGGCGACGCCCTGATTGTTGAAGGCCAGGCCGAACGTGCTGTTGCCCGACATCTTCACGAACCGCAGGTCGTACTCGTCCATCGAGAACAGGCCCAGGGTCCATTCACCCGAGGCGCTGCCGTCGGGCGTGAGATACATCTCGGTCCACAGGCCGAAGAAATCCCCGATCGGGCCGCCGGTGAACAGCGCCAGCCGCGAGGTCGGGTTCGAGCTGATGGGGCCCGCCTCCGCCGCGCCGGGCGCCTTCGCCTGCTGCGCGAACACGCTCTGATACCGGAGCGAGAGGTACGGGAAGAGCGACATCGACAGCCGCTTGCCGCTCAACGCGCCTTCCTCGCCGGCCTCGATCCGGTCGGTGACGAACGGCACGCGGTAACCGTTCAGCCGGAACTTCTTGCCGGTAAAGGTGAAGTTCGGCACGGGGGCCCCGAACATCACATGGCACTGCGCGCAGGTCATGCCGGTCTGTCGTGTAAACGACGGAACGGCACTGGACGATGCGTCCAGTGTCACGGCCCCCCATGCCACGAGTACCGCGAACACGGTCAGCGTCCGTCTCATCGTGGCCTCCTTAAATAGGACCGTCCACTCGGGTGGAGTCTGCCCCCACCCCTCACAACCCCAACGCGAATCGCCCCGCTACTCCGAACCGGATGACCCCCGAACCTTTGCGGTCTCCTGGGCGATGTAGTGCAGCAGCGCCTCGATCTCTTCAGGCTTGAGGCGCATGTTCGGCATCTTGGTGTTGTTGTATTCTGCGAGGAGCGCCCGGGCGAGCGAATCGGTTTCCATCATCGCCGTGGGATTCGTGAGCCAGCGGCGCAGCCACTCGTGATCGCGGCGGTCGAGCACGCCGGTGAGGTCGGGTCCCGACCGCTTCGCGCCAAAGGCGTGGCAGCCCGTGCAGCCGCGGTTGTTCCACAGGCTCTGGCCCTTCTTCGCCTGCGCCGGATCCATCGTGAACCCGCTGTCGGCTGCCTGCGCGCCGAGGGCGGGGGCCGTGGCGAGCGTCATGCCCGCTGCAATGACGAGTGGACTCCACCAGCTGCCAGCCATGTCCGACCCTCCGCAGCGCACACTGTGGGACGACACTAACACCAACACGCCCGTACGGACCCGTACGGGATTAACCCGAACGCGCTGGCCTAGATTACCCCCCCCTTAGCCCGTGTCAAGGGGCCCGCGGGGCGTCCGGAACCCCCAGTCACCCCCCGTCTGCTCCCCTTGCGGGCGGCTCGGGGGGCCCCGAGTTTCCCGGCCGGGGCAGTCGGTCTTGGGGATATCGAGTCCCGATTCAACCGGTCCGCAAGGGGGAGCGCATGGCGTCGCATTTCGGTCCGGCCGTCGCGGCGTACCGTCCCGTCCTCGGCGCCGTGCTCGCCACGCTGGCGGGGGCGCTCGGCGGCGCGCCAGGCGCACTGGCGCAGGCGGACGGCGTGCGGTGGACCGTCGATCCGGCGACCAGCCTCGCCTGGTGGCAAATGGATCCCCACTACGAGCACCTCTGGGCCACCACCTGCCCGGGCGACCCGTCGTGGCAGGCAGGCGAGGGTCGGACCCCCGGCTACCACACCGATTACTCCAACCGCCCGTCCACCCTCCCCACGCGGAGCGATCAACGGATCCCCTTGTTCCCACGCTACCGGGTGCGGCCGATGTGCAGCCACGCCGTGCGGGGCGAGCTGCGAGCGAGCGACACGACCGCCTGGCGAGGTGCCAGCGGGACGATCGTCGTCCTGGCCGATTCGCTGATCACAGGACTCGATTTCCGCGACGACTACGCGCGCAAGGCGGTGTACGAGACCAAGCGCTATCCCGAGCTCAAGTTCACGATCGACAGCATCGTGCGCGTGCAGCCCGGCGACACGATGCGGGCCGTCGCCGTGGGGCGCTTCGAAGCCCGGGGGTACATTCACCCGGTCACCGTCCCGGTGATCGTCACCCACGAGAGCGAGGGATTGCGCGTGCGGGGGCAGTTCCACATCGATGTCCAGATGCTGGTGAACGAGTACCGCATCTCGAAGTGGACGCTGGGGATGGGCGTGATGTTCAAACGGTGGAAGACACTCCACATGGGCATCGATCTCGTCCTGCGCCCGGTCTCGTGACCCCACCGGCTGCACCGCGCCTCTGACCCGGCGGAACCGCTAGAAGCACCCCGGCTGCCCGTACCACTGGCCGTAGCAGATGGGGCCGCTGTTGGCGTTGTCCGCCAGCACCCGCCATACCAGGAATCCCGCTCCCGCCCCCAGCCCGACGATCAGCAGCGTCGTGCGTCGTCGGTCGGGCTGCCGCGCCTGCACCAGGCGGGCGCGCTGCAGCGGGATGGCGACGGGCTCACCGAGCCCGCGCCACGTGCCGACGATCGCGGCGTCGCGCACGGCCGGGGCGGCAACCGGGATGACTTCGTCGTCCGGCGTGGTTACCCACACGAGCTCGGGCTGCTGGGCGGGGATGAACTGCTCGGGCGCCACGACCGGTCGCACGCTCACGCAGGCGCTCCCGAGGAGCGCGACACCGGCTATCAACACGCGAATGACCACGACCGCCTCCGGGGAACGGATTGTCCTCTTAACGTCCGCCCCGCCGGGGTCGCGGTCAAGCCCCGCCGCGTCAGCCCGCGACGCTCCCCTGCAGGGCGAGCCGCGCGTGCGGTGCCAGCAACCCGGGGTCGGCGGTCGCGCGCGCCGCGAGGGAGTCGGCCGCCGCCCCTCGGCCGAGCGCCCGGAGGATCCACGCCCGATGAAAGTCCCCGGTGGGACCCGCGGGCAGATGAACGCGGGCCGAATCGGAGGCGGCCAGCGCCTCGGACCAGCGCCCCGCGCGGTACAGCACCCAGCTCAACACCTCCCAGCTCTCGGCGGCGGGCCGGCGCGCCACGTCGCGACGCGCCACCGCCAGCGCGCTGTCGCGCGTCGTCGATCGGTTCGCGAGGTAGAGGGCGAGCGCATGGGCGTACAGCGCTTCCGCGCCGGGCACGGAGGCGACGCGCAGGAACTTCGCTTCCCACGCCCGTGCCGCGGCCCGGTCGCCGCGCGCAGCGAGTGTCTCAGCCACCCGCAGGTAGAGGTCGGGATGCGCATCCGCGGCGATCGAGCGGTACAGTCGCTCGGCCCGCGCGGCGTCGCCCGCGGCGTTCGCCAGGTCGGCCAGACCCTCGACGGCGCCGCGGTATCCGGGCAGCGCCCGCAGCGCCTCACGGTAATGCCCGCTCGCCCGGCGCGCGCCGTGCGCGCCGCGGCCCACCCGGCCCAGCTCCGTGAGACACCAGGCCAGGGCGTGAGGCGCCGACGCACTCGTGCGAAGCCGGTCGCACACGCGGCCTAGCACCCCATACGCACCCCTGCCGTGATCGTGCAGGTCGAGCCAGGTCGCGAGCCGGACCTGGTAGACGAGCGTGGCGGGCGGCAACACGCCGAGAGCGGACTCGGCGACGGCATAGCGCCCGGTCGCCAGCGCGGCGTCGAACAGCGCCCCCTGTGCCTCGGGGTCATTGGGATCGGCCGCGACGCCCCGCTCGGCCGCCGGATATGCGTCGGCGAATGCGTGGCGCATGAGCAGCAGGCCCGACAGGCTCGCCCACGCGCCCGCCGTGTCACGCGCCAGCGGCAGCATGCCGCGCACCAGCCCTTCGGCGCGCTCCAGGTCGCGCCAGTCGGCGCCGGTCTGAAAGCGGCGCGTGTAACGACCCGCCAACGCGGCGGTGACCGCCGGATTCCCCGGATCGCGCGCCAACCGCGCCTCAAAGAAGTCGATGCTGGCGGACACCACCCCGGTATCAGCGGCGGCGGGGGCCGCGCTCACGCGGTGCGCGCGCGCCCCCCCCAGGGCGACGGTGACCGCCACTGCGATGCCGATCACCGCCGCGCGCCGGCCGCTGATCATGGCGCGGCGAGGTACGGAAACGTCGTCAGGAACGGCTTGTCGTTCGCGTCGACGTGGTCGTCGTTGAGGTTTGCGTTCGCGCCGAAGATCAGCCCGAGCTCGGCGGTAATGACGTCGTCCGCCGGCCGGCGACCGTTCAGGAAACCGCTCGGCTGCGACACGTCGATCGGCTGGATGTCGGGCAGGAGCGCGCCGGCGAGCCCCGCCGGATCGGGATGGCCGAACGCCGTGAGCACCGCGACGACCTCGTCGGTGTAGACCGCCGGATCGTTGGCCGGCGCGGCTCCGTTGTAGGCATTCCGCTGCGCGGACGGGATGAAAACGGTGGCGATGGCGGGAAGGCCGAACCGGTCCACCTGCGCGAACAGCGCGTTCAGGTCCGGGCCCGCGGGGTCGTCGGTGCAGGCCGCGGCGCCGAGGAGCGCCAGCGCGGCCAGAAGCACAGTAGTCGATCGCATGATGATAGTCCTCCTACATCCGGCGGTTGGTGGTGCCCCAGACGCCTTTGACGTTACCGGCGCCGAGCAGGGAAATCGGGACCTCGACGACGAGCGCGACCACGCCGGTGCCAGCGAAGGCATCCACGCCCGGGGTCCGGAACGCGGTCTGGGACCCCCCGACGATCTCGAGGAAACGCGTGAGGTCGAAGAAGAACGGATCGTCGCGCACGCCGGCGAACGCCGTCACCCCGTTGCCCGTGGCGACCGTCGGCGAGGCCGTCGTGCTGAGGGCGACCGTGACGGCATCGGCGCCCGGCAGCAGCCGGTTCGTGGTGCCCGTGGTCACCGGCGCGGCGGGCCCGCGAAAATGCACGATCTGATTGGCGCCCGAACCGGTCACATAGGCCTGGAGGACGAGGTCTTCGACGGCGTCCCCGGTGTTGTCGATTTTCCACTGGTACAGCACGTCAGTATCGAGATACGTCGAGCCGATCTCGGCCGGCGGGATCAGACCCGAGACGGTCATTGCGAGAACGAGGTTGCTCGAGTTCACCGGGCTGCGAAACGCGTAGACGTCGGCGATGTCGGCGGCACGATCTGCCGTCAACGCAGCGCTGTCGCGGTGGTCGGCGGCGCGAAGCCAGCCGGTCACGCCGATCGCGGCGAGCGTCACGGCTGCGGCGCCGAGCCCGATGAGCCGGGCTCGTGGGAAACGACCAGGCATGCAGAGCCTCCTTCCGAGGGTCGGAAACAACGAACGACGGGCGTAGAGTCGCCGTCTCTACGCCCGTCGCCCTCATCCGGATTGGTCGTGCCGTCTACCCGGCGTGCCTCCACGTCCCCAGCAGCCGGGGGGTCTCCGTCGGCCCCGGGGAGCCGCCCGCCGGCTCCTCGGTGAGCGCGCAGCCCTCGACCGTGCCGAGGGCCTGCACCGCGGCGTCCGCCGGCAGGACCAGCGTCGCCCGGCCGGACCCGTCGGTGTTGAACACCCCCATCGACACGGGAGCCCGGTCGCGCGCCAGCGCCCACAACTGGTAGGTCCGCCCCGGCCCCGCCGCGGGGAGGTCGAAGGCGGTCACGACGAAGGCCTGACGCTCGTGGTTCCAGAACACCCGCACCCGGGGCGCGCCCCCGGTGACCGCGAGGGACACGACATGCACATCGGGACTGAGGAGGGCGGCGAGCGTGGAATCGCGCACGGCCAGCTCCGCGCGGGCGGCGACGAGCATCGCGCGCCACCGCCCCCGGTCGCGCGCTCCCGCGATGGTCACGCCCAGCGCCACGACGAGCGCCGCGGCCGCGAGAAGCCAGGGCGCCGCCGGCCAACGGCGCCGGAGCGGCCGCACGCGGCCGGCCTCGGCCAGCACGCGATCGCGCAGCGCGGCGGGCGGCGCGGCATCCGGCGCGGCGAGCGCCAGCGCATCGACTGCTTCCCGGTAGCTCCGCAGCGCCGCGCGGCAGGTCGTGCAGTCCGCCAGATGCGTCTCGAACGCCGCGCGCTCGACGGCGTCGAGGGCGTCCACGGCGTAGGCCGCCGCCTGATCGAGCCAGGGATGCTCGCTCATGCCTCCCCCTCGGCCAGCGGGCGCAGCGTCGCCCGTAATTTGTCCAACGCGGCGCGCATCCGCGTCTTGACGGTGCCCAGCGGCGTCCGCAGCTCAGCGGCGATTTCGCTCTGGGACAGCCCGCCGAAATAGGCCAGCTCGATGACCCGCCGCTGCGCCTCGGGGAGCGCCGCGAGGGCGCCCCGCACCAAGACCCTGGCCTCCCCCCGTTCGAGGTCTCGGTCGGGGGCCTCCGCCGACGCGACCGGGACGGCGAGGCCCTGGTCGCCGGCCTGGGCCGCCCGCTCGAGCGTCCGCCGCCGCCGCCCGCGGCGCCGCACCAGGTCGAGGGCGCGCGCGCGGGCGATGGTCGTCAACCACGCCCCCACGGTTCCGCGCGCTGGATCGTAATCGCCTGCGGTCCGCCACGCCTGGCCGAACGCATCGGCGACCACCTCCTCGGCGTCCGCCGCCTCCCCGACGATGGCGTACGCCAGCGCGTAGACGAGCCGCCCGTGGCGATCGTACAGCGCGCCGAGCGCCCGCTCATCCGCCGCAGTGCAGCGGCGGACGAGCTCGCGGTCCGGAACGTCCTGGGCAATCGACGCAGCCACCATCGGCCCTCGTGGTACGAGCACCTGGCTCATCGTGCGACGACGTCGAAAGTGGCGACCGGTCAGGTCGGCGGCAAGCGCGGGCATCGGGCCATTGCCCGTGCTACGCCGCCCGCGTCCGGACGGATGGAATTACGCGGGCCGGCGCAACAGCCGGTTCCAGCGGATCCGGAGCGACCGCGTGTCCACGCTCATGTAGATGAAAAGCGGCCGGCCGACCACGTGCTCCCGCGGGAGGAAGCCCCAGAACCGGCTGTCGTAGGACTCGTCGCGGTTGTCGCCCATCACGAAGTAGTGATCGGGCGGGATGACGAGCGGGCCCCAGTCGTGGGTGGTGGGGCGGTAGTTCGCCGGATCGGGACCGACATACCGCGGCAGCTGCACCGCGCGGATCTGGTGCAGCCGCAGCGGGTCGTCGCGCGTCATCCCGGCGGCCACGTGCAGCGCGTACCGCTCGTCCAGCCGGCTGCCGTTGCGGTACACCGTGTCGGCGACCATCTGCAGCGTGTCCCCGCCCTCGCCGATGATGCGCTTGACGATGTTGAGGTTCGGCGTCGAGTCCTCGACCGAGCGGAACACGACGACCTCGTCGCGGTGCGCCACGGCGTACCCGGGCAGGCGGCCGAACCGGATACCGGTGAAGGGAAGCTGGAATTCGCCGCCGAACGCCATCTTGTTGACGAAGAGAAAGTCGCCGATGAGCAGCGTGTTCTCCATGCTCGGCGACGGGATGCGGAACGCCTCGACGATATAGGACCGCAGCACGAGCCAGATCCCGAGCGCGATGGCGCCCGCCTTGAGCCAACTGATCGCTTCGCGCTTGGTGGCCGCCCAGAACCCGCCGCTCACGGACGCGCGACCCAGTCGGCCACGAAGATGTTCGTCTCCCCGGGCACGCTGCCGTTGCGGTTCGACGCGAACACGAGGCGGCGACCGTCGGGTGAGAACATGGGGAAGCCGTCGAAGTCGTCGTGCGTCGTCACCTGCTCGAGACCGGTGCCGTCCAGGTCGATGAGAAAGAGGTCGAAGTTGCGGCCGCGGGGGTTGCGGTGGTTCGACGCGAACAGGATCTGCCGGTCGTCGGGCGTGAAGAACGGCGCGAAATTCGCCCCGCCCAGGTTCGTCACCTGCCGCGGGTTGGAGCCGTCGGCATCCATCACCCAGATCTCCATGCGCGACGGCCGCACGAGATTCTGCTCGAGCAGCGCCTGGTAGTCGGCGGTGTCGCGGGCGGTGGCGAGCACGGACGTGCGCCACACGATGCGGCGCCCGTCATGCGAAAAGAACGCCCCGCCGTCATAGCCCAGCCCGGTGGTGAGGCGACGGAGGTTCGTCCCGTCTACGTGCATCGTGTAGAGATCGACGTCGCCGTCGCGCAATGACGTGAAGACGATCTTGGTGCCATCGGGGGACAGGGTCGCTTCGGCGTCGTAACCGGGCCGCGCGGTGAGGCGCCGCAGGTCCGTTCCGTCGGCGTTCGCCGTGTAGAGATCGTAGTCGTACAACGCCCAGACGTACCCCCGCGAGCGGTCGGGAGCCGGCGGGCACGCCGCGCCGAGGTGGGCGGTCGAGGCGTAGATGATCCGCCGGTCGCCGGCGTAGAAATACCCGCACGTGGTGCGCCCCAGCCCGCTCGACACGCGGTGCAGGCCCGTGCCATCCACGTTCACAGTGAACTGCTGGTCGCAGCCGGAATCCGCTTCCTGCCGCTGGAAGATCAACTGCTGGCCGTCGGCCGAGAAATACGCTTCCGCGTTCTGGCCACCGAAGGTGAGCTGCCGGATGTTGCGCAGCCGCCCCTCGCCCGAGTCGGGGGGGAGCACGCTCTGGAATACGGCCGTGGCGAGGATCAAGGCGTTCATAGGACGTGGCAAGCTAGGCGTTGGCGCGCGCCGACGGTAGACGCCTTTCCTTACGCCGGCAGCCTGCCATCGGTTCCCGGCCGGTTACATTATCCAGTCATGGCGAACGACGAGCGCCCGCGGGCGCCCCGCACCCCCCTGCTCGACACCCTCGGCCAGCTGTGCGTCGACGGGAAGGCCGCAGCCGACTACCTCTGGCAGGTGCCGACCGATGTCGAGGCGCGCCAGCGCATCGTCGACATCCTGGAACGGATCGCGGTCGAGGCGGCGCAGCAGCACCGCCGCGAAATGGGGCGCATCGTGGGCGAGCTCGTGACGGCCGCTCGTGCCAGTCCGAGCCCCCAGCAGGTCGACCTCCTCGTGGCCGGATTCGACCGGCTCTTCAAGTTGTGGCAGGCGGCGCGATCGGGGCTCATGTGACCGACACGGCGCTCGCTCAGGACACGGCCCTCGAGCTGCTGTGCATCAACACCGTGCGCGCGCTGGCCATGGACGCGGTGCAGCAGGCCGACTCGGGGCACCCTGGCACGCCGATGGCGCTGGCGCCGCTGGGCTACGTGCTCTGGCTCCGGCACCTGCGGCACGATCCGGCGAACCCCGAGTGGCCCGATCGGGACCGCTTCGTCCTGTCGTGCGGGCACGCGTCGATGCTGCTGTACTCGCTACTCCACCTCACGGGCTACGACCTCTCGCTCGACGAGCTGCGTCGGTTCCGGCAGTGGAACAGCCGGACGCCGGGACACCCCGAGGTCGGGGTGACGCCGGGGGTCGAAGCCACGACGGGTCCGCTGGGTCAGGGGACGGCCAATGCGGTCGGCATGGCCATCGCCGAGGCGCAGCTCGCCGCGCTGTTCAACCGCCCGGGCCACGACATCGTCGATCACCGCACGTATTTCCTGGCCTCGGACGGCGACCTCATGGAGGGCATCTCGCACGAGGCGTGCTCGTTGGCGGGGCACCTGCGGCTGGGGAAGCTGATCGGCTTCTATGACGACAACCGCATCACGATCGACGGGCCGACCGACCTGGCCCTGAGCGACGACGCCGCGCGCCGGTTCGAAGCCTACGGCTGGCACGTGCAACGGGTCGACGATGCCAACGACGTCGCGGCGCTCGACGTCGCGATCCGCCTGGCGCAGCGCGAATCCGGGCGCCCGTCGCTCATCATCGTCCGTTCGCACATCGCCTTCGGGAGCCCGGGCAAGCAAGACACCGCCGACGCGCACGGTGCCCCCCTGGGCGCCGACGAAGTGCGGGCGACGAAGGAGAATCTCGGCTGGCCGAGCCTCGAGCCGTTCCACATCCCGCCCGCGGCGCTCGCCCGCTGGCGCACCGCCCGGACAGCGCGGCGCCGCGCTCGCGACCGAGTGGCAGCAGCGCTTCGCCGGCTACCGCCAGGCCCATCCCGCGCTCGCGAGCGAGCTCGAGCGACGGCTCGCCGGCCAGCTGCCATCCGACTGGGACGCAGCGCTCCCCACCTTCCGGCCCGGGGACACCCTGGCGACACGCGCGGCCTCCGGGAAGGTCATCAACGCGATCGCGCCGCGGCTTCCCGAGCTGCTCGGGGGATCGGCCGATCTCACCGGGTCGAACCTCACCGACATCAAGGGCGCTCCCGACGTTCCAGGCGGGCCGCCCGGCGGGACGCAATCTCCACTTCGGTGTGCGCGAGCACGCGATGGGCGGGATCCTGAACGGCATTGCGCTGCATCGTGGATTCATTCCCTACGGCGGCACGTTTCTCGTCTTCTCGGACTACCTGCGGCCCGCGATCCGCCTCGCCGCCCTGTCTCACCTGCGGCCGATCTACGTCTTCACGCACGATTCGATCGGCCTGGGCGAGGACGGCCCGACCCACCAGCCGATCGAGCACCTCGCCGCGCTGCGCGCGATCCCGAGCGTGACGGTGATCCGTCCCGGAGACGCGAACGAAACGGCGGAGGCGTGGCGGGCGGCGATCCGCCACGGCGGCGGGCCGGTCGCGATCGCGCTGACCCGCCAGAAACTGCCGGTGATCGATCGCGCAACGTACGCGCCCGCCGCAGGCCTCCACCGCGGCGGCTACGTGCTCGCCGATGCCCCGGGTGGTGCGCCGGCGGTGATTCTCATGGGGAGCGGCTCGGAGCTGCAGCTCGTGCTCGGCGCCTACACGCGCCTGCTCGCGGACGGCGTGGCGGCGCGCGCGGTCTCGATGCCATGCCTCGAGTTCTTCGCGCGGCAGCCGCAGGACTACCGCGACGCCGTGCTGCCGCCCGCCGTGACCGCACGCGTCGCGGTGGAAGCGGGCGCCTCGCAGCCGTGGTACCGCTGGGTCGGGGACCGCGGGGCGATCATCGGCCTCGAGCGCTTCGGGGCCTCGGCGCCCTACCAGGACATCTACCGCGAGCTGGGCCTGACGGTGAACGAGGTGGTCGCCCGCGCCCGGGCGCTGCTCGGGCGCCCGACCTAGGGAACGGTGAGGCGCGTAATGCGCCCGCCCGGCCCCACGGCCCAGCCGACGCGGCGCGCCGTCGCGAACCCGACACTCCAGTAGGGCACGGAGTCGAGCGCGGCCCACGCGCTCCCGCCGTCCGCGGACCAGCTCATCCCTCCCGGGCCGACGGCGACGAGCGCCACCGTGCCCGGTACGAGCGCCGCCCCGTAGACGGCACCGGCGAACGCTGGGCGGGCGCCGAGCCGCCACGTGCGGCCGCCGTCATCGGTGAGGGCGACGGCGGGACCGGTGCCTGCGGGGTCGCCGAGGTCGCCCCCCAGGGCGACGCCGCGCAGCGTGTCGCGGAACGCCAGCGCGGCGAGGCCGGCGAATGTGCCGCCCGGAACCGGTACCGCGGCGCTGTCCCACGTGCGCCCGCCGTCCGCGGTGCGCAGCACGCGGGCGGTGTCCGCGGCACCGGTGCCGATCCAGGCGTGCCGCGGCCCCGCGGTCACGACGCACGCGCCGCTCGCGGCGAACGCGCCTTCGCCGCGCTGGGCCGGCGGCAGGGCCGCGTGCGGCACCGGCTCCCAGTGCCCCCCACCGTCCGCCGTCACCCGAACCACGAACCGCCCGTCCACCGCGTCGCTGAACGCGACGGCGCGGCGCTCGTCCCAGAACGCGAAACAGTCGTAGAACGCGCTCGAGTCGGAGTTCGCGAACTGCAGCGCCCAGGTGTCGCCGCCGTCATCGGTCCGGTAGATCCGCGAGCGGGTACCCGGTCCCGCGGCGAGCACCCATGCCGTCTGCGCGTCGCGCGCGTGCACGTCGCGGAACTGGAGGGAATCGGCGCCGGGGACGAGGCGGCGGGTCCACCGCGCGCCGCCGTCGGTGGTGCGCAGCACGACGCCGCCATGCCCGCTGACCCACGCGACGCGCGCCGTGGGCGCGCTCACGGCCTGGAGGACGACGGTGACGCCGCTGGTCTGTGGCACGAGCGCGGGCGCGCGGGCGGCGCCGGTGCCGAGCCCCGCGCCGGCGCAGCCCGCTCCCGCTACCACGGCCATGAGCGGCACCCGCCTCATTGGGGCACTTTGTCCAGCACGCCGAGGGTGAGGAGTGCGGGGAGGTAGATGATGGACACGAGGAACACGCGGCGCGCCCACGCCAGACGCGCCGTGGGCCGCCACAACATCCCCGCCCCCGCGGCCGCGTACATCACGCTCAGCGCGAGCACGCCGTAGAAGTAGACCGGCCCCGTCAGTCCGGACACGGTCGGCACGAGGCTCACCGGCACCAGGGCGATGGCGTACAGCAGCGCCATGCGGGCCGTGCGGCCACCGTCGTGGTCGTCGATCGAGAGCATGGCGAGGCCCGCCGACCGGTAGTCCTCGCGATAGATCCAGGCCAGGGCCAGGAAATGCGGCAGCTGCCAGAGAAACAGGATCCAGAACAGTCCCCAGGCCGCGCCCGACAGCGCGCCCCCCGCCGCGGTCCAGCCGCCGAGCACGGGAAGGGCGCCGGGCACGGCGCCCACGAGCGTGTTGAACGACGTGCGCGGCTTGAGCGACGTGTACACCCACACGTAGGAGACGAGCGTGAGCGTGGCGAGCGCCGCCGTGAGGAGGTTGACGAGCGCGGCGAGCAGTCCGATCCCCGCCGCCGCCGTGACCACGGCGAACACGAGCGCCGCGCGCGGCGTGATGCGGCCCGAGGGCAACGGCCGGTGCCGCGTGCGGCTCATGCGCGCGTCCGTGTGCCGCTCGCGGAACTGATTCAGCGCATTCGTCCCGGCCGCCACCAGCGTGGTGCCGACCAGCGTCCACGCGAAGCGCACGAGGTCGAATCGACCCGCGGAAGCCATGTAGTAACCCCCGGCGGTCGTCAGCACCACGAGCTGCGTGATGCGCGGTTTGGACAACTCGAGGACGGCCTTCACGGGCGGTAATCTAGCCCGTAGCTTCCTACCCTCATATGCTGGAGGAACTGAAGGCCCGCCTTCAGGCCGAGGTGGAGCGCCTCAATCACGAGATCTCCTTCCTGCTCCCCAAGGAGATCGAGAAGGCGCGCGCCCACGGTGACCTGCGGGAGAATTCCGAGTACAAGGCCGCGATCGAGCGCCAGCAGTTCGCCCAGGCGCGCCTGTCCCACCTCCGGCTGCGGTTGTCCAAGCTGTCGAGCGTCACCGAGAGCGAGATCCCGCGCGACCGCGTCGGGTTCGGGTCCCGTGTGACGGTGGAGGACCGCGAGACCCGCATGCGCGAGGTGTACGCGCTCACGCTGGGGGAGTTCATCGACGGCGGCACCGAGGGAGACGAGCTGCCCGTGTCGATGGCCTCGCCGCTCGGCAAGGCACTGGTCGGCGGCCGCGTGGGGGATGAGCGCGAGATCGTGCTGCCGGCGGGGCGGCGCACGCTGCGGATCGTGGCGCTGCTCACGGTCCATCAGGTGGTCGCCGGGTCGGCGGCCGGCGCGTCCGCGCCGACCACGCCGCCGCCGAAGCGGGGCAGACGCCGCAAGACCGACCGTTGACGCCGCGCCGATTCCGGCGCGGGCTACAACATCCGCTTGAAGAGGAGCTGGCCCCGGGGCGCGGGCGACCCGCCCGCCGGCTCGACGCTCATGGCCACGCCCACCACGGCCACCTCGGGCATCGGCGCGGCGGCGACCATCGGCTGGTCGTCGTGCATGGGCATGACCATGGCGCTCTGCACGCCGGTGGCCGTGACGAACCAGATTTGATAGGTCTCGCCCGGCGCGTTCGGGGCGATGCCGTTGCATGCCACGAGCCAACGGTGCGTCGTGGTGTCGGTGAAGATCGTGATGGTCCCCGCCCGTCCCGCCGTGACGACCGGGATGTGGTGCACCGGCGCGGGGCTGCGCACCAGCGCCAGCGTGTCGCGCACGGCCGCGAGGTGAGCGGCCAGCTGAGCACGCTCGGCCCGCAGCCGCCCGATCTGCCACGCGGCCCATCCGACGCCGCCCAGCGCCAGCAGCAGCACCGCCGCCCGGGCGAGCGGCCACCACGCCGCCCGCGGCGGGCGCGCGGCGAATGCGCGGGCCAGCACCTGCGCCTTCAGTTCCGGTCGCGGCGCGCGGGGACGCACGCCCATGCCCAGCCAAGTCATCACGTCATCCAGTCCCTCAAGTGATCGAGCGACTGCTCGAGCCGCTGCTGCGCGAGCCGCATGCGGGTCTTGACCGTGCCCAGCGGCGCGCCGGTGCGCGCCGCGATTTCCCGGTGCGACAAGCCCTCGAAGTACGCGAGGCGCACCACCACACGCTGCTCCTCTGGTAGCTCCGCCAGGGCGTCCTGGACGGCGCGATGCACCGGCCACCCGGGCACCGCCGCCTCGTGCGCGATCGGATCCGCCGCCCCGTCCTCCGCCACGGCGTGGTCCGCGCCCCAGCGCCCGGCGCGGCGCTCGTGCCGGCGGCGGCGGCGCAACAGATCGAGGGCCCGGTTGCGCGCAATGGACAGCACCCAGGGCACCAGCGGCCCGCGCCGCGGGTCGTGCTGGCCGATGCGGGTCCACACGTGCAGGAAGGCGTCGCTCACGACTTCCTCGGCCTCGTCCTCGTCACCCAGGATGCGGAACGCCAGCCCCAGCAGCCACGGCGCGAGGTGATCGTACAGCTCGGCCAGGGCCGTTTCGTCCCGGTCCCGCAAGCGCTGCCCCAGCCGGCGCTCGTCCTCTTGACTAAGACGCCGTGGACGCGTCACTTGGATGCCGTTCGAGCGGTTATTGGGTAACATTCCCCACGGCCGTTCGTTCCCCTATGCGACTCTGAGGTATGGCTATGGCTTTGCGTGCGAAGTTCATAACGGCGGCGCTCGTGCTGCCGCTCGCGGTCCCGCTGGCCCTCCCGGCGCAGGCCGATCCCGACCATGCCGTGGCGGGTGGCGGTACGCTGCCAGCCGGTTGGCAGGCGCGCACCGAGCGCAACGCCGCCATGACCAACGTGAAGTTCGCCGGGATGGGGGACGGCTACCACGCCACCCTGGGCCCGGCGGCGATCTTCTGGCGCGCCACCGACGTCGCGTCGGGCAACTATCACCTCGTGGCGACGTTCACGCAAACCAAGGCGCCGCAGCACCCCGAGGCCTACGGCCTGCTGATGGGCGGGCGGAGCCTCGCCGATTCGGCCCAGAGCTACACGTACTTCATCATCCGCACCATGCCGGACCGGGCGGAATACTCGATCCGGCGGCGGGCGGGCTATGCGGCGCGGCCTACCGCCGTCGTGGATTGGACCGCGCACGACGCCGTGCGCAAGGCTGGCGCGGACGGCACCGCGACCAACGAGCTGAGCGTGCTGGTCGCCGGCGGCAAGGCGATTTTCTACGTCAACGGAACCGAGGTGCACTCGGCCAGCACGGCGGACGTCGATGCCACCGGGATCGTCGGGTATCGCGTCAATCACAATCTCGACGTGCATCTCAGTGCCCTCGGCATCCACGCCAGGTAGCCCGCTCGTGGGCGACGACTCCGCCTCGGCCCGGTACTCGTTCGCGCCGTTCGCGCGGCACGAGTTTTTCACCTACGTCAACCGGTGGATCGTGGAGCGCGTCGTGCGCCCCACGGGAGAGGTGGTGGTGGACCTCGGGTGCGGACCGGGCGCCGTCACCAAGCTGATCGTGGAGCGGCTCGCCGACGTGGAGGGGGCGGAGGTGATCGGGATCGACCCGTCGCCCTCGGCCCTCGAGCGCGCCCGCGCCGAGATCACGGCACGCTGTGTCCGCTTCCTCGAGGGCACCGCCGAGCGGCTCTCGCGGCTCGTGACCCGCGCCGACGCCGTCCTGTTCCTCAACGCCATCCACCTCGTGTCGGACAAACCGGCGGTCCTGGCGGAGATTCGCCGGGTGCTCCAGCCCGGCGGCCGGTTCGCGTTCAACTCGACGTTCTTCAACGGCGCGTACGAGAAGAGCACCAGCGGCTTCTGGCGCCGCTGGGTGGTGCGTGCGATGCAGGTCCTGAAGGAGCGCGGCATCGCGGTGCAGCACACGGAAAAGACGACCGCGATGCAGTGGCTCACGCCGGAGCAGTACAGCGCCCTGTGCGAGGACGCCGGCCTCCGTACCACTACGGTGGAGCTGCTGCGCGTCGACCTGCCGCCCGAGAGCCTGGCCGACATCGGCCGATTCTCGCTGTTCATCGAGGGCGCCCTGCCCGGGGTGCCGCTCGCGGAAGGGTCGGACGCCCTCGCCGTCGGTCTGACGCGCGCCCTGAACGAGCTGAACCTCACGACCGTGCCGCGGTACTGGCTCGAGGTGGTCGCCGAGGCGGCGTAGCGTCAGTCGTCGGGCTCCACGTCGAATTGCAGCCGAGCGTGCGCGCTCCGCAGGGCGGCCTCCACGTCCGCGGGGCCCGCGCCGCGTGCGAAGATGAACCCCGGATACCGATCCCCCTCGGGCCACGGCACGACACGCTGCCCCGTCGCCGTGATCACCACGTCGTCCACCCCCGGCACCGCGCGCGCCTCCGCCACGCCCCGCACGCCCCGGAGCATGCCACCCCGGCCCGGGACCGGGATCATCATGACGCCGGACGCTTGCGGCTCGCGCTCGAGTGACGGGAGTGGCAGGCCGAGGGCGTGGCGCAGGACGATTTCCTCGAGCGTGCCCTCCGCGCCGAACCGCAGCGCCGCGCTGCACCGTCCGCCGATCGGCCGGGCCGCCAGCTCGATCAGCCACACACCTGCCTCGTTGATCCGCAGCTCGACGTGTACCGGACCTTCCACGAGCCCCAGCGCGCTCGCGGCGGCCGCGGCGCACTGCGTCACGGCGATCTGCTGCGGGCGGGGGAGTCGGGACGGCGTGACGTAGATCGTCTCTTCGAAGAACGGTCCGTCCAGCGGATCGGGTTTGTCGAACAGGGCCAGCGCGCGGAGCCGCCCGCCCACCAGCAGGACCTCGAGCGCGACCTCCGCGCCCGGTACGAAGCGCTCGACGAGCAGCTGCCGGCCCGCGGCGCCGCAGTCGGGCACCCCGGGCGAGCCGAGAAGCCGCTCGATGCGGCGAAAGGCCGCGACGAACTGCGCGGGGTCGTCGGCCCGGATCACACCCCGGGAGGCGGCCAGCCGCAGCGGCTTGAGCACGCACGGGTACGGGGCAGCGGCGGCGCGGCTGACGGGGTCGGTCGTGAGGTCGAGGAGGGCGAAGTCGGGAACGGGAACGCCGGCCGCAGCGAGCAGCCGCCGCTGACGGTGCTTGTCCCGTGCCGCCTCGACGGCAGCCAACGGGTTCGCCCGGCGGCCCAGGGCGTGGTTGATCGCGGTGGCGAGGATGACGGTGTCGTCGTCCACGCCGAGCGCGGCCGCCACCGGAGACGCCCGGTGGAACGCGAGCGCCTGATCCACCGTGTGCGCCGTGCTGGTGAAGTCGAGCGTGAGCAGCGCGTCGCGTCGGGCGGACTCGAACGTGGACGGCCGCTCCGAGGCGACCGTCAGCGCGACGTCGAGGCGCCGGGCAGCGTCGACGAACGCGGTCGTGCGATACGTGGCCGTGGGCAGCAGCAGCAGGAGCCGCGGCCGCGTCACGTCACTTTTTGGCGGAAGCGAAGTAGGGGTTCGCGCCGGAGGCGTGGTCGGTGATGTCCACGACCCCTTTGATCTCGGGGATGCGCTGCGCCAGCACGCCCTCGATGCCCTGCCGCAGCGTGACGGTCGCCATGCCGCACCCCTGGCACCCGCCGCCCATGCGCAGCATGACCACCGCGTCCTGCACGTCGATCAGCTCGACCCGGCCCCCGTGGCGCGCCACCATCGGGTTGACTTCTTCCTCGAACAGATCGGCGACGCGCTCGTACAGCGCGTCGTCCCCGGGACCCTCCGCGCCAGCGGGGCGCGGCGGCGCCGCGGCCACCGCGGGCACGGGCCCGCGCAGCGCGCCACGGATGATCGCGCCGATCGGCCGGCCCAGTCCCTGCCAGGGAGCCTCGCTGGATTTGGTGACCGTGACGACCTGGCCGGAGATCTGGACCTCGGAGACGAACCCACCGTCGAGCGCGAACAACTGCTCGGCCAGCGGCGAACCGGCTGCGTCGCCGGCGGACGTGAAGCGGCGCACGCCGCCGAACACGGGCTCGCTGACCGTGAACCGGCAGGTGTGGACGTCAACGGGCTCGGCCGTGATCCGGATGTCCTGGTCCATACGCGCAACTTAACCTGGCGGGCGGGGGTCGGGGAGCGGGATGAGGCGCGCCGGCCCGGCCGGTCGATCCTCACTGGTTCCGCTGGACGATCGCGGCCTCCCCCTCGGGCGTCACGCGGATCACCGCCCCCTGTCCGGCGATCGGCCGGCGGGGGAAGAGCAGGAGCAGAACTCCGGCCGAGTCACGCGTGTACCCGACCACGCGGATCGCGAGCGGCGGAACGCCCCGCGCCCGGCGGTCGGCGTCGTAGGCCGCCACCGCGGTCGCGGCGATGCGGGCAGAGTCTGGATTGGCGGCCGCGGCGGCGGAGGCGGCGGTCGGGTCGGCCGCCGCCTCGGCCTCGAACGCGCGGCGCTGGCGCGCGAGCCGGCCGGCGCGGTCGGCGAGCAGGATGCCGCCCAGAACCGTGATCACGACCGTGATGGCGAGCGAGCGGGCGAGCCGGCGATCCATGCCCAGAAGATAGGGCCACCCGTCGCGACGGCCGGCTCTAGAGCGTGAAATCCACTCCGGTCTTCGCCTCGCCCGGCGCCAGCGTCACGGGGAGCGACGCGGTCTGGCTGCCCGCGGTCGCCCGCACTTCGTAGTCGCCCGGCGGAAGGAAGCGGATCTCGTAACGCACCGGGCCGGTCGTCGTGGCCACAACGGTGATGCTCGCGCTCGATACCACGTCCGTGCCCCGCACAGCCTCGATCAGGACGGGCGTGTCCTCCGACGCGCTGGCCGATAGCGAGACCTCGCCGGCGACCGATGCCGCCACGTCCATCACGGTCGCGTGGATCACCGGCTTGAACAGCACGCCGCGCGGTGCCCGCGGCGGACCCTGGAGCACGAAGCTGCGGCTCACGTCGAGCACGGCGACCAGGACCGTGACGCCCGGCTCCACGTGCACCGGCCCGGCGAAGTTCACCTTGATGCCCGTCTGCATGCCACTGGGCACGCGCAGGTTGTCGAACACCTCGCCGGATGCGAGCGTGACGGCGCCGCCCGTCACGACGAGTCGCAGCTGCGCGTAGTCCCCCACGGGGACGTCCGCGTCGCCGAGCCAGGTGGCCACGTCGCCGTCCAGGCGGAGGAGATCGAACGTCTGCGGCGTATCGCCGTAGTCCACGATCACGTGTCCTCCCGGCACCAGCTCCACCCGCGCGATCGTGACGCTCGCGGCGCTGACCGGCACGAGGGGTGGATCGCCGGTCACGAGCGAACCAATGAGGTTCGCCGCCGTGGTGCTGGCCAGCTGCAGGCGCACGGTGCCGACGGCGGCATTCGTGGGGGCGTCACAGCCGCCGGTCGCGAGGGCCAGCAAGCCCGACAGCGCCGCGAGCCAGGTCAGGCGGGTGGTGCGTTTCCGGATCGCGAGGATGGCTTCGTTCATGGCGATGGTCGATCCCGTGGGGGACGTCTTGGACGATCGGGGCGCGGGCGCAGCGGCGCGTCCCGTTGCCGCCCGTCCCGCGCGAGTCGGCCGGCCTGCGCCGGCGTGGCACCCCTGGCGATTGCCGCTTGCACCGCCTGCGGCAAGACGGCCACGTCGCCGCCTTCGGTTTGAACGGTCGCGACCACGAGCGCAACGGTCTCCTGCGGCGGTACGCCGAGCGCGGCCAGCGTACCGCCGACGCGCAGCGCGAGCGCGGGGTCGGTCGTCGCCGCCACGGCCAGGGCACGCACGTGATCGGCCGTGAGGCCGGCGGTCAGGGCGAAGGCACCAGCCTCCACCGCGGCCGCGCTCGAGGGCGCGCCCGCGGTGGCGAGCGCATCCGCCGCCACACCGAGCCGCGCATGCACGGCGCGCACGGCGGCGACGATGCGGTCGGCGGGCACGCCCTTGGCACCGCCCTCGAGCGCCTTCTGGACGAGCAGCTCGGTGGGCAGCCCGCGGCCCGCCGCGTCCGCGGCGAGCGAATCCACCAGGCGCACGACGGGCGCGGGCAGCCGCCCCTCGAGCCGGGCGCGCGCGTCCGCCTGCGCGGCGAGCGCCGGCGCCGCGAGTATCGCGAGCAGCACGGCGAGGCCGGGCCTCACATCACCCTCCCGGCAGCGGTCAGGGCCAGCACGCTGTTCTGCCGCCCGAATCCGTCATCCACGGCCGGCGCCCCCGGATCCGGGACCCAGCGTCCGCCATCGACCACGAACGCATACTCGTGCTCCCCCCGGGGCAGCACCAGCGTGGCGGCCCACAGGCCGCCGTCGCTCGGGACGAGCGGCGTGGCGGTGGCGTCCCACTGGTTGAACGTCCCCGCGAGCGCGACCGACTCCGCCTCGGGCGCGTACAGCACGAAGCGCACGGCGACCTGGTCGGCGGCGGCGGGCGCGGGAGACTGCTCCGGCGCAGACCGGACGACGAGAAGCAGCAGCGCTGCCGCGGCGGCGAGCGCGCCCGCCATCCACGGACGCACTACGAGGCGCAGCTCGCGCGGTCCGATCAGCCAGTCGGCGACCCGCCGCAGCCGCCCGCGCCGCGCCGCGCGGGCCCGCACCGCAGCCATCACGCGCGCCTCGAACCCGGGCGCGAGGGCGACCGGCCGCCGGTCGGCCGCCGCGAGCACCCGGCCCGCCGCCGCCGCGTCGGCGCGCAGCGCCGGCGGCAGCGCGTCGAGCGCCACCTCGCCGTCGAGGTAGCGCTGCACCAGGGGGTCGAGCTCGGATTCCGCGTTCATCGCCAATGGTCCTTCAGGAGCGTCCGCAGACGGTCATAGCCGCGATGCATCCGCATCTTCAGCGCGCCGACGGTCTGCCCCGTGCGCGCGGCGATCTCCTCGTACGACAAGTCCTCGACGTGCCGCAGCACGAACACCTCGCGTTGTTCCGCCGTGAGCTCGAGCAGCGCCTGCTGTAACGCGGCCCGCACCTCGTTCTGCTCGGCCGCCGAAGCGGCGTCGCCGGACGCCGGCAGCACCTGGGCCACCTGCTCCAGGGGCGGCCCCGGGTGACCGGGCCGGCGCAGCTCCGCGAAACACCGGTTCCGCAGGATCAGAAAGAACCAGCCCGCGAAGTTGTCCGGGTCGCGGCACTGAGCGAGCCGCTCGAACGCCCGCACCAGCGCGTCCTGCAGTGCGTCCTCGGCGCTCTCCGCCGAGCCGAGGAGCTGCGCCGCGTAGCGGCTGTAGCGGTCGCGGTAGCGGCGCACCAGCACGCCGTAGCGCTCCACATCGCCCGCCAGCACCGCCCGCACCACCGCGCCGTCCCCCGGGGCATCCCGGTCGCTCACGTCGCCATGCCTCACCCCCCCGGGCGATGCTACCCAACCGGCCCGGACCGGGCAACGGCACTCTGAAGACGGCCGCACCCGCTCCGGGGTAACGCGGCGGGGCCCGGCTGCCCGTCCCGCAGGGGCCCGTTACCGCGCGGGCCCGGACCACCGGGCCCTTGTAGTTTGTCCCGATGCTGCGCGGCACCGGGCTCGTCCTCCTGCTCGCCGCGCCCTCGCTCGGTGCGCAGGCGGAGGTCAGCGCGGGCGTGGGTGCCGGCTCGATTCGCTATGCCGGTGGGGTGACCAGCACGACGCTCACGTTCACACCGGCCGCGGGGATCACGGGCTCGTTCGCCGCGGCGAGCGCGAGCGGGTCGGTCGGCCCGCTCGCGGACGGCGCCTGGGCCGGGCAGCTGCGCCTCGATACGTGGGTGACGGTGCCGACGCGCGGCGCCTTCCGGCCTGCCCTGGCACTGCTGCTCGATGGCTCGGTGCAGCAGGGCGGGCCCGGCACGGGCGCCGCCCAGGTGATCGGAGAGGCGCTGTGGACGGCGGATGGCTACGGCGTCGCCCTGGGCATGGGGCCCTCGGTGGGCGCGATCGGGGACGCCCTGCCGATCCGCGCCCTGCGCGTGCGGGCCCGCGCGTGGGGCCGGGTCGGGAGCGGCCTCGCGACGGCCAGCGCCGAACCGCAGCGCCTCGATGGCGACTGGTTCACGGACTTCGCTCTCGGCCTCGCGACGCCGCCGCGCCGCGTGACGGTGAGCGCGTGGCTCGCGGCCCGGATCGCGGCAGCCGCCACGCGGGGCGCCGGTGGCGCCGCCGTGCAGGTCACCGTGTCCCGACGGCTGGCGCTCGAGGCGGCCGGCGGTTCATATCTTCCCGATGTGTACCAGGGGTTCCCGGCGTCCGGCTTCGTCGCCGTCGGCGCGCGTGTGTACCTGACGCGGCGCCCGCCGCCGCTCCCCGCGAGGCCGCTGCGGCCCGCGACGGCCGTCCGCGCGGGTGACAGCGTCCGCGTGCGGTTCCACGTGCCGGGCGCCGCGACGGTCGCGATCGCCGGCGAATGGACGGAGTGGGCGCCCCGGCCACTCGAACGCGTCGGGCGCGACCGCTGGGAAGCCTGGTTCGCGCTCGCGCCGGGCCTCTATCAGTTCGCCCTGGTGCTCGACGGTAGCCGCTGGACCATCCCGCCGGACGTGGCGCGCGTGAGCGACGGGATGGGGGGCGAGGCCGGCCTGCTGGTGGTCCCATGAGCTTCGGGCCCCACGTCACTCGCCGCGATTTCCTCAATGGCGCGCTGCTCGGCGTAGGCGGCACGTTGCTCGGATGCACAGCCTCCGGGACGCGCGCGCGCGACGTTCCTGCGGGGGCCGGCTGGTCCCTGGATCCTGATTGGTACGGCTACGGCGGTGTGGGCGACTACCGCTGGTCGCACGGCAACACGCCCGAGTCCGTGGAGGCGGCGCATCGCCTGCGCGACGGCGGGTACTCCACCGGCATGGGTCGGGTCGAGAGCACGGAGGAGTATGACCTGGTGATCGTCGGGGCCGGCCTCGCCGGGCTGGGGGCGGCGCTCGAGTACGCAAAGAAGCGGAAGGCCGGCCACACCTGTCTCATGCTCGACAACCACCCGATGGTCGGCGGCGAAGCGAAGGAGAACGAGTTCGACGTGGGTGGCGTCCGGCTGATCGGGCCCCAGGGCGCGAACGGCTTTTTCGTGCCCACCGCGGTTGACGACCCGACGACCGCCATGGGCGATCCCCGATACTATGCGGAGCTGGACGTCCCGCGGGAATTCCGGTGGCGCGACTGGCCGGCGGCGGAAAAGCCCTTGCGGTTCAGTCCCGACAACTACGAGTACCTGGTCCGCGGGCTCGAGCCGCATACGAGCGTGGGACATTTCTTCCCCGCGGGCCCGGGTGGGGAGGGGACCTGGGCGATCGACATGTGGGCGCGCCGCCTGACCAACACGCCCCTGTCCGACGCGGCACGCCGGACGTTGGTGCGGTGGTGGGCGTCGGGCGCGACGCGGCGCTTCGCCTCCGACGCAGACGCGGTGCGGGCGCTCGACGTGATGTCGTACGAGCAGTTCCTGACGCGGGAGCTGGGCCTGGGCCCGGAGGCCGCGCGCTACGCGGACCTGTTCCTCGCGTCCGCCCTCGGCCTGGGGAGCGATGCCGTCTCGGCCTACGT
Organism: uncultured Gemmatimonadales bacterium; assembly: GCA_963716055.1. Lineage (GTDB taxonomy): Bacteria > Gemmatimonadota > Gemmatimonadetes > Gemmatimonadales > GWC2-71-9 > SZUA-544. The sequence goes on along the minus strand of CAVQSR010000001.1, from coordinate 272,343 downwards.
GGCCTACAACCTCCCGATGCCGGGCCTCACCGATCCGCTCCCCTCGGACCTGAGAAGGGTGTCGTTCCCCGGGGGCAATTCCGGTTTCGTCCGCTACTTCCTCAAGCGGCTGATCCCGGATGCCATCACCGGGACCGACTGCTTCGAGGACATCATCACCGGGCGCATCAATCTCGCCGCACTGGATCGCGCGGGTCGGCCGCTCCGCGTGCGCCTGCGCTGCACCGTGGTCGGCGTGGCGCACGAGGGCGACCCCGCGACGGCAGGCACCGTGCAGGTCGTCTATACGCGTGACGGGCGGCTGCACGGGATCCGCGCCAGGGCGGTGATCATGGCCACGGGCGGGTGGATGAACCGCCACGTGGTGCGGGACATGCCGCCGGCGCACCGCGCGGCGTACGGGGAGTTCGTGCACGCCCCCTATCTCGTGGCGACCGTGGCGCTCACGAACTGGCGCTTTCTCTATCGGCTCGGCATCACCGCGGCGATCTGGGACCGGGAGGAGGGGGGCTTCGGGTACACGTGCAACATCCGGAACCCGATGCAAGTCGGGGGCTACCAGCCGCCGCTCGATCCGGATCAGCCGACGATCCTGTCGTTCTACACGCCCTTCCACACTCCCGGGTTACCGCTGCGGGAGCAGGTCACCCGTGGACGCGTGGAGCTCCTCACCACGACGTATCCGCAATTCGAGCGCCGGATCTCGGGCCAGATGATGAACCTGTTCGCGGCGTCCGGGTTCGATGCGCGGCGCGACGTGGCCGGGCTCATCCTCAACCGCTGGGGCCACGCTTTTTCGGTGCCGTTTCCCGGGTTCTTTGGCGGCGCGTCGGGCACGGCGCCCCGCGACGTCATCCGCCGGCATTACGGGCGCATCGCCTTCGCGCACTCGGAGCTGGTCGGCTGGCAGCACTGGGGACCGGCGGCCGACGAGGGGCGGCGGGCCGTCACCCAGCTCGTGGATGCGCTGTGAAACAGCCGGGCCCCGGCTATCATCGCCGGGGCCCGGACCGCTTGCCGATCGGCGGTTACGCCACGCTCAATAGCTGAACCGGAGCGTCACGCCACCCGTGCGCGGCTGGTTGGTGAGGTAGCCCACGCGGGCGCGCTTCCCCCGCTCCCGATCCAGGGCCAGGAAGGCCCGCTCATCGGTCACGTTGTTGACGAACACCGCAAGCTCCCAGCTCTCGCGGATCAGGCCGACGCGCAGGTTGAGGAGGCTGTACGCCGGCAACTCTGGGTCGAACGTGAACGTGGACTGGGTCAAGGGACCGCCGATCGTGTTCGCACCGAACGAGTTGAGGTCGACGGTTCCGAACCCCGGGGCATGGTCGTCGATCGCTGTGAAGCGCGACCCCACGTGCTGGAAGCTGCCCGTGAGGAAGGCCCGCGACGCCGGCCCCACCTGCCACTGATAGGTGGCGGCGCCGATGAGCTGGATCTGCGGCACGCTGGGCAGTCGCTTCCCCACCTCCGCGCCCGGTACGCCGGGAATCGAGTCCCTGAGCTCGGAGTCGTTGAGGCTCGCCGCAAAGGAGAAGTCCAGATTCTCGCTGGGGCTGGCCGTGACTTCCAGCTCGACCCCCTGGCTCCGGGCATCCGCGTTGAAGATCAGCCGGGAGGAGCAGGAGCCCGCCGTGACGGTCAACTGCAGGTCGCGGATGTCCATGTAGAACGCGGACAGGTTGACGGAGGCCCGGCCGCCCGCCAGCCGTGACTTGAGCCCCACCTCGTAGTTCCACGCCGTCTCGTCTTTCCACGAATCCCGGCCGCTGAACGTGATCGAATCCTGCGTAGTACACAGCGGCAGGTTGAGGGGATCGTTGATCCCGCCCAGCCGGAACCCGCGCGAGGCCAGTGCGTTCAGCGTGATGGCATCGGACATCTTGAAGCTGGCCATGGCGCGCGGCGCCACGCCGTTGGCATCGGTGTTGCCGGGTTGCGACACGAAGCCGACAAAGAACCCGTCGAACACCTGCTGGCGGTCCTCTTTGAAGTTGTAGTAGCGCACTCCTCCCGTGAGGTGGAGCCGCGGACCGACGGACACCGTCGCTTCGCCGAAGGCGGCGAACTGCTTCAGCTCGTAAGCCAGGTCGGAGAAGAACAATTCGTCCCTGGCGGCGAGGCTGTCTGTCCCTGGCCCCGTGCCGAAGCCGGAAAGGTCCGTGAACCCGCGCACGACCAGACTCTGACCGTAGTCGCGCTGGTTCTTGCTGTAGAAACCGCCCACCAGCCACCGGATGCGGTCCTGGGCGCCTGACAGGCGCACTTCCTGGGTGACCACCTTCGAGGTGGTGGCGTCGTCGAGCGGCGCGTCGAGCGTGTACACCTCCTCCCCGAGGCCGACGGTGCCGCCGTTGACACTGCCCGTCAGGGCCGTCGCATCGCGCACCACCAGCACGTCGCGGAAGGTGTAGGAGGTGATCGATGTCAGGTTCACCCCGCCGAAGTTGATTCTCAGGTTCAGGTCGCTGAGCAGGAAGTCGTCGGTGTAGGGCTCCTCGATCTGGGTGAACAGCTGGCGCTCGCCCAGCGTCACCGCCGGCCGCGTCGTGGTGTACGGGTTGGCCAGGATGTTGAAGGCATCGATGCGGTTCCAGCCGTCCTGCTGCACGCGCTGGTAGACGACGCGCGGCGTGATGCTGACGCGCTCGCTCGGGTCCACCCGCAGGGCCGCCCGCACGCCGGCCCGGTCGCCGCCGTTGACGTCGTTGTTGACGGTGAGGTCGGGCTGCACCGCGTCCATGTAGCCGCCCGTCCGGGTGCTGAAGCCGGCGACGCGGAAAGCCGCCTTCTGGCCCAGGGGCACGTTGAACCCGAGCTTGCCGCTGCTGCCCGGGGCGCCGCCGTCGGCCCACGTGCCGCCCACTTCGCCGAACACGCTGCTGACGCCCAGCTCGGGCTGATTCGAGATGTAGCGGACGGTGCCGGCCAGCGACCCGGCGCCGAACAGGGTGCCCTGCGGACCGCGCAGCACCTCCACACGAGACACGTCGAACAGATCCAGGTCCGGCGTGAACAGGGAGAGGGAGATGGGCGCGTCATCCAGATAGGCGCCGACCTGCTCCTTCACGCCGGGCTGGTCCCGGGCAATCTGGCCGGAAGAGGTCCCGCGCATGGCGACCTGGCTCTGACCGGGGCCGAGGTTCTGCACGCTGAACCCGGCGACGTTGGCCGCGATGGTTTCGATGTTGTCCGCCCCGCGCAGGCGCAGCGACTGCTCGGTGGGGGCGGCGATCGAGAACGGCACGTCGATCAGCTCCTGCTCGCGGAGCATGGCCGTCACGGTGATCGCGTCGAGCACCAGCGGCTGCAGCGCGAAGTCGAGCGAAGTCGGCGCGTCCGCCGCGACCCCCACGTCTCTGTGGACCAGCCGGCGCAGGCCGGGTATCGACGCGGCGACGGTGTAGACGCCCGGCGCAAGTCCAGTGACCGTGTACCTCCCGTCGGCGCCCGTGGTCGCGCGGCTCGAGGCACTGGTGGCCTGGTTCGTCGCCGTGACGGTGGCCGCTGCCACGCCGACGCCGCGGGCGTCGCGCACCACACCACTGATCCGACCGGTTTGGGCATCCGCCGGGACGCCGTACAACAGGGCGGCGAGCGCGGCGAAGGTCAGGAACCGACTCCCCAGGCTGACCATACGGCTCTCCTCTCCTCTCGGGAAAACGGGAACCTCGATTGGCGCGCTAGCATGCGCGGCCCGTGGCAGACCCGCAAGGGAGCCGGAAACCCCACAGGCGGCAAGCATTCTCGGGTGCCGTCGGGTCAGCGCGATGCGAGCGGGTCCGCGGCCGTCCCCATGGCCGGACCGGGCAACGGCGCGGCCGTCCCCCCGACGATGTGGCGATACCCGGCGAAGATCAGCAGGATGCCGATCAACTCGGTGACGTACAGCACCTCGGTGTGGCCGAAGCGGGTGGCGCCGCCGCCGATCCCCGGCAGCAGCGCCCCGAGCGCAATGAGCGTGTTGCCCACCACACGGTGGTGCTCGCCCGCCTGGCGGGCGGATCGCGCGGCGGAGAGCACGGCGCCGCCGACCAGGAAGACGAAGGCATACACGTTGATGAACGGACTGAAGCCCCGCACCCAGCTCCACTGGAGCACGCGACCGGTGAGTCGGTGCGGCTCGACCGCGGCGTAGTCGATGGGTGCGAGGAGCACACACGTCGCCGCCACCGCGATGACCGGGACGAGGATGGTAGTAAGGCGGTGCGCCGTGCGACGCGCCAGGAGGAGATAGACCGTGCCCTGGGCGAGCGGCGCGCCGCCCAGCAGCGCGCCCGTGATGTACCACGCGCGGAACAACCCCTCGTGCCAGCCCAGCAGTGTCACCGCCGCTTCGGTCAGCGTGCCGGCGCCGTAGGCGCATAGCCCGATGGTCCACCACAACAGGTGCAGCCCGCCCCGCGCGCGCCAGCGGCGCACGACCGCCGCCGCGAACACGGCCGCGATGACCGTGGTCGCGACCGGCAGGTACCAGACGAGCTCCCGCACCGGCGCCGCGGTCAGAAGGTCACGTCGTAGGTGACCAGCAGACTGCGACGCGCCTCGGGCCGGAAGAACCCGACGTTCGAAAACTCGGCGTACAGCGCGTCGGTGAGGTTCCGGACGGCGACGCCCAGCCGCTGGGTATGGAAGCCGCGCCGGAACACGGTCACGCCCCCGCGCACCGTGTGCACGGTGAAGGCGGGCAGCGTGCTCCCGACGGGATTCGAGCCCGGCAGCACGTCCTTGCGCGCCCCGTTGCCCCGCAGCTCGTACTCGGCGAAGAACCGGTCGCGCGCGTCGTCGTGACGCAGGCTCAGCCGGTAGCTCGTCGCGAAGCTCTCTCCCACCGGGTTGTTCGCGTCGAGCACGTCCTCGGAATCGAGGTGCGTGAGCGCGCCGCCCAGCGTGAGGCCGGCCGGACCGCTCACGCGGGCCGACACCTCGATGCCGCGGAAGCGCAGGTGGTCCACGTTGACGTTCTGGTATTCCGGCGTCCCGTTCACCGAGTCGCCGGTCGCCTCGATCCGCACGCCGTCCCGCAGGTCGTTCTGGAACACGAACGCCTCGGCGTAGAGGCGCCCGGTCCGGGCCCGCAGGCCGAGATCCACGTTGAGGCTCGTCTCCGGCGTGAGATCCGGGTTGGGCGATTGGTACGCCAACCCCTCGGGGGTCAGGCCGTTGTAGAAGCGCTCGACCAGGTTCGGCGAGCGAAAGGCGCGCCCGATGGTCCCGACGGCGCTCACGGCCGGGCTCACGCGGTACACGGCGCCGGCCGACCCCACCACGGTGTGGTCGGTGGCGGTGACGAGCGGCGCGGTGACCCGGGGAGTGGGCTCGGTTTCGGCGCGGATCCATTGGTAGCGCGCGCCGAGGATGACCGACAGCCGCGCCGTCACGCGCACGTCGCCCTGCGCGAAGAGCCCCGCGCTGCGGTACGTGGCGTTGGGCACGGTGGGCACCGTGTCGGCGGACGGCGGGATCGGCGGTCCCGTGAAGGTCGTGGTGCTCGTGTCGCTGTTCTCGGAGCGGTCGCGGAAGTAGTCGAGCCCGTACGTGAGCCCCACCGTGCTGCCGACCAGCTTCCGGGCCTCCGCCCGCAATCCCCAGGTGCGGAGGTCGGTCCAGTTGCGCTGCGCGACATCGATGCGACTCCCCGGCCCCGCGAAGTTCGGCACCGTGACGTCGAGGTTCAACTTGCGCTCGTTGTCGGACACGTAGCCGGTCAGTTCGACGCGATCGGCGAAGGGCGTGCGGAGCGCGCTCGCCCGATAGCCCGCACTCGCCTTGCTGAAGACCTGGAACGGATAGGTGATGCGGATCGTCGGATCGCCCGGGGCATACGCCGCGGGGTCCACGTAGCCGAAGCCCGCGGTGTCGGCGTCGTAGCGCTCGTACTTCGCGAACACTTCGTGCGCGTCGCCCAGCTGATAACCCAGGTAGGCGTCGAGCGACCAGTCCTCTCCGCGGCTGTCGTTCACCCGGGTGGCCTCCGCGAGCGAGATGTTCCCGAAATCGCCCTGCGGCGCGCGGTAGTCCCCCGCCTGCCGCGCCGATCCGCCGACCTGCGCCGCCCAGCGGCCGAACCGGCCGGCGACGCTGCCGGACACCCGCTGCTGGTCGTCGGCGCTCGAGTAGCGGGCGCCCAGCGTGCCGTGGAGGCCGGCGAGCTGCGGTGCGCGCGTGATGACGTTGACCACCCCGCCGATGGCGTCGGACCCGTACAGCACGGACCCGGGACCGCGCACCACCTCGACCCGCTCGACGGTGGCGACATCCACCAGCGCGGGGATTTCGCCGAAGTCCTGCTGGCGGCGCGAGTTATTGAGCCGTTGACCGTCCGCCAGCAGCAGGATCCGCTGGCCGCGCTGCCCGCGGATGATCGGACGGACCTGGCTCGTCCCCACGCCGCTCACGTCGAGCCCGGCGACGCCGCGGAACAGGTCGGACACGGTGTTCGGGGCACGGGCGACGATCGTCAACCGATCGAAGACGTCCACGGGCACGGGGGTGAGAAACACGTCCTTGGGCGACCGGGTGGCGGTCACCGCCAGCGGCGTGAGGACCACCGTGTCCCGTGACACCGTGGAGTCCGTCTGCCCCGCGAGGGGCGCCGGGAGCGCGAGCAGCGCGAGTAGTGCATACCGGAAAGGCGACATCGTCGAACCCCCCTGTGGAGAACGGTGTGAGCCCATCGCCGGCGCGCGGCGGACCGCGGCGCCGACGCGAGCAACCGTAGCCCGAATCAGAGTGGCGAGTTATTGGGACGAATCCGGAGCGGCGGGCTCCGTAGAACTCCGGAGGACGGCGCTAAGCCTCGACCAGGCCGCTCTGTAGCGCGAAGCGCGTGAGGTCGGCGACCGTGCGCAGTGAGAGTTTCTTCATGACGCTCTCACGGTGGCTTTCCACGGTACGCGGCGAAATGCCCAGCCGCGCGGCGATGTCGCGGTTGGTGAGGCCGGTCGCGACCAGCGCGAGGACCTCGCGCTCCCGCGGCGTGAGACGCTCGAGCCGGTCGCGCGGCGCCGCGACCGGGGCCTCGCCGCGTACCGCGGCGCCGAGCCGCTCCGCCACGGCGGCACTGAAGTACCCCGCGCCGCCGTGCACCGCCCGGATCGCCGCGCGCAGCTCGGCGGGCCCGGCGTCCTTGAGCACGTACCCATGGGCGCCACCGCGGATCGCGGCGATGACGTATTCGTCCTGCTCGTGCATCGACAGCACGAGGACACGGACCTGCGGCAGGCGTTCGCGCAGCGCCGCAGTCACGTCGAGTCCCGACATGCCCGGCATCGTCAAGTCGAGCAGCACCACGTCCGGCCGCTGATCGGCTGCCAGCGCGAGCGCCTCGGCCCCGGTCCCCGCCTCGGCGACCACCGCGAAGCCCTCGCCGGCCCCGAGCACGTGCCGCAGCCCCTCGCGCACCACCACGTGGTCGTCCACCACGAGCACGCGAATCGGGGGACCGCTCACGGCACGGTTCCCGCGCGGACCGGCAACCGCACCGCGATCTCCACGCCGCCGCCGGCGCCGGCACCGATCGCCACCGTCCCGCCCAGCGCGCCGACCCGCTCGCGCATGCCCGCCAGCCCGAGATGGCCATCGCCCCGCAACCCGTCCAGCGACCATGCGGGGGGGAGCCCCCGGCCGTCGTCCCGCACGTGGACGGCGACGTGGTGGTCGGCCACCGCGAGCGTGACGTCGACCCCACGCGCCTCGGCGTGGCGCGCCACGTTGGACAGCGCCTCCTGCACGGTGCGGTACAGCGCCAGCTCGGCGTCCGCGGACAAACGCGGCAAGGTGTCCGGCACGGCGAGCCGCACGGCGATGCCCGTGCGCTCCTCGAACGCCGTGGCCAGCGCCTGGAGTGCCGGGAGCAGCCCGAGGTCGTCCAGCAGTGACGGCCGCAGGTCGTTGGTCAGGCTGCGCAGGCTCTGGATGCCCTCGTCGACCAGCTCGAGCGCGCGGTCGAGCCGCGGCGCCAGCGCCGCCGGCGCGCCCTCGCGCGCGAGGCCGAGCTGCAGCTTCACGGCCGAAAACACCTGCGCGGTCTCATCGTGCAGCTCGCGCGACAGGCGGCGGCGCTCTTCCTCGTGTTGGTGCACCATCCGCGCCGCGAGCCGCTCGAGCTCCATCGACCGGTCGGCGAGTCCGCGCTGCAGATCCTCGTGCACGAGCAGCAGCATGCCCAGTCCCATACCCAGGATAAAGACGATGTCGAGGTAATAGCCCCACGGGTTCCAGGCCCCCTGCGCGCGCAGGAACGGATAGTCGAGATGATGCACGCCCCACAGGAGCAGGGTGGCGACCAGCAGTCGCGCGGGGCCGGAGCGCGTCGCCCGGTCGTAGCGCCAGAACGCCCACGCCGTCCACAGCGTGGCGCCCGACAGGAACGCGACGGCCGGCCCCGCCGCGAGCATGAAGCTGTCGAGCCGGTAGATCGCGACGTACGACCAGAGCGGCGGGAACCCGACGGCGACCCAGTACGCCGGCCGCCAGCGCAGATGGAGGGAAAACACCAGCGCCGCCCACAGCAGCGCCAGCGCCGCCCATCCGGTCGCGACCTGATGCCAGAAGAGCCAGGCTCGGTCGGCGCGGAGCAGGAAGCTGATGATCGCCCCGAGACGGAGCGCGTAGAGGAACCACGCCACCGCCCACCACACGAAGTAGGAACGGCGGTGACGGCGATACAGGAAGAGGAACAGACCCGCGAGCCCGAGGGTGATCGCGGCTTGCAGAAACGCGGCGGCCAGCTCGCCGACCGCCGACGGCGCCGGCGACAGGTCCATGGGCGGGAAAACAACGCGGGCCACCGCCCAGCGGCAACCGACCGCGCCACGAATCGGCGGCGTGGTGTGACCGGCGGCACGGCACGCCGGGTCACCTGTCCGCTATGTTGCAGGCCCACTTGGGACCCGGCGGCGCCGACACGAACGGCCCGGTTGTCGGGAGATTTTCGGGGTCCGCCAGCTTGGGCGCGAAAGTTGCTCAGGGATGTGGCGTGCTCGTTCACCCAGCGAGGTCTTCACGCGTGCGCCCGGCCACCGCCCAATCATGACCGATCTCCGAGGAATGACCGATATCCAGGGGTGGGCCCGCGTTTGGCCCGCCGCCAAGTTGGACGGCAAGCCGCTGCGCCGGGGCGCTTGGTACCGTATCGTCAGCGCCGGCCGCAGCAAGGTGGTGCTGGAGGTACGCAACACCCGGTACGCCCTGCCGCACGACGCCGTGGAGGTGCGGCGCGCGCGGCCCGACCGGTTCACGGTCGTCTACCGGCCCCTCAACGCGCCCAATCCCCACGAGGGCACGAAGAAGGACCTCGGCCGGATGTACGCGGTGTGCCCGTCGTCGGGCACGCGCATCAAGCTGTTCGGCCGCCCCGACGAGCTGCTGTGCCCTGTGTGCGGGCACCGGGGGGAAATCGCCTGGTGGGAAACCGGGTGATATCGGCCCGTCCCGCGCCGCCCGCGCCCGCCCCGTAGTCGCCGCCGGGCGTTGCTGCGTCAGGGCCCCTGACCACGGCGCCTGGCCCCGAGCCACCATCCATACACGGCCACGTTGACCAGGATCACGCCCGCCCCGAGGGCTGCCTGAACAGGGCGGGTCAGCTCGCCCGGGTAAAGAAGCGGCACCACGTAGTGCGCCACGAATCCCCCACTGTAGCCGGCCGCGCCCCCTAGCCGCCGGAGGGCGTTCTCCAGCGGCGTGAGCGGGCATACCCCACCCGTCCACTCGATCAGGACCCCCCACGCCGCCGCGGGCAGGTGCAGCCAGCGCGCGCGGGGCCAGCGGAAGCACAGCAGACCCCCCGCGATCACGAACGCGACGAACGCGAGGTGCAGCAGGACGACGAGGTCGGCGGCGAGGCGGTAGCGCATGGCGCAGCCGGTAGGATAGTCACCGCAGGGTGGGGCGTCAGGGAGAGCCCGGGCCCTGGGGATGGGGGATGGGGGTGGGGATGGCGTGGGCCGCGGGTCTGGCGCACTACGGGCTGGTTCGCTACGGTGGGCGGGTGGCTATCCTCACCCCCGGACCCGGGCGCGCGGTGACCCGAGCGCCCGCGGGCGCGTGGCCGCTACCGCCGTGCGGCCCATCACGGCCCGGCGCCGGATCGGCGCCCTAACGTGCCACCCCAGATGCCGGATACCGAGAAATTGCTGGGGTGGGGACGCGTCTTCGCTGCGGCCCGGTTGTCGCACGCGCCCGAGACCCGGCGGGGCGCGTGGTACCGCGTGATCAGCGAGGGCCGCAGCCGCATCGTCCTCGAGGTGCGCGGCAAGCGGGTGGATCTCTCGAAAGGGGCGGTCGAGGTCCGGCCGGCCCTGCCCGCGAAGTTCACCGTGGTATACCGGGCTGCCGACGAGCCGACGCCTGCGCGCCAGATGGCCGGCGACCTGGGGCGGGTGTACGCGGTGTGCCCGCGCTGTGCCAAACGCACCCGCCTGTTTGGCGAGCCCCGCACCCTCGAATGCAAGGAATGCCGCCACGAGGGCGAGATCGCGTGGTGGGAGACGGGCTGAGCGACGGCGCCACCGTCAGCGGCGCCGGGTCGCGAAGATCTGCGTGAAGTAGAACATGCCCCCCGGTCCCGCCACGACGCCGATGCCCGTGAGGTCGTAGGGCCCCTCAATCGCCCGCCGGTGCGGCGGGCTCCGCAACCAGCTCGCGACGACCGCCTGCGCCGTTTCTGCGCGCGCGCGGTTGTTCACGCCGAGGTTCTCGGCGACCCGTGCGACCGGGATCGCCCGGGCAATCTCGGCCGCCCGCTCGGCGAACCCCACGTGCTCGAGCGGGGCATCCCCGCGGGCCATCGCCGTGCTGAACCGCCACGCGACACTGGTGAGGGCCGTGTCGAACCCCAAGGGGTCGAGGCCCATGGCTGCGCGGTGGCCGTTGACGAGCGCATGGACCTCGCCCGCGAGCCCGTCCGGCAGCGGCGCCGCCCCCGGTGCGGCCCGGCCACCGCACCCCAGGACCACGGCCGCGGCAAGGGCGATCACGATGCAGCGGACGCTCGGAACGATCCCGTACCTCCCCGACGGACGCTGAGCATCGGTACCGCGGGGCCGGCGCATGGTTCCGGGCACGAGCCGGGTGGCGCCGGCCCGCACCGGGCGCGATACTGGTGCGCCCCGCAGGCACCCCGACCACCCGTGCAGGAGGAAGGCGTGGCCGATAAGCCCGAGTCGTTCTCGTCGCGCTGGCTGATGATGCTCGCCATGTTGGGCATGGCGGTCGGCACCGGCAACATCTGGCGGTTCCCCCGCATCGCGGCTCAGAACGGTGGCGGCGAGTTTCTCGTCGCGTGGGTGGCGTTCCTGTTGCTGTGGTCGATCCCGCTCATCATGGTCGAATTCGGCATGGGACGGATGACGCGCACCGGTCCCGTGGGCGCGTTCCTGCGGGTCATGGGGCCGCGGTGGGCGTGGATGGGTGCCTTCGTCGCTTTCGTCGCGACCGCGATCATGTTCTACTACTCGGTGGTGACGGGCTGGACGCTGCGGTACGTGGTGGCGTCGGTGGCGGGCGAGATCCCGCGGGCCGAGCCGGGCGGCTTCTGGCGCGACTACACCACTTCGTGGTGGCCCGTCGTCACCCACGGCGCCGCGATTGCCGCCGGTACCTTCGTGGTCGCGCGGGGCGTCCGGGCGATCGAGCGGGTCGCCCAGGTGCTGATGCCGACCCTGCTCGTCCTCATCGTCGTGCTCGCCGTCCGGGCGGTGACGCTCCCGGGCGCGTCCGACGGCCTGGCGTACCTGTTCGGCGTGGACTGGGAGCGCCTCGCGCGGGCCGACCTCTGGCTCCAGGCACTGACGCAGAACGCCTGGGACACGGGCGCGGGCTGGGGCCTCGTGCTGGTCTACGCCGCCTACCTGCGCCAGCGGGAAGACACCGCGCTGAACGCCGTGATCCTCCCGACCGCCAACAACACGGTATCGCTGCTCGCCGGGATCATGGTGCTGTGCACCGTCTTCTCGGTTGTGCCGCAGCTCGTCGCCAGCCTCGCGGCGAACCCCGACGCGCTGTCCGCGTATCCGGCGCTCGCGGATGCCGTGCGCGCGGGCGCCCCGCTCACACCCGACCTGATCCAGAGCACCATTTTCGCCGCCGGGAACGAAGGCCTGACGTTCATCTGGATGCCGCAGCTGTTCGCCCGCATCCCCCTGGGGCAGGTGCTCATGGTGCTGTTCTTCCTCGCCCTGGCGTTCGCGGCCTTCACGTCGCTGGTCGCGATGATCGAGCTGGCCAGCCGCGTGTTGCGCGACGCCGGCATGGAGCGACGCCGGGCCGTGCGCACGGTCGGGCTCGTGGGGTTTGCGCTCGGGCTGCCGTCGGCCCTCTCGCTGCAGGTGCTGCACAACCAGGACTGGGTCTGGGGCGTGGCGCTGATGGTGTCCGGTTTGTTCTTCGCCATCGCCGTGATCGTCCACGGCGTCCGCCGGTTCCGCGCGGAGCAGCTCAATCACGCCGATTCCGACATTCGGGTGGGGCGCTGGTGGGACGTGGCGATCGGCGTCCTCGTGCCCCTCCAGGCGCTCATCCTGCTGGGGTGGTGGCTGTATCAGGCGCGGGGCTGGGATCCAACCGGCTGGCTCGACCCGCTCGGCGTCGAGAACGTGGGGACGATTCTCGTGCAGTGGAGCGTAGTGCTCGTGGCGCTGCTCCTGGCCAACCGCTGGCTCGTGGCCCGCACCCGGCCCGTGCCCCCGGGCCCCGACGACCGCATGCCCGCCGCCGTGCCCTGACCCCGCGGCTTACCCCAGCCGCTGCGCCTCGTCCCGCACGATCGCGACCGCCTCTTCGACGCGATCGCGGTGCGTGCGGAAAGAGACTATGCACATGCGGATCACGAAGCGCTCGCCCAACATGGTGTGCGAGAGCAGCACGCGCTGACGCGCGTTGATCCGTCCGAGCAGGTCCTGGTTGAGCCGCGTGAGCCGCGCTTCGTCCAGGCCCGGCCGGACCATCCGGAACGCCAGCGTGGAGAGCTGCGGTTCGGCGACCACCTCGATGCCCGTAATGTCGCGCAGCGCCGCGGCGGCCCACTGCGCCAAGTCGAGCTTCTCGTCGAGCTGACGGCGGAACGCCTCGCTGCCATGCAGCTTGAGCGGCAGCCAGACCCGTAAGCCGCGAAAGTCCCGCGACAGCTCGGGGGAGAGATCGCAGAAATCGACGGCATGCGGGTCGTCGCCGGCGGTGGGCAAATAGCTCGCCCACCCGGCGAACGCGCGGTGCAGGGCGGCGCCGTCCCGCACCAGCAACGCGCCGGTGCCGTAGGGCAAGAACAGCCCTTTGTGCGGATCGAGCACCACGGAATCCGCCTGATCGATGCCGGCCATGGTCTGGCGCCCGCGCGCCGTGAGCAGAAAGAAGCCGCCGTACGCGGCGTCCACATGCAGCCACAGGCGCTCGTGGCGCGCGAGGGTGCCCAGCGCCGCGAGGTCGTCCACCGCCCCCGTGTTGACCGTCCCCGCGCTCGCCACGACCAGGAACGGGCGGCGCCCCGCCGCGCGATCCTGGCCGACGGCGGCCGCGAGCGGCCCGACCGGCAGGTGAAACGCGTCGTCCGCCGGCACGGCGCGCAGTTGCCCGGGCGCGAAGCCGACCTGCACCGCCGCCTTGGCCACCGAATGATGCACCTGATCCGAGGTGTAGATCACGGCGTCGCGAAAGTCGTCGTCACCGAACCGGGCGCGGCGCGCCGTGATGAGCGCCGACAACGTCGCGAGGGAGCCGCCGGTCGTGAGGACACCGAGCGCCGCTGCCGGATAGCCGACGATGTCGCACAGCCAACGGACCACCGTGCGCTCGATCTCCGCGAGGCCCGGAGCGGCGCGCCACACCGTCACATAGCGGTTGACGGCGTCGGCGATGAGATCGGCCACCGCGGCGTGCAGCAGGCCGCCGCCCGGCACGTACGCCATGAACCCCGGGCTGACCGTGGTGAAGGAATGGGGCACGACGCGCGCGATCAGGTCCGTGAGCAACGCCGCGGCATCCGTGCCCTGGCCGGGCAGCGGCTCCCGCAGCGACTGCGTCAGCGCAGCCGTCGCCGCCGGGTCGGCCGCGACGCCGTCGAGTGGCAGGTCGGGAATCGCGGCGAGATGGGCCGTGAGTGGCGTCAACGCCGCCGCGACGAGCGCGCGGAACTGCTCCGGGGTGAGCTCCAGCTCGGACGTGGGTGGTACCGGCATGGGGCACAATGGTAACCGCGCCGGTCCGCCCGGTAAGGGCCCGATGCGCGAAGAAAAAAACACGGCCGGGAGCCCCGGCCGTGTCGCTGTCGTGCCGCGTGGATGTTTAGTGGCTGACCACGGCCGGCATCCGGCCCGCCTGGCTGATCCACTCTTCCACGACCTTGGCCGACGGCGTCGCCCGCGCGAGCTTCTTCGCGGCGTTCACCTCTTCCATTTTGGCCGTGAGGTTCTGCGCGTTCCGGGTGCGCAGCTCTTTGACCGTATCCACGCCCGCCGCTTCCAGCAGCTCGGAGTACTCCGAGCCGACTCCCTTGATCCGCATCAGGTCGGCCAGGTTGACCCATTTCAGCAGCTGATCCGCGCTGAGACCGCTCGCAGCGGCGAAACGCTGACGGCCTGCCGCGTCGCCGCAGTGCTGCAGCAGTTCGTCGGTGTTCGTGACGCCGGCGGCGGCGAGCTTCTGGGCGAACGCTGGTCCGATCCCCTCGATCTGCTCGATCTTATAGTTCATGCCGATGGCCTCCTGAGTGTATGAGTGACAGGTCGCAGCCTCGAATGCGTGTCCTCCATCTACTTAACATAACACAAATACGCGCCTAAGTCAATCCCTGCAAGCGGTTTACGTGTGCGTCGCCGCGCGCGCGTCGGGACCGCATCGATCGACTCCGCCGCCAACTGGCACCCGGCCCGCCCCAGCGTACTTTCGGCGCATGCCTCGTGACACAACACCACCGTTCGAGAAGCTGGGCGCGTTCTACCTGGGTCGCCTGTACGACCCCGACGCCGGCGCGCCCACGTCCGACCTGTACCTCTACGACGCCAAGGACCTCACGACGCACGCGGTGTGCGTCGGGATGACGGGCAGCGGCAAGACCGGTCTGTGCATCTCGCTGCTCGAAGAGGCGGCGATCGACGGCATCCCGGCGATCGCCATCGACCCGAAGGGCGACCTCGGCAACCTGCTGCTCACCTTCCCCGAGCTGCGACCGGGGGACTTCCGGCCCTGGATCGACGAGGCGGAGGCCGCGCGCAAGGACCAGTCGCCGGACGCCTACGCCGCGGCGACGGCGACGCTGTGGCGCGACGGCCTGCGCACCTGGGATCAGGACGGTGACCGGATCGCCCGCCTCCGCGACGCCGCCGACCTGGCGATCTACACCCCGGGCAGCGAGCGCCGGACTGCCGCTCGCCGTGCTCCAGTCGCTCGGCGCTCCCCCGCCGGCGCTCCGGGACGATGCCGACGCGCTGCGCGAGCGGATCGCCGCGGCGGTGTCCGGGCTGCTGGGCCTGCTCGGCATCGACGCCGACCCGATTCGGAGCCGCGAGCACATCCTGCTGTCCACGCTGTTCGCGCGCGCCTGGGAGGAGGGCCGTGATCTCGATCTGGCGACGCTGATCGGCCAGGTCCAGGCGCCGCCCGTTCGAGCGGATCGGCGTGATGGACCTCGAGACGTTCTTCCCGGCGAAGGACCGCTTCGCGCTGTCGATGCGGCTGAACAACCTGCTCGCCTCGCCCGGCTTCGCCGCGTGGCTCGAGGGCGAGCCGCTCGACGTCCAACGCCTGCTGTGGACGCCGGAGGGTAAGCCGCGGATCTCCATCCTCTCGATCGCGCACCTCTCCGACGCGGAGCGGATGTTCTTCGTCACGCTGCTGCTGAACGAGGTCGTCGCCTGGATGCGCGCGCAGACGGGCACGTCGAGCCTGCGCGCGCTGCTGTACATGGACGAGGTGTTCGGCTTCTTCCCGCCGACGGCCAACCCGCCGTCCAAGACCCCGATGCTGACGCTGCTCAAGCAGGCGCGCGCCTTCGGCCTCGGCGTCGTGCTGGCGACCCAGAACCCGGTGGACCTGGACTACAAGGGCCTGTCCAACGCCGGCACCTGGTTCCTCGGCCGGCTGCAGACCGAGCGCGACAAGCTGCGCGTGCTCGAGGGGCTGGAAGGGGCATCCGCGGCCGCCGGCAAGGGGTTCGATCGCCAGGCGATGGACCGGCACGCTCGCCGGCCTCGAGAGCCGCGTGTTCCTGATGAACAACGTCCACGAGGACGCGCCCGTCCTGTTCCACACGCGCTGGGCGATGTCCTACCTGCGCGGCCCGCTGACCCGCACCCAGATCCAGGACCTCATGGCGGACCGCAAAGCGGCGCAACCCGCCGCGCCTGCCAGCCCGGCCACCGGCACGCAGCGCGCGGCGCCCGCCGCCGCAGAGCGCGTCGTGTTGCCGGCGGGCATCAAAGAGGTGTTCCTGCCGCCGTCAGGCGCCGCGGGCGACGCAGTCGTGTACCGTCCCGCGCTGCTCGGCGTCGTGGATCTGCACTACGTGGACCGGAAGGCCGACGTCGATACCTGGGCGACCGCGGCGTTTCTCGCGCCCCTCGAGGGCGAGCCGCGGGGCAACGTGTGGGCCGATGCCACTCGCCGCGACCCCGTTCCCGAGACGGTGGACCAGCCGGCGGCCGGCGCGGGCTTCGCCACGCTGCCCGCCGCCGCCGCCAACGCCAAACGGTACGAGACGTGGAGCGATCAGCTGAAGACCCACGTCTATAAGGAAGCGGCGCTCACGCTCTACGCCTACAAGCCCCTCAAGCTCGTGTCGGCGCCCGGGGAGAGCGCGGGCGACTTCCGCGTGCGGGCCGCCGGGGCCGCCCGGGAGCAGCGCGACGCGGCGGTGGAGAAGCTGCGCCAGCGGTACGCGACCAAGGTCGGGCGCCTCGAGGACCGGATCCGCAAGGCGGAGGCGAAAGTCGGTCGCGAGCAGGCGCAGTACCAGCAGGCTCAGGCCCAGACAGCCATCTCGGTCGGCGCCACCGTGCTGGGGGCGCTGTTGGGACGCAAGCTGGGCAGCGTCAGCACCGTGGGCCGTGCCACGACGGCGGCACGGGGCGTCGGGCGGGCGGCGCGGGAGCGGGGCGACATCGCCCGGGCGGAGCAGGATCACGCCGCGCTCCAGGGCCAACTGGCGGAGCTCGAGAGCGAGGTCGCGCGCGAGGTCGCAGCGCTCGAAGGGGCCACGAGTCCGGACGCCCTGGACATCGACGAGGTGAGCGTGGCGCCGCGCAAATCGGACATCACGGTCAGCCGCGTCGCGCTGGCGTGGGTGCCGTGAGCCCCGGCGCCCATCGCGATGCCGGCGCGTACGCCCGTCCCCCGCTGCCGCCCGACGAGCCGCAGCGGCTCGAGGCCCTCAAGCGCTACGACCTCCTCGACACGCCACCCGACCAGGCGTTCGACGACCTGACCCATCTCGCCGCGCACATCTGCGGCACCCCGATCGCGTTGGTGACGCTGGTGGATTCACACCGCCAGTGGTTCAAGGCGCGGCTCGGCTACGACACGCCCGAGACGCCCCGCGACATGGCGTTCTGCGCGCACGCGATCGCGGCGCCCGGTACGCTGGTGGTGCCCGACGCCCTGGCCGACGAGCGGTTCGCGCGCAACCCACTCGTGCTGGGCTCCCCCGAGATCCGCTTCTATGCGGGGGCGCCGCTGCGCGTCCCGGGGGGGCACGCCGTGGGCACGCTGTGCGTGATCGACCGTCGGCCGCGGGAGCTGGAGCCGCCTCAGCAGGCGGCGCTCGAAGCGCTCGCGCGGCAGGCGGTCGCGTTGCTCGAGCTGCGACGCCGGGGGCTCGAGCTGCAGCAGCTCTCGGTCCGCGACCCGCTGACGGGCCTGTACGACCGGGCGTATCTGGACGGCGCGCTCGCCACCGAGCTGGAGCGTGCGCGTCGCTACGGCTATCCGACCAGCCTCGCGATCCTCGCCGTGGACGGGTTCCGCCGGATCAGTGACACGCACGGTCAGGCGGAGAGCGAGCGATTGCTGACGCTGCTGGCCGCGATGCTCAACAAGGGGTTGCGCGCGGCGGATACGGTGGGACGCTACGGCGGGCAGGAGCTCGCGGCGATCCTCCCCCATACGGGGGTCGAGGTCGCCGCCACCCTCGCCGAGCGGATCCGGCGCAACGTGGCGGCGATGTGGCAGAGTGCCCGTCCCCCGCTCCGGTCGGGCGGGACGACCGTGACGATCGGCGTCGCGGCGTTTCCCGACGAGGTATCCGATCCCGAGGGGCTGCTCGCCGCGGCCGACCGCCGGTTCCGCGTGGGGACCGCGCAAGGGGGCGATCGCGTCGTCGCGCGCGACGCCTGACCCCGGGGCGGTTACGACCCGGCGGGGCGCAGGATCACGTCCACGCCCATGTGGACGCGGTTCCAGCGGCGCGACACCACCCCCATGCCGAGCGCCCAGCGCGACATCTTGAACTCCTCGATCAGGGCCGTCGCGGGCACGGAGAAATCGGCCCGCACGCGCAACCCCGCGGGATCCTGCCATGCCACGAGCGGTGCGCGTGCCGCATGCCGGACCCCGTGCGCCTCGAACGTGCCGACCGCCGTGCCCCGGACCGTGTCACCCAGCTGCACGCCCACCACGCTGTCGATGATGAACCGGAGATCGGGGTAGCGGCTGGTGTGCAACACGGCGCGGCGGGCGTAGGCGTCCCGCAGGCTCAGCCCCGTGAAGAGCGAGTCCGCGCTGACCGTGACCGTGCCGCGGATCCCGCTCAGGCGGGAGGGATCGTCCGTGGTCACCTCGCCGCGCACCGCGCGCCGGCAGAGCGGCTGCACCGCTCCGCGGGGGAACAACGGGATGCGGGGGTCGCTGCGCCCCGACGACATGGTCTCGGGGCGCGTGTCGTAGTTGACGTACAGGCCCGCGTCACGGCCCTCGCCCGCCTGCCAGGAGGGATCGGCGGGACAGGTGGTGGCCCACAGGTGCTCGTAGTGGGGATCCACCTGCCACCAGGCCAGGCTCCTCGCATCGTCGACGATCCATGTCGCCCGTCCGGCTTGGGCGGCGCCCGTCGAGACCGTACCGAGCAGCAGGAGCAACATCGCGACATGCCAACGCCGCATCGGACCCGTCCGTGCCGAAGGTGGAAGAGGAGGCCAGCCTGGTGACGGCGGGAATTATGGGAGCCGGGGACGGGCCCGCAAGAGCGGCCGCCCGCGCGCATCGTCGCTGATCCCCCGTGCGTGTGAGGTGGCTGGCGGGGCGTCGCGCGGGGCCCCACTGTTCGACGTCACCGTCGCCACTGAGGCGCACTCATGGGCATCCCCTTCATTCCTCGCTCCGATGACGTCGGGAAGCTGCTGCTCCGCGTCGCCATCGGCGGCGTGTTGCTGTTCCACGGAGTGTTCAAGCTCCAGCACGGTGTCGCGTGGATCGCCGGGCCGCTAGGCCAGGTGGGCCTGCCGGGATTCCTCGCCTACGGCACCTACGTCGCCGAGGTCGTGGCGCCGGTGCTGATCCTGCTGGGGCTGTGGACGCGGCTCGCCGCGCTGGTCGTGGCGTTCGATCTGTGCATGGCGATCGTGCTCGTACTCCGGCCGCAGCTCTTCGCCGTGAAGGAGATGGGCGGCGGCTGGGGCGTCGAGGTCGAGGCGCTGTTCCTGCTCGGCGCGCTGGCGCTCGTGTTCCTCGGCGCGGGGAGATACCGCCTGACCCGCGCCGAATCCACGCTGGACTGAGCGCGCTGCGCAGCTAGCGGTTCACCTTCGTGGGCGCCGCGATGGCCTCGTTGTCGGCCGGCAGCGCGTCCCGCGCTCCGAGGATCACGGCCACGGTCCGGAACGTCACCTTTCCGATGCGCGCGTCGTCGGCGGAGAACGTGTAGCTGAAGGCGAAATTCGTAATACGGTTCGCGGGGCGGACCGGAACCGACTGCGACAGCACGCCGACGAACTGGTAGCCGCCGGGAACGCTCTTGTACAACTGCACCTCGACCTGCTCGGGGTAGCGCCGGCTGTTGACGCCGGCCACGATCGAGCGGGTCTGGCCGGCGCTGGCGGCCTTCGGCACCGTGAACCGCGTGATCGCGACGTCGTGAGTGCGGACGCCGACGACCTGCGACGCCGTCGCCGAGCGTCCGTCGAACGTCGTCACAGTCAACTCGACGGTGTAGTCGCCGTCGGCGGCGTAGGGATGGGTCGGGCAGCACCCCGTGCCCGTCGCGCCGTCGCCGAAACGCCAAGCCTGTGATTCGAAACCCACGCCACCAGGGTCGAACGAGAAGTCGAAGAACTGCACGACGTCGAATACCGAGGGGTCGAACGGCGAGAACCCGAACCCCGCTACGGGCGGGGGGGTGGTCTCGAGTCGGAATTCCGCCAACCCCCCGCTGCCGAACAGGCCGCCCACCTGGAAGTAGTAGGTCGTGCCCGCTTCGGCGCGCACCGTGGCACCGCCGCCGAACACGGCGCAGCGGATCTCGCCGAGGTCGCCGAGCCCGCCCCCGCTGTACACGGCGACCGCTGGCGAGAACCCGGCGTTGACGAGGCTCCCGGTCACGGAGCCAGTGGTCGCAGGCGTGTAACTGTACCAGGCCGTGCGGCCGATCCCCCCGAAGGGGACCGTGCAGGAAGGCGATGGCTCCGCGAGCTCGGTCGTGGCGGCGGCGAGATCAACACCCGCACTGAACGGTACCGCCGGGATGACGATCGCCGCGCTGAAGTCGTCGTTCGATGGCGGCAGGATTTCCTGAACCGTGAGCAAGTACGATCCCGAGCCACCCTGGTCGAACCCACCGTCACAGCACCGGGTGACGGCGAGGACCGCGATGCCGTCGGCGGGAATTGTGGCCACGAGCCGTGAGTTCAGGTTCATTCCGTTGTCGTCGTTGGCGCCCAGGAGGTTGCAGCCGGAGTCGAACAGGCCGAGGAACGGGTCGCCCAGCGTTCCTTGTCCCGTGGACTGCCCTTCTAGGTCGATGCGGACGGCGACATTGGGCGGGCCGGCGAACCGATAGAAGTCGACGTCGCCGCTCGGGAACGGGAATCCGTCGAGGCTTCCATTCTGTACCAGGGGGAGGGTGACGGGCCCGAGGTCCTGCGGTGCGGCGCATGCGTCGTTGGGCTCCACTTCGGCAACGAGGGACGCCGCGATGGCGCCGGGATCTACAAGACCCGCATCTCGCTCGCACGCCATGGCCAGCAGACCCAGCACGGCGGCGAGCGCCATGGCATGACGGTGGTCGCGCATGGAAGCCCTCCTAGGCTCGACGGCCCCGGTTGATTGTGGACAACGCAATCTTCCGGCGGGCAAGCAGCCGGGCCACGCATCGTTCGAAGGGAGTGGAGAACGGCTCAACTGGAGGGTGCCGCGTCCCTCAATGGAGCGGGGCGATTCCCTTCGAAGGGAGCGACCCGCCGGCCGCCGCATGGGCGAAGGCCGCCATCTCGAGGCGGGTGTGCAGCGCGAGCTTGTGGAGCAGGCTGTGGACGTGACCCTTGACCGTGTTCACCGTGATGCACAGGCGCTGAGCGATCTCCCTGTTACTCCGGCCCTCGGCGATGAGCCGCAGGACATCCCGCTCGCGTCGCGTCATGGCCTGTGCGGGCGGACTCTCTGGGATAGGCGCGGCGCCGGGCTCGCGCACGATGCCGGACACCAGTGCGGCGGTCAGGCCGGCCGGCACCACCACCTGTCCCGCCAGCACGGCGTGGATCGTTCCCACCAGGTCGTCAGGCGTCGCCTCGGTGGAAACAAAGCCGCGTACGCCCGCACGCACGAAGGCAACCAGGTCTGCGGCATCGGCGTCCAAGTCCATCACGATGACCTGGACGAGTGGATCCGCCTGCTTCACCGCCGCGACGGCTGGGGCTCCCAGGCCCGCTTCGAGGAGTACGACGGCGGGGTGCGAATGTGCCATCCACGACAAAGGTGCAGCAGGCGGCGGGGCAGCGACGACGATGCGCAGCCCGGGCTCGTGGCGCAGGGCGGTCGCGATGCTGTCGCGGAGCAGGCGATTGTGCGCCACCGCGAGGACGGTGACTCGCGGCGGACCGCGCAGGGGGGGTCTTGACCGGTGAACCATGCACGCCACCTCGGGCGCCTGAATACACATATCGTCCGGTTACGCGGGCGTCAATTGCCGGGCAGGGGCACTGGAAAAGCCCCGTCGCAGAACCGGTTCCGGAGTGCGGCGGCGGCTGCGAGATTGTCCGCATGATCTCTCGCCCGGCTCGCGCGAACCGCCCGAGCCTCGCCCCTGCGGTGTGCGTGCTCGCGGTCTGGCTGGCCGCATGCAGCGACAGCCAGGGCCCCGGCACGAGCGCGCGCCTCGTGCTCCTGCCCCCGTGGACGTCCATCGTGGTCGGCGACACGGTGAGCGGCAGCACGTCGGTGCGGGCGGTCTACGTCAACGGCGGCGACACGGTGCCGGCCGGCCAGGTGACGTGGTCGAGCACCAACACCGCCGTGGCCACGATCGACGCGACCGGCCGGATCCGCAGCGTGGCCGCGGGCGACGCGGTGATCGAAGCGGCGTTCGGGGGCGTGACGCTGCGGCAAGCGATCGCCGTCACGCCGCCGGTGCTCGTCGGCGCGGGCGACATCGGGAGCTGCGTCTCCGACCGGGACTCCGTCACCGGGCGCCTGCTCGACAGCATCGCCGGGGTGATCTTCACGACGGGGGACAACGATTATTCGGACGCGACGCCGCCGCCGGCCTACGGCGTGTGCTTCGAAGGGGCGTGGGGGCGGCACAAGGCCCGGGTGCGGCCCGCCCCGGGCGAGGACGACCTGCGCAATGCCAGCCTCGCTGACTACTTCTCGTACTTCGGGGCGGCGGCCCGCCCGCCGCTCGGTTACTACAGTTACGACCTCGGCACCTGGCACGTCGTGGTGCTCAGCACGACCCCGACGGCCGATCCGGCGCAGCTCGCCTGGCTGCGTGACGACCTCGCGGATCATCCCAACCTGTGCACCGTGGTGATTTCCCACCGGCCGCGCTTCAGCTCGGGGAATACGGGCAGCTCCACGTCGCAAGGCGCCATCTTCCAGGCCCTCGCCGACGCGGGAGTGGAGCTGCTGCTCTCGGGGAACGACCACGACTACGAGCGGTTCGCGCCGCAGGAGCCGGACCAGACGCCCGACCCCGACGGCGTGGTGCAGATCATCGTGGGCACGGGCGGCAAGAGCCACGGCCGGATCAACCTGCCGCTCGAGGCGAACAGCGTGGTGCAGAACGACGACACGTACGGGGTGCTGCAGCTGACGCTGCGGGCGACCGGCTACGACTGGGAGTTCATTCCGGTGCCGGGGCGGACGTTCACCGACCGCGGCTCGGCGGACTGCCACTGAGATAGTGGCCAGGGGCAGAATCGAACTGCCGACACGCGGATTTTCAGTCCGCTGCTCTACCAACTGAGCTACCTGGCCGGATCAAGCAGGCACAGAACCTAGCGGGCCCCGTGGCCCGACGGGAGTGCTCGCAGCCACCGTGATTCGCCCCGCGGATTCCCCCGCCGCCCGTCACCCGCCCGGGCGCGTCGGCCCCAGACCCGCCCCCGTGTGCTCGATCGCCGCCGCGATCTCGTCGAGATCCGCCGCCGTGAGCGCGAGCGTCGCGGCCCCGATCCACCCATCCACCTGCGCCGCGGACCGCGCGCCCACGATGGCCCCCGTCACGCCAGGCCACGCGAGGGTCCACGCGATCGCCACGGCCGACACGGTGGCGCCGTGGCGCCGCGCGATGGGCCGGAGCGCGTCGCGCAGGGCGAGGTTACGCGACAGGTTGGGCTCACGGAACGGCGCAGCGCCGCGCCGCCAGTCGCCCGCCGCAAGCGCCGCGACGCGCCCGGCGTCGAACCCGTCCGTGAGCAGGCCGGACATCATCGGGCTGTACACGATCACTCCCGTGCCGTGCGCGACGCACCAGGGGAGCTCGCGCTCGGCCGCGCGGCGCTTGATGAGCGAGAAAGGCGGCTGCAGCGCGTCGACGTGACGCAGCGCCTCGCAGCGCTCGAGCAGCGCGACGTCGAAGTTCGACACCCCCGCCGCCCGGACCTTACCCTCGCCGATCAGGCGGATCATCTCGCCCCAGGAATCCTCGACGGCGGTGCCGACGGCATCGGGCCAGTGAAACTGGTACAGATCGATCCGCTCGACGCCCAGGCGGCGCAGGGACGCCTCGATTTCCCGCCGAATGGAGGCGGGACGGAGGCTGCGCACGGGCTCGGCCGTCCGGTTGGCCTCGTCCCACACCTCGCCGCCCTTGGTGAACACCAGGGGACGATCGGCGGCGGGCAGCGACCGGAGGAGGCGCCCGACCACTTCCTCGGCATGCCCCAACCCGTAGACCGCCGCGGTGTCGATCCAGTTCACGCCTCGGCCGAGCGCGCGGCGCATGGCGGCCAGGGACGCTTCGTCGTCCTGCGGTCCCCACCCGTGCACCCACTCGCCGCCCGTGGCCCAGGAACCGAACCCGACGGCGCTGATCTCCAGTCCGCTCGATCCCAGTGGGCTGGTGGGTAGGGCCGACGGGTCCGCCACGCGTCGCTTACCAGCCCAGCGTAGTCTCGAGCCGCGCGTACAGGAAGCGGCCGTTGTACCCGAACGGCGACGCCGCCGCCCACGGGAACGTCCCGTAGTTGTTGTTGTACAGCATGACGGGATCCGAGCCCGGATCGCTCGGATCGGTCAGCGCGGTCGAGCTGGGTTGGTCGGGATACGTGTCGAACAGGTTGCGCACGCCGACCGCGAGGCCCACCTGGCCCAGGCGGTACCCGATTTCGGCGTCGAACAGGGTCTTCGCCCCATAGCGCTCGCGGCACGCGTCGCAGAACCCCGGCTGCGCCGACGAGAACTTCCCATAGTAGGACGCGCGCGCGAGGGCGCTGAGCCGCGCCGTGGACCAGTGTGCCGTGACCGTCGCCCGCCAGTCGGGCCGCTCGTCCTCGATCCCGATCCAGGTCACGCTGTCGATGATTCCTGGCTCGGCTGAGTTCGCGAGCACGGGCGGCAGCGGATCGACGCGGGCGATCTCGTTCTTCGTGTAGTTGAGTCCGCCCGTCAGGTTGAGCATGCCGGGCCCCGCTGCCAGCCGCCAGTTCGCCGTCACGTCCACGCCGCGGGTCTTCGTGTCCAGGCCGTTCGTGAAGTACTGCACCCCCGCGATGTCGGTGAACCCGGCGCCCGCCAAAATCGCCCGCGTCGTGTCGTCGTCGAACGTCGCGCCCAACAGGATCCGGTCGTTGATCTTGATATAGAAGGCGTCGGCCGTGAGGGTGAGATTCTCCATCGGCGTCACCGCGAATCCGGCGCTGAGATTGATCGACGTCTCGTCCGTGAGCGCCTGCGCGCCCAGCGCGACTGCCGCCGGATGGTCGACCGGAAAGACGCCGATTTCCTCGATCACGCCGCCGATGACGTTGGTCACCACCTTGCTGAAGTGGCTCTGGCCCAGTCCGGGCGCGCGGAAGCCGGTCGAGCCCGCGGCGCGCACCGTCAGGCGGGGCGACGGTTGGAACCGGACGGCCGCCTTGCCCGTCACCCGCTCGCCGAAATCGCTGTAGCTCTCGAACCGCCCCGCGACCGCGGCGAGGAGCTGCGCCGAGAGGTTGGTCTCGAGCTCCGCGAACACGCCGACATTCGTGCGGCTCTCGTTGGCCTCGTCGGAGGGCGCGAAGCCCGGGAACACCTGGGATCCCCCTGGCGCGTCGCCGCCGAATTGATCCACGTGCCCGCCGTCGATGTAGGACGCCACCTCGCCGCGCGTGATCTCGAACCGCTCGGAGCGGAACGCCGCACCAACCGCGACGCTGACCGGCGCGGGGAGCCCCAGCCCGAGCGCGCGGCCGGCCGTGACGCCCGCGCCGATCTCCTCGCGGCGGAGCCGTCCGGCGAAGAACGCCGTCTGGTTCGGGATCCCCGGATCGTCGCCATTGCCGAAAATGCCGTCGTCCCCCGGCGCGCATGGCGTCACGGGATCGAGACAGGGACCGAGGGAGGCGTTGAGCGTGTTGCGCAAGTTGTACGCGAAGTCGTTGTGGCCGAACGACGCGCCGAGGTCGAGCGACCAGCCCGCCGGTGAGCGCCCGGAAGCCGCCCGCGGCCGAATAGTCCGTCACGTCGGGGTTGAATTCGGGCAGGAAGCCGAGCGGGAAGATCTCGGGCCAGTTCCGCGCGCTCGTGGCGTAGCGCCGGTAGCCGTTCCCGGTGCCTTCGCGGAAGCTGTATCCGCCGACGGCGTACACCTCGCTCGTTCCCGCGTCGCTCAGGGGTAGGCGGAAGTTCGCCAGGCTCATGATGTCGCGCTCGAGCCCGTCGCCCCAGTGATGATTGGGCTGGGACACCGGATTGCGCTTCACGAGCACCCGCCCGTCGGCGGACACGGAATCCGTCACGCCGTTCCCGCTGTCCTCGAACGGATCGGCCCAGGCCCGGTTCGTCGGCTCGCGGTTCAGGTATTCGCCGAACAGGGCCAGCGACCCGCGGCCGACCCGGAACCCGATCCCGCCGCTCGCGCCGAACGTCGCGCCGTCGTTCGCGTAGTCGGCGGTGAAGTACTGGCCGGTCTCGACGTTCACGAACGGGGCGACCGGCCCCTCGCGCATGACGAGGTTGACCACCCCCGCGATCGCGTCCGACCCGTACTGCGCCGAGGCGCCGTCGCGCAGCACTTCGACCCGGTCGATCGCGACCGCCGGGATCGTGTTGAGGTCCACGCCGGACGATCCCGCGCCGGTGCCGTACGCGAACGTATTCACCACCGCGGTCTGGTGGCGCCGCAGGCCGTTGACCAGCACCAAGGTGTGGTCGGGGCTGAGCCCCCGCAGCGTGAAGGGACGCACTACGTCGGTCGCGTCGGTGACCGTCTGCCGCGGGAAGTTCACCGACGGCGACAGCGCCTGGAGGATCTGGCTGGTCTCGCGAGTGCCCTGCTGCGCGAGCTCGGGGGCGAGATACACGTCCACCGGCACCGCCAGCTCGTCGGCCGCGGTGTGCCGCGCCCGGGAGCCGACGACCACCTCGAGGGGTGACAGGCCGATGGCCCGCTCGGCGAGCGCAAAGTCCGCCCGCGTCTCGGCGCCGGCGCGGACCGTCACGGTCGCGTCCGCCGCCACGTACCCCAGGAGCCGCACGCGGACCGTGCGCTCGCCGGCGGGCACGCCTCCGAGCACGTACTCGCCGCGCTCATCACTGGTCGTCCGCAGGCCGGTCGCGTCGATCGTCACCAGGGCCCGTGCGAGCGGCGCGCCGGTCGAGTCCGCCACGCGGCCCCGCACGGTGCCGGTCTGGGCGGCGAGCGGCGTGACCGTAAGTGGGAAGAAGAGGAAGAAGAAGATAGAAGGCAGAGCCCAGCGATGTGCGCGCATACGACCCCCTTGCAGGAAGCCTGCGACCCGGAAGAACCTACGTCCCGCACGACGGGCTGCAATGCGCGGTGACGGGCGCTATGATTGGCTGCGCCGCTCAGACCGCCACGGAGATGTGCCATGCCGACCGTGCTCGCCACCCTGTTCCTCGCCGCCGCCGGCGTCGCCACCGCAGCCGCCCAGGCCCGGCCGGTGCGCGTGTTCATTTCCGTCGACATGGAGGGCGTCGTCGGCACGGTCACCGGTGAGCCGCTCGGCCCCAGCGGCTTCGAGTACCAGCGTTATCGCGAGTTCATGACGCGCGAGGTGGCGGCGGCGATCCGCGGCGTACGGAGCGTCTCGCCCGCCGAGATCGTCGTCGCCGACGCGCACGGCAACGGGCAGAATCTCCTGATCGAGCTGCTCCCGACCGACGTCACGGTCGTGCGGGCATGGCCGCGTCCGCTCGGCATGATGCACGGCATCGACTCGAGCTTCGCCGCCGCGATCTTCCTGGGCTACCACGCAGGAGCGGCCAATCCGCACGGGGTGCGGGCGCACACGTTCTCGAGTGCTGCCTTCGCCGACGTGCGCCTCAACGACCGGTCGGTGCCCAAGGCGGGCGTCAACGCGGCCCTCGCTACTCGCTCGGCCTCGAGCCGTAGGCGGTGCTCGCCCCTGTTCCGCCCGGTCCACGGCCAGTAGGTTCTCTCGCCATGCCCGCCCCCCCTTTCCCCAACCTGACCGGCTCGGCCACCCACTGATCCAGCACAAGCTCACGCTGCTGCGCGACGGCGGACGTCGACCAAGGACTTCAAACAGCTGGTGAACGAGATCGCCGTGCTGATGGCCTACGAGGTGACCCAGGACCTGGCCCTCGAGCCGGCCGGGTGCACGACGCGACGGCAGCGATGGAATCCCGGGAGCGGGGCATGGCAGGTCGGCGCGCTATAGTGATCGGCGGGACGTTGGACGACGGCCCGACGCGGCGGCACGCGCCGTGCTCGGTATCGCATCGTTGCCTCACAGAGCCAGCTCGAGCCCCACGCGGATGGTGCGCGGTGAACCGTAGGAACGCAATGGCTGTGCGTAGTCCGCGGCGGCGGCACGATACAGCGGGAGCAATTCGGCCTCGCCTTCGATCAGACCGTTGCGGTCCACGTCGGCGGCCGCGCGGTAATGCCGAGACTCGTACGGAATGGCGGCCGGGCCCGCCGCGTAGGCTGCCTGCGCCAAGGCTTCCACTGCCCCGGCGTCGAGCTCCGCCGCGCGCGACGCACGCCACACCGCGACGACGCTTTGGTCATTGAGCGCGTTGCGCACATCGAGATAGACCCACGCAGCGCGCCGCCCGGCACGGAAGGGCCGTCGCATGAGGAGGTCAACGAGCATTGCGGTCGGCGCCCGAGCCGGCGCGACCGAGGCGTACGGGAGCCCGGATCGCCACTGGAGGACCGCACCAGCCTGCACACTCAAGGGCAGCGACGCATCCCCGACCACCACGACGCGGTGCAGGAAGTCCGACTGCCGCGGCGTCGGGCCTCGGTAGCCGGTGATCGCCCCGTAGCTACCGCTCTCCAGCGTGTACCCCACCGTCACGCGCGCGCGCGATCCGAAGCTGCGTTGGAGCCGCAGCTCGGCGCCGACCACTTCGGCGTCGTCGTGGTTCCCAAACGCGCTGGAGTCGGCGGGGAGCGCGGCGGCGGCGGCCACGAGCCGGTCAAAGCGCTTCACGTACGCCGTCAGCACGGCCGTACCGGCGGCGAAGCCGAACCGCAAGCCGACCGTACCCAGCGAGGTGGCCTCGTATTGGAGACCCGGATCCCCCCGGCGGAATCGCCCCCCCGCCAGCGAATCGTCGAATGACGCGTCCGCGAGAAACTGAAGGTCGGGAAAGCGGCTCACGCGCGCGACGCTCGCTGACACCGTTACGCCGCCGGTCGGCACCACGACCTCCACGTGCGGACTGACAGCGACTCGTGGATCCCGCGCCGCCCCGCTGCGGGGTGCGATGCCGTCGAGCCGGAGGCCGGCGCGCAGCGCCGCCGAACCCGCCACGCGCGCGCGAATGCGCGCGGCTACTGTCACCGCGATGGGACGCAAGTGTATCGTGGTGGCCGGGGGCACCGAGTCGCCGACGGGCAGGAACGCCAGCACGCGCTGGAACGCGGCGGCGCTCGCCAAGACCGCGCCCGCGTCAGTCGAGAACGTGAAGCCCTGACCGCCTGTGGAGGTCAGCACCACTCCGAGCTGCAGCTCGCGATAGCGATTCCAAAACAGGTTGCCGCGCGATCCGTTGCCGCGAAAGAACGCGGGAACACCCCAGGGCGTCGCTCCGCTGAAGGCCGGTACCTCGTATCCGGGCAGTGGCGGCCCTGCGCCCGACGTGTCCTGCGCGCGGGCGAGGTCCAGCGCACGAAACGCATATTCGCCGCCCAGCGCCCCAAAACGGGGCTCGACGGGACGGGATAGCTCGCCTTCCGTTAGCTCGCGTGTGAAATAGCTCATCCGGACGGACGCGCTCAGACCGGGTGGTGTGCGTCGGATTTCGGCCCCGAGGAGCGTGGCGGCGATCTGGCGGGCCGACCCCGCTGCCGGATCGTATTTGAACACGGGGTCGAACAGCAGGCGCCGCTCGCGCGAATGGACGCCGAGTACGTGGAGTCCGTGGGCCGCGCCGAGCGGCACCGTGAGTTTCGCGGCGCCATCGATCCATTCCCCCGAGTTGTGCCGCAGCTCCCACGGTGCAGGGGTCGCCGGATCTCCGCGGGTCGCGCTCGACGGCTCGGCCTGCAGGCGACCGGTTGCCTCGAGGGCAGCGGCCAGCCGCGCGCCCCGTCCCACGGGGCCCTCGGAATGGATCACCAGGCGATCGGTGCCGAGGTCCGCGGATCCGCCGAAGAGGCGGTCGTTGAAGTACGCCACGCCTCCCGCCCACCCAGCGCGGCCGCTGCGCGTCACGGCGGTCACGGCGCCGCCCAGGCCGGAGCCAGCACCATCATCCCATTCGGCGGGAGACCGGGAGACCTCCTGGACGAGCACGGGAGGGAGACGCAGCCCCAGGGGGGCCGTCGACGCATCGAACGCAGCGCGGATCGGAATGCCATCCACTACGAGCAGTTGACTCCCCGGTCGCCCACCACGGTAACTCTCGCCGATCGCGCCACTCCACAGGGCGACGGCTTCGTCGAGACTCCATGCCGGCAGCGCCGCCAGTTCGGTCGCGTCCCAGCGCTGCCGCGCGCTCAGCAGCTGGGGGTCGACCACCGGCGCGGTCGCGCGCGCCGGCACGCCAGCCATGGTGTCGGCGGGAAGGAAGAAGTCCAGCCCGGTCGCGGTGGCGAGCCGCACGGGCACGCCGACGCGGGCGGCCTCGGCGTACCCCGCTGCCGCAACGCGCACCGAGTACTCCCCGCTTGGGACTCCGGGAATCCGGAAGCGTCCCTTGCCGTCGGTCGTTCCCGTCAATCGCGTGCCGACGATCGCCACGCGGGCACCCCCGATCCCGATGCCCCTGCCCCACGACTCGCGCACGCGGCCGGACAACTCGCCGTACGTCTGCGCTGGGAGGAGACCGGCACTCGCGCACGTCAGGAGGACCAGCGCGCGGAGGCTCACGGGAGCTGGAAGGACCACAGGTCGGCGCGGCCGTTGGTCCAACCCTCGGCAACGAGCCGCCTGCCGTTCGGCGCGAGTGCCGCGCGGCGATACGCCACGCCACTGTCCGGCAGCTGTGTGGTCGCGCCGTCGGCGAGATTCACGACGAGGATCGGGCCCCCGCCGTCCTCCTGGACGGGCCCGATGGCGGGATGCATCTGGAACGTGACGGCTCCGCCGACGACAGCGGCCAGCCGGCCGCCCGCTACGGTCGCGTCGCGGGCAATCCCGGCTGACCCGAAGTCGTGGACCGGGCTAGCCGACGGCTGCGACAGGGCGCGATGGTACACGCGCGGATCGCCGCCCAGCGTGTAGTAGACGTCGCTCCCCGACTCGCCCGCCCCAACGCTCGTCGCGGGATCCGTGTTCGGGACACGAACCAGGGCTGGAGGGTTCGACGTCAGATCGATCAGCACGACGTCGCGGCCGACTCGAACCGGGCGGTACACGCACTGGTCGCAGTCCCGGATGACCGTGTTCGTCACAGCGACGGCCACGAGCGTGTCCGGATTGAGCCACGCGAGGTAGCTCAGCCCGTGATAGACACCGACGCCGGGAATAGCGTGCGGGAAGCGGAATGCGACCGCGGGGGGGCCCGGCACCGGGCTCTGGATGAAGAGCAACGCACTATCCGGAAACGGAAGCGACGGATACGGGCGGATCGGCTCCCAGATGAACGCCACGCGGCCGTCGGCGGCAGCGGCGGGCCAGTTCGACTCCGTCACCGAGTCGGGGCCCGCGTGGTGGGGGCACGGTAGCGACCGGCGGGTGCCGCCCTCCGCGGAGATGAGCCCGTGACAGCGGTCCCCGGTGGCATCGTCGCTCGCCGTGGATGCGTACGTCACGCTGTCCCCGCCAGGCAACCAGCGTGGGAACAGGTCGTCCCCGGGATCGTAGGTGATACGATGAAACACGCCGCTGCCAAGTGGGGGATTGGCAGGGTACGTCGGCGCGTACAGGTCACTGTGCCCGCACGCCGCCGTTCCGAGCATCGCCACGACGAGAGTGGCCTTCACACACCTACAAGTCTGGACGCCGCGCCGCCCGCAGTCAATCAGCCCCAGCGGCCCTTGCCGATCGCGCTCGGACCCGGCAGGATTGGCGAGGAACTTGAGGGCCCTGTGAGAACGCGAAGCTCGTCGGTGGTCGTCGGATTCGTGGCCCTGCTCGGCGTGCCGTGGGTGGCACGCGCACAGGGGGACCACTTCACGCGCCTGATCCAGGAGGCGTTGCGCAACGCCGCGGTACCGTGGGAGGCGCGGGGCTTCACCCCCACGGGTGTGGCCCACCGCGGGATCCTGCTCCAGGGGGAGCGGGAGTCGCTGGTCGTCACGTTGGTGCCCGAGTCGCAGTACGTGGCCCTCGGCGCGTGCGACGAAGACTGTGGTAATCTGAACCTCCACCTCCTCGACGCGGACGGGAAGCGCGTCGCCGTCGATGTCGCCCGCGATGCCCGCCCGGCCCTCACGGTGTCTCCCCCCGCAGCCGGTGACTACCGGATCGAAGTGGCAATGGTGCAGTGCTCCGCCGAACCTTGTTATTACGGCATGTCCCTGCTCGGCCGGGCCGCCGTCGGGCGCGCGCCACCGTGACGCGGGCGTGCTTGGCCCGTTGTGCACCGCGGCTGTAGGTTTTCCGCATGCCCGCCTCCCCTTTCCCCAACCTGACCGTCCTCGGCCACCCGCTCATCCAGCACAAGCTCACGCTGCTGCGCGACAAGCGGACGTCGACCAAGGACTTCAAGCAGCTGGTGAACGAGATCGCCATGCTGATGGCCTACGAAGTGACCCAGGACCTCCCGCTCGAGACGGTCGCCATCGAGACGCCGCTCGAGCGGACGCAAGGGTCGCAAGTGGCGGGCAAGAAGCTGACGCTCGTCCCGATCCTGCGCGCGGGACTGGGCATGGTCGAAGGCATCGCGCAGCTCATCCCTTCGGCCCGCGTGGGCCACATCGGGCTGTACCGCGACCACGAGACGCTCGAGCCGGTGGATTACTACTTCAAGATCCCCGCCGGGGAGCAGGACCGGGCGTTCTTCGTGCTCGACCCGATGCTCGCCACGGGCGGCTCGGCCGTCGCCGCCGTCGGCGCGCTCAAACACGCGGGTGCGCAACGGATCCGGTTCCTGTGTCTCGTCGCCGCACCGCCGGGGGTCGCGCGCATGCGCGACGCGCACCCCGACGTGCCCGTGTTCACGGCCGCCCTGGACCGCGAGCTCAACGACAAGGGCTATATCCTGCCCGGGCTGGGAGATGCGGGCGACCGGCTGTTCGGGACGCGATAGGGAGAAGGGAGAGGGGAGAGGGACGCTCCGGCGCCGCGCTCGACCCCGCGCTACCGAATATCGCTCCGCCCCCCCCTCTCCCTTCTCCCCTCTCCCTTCTCTCCCTCTTCGGCCTGCGCAACCATGTCTGTCTGCCCCGTGTCTCATGGCTGACCGTCACCCCGAGCGCTGTGGACGACCGTGACCTCGTAGCCCGCGTCCGCGCCGGGGAGCCCGCGGCGGAGCGGCAGCTGTACGACCGCCACGTGGATCGCGTATACCGCCTGTGCTTTCGCCTGGCGGGGGACGCCGAGCTGGCGCGCGATTTCGCGCAGGACGCGTTCATCCGGGCGTTCGAAAAGCTCGACACGTTCCGCGCAGAGGCGGCGTTCGGCACGTGGCTGTACCGCCTGACGGTCACGACGGCGCTGAACGGCCTGCGCAAGATCCGCCGCCTGCGCCGCCACGAGACGGACCTCGACGCGGGTGCCGCCGTCGCGAGCGGGGTGCGGCACGCCGAGCCCGACCTGAAGGTGCGGCTCGCCCGGGCCATTGACGCGCTGCCGGAGGGGTATCGCACCGTGTTCGTGATGCACGACGTGGAGGGGTACACCCACGAGGAAATCGCGGCGGCGCTGGATGTCCGTGTCGGGACGTCCAAGGCGCAGCTGTCCCGGGCTCGGGCGCGGCTGCGCCGCGCCCTGGCCGAGTTCGCAGGAGAGTGGAGATCATGAGCATCGAGCATCCCGACGACCACCCGGACGACGCACTCGACCCGCGGCTCACCGCGCTGGTCCGGGAGTACCACCGTCCCCCCGAGGCGCCGCGCGAGCAGATGTGGGACGCGATCGCCGCCGCGCGGGCGCGCCGCTCCGCGCCCCGGGTGGTCCCGTTGCGCCGCTGGCGGCTGGGCGTGGGCATCGCGGCGCTTCTCGCCCTGGGCGTGGCGCTGGGCCGCTGGACCGGGACGCGGCACCGGGCGCCGACCGATCCGGCGCCCGTCGCCTCGGATGTCGCGTACCGGGTGGCCGCGACGGAGTATCTCAGTCGCACCGAGGTCCTGCTGACGAGTTTTCGCGCCCGCCCGCGCACGGCGCCCGACGCCCAGTTCATGGCGGTAGCGCGCGAGCTGCTGGCGCTCACCCGGCTGATGCACGACGCACCCGGCGCGCAGGCCGACCCGACACTGACCCCCCTGCTCGAGGACCTGGAGCTCGTCCTCGCGCAGCTCGTCCAGCTCGATCCCGCGGCGCCGTCGCCCGACGCCGAGCTGATCACCGAAGGACTCGAAGCGCGCGGCCTGCTCACGCGGCTCCGGTCGGCGATCCCCGCCGGCCCGGCCTCCGGCCCCGCAGGAGTGATGTGACCATGACCTTGCACCCGCTGTTGCTCGCACTCGCGCTCGCCCAAGGAGCGACGGCCACCACCGCGCGCGGCGCCACGCCCCCGGTGCCGGTGGTAGCACCCGCCGTGTCCGCGCCGCCCGTCACCCCCGCCGCCGTCACTCCTCCGGTGCCGTGGGCGGGGCAGGATTCCGCCGACTCGCTGTACCGGGCCGCGCGCCGCGCGCTCAACCGCAACGAGTATCGCGCCGCCGCCGAGCTGTTCCGCGAGATCGCGCAGCGTCACCCACGCTCGAGCTATGCGGCGGACGCGCTGTACTGGGAGGCGTTTGCGCTCTATCGGACGGGCGGGACGGAGGCCCTGCGGAGCGCCCGCGACCGGCTCGACGAGCAGGATCGGCGCTACGCCGACGCGGGCACGCGCCGCAGCGGCGACGCCCGCACCCTGGCCGCGCGCATCGACGGCGAGCTCGCGCGACGCGGCGACGCGGAAGCCGCGGCGCGCGTCAACGTCGCGGCCGCCGGGCCGCAGGCCGCCGGCCCGCGCGCCACGCCGACGGGCCCGCCGTCCGGCTGCCCCGGTGAGGACGACGAGAACGACCCGCGCATGGCCGCGCTCAACGCATTGCTGCAGATGGACGCCGACAACGCGCTGCCCATCCTCAAGAAGGTGCTCGAGCGGCGCGACGCCTGCTCGGTGGGGATGCGGCGCAAGGCGGTGTTCCTGGTGGCGCAGAAGCGCGGCACTGAAACGGAAACGATCCTGCTGCACGCGGTGCGCTCGGACCCGGACCGGCAGGTGCGGGAGAACGCGGTCTTCTGGCTGTCCCAGGTGCCGAGTGAGCGGACCGCGGTGATCCTCGACTCGTTGCTCCGCCACTCCGCCGACCGCGAGATCCAGGAAAAGGCCCTCTTCGCGCTCTCCCAACACCGCAGCGCGCGGGGCGGCGAGGCGCTGCGCGCCTATGCGATCCGCGCCGACGCGCCGACCGAGCTGCGCGAGCAGGCGATTTTCTGGCTCGGCCAGCGCCGGTCCGACGAGACCGCCGCCTTCCTCCGCGATCTGTACACCCGCCTGACAGAGCGGCCGCTGCGCGAGAAGATTATTTTTTCCCTGTCTCAGCAGAAGAGCGCGGAGAACTCCCGCTGGCTGCTGGATCGGGCGCGCGACGAGCGCGAGGACCTCGAACTGCGCAAGCAGGCGCTGTTCTGGGCCGGCCAGGGCGGCGCCCCGATCGCGGACCTCGTGGCGGCGTACGACCGCATGCCCGACCGCGAGATGAAGGAGCAGCTCATCTTCGTCTACTCGCAGCGCAAGGATCCGGCGGCGGTCGACAAGCTGTTCGACATCGCCCGGCGCGATCCCGATCCCGAGCTCCGCAAGAAGGCGATCTTCTGGCTCGGCCAGTCGCGCGACCCGCGCGCGGTGCAGTTCCTCGGCGACCTGATCAACCAGCCGTGACGCCCGTGCGGACTGGCCCCACCGCGGCGAGTCTCGTGGCGGCGCTCGCCCTCGGAGGCGGCTCCGCGCAGCTGGCGGCACAGTCGCTCGACGGCCGGATTGCCGCGGCGCCCGCCGGGGAGGAGGTCCGCCTCAGCTTCGCCGCCCGGCCGGGCGTGCTGGGGGACGGCGAGCGCCGCATCGCCTGGGATTGCGGCGATGGGCCCTGCCGCGGCGGGGTGCGCCGCGGCGACCGGGCGCGCTGCGAGCCGGGCCCCGTCCGCGTCCGCCTCACGCGGCGCGACGGCGTCGTGGTGGACGTCGACACCTACGGGGGCGGCGCCTGGCCCGCCGCCCCGGGCCGCGTCACCGATCTGGGCACCGTCTCGGCCCCGGAGGCGGCCCGCTTCCTTTTGGACTTGGCGCGCCGCGACCGCGGCACCGCCGGCGGGGCGGCGATTCTGCCCGCGGCCCTGGCGGACAGCATCGTGGTCTGGCCCACGCTCCTGGCGATCGCGCGTGACGACGCCGTTCCGCGGCAGGCCCGGCGCGACGCGATCTTCTGGATCGGGCAAGCGGCCGAGCGCGCGGCCACCGACGGGCTCACCGATCTGCTCGACCGCCCGGAGGCCGAACTGGTGATCCAGGAGGCGGCGGTGTTCGCCCTCTCCCAGCGGCCGGCCGAGGAAGGGGTGCCCGTGTTGATCCAGGTCGCGCGCGCCCACCGCGACCCCCGGGTCCGCCGCGCCGCGCTGTTCTGGCTCGCCCAGTCGGGCGACCGGCGGGCGGTGGACCTGTTCGAGGAGATTCTGACCCGCTCCTGAGTGCAACCCGCGACACCCTCCGCGCAGTCGAACGAGTCATGAGGACCGCCACGGTACCGGGGACGCCCACGCTACTGGCTGCGCCTGCCGCCGCCCCCATATTTGGCCATGGGTGTCCGAACGGGGTGGCGTTTCGCGGCCATCGGCCTCGCCGCCGGCGTGGCGGTGGTCGCCACCTGGGGCGCGATCGCCGTGGCGGTGGAGTGGACCGGGCGCCAGGACCAGGCGGGCCCCGCCGACGCGATCGTGGTGCTGGGCGCCGCGCAATACAACGGCCGGCCGTCGCCCGTGTTCCGCGCCCGCCTCGACCACGCCGCCACGCTGTATCGCGCGGGGCACGCGCCCGTCGTCCTCGTCACGGGGGGCGTGGGGCGGCGCGATACCCTCAGCGAGGCGGCGGTGGGCGCCCGGTATCTCGCGGGCCGCGGCATTCCGCCGGCCGCGGTCGTGCAGCTCCCCGCGGGAAGCGACACCTACGCCTCGCTCGCCGAGGTCGGCGGGTGGTTCCGGGGTCGTGGGTCGCGGCGGGTGTTGCTCGTCAGCGACGCGTTCCATCTGCTGCGGCTCCGCATCCTGGCGAGCCGCCTGGCGCTCGAGCCCTACACCTCGCCCGCGCCGGGGTCGCCGATCACGGTGAACCCGAAGCGCCACGCGATGCAGATCGCGGGCGAGGGAATCAAGGTGCCCCTCGTCTGGCTGTTCCAGCGATGAGCGCCGCGAAAGGACCGGCAGCCGATGCAGCTCGCAACCCGGCGGATCCACACGGGACGAGTAGTCGCGCTCGACGTGGACACGGTGCGCTACCCGGACGGGTCCACCGGCGAGCTCGAGATGGTCCGCCACCCGGGAGCGGCCGCGGTCGTGCCGCTGCTCTCCGATCCGCATGGCGCGGATCCGACCGTTGTCCTGCTGCGCCAGTACCGCTACGCCGCCGGGGGCGTGATATGGGAAATCCCGGCCGGCCGACTCGCCACGCCCGACGAGGACCCCAGCGCCTGCGCCCGGCGCGAGCTGCACGAGGAAGCAGGCGTGACGGCCGGCCGCCTCGAGGCCCTCACCACGATCTGGACCACCCCCGGGTTCACCGACGAGGCCATTCACCTCTTTCTGGCGACCGACCTCAGCCCCGCCCAGCACCAGCGCGAACCGGACGAGTTCATCGAAGTGGTCGCCCGGCCGCTCTCGGCCGCGCTCGCCATGGTGCGGTCGGGCGAGGTGTGCGACGCCAAGACCGTGGTAGCCATCCTCTATGTGGCGGGGTTCGTCCTGGGTCGGTGAGACAGCAGGTGTCCCCCGGGGGAGACACCACCCGGAACCTGGCACAGTGGTAATGCGTTACGTAACACAAGCTTGACGTTCCGGCATCCGGGGAACGCTTCCTGCCGTATGTAGTGAAGGGAGACACGCGACTCCAGCCCTGGGAGCAGGCCATGCGCGCAGTGCTGCGACAGATCACCGGCTCGTTGAAGGTCCGCCCGCAGGTCCCGCTGGCGGAGCTGGACGATGCCGCGATCGTGCGCCAGCACCTCGCGGGGGCCCCCCAGGCGTTCGGCGTCCTCGTCGATCGCTACCAGACGCGGCTGCTCAATTTCGTGCACCGCACCATCGGCGACCGGGAACGCGCGGAGGATCTGGTCCAGGAAGCGTTCATCCGGGTGTTCCGGCACCTGCACCGCTTCGACCAGACCAAGAAGTTCTCGACGTGGGCGTACACCATCGCGTCGAACCTCGCGAAGAACGAGCTACGGAACCGGAGCCGCAACCCCCTGGTGTTGTTCCAGGCGATGCGGGATTCCTGGGACACCGATCACCGGCCGCTGCAGTTCGAGGATCCCGGCCCGAGCCCCGACGACGAGTTCCGCCGGCGCCACCTGCGGGAGGCCATCGACCGGTGCGTCGCCCAGCTCCCGGTGCATCACCGTGAGGTGTTCGTGCTGCGGGAGATCGAGGGCCGGAGCTACCACGAGATCGCCGAGATCACGGGGTGCAACCTGGGGACCGTGAAGAGCCGCCTCAACCGCGCCCGCAACAGCTTCGCCCAGCTCATCGCCCCCCTCGTCGACTAGGATCCCGGGGGCCCCTGGAACCCCGGGCCCCCGCGGAGGTAGAATCCCGGCGGGATGACCTGCGCCGAGTTTCAAGCCCGCTACACGGAGTTCCGCGACGGCATCGTGGGGGCGCCCCGCGAGCGCCGGCGGTTCGAGCGGCACCTCGCGCTGTGCGCCGCGTGTCGGCGTCACGACGCGGTGCTGCGCGCGGGCGTCGCGACGCTGCGGGCCGCCGCGCCCGTGGCCCCGAGCGCCGGATTCCGGCAACGCCTCGAAGCCCGGCTGGCCGCGGAGCGGGCCGGTGGGGGACGGGGACGCGTGCCGCTCGCGCTCCGGGTGGCGGCCGCGTTGCTCGCCGCCGTCGCCGTGACGCTGCTCGCCTCGGAGGCCACGCGCCGCGGCGCCTCTGGGACGGCGCCCGCGCTGCCGCCCGTGGCGTTCCCCAAGCCCGTCGTGAACCCCGGCGTCCCGCTCGTCACGTTCCAGGATCCTCGCGCCACGGTGCTCGCGGGCAATCAGCACCCGTACGGCACCGCGTTCGTCCAGCCCGCGGCCGCGCTTCGCTGACCAGCGCCTTACTCCCCCGCACCGGCGGGGGTAACTTCCCGCTTCATGGGGGAGTTCAGCGCTGACGCGCTCTTCCGGGAGATCCGCACGGGCGCGGTGGAGCCGGTGTATTACCTGCACGGCGAGGAAGACGTCCTGAAGGACGAGGCGGTCCGCGCCATCGCGGACCGGGTCCTCGAGCCGTCGACCCGCGACTTCAATCTCGACCAGCCCGATCCCGCCGGGCTCGATGCGGAGCGGCTCCACGCCCTGCTCAACACGCCGCCGATGCTGGCCGAGCGGCGCCTCGTGATTCTGCGCGGCTTGGCGCCGCTGCGCCGCAAGTCGCGGGCGCGCGACGTGCTGCTGCGCTATATCGCGGCGCCGAGCCCGGCGACGGTGCTCGTCTTGATCGACCCGCCCCGCGACAAGCCGGGGGACAAACCCGATCCGGATTTGCAGCGCCACGCGGCCTGGTGCGCGCTCGACCGGCTGCCTCCGGCGAGCGTGGCGCGCTGGATCGCCCGCCGCGCGGAGGGGCTGGGACTGGCGCTCGAGCCCGACGCGGCGGCCCACCTCGCCACCGTGCTGGACGGGAGCCTGGGCGGTATCGCGCAGGAGCTCGACAAGCTCCGCTCCGCGGTGGCCGGACGCCCCGCCGCGCGCGCGGACGTCGAGTCGCTCGTCGGCGTACGGCATGGCGAGACGTTGCCGGACCTGGTGGCCGCAGCCCTCGAGCGCCGCGCCGCCGAGGCGGCGCGGCTCGTCACCCTCGTGCTCATGCAGCCCGGCGTCACGGGCGTGCGCATCGTGATGGCGCTCGGGACGGCGCTGGTCGGAACGGCGCTGGCGCGCGCGGAACTCGACCGCGGCACCGCGCCGGGGCGGCTCGCGGCCGTCCTGTTCGGCCACCTGCGCGCCGCGCGGCCGTTTGGCCTGGGCGACTGGAAGGCGACCACCGCTGACTGGGCGCGCTGGGCCGGCGCCTGGCGCGCCGCCGAGCTGCGGGTGGCGCTGCGCATGACCCTCGCTGCCGACCACGCCCTCAAGGAGACTCGCCTCTCGAGCGACGCGGGCATCGTGACGGGCCTGGTGCTCGGCTGGGCGGCGATCGCCCGGGAGGCGGCGTGACCGCGCGCGCGGGGGGCGGCTCGCCGGCCCGGCGGCTGGTGTGCGTGGTGGGGCTCGCGGCCGCGCTGGCGGCGAGCGCGGCGGCGCAGACCGACCCGCGCCTCCGCGAGGCGGTGCAGCTGGCGCAAGCGGGCCGGCTCGACACAGCCCGCGTGGTGGTGGACCGGCTCCTGGCCGCACTGGCCGCGTCCGACTCCGTATATCCCGAGGCGCTCTACACGGCCGCCATCCTGGCCCCAGACGCGCCCACGGTCCTGCGGCACCTGCAGCGCGTCGTCGTGGAGTACGAGAGCTCGGCCTGGGCGGACGATGCGCTGCTGCGGCTCACCCAACTGCATTTCGCCCAGAATGATCCGGCGGCGACGGTGCGGGCGGCCGAGCGGCTGCGCCGGGACTTCCCGGACTCGCCGCTCGTCGCCCAGGCCGCGTTCCCTGCAGCGCGGGCGTATTTCGATCTCCGCGACGAGGCCGGCGGGTGCGACATGATCCGGCTCGCCCTGGGGGGCACCGGCGACGACGTCGAGCTCCGCAACCAGGTGAGCTTCTACGCGGCCCGCTGCCCTGCGCCGGGAACCCCATCCGACAGCGCGCCCGCCCAGCGACCCCTGGACGCCGCCGGCTTCGCCGTCCAGGTGTTGGCGGTCCGCGGGACCGGACAGGTGGATGAGATGCTCACGCGGCTGCGCGGATTGGGCTACGCGGCGCGCGTCGTGCGCGACACGACCGGGTTGTTCAAGGTGTGGGTCGGGCCCTATCGGACGCGCGACGAGGCCCAGCGGGCGCAGCAGCGTCTGCGGACGCAGCTCGGCGGCCAGCCTTTCCTCGTGGACGACCGGTGACGCAGCGCCTCGCCCGCCGCACCGCCGCGCCCGCCGCCACGAACACGCCGCTGATGCAGCAGTACCGCGAGATCAAGGCGCGGCACGCCGGCGCCATCCTGTTCTTCCGGATGGGCGACTTCTACGAGATGTTCGAGGACGACGCCAAGCTCGCCGCCCGTGAGCTGGGGCTCACACTCACGTCGCGCAACAACGGTGGCGCGGCGGAGGTACCGCTGGCCGGTGTCCCGGTCAAGGCGGCGGCCGACTACGTGCGCCGGCTCATCGCCGCGGGCCACAAGGTGGCGATCTGCGAGCAGGTCGAGGATCCCAAGCTCGCCAAGGGGATCGTCCGCCGCGAGGTGGTCGAGACCGTGTCGCCCGGCGCGGTCCTCGCCGATGATTGGCTCGAACAGCGGCGCAACAACTACCTCGTGGCGGCGGACCCCCGGGCCACCGCGGCCGGGATCGCGGCGCTGGACGTGAGCACCGGCGAGCTCGTGATCGAGACCATGCCGGCGGTCGAGCTCGCCGCGGCACTCGCCCGCTACGAGCCCGCCGAGTTGGTGCTGCCGGCGGGCGTGCCGGCCCCCACCGGTGGCACCGCGCCGCTCGCCCGAACCGACCGCGAGCCGTGGGAATTCGGCGCCGACCTGGCGCGCGACGATCTGTGCCGCGCCTTCGGACTCTCGGGGCTCGAGGGGCTCGGCATCGAGCCGGCCGACGCGGCGGCGCTGGGCGCCGCCGGGGCGCTGTTGCGCTACGCGCGCGAGCTCAAGCCAGGCGGCCTGCCGCATCTCGCCCGCCCCCGCGTGCTGCGCCGCGGGGACGCCCTGATC
Organism: uncultured Gemmatimonadales bacterium; assembly: GCA_963716055.1. Lineage (GTDB taxonomy): Bacteria > Gemmatimonadota > Gemmatimonadetes > Gemmatimonadales > GWC2-71-9 > SZUA-544. Next base: position 230,119 of record CAVQSR010000001.1, on the reverse strand, counting down.
CTGGACGAGATGACCCGCCGCAACCTGGAGCTCGTCGAGCCCCTGCGCGCCGGAGTGACGGGCACCACCCTGCTCGAGGTCCTCGACCGCACGCGCACGCCGATGGGGGCGCGCCTGCTGCGGCGCTGGCTCCTGGCGCCGCTCGCCGACCCCGCCGCGATCACGGCCCGGCTGGACGCCGTCGGCACGCTGGTGAGCGACCCCCCGGGCCGCGACCGCCTGCGGGAGGCGCTCGGCGGCGTGCGCGACGTCGAGCGGCTGGCGGGTCGCGCCGCCCTGGGGCGCGCGACGCCGCGGGATCTCGGCGCGCTGCGGGACTCGATCGCCCGCCTGCCCGACGTCCACGGGGCCCTCGCCGCGCTCGCGCTCGACCGCGCGGCCCTGGTGGCGCAGGCGGCCGCCGAGTTCGACCCGCTCGCCGACTTGGGCACCGCTCTGGACCGCGCGCTCGTGGAGCGTCCGCCCGCTCAGCTGGGCGACGGGGACGCCATCCGGTCCGGCGTCGACGCCGAGCTCGACGAGCTGCGGGACGCGCGCGACGGCGGCAAGCGCTACATCGCGGCGCTCCAGGCCAGCGAGCGCGAGCGTACCGGGATCGGCTCGCTCAAGGTCGGCTTCAACAAGGTGTTCGGGTACTACATCGAGATCACGCACGCGCACCGGGACCGCGTGCCGCCCCATTACGAGCGGCGCCAGACCCTCACCGGCGCCGAGCGCTACGTGACCGCCGAGCTGCGCGAGCACGAGGCCCGCGTGTTGGGGGCCGAGGAGCGGATCGGCACGCGCGAAGCGGAGTTGATCGACGCGCTGCGGCGCACGGTGGGCGCCGCGATCGAGCGCGTGCAGGCGGTCGCCGCCGCCCTCGCGCGGCTCGACGTGTGGGCCGGGCTCGCCGACCTGGCCCACCGCGACGGGTACGTCCGGCCCGAGGTCGACGGGGGGTTCGACCTCGTGCTGGAGGCGAGTCGCCACCCCGTCGTCGAGCGCATGATGCCGCGCGAGACGTTCATCCCGAATGACGTCCGCCTCGACGCCGCGGGACGCGTGATCGTGCTCACGGGACCCAACATGGCCGGCAAGTCCACCGTGCTGCGCCAGGTGGGGCTGTGCGTGGTGCTGGCCCAGCTGGGGTCGTTCGTGCCGGCGCGGCGCGGCGTGGTCGGCGTGGTGGACCGGCTGTTCACGCGCGTGGGGGCGGCCGACAATCTCGCCGGCGGCCAGTCCACCTTCATGGTAGAGATGAGCGAGACCAGTGCGATCCTGCACGGGGCGACGGGTCGCTCGCTGGTGCTGCTCGACGAGATCGGGCGCGGTACCTCCACGTTCGACGGCGTCGCCATCGCCTGGGCGGTGACGGAGCACGTGCACAACGTTCTCGGCTGCAAGACGATCTTCGCCACGCATTACCACGAGCTGACTCAGCTCACCGAGGAGCTCGCCCACGCCCGGAACTGGAACGTCGCCGTCCGCGAGGCGGGCGATGAAATCGTGTTCCAGCACCGGCTCGAGCCCGGTGGCGCCGACCGCTCCTACGGGATTCACGTCGCGCGGCTGGCGGGCCTGCCACCCCCGGTGGTCTCCCGCGCCTGGGAAGTGCTCCGCGTGCTCGAGGCGGGCCATCACGTCGTCGGCCAGACACCACCGGCCGCGCCGGACGCCGCCCAGCTCGCGCTGTTCGCCGGCGCGCCCGCGTCGCACCCGGTCATGGACGAGCTCGAGGGATTGGACGTGGACGCGCTCACGCCGCTCGAGGCGCTGAACCGCCTGGCCGCCTGGAAGCGGGACCTGGAGCGCCGCGGCTGATGCGGCGGGTTCTGCTGGTCGTCGCCCTCGCCGCCGGCTGCTCGGGGGACCCGCCGCGCGAAGGGGGCGCCCCGTCGGCCGACGTCGCCGTGCCGGTTGCCCTGAACGCCGACTCGCCGTTCGGGTATCCGGCGGCGTTGTACGAGCAGCGCGTGGAGGGCGACGTCGTGCTGCACCTGTTCGTCGACTCGGCGGGGCGTCTCGATCCCGAGTCGACGCGGATCGCCGAGTCGAGTGGGCATCAGGCGCTCGATTCGGCCGCGCTCGCCGGTGCGCCCGGGCTGCGCTTCGCCCCCGCGACGCGCCGCGGCGTGCCCGTCGGCGCCGCGTTTCTCCAGCCGGTGCGATTCCGGCGCCCCGCAGCCGCGGCGCCGCCCTCCGGAGGTCGATGATGCCCCCTCACGAGCGCCCGTACGACGACGTGTGTGCCACCATCGGCTGGACGCCCCTGATCCGGCTCAATCGCGTCACGGGAGCCACGCGCACGCCGGTGTACGCCAAAGCCGAGTTCTTCAACCCCGGCGGATCGGTGAAGGACCGCATCGGCGTCGCGATGATCGAGGCCGCCGAGCGGGACGGCACGCTCAAGCCGGGCGGAGTGATCGTCGAGGCGACGTCAGGCAACACCGGCGTGGGGCTGGCGATCGCGGCGGCGGTCAAGGGCTATCGGTGCATCTTCACCATGCCCGACAAGATGTCGCAGGAGAAGGCCCGCCTGCTGCGCGCCCTCGGCGCGGAAGTGATCATCACGCCGACCGCCGTCGCGCCCGACCATCCGGACAACTACCTCATGAAGGGGCGCGCCATCGCCGCGGCCGACCCCAACGCGATCTTCGTCGACCAGCACTACAACCCGGTCAACCCGGAGGCCCATTATCGCACGACGGGCCCCGAGATCTGGACGCAGACCGAGGGTCGGGTGACGCATTTCGTCTGCTCGCCGGGCACGGGCGGGACGGTGAGCGGCGCGGGACGCTACCTCAAGGAACGCAACCCGGCCATCCGCGTCATCGCCGGAGATCCCGTCGGCTCCATCTACACGGAGTACGCCCGCACCCACCAGAAGTCCGCGGGGCTCCCCTATAAGGTGGAAGGCATCGGCGGTGACAAGATCCCGTCGTCGCTCCACTTCGACGTGGTGGACGAGTGGGTCACGGTGAGCGACCGCGACGCCATGCTCATGACCCGCCGGCTCGCCCGGGAGGAGGGACTGCTGTCCGGTGGCTCGACGGGCGTCAATGTGATCGCGGCGCTCGAGGTCGCACGCCGCGTGGACGACCCCGCCGCCCTCGTGGTCACGATCCTGTGCGACACGGGAGAGCGCTACCTGTCGAAGGTGTTCAGCGACGAGTGGCTGCGCGAGAACCAGCTCGTCGAGCCCGAGCGAGTGACCGTGGCGGATGTCGTCGCCCAGAAGGACAGTGGCGCGCCGCCACTCATTCAGGTCGCGCCCGCCGCGACGGTGCGCCAGGCCCTCAACCTCATGAGCACGTACAACGTCTCCCAGCTCCCCGTGGTGGACGGCGCGGACGGCGTCGGCGCCGTGGCGGAAGAGGACCTCATGGCGCGCGCCATCGAGGACGCCCGGACGCTGGACCGGCCGGTGCACGAGGTCATGGGGCCGCCGTTCCCCGTGGTCGACCCGGACACGCCCGTCCCCCGGCTCGCGCAGCTGTTGTCGCGCAAGACCCCGGCCGCGCTCGTCCGTCAGGACGGTCGCCTCGCCGGGATCGTCACCCGGTACGACCTCCTCCATCAGGTCGCCGGCATCCGCTGATGCGGGTCACGGTGCTCACCGGCGGCGCGACGGGCGAACGGGCCGTCGCCTTCGCCGGGGCGGCCCAGGTGGTCGCCGCACTCCGGGCCCGCGGGCACGAGGTGTTCACCGTGGATACGGTGACCGGACTGCTGGCGGGCACCGCGGAAACCACGGCACTCGCCGCCGCCGTCGGCCCGCCACCCGATCCCGCCGACCTCGACGAGCGCGAGCGCCGTTTCCTGAGCCAGGAGCTGGCCCGGCTCCCCGTGGTCCGGGGTGCGGATGTGGTGTTTCTGTGTCTGCACGGTGGTCGCGGCGAGGGGGGGGCGGTACAGACCTTGCTCGAGACCATCGGGGTGCCGTACACGGGGAGCGGGCCGCTGGCGAGCGCGCTGGCGATGGACAAAGACCTGTCCAAACGCCTGGTCCGGGCCGCCGGGGTCTCGGTGCCCGAGTGGCGCCTCGCCCCGGTGACGCCCGCGGCGGTCGACGCGGCGCTCGGCTGGCCCGTGATCGTGAAGCCGTCCAAACAGGGGTCTTCGCTCGGGCTGTCCCTGGTCGGGGGACCGGCGGAGCTCGAGGCGGCCGTGCGCCTCGCGGCGCGGCACGACGACGAGGTGCTCGTCGAGCGATTCGTCCCGGGGCGGGAGTTCACCGTGGGGATCCTGGAGGGCCGGGCGCTGCCCGTCGGCGAGATCATCCCCCGGGGGGGGCTGTTCGACTACGCGGCGAAGTACACGCCCGGAGCCACGGAGGAAGTCTTCCCGGCAGCGATCCCGCCCGCGGCGGCGGCCGGGCTGCAAGCCCAGGCGCTCACGGCTCACGGGGCCCTCAAGCTGGGCGGCTACTCGCGCATCGACTTCCGCGGGGACGTGGGCGGGGCCATCTTCTTTCTGGAGGCGAACACGCTCCCCGGGGTGACGGGGACCAGCCTCCTCCCGCAGGCCGCCCAGGCCGCGGGGATCGCGTTTCCGGAGCTGTGCGAGCGGATTTGCCGGCTCGCGCGGAACGTCAGCCGGCCGACGGGGAATAACTAGCATGATGGGCGCGCGACGGTCATTCGGGATGACACCGTGGGTGCGACGCTTGATCGTCGCCAACGTGCTGGTGTATCTGCTCCAGCTCACGCTGTTCGTGGACCCGCGCTTCCTCGCGCTGTTCGGGTTCGACCCGCTCGTGGCCCTGGCGCGTCCGTGGACGTTCGTCACCTACCTGTTCCTCCACGCCGGCGTCCTGCACGTCGCCTTCAACTTGCTCGTGCTCTTCGTGTTCGGACCGGCGGTGGAAGAGCGGCTCGGGAGCAGCACGTTTCTCGCCTACTACCTGGCCTGCGGACTGGGTGGCGCGGCACTCTCCTTCGCGCTGATGGTCCTGCTCCCGGTCCATGTGATGGTGGGCGCGTCGGCTGCCGTGTACGGCGTGCTCCTCGCCTACGCCTGGTACTGGCCCGACGAGGGGATCTTCATCTTCCCGTTCCCGGACGCGATCCCCGTGCGGTGGGTGGTGACGTTCGCGGTGGCCCTGTCGCTCGTGCTGGCCCTGTTCTCGCGCTTCGACGGCGTCGCCCACCTCGCGCACCTCGGCGGCTTCGCGACGGGGGCGGCGTTCCTCGCCCTGCGGGGCCGGCTCAGCGCTCGCGCCGAACGGCGGCCACCGCCCGCGTTGGGTGTGCTGGTGCATCCCGGGCCGCGCGCCGCGCGCGCCAGCGACCCCGTGCCGCGCGACCCGCCGCCCGCGCCACCGGACCGCGCCCAGGCCGAGATCGACCGTGTGCTCGACAAGATCTCGCAGACCGGGATCGAGAGCCTCACCCCCGCCGAGCGGCGCTTCCTCGCCGAAATGAGCCAGCAGCTGCGCGACCGCGACTAGCCGGCAGGCCGCCGGCGCCCCGATGCTGGCCGTCCTCCTCGTCGCTGCCCTCCAGGCTCCCGCCCTCGCGCGGGCCGAGTCGCTGCTCGCGGCCGGCAGCGCGTACGAGGCCGCCAGGGCGGCCGAGCGGATCGTGGCCCGACGCCCCGCAGACGGCTCGGCGCATCTGCTCCTCGGGCGCGCGCACTTCGCGCGGCCCATCGTCGGCCGCTACCCCGCGCTCGCCGCGTTCCGCGCGGCCGCCCGACTCGCGCCCGGCGACCCGGTCCCGCTCCACTGGCAAATGCAGGTCGGGCTCTACCTCGGGAGCGACGAGGGCGACCGCATCGCCCGCGAGGCGATCCTCGGTCTGCTGGCGCTCGCGCCCGACTACGCGGACGCCTGGGACCGCCTCCAGGAGCTGTATCAGGGTCCCGACGTCTGGCGCCGCGCGGAGCGGGCGCTCGCGCGCCACGGCGACCACCCGCTGGCCCTCGAGCGACGGGCCGCGCTCCTGATCGCTCTCGAGGAGCCCGCGCGCGCCGAGTCCCTCCTCGCCCATGCCGCGCGCGCACACCCCCCGGGCATCACGGGCTACCTGCGGCGCGCCGAGGCGGCGTTCGTCGCCGGCCGGGACACGAACGGCTACGCGTGGTATGACTCCGCCGTCGCGCACGCCGACCGGGATTCCGCCGGGGCGCTGTGGGGCGAGGCGTGGGTCATCGCGTCCGGCGAGGAGGCCGCGCGTTACGCGGTCACACCCGCCCCCGCGCGGCGGGCGTTCTTCGAATCGTTCTGGGGCCGGCGCGATCCCGACCTGACGACCATGGCGAACGAACGGCTGGCGGAGCACTACCGCCGGCGCGCCACGGCGCGCCGGCTGTACCGGCTGCTGCATCCCCAACGTCTCGTGTACCGGTCGACCTTCGCCCGGGCGCGTGCGGCCGCCGAGAGCCGGGAGGAGCGACTGGCGCTCGCCCGCCGCGTTCCCGCGGCCTTCCCCGGGGGTGGGGGGTCGCGTCCCGAGGCGGCAGTGAGCCGCGCAGCTCTGCTCGCCCTCCCGGCGCGCCGGCTGCAGGAGACGGCGCTACCCCTCGCGTTCCGGGCGGGCGTCGACGCCCGGGGGCTGCTGTTCCTGCGCCATGGCGCGCCCGACGCGCAGCTGGCGTGCGTGCCGGACCCCCTGTACCCCCTCCCCCTGCCCGACTGCGTGAGCGCGCTCGACGTCGAGGGCTGGGTGTATCACACGCCCACCGGTCCGGTGAGCGTCGGGTTCACGAACGGCGGCGAGTATCTGTATCCGGTGTCGCCGTCGCAGGTGCGCGCGGCCTGGGGCCTGCTCGCCAGCGATCGCACGGCCGTACCCGCCCCGCTCGACGTTCAGGGATGGACGGCGTTCTTCCCGAGCGGCAGGCCGGGCCGGACCGCCGTCTATGCCCGCGCCGGACCGGGGCACGCCGCCGCGGCGCTGTGGGACTCGGCTGGCGTCGTCGTCGCCCGCGCCGCCGGCCCGGGCGTGCTGGCCCTCACGCTCGCCCCTGGGTCGTACGACTTCGGGCTGGATATCGACTCGGCCGGCGTGCGGGGTCGCTTGCGCAGCCGCGTCACCGTCCCGGCGTTCGGCGCCGGCCTGCGCGTCTCGAGCCTAGCCCTCGCGGCAGCCGACACGATTGCCGACCGCGAGGCGGCGCTGGACTTGATGCCCCCGAGTCTCGCCTACGCGGCCGGCGCGCCTCTCGCCGTGTACGCGGAGGTGCATGGCTTGACCGCGGACCCGTCGGGCCGCGTGCGGTATCGGGTGCGCTACACGTTCGCGCCCCGCCGCTCGGTGCTCGCTCGGCTCTTCGGCGGCCCGTCCCCGGTCGAGCTCGAGTTCGTCCGGGACGCGCCCGCCGCGCTCCGTCTGCCGGAGCGGATCGTGATCGAGCCAGGACGCCTCCCGCAGGGGCGGTACCGCGTCGCCCTCGCGGTGACCGACCTGACGCAAAATGTCAAGGCGGCCAGCTCGGCGGTCGACTTCGTCCTTCGCTGACCCCGCGCTTGTCACTCCACGTCGGCGCTCCCAGATTGGGGCGGCTACCGCCCCATGCTCGTCAACCTCGTCTCCGAATTCTTCGCGGCCCACGCCGCGCCTGATCCAATCGCCGCGTACCACGCGTATCTCGACCGCCACCGCCCGGTGCTCGAGAGCTACTGGCACAACTACGTCCTCGACCTCGACTCGCCGCACGTGGAGGACGTGATTCGCGACACGCTGCAGGCCGACCGGACCGACTTGCGTCGGTTGCTCGAGGACGTGGACGTCCTCGAGATCGCGGAAGATGCGCTGCGACGCGCGCTGGAGATGCTCGAGGCCGACTGCCCGGTTGATCTCTACCTGACGGTGGGCGTGGGGGCGGCCAACGCGGGCGAACTGGTGGTCGGCGGCCGCGGGGCGGTCTTTGTGTGCCTCGAGCACTTTACCGGACGTGCCAACCCCCAGACGCACGGGCTCGGCCTCGCACCGCATCTGTTGCCGCTGTGGATCGCGCACGAAGTGGCGCATGTCGTGCGCTACACGTCGCCGACCTCGGGGGCGGAACTGCGGCGCCTGGTGGCCGAGCAGGGCGGCGCGTACGACTACTGGGAGACGGGATCCCGGGCCAGCCTCCGAGAGCTGCTCGTCAACGAAGGCGTCGCCGTGGCGGCGGCGCGGGCGGTGGCTCCGGGATTCGAGCCGTGGGAGTATTTCGGGTACGCCCGTGGCCAGTACCGGCGGCTGCGCGCCATGGACACGCTGCTCCGCCGCGTGGTGACCCCGGAGCTCGACGCCGCCGGCCTCGGCTATCGCCTGCGGTATTTGTCGGGCGGCATGAGCGCCGGGTCGCGCCTGGCGAACGGCCGCGTCCTGCCCGAGCGGTCGGGCTACTACGTCGGCCTGCGCCTGGTCGAGCCTCACGTGGCCACCCACGGCGTGGCCCGGACCGTCCGCGCTCCCGCCCGCGAGATCGTCGCGGCCGAACCCGCGTTCGGGGTCCAGACCGCGTGAGCCCGCGCGCCCCCAAGCGCGGCCCCGAGCGCCGGGTCAATCGGCCGCTGCGGGAGGTGCTGGACGATCTGCTCGAGCACGCCCGCACCATCGCCCGGCGTGCGCGCGCGATGACGCAGGACGAGCTCGACTACGCCCAGGAGCGACTCGAGTGGCTGGCGGACGAGGTGTGGCGGACCGCCACGGGGCGCGAGCCCCCGCCGTAACGCGCGCCCGGGGGCGTGTTATCTTCCTCACCCCATGACCTCGCGCGGGCGCTTCACCGTCACGGTCACCAAGGAAGACCTCGTCTTCGCCGCGGCCCACTTCATCACGCTGCCTGGGCATCGGTGCGAGGCACTCCACGGCCATAACTACCGGGCGGGCGTCGCGGTCGAAGGCGAGCTCGAGCCGCAGGGCTGGTTTGTGGTGGACTTCGCCGTGGTGAAGCGGCTGCTCCGCACCCTCACCGCGGAGCTCGACCATAAGGTGTTGCTGCCGCTCGAGAACCCGATGCTCACCGTCACCGCCGAACCGGCCCGCGTGACGGTGGCCTCCGACGGCGCGGTGCGCTACGTCTTCCCCCGATCCGATTGCGTCCTGCTCCCCCTCCCGAACACCACGGTCGAGATGCTCGCGCGGTATCTCGCGGGCCGCGTGAAGGATGCCCTGCACGACGCGGGGGTGCGGCACCTCAGCGCCATCGAGCTCGAAGTCGAAGAGAACTTCGGGCAGTCGGCCAGCTACCGCGAGAACGTATCCTGACGCTGCGAGGATCCCATGGCTGTCGAGACACCGCTCACTGACACGGCGATCGCCGAGCGCCTGGCGCACCTGCCCGGCTGGCGCCACGCGGACGGGATGATCCGTCGGACGTTCAAGACCGACGGCTGGCCCACGACGCTGATGCTGGTGAACGCGATCGGGTTCTACGCCGAAGCGGCCGACCATCACCCCGATCTCGACATCGGCTGGGGCCGCCTCACCGTGAGCATGCGGACGCACAGCGCCCGCGGCATCACCGCCAAGGACTTCGAGCTGGCCGGCGTGATCGAACAGGCGGCGCGGTGGCGCCCGGCCCCCGGCAGCGCGCTGCGCGGCACGCCCAAGCAGTTCGTGACGCCGACCGACCCCTCATGACCGCACCGGCGGGCGGCACGGCGCCGCTCGTCTCCGAGGTCGTTCCCGCACCTGATCCCGCCGAGGCCTGCGCGCGGCTCGCCGGTTGGCCGCACCGCGCGTGGCTCGACAGCGCAACGCGCCCCGGGCCGCACAGCCGCTACTCGTTTCTCAGCGCCGACCCCTGGGCAGTAGTCACCGGCGCCGATGCCGATCCGCTCGCCGCGCTGCGCCGCACGCTGGCCCTGCACGGCGCCGCGCCGCACCCTGAGCTCCCGCCGTTCCAGGGCGGGGCCATCGGGTACCTGGCGTACGAGTTCGGCGCCCGACTCGAGCGCCTGCCCGCGGCCCGGGCGCGGGGCGCCGACGTCCCCGACGTGTGGTTCGGATTGTACGACTGGGCGCTCGCCTGGGACCACGCGACGGGGCGGGCCTGGCTGATCTCGACGGGCCTCCCCGAGACCGCCGCCGCCGCCCGGGCGCGGCGGGCGAGCGCCCGCGCCCGGGCCGTGCTCACCCGCCTACCCGGGACGCCCGCCCCGCCCGCTCCCCCGCCGGCTGGACCGGTGCCCGCGGCGCGTGGCGCCGACGAGGGCTACCCGGTGCCTGGCCTCGAGGCCGGCGTCCGCGCGGCCACGTCCCGCGCGGCGTACCTGGCGGCCGTCGAGCGGGCGCGGCACTACATCCTGGCCGGAGACGTGTTCCAGGTGAACGTCGCGCAGCACTTGTGGGCGCCCGTCCCGGGCGACGCCTTCGCGTTGTATCTCCGGCTCCGCCGCGTGAATGCGGCGCCGTTCGCGGCCTACCTCGAGCCCGCGGATTTCGCGATCGCGAGCGCGTCGCCCGAGCGATTTCTCCGCGTCACGCCGGGGGGGGGCGTCGAGGCCCGCCCGATCAAGGGCACGCGGCCGCGCGGTCGGACCGCGACCGAGGACGCGGCGCTGGGCGCCGCCCTGCTCGCGAGCGAGAAGGACCGGGCCGAGAACGTGATGATCGTCGACCTGCTGCGGAACGACCTGTCCCGCGTCTGCCTGCCGGGCAGCGTGGCGGTTCCCGAGCTGTGCGTCCTCGAGCGGTACGCGACGGTGCAGCACCTGGTGTCCACGGTCACCGGACAGCTCGATCCAGCGCGCGACGCCGCGGATCTGCTCGCCGCCGCCTTCCCCGGCGGGTCGATCACGGGCGCGCCCAAGATCCGGGCGATGGAGATCATCGCGGAGCTCGAGCCGGCCGCCCGCGGCGTGTACTGCGGCGCCATCGGCTACTGGAGCGTGACCGGGGCCGTGGACACGAGCATCGCGATCCGTACCGGCGCGGTGAAAAGCGGCCGGCTGCGGTTCGGAGCCGGGGGCGGCATCGTCGCCGACTCGGTGCCCGAGCACGAATACGGCGAGACGCTGGACAAGGCGCGCGGGATCGTGGCGGCGCTGACATGATTCTGCTCATCGACAACTACGACTCGTTCGTCTGGAACCTGGCGCGGTACGTCGCGGAGCTCGGCGCGGAGCCGCTCGTGCGGCGCCACGACGCCGTCACGCTGGACGACATCGCGCGGCTCGCGCCCACCCACCTGATCGTCTCCCCCGGACCCTGCACCCCCCGCGAAGCCGGCATCTCGGTCGCCGCCGTGCGCCGCTTCGGCCCCGTGCTCCCGGTACTCGGGGTCTGTCTCGGCCATCAGTGCGTCGCGGCGGCCTATGGGGCGACCATCGTCGCCGCCCGCCGGCCGATGCACGGCAAAGCGTCGCTGATCCGCCACGACGGTACCGGCGTGTTGGCGGGGCTGCCGAGTCCGTTCCGCGCGGCGCGCTACCACTCTCTGGCCGCCGCGGCGACCGGGCTGCCCGCAACGCTGCGGGCGACCGCCTGGGCGGAGGACGGCGAGATCATGGCCCTGGCGCACACGATCCATCCGGTGTGGGGCGTCCAGTTCCATCCCGAGTCCGTCCTGACCGAGCATGGCCATGCGCTGCTGCGCCGGTTCCTCGATACGGCGGTGCCGCCCCGCGCTTAGGCGGCGGGCCTCATTTCCCCACGCAGAAGGTCCGAAACACGGCGTCCAGCACGTCGTCGGGCGTCACGGCACCCACCAGCTCGTCGAGCGCTTCCACCGCCGCGCGCAAATGGGTCGCCGCGACGACCGCGTCCACGCGGTGCTCGCGCGCCGCCGCGAACGCGTCCAGCTCGTCCCGCGCACGCTCCAGCGCGCTGCGGTGGCGCGCCCGAGTGACGACGGGCTCCACATCGCCCAGCGCCACCAGCCCGCCGAACGCCGCCTCCGCCAGCGTGTGACGCAGCTCGGCCAGACCGGCGCCGGTGAGAGACGAGACGGACGAGACGGACGAGGCGGACGAGACGGCCGGGACGGACACCGGGGCAAGGTCGCTCTTCGTGCGCACGCGGAGCACCGTGGCGCCGCTGCCCGCGAGAAACCGCTCGCGCGCCCCCTCGTCCCCCGGTCCCCGTCCCCCGTCACCCGATGCTTCGCAGTAGAGGACGAGATCCGCCGCGTTCAGATACCGGCGGCTGACTTCGATCCCCAGCGTCTCCACCCGGTCCGCGCTGTCCCGCAGGCCGGCCGTGTCCACCAGGCGGAACGGGAAGCCCTCGATGACAGTGTGTGCTTCGATGGCGTCGCGCGTCGTGCCGGGAATCTCGGTCACGATCGCGCGCTCGTTGCCGAGCAGGGCGTTGAACAGCGACGACTTGCCGACGTTGGGGGGCCCCGCGATGACGACCAGCGCCCCGTCGCGCAGCCGCTCGCCCTCGGGCGCCGTGGCCAGGAGGCCCGCCACGCCGTCTCGCACGCGCTGCCAGGCTTCGCGCACACGCGCGGGCGCGACCGGTCCCTCGTCTTCCTCAGGGAAGTCGATCTCGTAGGCGATCAGCGCCTCGAGGGCGAGGATGGCGCCCCGGAGCGCCTCGAGGCGGAGCGACAGCCCGCGCTCGAGCTGTTGCAGGGCGCGGCGCCGTTGGGCCGGCGCCGACGCGTCGATCAGGTCGGCCGTGGCTTCAGCCTGCAGCAGGTCCAGCTTGCCGTTCAGCACCGCGCGGCGGGTGAACTCGCCGGCACGGGCCGGCCGGGCCCCTGCGGCCACGAGCGCAGCGAGCGTGGCCGCGGGGGCGGCGATCCCCCCGTGCGTCGTGATCTCCACGGTGTCGTCGCCCGAGTAGCTGGCGGGCCCCGGGAAGCAGGCGGCGAGCACGTCATCGACGGGGTCGCCGGTGTCGGGGTGCACGACGCTCGTCCGGAACACCAGGCGCGGAGTGGGGCGGAACGGCCGCAGGCAGCGCGCCGCGACGTCGAACGCGCCCCGCCCGCCGAGGCGGATCAGCGCGAGAGCCGCCCGCCCCGGAGGGGTCGCGAGGGCGACGATCGGGTCGTGGAGCATCCCCGCCGTCTCACCCCGGTCGGGGCGCTACCGGCCGGCCGCGGGCGCGGCCGCGGCCTGCCGCACACGGCGCCGCGCGATGAGGTACTGCTGGGGAATGCTGAAGATGTTCTGCACGGCGTAATAGAGATTCAATCCGGACGCGAACTTGAGGAATAGGACGGTCATGAAGACCGGCAGAACGTAGAGCATCATCGTGGTCTGCGGATTGCGCGGCATCCCCATCTGGCCGACCTTCGTCACCGCGAACATCGACAGCCCCATCACCAAGGGGATGACGAACAACGGATCGTGGCGCGACAGGTCGGGCAACCACAGGAACGGGACGCCGCGGAACTCGATCGTGTTGGCGAACACGAAGAAGAGCGCGAACAAGATCGGCAGCGGCAGCAGCATCGGGAGGCAGCCCCCGAAGGGGTTGACCTTGTGCTCCTTGTAGAGCTTGAGCATTTCCTTCTGCAGCCGCTCGGGGTCGCCCTTGTGCCGGTCCTGGATGTCCTTCATGAGCGGCTGCACCGCCTGCATGCGGAGCCCCGATTCCATCGCCTTCTGGTTCAGGGGCCACAGCGCCACGCGCACGAGCACGCCGAAGATGACCAGCACCCAGCCGTACGCGAGGCTCAGCCGGTCGTGCATCCAGATGAGGATGTTCAGCATGAAGATCGCGACGGGGTGGATGAGGCCGCGCAGGAAGCCGCCGTACGGGTTGGCGTCGTCCAGCCCGTGGCCGATCGCCCCCAGGCGGCGGTGGTCGATGGGCCCGGCATACACCTGATAGGCGAATGCGCCCGGGGGCGGCACCGGCAGTGTCACGGTGACGCTGGCCCGGGATGCCGCCCGTCCCCCGCGCGGTCCGCCGCGGGCCAGGGCTCCGCCGAACTGCGGCCACCCTTCCTCGATGGCGAGCGCCGCCACCAAAAAGTATTTCGACTTGACCCCGACCCACTCGAACGGGCCCTCGAAGCTCGCCACCTCCCCCGGGTCGAGGGAGCGGAACGACTCGCTCTCGGTCTTGGCCGCCTTGGTGATCACGGCGTAGTGGCTGAAATCGTCGCTCGAGTCGACCTCGACCGATCGCAAGCCGTCACCCAGGTCGAGCGCGAGCACGGCGCCCGTCGGCCCGAGGCCGGTGACGGTGCCGCGCACGCCGTAGCGGTAGTCCCCCGCGGCGAAGCGGTACTCGAGGTCCACCCGCGCCCCCGCGCGCTCGGCCGACAGCGCGAGGCGCGCCTGCCCGTCGACCCGCACCGCCGGGTCGCTCGCGGTGAACTCCCACTGGGCGAGCGACAGGGTGTCCGAGCCGACCACCAGGCGGTGCGCGAACATCGGCCGCCCGGGAGGCACGAGCTGGACGAGGCGTCCGGAGTCGCCGGGGGCGAACGACTGGTAGTCCTTGAGCTCGGCCGACACGAGCGCGCCGCCCAGCGCCGCGAAGCCCAGTCGGTACAGGTCCGAGTCGACCCAAATCGTGTCCGTCGCCGCCGCGCCGAAGTCTTCCGGCGCGCCAGGGGCGCCGACCAGCGCGGGTGTGGGCCGGGGCGTGGGGTCGGGGGCCCGGAGCACCGCGGCCGCCGTATCGGGCCGTCCCGGGGCCGGGGCGCGCGCGGTGGGCGGCGCCGGCTTGGGGGGCCAGAGGACGCTGGGGAGCACGGCCACCAGGACCATGAGGGCAATCGCGAGGATGACGCGGCGATCGAGTTGCACGAGGGGAGCCTCAGGGCACCGGGTCGTACCCGCCGGGGTGGAACGGGTGGCAGCGCAGGATCCGTCGCAGACCCATCCAGCTGCCCTTGAGGGCGCCGTAGCGCTCCACCGCTTCGTGCGTGTAATGCGAGCAGCTCGGCGTGAAGCGACACTGCGTGAGCATGAGATGCGACAGCGTCATCTGGTACGCGCGGATCGCCCCCAGGACCATGGCCCGCGGCCAGCGGGTGAGCGGGATCACCGGACCCGGGCCAGCGCCGCCACCAGATCGGCTCGCAGCACGGTGAACGGGACGCCGTACGCCGAGCGGCGGGCCCGGACGATGAGGTCGACCGGCGGCAGCCCGGCCAGCGCGCCGCGGCGCGCGATCTCGCGCAACTGGCGGCGTACCCGGTTGCGCGCCACCGCCGTGTGCTGAAACCGTGGCACGATCACCGCGAGGCGCGGGTGGCCGAGGGTGTTGGACCGCCACGCCAACTCGACGTGTCCGGCCCGCACGCGCGGGCCGGCCGCCCAGCAGGCGTCGAGGTCCGCCTGCCGCGCCAGGCGCGCGCGGCGCGGAAACCGCTCGTTCGTCTACTTGCTCCGATGCTTGGATGGGAGGCTGACGGCGAGACGCTTGCGGCCCTTCTTGCGGCGACGCGACAGGACGGCGCGCCCCCATTTCGTCTGCATGCGCGCGCGGAATCCGTGCTTGTTGATGCGCCGACGATTGCGCGGCTGATATGTTGGGCGACCCATACCTGTCCCTCGAGAAGGGGCGAAACCTACATGCCGCGCGCGCGACCGGTCAAGGTTGACTTTTCCACATGCCGACCGTACGTTCGGGCCGCCCTTGTAGACCCTGCCTCATTGCTTCTGCCAATCGTCGATGGAGCCTGTTCGAGAAACCTGGAAGCGCTTGCTTGACGAGGTGCGCGGGGATTTGCCCGACGCGACGATCCGCACCTGGCTCGAGCCGGCGGTGCCGATCGCGCTCGACGGCACCCGCCTCATCGTCGGCGCGCCCGATCAGTTCGCGGTCGAATGGAACGAGACCAAGCACGCGGCCGCGCTGTCCCGCGCGGCCGAGCGGCTGCTGGGTCGCCCGACCGCCGTCGAGTTTCGCGTCCAGGAGGAGCGCCAGCAGCGCCCTCAGATGGACTTCTTCGTCGCGCCCCGGCCCGCCGCGCCGGCCACCACCGCCACGCCGACCACGCCTCTCAACGAACGGTACACCTTCGGCACGTTCGTGATCGGTAAGTCGAACGAGCTCGCCGCCGCCGCCGCTCACGCCGTCGCCGAAGCGCCCGGAAAGACGTTCAACCCGCTGTTCATCTACGGCGCCACAGGGCTCGGCAAGACCCACCTCATGCAGGCGATCGCGCACACGGTCCTCGATCGGCGACCCGACACGCGCGTGCTCTACCTCAGCGCCGAGCAGTTCATCAACGAGGTGATCGAATCGATGCGGGAGCGCACCATGCCGGAGTTCCGGCGCCGCTACCGCAGCGACGTGGACCTCTTCCTCGTGGACGACATCCACTTCCTGGAAGGGAAGGAGATGACCCAGGAGGAGTTCTTCCACACCTTTAACGCGCTGTTCGAGGCACACAAGCAGATCGTCCTCACGTCCGATCGCGCGCCGAAGGAGATCCCGGGTCTCGAGGAACGCCTGATCTCCCGCTTCGAGTGGGGGATGGTCGCCGACGTCGGGCACCCCGATCTCGAACACCGCATCGCCATCCTGCGCAAGAAGGCCGAGCAGGACCATCTCGAGCTCACGATCCCGGACGACGTGCTGCGGTTCATCGCCGAGCACGTGCGCTCCAGCGTGCGGGAACTCGAGGGGTGTATCATCAAACTGCTGCTGTTTGCGTCGCTCAAGAACCGGGAAGTCACGATCGAACTCGCACGCGACGCCCTGTCGGACAAGATCCGCCAGGGCGACGACGCGTCGACCTACGGCCGCCCCACGCCGTCGATCGACCGGGTGCAGGAGGTCGTCGCCCGTCGCTGGGGGGTCACGCCGGAAGGGCTCCGCTCGAAGGCGCGGACCAAGACGCTCACCGTCCCGCGGCAGGTGGCCATGTACTTGGCGCGCGACATGCTCGGCATGCAGTTGGTCGAGATCGGGCAGGCCTTCGGCGGTCGCGACCACTCGACGGTGATCCACAGCGTGGACAAGGTCGAGCGACAGATGGTGCGGGATCGCAGCTTCAAGGAGCGCGTCGAGCTGGCCCGGCATGAGCTATCCGCACCGTAACCAACATTGGGCGGGGGAATGTGGGCCGCTGTGGGCGGCCGCGGCGGCGTCCGGAAACCGTCCGCACCGGCTCCACAAATCCCACAGGCCGTGCACAGCGGGTGCGGCAGACAACCGGTGACGGCGGCACCAGTTGCAGCGTCTGCCCACAATCGCGCACGCTCTACTACTACTACTAGTTATCTCTAACAGGTAGGTAGTAGCTTCTTTCGACTGGAAAACTCCGGGCGGAGCCTTTAGGAAGCGATTATGAAGCTCACGATCATGCGGGAGCGGTTGCAGGAAGGGCTGACGGCCATTGCCGCCGCCATCCCGACCCGGACCACTCTGCCCGTTCTCTCGAACGTGCTGCTCGAAACCGTGAAGAACGGGGTCCGTCTGTCGGGCACCGACCTCGACATCGCTGTGTCGACGACCGTCGCGGCCGATGTGGACGCCGAGGGCGCGGTCACGCTCCCGGCGAAGAAACTGGCCGACATCGTCCGCGAGCTCCCAGCGGCGCCGATCCGGGTGACGGGGGCAGGAGAGCAGCGCGTCTCGCTCGAGTGCGGGCGCTCCAAGTTCAAGCTCCTGGGGCTGCCCCGGGAGGACTTCCCGTCGTTCCCTCCCGTCAAGTTCGAGAAAGCCTCGACCGCCCCGGCGAGCCTGCTGCACAAGCTGGTGGCGCACGTGGCCTTCGCCGCCTCGACGGAGGAGACCCGGCCGATCTTGAACGGCGTGCTGTGGGAGCTTCGGCCCGACCGCATGCGGATGGTCGCGACGAACGGACACCGCCTGGCACGCATGGACGTGCCGATGGAGGGCGGCACGACCGCGGATCTGATCATCCCGCCGAAGGCGCTCGAGCAGGTCCGCCGGCTGGTGGCGGCCGATGCCGAGCTGCAGATCGCCAAGAGCGAAAACCACATCGGCTTCCGCAGCGGGGGCACGCAGATCTATTCGCGGCTCATCGAGGGGCCCTACCCCAACTACGAGCAGGTCATCCCGCGCGAGAACGACAAGGCGGCCACCGTGGACAAGGCCGCGATGGCCGGCGCGCTGCGGCGGATGAGCGTCGTCGCGAGCGACCAGACGCATCGTATCCGGCTCGCCTTCGCCGGGGGTGCGGCCAAGTTCTCGGTGCAGACCCCCGACCTCGGCGAGGCCCAGGACGAGCTCGCGCTCACCTACGAGGGCGAGCCGCTGGAGATCGGCTTCAATGCCCAGTACCTGCTCGAAGTCCTCAAGGCGATGCCCACCGACGAGGTCCGGCTCACCTTCAAGGCGCCCGAGCGGGCGGCGACGATCGAACCCGTGGGGTGGGACGATCCCGCGTCGTACATGTGTCTGGTCATGCCCCTGCGCCTGGTGGACTGACGCGGGGCGCGCACCGAGCGCCGTACCGGGGCCAGGGGCGACTCCCTGGCCTTCGTCGTTGGTGGGTGGGCGTTACGACGCCGCGCCGCTCGAATCCGGCGCGGTGGTGTCGGTCGGGATCAGCAGCTGGAGCGTGTCGAGTCCCGGAGGCGCGAGGGGCGGGGCGACGGGGACCGGCGGCAGCGGATCCAGCTCGAGCTCCTCGGCCGGCGGAATGACGACATCTCCACCGTGATAGCGCGCGAGAATCAGCTCGCGGCGCGCAAGCATCCGCCCCGGTCGATGCATGGGGTTCGACGTGCGGGGGTGCGGCAGCGTGGCCGCGAGCGACGCGGCCTGCTCCACCGAGACGGCGGTGGCGGGCACCGCAAAGTACCGGCGGCTGGCGCGCTCGACCCCCCAGGTCCCGGGTCCCAGCTCCGCCACGTTGAGGTACAGCTCGAGGATACGGTCCTTGGGGAGCGCCGCCTCCAGCCGGAGGGCGGTAGCCAGCTCCTTGAGCTTGCGCAGCGGGTTGCGGGACGGCGAGAGGTACAGGTTCTTCGCGAGCTGCTGCGTGATCGTGCTCGCGCCGCGCATGCGATCGCGGCGCCGCCACAAGGCGCGCAAGGTCTCGATCGGTCCGGCCCCCGCGTCGAGCCCGAGGGCGTCCCGCAGCTCGGCCGGGTCGATGCCCCAATGGGTGCGAAAGCGCGCATCCTCTGCGAGGACCACCAACTCCTGTAGCACCGGGGAGATCTGGGCCAGAGGGGTGGGCTCGAACACCGCGGCGGTGGCCGACGGACCGGCTCGCCGGTCGGCCCATCGCATCATGGCGGTGTGCTGCGGCCAGTGGGTGCGCCACCAAACCGGCGGCGGCCACACGGCGAGCAACCATGCCGCACTGGCGATCCCGGCAGTGACCGACAGGCGGCGCCACATTCCCGGATCAGCGGAAGCGGCGGGCCGCGACCCCGTACACGCTGGCCCCGTCCACGCCCGCAGCGCCGGCCGTCGTCGTGCCCACCACGCCGAGCTGATCGCGGTGACCGATGGCGAGGCCGAATGCCAGCCCGCGCTGCTGCAGGTCCCGGTCAGTGTCGATGCGCGCGGACACCGCGGCGCCCACGGCAAGCGGCACGTGCCAGCGCAGGCCGGCCGCGTACCCCTCGGCGGACCCGCCGAGACGTGCGAGCGCCGACAGCTCGAGCCGCGACCCGAGCAGCGTGAGCGTCGCCCCGGGCACCACTACGCGATCCTGCTGGACGCCGCGCACCACGGGCTCCGCGATGTTCGCGGCCGTGACCCCAAGCACCAAGCGCGGGGCCGCTCGGAGGGTCGCACCGAGGTCGTACCCCCAGGCGCTGGTCCCGCCGCGGTACCACGCGGCGGCGAACCCCAGCGCGATGCGATCGGTGGAACCCGACAGTCCGAGGCGGTAGCTGTGCCCGCGGACGCCTCCGAAGTCATCGTACTGGTACCCGAAGGCGAGGCCCCGCGACCCGAAACCGACGGACATCTGCCCGAGTCGTGCGCCGCGCGTTCCCGGATCCCGGATGACGAGGTCGGCGAAGACGGAAGCGGCGCGGGTCGCGGCGATGCCGGCCGGGTTGATCCACAGCGCCCGCGCGTCGGCGACGGCGGTCCCGAACACGTAGGCGGCGGCGCGGTTGGGCGCGACCTGCGCCCCGACGGGTGCGGCGGCGAGCGCCAGCAGGGCCAGGACCGCGCGCCCCATCAGGGCAGCTTGGTGATCGTCAGCGCGGCGATCTGGCGTTGCGGGATGGTGATGCCCTGCTGCGGCAACGTGATGGTGAGGCTCGCGGTGTCGGCGCTCGCGCCGCCCAGGAACTGCCCATCGACCGACAGGTAGTCGAACCCCGAACGCGCCCCGCGGCCGCTGAGCTCGAGCGGCTGGCCGCCCCCATCCCCGCTCCCGGTGAACGCGTAGGTCTCCGCCACCTCGATCCGCAGACCCTGGCGCTCGGCGTATGGCGCCCAGCCCACGGCGTGGGCGCGCACGTGCGACGTCCGCTCGATGGTGGCCCCGCTCGACGGCTCCGTCGTGGTGATCGTGTCGGTCCAGTCACCGCCCGGCCGCGCGCCCTCGGGCGGCAGATGCGGGAAGAACCGGCGGAACCAGCCGAGCAGGCGGCCGAGGTTCTGTGTGACGGCGGAATCCGAGAACACGGCGTCCTGCAATTCACCCGCGGGCGTGACCCAGCCGCGCACGACCAGCCCCCGCGCCGCCACGAGATTGATCATCGGGGGGAGCAGGGTGCCAGAGTCGGCAACGATCGAATCGACGACGAACACGGTGTACCAGCGGCCCGAGGCGTCGCTCGAGTCGCCCAGCGTGACGGCGAACCAGGAGCGGAAGCCGAGCTGCTGGCGCGCGGGGAGGCCCTGGAAGTCGTTGTGGATTTCGACGCGTTGATGGGTCAGGAACCGGGCGTGCTGCGGCGCGAGTCTCACCGCCTCCGACCGGTCGGGCGTGGGAGCGGGCGCGGCCGCCGGGGGCGGAGCGGCCGTGGGGCTGGGCGCCCCCGCCGGCGGCGAGGCGCCCGCGCAGGACACGAGCAGCGCGGCCGCAGCAACGCGGAATCGATGGGGCATGTGTGGTCCCTTGCCAGTCAGGAGGTGGCCGCGCGGCGCTCCGCTTTGGTGCGGCCGAACACGGCGAGCAACTCGGGGCCATCGTGCGTCACGCGAAGGAGCTTCCAGCCGCGGCGCAGCATTTCCTGGCGCCACCCCACGAGCTTCTGCCACTCGCCGGCGTTCGTCCTGAACACGCGCAGGTCGGCGACGGACTCCCAGGCAGTCGGGTAGGGCTTCGACGGCGACGTCATGCGAGTTGTGGGTAGAGGGGCAGGGCCATAAGCCGAGTTCTGTTGACCCGCTTCGCGGGCCGATAGTCATCTCTCTCGGGCGGCTGTCGCCAGCCGCCTCATGCGGCCCACCCGCAGCTCAAACGACCCGGGCCGGGTCTCGCTGCCTACTTGGCCTTGCTCCGACTGGGGGTTACCGTGCCACGTCCGTTACCGGACGCGCGGTGGGCTCTTACCCCACCGTTTCACCCTTACCCCAAAAACACACGGGGCGGTCTGTTCTCTGTGGCCCTGTCCGTCGCCTCGCGGCGCCCAGGCGTTACCTGGCAGTCTGCCCTGTGGAGCTCGGACTTTCCTCGACGGGAGTTGCACCAGCCCGCCGCGACCATCCGCCCTGCCACCCTCCCACGTCCGTAAGCTACGGGCGCCGCGCCGCGGGGGGAAGGCGCAGTGATTCCACGGGCTCCAGCTACGGCGACCGGGTGAAGCGCCGGACCAGACGTGTCAGGCTATCCACGGGCAGGCGCGGGCTGGTCAGGAACCGCTCCGCGGGCCCAATCCAGAACCCGTCGCTCCCGTCGAATACGATTGGCCGCAGGCGGTCCCACGCACGCCGCGACAGGGCGTCCGCCGGCAAGCCGAGCGCGTGCAGCGCGGTGACGCCGCGTCGCTGACTGGCGGCACGCCCGGGCCCGGTCTGCGGCTCGGTATCCCAGACGAGTACCGGAAACCCGTCGGCACCGAACCCGCGGGCGAGGCCGTACGCCTCCCAGTCGGCAGCGGGCTCGCTGCTCCATAGCGCAAAGAGGAGGTGCGGCAAGGAGCGCCGCGCATCCCGGGCGAGACGCGCGGCACGGGCGCCGAGCTCGGTTTCGAGCGCCAGGACGTAATCGCCGAGCGCGCCGGAGGTGAGGAGCGCTTCGTAGCGCTGCGGCGCCGATCCCGCCAGCACGCGGCCGATCGCCCCGTCGTCCCAGCCGAGACGCGCGAGGGCAACCCGCAGGTTCGCGTCACACAGCTCGGGTGGCGCGGTGTCCCGGGGTGGGAGCTCGAATGCCACCCCCGCCACCGGGTCGCCGCGCGCGGGAATGCGCGCGGCCAGTCGTCGCAGGGCGGGGCCGAGCCAGTCCGACCACAGCGCGTCGTCGAGCAGACAGACGGTTTCCGCTGCCCCTGGAGGCCGGAGTGGTACGGACGGGAACCAGCGCACGCTGGTGGCGCCCAGGCGCTGCAGTGCTTCGCGCCACGCGGGGGTCAGAGGATCGGTGCCGCCGGGGAGGCGCAGCGAGTCGATCGGCGGTAGTGCGGCGGGACTGACGAGCAGGTTGAGATCGGCGGCGTCCAGGAACCCGAGCAAGGCGGTGAGGGCGTCGGGCGTCGTCAAGCGCGCGCGCGCCCAGGCGATCCGCATCCCCTGCCGCTCGATCCACTCGGGCGGCGCGGCGGGAGCCGAATCGACCGGCTCCCATGAGCCGAGCGGCGTCACGGAAGCCGCGGGCGGCGGCGCGGGCGCGGGCGCGCGCGCCGAGAACCCACGGGGTGCCTGCTCGAACGCCAGAGGGACGGCACCGTCGGCCGCGGGCACCGTCGCCCACTCGGATGGGCGGCGAGTCCAGCGCGCCAGCGCGACGAGGAATCGCTGGGCAGCGGCGAGGGAATCCCGCGTAACGGCCGACAGCGGCGTGCCGCGCAGCTCCGGCCCCAGGGCGCCCAACAGGTGGCGGCTCGTCACGACGACGAGCCCGCGGCCGACGCGGCTCGCCGCCACGACGGGCGCGTGGGCGCGGGCGATGATGGAATCGCGCCGTTGCAGGAACGCGCGCGCAGGCGCGCGGGCCAGCGCCTGGGCGGCCCGCCGCACGTCGAGCGCGTGATTGCGGCCCGCGGGAAAATCGCGCAGACCGGCGAGTCCGAGGGGGCCGGCCGAGACGTGGGCCGGCGGCTGGGCGCCGGGCGGATCGAGCCGGGCGCGGGACGTGTCGCGCAGCAGGTCCGCGCCGATACGGATCCCGGTGCCCATCGCCTGCAGCCAGCGGTTCATCACCCAGCGGTCGAGCGAGCCTTCGCCATCCCCGGCGTAGCCGAATACGAGCACCCCGCCGCGCGGGACCCAGCCGGTGAGCAGGGCGAGGTCGCCCAGTCCCACGGCGTCCGACCAGCGCTCCGGCGCACGCCCGCCGAGTACGACAATGACGCCGTACCGGGTGAGATCGGCATGCGTGAGGTGGGGATAGAAGCGGCGGTAATCGACCGCGTACCCGGCGGCCGCCCAGGGCTCGGCCGTACTCACGACGAGCACCGGGTCGCTCAGCGCGAGGTCGAGCAGCAGGGCCCGCCGGGTGTGGGGCTGACAGGCGGCGACCACGAGCAGGGCCGCGAGAACGCCGACTTCTCGCCGTCCGCGCGAGACGATCCCCGGCCGGCGCATCATGGCGCCCGGACCTCCAGCGTGGCGAATCCCTCCCGCTCCCGAATCGGCCCGGGGCGCCAGAGCACGGGACCGGTGAACAGCGGGCCACCGTAGACGAAGGTGTGGTACTCGCCCCGCTCGCCACAGGGATCCACGTCGGGGCGGCGGGCGAGGTCCGTGGCGAGCGTTTCGTCGACCGGACGGCCGAGCCAGGTGACGGGGAGGCGCGCCGGGTCGATGCAGGTGACGATCGCCTCGGCGCCGCTGCCGACGAACTCGTCGAGCAGTGCCGCGGGGGAGTCGCCCCAGAGCGGCTCCAGGTGGTCGAGCCCCGCATGGCGAACGCGCGTCTCGAACCACGCGCGCACGTCCGCGAGGTGGATGTTGCCGAACACCACGCCGGCATGTCCGGACGCGCCGAGTTGGTCCAGCGCCGCGCGAAACGTCGCTTCGTAACCGTCCGGCGGGACCGGGTGCAGATGCAGTCGCAGGCCGAGGCTGAACGCCTGGGCGGCGATCAACTCGTGGCGCACGGCGTGGAAGCGCACGAGCCCCGTGGTTTCGTCGTACAGGTTCACCAGCGTCTGGGTCTCTTTGCCCAGGCGTCGCGCGCGTGTGAGCGCGAGATACGAGTCCTTGCCGCCGGACCAGAAGAGGGCGTGGTACATCAGCCCCGCCGGCATCCTCCGCCGGGGCTCGCGAGCACGCCATAGATAATGAAGACCCGCTTCTGCCTGTCGTCGCCCTCCGGCTCGGGAACCGCGAGGCGGAGCAGTTTTCGCGCCGGCAGCGGGGGCGGGGCCCCGATCACGACGGCTGACTGAATGGGAGCAGGGCGGCGCGCATGGCAATGGCATCCTGCCAGCGGTCAGCCGCCTGTTTGGCGAGCGCGCGCGCGATGGCGTCCGCCACCGGCGCGGGAGTGTCCTGTCGGAAGTCGCGCACGCTTGGGGCCGGGCGCCGCTGGTGCATGTCCAGGACGGCCGCCGCGGACGGCGAGGAGAATGGCGGCTGGCCCGCCAGGGCCTCGAACAGCACGACCCCCAGCGAATAGAGGTCGGTGCGGCCGTCCACGTCCGCCGCCCCCGCGGCCTGCTCCGGGCTCATGTACTGCTCGGTCCCGACGACAAACCCGCTGCGGGTCACGCGGTCCTCGCCCGATTGCGCGATCGCCCGGGCGATGCCCAGGTCCACGAGCACGACGCCGTGGGGCGCGCAGATGATGTTGTCGGGTTTGATGTCCCGGTGGGCGATGCCGCGGGCGTGGGCGTGCGCCAGCGCGTCGAGCGTTTCGCAGGCGAGTCGGCACGCCCGGCCCTGCGCGAGCACCCGCTCGCGTCGCAACACGTCCCGCAAGCTGTCGCCCGGCACGAACGGCATGGCGAACCAGAGCAGGTAGTCGTCGTCCCCCGAATCCAGCAGCGGCGCGATGTGCGGATGATCGAGCTGGCCAGCGTAGCGGATTTCGCGCAGGAAGCGGTCGGCCGCCACGGTGACGGTGAGCTCGGGATGCATCACTTTGATCGCGAGTTTCCGGCCGGTCCGGTCGACGGCACCGAACAAGGTGGCGTTGCCGCCCCGGCCGATTTCCGTGACGACGTCGTAGCGGGCGGCGAGCGCGGCGCGGACGCGGCTCAACAGGTCGCGCGGCGGCATGGCGCGGCGGCGGGGCGCTGGCTCACCGCGTGAGCCGGCACCGGTCCTCGCCGGGCGTCGTCCCGGCTATCGGTGATCCCCGGTGCCGGCGACCGCCCCGCGCCAGGGAGCGGCCGGCGACCGCGGGACGTGAGACCATAGCTTTATGATATAATGGTCGCCGTGACGGGCGGTAAGACCGGGCGGTGGCGCGATTGCCGGGCCCCGGCGCGCCCCTACGTTCAGTACATGACACGCTTGCTCATCTCTCTGGTGGCGGCGCTCGCGATGTGGTCAGGCGCGCTCGCCGGTCAAGCGCGGCCGGCCACCCGCGTCGTCCTGCTCGGCACTGGCACGCCGAACGCGGACCCCGACCGCTCCGGACCGGCGGTCGCTATCGTGGTCAACGGCGCGGCGTACCTGGTGGACTGCGGGCCGGGCCTCGTGCGCCGCGCCGAAGCGGCGCGACGCGCGGGAACCCCGGAGCTGGCGATGGAGAACCTGCGCCGCGTCTTCCTGACGCACCTCCATCACGATCACACCGCCGGCTTGCCGGATCTCATCTTCACGCCGTGGACCCTCGGCCGGGTCGCGCCGCTCGACGTGTACGGCCCGCCCGGGACTGCGGCGATGGTGGCGCACGTCGTGGCCGCGTGGGAAGAGGACGTGCGCATCCGCGTGGACGGTCTCGAACCGGCGAACCCCACGGGCTGGCGTGCCGTGGCGCACGTGGTCGCGCCGGGCGAGGTGTACCGCGACACCAATGTGACCGTCACGGCGTTCGCGGTACCCCACGGCTCCTGGCGCGCGGCGTACGGCTACCAGTTCACCACACGCGACCGCACGATCGTCGTGTCAGGAGATACGCGCGCCAGCGACGCGGTGGCGCGCGCGTGCGCGGGATGCGACGTGCTGGTCCACGAGGTGTACGCGGCGGCTGGCTGGGAGCAATTGCCGCCGGAGTGGCAGCGCTATCATGCGGACGCCCACACCGCGGCGCCCGAGCTTGGACGCCTCGCGGCGCGCGCCCGCCCGAAGCTGCTCGTGCTGTACCACCAGCTGCCCTGGAGCGCGTCGGCCGAGCGGATCCTCGAAGAGGTCCGGGCGCACTTCGACGGGCGCGTGGTTTACGGCCAGGATCTCGGCGTCTACTGATGCACCCGGCGCTGATCCTCGAGCCCGTGGCGGGAGACATCACCGCGCAGCGGGTGGACGCGATCGTCAACGCGGCCAACACGACGCTGCTCGGGGGCGGTGGCGTCGACGGTGCGATCCACCGCGCCGCCGGCCCGGAGCTGCTCGCGGAGTGCCGCGCGCTGGGCGGGTGCCCCACCGGTGAAGCCCGGGCGACGCGGGCCTACGGGCGCCTCCTCGAGGCCGGCATCCGCGTGGTGATCCACGCCGTCGGCCCTGTGTGGCGGGGCGGCGCCGAGGGGGAAGCGGAGCTGCTGCGCGGCTGCTACCGGCACGCCTTGGACCTCGCCGAGCAACACGGTGTGCGTTCCATCGCTTTTCCGGCGATCAGCACCGGGGCCTATGGGTATCCGACCGCCCCCGCGGCCCGGATCGCGGTGGCCACCGTGCGCGCGCGCGCCGGGCGGCCGACGTCGATCGAACGCGTCCGGTTCGTGTGCTTCCACGCCCGGGACCTGGAGACCTACCGCCGGGAGCTCGAGGGCGCCGACTCCGTCGATCCGCGAGGCTGATCGGCCGCGGTTGAAGACTGGTTGACGTGTGCCGGCGCCGGCGCGGAACGTGCCGTCCCGGTGCGCCACGCGGTGAGGGCGGGTTGACGGAGCCGGCGTAGGCTCGGGGCGTGACGGTCACCGTGTGTGCCTTCGTCCCGCCGGCCGACCGCCCGCGTCTCGAGGCGGCGGGGAGCGGCTGTTTTCTCACCGTGCACGCCGCGTCGTTCCCCGAGTTACTCACGGCCGCGCGGCGCCGCCGCGTGGATGCGATCGTTTTTTCGGCGCACGCATGTGCGGCGGATGACCTCGGCGCGGTGGTGCGACTCGTGCGCGAGTTCCCGGCGCTCCCCACGGTGTGCCTCGTGTCGCGGTACGACCCCGCCACCACGCAGACGCTGCTCCGGTTGGGGGCGAGCGGGGTCCGCGCCGCCATCGATTGCACGGAGCCGGCCGGCTGGCGCCGCCTCCGCGATACGGTGGGCCGGCCGGTCTCGCTCGTGACGGCGCGGCTGCTCGCGGGTCTCGGCCCGGCGCTCCGGGACGCCCCCGAGGACACGCGGCTCTTCTTCGAGACGATGGCGCGGCTCGCGCCGGTGCTCGCGACCGTGCGCAGCCTCGCCCGCCACCTCGCCGTCCGCACGAGCACGCTCATGTCACGGTTTCACCGCGCCGGTCTGCCGTCACCCAAGACCTATCTCGCCGGCATGCGGCTCCTGCACATTGCGTGGCTGCTCGAGAACCCGGGCATCTCGCTCGCGGACGCGGCCTACCGGATGGACTTCTCGTCCCCGCAGAGTCTGGGTCGTCACCTGAAGGCGATGCTGGGACTCACCGCGGGCGAGTTCCGGCGCCGGTTCCCGTTCGATCTCGCGCTGGCCCGCTACGTCGACCTGCTCATTCTCCCCTACCGGGGGCCGCTGCGCGCTCTGCACCCATTTCACGCGGGGCAGCGGGACCAAGGACCCCAGGCCGTGGCGGTCTCCCGGGCGGGGTGAGCGGCGTCAGTCGGCCGCGGGGCGTTCGCGCCGATGTACAGCGGTAGTCTGATCGCGGCCCAGGACCGAGAAGCGGGCGATGCCTGCGCGGAGACGCTCGGCGAGCCGCGCGAGCTGCTGGGTGGTGGCGGTGAGGGCGCCTAGGGCGGCGATCTGGGCGCCGGTCGCGCCGACAGCGCCGTCGGCGCGACCGGCCGAGGCGGTGGCGTTGGTCGCGACCCGCTCCAGCGACACTGCCAGGTCGGCCAGTCGCTGCGACTGGCTCCGGCTCACGTCGGCGGTCGCGTTCACGAGCTCGCGCATGACCCGGACGCCCTGCTGCAGTTCATCGAGGGCCTGTTCAGCCTCCCCGGCGACGGCGCCGACATCGCGGACCTTGGTCTCGCCGGCGTGCATCGCGCGCACCGCGGCGTCGATGCCCGCCCGCAGCTCGGCGATCACGTCGGCCACGTCGCGGGCGGACCGGGCCGCCTCCGCCGCGAGCGTCCGGACCTCGTCGGCCACCACCGCGAATCCCGTCCCGTGTTCTTCGGCGCGCGCGGCCTCGATGGCGGCGTTGAGCGCGAGGAGGTGCGTTTGCCGCGCGATGCGCGCGATCGTCTGAGCGAAGCCTCCGATGCGTTCGGACATTCCCGCCAGACCCGAGACGCTCGCCGCCGTCCCGCGCACCTCGTCGCCGATGTCACGCAGGGTGCGGCTGGCGCGCTCGACGCGATCGCGGCCGCGGTCGGCGGCGACCGAGAGGCGCGCGGCGTCCGCCTGCATTCGCTCGGCGCGGGCCCGCAGCGCGCCGGCCTGCTCGGCGGCGGCCGCGCTCTCGGTACGGGACCCATCCGCGACGCCCCGCTGCGCGCCGAGTTCGGTCGCCAGCGTCCGGGCGGTGTCCGTCGCGTCCGCCGAGGTGGCATGCAGTTGCTGCGCGGACGCGGCGAGCGCTTCCGCGAGGACGGCGACCTCGTCCGCCTCCCGTTGCACGCTCGAGATCGTGCCAGCGATTTCGTCGAGCGTGCGGTTGAGGCTCCGCTCGAGCAACCCCAGCTCGTCGGCGTCGACGGCCGCGGCCCGCACGGCGAGGAAGCCCTGCTCGGCCTCCGCCAGCACGGCGCGCGTCCGACGGACCCGGGAGAGGAAGGAGGACGCGATGCGGCCCAGCGCCAGGGCCACCACCGCGAACGCCAGCGTCTCGAGATACACGGCGGTCGTGGGGACCTCGGCCACGGACCAGCGTGCGTGCAGGTGACTCGCACCGACGTACGCGAGCGCGCCGACCGCAATCGGGAACAGCGCGACCGCGAGCCCCTGCGTGAGGGCGTAGGGGACGACGGCGAGCAGCATTGCGACGAGCCAGCCGCCCGAGCCGTACCAGACGATGAGCGCCGCGGCAAGCGCCACGTCGTACGCCGCGACGGCGTAGGTCAGCCACCAGCGATACCAGTGGCGACCGAGGAGGCGCCCGAGCACCGCGTTGAGGACGGCGGCCGTCGCGGCGACGGCCACGACGCCCGGGATCGTGGCGGGGACGGCGCCGGTCGCCGCCCCGAGCAGGCCGGCGGCGAGCACGCCGGCGATGGCGAACCAGCGGCGGCGCTGCGCCCGCGCGAGCGCGTCGACGGCAATGGGACGCAACTCGTCCGCGAGCTCGCTTGTGGCCCGTGGCGCGACGGGGCTCATGGGCCGTCGCCCACGAGCCCGAGATCGCGGGCAGTGACGAGCACTTCAACCGCGTAGCCGGCGTCTTCGAGCGCGCGCCGTCCGCCCGCCTCGCGGTCCACCACGGCGAGCACGCCCAGGACGCGGCCGCCGGCTGCCTCGATGGCGTGGATCGCGGCGAGGGCCGACTGACCGGTGGTGATCACGTCTTCGGCCACGACCACCGCGGCGCCCGCGGTGAAGCAGCCCTCGATGCGACCGGCGGTCCCGTGCGTCTTCTGCTCTTTGCGGACCGTGAACGCATCGAGCGGCACCCCGGCTCGGTGGGCGGCGGCGGCCACCGCGTATGCCACCGGGTCCGCGCCCAGGGTGAGGCCGCCGATCGCCGCGGGGCGCCACCGGCGCGTGCGCAGGCGCTCGAGGGCCAGTAGCCCGATGAGCTCCTGGCCGGCGCCGGACATCGTGGTGCGGCGCGCGTCCACGTAGTAGTCGCTCCGTTGGCCCGACGCGAGCGTGAACTCGCCCCGTTGCACGGAGCGGTCAACCAGGAGGGCGCGCAGCCGCTCGGTGAGAGACGCGGGGGTCATGGTGGATCGGAGCCGGAGCGCCGAGCGATCGCGCGATCGCAACGTAGTCGCACAGACTACTACGTGTTCACTCTCGACGCCGCACCAGCTGCTTGATCGCGCCGAACAGTCCGCCCGCGGCCTTCTGGGCGCCGCGCACGCTGGATTCGAGGGCACCGGCGAACGCGGTGGTGGACTGCGGCCGGCGCGCCGGATCGCGCTCGAGACCACGCATGACGGCCTCCTCGAACTCCGCGGTGAAGCGAAGGCCGTCGGCCGCCTGACTCAGGGGCACGGGCGGGTCGCGCAGCAGCTGCTGGAACAGCTCGCGGGGGTTCCGTCCGGTGTAGGGGTGGCTGCCCGTGAGGAGGTAGTAGGTGATGGTCGCGAGCGAGTAGATGTCCGCCCGATGATCGACCAGTTCGCCGGAGAGTGCTTCGGGCGCGACGTACTGCAGGGTACCGACAAAGAACCCCGTGCGGGTGAGGCGCTCTTCGGCCGGGAGCTCGGCATCACGGGCGATGCCGAAGTCCAGCAGGCGCGCCTGCTCCGACGTGGCGTCGTACATGATGTTCTCGGGCTTCAGGTCGCGGTGGATGATCCCGGCCTCGTGGGCGGCCTGGAGGGCTGCGGCCAGCTGCCGCACGACCCGGACTGCCAGCTCGGGCGTCAGCGGTCCGTGCTTCACGACATAGGTGGCGAGCGGGTCCCCGGCTGCCCACTCCAGGGCGAGGTAGTGCAGGCCGTCCGCTTCGCCGAAATCGAACGTGCGCACGACGTTCGGGTGCACGACGCGCGCGCCGTACCCCGCCTCGCGCAGGAACCGCTTCACGGCCGTGGGGTCGCCCCGGAGCCGGGGTCGCAATACCTTAAACGCGCAGGCACCGTGCGTTGCATGGTCCGCCCGGTACACTTCCGCCGTCCCCCCCTCGCCGATGCGCGCGACGAGGCGGTATCCGGCGACCGTCCGCCCGCTGAGGTTCTCGTTGGCCATGTCGGTGCGCGAAACTAACCCCCGGGTTTGAGGTAGAGCAAGAGTATGCGAGCCACGAGCGCCCTCGTTTTGACCGCTGCGGCGGCCGCGGGTTGCGGTCCGTGGCAACGCGTGGGCACGGACGTGCAGCAGCCCGCCGGGACGACCGTGCCGCGGCTCTTCGCCGCGGCCCCGATCTATCGCGCGATGGGCCTGCTCGTGGCGGGCGCGCCGCTGCCCTTCGTCGCCGCCGTGCGCTACCTGGACGGCGGCTCACCCGACTCCACGCTCGCCCTGGTCGCGGTGTCGCTTCCCAACCAGGCGCTCCGCTTCCGCCGCGACGCGGATCAGTTCGTGGCACGCTACCGTGTCGATGTCGCGTTCCGCGGGGACTCCGGGGAGCCGCGGCAGGTCACCCGCGACGAGACCGTCCGCGTGCGAACGTTCCAGGAGACCCTGCGGACCGACGAGAGTGTGATCTTCCAGCAGGTGGTGCGGCTGGTCCCCGGCCCCTACACCGTCTCGGTCACGGTACGGGACCGGGGCGGTCCGGCGTTCAATCGGGCCGAGCGGGTGGACTCGGTCCCGCGGTTCGGCCGGCCGGCGCTGAGCGGGCTGATCCCGTTCTACGAAGGAGAGGGGCGCGTCGCGACCGGCGAGATCCCGCGCCTCGTGACGAACCCGCGCGCCACGCTCCCCTACGGCGGCGACTCGCTGCGCGTGTATATGGAGGGATACGGGATCGCGCAGCCTACGCCGGTGGAGGTGCGCGTGCTCGATGGTGCCGGGACGGCGCTGCGGACGGACACGACGGTGCTTCGTCCCGCCGCCGCCGGCGATCTGGCGCGGGCGGCCTACGTGCTGGCGCTGGGCGCGTTGCCCGTCGGCCGCCTGGACCTCGAAGTGGCGCTCCCCGGCGATCCGCCGGTGCGCCTCCCGTTCCTGCTGAGCTTCTCGGGGCAATACGTCATCACGAATTACGAAGAGATGGTCAGCCTCCTGCGGTACTTCGAGCGCCAGGAGGCAGTGGCGAAGCTGCGCGATGCGGCCCCGCCCGATCGGCCGCGGCGGTGGGAGGAGTTCTGGCGCGAGACCGATCCCGTCCCGATCACGCCCGAAAACGAGGCGCTCGAGGAGTACTTCCGGCGCGTGCAACAGGCCAACCTCCGCTTTGGCGAGGAGGGCACACCCGGCTGGCTCACCGATCGGGGTGAGGTGTTCATCACGCTCGGCGACCCCGATGACGTGCTGGACCAGTCGAGCGGCTTGGACCGGGCCGGCCGGCGCCTCGTCCGGTGGACGTACAACAGCCTCCGCCTGGCGATCCTATTCGAGGACGACACCGGGTTCGGCCGGTTCCGGCTGACACCCACGTCGCGCGCCGAGTACCTCCGCGTGCTGGCACGGGTGCGACGGGGGCAGTGACCCTTCGGGTCGCTGCGCTCGCGCTCGCGCTGGGATCGTGGGGGCCAGCCGCGGCGCAAAGCACGGGTCCGGCCGGGCGCGCCGATTCCCTGCGCGCCGCGGGCCGGCCGTGGCACGCGGCGGAGGCGTGGCGCGCCGCCGTCGCCCGGGATCCCACGATGCCGGTGGGGGTCCTCGTGTTCGGGGCGCGTGCCGAGCTCGACGCCCGCCGCTATCGCCGCGCCCGTAGCCTGCTCGTCGGCCAGCCGTGGCTGGACACCGACGGACACGGGCTGGCGCTCCTCGGCGAGGCGGAGGCCGGACTGGGCCTTCACGCGTCGGCGGCGGAGCGATTCGCGGCCGCCCGCAGCCACGTCGCGGGTCCGTTGGCCGCGCTGTTCGCCGTGCGCCGGGCCCTCGCACTTGCGGCGGCCGGCCACGCGGACGATGCGGCGGCGAGCCTGCGGGAGGCGCGGCGCCTGGGGCTCGGTGCGATCGCCGACTGGCTGCGTCTGCGCGAGGCCGGGCTGACCCGGGATACCGCCGCCGCCCGCACGTTGCTGACGGACCTCGGTCCGGGGCCGTCGCGCGAGGCGCCCCGAGCGTGGGCGGGCGCGCTGCTCGCGGCGGGCGATACCGCGGCGGCCCGCGCGGCGTACACGCGCCTCGGGGCGCGCGGCGACGCCGTGAGGCTCGCGTTGAGTCAGCGAGACACTGCCGCCGCCCGATCGACCCTCTACGCTGACGCGCGCCACCGCGCGCCGGCCGCCGACCATGCGGCGCTGATCCGCGACCTCGCGGCGGCGGTGCCGCCCCGGACGGCGCCCGAATTCGTCGCGCTGGCGCGTGCCCACCTGGCCGCGGCGGCGCCCCGCGACGGGGTGGCGGCGGTGGAACGCGCGCTGGCCCTCGGCGATTCGAGCGGTGCGACCCTGCTGCTCGCGGGCGAGCTGCGGACCGCCGCCGGGCAGTCGTGGCTCGCCGAGCACGCCTATCGCGCGGCCAGCGCCGATCCGGCCGTGGCCCCGCTCGCCGCCTACCGGCGAGCCCGGGTGCTGTTGCGTTTGGACGCGGCCGGGGCGGAGCGTGCGCTGGCGGGCTTCGCCGACGCCTATCCGGCCGACTCCGCCGCCCCAACCGCTATGTTCCTCCTCGCGGATCATCTGGCGGAGCGCGACACGGCCACCGGCGTGCGCTGGTACGCCGAGCTGATTCGCCGCCATCCGATCGACCCCCGCTCGTCGCTCGCCCGATTCCGGTTGGCGGCTGCGGCGGAGCGCGCCGGCCGCCCCGATTCCGCGGCCACGCTCCTCGCCGACGAGATCGCCCGGGGCGCACCCCAGGCTCTCGCCGCGCGTTTCTGGCTGGGCCGCCTCGCCGCGGCGGGTGGGGACAGCGCCGCGGCGCGCCGGCTGTGGAGCGCGGTCGCGGTGGAGGATTCGTTCGGGTACTACGGGCTACGCGCCCGCGTAGCCGCCGGCATGCCCCTGCCCGTGGTGCCCCTGCCGCCGCCCGGTCCGACACCGGCGACGGCGGCGGCGGCCCTGGCGCGGATCGACACGCTGCGGCTCGCCGGACTCGACTCCGAGTCTGTCGCCGAGGTCCGCGTGCTGACGAGCACGCCACCGGCGGATCTCGACGCCGTCCTGGCGCTGAGTGTGGGCCTGGCCACCCGCGGGTTCGGTCCGGCCGGCGTGCGCCTCGGCTGGGTGGCGCTGGGGCGGGCACCGGGAGACCCCCGCGCTGTGCGCGCGGTTTTTCCGTGGCCCAACCGCGAAGCGGTCACGGCAGAGGCGGCGGAATTCGACGTGGACGCACTCGTGTTCGCGGGCCTGGTGCGGCAGGAGAGCGTGTTCGATGCGGCGGCCCTGTCGGGCGCCGGCGCGCGCGGGCTGGCCCAGCTGCTGCCAGCGACGGCGACGCAGGTGGCGCGCCACCTGGAGGTCCCGTTCGAAGCGGACTGGCTGGTGGTCCCCGACCTCAACCTGCACCTCGGCGCGGCGCATCTCGCCCGGCTCCTGCGGCGCTACGACGGCCGCATCGATGCCGCGCTCGCGGCGTACAACGCCGGCACCAGGCCCGTCGATGCATGGCTGCGGCGGCCTGGCGCCGATGATCCGGACGCGTTCCTCGAAGCGATCCCGTACCGCGAGACGCGCGGCTACGTTCGGGCCGTGCTGCGCAACCGCTGGCTCTACGCCGCGCTCTACCCCGCGCCGTCCTCCTGAACCATCCGTCGGCGGAGCGCGGGGCTATCTTTGCAGCACGCCATGCCCGCCGCCACGACTCCGCCACGCCCCACGCTGTATCTGATCGACGGCTACGCGTTGTTGTATCGCGCCTTCTTCGCCATGATCGCCCGCCCGCTCACGACCCGTCATGGCGAAAACACGTCGGCCGCGTGGGGCGTGTCGAATTTCCTGCTGCGCCTGCTCGAGACGCGCCGCCCCGATTACCTCGGCTGGGTACAGGATGTCGGGGAATCGTTCCGGCACCAGACGTACCCCGCGTACAAGGCGACCCGCGAGAAACTGAGCGACGAGCTGCAACAGGACTTCGATCGGTCCGTAACGCGGGTGGGCGAGATCCTGGACGCGCTGGGGATCCCGGTGCTCGGCGTCGAGGGCTTCGAGGCCGACGACGTGATCGGGACGCTGGCCGCGGCCGCGGCCCTGCGCGATGTGCAGACGGTGATCGTGTCGGGCGACAAAGACTTCCATCAGCTCATCGGGCCCAGGATCGCCCTGCTGAATCCGGGGCGGCGCGGGCCTGCGGCCGTCGAGGAACAGTGGGTGGACGAGGCGAATGCGGCGGATCGGTTGGGCGTGCCGCCGAACCGCGTCACCGACTTTCTCGCGCTCGTCGGCGACGCGTCCGATAACATCCCCGGTGTGCGGGGTATCGGCGAAAAAACGGCGCGGGCGCTGCTCCAGACGTATGGGGACCTGGACACGGTGCTCGCGAGCGCCCCCGCCGTCTCCGGCAAGCGGGCGCGGGAAGCGCTGCTGGCGCACGGCGCGGAGGCCCGTCTGTCGCGCGACCTGGTGACCATCCGGCGGGACGTCCCCATCGCGCTGGATCTCGGCGCCTTGAAAGTCACGCGCCCCGATGTGGCGCGGCTCACCGAGCTCTTTACCGAGCTGGAATTCCGCTCGCTCGTACCGCGGCTCGAGCGCTTCCGGACCGAAGCGGCGCGTTCTCCCGCCCCGCGCGACGAGGGCGGGGGCGCCGTGCCGCCGCCGCCCGAGATCGCGGACGCCCCGGCGGCGCTCGGCGCGCTCGTCACCGCGTGCCGTGCGGCGGGCGGCGTCGGCATCGAAGCCGTGCTGGACGGTGGCGACCCCCTGCGAGCGCCGCTCGTGGGACTCACCGTGACGGCGGCGAACGGGCGGTCGTGGTACCTGCCGTTCGCGCACCTCGCGCCCGACGGTGAGCTCGCCGGCGACATCCCCCCGCGCAACCTGCCGGCGCTGCGCGACGCTGCGCTCACCGCCGTCCGCACCCTGCTCGAGGACCCCGGCGTCCCCAAACTGGGGCACGACCTCAAGCGGGCGTGGCTGGCGCTCCGCCGGGCGGGTGTGGAGCTCGGCGGAGCGGCGTGGGATGCCATGCTGGCGGGCTACGTGCTCGACCCGGGGCGACGCGCCTTCGCGCTCGAGGACCTGGCACGCGAGCGGCTGGGGCCGGACCGGGCGCCGCCGCCGGCTCCCGCGCCCGGCACCGGCCGGGCCGCGCGTTCCGTCACCCTGCTGCCGGTCGCGGAGGCGGCCCGCCGGACGGCCGCGCGCGGTGCCACCGTCCTGGCCCTGCGGGAGGCCTACACCGCCGAGCTGGACGACCAGCGGCTGCGCCCCGTCCTCGACGAGATCGAGATGCCCCTCGTGGCCGTGCTGGTGGACATGGAATGGCACGGCATGCTGGTGGACGCGCGGCTGCTGGCCGAGATCGGGCGGGGGATGGCTCGCGAACTGTCGGAGCGGGAACGCGAGATCTACCAGGCCGCGGGCACGGATTTCAATCTCCTGTCCACACCCCAGTTGCGCTCGGTCCTGTTCACCAAGCTCCAGCTCCCCGTGCTCAAGAAGACGAAGACCGGACCATCGACGGACGCGGAGGTGCTGGAGCAGCTGGCCGCACTCGGTCATGACGTGCCCCGTCTGTTGCTCGAGTACCGCGAGGTGGCGAAACTCAAGTCCACGTACGTGGACGCGTTGCCGGCGTACATCAACCCCGACACGGGCCGCATTCACACCAGCTTCAATCAAGTGGGAGCGGCCACGGGGCGCCTGTCGAGCAGCGATCCGAATCTCCAGAACATCCCCGTGCGGACGGCCCGCGGTGAGAGCATCCGGCGCGCCTTCTGTGCCGCGCCGGACCACCTGCTGCTGGTCGCGGACTACTCGCAGATCGAGCTGCGTCTGCTGGCGCACCTCTCGGGTGACCCGCTGTTCGTCGAGGCGTTCGAGCGCGGGGGTGACATCCACCGGCAGACCGCGGGGCTGATCTTCGGCGTGTCGCAGGAGCTGGTGACGGCGGAAATGCGCGCGCGCGCGAAGACCATCAACTTCGCCACCATCTACGGCCAGGGCCCGTTCGCCCTGTCGCGCCAGCTCGGGATCTCGCACGACGAGGCCCGGGCGTTCATCGCGGAGTACTTCGCCCGGTTCGCGGGCGTGCGGGCCTGGCTCGACCGGACGGTGGAAGAGGCCCGGACTCGCGGGTACGTGGAGACCCTGCTGGGACGGCGGCGCTACATCCCGGAGCTGAAAGAGAAGAACCCGAACATCCGGGCCTTCGGGGAGCGCACCGCCACGAATTCCCCGCTCCAAGGATCCGCCGCCGACCTGATCAAGGTGGCCATGGTCCGCATCCACCGCGCGCTCCGCGAGGCGGGGCTCGGCACCCGGCTCGTGCTACAGGTCCACGACGAGCTGGTGTGCGAAGTGCCCGCCGCCGAGCGCGACAACGCCAGAACGCTCGTGAAACGCGAGATGGAAGGCGCCGCCACGCTGCGCGTCCCGCTGCTCGTAAGTGTCGGCCTGGGAACGCACTGGCTCGAGGCGAAGGGGTGAGCACGAGTCTTGCGTTTGGGCGAACCTGCTTTCATCTATGTTGCCGATGCTTGGCGGGTGCCCGGGAGCCCGGGCCCGCGAGGCGACTCAGTGCCTGGAGGCGAGCGGTGTCCCGCACCCGTGGGTTCACGCTGATCGAGTTGCTGATCGTGGTGGTGATCATCGGGATCCTCGCGGCGATCGCGATTCCCAAGTTCACCAACACCAAGGGCAAGACGTACATCGCCGCCATGAAGTCGGATCTGCGCAATCTGGCCACGGCCCAGGAAGCGTTCTTCTATGACAGCGCGTACTACACCAACAGCTTGGCGGCGCTCAACTTCGCGCCCTCGGCGGGTGTGTCGATGACCGTGTCCGTGATCTCCGGCGGCTGGAACGCGATGGCCGGGCACACCCTGACCCCGTCACGCTGCTACCTGTATGCCGGCGCCGGTCCACCAATCGGTGCGGCGACCATCGAGGGCCGGATCGCCTGCCAGTAGACCCCGACATCCGGGAGTTCGCACGCCGTCGTGAAGGACTGTGTTTCGCGCTCGATGGGGGCGTCTGGCTGCATCGCCACCGGGTTGGCGGGCAGATGATGGCGCACGTCGTGAGCGCGGACCGCGAACGGCTGCTCGTCCTCGGGCGCCGACTCGCGCTGCATCCGGCGTGGCTCCAGTACAAACCGCTCAAGGACCCGCGCACGGGCCAGCGGGTGCCGGCATGGCATTGGGATCTGTGGGAGCGCGCGCTGCGCGCGCTGGACGGCACCTAGCCGCGGTCACCCCTCGCTCGACGACGCCGCGCTCCGCACCCCGGGCCACCAGTTCCAGCGTCCGGCGATGTGCATAATGGCCGGCACCAACACCATGCGGATCAGGGTCGCGTCGAGCAGCACGGCGACCGCGAGGCCGAAGCCGATGAACTGGACAGCGAGGACCCGGGAAAAGGCGAATACACCGAAGACGAGCACCATGATGACCGCCGCGAAGGTGATCACCGACGCCGTGGCGGACAGGCCCTCCATCGTCGCGTGATCGTTGCGGCCAGTCTTGTCGTAGATCTCCTTGATGCGGGCCAGCAGGAACACCTCGTAGTCCATCGACAGCCCGAATACGGTCGCGAACACCAGGACCGGCACCACGACCCAGATCGCTTCGGTCCCCCCCTCCAGCCCGAGAATGCCCGCCCCCCACCCTTCCTGGAAGACCAACACGGTGAGCCCGAACGCCGCGCCGACGGACAGACAGTTGAGGAGCACGGCCTTGAGGGGCACGAGCAGGGAGCGGAAGGCGATGAACAGCATCAGCGCGGTGGTCGCGAGGATCAACCCGACCACACTCGGCAGGTCCGCGAGCAGCTCCTCCTGGAGGTCAACGCTGTTGGCGGCGAAGCCGCCCACCACGACCTCCGCGCGCTCGAGGCCGCGCACGCCCGCCCCGGCGGCGTCGCGGACGCGCCGCGCCAGATCCATCATTCCCGTGAACCCCACGGTGTCGGCCGGAATGACGTCGATCAGGGTGGTCCGCCCGTCGGTCGACAGGTACGCATTGAAGAACTCCGGGTAGCGATCGCGGACCGCCTGGGGATCCCCGTAGTAGAGAAACAGCTGGAGTGCCGAGAGGCCGGGCCGAATGGTGGCGACACCGCGGACGCTGCGCACCCGGGGCTCGTGCCGCAACGAGTCCGACAGGGTCTTGAGGCCGCGCAGCTGCGGCGCCAAGAGGGCGCCCTGGCCCTCCGGAAACTGGACGACGATCCGCACCGGTGTGAGCACGCCGGCGACGCCCATCTCGTGCAGCGCGCCGAGTCCCTGCCCTGATTCGGTGCCGGGCGGGAACCAGTTGGCGGCCGGGAGGCCGAAGCGAATCCCGATTAGTGGATAGGTGCAGAGCGCGATGAGCGCGCCGCCGATGGCCACCGCGCGCCACGGTCGCCGACCGAGCCACCGCGCCCACCGCTCCCAGCCCGTTGGCGCGTGCACGCGCGCCAGGGGGCGCGCGAGCCAGCGCGGGCGGTCGATGTGGCGGCCGAGCACGGCGAGCAACGCGGGCAACAGTGAAACGGAGAGCAGGACCGCCACGGCGACGACAATGAGGCCCCCGACCCCGACCGACCGGGTTTCCGAGAGGGGGGTGGTGAGCAACGCGGCGAACCCGACCACCACCGTGAGTCCTGAAGTGAGGACGGCGGCGCCGGCCGTCTGAATCGTGCGCACGGCTGCGTCCCGCGCCGATAACCCGCGGTTCAGCTCCTCCCGGAAGCGCGTCACGATCAGCAGCGAGTAGTCGATGCCCACGCCCAGGCCGATCATCGTCACGATGTTGAGGACGAAGACCGACATGGGGGTCCATTGGGCCGCCACGGTGACCAAGCCCAGCGAGATCGTGATGGCGAGGATCCCGATCAGCACCGGCAGCACGGCCGCCACGAGCGCGCCGAACGCGGCGACGAGCACCAGCAGCGCGAGGGGCACCACGCGCCGCTCGCCCCGCGCCGCGTCCTCCGCGCTCACCGTGCGCACGTCGTAGTCCAGAGCCTGCTGGCCGGTGATCCTGACGTCGAAGCCGTCGCTGTCGGGCGTGCGGGCGAGTGCGCCCTGGACGGCCTCGCGCAGATCCGGCACGAGGTTGCGCGTGATGTCGTCGTTCGTGGCGGGGGCGAGGGCGACGATCAGGAAGGTCGTGCGCCGGTCGCGGCTCACGAACGCCGAGTCGCCGAGAGTGCGGAGCGAAATGACCTGGGTGACGTAGTCCTTGCGGGCGGTGGCTGCCGTGAGCGAGTCGAGCAAGCGGTCGTAGCGGCGGTCGGTGACGTGGACCGGTCCGTGCACCACCAGCGCGAGGTAGTCGGCGATGGGGCCGGGAAAAGCGTCCTTGATCAGGCGGCTGGCGCGGGACGAGCCGGTGGGGCGCTCGTACGACCCGCGGACGACGAGGACGTCGTGCACGTGCGAGGCCCGCGGTGCGAGCAGCAGCGCCAGGGCCGCCCATGCCGTGAGTACCCAGCCGCGGTAGCGGACCATCCAGCGCGCGACCACCCCGATCACCTACGCCCCATCCACAAGTTGGCCCGAATCTTACGCCTAGGCGGCCCGCCAAAGCTAGCGGCGAATCGCGGTGACGGGCGATATTGCACTCAATGGCTGGGCGCGGGACTTCGGGTTGGATCACTGTGTCCGCCACGCTGATCGTCGGCGCACTGGTGATCGACGTGGTGCGGCGCGCCGTCGAATCCCCCGCGCCCATCGCCGAGACGCCCGTGGTCGTGACCCCGGATCCGGCCCCAGCCCCACCCCCGCCCGAATCGATGGAACAGGCATCGCAGTTGGCCGTTGGCCCCACCCCCGAGGCGCAACACGGGTACCTGGTGCAACTCGCCCGGGCGGAAACCCGGCGCCGCATCCGCGCGAGCGCCGGCATCGCGTACTTGAACGACTTCCTCGCCACCAGCGGCGACTCGATGCTCCATCGCTGGGACAATCGGGTCACCAACCCGGTGCGCGTGCACCTCGCCGTCGGCCACGCTGCGAACTACCGCCCCGAGTTCACCGACGCCGTGCGGAGTGCGTTCGACCGCTGGGCGGCGACAGGGGTGCCCGTTCGCTTCACGCTCTCCGCTGACTCCGCCAGCGCCGAAGTCCACGTCCGCTGGCGCGTTCAGTTCGAAATCGAGCGCAGCGGCCAGACGGACCTCACCTGGAACGCGGACGGTCATCTGGAGACGGGCCGGATCACGCTGGCGACGTTCGACCCGCTCGGCCGGCCGATGGACGCCGCCGCCATCCGGGTGGTCGCGTTACACGAAATCGGTCACTTGCTGGGTCTCGAGCATTCACCAGATCCCGCCGATCTGATGTTCCCCGTCGCCACCGCGCACGACCTCTCCAGCCGCGATATCCAGTCGGCGGTGCTGCTCTACAACCTGACCCCCGGGTCCCTCCGCTAGCATCGGATGCCCCGTATGCTGGACGTGCTCGTGGGTCACCCGCCGGGCGGCGGCGAGCACCTCACCGCCGTCCTCGATGCGCGCGCGCGCCCAGCCCGGCTGGTCGTCCCCGAGGGCGGGGACGCCGTGCGCTGTGTTGCCTGCGGGCATCGCTGCCTGGTCCGACCCGGGCGGCGTGGCATCTGCAAAGTGCGCCATAACCGCGCCGGGACCCTGGACGCCCCGTGGGGCTACGTCGCCGCGCTCCAATGCGACCCGACTGAAAAAAAACCGCTCTTTCACGTGCTTCCGGGAAGCGACACCCTCACCTTCGGCATGCTGGGTTGCGACTTCCATTGCGGGTACTGCCAGAACTGGCTGACGTCTCAGGCGCTGCGCGACCCCGGGGCCGGCACCGCCCCCACCGACATCACGCCGGACGCGCTCGTGGAAATCGCGCGCGATCGGGGTGCCCGCCTGGTCGCGTCGTCCTACAACGAGCCGTTGATCACCGCCGAGTGGGCGGTGGACGTCTTCGCGGCCGCGCGACCACACGGACTGCGGACGGCGTTCATCTCGAACGGGAACGCGACCCCGGAGGTGCTCGACTTCATCCGGCCGTGGACCGACTGCTACAAGATCGACCTCAAGTCGATGAACGATCGCCGCTACCGCGAGCTCGGCGGAGTCCTCCAGCACGTGCTCGACACGGTGCGCATGGCGCACGCGCGCGGGTTTTGGGTCGAGGTCGTCACGCTCGTGGTGCCGGGGTTCAACGACGAGCCGGGGGAGCTGAAATCCGCGGCGGAGTACGTCGCCAGCGTGTCACCGGACATTCCGTGGCACGTGACGGCCTTTCACCAGGACTACCGGATGACCGATCACGCGAACACGACCGCCGAGGCGCTGGTGCGCGCCTGCGAGATCGGCCGGTCGGCCGGCCTGCGCTTCGTCTACGCCGGCAACCTGCCGGGACGCGTGGGACCGTGGGAGCACACGCTGTGCCCGGACTGCGGCCACCTGCTGGTCGAGCGCCGCGGCTATGTCATCCGCCAGCTGCGCCTGGGGCCGGAGGGCCGGTGCCCCTCCTGCCAGCGCGAGATCCCGGGTCTGTGGTCCTGACGCTCCTGATCACGCTGCAGGGAGCTGCGGGCGCGGCGGCGCCTCCGGCTCCCGCATCGCGCTTCGACGCAGCGGTGTTCGACACGATCGTCGCGGACGGCATCCGGCGGGGGGGGTATCCGGGCGCGGTGCTCATGGTCGGACGGCGTGATACGCTGCTGCTCGCCCGCGGGTACGGGCACCTGACCTGGAGCGGCGCGAGCCCGGGACCGGACCCCGATTCGACCGTCTGGGACGTCGCCTCCCTCACGAAGGTCGTTGCGACGACGACCGCGCTGATGCTTCTCGTCGAGCGCGGCCGAGTGGCGCTCGACTCGCCCGTGGTGCACTACCTGCCGCAATGGCGTGCGCCGGGCGCTGGCCGGGTCACGGTGCGCCAACTCCTGACTCACACCTCCGGGCTCCCGGCGTATCTCCCGCTCCATCAGCTCGCGCCGGACCGCGACTCGGCGTTGCGGATCGTGTTCGCCACGCCGCCGCGACGGGCCGACGCACCAGTGACGTATTCCGATCTGAACGCGATTCTGCTGGGCGAGCTGGTGCCGGCCGTGACCCAAGTGCCGCTCGACGTGTACTGGGGCCGCGAGGCCGCCGGGCGCCTCGGCCTGCGGCGCTCGGCGTTCCGGCCGCCCCGCGCCTGGCGCGGGTGGACAGCGCCCACCGGGCGGTGGCGCGGCACACCGCTCGCCGGCGTGGTGAATGACCCCAACGCGCACATCCTGGGCGGGGTCGCGGGACATGCCGGACTGTTCTCCACCGGTCGGGACTTGTCTCGCTTCGCCCAGCTGATGCTCGCTGAAGGCGCGCTTCCCGACGGCCGGCGGCTGGTGCGGCGTGAGACCATCCGCGCGTTCACGCGCGTCGCGGTAGCCGCGCGCGCCGGCGCGAGCGCGCGGGCGTTGGGATGGCAGGCGCTGCCCACGGGCGAAGCCGTGAGCAGCGCCGGCACGCTCTTCGGACCGCGGAGCTACGGGCATACCGGTTGGACCGGCACGTCGCTCTGGATCGACCCTGACCGCGACCTCTTCGTGCTGCTGCTCTCGAACCGCGCCTACGCGCCGCGCGCGTCGCGCTCGTTCACGGTGTTGAAGGAAATCCGCGGACGGCTGGCGGATGCGGCGGCCCGGGCGCACGATGGCCACTGAACGTGCGACACTGATCTACGACGGCGCCTGCGGGATGTGTCGTGACGCCATCGCGCTGGTGCAGCGGTGGGACCGGAGCGCCGCGCTCGACTACGTACCGTTTCAGGACAGCGCCCGGGTCGCCGGCTTCGGCATCGCGCTTCCGGCGCTGGCGGCGGCGATGCACCTGGTACTCCCGGACGGACGGGTGTTCGCCGGCGCGGACGCCGCGCCCGAGATCCTGCGGCGCCTGCCCGGCAAGCGCTGGTTGGCGCACCCGTTCCGGGTCCCGGGCGTCAGGCCCATCGCGCGGCGCGTGTACCGGTGGCTCGCGGCGCGGCGCCGCTGCGCGGTGCTGCCCGCGCCTGGTTGACCGGAGGGCGGCCCGACGGCTAGGTTCGCTGGCGTGGATGCCATCGTCAGCGCGGATGCGGTCCGCCAACAGCTGCGGAAAGTGAAGGACCCGGAGCTGGACCTGAATATCGTCGACCTCGGGCTGCTGTACGACGTCGAGGTGGACGGGGGCGACGTGCGCGTGAAGATGACCCTGACGTCACCCGGCTGCCCGGCGGGGCCGATGATCACGAACGACGTATACCGCGAGGTGCGGACGCTCGAGGGCGTGACGGACGTGGACGTCGAGATCGTGTGGGAGCCGTACTGGACACCCGAGCGGATCGATCCCAAGGTGCGCGCGATGATGGGGTTCTAGGCAAGGGCGGCGAGCAGCGCGTCGCCCAGCACCTCGATTTGCCAGCGGCGGAGCTCGCTGATCGCCGCCAAGCCGGCGCGGTCGCGCGGGGGGGCGCTGGCGAGCAGATCCAGCGCCACACGACCCAGCAGGATTCCAGGATCCAATCCCAGCCGCTCGGCGACTGCGTTGCGGGCCGCCCGCAGCCGCCGCTGGCGTTCCTCCACCGACCGGTCCCGGGGCGCGCGCGGGGCGCGGGGTGGTCGCGGCAGGTCCGCGTCGCGCAGCTCCGCGGCGCGCGCGACCGCCGCGAGAAGGGCGGTCGCGTGCCGGCGGGCGAGGACGGCGGGGAGCTCCCGCACGCGCGCGAGCGCGGCCGGGTCGCGGGGGAGGGCCTGCGCAACCGCGAGCAGTTGCTCGTTACCGACGATGCGAAACAGCGCCCGATCTTCCTGCGCCGCCACCGTCTCCC
The DNA here is from genome assembly GCA_963716055.1 of uncultured Gemmatimonadales bacterium. Classification (GTDB taxonomy): domain Bacteria; phylum Gemmatimonadota; class Gemmatimonadetes; order Gemmatimonadales; family GWC2-71-9; genus SZUA-544. The sequence continues at coordinate 185,368 of CAVQSR010000001.1, read as the reverse complement.
GCCACCCCCACAGCTCCCGCAAGGCGGCGAGCTGTCGCGGGGTGAGGCGTGCGGCCCCCTTGGCGCGGAGATAGCCGTCCTCGCGATGGGCGGTGCCCGTCCAGCGAAGGGCCTCGAGCCGCGCGAACTCCTCCTCCGCCCACGTGAGACGTCCCAACGCCGTCAACCGGTCGGCCAGGGCGCGACGCAATGCGGGCAGGTGGCGGACGTCGTCCGCGGCATACGCGAGCATCGCCGCGGCCAGGGGCCGCTGGGACCAGTCGGCTTTCTGGTGTACCTTCGCGAGCGTCACCCCAGCGTAGCGTTCGAGCAGCGCGCTCAAGCCGATGGCGGGCTCGCCCGCGAGCTGGGCGGCGATGCGCGTGTCGAACGCGCGGACGGAGTGGAACGCGTAATCGCGATCGAGGATGCGCATATCGTAATCCGCATCGTGGAAGACCTTTTCCACTGCGTGGTCGGCGAGGAACGCGCCGAGCGGCGCGAGGTCCGGGACAGCGAGCGGATCGACGATCGCCGTCCGCTCGCCGGTCGAGAGCTGGAGCAGGTAGATGCGATCGTGGTAGCGGTGGAAACTCGCCGCCTCGGTGTCCACCGCCGTCGTCGGGGCCGTCCGCGCCTCGGCGAGGAATGCGGCAAGGGCGGCGGTGGTCGTGATGTACTCCGCCGCGGTCACTCTTCCCGACCCAACTGCTCGAGACCCGCCGCGATCTCGTCGAGGGCCTTGGCCAGTGTCCGGTAGAATTCGGGGTCGGGCGGCTGCGGGGCGCCCCCCAACGGGTCGCCGGCGCACTTGCGGGCCGCCCGGGCGGCGTGGTGGATGTAATCGGTCGAAACACGCATGGCGGTGCCTGTGTCGGAAGAGATGATCGCAAAGATACGGACGGCCTTCGCGCCGCGCAGGCTCGGGGTATGGCCGACGCCCCTCGAGCACGCGCCCGCGCTCGCGCGCGACGCGGGCGTGGACGCCCTGTGGATCAAGCGCGAAGACCGCTCGGCGGTGCGTTACGGCGGCAGCAAGGTGCGGGGCCTCGAGTTTCTGCTCGCGACCACCCCGCCGGAGGGCGTGGCCGTGACGATTGGTGGGGTTGGCTCGACCCACTGCGTCGCGACGGCGGTGCATGCCCGGGCGCTCGGACTGCGCTGCGTGCTCGCGCAGTTCCCGCAGCCCGACACCGTGCAGAGCCGGGTCCTCGCGGCGGCGGCGGACGCCGCCGCCGACGTGGTGGTCCGGGCGGCGTGGCGGGGCGCGCTGCCCGTGGCGTGGTGGCGCGCGTGGCGGGCGGCGCGTGTGCTCGGACGGCCCTGGTGGATCCCCGGGGGTGGTGCCCATCCGCACGCCGTGCTGGGCCACACCCTCGGCGGCCTCGAGCTCGCCGCCCAGCTCGACGAACCCCCGGACGCCCTGGTCGTGCCGATGGGCTCGACTGGGACCGTGGCAGGACTGCTCATCGCGATGCAGCTGCTGGGGTGGCCGACGACCGTGGTGGGCGTGCGGGTGGCGCCGCTCGTGATCGCCAATCGGGGGCGCGCGCACGGGCTGGCGCGGCGTGCGGCGCGGCTGCTGGCGGGCGTGGGCATCGAGCTGCCCGCCAACCCACGGGCGAGACTCCAGACGATGAACGCGTTGGGGCGCGGCTACGGACATCCCACGCCGGTGGGCGAGCGGGCAATGGCTGTCGCGGCCGGGCACGGGGTCGAGCTCGACCCGACCTACACGGCGAAGGCGTTCGGCGCCCTGCCGCAGCTCGCCGCTCGCGGATATCGGCGCGTCGTGTTCTGGCATACGTTTGCGATACCCCGGACCGGGACGGAGGCCGCGCCGTGAGCAGCTTGCCGACGGTCGATGTGACGGTCTACCCGTTTGACTGTGATGCGTTCGGCCATCTCAATCAGGGGGCGTGCCTCGTGCTGCTCGAGCGGGCGCGCTGGGATGCGCTGGCCCGCGGTCCGGGGGCGGACGTGTTCCACCGCGCCGGGGTGGCGCCCGCCGCTCGGCGCACCACGATCGAATACCGGGCCGCGGCGTACGCCGGCGACGTGCTGCGCATCGAAACGACCGTGGTCGAGCGGGGCACGACGAGCTTCACGCTGCGGCAGCGGGCGACACGTTCCCGGGACGGCACGGTGATCGCCGAGGCGGACCTCGCGTTCGTCTGCGTCGACCGCACGGGGCGGCCGACGCCGATCCCCGAGGAGATCGGGCGCGTGCTGGGGTCACCGCGTGGGCGGGAGTTGCAGCGCGTGGCGGCGGGCTCGGTCGAACTGGCCGTGGAGACCCGCGGCACCGGAGCCGCCGTGCTGTTCGTGCACGGGTTTCCGCTCGACCGCATGATGTGGCGCCATCAGCTCGCCGGCCTCGCGCGGTGGCGCCGCATCGCGCCGGACCTGCGCGGCTTTGGCGCGTCGGGGGATGGCGCCCCGGCGGACGGGGCAGGCGTGGCGCTCGCGCAATACGCGGACGACGCGATCGCGGTACTGGACGCCCTGGGCGAGGAGCGGGCGGTGGTGTGCGGGCTGTCGATGGGGGGCTACATCGCCTTCGAAGTGTTGCGGCGCCACGCGGCGCGGGTGCGGGCGCTGATCCTGATGGACACGAAGGCCGAGCCCGACGACGCCGCGGGCAGGCGCGCGCGCGATGAGATGGCGGACGTGGCCCTGCGAGAAGGCGCCGCGGCGATCGCGGCGCGGATGCTACCCCGTCTCCTGGCGGAGGAAACGACGACCTCCCAGCCCGACACGGTGGCGCAGGTGCGTACCATGATAGAGCGCGGCACCCCCGGCGGTATTGCAGCCGCCTTGCGGGCCATGCGGGACCGCGCCGACAGCACGGGTCTGCTCGCGGAGATCGTCGTGCCGACGCTGGTGTTGGTTGGGGCGGAAGACCGGCTCACGCCGCCCGCCGTGATGCGTGCCATGGCCGCGGCGATTCCCGAGGCACGGTTCGTCGAGATCCCAGCGGCCGCTCACCTGGCGCCGCTCGAGCAACCGCTTGCCGTGAACCGGCTCGTGGCGGAGTTTCTCGACGGGTTGCCACCAGACGACTGACCCCGAGCGCTGGCCCGGGGCCGGCCGCGCGGCGGTCTGCTCAGGACCCTTTCGGCTTGGGCTTCCCGGGCGGGTTCGGCGCGTTGAAGACGTCGCGGTTCTTCCCGATGTACTCTTTCCACTCCGCAGGCGTGTCCTCCTCGGGGAAGATCGCCGTCACCGGGCACTCGGGCTCGCAGGCGCCGCAGTCGATGCACTCGTCGGGGTGGATGTAGAGCTGATCGTCCCCCTCGTAGATGCAGTCCACGGGACAAACGTCCACGCAGGACCGATCCTTCACGTCGATGCAGGGCTGGGCGATGATATAGGGCATGCAAACTCCCGCAAGAGCGCGCGATGAGTCGGGGGGAGCGCGCGAAGCCGAAACATAGGTTGGGACCAAGACGAGTCAAGAGCATTCACGCGCCGCACGCGCCATGCAATCGTGTCGCGCGGCGCGCTGCGGTGGCGGTGTGCGCAGCGGCGACCGTCGAGCCGCGCGTGCGGCGGGCTGAGTGGGCGCCGTGCGCGGCGCGTGCGCGCGGCTCCGTTTGCGCATCGCGCCGTCCGAGCCGCGGGCGGGTCGGCAGACAATGTCGCGAGGGTCGCTCCGCCGTGAGCCGCCGCCCCCGCGTGCGGCGCCGCGGGCCGGTGGCGCCCCGGCGGTGCGGCAGCCGAGAGACGAATGCCGCGCCGGCGACGGGCGCGATGCGTCGACGCGCGGGCGGGCGTGAGCACTCGCGGCTACCGCGACCGTCTGGGAGCGGTCTGTGCGATACTCGTCGGAATCTATGGTACTCGTGCGTATCTATGGTCCGGAGCCTCGGCGGTGTCTGGCATAATGGATTCTGGTCGGTATCTTAGGTACTGATGGGGATCACGCAGCAGCGGCGCAAGTCGGAGACGCGCTCCCTCCTGATCGAGGCCGGTTTGCGCATCTTCGCGGACCGCGGGCTCGCTCAGGCCTCGCTCGATGATGTGGCGACCGCGGCCGGGTTCACGAAGGGGGCCATCTACCGGCAGTTTCCGTCGAAGGGTGCCTTCTTGCTGGCCCTGTTCGAGCAGTACGCGGCCGTGGCACGCGCTGGAGCGGGGGCCCGCCGCGCGGCGTGGTTCGTCCCGCTCACCCTCCAGTTCGCCGCTCAGGCGATGCGTGACCCCCTGCTGCGCCGCCGACTGGTCGTCGTGCTCGCGGAGGCTCCCGACGGCGGATCCCCCGAAGGCCGGCTGCTCGCGGCTTTGGCGGCCGTGCTCCCGCCGCCGCAAACCACGGCGGCCGCCGCTCCGTAGGGGCGGAACCACCCTACTCTGAGGTTACCATGCGCGTCCTGGTCCTTCTCCTCCTGGTGTCGACACCGAGCGCCGCGACCGGCCTCGCGGCCCAGACCGCCGCGGACACCGCCGCGATTCGCGCCACGGCGCTCGACTACGTGGACGGCTGGTATGCGGCGGACGCGGCGCGGATGGAGCGCGCCCTGCACCCCGATCTCGCGAAGCGCTTGGTGCGGGCCGATGCGCAAGGGCGCTCCCGCCTCGACCACATGGGAGCCCTGGCGCTCGTCCAGAACGTCCGCGCCGGCGGTGGCTCGCGGACGCCACCCGAGCAGCAACAGCGGGACGTGACCGTGCTCGACATCTTCGGCAACGCGGCGAGCGTCAAAGCGGTGATGTCTGGATGGATCGACTATCTCCACCTCGCGCGCTGGAACGGCCGCTGGGTGATCGTCAACGTGTTGTGGGAGCTGAAGCCGGGCGGCGGCTGATTCATGCGGGTTGCGGCGTCGCTGCGGGTGGGAATCGCCTCGCTCGCGCTGAACCCCCTGCGCAGCGCGCTGGCGACGCTCGGGATCGTGGTCGGCGCGGCGGCCCTCGTCGCGGTCCTGGCGCTGGGTGACGGGGTCGAGCGCTACGTCCGTCGGCAGATCGAGCGCACGACCGACGTGCAGGCGATCGTGGTCACGCCCCGCACGGCGCGGGTCGTCGACGGGCAGCGGGTGCCAGTCACGGATTTTCCGCTGTTCGAGCCCGCGGACGTCGAATCGCTGCGGGTGGCGGTGGATGGACTCGCGGTGGTGGCGCTGAGCATCAACGGGCCCGCGCTCATCGCGGTGCCCGATTCGGCGCCGCGGGCGGCCCTCGTCACCGCGACGGTCCCGGGCGTCACCGAGTTCCAGCAGGTCGAGGTGGCGCACGGGCGGTTCTTCACGAGCGACGAGGTCGCCCGAGCGACGCCGGTCGCGGTGGTGTCGCACACGCTCGCCGCCGAGCGCCGGCTCGCGGTCGGTGACTCCCTGCGACTGAACGACCGCTCGTGGGTCGTGGTCGGCGTCCTCGCCGGGGACGACGACGAGCGGTTCCTGCACGTGTTCGTGCCCCTGTCGCTCGCGGACTCGGCGATCCTGTCCGCGGGAGCACCGCGGGCGCCGGTGCTGCTGCTCAAGGCCGCGCGCGTCGAGGCCGTCGATTCGGTGCGCGCCGGGCTCGAGGCCTGGCTGGCGCGGCGGGCCGGCGCCGACTGGGAGGAGAAGGTCCTCCTCGGGACGCAGGCCGATCGTCTGGCGCAGATTCAGCAGGGCATGCTCGTCTTCCGCATACTCATGGGCGCGATCACGGGCATCTCGCTCGTCGTCGGAGGCATCGGCATCATGAACGTGCTGCTCGCGGCGGTGGTCGAGCGCACCCGCGAGATCGGCATTCGCAAGGCGACGGGGGCGCGGCGTGCGGATATCCTGTGGCAGTTCCTGGCGGAGTCGGTAGCCATCACGGGGGCGGGCAGCGCCGTCGGCGCGACCGTCGGGCTCGCGGCGGCCTTCGCGGTGACCGCCGTGATGCGTGCCCGGACCGACGCCCTCGTGTACGCGGCCTTCACCTGGACGACCGTCCTGGTCGCCGCGGGTGCCGCGGTCACCGTCGGCCTCGCGTTCGGCATGTACCCCGCGCTGCGCGCCGCCCGGCTGTCCCCGATCGACGCCATCCGTCACGAGTAGCGGCCCTTCCGCGCCGCGCCACGGCGGGCTATCTGGAGCGACGATGCCCACTCTGCCCCATCTCTTCGAGAACAACCGGCGCTGGGCCGCCCGGATCAGCGAGGCCAACCCGGGATTCTTCGACCGACTGTCCGAGCAACAGGCGCCGGAATATCTCTGGATCGGCTGTTCGGACTCGCGCGTGCCGGCCAACGAGATCGTCGGCCTGGTCCCGGGTGAGTTGTTCGTGCATCGCAACGTGGCCAATGTCGTCACGCACACCGACTTCAATTGCCTGGCGGTGATCCAATTCGCCGTCGAGGTGCTCCACGTCCGCCACATCATCGTCTGCGGCCATTATGGCTGCGGGGGCGTTCGCGCGGCCATGGAGGATCACGAGCTCGGCTTGATCGACAACTGGCTGCGCCACGTGCGTGACGTCTTCGCCGCGAACCGCGACAGCCTCGCGGCGATCGCCGATTCCACCGCACGGGTGGATCGGCTGTGCGAGCTGAATGTGCGCGCGCAGGCCCGGCACGTGTGCGACACCACCCTGGTCCAGGCCGCGTGGCGCAGGGGCCAGCGGCTGAGCGTCCACGGCTGGATCTACGGGCTGCACGACGGGCTGCTGCGCGACCTCGACGTCACGACCTCCGGACCCGAGGCCTGACGGCCCCGCCGTGACGCGCCGGCTGGTGGAGCTCAGCCACGACATCGAGCACGGGATGGTGACCTACCCCGGCCTGCCCGGGCCCGTCATCTCGGACTGGCTGTCGCGGGACGCGTCCCGCGCGCGCTACGCGCCGGGGACCGAATTCCACCTGGGACGCATCGAGATGGTCGCCAACACCGGTACCTACCTCGACGCCCCATTTCACCGATTCGCGGGCGGTCACGACATCGCCGGCTATCCGCTCGCGGCGGTCGCCGACCTCCCCGGCGTGGTCGTGCGGGCCGTGGATCGGCGCGAGCGGCGACTGGATGCGGGGTTGTTCCGCGAGCGCGCGCTCGCGGGCATGGCGGTCCTGGTGCACACCGGCTGGGACGCCCATTGGCGCGCCCCGGCGTACGCCACGGGGCATCCCTTCCTCACCGCCGACGCCGCTCGCTACCTCGTCGATGCCGGCGCCGCCCTCGTCGGCATCGATGGGCTGAATGTGGACGACGGAGCGGACGGGACCCGCCCGGTGCACACGACCCTGCTCGCCGACGGCATTCCCATCGTGGAGCACCTGTGCGGCCTCCACCAGCTCCCGGACGCCGGGTTCCGGTTCTTCGCCGCCCCAGTGCGGGTCCGGGGACTCGGCAGCTTCCCGGTGCGGGCGTTTGCCGTGGTCTAGGGCGCAACGGTTCGGCGCCCTCGCGCGTCACTGGTGAAACGACCAGCGTGGCACTTTCCCATCCCCGTACTGCCCGGAGTGCGACGTGAACCGACTATTGCCCGCCGACTCGGCGCTCGCGAAGGTCGCGGGCGCGGGGCAGCAGTAGCCCGCCGCCTCAGTCGGCCGGTACCGCCTCCCCGCCCTCCACGGCGGCGCCGTACCGGCGCTCGATCTCCCGCGTGATGTGCATCGAGCAGAACTTCGGTCCGCACATCGAGCAGAACTCGGCGGACTTGAAGTATTCCGCCGGCAGCGTCTCGTCGTGCAGCGCGCGGGCGTGCTCGGGGTCGAGCGACAGGCGAAACTGCTCGTTCCAGTCGAACGCGAAACGGGCGCGCGACAGCGCGTCATCGCGGTCGCGCGCTCCGGGCCGCCGCCGCGCGATGTCCGCGGCGTGGGCGGCGATCTTGTAGGCGATCACGCCCTCCCGCACCTCGGCGGCGTTCGGCAGGCCGAGGTGCTCCTTCCGCGTCACATAGCACAGCATGTCCGCGCCGTACCAGCCGATCATCGCCGCCCCGATCGCCGACGTGATGTGGTCGTAGCCCGGCGCGATGTCGGTGACGAGCGGGCCCAGCGTGTAGAACGGCGCCTCGTGACACAGCTCCTTCTGGAGGCGCACGTTGACCTCGATCTGGTGCAGCGGGATGTGCCCCGGCCCCTCGATCATCACCTGGACGTCGCGGTCCCAGGCCCGCGTGGTCAGCTCGCCGAGCACGGCGAGCTCCGCGAGCTGCGCCCGGTCGGTGGCGTCGGCCAAGGAGCCGGGACGCAGCCCGTCCCCGAGCGACAGCGTCACGTCGTACGCGCGCGCGATATCCAGGATGTCGTCGAAACGCGCGTAGAGCGGATTCTGCGCCTGGTGCGCGGCCATCCAGTACGCGAGGAGTGAGCCGCCGCGCGACACGATGCCGGTGACCCGGCGCAGCGCCAGCGGCACGTGCTCCCGCAAGATGCCGCAGTGCACGGTCACGTAGTCCACGCCCTGGCGCGCGTGGTGCTCGATCACCCGCAACAGGTCGTCCGCCGTGAGGTCCTCGACCTGCGGCACCTGCTCGACGGCCTGGTAGATCGGCACCGTGCCGATGGGCACCGGCGACGCGGCGAGGATCGCCTCCCGGATGCCGTCGATGTCCCCGCCGGTCGAGAGGTCCATGACGGTGTCTGCGCCCCAATGCACGGCGTGGTGCAGCTTCTCGAGCTCCCCGGCGGCGTCGGAATCCACGGCCGAGTTGCCGATGTTGGCGTTGATCTTGACGGCGGCCACGGTGCCGATCGCCATCGGGTCCAGGCGGCCGGCCAGGTGGCGGACGTTCGCGGGGATGATCAAGCGACCGCGCGCCACTTCGTCGCGGACCGATTCGGCAGGGAGGCCCTCGCGCTCGGCGACGCGCCGCATGGCGGGGGTGATGGCGCCCTGGCGGGCGTGGAACAGCTGTGTGTTGGCGGTCATCGCGACTCCCTTCGCCGGCATGATCCGGATCAGGTTCAAAGGGTGTGTTCTCAGCCCGCCGACCGGCAGGCACCCCCGTCACGACGGAATCTAGGGCGGCCGCCGCCCCGCGCCACCGGCGCGGCGGCGGACCCCAGCGGCTACCGGAACAGCACGTCGAACGGCCCGACGCTCCCCCGGTCCACCACGAGATGCTGGTAGCCCGTCTGCGGTCCGCCGGTGCGCACGAAGTCCTCGCCCGGGCCGGCGGACTTCACGTCGGCGCGGTAACGCTCGTGCAGATACTGTGACAGCTCGAGTGCCGTGATCTCGCGGTCGCCGTCCGCGTCGGCGAGGCGCTCGCCCACGGCCTCGAGCATGAACTGCGCGAGGTAGCCGCCCGCGCGGAACTTGACCGCGACCCCCGAGGTGACATCCTCCTCCGACGAGAACAGCCCCATCCGCCCGGGCGCCGAGATGACGTCCTTCGAGAAACCGCCCGAGAAGCACGCATCGAGAATGAGCAGGGTGGTGCGGGCGCGTATCCCGGACAGCCACTCGTTCATATCGTCGTCGCTGAGGTCGGCGTCGTAGAAGGCCAGCGTCTCGTCCTGGCCGTCGGGGTCGGAGGCTTGGAATCCGCCCTGGCGTGGGACGCGGCCGCCGTGCCCCGAGTAGAAGAACACGAATAAGTCGTTGGGGCCGGCGCGGCCGGCCATGTCCGACACCGCCCGGCGGATGTTGCCCAGCGTGGCTTGCTGATCGGTGAGGACGATGCCGTCCGCTGGGCGCATTCCCGCGCCGCGCACCATCGCCTCCTGGGCCCGCGACGCGTCCTGGGCGGTGAACATCAGATTGCTGGCGCGCCCGCCGTAGTTCGAAATGCCGACGAAGACGCCGTAGACCCGTGCGGCGCCGCCTGGCGCCGCCGGTTGGGCCGGACGAGCCGCCGCCACCGCGCCCGGGCCCGTCGCGCCGCGGCGCAGGGTGAGGCGGTACGCGCCCGTCTTGTCCGCGGCGTAGGAGGTGGCCAGCACGCGGTAACGGCCGCTCGCGCGGAGCGTGAGCTCGACCCGCGAGAGGTCCTGGCGTCCCTCCCAGTCGTCGTTGTCGATCTGCTCGCCCTCGGGCGGAATCAGGGCCAGATACGGGTCGAATTCGCTCGAGGCCAGCTCGACCACGATCTGGTCCCCCGACTGCCCGTCGAAGGTGTACAGGTCGCGGTACTCGCCGCGTTCCAAGCGGCGGTCGCTGGTGGAGAGCTGCCCGCTGCGGGTTTCGCCGTAGGCGATGCTCTCGACGTCGCCCGACGAGCGGTTCGAGCCGGACGCGGTGGTCGTGGTGGCGGCCCCGCTTCCGAAATCGATGCGCAACTCGTAGTTGCCGGTCTCGCCGCGCTGGTATGAGGTCACGGCGACGGTATAGGAGCCGGGCTCGGTGAGATCCGCCTCGATGACGCTGTGGCGGGGCTTGCCCTCCACGTCATCGTTCTCCTGCCGCTCGCCCCGAGGCGGGATGAGGATGAGGTAGGTGTCGAAATCCTGTGACACGACGTCGATCGTGGCGCGCCGGCCGGGGACGCCGTCGAACCGGTGGATGTCCACGTACTCCCCGGAGCGCAGCGTATCGTCGCCCGCCGCCAAACGGCCGCGCTCGACTCGCCCGGCGCCCGCTCCCCCACCGCCGCTCGCGACGGCACCGGCTCCCGCTCCGGTGCCGCGGAGGATGTTCACGGTATACGCGCCGGTCTCCCCGGAGCGGTAGGAGGTCACGACGACGCGGTAGGTGCCGTCCCGCGGCAACACGAGCGTCACGAGGGAACGGCGTGCGTCTCCTTCATGGTCGTCGTTCTCCGTCTGCTTGTCGTCGGGATCGATGACCATGAGGTAAGGGTCGAAGTCGTTCGACCGCAGATCGACGGTCACCGTCTCGCCGCGCGTGCCCTCGAACCGATAGGTGTCGTTGTACTCACCCGAGCGCAGGGTCGCGTCCCCGGATTCGAGCCGCCCCGACTCCACACGGGACCCCGCCCCACCCCCACCGCCGCCGCCGGTCGCGACGGCCGCACCGCCGCCCTCGATCCGCAGCTCGTACGCGCCGGTCTCGTCCTTGGTGTAGGACGTGACGACGACCCGGAACGTGCCGGTCTCTTCGAGCGTGAGCTCGATGCGCGCGTGGCGGTTCGAGCCCTCCCAGTCGTCGTTCTCCTTCTTGTCGCCGGACGGCGCGATCACCATCACGTACGGGTCGAACGCCGACGAGCGGAGGTCGAACGCCACGCGCTGACCCGCGCGCCCCTCGAAGGTGTAGCTGTCGTAATACTCGCCGCTCCGCAGTTGCGTATCGCCGGAGCCGAGCGAGCCCTGATGCACCACGGGGCTCCCCTGCGCCGCGAGCAGAATCGGCACCGCGACGAGCGCGGCGAAGACGGAACGCGAACGGGCGTACATGCACTTCCTCCTGAAGGGGCGGAGAAACGGACGAACGCTTAGACGACCTGACGGGCGGTTGGCGGACCGTACCGGTCCGCCGCCGCGTGGTGCTTTTCCCACTCCATCCGGTACGCGACGGGATCGAGGCCGGCCGCGCGATCGAGCGCCAGGATCCCGTCGAGATGATCCACCTCGTGCTGCACCAGCTCGGCCATCGCCCCCTCGAACTCGAGGACCCGCTCCTTCCCTCCGAGGTCGAGGTAGCGCACGGCGACGCGATGAGCGCGGTTCACCCGCACCAAGAGGTCGGGGAAACAGAAACAATCGTCCCAGACCGGAAAGTCGTCGGCACCGACGTCCAGGATCTCGGGGTTCACCATGGCGGTTCGCTTGCGGTCGGTCTCGATCAACACCACCCGTACGGGTGCGCCGATCTGAGGCGCGGCGAGCGCACGTCCCATCCCGTGACGCTTGCGGGCGGTGAGCAGCGTGTCCCGCAGGTCGTCCACCACGAGGCGCGTCGCCGGCGAACCGGCATCCTCGACGGGTTGCGCCCGGACCCGCAGTGCGGGGTCACCGAGGAGACGGATTCGGCGTGTAGCCACGGACCTAATGTGGGGGTTTGGCCAATCCACGCAACACGCAGTAGGATACGGTTCTATGTCGTTGGCAGGCGTGATCTTGGCGGCCGGGCGCTCGGCGCGAATGGGTACGCCGAAAGCGCTGCTCGAATTCCGCGGCGCCCCGTTCGTGGTGCGGATCCTGGAGGTCCTGGCTGCGCTCGAGGTGCGGCCGCGGGTGCTGGTCGTGGGTCCGGACGAGCTCAGAATTCGGGCCGCCGTGGGCGACCGGGACTGCGTGATCGTGACCAACCCCGATGTGGAGGGTGGGCCCATCGCATCGCTGCGCGCCGCGCTGGTCGCGTTGCGCCCCCTGCGGCCGGCGGGCGTGATTGCGTGGCCCGTCGATTTGCCCCACGTCCGGGTGGCCACCGTCGAACGACTGATCGAAACGCACCGGCGCGGCCCCGTACCGGTGGTCGCCCCGGCGTTCGCCGCGCGGCGCGGACACCCGGTGATCTGGGATGCGGTGCTGTTCGACGAACTGCTGACCAGCGCCGCGGCCACCGCGCAGGGCGCCCGCGCCGTGCTCCACGCGCACCTCGCCCGGGCCGCGGTGATCGCGGTCGACGATCCGGCCGTGATCGCCAGCGTCAACACGCCGGAGGAGTACCAGCGGCTGGTACGCGACTGGAACGGCGAGGCTCTGTAGCACACCCAACAAAGCATAACTTGTTGTCATATAAGTATTTACAATTCACACCAATTTCCTTGCAATAATTTTGACAATCGGGTATGGAGCGGCTACTCTTCGGGACATGCTTCCGTCCCTGCCTCAGCTCGCCGCCCATAAGGGCCTGCGCGGCGAGATCCTGGTCGCGCTGAAGCGCGCCCAACCGCTCACCGCGAAAGACCTCGCGGGGCAGCTCGGCATCTCGCCGAACGGTATCCGTCACCATCTGAAGGAGCTCGAGGCGGATGGGCTGGTGGCCTACGGACGCGAGCAGCGCGGCGTGGGGGCGCCGACGTTCGCGTATCAGTTGTCGGTTCTCGGCGAAGCGCTGTTCCCCAAGCGCTACGAGGAGACCCTGACCGAGCTGCTCGAGCGCGTGTCGGAGCGCCAGGGCCGCGACGCGGCCGTGGGACTCTTCGTGGAGCACTATGAGGCGCTGGGACGGCGGCTCAGCGCGGAGCTCGAGGGCGGGACGCCCGAGCGCCGATTGGACGCCGTGGCGCGCGTGATGACCGAGGCGGGTTACATGGCGGAGTGGGACGAGCGCGGGGGACGCTTCCGACTGGCCGAGCACAACTGCGCCCTGCGCGCCGTGGCGGAGCGGTTCCCCGAGATCTGCGCCGCCGAGGAGAAGTTCCTGGAAGAGGCGCTCGCGGCGTCGGTGGAGCGGCGGCAGCACATCGCGAGTGGGTGCAACGCGTGCGAGTACGCGATCACCTTCGAGGCGCCGCAGGCGCGCGGAGAGGCGGTATGACGTCGATCGAATCCCAGGTCCTGCAACCCTACAAGTACGGATTCGAGACGAACATCGAGTCCGAGGTGGTGCCACCCGGGCTGAGCGAGGACGTGATCCGGCTCATCTCGGCGAAGAAGGGCGAGCCGCAGTGGATGCTGGAGTGGCGCCTGAAGGCGTACCGCCAGTGGCTGAAGATGGCAGAGCCGCGCTGGGCCAACGTGCAATACGGGCCCGTGGACTACCAGGCCATCAGCTACTACGCCGCGCCGAAACGTGGTCCCGAGCTGAAGAGCTTGGACGAGGTCGATCCAAAGCTCGTGGAGACCTTCGAGAAGCTCGGCATCCCGATCGAGGAGCAGAAGCGTCTGGCCGGAGTCGCGGTGGACGCCGTCTTCGATTCCGTCTCCGTGGCCACCACGTTCCAGGCGGAGCTCGCGAAGTACGGCGTCATCTTCTGTCCGATGTCGGAGGCGATCCGCGAGCACCCGGATCTGGTGCGGCAGTACCTCGGATCCGTTGTGCCGGCGAACGACAATTTCTTCGCCGCGCTGAACTCGGCCGTGTTCACCGACGGGTCCTTCGTCTACGTTCCCAAGGGTGTGCGCTGTCCGCTCGAGCTGTCCACGTATTTCCGCATCAACGCACGGTCCACCGGACAGTTCGAGCGCACGCTCATCATCGCTGAGCCGGGGAGCTACGTCAGCTACCTCGAAGGGTGCTCCGCGCCGATGCGCGACGAGCACCAGCTGCACGCTGCCGTGGTCGAGCTGGTCGCGCACGACGACGCGACGATCAAGTACTCCACCATCCAGAACTGGTACCCCGGGGACGCCGAAGGCCGGGGCGGCATCTACAATTTCGTGACCAAGCGCGGCAAGTGCGCGGGTCGCAATTCCAAGATCTCGTGGACCCAGGTCGAAACGGGCTCGGCGATCACGTGGAAGTACCCGGGGTGCATCCTCCAGGGCGATAACTCGATCGGCGAGTTCTACTCGGTGGCGGTGACGAACCAGCGCCAGCAGGCCGACACGGGCACGAAGATGATCCACCTGGGCAAGAACACTCGCTCGACCATCGTGTCCAAGGGCATCTCCGCTGGCCGGGGCCAGAACACCTACCGGGGCCTGGTGAAGATCCTCAAGGGGGCCGACGGCGCCCGCAACTACTCGCAGTGCGACTCGATGCTCATCGGGGATCAGTGCGGCGCCCACACCTTCCCCTACATCGACGTGCGCAACAGCTCGGCGATCATGGAGCACGAAGCGTCCACGTCGAAAATCGGCGAGGACCAGATCTTCTATCTCCGCCAGCGCGGCCTCTCCGCCGAGGACGCGGTGTCGCTCATCGTCAACGGCTTCTGCAAGGAAGTCTTCCGCGAGCTGCCGATGGAGTTCGCCGTCGAGGCGCAACGGTTGCTCGGCATCTCCCTCGAAGGCAGCGTGGGCTGACGCCCCGCGCCCGACGCACCACCGACCGGGACTCAACGGATGGCACACGCTGCACTGCTCGAAATCACCGACCTCCACGCCGCCGTCGGCGGCACGGAGATCCTCCGCGGCATCAACCTTACGGTACGGTTGGGCGAGGTGCACGCCATCATGGGGCCGAACGGCTCCGGGAAGAGCACGCTCGCGCAGATCCTCGCCGGCCATCCGGCCTTCGCGGTAACCGGCGGGAGCATCCGCTACGAGGGGGACGACCTGCTCGAGCTGGCGCCCGAAGAGCGGGCGCGGCGGGGCATGTTCCTCGCCTTCCAGTATCCCGTCGAGGTGCGCGGGATCACCAACTCCTACTTCCTGCGCTCGGCGATCAATGCCATCCGCAAGCACCGGGGCGAGCCCGAGCTCGACGCGCTCGACTTCCTCGAGGTGCTCGAAGCGAAGCTCAAGGTCATCGGGTGGGACGACAGCTTCCTCAACCGCCCCGTGAACGAAGGGTTCTCGGGCGGAGAGAAGAAGCGCAACGAGATCCTGCAGCTCGCCGTGATCGAGCCGAAACTCGCCATCCTCGACGAGACCGACTCGGGCCTCGACATCGACGCGCTCAAGACCGTGGCCGCCGCCGTGAACACCCTGCGCGGCCCCGACCGGGCGTTCGTCGTGGTGACGCATTACCAGCGGTTGCTCAACCACATCACGCCCGACGTCGTGCACGTCCTGGCGGACGGGCGCATCGTGCGCTCGGGCGGCCCGGAGCTGGCGCACGAGCTCGAGGCGAAGGGCTACGACTGGCTCCGTGGTGGAGCGATGGTGTCGTGACGGTGGTCACGGATACGGCGGCGCAGCGCTACCTCGACACGCACCGCCGCTTCGTGGGCAACGGCGCCGGCGGCGCTCCGGCGTGGCTCACGGATCTGCGCGCGGGGGCCATCGCGCGCTTCGGCGAGCTGGGGTTCCCGACCACGAAGCAGGAGGACTGGCGGTTCACGAACGTGGCGCCGCTCACGGCCCAGCCGTTCGAGCTCCCGCCCCCGGAGCCGCTCCGACTCGCGCCCGAGCGCCTCGCGGGCCCGCTGCTCGGCGATGTGGCGCCGCATCGGCTGGTGTTCGTGAACGGACGATTCGCCGCGGACCTGTCGCGGGTCTCGGGCCTGCCCTCCGGCGTGCGGGTGGAGAGCCTGTCCGCCACGCTGCGCACCGAGCCGGACCTCGTGCGCCGGCACCTCGGCGGCGCCGCGGGCGTCGATGACCATCCGTTTCGGGCGCTCAACACCGCGTTTCTCACCGATGGCGCACTGGTCCATATTCCCACGCGGCTGGCCCTCGCGGAGCCGGTGCAGCTCCTGTTTCTCACCGTGCCGGGCGCGGCGGCGTGGATGACGCATCCCCGCGTGCTGATCGTCGTCGAGCGGGAGGCGCGGGCGGCCATCGTCGAGACCTACGCCGCGCTGGGGGACGGTCCGTACTGGACCAACACCGTCACCGAGATCGTCGCCGCCGACGGCGCGCGCGTGGACTGCCACCGCGTCCAGCGCGAGAGCGAGCGCGCCTTCCACGTCGCCACGACCGGGACCCGTCAGGGCAAGGACAGTGTGGTCAACGTTCACACGGTGACGTTCGGCGCCGCGCTCTCCCGCCACGACATGCGCACCGCGCTCGACGGCGCCGGCGGGCTCGCCGTGCTCAACGGCCTGTATCTCCTGCGCGGCGAGCAACACGTGGATCACCATACGGTGATCGACCATCGGCAGCCGCACTGCGAGACGCACGAATACTTCAACGGGGTGCTCGACGGCCGATCCCGCAGCGTGTTCAACGGCCGCATCATCGTCCGGCCCGGCGCACAGCGTACGGATTCCAAACAGACGAACAACAACATCTTGTTGTCGAACGACGCACACGCCGACAGCCAGCCGCAGCTCGAGATCTATGCCGACGACGTGAAATGCACCCACGGCTCCACCACCGGCCCGCTCGACGAGCGGCACCTGTTCTACCTGCGGAGTCGCGGCCTCGACGCGCCGGACGCCCGGCGGCTCCTGACCTACGGATTCGCGACGGAGATCATCGAGCGAATGGAGATTGCACCGCTGCGCGAGCAGCTCGACCGCATCGTGCGCGGCCGCATCTGGGCCGATGGGTGACCTGCGCGAGCTGTACCAACAGCTGATCGTCGAGCACAGTCGCTCGCCGCGGAACCATCGCGCCGTCCCCGACGCGAACCGGACCGCGGAAGGGCACAACCCGCTGTGCGGGGACGAGATCACGCTCGAGCTGCGCATCGAGAACGACCGCATCGCCGACGCCGGCTTCCAGGGGCGCGGCTGCGCCATTTCGCAGGCTGCGGCGTCTCTCATGACCGGCGCCGTCGCGGGCAAGACGACGGCAGAGGCCGGCCAGTTGTTCGGACGCTTCCACGACATGATCACGAGCCGGCCCGACGTCGCGCCGGACACGACCGGGCTCGGCAAACTCGCCGCGCTCGCGGGCGTGCGCGCGTTTCCGGCCCGCGTGAAGTGCGCGAGCCTCGCGTGGCACACCTTACAGGCCGCCCTCGAGGGTCGCGGGGCACCGGTGTCCACCGAGTCGCCCAGCGACTGACGATGAGCCTCGACGCCACCCGGCTGCGCCGGGACTTCCCCCTGCTCGACCGGTCAACCGGCGGGCCACCGCTGGTCTATCTCGACAACGCGGCCACGACGCAAAAGCCGCGGGCGGTGCTCGACGCCATCCGGCACTACTACGAAACGAGCAACGCGAACGTGCACCGCGGCGCCTACGCGCTCGCGGTCCGCGCCACCGAAGCGTACGAGGCGGCGCGGCGGCGCGTCGCTGCCTTCGTCAACGCATGGGGTCCCGAGGCGGTGGTGTTCACGCGCGGGACCACCGAGGCGCTCAATCTGGTGGCGGGTTCGTGGGGCAGGGCGAACGTGAGGCGTGGCGACACCATCGTGGTGACCGCCATGGACCATCACTCCAACCTCATCCCCTGGCAGCTGCTGGCGCAGGAGCGCGGCGCCACGGTCGATATGGTGGAAGTGACCACGGACGGGCGCGTCGATCCCGACTCGTTCGCGCGCGCGCTCGCGCGCTCGCCCCGTCTCGTGGCGTTCCCCTACGTCTCCAACGCGCTGGGGACGATCAACCCGGCGCCCGCCATGATCGCGCAGGCGCACGCCGCGGGGGCGATCGCCGTCGTGGACGGAGCGCAGTCCTCCCCGCACATCCCCGTGGACGTGCAGGCGCTGGACTGCGACTTCTACGCATTCTCGGGCCACAAGATGCTGGGACCGATGGGCAGCGGGGCGCTGGTCGCCCGCCCCGCCCTGCTCGACGCGATGCCCCCCTACCAGGGTGGCGGCGAGATGATCGCGCGCGTATGGGACGACCATGCCACCTGGAACCGGATCCCTCACAAGTTCGAGGCCGGCACGCCCAACGTGGAGGCGGCCGTGGGCCTGGCCGCCGCCATGGACTACCTGGAGGGCGTGGGCCGCGACCAGATTGCCGCACACGAGCGCGATCTCGCGCGGCTGGCCGTGGCGACCCTGTCGGAGATCGAGGGGCTCACCACCTACGGACCGGCGGGCGAGCGCGCCGGGGTCGTCTCGTTCACCCTCGGTGATATCCACCCGCACGATCTGGCCACGATTCTCGACCAGGACGGCGTGTGCATCCGGGCGGGGCACCACTGCACCCAGCCGCTGATGCGGCGGCTCAAGGTGCCGGCCACGGCGCGGGCGTCCTTCTACCTCTACAACGACGCGGAGGATCTCGACGCCCTCGTCGCCGGCCTGCGCAAGGCTGCGGCGCTGTTCGGCGTCTCCGCCTGAGGGCCGCGCCCGGCCCCGCCGTCCCGCCTATATTCCGGCGTCCTTACTTCACCGCAGGCCGATGACCGCCCCGATTCTCGTCGCCGACCGCATCACCAAGCGGTTCGCCGGCCACACCGCCGTGGACGCGCTGTCGCTCAGCGTGCCGCCCGGCGTGATCTTCGGCCTCCTCGGTCCGAACGGCGCTGGCAAGACGACCGCCATCCGGATGGTGATGAACATCCTCATCCCCGACGAAGGATCCGTCCAGCTGTTCGGGACGGTCGGCTCGGGGCGGGACCACTCGGCCCGTATCGGGTTCCTCCCCGAGGAACGAGGGCTCTACCCCAAGATGCGCGTGCTCGACGTGCTCGTCTTCCTCGCCGAGGCCAAGGGTGTGGACCGGCGCACGGCGCGGGCCCGCGCGCTCGAGTGGCTGGACCGGCTCGGGCTCGCCGACTGGCGCGTGCGTCGGGTCTCCGACCTGTCGAAGGGCATGCAGCAGAAGGTGCAGTTCATCTCGACCCTGCTCCACGACCCCGATCTGATCGTGCTCGACGAACCGTTCTCGGGCCTGGATCCGGTGAACACGCAGGTGCTCAAGGACACGGTGCTCGACCTGCGGCGGCGCGGCAAGACGATTGTGTTCTCGACCCACATCATGGAGCAGGCCGAGAAACTGTGCGACCGGCTGTGCATCATCGCCCGGGGGCGCAAACTCGTGGACGGCACGCTCGCCGAAGTGCAGGGGCGGCACGGCGGGCGCCACGTGACCGTGGCGTTCGACGGCGCCGCGGGCGAGGCGGCCCGCGTGTTCGCCGATCGGCGCCTGATCGCACAGGTGCAGGATTTCGGCCAGTACGCCGAGCTCGAGTTGACCGACGGCGCGGACGCCCAGGCGATCCTCGCGGCCCTGGTGGCCAGTGGGGCCCGCCTGTCGCGATTCGAAGTCGCGGGCCCTTCCTTGCACAAGATCTTCGTGGATCTCGTCGGGCCCGGCGCGGCCGTGGCCGTTGCGAGCGACGCGGGAGCCGCGCATGCGTAAGGTCTGGGCGGTGATCCGGCGCGAATTCGTGGAGCGCATCCGGACGAAGGCCATGTGGATCTCGGCCCTCCTCGGACCGGTGTTCTTCGCGGCGTTGATCTTCCTGCCGCTGCTCATGGCGACCGGCGGCCGCAAGACCATCGTGGTGGTGGACGCGACCACGACGGGGTTCGGGGCGCGCGCCACGGCGGCGCTCCCCGAGCAGCATTTCGGGGTGCAGCGCGTGACGCCCGGAGCGGGCGTGCTGGACTCGCTGACGCACGAGGTCAGCGAAGGACGGCTCGACGGGTTTCTCCTGATCACCGACAGCCTGCTCGAGCAGGGCGCCGCCGAGTACCGCGCGTCGAACGTCTCGTCGTTCACCACGATCGAGCGCCTGGAACGGTCCCTCCAGCAGGTGACCGTGCGGACCCGCCTGGAACGCGAAGGCGTGGATCCGGCGGTGGTGGGCCGGGCCCAGGTGCGAGTGGAGCTCGGAACCAAGAAGATCTCCCGCGGGCGCACCACGGATGAATCGGCGGGCCAGTCGTTCTCGCTGGCCTATTTCATGGGAATCATCCTGTACGTCGCCATCACGCTGTACGGCGTGAACGTCATGAACTCCGTGCTCGAAGAGAAGACCACCAGGATCATCGAAGTGCTGGTGAGCTCGCTGCGGCCGGGCCAGCTGATGACCGGCAAGCTGATCGGCGTCGGGGCGGTGTCGCTGGTGCAGTTCCTGATCTGGGGGCTCTCGGGCTGGGTCATGATCAGCCAGCGGACGCGCATCGCCTCGGGCCTGGGCGGCACCGGAGAGTTGTCCGTGTTCGCCGTGCCGGAGGTCTCCCTCGCAACGGGCGTCGTGTTCCTCATCTACTTCCTCGGCGGGTTCTTCCTCTATTCGGCGATGTTCGCCGCGGCGGGCGCCCTCTCGAGCACCGACCAGGAAGCGCGGCAGGCCCAGGTGCCGGTGACGCTGCTGCTCCTCGTGGCGTTTCTGGGCATGTTCTCGATGCTGAACGACCCCGGCTCCACGTTCGCCGTGACCCTGTCGATGATCCCGTTCACGTCGCCCATCGCGATGCCGGTCCGCTGGGCGGCCGGCAGCCTGCCCGTTTCGGAGCTGCTGCTCTCGGTGGCGATTCTGCTGACTGGGATCGTCGCGGTCACCTGGATTGCTGCCCGCATCTACCGGGTCGGCATCCTGATGACCGGCAAACGCCCGAGCCCGCGCGAGGTGCTCCGCTGGGTCCGGGCGGCCTGAGCACGCCGATCGGTTGACCGGCGGCGCGCCGGCGGGACGTCCCCCGACTACCCGGGAGGCCGTCCCGCCGCCTATACTTTCCGCGTGTCCCCATATGATGTCGTCGTGATCGGCGGAGGCCACGCCGGCACCGAGGCGTGCGCGATGGCCGCCCGCCTGGGGGCCAGCACCCTGCTCGTCACGTCCGCGCTCGACACCATCGGACAGATGTCCTGCAATCCGGCGATCGGCGGCATTGCCAAGGGCACGGTCGTGCGCGAGGTCGATGCCCTTGGGGGCATTATGGGCCGGGCCGCCGACCGCGCGCGCATCCAGTTCCGCATGCTCAACCGCTCCAAGGGCCCCGCCGTCTGGTCGCCGCGCGCCCAGTGCGATCGCACGCTGTACCGGCGCGCCGTGCGCGGCTACCTCGAAGCACTTCCGACGCTCGAGTTGACGCAGGGAACCGTGGCCCGCCTCCTCGTGCGCGGCGGCGCGGTCGAGGGCGTCGAACTGAGCGACGGCCGCCGGATCAGCGCGCGGGCGGTCGTGGTGACCGCGGGCACGTTCCTCCGCGGCCGCATCCATGTGGGGACCGATACGCAGGTGCCGGCCGGCCGGGCCGGCGACCCGCCGGCGGTGGAACTCGCGCAAGACATTGAAACGCACGGACTTACGGTCGCCCGCTTCAAGACGGGCACGCCGCCGCGCGTGGACGGCCGCTCGGTGGACTGGAGCAAAGTCGAGCGCCAGGACGGCGACGACGAGGCGTTCCGCTTCAGCGTGTACCAGCGCGCCGACATCCCGCGCCAGGTCCCCTGCGGGATCACCTGGGCCGGTGAGGCGACGAAACAGGTGATTCGCGACTCCCTCGGCCAATCGGCGCTGTACGGCGGGGCGATCGCGTCGCGGGGACCGCGGTACTGTCCGTCGGTCGAGGACAAGATCGTGAAATTCCCCGACGCCGGCCGGCACCAAGTCTTCCTCGAGCCCGAAGGACTGGACACGAGCGAGATCTACCTCAACGGCCTGTCCACTTCCCTGCCCGTGAGCGTCCAACTCGAGTTCCTGCGGACCATCCCGGGGCTCGAACGGGCGCCCGCGTCACGCGCCCGGGTTATGCCATCGAGTACGACTACTACCCGCCGACGCAGCTGACGCCGTGGCTCGAGACGAAGACGGTCGAGCGGCTGTTCTTCGCGGGCCAAGTGAACGGGACGACCGGCTACGAGGAAGCGGCGGCCCAGGGCGTCGTCGCCGGGATCAACGCGGTGCGGCGCGTGCGCGGTACCGAGCCGATTCTGATCGGCCGCGACGACGCGTACCTCGGCGTGCTGGTCGACGACCTCGTCACGCGGGGAGTCGATGAGCCGTACCGGTTGTTCACGTCCCGCGCGGAGTTCCGCCTGCTGTTGCGCCAGGACAACGCGCTGCGGCGCTTGTTGCCGCTCGCGGAGCGGCTGGGTTTGCTGACCGACGAGGAGCGCCGCACTGCCGTCGAGCGTCTGGCGGCCGTGGAGCACGCGATGGAGCGCGCACGCGCCGTGACGGTCTCGCCGGCTCAGGCGCGGGACGCCTTAGGCGAGGCGGGCGGGGACCTGCTGAAGCCGGAGCGGGTCGCGCAGCTGGTCCGGCGTCCGGGTGCGGGCCTCGCGCGCCTGTTGGCGGCAGCGGGCGCTGGGGGGGACCTGGGCGAGGAGGCGATGCAGGTGGCGGAGATCGAGCTGAAGTACGAGGGGTATATCGTGCGGGAGCGGGCGGCGGCGGCGCGGCTCGCGGAGCTGGCGTCGTTCGAGCTGGCGGCGGACCTCCCCTACCCCGAGCTGCGCACGCTGTCGATTGAAGCGCGTCAGAAGCTGGATCGCGTGCGTCCGGCCTCGCTGGCCCAGGCGGGCCGCATTCCGGGTATTTCGCCGAGCGACCTCCACAACCTCGTGGTCGAAGCGGCCCGCTGGCGCAGCGCGGCCCGCACGTAGAGGGCAACCACACTGTTTCACGTGAAATATCCCGCCCCGCGTTTCACGTGAAACCGCTCTTTCATCTGGAGGCGCGGCGTCGTATATTGGTGCCAGCCGGACCAATGTGAGTTAAATCGTTATATTTCAATAGGTTATACTATAGTGTCCCGAGTCATCGCAATCGCGAATCAGAAGGGCGGCGTCGGTAAGACCACGACGGCGGTCAATCTCTGTGCTTCCCTCGCGGTCGCCGAGCGCAAGACGCTGCTGATCGACTCGGATCCCCAAGGCAACGCCACCAGTGGCGTCGGGATCGACCGGACGCGCGTGGAGGTGTCGCTCTACGACGCCCTACTCGAAGGACAGCCGCTCGCGTCCGTTCGGATGAAGCAGGTGCACTTCCCCAACCTCGACGTGATCCCGGCCACCCAGGATCTCGTCGGCGCCGAACTCGAGCTCGTCGGTCAGCCCGCCCGGGAGACCGCGCTGCGCCGTGCCCTGCGGGACCTGCGCGACGAGTATCAGTACATCATCGTCGACTGCCCGCCGTCGCTCGGCCTGCTCACCCTCAACGTGCTCACGGCTGCCGACAGCGTGATCATCCCCATCCAGTGCGAGTACTACGCGCTCGAGGGGTTGTCCCAGCTGCTGAACACGATCAAGCTCGTCCAGCGCAATTTCAATCCGACGCTCGCCATCGACGGCGTGGTGCTGACGATGTACGACGCGCGTCTCAATCTCTGCCGCCAGGTGGCGGTCGAGGCCAAGGAGTATTTCGGGCCGCGGATGTTCGGCATCACCATCCCGCGGAACGTCCGACTCGCCGAGGCTCCGAGCTACGGCAAGCCGATCTTGCTCTACGATGTGCAATCGGTCGGCGCGCGCAGCTACATCGCCGTCGCCCAGGAGCTGATCCGCCGGGTCGAGCGCGGCGAGCTCCTCGAGCCCGATGAACCGCCGGCCTCCTTGGCCGCTCCGGAGGTGTCCGCATGACCACAGACGCGAGCGCCGGCCGCCGCCGCCTGGGCCGGGGGCTGGAGGCCTTGCTGGGGCCGACGCGCGAGGAAGCCGAGCGCGACGGCAGCCTCGTCGAGCTCCCCCTCGATCAGATCCGGGCCAATCCATTCCAGCCCAGACGCGACCTCGCACCCGAATCGCTCGAGGAACTCAAAGCGTCGATTCGTCAGGCTGGTCTGCTCCAGCCGGTGGTCGTGCGACCGGCGCCGAACGCCGCGCCGGGGTACGAGCTGATCGCGGGCGAACGCCGCTGGCGGGCCTGCCAAGCCCTGGGGTGGGAGCGCATCCCCGCCGTCAAGCGCGAGGCGGATGACCGGACCCTCCTCACCCTGGCCCTGATCGAGAACCTCCAGCGCGACGATCTGTCGCCGGTGGACGAAGCCCGCGGTTACGAGCGGCTCATCGCGGAGTTCAGCCTGACCCAGCAGGGCATCGCGGATGCCGTCGGGCGTGAT
Source organism: uncultured Gemmatimonadales bacterium (assembly GCA_963716055.1). Taxonomy (GTDB): domain Bacteria; phylum Gemmatimonadota; class Gemmatimonadetes; order Gemmatimonadales; family GWC2-71-9; genus SZUA-544. The sequence goes on along the minus strand of CAVQSR010000001.1, from coordinate 161,155 downwards.
CGCTCGACGATCGCCAACGCGCTGCGGCTGCTGAAGCTGCCGGACGCGGTCCTCGCAATGCTGCACGAGGGTCGGCTGAGCGTCGGGCATGCACGGGCGCTGCTCAGCCTGACCGACCCAAAGGCCGCGGTCAACCTCGCGCGCGAAGCCGTCGCCCAAGGCCTGTCGGTGCGCGAAGTCGAGGATCGCGTGCGCGGTGATCGACTTCCCGAGCGGCGCCCGCGACTGCGCCAGGGCACGGGCACGGCACCGGAGGTGCGGCGCATCGAGGACGCCCTGCGCCGCTACCTCGGCACCGATGTTCGCCTGACCGTGCGATCGAAGGGCAAAGGGCAGATCCACATCGCGTTCTACTCGAACGACGACCTCGCCCGCCAGCTCGAGCTGATCCTCGGAGCGCCGTTCGACGGATGAATCAGCGTCACGTCACGTTCGTCGTCCACACGGACGGCGACCTGCGCACCCGTCAGTACCGGTTGCCGCTGTGGGTTCTGCGGGTGGCAAAGGGGGCGGCCCTCGCCGTGCTGGCGGTGATCGCGCTGTTCTTCGCGTTCGCCGGACCGATCACGCGCGCCGCTGCGCGCGTGCCGGGCCTCGAAGCGGAGATCTCGCGGCTGCGCAGCGAGAACACGCGGGTCCAGGAGCTTGCCACGGCCCTCAATCGCGCGGAGGCGAGCTACCAGGAGTTGCGCGACCTGTTGGGAGCGCGGGCCCCGGACCCGGCGTCGCGCCGCCGCGCGACGGTCGGGCTGCCGCGAGCCAGCGTCATCGCGGCGCGGGCGCCGGGATCCGCCCCGCGCTTCGAGGCCGGCGCCAGCGTTCCGCGGCACTGGCCGCTCGACGAGCGGGGCTTCGTGACGCGTGGTCAGGTCCGCCCCGGATCGGAGAGCGAGTCGCATCCGGGGGTCGATATCGCCGTACCGGCCGGCACCCCCGTGCGGGCGGCCGGCGGTGGCATCGTGGCGCTCACCGGCGTCCGCGACGACTACGGCGTGTTCGTGCTCCTCAACCATCCGGACGGATACGAGACCATGTACGGGCACGCGTCGCGGGTGCTTGTGCGGGAGGGCGACCGCGTGGCCGCGGGGCAGGTGATCGCCTTGTCGGGCAACACGGGACGCTCGACTGCACCGCATCTCCACTTCGAGGTGCGGCGCGGCGGACGCTCGCTGGACCCGATGGACCTGATCAAGGAGGGATCCTGATGGCCATTTTGTCGCACCGGAGCTCGACCGTTGAAGCCGAGGCGGGTCTCTCCATCATCGCGGCGGGAATGCAGGTCGTGGGCGACATCACGGCGGAAGGCATCGTCAAAGTGGAGGGGGCCGTACGCGGCAACATGCAGGTCGGCCGCCAGGTCCTCGTCGCGAAAGGTGGGCTGGTGGAAGGGGACATCCACACCCGCGAGGCGATCCTCGGAGGTGAGGTACGGGGGGGGGTCATCGCCTCCGAACGCATCGAGGTGCAGCCGACCTGCGTCGTCCACGGCGACCTCACCACACCAATGCTGCTGGTCCAGGAGGGCGGGGAGGTGAATGGGGTGCTCCGCATGGGCGCCGCGGCGACCGAACGAGTGCCCGTCGGCATCGCGTGAAGGGCCCGCCACGCATTCGGATATCCACATTACGAGGCAATTTCGCGTGTGGATACTCTAACTCACTACGATATAATCTGTTAAGTCCGTTTCCGATGTGGGAATCTGACCTCCATAAGCCGCAACTGTCGTTATAGTGACTCCTTAATGTCGTAAAGCTGCCGGGCCACAATGGACCTCCACGAGCTCACACAGTATCTCGACGGCTATTTGCGCATCGCGCACATCCCGGATTCGCGCGACGCATTGAACGGGCTCCAAGTGGAAAACGCCCGCGCCGGAGTGTCCCGCGTGGCGGCCGCCGTGGATGCGTGCGAGGCCACGATCCGCATGGCCTCCGAGGCCGACGCGGACCTGCTCCTGGTGCATCACGGCCTGTACTGGGGCGGGCTCCGGCCACTCACCGGCATGCTCTACCGCCGCATCCGCCAGCTGGTGCGGCATGACGTCGCGCTGTATGCGGCGCACTTGCCGCTGGACTGCCATCCGGAGGTGGGAAACAACCCGGTGCTGGCCCGGCGGCTGGGCCTCGAGCTCCGCGGCGCCTTCGGGGCGTCCGACGGCGTGGAGATCGGGGTCTGGGGCGTGCTCGACGAGCCACGCGAGGACTTCGCGCGCCGCGTCGGCCAGGTCCTCGCCGCGGGTCCGCCACGGCTTCTGCCATTTGGGCCCCTCCGTACGCGACGGGTTGGCGTCGTCACCGGGGCCGGCGGCTCGCTGATCGCGCAGGCCGCCGCTGCGGGCCTCGACACCCTGCTCACGGGTGAAGGTCAGCACTGGACTTACTTCGATGCGGAGGAGCTGGGTATCAACGTGGTGTACGCGGGGCACTATGCGACCGAGACGGTGGGCGTTCAGGCGCTGGCCGAGCACCTCACCACCCGGTTCGGCGTGCCAAGCGTGTTTCTGGATCATCCCACCGGGCTGTAGCGTTTCCGGCCACGCCGCCGAGGTCGCGATGCCCCCCCATCACCGTCCCGGCGGCGGTTTCCGCAATCCGTGGCTCGGCGCCGTCCCGGGGAGGATTGGGGGCCTGCTGAAGTGGATCTTGGTCGACCGGGTCCTGCGCCCGCGCGCACCCGATCCTGACGCGGCGGTATTCGGGGTCGCGGACCCCGGCTTCGCCGCGCCCCGTGCCGCACCGGGTCAACTGACGATCACGTGGGTCGGGCACGCGTCTTTCCTCATACAGCTCGGCGGCTGCAATGTCCTCACCGACCCGATGTGGGGCGAGCGGGCCTCGCCCGTGACGCTCGCCGGCCCCAGGCGATGGGTCCGGCCCGGGATCGCGTTCGACCGCCTGCCGCCCATCGATGCCGTGGTCCAGTCGCACAACCACTACGATCATCTGGACGCCGGCACCGTGCGGCGCCTCGCCAGTGCCCACCCCGGCGCGCGCTGGTTCGTGCCGCTGGGGCTGGCGGCGTTCGTACGCGCGCGGGGTGTCCGGGAGGTGGCCGAGGCCGATTGGTGGGAACGCGGCGGCGCCGGTCCCCTCGAAGTGAGTTGCGCGCCCGCCCAACACTTCAGCGCCCGCGGGCCGGCCGACCGCAATCGGACGTTGTGGTGCAGCTGGGCCGTGGCCGCGGGGAAGCGGCGCATCTATTTCGGCGGGGACTCGGGCTACCATCCGGAGTTCCGCCGCATCGGTGCGCAGCTCGGGCCGTTCGACGCCACACTGCTGCCGATCGGTGCCTACGAGCCGCGCTGGTTCATGCGCCCCGTCCACATGAACCCCGAAGAAGCAGTGCAGGCCTATCGCGACCTGACCGCGGCGGATTCGACCGACGACCCGCCACTGTTCGTGGCGATGCACTGGGGGACGTTCAAGCTGACGGACGAACCCATTGACGAGCCGCCGCGGCGGGTGCGCGCCGCGTGGGCCGCCGCCGGGCTGCCCGGCGGCCGCCTCTGGGTTCCTGCGCACGGCGAAACGCGCACGCTGTGACGCCGCGCCGCGTGCTGGCGATTCTCGCGGTCGCCGAGCTGCTCGCGATGGCACCGTGGTTCAGCGCATCGGCGGTCGCGCCGGCGCTGGCGGCCCGCTGGGGACTGGGACCCGGGGGAACCGCGTGGCTCACGATCTCCGTGCAGCTGGGGTTCGTGGCGGGCGCCCTCGTGTCGGCGACGCTGACGCTGCCCGATCGCTGGTCGGCGCGACGCCTGATCGCGGCGTCGGGCCTGCTCGCCTCGGCCGCCACGCTCGGGGTGGTCGTGGCTCCCAGTGCAGGACCGGCGATCGCGCTGCGCTTCGTCACCGGCGCCGCGCTCGCCGGCGTCTATCCGCCAGGCATGAAGATCGTCGCGGGGTGGTTCCGGGAGGGTCGCGGCCTGGCGATCGGCCTGCTCGTCGGCGCGCTGACGCTGGGCTCGGCGGGACCGCACCTCGTGCGCTGGGCGCTGCCCGCCGAGGCGTGGCGCCTGGTCCTCGGCGTGGCGGCCCTGTCCGCGCTCGCGGGGAGCGCCCTGGTCCTGCGCGTCCCGCACGACGGCCCGTTCGCCGTCCGATCGACGGCGTTCCACTGGGGCGCCGTGCCGCGACTGCTGCGCGACCGGCCGATGCTGCTCGCCAACGCGGGATACCTGGGCCACATGTGGGAGCTCTACGCGATGTGGACCTGGATCGCCGCGTGGGTGCTGGCGAGCGAGCAGGCCCGCGGAGCGGGGGCCGACGCGCACGGGCTCGCGGCGCTCGTTGCCTTTGCCGTGATCGGCGCGGGCGCGATCGGGTGCTGGCTCGCGGGGCATGCCGCCGATCGCTGGGGCCGCACGCGCGTGACCACCGCCGCCATGGCCGTGTCGGCTGCCTGCTGCCTCGCCGCAGGGCTGTGCTTCGCACAACCCCTGGTCCTCCTCGCGCCGCTGCTCCTCGTCTGGGGCGTGGCCGTCGTCGCCGACTCGGCACAATTCTCGGCGGCGGTGAGCGAGCTCGCCCCGGCCGATCTCGTGGGCACCGCGCTGACCCTCCAAACCAGCCTCGGGTTTCTCCTCACCGTGGTCACGATCTACTTGCTCCCGGGGGTGGCGGGCCTCGTCGGCTGGCAGTGGGTGATGAGCCTGCTGGCGGGCGGGCCGGTCATCGGCATCTGGGCCATGCTGGCGTTGCGACGGCGGCCGGAAGCCGCCGCCCTCGCGGGCGGGCGACGGTGATCCGCACTCCGACCCGATCCCGGGCGTCGCGCGCGGCGACGTCGCAGCGTACCTTCGCACCCTCCGACTCCCGCGGCCGCCGCATGCGCTCTCGCCTCGCCCTGTTGGTCACTGCCGCGTTCGCGGCCTGCGCCCAATCCGGCGCGCCCGGGCTCGACAGCGGGTCCTCGTCGCCGGTTCGCGTACCGCCTCGGCACGCTGCCGCGATGACGGTGCCGCTGTCCGCCGAAGACTGGGACGCCGTGGGCGAGGAGGCGGCCGGCTTGCTGTCCGCGTACCTGCGGATCAACACCGCCAACCCGCCGGGGAACGAGATCGCCGCGGCACGGTGGTTGGCCGACGTGCTGGCGCGCGACGGCATCGAGTCCCGGACACTCGAGCCGCGGCCGGGCAAGGCGAACCTCGTGGCACGCCTGCGCGGCGACGGGAGCGCCCGCCCGCTGATCCTCCTCAATCACATGGACGTGGTCCGCGCGAGCCCGGAGTTCTGGACCGTGGACCCGTTCAGCGGCGCGATCCGCGACGGCGCGGTGTGGGGCCGCGGCGCGCTCGATATGAAGGGCGAGGCGGTCGCGCAGCTGATGACCGTCTTGCTGCTCAAGCGGGCCGGGGTGCCGCTCAAGCGCGACATCATCTTCCTCGCCACCGCGGACGAGGAGATCAGCCGGGGTGTGGGCGCCCAATGGGTCGTGGAGCGGCACCCCGAGCTCGTGCGCGACGCGGAGTTCCTGCTGAACGAGGGCGGTGAGACGTTGGTCGGACCCGACGGTGCCGTGCGCTATGTCGGGATCGGCACCACGGAGAAGTCCCCGTTCTGGCTCGACGTGGTCGCGCGCGGCACGGCGGGGCACGGGTCGCGGCCGATCGCGGACAACGCCGTGCACCGACTGGTCCGCGCCGTGTCCCGCTTGGCGGCCTACGAGACGCCGCTCGCGGTGACGCCCACGGTCGACGCGTACTTCCGCGCACTGGCGCCGGCCGAGTCGGACAGCGCGCGGCGCCAATGGTACGGGGACATCCGCACGGCACTGCGGGACTCCGCCGTGGTCCGGGCGCTCACGGCGGACCCCGCCACGAACGCCATGCTGCGGAACACCATCGCCGTGACGGGCCTCCGGGGCAGTGAGCAGACCAACGTCATTCCCCCGGTCGCGACCGCGGCCGTGGACGTGCGGCTGCTGCCGGGAACCGATCCGACGGCGTTTCTGGCCGATCTCGTGAAGGTGGTGGGGGACAGCGACGTCACGCTCCGTCCGCAGGGGGACACGTGGGGCGCGACCGCGAGCGCGGGCGATACCGAGCTATACCGCGCGATCGCCGCCACGGCCCGCGCCCTGCATCCCGCCGCGGTGATCGCGCCCTACATGCTCCAGGGGTTCACCGACAGCCACTACTTCCGGCGGCTGGGCGTCGCGAGCTACGGCATCGGTCCGTTCCCCGTCACCGCGGACGAGGATGCGGGCGTCCACGGGAACGACGAGCGGCTCCCGCTCGCGGCCCTGCGCACGGGCGTGCGGTTCTACTTCGACGTGGTCTTCCGCGTCGCCGCGCGATAACGGCTGCGGTGCGCCGGCTCGCGGCAGGGCAGTGGATCGCGTACCTCGCCGGCCCCGGCGCCGCGGTCGCGGTCTGGCTCGCCGGGCCGGCCACGATGCCGCCCGCCGCCGCGCACGTGGCGGGTCTCGGCGCCTGGATGGCGGCGTGGTGGCTGACGGGCGTAATCCCGCTCGCGGCCACGGCGCTGTTGCCGCTGGCGGTGTTGCCTCTGACCGGCGCGAGCGGATTCGAGGCCCTCGCGCGCCGCTACGCCGACCCCGTGATCTTCTTGTTCCTCGGGGGGTTCTTCCTCGCGGCGGCGAGCGAGCGCTGGGGGCTCCACCGCCGGCTGGCTTTCGGCGTGATCGCCGCCGTCGGGAGTGACGCGCCCCGGCTCGTGTTGGCGGTGATGGTCGCCACGGCGTTCGCCAGCATGTGGATCTCCAATACCGCCACGGCGGCGTTGATGCTCCCGCTCGTTACGGCACTGGTCGATCTCGCGCGCCGCGAGGCGCCGGAGCGTGCCCCGGCGTTCGGTGCCGCGGTCGTCCTCGGCATGGCCTACGCCGCGTCGATCGGCGGCGTCGCGACGCTGATCGGCACGCCGCCCGTGGCGATCTTCGCAGGTGCCGCGCGGGCGACGCTCGATCGCTCCGTGGGATTCGCCGAGTGGCTCGCCATCGGCGGTCCTGTGGCGATCCTGCTGCTCGGCGCCTGCTGGCTGCTGCTCGTGCGAGGGGTGTTCCGGGTGAGCGGTCCACTGGGCGGCCTGGCCGCGCTGATCGACGCCGAGCGCGCCAAACTCGGCCCCTGGACCGCGGGCCAACGGCTGACGGTCGCCGTGCTCGGCGCGACCGCGCTCGCGTGGGTGCTGCGGGAGCCGAAGGTGATCGGTGCGCTGACCGTGCCCGGGCTGGCTGACCTGCTGCCTGGCGTGTCGGATGCGGGGATCGCCGTCACCGCGGCGCTCGTGTTGTTCGTGCTCCCCGCCTCGCGCGACGCCCGCCGCTTCGTGCTGGATTGGGACTCGGCGGCGCGAATCCCGTGGGGCGTGCTCCTCCTGTTCGGTGGCGGCTTGGCGCTCGCGGCCGCGATGGACGAGAGCGGCCTCGCGCGCTGGCTCGCCGAGCGGCTCGCGGGGCTCGGCCACCTGCCCGCGCTGGCGGCCCTCGCCCTCGTCACCCTGTTCTTCACGCTCCTCACCGAGCTGGCGTCGAACACGGCGACGGCGGCGATGGGCATGCCGCTCGTGGCGGCGCTCGCCCCGGCGCTGGGCGTGGCACCCGTGCCACTCATGGCGGCCGCCGCCCTGGGGGCATCGCTCGCCTTCATGCTGCCGGTGGGAACGCCCCCGAACGCCCTGGCGTTCGGCACCGGCGCCGTTTCCGCGGCCGACATGCGGCGCGCGGGGATGTGGCTCGACTTGATCGGCGTAGCGGTGATCACGGCCGTGGTGGGGTGGTGGATGCGGGCGTGAGCCGGACGGGGCGCGACGGGCGCCCGGCCGGGCGCCCGTCGGCCTCGCGAAGAGCGGGGCGGCTACTGCAAAACCGCGGGGAAACTCGCGATCACGGTCTTCTTGCCGTCCGACGAGATCGGCTTCCCGCCGAGGTAGACGTCGAACAGCGCCGAGCAGAGGGGCGGGGAGTGAATATCCGGCTTGCGCTCGCCGGCCAGTGACGTCGTGAAGTGTCCGTCCGGCGTACAGGAGAACACCATCTCCATGCCGTTGCTGGCCTCACTCGGGAAGAAACCGCGGAACTGGTCGAGGGCGGCCTCGCCGCCGGGTATCCCCTGGGCGGCGGCCGCGACTACACGCGGCCGCAGCGCGCCATCGAACGCGTCAGCCATCGTCGCGCCGTCCACGTTCCGCGTCATGACGAGGCGCAGGGTCATGGCGAACCCTCGCTCGAGCAGCTTGGCGTAGAACGCCCCGTCCCGCTGCAGGGCGTCCGCGGGCTTGCCGGCCCAGGCCGCCAGCGCGGCCTTGGCGCCGTCGGCGTCCACGTACAAGCCGAATGCGTACACTTTGACCTTCAGGGCGGTGCGTGTGCGGACTCCCGTGCCGGTCAGCACATGCACCGCCGTTCCGCCGGGCGGCGTGAGGGATGTCGGGAACGCGACGCTGGTACTCGGGTCGGTATAGGTCTGCGCGGGGAGGGGCAGGGCCGCGAGCGTCGCCGCGGCGAATCCCAGGAGTGTGTGTCGCATCGGTCCTCCGCATGAGCGAATGGTGTGGTGCCGCTCGGGAAAGCTATGGCCCCCGCGCCGCCGCGGCCAACGCGCCCGAGGGCACCGCGGGCCGCCATCTCCGAACGCAGGGGTCGGACAATCGCGCCCGTCACCGGCCCAGCGATACGACGAACCGCACGGTGATTCGCTCCGCGGTCTGCGGGCTCACAGTGCAGAAACAGTCGTCGCCGATGGTACGCTTGACGCCCAGCAACTCCGCCTCCGCGATGCCCAGCACGTCGCGAAACGTGATCTCCAGCGACCGCCCGTCGATCACGCGATACGTCACGGGGCGTCCGAGCAGGCGGTGATGCGGATCGATGCGGGCCAACCCGTCCGCCAGCCGTTGCTGGATGACGGCGATGCGCTCCGCCGTGAGGGGCTGGCTCGGGCCGGTCATCGGCCACCCGGTCGGGCGAGCACGGCCGCGGCGTTGCGCCGCATCCCGGCCGGGCCCGGCCGGGCGAGCGCCGTGTCGCCGTACCGGACCGCGAAGCGGTCGGGCGTGATGTCGCGCAGTTCCGCCGCGTCGGGGCCGGCGAGCTCCGGGCGCGGAGCGAGCTCGGCGTCCTCGGTCGCGGCGGCGAACCGGACGTTCCACGGACACACGTCCTGACAGACGTCGCACCCGAACAGCCAGTCGGCCACACGCGCGCGCTCGTCCGCGTCGAAGTCCCCACGACGCTCGATCGTGAGGTACGAGAGGCAACGCCGCGCGTCGAGCACCCGCGGCGCCGGGAACGCGTCGGTGGGGCAGGCGTCGAGACAAGCGCGGCATGTCCCGCAACGGTCGGCCGCGAACGGGAGATCGGGAACCAGGTCCGCATCGGTGAGGACGGTGCCGATGAACGTGAACGAACCGAAGACCGGGCGGATGAGCATGGTGTTCTTGCCGATCCAGCCGAGGCCCGCGCGCTGCGCGAGCTCGCGCTCGGGGACCGGGCCGGCGTCGATGGCGCAGCGAGTGGCGGCGCCGGGGACGATCTCGAGGATGGCGGCCGCGAGCCGGTCGAGGCGGGCACCGAGGACGTGGTGGTAGTCGGTGCTCCAGGCGTACTGCGCGATGCGCGGGCCCGGTGGGGCGGCGTCGGGGCGCGGCGGCGCATGACAGTAGTTGGTGAGCGTGACGACGGCGACGCGCGCGCCCGGGAAGATTTCCGCCGGCGCGTCACGCAGCGGCGCCTGCCGGTGCATGTACCGCATCGTGCCCGCGTACCCCGCGGCGAGCCACTCGCGGAGTCCCGCGGCGCGGGCCACGGGCTCGAGCGTGGCGATGCCGACCGCGTCGAAGCCCAGCGCGCTCGCCGCACGCTTGACCGCGGCGGCGCGCGCGGCCGCGCCCGATCGGTCGTCGCTCACAGACCCATCGTCTCCCGGCGCCAGCGGGCGAACCGGATGACGTCCTCGATCGGCGGGACGGCGCGCTCGTCGCCGTAGACCGTGAACATGCGCCAGCGCACGTACGCGGCGGGCGGCAGCGGGAGGAAGGGTGGGCGGCGCCACCACCCCCGCGCGCGGAAGCTCCACGCGAGACGCGCGAGATCCACCGCCAGTCGAGGATTGACGACAGCGCGTGGCACGAGTGCCAGCATCAGCCCACCCCAACTCGCGGGACGCGTCATCCATTCTGTATATTCGGGCGTGATGACGCGTGCAAGCGGCTTGGCCGCGGCGCCCCGGGCCGGCGCCCACCCGCTCGCCCGCTACCGGAGCGAGTTCCCGATCTTCCGGGACCGGATCTACCTCAACACGTGCTCCCTGGGCGCGCTGGGGGACCGGACGCGCCGCCGGGTGGCGGCGTTCCTGGACGAGTGGCAGGCGCGGGGCGCGCCCGCCTGGTACGACACCTGGTGGGCGGCGCTGGCTGAGTTGCGGGCCGCCTACGGCCGGATCATCGGGGCCCCGGCGGGCGCGATCGCGCTCGCCCCCAGCGTGTCGGGGGCGCTTGCCACCGTGGCCAGCGCGCTGGACCACCCGCGCCGCCCCCGCGTCGTGGTGGGCGCGCTGGATTTCCCCACCGTCGCCTACCAGTGGCTCGCGCGTCGCCGCGACGGGATCGAAGTCGTCCTGGTCGAGTCCCCCGACGGCGTCACGATCCCGCCCGAGGCCTTCGCCGCCGCCGTGGACGAGCGCACGGCGGTCGTGGCGACGTCGCACGTGTATTTCGCGACCGGGGCGATCCAGGACCTCGCGGCCGTGGCCGATGTCGCGCACCGTTGCGGTGCGCTGTGCATCGTCGATGCGTACCAGTCCCTGGGCCAAGTGCCCGTGGACGTGGGCCAGGCGGGCGTGGACATCCTGCTCGGGGGCGGGCTCAAGTGGCTCCTCGGTGGACCGGGCGTCGCGTTTGCGTACGTCCGGCCCGACCTGATCGCCGAGCTCGAGCCCCGCGCGGCGGGGTGGTTCGGCCACGCGGAGCAGTTCAGGTTCGATGGGGCGGGGCTCGAGTGGCACGCCGACGCCCGCCGGTTCGAGCAAGGGACGCCGGCGCTGGCGGCGGTGCACGCGCAGCTCGGCGGCCTCGAATACATCGCCGAGATCGGCGTGCCGCGGATTCGCGAAGTCACGGCGCGGCTGGCGGAGGATCTGGTTCAGCGGGCACACGCCGCGGGCTTCGCCCCGCGCGTGGCCGCAGCCCCGGCCGAGCGGTCGGCCATCGTGCCGCTGCCGCTGGGCGACCCCGCGGGAGCGGTGCGCGCGCTGGCCGCCGCCGGTATCGTGGCGGACGCGCGGCCGGGCCACGTCCGGCTCTCTCCTTTTTTCTATAACGTCGCAGAGGATCATGACCAAGCCATTCAGCGGCTCGCCGCGTTCCGCGCGCACTGAGGACGAACGCCTCTTCGAGGCGCCGGAACGCGCGGCGTTCACGCACACCGATCCGTGGCGCGTGCTGCGCATCATGGGCGAGTTCGTCGAGGGGTTCGACACCATGTCGGACATCGGCAGCGCGGTCGCGATCTTCGGATCGGCGCGGACGCGGCCCGACAATCCAATGTACGAGAAAGCGATCGAGACCGCGCGCCTCCTCGCCCGTGATGGGTTCACGATCATCACGGGTGGTGGCCCGGGGATCATGGAGGCCGCGAACCGCGGCACACAGGAGGGCAACGGCCTCTCCGTGGGGTGCAACATCGAGCTGCCGTTCGAGCAGGGCACCAATGCCTACGTGGAGCGGTCGATCAACTTCCGCTACTTCTTCGTGCGCAAGACGATGTTCGTGAAGTACTCGATCGCGTTCATCGTCTTCCCGGGCGGCTTCGGCACGCTCGACGAGCTGTTCGAGGCGCTCACCCTGATCCAGACGGGCAAGGTGCGGAACTTCCCCGTGGTCCTGTTCGGCCGCGATTACTGGGCGGGCCTCACCGACTGGCTGCGCGACCGCGTGGTGGGCGAGGGTAAGATCGACGTGCGGGACCTGGATCTATTCCATGTCACCGACCATCCGGCCGAAGCCGCGAATTTGATCGTTCAGGCGCGCGAGCGGCGCAGCCGCGAATTTCAGCCCGTGGATCCCTGAGAGCCATGCCCGGACGACACCGATATCTCCGTGGGCCCAAGATCGATCCCCGGCCGATCACCGGCCGGGAGTCGGTCGCCGAGCTGGTCGATAGCGCGTTCCTCGCGTACAACGGCGGGCGCCTGGCCGACGGTTGCCGTCTGTATGCGGAGCGGATGCTCGACGCCGACGTGGTGGTGGGGATGAGCCTCACCGGGGCCATGACGCCGGCGGGATTGGGCATGTCGAGCATCATTCCGCTGATGGAGGCGGGGTTCCTCGACTGGATCGTTTCGACCGGCGCCAACTTGTACCACGACGCCCACTTCGCGCTCGGCCTGACGATGCACCGCGGCTCGCCATTCATCGACGACGTGGAGCTGCGCGCCGAAGGGGTCGTGCGGATCTACGACATCTTCTTCGACTACGACGTCCTGCTCTCGACCGACCAGTTCGTGCGCGAAGTGTCGGAGCAACAGGAGTTCCAGCACGCGATGAGCACGGCCGAGTACCACTACCGACTCGGGGGCTACCTGCGCGAGCGCGAGGCCGCGCTCGGACTGAGCCGCAAGTCGGTGCTCTCGGTGGCACACGCGTGCGGCGTCCCGATCTACACCTCGTCTCCCGGCGATTCCTCCATTGGCATGAACGTCGCGGAGCAGTCGTTGATCGGCAGCCAGCTCCGCTTCGACGTCAGCGCCGACGTCAACGAGACGGCCGCGATCGTCTTCGATGCCAAGACGAACGGCGGGAAGAGCGGCGTGCTGATCCTGGGCGGCGGCAGCCCGAAGAACTTCGTGCTCCAGACCGAGCCCCAGATCCAGGAAGTGTTGGGCGTGAGCGAAAAGGGACACGACTACTATCTCCAGATGACCGACGCGCGGCCCGACACCGGCGGGCTGTCGGGGGCCACTCCGGCCGAGGCCGTCAGCTGGGGCAAGGTGGATCCCGACCAGCTCCCCGGCACCGTCGTCTGCTACCTCGACAACACCGTGGCGCTGCCGATCCTCGTCGCCTACGCCCTGGCGAAGCGCGCGCCGCGCCCGCTCCGACGGCTGTACGATCGCCGGGAGGCCATGCTGCGGACCCTGACCGAAGCGTACTTCGCGGCGAAGGATCAACGCGACGCGCGGGCGGAGCAGGCGACTGAGCGCCAGCAGCGCTGACGCCGGCCCGAGCGCGGGCTCGCCCAAGGCCAATTCGCGGGCGTACGCGGCGTACGCTCTCGGCCTCCTCACGCTCATCAACGTTCTCAACTACACCGACCGCAACGTCGTCTTCGCGCTGTTCGAGCCGATCAAGGCCGAGCTGCAGCTGACCGATACCGAGCTTGGCTGGCTCGGCTCGGCCTACATCATCGTCCTGTCAGTGATGGCGCTGCCCCTCGGCGTCATCGGCGACCTGCGGTCGCGCCGAGGGGTGATCACGTTCGGCGTGACGCTGTGGAGCCTGGCGACGGCCTTGGGCGGATTCGTGAGCCGTTTCTGGCAGCTGTTCACGTGCCGGGCCCTCGTGGGCGTGGGGGAGGCGGGGTACATGCCCGCGTCGCAGGGGATCATCGCGGACTACTACCCGGGCAAGAGTCGCGCCCTCGCGATGGGGATCTACTCGGTCGGCATGGCGCTCGGCGGCGTGCTCGGGATCTGGCTCGGGGGCGAACTGTCCCTCGCCTTTGGGTGGCGTAAGGCGTTCATCGTGATGGGCCTGCCCGGGATCGTCCTGGCGTTTCTCGCTTCCCAGCTCCACGAGCCGAACCGGCGGCCGCCCGAGCCGATGACGGCGGCGATCGTCGCCTGGTACCGCACCCAGTTTCCCGAGCTGGTCCGCATCGCGCGGCCCCTCATCGCGCTCACCGCGCTCGGGGCCATCGTGGGCAGCATCCTGACCGTCGCCGAGCGGGTCCCGTCGCAGGTGGATATCGCCGTCTTCGCCGCGCTCACCACCATCGGACTCGCCTGGACGGTCGCGCGGCTCGTGCCGGTCGCCTTCGCCCGCACGGCCGGGATCGCCGCGACCGCGCTGGAAGAGTTCGTGGAGGCCGGCGCCGTCGTGTTCCGCACGCCGACGCTGATCTGGATCTTCCTGGGCGGCGCGCTCGTCACGTTCTGCGTCAACGGCCTCATCGCCTGGGCCCCCAGCTTCCTGCAGCGCGCGCACGGGTTGAGCCCGGTCGAGGTCGGGCGCACGTTCGGGCTGCTGGGCCTCGCCGGCGGGGTGCTGGGAGCGCTTTCCGGCGGCCGCCTGGCGGACGCGCTCCAGGGACGCTGGGCCGGCGGGCGGGTCTTCGCGGCGGGCGTCGGGTTCGTGCTCGGCGGCCCGATCTGCACGGCGCTGCTGCTCGTCGAGCAGTCGGCGCTCTTTACCGCGCTGATGATGGGGACGTTCTTCTTCTACACGTGGTACAACGGGCCCATCTCGGCGGTGATCATCGACGTCGTGCCGGCGGCCGTGCGCTCGACGGTGATCGGCGCCTTCGTGCTTTTCTCCCATCTCGCCGGGGACGCGATGGCGCCCCCCCTGATCGGCTACCTGTCCGACCGCTCCGATCTGCGGACGGCCATGCTCCTCCTTCCGGCAGCCGGGGTGCTGGGCGGGCTCGTAATCCTGCTGGCGGTCGCGACCGTCGGTCGCGATATGCGCCGCCGGCGCGTGGCCGACACGGGCGAATACCAGGCGGTCCGCTGACGCCCCCGACCTTCGGAGATGACGTGGACGAGATCCACCGGCGCCTCGCGGCGCTCGCCGCCGCGCGCTGGCGCATCGCGCTCGCGCTGACGGGCGCCATGATCCTCGTGTACTTCGGCTTCATCGCGCTCATCGCGTTTCACAAGCCGCTCCTCGGCATACTGGTCGTGCCTGGGTTGTCGCTCGGCATCTTGCTCGGTGCGCTGGTCATCGTGATCGCGTGGCTGCTCACGTGGGCGTACGTGCGCTGGGCCAACGTGCACTACGACACGCAGATCGACCGGCTGCACCGTCCGTCCTCGTGACCGGGGCCGACTCCGTGGTCACGCTCGCGCAGGCTGCCCCCGCCCCCCCGGCGACCAGCATCGGTCAGCCGAACCCGGTCGCGATGGCGTTCTTCTTTCTCTTCATCGGCGTCACGCTCGCGATCACCTACTGGGCGGCGCGGCGCACCCGCACCACCGAGCAATTCTATGCCGCGGGCCGCACCGTCACAGCGGGACAGAATGGACTCGCCCTGGCGGGTGACTACATGAGCGCCGCCTCGTTCCTGGGCATCGCGGGGCTCGTTTCGACGACGGGGTTCGACGGCCTGATCTACTCGACCGGGTGGTTGGTCGGCTGGCCGGTGGTGCTGTTCCTCGTCGCCGAGCCGCTCCGCAACCTGGGGCGCTACACGTTCACCGATGTGCTCGCCCTCCGGCTCCGGGAGACGCCGATCCGGGTGGCGGCCGCGCTCGGCGCGTTGGCGACCGTTACGCTCTATCTCATCGCCCAGATGGTCGGGGCGGGCGGCTTGATCCGCCTGATGTTCGGGGTGCCCTACGAGTGGGCCGTCGTGATCGTGGGCGCCGCCATGATCGGGTACGTGTTGTTCGGCGGCATGCTGGCGACGACCTGGGTACAGATCGTGAAGGCGGTGCTGCTGTTGAGCGGTGCCGCGCTCCTCGCGGGGCTGGTGCTGGCGCGGTTCGGGTGGAACCCGGCGGCGCTGTTCGCGGCCGCCGCCGAGCGGCACGGCGCCGCCGTGCTGGCGCCCGGCGGACTGGTGACGAATCCGTGGGACGCTTTTTCCCTCGGACTGGCGCTGATGTTCGGCACGGCCGGGCTGCCCCACATCCTGATGCGGTTCTACACGGTGCCGGACGCGCGCGCGGCGCGGCGCTCGGTGTTCTACGCGACGGGACTGATCGGGTTCTTCTACCTGCTGACGTTCGTGCTGGGATTCGGTGCCATGGTGCTCGTGGGTCCCGACGTGATCCGCGGCGTCGAACCGGGCGGTAACATGGCGGCCCCGCTGCTCGCCGAGTTTCTCGGTGGCCGCCCCTTCCTCGGGTTCATCGCCGCCGTGGCCTTCGCGACCATCCTGGCCGTCGTGGCGGGACTGACGCTCGCCGGAGCCGCCGCGCTGTCCCACGATCTGTGGGCGAGCGTGATCCGGCGCGGCGCCCGGGACACGAATGAGGAGCTGCGCGTGGCGCGTCTCGCGACGCTCGCGCTCGGCGTCGTCACCGTGCTGCTGGGCATCACCTTCAAGGGCCAGAACGTGGCGTTCATGGTCTCGCTCGCCTTCGCTATCGCGGCGAGCGCGAACTTCCCGGCCCTGGTCCTGTCGATGTTCTGGCGTCGCTGCACCACCGCCGGCACCGTGACCAGCATCCTGTGCGGCACCGGCGCGACTCTGGCCCTGATCTACCTGTCACCGACGATTCAGGTGGACATCCTGCACCGCGACGGGGCGTGGTTCCCGCTCAAGAACCCGGCGCTCGTGACCATGCCGCTCGCGTTCGCGGCGGGAATCATCGTGTCGCTCCTCACCCCGCGGCCGGCGGAGGCGCGGCGGCATGCCCAGCTGAAGCGCCGCATGCTGCTCGGCGCGGCGGCGGAATGACGGCGCCACGCCGCGGCGAAGTGCGCAGCCATCGGCTGGTTCACCCCGGACGCCGCGCCGGACGACCTGACCGTCGTGTCGCGCGCGCATCTGGCGCGCTACCGCGCGCACTGCGCGGCCCAGCGGGCGCCCTGACCGGGCGGTAGCGTCAGCGCGCCGCGGCGGCGGGCCGCCGGACGGCGTCCCGCGACCGCTCGACCTCCGCGGCATAGGCGGCCAGCTCGGCCGCCTCGCGGTCGGCGTCCCACCCGAGCATTTCCCGCAGCTTGCGCGCGACCGCCGGAGCCACCCCCAGCCCCTGATCGGCTGTCTGCCAGAAGAAGTGCAGCCGCCGGGCGAGCACGTCCCCCAGCCGCACGGCCATCTCCCGTTCCACCACGTGCTCCACCTCCGCCCGGATCTCGGGGCGCCCCTCCGCCAGGGGCCGGGCCAGCACCTTGTTCCGCTTCACGCGATTGAGGATCGCCGGGGCCTCGCCGCCGTACGCCCGCACCAGGTGGTCCGCCGTGGCCTCGCTCGCCCCCTGCTCGCGCAACGCCGCGGTCAGCACTGCGAAATCGGCCGCTTCGCCGCCCGGGAGCGCCTCCCGATCGGTGGGCGGGGCCGGGGCGCGGGGGCGGCCGTCGGCCTCGTGGAGCCGAGCGGCGACGCGGTCCACCAACTCGGCGGCCATCGTGCGGTAGGTCGTGAGCTTGCCCCCCGCGATCGTCAACAGGCCGCCCGAGCTTTCCTCGACGATGTGCTCGCGTGAGACGGCGGAGGCGGAGGTCTGGGGCCCGGCGCGCACCAGGGCCCGCAGCCCCGCCCACGTGGCTCTCACGTCCGCGGGCGTGAGGCGCGCGGCCGGAAAGTACGCGTTGGCGGACCGCAGGAGATACGTCACGTCGTCCGCGGTGGTCGTGACCGCGTCGCCATCGCCGGGATCGTCCACGTCCGTGGTCCCGATGTAGCTCACCTCGCCCCAGGGGAGCACGAACATCACGCGGCCATCGAGCGGCGAGGTGAGCGTGATGGCGTGGCGGTGCCCGAGACGGGCGCGGGGGACCACGACGTGCGAGCCGCGCGTCAGGCGCAACAGCGGCTCGATGCCAGGGCGGTCCATGCGACGGACCGCGTCGCTCCATGGCCCCGCCGCGTTCACGACGACCAGCGCCCGCACGGTGCGGGTCGTTCCGTCGAGGACGTCGCGCACGGCCGCGCCGCGCACCCGTCCGTCGGGCGTCAGGAGGCTCGTCGCCTCGGCGTAGTTGGCCACGAGAGCGCCCGCGCCCGCGGCGCTGCGCACGGTGGCCATCACGAGCCGAGCGTCGTCGGTCTGCGCATCGTAGTAGAGCGCCGCACCCCGCAGCTCGCGGTCGCGCAACTCGGGCTCGAGGCGACGGACCGCAGCGGGGCCGAGCCAGCGGTGCCGGTGCACGTTGCGGAACGCGGCGAGCGCGTCGTACGCCCACATCCCGACTCGCAGCTTCCACGGGGGGACGCGCGCGCCGCGATACACCGGAAAGAGGAACGGCACGGGCCAGACCAGGTGTGGCGCGATGCGCAGCAGCACCCGCCGCTCGTGGCTCGCCTCGAACACCAGGCGGAAGGCGCCCGTTTCGAGGTAGCGCAGCCCGCCGTGAATCAAGCGCGACGATGCGGACGATGTCCCCGAGCCGAAATCTCCCTTGTCGACCAGCGCGGTGCGGATGCCGCGCCGCGCCGCGTCGCGCGCGATGCCGGCGCCGGTGATGCCGCCTCCGACGATGAGCAGATCCACCGGCTCGGCGCTCATGCGCGCGAGCGCTGCCGCACGGCTGGCATGCGAGAGCGCGGAGTCGGCCAGCGGAGCCTCCCTCTCAGATGGACCGGTGACTAGGTTGTGTTCGCAGCAGTCCGAAAGCTAACGAGAGACCATCAAAGGGGGATTCCCGTGTCGTATTTCCGTCGTGCCGCGATGTTTCTCGCCACCGCGTTCGTCGCGGCGGGTGGTGCCACCGCGGCGCAGGATGCCAAGTCGGTGACGCTCACCGTCGACCTGGGCTTCGTCGACGTGTCCGGCAACACGGACGTGACCACCTTCAACCTCGGCGAGAAGCTGGCCTACCCGCGCGGGCGCTGGACGTTCAGCCAGTCCGCGGCGGTGATCTACGGCCAGACCGGCGGCGGTTCCACGGCCGAGCAGTACGACGCCGGAGTCCGGGCCGATTACGCGCTCGTGGCCCGGGTGAGCGCGTTCGCGGACGTCGGGTACTCGCGCAACGTCTTCGCCGGTATCGCGCAGCGGTGGAACCAGGGCGTGGGCCTGGCGTGGCGGGCGATCGCCGCGCCGCGCGACAGCGTCCGCTTCGAGGCGGCGTTCGGCCTCAATCAGGAGCGCAACGTCGCCGCTGTGCGGCGCAACTTCGGCGCGAGCCGCGCGGCGCTCGATTTCAAGCACACGTTCGGGGCCGCGGCCGCCTTCAGGCAGGCCGTCGAGTGGATCGCGAGCGTAGAGGATTCCCGCGACCAGCGGATCAACTCCGAGACCGCGATCACCGCGCCGATCTCGCGGCAAATTGCGCTCAAGGCGTCGTACCTCCTCCGGTTCGACAACGCACCGGAGGTCGGGAAGCGGGACACCGATCGCGTGTTCACCACCGGTCTCCAGGTCGTGTTCTGACCGCCATCGGGTGGCGCGCTGTCACGGGGCTTGGGGCGGTGGTAGGTTTCGAGCCGTGAGGGGCACGCAGCGGCGGCCGGCGGGACCGGCGTGATGACCGAGCGCAACGGACGGCGCGTGGCGATTGTGGCCGGCTGTCGCACGCCGTTTTGCAGGTCGGGCACCGTCCTGAAGGACGCCGGTGCGGTGGAGCTCGCCCGGTTCGCGACGCGGGAGCTGCTGCAACGCACCAACCTCGATCCCGCGACGGTCGACGAGGTCGTCTTCGGCCAGGTCGTGGCCTCGGCTCTCGCGCCGAACCTGGCGCGCGAGGTGAGCCTGTTGCCGCAGTTTTCCAAGGACGTCCCAGCCTTCAGTGTCAACCGCGCCTGCGCATCCGCGAACCAGGCCATCACGGCCGCTCACGACCAGATCGCGCTGGGCCACGCCGACGTCGTGATCGCGGGGGGGGCGGAGTCACTATCCGACATCCCGATCCTGGCGTCGCGGCGGCTGGCGGACATCCTCGTCGCGGCGAGCCGGGCCAAGACGCTGGGCGCGCGCCTGGGCGCCTTCGCCCGGATCCGACCACGCGACCTCATCCCGGTGGCGCCGGCCATCGCCGAGCCGTCGACCGGGCAGTCGATGGGCCAGTCGGCGGAGAAGATGGCCAAGGAAAACGGCATCAGCCGGGAGGCGCAGGATCGCTGGGCGCTGCTGAGTCACCAGCGCGCCGCCGCGGGCTCGAGCGACGGTCGGCTCACGGCGGAGATCGCGCCCTGGTTTCCGCCCCGGGGCGGTGACGTGGTAACCGCGGACAACGGCATCCGACCCGAGACCTCGCTGGAACAGATGGCCGCGCTGCGACCGGTATTCGACCGTCGCTACGGGTCCGTCACGGCCGCCAACGCATCGCCGCTGACCGACGGCGCCTCGGCCGTGCTTCTGATGAGCGGTGACGCGGCGGAGGCGCACGGCTACGAGCCGCTCGCCTACATCCGCAGTTATGCCGTCGCCGCCGTGGACCCCGGGTGGCAGCTGCTGCAAGCGCCGATCAAAGCCGTGCCCAAGGCGCTCGAGCGCGCCGGCATCGCATGGCAGGACCTGGGGCTGGTCGAAGTCCACGAAGCCTTCGCCGCGCAGGTGCTGTCGAATTTCCAGGGGTGGGCGGTGAGCGGCTACGAGATCGACGAGGAGATCGTCAACGTGATGGGTGGCTCGATCGCGATCGGGCACCCGTTCGGCGCGACCGGTGGACGGCTCGTCACCACGCTGGCGAACGAGATGCGCCGCCGGGGCGTGCAGTTCGGGCTGATCTCCGTGTGCGCGCAGGGTGGCATGGCCTCCGCCATCGTATTGGAGCGGCGGTGACGTCCAGTCCCGCCCTGACGTGGGAGATTCGTGACGGCATCGCGATCGTCACGCTCGACCGTCCTGGCGCGCCCGTCAACACGATCTCGCGGTCGGTGAAGGACGAGTTCGTCCGGTGCTTCGACACCCTGGAGCAGGACGCGCGCGTGCGCGCCGTCGCGTTCTTTTCCGGCAAGCCTGACACCTTCATCGCGGGCGCCGACATCGAGGAGTTCGTGGCGCTCGGGTCCGCGTCCGAAGCCGAGCGCCTGTCAGCCGACGGGCAGGAGATGCTCGATCGCGTGGCGCGGCTCGCGAAACCCGTGGCCGTCGGCATCCACGGGGCCTGCCTTGGCGGCGGCTTCGAGTTCGCGCTCGCGTGCCAGTACCGCGTCGCCACGGACCACCCGAAGACCCAGATCGGCCTGCCGGAGATTCAGCTCGGCATCCTGCCGGGCGCGGGTGGGTGCCAGCGACTGCCGCGACTCGTCGGCCTGCGGGCGGCGCTGGACATGATCCTGGCGGGCAAGGTGGAGCGCGCGGCGAAGGCGTTCCGTGTGGGCATGGTGGACGAGCTAGTGCCCCCCGCGATCCTCCGGTCCGTCACCGTCGCCGCCGCCCGCCGACTGGCGGAGGGGTGGCGGCCCCGCCGGGCCGGCGCGCGGGGGCTGGTGGGTCGCATCCTCGACGGTACTCCGCCGGGCCGTGCCCTGGTGTTCCGCGCCGCGCGCAAGCAGGTGCGCGAGAAGACCGGGGGCCACTATCCCGCGCCGCTGGCCGCCCTGGACGCCGTGCGCCACGGCCTGGCGCACGGCATGCGCGAGGGCCTGAAGCGCGAGGCCGAGTTGTTCGGGCGCCTGGCGGTGACGGACGTGTCGCGCAAGCTGGTGCAGATCTTCTTCGCCACCACGGCATTGAAGAGGGACCCCGGCGTGGCGGACGCCCCGGCGCCCGTGGCCGTGCGGCGCCTGGCGCTGGTCGGGTCGGGGTTCATGGGTTCCGGCATTGCCGGAACGGCCGTCGCGCAGGCCGGCGTGGACGTCCGGATGAAGGACGCCGACCTCGGTCGCATGGCGGCGGGGCTCCGTGCCGCTCGCGACATCCTCGACGACCGCCTCACGCGACGCCGCATCTCGAAATTCGAGCACGCCCGGCTGACGGGGCTCCTGTCGGGCGGCGACACCTACGCCGGGTTCGGCCGGGCGGATCTGGTCATCGAAGCCGTGTTCGAGGATCTCGCCCTGAAACAGAAGGTGCTCCGCGAAGTGGAGGCGGTGATCGGTCCGGGCGCGATCTTCGCGTCCAACACGTCCACGATCCCGATCACGCGGATCGCCGAGGTAGCGGAGCGGCCGGAGCGCGTCGTCGGGATGCACTTCTTCTCCCCCGTGGCGAAGATGCCGCTCCTCGAAGTGATTCCCGGGGCGCGCACCGACCCGCAGGTGATCAGCACCGCGACCGCGTTCGGACGGCATATGGGAAAGACCGTCATCGTCGTGCGCGACGTCCCGGGGTTCTGGATCAACCGCATCCTCGGCCCCTATGCGAACGAGGCGGGACGCCTGGTGCTCGAGGGCGCGCGCATCGAGGACATCGATCGGGTGATGGTCGAATGGGGCCTCCCCGTCGGTCCGATCACTTTGGTCGACGAGGTGGGTCTGGACGTGGCCGAGAAGGTCGCCGGCGTGTTGCACGCCGCGTTCGGCGAGCGTCTCGCGCCCGTGCCGGCGATCAGCCCGCTGGTCAAGGCCGGCCGGTTTGGGCGCAAGACGGGGAAGGGGTTCTACCGGTACGCGAAGGGCAAAAAGCAGGGCGTGGATCCCGCGGTGTACGCACTGCTGCAACGCCAGCCGAACGGCGGTCCGCGCCCCGCGGACATCGTGCAGCGGCTGGTGCTCGCGATGGTCAACGAAGCGGCGCGGGCGGTGGGGGAGGGTGTGGTGAGCGCTCCACGCGACGGCGACATCGGCGCGATCTTCGGGTTCGGGTTTCCACCGTTTCGTGGCGGTCCGCTGCGCCACGCCGACGACATCGGCGCCGTCCGCCTCGTCGAGGACCTGGAGCGGCTGCAGGAGCGGTTCGGGCCCCGCTTCGCGCCGTGCGAGCCGCTGCGCGACCTCGCGCGCCGGAACGGCCGCTTCTACCCGTCCTGAACGTGCTCCGGACCGGTCTCCTCTGGCTCTCCGAGCGGCCACGGCTGTCGCAGTTCGTGCGCCGGAACGGTTTCACGCGTCGCTTCGCGGCCCGCTTCGTCGCCGGCGAGACCGCCGACACCGCGCTGGCGGCCCTGCGTGAGTTGAACGGGGTCGGCCTCTCGGCCACCGTCGATCTCCTCGGCGAGTCCGTGAGCGAGATCGAGGCGGCGCGCCAGGCGCGCGATACGTACCTGCTCGTGCTCGACCGCATCCGCGAAACGCGCGCGGACGCGAACGTGTCGGTGAAACTCACGCAGATGGGTCTGGACATCGACGAAGCGATGTGCGTGGCCAATGTGGGCGCGATCGTCGCGCGGGCCCGCGGGCAGAGCAACTTCGTCCGCATCGACATGGAAGGGTCGTCGTACACGGAGCGGACGCTGCAGCTCGTCACGGAGCGCCTGCTGCCCGCCTTTGGACGCGACCACGTCGGCGTCGTGCTCCAGTCGTACCTGCGGCGCACCCCCACCGATACCGAGGCGATGATCGCGCTCGGCGCCCGCGTGCGACTGTGCAAGGGCGCCTATCAAGAGCCCGCGGACGTCGCGTTTCCCGACAAGCGCGATGTGGACGCGACTTTCGTGGCGTGCGCCGAGCGCCTGCTCGGCGCCGGCCACTTCCCGGGCATCGCGACCCACGACGAAGCGATCATCGACCACGTGAAGTCGTACGCCCAGCGCAACGGCATCGCCCGCGATCGCTTCGAGTTCCAGATGCTGTACGGTGTGCGGCGCGACCTGCAAGCCGCGCTGCGACGCGAGGGCTATCGCATGCGGGTCTACGTGCCGTTCGGCGCGCAATGGTATCCCTACCTCATGCG
Organism: uncultured Gemmatimonadales bacterium; assembly: GCA_963716055.1. Taxonomy (GTDB): domain Bacteria; phylum Gemmatimonadota; class Gemmatimonadetes; order Gemmatimonadales; family GWC2-71-9; genus SZUA-544. The sequence continues at coordinate 137,586 of CAVQSR010000001.1, read as the reverse complement.
CCGACTCGCCGAGCGGCCGGCCAACCTCGCGTTCATCGTGGGGAACGTCGTCCGGGAGTCGGTCCGACGCCGGTGACGGAGGACGGGACGCTCGGCGGCTACGAGCAGACCCACGCTCGCCCGCCCGCCTTCGCCGGCGCCGATGGCCGGCCGTACACGGTCGCGGCCTTCGTGGACGACGCTCCGGACAGCGACGGCCGGTACGGCGCGGCGCTGATATTCGTGCGCTGGTCGGACGGGGGGAACGGCCCGTCGGTCACGTGGAGACCGACTACCTCGCTTTCGGACCAACCCCCGACGAGGCCCGCGCGCCGGTCCTGGCGCTGACGCTGCGGCAGATCAAGGACCACCTCGATCGCCTGGTGGGCGCGGCGCCCGGGGCGGCCGAGGGGGCGCGCCCGTGACCACCCCGGGGGTCGTGCTGGTACGCCGCGGCGCGCGCTACCGCGTCCGGACGGACGCGGGCGAGGTCACTGCCGTGCTCCGTGGGCGCGTGAAACGGGCGGACGACGATCGCGTCGTGCCGGGCGACGTCGTGGACCTCGACGTGGACGCGGATGGCAGCGCCGCGATCGCCGCCGTCCGGCCGCGACGGTCAGTGCTCGCGCGCCGCTCCGCCGGTGGCGAGCGCGCGCGGCGCGCCCAGCCGATCGCGGCGAACGTGGATCAGGTCGTGGTCGTGGCTGCGACGCGCGACCCCGACCCCAGTCCGCGGATGCTCGATCGCCTCCTCGTGATCGCCGAGGCGAACGAGTTGCCCGCTGTGGTGGTGGTGAACAAGACCGATCTCGCCCGCGAGCCGGCCGCCGCACTGGCCCGACGCTACGCGCCCGCCGGCTATCAGGTGCTGGAGACGTCCGCGCGGTCGGGCGCGGGGCTGGTGGCGCTGCGCGACCTGTTGCGCGGGCGCGAGAGTGTGATGGCGGGGCCGTCCGGGGCCGGCAAGTCCAGTCTGCTCAACGCGCTCGAGCCCGGTCTCGGCCGGCGGGTCGGCGCCATCAGCGCCAAGTGGCGCACCGGCCGCCACACGACGACCGCCGCCGAGCTCGTGCCGTTCGGGATGGGCGGCTTCGTCGTGGACACACCCGGCATGCGGGAGGTGGGCACCTGGGGGATCGACGCCGAGTGGCTCGCGTCCTGCTTCCCCGAGTTCCGTCCGCACCTCGATCAGTGCCGGTTCCACGATTGCCGGCACCGGACCGAGCCGGGGTGCGCCGTCCGGACGGCGGCCGAGGAGGGGACGTACGACCCGGACCGGCTCACCTCCTACCTCCGGTTGTACGACGAGATCAACGTTCCCGCTTGGTCCACCGGTCGGCGTCGCGCGACGTGATCTTCTCCAGCATGTCCGCGAACGCGCGATCGAGATCGATTTTCTGGGAGTTCGCGAGGCAGATGACCACGAACAGGACATCGGCGAGCTCCATGGCAATCGAGCCCTCGGCCTCCCCCGGTTTCTTGGTCTTCTGGCCGAATCGGTGGTTGATTTCGCGGGCGAGCTCACCCACTTCCTCGCTGAGGCGGGCGAGGTTCGTGAGCGGGGAGAAGTACCCCTCCTCAAAGCCCGACACCCAGCGATCGACGGTGTCCTGCACCTGACGCAAGCTCACGGCTACCTCACGAGCGGAAAGGAAGCGATGGTGCCTGACCTGCTGGCGCCCTTTCGGGGCGAGCGCTACGGAGCGAGCGACCGCCTATCGCAGCTGGTCGCGCCGCCGTACGACGTCATCGCACCGGACCAGCGCCCCGCCTACGCGTCGCGCCACGAACACAATATCGTGCGGCTGATGCTGCCGGAAGCGGACGGGGGCATGGACAAGTACCGCCGCGCCGCCCACCTGCTCGCGGCTTGGCGGGACGCGGGCGTGCTCGTCCGCGACACCGATTCCGCCGTCTACGTGATGGCGCAGACGTTCGCCCTGCCGTCGGGCGAGCGACGGACGCGTACGGGCATGTTCGTGGCGGTGGCCGCCGAAGGCTACGGGCCCCGCCGGATCCGCCCCCATGAACGCACGCATCGCGGACCGAAAGCCGACCGCCTCGCGCTGCTGCGCGCGACGCACACGAACCTCGAATCGATTTTCCTGCTCGCTCCGGACCCCGACGGAGCGCTCGCGGCGGCGCTGCAAGCGGTGACCGCCGGCCCCGCCGACGCGACCGCGGCGCTGGATGGAGTGGAGATCGCCCTCTGGGTCGTGACTGGGGATCCCTCCCGCCTCCCGCTGCCGCCATCTCCACTGTACATCGCCGACGGTCACCACCGGTTCGAGACGGCGTGCGCGTTCGTGGCGGAGCAGGGCACAGCGGGGCGCATCCTCGCCTACGTCGCGTCGGCCCGTGACGCGGGCCTCGTCGCGCTGCCGACCCACCGCATCGTCTTCGGCGCGGGCCGGGGGAGCGTCGGCAGGCTGGTGGAGCGGTGGCGGCAGCTGTTCGACGTCGTGCCGCTTCCCCCGGCGGGTGATCCGCTGGCGGCCCTGAGCGCCGTCGCGGAGCGCACGGCGTGCGCGGTGCTGGGGGCGGACGGCGAAGAGTTTCTGCTGACGCTCAGGCACGATGCCGATCTCGCGGCGCTCGAGCGGAGCGAACCGGACCCGACCGTCCGCTCCCTCGCGGTGGTCCGGATCGAGCATCTCGTCGTGCGCGAGGTCGTCGGAGCGGCCCAGTCGACCGTGGCGCTGGACTACACGGCCGATGCCGGCAAGGCAATCGGGATCGCCCGCGAGGGTCGTGCGGCGGCGGTCGCGGTGCTGGTCCCCCCGACGCGGGTGGACCAGATCCTGGCGGTCGCCGACGCGGGCGCGGTGATGCCGCCCAAGTCGACCTATTTCATGCCGAAGGTACCGAGCGGCGTGGTGCTGCTGCCGCTCGACTGATCGCGGGCGGCCGTCAGTCCGCGGGCCCGCGCTCGAGGGCGGCGATGAGCGCGCGGCAGAACTGCGGCAGGTCGGCGGGCGTGCGGCTCGAGATGAGATTGCCGTCTACCACGACCGCGCTGTCTTCCCAGCGGACGCCGGCGTTCTCCATGTCGTCCTTGATCGCGCGGACGCTCGTGGCCCGCTTGCCGCGCAGGATCTGGGCCGAGATGGGGACCCACCCCGCGTGGCAGATGAACGCGACCGGCTTGCCCGCGCGGTGGATGTCGCGCGTCAGCTGGAGGACCCGCTCGGAGCGACGCAGCTGATCGGGTGCAAACCCTCCTGGGATCACGAGTCCGTCGAACATCGCGGCGTCCACCTGGTCGACGTCCGTATCGACGGTAACCGGATAGCCCCGTTTGCCCGGATACGTCTTGTCGCCCAGCCCCGCCACGGTCGTCGCCGCCCCCTCCTCCTCGAGGCGGATCTTGGGATACCACAGCTCGAGGTCCTCGTAGAGGGGTCCGGCCAAGAGGAGCACGCGCTTGCCATGGAGTGCCATGAAGGGAAGCTACGGCGCACGCCGCGGGTGCGGTAGCACGGGCGCCCGGCTCCGCGCCGCGTCTTATATTCGTCGCATGCCACGGCCCCGCGAGCGCATTCTCACTAACCTCGAAGCCGTCTACCGCGACGCCTACGATCGCGCCAAGGCGGCGGGAGACGAGCTGCGGATGGCCGAGCTCGACGCGGCGTTCCAGCGCGAGCAGCTGTTGCTCGAGGTGCTGCTCGACATTCGCGACGCGCTCACCACGCGGCCCGGCAAGGGCTCGGGTGGCGAGACGATGGACGCGATCAAGACGATCCGGCAGATCACGAAGTTGCGTTAGGGAGCGTCGATGCGCCCAGTCTGGTCAGCGGTCCTGCTCCTCCTGCTGCCCGCGACGGCATGCCGCGAGCGCGCCGATCTGGTCATCGTCAACGGCATGGTGTGGACCGGCGCGTCGAGCGGGGCGCCGCAGTCGGGGACCGTCGCGGTGCGCGGCAACCGGATCTTCCTCATCGGGGACTCCGCCGCGATCGCCGATCGCGTGGGGCGCCGCACCCAGGTGCTGGATGCGGGGGGCGGCCTGGTCATGCCCGGGTTCGGTGACGCGCACGCGCATTTCGTCGATGGCGGCTTCCAGCTCGCGTCGGTGGACCTGCGCGACGCCGCGACTCCGGAGGAATTCGTGCGCCGCATCGGCGCGTTCGCGCGCGAGCTCGCCCCCGGCCAGTGGATCCTCGGCGGCGACTGGGACCATGAGTTGTGGCCGGACACGCCGCTCCCCCGGCGCGACTGGATCGACTCGGTCACACCGAACCACCCGGTCTTCGTGAGCCGGCTCGACGGGCACATGGCCCTCGCCAACAGCGCGGCGATCCGGGCGGCGGGCGTGACCCGTGACACCCCGACGCCCGTCGGCGGTGAGATCCCGCGCGATCCGCTCACCGGCGTGCCGCAGGGGATCTTCAAGGACGAGGCGATGAACCTCATCTGGGCGGCCGTCCCCGCCCGCTCGCCGCAAGAGATCGATTCGGCGCTCACCCGCGCACTGGCGCACGCCGCGTCGCTCGGCGTGACGGCGATCGCGCACGTCTCCGCATCGTGGGCCGACCTCGCGAGCTTCCGCCGCCTGCGCCAGGCCGGCAAACTCACGCTGCGGGCGTACGTGTATCTCCCCCTGTCGCAGTGGCGCGCCGCGGCCGACACGGTTCGCGCGTCGGGCCCGGGCGACGACTGGGTGCGCATCGCGGGGCTGAAAGGCGTGGTGGACGGCTCGGCCGGGTCGCGCACGGCCCTGTTCTTCGAGCCGTACGCCGATTCCGCCGACTACGCGGGCATTCTGACCACACCCGAAGAGAGCTTGCGGGTGTGGATCGGCAACGCCGACTCGGCGGGCCTGCAGGTGGCGGTGCACGCGATCGGCGATCGTGCGAACGCACTCCTGTTCCAGATCTTCGACAGCGTGGCGCGGGCCCACGGGGAGCGCGACCGGCGGTTCCGCAACGAGCACGCCCAGCACCTGCGGCGCGAGGAGATTCCGCTCTTCGCCCGCATGAACGTCATCCCCTCGATGCAGCCGTATCACGCGATCGACGACGGTCGCTGGCTCGAACGGCGCATCGGCCGCGGTCGCAGCCTCACGACCTACGCCTTCCACTCGCTGCTCGCCGCCGAGGCGCGGTTGGCGTTCGGGTCGGACTGGACCGTGGCGCCGCTCGATCCCGCGCTCGGACTGTATGGCGCGGTGACGCGGCGGACGATCGACGGCGCCAACCCGATGGGGTGGTTCCCCGAAGAGCGCATCGTGCTGGCGCAGGCGCTGCGCGCCTACACCGCCGGCACCGCCTACGCGGTGTTCGCCGAAGGGAAATGGGGCACGCTCGCCCCGGGCTACTATGCCGATGTGGTGGTGCTGGATCGGGACGCGTTCGCCCTGCCGCCCGAGTCGCTGGCGGTGATGCGCGTGCGCTACACCATCGTCGGCGGACGGCTCGTGTACCGCCGGTAGGGCAACGCTACCCCGAGTACTTGAACCCGGCCTGCTGCAGGGTCAATGCCGGGACCCCTTCACGCTCCACGCCCGCCCCGATCACCTCGCCCAGCACCAGCGTATGGTCGCCCGCCGGGAGGGTGGAGATCACCCGGCACTCGACCCAGCCCAGGCTGTCGGCGAGGACCGGCGTGCCGGAGACGGGCGCCGCCTTCGTCTTGATCCCCTTCAGCTTCTCCGCGACCTGCTCGGACGACCGGCCCAGCTTGCCGGCCAGATCGCGCTGGCCCTCGTGAAACACGCTCACGGCGAACACATGCGCGTCCCGGATCAGCTCGATCGTCTTCGACGTGTTCTCGACGGCGACGGCGACCATTGGCGGGTCGAACGCGGCCTGGGTGACCCAGTTTGCGGTCATCGCGTGCTCCTCGCCGTCGGCGGCCACCGTGACGGCGTACAGCCCGTAGGGGAACTGGCGGAGGACGGTCTTCTTGGCGGCACTATCCACGTGGCACCCCGGGGTGCGGGATCTGAGGGACCGGCTGCGCAAGTCTAGCGTGGACGGCGGGAGCACGCGACCGTCCGCTTCCCGATCCCGGCGAACGACCCTACCTTCGTCGGCAGGAGGCGTGCTCCGGGATCCTATGCGTCCGCCGACACTCCTGGTCTCCGCGCGCGGCGCCGTGCGTGCCGCCCTCGTGGCGAGCCCCGTGCTCGCCGCCCTGGCCGCTCTCCGGCCCGGGGGACTCCTCGCCCAGCAGCTGGCCCCCGTGGAAGCAGCTCCCGCCACCTCGTATCTCGACCGCTATCGGGAGATCGTGGCGCTGAAGCCGGTTCCCGGGCAGGTCGCCCAGGTAGAGCGGCTCGTGCTCACCCGCGGCGCCGCCCGCCTGACGTTCGAGCGCGGGCAACTCTACCTGTTGTCGCCCGTGGGCGGGCGGACGGTCGCCGCCGTCTTTCGCGGCGACGGCCGGCTGGCGTACGCGCCACCGCACCCCGTTGAGCGGGAGGAGTTGCGGCGACAGGTCGGCGCGCCCGCGTTGGACGCCGCGATAGCGGAGGCGATTCTGATCTTCGCCGACACGACCATGCGCGAGCTCGCGGGGGTCACGTTCGTGCCGGGGGAAATTCCGGGCGCCGTCCGCGATCACGCGACCGATTTCGTCGGGTCGCTCCGCGGGGACAACGAAGGGGCGTTCAGCGACGACATCATGAGTCCGCTGCTCAACGGTGAATCCAACGGTTTTTTCCTGGCGCGGGTAGAACGTCCGGGCGAGTCGGACCTGCTCTTCACGTTTGACCCCGACGTGAACGAAGCCTCCCAGCTCCGCCGACCCGTGGGCCGGATCCGGTGGGGCACCCGGTGGGCGCTCGTTACTCGCTCGCCGCCGGATCGCCGGGCTGTCACGTGGTGGTACCGGCGGCGCCTCGACGTGCCGCACTACGGCCTGGACATCCGCCTGACACCGAGGACGACGGGGGAGCTCGAGTTCGCGGCACGCGGCACGCTGACGCTCGTGGCCGTGGAGCCCGTCGGGCCGTGGCTCCGGTTCGGCCTGCACGGCAAGCTCACAGTCGACTCGGCGCGCTGGAACGATGGTCGGGCGGCGCCCGTGTTCAAGGCAGACGATGATGGTACGCTGTGGGTTCGCGCCGAACGACGGCTGGAGCCCGGGGACACGCTGGCACTCACGGTGTACTACGGCGGGGATCTGATCGACCGCTACGGCGATTGGTTCTTCCTGCCTCCCTCCGCTGACTGGTATCCCGTCAACGGGCAGGGCGGGAACCTGGCCACGTTCGACCTGACGTTTCACAGCCCGAGCTGGTATCCCCTGGGGAGTATCGGCGAGCGAGTCGATTCTGCGCGCGCGGACCGTTGGCTCACGACGCGCTGGGTGGCGCGTCGACCCACGCCGTACGCGTCGTTCAATCTCGGGCTGTTCGAGAGCGGACGCATCGAGCAAGCAGGCGCGCCGTCGCTCGACGTGCTCATCTCCGAAACCGCGCACCGCGAGCTCCGCAAGGCGGCGTTGCAGCGGGGGTTCACGTTTCCCGAACAACGCAACATGCGCGAGGCGGTCGTCGCGGACGTGGTCAACAGTCTGAAACTGTTCGAGAGCCTGTTCGGCGCCCCGCCACTGTCTCACTACATCGTGACCGAGATCCCCTATCTCGAGGGCGTCTCGTTTCCGGGCCTGATCCACCTGTCATGGTCCACGTTCCAGCAGACGGCGCTGGACGGGTTCGATCATTTCTTCCGCGCGCACGAGGTGGCGCACCAGTGGTGGGGGAACGCCGTCCGCCCCGCGACGTATCGCGATGCGTGGTTGAGCGAGGGACTCGCGACCTTCTCGGCACTGTGGTACCTGCAGAACCTGCGCAAACGGAACGAGGAATACTTCAGGTTTCTGGGTCAGTACAAGGCGAACATGGGAGATTACCGCGGGTCCATCGGTCCGATCTGGGTCGGCTACCGCAACGCCACTCCCGACACGCCGCTGGGCTATCAGGTGACCGTCTACGAAAAAGGCGCCTGGGTGTTCCACATGCTGCGCACGCTCATGCTGGATCTCCAGACCCGCAAGGACGACCGCTTCATCGGAATGATGCAGGATTTCTACCAGACCTTCGGCGGGGGAACCGCGTCCACCGAGGAGTTCCAGGCTATCGTCGAGCGCCACGCAGGCGTACCGATGGACTGGTTCTTCGACGCCTGGGTGACGGGGACGGCCATCCCGACCTACCGTGTCGCCTGGACGACCGAACCCGCCGCGGACGGGAAGTACCGCGTGCGCTTGCGCGTGATCCAGGAGGGCGTGCCGGTCGAGTTCCAGCAGTTCGTGCTGGTCTCCGTCGATCTCGGCAACGAGCGGTTCGCGCATTTCCGCGTCGGGGTGCACGGCAACCAGACGGAGTACTTCAGCCCGTTGCTGCCGGTCGAGCCGAAGGGGCTCACGTTCAACGAGTTACACAGCGTGCTCGCGGATGTGAAGCGGGAGCGGTGGTGACGGAGCTGCCGCCGGCCGAGGTCTTGGGCCCGCACGGGGCGCGGGGCTAGTTTTGTAGCCTCATGGCGACCCGCACCAAGCCCCAGCCGCGCGGCCCGGCGAAGCCCCTCGCCAAGGCCGACCTGCTCGAGTTCTTCCGCCTGATCTACCTGTCGCGTCGGCTCGACGACAAAGAGATCCAGCTCAAGCGCCAGAACAAGATCTTCTTCCAGATCTCGGGCGCCGGCCACGAAGCGGTGCTGGTCGCGGCCGCCAAACTCCTCCGGCCCGGCTCGGACTGGTTCTATCCGTACTATCGCGACCGCGCGCTGTGCCTCGGACTCGGGATGACGCCGACCGAGATGCTCCTCTCCGCGGCGGGCGCGGCCGACGACCCCAACTCGGGCGGCCGGCAGATGCCGTCCCATTGGGGCCACAAGGCGCTGAACATCGTGAGCCAGTCGAGCCCCACGGGCACGCAGTTCCTCCAGGCCGTGGGGTGTGCCGAAGCGTGGTACCGCTACAGCCGCATCCCCGAGATCACCGAGAAGCCCATCGCGAGCGACGAGATGGTGCTGTGCACGGCGGGCGATGGCACCACCAGCGAGGGGGAGTTCTGGGAGGCGCTGAACACGGCAAGCAACCTGAAGCTCCCGGTGCTGTTCCTGATCGAAGACAACGGCTACGCGATCTCGGTGCCGGTCGAAGTGCAGACCGCGGGCGGATCGGTCTCCACGCTGGTGCGCGGCTTCCCGCACCTCCTGGTCGAGGAGTGCGACGGGTGCGACCCCGTGGCCTCCTACGAGGCGCTCCGCCGCGCGGTCCAGCACTGCCGGGACCGCAAGGGCCCCGCGCTCGTACACGCCCAGGTCATCCGCCCGTATTCGCACTCGCTGTCCGACGACGAAGTCCTGTACCGACCGCCGCGCGAGCGCGAGGAAGACGCGCGGCGGGACCCGGTCACGCAGTTCCCGCGGCGACTCGTCGCCGACGGGAACGCCACCGAGAGCGAAATCGAGGCGATCAAGCAGGCGGTCGATGAAGAAGTGCAGGTCGCCGCCGACATGGCGCTCGCCTCGCCGCAGCCCGCGCCCGAGACAGCCCTGCGCTACGTCTACTCGCCCGAGGTCGATCCCACCTCCGAGCAGTTCGATACCGAGGACGACCCGCATTTCACGGGCGAACCCACCACGATGGTGGATCTGCTCAACGCCTGTATGAAGGACGAGATGGCGCGCGATCCGCGCATTCTCGTGTTCGGCGAGGACGTGGCGGACGTGAGTCGCGAGAAATATCTCGGCGAGGTGAAGGGCAAGGGCGGGGTGTTCAAAGTGACCTGGGGGCTGCAACGCCAGTTCGGCGGCGACCGGGTCTACAACTCGCCGTTGGCCGAAGCGAACATCGCGGGACGCGCGATCGGGCTGGCCACGCGCGGCCTCAAGCCCGTCGTCGAGATCCAGTTCTTCGACTACATCTGGCCGGCCTATCACCAACTGCGCAACGAGCTCGCGACCATGCGGTGGCGCTCGAACAACGCATTCAGCTGCCCGGCCGTGGTGCGGGTGACCTACGGCGGGTACCTGAAAGGCGGCTCGGTCTATCACTCGCAAACCGGCGCCATCGTCTTCACCTCCGTGCCCGGGCTGCGCGTGGTGTGCCCGGCCACCGCGCTCGACGCCAACGGGCTGTTGCGCACCGCCATCCGCTGCGAGGACCCCGTGCTCGTCCTCGAGCACAAGCACCTGTACCGCCAGACCTACAACAAGGCGCCCAATCCGGGCCCCAACTTCATGATCCCGTTCGGCAAGGCCAAGGTCGTGCGGGAGGGCACGGACCTCACGGTCGTGACGTACGGCGCCGTCGTGCAGCGCGCGATCGTCGCGGCGAAGGAGCTGGAGGAGCGCGACGGCGTCCGCGTCGAAGTGCTGGATCTGCGCACGCTCTCGCCGGTGGACTGGGATGCCGTCGGCGAGTCGGTGAAGAAGACCAACAAGGTGATCGTGGCATACGAGGATTCGCTCTCGTGGGGGTACGGCGCCGAAATCGCGGCGCGCATCGCCGACGACTGTTTCCCGTGGCTCGACGCGCCCGTCAAGCGGGTCGCCGCGACCGACACGTTCGTGGGGTACGCGCCGAACCTCGAGGATTTCATCCTGCCGCAGGTGGAGGATCTCGCGACGGCGATGCGCGAGCTGCATGCGTTCTAGCGCACGCCTCGGCTACAGTCTCCTCTTTTTCCTCTCAGGCGCCACAGGGCTGGTCTACCAGCTCCTGTGGGTCCGCATGCTGTACCAGACATTCGGCTCGACCATCCAGTCGGTCACGACGGTCGTCGCGGCGTTTCTGGGCGGGCTCGGGTTGGGCGCGTGGCTCATCGGCCGGCGCGCCGACCGCCATCCGCGACCGGCGGCCCTCTACGGCTGGCTCGAGATCGCCATCGGCCTGTTCGGCCTCCTGTCCCCCGTCTTGCTCACCGTCGTTCACCGGATCTACCTGGCCGTGGCCGGCGGCCTCGGCGTGGCCGGTGGGGCCAGCCTCGCGCTGCGCTTCGGCCTCGCCGCGCTGGTGCTGCTGGTTCCCACGACCCTGATGGGCGGCACGCTCCCGGTGCTCGCGCGCGGATTCATGGGCGAGCGGCGCGACGAGCTGCAGCCCGCGGTGGGACGGCTGTACAGCCTCAACACCCTCGGGGCCGTCGCCGGGACCGCGCTCGCCGGGTTCGTGCTGATCGAGCACGTCGGCATCATGCGCTCGCTGTGGGGCGCCGCGGCCGTCAACCTGGCCGTGGGCGCGGTCGCCCTCGGCATCGCGCGCCCGCTCGACCCGACACCCGAGCCCCCACCCGCGGTGGCTACCCGGCGCCGGGACGCGCTCACCGTCTCGGCCCTGGTGCTGCTCGGCGTGACGGCTTTCGCCGCGCTCCTCGAAGAGATCGCCTGGACCCGCGTCCTGGTGATGATGGTCGGCGGCTCGACATATGCGTTTACGCTGATCCTGGCCGTGTTCCTGCTGGGGATCGGTATCGGGAGCGCGGTCGTCGCGCGGCGGGCGGGACCGCGCATCGAGACCGCGGCGCGCGCCGCGCTGGCGCAGGGCGTCGCGGCGGCCGGGGCGGCGGTGCTGTTCCTGTTCTTCACGGCGCTGCCGGTCTACATCATCGCGGTCTTCCAGGTGCCGTTTCTGGCCGCGGGCCACCGCCTCGCCCTCTTGGGACTCGCCGTCGGCGGGGTGGTGCTGGTGCCCGCGATCGGCATGGGGATGACCTTCCCGCTGCTGACCGACCTCGTGGCCCGGACGGACGCCGCGCGGAGCGGGGACGTCGGACGGGCGTACGCCCTCAACACCGTCGGCAGCATCGCGGGCAGCGTGCTGACGGGCTTCGTGCTGGTCACCACGCTCGGGACGGACGTCACGCTGCGGGTGGGCCTGGTGCTCTCCGGAGTCGCGGCGTTGACGCTCGCCGCGCTCGCGGCGCGCACCCCCATCGCCGAGCCGCATCTGCGCGCCCGTGTGCGCCGCCGCACGAACGCCGCGGGCGCGCTCGCCGCCGTGGGGCTGGTCGCGGCGTTCGCGGCACCGCCGTGGAGCACGCGGCTCATCGATCTGGGGCCGACGATCTACGCCCGCAGTCCGATGTCGGCCTCCTCGTTGCGGGCATTCCTGGCCCATCGCGGTGTGCGGCAGGTGGCCTTCCGCGAGGGCCGCAACGCGACCGTGTCGGTGTGGGAGAGCGAGTCGGGTCGCTCGCTCAAGCTGAATGGCAAGGCCGACGCATCGGACCACGGCGACATGGCCACGCAGCTGATGCTCGGCCTCGCGCCGGCGCTCGCCCGCCCGGAAGCCCGATCCGCCTTCGTGATCGGCCACGGCTCCGGCGTCACCGCCAGCGTGCTGGCGGCGGTGCCGGGGATGGAACGCGTCCGGATCGTCGAGCTCGAGCCCGCGGTCCTGACCATGGACCGCTACTTCACCCACGTCAACGACTCGGTGCTGCACCGACCCGCCGTGCGGGCCATCGTGGACGACGCGCGAAGCGCGCTGCAGCTCAGCCGGGAGCGGTTCGACGTGATCGTCTCCGAGCCGTCGAACCCGTGGGTCGCGGGCGTGGCGACGCTGTACACCCCGGAGTTTTTCGGTGTCGTGCGCTCGCGACTGGCGGACGACGGTGTCTTCGGCCAGTGGATTCAGCTCTATCAGCTGCCCCTGCCGGTCGTGGCCGGCATCGTGCGCAGCATCCGCGCCGTGTTCCCTCACGTGCAGCTGTGGTTCGGGTCGCCGCACGACGTGATCGTGCTCGCGTCGCGCGAGCCGTTCCGGGAGGACCCCGCGTGGCGCGGGCGTCTGGTGGGCCCGGGCGGGGCTCTCGCGCTACCGGCGCGCGACTGGCTCGGCGTCGAGCAGCCGGACGACGTGCGCGGACGGTTCCTCTTCGCCGATTCCGGCACCGCGCTGCTGGTGGCCCGCGCCGCGCTGCACCATACCGACGACCGGCCCGCCCTGGAGTACGTCGCCGCCCGCCGATTCCTCGACGGCGAGGGTGTGAGCGGCATCCTCGATTCGCTGATCGCCATCGGTGCCATGGTGGGGGAGGGTGCCCCGGCCGAGCAGCGGGCGATGGCGTTCGCGTCGCGCCGCGGCGAGGCACGTGGCCTCGCCTACCTGGATGCCGTCCGCCGCGGGCGCCCGCGAGAGAGCGCCTGGGCCGTCCGCGTGGCGGTGGTGCGGGTCGCTCTGGGGGACACGCTGTTCGCCGACACGGCGCTGGCCCGCGTGGTCCGGACCGAGCCGGCGGAGCACCCGGATGCGCACCTCGTCCTGGGCCAGATCGCCGCCGCGCGGCGCGACACGGCCCGCGCGCGGAATCTCCTCACGACCGCGCTCATCCTCGGAGCCGACACGACCCTGGTGCACGGAACGCGCGCCGTGCTGGCGGCGCAGGCGGGGCGGTGGGCGGAGACGGCGGGGGAGATCGGCGCCGCACTCGCGACGGCGCGGCCGAGTTTTCGCCGCCCCTTCCCTTACGCGGCGGTGGGCGACGCGCTCGCCGCCCTGTCGGTCGCGGGCCCGCCGGCGCTCGCGGACAGCGTGGCGGCGGCGGTGGTGGCGTGGCGGGGGTCGTGGTCGCGGGCGGTCGCGATCCGCGCGGCGGCGGCACTCCGGGCGGGCAGATGCGACGCGGCGGCGGACGCGTTCATCGGCTTGTCGGGTTTCGGGATCGACCGCCCCGACGGACCGGGGCTCGTGGAACGGTGCCGGAGTGGAGCGGCGATCCCCTGACCGCCCGGCGGTCGGTTACCGACCCGGTCCGCCCAGCGCCTCGCGGATCTCTCCCGCGGCCGCGATGGCGTGGTCCACGTCCCGCGACAAGGCGCGCGCCTCCTGGGTCGCCTGGGTGAGATCGCTCAGTACGGCGTCCACGCCAGCCGAGCGCAGTCGCAGCAGGTCGAACCGCACGTTCTGCATCGCGATGATGCACGACGTCAGCTGCTCCTGGACCAACCGGCGCCGGTTGAGAAGGTCTCCCAGCGTCTGCTTTTGCCGCTCGAGCAGGCTCATCTGACGATCGCGCTCGCCGGAATCGTCCACGCCCTCGAGGCCCGCGATCTTCTGATCGATGCGCGCGAGCGCGTCGTCCGGCACCCCACCCATCGCCTCCAGCATGCGCGCGAGATTCTCGGCGCGGGCGAGCAGCGCGTCCACCGTCGCGGCCACGTCGGGCAGCAGCTTGCGCTCCGACTTGGGCAGGCCGTCCACGATCGCGAGGATGGCCTTGCGGTCTTGTCGCGCCTGCTGGATCACGCCCGCCTGGCTCCCGAACTCGCCCGTGGTGGGCGGTGGGAGCGCGGCCGGGCGGCTGCGGCCCCCGCTGAGGCGCACCTCGGCGGCGTCCGGTGCCGGCGGGCGATGCAACACGTCCCGCCAGGAGTAGCCCGCGTTCCAGAGCTTGACGTACTGCGGGATGATGCTGAACGCGCCCCACACCGCGGTGACGAAGAACGACCAGCCGCCCCATCCCGAAGCCAGGTCCACCACCACGAGCCCGCCGCACACCGACGCCCATGAGACGAAGCTCGATCGCATCCGGCGCACGACCTCGGGCTCCCCGCTCGACGGCTGCGCCGGGGAGCGCTCGTGCCCGCGACGCGCGGGTCGGCGTCCGGCGTCGTGGCTCCTCGGGACGACCGCCCCCGTGCGCGCCAGCGCCGGACGGCGGGCCGCGGCGCGGGGCCGATAGGCCGGCGTCGAGCGCGACTCGAGCGCGCGGCGCAGGGCGTCGGCCGTCGGCCAACGGTCGTCCGGATCCTTTTCGAGGCAGCGCATCACCGCGCCGGAGAGGTCGGGCGGGCACTCGGGGCGCTTGTCGTCGATGGTCGGCGCCGCCTCGGTGATGTGCTTGAGCAGAATACCGGGGACCGTCGGTGCCGTGAACGGCAACTCGCCGGTGAGCATCTGGTAGGCCACGACGCCCAGCGAGTACAGGTCGGACCGGCCGTCCACCTCCCGGTCTCCGGCCGCCTGCTCAGGGCTCATGAAATGCGGGGTCCCGATCGCTACGCCCGTCGCCGTCAGCGCCGTACCGGGCCCGGTACCCGAGCTGAGCGCCTTGGCGATGCCGAAATCCGTGACGACGACGCGCCCGCGGCTGCCCTCGAGCAGCACGTTGTCGGGCTTCACGTCCCGATGAATGATGCCCAGCGCGTGTGCGGCACCCAGCGCATCCGCCGTCTCGATGAGGACGCGCCGCACCTCCTCCACCGGCAGACGGCCGCGGCGCGAGAGCCGCTGCGCCACGGACTCTCCATCCACGTAGGCCATCACGAAATAGACCAGTCCCTCCGGCCCCTCGCCGACCGAGTGGATGGGCACGATGTGCGGGTGGGACAGGCGCGCGGCCGTCTCGGCTTCACGCAGGAAGCGCGTGCGGATCTCGGCGCGAAACGCGAGCTCGGGCGGGAGCACCTTGATCGCCACCTGGCGCTTGAGGCGCTCGTCGCGGGCATGGTAGACCACCCCCATGCCGCCCCGGCCGATCTCGCCTTGAACGGTGTAGGCATCCCCCAGCGTCATGGTGAGGCGCTGGTGCAGGAGATCCCCGACGTCAGCCATTGCGGGCGGTGGCGCTCACGGCCCTAGATTTACCGCAACGGTGCTCGCCGTGCAACCATCGCCGGCACCGCAACTTACGCTCGTGTATCCGGCGCCCCCGTTGCCGGCAGTGCACGATGGGCGGCGCAGCCCGCGCCCGCCAACCGCCGACTGGCGAC
The DNA here is from genome assembly GCA_963716055.1 of uncultured Gemmatimonadales bacterium. GTDB lineage: Bacteria > Gemmatimonadota > Gemmatimonadetes > Gemmatimonadales > GWC2-71-9 > SZUA-544. The sequence continues at coordinate 121,939 of CAVQSR010000001.1, read as the reverse complement.
CGCGTGAGTCAGGCGCGCAGGCCGCACGCCTGCGCGCTGCCCAATTGACGGGTGCGGGGAACGAATCCTGCCGTTTCGGGTGTTGATTCATGGCACATAGGGTGCCATGTAGGAGTCGCCATGACACTCACGAATCCGATCCAGTCCGAGCGCCTGGCCCTCCCCGTGCTGCCGCTCCGGGAGGCCGTGCTGTTCCCGGGGGTGACGATGCCCATCGGGGCGGGTCGGCCCGCGACCCTGCGGGCCATCGAAGCCGCGCTCAAGAGCGAGTCGCGGCTGATCTTCGCCGTCAGCCAGACGCAGAACGTCGACAACGTCACGGCGGAGATCCTCAACACCACCGGCACGATCGCGCGGATCGGGCAGATCCAGCGGGGCATTTCGGGCGTGCAGCTGCTGCTCGAGGGGCAGTCCCGAGGCACGGTGATGCACTACGCGGACATCGGGGACTACCTGCAGGCCATCGTGCGGGAGGTGCACGAGCAGCCGCCGGTCAACCCGGAGGACGCGGCGTTTCGTGGACTGCACCGTGAGACGCGGGAGCGCGCGGCCGAGCTGGGTCAGAAGTCGGGGATCCCCGAGGAGATCGTGAAGCAGGTGCTCGAAGGCGCCGCCGACCCCGGCCGTCTCGCCGATCTGGTGGCTGCCTACATCGACATCTCGCCGGCCGAGCGGCAGACGCTGCTCGAGACGCTTTCGGTGGAGGACCGCCTGCGACGCGTGCTCGTCCACGCCCAGCGGCAGATCGAGGTGGCGGACGCGCAGGAGGACATCAAGTCGCAGGTGCAGGAGGAGATCGGCGAGCGTCAGCGGGAGATGTTCCTGCGTGAGCAGATGAAGGCGATCCGCAAGGAGCTGGGTGAGGACGACGAGCAGGGCGAGGTGGAGGGACTGCGGGAGCGGCTGGCGGCTTTGGATCTGCCCGAGGCGGCGCGCAAGGAGACGGACCGCGAACTCAAACGGCTGGAACGCACCAACAAGGACTCGATGGAGGCGCAGGTCATCCGCACGTTCCTCGAAACGGTGGCGGAGCTGCCGTGGAATGCCCGCGCCGAAGAGTCGCTCGATCTGAAGCGTGCGGCCGCGATTCTGGAGGAGGACCACTACGGCCTGCAGGACGTGAAGGATCAGGTGCTGGAATTCCTGGCGGTGCGCCAGCTGCGTCAGCGCCTGCCCGTGGCGGACGTGCCGGGCAACGAGGACGACCGGCAGGGCAAGGGCCATATCCTGCTGTTCGTGGGGCCGCCCGGGGTGGGCAAGACGTCGATCGCCAAGTCGATCGCGCGGGCGATGGGCCGCTCATACGTGCGGATTTCGCTGGGCGGCGCCCGTGACGAGGCCGATATCCGCGGTCACCGCCGCACCTACGTCGGCGCCATGCCGGGCCGCATCATTCAGGGAATGAAGCAGGCGGGCGTCAAGAACCCCGTCTTCCTGCTCGACGAGGTGGACAAGCTGGGCGTGTCGTTCCAGGGCGATCCCGCGGCGGCCCTGCTCGAGGTGCTCGATCCGGCGCAGAACGACTCGTTCACCGATCATTATCTCGGCGTGCCGTTCGATCTGTCGGAGGTGCTATTCGTCGCGACGGCCAACTTCCTGCAGGGCATTCCTGCGCCGCTGCTCGACCGCCTCGAAACGGTGACGTTCGCGGGTTACACCGAAGCGGAGAAGCTGCAGATCGCCCAGCGCTATCTCGTGCCGCGGCAGCTGAGGGAGAACGGCCTCCAGGCCGGCCAGTTGACCCTGGAAGAGGAAGCGGTCCGCGAGATCATCTCGCGGTACACGCGCGAAGCGGGCGTGCGGCAACTCGAGCGCGAGGTCGGGAAGCTGGGTCGCAAGGTCGCCCGCCGGATCGCGACCGGGGAGGTCGAGGGCATCACCGTCGGGGCCGGAGAGGTGGACGACCTGCTGGGCCGGCCCAAGGTGCACCCCGAGCGCATGGCGGGAGCGGATCAGGTCGGGGTCGCCACCGGCATGTACTACACGCCGGTGGGCGGGGACATCATGTTCGTCGAGGCGAGCGTCATGAAGGGCAAGGGCGACCTCGTGCTGACGGGTCAGCTCGGCGACGTCATGAAGGAGTCCGCCCGCGCCGCGCTGACGTATGCCAAGTCGCACGCCGAGCAGCTCGGGATCGCGCAGGGCGCCCTGGGGGACACGGAGGTCCACATCCATGTTCCCGCGGGGGCCATCCCCAAAGACGGTCCCTCCGCGGGCGTCACCATGGCGACGGCGCTGGTCTCGGCGCTGTCCCGCCGGCCGGCGCGCCACGACGTGGCGATGACGGGCGAGGTGACGTTGCGCGGGCGGGTCCTGCCGATCGGCGGGGTGAAGGAAAAGGTGCTCGGGGCCGTACGCGCGGGCATCCGGACCGTGATCATCCCGAAGGACAACCAGGCCGATCTCGAGGATCTGCCCGAGGAAGTGCGCCAGGGTCTCGAGGTGCACTTGGTGGAGGACTTGGGCGAAGTGTTGAGTTTCGCGCTGCGCGGGGCGCGGATCCAGCAGGGGCACCTGGTGTTCACCGCCGACGCTCCGGAGCCACGGATGGTGGCGCAGGGCTGAGCCCAGCGTCCTACGCCGCGTCCGCGCGCACCCCCGCCACAAACAACTCGACAGCAGACCCCATCCATTTGGCCCGGAGCGCCGGGGCGCCGGCCGCCAACGTCGGCGCGGCCCCGGCGATGAGGGGCTCGAGGCGCAGGTAGCCCACCATCAGGACCAGCGCCTGGGCGGCCGCGATGTGCGGATCCAGGTCTCCGCGGACGTGGCCCCGGCCCTGGCCCTCGGCGAGGAGCACCACGAGCCGCCGTACCGCCGGCGCGAAGACCGGTCGGTCCCCGCGCGCCGCGTGGGTGAGGAGCACGACGAGGTCGGGGTGGCGGGCCAGATAATCGAATTGAGCCAGCAGGGCGGCGCGCAGGCGTGCGATGGGCGGGCCGCCCGGCGCACCCGGCCCCTCGAGCGCCCCTTCGAGGTCGGCGGCGGCCTGCTGCAGCACCACCTGAAAGAGCCCCCGCTTCGACCGGAAGTAGTAGTACAGCAGCTGCTTGTTGGTGCCGGCGGCCGCCGCAATGCGATCGACGCGCGCGCTGTCGAATCCGGCCCGGGCGAACTCCCGCCGAGCCGCTGCCAAAATCCGTAACGCCCTGTCGTTGCTGAGCTTCCGTTTCATCTACGAAATGTCAACAGATCAGTTGAATTTCTATGACCTCGGCGCTCCGGTCAAGTGCCTGGCCGGCTCCAGCGGGCCTTGCGCCAGGTCGCCGGGTGGGACGGCGGTGCCATGGCGCAGGAACGCGATCACGAGCCGCGCCACTTCGTCGCCCCGCTCCTCCGGGACGTTGTGCCCGGCGTCGGGCACGACCACCAGCGCGCCGCGCGGGAGTTCGATCGCCATGTGCTGGCCAGCCCACAACGGGGTCCAGCGGTCCTGAGCGCCCCACACGAGCAGCGTCGGCGCCCCCAGTCGGCGCAGCCGGCCCGTCAGGCCGTCGAAGCGGAACTCCGCCAGCACGCGCCGCAGCGCCCGCGCTGACCCCGGCTGCATCGCCGCGGCGTAATACTGATCTATGTCAGCCTCGGTGACCTGCGCCGGGTTGGCGTACGTAGACCGCAGCAACTGGCGCACGGTCCAGCGGCCGAGCAACAGGGTGGCGAGCCGCCCAACGAGGGGCAGGCGGACGACGCGCAGGGCCCACGGCTCCGCCACGCCGTACCCCGCGCTCCCGACCAGCACGAGTCCCAGGAAGCGGTCCGGCTGGGCGAGGGCTGCTTCGGCGGCGATCGCTCCACCCATCGAATGGCCCACGAGCACGGCCGGTCCCACGCCCAGCGAGTCCAGGAGCGAAAACAGCAGCCGCACGTAGGCGCCATTGTCGTAGCCGCCCGCGGGGCGCGACGAGAATCCGAATCCGCGATTGTCAAACGCCACGACCCGGTGACCCGCCGCGAGCACGGGCCCGAGCACGGCCCGCCAGGCGTACATCGAGCTCCCGAGCCCGTGGAGGAACACCACGGTCGGACCCGTGCCCGTGTCGATGACGCGCAGGTCCGATCCGTCCACGGGCTGCATGCGCGCCCGCAGCGCGCCGTCCGGAGGAGGCCAGCGCTGGACCGCCGTCAGCGGGGCCGCGCGGCAGCCCAGGGCGACCGCGGCGGTGGTAGCACTCATCCAGACGACCCGGCGCATCGCCGCTCAGCCGCTCCCGCCCAGGGCCCGCCGCACCACCGCCAGCAGCGCGGGATGGCTGCCCCACAGGCCCGTCGCCCCCTCCCCGTTCCCGATCCCGACAATGGCCACGCCATCATCCACCAGCAGCGTCGTGCCCGAATCGTCCGGCGCGGTGCCCGCCACGAGGCCGGCGCCGTCGTCCACCGCCCCCGCCGTACGGATTTCCAGGGTCGCGCGCCCGCCGGCGCGCCGCCACGCGGGCAGCGTGTCCCGCCAGATGCCGGCCGCGACCACCCCAACGACCCGATGCTCGGCGCGGGCGACCAGGCGTAGCACGACGTTGGCCAGCGGGCGTGGCCCCGCCACCAGGGCGACAGCGGTCCCGGGCTCGCCGTCGGTATCGCGCAACGCGCGCTCCAACGCGTCGAGCGCGCCGCCCTGCTCGGCGGCGAGATGCGCGATCAGGCTCTGGGGGTCGGTGGGCCGGTACCGGGCCGGGCGCCCCGGTACGCGGACCGCAGCGCGCCGCGCCGCGAGGCCCTCGAGGGCGGCATAGACATTGGCGCGGGCGATCCGCGTCGCTTGCGCCACGGCGTAGCCGGTCGCCGTCCCGAGGCGCAGCAGAGCGCCGTACACCGTGGACTCGGTGCGTGTGAAACCGAAGGGGGCGAGATCAACACCCGGCATGTAGTAGTATATGCAACGACGAAGATCGCTCAGTCAATATCGATACTACGACTGGCCGGTCGCCCAGGAGGCACAGGGCACCACACGTCGGCGGCCGGAAGCCGCGACGACGTATCTCGAGGAACGCACTAGTAGTAGCTTATGCTACCTCTACTGGGATACCGAGGATCTGCGCGATGAGCGCCAGGCGGAACGTTACGTCCGTCTGGCGCTGCGCGGGGCTCTTGCCGGGCCCCTCGAGCGGGTAGTAGTGGTCCACCAGCGGATTGGTCGACTTGGGACGCGTGCGGAGGTTCTTGGGGCTCCAGATCCCCCGCTCGTCGCACTCGGAGAACAGCCGCGCCAGCGTCAGGGTGGCACGGGGCATCTGGCGGACGACGCCGAGGCGGGCCAGCATCTCCAGCCAGAACACGGCGAAGGGCACGTCCTTCACCCGCCCGTGCGCGTCGGCCCCCATGGGGTCGCCGAGGATCTCGAAGTACGGCTTGAAGAACCGCTGGCCGGCCTGAATGTGGAACGCCCGCTTCGTCGCCGGGGCGGACAGGTACCCCGCGAGCCGGTCGAGGAACCCCGCCCGCTCCCGCTGCAAGGCCGGGAGGTGCGCCAGCATCACCACGGAGAACACCGTGGGCGGTGTGGCGAGGGGGTCCAGCACGGTGCGCCCTGACACGCGCTTGAACGGCTTCTCGACCAGGTCGCTGCGCAGGAACTGCGAGATGTCGCTCACGATCTTGTGCGCCACCCCGCGCAAGCGCGGATCCTCGGTGTGCCCCGCTCGCGCGAGCGCGGCCGCCGCTCCCATGCGTCCCATGCCCCGAGCCCACAGGCCCAGCCCCGGATCGTCCTTGGCCCAGCGCCGAAACTCCAAGAGGAGTGCGGGATCCTCGTCGCGTGACAGCAGCCGGAACAGGAAGCGGTCGGCCACCTTGAACGGCCGCTGATCGCTGCGCCACCCGAGTTCGAGCAGCCGCAGGTACTGAAACACCGTGCCCGGCTCCGTCCACCCGAGCGCGCGATTCGCTGCCGGCGCCAACAGGTTCGCGCCCCACAGACCGTCCCGCTTCTGCTTGCGGGCGAGCGCCTGAGCCGGTTTGTACGCCAGAACGGCAGACTCGAGGTCGGCGAGTCGCTGGGGGTCGCGCGCGTCGGGCGGCGCCGCCTCGGCCAGTGCGCGGTACTGGAGGGGCGGGCTGGCGGCCTCGTGAAACCAGGCGAGCGGCAGCCGGTGCGCTGAGGGCAGGTCCAGGGCTCGCTCCGCGAAGAGAAAAGGCCCAAAAGGGGATGGCTAAGGCGGGCGCAAACTTACCTGCTCCCCCCCGGTTCGGCCAGTCTCACGGAACTCGTTCCCCGCTCAGCGGTTGCCGCCCGGACGGCAGGTCCGGCCCACTAGGGGCGCGCCGCCGCGCGCTGAAACTCCGACGACGCGTGCCAGCGCGGCATCTCCGTCGCGTTGGCGACGGCCAGCGCCGTCCGCACCACGACGCGCACCTGCTGGACCATGCCGCCGAAGTCGAACGTCTCGGCATACTGGTCGCTGGGCTGGTGATAGCGCTGGCTGTTCCAGATCGCGTCCTGCTCCCGGCCCCATTGCGGCGCGCGCCCGACGAAATCGAGCCCGCGCTGCAACGACAGCGCGGGCACTCCGGCCCGCGCGAAGGGAAAGTGATCCGAGCGAAAGAACGACCCGCGGGTGTCCGGTACCCCGCTGACGACGAGCGACTCGGCGCGCGCGGCCGCCGCGAAGTCCGGCCCGAGCGTCGAGCGATCGACGCCCAGGGCCCAGATATCGCGCGTGCGGCCGTGCACGTTCGTGACATCGATATTGAGCACCGCCGCGGTCAGCCCGAGGGGCACCAGCGGATCCGCGACGTAGGCGGCGCTGCCGAGCAACCCGCTCTCCTCGGCGGTGGTCGCGACGAAGAGCAACGTTCGCCGGGGCCGCGACATCGCGGCGGCGAGGGTCTGCGCGGCGCTCAGCATGGCCGCGACGCCCGAGGCGTTGTCCTCCGCGCCGTTGTAGATCGAATCGCCCGCCACGGCGACGCCGATCCCCTTGTGGTCGTAGTGCGACGTGAACACGACCACCTCGCGCGCCAGCCCCGCGTCCGAGCCGGGGAGCCGTGCCACCACGTTCTCCGCTGCCACACGGCGCACGCGGCTCGAGACGGTGACGGCGGCCCGGATGCCGGTGCGCACCGGCCGGAAGCCGCGACGAGCAGCGCCGCGGGTCAGTGCGCCGAGGTCGTGCCCGGCTGCGCGGAGCGCTCGCGCCGCCGCCTCCTCGGTGACCCAGCCGGCGAACGCCAGCTGCTGCGGGCCGGGCCGATCGAGCTGGAACTGCTCGACGGTCCACGAGCCGCGCACCACCGTCCAGGGGTAGGTGGCGCTTTCGGTGGTGTGCACCAGCAGCGCGCCGACGGCGCCGCGCCGCGCCGCCTCCTCGAGCTTGTAGGTCCACCGTCCGTAGTAGGTGAGGGCCGTGCCGTTGAAGACCGTGGAATCCTGCAGGCCGGGGTCGTTCACCAGCATCAGGAGGACCTTGCCGCGCAGGTCTTCGCCCTGATAGTCGTCCCACTGCCACTCGGGCGCGCTCACACCGTATCCGACGAACACGACGTCCCCGTCCGCCACCATCTGCGAATCGGGGCGCTCCGCCCACGCGACGAAGTCGTCGCCGAAGCGCAGCGCGCGCGCGTCGGCCTGGGTGCCCCACGCCAGCGTGGCCTGCGGCACCATTCCCACCAGCCGCACGGGCTGGAAGTACCCGCCGCCGGGCCCGGCGCCTTCGAGACCGAGGGCGCGGAACTGCGCAGCGATGTAGCGCGCCGCGAGCTCTCCGCCTCGGGTTCCGGGCGCCCGTCCCTCGAGCAGATCGTCCGACAGGAAACGGAGGTGGGCTTCCATCGCCGCGGCACTGACGGGCGGCAGATCATCGGGCAGGGGGGCCACGAGTGGCGCGACGCCGGACCCGGCGCAGGCACCGACTGCGAGGGCGACAACGATCGGGAAGACATGACGCATCGGCATGAACACTCTCCTTACCTCAAAACTCACTGAGGGCACGCGATCACGTGGATGGGTCCTGGCGCTCGCATCCCCGCTTCGCTCGTCACCACCACCCGCGCCGCATCGAGAAATGCGACGGCCTCTCCCTGCGGCTCCCGCCCCCGGATGTCGCAGGCCTCGCCCCTCGGGCTGAGCGTGCCGTCGGCCTCGAGGTCGAAAAACAGCAACTCGGCGTAGGTCCGCAGCACCACGCGCCGGCCGTCGGGACCGAGCGCCGCGCCCGTCACCCAGCGCCGCGCGAGCGCGTTGGGCACGAGCGGCAGCGTCTGGACGGGCGTGGCCGTGACGACATCCGCGGTCCCCCAGGCCCGCCGCGGCACGCGAAACACCAGGACCGCTCCGGAGCGCCCCTTGGTCACCAGATAGAGCGTGCCCTCGCGCGTGACGAACAACGCCTCCACGTCGTGCGGGTGATCGGGGTAGCGCAGCCGCAGCGCGGCCGGCGAATCGGTGAGGCGGGCGGTATCGGCCGGACCCGCGGGCGGTGCGGGCTCCGGCACGGCGTACACGGTCACCGAGGGCCGCGTCTGCGCGTTGTCACCGACGTCGCCCACGAAGAGGCATGTCCCCGGACCCACCGGGCAGGGGCCGCGTCCCAGATCTTCCCAGTCCACCGCCTCCGCGTCGACAACGCGGAGCGCGCCGCGGTCGGCGCCCGACAGGTCGGTGGCGTAGAGGGTCGGTCCGTCGCCCGAATCGTTGATCGTCCAGACGACGCCGGGGTGCGCGCCGCTCACCACCACGCCCGAGCTTTCGCGAACCCGCGGGCTCGCGAATGCGCCCGTCCGCTCCACCGCGAGCGGCGCGACGGCCTGCACCAGCGCGATCAGGAGAGGCATCGGCGTGCAAGCAAGTGGGTTGCTGGCCCCCGAGCAAGTGGTGATACATTTGAGCGATGATCGAGCGTCTCAAATCGCGGCCCGTGCACCGCTTGCCGGAGCAGGTCCGGTTGCAGGGACGCATTTTGTTTCTCGCCGAGGATGCGACGCTCGTCCACCGGCAGCTCGCGGGCGAGGACGTCGCGTGGACGCCCGACCAGAAGCTGCGGGACAACATCTCCACGGACGAAATCACCCCGGCCTATATCTGCTACTACTACGACGAGACGCTGGGTGACTTCCCGTATCTCGGTCTCAAGTGCGGTGACGAGTTTCCGATCACGCGCGGGTCGGTGCGCGCCGGCGGCTTCGTCGCGTCGGTCAGCGGCAAGCGCCGCGGCAAGGGGTCCTCGCGCGAGCAATCGCCCTACGCCGAGATGTGCGCCGGGATCCGGCTGGTGGTGGCCGAGAACATCGAACGCATCTACCGCGAGAACTGCCAGAATCTCGGCGTCCTGACCACCACCGATTTCTCGGTGATCGACCGCGTGCGACGCGGTGAGGCCATCCCGCTGAGCGTCTTTACCGAGGGCGAGGGCGAGATCACCCGCGGCATCATCGAGTACGGCGGGCTGTTCAACTACAACGTGGCCCGCCTCCAGGGCCTCGTGCGGGTCCGGCCCCCGGACACGGCGCCGCGCCCGATGACGCTGGGGGAGAAGATCCTCGCGCGGCGCTGGGTCGTGGATGCCGCGCGCGGCGAGGTGGGCGTCCCGGCGGTGAAGCCCGGGGACGAAGGGTTCGTGCTCACCGACATCCGCTTCAGCCACGAGTACGTCACCCCGATGGCCGCGATCTTCTTCGAGCAGCTCGTGGGCCCCGGCGAGAAGGTCAACGATCCGGCCTCGGTGCTCTTCTTCCGGGATCACCTGACGTTCCTCCCGGAGGTCATGACGCCCGAGCGCGTCAAGCAGGGTCTGCTCGACGTCGCGCTCCAGCTCGAACAGAAGCAGCGGGCGTTCGCCGAGGCGCAGGGCATCCACCTGTACGGCGAGCTGCGCCTGGGCCGGCACGGGTCGGAGGCGATCTGTCACTCCAAGATCCTGGAGGCGCACGCGGAGCCCGGGCAGGTCATCATCGGCTCGGACTCGCACACGCCGCACGCCGGTGCCGTGGGCTGCATCGCCTTCGGCGTCGGCACGACGGCGATCTTCAATTCATGGATCACCAAGGACGTCCGCGTCACGGTGCCGCAGACGGTCCGGGTCGTGGTCCGGGGTGGCAAGCCGGACAACGTCACGGCGAAGGACTACATGCTCGAGATCCTGCGGCAGCCGTACGTGAAGAACGGGCATGCCATCGGGAAGCTGGTCGAGTACTGCGGGGATGCGGTCGAGGCGCTGTCGGTGGACGAGCGGGCCACCATGACCAACATGACGGCCGAGGTCGGCGGGTTCACGGGCTACGTGGCACCCGACGCCAAGACCGTGGCGTTCCTGATGGAGTACCGGGGGATGTCGCGCGAGCAGGCCGAAGGGCTCGTCGCCGGGCTCACGAGCGACCCCGGCGCCGAGTATTGCGAGGTGATCGAGATCGACGCGAGCAGGATCCGGCCGATGATCGCGCTCCCCGGCGATCCGGGGAACGGGATGTATCTCGACGAGCGCACCGATCGCGTGCGGGTGGATATCGCCTACGCGGGATCGTGCACGGCGGGCAAGAAAGAGGACATGGACATGTATGCCCGCGTGCTGAGCGAAGCGGCGGGGCGCGGGGAGCGGGTCGCGCCGTGGGTGAAGTTCTTCATTCAATGCGGCTCGCAGGACGTCAAACGCTATTGCGAAACGCGGGGCTATCTCGACGTGTTCGAGCGGGTCGGCGCCACGTTCCTCGAGCCCTCCTGCGGCGCCTGCATCAACGCGGGGCCCGGCGTGTCTCGCACCAGCGAGGAAGTGACGATCTCCGCCATCAATCGTAACTTTCCCGGCCGCTCAGGACCGGGCCAGCTGTACCTCGCCAACCCCTTCACCGTCGCGGCCTCGGCCATCGCCGGGTACATCACCGAGTGGCGGCCCGCGCTCCCCGCCGCAGGGCCGGAGCGGCGGGTGGAGCCGACACCACCACGACCAATGCGTCCGGGGTCCTGAGATCGCTACTCGGGGGCCGCGTCCCCGGTGGGTACGGGGGCGGGCTCGCGCACCGGACGGAGCGCGGCGCGCTGGTAGACGCTGCGGGGGTTCCACAAGACCCAGGACCGGATCCCCAGCTCCTCGGCCGCCCGGATCTGCTCGCGGATCTCGTGCGCGGTATAACGCGGCTGGCGCCGGCCTAGCGTGAACGCCTGGAGGTAGGGACGGATCTCGGGGGCGCCCGCCCCGGGGGTGCGGGCCTGCGCGTCTCGCAGCGCGTTGCGGACGATCTCGTAGGGCTGGTGGTTCGGCCGCCGGTAGCCGTACGCGCCGGGGTAATAGTGGCTCGGATAGACCATCGGCAGTACGACGTCCGCAACGTCGATGAAATCCTCCCACACCTGCCCGATCCCCATGTCACCCGTATACGTGGTGGTGAGGCCGAACACGTCGAAAGTCACGGGGATGCGGTGGGGTGTGAGGCGCGCTTTCAGCATGCGCACGTTGCGGCGTACGGCGGCACGTGGCGTGTCACCGGCGCGGCGCGAGGCGAAGACCGCCGTCTCCAGCCGCGACCGGGGTTCGTCGGGAAAGCGCACGTAATCGAACTGAATCTCCGCGAACCCGAGGCGGGCCGCCTCCTCCGCCAGCTGGGCGGCGTAGATCCATACCGAGTCGTTGTACGCGTCCACCCATGCCATGCCGATCCGGTCGCGCCACAGCCCGTCGCCGTCGCGCTCACGCACCGCCCAGCGCGGCTTGCCCTCGGCGAGCAGCGGATCCTTCGCCACCACGATCCGCGCGATCGGCTGGATATCGCGCGACCACAGGCTGTCGAGGCGGGATGCGACGCTTCTCAGGCGGGCGCATGCGCTGGCGCCCACTTCCCGCGCCGTGCGGACCCGCGACGGATACAGCAGACAGCCGGTGTCGTCCTTGACGTCGACGACGAACGCGTTCACCTCGGTGGACTCGGCGAGCGCGATCAGGGACCATAAGCGCTGGGACGCGAAGGCCCAGGCGTTGACGTACAGCGCGCGCACCGGCTCGGGCGGAGCAAACAGCACCGAGTCCACCGTGGCGAGCGCGAGGGTCGGCGGGCGGAGACGTGCGGCGAGCTGCGCCTGCGTGACCGGAATGACGGACGCCGGCGGAAGGGGCGCGTGTTGCGCAAGAAGGCCGCGACTCGAAGCGAGCGCGGCCGCGAACACGGCGAAACGACGAAGCCACCGCATGAGGGGACGCCCATTATTGGAGGCGGCCCGCCCTCCCGCAAGGGCGCGGCTCACCGCAATTGCAAGCTGTTGAACAGCATGCGGTAAGTCGCGAGCGACTGGCCGCGATACTGGGGCCGGAAGCCGAAGAGGATCACCCGCCCCTGGCCCATCCGCACCTCGACCAGCGCCGCCCGGCCGGCAATCCGCTCGGGACGCAGCGCCCAGCCGGACAACACCACGGCGGCGGGATCGCTGGGGTACCGCGCGACGGTCCGCACGGAGGCGGAGTCCAGGATGTCGAACGCTGGCCCGCTCTCGAACCACGCGGCGACGTTCGCCGGCATGCCCCGCGCGAGGGCATGCCCCGCGTCGACGTCGACGCGCAGCAGCGATCCCGGCGCGTAGAAGTCGTCGTTGGACACGCCCTCGAGAACGTTGCGGACCGGCAGCAGCAACGCCTGGATGGCGAATCGCGACGCCTCGTTGAACGTCACCAAGGTCCCGCCGTCCACCACGAACTGCCGCAGCGCCTGCGCTCCCTCGGTGCCGAGCCCGCCCGCGTACCGAGCGGGATACCGTGCGGACAGCCCGCCGAGGATATCGCGGGGCGACTGGTCGGGGATGACGACGACGTCGAAGCGTTCCTTGAGCCGCCCGGCCCGCACCATGGAATCCACGAGCGAGACGTACGGGACCTTCCACGTGTCGAACACCCACCGGGTCCACCCTTCGTCCATGGACGCCGCATACGAGCGGTACAGTCCCACGCGCGGCGCTTCGCCCTCGCCGAAGCCGGCGACCCGGTACACGGGGGCAGGGAGCTGCTCGGCCGGGAGCGGTGGGGACAGCGCCACGCGGACCGAATCCTCGGCGGCGACGGCGGTGACCCCCATTAGGAGCGGCAGCGTGTGTGACGTCACGTCGTACGGCGCGATCGGCGGGCCGCCCGCATAGAGCCGGCGGTCGGGGTAGCGCTGGGGCTCGAGCAGCGTCTTCGCGAACGCGGCGTACGGCTGGCGCAGGGACACGACATACGTCCCCGCAGCGTAGCGCTGCCCGCGCAGCGTGAACGGCGCCTGGGCCGTGCGAATCTCGACCTGCCCCCGGTGCAGGATCCGCAGCATCGTGCCCAGCGCGCTCGCGTCCTGCCGTTGGGGAATGACGTACGCCGCCGGCCAGGCGGGCCAGCCACGCACCGCGCGCCAGCCGAGCGCGAGGAAGTTCGTGAGCCAGCGGTCGCGGTGCAGCGCGGCATGGCGCAGCAGGGCGTAGGCGGCGTCGGTCTGATAGGTGACGACGTCCCGCAGGGTCCAGCGCCCACCGGTCCACGGCGCGCTGAAGTTCCAGGACCGCTCGCGCGGATCAAAGCCGCGGCCCGCGGTCAGCTGATCGAAGGGAATGTCAACGGGCGACGCGAGCGCGGCGCTCGCCGTTTCCGACAACAGCCGGGCGCCGCCGTGGGTGTGAGAGTACGCTCGCGCCGGCGTCCACGCGTCGTACGTCGCACTCACCGAGATGCCCGTCTTCCCCTGTCCGGCCAGCTCCCAGGCCATGGCGGTGCCGAGGGCGTTCACCCCGTCGACGAGCAGCGGGTCCACGTTGGGCTCGAACGGATCGAGGTACGGCGGCAGGAACAGCCGCGCGCCATTGTTGCGCTGCTGGTGGATGTCGTGGACGATCTGGGGGTGCCACACGTTGTGCAGCGAGTCCACGGTCAACTGCGTCTCGACCTGCGTGAACGCGTACCAATCCCGATTGTTGTCGTGACCCGTGTAATGGTGATACAACTCGGGCGGCGGCGTTCCCTCGGCGGGGGTGCCGAGGGTGCTTTCGTACCACCGCTTGACGATGTCCACCCCGTCCGGATTGAGCGACGGCACGAGCCACACCACCACGTTGTCGAGAATCTCCCGCGTCGCGGCGCTCGTGTCGGAGGCCAGTCGGTGGGCGAGCACGAGCGGCGTCAGGTGTCCCCCGACCTCGGTGGAGTGGATGCTGGACGTGATGAGCACGACGGTTCGGCCGTCGCGCAGCGCGCGGCGGGCGTCGGCCGTGCTGCGCAACCGGCGGGGGTCGGCGAGGCGGGCGTTGACGTCCCGCACCCGCTCCAGGTTACGGAGGTTCTGGGGGCTCGAGATGCCGAGCGCGACGAACGGCGCACCGAGCGTCGTCCGGCCCAGCTCGCGGAGCACCACCCGGTCGCTGGCGCGGTCGAGGGCCCGGAGGTAGCGCACCAGCGTGGCCCAGTCGGCGAGCCGGCGGTCGTCTCCCGGCTCGAAGCCGAGCACGCTTCGGGGAGCGGGAATGGCCGCGCGGGCGGCCGGGCGCTGCGCGGCGAGCGATGGTACGGAGGCGCAGAGCGCCGTGGCGGCGGCGGCGGCGCACGCGCGTCGGGCGAGAAGTCGGAACACGAACAACGGCCCCGGTGATGGAGGTGCGGCGAAAGCTACGCGCGCGGCCGGCGCGCCGCGACGGCTAGTTGAGCTTCCGCAGCTCGACCCGCCGGTTGCGGGCCCGCCCCTCCGCCGTGTCGTTCGGCGTCACGGGATCGGCGGCGCCATAGCCGCGCGCCGTGAGCCGGTCGAGCGGCACGCCCCGGGCCACGAGGTACGCCCGCACCGCGTCGGCGCGCGCCCGCGACAGGCGCAGATTGGTCGCCGCCGCGCCGGTGTTGTCCGTGTAGCCCGCCACCTCGATCCGCCAGTCCGGATGCTCGAGGAGCACCCGGGCCACCTCGTCCAGGATCTCGTGCGACACCGGCAGCAGCCGCGACCGGCCCGTCGCGAAGGTCACGCCCTTCAGCTCCACGGACCGTCGTTCCGCGGTGAACTCGATCTCGATCAGGCGCGGCACCACCGCACATCCCTGGGCGTCGACTGTGACGCCCCTCGCCGTGTCGGGACAGCGGTCGAGCGCGTCGGTCACGCCGTCACCGTCACCGTCGCGCGGGCACCCCGACGGGTCCACCGTGACTCCCGGCGCCGTGGCCGGACAGCGGTCCAGCCCGTCGTAGACGCCGTCGCTGTCGGCGTCGGCCGGGCAGCCGCGCTGATCCACCGGGACGCCCGCCGGCGTGCTCGGGCACTGGTCGAGGCCGTCGTACACGCGATCCCCGTCGGCGTCGAGCGGACACCCATCCGCCGTGACGAGGGTGCCGGGTGGCGTGTGGGGGCAGGCGTCGTTCCCGTTGAGGACACCGTCGCCGTCCGAATCGCGGGGGCAGCCGCGCTCGTCGATCACGGCGCCGGGCGGCGTGCCGTAACAGCGGTCACGGTCGTCGGGGACGCCGTCGCGATCCTCATCGCCCGTGCGCCGGCCCCCGAGGACGTACGCCACGCCGACGGTCGCCAGCGCGTGCGCCGGGTTGCTCGCGCCCGCGACCCGGGAGTCCGGGGTGAACAGCCCCCGCAGCTCGGCACGCACGGCGGTCCGCGCGCCCAGCGCGACGCGCACGCCCAGCAGCGCGAGGAGCACGTCGTCGGCGACGCCGTCCGCCGGAGGATTTCGGAAATTGGGTCGCGCGTACCCCACGCCGAGGAACGGACCACTGGCCCCTGGAAGGGCGCCGAACAGCACGGCGGCAGCCGGGAGCACGACCGTCGTGCCGCCACCGGCCCCGTGGACGCCGAGGTCCAGGGTGGCGCCGAAGCCGCGCCACACCGGCGCGGCGACCCACGCGCCGCCCCCGAGACCACCGCCGCTCGATACGGTCCGGTCGGGCTGGAACCACCCGGCGTACCCCCCCACTTCCACGCGCCGACCGTTCGCGCTGGGCACGACGTCCTGCGCCGCGCCCGGTCCACCGAGTGTCAGCGCGATGACGGCAAGACCCAGCGCCCGAATCCTCGGCATCAGAACCCCCACGCTCCCGTCCGACGCAGCCGGGTGGCGAGATCCATGCCGCCGACCACCAGGCCATGGTAGGCGCCGGCGCCGTCGCGCCAGGTGGCGCCCGCGGCTCCGACCAGGGTGCCCCCCTCCTGTGCGGCGATGGTGTTGGTGCCCACCGGTCCGGCGAACGCGCCCAGCGAGTCGCCGTCGTAGGAGGCGGCGATGGTCTCGGCGGCATTCGTGGCGGCGCCCGCGTACATGCCGCCGACGAGCAGCAGCGCGCTGCCGACGTCGAGCGTCGCGAACTGGGACCGCGGCTCGGGCAGCAGCGGCCCGGCCTCCGCCCAGGGTCCCGCGAAGAACCCCGACCGGCGGCTCACGGTCGCCGTATCGGCGGACGCGAGGCGGGCCGGCGTGTCGTCGAGCCCGCCACCGGGCGGGACGGGGGCCGCCACGCCGCCGAACGCGAGCACCCGACGGTCGAGCACCGTGATCCCGCCGTAGGCCCGGGGGCCCGGAATCGCCGGCTGGGTGTACCAGCCGTCGAGCTGGCCATTGGGCGCCACGCGCGCGACGAACACGCGGGTGAGCGGTCGCCCCGCCGTGTCGGCGCCGCCGATGAGGTAGACCGCGCCGCGGCGAATCACCGCGCTCGCGCCGACCACGGCGATGGGCAGCGGCTCGAGGCTCGCGAACCGGCCCACGACGCCGTCGGCGGACACGTCGGCACCGTAGACGGTCTTCTGGCCGCGCCCTGCGGCGTCGATGCCCCCGATCACGTAGAGCACACCCGTGGAAAGCGGCAAGCGCGCGTTGTGCCGCGTGGCGACCACGGCAGCGGCGAACGCGCGGGACGCCGGCAGCGACCGGTTCGCGGCGTCGGTCGACTCCGGCTGCCGGGTCCAGACCGTGATCTCACCGTCGGCCAGGGTCCTGGCCACGTGGATACTGGTCTCGGGGGTGAAGATCGAGTCGCCCCCCACCGGCTCGGCACCGCCGGCGGCGAACAGCGTCGTGGTCACGCCGCCCGGGCCGACGAACGCGGCGGGCGCGACCGCGATGCCGACCGGCGCTCGCGGGAAACCGGACCGCGGTTGCCAGGCCAGCGCCGCCGGGTCGAACGCAAGGGCGGGAAGCACCTGCACCGTCGCCTCCAGACGGCGGCCCGCGTCGGTCGTGACGGTGAGCGTTCCGCTCAGGGCGTCGCCCGGGACGACGACTTCGATGGCGAAATCGCTCCAGCCGCCGCCGAGTATCGTCCCCGATGTGGTGCCACCCCCCGCGGCGGGGAAGGTCACGGTGCCCTGGCCCTGTGTCGCGCCGAAGCCGTAGCCTTCGATGACGATCGTGCGGGTCGCGGTGAGGACCGGCTCCACGGCGCCCTCGACGTAGCTGATCGCCGCGTCCGGAATCACGGGCGCCGCGCCAGGGTCGCGGCCGCACGCCACCAGGGCGACGAGCGCTGCCGCGCTAAGCCGGCGCACCGTCCCCCCGGGCGAACCGTACGGCAAGCGCCAGGCGGTCGGCGACGGTCGCGAGGTCGGTCGCTCCCTGGGCCAGGTCCTCGATGGCGCGCAGCTGTTCGGCGGCCGCGGCCGCGACCGCCGCCGTTTCCTGCGACGATCCCCGGGCGCCGGCCTCCGCAGCAGCGAGCGCCACCATCATCTGGGAGGCCACGGTGGTGTTGCCGCGGGCCGCTTCCGCCACGCGTCGGCCGGCGCGGGAGGTCGCCGCCGCCGCCTCGGCGATGGCGTGGAGATCCACGACCCACTGCTGCGAGCCCTCGACCACCGCGCCGAGCTCGACGCGCATCAGCTCGAGCAGCCGCGCGGCCCGGTCGAGCGCGCGGCGGGTATCCTGCACCGCGCGGTGCACCGCGCGCGCCTCGCGGCCGCTCTCGGCCGCCAGCTTGTGCACTTCGTCCGCCACCACGGCGAATCCCTGACCGTGGGTGCCGGCGCGTGCGGCCTCGATCGTGGCGTTCAGGGCGAGGAGATTGGTCTGATTGGCGATCGTGGCGATCGTGTCCGAGAACCGCTCCACCTCCGCGGCCGCCTCCCGTAGCCGCGCCACCTCGCCTGCGCTTTCTTCGGCGGAGGTCCCGAGCTCGGTCAGGCGTCGCGCCGCTGCCTCCATCGCGGCGCGCACGCGCGCGATCGTTTCCTCCATGCGAACGCCCGCGTCCCGCGTCGCGTCCCCGGCTGCCACCGCTTCGTCCGCGTTGCGCCGCAGATCGGCGGAGTGGGTGGCGGAGGCGTTGACGAGGCCCGCGGCCTGCTTGGCTTCGTGGCTCGCGCGCTCGGCGGCCGCCGAGACTTCCTCGCTCGAGGCGTGGATCTCCTGCGCCGTCGCGGTGAGGTTCTGCACGTACTGCGTCACGTGGTCCGCCGCGCCGACCACCGGGCCGACCGCCTCCTGGATCGCGAGCAGCAGCGCCAGCTGGGGGCCGACGGGCTCGAGCAGCGCGGCGTCGGAATCGCGGTACATGCGCGGATGGGCGTGCCGCACGGTCCAGACCCCGAGCAGCGCGCCCGCCTGGCGCAGCGGGACGACGATCGCCGCGCCGACCGGCGCGTCACCCGGGGCCGGGAACTCACCCGGCTGCAGGTCCCGCGCCACGAGCGCCCGGCCGGAGCGGCACGCCTCGCCCACGATCCCCGTGTCCGCCGCGAACCGGAACGGGTGCGTCCCGGCGGGCGTCGCCGTGTCGGCCACGACGATCAGGTCGCTCCGCGCCGCGTCGACCCGCGCGAACCCCATGTGGTCCCACGCCACCAGCCGCCGCGTCAACTCCTGCAGGCGGGGGAAACCGCGCGCGAAGCTCAGCTCTGTGGCGGCGAGCGCCGCGAGCCCGTGGACGAGCCGCAACTCGTCGGCGCGCACGGCGCGCCGAATGACGGAGCGCGAGCCGAGCGCCACGCCCGTCAGCGCCACGCCGCTGATCGTCGTGACCGCCGGGCCGGGAGCGGCGCGCCACAGCGCGAGGGCCGCGAGGGCGAGACCGCCGGACGCGACGTACACGGCGGTCTCCCAGCGCAGGATCGTGCGCGGGTCGCTCACGGTCTCGGCGCGGATCGTTGCGAGCTCCAGGTAGAAGGTCCCGTTGACGACAGCCGGCAGCGCGAGGAGCAGCGCGGCGAGCGGCCCGATGTTCCCGCCGTCCAACGCCGCCGCTCCCGTGCTGCCCCCGAGCGCGGTGTAGCCCAGCGCCACGAGCGCCGTGCCCGCCGTGAGGTGGGCGGCGTTGGCCAGCGCCACCGGGGCGGCCACGCGCCGCAGCAACAGGTCGCCCAACACCATCGCGAGCGGCGGCACCAGCAACGCGAACGCGGCACCGCGGGCCAGCAAGGCGAACAGAGTGACGCCGAGGACGTAGGAGGCGAACCCGTTGCCGGGCAGCGCGACGCCGAACCGGCGGGCCAGGACACCAACGACGCCGACCGCGAGGAGGGATTGCCAGAAACCGGCATCGGTCGGCGCGTGGCCGAGCACGTGGGCGCGGACCGCCCAGCCCAGCGCGACCAGCCCGCCGAACCCCACGATCCCGCGCACGACGAGCGGTGCGGGCGACGACGCGCGGGCTGCCGGGCTCATTTGAGGAAAGGTGCGGGCGGCGCACGACGCCGCGCAAGCGCCGTGTGGCGCCGGGCGACAGGCGCGGCTATCGTAGAAACGTGCAAGTCACCATCACGTACTGCGTCGTCTGAAACTACGAGCCGCGGGCCGCCGGTCTGGCGGCCGAGCTCCGTGCAGCCCACCCCGGTGCCGACGTGCGCCTGGTTGAGTCGTCGGGGGGGGTATTCGAAGTGTCGGTGGACGGCGTGCTGATCTTCTCCAAGAAGGCCCTGCGCCGCCACGCCGAACCCGGTGAGGTCTCCAAGCTGATTGCCGGAGCGCGCGGGCAGGCGTGAGGATCGCGATCTCCACGGGCGGCGGCGACGCTCCTGGCCTCAACGCCGTCATCCGCGGAGCGGTGCTCGGGGCGCTGCACCGGGGGTGGGAGTGCTTCGGCATCCGCCGGGGCTACTTCGGCCTGCTCGGGGAGGACGAGGTGCTGCCGCTCGGCGCCCGGGAGGTCCGGGGCATCACCCACCTCGGCGGCACCATTCTCGGCACCACCAATCGCGGCGACCCCTTTCGCTGGCGCGACCAGGGCCGGGACGGGCCCGAGCGGGACCGCTCGGACGAGCTGGTCCGGAACTTCCGCGCCCGCGGCCTCGACGCGTTGATCGCCATCGGCGGTGACGGGTCGCTCGCCATCGCGCGCAAGTTGCAGGCGAAAGGGATTCCGCTCGTCGGGGTGCCGAAGACGATCGACAACGACGTCGGCGGGACGGTGGCCACCTTCGGCTTCGATACCGCCGTCGCGGTCGCGACCGACGCCATCGACCGCGTGCACTCGACGGCCGAATCCCATGAGCGCGTGATGGTGGTGGAGGTGATGGGACGTCACGCCGGGTTCATCGCGCTGCACGCCGGCCTGGCCGGCTCGGCCGACGTCATCCTGATCCCCGAGATCCCGTTCGACATCGAGAAGGTCTGCGACAAGATCCGGCGGCGGGAGGCCGAAGGGCGGCACTTCAGCATCGTCGTGGCGGCCGAAGGCGCGACCCCGAAGGGCGGCAGCGCGACGTTCCAGGATCCCGAGACCGAGCGCCTCGGCGGGATCGCCGAGAAGGTCGCGCGCGAAATCGAAGCGCGCACCCGCAAGGAGACCCGCTCGCTCGTGCTGGGTCACCTGCAGCGCGGCGGCAGCCCGACCACTTTCGATCGCCTGCTGGGTCTGCGGTTCGGCGCCGCGGCGGTCCGGCTGATCGCCGAAGGCCGCTGGGGCTGCATGGTCGCCCTCACGCCGCCACACCTGGTCGCCGCCATCCCCCTCGAGCAGGCGCTCGCCACACCGAAGCGCGTGCAGCTCGACTCCGATGCCGTCGCCACCGCGCGCGACCTGGGCACGAGCTTGGGGGACTGACCTCTCGCACGACCCGAGGACACGCTGTCCCCCGCGCGGGACACTCCCCGGGGCGGTAATCATCGCGTAAAGCGTTGTTGTCAAAAGGATTGACAACTACCCGCCGACGGCATGCAACTTCCTTACGTGGGACGGGCACGAGGGAGGTCCCTATGAAACTCGCGATTATCGCGGCCTGCGCCGCTCTCACGCTCGCGGCCTCGCCGGCCGCCGGCCAAGCCCGGGTGAGTGTGTCCTTTGGCGTCCACGCACCGCCGGTCTCCGGTCATGTCGTAATCGGCGGGCCGCGACACCCGCACCAGACGCGCGTGGTCGTGGTCCGGCATGGGCGCTACCGCGCCCACCGCGGCGCCGTGGTGGTGGTGCGCCCGCACCGACACGCGCACGGCCACGGCCGGGGGCACGGCGGTGGACATCGCCACGGGTACTAACCGGGTGCGGTGAGCGCCGGATGGAGCCCGCGGCCGGTTCCCGGCCGCGGGCTCCGTATATTGCGACCCGTGCGCGTCGTCCGTGACCACTTCCTCCCGCCTGACCCCTCCGCGTTCCTCGCCGCCGAGCCGCCCACGGGGCGGGTTATCGTCATCGCGCCTACCCGCGCCGCATGCGAGACGATCGAGTTGGCTCTCACGCTGCGGCTCGACACGCTGCTCGAGCGGGAGCATGGCGACGACATCCGCCGACTCAGCGCGTCGGGGCGCGGGTTCGGCATCGTGGCGGGCACGGGGACCGGCAAGACGCTCGCCATCCGTTCCATCGCCGGGACGATCCTCGGCGGGCCGCTGCGCGCGGGCGTGGTCAATCGCGAGCGCGAAGCCACGCCGGAGACGCCGCAATGGAACGTCGTCATCGTCACCACCGGGATCGCCCGGCGCTGGTTCCAGGACGGGCTGATCACGAACAAGGACACGATCGTCGCCGACGAGATCCATCAGACCTCGGCGGAGCTGGAGTTGTGCCTGGCGCTGGGAAAACGGGCCCGGTGCCGGTTCATCTGGCTGTCCGCCACGGTGGATCCCTCGTTTTATGCCCGCTACCTCGAGTCCACCGAAGTGCTCGAGACGCGGGCCTTTGATCCCGACAAAGCGGCCGCGGTGCAGGTGCTCCCGCTCCAGCCCCGCGACTTCCTGAACGATCGTTTCATAAAACGCGTAATTCAGGCTCGGCGTGGCGTCGCGGTGTTCGTCCCGACCCGGGCCGAGGTCGAGACCGTGGCCAGCGAGGTCGGCAACCGCTGGGATTCACTGCACTGCGCGTTCTACCACGGCGGTGAGCCGATTCGGGTGATTCGGCCGTTTCTTGACGGTTTGGTCAAACCACCCTTTCTGCTGGCGATGACGGCGGCAGGGCAGTCCGCGCTCAACGTCCAGGGCCTCGATACGGTGGTGATCTACGACGCCCGTTACGGCAATGTGGTGGACCGCGGCCGCAACGTGCTCACCCGGCTGTACCTCGGCGCCAACGAGATCCTGCAGATGGCGGGGCGGGTGCATGGCCGCGTGGCGGGCGGCGAAGTCTATATCCTGACCGACCGCAACCTCGATTTCGCGACGCTGGCACCGACACCACCGGAGTTCCAGCTCGCCGGGGATGCCGAGCGGGTCGCCCTCACCTGCGCCGCGCTGGGCGTGGACCCCCGCGGCCTCGATCTGCCGGTGCCCCTCGACCGGCACGCGTACCGCGCCGCCGCCGCGCTGCTCACCGACCGCGGTCTGGTGGAGGGCGGCCGCCTCACCACGTACGGCCGTGAGGTCGAGGCGATGCCGGTGGAGCGGCCGTGGGGCGAGTTGCTGTGGCATGCCGACGCGGAGCTCATCCCGGTAGTGGCGGTGAGCGCCAACATCGACTCGTTGCACCGGATGACGCGGGAGGAGCGCGACCTGCGGGGCCTGATCGTGCGCGGCAGCGACCATCTCACGGCCTACAACGTGTACGCCGAGGCGGTGAATACCCACGGGTACCTGGGCGAGGTGTACGGCCTCCCGCGGCACCTGTTCCGCACCGGGATCGAGGATTGGGCGGAGCGGCGCGGGGTGCTGCTGAAAGCGGTGGAGGATGTGGCGCTGGGTGTCGCGTCTATCTACCGCCAGCTCGAACAGCCGCTGCCTGCGCACCTGCCGCTGGCGCGCGACCACGTGCGCGCGGCGTTCGCCGAGCTCGTGGGACGCGTGCAGCCGTTCGATCTGATCATCGACGGGCACCTGGCCGACGGTCGCGAGGCGGAGGTGGGGCGCACGTCGGTGTGTGGCAGCTGGGGCGCGGTGGCGGGCACGCTGCGGTATTTCGCCGACCGCTTCGGTCGGCCCCGCGCGAGCCTCGAGGGCACCGAGATTCCCGAGCCCGTAATCCGCCGGAACGCGCGCCGCAGCCCCCCGACGGTCGCGTTCGAGCGCCATCGGCGCCGCGAGGGGCTCGTGGTAGTGCGGACGGTGACGTACTTCGGCTTCGAACTCGCCCGGGACGTCGAGCCGCTGCGCAGTCCGTTTCCCCCTGACCTCGCCGAGGCCGCGCGCGCCGGGCTCGCCGACGCGCTCCTCGCCGGGGCCACGCCGCACCCCGACCAGGCGGCGGTCCGTCAGGCGCTCGAGCGCCTCGGCTTCTACTGGCGGCGCTCGGGCGGCACGCTCGCCGCGGCGGCGTCGGAGCGCTCGCTCGAGCGCTTACGGGAGCAGCTGGCGGACGTGGATTCCTGGACGTCGTTCGTGAATCGCCGGGTCGTGCTGGACGTCGCCGACGTCGTGCCGGCCGACACGCGTCGGCAGCTCGACGCGCTCCCCGATTCGCTGCACCTGTACGGCGACCGGGTGGCGATCGACTACGAGGTGGAGCGTGGCGCCGGCGCCGCCCGGTTGCGGTTGCGCGAGGGTCAGGCGCGCCGTCTGCGGCCCGAGGATCTGCCGCGCCTGGATCGCCCGCTGCGCTTCACGGTGGTGCGCGGCAAGCGCGAGGCGGTGCGCGCGGATTCCCTCGACGAGCTGCGCGCGCGACTCGATGCCCTGCCGCGCTACGAGCGGCGTACGCGCGTCCCCGCCCGGCGGCGACGCCGCTGACGCCTCACGCGCCGGCGGGCGGCGTGTCCGCCTCGGGCGCGAGCACGTGGAGCAGGGCGAGCCACAGGGCATCATGGGCGTCCCGCACCACGTCGGCCGGCATGTCGCTCGCGAGCGCGATCGCGCAGCCGTCGCGCAGCGCGGCGGCCGCCACCGCCTCGAGATCGCGCGACGGGCTGGTCGGTCCCATCACGCCGGCGCTGGCGAGGCTCAGCCACGCGCGCGCGGTGCCGTCGTCCTGCTGGCCCACGAGCACCGCCCACCCGGCGTCGATGCCACGCACCCCGGGTCCCCGCGCCCGCGCGAGCCGATCGGCCCGCTCCTGACGCAGGGTGGCACCACACCGGCGCAGCAGCTCCGCCCGGGAGTGGTAATGGTAGTTGACGAGCCCCTTGGCTACGCCGGCCCGGCGCGCCACCCGCTCGACCGAGAAGCCGTCGATCCCATCGCGGCGCAACACCTCGAGCGCGGCGGCGAGAATGGCCCGGCGCGTGGGGCCGGCGTCCTTGGGCACGGTGGGTCCGATATTGACTGGTCGGTCAACAATATGCCACGCGGGCGCCCCGACCGGCAAGCGGGAATCCCGAGCGTGTTTCGATGAAACCCGGCAGGGGTGCCGGTGGTAGATGTTACGTAATGAGCGCCCCCGGCCCACCCCAGTCGTCGCTCGATCTTCAGGCGATCGCGCGTGCCCTCCTAGATCACGTCGCGGACGGCATCGCGGCGTTCGATCGCGATGGTCGCGTGCTGTTCGTCAACCAGTCCGCGCGGCAGGCGCTCGGGCTCCCCGGCAACGGCGATCCCGATGCGGGCGCCCTGCGGCAGCGCGCCGTGGCACTGGGCGGGCGGGCGGAGCCGCTGGAGTTGGGCGGGCGCCGCGTGGGAGACGTCATCGTGCTGCCCGGAACCGGCGGCGGCACGCTGGCCGAGCGCGAGCGCCGCGCGATCGTCGAGGCGCTGGAGTCGACGCACGGGCGTCTGACCGAAACCGCCCGTCGCCTGGGGATCAGCCGGACGACGCTGTGGCGCCGCCTCAAAGCGTACGGACTCGACCGACACCGCGAGGCGGGCCAGCGCCGCTGAGTCGTGCGGCCGCGGGCTTCTCCGCCCGCGGCGGGGTGCCTACTTTCCCCGGGGCATGTCCTCCACGCCCCAGCCGTACGTCGTCCGCGAATACGTGCGATGGTCCGATGTCGACTTCGCGGGCATCATCTTCTACGGCTCCTACGTGCGCTTCTTCGAGATCGCGGAGACCGAGATGTTCCGCTCGGTCGGGCTGGCCCATCACGATCTCTTCGATCACTACGGCGTGGTGTTCCCCCGCAAAGCGCTGCACGGGGAGTTCTTCCTCCCGGCGCGCCTCGATGACCGGCTGGCGGTCGCCACGTACGTGGGACATGTGGGCACGACGTCGCTGCGGCTCAATTTCGACGTGCTGCTCGGCACGCCCGCGCGACTCGGTGCCGCGGCCTGGCAGGTGGTCGTCTGCGTCGACCGCGCCACCCTCCGTCCCCGGCCCCTGCCGCAGGGGATCGTTCAGGCTCTCACGCCGCACACCTTGTCGGAGCACGCCGCGCGCGCCGGCCTGGGAGTGCACGCCCCATGACGCACCGCCTCGTTCCGCTCGCCACCCTCCTCGTCGCCGGCTGCGCACCCGACGCCTCCGGCCCGGGCCGGTTCACGGCCACCGTGGCCCGCGCCCAGCTCGACACGGTGCGCCTCACGATCCCCGTCATCGCGCGGCCCTGCGCCGGCGGGACCGGTCTCGTCATCTCGGGCACGGCGGGCGGCGACGGCGTGCTGATCTGGCTGGGCGACTCGACCGCGGCGGACACGGGAGCGTATACCATCAACACGGCTGCGGACAGCGTCGCGGGTCGGCACGCCCGCGTATCGCTCCGGTTCCAGACCGGCGATCTGGCGCGCGCCGTCGCGCTCGACAGCGGCACCGTGCGCCTCGCGAGCGACGGCGCCACGTTCGCGGGCAGCGTCACGGGGTCGGGCTCCGACCCGTCCGCCGGCGACCGCCCGCTCGTCCGGGGCGGGTTCCGGGGCATCGCGGGCGGCGATTCCGTGCCCTGCCGCTTCGGGCCGTGACCGCCCGCTCGCGGCAGTAGATTACGCCCGTGGACCAGACCTACTACCGGAAGGGCTTCGGCCTCAAGACGGCCATCGAAGGCGCCCTCACCGCCGACTACCACAGCCGGTTGGTGGACACCATCCGCGCGGCGGACCACACCCTGCGCGTGGGCGATCTCACGTTCCGTCTGGCGGGCGAGTTCGGATTCTGCTACGGCGTCGACCGCGCCGTGGAGTACGCGTACGAGACCCGAACCAAGTTCCCGGACCGCCGGTTGTATCTCGTCGGCGAGATCATCCATAACCCGCACGTCAACGCGAAGCTGCAGGGGATGGGCGTGACGTTTCTGTATCGCGGCGCCGCCGGCCAGTTCGATTTCGGCGCGGTGACCCCGGCCGACGCGGTGATTCTGCCCGCCTTCGGCGTGACGGTGCACGATTTCCAGCGGCTGCGCGCGATCGGCTGCGTCCTGGTGGACACGACCTGCGGCTCCGTGTTGAACGTGTGGAAGCGCGTCGAGTCCTACGCCCGCGACGGCTTCACCGCGGTGATCCACGGCAAACACTTCCACGAAGAGACCAAGGCCACGGCGAGCCAGGTCACGAAATACCCCGGTGGCAGCTACCTGATCGTGCGCGATATGGAGGAAGCCCGCGATGTTTGCGCGTACATCGAGGGGACGGGCGACCGCCAGCGGCTGTTGCAGCGCTTCGCCAACAAGGTCTCGCCGGGGTTCGATCCCGACCGGGACCTGGGGCGGGTGGGCGTCGCCAACCAGACGACGATGCTCTCGGGCGAATCCCTCGCCATCGCGGGGGAGCTGCGCGCCAGCATGATCCGCCGCTACGGCGAGGCCGCCGTGACCGAGCACTTCCGCACCTTCGACACCATTTGCTCGGCGACCCAGGAGCGCCAGGATGCCGTCGTGCGGCTCATGACGGAGCCGCTCGACCTGATGGTCGTGATCGGGGGCTACAACTCGAGCAACACGACGCACCTCGCCGCGATCTGCAACGCGAGCGTGCCGACCTTTCACATCGAGGACGCCACCTGCATCGAGCCCGGCAACGGGAGCATCCGCCACCGCCCCGTGGGGGAGACGGTGGAGGTGGCGAGCGACGCCTGGCTGCCGCCGGGACCGATCACGATCGGGGTCACCGCGGGTGCCTCGACCCCCAACAACAAGATCGGGGAGACGATCGAGCGCATCGCGGCGACCCGCGGGGAGTCGCTCGCCGAGATCTCCCCCTGAGGCGCCGGGCCCATGCCCCTCGCTGGATTTCATCCCGCCGTCGCGCGCTGGTTTGAGGGCCGCTTTGCCGGTCCCACCGAGCCGCAGCACCGCGCCTGGCCGCTGATCCAGGCGGGCGGCGACGTTCTGATCGCCGCACCGACCGGGGCGGGCAAGACGTTCGCCGCGTTCCTCTCGGCGATCGACGGGTTGCTGCGCGAGGGGCTGGCGGGCGGGCTGCCGGACGAGACGCAGGTGGTGTACGTCTCGCCCCTCAAAGCCCTGTCCAACGACATCCAGAAGAACCTGGCGGAGCCGCTCGCCGAGATCCGGGCGTCGCTGCCGGGGCTCGACCTGCCCGACGTCGAGCTGCGCACCCTGGTGCGCACCGGTGACACGCCCGCCGCCGCCCGGCAGGCGATGCTGCAGCACCCGCCCCACATCCTCGTCACCACGCCCGAGTCGCTCTACCTGATTCTCACGTCACCGCGCGCGCGCGCGATGCTGCGGAACGTTCGCACGGTGATCGTGGACGAGATTCACGCGGTGGCGCGTGACAAGCGCGGCAGCCATCTGGCCCTGACGCTGGAGCGTCTCGCCGCCCTGACCGGACGGCGGCCGCAGCGCATCGGCCTGTCCGCGACCCAGCGGCCGATCGAGGAGATCGCGCAGTTCCTGGTCGGCACGGGCCGCCCCCAGCCCGCGATCGTGGACGCGGGGCACTACCGCGCGCTCGACGTGGCGATCGAAATCCCCGACTCGCCCCTCGAGGCCGTCATGGCGGCCGAGGTGTGGGACGAAGTGACCGACCGGGTCGCCCGCCTGGTGGAGGAGCACCGCTCGACGCTGGTGTTCGTGAACACGCGCCGGCTGTGCGAGCGGCTGACGCTTCATCTTTCCGAGCGGCTCGGCTCCGATCGCGTCACCTCGCACCACGGGAGCCTCTCGAAGGAGAAGCGGCTCGACGCCGAGGAACGGCTCAAGCGCGGCGACCTCAAGGCGCTCGTGGCGACGGCCTCGCTCGAGCTGGGCATCGACATCGGGGCGGTGGACCTCGCGATCCAGATCGGCTCCACCCGCGCCATCGCGACGTTCCTCCAGCGGGTCGGGCGCTCCGGCCACCGGCTCGACGCGACGCCCCGCGGCCGGCTGTTCCCGCTGTCGCGCGACGAGCTGATCGAGTGCGCGGCCCTGCTGCGTGCGACCCGCGCGGGGCGGCTCGACCGCCTGATCATCCCCGAGCAGCCGCTCGACATCCTGGCGCAGCAGATCGTCGCCGCCGCGGCGTGCGAGGAATGGGACGACGACGCGCTGTATGCGCATGTGCCGGCAGGCGTATCCCTACCGCGACCTGACGCGCGACGACTTCGACGCCGTCGTGCGCATGCTCGCCGAAGGCTTCACCACGAGGCGCGGACGCCGCGGTGCGCACCTGCACTACGACGGCGTCAACCGCCGCCTCAAGGCGCGGCGCGGCGCCCGCCTCGCCGCCATCATGTCGGGCGGCGCGATCCCCGACCTCGGCGACTATCGCGTCGTGCTCGAGCCCACCGAGACGCCCGTCGGCAGCGTGAACGAGGACTTCGCGATCGAGTCCACGCCCGGCGACATCTTCCAGCTGGGCAACACCTCGTACGCCATCACCCGCATCGAGACGCGGCAGGGCGTGGTGCGCGTGGCCGACGCGCAGGGCCAGCCCCCCACCATCCCGTTCTGGTTCGGCGAGGCGCCGGGACGCACCGACGAGCTGTCGGAGGAAGTGTCGCGCCTGCGGCGCGACGTCGCGGACCGGCTGGCGCGCCCCGCCGAGGCGGTCGCCTGGCTCGCGGCCGAGATCCCGGGTCTGCCCGAGCCCGCCGCCCGGCAGATCGTCGAGTACCTCGAGGCGACGCAGAAGGTCCTGGGCGTGGTCCCCAGCCGCGAGACGCTCGTGCTCGAGCGGTTTTTCGACGAGGGCGGCGGCATGCAGCTCGTGGTGCACGCGCCGTTCGGGAGCCGGATCAACCGCGCCTGGGGGCTCGCGCTGCGCAAGCGGTTCTGCCGCAGCTTCAACTTCGAGCTCCAGGCGGCGGCCACCGAGGACGCGATCGTGCTGTCCCTCGGCGCGCAGCACAGCTTCGCGCTGGACGACGTGTTCCACTACCTGCACCCGGACCAGGCCGAGCACCTGCTGGTGCAGGCGATGCTCGACGCCCCGATGTTCACGAGCCGCTGGCGCTGGAACGCGAGCCGGGCGCTGGCGATCCTGCGGCATCGGGGCGGGCAGAAGGTCCCGATCCAGATCCTGCGGATGGAAGCCGAGGACCTGCGTCGCCGCCGTCTTCCCCGACCAGCTCGCCTGTCCCGAGAACCTGGCCGGCGACCGCGAGATCCCCGACCACCCGCTCGTGACCCAGACGATCCGCGACTGCCTCGACGAGGCGATGGACTTCGCGGGTCTCAAGCGACTGCTCGAGGGGATCGCCGCCGGGCGCTACACGCTCGTGGCCCGCGATACGCCCGAGCCGTCGCCGCTCGCGCCACGAGATCCTCAACGCGCGGCCCTACGCGTTCCTCGACGACGCGCCGCTCGAGGAGCGGCGCACCCGCGCCGTGCTCACCCGCCGCGGCCTCGACGTCAAGGAAGCCGAGGAGTTCGGCAAGCTCGACCGCGAGGCGATCGCGCGCGTCCGGGACGAAGCGTGGCCCGACGTCGCGCGACGCGGACGAGATGCACGATGCGCTGCTCGTGGCAGGGTCACTTCCCGCCGCGGAAGAGGGACGGGGGACGGGGGACGGGTGGCGGCCGCTGCTCGCGGAGCTGGAGCGCGCCGGGCGCGCCGGGACGCTGCGGCACGAGCCGCCGCTGTGGGTCGCGGCCGAGCGCGTGCCGCTGATCGAGGCGGCGTATCCCGGCGTGCCGATCGAGCCCGCCCTCGCGCCGCCCGACCGGGAGCGCGCAGCGGACCTGGACGCGCGAGGACGGCCTGCGCGAGCTGGTGCGCGGCCGGCTCGAGATCCTGGGCCCGGTCACCGCGCCGCGCCGTCGCGGCGCGCGCTGGGCGTGGCACGCCGGCGACGTGGACGTCGCGCTGGTCGCGCTCGAGCGCGAGGGGTTCGTGCTGCGCGGCCGGTTCACGCCGGGCGAGACCGCGCTCGAGTGGTGCGAGCGGCGGCTGCTCGCGCGGATCCACCGCTACACGCTCGACCGGCTGCGGCGCGAGATCGAGCCGGTGACGGCGGCCGACTTCATGCGGTTCCTGCTGGCGTGGCAGCGGCTCACCGACGACGCGCGCGCCGAGGGGCCCACCGGGCTCGCGGCGGTGCTCGACACGCTCGACGGCTACGAGATCCCCGCCGGCGCCTGGGAGTCGGACGTGCTGCCCGCGCGCCTCGCGAGCTACGATCCGCTGTGGCTCGACGGGCTGTGCCTGTCGGGCGAAGTGGCATGGGGACGGCTCACGCCGCCCGCGGCGGCAACGGCAACGGCCACAAGTCGGGACCGGTGAAGGCGACGCCGATCGCGCATCTTCCGGCGCGAGCGCGGCGAGGTGTGGCGCGCGCTGTCCGGCGTTCCCGACCCCGCCCGGCTGCACCTGTCGCACGCGGCCCGCGCGGTGCTCGAGGTGCTGGACCAGCGCGGCGCGTCGTTCTTCGGCGACCTCGTGAACGGCAGCGGCATCCTGCGCACGGAAGTGGAAAAGGGCCTGGGCGAGCTGGTCGCGTGGGGCCTCGTCACCTCCGACAGTTTCGCCGGGCTGCGCGCGTTGCTGGTGCCGTCCGACCGCCGGCGCCCGGTGGGCGGGTATCGTCGCCGCGGGCGCGCCGCGCCGTTCGGCGTCGAGACAGCGGGGCGGTGGTCGCGGGTGGCCGGGCGCGCGCTCCCGGGCGACGGGGTGCTCGCCGACGCGCTGGCGCGGCAGCTGCTGCGCCGCTGGGGCGTCCTATTCCGCCGCCTCGTCGAGCGCGAGAGCGTGCGTGCGCCGTGGCGCGACGTGCTGCGGGCGCTGCGGCGCATGGAGGCGCGGGGCGAGATCCGCGGCGGGCGGTTCGTGAACGGCTTCTCGGGCGAGCAGTACGCGCTGCCCGAAGCGATCGGCCTGCTGCGCGCCGCGCGGCGGGACGGAGCGCGCGGCGCGCTCGTGGCGGTGAGCGGAGCCGATCCCCTCAACCTGGTCGGGTACATCGTGCCCGGCGATCCGGTGCCCGCGCTCGCGACCAACCGCGTTCTCTATCGCGACGGCGTGCCGGTGGCCGTGCGGCTCGGGACGGGGGACGGGGGATCGACCTGCTCGTCGAGGCCACGCCGGAGCAAGCCGAGACGTGGAAGACGGCGCTCGTGCGCCGCCGGCCGGGTCCGCTCGTCAGAGCGTACCTCGGCACATCGGCGGCGCCCCGGCGCTAGCCGCGCCTAGAACCGGCTGGCCACGAGCGTCACGTCCGCCGTCGCCCAGGCCGCCTGGAAGCGCGCGTCGATGGCGCCCGATTCCGCGTGCTTGCCCTGCTGGTGCAGCGCCTCGGACAGCCCGAACAGCGCCCACCCGTTTTCCGGAAAGCGCTTCAGGTCCTCGCGGTACACCGCCTCCGCCTCGGCCGGCTTGCCCGCCTTGAGCAGCACGGCGCCGAGTGAGTGGCGGATCGGATAGTACCAGTCGGGCGGCTCGGTGTAGAGCTGCGCGTCCTCGATGCGCATGGCTGCCGTGAAGTGCGCGATCGCATCGTCGTGCTTCCCCTGCCGCGCTGCGATCTCGCCCGCGAGCGCGTGGGTCGCGATCTCGAGGTTGGTGCTGGGCGTGGTCCAGCCCGCCGACATGTAGCCGCCCGCGCCGCTCGCCGCGATGCGCTTCACGGAATCGAGCGCCGCCTCCGCCTCCCGCCAGTTTCCCTTGGCGGCGAACGCGACGCCCCGCGCGTAATGCGCCATCCCCCGCGAATACGGCAGCACCTCCGCAGGCAACGGCAGCGCGAGCACCTCGTCCCACCGCCCGAACGTCACCAGCGTGAAGAACGGGTAGTGCAGGTACGGCTCGACGAACGGCACCGCCTGGGCCACCTCGACCGGCGTCGTGGCCGCGGTCTTCTTCGCGTGCTCGATGGCTTGCGCGCTGCGGCCCGCCAGCGTCGCCGCGAAGGCGAGAAAGTGGTGGTTGTGGGGCACGTACCCGACGGGATACACGCCCTGCGGCTTCTGCCCCTCGACGTACACCTCGTCGGCGTGCACGGCGTGCACGTTGGCGTCGATCGCGTCGGCGTAACGGCCCACCCGGATGTAGATGTGCGCCGGCATGTGGACCAGGTGGCCGGCCCCGGGCATCGCCGTCGCCAGCCGCTCGGCGCAGGGCACCGCCTTCTCCGGCGTCACCGCCTCGACGGCGTGGATATAGAAGTGGCAGGCACCGGGATGATCCGGCCTGGTGGCGAGCACGCGCTCGAGCTGCGCCACGATCGTCTGCGTCCCCGGCTGGGGCGAGCCGTCCTCCCGCTTCCAGTAGTTCCACGGCCGCAGGTCCATCAACGCCTCCGCGTACAGCGCCGCGACGTCGAAGTCGTCGGGGAACCGTCCGGCAGCCGCCGCCATCGCGTTGGCGTAGGCGCTGTCGAGCGCGGCCCGGTCGGCGACCGGGATGGCGGCGTAGCGCGCGGCGACCGCGCGGATCAGCGCCTGCTCCACGGGGCTCGCATGTCGCAGGTGCGCGACCGCCCGTTGCGCGGCCGCGTACGCCGCGACGGCGGCGCTCGAGTCCATCCCCGCGTTGATGTTGGGACCGTACGCGTACGCCTCGCCCCAGTAGCACATGGCGCAGTTCGGGTCGAGCCGCTGCGCCTCGCGGAACGCGCGGATCGCCTCGGCGTGATTGAACGCGAACGACAGCCGCATGCCCTGATCGAAGTACTGCTGGGCGCGCGGCACGGCGGTCGTGACGGCGCGATGGAACGCGCCGAGGTCGGCGTAGAGCGGGACCGAGTCGACCGGGGCCGCGAACAAGAGCAGTGTGAGCAGCGGGAGGGCGGCCATTGGGGGTTCTCCGAGAACGGTAAGTGAAGAATACGCGGGTCACCGTCCGGGGGTCACCCCCAGTCCTTGGACCCCGGCGCGAGGCGGCGCATCGTCGTGAGAAAGCGCATCGCGGCCTGCGGCGCGCGGTCCCGGTCCCGTTCCGCATGCCGCAATCCGCTCTGCAATCCCCGCAACTCCTCCGCGATGACGTTCAGGCTGCCGTCGTCCTTGGCCAGCTTTCCCCGCACCCACAGGAACGGCTCGGCGCGCACGGCGGCGCGGCAGCGCTCGTACACGTCCGGCCGCACGATCACGTTGGCCATCCCGCCCTCGTCCTCGAGCAGCACGAACACCACGCCCTTCGCCGTCTCGGGCCGCTGCCGCGCGACGACCAGTCCCACGACGTCCACCGTGGCGCCGTTGTCGTGTGAGGACAGACAATCGCTTCGCACGAGCCCCGGCGGCAGCGCGTCCGCGACGAGCGCCAGGGGATGCCCGCGCGTCGCGAACCCGAGTACGGCATACTCGGCCAGCATCGTCTCGTCGCCAGCCAGCCCGCCGAACGGCAGCCGCTCGTGCGAATGGTCGAGCGGCAGCTCGAGCTGGCGCCGCCCCCGCGCGTCGGCCCCGCGGGTGGCCGCCGGAGGCAGCCACAGCCCCACCTGCCACAACAGCTCGCGCCGCGTCAGCCCGAACCCGTCGCACCCGCCGACCCACACCGCATTTTCGATCGCGGTGCGCTTGAGCGCGGGCGGCGCGCGGCGCGCGAAATCGCCGATGCCGCGGAACGGCCCGCGGCGCTCCCGCTCTTCCACC
Source organism: uncultured Gemmatimonadales bacterium (assembly GCA_963716055.1). Taxonomy (GTDB): domain Bacteria; phylum Gemmatimonadota; class Gemmatimonadetes; order Gemmatimonadales; family GWC2-71-9; genus SZUA-544. Next base: position 87,891 of record CAVQSR010000001.1, on the reverse strand, counting down.
ACCGCCGTCGCCGTCGCTTCGCTCCAGTCGCGCACGAATCCCAGGCCGACGCGGATCGCACCGTCCTCCACGGTGCACCACACGTCGCTCGTGTTGATGTCGGGGAACCGCAGCGTGATCCCGTGCCGCGCCGCGTCGCGCCCCAGCGCGTCGAGCGAGTAAAATCCCATCGGCTGGTTGTTGAACAGCGCGACGTAGTACTCGACCGGGTGATAGTGCCGCAGCCATGCCGACTGGTAGGCGAGCAGGCCGAACGCCGCGGCGTGCGACTTGGGGAAGCCGAACTCCGAGAACGCGATCACCTGCGTGAACACCTTCTCGGCGGTACGCTCGGGCACGCCGCGCGCCAGCGCGCCGCCGCGGAAGTCCTCCCAGAACGTGCCCATCAGCTCGCGCGAGCGCCGCCGGCTCATCGCGCGGCGCAGCGCCTCGGCCTGTCCCGCCGTGAACCCCGCGAGCGCCTGGCACACCTGGAGCACCTGGTCCTGGTACAGGATGACGCCGAGCGTCTCGCCCAGCGCCTCGCGCAGCAGGGGATGCTCGACCGGGGGCTCGTAGCGGCGGCCCGTGGCCAGCGCGCGGCGCTGCTCCTCGCGGCGGCGCACGTACGGGTTCACCGCCCCACCCACGATCGGGCCCGGCCGCACGATCGCCACCTCGACCGCGAGGTCCTCGAGGTTGCGGGGCCGGGTCCGCCGGATCATCTGCATCTGGGCGCGGCTCTCGATCTGGAACAGCCCCACCGTGTCGCCGGCGCAGATGCGGTCGTACACGGCCGCGTCGGCGAAATCGATGCGCGACAGGTCGGGCGGCGTTCCGGTGCGCACCGCTACCAGCTCCACGCACTCCTCGACCAGCGACAGCATGCCGAGCGCGAGGAAGTCGATCTTGATGAACCGCGCGTCGTCGCACGAGTCCTTGTCCCACTGGCACACGACGCGATCTTCCATGGCGGCGCGCTCGAGCGGCACCAGCTCGACCAGCGGCCGGCTCGAGATGATCATCCCGCCCACGTGCTGGGACACGTGGCGCGGCAGCCCGGCGATCTCCTCGGCGAGGTCGCACAGCTCGCGCCACAGCGGTGCCCGGCTCCGGCCCGCGAAGCCCGGCAGCTGCTCGCAGCTCGTCCGCCAGGCCGCCGTCCGAGCGCCGGTCCGCGAGCTTCGCCACCTGCTCGATCTCGCCCGGCGGGAGGTCGAGCGCCTTGCCGATCTCGCGCACCGCCGAGCGCAGCCGGTAGGTGGGGAACGCGCACACCAGGCCCACGTGCTCGGCGCCGTAGCGCGTGTACACGCGGCGGATCAGCTCCTCGCGAATCTCGCGCGGGAAATCGAGGTCGATGTCCGGCACCGAGGCGAGCGTCTCGTTCAGAAAGCGGCCGAGGAACAGCCGGTTCGCGATCGGGTCCACGTGCGACAGGCCGAGCAGATAGCAGACGATCGAGGACACCGACGAGCCGCGGCCCCGGCCCGGGAGCAGGCCGCTCCGCGCCCGCCGGGTGCCGCGGCGCACGTCGGCCCCCACCGCGCGCGCGAGATCGAACAGATCGTGGTAGACGAGAAAGAATCCCGACAGGCCGTGGTGCTCGATCAGCCGCAGCTCCTCGGCGAGCCGCGACTCGGCCTCGGCGCGCAGCGCCGCGTCCGGCGGGTAGCGCTCGTCCAGCCGCGCCCGGCACAGCTCGGCCAGCGCCCGGGGCGCGGGCGTGCGGCCGGCGCCGCGGAAGTCGGGGAACGTGTACCCGAGGTCGCGCGTCAGGTCGAACGCGCGGCAGCGCGTCGCGATCTCGAGCGTGACGGCGACCGCGGCGGGACGGTCGCGGAACAGCGCGGCGGCGTGCTCCGGCGGCCGCAGCGCGAACTCGCTGTTGGGCCGCCGCTCCGCGTGGGTGCCGTCGAGCGTGCCGCGGTGGCGGATCGCGACGAGCACGTCGTGCAGCCGGTGGCGCTCGCGCCGGTGGTAGTGCACGTCGGACGTCGCCACCGCGTCGAGCCCGGCGTCGTCCGCGAGATCGCCCAGCGCGCGGGTCAAGGCGCGGTCGCCGCGAACGTGATTGCGCTGCAGCTCGACGAAGAACCCGTCCCGCCCGAACACCGCGCGGCAGCGCTCGGCCAGCCGGCGCGCGGCCGCCTGCCCCGCAGTGCGCAGGACCGTCGCCAGCAGACCCGCGCGGCACCCCGACAGGACGATCAGCCCCTCGTGCCGTGCTTCGAGCGCGGCGAAATCGAGCCGCGGGTCGCGGCGGTCTTCCCGGCCGAGATGCGCCTCCGTGAGCAGGCGGCACAGGTTCGCATAGCCCCGCGGCGTCTCGGCGAGCAGGGTGACGTGCGTCCCGTCGAGCAGCGTGACCTCGGCGCCGGTGATCGCCTGGAGGCCGTGCTGCGGCGCCCCCTGCGCGAACGCCATCGAGCCGTACAGTCCGTTGTGATCGGTGAGCGCGAGAGCCGGATAGCCGAGACGCGATGCCTCGAGCACCAGGTGCTCGGGCAGCGACGCGCCATCGAGGAAGGAGAAGGCGGAGTGGCAGTGGAGCTCGATATACATCAGGGGGTTTGCGCGAACCACTCTCCTGTCACCAGATCCTCGAACAGCACCATGCGTCCGCCGTGCTCGAGGATCGCCTCGACGTAACGTCGCGCGATCGGCCGGCGCCACCACTCGTCGTCGATGCGCCAGGTGTCACCGATGCCGATGACGATGCGCCACCCGTCTCCCGTCCCTCGTCCCCCGTCCCTCAGCCGCGACGGCATTCCCCCCGCATCGCACTCGACGTCGATCCGCCGCGGCGTATTGAGTGCCTTGAGTCGGTCAGTTCGCATCCCTCATCCCCCATCCCGCATCCCGGCCTCAGTCATCCCTCGTAGTCGATCAGCGCATAACGTCGTTCCGGGATCCGCGACCACGGCTCGAGGGCGATCACGCGGTACAGCATCGGACGCCGCAGCCGCAGCAGGATCTCGCGCACCGCGGCGCGAAGCGCGCGGCGCCGGCCCGCGCGGGCGGCCGCATTCGCGTCCCGCGCGAACAGCTGCAGCTCCGTCGTGCCGGGCGCGAACGCGGTGAACTCGACGGTGAGCCGCTCCACCGCGCCGGCGGGCGGGCTCGCGTCCCAGCGCGCGAGCAGCGGGGCGGCGAGCGGCTCGCGCGTGGCCGCCGGGTCCTTGAGCGTCACGGTGGTGCTCCACGAGCCGCCGCGCTCGAGTTCGGCGGCGAGCCGCAGCGTCTGCACCCGCCACCCTGTGCGCCGCGGCGACCTGAGCGCGCGATCGAGCAGCCGATCGAGCGCCCGCGCGAGCAGCGCCCGGTCGGCGACGGAGGTGTAGAACAGGAGCTGCGCCGCGATCGGCTCGGGCGCGGGCCGGCCGGTCACCGGCTCGACCGTGCGGCCGGCCGCGAGCCGCCACGCCCGCCGCCCCGCGGCGCCGAACTGTGCCGCGACGGCGTCCTCGGGCAGTCGGGCGAAGTCTCCCAGCGTGTGCAGGCCGAGCCGCCGCAGTCGGCGATGCGTGTCGGGGTCGATGGGGAGCGTCGCGAGCGGCTGGGCCGCGAGAAACTCCCCCTCCTCCCCGGGCCTCACGATGACGCACTCGCCCGGTCGCGCGCGTGTTGCCGCCGTCCAGGCGAGGAACTTGCCCTTCCCCCACCCCAGACGTGGTGACCATTCACCACTCACCACGTCCTTGATGGCAGCCACGATCCGCTCCGGCCCCCCATACAGTCCCTCCAGTCCATCCACGCCCACGTACACGAGACCCAGCTCGACGGGCTCGACCACCGGGCTCACGCGGCCGAGCGCGGCGACCAGCGCTGCGGACCGCTCCTCGTAATGGACGGGGTCGGGCTCCCACAGCCGCAGGGCGGGGCACAGCCCGATGGCCTGGCTCACCGTCATCCCCGGCCGCACGCCAGCGTGCCGCGCGAGCGGCGACACCTGCCACAGCCGGCGCGTCGTGTCGGGCGCGAGCAGGGCGGCCGGCTGGGCGGTGTGCTCCGGCTGACGCGCCTCCTCGAGTCGCAGGGCGAACAGCGGGATCCAGCAGCAGACGGCGGATTCGCTTTTGAAGGGACGAGAGGGGGACGAGGGAGGGGGCATCAGGACCTCGGCAGTGGGACCCGAAACTATCCCGAAAATTAGCAGAGGCGCAACCCCCGAATCAGATCTCGTAAGTCATTTAACTACAGCATACTGTTTCGTCAGTGACTGCATTGCTGTCCTGACCAGACGGTCCCGCTTGAGACAAGTCTCCCGGCGTTGCACCTTCGACGTATGGCCACTTCCCCAGTCGCTCCCGGCGCACCCCAGGCGCCTGCCTGGGAGCCCGCCTATCTCGCCCTGCACCGCAGCGGCGAGCTGGGCCGGCGCGCCGAGCGCGCGCTCGCATCGCTCGCCTCCTGCCGCGTGTGCCCGCGCGACTGCGACGTGGACCGCCTCGCCGGCGCCTACGCGTTCTGCAAGACCGGCCGGTACGCCGTGGTGTCGAGCGCGTTCCCGCATTTCGGAGAAGAAGACTGTCTGCGCGGCTGGAACGGGTCGGGCACGATCTTCTTCTCGCACTGCAACCTGCGCTGCGTGTTCTGCCAGAACTACGACATCAGCCAGGCGGCGAAAGTGTCGGAGGCGGTCCCCGCGCCCCCCGAGCAGCTCGCCGCGCTGATGCTCGCGCTCCAGGCGCGCGGCTGCCACAACATCAACTGCGTGACGCCCGAGCACGTGGTGCCGCAGGTACTCGAGGCGCTGGTGCTCGCCGTGGACCGCGGCCTGCGCCTCCCGGTCGTGTACAACACCAGCGCCTACGACTCGGCCGAGAGCCTCGAGTTGCTGGACGGTGTGGTGGACATCTACATGCCGGACTTCAAGTACTGGAAACCCGAGAGCGCGGCGCGCTATCTCAAAGCCGCGGACTACCCCGCGGTGGCGCGGGCGCGGATCGCCGAGATGCACCGCCAGGTGGGGCCGCTGCGCGTGGACGCGCAGGGACTCGCCTACCGTGGAGTCAACGTCCGCCACCTCGTCATGCCGGGCGCGCTCGACGAGACCGAAGCGATCCTCGGATGGATCCGCGAGACGCTCGGTGCCGACGCGTACGTGAATCTGATGGACCAGTACCATCCCGCCGGACGGGTGAATGCCGAGCACTATCCCGAGATCGCTCGGCGGCTGCGCCCCGACGAGTTCGCGCAGGCCGAACGCGTGGCCGCGCTCGCCGGGCTCGAGCGCCTCGACGCGCGCCGCCCGCATCCGTTGCTGCGCCGGCGGCTGGTGGGCTGATGGCGGAGACGCCGCGGCAGGCCAGCCTGTTCGGGGACGCGCCGGCGCGCCGGCCCGACGCGGGGCTCGCGGCGCTCGCCGCGGCGATCCCGCCCGCGATCCGCTTCGGCACCTCCACCTGGACCTACGATGGCTGGCAGGGGGACGTGTATCACCGGCCGTACCGCGGTCCGCAGCCCGCGCGCCGGCTCGAGGAGTACGCGCGCTATCCCCTGTTCCGCACGGTCGGCATCGATAGCGCGTTCTACGATCCGCCGCGCGAAGCGGTGCTGGCGGCGTACGCGCGGTCGTTGCCGCCCGGATTCCCGTGCGTGAGCAAGGTGTGGGACCGCATCACCGCGCGGCGCTTCACCAAGGACCGGCGCTGGGGCGAGCTCGCCGGGCGGCCCAATCCCGACTTTCTCTCCGCGAAGCTGTTCAAAAACGAAGTGCTGTCGCGCTACGCCGCGGCGTTCCGCGACCACGCGGCCGTGTTCGTGTTCGAGTTCCAGGCGATGCGGGGGCGCGACGCGCCCTCACCCGAGCGCTGGGCGGACGAGCTGGACACGTTCTTCGGGCATCTGCCGCGCGACTTCCGCTACGCCGTCGAGCTGCGCAACCCGGAGCTGCTCACCGACCGGCACGGCGCCGTGCTGCGCGAGCACGGCGTGGCGCACGTGTTCAACTCGTGGACCGAGATGCCGACGATCGGCGAGCAGCTCGACCTGTCATGGACGTTCCCCGCGGACTTCACGGTGGCGCGGGTGCTGCTGCGCCCTGGGCGGGCCTACGCCGACGCCGTGAAGCTGTTCCAGCCGTATACTCGCGTGCAGGACGAGCAGCCGGCGTTACGGTTGGACGTGACTCGGCTGATGGTCGAGGCGATGCGGCGGCGGATCGAGGCGTTCATCCTGGTCAACAACCGCGCCGAGGGGAACGCACCCGGGACGATCCGGGGGATCGTGGAGAGCTGGAGGGAGCAGGGAGCAGGGAGCAGCGAGCAGTAATAGCGCTGTGGTCGGCGAGCGCGGGTGCCGTTCAGCGGTGCGCTTGCCCGCTGCGGCGCGCGTCGTGGCGCCACATCGGCCACGGCGAGTCGGGCTCGGCCGGTTTGTCCTCCCAGAAGGCAAACAGCTCGTCGCTGCAGGGAAGCGACTCCTCGCCGGCGGTACACGACGTGAAGCTGTACACCGTCCCGTCTCGCCCGATCAGCGGCGCCCCGACGAACACCAGCTGCTCGGCAGAATCCCGAGGAAAGCGCCACCGCACCCGGGCGCCGCTCGCCGAAACGTCCACGGCGTAGAACCCATCGATCGCGGCGACGTACAGCACTCGCTCCTCGGCCAGCGCGGGCCCTCCGTACCAGGTCCACCGCGAACGCAGCCCCCGTACGCGCCACAGCTCGATGTCGGGCTGGCGGAACGCCATCAACCCGTAGGTGTGCGGAACCTGCACGTACAGCGTGCCCTCGGGGCTCACCGCCGGCTCGCTCATGCCCAGTCCCGTATTGTCCAGCCCCACGGCCACGATCGTGCCGCTCGTATCCAGCTCCTGGAGCCGATCCGCCGTCGGCACCACCAGGCGGCCCGCGCCCAGCGCCGCGCCCACACCGTACGCCGGTTTCCCCGGCGCGGGATCGGGTGCGCTCCACCGGATGACGCCGGTGGCGGCCTCGAACGCGTGGACCGGGCCGCCGGTGTTCTTGATGTAGACGGTGCGACCGTCGGTGCTGATCGTCGGCGGGAGCAGCCAGCTGGCGTCGCTAGCGCGCGGCCCCTGCCAGAGGGTGTCTCCGGTCGCGGCATCGAACGCGAACAGATCGTACGCCATGGCGGCGTAGAGCGTGCCGTCATGGCCCAGCGCCCCTTCGTGGAAGGACGGGAGATTGCGCACCGGTTCTGCGGGCCTGGTCGTCAATGACCACCGCAGCGTGCCGTCCGCATGAACGGCCCAGACGTACTGGCCCACGACGATGACCGTCCCGTCGGGGACGATCAGCGGTGAATTGGAACGCACCTCGGTGAGCATCAGGCTCCACTTCGGCGCCCCGTCCGGAGCGATGGCATGAAGGCGCCCGAGGTGCCCCGAGTGGTCGTCCAGCGTGACCACGTAGATGGCGCCGTCCGGTCCTTCAGCCGGGCCGCCCATCACCGGCATGGGCCCCAGGCCCAGGCGCCACTTCACTTCTCCGTGCACCGCGACGTGGATCGTGAGCGAGTCGGCCCCCTGGCCCGCGCCGGCGCTCGCCCACACGGCCACATCTCCGCCACCGCCGCCCGGAACGCCACGCGCCGTGCCGTTCGCATTCACGGTGAGGATGGCCGGATCCGTGCTTCCCCACTCGACGCGAGGGGGGATGGTGGGCCGCCGCTCGATGTCCCACGCCCGGACCGCCAGTTGCAGCTCGTGCCCCTCGAGCAGCGCCGTATCCGGGGCGACGATCTCCAACCCCGCCACGAACCGGTCCTCGGCGAGATCCAGGCACGCGGTCGCCAGCAGGAGTACCGCGAACGGGAGTCGTGCCGGCGCGGCTGGTGTCACCCGGCCGCCGGAGAACGAGCGTTTGGCAGCATTGCACCACCGGTGTACAGTGGACGTTCCAACATCACCAGTATGACAGATAGAGAGGCTTTGTTGAGGAAGATCCCAAGCAGGTATGAAGGGACGCTTAGCGTGCGCAGACAACAGGATGAGGAGTGAACTGCCATCTGGCATTTCCTGTCTGCTCACAGTTGTAGCTCTTCCTGCCGCACCGGAACCGCGCTGCGATATCGATCGACCATCCCGCGATTCACCGGAAACCCGAACTCGGCCAAGAGACGCCGCACGCGCCGCTGCAACGCGCGCGCGTACGCCGCGGGCGCCGCCGTGCGGCCGCGATAGGCGGCGCGGTAGCGCGCGGCGAGCGCCGGGAACCGCTCCTCCAGCACTGGAATGAATCGCTCCGCGACGGCCGGATAGAGCCGCAGCGGTCCGGCGCACACGAAGCGCGCGCCCGCGTCGCGCGCGGCGCCGAGGAGAGCGCGCAAGTGCGGCACGTCGTCACTGATCCCGGGAAGCACCGGCGCCACGATCAAACCGGCGTTGACGCCCGCCGCGGTGAGCTTGCGGATCGCCCGCAGCCGCGCTCCGGGATGCGGCGAGCGATCCTCCACGGCCCGCACCAGCTCGGCATCGACCGAGATCAACGACACGTAGACCTCGACCGCGTTGTGGCGCTGCAGCGCCGTGAGCAGATCCACGTCGCGCGCCACGAGCGGACTCTTCGTGATCAGACCCACCGACAGGCCCTCGCACCGCGCCAGGCGCTCGAGCACCGCGCGGGTGACGCGAAACCGTCGCTCGGCGGGCTGGTAGGGATCGGTCGCCGTCCCGATCACGATCGGCTGCGCCGCGCGCGCCACGCGGGGCAGGTCGCGCTCCAGGGCTCCGACCACATTGTTCTTGACGAAGATGCGGCGCTCGAACGCCTCCCACCCCTGGGCGCCGCGAAAGTCGCGAAACTCCGCCGGATCGAGCTGTCCCTGGTCGCGCGCCCGCTCCACCACGTAGCGGTGCGCGTACCGCGCGTAGCAGTACGTGCAGCCGAACTCGCAGCCCACGTACGGGTTGAGCGACCAGAAGTCCATCCCGGTCTGCGCGGGGGCGTTGAGGATGGACCGGTTGCCGAGCGCGACGAAGCGGGTGCCGCGCTGGCGCTCATCGAGCACCGCAAGCGCGGTCGGGACGGTCCGGGGCTCAAGCACCGGGAGTGCCAAGTGGCGTCGCTTGGTCACCCTTCCCCATCCCCGTCTTGTCAGCCACACCTGGCCCAACCGCATCGCGGGCATGTGACGCAGCCGCATTGAGGCGCGACCGGACCGCCGCAGTCGGGGCACGGTGGAGCGACGGGGTGGGGCAATGACTGGCCGGGCTGGAGCAGGACGGTGGGTCGCATGGCGCGCTCTCGGGGGTCGGGTTTACCCCGAATATAAACCGAAGTCAGCGCACCGGAACTACCCTGCTGCTATCTGCCAACTGCTTGCTGCACAACTACTTCACTGCACGCGGAAGTTCAGCGTGCCACTCACCGTCGTGAGGGTGACGAGGATTCGCCAAGCGCCCGCGGTCCCGGCCGTCGTGGTGACGGAGCCACTCGGGCCCAGGGGCGCCGAGTAGACCTGGGTGCCGGCGGCGTCACGGATCGTGAGCAGGGTGGTGCCCCCGGTCACGGCGCTCGAGTGGTCCACGTTTGCCGTCGCGTCGGAGTTCTGCCACACGTACTCCTGCGACCACGTGACGCCGGTCAGGCCGGTGGCCTGGAATTGGAAATTGTCGGGCGCGTTGCTGATCTCGGGCTGGAACGGGGCGAGGGTATCGCTGCATCCCGCCAGCAGTAGCACGGCGGCCACAGTCAGAGGGAGTCGTGGCATACACATCCGGGCCTCCAGTGGGCGGCGTTCCGGGCGCCCTGCCAAACGTACCCGGTCGGCGTGAGGGCGACTGGGGGTCCACATGAGGGGTTCTTGCGCTGCCCTTCAGGATTGAGGGTCTGGGGGGAAAGTCACGCTACCCGGTACGCGTTCGGACTACTATTTTCGGACCGCCAGTCGACCCGTTCGTTCACCGTCGAGCAGAGGGGAAACCGTGCGCCTCCTGCCCCGCGAAGAGGATTTCTTCACTCTTTTCGCCGAAGTCGCCCGCCGCAATACCGAGGCGGCCAAATTGCTCCGCACCCTGTTCGAGACCAGCCCCGATCGCCGCCTCCCCGTGGTGGAGGCGATCAAGCGGCTCGAGCACGAGGCGGACCAGGTCACCCACGAGGTCGTGAACCGCCTCGACCGCACCTTCATCACGCCGCTCGATCGCGAGGACATCCACAAGCTGGCCTCCGACCTCGACGACGTGATGGACGCAATGGACGGCACGGCGCGCCGCGCCCAGATCTTCCGCCTGGGTGTTGCCCCGAACGGCGTGCACCGCCTCACCGAGGCCATCGAGCAGATGGTGGCCACGCTGGGCCACGGCGTGGACGGGCTCCGCAAGGGCACGGAGGTGATCAAGCACTGTGTGGAAGCGAAGCGCTTGGAAGAGGTGGGCGATTCGATCTACCACGAGTCGCTCGGGCTGCTGTTCGAGAACGAGCGCGATGCGATCGAGCTGATTCGCTGGAAAGAGATCTACGACAACCTCGAGCGCACGCTGGACGAGGCCGAAGACGTGGCGAACGGTCTCGAATCGATCACGATCAAGCACGCCTGATGTCGGAAGCCGTCTGGTTCGTCCTCGCGATCGTCGGGGTCGCGCTCGTTTTCGATTTCATCAACGGCTTCCACGACGCGGCGAACTCCATCGCCACCGTCGTCTCCACCCGCGTCCTCTCCCCGTTTCCCGCTGTCGTCTGGGCCGCATTCTGGAACTTCGTCGCCGCGTTCACCTTCGGGACCGCGATCGCGAAGACGATCGGCAAGGGGATGATCGACCTCAGCGTCGTGGACCCGACCGTAATCCTGGCCGGCCTGCTCGGCGCGATCATCTGGGACCTGATGACCTGGTGGTGGGGCCTGCCCACCTCATCGTCGCACGCCCTCGTGGGCGGCTACGCGGGGGCGGCGGTCGCCAAGGCCGGCGTGGCGGCGATCATCGCGTCGGGCTGGATCAAGACCCTCATCTTCATCGTGGTGGCGCCGCTGCTCGGTCTGACGCTCGCCTTGCTCCTCACCGTCGCCCTGTCGTGGGCGCTGCGCCGCGCGGCCCCGCGGCCCGTGGACAAGGCCTTCCGCATCCTGCAGCTCGCGTCGGCCGCCGCCTACTCCCTGGGACACGGCACCAACGACGCCCAGAAGACCATGGGGATCATCGTCGCCCTGCTGGTCTCAAGCCAGGCGCTGTTCGTCGATTTCCCGCTGCGCTTCCTCCACCTCACGACCGCCGACGAGATCCCGACGTGGGTCATCCTGTCGGCGCATGCCGCTATCGCGATGGGGACCATGGCGGGCGGCTGGCGCATCGTGAAGACGATGGGCCAGCGCATCACGCGGCTCAAGCCGTTCGGGGGATTCTGCGCCGAGACGGCGGGCGCGATGACGCTCTATCTGGCGTCGTCGCTCGGCGTCCCGGTCAGCACGACGCACACGATCACCGGCGCCATCGCGGGCGTCGGGACGGCGCAGCGGCTCAGCGCCGTGCGCTGGCAGGTCGCCGGACGCATCGTGTGGGCGTGGGTGCTCACCATCCCCGCCGCCGCGGGAATCGCGGGCGGGAGCTACCTGATGCTGCACGCGCTCCTGAAGTAGCGCCGCCCGCGCGCGCCGCGCCCGCGCTCAGCCGAGCGGCTCGGTGGCGCGCCCGCGGGGGACCCGCTCGAGGTCCACCATCGCCTCGCCCGGCAGGTACTCGGTGACCGGGGCGTGCGACACTCTCGCCAGGCGGTCCACCGCCTGGCCGATCCGGGCGCTCATGTCGCGGATGGTGCGCAGGCCCTGCTGATCGTCCGGATGCACCAGCCGGCCACTCGTCGACAGCAGCTGCGTCTCGGCCCCGATGGTGGCGAGCGCGTTGCGCGCCTCGTGCTGGATCGTGATCGCGAGCTGGCGTACTACCGCGACTCGCTCGCCGTCGATCGCCATCCGGTAGTACGTGTGCAGCTGCTCCGACAGCCACCCCACCGATATCGCGATCGCCGAATAGGCGATGTAGATCGGCGTCGTGATGCGCCAGTCGCCGGGGTGCAGGTAGGAGCTGTCGATCAGCTGGACGGCCAGGAACAGGGTCCAGCCCATGAACAGGCCGGCCGTCGCCCCGTGCATCCCGTACTGCAGGGACAGCACGAACGCCGGCACGAGGGTGATCAGCCAAATCAGGTCGCGATGGGCCACCTCGTCGATCGGCACGAGCTGCAGGAGGATCGGCGGCGCGAGGTAGGCGACCACGCAGTACAGCCACCAGCGGCGCGGCAGGGGAGGACGGTGGTCCATCGAATCGAATCCCGGTTAGCGGTGGTGTGCGCGACGCCGGTCGGCGTGCCCGCACGTCAGTCGAGTTTGATCGTCAGCACCCGCAACTCCGTCAGCTCCTCGATCGCGTAGCGCACTCCCTCGCGTCCCAGCCCGGACGCCTTCGCTCCGCCGTACGGCAACCGGTCCACACGGTATCCCGGGATGTCGTTACCGTTGACGCCGCCCACGTCCAGCTCGGCGTGCAGGCGGAACAGCGTGCGCACGTCGTGTGTGAATACCCCCGCCTGGAGGCCGTAGGGCGAGGCGTTGATCGCGCCAACGGCGTCGTCCAGCCGGCGGTACGGCGTCACGGTGACGAGCGGCGCGAACACTTCCTCGCAGTTCACCTTCATGTCGGCTGTGGTGTCGAGCAGCACCGTCGGCTCGATCACCTGCCCGCGCCGGCCGCCGCCCGTCGCGGCCACGGCCCCCGCCGCCACGGCCTCGGCGATCCAGCCGGCGACCCGGTCGGCCGCGTCCCGCGAAATCAGGGGCCCGACCTGCGTGGCTTCGTCGAGCACGTCGCCCACCCGCAGCGCCGCGACGCCCGGGACGAACCGGTCGAGGAAGGGACGATACACGTCCTCGTGCACGAAGATACGCTGCGCCGAGATGCACGATTGGCCGGCGTAGGTGTAGCCGCCCAGCACGCAGCGTGAGGCCGCCCAGGCCAGATCGGCGTCGGGCTCGATGATCACCCCGGCGTTCCCGCCGAGCTCGAGCGCGACGCGTTTCGTCCCCGCCTTGGCACGGATCTGCCACCCCGCCCGCGCGCTCCCCGTGAACGATATCACGCGCACGCGCGGGTCCTCGAGCAGGATCTGGGCGACTTCCACGTGGCACGGCACCACCCGCACCCCGCCGTCGGGATAGCCCGACTCCCGGATCAGGTCGTACAACGCGAGCGTCGTGAGCGGGTCCTGCGGCGGGGGCTTGAGCGTCATCGCCGCGCCGCACGCCATCGCCGGCGCCAGCTTGTGGGCCGCGAGCAGGACCGGGAAGTTGAACGGCGTGATGCCGACGGCGGGCGCGAGCGGGAAGCGCCGCGTTAACGCGATCCGGCCCGTACCGCCCGGCACGACGTCGGCGGGCAGCACGTCGCCACCGATGCGCGTCGCCTCCTCTGCCGCGTCGCGGAATACGAACGCGGCGCGGTCGAGCTCGGCGCGGGCCTGGGTGAGCGGCTTGCCGGCCTCGAGGGCCAGCGTGCGGGCGAGCGCGTCCCGGCGGGCCTCGAGCCCGTCGGCCACGGCGCGGAGCGCCGCGGCGCGGCGGTGCGCGGGGAGCTCGCGGCAGGCACGGGCCGCCGCGGCGTTGGCGTCGAGCGCCGCGCGCACCTCGGCGGGTCCGGCCAGCGGTACCACGCCCACCTCGGTGCCGTCCTGCGGCGAGCGAATGACGAGCGCGTCTGCGTCAGCAGTCCGTTTCATGCCGGGTCTCCCTCCAGCAGCGCGACCGCGGCGTCCTGCACGCCCACCACGGTCAAGTCCGCCACCGTAATCTCGTCGTGCCGCTCGCGCGTATCCACCACGCCGCCAAGTTCGCGCGCCCGGGGGTGCGGTTCCAAATCGCCACCGCCATCGGCACCCTGTCCCGCAGGGACCCGAACGGGGCGACCCGCATCCTCAGTCGCGGAAGAAATGGCGCAAGCCGCGTTCGGTCTCGTCGAGTGCCGCGCGCAGTTCGGTGGCCTCGTTCCCCATGCCGAAGCGGATGAACCCAGGCATGCCGAAATGCTCGCCCGGGACGAGCAGCACGTCGTGGTGCGCCCGTACGTACTCCATCAGCTCGAGCCCGCTCACGGCGGGCCGGTAGCGCGCAAAACAAATGGCGCCGGCTCGGGGCGGGCGCCACGCGAACGTGTCACCGAACCGCTTCAGCCAGGCCTCGAGCACCGGGTAGTTCGCGTTCAAAATGCCCCGCGTGCGCGCGATGATGCGCTCGCGGGTCGCGGGGCCGAGGGCGACGGCCGCCAAGTGATCCACGGCGCCCGACGGGCCGATGGTCGTGTAGTCGTGCCGCGACCACGCCTGCAGCGCGAACTCCGGGGTGGAGACGATCCAGCCGACGCGGAGGCCCGGCAGGCCGTAGGCCTTCGACAGACCGCTCACCACGATCAGCCGCTCGTAGCTGTTCCAGAACGACGGCGTGGTCACGCCGTCGAGTTCCGCGCCCTGATACACCTCGTCCACGAGGAGCCAGGCGCCGACCGCCCCCGCGCGGGCGAGAATCGCGGCCCGCGCGTCCTCCGACAGCACGTGCCCCGACGGGTTGTGCGGGTTGGTCACGACCACCAGCTTCGTGCCGTCCGGGATCGCGGTGCGGATCTCGCCCGCGTCGGGCTCCCAGCCCCGTTCGAGGCGCAGCGCCAGCTCGCGCACCTCGGCGCCGAAGTTCCGGGCCAGGCCGTTCGTCTGGAGGTAGTTGGGCACGAGCACGGTGACCTTGTCGCCGGGCTCGATCAGGCGCCAGCAGACGACGAAGTTGGCCTCGCTCGACCCCGTGGTCGCCAGCACGTGGTCGGGCGTCGCGCCGGGATAGAGCGCCGCGATGCGCGCGCGCAGCAGGTCGGTGCCGTTCGACTGGCTGTATCCGAGCCGGACGTCGAGCAGGGGATCGGCCGACGCGCCCGCCAATACCAGCAGCTCTCCCACCGTGAGCGGATGGACCCCCGATTCCGACAGGTTGTAGCGGACGCGGTGCTCCCAGGTGCTCTGCCAGCGCTCGAGCTCAAACGGGTAGAAGCTCACGCAGTTCCTCCGGTCGGTGGAGCCAGTAATCGGGCTGCAGGTCTTCCAGGTGCGCGCGGTCGAACGGTCCCCACAGGACGGCGGCGGTGCGCACGCCGGCGGCACGGCCGCATTCGATGTCGTGCCGCGAGTCACCGATGAATATGGCCCCGGCGGGCGGCGCGGCGAGTCGCTCGAGCGCCGTGTGCACCGGCTCGGGATGCGGCTTGGGGTTCGTCACTTCGTCCGAGCCCACGACCGTCGCGAACGCGTCCTCCAGTCCGACCAGGCGCAGCCCGCGCAGGGCGCCCGCGCGCATCTTGCTCGTCACGAGCCCGAGCCGGCCGCCGCGGGCGTGCAGCGCGCGCACGGCGCTCACCACCCCGTCGTAGGGCCGCACCAGCGCGTCGTGGTGGGCGAGGTTGTATTCCCGGTAGGTCGCGACCATCGCCTGGATCTCGGTCTCGTCATCGGTGAACTGCCGGAACTGTACCCACAGCGGCGTGCCGAGGCCGGCCATCCAGTGCGCATCGGGCGGCGCCGACCCGCGGTGCACTTCCATGGTGTGGCGGTACGAGCGCAGGATCAGCTCGATCGAGTCGATGAGCGTGCCGTCGAGGTCGAACAGGAACGTGGTGAGATTCACGCCGAAAGGTAGCCGCCGCAGGCATCGCCGACGACCACGGCCGCCACGAGCTCCGCGGCCGGCCCGCGGGACTCGTCGCCCGGCGGCGGGAGCCGCCCGTGCCAGTCGAGCAAATGGCGGACCTCGAGCGGGTCACGCTGCTCTACCAGGTCCCGCAGCAGCAGCTCCTCGCCGGCCGTCATTCCCTGTGTGAGGCGTGCCACCAGCGCGTCGAGCCGGGCGAGGCGCCGGGCGTCGCCGGCGCGCGCCGCGCGCCGCGCGTCCGCCAGGACCCAGGCGACCAGCCGGCGGCCCGGCGCATCGCGATCCACCGCTCGCCAGCGGGCGGCGGTGAGGGTCCGTAACCGTGCGCGCACCGTCGCGGCGGCCCGCGCGACCGCCGCGCGCACGGCGGCGTGGGCGGCGTCCGGCTCGCGCGCCGCTCTGCCGGCGGCCGTCTCGAGAAGCGCCGTCGCCCGGTCGGGATCCGCCGCGCAGCCGGCACCGTCCACCACCAACGCCTCGACCAGGCCCGCCGCTCCGCCCAGGCGCACCACCAGCACCACGGCCGCCGGCCCACTGGCGGACGCGGTCGGATCATCGGATCGCCGTGGCGCGCCGTTCTCGGCCAGGGCCTGCAGCCGGTCGCACCAGTCGAGCACTCCGCCCGGCGCCGGGCCGTCCGGGGCCTCGGTCGCGGCGGCGCCGGCGCGCCGCTGCGCCGCGGCCTTGCCGGCGAGCCGACGCTCGAGCGCGATGGCCTCCGCCAGCGGCCCCGGGGGCAGGAACGCGACCGTCGCGATGCACGCATGGCGCGATCCCAGCCGGTCGATGCGCCCCACCCGCTGCGCCAGCCGGGCGGGAGTCCAGGGCAGGTCATAGTGCACCACGCGCGCGGCGTCCTGGAGATTGAGGCCCTCGCTGAGGAGGTCGGTGGCGACGAGCACGTCGGTGGTGAGCGCGTGCGGAGGCGGCGCCGCGCCGAGCGCGTCCGGGGCAAAGGCGCGCAGCACGGCGGCGCGGGTGCCCCGCTCGGTTCCCCAGCGCCCGCCGCCCGCCGTGATCACCGCGAGACGGTGCCGCCGGCCCAGCAGCCGGGCGAGATGGTGCGCCGTCGCCCGGGCGTTGGTGAAGACGATGGTCTTGAGCTGCGGATCGCGCAGCAGCCGGTCCAACGCCGCGGCCTTGGGGTCCACCGTGCTCGCGGCGCGCTGCACGACATCCCGCAGCGCGTCGGGGTCCGCGATCGCGCCCGTGGACGGTCCGGCGTCGAGGAGGAGCGGGGTGAGCGCGAGCTGAATGTCGCCGCCCTCTCCCGCCGGGAACCACCGGGCGAACTCCCGGGGCGACAGCGTGCGGCCGTGTCGGGCCGCGTCCCGCGCCGCGGCGGCGTAGGCCGCGAGCCGCCCAGTGGTGGCGCGCAGCGCGGGCAGGCTCGACGCGAGACGCGACAACAGCAACAGCCGTACGAGCGCCGCCGCGCGCGTGTCGAGCGCGAGCCCGCCAATCGCGGCGGCGAGCGCCCGGACCGTGTCGTCGGGCGCGGTGGCCGCATGCACGAGCGTCCCCCGCGCGCGATCGGGGAAGACGAGCAACGGTCCCGTGGCCCGCTCGCGCGCCCGCTGGCGCGACCGCGCGACCACGAGCCGCGCCACCGCCGCACGCAGGCAGTCGGGATCCACGTCGCCCCGCGCGGCGACGCGGAGCGACGCGACCCCGAACGCCGTGAGCGCATCGTCCCGGATGAAGAGGTGCAGCAAGTGCACCAGGTCGGCCAGGCGGTTGTGCACCGGCGTCGCCGTGACGAGGAGCACCGCGCGGCCGACCGCAAGACGCGCGAGCGCGCGGTAGCGCCGGGTGGCCGGATTGCGGAAGCGGTGCGCCTCGTCCACAACGAGCAGCCGCGCGTCCCCGACCGCGCCGCCATCGGACTGAGCCGCGCTCAAGCGCTCGTGGGTCACGACGCGGGCGGTCGCACCAAGCCGCGCGAGAAGCGAGTCCCACTGGGCGGCGAGGATCGCCGGTACGATCAGCGCGACCGGCCGGTCGAGCACGCGGGCCACAGCGAGCGCCACGTACGACTTGCCCAGTCCGACGTCGTCGGCCAGCAGCGCCCCGCCGTAGCGCGTCACGATGGCGCGCAGCCGTCGGACGGCGGGGCGTTGATGGGGAGCGAGCCAGGGTGGGAGCGGAGCGGGGTCGGCGGGCAGGTCGAGCAGCGCCCGGGCGGCCAGCCTGGCGACCAGGGCGGGCGGCGCGGCGGGGCCCGGCTGGAGCAGCGCCCCGAGCGGCTCGGCGAGCGGGCGCAGGTCCTCAGCGAGCAGCGCTGGCCAGCGGCTCCAGGGCGCGGCGGTCGGCGGCATCGAGCTCCAGGACATCGGCCACGAGGTCGTCGTCGGCGCGTCGTGCCGCGCCGAGCGCGGCGAGCCGGGCCCAGACATCACCCCGGCCGTCGGGGGTGGGCACCCTGCCCACGACGCGCGCGTTGAAGCGGCGGAACCCTCCCCGGGCGGGATCCGCGTCCAGCCGCGCGAGCGCCGTCAGCCAGCGGGCATTGAGCCAGGCGGCGAGCGCGTGGGCGTCTACGGCGTCCCGGGTGATGACGCCGTACAGCGTATTCAACGGGACGACCGCGGCGTCGGGCACGGCGGCGGTGAGACGCCGGGCGAGGTCGGGCCAGCACACCCGCCACGGAGCCGTGCCCAGGGCGGTGCGGAACAACTGCCACGGCGGGCCGCCGCGATAGTCGGCGCGCCCGCGCAATCGGGTCGCGTGCTGGTCGAGCAACCGCGCCAGCGGCGCGGGCAGCCGTTCGAGCGGTCGGCCCGCCGCGTCGTGCGTCCATGCGAGCCAGCGTGCCACCCGGACATCGTAGCGACGCACGTCCCGTCCACGAGCCGCCGGCCGCGTGCCGGGAGCGGGTACGGTTCGCAAGAAAAGGTCGTCGGCTCCGGTTTTGACGCCGAGCAGCGGCCGCCAGCGCTCGCGCAGCTCGGGGAACCGGGTGCGCACATACTGGGCGAGGCGGCCGGCGTCGGGCAGGAGAATCCACGGTCCCTCGGTCTGCAGGGACCGCTGTGGGATCCGCGGCCCGGACGACGCCGGGGCGAGCCCCACGCCCGTCGTCGCGTCGGGCGCGGGGTTCCTCCGCGCCGCCACCAGCGCCATGGGATAGACGGCGGCCCCGAAGGCGACCGGTGCTTCGAGCGGGGCCACGCGCTCGAGCCGAGTGTGGTGTGCGAGGTGGCGCCGCAGCAGCTCGGCGTAGCCGCTCGTCGCCAGCTTGGCGGGCACCAGCATCGCGATCACGCCTGCCGGCGCCGCGAGCTCGAGCGCCCGCTCGACGAACGCCACGGCGAGGTCGGGCGCGTGGGCGAAGCGCCCGCCCGTCGGACTCGAGCAGGGATAGCGGGCGGCGAGCGCTTCCCGAACGCGTACCGGCACCCGCTCGCCGCGCACCCACGGGGGGTTGCCAAGGACGAGATCGTAGCCGCCGCGGCCCACCACGTCCGCGAAGTGCGACTCGAACGCGAAGAACGGCGTGCCGCCTTCGCGGGTCATGCGCCGGCGCGCGTGGCGCAGATCGCGCCGGCGCGCTCGGAGTAGCCGCAGCCGCGTGCGTCCCCCGGCATCCAACCCCGCGCGGCGCCCGAACAGGTCGGGTGATTGCCCCGCCCGCACCAGCTCGGTGATCGCGGCGTCGAGCCGGGCAACGGCGGCGGCGCCGAGCCGCTCCATGGCCGCCGCCTCGAGGCGTGCCAGTGAGGTGGCGTGGGCGCGCTTCGCCGGTCCGGTCGCGTCGAACAGCGCGCGGCGGGCCGCATCGATGCGGCGCAGCTCGGCCGACTCCGGGGCGTCGAGCGGCGAGCCGCTGAGGGCGGCCGCCGCCGAGAGCGGATCGAGGAGCGCGTCTCCCTGCCGGATCTGGCCGTCGAGGTTGGGCAGGGGCGCCACCGCGTCGGGATCGGCCGCCGGGTCGTCGGCGACGAGGGCCAGCCACAGCCGCAGCTCGGCGAGCCGTACGGCGGTCAGGTCCACGTCGACGCCGAACAGCGAGCGGTGCATCACGTCGCGGCGCAGGCGCGCCGCGTCGGATGGGGAGGGGCCGCCGCGCAACGCGACCAGCTCCTCGAGGGCCCCGAGCAGAAACGCGCCCGATCCAACCGCCGGGTCGAGTACGGTGAGGTCCGCGACCGGGGGCGGCTGAGCGGGCGCGACGCCGTCGCGGATCCACCGCTCGGCCGTCCTGGCGCCGAGCCCGAAGCGGTGGACGAGCGCCGCTTCGAGGCCGGCGCGCACCAGCTCGCGCACCAGCGCGGCGGGTGTGTAGAACGTTCCGCTGGCGCGCCGCCGCTCCGGCTCCATGACGCCCTCGAAGACGCGACCGAGCATGTCGGGCGCGACGAGATCGCCGGTGTCGTCCTCGCGCACCGAGAAGTGGAACCGCTCGAACAGATCGTCGAACGCGTCGCGCCAATCCGCGTTGCTCCAATCGGCCGTGCCGTGGCGGCGCTCGAGCGAGGTCGGCTCGAACAGGCCGCCATTGAGAAACGGCAACCGCCCCAGCGCGAGCGTCCGTCGGGTCCGTTCGGCGGGCGGCCGGTTGAGCGCCCCGAAGCACAGCGGATTGAGCACGAGGCGATGGAACGAACGGCGTGCCGCGAGGGCGGCGTCGAGTCGGCGCACCAGATAGCGGCGGTCGCCGTCGAGCCAGCCCTTCGCCTGCACGAAGTAGAGGAACAGCACTCTAGTGAGCACGGTGAGCGCGAGCGTCCGGCGCTCGCCGCGTGGCGGCGCGAGCCGGTCGGTCAGCCGCTCGAGCACGGCGCGGAACGCCCGAAAGAACCGTCCCGTCACGGCCTCGCTCGCGAGCGAGTCGCCGACTCGGAGACTCAGGGCGAGTGCGGACTCATCGGTGGCGGGCGCGAGGCGTTCGAGGGTGGCGAGCGCGCTCGCGGGCGGGACAGCCACGGGCAGCGTCATGCAGCGGACCTCGAGCGCGCCGCCGGAGCGGACGCGCCAGGTGGCGCAGGCGAGCTGCCGCGGGTCGCCCCCCAACGCGCACGCGAGCCCGCGTTCCGCGCTCGCCGCGAGGCGGCGGGCGGCGGCGCGTGCCGCCGCTTCGGGGAGGCTGGCGGCGAGCGCAAAGACGCGAAACGCGCCGTGGCGCGCGACCAGCGCCGCCCGCGTGACGCCGGCCGCCGCGGCGGCCTCGCCAAGCCAGGGCCCGGGCGCCACGGCGTCCCACGCCGCGTTGTAACCGAGCGCGCGGAAGACATCGCGGAGATCGTCGATCCGCTCGGTGCGGGCGAGCCGCTCGCGCAGCGCCACGGGCCCGTCGCTTGGCACGGCACACCATGCGACGCGGCGCCGACCGGGCCGTCATCGAAATCGCGCCGATCGGGCCGAAAGCGCGCCGCCTCGGGGTGACCGGAGCGGGCTTGTGCTCGGGCCGCGAGCCGTGCAGCGTCCTCCCTCTGAATCGGAGGATAGGATGCGCCTCGAGGACAGCCGACGCAGCGACAACGTCGAGGACCGGCGCGGCATGGGCGCCCGCGGCGGGATCAAGCTGGGCGGTGCCGGAATCCTGATCGTGCTGGTGCTGTCGCTCGTCACCGGCCGTAGCCCGCTCGAGCTGCTGCCCCTGCTCGGCGGCGGCGGATCGGAGGGACAGGCGGTGCCCGCCGCCGCGCCCGACCCCGGCGACCGGGCCGCCGACTTCGTGGCGGCCGTCCTGGGCGAGACCGAGGACGCGTGGGGTGAGTTGTTCCGGCAGGCGGGGCGCGCGTACGAGCCCGCCACGCTCGTGCTGTTCACCGACGCCGTGTCATCGGCCTGCGGCTACGCGGGGGCGGCGGTTGGGCCGTTCTATTGTCCGCCCGACCGCAAGGTCTACATCGATTTGTCGTTCTGGAACGAGCTGGGAGCGCGGTTCGGCGCCCCGGGCGACTTCGCCCAGGCGTACGTTATCGCTCACGAGATCGGGCACCACGTCCAGAACCTGCTGGGCGTGGCCGAGGAGGTGGACCGCGCCCGCCGCCGGATGAGCGAGCGCGACGCCAACGCGCTGTCGGTGCGCCAGGAGCTACAGGCCGACTGCTTCGCCGGCGTGTGGGCTTACCACGCCCACGCCCGGCGGGCGATCCTCGAATCGGGCGACGTGGAGGAGGGCCTGAGCGCCGCGGCCGCCATCGGCGACGACCGGCTGCAGCGCCAGGCCCAGGGCTACATCGTGCCGGAGTCTTTTACGCACGGCACTTCGGAGCAGCGCGTGCGCTGGTTCCGTCGCGGACTCGACCAGGGGACCGTGGCGGCGTGCGACACGTTCCGCGGGAGCTGAGCGGCGCCGGCCGCCCTCAGCGGCTGCCGGAGCGGAGCAGCCGGATGCTGCCGTTCACCGTCTGCAGGTCGAGATTGCGCCCGCCGGTGCCGATCGTTCCCCGCAAGCGGCGGGGGCCGAAGCGACCGCTCACCGTCAGCGGAAAGTCCGACTCGATGTCGCCGTTCACCGTCTCCGCTTCGACGTCCGTCGAGATGTCGGCCGGGAGCGTCAGCGTGATCGCGCCGTTGACGGTGCGGAAGTCGAGGTCTCCGGTCCAGTCGGCGCGGCCGATCGTCGCGTCGATCGATCCGTTCACCGTGCGAGCCTCGGCCCGGCCGCGGGTCGTGACGTCCACGTCCCCGTTCACGGTGCCGACATCGACATCGGCGACGAGACCAGACGCGGCGACGTCGCCATTCACCGTGTGGCCCGCGAAGCGCACCGTCGCCGGCACTTTCACCGTGAAGTGCACGCTGACGTCGTTGTCCTCGGTGCTCATGTGGCCGTCGGTCCCCGGGGCGCACGCGGTGTCGTGCCGGGCGCGCCGCGGAGTGGGATAGACGGCGCAGATCGTCACGCCGCCGGCGTGCTCGAGCACTTCGATCGTGACCGTCTCGGGATCGCTGCGCCGCGCCCGCTTCACGGCGGTGACTTCGATCTGATCGCCGCTCGCCGCGGTCGCCTCGATCCGGCCGTTGACGCCTCTGATCTCGAGCTCCTGATCCGCCGCGACCCGCCCGGTCCAGCGGAAATCCTGCGCCGCGACGGGCGCCGTCAGCGCTGTCAGGGCGACCGCGGTCAGTGCGATGGTGCTGCGCATGGCTGGCTCCTCGGTGTGCCGGTCAGTAGTCGTTACGGTCGTGGTCGCCGTCGGGATTCGGATTGGGATTCGGATTGGGGTCGCCCCGCCGCCGGTGCTTGGGGTCGGGGGCGGGCAGCTCCCCCGGCCGCCGCAGCATGATCTGGCCGTCGAACGTCTCGAGCTCGAGGCGCGCGCTGCCGCTGCCCAGCGTGAACGAGAAGCGGCGCTTGCCGGGCAGGCGCTGCAGCATGATCGGGAAACTGGAATCGAACTCGCCCGAGAACGTCGCGACGCTGACCGTGGCGTTGGTCCCCGCGGCCACGGCAACCGTGACGTTCCCGTCGTGGCTTGCGAACTGGTAGCGGCCGCCGTCGCGGATCGTTCCCGCGTAATAGATGTTGCCGTCCACCGAATTCAGCTCGACCGCGCCCGTCTGGGCGCCGGTGACCACGATGTCGCCGTCCACCGCGTCTACCGCGATGTCGGCCGCGATGTCCCTGAGCGTCACGGCACCGTCCACCGCGGTCACCTTGAGACGGCCGCGGACGCCCGTCGCGATCACCTCGCCGCTCACCGACCCGAGCGACACGTTGCCCGACCCGCCCGTCAGCGTGACGTCGCCCTCGACGGTCTCGGCCCGCACGTCGGCCTGCACGCCCTCGATCACGATGTCGGTCGAGACGCCCGCCAGCTCGACCGGCATCCACGTCGGGACGGTGATGGCGTAGTCCACGAGATGCGCCATGCCGCGCTGGCGCTCGGCTTGGACGCGCACGGCGCTGGCTCCGATCGATACGTCGATCCGGTCGCGGCTCGAGTGGGTGGCGGTGACGCGGACCCGGTTCTGGGTCCATGCGCGCACCACGATCTCGCCGCCGTGATTGTCGAGCCGCAGCCGCGCGCCCTGCTGCACCGCGAAGGTCGTGTCCGTCTGTTGCGCGAGCGCCAGGCTCGCCGCCGCCAAGACCGCCAGCATCGTGCCTCCCTACGTCGCCGCGTCGACGAGCGTGCTCGCCTGCCGCAGCAGGTCCAGTTTGCGCCGCATCGTCCGCGCGAGATGGTTGTTCAGGTACGCGCTCGACGGGTCCGCCGCGAGCGCCGCGCGTGCGTCGGCGATTGCCCGGTCGATGATCGCGAGGTTCTTCTCGAGCACTCGCACGGTAGCGGAGTCGAGCTCGGTGCGGTGCTGCGCGAGCACCCGCTCGAGGTCAGCGATGGCCACGTCGTAACGCGCCACGCCGCGCGAGCCGGCCTCGACGACGCCGGGAGCCGCAACCAGGGCCGGCGCCGCCGGCGGGGCCGTCGTGACCCCACGGCTCGCGAGCGCCGTCCACACCGCCCCGGCCGATACCAGCATCAGCGCGATGCCCGCCGCCATGAGCTGCGGGACCGTGAAGCTGATGCGGCGACCCGTGCGGCGCCGGGCGAGCTCCACGACGTCCGGCTGCCGGCTGCCGAGCTGCCGCGCGATCACCGGCCACAGATCGCGCTCGGGCGGCGCGTCCTCGAGCGCCTGCGCCCGCGCCACCACGCGCCGCAGCTCGGCCAGCGTGGCGCGGCACGCCGGACAGCCGTCCAGGTGCGCCTCGAGCGCCGCCCGCTCGGCCACCCCGAGTTCGCCGTCCAGGTACTCGCTCAGCCGGTCAGTCCAATGGTCGCTCATCGCGCCCTCCGTCGTCACCCGTCCCTCATCCCTCATCCCTCATCCCCGTCATCTGTCCAGGTACTGCCGCAACGCCATTCTCGCGTGATGCAGCTGTGACTTCGACGTCCCCGCCACGATGCCGAGCAGTCCGGCGATCTCCTCGTGGCGATATCCCGCCACGTCGTGCAGCAGGAACACTTGCCGCGCCCGCTGCGGGAGGCGCCCGATCGCATCGTCGAAATCGATGCCCCATTCGGGCGTGACCGCCCGGGGCCCCGCGGCGGGCGTGGCGTCGATCGCCGTGTCGTCGGCCGCCAGCCGCTGGCGCTCGGTCCCGATCGCCTTGCGGCGCCCCAGGATCACGTTCACCGCCACGCGGTGCAGCCACGTGCCGAACGCCGCCTCCCCCCGGAACGTCCCCAGCTTCTCCCAGGCCCGCACGAACACTTCCTGGGTGAGGTCGTCGGCATGGTCCGCGTCCACCATCCGCCGCGCGAGCGTGTGGATCCGCGCTACGTGCGTGCGGTACAGCCGCTCGAACGCCTGCCCGTCCCCGCTCGCCGCGAGGGCCGCGTCCGCCAGCTCCGCTTCCGCTACCGACGTCGGATTGCGTTGCAGTGTCCCCACCTCGGCGCCCGAGGGTCGCATGTCGCAAGATTGGATAGGGGGGCCGCCCCGAAGGTTGCAGCGGGCCCGAATGCTACCTTTCTACTACGCACCCGGTGAGCTTTGGTGACCGTGATCACGCCATCCGTTGCGACCGTAGCCGGAATCGGCCTGCTGCTTGGCCTGCGCCACGCCTTCGAGCCCGATCATCTGGCCGCCGTGTCCACCCTGGCCACCCGCCAGGGGCGCCTGTGGCCGGCGGCCCGACTGGGCGTCGCGTGGGGCGCCGGGCACACCGCCGCCGTCGGCGCGGTGGCGCTCGCGGTGGTCGGGCTCGGGCTGACGCTGCCGCCGCGTCTCTGGCCCGCGGCGGAGCTCGGCGTCGGCGCGCTGCTCGTGGCCCTCGGTACCGCCGTCGTGTGGCGCTACGCGCGGGGCCGTTGGCACATGCACCAGCATGCCCACGGCGCCCCACCGCACCTTCATCTGCACAGCCACGCCCGTGGCGCTGCCCACGATCACACTCACCCCGCGGGCGATCTGCATCGCGCACTGGGGTTCGGGGTGCTCCACGGGCTGGCGGGGTCGGCCGCCGTCATCGTCCTGCTCGTCGCCGCGGCGCCCACGGCCGCGCTGCGCATCACGTACATCCTGGCGTTCGGCGGGGGAACGATCGTCGGCATGCTGGGCGTGAGCGTCGGACTCGGGTGGCTGGTGCGCCTCGCGTCCGGGCGCGGCGCGCAGTGGGCCACCGTCCTCCATTTGGGCTCCGCCGCCGGGAGCGTGGTCGTGGGGATTCTCCTCGTTTTCACCGTCCTCCGGAACTAGCCGCCGTACCGCCGTCCTTTCCATTCCACGCGCCGACCACGCATCGCCGACCGCAGCACGATCACCATCACGACCGCGGCCGCGACGGGATACAGCAGCGCGTATCCGACCCCGACGCCTTCCTCACGGTAGACCACCGCCCACAGTGCGAGCGATGCCAGTGTCGCGACCAGCGCGAAGGGCCAGCCGGTGAGCGCCCACGCGAGGGGCGGCGCGAGCCACGCCAGCGCCGGCAGCCACATGATCCACGGGGCGACACGCCGCAGCCACGGCACCGGGGGCAGCATCCGCGGCGCGCCGAGCGCCAGGTTCTTCGTCCATCCCGCCAGGATCTCGCCGAGCGAGCGGTACATGCGCGTCCGCATGAACGGCTGCGCGTGCGCGAGGAAAATGTCCTTCCCTCCCGCGACGTACGCCTGCGCCAGCGCGAGATCGTCCACCACGGTGTCCTTCACTCGGTCGTGTGTCCCCACCGCCTCATAGGCGGCGCGCGTGGTGAGGATGAACTGGCCGTTGGCGATGGCGTCCCACGGCGTGCGCGTGCGGTTGATGCGCCGCAGGTCGCCCACGCGCGCGCCGAGCACGAAGAACACGTGGGGCTGGAGCAGCCGTTCCCAGAACGAGCCGGTCTCCTGGTGCGGGATCACGCTGACCAGGTCCACCCGCTCCTGCTCCAGGGCGGCCACCGCCCGCTCCACGAGCTCGGGCTCGTGGCGCGTATCGGCGTCGGCGAACAGCAGCAGGTCACCCTGCGACGCGCGGTATCCCTGAATCAGCGCCCACTGCTTGCCGAACCAGCCGGGCGGCGGATCGCTGCCGCGGACCAGGCGGACGCGGCCGGCCGCCTCCGGCGCCGCGGCCACCTGGTCCACCAGCGCGGGCGTCGCGTCGCTCGAGCGGTCGTCCACCACGACGATCTCGAGCGGGTCGTAGGTGTTGTCGAGCATCGAGCGGACGCATGCGTGGATGTTGGCCGCCTCGTCGCGGGCGGGGACGACAATGGACACGAGGCGGGCGGGGGTGGCGCGGGCGGCGGGGGTGTAGTCGGCGAGCGCCGGCCGGCGCGCGCGCACGCGCCCGGTCGCCACCATGAGAACGAGGACGTATCCGGCGGCGACCGCCCAGCCGACGATCACGCCGGGGGCGGCCCCTCGACGGCGTCCAGCACGACGACGGCGGCCATGTCGCCCGCGACGTTGGTCGCGGTGCGGAACATATCGGGGATGCGGTCGAGCCCGAGGAGCAGGGGCACGCCCGAGAGCGGCAGGCCCATCGCGGTGAACGCCGGCACGAGGCTCAGCACGCTGCCGCTCGGGACGGCGGCCACCGTGAGGGACGCGAGGAACACGGCGGCGCCCGCCTGCACCAGCGCGGCCACGCCGATCGGCGTGCCGAACAGGCGCGCCACGAACAGCAAAGCCACGGCCTGGAACAGCGCACTCCCCGCGCGGTTCACGGTGGCGCCGAGTGGGAGCACGAGGCCCGCGACCACGGGGCTCAGGCCGAGGTCGCGCTCGGCGGCATCGAACATCGCCGGCAGCGCCGCCAGCGACGAGGTGGTCGAGAAGCCCATCAGCACCGGGGCCACGCTCGAGCGCAGCACCACCGCCGTGGCGCGCCGTCCCAGAGCCCGGACCACCGGTACGTACACGGCGGCCACGAGCACAAAGACCCCCGCGGCCACGGCCGCGACGTAGACCAGCATCGCGCGCACGAGATCCCACCCGAACTCGGCCACCGCCGGCGCCACGAGCGCAAAGATCCCCGGCGGCGCGAGCACCAGCACCCAGTGGACCACGCGAATCAGCGCGCGCGTCACGGCGTCGGCCAGCTCGAGCAGCGGCTCCCGCTTGGCAGCGGGAAGGGCGGCGGCGGCCACGGCGAAGATGCCGACGAAGACGATGAGCGGGAGCAGCTGGCCGTCCACCGCCGCGCGCACGGGATTGGCGGGGACGAGCTCCACGAGGAACCGCGCACCCCCCGCGGGCGGGGCCTGCGGCCGGGCGTCGGTCGAGTCCGCCGCGAGCGCGCGCAGCCGCGTCTGGTACTCGGGCGGCACGTCCGCCAGCGGCAGGATGAGGGCCGCGACCGCGAAGCCGATGGCGATGGCGATGAGCGTGGTGCCCCAGAAGAACCCGAGGGCGCGCCCGCCCAGCCGGCCGAGGCGCCGCACGTCTCCCAGTCCCGCGACCCCCGTGAACAGCGCCGCGGCGACGAGCGGGATGACCACCATCTGCAAAAGCCGCAGGAACAGCGTCCCGATGGGACGCACGCCGTTCGCGATGCCCTGGAGCAGCGGCGAGCCCGTGGCCGAGGCCGCGAGGCCCAGGGCGAGCCCGGCCACGAGGCCGAGGGCCATCCAGATGTGGTTTCGCATGCGCTCGGCGGCTAAGATTCCCGGCTGCGAATCGTTCGCAAGATCGCGATGCCCACCATCCCGCACCAGCCGCGCCGCGCGCGCGGCGCCGACCCGCCATGGCGACCCCTGCGATCCGTGCGTTCGAGCTGACCGCGGCGGACGCCGGCCCGCTCCGCGGCGCGGTACGCACCGGCGGTGGCTCTCGTCCAGCGGTCGTCATCTGTCACGGCACCGAGGGGTTCGAGGACTGGGCGTTTCATGCGGCCACCACCGAGCGGCTGGCGCGGGCGGGGTTTGCGGCCGTTTCGTACGATGCCGCCGCGCCGGGCGATCTCGACGTCGTGCTCGCGGCGCTGCGCGTCGGCGCGATTTGCGACGCCCCTCCAACGCTGGGGCTCCTGGGTTACGGGGCCGGCGGAGCCATAGCCGCGGATCGCGCGGTGGTCGATCCGGCCGTGCTCGCCCTCGTGACGTGGGAGGCACTCCCGTCCGCCGCGGCGGAGGTCCGCGTGCCGTGGCTCCTGGTTCATGGTGCGGGGGACGGGCCCCTGCCCGTCGAAGCCGCGCAGCGCTTCGCGTGGAGCGGGTCCGGGCCCGGCTTCGCACGCGTGCTCGACGCCACAGTCGCCTGGTTCGCGCGGCATCTCGCGTGATCACGCTCGAGCACGTCCGCCGCGCGCTCGGCGCCCACCGGGCCCGCGAGGAGCACGCGCCCGAGGCGGCGCCCGCGGCGGTCGCGCTGGTGCTCACCGAAAGCGCCGACGGGCTGGCCGCGCTGTTCATCCGCCGGGCCGAGCGCACGGGCGACCCGTGGTCGGGACAGATCGCCTTGCCCGGCGGGCGCCGCGATCTCGCGGATTCCGATCTGCTCGCCACCGCGATGCGCGAAACGCTCGAGGAGACGGGCGTGGGGCTCGGCGGCGCCGAGCGGCTGGGCGTGCTGGACGACGTTTACCCCCGCAGCGTGCTGCTGCCCCCGGTGGTCGTCCGGCCCTTCGTCTTCGCCCTGGAACGCGCGCCGCCGCTCGTGCTGAGCGACGAGGTGACCACCGCGTTCTGGGTGCCGCTCGGCGTGCTCCACGCTCCGGCCACGCAGCGCGACTTCACGCTGGTCCTGCGCGGCGAGGCGCGCACGTTTGCCGCCTACCACGTGGGTGACCACGTGATCTGGGGCATGACCGAGCGCATTCTCACGCCCTTTCTCGCCCTCGTCGCACCGGGCTCCTGACCGCTCCGCCGTCATCTCATTGTGCGACATAGTGTTGCATAACAATTGATTTCGTGTCACGGCATTATTAGATTAGTGTCCACTAATTTTTCTTGAAACTGTTGAGACGCAGTGGGATACGCCGTCAACAGTCGGTAATTCACTGTCGCATTCACGTGCGAGCATGATGTGAGCCCTGCCACACTGCACCCCGACCCCGATGCGCTGAGCCCCTCGGTCGAGGACTATCTGAAGACGATCTACCGCCTGTCGAGCCAGGGGGGGTTTGCCGCGACCAGCGAGATCGCGCACCTGCTCGCAGTGGCGCCGCCGTCGGTGAGCGGCATGGTGAAGCGCCTGTCGGAAGCCGGCCTGATCGAGCACGTGCCGTATCGCGGCGTCCAGCTGACGTCCCAGGGACGGCGAGGGGCGCTCCGTACGATTCGACGGCATCGCGTCATCGAGCTGTACCTCGCCCGCTTTCTGGGCTACGACTGGGACTCCGTCCACGACGAGGCCGAGCGGCTCGAGCACGCCGTGTCCGACGACCTGATCGCGCGCATGGCGCGATCGCTGGGCGATCCGCTGTTCGATCCGCACGGGGCGCCGATCCCGACCGTGGACGGCGACATTGACGAGCAGGAGCTCGCCTCGCTCGCCGACATCCCCGTCGGCACGGCGGTCGTGCTGCGGCAGGTGAATGACGACGATCCCGAAATGCTGCGCTACCTGGCCGAGCAGGGGCTCATGCCCGGCCGCCACCTGACCATCACGATGCGCCAGCCGTTCAACGGACCCACCATCGTGGACGCCGGGGGCCGCGAGGTCGTGGTCGGACGCGACCTCGCCCGGACGCTGCGGTGCGAGCCCGCGCGCCTCGAGACACGCCCATGACGCCACTCTCGCGCCGCGAGGCGCTGAAGCGCGGTCTCCTCGGCGCCGCCGGCGTCGCCGCGGCGGGTCCCATGGCGCGCGCCGCCGCCGCCACCGACCGGGGCGCGATGGCGCATGCCGTCGATCCGCACGCCGTCATGACCGGCGGCGTGCCCGCGGGGGCCGGCATCGACCCCATGGCGTTCCTCACGGAGTTCGACTACGGCACCGCCACGCGGCGGCCCGACGGCCGCACCGTGCGCGAGTTCCGCATCGTCGCGTCGGACCGCAACCTGGAAGTGATGCCCGGCGTGTTCTATCCCGCCTGGACCTTCAACGGCCGCGTGCCCGGGCCCACGCTGCGCGCGACAGAGGGCGACCTGGTGCGGGTGCACTTCGTCAACGGCGGGGCCCACGACCATACGATCCACTTTCACGGCGTGCACCCGGCGAACATGGACGGCGTGTTCGAGGTGGTGCCCCCGGGCGGCAGCTACGTGTACGAGTTCGACGCGGAGCCGTTCGGCCTGCATCTCTATCACTGCCACACGATCCCGATCAAGAAGCACATCGCCAAGGGGCTCTACGGAACGTTCATTATCGATCCCAAAACCCCGCGGCCGCCGGCGCGCGAGCTCGTGATGGTGATGAACGGGTTCGACGTCAACTTCGACGGCGAGAACGAGATCTACGCCGCGAACACCGTCCCGTTCGCCTACCAGGCCCACCCCATCCCGCTGCGGCGCAACGAACTGGTCCGCATCTACCTGGTGAACGTGTTGGAGTTCGACCTGGTGAACTCGCTGCACATCCACGGCAATTTCTTCCATGTGTATCGCACGGGCACGTCCCTCGTGCCGAGCGACTTCACCGACACCATCATGATGTGCCAGGGGGAGCGTCACATCCTCGAATTCACCTACCGCCACGCTGGCCGCTTCATGTTCCACGCCCACCAGTCGGAGTTCACGGAGCTGGGCTGGATGGGAGTGTTCGACGTGCGCGACGACGTGCCGCTGGCCGACTGATGTACCGTAAGCTGCTGTGGTTCGCCCTGCCGCTCGGACTGCTGGCGGTGCTGTCGCTCCTCGTGCTCGAGGGCGGCTCGCTGCGGTCGCTGGCGCGCGGCCTGCCGCCGGTCGAGGAGCTCACCGTCGATCGCGTCCGCCTCGCGCCCGGCCGCGTGACGGTCGAGGTCATCAACGGCGGCCCCGATCCCGTGACCCTGAGCCAGGTGATGGTGGACGAGGCGTTCTGGGCGCACACCGTGCGTCCTGCCCGCGAGCTCGGCCGGCTGGACCGCGCCACCGTCGACATTCCCTATCCCTGGGTGGAAGGCGAGCCGGTGCACATCCGTCTCGTGACCTCGAACGGCATCACGTTCGATCACGAGATCGCGGTCGCCGCCGCCACGCCGGCCGCGGACGCGGGCTACTTCCTGGGATTCACCCTGGTCGGCGTTTACGTCGGGGTGCTCCCCGTCGCCATCGGCCTGTTGTGGCTGCCGTTCCTCAAGCGGGTGGACCCGCGCTGGATCGGTTTCGCGCTCGCCCTCACCGCGGGGCTGCTCGTGTTCCTCGCGTTCGAGGCCGTGACCGAAGCGCTCGAGACCGCCGGCCTCGTGGCGGGCGCCCTCCACGGGACCGGCGTGGTCGCCCTGACCGTCCTGGGGACGTGGCTGCTGCTCCAGGCGGTGGGCGGCGTGGGGCGCGGCGCCACGGGTGGCGAGCGCGACTCCCGCATCCGCCTCGCCTTCCTGATCGCCGTCGGCATCGGGCTGCACAACTTCGGCGAGGGGCTCGCGATCGGGGCGGCGTACGCCCAGGGCGCCGTGAGCCTCGGCGCGTTCCTCATCGTCGGCTTCATGATCCACAACACCACCGAAGGCCTCGGCATCGTGGCTCCCATCGCGCGCGACGAGCCACGGCTCACGACGCTCGCCGCCGCGGGCCTCATCGCGGGCGCCCCGACGATCGCGGGAGCGTGGCTCGGCGGCCTCGCGTATTCGCCGTTGTTGGCCACGATCGCGCTCGGCGTCGGCGCCGGCGCCATCCTCCAGGTGGTGGGCGTGCTGTACCGCGCCGTGGCGCGCCAGGCGGGCGGCACCGTGTGGACGCCCCTCAACGCCCTCGGCGTCGCCGCGGGAATCGCGGTGATGTACGCGACGGGATTGCTGGTGGCGGCATGAAAAGCGACGGACGAGACGGACGAGACGGACGAGACGGACGAGACGGACAAGACGGACAAGACGGACAAGACGGACAAGACGGACAAGACGGACAAGACGGACGAGACGGACAAGACGGACGAGACGGACGAGACGGACACGACGGACACATCCCTGCGCGCTCAGTTTCCGTCCGCCTCGTCCGTTTCGTCCATCTGCCGGCAGTGGCAGCCGCGATGGCCGTCCTCCCGCTGCCCGCCCAGGCCCCCATCGCCGACAACAGCTTCCTGATCGAGGAGGCGTACAACCAGGAATCCCGCGTGGTGCAGCACATCAGCGTCGTGCAGCGCGGCCGGGACGGGTCTTGGGCATACGGCTTCACGCAGGAGTGGCCGTTCTTCTCGCCGTCCCACCAGCTCGGCTTCACGGTGCCGGTGCTCGAGGACGCCGGCGGCCGGGCGCGGTTGGGCGACATGGTGCTCAACTACCGCTATCAGCTCGTGGGCGGCGAGGGGCCGGTGGCCGCGGCACCGCGAGTGTCGCTCCAGCTGCCGACCGGCAGCGCCTCCCGCGGCGTGGGCGACGACGCGGTCGGCGTTCAGTTCAACCTGCCGGTGAGCGTACGAGCCGGCCCGCGCTTCGTCACGCACTGGAATGCGGGCGCCACCTGGGTGCCGCGCGCGGCGGCTGCGACCGGCGCTCGGGCGGCGACCACTGCGGTCAACCTGGGCGCCAGCGCCGTGTGGCTCGCGCGTCCCCGGTTCAACGTGCTGGTCGAGGTGTCGTGGGGACGGGGTGACGAAGTGACCGGACCCGGCGCGACCGCGCCGACCGAGGAGCTGCTCCTGGTGCCCGGCGTCCGCTGGGCGCACGACTTCGCGAGTGGTCTCCAGATCGTCCCCGGGCTCGGCTACGCGCGCGGCCTCGGGACGAGCCACGGCGCCGACGCGGTGCTCGTGTACCTCAGCCTCGAGCACGGCTTCTAGAGCGGCGTGTTGCGCCTCCTCCGCTGGCTGCTCGTGAGCGCCGCCATTGCGGCCGTCGTGATCGGGCTGTCGGGCCGGTGGGCGGACCGGTTGCTCTGGGCGTACGTCGGCGTGTGGGCGGCGGTCGGACTGCTGGGCGCCGCGCTCGTGCCCGAAGAGACGATGCGGGCCCGGCTCGCGCGCGGGCCGCGGGGCGCGGATCCCCTGAGCCCGCCGGTGTTTCGCACGCTGGCGGTGGCCCATATGGTGGTGGGCGCGCTGGACGTGGGCCGGTGGCACGTCGCGGACACCGTGCCCCACGCCGCGCGCAGCGCGGGCCTCGCCGGCTTCGCGCTCGCCTTCGCGCTGATCCTGTGGGCGGTGTCGGTGAACCGCTTCTTCATCCCGGCGGTGCGACTGCAACAGGAGCGCGGTCACCAGCTGATCACGACCGGTCCCTACGCGTGGGTGCGCCACCCGGGGTACGCGGGGATGCTGCTCGGGATGCCGGCCTCGGGGCTGGCGCTGGGGTCGTGGCTCGCGGTGGGGCTGACGCTGGTGATGGTGGGGTTTGTGCTGCGCCGGGCGGCGCTGGAAGATCGCTTCGTGAGGGGCGCCCTGCCGGGCTACCCGGAGTACGCGGCGCGCGTGCCGTACCGCCTGGTGCCCGGCGTGTGGTGAGCCGCGCCCTCAGCCGCCGCCGTCAGTCCGGGCTTCTTCCAGAGCGTGCAGGATCGCGTTGAGCCGGCGATCCCGCGCCTCGCGCAGCATCTCGATCTTCTCCTGGTAGGTGCGCTCGATCGACTGGATCAGTGCGTATTGCTGCTCCGCTTCGAGCTTGTCCCACGACGCCAGCGCGCCCCACCACGCCTCGAACGACGTGAGCAGCCGTTGCAGAAAGATCTGCACGCCACCCTGCTCGGCGCTCAGATGGTAGGTGAGGTGCGGACCCGCCGCGGCCCAACCGAGCGCCGGCCCGAGCGACACGGCGCGGTCGAGATCGTCCACGTCGATCACGTCCTGCAGCACGAGGTCGATGCACTCGCGCCAGACCGCCGCGGCGATCCGCCCCACCACGAATCCCGGTACCGCGCGCTTCAGCGCGATGGGGATGCGGCCCAGGCCGCGCAGGTAGGCATCCGCGCGCTGCATGGCGGCCGGATCGGTGAAATCCGTGGGGACAAGCTCCACGAGCGGCACGAGCTCCGGCGGATTGAGGGGATGGGCGACCAGACAGCGTCCCTGCACGCGGCAGCGGCCGAACACGTCGTTGGGGGTGAGCCCGCTCGTGGAGCTCGTCAGCAGCGCGTCGCGCGACGCGACCTCTTCGATCCGCTCAAACGCGGTCTGCTTGGTCTGCAGGTCCTCGTCCACCGCCTCGATCACCCAGTCCGCCTCGCGCACGGCCTGCAGCAGGCTGCGGCCGTGTTCCAGCTGCCGCAGACCGCTCTCCACCGTGTCACGCTGGGCGCGCTCGAAGCTCACGAGCGCCCGGGCGCGGCGCGCCACCTCGAGCGTGGCCTGCTCGGCCCGCTCACCGTCCGTGTCGAACATCGTGACCGGCCAGCCGGCGGCAGCGCACAACGCGGCCCAGCCGCATCCGATGTCTCCCGTGCCGATGACCGCGACCTTGCGGGGCATGGT
This sequence comes from uncultured Gemmatimonadales bacterium, assembly GCA_963716055.1. GTDB lineage: Bacteria > Gemmatimonadota > Gemmatimonadetes > Gemmatimonadales > GWC2-71-9 > SZUA-544. Next base: position 52,894 of record CAVQSR010000001.1, on the reverse strand, counting down.
GGTCACCGCGACACCTCCGTCGTCGCCCGGCGCATCGCCGGGTCCAGCACGCGGGCGGCCACGAGCTCTCGCACCCGCTCGGGTTTCACGCCGGTCGCCACCCGCACGCGAGCCCCTTCGGGGTCCACGCGCGTGCGGCCGCGCTCGTCGCCGTCCGCCAGCCCCACCGCGACGCGGAGCGGCGACCACTTGAGCACGTCCGGGTCGATCAGGGCGGCGATGGGCAGAACGTCGTTCACGACGCAGCCGTTCAGCTTCTCGTACTGGCGGTGGAACTCGACGTAGAAGCGCAGCGCGTCATGCAGCCACCCCGCCAGGGGCCCGCCGTCGGCGAGCGCATCGACCTCGGAGGCGCGCAGCACGATGCGGCGCGTGACGTCGAGCCCCACGAGCTCCGTCGGCAGCTCGGCCCGCAGCACCCGCTCCAGCGCTTCGGGGTCACACCAGGCATTGAACTCGGAATAGGGCGTCGTGTTGCCGGCGGCCTCGATGCTGCCGGCCATCGCGAGGTGGCGCGCCACCTTGGCCCGCACCAGCCCCGGATCGCGCCGCAGCACCTTCGCCAGGCCGGTAAGCGGGCCGAGCGTCACCAGCGTCACGGGCGCTGGCTGCTCGGCCAGCAGGCGCTCCAACGGCCTGGCGAAATCGAGCACCGACCCGGGAGCCGGGACGGCGGCGTATCCCAACCCCGACGCCGCGTGCGTCTCGAGCGCCACCGCGAGCGGCCGCCGCAGCGGGCGCCGCGCGCTCACGCCGACCGCCAGCCGCCGGCCGGCCCGCCGCGCGATCTCGAGGGCGTTGCGGTGCGCGTGCTCGAGCACCGTGTTCCCGTAACTCACCACCACGCCGCGGACGTCCAGCTCGGGTGACGCCAGGGCGAGCAGCAGCGCCAGGCAGTCGTCGATGCCCGGGTCGGTGTCGATCACGACCGGAAGAGCCGCTGCCGGGGGCGCGCTGTCCGTCACGCCCCAAGGCTACGGGCCCGCAATCTCCTCCGCAATGGCGCCGCGCAGCCGCCCGAATTCGGCGACGCCGCCGAATCCGAAGATGCGCTGCACGATGCGCCCCCGCCGGTCGAGCAGGATCGAATACGGCAGCCCCCGGTAATGGTAGGTCCCCTTCATCCGGCCGCCGCCCACGAGTATGGGGAACGGGGGGTCGAACTCCCGGACGAACGCCCGCATCCGGTCTCCGTCCACGTCGTCCGAGATGGCGACGATCTCGAAGTCGCGCCGGTCCAGCTCGCGGTACAGGCCGGCCATGTGCGGGAATTCCTCGCGGCACGGATCGCACCACGAGGCCCAGAAGTTCACCAGCGTCACCCGGCCGGCGAATCGGCCGAGCGTCACGGTATCACCCGCGAGGTCCGGTAGGGCGAACGCCGGCCCGAACGGCTCCCGCTCACCGGGCCGTGCCGCCGCCAGCACGCGGGCCGCGTCGAACAACCGCAGCCGGCCCCGGGCGGTGACCGCGACGCCGGTCTCCGTCGAATCGAGGATACGGCCCTCGAGGATCCGGCCGGTCGCGGCATCGAGCACGTCGAGCCGGAACCGCGCGGCGGACGAGTCGGTGACCCCGAGGGCATAGAGGCGCCCATCCGGCCCGAGCGCGAGGGCAATGTTGACGATGGGCAGGGGGCCGATCCCCCGGGTCGCGGTCCACCGCAAGGCCCCCCCCGGATCGTAGCGCTGGATCTCGTCGCGCACGAGCGGCGCGTAGAATACGTCGCCGTCCGCTCCCGCGGCGACCGCGCCGGCGTTCATTACCTGCGCGAGCAGCGCGAGATCGGGCATCCGGATGGTGGCCAGCCCTTCGACCGCGCGGCCCAGCGTATCGAGCACGATGAACAGGGGCGCGCCCGCCGACTCGGCGCGGAACTGCGGCACGCGGTACGGGGAGCGCGCCGCCACGACGCGATCGCCGCGCGCGGCGTAGAGGGTCACGGCGTGCGGACCTTCCCACTCGCGGCGAAAGCGTCCGGCCGTGTCCAGCACGATGCCGGCGCCGGTCAGCTCGGTGACGAGCAGTTCATCGCCCAGCGCCGCGACCGCCATGGGCAGCGCGAGGCGCTCGTCCCCGGCGGCCCGCACGACGCGCAGCCGGCCGTCGAATGCGACGAGCCGGCTGCGGTCGGGATCGGCCACCCACGAGAGGCCGCCCACGTGGGCGGCGGGCGAGCGGCCGGTGAACAGCACGACGGCGTCGCCGGAGGGTCGGCATGCGGCGAACGTCGCCGCCAGGAGCACGGCCCCCGGCGCGCTGCGCATCGTCAGGAGGCGGCCGTGACCGACTCCACCTCGATGGTGTGCACGCCGTTCGCGAACCGGTGGGTGCCGGTGACGCGCACCTGGCGCTCCGCATGCTCGCGGAGCTTGGGGTTCATGGCGTTGGCCATGCCCGAGCCGAGCGGGATGTAGATCGTGCCGTCCGACAGAATCCCGAGGGCGATCCCCTTGTCGGCGCAGATCTGGGCGCACTCGCGGTGCCCCGCACCCGACGCGCCGGCCAGCGTGTAACAGCTCACGTCCACGACCTGGCCGGTGAGCGTCATCTTCTCGCCCGCCGACGCCTGGCCCATGCCCTGTGCCGCAATCGGAGCGGCGGCGAAGAGGGCGACCAGGAGCGAGGTTGCAACTTGTTTCATCGGAGCTCCTCCGGTGTGTGTGTGTGTGTGTGCATCCAGAGTACGCTCCGGGCAGCGCCATCGGTTTCCCGGTATATTCGCTCCATGTCGGCCGCCTATCGGGAGCTGATCGACAGGCTGGGGAAGGGTTGGGAACAGGGTGATGTGGACGCCATCTGCTCGATCTTCGCCGATGATGCGACCTTCCTCGAGACCCCCTTCAGCCGGCCGGACCGCGGGATCGCCGCGATCCGGGTCTACTGGCGCGATCTCCCCCGCACCCAGGCCGAAGTCCGGTTCCAGTCGGGCGAGATCTACGCCGCGGGACCCTGGTTCGCGACCGAGTTCCGCTGCACGTTCCGGCGACGCCGCACCGGGGAGCAGGTGGACGCCCGTGGGGCGATCTTCTGCGAAACAAAGGAAGGCAAGGTCTCGGAAATGCGGATGTACTGGCACCGCTGGGCCGGCGGCGCCGAGGAGCCGAAGCCTTAGGACTCGCCCTGCTGCCGCCGCACGTAGGCCAGCGCGTGCTCGATCAGGTCGGCGCTCCGCGTCCCCATCTTCATCGCTTCCATCACCGCGTCCTCCTCGCTGAGACCGCGGTCCAGCATCAGGAACGGGATCATCGTCCCCCCCACCCGATTGCCGCTGGCGCAGTGGAACAGGGTGGTGCGGCCCGCCGCGACCAGGTCACGCACGGTCTCGCGCACTCGGGTGAACGTCGCCTGCGGCACGGCGACGTGTCCGACCGGGATGCTGACGTACTCGAGGCCGGCCGCGTGCACGTCCTGGGGCGTGCGGAACGGACGCGACTCCATCGGGTCGCGGATGTCGAGCAGGACCTCACATCCGGCTTCCTTGAGTCTGGCGAGATGCTGAACGGTGGGCTGACCACCCGTGACGAGGCCCGGGACGGGCTCGCAGGCATTGGCGACGCCCCTGACGGCGTCGAGGAGACGACTCATGGACCTCGGGGATCCCCCTGTCGCGGTCTATATATAACGGAATGCGCCCGCGACACAACCGCGCGGTGGGGAGGGCCGTCCTCATGGCCCTCGGCGCCCTGGTGGCCACCGGCCTGCCGGCCCAGGACGTGGTGCTCGCGACCACGACGTCCACGCGGGACGCGGGGCTGCTCGACTCGTTGCTGCCGGACTTCCAGCGGCGGTCCGGCCGCCGCGTCCGGGTGATCGCCGTCGGCAGCGGGCAAGCGCTCGCCATGGGCCGGCGCGGCGACGCGGACGTCGTGCTGTCGCACGCGCCGGCGGCCGAGCGGGCGCTGTATGACTCGGGGTACTTCACGCGCCGCCTGCGCGTGATGCACAATGATTTTCTCGTCGTGGGTCCCGCCGCCGACCCCGCGGGCGTCCGCGGCATGAACGACGCGGTCGCCGCATTTCGCCGCCTCGCGGGAGCGCGCTTCGTCTCCCGCGGCGACCGCTCCGGCACCCACGAGATGGAGCTGGGACTGTGGCGCCGGGCGGCCGTGGTGCCGCCGGGGCCGGGCGCGTGGTACGTGGAGGCGGGCCAGGGAATGGGCGAGACCCTGCAGATCGCCGACGAAACGGCCGCGTACACGCTAGTGGACCGGGCCACCTACCTCGTGTGGCGCGACCGCGTCGCGCTCGTGCCGATGGTCGAGAGCGACAGCGTGCTGGACAACGTGTATCACGTGCTGGTGGTGAATCCCCGCAATGCCCCGCGGGTCAACGGCCCCGGCGGCGACGCGCTCGCGGATTTTCTCGTCTCGGCGGAGACGCAGGCGCGCATCGATGCATTCGGGCGGTCGCGCTTCGGTCAGGGCCTGTTCGTGCCCGACGCCAGACGACCATGAGGCGCCGTTCATCGACGCTTCATGACCGCTGCAGGCCACCGGAGGTAGGTAGTCCTGGCGACACCGATCTCACGTCTTCCGGAGGAATAGGATGAAGCACGTTGCTTTGGCGTCGGCGACCATGCTGCTCGTCGCGGCACCGCTCGCCGCCCAGCAGGATTCGATGCGGCCCCGGAGTCACGGGCCGGGCCCGCAGTGCATGGGCGAGCACTGCCCGGCGCCGCAGGGTCCCCGCATGGGCGGGGGCGGGGCGATGGGCATGATGATGATGGGAATGGACGGACCCCTGGCCCGCACGATCGTCTTCAATCCGGATCATCTCCTCGAGCGCCAGGCGGCGCTCGGCCTCACGCCACAGCAGGCGCAGCGCATCACCCAGCTGCGCGACGCGGCCAAGGGCGCGCACGACGCGCAGCACGCGCTCGCGATGCAGCACATGGAAGCGCTGGCCCGGCTCGCGGGATCGACCGACACGGCCGCCGTGCGCGCCGCGTTCATGGCGCATCACACGGCGATGGGCAACGCGCACTGGACCATGCTGCGCACGGCGGTGCAGGCGAAGGGGGTGCTCACCGAGGTGCAGCGGGCGCGGGTGGACGGCTGGGTGGACGCGATGCAGGCGCACCGCGCGCAGCCCGGCGGCATGGCACCGGGCATGGGGCACGGGCCGGGGCCGCAGCGGCAATAGTATCAGGCGAGCAGCGCACCGCGCGGGGCGTCGCGCCGCGGCCCAGCCGCCGCACGACGCCCGCGCAATCACGTCAGTCGATCAATTGTCGCGCTCGCGGCCGTCACGCTCGCCATCGCGACCATCGCGCTCGTCGTCGTCGTGATCGCGGTCGGCCCGCCGTTCGCGGGCTTCGCAGCGGTCCTCGTCTCTGTCGTCGCCGGATACGAGATCGTCGACGTCGAACAGCGCTATCGTCGTCATGGCGGGGTCGGGCACAACCAGCGCCGCTGCGACCTGATCGCGGTCGTTGATGGTCCAGCCCACCGACAAGATAAAACCGAAGAACGGGGGCCCGGGAACGCTGGCGGCTCCGAGATTGATCATGCCCCTCGTCCTGCTCCACACGAACCCGTACCGGATGCCAGGCCGCGTCGTTCGCGTAGCCGGCCACGTGCCCCTTGTTATTGATAGCGGTGGCTACGCCGCTCGAACCGCCCAGGGTGCCGAGGTCGACCATCCCCGTGTGGTCGCTCCACAAAAAGGGCCGCGATTGACCTGAGCCATCCCGCGCGAAACCCACGATCTCGCCACAGCGATTGATGCCCTGCGCGACGGTCTGTGCCCCGCCAAGGGTGCCCAGGTCCACCATCCCGGTTTCCCGGGTCCAGCGAAACGCACGGGCCGTCGCGTACGTCGCGCCGCTGTAACCCACCACCTCACCGACATCGTTGATGGCCGTCGCACCGATGTCGGCGTCGCCGGGCGCGAGTGACCCGAGGTCGACCAGGCCACGACGCTTGGTCCAGAGGAATGCATGCCAGGTGGCGGCGTCCAGCTGCCAGTAGCCCACGACGGCGCCTCGCTTATTGACGCCCAGCGGGACCGCGGTGGCCGGAAGGCCGAGCGTCGTGAGATCGGTCATCCCGGACGTCCTGCTCCACCGGAACGGCCGCCCGTCGCTGACGCCCACGACTTCGCCTCGCGCGTTCATGCCGTATGCCTCGGTCCCACCCGCCCCGAGCGACCCCAGGTCAGTCCAGCCGCCGTGCCTGGACCAGAACCAGCTCTTTCCAGGGCCCTGGTCCCCCGTCAAGAGCACCTCGTGACCCACCATCTCGCCACGGGAGTTGAGCCCATGGACGACCATGTACCCGACGATCGGGCGCCCGTTGCCGACATCCGCGTAGCGGATCCCCGTCGAGCTGCGCTGGTCGTAGAACCGGTGCGAGAACAGCGGTGGCTCCACGGCCGCTGTCGCCTCCTGCGGCAGCGGTCGTTCGCAGGCCGCGAGGCCGACCGCCAGCACCCCGAGGGTGACGAGCGGCCGCAGTCTCAGATGAGCTTCCATACGCCTACCCTCCCTTTGCTGAGTTGCCCGCCGCCCCGAGTCGCGTGGTTGCGAGTCGGGTGGTTGACGTTTCAGCCTAGAGAGCGGGCGTCACGTGGGTGTCAGGCAGCCGTTATCCAGCCGTTGTGGACGTACGGGCGCGTCCCGGGGGCGCCGGGAATGGAGGACTGTACGACGGAATGCGGGGCTGGCCTACTGGTGGCCGTCGCTCGCCAAGTACGTGGCGAACCACTCCGCCGCCAGTCGCGCGGCCTCTTCCAGCGTCCCCGGCTCCTCGAACAGATGCGAGGCGCCGGGGATCACGCTGAGCTGCTTCACTCCGCCCAACCGCTCGAGCGCTTTGCGGTTGCGGTCGAGCACCACCGTGTCGTCGCCGCCCACGATGAGCAACGTCGGCACGGTGACCGACGGCAGGAACTCCATCGCCAGGTCGGGGCGCCCGCCGCGCGACACCACCGCTCGCAGGATGTGCCCCGCCTGCGTCGCGGCGACGACCGCCGCGGCGGCGCCGGTGCTCGCGCCGAAGTAGCCGATGGGCAGGCCGGTGGTCTCGAGCTGCGATTCGACCCAGTCGGTGGCATGGAGCAGGCGCAGGGCGAGCAATCGGATGTCGAACACTTTGTCGCGGTCGTTCGCCTCGGCGTCGGTCAGCAGGTCGAACAGCAGCGTGCCGACACCCGCGGCGCGCAGTACCTCGGCGACCGCGATGTTGCGCGGGCTGAGGCGGCTCGACCCCGATCCGTGCGCGAACAGCACGACCCCCGTGGGCTGTGGCGGCAGCTCGAGCGCCCCGGTCAGCGTCGTGCCGTCGGCCGCGATCGCGGCGTGCACGGACCGGGTCGGCGCGCGCGTCACGTTCCGCCCCCGTGCGCGGCCGCACCCGGCGCTCGCCAGCAGGTCCACCACGGCGGCGTCGGTGGTCTGGTCGAACACGTCGTACCACAGGGACACGGCGCGGAAGTCGGCCGGGGTGTGGAGGCAGACGACCTCGTCCGCGAGGCGCTCGAGCCGCGCTACCGAGTCACCCGCGCCGACCGGCACGGCCAGCACGATGCGGCGGGGTCCGAGACGCCGCAGCGCCTTCACCGCCGCCGCGGCGGTCGAGCCCGTGGCCAGGCCGTCGTCCACCACGATCACCGTGCGGTCCTTGACGGGCACCGGCGCGCGGCCGCCGCGATACACGCCTTCGCGGCGGTCGAGCTCGCGCGCTTCGCTCTGAATCACGCGGTCGAGGTAGCCGGGGGGCAGCAGGTCGGGTGCGATCTCTTCGTTGAGGACCATCTCGCCGCGCGCCATGGCGCCGATCGCGAACTCCGGATTGCCGGGCGCGCCGAGCTTCCGCACGACGATGACGTCGAGCGGCGCGCCGAGGGCGCGCGCCACGGCCGCGGCCACGACGACACCGCCGCGCGGTAGTGCGAGCACGACGGGCTGCTCCGTCCGGTACTTCTCGAGGCGGGCCGCCAGCTGGTTGCCGGCGTCCGCCCGGTCCGCGAATATCAGTCCTGCCCCCAACGGACGCGCCTCGGGATACCGTACCCTCTCGGGCGTGAAGCGCAAGTGAATCGGGCGTGAGGCGCGCGCCGGGCCGGGCGTCGGCCTTCCCCGTCCGCGTCCGCCCGCGCGCTCGGCCCAAACCGCATGAGGGACAACAGATTGTCGGCCGGCGCGGCGCGTGAGCGGAGCATCATGCTGCCTTGACCGCATCCTCACGAGCGGGTAGGTACGATGGACACGATCGAACCGCAACCGAAACGGAGGCTCGGATCATGGCCAGTATCGTGAAGGTCATCGAGGTCATCGCGCAGTCGGAGAAGGGGTTCGACGACGCGGTACGGAATGCCGTGCAGGAAGTGGCGAAGACGGTGAAGGAAGTGAAGACGGTATGGGTGGACAATTTCTCGTGCACGGTGGAGAACAACAAGGTCGCCGAATTCCGCGCCAACGTGCGCGTGTCGTTCGTAGTGAAGGAGAACCGATGACCGGACGGAACGCCGCCACGCCGCGCCAGACCACGTACGGCCTGCGCGCCACGGTGACACTGTCCTACGACCGGGCAGTAGCGGCGGTGCGCGAGGCGCTGAAGCGCGAGGGATTCGGCGTGCTCACGGAGATCGATGTGCGCGCGACGCTGAAGGCCAAGCTCGACGTGGACTTCCCGCCCTACGTGATCCTCGGGGCCTGCAATCCGCCCCTGGCGCACCGGGCGCTCACCGCCGAGCCCGACATCGGGCTGCTGCTGCCGTGCAATCTGGTGGTGTACGCGCCGCCGGGTGAGAAGGTCGTGGTCGCCGCGCTCGATCCCGAGCAGCAGCTGCGCCTCAGCGGCAACGAGGCGATCGAGCCGCTCGCGAAGGACGTACGGGAGCGGATCGCGCGGGTGCTCGCGGAGGTCGCGGGCGCGTAAACTCGCGCCTCGCTGGTGACGGTGAGTCGCTCACGCCGTCGCCAGCTGCTCCGCCGATCGGTCCGCCGACTCGTTCTGCACCGCGCCGACCGGCTGGATCAGCATCGCGGTCGGCAGGTGGTTGAGCAGTTGTTCCGTGACGCTGCCGAGCAGCATCCGTTGCGCGAAGTTCTTGCCGTGCGAGCCGACCACGAGCACGTCGGCGCGCCATTCGTGCACTTCGCGCAATAGCGTCTCGATCACGTTGCCGTGACGCACGCTGGTCTCGATGCCGGGCGCGCGCAGCAACGGCCACACGTCGCGCTTCAGCATCTCCTCCCACATCGCGTAGTACTCCTGCATGTTGACCGGCGGCGCCTCGGGCACGATCGGGAGGGGCTCGAGCACACTGATGGCGCGGAGCGTGGCGCCGAACAGCGCGGCGAACCGCTCGGCCAGCTCGAGTGTCGGCCGCGCGGCGGGCGACAAATCCACCGACACCAGCACCCGAGCGATGGCCGGCGTCTCCGCCGCGGTGACGAGGACGGGGACCGAGGCGGCGCGGACCATGTTGTGGCTCGTGCTCCCCCCCAGCCAGCGCCCCAGCGTCGAGTGGTGCTTGCCCCCCAGAACGATCAGCCCCGCGCCGAACTCGGCGGCGGCGTCGTTCAGGACCACCGGCGGCCTCCCGTTCGCGACTTTCAGGGCCGTTACGAGATCGGAGGGCACGCGCAGCCCGAGCGACTGCGCCACCTGCTCGCGCGCCTGCTGCAGCAGGAAGAAGTCGAGCTCGCCGAACCGCTCGGGGAGGTCGGCCGCGGTGACCGCCGCCCACGCGTCGCGGGTGGCGTGCACGAGATGGCACGTCGTACCGGCCTTCCGCGCGATCTGCGAGGCGAGCACCGCGGCCGCGGCGGCCTCGGGCGATGCGTCCACGCCGGCTATGATGGGCTTCCAGGACATGGCGCTCCTCCGTGCTGGGGGCACGAATTCAACCTCGGCCGGAGCGGGTGAAGGTTGCCTGAGGAAAGGAGTAAGGAGCCTCCGCCCTACCGCATGACCGCCTCACCGCCGCATCTTATCGGTCGCATGCCGCGCATCGCCATCGCCCAGATCCGGCCCTCCAAGGGCGCCTACGGGGCGAACCTCGACCGCATCGGCGGGGTGCTGCGCCAGGTGGCGGCGATCGAGCGACGCATCGACCTGGTGGTGTTTCCCGAGACCGCGACATCGGGCTACTTCGTCGAGGGCGGGGTGCGTGACGTGGCCGTGACCGCGGGGACCTTGGCGCGCGACCTCGCCGTCCTGCACGGAGCCGGCACCGGGCCGCCGCTCGACGTGGCGGTCGGCTTCTACGAAGTGTTCCAGCACCGGTTCTACAACTCGTGCCTCTACGCCACGCTGGGCGACGGCGGCGCCGACGTGCGCCACGTCCACCGCAAGTGCTTCCTGCCCACGTACGGCCTGTTCGACGAGGAGCGGTTCGTCGAGAAGGGCCACGAAATCCGCGCGTTCGACACGGGGTTCGGCTGGCGCGCCGCGGTGCTGATCTGCGAGGACCTGTGGCACTCGCTGGCGGGGACGATCGCGGCGGTGCAGGGGGCCCGGCTCATCGTCGTGCCCAGCGCGTCGCCCGCGCGGGGCACCGCGAAAGATGCCACCGGCGCGGCGCTGCCCGCGAGCACGGTGCGCTGGGAGCGCGTGGTGCGCGGCGTGGCCGAGGAGCACGGCGTGTACGTCGCCCTCGCGAACCTGATCGGATTCGAGGGCGGGAAGGGATTCCCCGGCGGATCGGCCATCGTCGATCCCGCGGGCCGGCTCGTCGCGCGCGCGCCGCTGTTCGAGGAGGCCTTGCTCACCTGGGAGCTCGACCCGGACGTGGTGACCCACGCGCGGGCCGACGCCCCGCTCCTGGCTGACCTCGAGGCGCAGCTGCCGCACCTCGTCACAGACCTGGGGAAGGGGGACGGGGGAAGGGGGAAGGGTGCGAGCGCGGCCCCGACGTATGATCCAGCGACCCCCACGCGCGTATCACCCGTCCCCCGTCCCTCGTCCCCCGTCCCCTTGTTGGGGGTCGCCGACGACACCGAGGACCCGCTGCATCTCGACAGCGAGCTGGCGCGGCAGTGGCTGGTCGCGTTCCTCAAGGACGAAGTCGTGCGGCGCCGCGGGTTCACCACGGGCATCGTCGGCCTGTCGGGCGGCGTGGACAGCTCGCTCACCGCGTTCCTCGCCGCCGAGGCGCTCGGGCCGGAGAACGTGATCGGCGTGCGTATGCCGTATCGCGAGTCGAGCCCCGAGTCCTTGGCGCACGCGCAGCTCGTGATCGACCAGCTCGGCATCCGGGAGGTCACGGTGGACATCTCGGCGGCAGTGGACGGGTATCTCGAGGGCGTGCCCGACGCCGACGCCACGCGGCGCGGCAACGTGATGGCGCGCCAGCGCATGATCGTCCTGTTCGACCTCTCGGCGCGGCACGGGGCGCTGCCGCTCGGCACCGGGAACAAGTCGGAGCGGCTGCTGGGGTATTTCACCTGGCACGCCGACGACTCGCCGCCCGTGAATCCCCTGGGCGACCTGTTCAAGACGCAGGTGTGGGCGCTGGCGCGGCACGTCGGCGTGCCCGACGTCATCGTGTCGAAGCCGGCGACCGCGGATCTCGTCCAAGGCCAGACCGACGAGGCCGACTTCGGCATCGCCTACCCGAAGGTGGACCGGATCCTGCACCACCTGCTGCGCGGGGCCCGGCCCGAGGACATCGAGCCGCTCGGGTTCACGGCCGCGGAGATCGAGCTGGTTCGCCGGCGCCTCGAGTCGACGCATTGGAAGCGCAAGCTGCCCACCGTCGCCGTCATGAGCCAGACGGCGATCGGAGAGTATTACCTCAGACCGGTGGATTACTGATGTCCGAGCGTTACCCCGGCGACTCCGAAGCCGTGATGACCGAGCTGATGATGCCGCAGCACGCCAACGTGCTGGGCAACGTGTTCGGTGGTGTGATTCTGTCGCTCGTGGATCGCGTGGCGGCCGTGGCCGCGATCCGGCACGCCCGCAGTCCGTGCGTCACCGTGTCGGTGGACAAGGTGGACTTCAAGGAGCCGATCCGCATCGGGGAAATGGTCACCGCGTACGCGCGCGTGAACTACACGGGCCGCACCTCGATGGAGATCGGCGTCAAGATCGAGGCCGAGAACATCCTCACGGGCGACAAGCGCCACACCAATTCCTGTTACGTCACCTATGTGGCGCTGGACGAGAACGGCCGGCCCAAACCGGTGCCCCCGCTCGTGCCCCAGACCGACGAAGAGAAGCGGCGCTGGGAGCGGGCCCGGCTGCGGCGGGTGGATCGGGTGGCGGAGCACCGGTTCGACGTGGGTCGCGGGGAGTGAAAACCGTCGCCGTGTTCGGCGGCGGCGGCGCCAAGTCCGTCGCCCACGTCGGCGCGTGGCGTGCCCTCGCAGAGGCCGGCATGACGCCCGACGCCGTGGTCGGGACGTCACTCGGCGCCGTGATCGGCGCCGCATTCGCGAGCGGACTGAGTCACGACGAGGTGCACGCGCGGGTGCGCGAGGCGTCGCGCCACATGGTCGCGATTCCCAACCCCCTGTCGCTCGTCGCCGGCGTGTTCGCGGAAGCCCTGCTGCTCGCGAGCCCGCTGGCGGAGCTGATCGGGCGGCTCGTGCCGGCGGACAGCTTCGACGGGCTGGCGCTCCCGTTTCTCGCGACGATCACCGATCTGCCGACGGGCACGCTGCGCCTCTGCGGCAGCCGCGCGCTCGCCGCCCGCCACCCCGAGGTGACGGACGGCTTCCCGCTGCGGCTCACCCTCGAGGCGAGCTGCGCGCTGCCGCTGTACTACGAGCCGGTGCTGATCTACGGCCGGCGCTACGCCGACGGTGGCCTGCGGGCCGTGCTGCCGATCGACGCGGCGCGCCTGCTCGAGCCCGACCGCGTGGTCGCGGTCGATACGGGACCGGGGTTCGACGACATTCCCGCGCCCGGCGGCGGCAACATCCCCATCCCGCCCATGGTGCGGGCGCACGGGGAGGCGATGCGCATCCTCATGGCGGAGCAGTCCGAGCGGGCGATCGCGGCGTGGCCGGCCGACGGCCCCGAGCTCGTGGTGGTGCGCGCCGTGAACGAGACCGAGGCGACCTTCGCGCGCAGCAGCGCGGAGCGCTACGTGGAGCTGGGCTACGAGGCGACCCGGCGCGCGCTCGCCGAGTCGGCCGCCCACCGGCCGGCGCCCCGCCCGGCTCAGCCGGCGAAGAAGCGGGCGGCGAAGAAGGAGAAAACCGCCGCGCGACCCAAGCGGCCCAAGCCCTGACGCGCTCAGAACCGCTCGATCACCGTCACTCCGGCAGCGGGGAAGTCTCCCATCCGCGGCAGCTCCGTCACCACATCGTCCAGCGCGATCCGCTTCGTCACCAACCGCTCGGGCCGCAGCTGCCCCGAGGCGATCAGTGCCAGCATCGCGGGATAGCGGTGCGCTTGCAGCCCGTGGCTGCCGAGGATCTCGAGCTCCTGCGCGATGACGGGTGACAGGGGGATCGCGGGACGGGCGTCCGCGCCGGTCATCAGCCCCACCTGCACGTGCCGCCCCTGCTTGCGCAGGCACGCGATCGAGCTGAGGCAGGTGGCGGTGCTGCCCAGGGCGTCGAGCGAGACGTGCGCGCCGCCGCCCGTGATGTCGCGGATCCGGCCGGCCACGTCGTCCCCTTCGCCCGCCTGGACCAGTGCCGCGGCGCCCAGCTCGCGCGCCAGGGCGAGGGGCGCGGCCCGGATGTCCACCGCCACCGCACGCGCGCCGATCGCGTGAGCGATCATCACGGCGGACAGGCCGACCCCGCCGCACCCGTGTACCGCCACCCACTCGCCGGGCCGCGCGCGACCCTGGATCACGACGGCGCGGAACGCGGTGGCGAAGCGGCAGCCGAGCGTAGCGGCCGCGACGAAGCTCGTCTCGGGCCCGAGTGCCACGAGATTGGCGTCGGCGTGGGGCAGCGCGACGTACTCGGCGAAGGCGCCCCAGCCCGTGAAGCCGGGCTGATAGTAGCGGTCGCAGATCTGCTGCTGGCCGGCGCGGCACTGCGCGCACGTGCCGCAGCCGAGGCAGAACGGTGCCGTCACGCGGTCGCCCGCCCGCCACCCGGTCACCGCCGCGCCCGTGGCGGTGACCGTGCCCGCGAACTCGTGTCCCGGCACGTGCGGCGGCCGGATGTCCGGATCGTGGCCCTGCCAGCCGTGCCAGTCGCTGCGACACAGCCCGGCGGCCGCCACGCGGATCACCACCCCGTCCGCCGGGGGCTCGGGGTCGGAGACCCGGGTGATGGCCAGCGGGGCGCGGAACGCCTGGTACAGAGCGGCACGCATGGCGTTAGAATACCTCACCAGGCGCCATGTCCCACAAGTACTTCACGCTCGCCCAGGCGAACCGCACGCTGCCGCTGGTGCAGCGCATCGTGGCGGACATCACGGGTCGCTACCCCCGGTGGCGCGACCTGGTGTACCGCTACGAGCTCATCGCGGCACAGTCCCATCCGGACCATGGCGAGTCGGAGGAGCAGGTGGCGCTGCGCGACCAGATCGAGCAGGTTGCGCGCGAGATCAACGATTTCCTGGGGGAGCTCGACCAGGTCGGTTGTGTCTTCAAGGGCTTCGAGCAGGGGCTCGTGGATTTCTACGGCCAGCTCGACGGCCGCGATGTGTTCTGGTGTTGGAAGCAGGGCGAGGACGCGATCCGGCACTGGCATGAGCTGGACACGGGGTATTCCGGTCGCCAACCCGTCCCAGCCGCCTGAACCCCAACGCACAACGCACTGAACTTCGGAGCTCACATGCGCGGCTTTTGGCTCTTCGTCCACAATCTCGGGTACACCCTCTGGCTCGGCGCGGGGATCGCGACCATGGTGGCGGGCGTCACCGCCAAGCACTTCGCGCCCGCCGACCGGCTCAGCGTCTATCGGGTGACGGGCGTCGTGTGGCGCATCGTGATCGGGCCCGGCGCGGTGGCGACGCTCGTTTCAGGGCTGGTGCTGGCGATGCAGTGGATGAAGTCGGGCGCGGCGCCGGGCTGGCTCAACGCGATGATGGGCCTCGGGCTGCTCGGCGCGCTCGCGGCCGTCGGCCTCGCCGTGCCCGCGGCGGCGCGGCTCGGAGCGTTGCAGCTCGATCCGCGCGGCGAGCTGCCGGAGCGGTTCGCCGCGCTGCGCAAGAGGCTGATCTGGACCGCGACCATCTCCGGTGGGTTCGCGATTCTGTCGCTCGCGGCGAGCACGATCTGGCGGTTCTGACGGAGTCGTCGCCGGCTCGTGAACGGCGCGTGAAACCACAATGAGAGAGCGGTCACCCCGGTTGCGCGGCGGCCAGCCCGCGACTAGGCTAGAAGCATGACCCGCGCAGTGCTCCGCCAGTTCGTCGCGGTAGTGACGCTCGTCGCCACGACGGCGGCGCTCGGGCCGGCCGTGGCCGCGCCGGCGGACCGGCATTGTCACGCGGGCCACGAAGTGGCGGTGACCGCCGGTGCGGACCATGCCTGTCACCCGGCGACCGCGGCGCCGTGTGCCACCGGCGGCTGCCTCGCGCAGACCGCCGCAGTGGCGGTCGTTCCAGGCACCGACGACATCGCCGTCGCCGATCGTGCCGTGCTGCCGCAGGGCAGCGACCGGCTGAGCGGCCTGCCGCCCACCGGCCCGCCCACTCCGCCTCCCAACTCCTGATCCCCGTCGCCTGACGGCGACCCGACAGGGTCCGGAACGGTCCGGATCCTGACTGTGGCGTTCGTTCCCGTCCCGCGCGGACGGGCACAACGGGAGGATCAGATGATCACGACGTTGCACACTCGCGCCTTCGCGCTGGCGGGGGCGATCGCGGGCGCTCTCCTGACGGCGCTCTGCTTCGCGTCCTACGCACTGCTCGGCCGGCCCGATCCGTGGATGGATCTGCTGGTCGGCTCGGGCCCCAGCGTGGGCGGCTGGATCGTGGGAATCGTCGAGGTGGCCGTGTTCTCCGGCCTCACCGGGGCGGTAGTGGCCGCCGTCTACAACCGGCTCGCCCGACCCGCGAGCGGCGCGTGACGCGCGTCCTCGTCACCCTGGCGGTCGTGCTCGCGTTTCCGGCGGGCGCGGCCGCCCAGGCCGCGGCCGACTCGCTGCGGCTCGAGACGGCGCTGCGCATGGCGCGCGATTCGAGTCCGCTGCTGCACGCGGCGCGCCTCCGCGCCGACGCCGCCGCCCAGCGCGCTCCTCAGGCCGGCGCACTGCCGGATCCGCAGCTGGGATTCGCGCTCATGAACCGTCCCGTCAGCGGCTTCGGCACGGATGAGCCGATGACCATGAACGAGGTGCGGCTGACGCAGATGCTGCCGTGGCCGGGGAAGCTCGGCTTGGCGCACCGCCGCGCCGAGCACCTGGCGCGGGCGGAGGCGCTCGACGCGGCGGACGTGGAGGTCCGGCTCGCCAGCCGTGTGAAGTCCGTCTACGCCGGGCTCGCCGCCATCGATCGCGCCCTCGCCATCATGGATCGGACCCGCGGACTGCTCCGCGATTTCTTCCAGGTGTCGCAGACGATGTACGCGGTGGGTGAGGGCCTCCAGCAGGACGTGCTCCAGGCCCAGGTCGCCGTCGCGCGGATGACCGAAGACATCGTCGTCATGGAGCAGGAGCGCGTCGCGCTGGCGGCCCGCCTCAACGCCCTCATGGGGCGTGAGGCACGGGCCCCGATCGGCGCGCTCGAGCTCGCCGCCCCCGGTCCCGAGCTGCCCGGCGTGGACTCGCTGATGGCCCGGGCGGCCGTGCGGCGCCCCGCGCTGCAGGCCGCGCACGAGCGGGTCCGGGCCGCCGAGGCCGGCTACCGCGCGGCGCGGCGCGCGCTGTACCCCGACTTCATGGTCGGCGTCGCGTACGGCCAGCGGCCGCAGTTCGACGACATGGCGACCGTGATGCTGGGCGTCAGCGTTCCTCTGTGGGCCGGTTCCCGTCAGCTCCCCATGCGGCGCGAGATGGCGGCGATGCGCGCGAGCGACGCCGCGATGGCCCGCGACCTCTACAACGAAACCTACGCCGAGTTGACCGAGAGGCGCGCCGACGCCGAGCGCGCGCGCAGCCTGAGCCTGCTGTACGACACCTCCATCCTGCCCCAGGCGCGCGCCGCAGTCGAGGCGGCACTGTCGGCCTACCGCGTGGGACGGGTGAACTACATGACGCTGGTCGAAAGCGAGATGACCGTGAATCGCTACGAAATCGAGCTGGTGCGCCTGGCGGCGGCCTATCAGCAGGCCACCGCCGCGATCGAGGCGCTGATCGGCGGAGCGGGAGGTGCGCCATGACCGCGCGCTGGGCGATGGCGGGGATCGTCGTCGCGCTCGTCGCGGCGTGCGGCGGCGAGGGGGCGCAGGAGGACGCGGCCGCGATGGGCATGACGGCCGAGGAGCACGCCCGCATGCAGGCCGGCGGCGGACAGGGAGCGGTGGACACGGCGGGGCAGGCGCTGCGCCAACCCGTCCACCTCACCGCGGCGCAGGAGCGCGCCCTGGGCGTCATGTACACCACCGTGCGGCGCGCTACGCTCACCAAGGAAGTGCGCACGGTGGGGCAGATCATGCCCGCCGAGTCCCGCCTCGCCGACGTGACCACGAAGATCGAAGGCTTCGTCGAGCGGCTGTTCGTCAACACCACGGGCGAGTCCGTGCGGCGCGGTCAGCCGATGCTCGCGATCTACAGCCCGATGCTGGTTGCCGCGCAGGAGGAGTTCCTGACCGCGCGGCGCCTCGCGGCCCGCGTGGACTCCACGGCGGCGGAAGCGTGGCGGGGCGCGCAGGCCACGCTCGAGGCGGCCCGCCGCCGGCTCGCCTACTGGGACATCACCGAGGACCAGATCGCGACGCTCGAGCGCACCGGCCAGGTGACCAAGACGCTGACCCTCGTGTCGCCCGTGCACGGCATCGTGCTCGAGAAGGCGGTGCTCGAGGGGCAGCGCGTGATGCCCGGCGAGCGGCTGTATCGCATCGCGGATCTGTCCGAAGTGTGGGTCGAGGGCGAGGTGTTCGAGCAGGACCTGCGGCTGGTACGCGAGGGCGGCCAGGCGCACATCGAGGTGGCTGCGTACCCCGGCGAACACGTGATGGGGCGGGTGAGCTTCGTCTACCCCACGGTGGACGTCGTGAGTCGCACCAACCGCGTGCGCGTCACCGTGCCCAATCGGGACCGGCGGCTCAAGCCGGGCATGTTCGCCACGATCTACTTCGATGCGATCGTCGGGCGCGATCTCCTGGTGGTTCCGACCGAGGCGGTGGTCGTGACCGGCGAGCGCAACGTAGTGTTCGTGCGCGACGCCGAGGGCATGCTGCACGCCCCGCGACGTGGTGCTCGGCGCCCGCGCGGGCGACCGCGTTCCGGTACTCGCCGGGCTCGCCGAGGGCGAGACGATCGTGGGCGCCGCCAACTTCCTGGTGGACGCGGAATCGCGGCTCGGGAGCACGGGCGGCGGCATGCCCGGCATGCAGCACGGCGGCACCGGAGCCCCGACGCCGCGCGACACGTCGCCGGAGCAGCAGCGCCATGATTAGCCGCATCATCGCCTGGTCGCTCCGCAACCGGTTCCTCGTCCTGCTGGGCACGGCCGCCCTGATCGGGGCGGGCGTCTGGGCCATGCGAACCACGCCGCTCGACGCCATCCCCGACCTGTCCGACGTGCAGGTGATCGTCCAGACGGACTTCTCGGAGCAGGCGCCGCAGATCGTCGAAGACCAGATCACCTATCCCGATTACGACGGAGATGCTCAAGGTGCCGGGCGCGCGCGTGGTGCGCGGCTTCTCGTTCTTCGGCCTCAGCCTCGTCTACGTCATCTTCGAGGACGGCACCGACATCTACTGGGCGCGCTCGCGGGTGCTCGAGTACCTGAACGGCATTCGCCGGCGGCTGCCGCGCGGCGTGGAGCCGACCCTGGGCCCGGACGCCACCGGCGTGGGCTGGGTGTTCGAGTACGTGCTCGAGTCCGACAGCCTCGATCTGGCCCAGCTGCGCACGCTGCAGGACTGGTACATCCGCTACCAGCTCACCGCCGTGCCCGGCGTGTCGGAGGTCGCGAGCCTCGGCGGCTTCGTGAAGCAGTACCAGGTGGAGGTGAACCCGGAACGGCTCCGGGCGTTCAACATTCCGGTGACCCGCGTCGCCCAGGCGATCGGGATGCACAACGTGGACATCGGCGCCCGCGTCCTCGAGATGGGCGGCCGCGAGTACATGATCCGCGGGCTCGGCTACCTGGATGGCGTCGCGGACATCGAGAACGTCACGGTGGGGTCACGGCGAACGGGACCCCGATCCGCGTCGCCGACGTCGCGACGGTGCAGGTCGGGCCCCGCGCCCCGCCGCGGCGCCGCCGACCTCGACGGCAAGGGCGAGGTGGTGGCCGGCATCGTCGTCATGCGCTTCGGGTCCGATGCGCTCCAGACGATCGAAGCGGTCAAGACGCGGCTGGAGGAGATCCAGGCGGGGCTGCCCGCCGGCGTGCGGCTGCGCACGGCCTACGACCGCAGCGACCTGATCCACCGGGCCATCGCCACGCTGCGCGACAAGCTGATCGAGGAGTCGCTGATCGTCGCGGCCGTGGCGGTCATCTTCCTGCTCCACTTCCGGTCGGCGCTCGTGGCGATCGTCACGCTGCCGCTCGGCATCCTCATCTCGTTCATCGTGATGCGGTTGATCGGCGTCAACGCCAACATCATGAGCCTCGGCGGCATCGCCATCGCGATCGGTGCCATGGTGGATGCCGCGATCGTGATGATCGAGAACATGCACAAGCACCTGGAACGGGCCGGGGACGCGACGACTTCGCGCTGGGAGATCGTGCTGGAGAGCGCGAAGCAGGTCGGCCCGCCGCTGTTCTTCTCGCTGCTGATCATCACGTTCAGCTTCCTGCCGGTGTTCGCGCTGGAGCAGCAGGAGGGCCGGCTGTTCAAGCCGCTGGCGTTCACCAAGACGTTCGCCATGGCGGGCTCGGCGCTGCTCTCGATCACGCTCGTCCCGGTCCTGATGGGTTATCTGATTCGCGGGAAGATCCGGCCCGAGCGCGACAACCCGATCAACCGCTGGCTCCAGCGGCGTCTACGCGCCCCGTCATCCGGTTCGCGCTGCGGCGGCCGTGGCACGTGATCGCGGGCGCGGCCGTCGTGCTCGCGGTGACCGTGCTGCCGTGGCGGCGGCTGGGCAGCGAGTTCATGCCGCCGCTGCACGAGGGCTCGATCCTGTTCATGCCCACCACCGTCCCCGGCGTCGTCGATCGCGCAGGCGCGCGAGATCATGCGGTACCAGGACAGCGTCCTCGCCTCGTTTCCCGAGGTCGAGCGGGTGCTCGGGAAGGTGGGCCGCGCCAACACGGCGACCGACCCGGCGCCGCTCGACATGTACGAGACCACGATCACGCTCAAGCCGGAGACGGAGTGGCGGCCCGGCATGACCTACGACGCGCCTCGTCGCCGAGATGGACCGCGCGATCCGGATGCCCGGCGTCACCAACGCCTGGACCATGCCGATCAAGGGCCGCATCGACATGCTCGCCACGGGAGTCCGCACCGCGGTCGGCATCAAGATCTTCGGGCCCAACCTCGACACGCTGCAGGCGCTGGGCGAGCGCGTGGAGCGCATCGTGCAGGCGCTCCCGGGCACCCGCAGCGCCTTCGCCGAGCGCGGCGTGTCCGGCTACTACGTGGACATCGACATCGACCGCGCGGAAGCCGCCCGGTACGGCCTCAACGTCGGCGACATCCACGACGCCATCATGGCCACGGTCGGCGGGATCGACGCGGCCATCACGGTGGAGGGCCGGGAGCGGTACGCCGTGAACGTGCGCTATCCGCGCGAGCTGCGCGACGACGTTCGCAAGCTGCGCGAAGTGCTCATTCCCACCATGACGGGCGCGCAGATTCCCCTGGGGCAGGTGGCGCGGGTCGAGGTGCGTGCAGGGGCCGATGGCGGTCAAGACCGAGAACGCGTTCCCCGTACCACGGTCTTCGTGGACATCGAGGGCCGCGACGTCGGCGGCTACGTCGCCGAGGCGCAGCGGGTGGTGGCGGAGCAGCTGACGCTGCCGACGGGCTACACGCTTGGTGTGGAGCGGGCAGTACGAGTTCATGCAGCGGGTGAAGGAGAAGCTCCGGGTTGTGCGTGCCCGTGACGCTGGGGATCATCTTCCTGCTGCTGTATCTCAACTTCCGCGGCGTGCCCGAGTCGCTGATCGTCATGCTGTCGGTGCCGTTCGCGCTGGTGGGCGGGGTGTGGTACCTCTGGCTCGCCGGTTACAACACGAGCGTCGCGGTGTGGGTCGGCTTCATCGCGCTCGCCGGCGTGGCAGCGGAGACCGGCGTGGTGATGCTGATCTACCTGGACGAAGCGTTCCATCGCCGCAGCCTCGACGGGCGGATGCGGAATGCCACGGACGTGGCGGATGCCGTGCGCGAGGGCGCGGTCGAGCGCTTGCGGCCCAAGATGATGACGGTGATCGCCATCATCGCGGGCCTCGCGCCGATCCTGTGGAGCCACGGCACCGGTGCGGACGTGATGAAGCGGATCGCGGCGCCGATGGTCGGCGGCATGGTCACGTCCACCGTGCTCACGCTGGTCGTGATTCCGTCGATCTATCTCTTGTGGCGGCGGGGGCAGGTCGCCCGCTGGCCCGGGGCACCGCTGGCCGAGGCGCTGCGGGACCGCATGGCCCTCGCGCCGGCTGAGAAGGGGGTGGGGACATGAGCACGGCCATGGTGGAGGTGCGGGCCATCGTGCGGACCGAAATGCTGGACCGCGTGGTGCGCGCCCTGAAGCAATCCGGCGTCCCACGCCTGACGGTGACGCGGGTGCACGCCATCGGGGCCGGCGTGGACCCGGCGAGCGCCAGGCTGTCGCTGGACGAGGGATCGGAGTACGCGGACAAGGCTCTGGTGCAGTTCATCTGCGCGGGGGAACGGTGTGAGATGTTCACCGAAGTGATCGCCGGCTCGGCCCGCACCGGCCGACGCGGCGACGGCATCGTGTCGGTGCACTCGGTGGCCGGCGTCACCAAGATTCGCACGGGTGCCACCGGCCTCGCGGCGCTGGGCTGACGATGGCGTCCGCGCCGGGGCGGCGGAGTCCTGTCGCGTGACACGGAGGAGACCACAGCATGCGGCAGCACGACCACGACTCACTGCCTGACGGCGGCCACGGGACCTCGGGGCGACTCGCGACCGAGTTCACGTGCCCCATGCATCCCGATGTTCGCCAGGCGACGGCCGGAAACTGTCCCCGGTGCGGGATGGCGTTGGACCCGATCGCCGCCCTCGCACCGGCGGCGCGCAGCGTCTGGGTCTGCCCGATGCATCCCGAGATCGTCGCCGACGGTCCGGGCAGCTGCCCGATCTGCGGCATGGCGCTCGAGCCCAAGACGGTGACGGAGGAAGAGACGGAGAGCGCCGAGTTGATGGACATGACCCGGCGGTTCTGGTTCGCTGTCGTGCTGACGGTCCCGTTGGTGCTGCTGGCCATGGGGGACCTGATTCCCGGCTGGCCGCTGTCGCAGCTGCTCACGGAACGGGCCCGGACCATCGCGGAATTGTCGCTGGCCACGCCGGTGTGCCTGTGGGCTGCGTGGCCGTTCTACGTGCGCGCCGTGCAGTCGATCAGGAATCGAAGCCTCAACATGTTCACGCTGATCGGGCTGGGCGTCAGCGTGGCCTACGTGTATAGCCTCGTGGCCGCCCTGTTGCCGGGGATGTTCCCGGGATCGTTCCGCGACGCAACCGGCGAGGTCGCGGTGTACTTCGAGGCCGCCGGGGTCATCGTAACGCTCATTCTCCTCGGTCAGGTACTGGAGCTGCGTGCCCGCAGCCGGACCAGCGCCGCCATCAGGCAGCTGCTGGGGTTGCAGCCCAAGACCGCCCGCCGGATCGCCGCCGACGGGACGGAGGCGGACGTGCCGCTCGACGCCGTGCAGGTCGGCGACCGGCTGCGCGTCCGGCCAGGCGAAAAAGTGCCGGTGGACGGCGTAGTCCTGGAAGGCACAAGCGTCCTGGACGAGTCGATGGTCAGCGGGGAGCCCATCCCCGTCGCGAAGCACGCCGGCGAGCGGGTCATCGGGTCCACGGTCAATGGGACCGGCTCGCTCGTCATGCGAGCCGAGAAGGTCGGGGCCGATACGCTCCTGTCCCGCATCGTGGCGATGGTGGCGGAGGCGCAGCGCAGCCGTGCCCCGATCCAGAAGCTCGCGGATGCGGTCGCGGGTTACTTCGTGCCGGCTGTCGTGGTGATCGCGGCCGCCACGTTCGCGGTCTGGGGTTTGGTGGGACCCGATCCGAAGTTGGCGCACGCGCTCATCAACGCCGTGGCGGTGCTGATCATCGCGTGTCCCTGCGCCCTCGGTCTGGCGACGCCGATGTCCATCATGGTGGCGACTGGGAAGGGGGCGACGCTCGGCGTGCTGTTCCGGAACGCCGAGGCCATCGAAGTGCTCCGGAAAGTCGACACCCTGGTCGTCGACAAGACGGGAACCCTGACGGAGGGCAAGCCGAGGCTCGTCACCGTCGAAACGGGGACGGGCTTCGCGGACACGGAGCTGCTGGCGCTGGTCGCCGGCGTCGAGCGTGGCAGCGAGCATCCCCTGGCGGCGGCCATCGTCCAGGGAGCGGAGGCGCGGGGGGCGCCGCGCGCCGGCGTGGAGAGCTTCGAGTCGATGACCGGGAAGGGTGTCCGGGGACGCGTGACCGGTCGCGACGTCGCGCTCGGGAATCGTGCGCTCATGGAAGACCTGGGGGTCGATCCGGGCGCCCTCGCGTCGCGGGCGGAACACCTGCGAGCCGAGGGCCAGACGGTGATGTTCGTCGCCATTGACGGCCGGCCCGCTGGGCTCATCGGGGTCGCGGATCCGATCAAAGACAGCACGCCGGCCGCCATCGGCGCGCTACAGCGCGAGGGCATCCGGATAGTCATGCTGACGGGCGACAGCAAGACCACGGCCGAAGCCGTGGCACGGCGACTCGGCATCGACGAGCTGACGGCCGAAGTCCTGCCGGATCAGAAGGTCGATGCGGTCAAACGGCTCCAAGCCGAGGGCCGCATCGTGGCAATGGCCGGCGACGGCATCAACGACGCGCCGGCGCTGGCGCAGGCGCAGGTCGGCATCGCGATGGGAACGGGCACCGACGTGGCGATGGAGAGCGCGGGCGTGACGCTCGTGAAGGGCGACCTCCGCGGCATCGTTCGCGCGCGGCGCCTCAGCCGGCGCACGATGGCGAACATCAAGCAGAACCTCTTCTTCGCCTTCGCGTATAACGCCGCCGGGGTCCCCATCGCGGCCGGCGTGCTCTACCCGTTCTTCGGACTGTTGCTGAGCCCCATCATCGCCGCGGCGGCGATGAGCTTCAGCTCGGTATCGGTAGTGGGCAACGCACTGCGGCTCCGGGGCGCCGAGGTTTGACCGGGCGAGGAGGCATCACCGATGAACCACCACCGCCGGACACCATTACATTCCGGTGTCCCGTTTCTTGGTAACGAGCAAGCAAGGAGATCTGGGCAATGAAGACGACGACGATCTGGATGGTGGCGATCGGCGCGGCGCTGGCGCTCGCGGCTGTGCTCGTGATCGACGCCGCCAGAACAGGACCCGGGACGGCCGTGCCGGCCTACGATGCCAGCGCCCCCGTGGCGGTGGCCGCGCCGGCCACCGCGGTGGCCATGCAGCGACCCGCCGTCGTGGTGTACAAGAACCCGAGCTGCACCTGCTGCACCAAATGGATCGAGCACATGCAGCAGGCGGGGTTCCAGGTCACCGCGCACGACGTGGACAACGTCGGGCCCATCAAGCGCCAGCACGGCGTGCCCCAGCCGCTCGAGTCGTGCCACACGGCGATCATCGGCGACTACGTGGTCGAAGGTCACGTGCCGGCCGACGTGATCGATCGCATGCTGCGCGAGCGGCCGGCCATCGCCGGGATCGCGGTCGCCGGGATGCCCATCGGATCGCCGGGGATGGAAGGGCCGAATCCGCAGCGCTACGACGTGACGGCGTTCCTGCGCGAAGGCGGCTGGAGCGTGTACGAGCGGCGGTGAGGAATCACGGCTGAGCGGGCGACCCGTGCCGCCGCCCGTCGCGCTGCCCGCACCCCGCGAGTACCACCTCCGCGACGGCACCCCCGTGTTCGTCCGGCCGATCGCGTCGTACGACAAGGACCGTCTGCGCGCGGGGTTCCACCGCCTGTCCCCCGCCTCGCGCTACCAGCGCTTCCTCGCCGCGATGCGCGACCTGTCGGACGCCCAGCTGCGCCAACTCACCGAGATCGACTACCACGACCACATGGCGTGGGTGGCCCTCGATCCCGCGCAGCCCGGCCAGCCCGGGGTCGGGGTGGCGCGCTACATCCGCGTCGCTAACCATCCCGACACGGCCGAGGTCGCGGTGACGGTGGCCGATGAGTGGCAGGGCCGGGGGCTCGGCACGCTGCTGCTGGGCCTCTTGAGCGAGTGGGCACGGGCGCACGGGGTGACGACGTTCCGCGCGTACACCCTCGAGACCAACGACGCCATGCTCCGCATCTTCCGGGACATGGGCGCGCGCGTCGCCCGCCACGAGGAAGGGACGCTGCAGCTCGACATGCCCGTCCCCGCGACCCTCGGCGAGCTGCCCGACAACCCCACGGGGCTGGCGTTCAAGGCAGTGGCGCGGATGCGAGCGACCAACGGCACGTGACGCGGCCGATCCGCGTCGCGCCGCGGTGGGTCATGGGCCTCGCCACCGCGCTCGCCATGACGCCCGGGACCTTCTCCGCCCAGATCGATTACCGCAATCTCGACGCGGGGCGGCCGTCGCGCGTGGAGGACGCGTACGCCGTGGAGTCGGGAGCGCTCGAGCTGCTCTTGGGACAGGAGGTGGCCTTCCAGGACGGCGCCGTGCGGCGTGCCGTGACCCCCGAAATCACTTGGGGCCTGTTGCCCAACGTCCATGCCGGCGTTGCGGGCAGCGTGGTGACGCGCGACATCGGGAACACCACCGCGCTGGCCGGCCTCGGTCTGTTCGCGCTGCGCAACTTCAACACCGAGAATCTCGCGCTTCCTGCGTTGTCGGTGCGCGGCGACTGGCTGGTGCCGGCCGGCGGATTCGGGCCGCGGGCCGCGCGCGGTGCGGTCACGGCGATCGCGACGCGCTCGTTCGGGCTGACGCGGCTCCACGCCAACGCCGGCGCGGGGCTCGGGCCGCGCGAGGCCGGCGGGGAAGAGGAGATCGCGCGGTGGTCGTGGGGCATCGCGTGGGACCGCACGCTGTTCCGATCCAGCGTGCTCCTTGTGGCGGATGTCGCGTGGGAGGAGCGTGCGACGGACGGCGCGACGGCCGTCGCGGTGGGTTTCGGCCTGCGGTGGCAGGCCGGCCCCGCGTGGGTGCTCGATTTCGGCGCGCGGCGCCGCGTCACCCGCGCCGGGCCGGACCTGGCGCTCGCGGTTGGCCTGACCACGATCTGGGGAATGCCTCCGTGGTGACGCGGATGCTCGGCGCGCTCGCCCTCGCGGCCCTCGCCTGCGCCCCGGCGCTCGAGCAGCGCGGCGAGCGGTTCTACACGCCCGGCGGATTCAACTGGGAGTTCTGGCGCCGTTACCCCGAGGCCGCGCGGCTGTTCAACGCGTTCGATTACGGGCACGCCATCCTGTACGAGACGCTGTACACCGAGTCCCACCAGCTTGCCGCGGCCCGGGTCCTCGCGCGCGAGTATCGCTTTCTGACGACCGACCTGCTCGTGCGGCCGCCGCGCTTCGCCGTTCCCGAGGAGGCGATCTCGCCCCGCTACGCCAAGCTCGCGTGGCGGGCGAAACAGATGTTCGACTGGGCGCACGTCCTCCATCGCCAGATCTACGACGTCTACGCCGACGAGTCGTTCGACAACGACGCCCGGATCGCGCTGATCGAGCGGCTCACCGATCGCTATCTCGCCGCGCGCGACGTGGCGCTGGCGCCCGTGCCCAAGTCCATGGCGTTGATGGATGAGCAGTATTACAGCCAGGTGTTCCGGCGCCAGCACGTCGACTTCAACGGGCTGATCTGGGCGTATCACTGGCTCCAGGTGGGGCTGTACGAGCCGCTGATCGCGGGACCCACGCCCGCGGCGCGTCACGCCGGCGTCGCCGCCACCGTCGCGCGGTTCCGCGAGATGCTCGCGGACCCCCCGGGCTCGATGCCGCAGGTCATGCCCATGACCGTGACGATCGCGCCGCAGTTCACCGCGCGGCACCCGCGCGCCGCCGCGATCTTCGACAATCTGCACATGCTGCACGACATCATCTCGGACGTGCTGGCGGCCGACACCGTGCCGCGCGCGCGCAAGCGCGCCGTGATCTACGAGGCGTTGGCCGAGTTCCAGGACACCACGCGCAACGTGATGACGCGCGAGGAGTGGGCCGAGATGGCGCACCACATGGGCGGGATCGAGGCGATGGGGGGGGCGGTGCCGCTCCCCCAGGGACCGTAGTCTTCCCGGTCGCGGGCGTACCCGTCCGCTCTCCCGATCGCGGTCGTACCTCTCTCCCTGTCCCCCGGTCGTACCTCTCCCCCTGTCCCCCCGGTCGTACCTCTCCCCCTGTCCCCCTCTCCCTGTCGGGAGAGGGGGGACGAGCGGCCGGCGCCGCTTTTTTTTCTGCTATCTCAGCACCGGTTTCGATGACGTGCCCCCGCGGGCCGCCCGCGATGTTGGGGCGTGCGTCGTGAACGGATCGACCGCCGTCCCTATCGGGACGCTGCGAAGCTCGCGATCGCGCGCCAGCTGCGCCGCGCCGGGACTCCGATGGAGCGGCACGCGTGGTCGCTGCTCCGCAATCGCCGTATCGGCGGCCTGAAATTTCGGCGGCAGCACGTGATTGGGGCCTTTATTGTGGATTTCTACTGCGCCGACCTGCGCCTGGTACTCGAGCTCGACGGCGCACCGCACGACCATCCGGACCAGGCGGGTTAAGACCGCGCGCGCAGCCGCTGGCTGAGGCAGCGCGGGTATCGGGTGCGGCGCCTGCGGAATCGGGAAGTGAGTCGCGAGGGCCTGGAGACCCTGTTAGAGAAGCTCGCTGCTCGTCCCCCCTCTCCGCGAAGCGGAGAGGGGGACAGGGGGAGAGGTCCCGACGGGCGGCGAGGGGGACCGGGGTGAGTTACCGAGACAGAGAGGGGGGCTGGGCAGAGGTCCTGAGACGGCGAGGGGGACCGCAAGAGAGGTCTACCCTCACCGCTCCGCCACGAGCCGCTCGAACGCCGGATGGCCGTGGAGTGGTCGCCACGCCGGCGCCACACGCAGCCAGGCGCGGGTCACGGGCTCTTCCGACGGCAGGCCGATCTGCGACTCGATCACGCGCACGGCGCCGTCCGGGTCACCCGTCCAGGCGAGCACCATAGCGAGCCGCACGACGAGCGCGGGCCCCAGATAGGCGTCGCGCTCGGCCGGCATCAGCGCGACGGCGCGCTCGGACGCCGCGACCGCCTCCGCGCGGTGTCCCAGCGCCGCCCGGGCGATGCCGAGATCGCTCCACAGGTTCACGTAAGACGGGCCCGTGTTGTACTCGCCGGCAAGCCGTTCGAGCTCCACCCGCGCTCGGTCGAGGACCACGCGCGCGCGCGAGCTGTCGCCACGATAGCGCAGCGCGAGCCCGCGGGTCAGCTCGGCGGTGGCGGCGGACACGGGATCCGCCGGTCGGGCGGCGGCGATGACGGCGCTGTCCAGCGGGGCATCGAACCCGACCAGGTGCCGGGCGTAAATCGCCGTGTAGAGGCTCGACATGTCGACCGGGGCGCCGGGTGCGCGCCGCCGCAGGTAGCGGCGAGCCGCGACCGTATCGCCCTGGAGGGCGGCCGACCAGGTCTTGAACAGCCCCGAAACCTCGCGGCCAGGCACCAGCGCTTCGGCGCGGTCGACGTAGCGCTCCGCCTCCTGGTAGCGCCCGGCGGCCACGAGGGTGGCCGCGATCTCATCAAGCTCCGACACGTTGGACGGGTCGAGCGTGAGCCCGCGGTCGCGGTTCTGGAGGCTTTCGGTGAAGCGACCCTGCCGCCGCGTGACGTTGGCCATCGCGAAATGGACCTCGGGATCGCCCGGCCGGAGACGCCGGGCGATCTCGAGCTCCCGGAGCGCGCTGGTATAGTCGCGGCTGCCCCAATAGTGGTAGTAGCCCATCGCGACGTGGCCGTCGGGCAGCTGGGGGTCGAGGTCGAGCGCTCGCCGCGCCGTGCTCCGGGCCTGTTCGAGGCGCGCCGGTTCGAGATCGTAGGCGAACCAGGCCATCTGGGCGTGGGTGCGGGACAGCCACGCCCAGGCGAGCGCGAATCCGGAATCGAGCTCCACCGCGCGCTCGAACAGCGCGAGCGCCCGGCGGGTGGAGGGCTCGCCGAGGTCGCTGCGCAGGTGGGCCTTGGCCTTCAGATAGGCGTCGTACGCCTCGACCGACTCGGTGGGCCGCCGCGCGAGCGCCGTGTCTTCCCGCGCCAGCAACGCCACGTCGAGCGCCCGCGCCACCCGTCCCGCCACGTCGGACTGCACCTGGAACACCTCGGTCAGGTCCGCGTCGTAGCTCTCGGCCCACAGGTGCGTGTCGTCCGTGACGCGGATCAACTGCGCGCTGATGCGCACCCGGTCGCCCGGCCCCGCGCGCTGCCAGCGCACCGTCCCCTCGAGCACGTACTGCGCGCCCACGGCGTCGCCGATCTCGCGCAGCGTCTGCTCGCCCTGGCGAAACCGCGCCGCCGTGGTGCGCGAGATCACGCCCAGGCCCGACAGCTCGGCCAGCCGCGAGGTGATCTCCTCGGTCATGCCGTCGGCGAAGTACTCGTCGGCCGGGGGGCCGAGATTCTGGAGCGGCAGCACGATCAACGTGGGCCGCGCAGGGGCCGCGGCGCCGCCGCCGTCTCTGAATCGCGGCCCGATGACGAATGCCACGGCGATGAGCACGAGCCCGAGGACGGCGAGGCCCAGCCGCGCCGGCACGCGCCGCAACAGGCCCAGCGCCGCGCTGGCCAGCGGGCGCGCGGCGCTCGTGTCGGCCGCCACTGCCCCGGTGGGCGCCATCCCGCCGCTCGGCGTCGCCATCGTGTCCAGCTGCTGATGCAGCTCGGCGACGGTGCGCCAGCGGTCGGCCGGCTTCTTGGCGAGGCAGCGCATCACGAGCGCCGCGAGCCCGGGTGGGACGGTCTGGCGGTGCTGCGTCACCGGGTCGGGCGCCTGGGTCACGTGCGCCGCCAGCATCGCCTGCGGCGACGTGGCCGCGAACGGCGTGCGCCCCGTGAGCATCTCGTAGGCGATCGCGCCCAGCGCGTAGATGTCGGCGCGATGGTCCACGTTGGGGTCGGCCGCCGCCTGCTCGGGCGCCATGTAGGCCGGCGTGCCGAGCGCCACGCCCAGGGAGGTGAGCGACGTCTCGCCCGTCGCCTCGCTCACCGCCTTGGCGACGCCGAAATCCGTGACCACGGCGAACGCGTGCGTGAGCAGCACGTTGTCGGGCTTGATGTCGCGGTGCACCACGCCGTGCGAGTGCGCGTAGGATAGCGCCGCCGCCACGTCCCGCAGGATGCGCACCGCCTCGGAGATCTGGAGCTCGCCCTCGCGCGACAGGCGCGCCCGCAGCGACTCGCCCTCGACGAGCGGCATCGTGTACCACACCAGGTCGTCCGCGCGGCCGGCGCGGAGCAGCGGCACGATGTGGGGATGCTGCAATGAGGCGGCGAGCTGGATCTCGCGGCGGAAGCGGTCGGCGTTCACACCGGCCGCCATCTCGGGCGGCAGCACCTTGACCACCACCTTGCGGCCCAGCTCGGTCTCGGTGGCGACGAACACGTGGCTCATCCCGCCGCCGCCCAGCTCGCGTTCGAGGCGATAGGCGTCGCCGAGGGCGGCCTGGAGGCGGTCTTGCAGACCGGCCATCAGCGCTCCTGCGCGAGCCGCGCCACGCGGCCGCGCACGTCCCGCACCAGCGGCTGCAGCTCGGCGTCGGCGTGCTGCCACAGCTCGAGGAAACGGTTGTAGTACTCGAGCGCCTGGGCGCGCTCGCCGCGCGCTTCGTACAGCTCCCCCAGCCGCTGATAGGTCTGGGGCAGGGTGAAGTTGGTCTGTCCCACCCGGAACAGCGCCGGCGCGTTCGCGGCGCGCTCGTAGGCCGCGAGCGCGGAGTCGGGCTCGCCGGCGGCTTCGTACGCGCGCCCCAGCTCGTACAGCCCGCACAGCTCGCAGCCGGCCAGCGCGCGGTAAGCGCGCAGCTCCGTCACCGCGTGCTGCCCGCGCCCTTCCGCGAGCGCGATGAGACCCGGCATCAAGTGCGCATCGGCATCGCCGCGCCGCAGCATTTCGGGAACCTCGGCCCGATACGCCGCGAGCGTCTGCTGCGCGCGGTCGAGCCGGCCCGCGTCCACGTACAACCGCGTCAGCGCACCGTACGGCCGGTCGGCCGCGGGCACCGCCGCCAGGGGATGGCGCCGCAACGCGGCCTCGAGCATGCGCATCCCCTCGGCCGGCCGGCCGCGGTAGGTCCCCTCCTGCCAGGCGAGCGTGGCGGCGCTGGCGATATAGAACCCGTACAGCTCGCGCTGCTCGTTGGCGGCCATGTTGGCCCGCACGAACGCGTCGGCCTGCGCGATGCGGCCGTGGAGGCGGGCGATGTGACTGCGTTGCCAGTTCACGTTGGCCTGCCACTGCGGGTCTCCCGCCCGCATGCGGGCGACGGAGTCCAGCAGCGAGTCGGCCCGGCCGTAACCGCCCTGGGCGGACGCGAGCGCCGCGGCGATGGCGAGGGGGGCGGGGGTGTCGGGCACGCGGCGCACAAACCGCGCCGCCGTGGTGTCAGCCGCGGCCAACTTCCCCTGGGCGACCTGCGCCGCGACGGCGTTGAAGTAGAACGGGGCTCCGTCGCCCGTCGCGACCGCCCGCAGCGCGTACTGCTCCGCCTCGGCGTAGCGGCCCAGCGCGTTGAGCGGGATCGCGATGTTGTTGAGCGCCACGTCGTCGTTCGGGTAGGTCTCGAGCACGGTGCGGTAGGCGTCGATCACCTTGTCCGGCTGATAGTCCACCGTCGAGTAGTAGTACGCGACGGCGTGATCGCGCTCGCGTGGCGGTAACCGGTCGCGGAGCTGGTACGCCCGCGTGGCCGCGTCCACCTCGCGGGAGTACTGACCGCCGATGTTCGAGAGCACGGCGGCCAGCTTGCGGTACGCCATGGCGAAGCCCGAGTCCAGCGCGATCGCGTCCTCGAGCAGTGCCGCCGCGCGGGCATACTCGGCGCGATCGGCGACGCGGAACGCTTCGGAGTACAGGCGCAGCGCCTCGAGCGAGCCCGTGGTCACCTGCTGCAGCGGCTCGGCGCCGCGCAGGCTCTTGAGCGACTCGCCGATCCGCTCGCGCATCTGCTTCGACAGCCGGTCCACCGCCGCGATCAGTGCGCCGTCGTCGTCCGCGGCCTCGCGCAGCGCCACGAGCGTGGCGCCGTCGGCGGTGCTCACGAGCCGCGCCGACAGCACGTAGCCGCGGCCCAGCGGCGCGATCTCGCCCGTGACCACGGCCTTCGCACCCTCGCGCTCGGCGATGTCGCGCGCCAAGGCCGCGTCGAGCCGCGCGTCGGGATCGCGCTCCATGCGCCGGAGCGCCTGGGCGACGGAGGATCCCTCCATGAGGCGCACTAACGGCGATTGCGCCAGGTCGATGCGGAACGCCTCGGTCACCGACGCCGCGAGCGTCGAGTCGCTGGTGCGGTTCTCGAAGTCGGCCACGAGCAGGACGTCCTGCCGCGACAGCACCCCGGATGCCACCAGCGTACCCACCGGACCGATGCCGAGCAGCCGCATCGCCATGTAGCCGGTGGTACCCACGCCCAGCGCGCCGAACGCCGCGACGCCCCCCAGCACCGCGCGGCGCCACGTGATCCAGCCGTGCCAGCCGGCGGCGGGCGGGATCACCCGTCCCGTGGATCGCGCGAGCGCGCGGCGCCGCTCGATCCAGCCGGTCACCAGCATGATGGGGAGCCCCGCCGCGAGGAGACCGATCGCCGCGGCGAACACCCACGTGGGAAGACCGATCTGCTGCATCAGCAGGTACACCACCGCCAGCGCTCCGACGGCGGCCAGTGCATACAAGGACACGACGCGCGCCGGGTGGCCGCGCTGGATCGCGGCCTCCGTGCCCGACGACACCACGTGCGCGCCGGTGGGCGGCATGCCGCCCGACGGCGTCACCATGACATCGAGCTGGGCGTGCAGCTCGTCGGCCGACTGGAGCCGGTCGGCCGGCTTCTTCTCGAGGCAGCGCATCACGAGCGCCGCGAGCCCGGGCGGCACGGTGGCCCGGTGCCGCGACACCGGCTCGGGCGCCTGCGTCACGTGCGCGGCCAGCACCGCCTGCGGCGACGACCCGACGAACGGCTGCCGGCCGGTCAGCATCTCGTAGGCCAGCGCGCCCACGGCGTAGATGTCCGCCCGATGGTCGGTGTTGGGATCGGCGGCGGCCTGCTCGGGCGCCATGTAGGCCGGCGTGCCGAGCGCCACGCCCATCGACGTGAGCGCGCTGTCGCCGGCCGACTCGGCGACCGCCTTGGCGACGCCGAAGTCGGTCACCAGGGCGTGTTTGCCCGAGAGCAGCACGTTGTCGGGCTTGATGTCGCGGTGCACGATCCCCTGGCGGTGGGCGTACGCCAGCGCATCCGTGACCTCGCGCAGGATGTGGACCGCCTCGCCGATCGGCAGCTCGTGGGCGCGGGCGAGTTTGGCGCGCAGGCTCTCGCCCTCGATCAGCGGCATCACATAGTAGAGGAGGTCGCCCGACGCGCCCGCGGTCAGCAGGGGCACGATGTGCGGGTGTTGCAGCTTGGCGGCGAGCTGGATCTCGCGCTCGAACCGCTCCACGCTCACGCCCGCGGCCATCTCGGGCGGCAGCACCTTGATCACCACCTTGCGCCCGAGCCGCACTTCTTCGGCCATGAACACGCGGCTCATCCCCCCGCCGCCCAACTCCTTCTCGAGGCGATAGGCGTCGCCGAGGGCGGCCTGGAGGCGGTCTTGAAGCTCGGTCAGTGCGGCGTCCGGTCAGGGGTCCCGCAAATGTAGGCCGGAAGCGGAGATGATGCGACGGGCGCGGCGCCGGCGTGTTTCCGGACGCGCGCTGAGCGCGCGCGTTCGGCCGGGGGTGCGTCCCCACGGGACGCGCATTACGCCGAGCCCGGGCTTCAGCCCGGGACGACACGGGCGCCCGTCCTGCACCCCCGCCGCATCGGACACTCCCCGCATTTCGGCTTGCGCGCCGTGCACACCACCGCGCCCAGCTCCATCAGGCCCTGATTGAACTCCCACGCGCGTCGGCCGGTGCGGGGCACGAGGGTTTCCGCGAGGCGCCAAAGAACGGCGCTCGGGGGACGGGGGACGGGGGACGGGGGAGGGGTGGCCCGGTCCCTCGTCCCCCGTCCCCCGTCTCCCAAAAAGTACCGCTCAATCACCCGCGCCACGTTAGTATCGACCGCCGCCGCGGGCCGCTCGTAGGCGAACGTCGCGATCGCGCCCGCCGTGTAGCGGCCCACGCCCGGCAGCGCGATCAGCTCCGCGGGATCTTGGGGCAGCGTCGCGTCGTGATCGCGCACGACGGTCCGTGCCAGCGCGTGCAGGTTGCGCGCGCGCGCGTAGTAGCCCAGGCCGTCCCACGCCTCGCGCACCGCCGTGGGCCGCGCCCGGGCGAGCTTATCGATGGTGGGGAAGCGCGCGAGGAACCGCGGGTAGTACTCGAGCACGCGCGTCACCTGGGTCTGCTGCAGCATGAACTCGCTCACCGCGACGTGGTAGGGATCGCGCGTGCGGCGCCAGGGGAGGTCGCGGCCGTGCTTCGCAAACCAGCGCAGCAGACGCGAGCGGAAGGAACGGAGCACGCCAGGGGACGGGGGACGCGGGACGGGGGACGGGGCATGCAACCGGCGCGCTCGTCCCTCGTCCCCCGTCCCTCGTCCCCGGGGCGGTGGGGTGGTGGTGCGGCTGCGAGGGGTAGACTTCCGGCCCATGGGGACCCCAAGATACACGCACCCATGAGCCAGCGTACGTGCGTCCCAGCCTAGCCGCCGCGATCGACCTGCGCCGTCACGTGGGGCGCGGGGCGCTGCGCAGCGCGGCGCACGCCGGCCGCTTCTTCGCGCTCCTGGTCGAGCTGGTCCGCGGCCTCGCCGAGTGGCGCATCTGGCTGCCCCGCACGGTCGTGCAGGCGATGGACATCGGCTACGGCAGTCTCGCGATCGTGCTGCTCGTGGCGGGGTTCGCGGGCGCGGTGACCGCGCTGCAGAGCGGCTATCAGCTCCAGGGCGGGTTCGTGCCGGTGTACTACGCGGGCGGCGTGGTCAGCTCGGGCGTGATCCTCGAGCTCGGGCCCGTGCTCACCGGCCTGATCCTGGCGGGCCGCATCGGCGCGCGCTACGCCGCCGAGCTGGGCACCATGCGCGTCACCGAGCAGATCGACGCGCTCGAGAGCCTGGGCCGCTCGCCCGTGACGCACCTGCTGCTGCCCCGCATCCTGTCGGGCATCCTCGTGATCCCGGCGCTCACGGTGATCGCCAACGCCGCCGGCATCGCCTCGGGCTACTTCGCGAGCGCCGCCACGCTCGACCTCACGTGGGCCGACTTCACCTACGGCGCGCGGTTCTTCTTCAAGGGACCGTTCGACCTGTGGTACTCGCTCATCAAGGCGTACTTCTTCTCGCTCGCCGTCACCATCATCCCCTGCTACATCGGGTACCACACCCAGCAGGGCGCCGAGGGCGTCGGCCGCGCGACCACGACGGCGGTGGTGTCCGCGTCGGTCACCATCCTGCTGCTCGACACCACCCTCGCCAAGGTGCTGCTCGGCCAGTGATCGAGCTCAAGAACGTCTCCAAGCGGTTCCTGGACAACGTCGTGCTCGACGGGGTCGACCTCGAGGTGCGCCAGGGTGAGACGGTGGCGCTGCTCGGCCCCTCGGGCGTGGGCAAGAGCGTCCTCCTCAAGCACATCATCGGGCTCATCAAGCCCGACTCGGGCGAAGTGATCGTGGACGGCTTGAACGTCGCCAAGCTCAAGCGCAAGGAGCTGTCGCAGCTGCGCTCGCACATCGGCTACGTGTTTCAGAACGGCGCGCTGTTCGACTCGATGGACGTGTTCGAGAACATCCGGCTCGGCATCACCAACGACGAGCAGTTCCGCGACCTCAAGTACTGTCACGACCGGGTGCGCGAGTGCCTGCGGCTCGTCAACCTCCAGCCCGAGGTGCTGCGCAAGTTTCCCGCCGAGCTGTCGGGCGGGATGCGCAAGCGGGTCGGCATCGCGCGCGCCATCGCGGGCGCGCCGACGTATCTGTTGTACGACGAGCCCACGTCGGGCCTCGATCCGGTGAACGCCGACGTGATCGACGGGCTGGTGGAGCGGCTCCAGGCCGAGATCGGCGTCACGAGCGTCGTGGTGACGCACGACGTGCGCGGCTCGTTCCGCGTGGCGGACCGGATCGCCCTGTTGGCGCAGGCCAAGATCCGCGCCGTGGGCACGTCGGAGGAGATCCTGGCGTCGAAGGACCCCCTCGTGCAGCAGTTCCTCGAGCGTGACTTCGAGATGACCCTGACCCAGCACGCGTCCTCCCGGGACGAGGCGAGCGGCGATGGAACTCAGTTATAAGCAGGAAGTCGGTGTCGGCCTCATGGTGATCGCGGGCGTCGTCCTGTTCGGCGGGATGATGTTCTGGCTCACCGACCGCAAGGTCGGGGGTGAGGGCGTGCCGGTGCAGATGGTGCTCGAGAGCGCGGCGGGGCTCGGGGCGGGGGATCCCGTGATGGTGTCGGGGATCAAGAAGGGCAGCGTCGCCTCGGTGCGGCTCGAGCGGCCCGGCCGGGTGCTGGTCGTGTTCCGGGTGGACCGCGACATGACGCCGCGCATCGACGCGTCGGCGTCGGTGGGCGCGCTCGACTTCTTCGGCGCCAAGTTCGTGGACTACTTCCCGGGGCAGCGCGAGGAGCCGCTGCCCGCCGACCGCGTGCTCACCGGCAGCCGCACGCCCGAGCTGAGCGACATCGCGGCGGGGATCGGCGTGCGGGCGAACGAATTGCTCGACAGCGCCAACGCCCTGGTCTCCTCGCGCCTGGGCGAAGACCTCCACCTCACCATGGTCGCCCTGCGCCGCGCGATGGACGCCCTGGCCCAGGTGGGCACCGGGCCGCTCGTGCCCCAGACCACCGCCACCCTCGCGGCCACCGAGCAGCTCCTGGTGCGGCTCGACTCGACGCTGGGCGGCGCGAGCGGCGCGCGGATCGATTCGCTCACCGCCAACCTCACCGCCGTCTCGGCCAGCCTGGCCCGCTCCACGGCGTCGCTCGACAGCCTGCTGGCCATGATGCGGCGGGGGGAGGGAACGCTGGGGCGGCTGGCGACGGACAGCTCGCTGTACGTGAACCTGTCCCACGTCCTTGCTTCATTGGACTCCGTGCTGGTGGACTTCAAGATGAGGCCCGGGCGGTACCTTGCCGACCGTGAAGGTCTTTTGAGACGACGGTACAAGGCGGTTACGGTAGAAGACGGTAGAAGGCGGTAGAAGACGGTAGAGGTTGGAGCTACCTTCTACCGACCCCTACCGCCCTCTACCGACTTCTACCGCCCATGCTCTCCCTCACCTTCCTCGGCACCGCCGCCGCCCGCCCCACCGTCGAACGCAACGTCTCCTCGATCTGCCTGCAGCGCGAGGGCGAGACGATGCTGTTCGACTGCGGCGAAGGCACCCAGCGCCAGATGATGCGCTTCGGGGTGGGGTTCACGCTGTCCGACATCTTCTTCACGCACTTCCACGCCGATCATTTCCTGGGCGTGATCGGGCTGATCCGCACGCTCGGGCTCCAGGCGCGCGTCGAGCCGATGCGGCTGTACGGGCCGCGGGGGGCGAAGAAGATGCTGAGCGAGGCGGTGGGGCTCGGCGTCGAGCGCGCGCCGTTCGGGGTCGAGATCGAAGAGCTCAAGCCGGGCGACGCCTTGAACCGCGACGGCTACGACCTGCACGTGTTCGCCACCGAGCACGGCGGGCCGGGCGCGGTGGGGTACGCGTTGCGCGAGCATCAGCGGTTGGGGCGGTTCGATCCCGACAAGGCCACGGCGATGGGGATTCCCGAGGGCCCGCTGTGGGGCCGGATTCACAAGGGCGAGACCATCGAGCTGCCCGACGGCCGGTCGGTGCGGCCCGAGGAGCTGGTCGGTCCGCCGCGGCCCGGCCGGGCGGTCGTGATCACGGGCGACACGCGGCCGAGTGCCGCGGTGGTGGATGCCGCTACGGGTGCGGATCTCCTGGTGCACGAGGCCACGTTCTCGGAGGAAGAGAAGGAGCGCGCGCGTGAGACGGGGCATTCGACGGCGCGCGAGGCGGCCCAGGTCGCGTTGGCGGCGCGGGTGGGCCGGCTCGTGCTGTCGCACGTTTCGGCCCGTTACTCGGCCAACTCCGAGGAGCTCCTAAAGGAAGCGCGCGAGGTGTTTCGCGAGACGGTGGTGGCGAAGGATGGGATGGTGGTGGAGGTGGGGTTCCGCGAATAAGTCTCAGCTCTCCGCCAGCGCCACCCGCAGACCCGTCATGATCCGTTCGATCTGCAGATCCGGCCGCCGTTTGCCGCCGATGGTGCCGTGGAGCCAGGCGCCGATCGAGGGTGGTTCCCACACGTCGCGCACGGTGACGGCGGTCGAGCCGCCGGCCCAGTCCAGGCGAAAAAACGTCTTCACGCCGCGGCGGCCTTCGCGTTCGACCCAGCCGAACGTGTAGGGGGCTTTGCAGTCCACGACTTCGAGGACCACGAGGCGGTTGCCGAAGCGGACGTTGATCTGGTCGCCGCGGTTCAGGGGACCGGTGGCGGCGACGTCGTCGGCGCCCGGGAGCCATTGGGAGATGGCGCGCGGGTCGGTGAGCAGCCCGAACACCTTCTCGATCGGGGCCGAGAGTTGGGTGACGCGGGTGGCGGAGACGGGTCGCATGGGACTGGGAACATACGAGGCGAGGCGAGGCGCGCCAGACGCAGCCTTCCCGCTCCCTTCTTCCACTATTCCCAGGGGTTGCAGGGGGGGGAGGCCCCGTCTAGGTTGGACTTTCCGCGGGGCTGTAGCTCAGCTGGGAGAGCGCCTGGATCGCACCCAGGAGGTCAGGGGTTCGAGCCCCCTCAGCTCCATTGCATCGGAGGCTGGCCGGCATTGCGGGCTTGGGGCGAGGCCGGCCTCGGATAGACAAAGGCGTGGTATGTGGTATGTGGTGAGTGGTTCGCTCCGTTCGGGGTCTGTCGCTGGTCCGTCGAGCGACCCGACGCGCGGGGTGGCGATTGGCCCGGAGCGAACCACATACCACTCACCACGCAGTTTTCAGTACGTTCCCAGAGCCCGAGCCTGCGACCGGTGGTAGTTTGGGCTCCGATGCCCCTTGGTGTAACTGGCAACACGCCTGACTCTGGATCAGGAGAGTCCTGGTTCGATCCCAGGAGGGGCAACTCGAAGCGCGATATCACGATGACTCGCGTCGCGCTTCGTCCTCTCTGACCCAGTTGCAGCCGTTTCGCAGCAGTTTCTCACGCGCTGCCGCCGTCTTCCGCTCCCGGAGCTTCACCGGGTGCGCCATCACCCGGAGGATCGACTCGTCGCTCGGGTGCTGGTAGCACGTGACCAACGTCTGCAGGTCCTTCCACCCGCCGGCTTCCATCAGGGCTTTGAGCGGCAGATCTTCCCGCTCGGTCGCCCACTTTCTGCGGTACATGTGCCAGCCGCCCCCGTGGACGTGCTCGACACCGGCGTGACGCTCGGCCCGGGTCAGGAGTTGAAGGAAGATCTCCCGAGGCCACGGCTGGTCCTTCCCCGTGCACGGGAACAACCAAGCGTCCCCGACCGCACCCAGCCGCAACTGAAAACCACGTAGAACCTGCGCCAGCTCCTCGGGAATCGGACGACCCGCTCGCGCCGACGCTCGTCGAACCCCGCCCGCCATCTGATGCTCGGCGCGTCGAAGCTGATGTCCGACCACCGCAGTCCCCGGATGGCCCCGATGCGTCGCCCGGTTGCCTCCACCAGCACGAGCGCCAGTTCAGCGCGAAGCCAGCGACCTCGCCCACGACCCTGCGGTGCGGTCGTGGAGAGCTCTTGCATCGCCCGCTTCACCTTCTCGAAGCGATCAAACGTCGCCACGGGACGCCGGGGATCTTGCTCCCGAGGGAGCTTGACGCCTCGCAGCGGGTTCTCAGCCAGCACGAACGCTCCATCGGGCCCGCGCTCCCGAGTGGCCCAAAGGACCATCGTTCGGAGCACCGCCAGGTCGTGACGAATGGCGTTGTCCCGACCGGCTCGTACACCCGACCGTTCACGCGGAGGCCGGCACGGCGAGCCACCACGAAGCGAGCGATGTCGTTCGGAGTGAGGTGTGTCACCCGTTGCTCGGCGCCGAAGAAGGCGATGAGACGACCGGCCGAGGCGCGCTTCTGATCTCGAGTGGTCTTGGTGTTTTCCTGATACGCGGGGGC
Organism: uncultured Gemmatimonadales bacterium; assembly: GCA_963716055.1. Lineage (GTDB taxonomy): Bacteria > Gemmatimonadota > Gemmatimonadetes > Gemmatimonadales > GWC2-71-9 > SZUA-544. The sequence goes on along the minus strand of CAVQSR010000001.1, from coordinate 12,548 downwards.
CTCCTGCTGGTACTTGGTGACGAGTTCCCCCAGCGTGAGGGGTGCGGGCGGGATCGTACCGTCGTTGGCAATCAGAGCTTTGAGGAACGTTTCCGCTCGGCCTTGCGCCTCGGTGCGATCTGGGGTCTCCAGGGAGGTGTAATCTCGCCCGCGCCCCGGGATCCAGACCACCCGATGGAAGATCCCACCGGGCTGGCGCTGTGCTACGCGGACGCGGCACCCACGCCATCCGAGCGAGAGGGACCAGCAGCCGCTCTCGTTCCTGTGCCACGGCGTCCGTACCGGATCAGGAAACCGTTTCCGTGTCATGTCTCACCTCCACGGTGAGCACGGAGATCGGTCACCCGACGAGCATCGGCAACGGGATCGTACTCCGGAATCGAGGGCCCGTCAAACCGTTGCTGCTTGCGTGGGAGGTCGCCCTGGAGCAATCGCGGAGCGTGTTTGCGACCAACGTTTCGGAGACGACGCTCCCGAATCAGCCGACGGAGGTGGTCGGTGGAGTAGCCGGAACACTCGGCCGCCTGTTGGAGGGTCAGCACGGCGTTCGCCGCAATCTGGACTGCTTCTTCGAGCTCCGTCGCAGCCTGGTCGAACGCCTTGGCAACGCTCGGTGCGTAAGGGCGGAGCTGTTCAGCGCGAGCGCGCCAGGTTGAAGGCAGGCCCAACAGACTCACGGTCAATCGAAGGCCTGGTTGCGCACGGCGCGCTCACCGAGACTCGCCTGAAGCTGGGGTCTCTCTCCCACCGGGGGCCTTACAGAGCCCCCCCGGTGGGTGGGAGGAAACAGGTCTCCCAAAGGAGCGACTTGGGAGCCCGTGGGAGTTTGGAGGAATCGTGGCCAAGCCACGTTCGGTCAACGAGTAACGATTCCCGCCCGTCTCCCTTCTCTACGAGGCCCAGATTGATCAGTCGGTTCCGACTGCGGAAGAGTTCCGTTCGCAAGTTGGGAGGAACCACGGCCAGCCGTGGCGGCGCGCCATTCGCATGCTGTCGCCCCGTGTTCTTGTACGGTGCCTGCCGCTAGCGCCTTGAGCGCCCGGCGGTCGTTTGGCGACAACTCCGACGCCGCTGACCCCGGAATGCCCTTCATTCGCTCGAGGATCGCCGAATCGCGGCAAACGGCGAGTCGCATTCGTATGGGGACCGGCGTCAATCCGTCGCGGACCTTGTCGGCCTCCAGCACGATCATCCCGCCGCGGAGCCGCACCGCAATCATGCGATCAGCGCCCGCTCGGAGCGCCGTGTTGCCGCGCTCTCGCGCACCGGTGGCGTTGGCGTGATGAACGAGCACCACAGCTGCACCGGTTTTCTCGCGGAAAGGGCGCAGGTTCTCCAGGATCCGTGAGCGGTCCTCCGTCGCGTTCTCCTCCGCGCCAGCGGCGTGCGCTGTTAGGGTATCGATGACGAGCAGCGCCGGGCGCCCTGTAACCCTGGCTTCGATTTCGTTCCACAGGGCGGTGAAGCCACCGGGCGATTCAGCTGGGGGCACCCGGTGATGAAGTAGGCGGCGGTTTGTTTGTTGGGTCCAAGGCGATGAGCATGGCGCCCGAAGCGACCCGGTCACGGAAGCCAGACACCCCTTCGCCAAGAAGGTAGATCGTGGGCCCGAACATCGTGGCGTGGCCAAGCCACGGCACGCCGTAGCCGACGCTCATCGCCGAGTCTAGGCTGACGAACGACTTGCCAACACCCGGCGGCCCCCAGAGGACGTGGAGTCCGCCCGCCACCAGCCAGTTTTGGAGCAGGTACTGTGGTGGCGCGAGTCGTTCTAGCTCGACATCCGTAAACAGCTTGAAGCGGAACTCATGGAAAACTGGTTCGAGGTCCTCACTATCACGGCGATCAAGGACGGATCGCGCCGTGGTGGCAGCGGAGGATTGCTGCGGAATGCAACGTTGGCTAAGTTTGGTCCGGGTTCGATGATCCATGCATCGATCCTCAGCTGTAAGCGAGCGCCGGGACGCCAGCCCCGGCGTTCGTGTTTCTACGCCCCACCCTAGGGGTGCCGTCGTGAAACACGCAAGGACTGGCCCGCAAGGTCCGAAGCGTGCGACATGGGACAAGGTTGGCGCGAGAGATGACCACCTCCGGAGACGACACGCGCTCGATGCCGCCACGAAGTCGCCGTGGCAACCTGCACAGGTCTCTCGCCTGGGGACGTGGAACGGTCGGAGGAATGCGCGGGGGAGCCTTGTCCCCTCGCGCTTGGCGCTAGCGGGCTAGATTCCCCCGAGGTCGGGCCAAGCTGTGCTCATTGTCGTGTGGGGCCGGCCGTCCTTCACGGTGCTCATTGTCCAAGCCGGCGGGCTTGCCAGAGTCGCAGTTCGTTTACGATTGCCTCTCGGCGCAACTGATCCGGTGTGTGGAGTAACACCGCATCAACGAACTCCGAGGCAAGCTCCTTGGCTTCGTCTTCGGTCAGGCATCGTCTTCTCCGCCTGCTGCGGCGTACCGACTGACAAACTCGACGGAGCGAAACCAATCCTTGTGAGAAGGATCTGCGAGGATCGCTTCGACGTGCTCGCGCACCACCGAATCGCGCATCGCGAGGGCCCAGTCACGGAAGGCGGTCGGCGGACGGCCCGAGCGACCCTTCTTGCCACCAGAGTTCCCTGGGTTGCCGCCAGCTAGCCGCCCGCGCGAGTCCTCGCGGAGGCCCGTGTTTTTCACCGAGTTTTGTTGAGTGTGTTTCACCGAGACCAGCGCTCTCGATCCCCTCACAAGCATTGGGCAACCGAAAGCGCGGCGCAATAACGAAACGCTACGTTCCGGCATCGGATAGCCTGCCCTCGGCCTTGTGCAATCGTGTCCGCGTCCATCGTGCGGGGGGTCGGTTCGTGGCTGTGCGAGCATACGTTGTCGGCGCCATGGCGACCGCGTGCTGTTTGCTACGCCCCGTGATTCGGTGTGGTGCAGAATGGTGAAAGGGACCTAGGGCTCATCGTCGGATCGCTTCCCTGAGAAGGCCCCGTTGATACCATGTTGACTACAATGCGTCATCATGGCACACGCCGCCCCTCGTCCTCTTACCCAGCCCCGATTGGTTGGCTCTTGACCGCGCTCTGGTCGCGGGTTGGATGCCCACTTCTGAGACTGATGCAGAACTCGTGTCGGTCTTCGTTCAATGCTGCAGGCGGGTCGAGTCGCTGGCCCTTTTCGTCACTCTCTGAGCGGGCCACCGAGCGGGAACTAGCGGAGTGGGAGTACCGGGCCACTCGGGCCAGACAGACAGATGCGCCCTAGCTGCAACCGGCGCGTCGTACGTGGGTTCCATGAAGTGGAACGCGCCGACGCAACCGGATGATGTCTGAAGTAGATTACGAGCCTTCGTAGCCGCGCCTTCGACTGATCAACGGTCACGCTCGGAATACTCGACACCCGGGTATCCTCCATTCTCTCTGCCTGCTGACTACACCCGTTCGCCCGGTACTCATAGTCCGTGGATCAATAGCCCTCGCCCCGCCAGTCTGTCAGTAGGTGCCTAAACAGCCTGCCGCCTCTTTGAGCGCGCTTGGCGCAGCCATCAAGTTGAACGCCGCGCGGAGTTGGGGGATCTCCCAGGAGGAGTTGGCCAACCGGGCGAAGCTCGACCGCAGTTACGTGAGAACAGCGCGGCGAGCGGAATGTGGCCTACATCAACATTCTCAGACTCGCTCAAGCGCTTGACTTGTCCCCCGCCGACCTGATCGGTCGCGCCCAGAGAGGGTGAGTCCTCGGTGGCCTACACCATCTTCGCCGACAACCTCATCGAGGCCGAGTGGTTCCGGGAGCTCTCCTCGCGTTTGACAACCGCAGCGTACCGCCGAATCGGTGAGAGGGGTTCCAACCCACCAACGATTGAAGACCTTATCAGGTATGACCGGCCGGACATCATTCTCGTTGATGCTCACGGCCCGTGCTCGTGGTAGAGAAGACTCGCGAGGTCCCGACCGGGCACAATGTCGGTCAGCGGTTCGCACGGCTTGTGCGCTCGAGCGAGGCGGGAGTAGAACAATGAGTTTCCGTTCGATGCCCGTAAACACGGCGATAACACAGCGATATGTAACCTGAACATCCGCCTGCTACGAGCGTTCGAGCGGATGACAGAGATTCACAACGTCCCGGTGATAGCTGTGAATTGGCCTGCCGACGTGCATGGCGAACTGCTAGATGATGGGCGGGAGAATGAAACGATCCGCGCTGTGGTGCACGGATTTCTTGTTCGACGACATGACCAACGGACGCATGAGATTGTACGACAGCAAGAGTTCATGCGGCAGATTCAGAGAGGCCCATTTGAGGAGCGGTACCCACCATACGGCCACCCCCCAAAGTCTGTGCGCCTAGTCAGGACTTCGTCACTCAAGGTCCATCCTCGAGTCATCGCCGGGGCTGATCCAACCAGCTTCGACAAGAGAGAAAACGCCTGTCGTATACACGATGCACATGACGCCCAGCAAATGCCGTCGCGAGGATCCCTACACCGGAACACAGTTCATCTACGACTACATCTGGTGCCGCTCCGGTCCCGCAGTCACGGACAAGCACACGAATCTTGTACTGCGGTTCCCCTCATTGAGCCGTGCCGTGTGGTACGCGGCAAACCCAACGACTCGATCGGCCTCCCGGCCGAAGCGCACGTTACAACGCGACAATCGGCGATCATCAAGCACTCCGACGAGGGTGCGCCCGCAGCCCGACCTGCTGGTAGTTCATCAGGTGTCCTGAACGGTATCCGCCCCGTATCTCCTCCGTCCGCCGTTGCCAGCGGCCCACCCGCGCGACGATCACCCGCCGGTAGGTGACTTCGGGACGGGCCCTCAAGAAGAGGCCGTAAAGCCGACCCACTGTCTAGCGAGCTCGGGTAGGGGCGGGAGGGACGACAGGTGGAAACACCCGTGGCTCGCCGGGGGGTAGCCGATTGAGGTTCATCCTGTATTCTCGTAGAGCGTGCCACGACCGCGGTGCTCTTCGTGCCAGGCGTGACCGGGGAACTGCCCGGTCGAACACGGATACGACAACCGTCGCCCAGACACGGTAGCGATCGCCGGCAACCCGTGCCGGTCAGCGACGATTCGTGCTGAGCGGGAGCGCCGCTCCCAGGAACTGCGGCCAGCGTCCGGTCGTCGGTGTGCAGCTGGGCAAGTGGTGTGATCCCGAAGTAACGCCCGAGGACGCGGGCCACATTGGTGTCGACGATTGGGTCCGCCCTCCCAAATGCAAAACACCGCACGGCGTGAGCACCGTATCGACCCAGATGTGGCAAGGCGAGCAAGTGCTTCAGGTCAGCTGGCACTCTTCCGCCGTGAGTCTCCACAAGTATCCGGCCGAGCCGCACGAGACCGGCGGCTCGAATCCGATGTAGACCCAGCGGTCGGAGAATCACCTGGAGCTGTTGTTTACGCGCGCGCGCGAGGGCCTCGGGATTCGGGAACCGCTTCAAGAGGCGCGGTAGAACTGAGGCGACGGACCCTCGCCTCGTCTTCCTGAGGAGGAGTTCTGAAACCAAAACGACGAATGGACTTGTGCCAGGCCTCCGCCAGGGGAAATCCGCCCATGCGAAAAGCCCCACTTGAGCAAGCTCAACCTCATCCGTGTCACGGATGACCTGTTCGCCACGCAAGACCCTCAGGATTTGGGCAGCGACAACCTCCGCCAGGAACGGGGGGACCGCATTGCCCGCGCGCACCCGTCCTTGCACGACGCCGCCATGGAAGCAGTAATGGTCAGGGAAACTCTGGATGCGAGCGCGCTCGTGTACGGTGAGGCCCCGTGCCTCAGTCGGATGGCCGAACTGAAACTGAGGCCTAATCCCGCCGCAGATCTGGGTGGGACTGGGGAGTTCGGGGTGTAGCCGAACCCGCTGCCTGAACTGGGAGTACATAGGCTTTCCAGGTTTAGTGCTTGCGATACGGGCCACGGTCTCAGGAGGGTGGTCCGGCGCGACGTGATTAAGCACCTCGACTTGGCTCCCGCGCAGCAAGCTCTGCAGTTCACTCTGCGGCGGACAGCGATAAACAGTAGAGGATTCGCCGGGTCCGAGCGAGGGGAGATCCGAGATCGCGTCCTGTACTGTTCGATAGGGCTTGCGACCAGGTCCAAAGCCTCTTGCCGGCCATGCCCAGATGCTCCCCTTGGGCAATCCGACGAAAAAGATGCGCCGCCGTCGCTGAAGGACGCCGTAATCCGCGGCGTCCAACGTGTTCACGTGGACATCGTACCCGAGGGCGTCCTATCGCACCCTTGATAGCGCGCTTGAACTCGCCGTTCGCAGAGTTCACGAGCCCGGAGACATTCTCTAGCACTACAGCGGTGGGGTGAAGCAGTTTTGCGACGCGGATAAACTCCCGGAACAAGAAGTTTCGCTCGTCCTCGTCATGGCGCTTCCGATTCGATCTGGAGAACCCCTGACAGGGCACGCCTGCTGTAAGCACGTCCACCTTCACAGGTCCGAGCGCGTCCATGAGCGTGCCGTCGGTCACGTCTCGGATGTCACCGCACACCGTCGTCGTGTCGGCAATGGTTGTGCGCGTATGTGTCGAGGGATGGCGCGTGAACATCGAGACCCAGAGCGGACTGGAACCCCGCTCACTCAAAGCCGACGGAGAATCCACCGCATCCGCAAAAGAGGTCGACGAGCGCCGGGAGTCCTTCCGCCCGAGAATCCCTTGGATGATGGCGAACGGTCGGCTTGCCCTTCCAGTTGTAGGCGTTCGCTTCGACTTTCACCCTGGGGTCCCAGACGCCGGTTCTAGGCATGGCTTGATCGCCGAGTCTCAGAAGATTCGCCACAAAGCTAGAAGATTGTCCGTTCCACGAACAGGGCCGCTCTCCAAGGGAACCGGCACGTTCCTCGGAGTCGCGCAGCGAACAGCCCTGCGTGTGTCCACGAGCCGGCGCACCAAAGGAGCCTCGCCGGACTTGGCCGCGCCCTCCGGTTCCATGCGCCGGGCGCCGAGTCGCTAAGGCGTGCTAGGTGACCTTGCTGCGTAGATAGGAGGCCGAGCGAGGATGCTACTGGGCATACAGTCAAGGCGCCTCGTCGGCTTGCTGTACTTCTCAACCGCATGTGGGGACGAACGGGCAATCTCGGCATCCTGAAGCGGGCGCCGATGCTGGTCGAGAGACCCTCTCCGCGCATGGTTGACCGAAACCGCACGCCTCATCGCCCTGGGCAGCAGGAGATCAGGCGCACTCGACCTTCTCTGGAACTCGCGCCCGTCCTCTGGCATACTTCGTGGCGGCTCCTTTGAACACGAAGCATGTCTTGTTACTACCAACGGCCGCCGCACTCGCCGACCAACCATCCTGACCGGCGGAGACAATCACAACCGTCAGACCGCGTTGCACAGCGAAGATGGTCAGGTCGCTGATCCTCGAGGCATAAGTGTTGCTGTCGGCATAGTACACTTCCTGGACAACGACGAGGTTAAGGAGGGCCGATCTCATGGCGTTTTCGTAGGCATCGCTAAGATCCTCCATACCACTTTGGATCTCGTCCGCCGCCTTGGCCAGAGGCCCTTTCCATGGCTTCTGCATGAGAAGGAGCACAACAGCGACGGCCGCTAGAATCAGCGCGAGAGTTGCCGCACGACCTGGACGTAGGTGAACCCGCGGTGCGCTTTCACGTGAAGACCCTCTGAACGTGTGTGGTCAGAATACTCCAGTTCCAATGATGCGATCCAACGAGGGCCGAGGCTAGGCTAGTGTGTAGGCGGGCGCGGGGCGCTCGTCGCAGGAGGCTCCGCGAGGGATGCCCAGGGAGAACAGGTAGGGCGACCCTTCACTTCGGCCTCCGCGGATCATAGCTAACGGCGACGCTCGGCCTGCAGCAGTTTTGCGGCCGTTTCTCCGGGCAAAAGCGAGCATATTCGGGTTCCGAAGCGGGCACCGATGCTCGTCAAGTGACCGACTCCGTGCAAGTTGACCGAAATGCCCGCCCGCATCGTCGCCGCTCTGGATCAGGAGAGTCCTGGTTCGATCCCAGGAGGGGCAATCAAGGCCGCGGCAGTTGCTGCGGCCTTTTGCTTGCCCCGGGCCTAGCCAGCGTCACAGAGGGCGTGCAATGTAGCCCGAACTGGGGAGGAGCCGGCATGGGGGAGCGCGGAGCGATCTGCAGGCTGGGCGTCTTCTACGATGGCTCGTTCTTCTCGTACGCCCGGCATTACTACTACCACGAGCGGCAGTTGGGCTGGCTTCGCCACCCCGAGTTCCATCGCTTCTTGGAGAAGTACATGGGGTTGCGAGAGCAGGGGTTTGCTAGCTACAAGGTCGTCTACGCCGCATGGCACCAAGGTCTCTTCACATCCAAGGACGCGACTGCCGAGCAGCTGAAGCGAGATCGCAATGTGTATCACGACCTAATGCACGCCGGCGTCGAGCCTAAGTATCTGCCAATGTCGCAGACGCAAGGCGAGAAGGGTGTAGACGTCGCTCTCGCAGTGGACGCCCTGCAGGTCGGCTTGGGCCGGATGATCGATGTGGCTGTTCTCGTCACCGGCGACGGCGACTTCGTGCCGTTGGTTCGGGCGCTGAATAAGCAAGGTGTTCGCGTGCTCGCGGCCTACTTCACATTCGAGGCCAAGAACGGCAGCAAGAGCTTCATTAACGAGCGCCTGCTGTCGGCAGCGAACTACGCAGTTGACATTGACGCGCTCGGATCGTCCAAGGAGCACAAGCAGGACTTCGCGACGCTGTTCTGGAAGGCGCGAGCGCCGTCGGGTTAGCAGAGCAGTTGCAGCGGACTGGCCATGAGTAAAAGGCATGTAACTTGACCCACAACGCCTTGAGCACAGCGGCGATCACGACGAGGAGCGGGACCACGATCTTCCAGGCGGCGAATACGCGCGCCTGAAGGAGCAGCGCCAAGAGCAGGACGGTCACCCCGACGAGCAGCGCGAGCGCGCCGAGGATGTAGGCGTAGCCCACTACCGCCAGCCCGGCGACCCGTGCCCGATAGGCCGCGGGGCGCGCGGCGGCGCTGAGCTCGAGACGCTCGACCAGCGCGCGAAACGCGGGGGCGTCCATCACCCTTCAAGCTACAGCCGTTCCTCGCGGTCGCGACTCTCCCGCTCAGCCACTCGCACCCTGGTACCGTTGCTCCGACGCGCTATCCTACGAGCATGCCCGTGTTCACCGGTCTCTCCAAATCCCGCTTCGTCACCGGCACCCAATGCCACAAGCTCCTGTGGTGGACCGTGCACGAGCCCGACGCCGTCGAGCTCCAGCCCGACAAGGTCCTGGAAGACCTGTTCAACCAGGGCCGGCACGTGGGCGAGTTGGCGCGGACCCAGTTCCCGGCCGGCGTGCTGATCGACCTGCCGCACAACGCTCGCAATGAACGCGTCGCCCAGACCAAGGAAGCCCTCGCGGCCAAGGCGCCCGCGATCTTCGAAGCCACGTTCATCGCGGACGAGACGTTCGTCGCGATCGACGTGCTCGGACGGGCCAAAGGTGGCTACTCGCTGACCGAGGTGAAGTCGTCCAACTCCCAGAAACCCGAGCACATCCCCGATGTCGCGGTGCAGGTGCACGTGGCCGAGGCAAGCGGCATCAAGATCACCTCGGCCGGGGTGATGCACCTGAACAAGGAGTTCCACCACCCGGACGACGGTGAGTCTGTTCGCGCGGACCGACGTCACCGAGCCGGTGCGCGCCTTCCTAGCGACGGTGCCCGACGAGATCGCGCGGCAGCGGGCGATGCTGCAAGGCCCGCTGCCCGACGTCCCGATCGGCCTGCATTGCTTCGAGCCGCGGGACTGCCCGTTCCTCGAGCGCTGCTGGCCGCAGTCACGCGATCACATCTACCAGCTGATTGGCGTCGGGCCGAAACGAGCTGCAGGCTACCTGAGCCGCGGCATTCACTGGATCCGCGACCTGCCGCAAACCGAAAAGCTCAACTTCACCCAGAAGCGCCAGCTCAAGGCGATGGCCGCGGACTCGCTCGTCGTCGAGCCGACGCTCGCCCGCGAGCTCGAGCCGTTCACCGGCCGCCTCGGCTTCCTCGACTTCGAGACGATCATGCGCGCCATCCCGGTCTGGCCCGGCATGGCGCCGTGGCAGCAGGCGGCGGCGCAGTTCAGCTACCACGAGCTCCAGCCGGACGGCACCTACACCCACGCCGAGCACCTGGCCGAGGGACCCGGCGACGCGCGGCCGCGCCTGGTCGAAGCGATGGTGCGCGCCACCGCCCAGGCCGATCGGGTGGTGATGTACACGGCCTTCGAGAAGACGCGTATCCGCGAGCTGCAGCGCGACGTCCCCGATCTGGCGGACGAGCTCGCGGCGCTCGAGGCGAAGCTGCTCGACCTCCATCCGGTGGTGAAGAACTGCGTCTATCACCCCGAGTTCAGGGGCAGCTTCAGCCTGAAGTACATCCTGACGCCGCTCGTGCCCGACCTGACGTACAACGACCTCGTGATCGTGGACGGGCGGGTGGCGAGCGTCGAGATCGCGCGGCTGCTGTTCGTGGCGGACAAGATCCCGCGGCCGAGAAGGATCGCGTGCGGCAGGACCTGCTCGCCTACTGCGAGCGGGATACGTGGGCGATGGTGCGGCTGCTGCGAACGACTGCGGGAGCTGTCGAGCCGTTAGCTATTGGACCCGGGGTGAGGACAGAATGGCGGAGTCATTCTGCGCTATCGCTGGCCGACGGCTCGGTATGAGCATGCGTTCGCTGTTCCTCGTCGTGTCCCTCGTCTCCCAGTCCACCGCCCAGTCGATCGACGACCAAATCCGTGCCGAGGTCAGCCGCTACGTCGAAGCGATCAATCACGGCAATTCGCGAGTAGTTGCCGATCTCTATCTGAACGACGACGGCACATCGAGCATCAGTGACGGCGCGATCAACGGTAGCTGGCGCTCGATCAGCAGCTTGCTCCGTGACGTCTACGCCCAGGTAGGCAGCATCGCGATGACCGTGGACTCAGTCACCGTCATGCCGCTTGGAAGCGACGCTGCACTAGCTGTCATGAAGTATCGGTGGGTGTTGGGTGGCGTGAATCGCAGACGCAGGTCGGCGCGATGACGCTGGTGTACATCCGGACACCAGAACGGTGGCGGGGTGACCATGATCACACGAGCACCCTGGAAGTGAGCGAGAGCGCAGCTCCGGCTGCACCTCTCGGAGGAACACGGGACCCAGCCAGCCTGTCCGGCAAACGTCCAGTTGCACCGTGACTCGAATCGTCGATGGCGACACCATGGAGTGCAGCCGCACCCGTCGGATCCGCTTGATCGGCATCGACACACCGGAGCTGAGCCAGGCGCCATACGGAGCACAAGCGGCCGGTGTCCTTGCGGAGCTCATTCCGCGCGGCTAGGCGGTGGCTGATCGAGAGGGGGACGTGGAGGCGCGTGATTCTTACGGTCGACTGCTCGCGCACGTGTGGCTCGGACGACCACGCTCATCAATTGGCGATTGGTCCGTGAAGGGTGGGCCGTCCTCCTCACGATTCCGCCGAACGTACAGTACGTCGATTGGCTCGTGGACGCCCAGCAGCGGGCCCGCGCCGAGCACCGGGGTCTTTGGGCGACCGGAGGATTCGAGTGCCGTCCCGCCGATCGTCGCCGTGGGCGGTGCGACTAGCATCGCGCCGAGGCCCAATGCCGTATCGCGTCCCCCTCTCCCGTCAGGGAGAGGGCGGACGGGGGGAGAGGAAGCCCACGCCGAGGTTCCCAAACGCATCCTGCACCAGCAGGCCGAAGAAGCCCAACACGACACCGGCCCCCACGACACCCAACAGCAACGTCTTGCCCTGATCGTACTGTTCGTCTCAACCTGGCCGATGTCGGCGAGGGCGACCCGGGCCCGGATCTCGGGATAAAGCGCCGCCAGACTGTCGGCCACCACGATGCTGGGCCGCTTGAGCACGAAGCGACGCCACATCAAGCCGTTGAGCACCTCGAGGCTGTCGCCCAGCACGATGCGGAGCGGCGCGAGCACGAAGCGCCGGCCGTCGGTGCCGGTGACTCGGATGACGTCGGGCTGCCGGACGGCCATGACCTGCGCCAGGCTGACGCCCCGTTCGACCCGCCAGGACGTGCAAGCGGGAAGGTCGCGCAGCAGTGCGACGGCGATCACGGAGCGCGGCGTGGATCAGATTCCCACGGTAATGCTGGATGTCCGGCAGCCGGCCGTCAAGCAGGCGCCGAACTCCTGAAGCGCGCGCGGTGCGGTCATGTCGCGTGGCGACTCCTCGACCAGCATCGCCAGGCTCTCTGCTCCTCCATGCTCGTCCCACAACGCGCATGATCGGCGCCAATCGCCGGCCGGCGCCAGGTCCGGGTGCCGTGCCCCACTCGACCACCGTTCCCCCTCTCCCGATCGGGAGAGGGGAGCGGGGGAGAGGTACCCCGACAAGGAGAGGGGGTCAGGGGGAGAGGTACCGACGACAGGGAGAGGGGGACAGGGGGAGAGGTACCCCGAGAAGGAGAGGGAGCAGGGGGAGAGGTACCGACGTGAGGGCGAGGGGGACAGGGGAAGAGGTACCCCGACAAGGAGAGGGAATAGGGGAGAGGTACCGACGTGAGGGAGACGGAGGGAGGGAGAAATCTCGTTAGCCGGC